>CAVYJN010000014.1:0-460114 GCA_963768885.1 uncultured Solirubrobacterales bacterium | reverse complement strand
TTGGCGAGCGTGCGCACGTCGCCGGCGGGCGGTATGCGCACACACCGCAGCGGCGCGATCACCCCGCGCCGGGCCGCCTGCGCGAGGTCGAAGCGGCTCGTCTGCGTGGGGAACAGGTCGGTCACGTGGCGCGCGATCAGCGCGCCGGTCGCGGTCATGCCGATGAAGACCGGTCCCTGCCAGCTACGGATCGACGCGCTGGTCTTCTCGCCGAGCGCGGTGTGCGCCTCGTCGCAGATCACGATCGTGTAGGCGTCGGAGATGTTCCCCGCGTTGCGCACGAACCATTGATAGGTCTCGACCGTGACGAGGCCGTCCGCACGATCCTGGTTGCGCAGCAGCGGCGGCGAGATGCGGTTCGAGTACCCGCGGTCCTTCAGCTCGCCGAGGAACTGCTCGACGAGGTTGCGGCGGTGGGTCAGGATCAGCGTGCCGCCGGTGCGCGATGCCTCGACGAAGCCGAGTGCCGCCACGGTCTTGCCCGCGCCCGTCGCGTGCTCGAACCAGAAGCGGCGGGCCGCGCCCGGGTCCTCGGGCTGCTCGGCGAGCTGCTCCTCTTCCTCGGGGAACGAGGCGACGCCGTTCTCGCCCTCCTCGGGATCGACCCAGTCGGCGGGCTCCTCGTCCTCCTCGTCCTCGTCGGGCTCCTCCTCGTCGGCTCCTCCTCGTCGGGCTCCTCCTCCTCGAAGTCCTCGAGCTCCAGCGGGACCGCGCCGTTGCCGTTCTGGCGCTCGGCCTCCGCGATCAACGCGGTGAGGGT
Organism: uncultured Solirubrobacterales bacterium; assembly: GCA_963768885.1. GTDB lineage: Bacteria > Actinomycetota > Thermoleophilia > Solirubrobacterales > JBBDJG01 > DASRIA01. The sequence goes on along the minus strand of CAVYJN010000014.1, from coordinate 459,354 downwards.
GCCGGAGAGGGCGTCGACCTGGTGCGCGGAGAGCACCGTCCCGTCGACGAGCTTCGGCTCCTCGTCGGCCAGCAGCCGCTCGAGGCCGAGCAGCATCGAGTACTGCTGGCGCCACTCGACGCTCGGGCTCTCGAGCCCGGCCTCGATCTCCGCCAGCGCCATGTCGAGCGCACGGCGGCGTGCGGTGCCGGGTCGCAGGGCGTCCGCATCCGGCGCGAACGGCTCGCGTGTGAATTTCTCCACACGTTCGAGCTGCTCACGCGATGGAACAGGCGCGACCTTCACGGCCACTTCGGTGGTGTCAGCCATATCGAGGCTTGTTGGGTGATGGACGCCGTCAGACGGCCAACGGCGGCTGCAACGCTCGTCCCTGGTTGCCGTCGCCGAGTATTGATCCCGACGGCAGTCTCCATGGCCCGGAACGGACTCTTCCGCCCTCGGGCACGGTACAGGTGTATTAAAGCAGTGCCGGCGTCCGATGTCGCATGATGACGGCGCTGAGCCTGTTTTCGTGCGGTATTTTCGCCTTCCCGTGCCGGTCTGAGCACACGACGTGCGTTCAGCGCCCTCGCATCCGGGCCCGTCCTCGACCATGAAGTCACGACTCACATTGCCGCTCGCATGCGCCGTGACGCTCGCGCTCTTCGCCGGCGCGTGCGGATCCGACGAGCCGCGCAGCACCGCAAAGCCGGCCGACTTCCGCCGTGCGCTCGCAGGCGCGCCCGCGCCGCTTGCGCGCCTCTACTCGCAACCCTCGGCGCTGGTCGAGGGCGGCCCGACGGCGTTCCGGCGCCAGCTCGCCCGGCTGCGAGGGCATCCCGTCGTCGTCAACAAGTGGGCGTCGTGGTGCGGGCCCTGCCGGCACGAGTTCCCGTTCTTCCAGCAGCAGGTGACCAAGCACGGCAAGCGGGTCGCGTTCTTCGCCGTCAACTCGGAGGACGCGCGCGAGCCCGCCCAGAAGTTCCTCGAGGAGATCCCCGTGCCCTATCCGAGCTACCTCGATCCCGACAGCGACATCGCGGAGCTGCTCGGACTCGCCCGGAACTTCCCCACGACGACCTTCTACGACAGCGACGGCGAGCGCATCTACACGAAGCCCGGGGGCTATGCCTCCGAGGCCGCCCTGGCCGACGACGTGCGGGAGTACGCGATCGCGGGGGCGCGCAAGGGCGCCGGGGGATAATGCTGCCGTCATGCGTAAGAGTGCGATCGCGATCGCCGTGGCGGCCTTTGCGCTGGTCACCGGGCTCGCGGCAGGTCAGCCCAGCGGCTCCGGGGACCGCCCGCTCGTCCAGTCGGTCGCGCTCGACCTGACGATCAACCCCGCGTCGGCCGCGTGGGTGGACCAGGCCCTGAAGGACGCCGAGGACGCCGGCGCGGACATCGTGATCCTCCGGCTCGACACCCCCGGCGGCCTCGACGACTCGACCCGCGAGATCGTGAAGGACATCCTGGCCGCGCCGATGCCCGTGGTCGTCTACGTCTCCCCGGACGGCGCGCGGGCCGCCTCTGCCGGCCTGTTCATCACGCAGGCGGCGGACGTCGCCGCGATGGCGCCCGAGACCAACATCGGATCGGCCACTCCGATCTCGCTCGGCGGCGGCGAGCAGGACGAGGTGCTGGGCCGCAAGGTTCGCAACGACGCTGCCGCATACGTGCGCGCGCTCGCCGAAGGACACGATCGCAACGGCGACCTTGCCGCGCGCATGGTGCACGACGCGGTGAACGTCACGGCGACCGAGGCCGCACGCCGCAACCTCGTCGACCTGGTGGCTCCCGACCAGGACGCGCTCGTGCGCGAGCTCGACGGCTACCGGGTCAAGGGCCCGAAGGCCCAGCGGCTCGTCACCGCGGACGCGCAGGTGGAGTCACGCGACGTGCCCTTCAAGTTCCGCGCGCTCGAGCTGCTGGTCAACCCGAACACCGTCTTCCTGCTGCTCACGCTCGGGGCGATCCTGATCGGGATCGAGCTGTTCAACCCGGGCATGATCCTGCCCGGCACGCTCGGCGCCGTGTCGCTGATCCTTGCGATGTTCGGCCTCGCGCAGCTGCCGATCAACGTCGCCGGCCTGCTGCTGATCGCGCTCGCCTTCGGCCTGTTCGTCGCGGAGGCGTTCGTGATCAGCCACGGCGCGCTCGCGGCCGGGGGGATCGTCGCGCTCGTGTTCGGGGGGCTGCTGCTGTTCGACACCGACAGCGAGGCGTTCGACATCTCGGTCCCGATCGTGATCTTCACGGCCGCGCTGCTCGGGGGCTTCTTCGTGTGGATGGCCGGCAAGGCGGTGCAGGCGCGCCACCGCGAGGTCCACACCGGCGCGGAGGAGCTGATCGGGGCCCACGGCGTCGTGCGGTCCCCCCTTGACCCGCTCGGTCACGTGTTCGTGCAGGGCGCCCTCTGGCGGGCGCGCAGCGACACGGCGCTGGCGGAGGGCGACCGGGTGGTGGTCGAGCAGATCGACGGGCTGACGCTGACGGTCTCGCCCGAGCAGGATTCTGGCGGCGACGCAGTACATTAGGGCGCGATGGTCGTCGCCCTGACGATCCTCGGGATCCTCATCTTCTTCGCCGTGATCCTGCTCGCGGCCGCGATCCGGGTCCTGCGCGAGTACGAGCGCGGCGTGATCTTCCGGCTCGGGCGCCTGATCGCCCAGAAGGGCCCGGGCCTGATCCTGCTGATCCCGTTCATCGACAAGATGGTGCGGGTCGACCTGCGCACGGTGACGCTCAACATCCCCCCGCAGGAGGTGATCACGCGCGACAACGTGCCCGCCTCGGTGAACGCCGTCTGCTACTTCCGCGTGGTCGACGCGAGCGCGTCGATCGTGCAGGTCGAGAACTACCTGATGGCGACCTCGCAGATCGCCCAGACGACCCTGCGAGCGGTGCTCGGCCGCGCCGAGCTGGACACGCTGCTCTCCGAGCGCGACCGGCTCAACGACGAGCTGCAGCGCATCATCGACGACCAGACCGAGCCCTGGGGCATCAAGGTCACGACCGTCGAGATCAAGGACGTCGAGATCCCGCAGACCATGCAGCGGGCGATGGCGCGCCAGGCGGAGGCCGAGCGCGAGCGGCGCGCGAAGATCATCGCGGCCGAGGGGGAGTTCCAGGCGGCCGACAAGCTGTCGCAAGCCGCCGAGACGATCGGCAAGCACCCCGTCGCGATCCAGCTGCGGTTCCTCCAGACGCTGATCGAGATCGGCGCCGAGAACAACTCCACGACGATCTTCCCCGTGCCGATCGAGCTGTTCAAGCCCTTCCTCGAGGCGACCGCCGGCCCCGGCGCGGGCAAACCCCCGGCCTGAGTGGCGTCCCCCGAGCTTCGCATCGACCCCCTCACGGGGCTGCGCGTCGTGCTCGCGCCGGCGCGCGCGGACCGGCCGTTCAGCTTCGAGTCCGCTGCCGCCCACGACTCCGCGCGGGAGGAGTGCCCGCTGTGCGAGGGTCACGAGAGCTGGACCCCGCCGGAGACGTACGCGCTGCGGCCCGGCGGAGGCGAACCCGATACCCCCGGCTGGCTCGTGCGCGCGGTGCCCAACAAGTATCCGCTGCTGGAGCCCGGCGACGGCGATCCTCCCGAGGACCCCCTCGCGAGCGGCCGCGGCGAGCCGGAGCTGCTCGTCGCCGGGCGCGCGACCGGCCATCACGAGGTGATCGTGCACACGCCGCAGCACGTGGCTTCGGTCGGCGCGCTGTCGCCCGAGCAGTTCCGGCATGCGGCCGAGGGCTGGCGCGCGCGGGTCGCCGCACACGCCGGGGCCGCTTACGTGCACCTGATGGTCAACGAGGGACATGCGGCGGGCGCGTCGCTCGAGCACTCCCACGCCCAGCTCTACGCGCTCGACAGCGTCCCCGCGATGGTCGCGCGCGAGCGTGAGCACTTCACCGCGTACAACACGCGCACGATGGGCGGCTGCCTGCTGTGCGACCTGCTCACCGAGGAGGTGCGCCGCAGGGAGCGCGTCGTGGCCGTGGACGACCACGCCGTGCTGCTGGCTCCGTTCGCCTCGCGCGGTCCCTATGAGCTGCAGCTGGTGCCCCGCAAGCACGAGCGCAGCTTCGCGGACGCCGACCCGGCGGCGCTCGACCTGCTGCTCACCGGGCTCCGGCAGCTCGGCGAGCGGCTCGGGAGCCCCCCGCCGCTCAACCTCTGGATACGCACCGCCCCGCGCGGCGCCGACCACTTCCACTGGCACGTCGACGTCCTGCCGCGACTGACGCGGCTCGCGGGCTTCGAGCTCGGGACCGGGCAGTACGTGAACATCGTGCCGCCCGAGCGGGCGGCGCAGGAGCTCGGCGCGGGCTAGCTGCCCGCGGGCGGCGCGGCTGCCGCGGCCGCGGCCTCGCGCGCGGCGAGCTCGGCGGCCTCCTCGGAGGGCGTGCCCTCGACCTCCGGGACCGGCAGCGAGTACTCGTTCACGCGCTTGTCGATCCCCAGCTCGGCGTCGAAGTCCGCGTCCTCGCCGTGGCGGAAGCGGACGTCCTTGCCGGCCAGGATGCGGATGAAGATCTCCACGTACTCGCCGTCGAGCTGGGTGCCGGACACGCGCCGCAGCTCCTGGATCGCCTCGAACGAGGAGATCGGCTTGCGATAGGAGTCGCGCGCGGTCATCACGTCATACGTGTCGGCGACCGAGATCATGCGCGACAGCGCGGGGATCTCGGGGCCCCGCAGCCCGCGTGGATAGCCCTTCCCGTCGATGCGCTCGTGGTGGGCGAGGATGATGTCGCTGATCGGGCCGTAGCCCTCCATCTGGGCGACGACGCGGGCGCCCTGGTAGGGGTGCATCTTGATCGTGTTCCAGTCGTCGTCGTTGAGCTTCGTGTCGCCCTTCAGGATGCGGTCGGGGAAGATGAACTTGCCGATGTCGTGCAGCAGCCCGGCGGTGTGCACGAGGTCCTGCTCCTCCTTGGAGAAGCCGGCCGCGATCGCGATCTCGCGCGCGTAGCGGGCGACCGCCGCGGAGTGGCGGGCCGTCATGCGGTCCCGCAGGTCGAGGGTGCGCAGCAGCGCCGAGAGCACCCCCACCTGGAGCGTCGCGAGCTGCTTGGTGCGCGTGGTGAGCTGCTTGCCGCGGCGTTCGAGTTCCTCCGCGCGCCGCTCGGAGATCAACAGCTGGCCGAGGAGGTACTGGAAGGTGAACAGGACGATCCCGAACAGGGCGATCGCGGCGATGCCCACGCTGTGGTAGAGGTAGGCGATGCCGACCGCCATCGTCGCCGCCGCGACCTCCGACGACAGCACGGGGAACAGCATCTTGCGCGCCAGCGACGCGAACGAGGTGCGTTCCTCGTAGCACGTGTAGCCGGCGATCAGGGAGAAGTTCGTCAGCAGCGACAGCGCGAAGACGCCGAGGACGAGGAGGTAGAACACCCCGTCGGACGCGTCGATCCCGGTCGCGTCGGTGACGGCATGGAACGCGAGCCCGCCGATCAGCGGGAACCACGAGTACGTCACGAGGTTGATCAGGAAGTTCTTCCAGGTGTCGCGCCAGCGCAGCCACCCGCAGAAGATGGTGATCACGCCGATCGCGGCCGCCGGGGCGCCGCCCAGGAAGACCATCGCGAGGATCAGCGCGAGGAAGCTGCCGGAGATCTTTGCTCCGGCGCGGGTCTCGACAGCCCCGACGTCGCTCAGGATCGAGAAGGCGAGCAGGGTCCCGAGCAGGGCGAGGTCCCAGTTCGCCTGCGCGGCCGTGGCCGCGGCGAGCACGCCTGCGACCCCGAGCGCGAACAGCTCGAGGCCGATGAACAGCCGGGTTGGACGTTGAGACAGGGCAGAAACCTCCGTGTTGGCCCGCTTGGCAAGTCCTATCGGCTCCGCAACCGCTGTGCTTGAGCGAAAAACCCGCTGATCTGGCCGCGCCTCGGGCGCCCACCGGCACCGCTTTGCCCGGGGCCCGATTCACGGGCAGGACACCGGCCGCCCGATTTGAAGCTAGAAGTTGCCCGTGCAGGATGCTCCGACAAAGCCGGCCGCCGGTCGCGCTCGCTCGCTCGCGCCGCTACGCCTGACCGGCTTCAAGCAGCTCGCCGGCGCCTACACGATCAACGAGCTGGGCAACTGGATCGGCGAGATCGCGCTGGCCGTGCTGGTCTTCGATCAGACCGGCAGCCCGCTCGCGACCGCCGCCCTGTTCCTCGGCATGCAGTTCGCGCCGGCCTTCGTCGGCCAGGCCCTCGTCGCCCGGCTCGAGGTGACAGGGCACGCGGGTCGTGCTGCCCGGCCTCTACGTCGCCGAGGCGGCCACGTTCGTCGCGCTCGCCCTCACCGCCGACAACTTCTCCCTCCCCCTGGTGGTGGCGCTCGCCGTCGTCGACGGGACTCTGGCGATCGCGGCGCGCACCTTCACGCGAGCGGCGGCGGCCGCGGTGCTCAGTCCTTCGGGTCACCTGCGGGAGGGCAACGCGATCATCAACGTCGGCTTCACGGGCGCCGGGGCGGCCGGGCCGGCGATCGCCGGCGTCGTCGTCGCCGCACTCGGCGTTCAGATCGCGCTGTTGATCGATGCGGCCTCTTTCGTGGCGGTCGCGCTCACCCTCGCTGTGACCTCCCTGCCCGAGGTGAAGGCTGACAAGGAGTCGTGGGTGGAGCGTCTGCGCGAGGGACTCGCCTACGTGCGCCGGCGCGTCGCGCTGCAGCGACTGCTGGGAGTGCAGTCCGTCGCCTTCATCTTCTTCACGCTCGTGCTGCCGATCGAGATCGTCTACGCCAAGGAGTCGCTCGACGCGGGCGACAGCGGCTACGGGATCCTGCTCTCGGCCTGGGGCATGGGGATGGTGATCGGCAGCCTGCTCTTCATCGCGATGGCACGGCGCGCGACGCTGCCCTCCCAACTGCTGCTGAGCACCGCGCTGATCGGCTGTGCCTACGTGGGCATGGCCGTCGCCGGCAGCCTCGCCGCCGCGTGCGCCGCGGCGGCCGCGGGCGGGATCGGCAACGGGATCCAGTGGGTTTCCGTGATGAGCGGCGTGCAGGAGCTGACGGCCCAGAAGTACCAGGCACGCGTGGTCGGCCTGCTCGAGTCGATCGGCATGCTGATGCCGGGCATCGGCTTCATCCTCGGCGGGGTGATCGCGGAGGTGCTCGACCCGCGCGCGAGCTTCTTCGCCGCGGGCGCCGGGGTGCTGCTCGTCGTGGCGGCCGCATCGCTGCTGCTGCGCGGCATCGACTGGACGCCCGAGGGGGAGCTGGCGACCGGCGTCGACGGCGCCCCCGTCGGCGAGCTCGGCGGCAACTGAGACACCGGGTCCGGTTTGTCCACCTGACACACAAGTTGCGCCTGCGTTCCGCCGCGGCGTATATTCGCCGCGTGGAGGAGGAGGGACGCGCACCGCTGTGGCTGCTCCCCGGTGAGCCGCGCGAGCTGCCGGTGATCCGCGGCCGCCGCACGGGCCTCTCGCTCGTCCTGGGCCTGATCACGATGGCCGCCGCCGTCCCGGCCTTCGCCTACCTCGCCCCGGAGTCGGCCTGGACGCCCGAGTCCCTGCTGATCGCCCTCCTGATCCTCGCTTTCGTGAGCTACACCGCCGCGGTCCGGGTGAGAGACACGCTCACGCTCGACGCGAGCTTCGTGCCCGCGGTGCTGGCGGTCGTCTTCCTCGGGCCGGTGCCGGGCACGTTCGTGTTCGCGGCCCCGGGGGTGAGCGCCTACGTCGAGCGGCGCCGGCTGAACGCGTTCGTCGGAGACACCGCCTCGGCCGCATGGGCTTCGCTGGCGGCGGCCTGGCTGCTGGAGGGATTGACCCCGGGCGTCCCGGTGGGCGTCATAGACCCCGCCGCCGCAGGCGCGGTGGCGATCGCGGGCGCGGCCTTCATTGCCGTGCAGTACCTGGTGGCGACCATCCTGATCGGCGTCGTCGAGAAGGGAGTGCATCTCTCGACCCTGGTCCAGCAGGAGCTGATCAACCTGGCTCCGGTGAGCGCGGCGTTGATCGCGGTAGGGGCGCTCAGCGCCATGCTCTACGACCAGCTCGGCCTGGTCGGGCTGGTCCCGCTGGCCGTCGTTGCGATCGGGCCGCGCATGCTCGTGCAGCGCTTCGCACGCGTGCGCGATCCCGCCGAGCTCGAACAGGCCGCGGCGATCGCGCTCTACTCACGGGCCCTGGCGGAGGCGCTGTCGCTCGATGCCGACCGGCGGCGCGTCGTGCTCGACGCCGCCACCCATCTCGGCGGGACGAAGCAGCTGACCCGCATCGACGACTTCCAGACCGTGATGCAAGCCGTCCTCTACTGTCACGAGCGCTGGGACGGGCAGGGCGGCTTCCCCGGAGTGCTGGACGGTGACGCGATCCCCCTCGAGAGCCGTGTGATCGCGGTCGCGGAGCGCCTCGCGTCCCTGACCGCGAAGGGCGGTCCGGGGCTGTCGGCCGACCATGCCGTGTCGCTGCTCGTGGCGCGCGCGGGCGCCGAGTTCGATCCGCGGGTCGTGGCCGCCGCCCGGCGGGTGGTCGACGAGGACATCGTGATCTCGCCGCGCACCGCGTCACCTGAGACCACCCTGCCGGCCGGACTGCGCTCGCGGTCGGCGGGCTGAGACCGGCTCGCCCCCTAGCGGGAGGGGTTGCCGTTCACCATCCGCTCGAACCCGCTCCAGACGAAGCTCGTGAGGAGCGTCACCAGCTCCTCGCGCCCCGTCTTCGGGTTCTGCGCCCACCAGGTGGCAAGCGACTCGGCGCCGCCCGCGATCACCTCGGCGAGCTGTTCGAGCTGCGCACGGCTGAGCGCGCCGGCGCTCGGGTGAGTCGCGAGCAGGCCGGCCAGGCCGTCGATCGCGCGGGCCCGCAGCTCGCGCTGATAGTCGCTCAGCTCGGGGTCGCTCACGTTGAGCGTGAGGACCGTCCAGGCGTTGCCGGGCTCGGAGACGAAGCGGAAGAACGCCTCGATCGCGCGCTGCAGGCGCTCCTCGACCGGCGGGCCCGGTGCCGCGGCCTCCACGATGCGCTGCTCGAGCAGGTCGGCGCTGCGGTCGACGGCCGCCCGGTAAAGCTCGGCCTTGGTGCGGAAGTGCTGGTAGATCAGCGCCTCCGAAACACCAGCGCTCTCCGCCAACTCCGCGGTGCGCACACCGTCGTAGCCACCTTCGGCGAATGCGCGTGACGTCAGCTGCAGGATGCTCTCGCGGCGCTCGTCACCACTGATCCGGCGGCGGGGCTCGGCCCGCCGGCTCTTCGACGCAGCTTCCATATCTCTCCTAAGTTTCCGACTACGGACCAGGCTGAAGCACGGGCCATCATACGGTTTGACACGGCGTCATGCCGACGGGTATCCGGTTCGGACGGTACCTGCCCTCCGGCTCGTCGATCGATCCGGCCATGGGCGAGTAGATTCTGCCCCGCCCAGCCCATGATCACCCGGAAGAGCATCGTCGTCGGCACCGACGGATCGCCCACCGCCGCGGTCGCCGTCGGCCAGGCGGTCGACCTCGCGAAGAGCCTCGGCGCCCGCCTGCATGTCGTGAGCGCCTATCAGCCGCTGTCGGGAGTCCGCGTCGGCGGGTACGAGGCCGACCCCGAGCGCGCCGGCCTGGTCATCGGCCCCACCGTCCAGGTCGACGCCTGGCTGGAGGAGGCTGCGGGCCTGGCGCACGCCGCGGGCGTCGAGGCGGACTGCTATGCGCGCACGGGCGACCCGGCCGAGGCGATCCTCGACGTCGCCGCGGAGCAGGACGCCGGGCTGATCGTCGTCGGGAGCAAGGGCATGCACGGCACGCGGCGCTTCCTGCTCGGGAGCGTGCCCGACAAGATCTCTCACCACGCTCCCTGCAGCGTGCTGATCGTGCGCACCGACTAGGGCGGTCGGCTACGCGCGCACGCGGTCGGGACCCGCTCGGCCGCCTCCGCCTGGGTGAGCGGGAAGTGGCAGGCCGCGACCGTGCCGGCGCCCTTCGCCTCGAGCGGAGGCTCGACCCGCGCGCACACCTCCTGCGCCTTCGGGCAGCGCGGGTGGAAACGGCAGGCCTGTGGGGGATTGGTCGGGCTCGGCACGTCGCCCGCCGGCACCTCGGTCGCGGCGGGTTTCCGCGAGCTCGCGGCTCGGGCACGGGCACCGCCGACAGGAGCGCACCCGTGTAGGGATGGCGCGGGTGCTCGTACAGCGACTGGTTGTCGGCGAACTCGACGATCTTGCCGAGGTACATCACGGCCACGCGGTCGCACATGTGCCGCACCACCGAGAGGTCGTGCGCGATCATCACCACGGTCAGGCCGAGCTCCTTCTGGAGCTTGCGCAGGAGGTTGAGGATCTGCGCCTGGATCGAGACGTCCAGCGCCGAGACCGGCTCGTCGGCGATGATCAGCTTCGGCTTCAGCGCGAGCGCGCGCGCGACGCCGATCCGCTGGCGCTGGCCGCCCGAGAACTCGTGCGGGTAGCGGTTGTAGTGCTCCGGCGTTCAGGCCGACCTGCTCCATCAGCTCCTGCACGGCACGCCGGCGCTGCCCCTTGCCCTCCTCCAGCCCGTGGATCGCGAACGGCTCGCCGATGATGGCGCCCACCGTCTTGCGCGGGTTGAGCGACGAGTAGGGGTCCTGGAAGATCATCTGGACCTCGCGCCGCAGCGGCTTCAGCGCGCGCCTGCGCAGATGGGTCACGTCCTCGCCCTCGAAGCGGATCGTCCCGGCCGTGGGCTCGAGCAGCCGCATCATCAGGCGCGCGGTGGTGGTCTTGCCGCACCCTGTCTCGCCGACGATGCCGAGCGTCTCGCCGCGCAGCACGTCGAAGGAGACGCCGTCGACCGCATGCACGGCCCCGACCTTCTTCTGGAACAGGATCCCGCGCGTGAGCGGGAAGTGCTTCACGAGGTCGCGCACCTCGACGAGCGCATCCGCTCATGCCGGCTCCTCTTCGAGCTGCACGGCGCTCGCGCGCCTCCTGCGGGGTCCGCCCGGCGTGCAGTTCACGCCAGATGCGCTTGCGCGTCTGGCTCTCGAGCAGGCACGCGACGCGATGGGTCGGGTCGTCGGGCAGCGGCTCGAGCTGCGGATCGACGCGGCGATGGCGTTCGCGCACGTACGGGCAGCGGGGGTGGAAGGAGCAGCCTCCGGGCAGCGTGATCAGGCTCGGCGGCAGGCCGGCGATCGGGATCAGCGGCTCGTCGCGCGGGCGGTCCAGCCGCGGGATCGACCGCAGCAGGCCCCAGGTGTAGGGATGCTCGGGCGCGCGGAAGATCTTGTCCGTCGACGCGGACTCGACGATCCGGCCCGCGTACATCACCACGATCTCGTCGGTCACCTCGGCGACCACCCCGAGGTCGTGGGTGATCAGCACGACGGCCATGCCGAGCTCGCGCTGGAGCCGCGCGATCAACTGCAGGATCTGGGCCTGCACGGTCACGTCCAAGGCGGTCGTGGGCTCGTCGGCGATCAGCAGCTTGGGCTCGTTCGACAGTGCCATCGCGATCATCGCGCGCTGCCGCATGCCCCCCGAGAGCTCGTGCGGATATGCGTCGACGCGCTGGCGCGGGTCGGGGATGCCGACCATCCCGAGCAGCTCGACGGCGCGCTCCCGGGCGGCGGCCTTCGAGATCTCGCGATGCGCCTGCATCGCCTCGACGAGCTGGCTGCCCACCTTGTAGAAGGGGTGCAGGGAGGACAGCGGGTCCTGGAAGATCATCGCGATGTCGTTGCCCCGCACGCTCCGCAGCTCGTGGTCGGAGAGCGAGAGCAGGTCACGGCCGTCGAAGCTGACCGTTCCGGAGATGCTCGCGTTCTCCGCGCGCGTGAGGCCCATCACGGTGAGCATCGAGACGCTCTTGCCCGAGCCCGACTCGCCGACGACGCCGACGGTCTTGCCGGCCTCGACGGAAAGCGAGACGCCGTCCACGGCCTTCACGACTCCGTCCTCCGTCGAGAAGCGCACGCGCAGGTCGCGGACCTCGAGCAGCGGGGCCATCAGTACCGCACCCGTGGGTCGAGGAACGCGTAGAGCACGTCCACGACCAGGTTCGCCATGATGATGAAGAAGGCGCCGAGCAGCACCGTGCCCTGGATCATCGGCAGGTCGGCGTTCTGGATCGAATCGAAGGCGAGCCGTCCGACGCCGGGGATGTTGAAGACGCTCTCCGTCAGGATCGCGCCGCCGAGCAGGATCCCGATGTCGAGGCCGGCGGCGGTGACGACCGGCGTGATCGCGCTGCGCAGGCCGTGGCGGAAGATCACGCGCCGCTCGGTGAGCCCCTTGGCGCGCGCCGTGCGGATGTAGTCCTCGGACATCACCTCGATCATGCTGCCGCGCACCAGACGGGCGTAGAAGGCGGCGAACGCGGCGGCGAGCACGAACCACGGCATGATCAGCGATCCGAACCACAGCCACGGATCCTGCGAGAACGGCACATAGGTGCCCGCGCCCATGAACAGGTGGAACTGCCCGATGTCGTTCGAGAACAGGTAGAGGGAGACGAGCCCGAGCCAGTAGACGGGCGCCGAGATCGCGATCAGCGCGACGCCCATCGTGATGCGGTCGAGCGCGGTCCTGCTCCTGACCGCCGAGATGACCCCGATCGTGATCCCGAGCACGAGCCAGATCACGGCCGCGCCGATCGCGAGCGAGATCGTGGCCGGCAGCCGGTCGAAGATCTGGTCCTTGACGGCGAAGTTGTTCTGGTAGCTGTAGCCGAGGTCGAAGTGCAGCACCAGGTCCTTCATGTAGTGGAAGTACTGCTGGTACCAGGGATCGTTGAGACCGAGGTTCTCGCGGATCTGCTCGACGAGCTCGGGGTTCGGCTGCCGGCCGGCGCGCAGCTGCGCCGGGTCGGCCGAGGGCAGCGTGTAGAAGATGAGGAACGTGACGAAGCTGACGAGCGCCAGCAGCACCACCACCCACAACAGGCGCCGGATGATGTAGCGCACCATCTGGCTCTACCCGACCTTCCTCACCTCTCGGACAAGCGAGGCCCCGGCGCGTGGACGCCGGGGCCTCGAGTTGATCGTCGCGCTCCTGCTACTTGAAGGAGCTGAAGGCGAAGTCGTACGCCCCCGAGTTGAACTTGCTGCTGACTCCGTTCATGTTCTTCGACTGGAGCCCGATGTTGTTGTCCCACAGCCACGTGATGAAGTAGGCCTGGCTTCGTCACTTCCTTGTCGAGCTCGCCCCACGCCTTCGCGGCATCGGCCGCGTCGGTGATCTGCTTCGCCTCGTCGATCTGCTGCGTTGAGCTTCGGGTCGTTCACCTCGGCGGTGTTGACGTTGCCCGACGGCACGATGTTCTTTCCGTTGAACAGCGGGTCGATGAAGCTCTGCGCCGCGAAGAAGTCCGCGCCCCAGCCGAGGTTCGGGCAGATCGCCGACGTCCGCCTTCGGCACCTGGCAGAACTTCGTCAGCATCGTGGCGTGCGGGACCTCGCGGAACTGCAGCTTCAGGCCGATCGCCTTGACCTGCTCCTGGAAGGCCTCCGCCGTCTCCTTCGCCGGCGACTCGTTGTCGGCGATCGTCAGCAGCGGCGGGCCGTCGTAGGTGCCGTTCTCGTAGCCGGCCTTCTTCATGTACTCCTTGGCCAGCGCGACGTTCGCCGTTCGGGTTCGACGAGAAGTCGTAGCCCGGGCCCTTCTCGCCGCCCGCCTCCTCGAAGCCGGCGATTCCCGGCGGCAGGAAGTGGGTCGCGATCGTGCCGAGCGTCGGGCCGCCGCGGGTCTGCCGCAGCGCCGTCCCGGTCGATCACCGCGCTGATCGCGCGCCGCACGTTCACGTTGTCGAGCGGCTTCACCGTCGTGTTCAGCGAGATGTAGCGGTTGCCGCCGCTCGGCTCGATCGACGAGCTGGTCCTTGCGCGACGACAGCGCCGACTTCAGCACCGACACGGGCGGAGCCGCGTAGTCGCCGCTCAGGTAGTCGCTGCCCGGTGAGCGTCTTGCGGGCCGCGACGGTCGCGTCGGTGCAGCAGGTGATGTTGATCTTGTCGAAGTACGCCGGCTTGAAGTCGGTCGACTTGTCCCAGCTCGGGTTGCGGACCATGACCAGCTTCTTGCTCGGCTCGTAGGTCTCGATCATGTACGGGCCCGTGAAGACCTGGTGCTGGCCGTACGTCGACTGCTTGCCCTTGTCGTACTTCTGCGCGTAGTCCTTCGGCACGGGCACGGTGCAGGGCATGCCGAGCGCGCCGCCGTCGGCGAGGACGCCGACCGGCTTCGTCGTCTTGATCACGAGCGTCGTGGTCGTCGGGCGTCTCGATCCCGGAGATCTCGTCGGCCTTCTCGTCCTTGAACTCCTTCACGCCCTCGATGTCGCTGTAGTAGACGTTCGCGTAGCCGTTGCCGACCTGCGGCAGGAAGCAACGCTCGAGCGCGTACTTGATGTCGGCTGACTTGACGGTGCGGTTCTGGAGCGGCGGGCTGTACTTGATGTTGTCCTTGATCGTGACCGTGACCGTCTTCCCGCCGTTCGAGACCTTGGGCAGGGCCGTCGGCGATGTCGGGGGTCGGCTTGGTCTCGTCCGGCTTCCAGCCGTACAGCTGACGCTGGGTGGTGTTCGCGACCTCCTGGTAGTCGGTCTGGTAGTACCAGTAGCCGGGGTCGGCGCTGTCGATGCCGCCGGCCGTGTCGAGGACGTTCAGCGTCCCACCTGACTGCGCCCCGCTCTCGCTGCTGCCGCAGGCGTTCACGACCAGCCCCAGCCCGACCACCAGGCGAGCAGGATCGCGGGTTTGATGAGCTTGGCTGTCATGTCCTCTCCAATCGTGTCAATTGTCTCTTTGCTCCATCTGTTTACTTACCCCGAAACGCTCACTTTCCTGCCCGCGGGTTCAGCGCGTCATGCAGGCCGTCGCCGAGCAGGTTGAACGCAAACACCGTCAGCAGCAGCATCGCGCCGGGGAAGAACATGAACCACCACGCGGTGTCGAAGATCTCGGTCGCGTCCGCGAGCATGGCGCCCCAGCTCGCATCGGGAGGCTGGACGCCGACGCCGAGGAACGACAGCGCGGCCTCGAACAGGATGTTCTGGGGGATGATCAGCGTGCTGTAGACGATGATCGGGGCGACCAGGTTGGGCAGGATCTCGCGGAACAGGATGCGGCGGTTCGGGGCGCCGAGCGAGCGCGCCGCGTCGACGAACTCCTTCTCGCGCATCGAGAGCACCTGGCCCCTGATGATGCGGTAGATGTAGGTCCAGTTCACGAACGCGATCACGAAGATCACGACCGACAGGCCGGGCTCGATCAGGCCGCCGGCACACCCGTTTCCGAGCGAGCACGCCGAGGCCAGGCCGATCCCGAGCAGCAGGATCGGGAACGCCAGCAGCACGTCCACGAGGCGCGAGAGCGCCGTGTCCGTCCAGCTGCGGTAGTAGCCGGCGATCATGCCCGTGATGACCCCGATGAAGACGGAGATCGCCGTCGCGATGATCGCGACCTGGAGCGACACCCGCGCGCCGTAGAGCACGCGCGCGAAGACGTCGCGGCCGAGCGTGTCGACGCCGAAGATGTGGTCCGCGCTGGGGCCGGTCGGCGTCCCGAACGAGTCGAGCGCGCCCGGGTTCTGGTCGTTGGGACCGGTCGTGCCGACCAGCTTCACGATCAGCGGCGCGAGCACCGCGGCGAAGACCAGGAACAGGACGAACACCCCGGCCACCAGCGCCACCTTGTCGCGCTTCAGGCGGCGCCAGAACAGCTCGAACGGCGACCGCGCCGCGATCGCTGCGCCGGGTCCGGTGCGCGACAGGTCTACGGCGCCCGTGCTCATGGGGAGAAGAGGTGCTGATCGGCCATGGTGGGACTACGTGTGCTTCGCGGGGCGGCAGGCCAAACCTCTGAGAGCGCAGCGCCAGCGAGCGCGGGGATGCGCCGGTGGGTCAGGTGCGCCGAAGCTCTTCGAGGAAGGCCCTGACCTCGGCGGCCACGCGCGCCGGGTCGTCCTCCATCACGAAATGACCGGCGTCGTCGAGCACGACGAGACGCGCGCCGGGAAGCTGCTTGCGGAGGCGGTATGCCCCGCCCACCGGGGCAAACTCGTCCTTTGCGCCCCACACGATCACGGCCGGGACGCCGAGCGCGCCCAGCTTGCCGTCGTAGGGCTCGAGCTTCGCGAAGTCGCCCGACCGGTACAGGTCGAGATGGCTGCGGCGGCGGTCCGGGTCGCCGAAGGCCTTCGCGTACTCGTCGATCGCGTCGTCGCCGAGTCCCGGGCTGACCTGGCGCATCCCCATCGCGAGCAGGTCGCGGTTCAGGTTCTCGACGAGCTGCTCGCCCTCGCCCTCGGTGCGCAGGGCCTGCGCCATGCCGCTCCAGCGCCCGTCCGGGAAGAAGCCGGTGTCGGTGATCACCAGGGCCGTCACGCAGCCCGGGTGGTCGCACGCCCACCGCAGGCCGATCAACCCGCCCCAGTCGTGCACCCCGAGCACGACCTGCTCGAGGCCCGAGCGCCCGGCGGAAGCGCTCGACGTGGTCGATCTGGCGCTCCCAGGTCCCGGGCAGGTCCGCGGGCGTGTCGCCGAAGCCGGGCAGGTCCGGGGCGATGCGCCCGGTAGCCGGCGGCGGCGGCCTGCGGCAGCACGTTGCGCCACAGGTACGAGGACGTCGGGAAGCCGTGCAGGAAGAGCGCGACGGGAGCGGAGCCGTCGTCGCCGGCCGGGACGCACCTCGCGGTAGGCGATCCCGTCGATGCGCTTGGGAGCGAAGGCCTCCACACCTAGAATCTATCCCCTGCCCCGATAGCTCAGCAGGACAGAGCGACTCCCTCCTAAGGAGTAGGCCGCAGGTTCGAATCCTGCTCGGGGCGCCTCGTTTCGACCGCGCCGCCCGGACACGCGAGAATCCCGGCCGTGGAGGCTTCCGCGCGATCCGAGTACCAGAGCCCTCGCGGCAAGGTCGTGCGCGGGCGCGACGACTGGCTGTTCCTGCATCGCGACACCAATCGCGCGATGGGGCAGCAGTCGGGGGAGATCCGGCTCACGCCCTACCAATTGATGCAGTGGCGCATCCTGCTCGACACGCGCCTCGCCTGGCTGGAGCGCCAGGGCGCGCGGTACGTCTTCATGGTCGCGCCGAACGCGGCCTCGATCTATCCGGAGATGCTCCCCGAGGGCTTCGACAACAGCCCGCACCGGCCGGTCCGCCAGTTGCTCGACGACCTCGCCGCACACGGCGCGCCGGCCGCCGTGCTCTACCCGGAAGCCGAGCTGACGGAGCTCAAGCGCCGCACGGCGCCCTACGCGCGCAACGAGACGCACTGGAGCGACCCCGGCGCGTTTCGTGCCTACGAGCTGATCCTCGACGCGCTCGAGCCCGGCGCCGAGACGCGGCGGCTCGCGTGGGAGGACCTGGAGATCTCCACGGGCACGACCCCCGGGGACCTCGGCAGGCACGTCGACCCCAACGTCGAGGCCGAGCACGTCTTCGCGCACGTCCGCGAGCCGGCCGCGCGGCTGGTCTCCGACAACCGCGTGTTCAACACCGGGCGCACGATCGTCTACGAGTGCGCCGCCGCCCCGGGGTCGTGCGTGCTGCTGGGCGACTCCTTCTCCTACAGGATGCTGCCGTTCCTCGCGGAGACCTTCGGGCGCCTCGTCTTCGTCCACCGGCCGACCATCGACTTCGAGCTGATCGCGGAGGAGCGACCGGCGGTCGTAGCGAGCCTCCTCGCCGAGCGCTTCCTCGTGCGGGTCCCGTTCGACCAGCCCTTCAAGCCGACCCGCGTGATGGTCCGCGACAAGCGCCAGATCGGCGAGGTGCTGGCGCCGCGCGAGGACACCTACCTGCGACCGGACGTGTGGCCTCCGCTCAATCTCGTCGATCGGTAGCGCGGTCGGTGCCCAACGCGGGCCTGCAAGAATTGCGCGGATGACAGCCTCCTCCCCGGACCATTGGAACAGGGACGGCAAGGTGGTGCGCGGCAAGGACGATTGGCTGTTCCTGCATCGTGATACCAATCGCGCCCTCGGACAGCAATCGGGCGAGATCGTGCTCACGCCGCACGAGCTCATGCAGTGGCGAGTGGTGCTCGAGTGTCGCGACGCATGGCTCGAGCAGCGCGGCGTCCGCTACGCCTTCGTGATCGCGCCCAATGCGGCCTCGATCTATCCGGAGATGTTGCCCGACGGCTTCACCAGCAGCCCACATCGTCCCGTCCACCAACTGCTCGACCACATGTCCGAGCATGCCTCTCACGCCAGGGTCGTCTACCCGGAGACCGAGCTGGTCGCGCTGAAGCAGGGCGAGGAGCCGTTCGCGCGCAACGAGTCGCACTGGCGCGATCCGGGCGCGTTTCGGACCTACGAATGTCTGCTCGACCAGCTCGCCCCGCCGGTCGAGTTGCGGCGGCTCACTCGCGAGGACCTCGTCGTCACGAGCGGGCTCGCCCTCGGAGACCTGGGCAACAAGGTCGACCCCCCCGTCCAGGCCGAGCGGATCTCGATGCGCGTACGGGAGCCACGGGCGCAGGTGATCTCGGACAATCGCGTGATGAACAACGGGCGCGTCATCGTCTACGAGAGCGCCGGGGTCCCGGGGACCTGCGTGATGTTCAGCGACTCCTTCGGCTACAGGATCGTTCCGTACATCGCCGAGAGCTTCGGGCGGCTCGTGTTCGTCTTCCGCCCGACGCTCGACTTCGAGCTCATAGACCAGGAACGGCCTTCCGCGGTGGTGAGCCTGATGACCGAGCGGTTCCTGATACGGGTGCCGTTCGACCAGCCTTTTACGCCCACGCGGGTGATCGAGCGCAGGAAACGGGAGCGCGGGCACATGCTCGCCCCTCTCGACAGCTCGGCCGTGTAGCCGAGCCTCGCCGCCGGACCGGTCGAGGACTACCGGCGGTCCGGTCGGTCCGGGTAGACGTCGTCGATCGTGAACAGCGAGACGTACGGGAGGCCGGGCCCGAGCGCTCCCTCGATCGCTTCCGCCCCGCCCGCCAGCCGGTCCACGACCGTCAGCGCGCCGGCCAGCTCCACGCCCTCTTCCCGCAGGCGCTCGATCGCCTTCACCAAGGACCCACCCGACGTGACCACGTCCTCGACGACCAGCGCGCGCTCGCCCGGCTCGATCGGAGAGCCCTCGATCCAGCGCTGCAGGCCGTGCTCCTTGCGCTCCTTGCGCACGAAGAACGCCTTCAGCCGATCGGAGGCGTGCAGCACCGAGCACGCGATCGGGTCGGCGCCGAGCGTGGGGCCGCCGACCGCCGCGGCGCCGAGCCGCTCGGCCTCGGCCGCGACCAGCTCTCCGGCCGCGCGGAAGCCCTGCACCGTGAGGAGCGCGCGCCGCGCGTCGACGTAGTACTGGGCAGTGCGGCCGCTGGCGAGCGTCACTTCGCCGAGCACCAGGGCATGGGTGCGCAATGCGTCGAGAAGGCGGTCCCTGGCGCTCAAGGCGCCGGTATCCTAGTCCGGCCGCTGCCCCCGGATCCCCCGACGGGAGTCACATGCCCTCGCCCCTGAACTTGCTCGACCCCTTCAACCTGAAGCAGCAGGTCTCGCGACTCGACGACGTGCGCGCGCTCGGCGGGCGCTTCGTGTCCGACCTCGACGCCGCGCGAGTTGCCCGGCGCGCCCTTCTGCCGCTCCCGGTCGTCGACCGCCCCGCGAAGGCGGACACCAAGATCTTCCCGCCGTTCAAGGCGCGTCCCATCCCCTCGCTGCGCAACAAGCGCGTCGGGCTGCTCCTGTCCGGAGGCAGCGGTGCGTGCGTCTCGGCGGTCGGCGTCGCGCGCGCGCTCGAGGAGGCCGGCATCGAGCCGGACGCGATCTCGGTCTGCTCGGGGTCCGCCCTGTGGGGCTCGATGATGGCCTCGGGGCTGAGCGCCCAGGAGATGGTCAACCAGTCCCTCAACTGGCAGCCCGAGGACTATCTCGACATCCAGTGGACCCGGCTTCCGTGGTTCGCGATGGCGGCGATGCGCGGGTTCACGGGGCTCGCCAAGGGCGAGGCGATCGAGAAGCTGTTCGACCGACAGCTGTGGCACATGACGCTCGGCGAGTCGCCGATCCCGATCTACTCGGAGGTCTACAACATCGACCTCAACCGGCTCGAGACCTTCGGGTCGAAGCTCACGCCCGACCTCACGATCGCCGAGCTCGTGCGCATCGCGATCGCCCTGCCGCTGCTGGTCGAGTCGGTGCGCGTCGACGGGCATCTCTACGCGGACGGCGGCGTCGTGGACGTGTTCCCCGCGGAGCCGCTGCTCGAGCACGAGCGCCTCGACGTCGTCGTCGGCGTCAACACGATCCTCCCGCGCGGGTTCGAGGGCGAGGACATCTCGGGCTGGACCGAGCGCACGATGGGATTCATGACCGCCAGCCGCCAGATCAGCTACGCCGGCCACCTCGAGCTGGCGCGGCGCAGCGCGCGGAGGCTCGGCCGGAAGCTGATCCTGATCGACCCCGTGGACTTCACCGAGGTGCACGGCTGGCGCTTCTACGACCTCTTCATCGACCGTCGCAAGTGGCCGCGCCTGATCCTCCAGGGATACGAGCACGCGACCCGGGTGCTCGACCGCTACCGCCGGCCGAGCAGCGCACGCAAGCGCAGCCGCCCGCAGGCCGTCGCGGCTCCGTAGAGCCTCCGCGCGATCAGAACGACACGGCGAACGCGAGCGCGTTGTTGATCGCGTGCAGCATGATGCAGGGCCACAGCGACCCGGTCTTCTGGAACAGCAGCGCGAGCGCGATGCCGAGGATCAGCAACGGCACGAACTTGTCGAATGCGAAGTGGATGAAGCTGAAGATCACGGCGCTGCCCAGCACGCCGAGCACGGTTCCCCAGCTGTTGCGCAGCGCCTGGAACAGGAAGCCGCGGAAGAAGAACTCCTCGACGAGGGGCGCGACGACCACCACGAATATCCCGGTGACGACGGCGAGCAGCACGCTCTCGTCGGCGCCCAGCTGCTCCGGGAGGTCCTCGGCGGGCGGCTCGACGATCACCGTGTAGATCGCGGCCAGCACGAGATAGCTCACGAACGCGAGCGCGACCCAGCCGAACGCGGAGGGGCGGAAGGACCGGAAGCCGAACGTCGCCGGGACGGGGCGACCGAAACGTGCGGCTATGAAGTAGGCCGAAAGCACGAGCGCGGCGTCGCCGGCGAAAGTCGCCACGAACTGGAAGGCATGGTCGTCGCCCGTGTCGTCGCCGGTCGCGCCGAACGCGACGGCGGCGATGCCGGCGAAGACGAACGTCGCGACGGTCGCCAGCAGCAGGGCGAGCAGGCCCTGCGACGCGGGCACGCGCAGCTCCGGGCCGGCCCCGGTGTGCTCCATTCCGGGCAGGCGCTCCTGCGGAGGGGGCGGTATCGAGCCGCGGGAGGGGAGCGGGCTTTCGTAGGCGTCGGTCAAGGCGGGGAGGGGTAGGCAGGCGGAGCGATCAGCTCGTCGAGGCTCTCAAGCGTAAAGATGCGCTCCACGCCCTCGAACCCCTCCCCGGCGATCCCGCGGTCCAGCAGGACCGCGCGCAGGCCGGCGCCGAGCGCCCCGGCGACGTCGGTCTCCGGCGAGTCGCCGACGAAGACGGCCCGCGGCGCCGTGGTCTGAAGCTCGCGCAGCGCGCGCTCGAAGATCGCGCGCGCCGGCTTGGCCGCGGCGACCTCCGCGGACACGACTACGCGGTCGACCAGGCCGCCGAGGCCGAGCTCAGCGAGGACGCGCCCGAGGGAGACGTCCCAGTTGGACACGACCGCGCTGCGGATGCCGAGCGACCTCAGCCGGCCGAGCGCCGGAGCGGCGTCCGGGTACGGGCGGAAGCGCAGCGATCGCAGCAGCAGCTCGGTCACCTGCTCGGTGCCGAGCGCCGCGGCGGCGGGGAGGTTGTCCCGCAGCACCGCGGCGCAGCGCGCGCGCAGCGCCTGCAGCGACGCCTCGTCGCTGCCCTCCATGTGATGCGCCTTGTAGTAGGTCATCTCGGCGATCATCGCCGCCTTCGCCTCCGGCTCCTCCACCTCGATGCCGTGCGAGTCGGCAAGCGCCGCGCGCAGCAGCGGCCACGGTGGCTCGAGCTCGACGAGCGTGCCGAGCGCGTCGAACAGCACGGCCTCGTACCCGCCGCCCCAGGCGGCGCCTCGATCCGCGGAGGTCATCGGGTCAGGCAGTGACCGGCTCGGCCGCTTCGGCCGCGGGTGCGGCGCCCGGTGCGACCGCCTCTACGCGCACGGGAATGCCGTTCAGGTGCGCCATCCCCGCGAGCCGCTCGAGCCCGTCGGGGTCCGATGGCGCGAGCTGGTTCACGTTCACGCCGCCCGCCTGCGCGGCAAGCTTCCAGCCGCCGCGGTGGCCCCAGCCGTGGGGCAGCGCGACGCTGCCCGGCGTCATCTCGTCGGTCACCGTCACGGGCACCTCGACCGACCCCGACGCGGATTCGATCCGCGCGACTTCGCCGTCGGCCAGCCCCGCGGCGGCCGCGTCCTGCGGGTGGATGCGAAGCGCGTGCGTGCGCCCGCCGCGCATCAGCAGGGGTGAGTTGTGCATCCAGGAGTTGTGGGAGCGCAGCTCGCGCAGCCCGATCAGGCTCAGCGGGTAGTCGCCGGTCGCGCCGTTTGCCCCCTCGAGGCGGTCGATCTCGCCGAGCACCTCCGCGTCGCCGATGTGCACGCGGCGGTCGCGGTGACGCAGCCGGTCGCCCAGGACGCCCGTGGCGATGTGATCGCCCAGGACGATGCCGTGGGGGGAGCGCGCAACCTTGGCCAGCGAGAGCCCCGACGGCTTGAGCCCGAACCAGTCGCCCGCCGGGCCGGTGCGCAGCACGGCGTCGATCAGGCGCCGCGGCGACACGCGCATGCCCAGCCGCGCGAGCGCGCGCAGCGGCTTCAGCGAGTAGGGGGCGATCGCCGATCCGGCGCGAGATGTCGTCGATGATCCGCCACTCCTGGCGCGCCTCGCCCCGTGGCGTCACGACCGCTTCGGTGACCTGCATGAAGGGCGTGCTGAAGAACCCCATCAGCGCGACCGGGACGTCCTCGCGCTCGAGGAACGTGGTCGCGGGGAGGATGTAGTCGGCGTGGCGGCTCGTGTCCGTGACGTAGAAGTCGAGCGACACGAGCAGGTCGAGCTGCTCGAAGGCCGCCTCCAGCGCCTCGCCGTCCGGGACCGAGAGCACGGGGTTGCCGGCCGACACGAAGAAGGCGCGGATCTGGCGCTCGCCGGGGGTCGTGATCTCCTTCGGGATCAGCGTCGCGGGCAGGTTCCCGATCACGTCGGGATAGTCGCCGAAGCGCGAGCGCACCTTTCCATAGGTGGCAAGACCGGCCTTCTCCGCGATCTCGTCGAGCGCGATCGGCGGGACGCCCGAACACAGCCCCACCCGGCCGGTCGAGGTTTCCCGTGACGGCGTTGAGCGCGTCGAGCAGGTAGGCGACGAGCGTGCCGAAGCGCCCGAGGCACGAGCCTGTGCGCCCGTACGCGGCCGCGCTCGGAGCGCGCGCGAACGAGCGCGCGATCTCGCGCACCGTCTCGGCCGGGACGCCCGTCATCGACTCGGCGCGCGCGGGGTCGAAGTCGCGCACGCGGGCCGCGAGCTGCTCCGCGCCACGCGCGTTGGCCGCGACCCAGGCGCGGTCCTCGAGCCCGTCGTCGAATACGACATGGAGCATCGCGAGCAGCAGCCAGGCGTCGGTGTCGGGGCGGATCGCGACGTGCTCGAACTGGCGCGCGGTCTCCGAGCGCCGCGGGTCGACGACGACGACCCGGCCGCCGCGGTCGACGACGGCGTTGAGCTGCTCCCGCACACGCGGCGCCGACAACACCGAGCCGTGCGAGACGAGCGGGTTCGCGCCCACCATGAAGAGGAAGTCGGTGCGGTTGAGGTCGGGGATCGGCACCAGCAGCGGCGATCCGTACAGCAGCGCCGAGGCCGCGAAGCGGTTGTTCACGTCCTGGGACCCGGCGGAGTAGTAGTGCGGGCTGCCGAGCCCGTCCAGGAACCCCTTCGCCCACAGCGTGTGGCTGTAGCTGAAGGCGCCGGGATTGCCCATGTACCAGCCGACCGCCTCGGGCCCGCGCTCGCCGAGGATGCGCTTCAGGCGGGCGGCGATGTCGTCGAGCGCCTCGTCCCAGGTGACGCGCTCGAACTCGCCCGGGGCCGCCGACTCGCTTCAGCGGATAGACCACGCGATCGGGGTCGTTGTGCACGTCGGCCATCGCGATCCCCTTGGGGCACGCATAGCCGCGGGAGAGAGGGTGGTCCTTGTCGGGGCGCAGCTGCGTGAGCTGCCCGTCCTCGACCGTGGCGACCATGCCGCACAGGGGCTCGCAGACGCGACAGAAGGTGACCCTCTCCTGGACCGCCACGGGGTGAGTCTATCCCGCCCCCTTGCGGGCGCAAAGTGAAACCGATCACGCGCCAACCGCGGGACTGGCCGATTTTGCAGGTCTATACTCGCTTTCCTGTTCCCTGGCAGGGACGTCGGCGCCTGATCCGAACTTGAGCGTGCGCCGCATGTATCTCACTTGACCTATCGCGCGCGACAGCGCCTCCGACGAAGCCGCAAGCCCAGCAAGGTCCTGCTTGCGGTCCTCGTGCTTGCCGTGATGGCCGGGATCGTCGGGCTGTCGGCGGCCGGCTACGTGCTGTCGGTGGCCGCCTCCGCGCCCGCGCTCGAGTCGCTGAAGCCGATCGACCAGGGCACGAGCTCCGCCGTCTACGCCGCCGACGGGACCCGCCTCGGCTTCATCCAGTCCGACGAGATCCGGACCCCGATCCCGCTCCAGCGCATCCCCGAGTCGATGCAGGCCGCGACGGTCGCGATCGAGGACGAGCGCTTCTACGAGCACGGCGGCGTCGACTACGAGGGCATCGTGCGCGCCGCCTTCAAGAACCTCGAGGCGGGCAAGGCCGTGGAGGGCGGCTCGACGATCACGATGCAGCTCGTCCGCAACCTCTACGTCGGACGCGAGCGCACGCTCGAGCGAAAGATCAGGGAGGCGCGCCTGGCCGAGGAGCTCGAGGACAAGCACTCGAAGCGCTGGATCCTCCAGAGCTACCTGAACTCGGTGCCCTACGGCACCGTGGACGGCCAGACCGCCGTCGGGGTGCAGGCCGCCGCGCAGACGTTCTTCGACAAGCCGGCCAAGAACCTCACGCTGGAGGAGTCGGCGCTGCTCGCGGGCCTGCCGCAGTCGCCGAGCCGCCTCAACCCCTTCCAGAACCCGCGCGACGCGCTCGAGCGGCGCAACAAGGTGCTCGACAAGATGGCCGAGCTCGGCTACATCTCGAAGGCGCGCGCCGCCGAGGCGAAGCGCTCCCGGCTGGGCGCGCGGCGCGGCGACCTCTACATCAAGATCCGCGAGCCCTTCTTCTTCGACTACGTCAAGCAGCAGCTGATCGACAGGTTCGGAGTCAACACCGTCCGCAAGGGCGGGCTGCGCGTGTACACGACGATCGACCCGAAGCTCCAGAAGGCGGGACGCGAGGCGATCGACTCGACCCTCAACTATGCCGGGGACCCGAGCTCCGCCGTCGTCGCGATCGACCCCCGCACCGGCTACATCAAGGCGATGGCGTCGAGCTCCAAGTACAAGCACAACCAGTACAACCTCGCCGCCCAGGGCCACCGCCAGCCCGGCTCCGCGTTCAAGACCTTCGTGCTCACCACGGCCGTCCGGCGGGGAGTAAACCCGTACTCCACCAGCTACGTCTCCAAGCCGCTCGACCTGAACACGCGCGACTACGGGCCGTGGAAGGTGCAGACCTACGACCAGTCCTACGGCGGGTCCATGGACATCGCGCGCGCCACGCTCAAATCGGACAACACGGTCTTCGCGCAGCTCGACCTCGACCTCGGGCCGCAGAGCGTCGCCGACACGGCGAAGGACATGGGCATCACGACGAAGCTCGACGGCTATCCGGCCGAGGGCCTGGGCGGCCTCAAGCGCGGGGTGTCGCCGCTCGAGATGGCGAACGCCTACGCGACGCTCGCCTCCGGCGGCATCCGCAACAAGCCGATCGCGATCCTGCGCGTGACGTTTCCCGACGGTGACGTCGAGGACCTCGGCAAGCCCAAGCGCGAGCGCGTCTTCTCCGACGCGGTCGCCTACGAGGTGACGAAGATCCTCAAGCAGAACGTCCAGTCGGGCACCGGCACCCGCGCGAACATCGGCTGCCCGGCGGCCGGCAAGACCGGCACCACCGACAACTTCAACGACGCGTGGTTCGACGGCTACACCCCGCACCTCGCAAGCGCCGTGTGGGTCGGCTACCCGGACGCCCTCAAGGAGATGCACAGCGTGCACGGCATCTCGGTCGCGGGTGGGACGTTCCCCGCGATGATCTGGAACAAGTTCATGCAGGTGGCCAAGGGGGCGCGCTGCGACGACTTCCCCAAGCCGAAGAGCACGATCAGCTGGTCGCCCTTCTTCGGCAAGTACTCGAAGGGCGGCGCCGAGTACTCCTACGGCGGCGGCGACGGCTACGGGTACGGCGACTCGACCGGCGGCGGCTACCAGGGCTACGATCCGCGCCTCTACGACCAGAACACAGCCCCGCCCTCGAATGACGGAAGCCCCGGCACAGGTGCACCTCAGGGTGGCGGCGGCACCGGCGGCGCGCGCTAGGCGCATCGCGCCGGCCGCGCTGGCGCTGCTCGGCACCACATACGCAGCGCTCGCCGTCCTCTGGGCGGAACAGGGCTCGAACGTCGTGCCCGCGACGACGGGCGGATCGCCCGGCTGGCTGCTCGGGCCGCTGCGGCCGCTGGGGGCGGCGTTCGCGGACGGAGGGCTCGGGGGGCCGCTGTTCTACGTGGGACTGTGGATCGCGCTGGTCGCCTGGTGCGTGGTGCTCGCGCGCGCCCGCGAGCTCGGCACGAGAGCGGTCGCGGCGGCGATCGTCGCGGCGCACGTGCTGTTCCTGCTCGCGCCTCCGCTGCTGTCGCAGGACGTCTTCAGCTACATCTCCTACGCGCGGCTCGACGTCGTGCACGGGCTCGATCCCTACACGCACAGCCCCAGCGACGTGCCCGGCGACGCCGCATTCGCCTACGCGGGATCGAAGGACTTCACGAGCGTCTACGGGCCGCTGTTCACCGTCGCGACGTTCCCGCTGGCGAAGCTGGGCGTGCCCGCCGCGTTCTGGACGCTGAAGGTGGTCGCCGCGCTCGCGAGCCTGGGTGTCGTGGGGCTCGTCTGGTGGTGTGCCCGGCGCCTCGGTCACGACCCCCGCATGCCCGCGGTCCTCGTCGGGCTGAACCCGCTCGTGCTCGTGCACGTCGTCGCCGGGGCGCACAACGACGCGCTCACCGTGCTGCTGTGGATGGGCGGCGTCGCCGCGCTGCTCGCCTCGCGCGAGCTGGTCGCCGGCGCGCTGACAGCGGCGTCCGGAGCCGTCAAGGTCTCGGCCGCGGTGCTCGGGCCCTTCATGCTGATCGGTGCGCGGCGCCGCGGCGCACTGCTGATCGGCGCGGCGCTCGGAGCGCTGCTCGCGGTCGCCGTCGCGGTGCTCGCGTTCGGCGACAACGCGCTCGAGGCGTTCGCACTGCTGGGCGACAACCAGGACCGCACCAGCCACTGGAGCGTTCCGCAGCGCACGGCCGACGCCGTCGCGGCGCTCACCGGCGGCTCCGCAGCGGACCTCGTCGACTACACGCGCGCGGTGCTCGGCGTCGCCCTGGTCGCGGCCGTGGCACTCCTGCTGCGCGCGGCCTGGCGTCGTCGCGCGGTGCCGGGCGGCTGGATCGCGCCCGCCGGCTGGGCGACGCTCGGCGTGCTGGTCACGACCGCGTGGCTCGTGCCCTGGTATGCGATCTGGCTGCTGCCGCTCGCGGCGCTCGGGGCCGACCGCCGGCTGGTCGCGGCGAGCGTCGTCCTCTGCGCCTACATGATGGTGATCGCCGTGCCCCTCGAACCCTTCTCTCCGTACTGATGGCCCGCCCGCGAGACCGGGGAGGCGGCGAGTTCGAGCTGATCGCCCACATGCGCGAGCGCCTCGCCGTGCGCGGCGACCGCGTGGTGATCTGGTCCGGTGACGACGCGGCCGTAGTGCGGCCCGGCGGCGGCGTGAGCGTCACGTCGGTGGACTCGTTCGTGGAGGGGGTCCACTTCCGGCTCACCACGACCTCGCTGCCGGACCTCGGGCACAAGTGCCTCGCCGCGTCCCTGTCGGATCTGGCCGCGATGGGCGCGACCGCGGGCGAGGCCTACATCGCGCTCGGTCTGCCCGTCCATCTGGGCGAGCGCGAGGCGCTCGAGCTGGCGGACGGTGCCGAGGCGCTCGCGGCCGAGCACGGCGTGACGATCTGCGGGGGTGACGTGACCCGCGCGGACGAGCTGTTCGTATCGGTGACGGTCGTGGGATACGCCGAGCGGGCCGAGGACCTCGCGCGCCGCGACGGGGCCCGGCCCGGCCACGCGATCGGAGTGACGGGAGCGCTCGGCGGCTCGGGGGCCGGGCTGCTGCTGCTCGAGCGCAAGCCTGCGGGCGGCGACCGCGAGGCCGGAAAGCACCTGCTCGAGCGCTACCACCGCCCGCGGCCGCTGCTGGCCACCGGTCGCGCGCTCGCGGACGCAGGCGTGAGCGCGATGCTCGACGTCAGCGACGGCGTCGCCTCGGACGCCGCGCGGATCTGCGAGCGCAGCGGGGTGGGGGCCGAGATCCAGCTCCGCGACCTGCCGCTCGAGGAGGGCGTCGAAGAGGTCGTATCCGGCCTCGGCCTGGACCCGCGCGACTTCGCCGCCACCGCGGGCGAGGACTACGAGCTTCTGTTCACCGCTCCCGACGACGCGCGCGCCGCGATCGAGGGTGCGGCCGCGGGCACCGGTACGGAGGTGAGCTGGATCGGCCGCATCGTGCCCCGCGAGGGGCGCGAGCGCGACGATCTCGTCAGGCTGCTTGACGAAGCTGGCCGCCCACGTGCGTTGCGCGGGTGGGACCACCTGGCGCGGAAGGACGCGGGGCGACGCTCTCCTCGACCAGCCTGACGATCAACGCGCCGGCGACCCGCTGGGGATCGACCGTGTAGCTGTTCGACGCCAGTTGGCGCTTCAGATTCGACTGCTTGAGGTTGTTGGCCGGTTCGTTCATGGCGCCATCCTGTTCGACTGGGTTATCGACTCTCCCTGCAAACACGGCATACAACTGGCGTCCAGCTCCGTCCGGTCCGATCTGTACGGCACCGCAGCCGCTGGACCGTCCGACTAACGTCGCAGCGCCGACTCGGTGCCGCCGAGCGAACCGGGTCCCGCGTAGCTGACCGGCCCGCGCACCGTGATCGTGGGCGCGACGCGGCGGTCGCTGCCGCCGAACGCAAGCAGCGCGCCGGACGTGAGGCTGCCCGCCACGAGCGAGCCCAGGATCGCGCTCGCCACCGAGCCACTCGCCGTCGCGACGAGCAGCTGCAGATAGCTGTGAAGCGACAGGCCGAGGTCGAAGCGGGCGCCGTAATAGAGCATCGCGAGGACCGGCAGCGCGAGTGCGCCCGCGATCACGCCGGCGGCCAGCGGGGCCCGCCGCGGGGATGCCGAAAGGCCCGCGAGCAGGCACAGGTGCACCGCGGGCACGAGCAGCAGGGCGGTGAACGGGTTCACCGCGCAGACAACCAGGGCCTCCGCGGACAGCAGCATCGCAAGCGCCGGCGCCGCCCCCTCGATCGGCAGCCGCCGGGCGCGCACGTCGCCGAGCGCGACTCGCCGCAGCACGATCCACGCGAGGGCGAACAGCGTGGCAAGCCCGAGCAGCGCCCCGACGGCGCCGCCGAACGACGGCCGCGTCGCGGGCGCCACGGCCTGCTCGACCGTGTCGGGCAGCCATCCGAGCCACTCGAACACGAGCGCCGCGAACACGGTGACCGCGAAGGGGACGGCCGACGCGAGCGTCCACCGCACCCACGGCCGCACGGGAAACCCGCGGCGTCGCGCGCGGGCGACCGCGTCCACCGCGGTCACGAGAGCGGGCACGATCAACCCGATCGCGAGCAGCGCGAGCGACCACCCGGGAATGACGTTGCGTCCCGCGGTCAGGTAGCGCGACGGCGGCTTGCCCCGGTAGCCCGGCGAGTCGAACGCGAGCAGCGCCGCAAACGCCGCACGCCCGAAGCGGGTGATCCGGTCCTCGGAGATGCCCTCGATCGTGTCGCCGCCCGAGCCGCGCGGCAGCTCGGAGCGCCCGGTCAGCGTGACGGCGTCGATGCCACCCTCGACGAGCGGCCCCTGCTCGCGAAGCGTGAGCGGCCATGCGAGGTGGACCAGTTGCCCGAGCCACGAATCGGTCCCCGAGGTCGTTCCCGCCTCCCGCACCAGCGCCGCCTCGGCGGTGCGGGTGGCGGCGAGCGACGCGCGGCTCGACCCCGACGACCACGGCACCAGGTAGGGACGCTGCGGCGGGCGCGCCCCGACGTCGTCGAGCACGAGCGCGGCCTCGACCTTGCGCCGGTCGGCATAGCGTTCGGCGAATCGCTGCGCGCCCGCCATGCCCGCGCTCGCCCCGTCGGCCGACACGAACACGATCGTCTTGCGGCGATCGAGTGCGTCCAGCGCCTGCGCGAGCTCGAGCAGGACCGCCGTGTTGGAAGCCGCGGCCGCTCCCGGTCGCCCGGCCGAGTCGCGGTGGGCGAGGATCACGACCTGGCGGTCGGAGCGGCCGCGCAGCCGCCCGATCACATTGGACAGCTCGGCGTCGTTGCCGTCGACGTCGGCGAAGAAGCGCTGCCGCGAGGTCTCCATCCCCAGCTCGCGGAAGCGGCGCTCGACGAAGTCCCCCAGCGCGGCGTCGTCGGGCCGGCCGGCTCGGCGGTCGGGGTAGGCGGCGGTCAGCCGCTCGGTCTGGGCGAAAGAGTCCGCGCCGCTGAAAGCGTCGGGGGCAAGGTCGGAGCCGTGCGCCGCAGGCCGCGCCTCGAGGGAGAACATAACCACCACGAACGCCAGCAGGGCAAGCACCAACGACGCCCTGTAAATGCGTGGATCGACCAAGGTCGCAGGGTGTATAGCAGCGGTCGAAGCGGTAGGGCACGATGCCAGCCTCCCTAGAATCACTCTGGGAGAACGTGACTTGAACTCGACCACTGCGCGCATCCTGCTCGTTGACGACGAGCAGCCTGTCCAGAAGCTGCTCAGCTATCCGCTGGAAAAGGACGGCTACGAGGTCGTGCCCGCGCTCGACGGGCAGCAGGCCCTGACCGAATTCGAGCGCCAGCGCTTCGACCTCGTGGTGCTCGACATCATGCTGCCGAAGATCGACGGGCTCGAGGTCTGCAGGCAGCTCCGCGCCCGCAGCTCGGTGCCCATCATCATGCTGACCGCGAAGGCCGAGGAGATCGACAAGGTGCTCGGCCTCGAGCTCGGGGCGGACGACTACATCACCAAGCCGTTCTCGATGCGCGAGTTCCGCAGCCGCGTGCGGGCGGCCCTGCGGCGCGCCGAGATGGGCGACCGCCTCGACGCGGACGAGGAGCCGATCGAACGCGGTGACCTGCGGATCGAGTTCGCCAAGCGCACGGTGACCCTTCGCGGGGAGCCGGTCCAGCTCACATATGTCGAGTTCGAGATCCTTGCCGTGCTTGCCGGCGCCCCCGGCCGCGTCTACACGCGCGACATGCTGCTCGACCGCATCTGGGGCGACTCGGAGTTCCGCGACCAGCGCACGATCGACGTCCACATCCGGCACCTGCGGGAGAAGATCGAGCGCGATCCGCGCACGCCGGAGTACCTCCTGACCGTGCGCGGCGTCGGGTACCGGTTCAAGGACGAATGATTCCGGCGAGCGCCGCAGGCGCGAAGCATCTGAGGAACAGCTAGGCCCATGTGGCATCGCGTTTGGCACAGCTCGATCAAGAACCGGCTCACCTTCCTGTTCTTCTGCATCACCGCCGGCGCGATCGGGTCTTCTACTTCTACGTCGTGCCGCAGCTCGAGTCGACGCTCACGCAGCAGAAGCTCGACGCGCTGAAGCGTGACTCGTCGGCCTCGACCGGCATCCTGAACCGGGCGATCGAGCGCGAGGTGACGGCCCGCGAGCTGGACGCGCTCACGCGCGACCTCGGGGACCGCACCGGCACGCGCGTCACCCTCCTGAACGTCCCGGTCGACGAGGTCGATCCCCAGGGCGGCGACGAGCCGGTCCCCTACGTGATCTCCGACTCGAGCCGGGCGGAGACCAACCTGCAGCCCTCCGACGACCTGGTGCGGCGCGCGTTCGACTCCGGGAAGGTCAGGACGACGACGCGGGCCCAGGGCGGCGGCAAGCTCGCGCAGGCCGCGCGGCCGCTCTTCTATCAGGGCCGGCCCTCCTGGGTGGTCGTCTTCTCGGAGCCGCTCGACGAGGTCGAGGACAACGTCGCGTTGATCCAGCGCCAGATCCTGGTGGCCGGACTGCTCGCCCTCGCGCTCGCGACGGCCACGGGCTACTTCGCGGCGAGCGCGATGGCGCGCCGCGTGAAGCGGCTCGAGCGCGGTGCGCGCGAGGTGTCGGCGGGGAACTTCTCCGAGCCGATCCCGATCGACTCCGAGGACGAGCTGGGCCAGCTCGCGGGCGCCTTCAACGAGATGCAGCAACGCCTGGCGCGCCTCGACACGCGCGCAAGGAGTTCATCGCCAACGCGTCGCACGAGCTGCGCACCCCGATCTTCTCGCTCGGCGGCTTCGTCGAGCTGCTGCAGGACGAGGACCTCGACGAGGAGACCCGCGACGAGTTCCTCACCACGATGCGCGAGCAGGTGGACCGCCTCCAGAAGCTGACGACCGACCTGCTGGACCTCTCGCGGCTCGACGCGGACTCGATCGACCTCGAGCTCGAGCCCGTGCCGCTGCGCACGCTCGCGAACCAGGTGGCGGGCGAGTTCGCCGCGGCGGCCGCGCGCAAGGAGTCCGAGATCGACGTGATCGACAGCACATCCCAGCTCGACATCGAGGCGGACTGCGACCCCGAGCGCGTGGCCCAGATCGTGCGCGTGCTGATCGACAACGCGCTCGTCCACACGCCCGAGGGAACGCGCATCACGATCGCGGCGCGGCGCGGCTCCCAGGACGACATGCCGGGCACCGCGCAGCTGCTCGTGACCGATGACGGCCCGGGGATCCGGCGCCGCGAGCTCGCGCACATATTCGAGCGCTTCCACACCAGCGACTCGGCCTCCGGGTCCGGGCTCGGGCTCGCGATCGCGCGCGAGCTGGCACAGCGCATGAAGGGCAGCCTCGACGTGACCTCGGAACCGGGGAGCACGACGTTCACGCTCACGCTGCCGCTCGCCGGCGAGCGCGAGCGCCCCGTCGACCAGCGCGCCGCGGCGGCGCCGCAACGCGCGGGGGTGGGCGCGTGAGGCGCGTCGCGCCGATCGCGCTTCTCCTGGTGGCGGTGATGCTCGCCGGCTGCGGCGGCGACGGCGAGAGCGGCACCTCCACCGTCGAGCGCACACGCGTTCAGGTCGTCGAGGGCCTCGGCGGGAAGAACGGCTTCGACCCGACGACGATCTACGCGCGCCTCTCGCCGGGCGTCGTCACGATCACCTCCGTGTTCTCGAAGTCCGACAGCCTCAGCGACGTCCTCGAGGGCGGCGGGGCCGGGCAGGGCAGCGGCTTCGTGCTCGACGGCAACGGCTACATCGCGACCAACGCGCACGTGATCACCAACGGCACCGGGACCAAGCTGAAGAAGGCCAAGGAGGTCTTCGTGCAGTTCGCGGACGGCAACCAGGTGAGCGCCGACATCGTCGGCTACGACGCCAACGCCGACGTCGGCCTGGTCAAGGTCGACCCGAAGGGGCTCGAGCTGGTGCCGCTCTCGCTCGGCCACACGGCGGACGTGCGGGTCGGCGAGCCGGTGGCCGCGATCGGCAGCCCGTTCGGCGAGCAGGGCTCGCTGTCGATCGGCGTCGTCTCCGCGAAGAACCGCACGATCGAGGCGCTCACCGACTTCTCGATCTCCGACGCGATCCAGACCGATGCGGCCGTCAACCGCGGGAACTCCGGCGGGCCGCTGCTCGACGCGCGCGGCCGCGTGATCGGGATCAACTCGCAGATCCGCTCGTCGGGCGGCGGCAGCGTGGGCGTCGGCTTCGCGATCTCGGTGGACAACATCCGCCGCTCGATCGCGCAGATCCGCGACGGCGGCGAGGCGCGCTACGCCTACATCGGGATCAGCTCGCAGAACCTCTATCCGCAGCTCGCGGACCGGCTCGACGTCCCGGTCGAGGAGGGCGCCCTGATCGCCGACGTGGTCAAGGACGGGCCCGCGGACCGCGCCGGGATCAAGGGAGGCGGCAAGGAGGTCCGCTTCCAGGCGACGCTCGTGAAGCTCGGGGGCGACGTGATCACCAAGGTCAACGGCCGCCGGGTGACGCGCGAGAATGACTTCAGTGAGCAGATCACGCGCTTCGAGCCCGGCGACACCATCTCGCTCGAGCTCTACAGGGGCAGCGAGCGTCGCACGGCCCGTGTGACCCTCGGTGAGCGTCCCGACCAGGTACCCCAGCGCTAGCGCGCTCCTGACCGAGCTGGCGCTCGGCCTGCGGGAGCACGTGCGGCCCTTCCTCGGGGCGCACGAGGGTCGCGCCCACGTCCAGGCCGGCGCCGGCGGAGACGTCACGTTCGCGATCGACGAGGGGGCCGAGACGTGGGTGGAGGGCTTCCTCGCCGAACGGGCGCCCGGTGTGGCGTACTACTCGGAGGACCGCGGGCTCGTGATGCCGACAGGCGAGCCCGCGGAGCTCCCGGGATTTCCGGCTGAGGAAATCCCGGTGTTGCTGATCGACCCGATCGACGGCACGCGGCCGGCGATGGCGGGCCTCGAAGCCTGCTGCGTCTCGGTCGCGGCCGC
Organism: uncultured Solirubrobacterales bacterium; assembly: GCA_963768885.1. Classification (GTDB taxonomy): domain Bacteria; phylum Actinomycetota; class Thermoleophilia; order Solirubrobacterales; family JBBDJG01; genus DASRIA01. The sequence continues at coordinate 424,709 of CAVYJN010000014.1, read as the reverse complement.
TCCCCTCGGCGACGGCGAGCCCACGATGGGCGACGTCACCGCCGCCTGCGTCGCCGAGATCAAGACCGACGGGCTGTTCGTCGCCGAGCGCGGCGCGGGCCTCGCGGCGAACCTCAGCTCCAACACCGACGTCTCGCGCCTGTTCTGGACCCTCGGGTTCCGCGGTCGCCCGGCCGTCCCGCTGGTGACGGTGCTCGGCTATCTGATCGACGCCTCCTCGGTCGGCGGCGGCGTGTTCGACCTCGGCTCGGCGACCTTCGACATGACGCGGATCCTCACCGGGCAGCTCGACGGCTACGTCGACGTGGGGTCGCGGATCATCGAGGAGGTGCCGGAGCTCGAGCGCGAGTTCGAGGAGCTGGGGGGCGGCGGCGTCCTCAACAACTCTCCCTACGACCTCGCCGCCGCCGTCCTGTGCCTGCGGGAGGCCGGGGCGATCGTGACCGACGCCTACGGCGAGCCGCTCGACGGCAAGCCGCTCCTCGGGTCGGGACACCAGTACCAGATGTCCTGTGTGGCGGCCGCCAATGCGAGCCTGCACGGCCAGATGCGCGAGCAGCTCGAGCGCGGATTTCTCCGCCTGCGCGGTGCCAAGTGAGTTGCGAGAGTCGTCCGGCGGGTATCAGCGCCCGAGTAAGAGCGGTAGTGCTGTGATAATCCCGGCGCCGGAGCCCCCTTCGGCCCTTCTCCCTTCCCCCGACTGAGCGAGAGGATCCCTTGCTACAACCGGTCAGCGTTGGCCACAAGGCCCTAGGCGACTACAGGCACCTCATCGGCCGCGCGCTGGTGGAGGAGATCCAGCAGCTCTCGGAGCCGCTCCAGGGCAAGCGCGTCCTGCATCTGTCCGCGACCGCGATGGGCGGCGGGGTCTCCGAGATCCTCTACGCGCTCGTCCCCCTGATGCGCGACGCGGGGCTCGAGGCGGACTGGCACATCATCCTCGGGCGCGAGGAGTTCTTCAACGTCACGAAGCTCATGCACAACGCCCTCCAGGGCAACCCCCACGGGTTGACGAAGGAGGACTGGGAGATATTCCACCGCTACAACAAGCTGAACGCCACCGAGATGGACGGCGACTACGACTACATCATCGTCCACGACCCCCAGCCGGCGGCGCTGCGCGGCTACAACAACGGCAATCCCGGGCGCTGGATCTGGCGCTGCCACATCGACCTCTCGACGCCCAACATGGACGTCATGGAGAAGATGGTGCCGATGGTGGAGCCCTACGACTGCAAGGTCTTCCACCTCCAGGACTACGTGCCCCCTGGCGTCGACGGCAAGGTCGAGATCCTGCCGCCGGCGATCGACCCGCTCTCGCCCAAGAACATGGCGCTCTCGCCCGAGGACGCCGCGTTCGTCTGCGACCAGTTCGGCGTGGACGTCGACCGCCCCCTCATCTGCCAGGTGTCGCGCTTCGACCCGTGGAAGGATCCCCTCGGGGTAATCGATTGCTACCGCCAGGTGAAGGAACAGGTCGACGGCGTCCAGCTCGCACTGGTCGGCTCGATGGCGACCGACGACCCGGAGGGCTGGGACTTCTTCCAGATGACACACGAGCACGCCGGGGGCGACGAGGACATCAAGATCCTCAACAACCTCAACAACGTCGGGGCGATCGAGGTCAACGCCTTCCAGTCCCAGGCGGACGTCGTGATGCAGAAGTCGATCCGCGAGGGGTTCGGCCTGACCGTGTCCGAAGCGCTGTGGAAGGCGCGCCCGACCGTGGCCGGCAACGTCGGCGGCATCCCGCTTCAGATCCAGGACACCGAGACCGGATATCTGGTCAACAACGCCGACGAGGCCGCGAAGGCATGCCTGGAGGTGCTCTCCGACCCCGAGCTCGGCAAGCGGCTCGGGCGCGCCGGCAAGGAGTACGTCCGCACGCATTTCCTGATGCCGCGCCTCCTGCGGGACTGGCTGCGGATCTTCAACGACCTGGCTTGAGTCCCGGCGGCTGAGATGGAACGCCGGCTGGTCCTGCTCTCCAATCGCGGCCCGGCCACGTTCGAGCGGGACGCCTCGGGGGAGCTCGTGCCCCGGCGCGGGGGAGGCGGGCTGGTCACCGCGCTCACCGGCCTGCTGCGCCACCGGGACGCGTTGTGGATCGCGTCGGCCATGACCGACGAGGACACCGAGGCAAGCCGCGAGCACGGTGACCAGGGCTTCGAGGTCGACATGGACGGTGCGACCTATCGCATCCGCCTGGTCTCGTCCGACCCGGACGCCTACGACAGCTTCTACAACGTGATCGCGAACCCGATGCTGTGGTTCATCCAGCACTACCTGTGGGACCTCTCGAACGTGCCGGACTTCCGCCTGATCGAGCGGGAGGCGTGGAGCTCCGGGTACAAGCAGGTCAACGAGGACCTCGCGCGGGCCGCCCTCGAGGCGATCGAAGACACGGCGGAGCCGCTGGTGATGGTCCACGACTACCACCTCTACACCGCGCCGGGACTGATCAGGCGGGAGCGCCCGGACGCGTTCCTACATCACTTCGTGCACATCCCCTGGACCGCGCCGGACGCGTGGCGGGTGCTGCCCGAGGACGTGCGCAGGGAGATCTTCGAGGGGCTGCTCTCGAACGACATCATCGGCTTCCACACCCGCTCCTACTGCAACAACTTCCTGCAGTGCTGCCGCGAGCTGATGAACCTCCGCACGGATTTCGGCCGCGGCGCGGTGATCTCGCCCAGCGGCCACGAGACCTGGGTGCGCCCGTACCCGCTGGCGATCGACCGCGAGGCGTTCGCCGAGGCCGCCTCCAGCCCGGGCGTGGCCAAGCACGAGGGCGAGATCCTGCGCCGGCGGCGCGAGCACCTGATCCTGCGCGTGGACCGGGCCGACCTGTCCAAGAACGTGCTGCGGGGGTTCACCGCGTTCGACATCTTCCTCGAGCAGCACCCCCGGTTCCGCGAGCAGGTCACGTTCATCGCGCACCTCCAGCCCTCACGACAGGACGTTCCAGAGTACGTCGAGTACCTCGAGAAGATCGAGGCGCTGGTCGCGGTCATCAACCACCGTCACGGGACCACGGACTGGATGCCGATCGACCTGCGGCTGCGGGACGACTTCGACGAGGCGGTCGCCCTCTACAAGCACTTCGACCTGCTGCTCGTGAACGCGATGTGGGACGGGATGAACCTCGTCTCGAAGGAGGGGCCGCTGGTGAACACGCGCGACGGCATGATGATCCTGTCCGAGAACACGGGGGCCCACGAGGAGCTCGGGGCGTGCGCCCTGTCGGTCAACCCCTTCGACGTGCAGGACCAGGCCGACGCGATGTACCACGCGCTCACCGCCACACCCGAGGAGCGGCAGCGCCGCATGCGACTCCTGCGCCACATCATCGAGTCGCGGACGCCCGCCGACTGGATCGAGGACCAGCTCCACGACATCGAGGAGAAGAAGAAGGCGACAGCGGCCTAGGTGATCTAGGGCCCGAACTCTCCCCCCGCCGGGGGCGGCGTCGCGGCCGGCGGCGCGGCCGGCGGGGGAGCGGGCGGGCGTGGGGCAGGGGACCGTCCGGGCTTCGCGGGCGGGGCCTGCGCACGGCGGGCCGCTCGCCTGCGCGGCCGCCGGCGCATGGGGCGTCCGGGCGCATCCGGTCGGGGCGGGGCGGGGCGTGCCTGCTGCCGGGGCGGGCGCGGCGAGACGCCGACGTCGGGCGGCAGCGGGCGCGGGCCGCCCGACACGGGGAACCCCCATCCGAGCAGCGCGGCGACCGCGAGCGCGAAGCCCAATCGCGCGACGTTCCCCCACCTGATCCTGGCCGCGAGCGGGCGCCGTTCCACCTCTCCCTAAGCCGCTTGGCGGCAGGTTTTCACTGCTATAGTCCGCCGCCGCCGACCCGCGGCCCGTTTTCACCTGCTCATGACCGAGAAAGCCAGCTATGACCTGATGGTCCTGCTCGACCCGGAGGCTCCGGAGGAGCGCCGCATGCAGCTGGTCGAGCAGATCCGCGGGCAGATCCAGTCCGGCGACGCGACGCTCAACGGCGACGCCGACTGGGGGATGCGGCGCCTCGCGTACGAGATCGACCACCGCACCGAGGCCCAGTACCACCTCTTCCAGTTCGAGGCCGCCGCGGACGTCCTGAGCAGCCTCGACCGCAGCCTCTCGATCGACGACGCGGTGCTGCGCTTCCGCACGATCCGGCTTCCCGGCAAGGCGCCGGAGCAGACGCCGCCCGCGCCGCCGCAGACCTCGTTCGAGAGCGGCCGCCGCGAAGGCGGGCGCGGGCGTGACGACCGCGGCGAGCGTGGTGACAGAGGCGACCGGCGCGGCTCGGAGCAGCGCTCCGAGGGTCCCGGCGAGGGACCGCCCCAGGAGCCCGTGGCGGCTCCCGAGGGAGCCGTGGCAGCGGGCCCGCCGGAGGCACCTGCCGAGGCCGCCGCGGAGGCCCTGCCGAGGCACCTGCCGAGGCCGCCGAACCACCGGCCGCGGCGCCCGAGCAGGCGAGCGCGGACGCGCAGCCGGCCGGCTAGACCCCCGGGGCCAACCTCTAGTTTGCGGATTGTTTCGCTCCGCGGGGGGGCGAGTATCTCCGTGCCGCGACTTACACTGTCGTGCCATCTCGGGTTAGAGAGGAGAAAGACCATGGCAGCAACGAACATCAACCGGGTCGTGATCACCGGAAACCTGACGCGCGACCCCGAACTACGCTCGACACAGGGCGGGACGTCGGTCTGCAGCCTGCGCGTCGCGGTCAACAGCCGCCGCAAGGACGACTCGGGCAACTGGGTCGACAAGCCGAACTACTTCGACGTGACCGTGTGGGGCTCGCAGGGCGAGAACTGCGCCCAGTACCTCGCGAAGGGCCGTCCCGTCGCCGTCGACGGGCGCCTCAACTGGCGCGAGTGGGAGGCCCAGGACGGCGCGAAGCGGCAGAGCGTGGATATCATTGCCGACTCGGTGCAGTTCCTGGGTTCTCGCGATGCGCCCCAGACCAACGGTGCGGTCGAGTCCGACCTCCCCGCCGACACCTCGGACTTTCAGCCTTCCGGAGTGGCGAGCGGCGGTGGCGGCGCGGACGACGACATCCCGTTCTGATGCGGGCGCCGGGTCGCGAGGCCCGGCTCGAAACGAATAGGTGACGCAATTGGCGAAGCGCAACAACAGACGCCAGACCAAGCAGACGTACTCGTCCGGCCGCCGGAAGAGCTGCGCGTTCTGCCGCGACAAGGTGGAGCAGATCGACTACAAGGACTTCCAGTCCCTGCGCCGCTACCTGTCCGACAAGGGCAAGATCCGTTCGCGGCGGATCACGGGCGCCTGCCGGCGCCATCAGAACCAGCTCGCGCAGGCCGTGAAGCGCGCACGTGAGCTGGCGCTGCTTCCGTACGTCAGCGATCGGTAGGCCGGGATGGCCCAGGCGATCCTCCTGAAGGACGTGGAGGGCCTCGGCGAGGCCGGCTCTGTCGTCGACGTGTCGCCCGGCTACCTGCGCAACTACCTGGCGCCCAAGCGGCTCGCCCAGGTCGCCACGGACGCGTCCGTGGCGGCTGCCCGGCGCGAGCGCGAGCGGGCCGAGACGGCCGCCCGCGAGCAGGAGCAACGCTCGCAGGAGACCGCAGCGCTGCTGGCCAAGACCGTGTTGACGATCTCGCACCGCGCCGGGGACGACGGCAAGCTGTTCGGCTCCGTCACGGCCAAGGAGATCGTGGACGCGGTCCAGCAGGCACGCGGCCTGCGCCTGGACCACCGCAAGGTGCACCTCGACGAGCCGATCAGGGAGCTGGGCACGCACATGGTCGAGATCGAGGTCTCGCCCGGTGTCACGACCGCGGTCAAGACCATGGTCGTCGACGCGAAGTGAAGCGCGCGCGCTCCGACCTGCACCCGAGCACCTTCCGCGCGCGTTGGCCGTAGCACCGCGGAACGCGCACAACGGCGCAGTCCCGCCGCAGAACCTCGAGGCGGAGGAGTCCGTCCTCGGAGCGATGCTGGTCGCGCCGGCCGCGATCTCTGCCGTGCTCGTCGAGGCGCGCCTGAGGCCGCCGGACTTCTATCGCGAGTCGCACCGCGTGATCTACGCCGCAGTCCTCGCGCTCAACGACAAGAACGAGGCGATCGACCCGCTCACGGTCTGCGCCGAGCTCGAGAAGCGCGGCGATCTCGAGACCGCCGGAGACAAGCCCTACGTGCACCAGCTCGCGGCGGTCGTCCCCGCGGCCGGCAACGCGCGCCACTACGCCAAGCTGGTCAAGGACGCCGCCACCCTGCGGCGCCTGCTCGACGTCGCCCACCAGATCGAGTTCCGGGTCGCGGACCGCCGCGGCGAGGCCCACGAGCTGGTCGAGGACTCCGAGCGCCTCCTGTTCGACGTCGCGCACGGCGAGAGCACCGGCGACTTCCGCCAGGTCGGCGAGATCATGCACGAGGAGATCGACAAGCTCGAGCAGCTCTCGCGCGACGGTGTCTCGATCACCGGCGCCCCCTCGGGCTTCCGGGACCTCGACGACATCACGGGCGGCTTCCAGAAGTCGAACCTGATCGTGCTCGCGGCGCGGCCCTCGATGGGCAAGAGCGCGCTCGTCACCAACATCGCGGAGAACGTGGCGCTCAAGCACAACCGCCCCGTCGCGCTGTTCTCGCTCGAGATGTCGGTCACGGAGCTCGCGCAACGCTTCGTCGCGAGCCAGGCGCGCATGCCCGGCGACAAGCTGCGCAAGGGCGGCGTCGCGCGCAACGACTGGCCGAAGGTGATCAAGGCGTGCCAGGCGCTCGAGCAGGCGCCGTTGTGGATCGACGACTCGTCCGACCTCGACGTGCTCGAGCTGCGCGCGAAGGCGCGCCGGCTGCACGCGAAGGAGATGAACCAGGGTCGCGGCGGGCTCGGGCTGATCATCGTCGACTACCTGCAGCTGATGCGCGCGAGCGCCTCGGCCGACAGCCGCGTCGAGCAGGTCGGGCAGATGAGCCGCGGGCTCAAGATCCTGGCGCGCGAGCTCGAGGTGCCCGTGATCGCCGTCTCGCAGCTCAACCGCTCGCCCGAGCAGCGCCCCGACAAGCGCCCGCTGCTCTCGGACCTGCGCGAGAGCGGCCAGATCGAGCAGGACGCCGACCTCGTGATGTTCATCTACCGCGACGAGTACTACAACCCCGAGACCACCGAGAAGCAGGGCGTCGCGGAGATCCACGTCGCCAAGCACCGCAACGGGCCCGCCGGGGTGCACGTCGACCTCTCGTTCCTGTCGCGGTTCCCGAAGTTCGCGAACATCGCGCGGCTCGAGCAGCCGGTCGAGCAGCTTCCCGGTGAGGGCCCACCGCTGCAATGAGCGGGCGGCCCGACAACGTCCAGGAGTGGGTCTGCCCGCGTTGCGGCGGTGACGGGTTCGTGCTCGACGGCGCGGGCGACGCGGTCGCATGCGAGTGCCGCGCGGCGCGGGTGCGGCGCGCGCGGACGATGGGCGGCTCCTCGGCGATCCCGCGCAAGTACCGCGGGGTGTCCTTCGACCGCGCACCCGTCACCTCGCTGAGCCCCGACGTGGTGCGGCCGGTGCGCGCGTTCGTGCGCGACATCGAGGCCAACCTCGCCGCGGGGCGGGGCCTGTGGTTCATGGGCGACGTGGGTACCGGCAAGACGACGCTCGCGATGCTGGTCTCGAAGGCCGTGATCGACGCGGGCCGCGCAGTCGCGATCTACTCGGTCCCGCACCTGCTGGCCGAGATCAGGGACACCTACGACCGCGACCCGGGCGAGCGGTCGTACATGGACTTCTTCAACCGGCTCGTGGCCGTCGACCTCCTGCACCTCGAGGACCTCGGCACCGAGAAGCGCACCGACTGGGTGCTCGAGCAGCTCTACTCCCTGGTCAACGAGCGCTACGAGCAGCAGCGCTCGATCCTCGTCACCACGAACCTGAGCGTGCCCGACCTCGAGGACCAGATCGGCGCCCGCACGGTCTCCCGGATCGTCGAGATGTGCGGCGACCCGCTGCCGCTCTTCGGCGAGGACCGCCGTATCTCCTGGGACCCGGGCCACGCCGCCACGGGCTGACGACCTCCGCCGGGCCGCGCCAACCGCCGCCTCTAGAATCACTGCTCGATGCCAGGACTAGTGGTGGTTGGCGCCCAGTGGGGCGACGAAGGCAAGGGGAAGGTCACCGACCTGCTCGCCGAGCAGGCCGACCTCGTGATCCGCTTCCAGGGCGGCAACAACGCCGGCCACACGATCGTCCGCGGGGACGAGGAGTACAAGTTCCACCTGATCCCGTCGGGCATCCTCTACCCGGGCAAGACCTGCGCGATCGGCAACGGGGTCGTGATCGACCCGCGCGTGCTGCTCGAGGAGATCGAGGGCCTCAAGCGCCGCGACGTGGACATGAGCGGCCTCAAGATCTCCGCGAATGCGCACCTGATCATGCCCTACCACGTGCTGCTCGACCACGCCGGCGAGTCACGGCTGGGCAAGCTGCGGATCGGGACGACGCGCCGGGGGATCGGCCCCTGCTACGCCGACAAGGCGGCGCGCCTGGGCATCCGGGTCCAGGACCTGCTCGACGAGGCGATCCTGCGCAAGAAGATCATGGCGGCGCTCGAGCCCAAGCGGCACGCGCTGCGCCCGCACGCCAAGGACCCGGCGCTCGACCTCCACGCGATGACCGAGGAGTACGTCACCTACGGGCACCGGCTGGAGCCGTACATCACCGACACGGCGCTGCTGTGCCACGAGACGCTCACTCAGGGCCGCACGGTCGTGTTCGAGGGAGCGCAGGGCACGATGCTCGACATCGACCACGGGACGTATCCGTTCGTCACGTCCTCCAACCCGGTCGCGGGCTCGGCGTGCGTGGGCGCCGGGGTGGGACCGAAGGCGATCGACGAGGTCTGGGGGGTCGTGAAGGCCTATGCGACCCGCGTCGGCGAGGGCCCCTTTCCGACGGAGCTGGAGGACGACATCGGCCGGCACCTGCTCGAGCGCGGCCACGAATACGGCACGACCACCGGGCGCCAGCGGCGCTGCGGATGGCTGGACCTGGTCGCGCTGCGCTATGCGGCGCGCGTGAACGGGCTCACCGGCCTCGTGATCACCAAGCTCGACGTGCTGGCGGGGATCGACCCGCTGCGGATCTGCACCAGCTACCGGCACGGCGAGGGCGCGGTGTTCGACGAGTTCCCCTATCACCAGTCGATCATCCACAGCGCGGAGGCCGTCACCGAGGAGCTGCCCGGCTTCGACGAGGACATCAGCGAATGCCGCACGATCGCCGACCTGCCGCCCGCCGCACGCGACTACCTCGACTTCGTCTCCGAGTTCTCGGGCGTGCCGGTCAAGCTGATCGGCGTCGGCCCCGGTCGTGACCAGGTGATCTGGGCCGACGGCGCGCAGCCGCTGCGCGCCGTCGCCTAGCGTCGCGCGGTCGGCTCGCCGCTGCGCCGTTCGGCAAGCCTCGCCTTCAGCGCCGGCACGTACGGGGCGATCGTCTCGTCGTGGACCATCGAGAACTGACGCGACATGCGGTCGAAGTTGCGCGGGCGTCGCACCCTGCCGTTCTGGGGGCTGGGGATCGTGGCCTTCACCTCCCACTGCTCGCGTGACTTCACGTAGTAGTGGTTGAGACGCAGCGTGGAGAACGACACCGTGTCCGTCTTGCCACGCGGCTTCTGCCGGCGTTCGTTGAACTGCTCGTCGACGGCATAGCCCTCGGTGTACGCGAAGCAGTGGGGATTGACGCCGCCGGCGACGCCGATCGTGCGCCGGGGGTCGACGACGCTCTTCACCATGTGGTGCAGCGGATGGTCGTCCTCCGCGCGTGAGGTGTAGTTCTCGATCACGAGGCCTTCCGGGCGGGTCTCGTGGCCCGAGGGCCCGAACATCGCCCAGTTGATGATCACCCCGGGCCAGCGCTCGTATCGCTCGAACACCTCCGGCAGCGGCTTGAGCGTCGGGGAGAACAGGAACTCGTCGAGGTCGATGAAGGCGATCCATCGAGCTTCGTCACGGTGCTCCTGAAGACAGTCGTGGAAGGCGCTTATCTGCCCGGGTTGATCGGGCCAGTCCTTCACCACGACCGTGCCCTCGGCCACGTAGGGTCGCAGCACCTCCCGGTGCTCGTCCGTGCTCACGTGGTTGTAGAGGAAGAACTTCTCCACCCCAACGAGGCGGTGGAACTCGAGCCATTCCTCCAGATAGTGCGCCTCGTCGAGGTAGATGGCGCATGCCGCCAGGTAGTGCATCCGGCGGCCGATTATAGGGTCGCGTGCTCACGGCCAAGTTGCCCCGAGCCCTGCGTCACTTTGCTTCGCTAGTGTCAGCGCGTGCCCGCGTCAGACCTTCCCTCGCCCGCAGGCATCGAGCTGTCGGAGCCGATCCGGGACTTCTGGCGCAAACGGATCAGGCAGACGCTCGCGGATACCTACATGGGTGTCCCGCTGCGCAAGCTCCCCGAGGACCTCCGCGTCTACGAGCATCTGCTCCAGCGCGCGAGCTGCTCGGTGGTCATCGAGCTCGGGACCAACATGGGCGGCAGCGCGCTGTGGCTGCGCGACCGGCTCAGATCGCTCGCCGGCTACGGCCACATCGAGCGGCCGCTCGTCGTCTCGATCGACCGCTCGTGCTCGGAGGCGATCGAGCGACTCGACTCCGCCGACCCGAGTTGGCGCGACTCCATCACCGTGATCGAAGCCGACGTGCGCGACCCCGAGCTTCCCGGGCGGGTACGGGACCTGATCCCGCCCGGAGCGCGCTGCTTGGTCAGCGAGGACACGGCGCACACCTACGAGACGACTCGTGCTGCACTGGACGGCTTCGCCGAGTTCGTGTCGATCGGCAGCTTCTTCGTCGTCGAGGACGGCTGCGTGGACATCGAGGAGATGCGCCTGAGCGAGAACTGGCCGCGCGGGGTCCTGCCCGCGGTCAGGGACTGGCTCGGCGGGCAGCCGTCGTTCCGTGTCCGCCGCGACCTCGAGCTCTACGGCCTGTCGTGCAACCCGGAGGGCTATCTGGAGCGCGTCGGGTAAGCGCGCGACGGCGCAGGGCCGTCTATACCATTCGACCATGTTCGGTCACGGCCCCGTCATCGCGCCCCTGCTCGCCGCGGCGGACCCCGATGTCGTCGTCGAGATCGGCGTCTACCGGGGCGCGATCACCAGGCTGGCGCTCCGCACCACGGCGGAACGCGGCGCGATCGTGCACGCGATCGACCCCGCTCCCCAGGATGCATTCGACGCAGAGGACCTGCAGGAGGCTTACGGCGAGCGCTTCGTGTTCCACCGTGCGCTCAGCCTTGACGCGCTGCCCGGGATCGGGGGCGCCGACGTCGTGCTGATCGACGGCGACCACAACTGGTACACGGTCTACAACGAACTCAAGACGATCGCCCGCCTGGCCGACGAGGACGGCCGGCCCTTTCCCCTCACGATGATGCACGATGTCGAGTTTCCCTACGCCGACCGGGACATGTACTACTTCCCGGAGACGATCCCGGAGGAGCACCGCCGGCCCACCGGGCTCGGGGGAATGGCGATCGGCCGCGAGGAGCTGATCGAGGACGGCGGGCTCAACGCGGGCTCACACAACGCGCTCGTCGCGGGCGGTCCCCAGAACGGCGTGATGACCGCCGTCACCGACTTTCTCGCGGAGGTGCAGGCGCCGGTCCACTTCAAGTCGGTGATCGGTTTCTTCGGCCTCGGGGTCCTCTACGACGAGCGCCGGCTCGAGGCGCGGCCGGCGCTGCGCAAACGGATCGACGAGCTCGACTCGCCGGAGTGGCTACGGGAGCAGTGCCGCCGCATCGAGCACGGCCGCCTGCTTGCCCTGGCGCAGCTGCAGGCGTCGACTCGAAAGCGTGCGGCCGAGCGTGCGGCCGAGCGCACGCCCTGACCGGGCCTCAGCTCTTGCGCCAGTAGGCGCCCGTCCAGTCGATCCTGTGGATCTCGTCCTCGATGCCATGCGCCTCGCGGTAGTCGGACACCGCTTTGCGGCAGTGTGGCAGGGCGTGGTAGTCGTCGACGATCAGGAACCCGCCGGGCGAAAGGGTCGGGTAGAGGTTCTCGAGCACGGTGATCGTGGACTCGTACATGTCCCCGTCCATCCGCACGACGGACCAGGCATGGCCCGCCAGGTCGGGCATCGTGTCGCGGAACCAGCCCTTGACGAACCGGACCTGCTCGTCCAGCAGCCCGTAGCGGCGGAAGTGGTCCTCGACGGTCTCGCGGGAGACGGCCAGGTAGGCGAGCTCGTGCAGCTTGGACCGCGAGTCGGCGGGATACTGACCCGTGTCCGGGGCCGGGAGGCCCTCGAAGGAGTCGGCCACGAACACGGTGCGGTCCGTGGCGCCGTGCGCCGCGAGGACCGCCCGCATGAACATCGACGTGCCTCCCCGCCACACCCCTGTCTCCACGAGGTCGCCGGGCACCCCGTCGGCGAGCACCTGCTCGATGCACGCCTGGACGTTGTCGAGCCGCTTCAGCCCGACCATCGTGAGGCCGTTCGGCGGCCAGTCGCGTCCTTCGACGCGGGCGTCCGGATCCTCGAGCGGCACCGGCTGGATCGTTCCGTCCCGCCGCACCCGCGCGCGCGTGGGCGTCGCCTCGGCCAGGCCGGTCAGGGCGAGCTTCAGCAACTGCAGGTACCGCTTGCGTAGTTCCTCGCTCAACGCGCCTTCCTTCTTTGTGATCGTCCGGCTAGACCGGGAACGGATCCCTGACCGGCGGCGGGAGCTGGTGCTGCTCCTCCATCTCGCGCTCGCCGCGGCGCAGGATGCGCAGGGCGAGCATCCCCGCCGACATCGCCGATGCCGTGGCGAGCGTGATCTGGATCCCGACCAGGCCCTGGCGGGACCAGTAGACGTCCTCGAGCTCGAGCAGCAGCGCGGACTCGTCGAAGGTCAGCCCCACCCCCACGCCGAGCGGGATCGCGAGGGTCTCGCGCAACTTCGGGTCGCTCGCGAAGAGCCCGGCGCTGCCCGACGCGAACGCGAGCAGGATCCCCGGGACGAAGTGATGGATGTGACGACGGCCGATCCGCACGTTGAACAGCAGCGGCACGCCCCTGCGCACACCGAGGGTCGTGAGGCGCACGACGCTCGAGGAGATCACGAACGCCATCAGCAGGTTGAAGAGGACCGACTCGCCCGTCGGCGCCTCGCGGTACCCGCGGCGCGCCACCTCGACGGTGTCGAGCGCGGCCCGCGCGCCCTTCTGGATCACCTCGGGCGCGGTTCCCGCGTCCTCGGCGACGACGCGGCGGCGCCAGAGCTTGCCCACCTCTCCTGCGACCACCGCGCCGACGGTGGTGAGCGCGACGATCCCCATCACGACGGTTCGCCGCTCGAGCCGGTCGAGCCTGCGCACGCGGTCAACCATCGGGCACCTCCCGGACCTTCCGCGCCGGGACGCCCATCACGACGGCGCGCGCCGGGACGTCCCGCGTCACGACCGCGCCCGCGGCCACGAAGGCCTCTTCGCCGACCTCCACCCCCGGCGTGAGCACCGCTCCGGCGCCGACGCGCGCCCCGCGCCGGATCGTCGGCCCGCGCAGCGGCTCACCGGCGCCGCGGCGGCCCATCGTGTCGTCGTTGGTGGTGACGACGGCCGGGCCCGAGGAACACGTCGTCCTCGACGACGGCATGCGCGGCGAGATAGCAGTTGGACTGGATCCGCGCCCCGGCCGCGATGCTGACGTCGTTGTCGATGCCGCACCCCCGGCCCACGACGGCGCCTTCCCCCAGGCTCACGCGCTCGCGCACCTGGGCCTGGTCGCCCACGATCGCGCCCGCGGCGACGCGCGCGCCGGCGTAGACCACCGCGCCGGCGCAGATGACGGCGCCCGCGCCGATCTCCAGGGGCGGCAGGTCCGCGCGGGGAGCCGTCGAGCGCGCGCCGAGGCTCGGCCGCTTGCCGAGCACCGCGCCGTCCTGGATCTCGCAGCGATCGCCGACCCGGGTCCCGCCGTGGATCACGACCCATGCCCCGAGCTCGAGGTCGTCGCCGAGCGCCACGTCCTCTCCGAGCATCAGGCCGGGTGCGAGGTCCGACGGGTAGACCCGGAGCCTCACGCGGCGGGCCCTGCGATCTGCAGCCGCTGGGGAGTCCCGCCCGCGTCGAGCGAGCGCTGCAGCGCCTCGAGCACGCGCACCGCGCGCAGGCCGCTCGCGGCCCCGGAGCGCGGCTCCGACCCGGCACGCACGCTCTCGACGAAATGGCGGCACTCGATGCGCAGCGGCTCCTCGTTCGAGACGTGCGGGCTCGTCACGTCCCCCGAGCGGGTGATGTACTCGCCGTAGTTGCGGTAGTCGGGATCGAAGCCCTTGTCGTAGATCGTGACCTTGCGCTCGAGCGCCATGTCGTCGAACGTCGCCATGCGCTTCTGGCCGACCACGGTGAAGCGCCGCTCCTTGTGCGGGTCGAGCCAGGACAGGTGCATGTGCGCGATGCGGCCGGACGGGAAGTGCAGGTAGCAGAACACGACGTCCTCCACGCCCTCGCGCATGAACGATCTGCCGTGCGCGACCGCCTCGTCCGGCTCCTCGCCGTCGAACAGGTACAGCAGCACCGAGATGTCGTGCGCGCCGAGGCTCCAGAGCGCGTTCTCCTGGTCGCGGATCTGGCCGAGGTTGAGCCGGTTGGAGTACACGTAGCGCACGTCGCCGAGCTGCCCGGATTCCACGATCTCCTTGAGCTTCGCGACGCCCGGGGTGGTACTCGAGCAGGTGCCCGACCATCAGGACGCGATCGCTCGCGGCCGCCTCCTCGGCGACCGCGGCGGCTTCCTGCGCGGACTGCGCGAGCGGCTTCTCCACGAAGCAGTGCTTGCCGGCGCGCAGCACCTCGGTCGCGAGGCGCGCGTGCGACGGCACGTCCGTGGCGAGCACGACCGCGTCGAGCTCGGGATCCGAGAGCAGGTCGCCGAGCTCGGTGGTGACGCGCGCGCCCTGCGGCGCGCGCCCGGCGCGCTCGGGAGACGCATCGCAGCACCAGCGCAGCTCGCAGTCGTCGAGCGCCGCGAAGTTGCGCGCGAGATTCGGCCCCCAGTAGCCGAGGCCGACGACGCCGACGGTGACGGGCTTCGTCGCCAAAGCTAGAGCCGGACCAGGTTCGCCGACTGGATGTCCCGGGTCACTCCACGGAAGTCGAGCACCAGGCGCGACTCCGAGACCACGTAGCGGTAGTCGACCTCGGGATGCGCCGTGACGATCACGACGAGGTCCGCGTCCTCGAGGGCGACGTCGAGCGGGGCCGAGGACAGCTCCGCCTCCGCGAGGTGGGGGACGTGGGGGTCGTGGTAGGCGAGGTCGGCGCCGCTCTCGGCCAGCAGCTTCAGGATCTTCAGGGACGGTGACTGTCGCAGGTCCGCGACGCCGGGCTTGTAGGCGACCCCGAGGAGCACGATGCGCGACCCGTTGACGGCCTTCGCGTGCGAGTTGAGCGTGCGTTCGATCTTGTCGACGCAGAAGTACGGCATGCTCTGGTTGATCTTCCCTGCGAGCTCGATGAACTCCGTGTAGAAGTCGTACTCGCGAGCCTTCCATGCGAGATAGAACGGATCGACCGGCAGGCAGTGCCCGCCCATGCCCGGCCCGGGCTCGAACCGCATGAAGCCGAACGGCTTCGTCGCCGCCGCGTCGACGACCTCCCAGATGTCGATGCCCATCCGGTCGCACAGCACCGCGAGCTCGTTGACGAGCGCGATGTTGACCGAGCGGAAGATGTTCTCGAGCAGCTTCGAGAGCTCGGCCGCCTCGGGGCTCGAGACGAGCAGGACCTCGTCGCAGACGCGCTCGTAGAGCTCGCGCGCGGCCTGGGCGCATTCGTCGGTGACTCCCCCGACGACCTTGACCGTGTTGCGCAGCGTGAAGTCCGACCGCCCCGGGTCGACGCGCTCGGGCGAGAAGGCGACGTGGAAGTCCCGCCCCGCCGCGAGCCCCGACTCCTCGAGCATGGGCACGAGCCGCTCCCGCGTCGTGCCGGGATACGTCGTGGACTCGAGCACCACCAGCTGGCCCTTGCGCAGCACCCGTGAGAGTGCCGTGCCGGCGTCGATCAGGGGGCGCAGATCGGGCTGGCGATTGTCATCGAGCGGAGTCGGAACGCAGATCACGATCGCATCCGCGTCGGGAAGGTCGTCGTAGTTGGTGCTGGCCGTCAGCATGCCCTCCGACACGGCACGCTCGAGATCGCCCGCGGGGACGTCCTCCACGTAGCTGCGGGCAGCCCGGATCGCCTCCACCCGCCGGGGGTCGGAGTCGAGGCCGATCACACGACTGCCTGCGTGCGTGAATGCGAGCGCCAGGGGCAGGCCCACGTAGCCGAGCCCCACCACCCCGACGCAGTGGCTTTCCGCTGCGCGTTCCACTCGGGCCTGAGTGTAGTGGTCGCGCCCCCTGGCTCAGGCGGCTTCGCGCCGCTCCGCCCAGCGTGCGATGGCGTCCACGACCGCCTCTCCCGCGTGGCCGCCGCCGTAGAGGTCGGGATGCTGCGACGGCCGATCGAGATCCGCGAGCGCCGCCAGGACGCGGTCGCGGTCGAGGCCCGTGAGCCGGTTCCAGCCCAGTGCGACGGTCTCGGTCCACTCCGTGGTGTCGCGCAGCGTGATGCACGGGGTCTCGAGCAGGTAGGCCTCCTTCTGGACTCCGCCCGAGTCGGTCAGCACCGCGCTCGCGTGGCGCGCGAGCTGGAGGAAGTCGAGGTATCCCAGCGGCGGCAGCAGCGTGAGGCCCTCGGCCTGATCCAGCCGGCCGAGCAGTCCCGTCGCCTCGAGGCGCGCGCGGGTCCGCGGGTGGACCGGGAAGAGCGCCGGGAGCGGCAGCGCGCGCAGCACCTCGACGAGGCGGTCGAGACTCTCGGGGTCGTCCACGTTCCCCGCCCGGTGCGCCGTCACGAGCAGGTAGCGCCCGGCCTCCACGCCGTAGCGCTCGAGCGCCGCAGACCGGCGGTCGGCGACGGGCGCCATCAGCAGCGTCACGTCGGCCATCACGTCGCCGACCAGCTCGACCGCGTCGGCGACACCCTCGCCCGCCAGGTTCTCGACCGCGGTCTGCGTCGAACACAGCCGCAGGTCGCTGAGGTGGTCGGTGAGCACGCGGTTGCGCTCCTCGGGCATCGACCAGTCCCACGAGCGCATCCCCGATTCGACGTGCGCCAGGGGTACGTCCAGGCGCGCGCAGGAGAGCGCCCCGGCCAGCGTCGTGTTGGTGTCGCCGTAGACCAGCACGAGCTCCGGCCGCAGCTCGCCGAGCAACGGCTCGAACGCGTGCATCATGCCCGCGATCTGCTGCTCGTCGCTGCCGGACCCGACTTTGAGCTCGCGGTCCGGCGTCGGCAGGGAGAGCTCGCGGAAGAAGACCGCCGACAGCTCGTCGTCGTAGTGCTGTCCGGAGTGCACGAGCACCTCTTCGTGCGCGGCCCGCAGCCGGCTCGAGACGGCCGCGGCCTTCACGAACTGCGGCCGGTTTCCGACTAGCGTCAGTACGCGCATTCGATGTAGGATGGCCGAAGTACGAGGGGTAAGGGGTAGAGATGCGGGAGCTCGCACAGGGAACCGTGAAGACGAGCATCACCTTTGCTCGCCACATCTTCCGGTACCTGACTTACCAGATGCGCTAGCCGGCCGGCGGTGACAGCCAGGCGGGCAGACCCCAACCGGTCTCGCGCCACCGGGGCCCGGGCTTCGTGTTGCCCGGTATAAACGTATGCGAATGACGCTCCGGGACGTCTAGATGAGACAGATCGCGCAGTTCGCGATCCGCCGGCCGGTGCCTATCCTGATCTTCTGGGTAGGCGCTTTTCTTGTGGCGCTGGCGTTCGCCGGCAAGGCCCGCGACAACCTCCACGAGACGCAGCTCCAGATCCCGGGCACCGAGTCCGACCGCGCCGCGAAGCTGAGCGAGCGGCAGTTCGGAGGGTCGATCAGCATGGCGGTCCTGCTGAAGGCGCCGGTCTCGCAGCAGCGTGCGCTCGAGCGTGAGGGCCGGGCGCTCGCACGGCGGCTCGAGCGCATCCCCGACGTCACCGTGCTCAGCCCGTTCGCGATCGGCGGCGACCCGCGCCTTGCGGAGCCGCGCGGCCAGGCGCTGCTCTCGCTGCAGGTCGACCGGCCGGCCGAGCAGATCTCGGACGAGACGATCCCGGCCGTGCAACGAGAGCTCGACCGCGTGCGAGAACCGGTGGAGACCGAGGTGTCCGGCCGCGCCCCGCTCGTGCGGGCGATCAACGAGGCGTCGCTGGACTCCCTCGACCAGGGCGAGAAGATCGCCTTCCCGATCCTCATAGTCCTCCTGCTGCTGGTCTTCCGCTCCCCGATCGCGGCGATGATCCCGCTCGCGTGCGGCCTGCTCGTGACACGCGTGGGCATGGCGATGATGGGCGGGCTGAACGAGGCGTTCGGGCTCGATGCGCTCGCGCTCAACATGCTCACGATGATCGGCCTCGCCCTCGGCGTCGACTACTCGCTGCTGATCGTGTCGCGCTTCCGCGAGGAGCTGGCCGCCGGCCGCGACGTGGCCGGGGCCGTCGAGGAGTCGGTGATGCGCGCCGGCCGCACGGTCGTGTTCGCGGGAACGGCGCTCGCGGTGGGGATGCTCGGTGCGTTCTTCATCGCCCCGGGCTCCCTGCTCGAATCCGCCACGCTCGGCGTCGTCGTCGCCTGCGTCCTGGCGGTGGTCACCGCCCTGTTCGCGATCCCGGCGGCGCTCGCGGCGGTCGGCACCAACATCGATCGCTGGCAGCTGTGGTCGAGCCGCGGGGAGAATCCGTGGGTACGGCTCTCGGAGCGATTGTCACGCAAGCCCGGCGTCGCGGTGCTGCTCACGATGTTCCCGCTGCTGCTGCTCACCGCCCCCGCGCTGGCGCTCGACACCGGCCCCCCGAACGTGCAGAACCTTCCGCCCGGCGACGCCTCGCGGCAGAGCTTCGAAGCCTTCCAGCGCGATCGCGGCGCCGGGTGGGCGACCCCGTTCGAGGTCGATTTCCAGACCAGGGGGCCGATCACGACCGAAGCCCGGCTGCGGCGCCTGAAGCAGTTCCAGCAGCAGGTCGCGCGCGAGCCCGGCATCGAGGCCGTGCTCGGGCCGGCGTCGTTGCTCGAGCGCACTCAGGTGCTGCGCAGCCTCACCCGCCAGCTCTCGACGGGCGGTCGCCAGCTGACCCGGCTGGAGCGGGGCCTGCGGCGATTGCTGATTGCGACCGGCCTGCTCAATCGCGGGCTCGAGGCGGGGGCCGCGGGCGCCACCGAGCTGAACAACGGACTCGGCCAGGCGGCGGCGGGCTCGGGTCAGATCGCGCAGGGCACCAGCGCGGCGGTGCCGCAGACGCAGCAGCTCGCCGCGGGCGTGCAGCAGACGGGTGCGGGAGCGGACCGGCTGAGCCGGGCGGCGGGTCGCGCCAGCGACGGGTCGAAGGAGCTGCAGGACGCGATCGACGAGCTCGCGCGGATCATCGAAGAGCAGAACGACAACGCCGAGACCCGGCTGATCGACCCGGTCAACACGGCGCAGTCAGCGGTCCAGTCGGCGCTTCGCAACCTCGGCAGCGTCGGCCCGGCGGCGGCCGCGGACCCCGCCGTCCAGCGTGCGCGTGCGGACGTGCAGCGCGCGCTCGCCGCGATGGGCCCGCTCAAGTCGAACATCGACGACTACGCCACCGAGTTCGAGGCGAACTCGGTGGCCGCGAGGCAGATCACCCGCGGGATGGACAGGCTCGTCGCCGGCCTCGCCCGGATCGCGAGCGGGAGCGGGGACCTCGACGACGGGATCGCCCAGACGGCGGCGGGGGCGACACAGCTCGCGGGGGCGGCCGGTCAGCTCAGCACGAGCACCTCGGCGCTGAGCAGCGGGCTCGACCAGCTGCAAGCGGGCTCGGGCGAGCTGGCCACGGGCATCGGGCGGGCGGCCAACGGCAGCGAGCGCATCGCGCGCGGGCTCAACCGCCTGCTCGACGCGGTCGTGGCGTTCCGCCGCGCGAGCGACGCCCAAGGCCGCGAGCTGCGCCGGCAGGGGACCGATGTCGGCCGGGCCGGGCGGTCCGGCTACTTCGTCCTCGCGGGCATCGAGGGGGCGCGGCCCGAAACGCAGGCGAACGCCGCGTTCGCGATCAACACCGCGCGCGGCGGCAACACGGCCCGTGTGATCGTCGTGCCGGAGAAAGGGGCGTTCGATGAGGACACCGCTTCCCTGCGGCCGAAGCTCGAGCGGCTCGCCGGCGATGCCGCGCGGGACATGGGGGCGACCGAGGTCGTCGGCGGCCCCGCGGTGCTGCTCGACGACTTCGACCAGGCGACCTCCGCGCGCTTCCCGTTCCTCGTGATCGTGCTCGTGATCGTCACGTTCCTGGTGCTGCTGCTGCTCTTCCGCGCCCCGATCCTCGCGCTCGTCGCGGTGCTGCTCAACCTGGTCACGGTCGGCGCCGCGGTGGGCGTGCTGATCCTCTGCTTCCAGACCGACCCGCCGCCGCTGGGCGGCCCCGGCTATCTCGACGCGATCGCGCTCAGCGGCATCTTCGCGATCATCTTCGGGCTCTCGATCGACTACGAGGTGTTCCTGCTGAGCCGCCTGGTCGAGGGGCGCGCGCTGACGGGCACGACCGAGGGAGCGATCCGCTACGGGCTCGAGAAGACGGCCACGATCATCACCGGCGCGGCTGCCGTGATGACGTTCGTCTTCCTCGCGTTCGCCGTCTCGCCGGTCGCGAACACCCGCCAGTTCGGGATCGGCCTGACGGTTGCGGTGGTGCTCGACGCGACGGTCGTCCGGCTGATCCTGCTCCCGGCTCTGATCAGGCTGTTCGGCGAGCGCACCTGGGCCGTGCCGGCCCGGCTCGACCGCGTGCTACCGCGCTTCTCTACGCACTAGCGCCCGCGGCGGAAGTCCGGGCACGGGATCTCCGAGCGGCGCAGCTCGTCGGGAGCCGTGTCGTACCCGTAGAACGCCTCGAACGTGAGCTTGCCGCTGGGCGGGCAGGGCGGCTCGGTGAACCAGAAGGTCCGCTTCGTCGTGGTCTTCCGCTTCACGCACTTCTTGCCGCGCTTCTTCACGCACCGCTTCGTCTTCTTGGTGTAGGTCAGGCCGGTGGTCGTGACCTTCACCTCGGCGACCGAGACCCTGATCCCGTTGACCGGGCCGGTCGGCAGCACGAGCTTGTAGTCGAACAGGCCGTCGGGCGTCTTCTCGCTGTAGAAGTTGGCGTTGATCACCGGCACCGTCTCGCGCACCGTCGGGTTCTCCTGTACGACCGGCACCCGCTCGTCGGGGATGCCGACGATCGCGAACGCCGCCACCGCGCCCGGCGCGGGCTTGGTCCAGAACATCATCAGGTCCGCCGGGATCGGGCGCTCCTCGAAGGGTCGCGCGTCGACCAGCACCCGACCGGTGCCGATGCGCGCGAAGCGACAGGTCTTGATCAGGTTCTTGTTGTTCTTGGGGATCGTCTTCTTGCCCTTCAGCAGGTTGTTGATGTAGGGGGTGAAGCGTCCGCTGCCCTTGTCCATGCGGACCTGGTCGACGAGCTTCTTGGTCTCGCAGTAGAACCGCTTGTTGCGGAACAGCTTCGGCACGGTCGCGCCGACCGGGAGTCGCAGGTAGTTCTGCTTGAGCTCGTCGGGGATCCCTCCGCTGGGCTCGTAGCTGCGGGAGTTGAACACGACCGTGTACCCGCCCCAGGACTTGATGTCCTTGATCTGGAAGCTGAACTGCTGCACCACCACGCCCTGCGCGACCGCGGCCGCGGCCAGGATGGCGAGCGTGGCTGTTAGGGCAACGAGCTTCTTCATCAGCTGAGACAACCCCCGAACCGGCGCAGATGTTGCGCCGCAGCGCCAAATCCTAGAGGAACCCCCTGGCTTTCGTTCCGGTTGTCAGCGTCGCGTCCGAGCCCGTGTCAGCCGCTCCCGATGCGGGTACGCCGACATGGCAAGCAAACCGGAGGTGAAGAGATGGCTGTCGTCGAGATCTGGACGTACAAGGCCGTGGAGCCCATCGAGGACGTGGACCTCACCGGCTTCACCGTCGAGGCCACCGACGGAGAGGTCGGCAAGGTGACCGAGTATTCCGACGAGCTCGGGGCGAGCTGGCTGGTCGTCGACACGGGCCCGTGGATCGTGGGCAAGAAGGTGCTGATCCCCGCCGGCACGATCGAGCAGGTCGATCGAGAGGACCGCAGGATCCACGTGCACCGCACCCGCGACGAGATCAAGGCCGCGCCCGAGCACGACCCGTCCGGCTACCGCGACCAGGAATACCGCCTGGCGCTCGCCGAGTACTACGCGCGGTTCTACTAGCGCGCGGAGGCGCTCTCCGAGGGAGCGCCGCAACCGGGGCAGTACCGCCACCCGGGCCGCAGCTCCGCCCGGCAGTGCGGGCACCGCTCGCGGCGGCCGGGAAGGGATGACACGACCGCGCGCTCTTCGGCGCGCTCCTCCCCTTCCGGAACCGCCTGCACGACGCCGCCGTCACGTCGCCCGGACGGCGGCGTCGCGGCCCCGGGGGCGGGGTGGCGGTCCCTGTAGGCCTCCATCAGGCCCAGCAGCGCGCTGACTCCGGCCTCCGCGGCACCGTAGGGCCGATCGACCGGCATCGCGTTGCGCGCCTTCCACGCGTTGTCGCGGCTGTCCGCCCAGTAGACCCGGCACGAGGCGATCTTCACCGGGGCGTGCACGGCGATCACGGCCGGGGAGGCCTCCGCGTCGAGCCGCACGCCGATCACGCTCTCGAACTCGAACGCCTTGGCCCTCGCTCCGAACGGGATGCCCGCGCGGGCGCCGGACTTGATCACGATGATCCGCTCCCCCGTGCCCACGATCGCCGAGCCACCCGCACCGGGGATCACGACGTGGGGCTGCTCGCCGGGAAGCAGGGCCTCGGCCATCGCGGCGCGGGCCCGTGCGCCGATCTGGCGGATGTCATCGATGATCGACGTCTCCGCTCCGGCGGCGACCTTGCCGGCGCCGGCCGGTGACCGGCCGCGCGTCCCGGAGGCGTGCGGCTCGCGATCCGACGCCCCGGGCTGCACCCTTGCTTCCTTCAACCTCTAGTCCTTGATCGGCACACCGCAGTACCCCAGCGGCAACGGAAGGCTAACCAGGCCCCCGCTTTTTGGCAAATAGCGGCTTTTTGGAGCGCAAAAGTTTGCAATGCCACGGCCGCGTGTGAAGATGCGGCCCTGCCGGCATGTGACGGGGCCGGCGGGAAGGGCCATGCGCACAGCGGCAATGGACGGCCGAGCGACAGATGAGGGGCAGGGCACGCGCGACCGCGCGCGCGAAAGCGTGCGCCCGCACGAGCATTGGCACGACTCCTCCGGCCGGCTGCGCACGGCGCTGGCGGACGTGCGGGCCGGTGAGTCGCCGGGCCGCGTCGTCTCCCTCACCCTCCGCGCGGCTTTGTGCGTGCTCGCGGCGCTCGCGAGCCTCGTAGGGCTGCTCGGTCTCGTCGGGAGCCACCCCGCCACGACCGATGCGATCCTCGCCGTGATGCGGGACATGGGAGCCGGGACCGGGGCCCTCGACGGCCCGCTCGAGAGCCTGATCCGCGACAAGCAGGCCGCCGTCCTGCTGCTCGCCGGAAGCGTGGCGGCGACCGCCGTCCTCTCGGCCTTCTTCCTGCGCGCCTTCCGCCGCACGGCGCGGCCGCTCGCCGACGACCACGCCGACCACGCGGGTGGAGGCGGGCCGCTCCACGTGCTTGCGCAGGTGCTGTTCACACTGGCGATCGTCCTGGCGGGCCTCTGCGTGATCGCGACCGGCCCTCTCGCGCACGCGATCGGAGACGCGGCCGGGATCTCCGGCGATGCCGTGGTTGCCTGGGACATCGTGAAGTGGCCCGCGCTCGTGGCGCTTGCGTTCGTCGCGTTCGCGGCGCTCCAGCGCTCGGCGTTCAGCGACCCGCGCGTGCTCGCCTCGACCTCGGTGGCGTCGGTGCAGGTCGTCGCGGCGCTTGCCTGGGTGATCGCGATCACCGGGTTCGCGCTCTACCTCGCGAGCTTCGGCACGTTCGAGGAGACCTACGGGACGCTCGGATCGGGAGTCGTGCTGCTCGTCTGGCTGACCATGCTGAGCATGCTCTACTACGTCACGCCCGACCTGCGCGTGGACGGGGTCGCGGCCCTCGGCGCCGGTGCGGCGCTGTCCACGGCGACATGGCTGCTCACGTGCGCGCTGGTCGCGGTCTGCGTCGCGGGATTCGAGGTCGTCGGCGACACCGTTGCCGCGATCGCCACGGCCGTGGTGTTCCTGGTCGGACTGTTGATCTCGAACGTCGTGGTGCTGCTCGGCGTGCGGCTGAACGCGCTCGCGGTCCCGCGCGTCAACGGGGTCTCCGCCGCGAGCCTGCCCGGGAAGGCCGCCGCCCCGGCGCCGGCGCGCGATCGCGCGAAGCTGTTCAGAGCGGTCAGCGCCGCGCTCCAGAACGACGAGGCACACGCCGGGAAGCTGACTCCGGTCGCAGCCGACGAGGAGCAGGCCTCGCGGCTCGGCGACCTCGAGCTGGACCTGCTCGACTGGGGCTTCACGTATGGAGCGGCGTGGGCGCTCGCGCGCGCGCAGGACCCGGACGAGCCCGACCGGTCGGTCGCGGATCGCGCGCTGCGCGCCGCTCGCGAGGTCTTTCGCCTGTACTGCGGCGAGGACGACTGGGAGGCGCGGATCGGCGGCCGCCTGGACGAGCGCTCCGAGCATCCGATGGTCGCGCCGTACCCGCGCGGCGGCCCGACACACGGCAACGGCCGCGGGTCGCTCGACCTGCGCCGCTAGCTCAGCGGCCTCGGATCGCGAGCCGCACGATCGCGGAGCGCCCGGCGCCCGGCGCCCGCGCGCGCAGCTTCAGCGTGCGCGTCGAAAGCGGGAGGCGCGCGGCGCCGAGGACCAGCCGCGCCCTCGGCCTGTTTCGCAGCCGCAGGCGCAGCACCACCCGGAACCGGCCGCCGGCGCGCAGGCGGGCGCGACGGACCGTCGACCACCGGCCCGGGCGACGCACCTCGATCACGACCCGCGAGGCCGTGGCACCCTTCGCGAGCCTCCCGGTCAACACGAAACGACCGCCCACGCGCACCGAACGGCGGTTGCTCGCCAGCGCGACCGCCCGCCGGCGCTTGCCGGCTCCGCCGGCCCCTCCACCCGTGTGACCGACGCCGGGGTCGACGACCAGCGGTGCGCACGGCGTGCCGGCCACGATCCGGAAGTCCTTCGCGGCCGCGTTCACGTACTGCGGCTCGACGTGCAGGTTGTTGACCAGCGAATACCCCTCGGCACCCTCGAACGTCGCCGGCCAGATGCAGTTCCCGCGCAGGACGTTGCCGGTCCCGTGCTTGCCGCAGGGCGTCCACGAGGTGATGTTCTTGCGCACGCGCGGATGCGAGATCACGTTGCGCTCGACGATGTTGTCGTCGGAGGACGAGCAGATTCCGCCCTTGTCGCGGCCCGCGAAGCTGAGGTTGTCGCCGTTCCCGTACAGCACGTTGCGCGCGATGTAGTTGCCGTCGGCGTCGGGGAACAGGTTCACGCCGGTGTCCGCGTTGTCGTAGATCCAGTTGTCGGTGACCTGCGCGCAGCACGGCGAGTGCAGGTAGATCCCGTGCTGGTGGTTCGTGGGCGGCAGCTGGCCGCAGTCATGGATGCGGTTGCGCCGGATCACGACGTGTGGAGCGCGCCCGAAGTCCTCGTTCCCGACCGCGAAGCAGATCGCGGTATGGCGGTTCGTGACCTCGTTGCCGATGAACGAGATGCTCTCGCCGTGCACCGTCGGGCTCGGCTTCAGCTCGTTGCCGTCGCTCGGCGCGGCCGAGCCGTCGAAGGTCATGCTCTGGAAGGTGAGGTAGGCGCTGGTCTCGTCGGTCGTCAGCCGGCCGAGGAACGTCGCCCACTCGCCGGGATAGCTCTGGATCGTGATCGGCGCTCCCGGTGCGCCCTGCGCGGTCACCTGGACGTTCTCCGTGTACGTGCCGGCGCGCAGGCACCCGGTCTGACCCGGCGCCAGCGAGGCGACCAGCTTCTTGAAGGTGGCGAAGGGCGCGGCGGGGGTTCCGGCCGCCTTGTCCGACCCGCCGTTCGCGGCGACGCGCGTGCACCCCGCGGCCTGGGCCTTTCCCGCGGGGCCGCAGAGCAACGCGAGCGAGAGCGCGCACGCGACGCACGCGCTTGCGGAGGCGAGCGCGCGACGCTTTGGCTGGTGTGCCCGAGAGGTGTCCATGGCTCAGCGATCCATCGCGGTCGCGCCTACGGGCGACCTCCATGAGCCGACGGGCCGCATCCTTGCAAAGCGGGCGAGGCAGACCTCCTTCGAGCCACCGAAAAAGCCGCAAATTGCGGCCGAGTCGTCAGCTCCCGCTGAAGCGCATGCGCTCGAGCGCCCGCTCGAGCTTCGGCACGACTGCCTTGAACCGGCTTCCCGGGCTGACGTAGAGCTCGGCCAGGATCTGGCCGTTCGGCCCGTCGAGCACGACGTACCGGATGCGGGCGCCCTTGGCGAACACCACCGGCTTGCCGCCGGGCGCATCGACGTACAGCGGCAGGCAGGGTGCGCTGCTGCACTCGGGCGGGATGCGCGCAGGAGTCGAGGTGACGGTCACGTCCAGCTGCCGGCCCTCGAGGCCACCGGCCTGGGCGAGCCGCGGCGGCGTCGCGCGCAGGCGCGGATGGTCGGCGAGCCACTCGACGAAGTCGGGCGGCGGGTCCTCGGTGTCCCCGGCGCTCTTCCCGCCGCGCTGCGGGTCGAACACCTTCGGCGGCCTGACCAGCGTGACGGTGGCCTTCTGCGTCGGGGGCGGCGCCTCGAGCCCGAGGCCGAGCGAGGTCGGCGTCTCGCGCGCGACGGTCTCCCACTTGCCCGCCGGCACGGTGAGGGCGACCTGCGGCTCGAAGGCCCGCGTCTCGTATGTCTTCCCCGAGATCAGGGCCGCGCCTGCGGAGCGCGGGAGCGGCCGGGCCTGCTTGGCGGTGGACGTCGTCGAGTCGTCGCCGTCGCCACCGCACGCCGCGAGGGCCGTCCCGAGGACGAGCACGACGGCGAGTGCCAGCGCCTTCAACGCCACGCGATCCGCGGAGGCAGTCAAGATGGGCCGTGAAGGACTCGAACCTTCAACCTTGGGATTAAGAGTCCCCTGCTCTGCCAGTTGAGCTAACGGCCCGGAAGCTGTCGGATTATAGGTACGGCCCGCGTGCTCTCGGGATTGAATCCCGGGCCCATGATCGTGCCCTACGGAGCGGCCTGGCCCGTGCCCTGCTGGCCCTGCCCGGGAAGCGGCCCGAAGTTGGTGCCGGGCTCGCCGCCCGTGCCCGCCTTCTTCTGCGCCTTCTCGGCCTCCTTGACCGCCTTCGCGATCCGTGCGCCCTGCTTCTTGAGGTCCGCGATCAGCGAGCGCACCGTGTTGCGCTGGTCCGACGGCGAGCGGCGCACCGCCTCCTTCGCGGCCGCGTTGCCCTTCTCCACGTCGTCCGCGCGGTACGCGAAGTCGGCGAGCTGGAAATAGCCGTTCGCGCTCGGTCGGGCCTTCACCGACTGACCCTGCACCTTCACGGCCTTGTCGTAGTCCTGGAGGGCGCCGAACGCAAGCGCTGCGAACGCCGCTCCGCTCGCATCGATCTTCTTCGGCTTCAGCTTCTCGTAGCGGTCCCAGGCCTGCGTGACCTCGATGATCGCCTGCTGGCCGCGATCGGTCAGGGCGCCCGTCTCGGGATCGGAGCCCTCGGTCGAGGACGCGAGGTTGAACTGCGCCCGCACGACGGCGACCTGGGCTTCGGGATCGTCGGGGTTGCGCGCCGCGCGCCGCTCCGCGCGGTCGACGATGTCGCTGAAAGCGCTGGTCGTGCCGCCGTCGCCTCCTCCCCGGAAGGCGTCGATCAGGCCTCCGCTCACGTTCCCGCCGACGCCGAACAGCACGAGGCCTCCGCCGAACAGGACAGCCAGCATCACGTACACGACCTGGACCAGGCGCTTCCGCTTTCCCTTCAGGTCAAACAGCATGGGGGCTCCTCGTTGCGCGGCGAATCAGGGGGTTCCTTCGGCTGACGGCTCGGTCGCGGCGCGCTCTCTCCCGGGGCGGCCGAGCAGCGACGCCAGCACGATACTCAACTCGAACAGGATCACGAGCGGCACCATCTCGAGCAGCATCGTGACCGGATCGACGGTCGGCAGCAGCGCCGCCACGACCGCTATGAGCACATACGCGTAGCCACGCCACTGGCGAAGCTGGCGAGGCGTGACGATCCCCAGTCGGGTGACCGCGAGGATGAGCATCGGGACCTGGAACATCAGGCCCATCGCCATGAGGGTGAGCGTCACGAAGCTGTAGTAGTCGCGGGCGCGGACCTGGATGTTGAACTGGCTCTCGTTGAAGTTCAGCAGGAAGTCCACCGCCGCGATCGAGCACGACGAAGTAGCAGAACACGACCCCGCCGATGAACAAGAGGGGGACCATCAGGAGCAGCGGCAGCGCGATGCGTCGCTCGTCGGGGCTGAACGCCGGCAGCACGAACGCGTACAGCTGATAGAGGATCACGGGCAGCGCCAGCAGCAGCCCCGCGTAGGCCGAGACCGTGATGGTCGTGAGGAACGGCTCCGTCACGCCGAAGGTGATCGGGCGCAGGTCGCCCGGCAGCGGCCGGTTGAGGATGTCGAGGATCTCGTGGTTCTGCCATGCGCACAGGGCGAAGCCGACGACGAACGCGGCGATCGCGATGATGATGCGGGTGCGGAGCTCGTCGAGGTGCTCGACGAGGGTGAGCCGGTCCTCGTGACTCACCGACTTGATCCTGGCCACCGAGCCTCCTAACGCGGGTGCGGCACCCGCGTCACGCTACGTCCTGCGATCGTGGACGACCTCGCCCTCGAGCGGGCGCTCCTCTGCCGGCGTGCGTGTCGTCTCGATCTCGCGGACGTCGTCGTCGTCGTCGTCCTTGTCGCTGGTGAGGGAGTTCTTGAACTCCCTGATCCCCTTGCCCATCGAACGGCCCAGCTCGGGCAGACGCCGCGGGCCGAACACGATCAGGGCGATGATCAGGATGACGACGATTTCGAGAGGGCCGATGTTCGGCATGCCCCAACATGGTAGCGCCGTATGGAGGACGTCCCGCCGGGCGGAGGAAAATCACGTGCCGTCCCGGCGCCGCCGGGATGTCCGGCCGTAGTCGCGCCACCCGGATCTCCGGCTAGATCGGACCAATCCCGTCCTACTCGAAATTACGGTAGAACCGCGACGGGGTCGGCTCCGCTTGGCCCTGGTACTTCGAGCCCGCTCCGGTGGCGCCGTACGGCGTCTCGACCGGCCCGTCCATGCGCATGAAGGAGATCTGCCCGATCGGCATGCCGTAGTAGATCGTGATCGGGAGGTTCGCGACGTTGGACAGCTCGAGCGTGAGGTTGCCCTCGAAGGACGGGTCGACGAAGCCTGCCGTCGAGTGGATCAGCAGCCCGAGCCGGCCGAGCGAGCTCTTGCCCTCGAGCCGCGCGACGATGTCGTCGGGCAGCGCGATGGACTCCAGGGTCTGGCCGAGCACGAACTCGCCGGGGTGCAGGATGAACGGCTCGTCGCCGGAGATCTCGACCAGCTCGGTGAGCTCCTCCATCGGCTGGCGCACGTCGATGTACGGGTAGCGAGCGTTGTGGAACACCCGGAACTTGCTGTCGACGCGCACGTCGATGCTCGACGGCTGGACCAGCGAGTCCGAGTAGGGATCGATGACGATCCGGCCGGCGGCGATCTCCGCCTTGATCGTGCGGTCGCTGAGTACCACGGCGCCGCGCAGTCTAGATGCTCCGGCCTCTCGTCCAAGGCCCTAAAGCTCATCGGCCCTGTAGCCGATATCTGCGCCAGAGCGATGGAGACCTCCGGGGGACAGCAGAATCACAGGGTCAAGCGAGTGGCCTTGCCGAGCGGCAAGACCATCGAGGTCGTGTACTTCGACGACCAGGCAGCCGCCCGCGGAGCCTCGCCGGCCCCTTGCCGCACGGACGAGCTGCACCTCTGCCCCGACTGCGACTCCGGGCTCGTGTACCCGACGCTGTGGAGCGAGGTCGACCGGATGCGCTGGGAGGTCGCGCTGCGCTGCCCCAACTGCGAGTGGTTCCACACGGGCGTCTACGACCAGGACACCGTCGAGCGCTTCGACGAGGAGCTCGACCGCGGTACGGACAACCTCGTGGACGACCTCAAGCGCCTGATCAGGGCGAACATGGAGGAGGAGATCGAGCGCTTCTCCAAAGCGCTGGTCGAGAACCACATCCTCCCCGAAGACTTCTAAGGCTTCCTCCCGCAATCACCCTCCCCCTGCCGCCGGTCCAATCGGGCCGGCGGTCCCTATTCGGGGGCGATTCGGCCGCGGACGCGAAAAGGCCCCCGGCTGATACACCGAAGGCCCTGGTGCGCGAATCTTGGTCTGGTGGTGATTACTTGCGGTAGCCCATCGTGTCCCCCTTTGTGATCTGCGGCTTTTCGAACGCCTACGACCACCAGACGCGCGAGCGCCGGGGTTTCTTCCCTCGACGGGGGAATCGACTTGCGGCGCGCGGTGCGAGGTCAGGCGTAGCGCTCGGCGATGCGATCCGCGATCTCCGCCAGCGGGCGCTCGAGCGAAGGGCCCACCTGGCCGCCGAGGGCATCCTTCGCCTCACGCACCAGCGCGCCGGCGCGGGCACGCGTGCCGTCGAGCGCGGGCGTCGCGGCGATGCGGTCGCAGAGCGCCTCGGCGTCCTCGCGGGACCGGATCGCACGCAGATCGACCTCGCGCAGCGACGGGTCGAAGCCGCGCGCGAGGATCAGCGGCAGCGTGACGGTGCCGTCGAGCAGGTCCGTGCCGCGGTGTTTCCCCGTGCGCTCGGCGGGGCCGCTCACGTCGAGCAGGTCGTCCAGCATCTGGAATGCCAGCCCGAGCCGCGTGCCGTAGACCTCGAGCGCCGCGGCCTCGGCGGCCGGACGCTGCGCGGCCAGCGCGCCCAGATGGCAGGCCGCCGCGAAGAGGCGCGCGGTCTTGAGCTCGCAGCGTCGCAGGTAGCGCTCCTCCGGGACGTCCGCCCGATAGGCGTCGTGGCGTTGGGCGAGCTCGCCGCGGGCGAGTGCGAGGCATGCGTCCGAGAGGGCCCGGACCTGCTCCGTGGCGTCGTTCTCGGCGAGCAACGCGAAGGAGCGCGAGAAGAGGAAGTCGCCGGTCGCGATCGCTGCCGGCCGGCCGGCAGCGCGCGAAGACGGTCCGGCGCCCCCGGCGCAGGAGCGCGGCGTCGACGACGTCGTCGTGGACGAGCGTCGCCATGTGGATCAGCTCGACCGCCGCCGCTGCCCGCACGAGCGCCTCGTCGTCGCCCGACCCGCCGCAGATCAGCACCAGGAGCGGGCGCAGGCGCTTGCCCCCGGCTGCGAGCGTGTCCGATGCGGGCCGCCCGAGCGCGGGCCCGTGCCCGCCGCCGGCGCGCTCGAGCACCCGCTCCACGCGGCCGATCAGCGCGGGCATGCCGTCGCCTCCGAGCAGCACCACTTCGTCGACCGTGCTCATGCCGCCACCCTTCCGGAGTGGATCGCGATGATCCCCCCGGCGAGCATCAGGTAGCGGACGTCGCGGAGACCGGCCCGGTGCATGAGCGCCGCGAGCTCGTCCGCGGGCGGGAAGCGCCGGACCGAGTCGGGCAGGTACGTGTAGGCGTCGCGGTCACCTGCCAGGGTGCCGAGGACGGGCACGATGCGGTCGAACCACACGGCGTAGAACCAACTCAGCGGCGGTCTGCGCGGGGTCGTGATCTCGAGCACCACCACCCGCCCTCCGGGCCGCACGACCCGCGTCATCTCGGCGATCCCGCCTTCGAGGTCGACGACGTTCCGGGCGCCGAAGCCGACGGTCGCGGCATCGAACTCACCGTCGCCGAAGGGCAGGTCGAGCGCGTTGCCCTGGACCCACGTCACCGGAGCGCCCACTTCCCGGGACTTCACCTCGGCGAGCTCGAGCATCGGTGCGGAGAAGTCGAGGCCCACCACCCGCCCCAGGGGCCCTGCACGTCGCTCGAGCGCGAGCGCGAGGTCACCCGTGCCGCAGCACACGTCGAGCGCGCTGCCGCCTTGCTCCAGCCCGGCGAGCTCGGCCGCGCGCTCGCGCCAGCGGTGGTGCATGCCCGCCGTCATGACCGAGTTCATGAGGTCGTAGCGATCGGCGATCCGGTCGAACATCGTCCGGACCTGCGTCTCCCGCTCGGCTGATGCAGGGGCTTCGGTCATAGGTGCGACCGTACCTTCACACACCCGCGATTCCGGCGAAGCGAAGCAGTGCCACCCGCGATTCCGGCGAAGCGAAGCATTGCCACCCGCGATTCCGGCTAAAGAATCGCGGATCTATCTCAAGGCCGACAGGTACTCGACCAGCGCGTTGAACTTCTCGGGCGGCAGGTCGGCGTAGGACGGCATCGGCGCCGTCGGGTTGCGCAGCGTGCGCTCGATCGCCTGGGCGGGCAGCTTCGCCCCGATCGCGGACAGGTCGGGGCCCGGGCCGGGGTTGCCGGCCTCGCCGAACTTGTGGCACGCGCCGCAGCCCGACTGGTTGGCGACGTTCTGGCCGGCCTCGAGCTTCGCGGACACCTTCATGTCGATCCTGTCGGGCGCCTCCGCGTGCGCGCCGAGGTAGGTCAGGTAGGCCATCGCCGCCATCGTCGCGACCGCCGCGGTGGTCGCGATCGGCCGGCGCTCCGGCCGGCGCTCGGGGTTGCGGTCGTAGAACGGCAGCAGCGCCAGCAGCACCAGCGCGATCGTCGGGATGCCGACCGTCGCGAGCACGACCAGGTCCGGCGGCTTGATCACCCGGAGCAGCTCGAACAGGAAGAAGAAGTACCACTCGGGGCGCGGCGTGTAGGTGGTGGTGGTCGGGTCCGCCTTGTTCTGCAACTCGCCCGCGCCGAGGATCACCGCCATCGCGATGATCACTCCCAGGACGATCACCGCCATCACGGAGTCCTTCAGGACCGCGTACGGGAAGAACGGCTTGCCCTGCGACTTCAGGATCTGGTACTCGCGGAGGTACGACTCCTTGTCGCGGCCCTTCACGGCTTAGACCTGTTCCTTCTCGAGCGGCTCGGGGAGCTTCGCCTTCAGCCACGGCGGCGCGGTCGTGCCGAGCTTCACGACGAGATAGAGATGGATCCCGATCAGCAGCGCCAGCAGGCCGGGGATCACGAGCATGTGGATCGCATAGAACCTCGACAGGGTCGTCGCCCCGAACTCGGGCCCGGCCCGCAGGAAGTCCGAGATGTACGGGCCGAGCACGGGCGCCGTGCCGTTGATGTTGACGCCCACGACGGTGGCCCAGAAGGACCGCTGGTCGAAGGGGAGCAGGTATCCGGTGAAGCCCATCCCGAGCGTCAGGACCAGCAGCACGACGCCGATCACCCAGTTCAGCTCGCGCGGGTACTTGTACGCGCCGAAGAAGAACACGCGGCCCATGTGCAGGAAGATCAGGACGATCATCACCGTCGCGCCCCAGCGGTGCATGCCGCGCACGAGGTCGCCGAGGAACACGTCGTTGGTGATGTGCTGCACGCTGTCGTATGCGCGCGTCGGCGAAGGGTCGTAGTACATCGCGAGGATCACGCCGGTGACCGCCTGCGACAGGAACGCGAACAGCGTCGCCGAGCCGAGCGTGTAGAACCAGTTGGTGCCCTTCGGGACCTTGCGGAAGAGCATGCCCTTCGTGAATCCGCCGACTCCCGTGCGCTCGTCGACCCAGCCGACGATGCCCGTCCCGACCTCCGCGGCCTGGTCCTTGACGGTGACGTCGCCGTTGGCCTCGCCGGGCGGCGGCGGCTTGCGGCGGCCGGGCAGCGGCGGCTTTGGAATCCTGATCGCCATCGGCTAGCCCCCCGTGCTCGGCACCGAGAATCGCTTTGGATAGAGGTACTGCCAGAGCCCGTCGAGCGGCTCGCCGGGGTCGCGGGCGGAGAACCTCTTCAGCTCGGAGTTGACGCTGAAGCGCGGGCCGAGCTGGACCTGGCCGTTCTGGACCCGCGTCTCGAAGCGGTCCAGCGGGCGCACGGGCGGACCGCCCTCGACCTCGCCGAGCGCGTTGTACACGCCGCCGTGGCAGGGGCACACGAAGCGCTGCGCGGGGCTCACCCAGCGCACGGGACAGCCGAGGTGCGCGCAGCGGGTCGAGATCGCGACGAACTCGTCGGGATAGTTGCCGTCGATCGCCGGGTTGCGCTTGCGCACGTAGGCGAGGGTCTTGCCCGCCTCGCCCACGTCGCCGATCAGCGTGAACGTGACCGGCGTGTAGGTGTCGGCGCTGAAGTCGCTGGTCGGGCCGACGTTCTGCCAGGGAAAGTCCTGCTCCTCGAAGACGGGCCCGAGCGCGAAGCCGATCGCCGGGAGCGCGATCGCGACGGTGGCGATTCCTCCCGCGGCCATCGCGCCACCGGTGAACATCGCCCGGCGGGTCATGGTCTCGCCCTCGAAGTAGCCGGGCGGCTTGGGCTTCGCGAGGCGCGGCGCGCCGTTGCCGGCGCCGTCCCCGGAGACCACGGCACCGTTCTCCCCGCTGTCGGGCCGGCGTTGCGTCTCGGTGCGATCAGCCATCGAAAGAGAGGAAAGTTGCCGCTGTCACTAGCCTTGTGACCCTCCGAGAGCCACGGCACGAAAAGCTATCAGGGCCTGCTCCGTCAGAAGCTCCATGCCCGCCTCGGCGGCCCCCCGCCCCACCTCGGCGAGCAGCTCGCCGGGCTCCGCGGCGCCGTCGCGCACGGCCGCGACCACTCGGCCGTGGCGCTCCGACGGGCCGGAGGCCACCGCCAGCGCGGACGAGAGCCACAGTCCCGCGAGCAGATCGTCGTGCTGCCCGCCGGCGGCGTCGTGGCGAGCGCTCAGCGTGATCAGGTCGGCAAGCACGCGGACGGCGGCAAGATCGCCCAGCCGCGCAAGACGGCTCAGCCCGAGCGCGTACATGTAGTCGCCGGCCAGCAGGCGGAGGTCGTGGTCGTCGGTGGCGAGCAGCCGCGTGCGCCCGAAGTGCAGGAGGTATCCCTCCAGGACGCTCTCCATCACGAGCGCGTACTCCTCGGGGTCCTCGCGTCGCGCCGCGGCGGTCCTCACGAGGGGAGCGAGCACGTCCTCCCCGGGGGCCGCGCCGAGCGCGGGCGCGATGGCCTCGCCCTCATCAGCCACGAGGGCGCGCAGCCGCGCGAGCGTGTCCCCCGAGACCGCGGTCTGTCTCATGCCGCCACCGCGACCTCGAACGACTCCGCTGCGGCCTCGATCGTGCGCTCGATCTGCTCGTCGGTGTGCGCGAGCGAGGGAAACCATGCCTCGAACGGAGACGGAGGAAGGTATATGCCCCGATCGAGCATCGCCGTCCAGAAGCTCGTGAATGCGTCGGGGTCCGCTCCTCGGGCGGCTGCATAGTCCGTCACGGGGCCGGGTGCGAAGAACACCGTCAGGAGGCCGGTCTCGCTTGTGACGTGCACACCATCTGTACGCAGCCCACGGGCGAGGCGGTCGGTGATCCGGTCGAGCCTCGCGTAGGCGTCGTCGCCGAGCTCCCGCAGGGTGGCCAGCCCGGCCGCCGTCGCCAGAGGGTTCCCGGACAGGGTGCCGGCCTGGTAGGTCTCGCCGAGCGGCGCGAGGCCCTCCATCACCTCTCGGGCACCGGCCACGGCGGCAAGCGGCAGGCCGCCGCCCAGGATCTTGCCGAGGACGGTGAGGTCCGCGCGCACGCCGAGCTTCTCCTGCGCGCCGCCCCGTGCCACCCGGAATCCGGTGATGACCTCGTCGAGCACGAGCAGCGCGCCGGTGGCGTCGCAGCGCTCCCGCAGCATCTCGAGGAAGCCCGGTGCGGCGGGGACGACGCCCATGTTTGCCGGGATCGCCTCGGCCAACACGGCCGCGGTCCGGTCGTCGATCGCCTGCGCGGCCGCGTCCGGATCGTTCCAGGGAACGACGACGGTGTCCGCGGCCTGCGCCCGGGTCACGCCCGGCGAGGCGGGGATGCCCTGGGTCGCGAGGCCGGAACCGGACTCGGCCAGCAGTCCGTCGACGTGGCCGTGATAGTGGCCGGCGAACTTGACGATCCTGTCGCGGCCGGTGGTGGCGCGCGCGAGACGCACGGCAGTCATCGACGCCTCTGTCCCCGAGGACACGAGGCGGACCATCTCGGCCGACGCGATCCGCTCGACGACCTCGGTCGCGAGCAGGACCTCGGCTTCCGTGGGAGCGCCGAAGCTCGTCCCCCGCGCGGCCGCCTGCGTCACCGCCTCGACCACGGCCGGGTGTGCGTGCCCGAGGACCAGCGGGCCCCACGAACACACGAAGTCGACGTAGCGGTTGCCGTCGACGTCCTCGATCTCGGCCCCGGACCCGGATCGCACGAACAGCGGCTCGCGGCCGACGGACCGCATCGCCCGCACGGGGCTGTTCACTCCGCCCGGGATGACCTCCTTGGCACGCTCGAAGAGCTCGTGCGAGCGCGCGTCGGCGGCCACGTCCCTAGCTATTCCGTGCCTCCCACTCCGCATAGTCGGGAGTGAAGTAGTGCAGGCGGACCTTCTTGTACTCCGTCGACGAGTAGAGCGTGGCGCGGTCGGAGCCGGAGAGACCGCACACGCCGGCGACGCCGTCGAGCACCGCGTCGCACTCCTCCTTCGAGCGCCCGTGCGCCATCGTGAAGACGCTGTAGGGCCAGTCGGGGT
The DNA here is from genome assembly GCA_963768885.1 of uncultured Solirubrobacterales bacterium. Taxonomy (GTDB): domain Bacteria; phylum Actinomycetota; class Thermoleophilia; order Solirubrobacterales; family JBBDJG01; genus DASRIA01. The sequence continues at coordinate 388,134 of CAVYJN010000014.1, read as the reverse complement.
AGGTCGGCCGGCGATAGCAGTGCGAGACGCCGCGCACGGCCGCCATCCGCGGCCCGATCTCGGCGATCCGCTCCTGCGGGACCCGCCAGACGCCCATGCCGTTCGCCGAGAAGCCGGCGCGGCGGTGGAACAGGATCGCGGCGACGCGCCGCAGGAGCTTGCGCTCGATCATGCCCTCGAGGTGCTCGAGCATGCGCTCGACCGGGACGCCCAGCTCGGCCGCGGCCGGCGCATAGGCGTCGGTGCGCACCTCCATCGGGCCCTGCAGCGCGCGGATCAGCGCCACGTCGAAGTCGTCGATCGGCACCGGATCGCGGGGTCGCGGCTCGACCGCCTCGACGGGCGCCGCGAGCTGCTCGGTGCCGCCCTCCATCTCGAGGTTCATGTTGATCTTGAACATCGTGAGGGTGGGGAGCTTGCGGATCGAGTCCGCCCCGGCGCGCTCCTTCAGCACCTCGAGCGTGCCGTCCAGGCCGAGGTTCGAGTCCGGCGGGGTCGCGATCGTGAACCAGAGGTTGAAGTCGTGGTTGCGCAGGTAGTTGTGGGACACGCCCGGGTGCTCGTTGATCACCGCCGCGGCGCGGTGCGGATTCTCCGAGTCGACACGCGCGGCGACGAGCATCGAGCTGTACCCGAGCGCGGTCGTGTCGAAGATCGGCGTGATCTCCCGGATGATGCGTTCGTCGAGCAGGCGGCGCGTGCGCTCCATCGCCTCGTCCTCGCTCAGCTCGGTGTCGCGCGCGATCGATTCGAACGGACGCGGGACGAGCGGGAACCGCGACTGCAGCGCGTTCATCAGCCGCTTGTCGATCTCGTCGATCGGAACCGCCGCGCCGTGCATGCGCGAGCGCAGCTTCGGCGTGGCACGGGTCAGTCCTGAAGCCACTCGGCCACCTCTTTCGCGTAATAGGTCACGATCACGTCGGCGCCCGCGCGGCGGATCGCGGTGAGCGACTCGAGCACGGCGGCACGTTCGTCGAGCCAGCCGCGCTCGGCAGCCGCCTTGAGCGCGGCGTACTCCCCGGACACGTGGTAGGCGGCGACCGGCACCTCGACCTCCTCGCGCACGCGGCGGATCACGTCGAGATACGGCAGGGCGGGCTTCACCATCACGACGTCGGCGCCCTCGGCCACGTCGATCTTCGCCTCCCGCACGGCCTCCCTCGCATTGGCGGGGTCCATCTGGTAGCCGCGGCGGTCGCCGAACGCCGGAGTCGAGTCGGCGGCCTCCCGGAACGGCCCGTAGAAGGCCGAGGCGAACTTGGCGCTGTAGGCGACGATCGGCACGGAGCTGTGACCCTCGCTGTCGAGCTGCGCGCGGATCGCCCCGACACGCCCGTCCATCATGTCGGACGGCGCGACCACGTCCGCTCCCGCCTCGGCGTGCGAGTTCGCGGTCTTCGCGAGCAGCTCGAGCGTCACGTCGTTGTCGACCTCACCGTCGTCGCGCACCACTCCGCAGTGGCCGTGCGACGTGTATTCGCACAGGCACACGTCGGTGATCACGGTGAGGTCCGGCTCCGCCTGCTTCAAGGCGCGCACGGCGAGCTGCACGATGCCCTCGGCGTCGTACGCGCCCGAGGCCGCGGCGTCCTTGTCCGCCGGGATGCCGAAGAGCAGCACCGCGGGCAGGCCGAGCGCGGCGATCTGCCGGGCCTCGTCCTCGAGGTGCGAGATCGTCAGCCGCTCGATGCCCGGCATCGAGGGGATCGGCTCGCGCCGGTCGGAGCCGTGCGTCACGAACAGCGGATACACGAGATGGTCGGCCGACAGCTCCGTCTCGCGCACCATGCCGCGCAGGGCGCTGGTGCGGCGCATCCTTCTGAGGCGCGTGGCTGGAAAAGACATGCGTGGACAGGATAACTAGGGGCTTCGCCCCACCTGGAGTCGCGTCAGCCGAAGCGCCGGATCGCCACGCGTGCCGCGAGGCCATAGGCCACCGCCAGCCCCGCCAGGTGCACGAGCGGGGCGGCCAGGTCCCCGCTCGAATACAGCGCGGAACGCATCGCGTCGACCGTGGCGTCGAACGGGAAGACGAACGACACCGCCACGAACACGTCGTGCACGGCCGGGCTGACGGCGCCGGCGGGGACCAGCGCGAGGAAGGCGACCGGCAGCAGCAGGGTGAAGGCGAGCAGCGACGCCGACTGGACCTCACGGGCAAGAGCTCCGATCAGCGTGCCCATCGCCGCGAAGGCGGCGGCCGCCACGGCGACGGCGACCACCCACAGGTGGAACCGATCCCACTCGACCGTGGCGAACAACGCGACCGCGAGCAGCATCAGGAGCGTCACGGGCAATGCCCCCGTGACGGCGAACAGGCCCTTCTCGACGAGCAGCCCGGTGCGCGACACCGGTCCGCGCACCAGGCGGCCGTACGTGTTCTGGTCACGTTCGAGCGCGAGCGCCCCGGAGGCGAGCAGGACCGTCACGAACATCAGGCTCACGGCCACGGCGACCGCGGCGGCGAACGTGGTGAGGGGGACGCGCGCGCCGCCCACCACCTGCTTGTCGACCCGGATCGGCTCGCTCAGCGCCGAGAGCACGCGGCTCGAGAGGCCGAAGTTCGCCTGGGCGATCCGCGTGAAGCGCACGACGCGGTCGAGGTCGCGACGCTCCGGGGACCCTCGCGGCAGGGCCTTGCGCGCCGCCTCGACGGAGTTGCCGATCCGGCGCAGCCCGAGCACCGTGAACTCGTTCCCGAACACGGTCACGCTGCCGCCGTTCAGCAGCAGGTCCAGGTAGCGCAGGTTCGCGCGCGTGAGGGCGCGCGCGACCTGCCGGTTCGCCTCCGAGAGCGCCGAGGCGACGGCGTCGTCGACCAATCGCGCCTTCACCGGGTCCTCCTCGCTGACGATCACCTCCAGGCGGGGAGACTCCACACGCGACTCGATCTTCTGGAAGGTGTCCTCCGGGATGATCAGCGCGCCCAGCACGTCGCCGTCACGCACGAGCCGCTCCGCCTCCTCGCGCGAGGAGACCGGCACGGGATCGATGTGGTCACGCAGCTGGTCGGGAGACAACCCGAGCCGCAGCGGCCCGGTGCCCACGTCGAGCGACTGCTCGCGCGGCACCTCGTTCAACACCGCGACGCGCGGCTTCTCGGCGCCGCGGCTGAGCGTGAGGCCGATCAGCAGCGCCACGACCAGCGGGTAGAGCACGAGCAGGCAGAGCAGGAACGGCGAGCGCGCGAGGATGCGCAGGTCCTTTGCCAGCAGCGTGCGCATCGGTCAGTGACCCTGCTGCCTGAGGAACGCGACGAACGCCGCCTCGAGGTCGTCGCCCGGCCCGGCATGCTCCTGCAGCTCGGCGGGAGAGCCCCAGAACAGCAGCTCGCCGTCCGCGAGGACGAGCACGCGGTCGGCGTAGCGCTCGGCCTCGGAGACGGTGTGCGTCGTGTACACGACCGCGGTGCCGTCCTCGGAGAGCCGGCCGAGGTAGTCCCACAGGCGCTGGCGCTGGCGCGGGTCGAGCGCGGCGCTGGGCTCGTCCATCAGCAGCACCGGAGGGCTCGAGAGCAGGCCGATCGCGACGTTCAGGCGCTGGCGGTTGCCGCCGGACAGCTCCGCCACCCGGTCTCCCGCGCGGTCGCTCAGGCCCGTCTGCTCGAGCATCCGCGCCACCGCGGCGTCGGTGTCCGGGACATGCTCGAGGCGCGCGAACAGCCGCAGGTTCTCCTCCGCGGTGAGCCGGTCGTAGAGGGCGGGGGTCTGCGGCACCCAGCCCGCCCTGCCGCCGGCCCGCACCGTCCCGGCGTCCGGGCGCCGGATCCCCGCGAGGATCGTCAGCAGAGTCGTCTTCCCGGCCCCGTTGGGGCCGATGCAGGCCACGCGCTCGCCCGCGTGCGCCTCCAGCGAAACGCCCTTCAGCGCCTCGTGCGCGCCGAAGCTCTTGCGGATCCCTTCCGCTGCAAGAACGACGGGCGGCGGGGGGACCATGCTGCGAGATTAACGACCTGTCAGGTATACACCGCACATGTCAGGCGAGCGTGTGCTGTTCCTCGGGGACATCGTCGGGGAGCCGGGGCGAACAGCGGTCACCACCACGCTCCCGTCCCTGATCGAGCGTCACTCCCCCGACCTGGTGATCGCCAACGGCGAGAACGTGGCCGGCGGCCTGGGCATCACGCCGCGCACCGCCGACAAGCTGTTCGCCGCCGGCATCGACGTGCTGACGACGGGCAATCACGTGTTCAGGCATCGCGACGTCTACGAGCTGCTCGACTCCAGCGACCGCATCGTGCGACCGGCCAACTACCTCGAGTCCAACCCCGGACGCGGTCATGTCGTGGTCGAGAAGGGCGGCGTGCGGTGGGGGATCCTGAACCTCAGCGGCAACGTCTTCATGCAGGCGGCGCACTCGCCCTTCCATGTCTCCGACCGCATCCTCGCGCAGCTTCGCGACGACGCCGACTACGTCTTCGTCGACTTCCACGCGGAGGCCACGAGCGAGAAGGTCGCGATGGGATGGCACCTCGACGGACGCGCGCTCGCGGTCGTCGGCACGCACACACACGTGCCGACCGCGGACGGCCGCGTCCTGCCGGGCGGGACGGCGTTCATCTCCGACGTAGGCATGACCGGCGCCCGCGGCGGCGTCATCGGCGTGCGGAAGGAACAGATCCTGGAGCGCTTCATGACCCAGATGCCGGTGAAGTTCGACACCGCCACCGACGACGTCTGGATCATGGCCGTGCTCGTCGAGACCGCGGAGAACGGCCTCGCCCGGTCGATCGAGCAGATCATGGTGCCGGCCGAGCCGGCCTAGGCGCTGCTGCTCCGAAGAACGCGATCAGGGCGAGCGGCAGCCACCACACGATGTAAAGGTAGAACCAGTGCGAGAGCCCCAGCTGCAGGGCGATCAGCACCGCCGCCCCGAGCGCCGCGACCTGGAGCGCCGTCTTGCGCGCGGGAACGAACGCGACCGCGGCGGCGAGCAGCACGGCGGAAGCCTTGACGACGGTCTGGAGCAGGCCGAGGTCCTCCTGCCCCCAGATGCTGAACGGCGAATCGCGGCCGAGCTGGAAGCCGACCGTGCGGTCCCACAGCTCCCTCACGCCGCCGTCCGGCACGACGAACGCGACCGCCAGCACGACCATTGCCGCGAACGCGAGGCCGAACGCCAGTGCGTCACGTGCACGCCGGTTGGGATGGGACGCCCACAGCGGAACGAGCGCGAGCGGCGCGAACTTCGCCGAGGCCGCGAGCGCGAGCGCGGCTCCTCGCGCGCGCGGTGACGACAGCACCAGGAAGGCGAGGGTCACGAGCAGCGCGACGAGGGTGTCGTTCGCGTTCGAGCTCAGCACGAACAGCGTGTACGGGTATGCGGCCCAAGCGTAGGCCAGCACGAGGCCGAGCACCCTGCCGTCGGGCCCCGGGCGAAGCCGCAGGCCCACCGCGAACAACGCGAGCAGCATCAACAGGTCGAACGTCACGGCCGCCGCATGCGCGGCCGGCAGGTCGTCCCAGGTGCCCGACCATGGGAAGAGCTGCTCGAACGGCGTGTACGCGTAGTAGCTCACGGGACCGTAGGTGTCCCCCGAGGGGTTGTCGTCCGGGAACGAGCCGTACAGGTCCTTGCCGTCGGCGATGCGGTCGGCGCCGATGACGCCGGAGTAGCCCACGTCGATCACGTTGGAGTTGGTCACGTTCAGGCCCAGCCGGAAACCGACGAGGAAGATCAGGGCGAGCACCAGCCACGTGGCGGGAACCAGCAGAAACGGCATGCCGCGCGCCGGCGCACGCGACGGCCGGAGCGTGCGCGCGAGCATCAGCATCCGCGCCAGCAGGTAGACGAGCACCGGGTAGACGAGCGGCACCGACGTGAATATCTCGCCGCGGTTGAAGAAGATGTGCGAGACCGAGAACGACAGCAGGACCAGCAGGTCGAGGTGCAGCAGGCGAAACGGCCGCCGCGGATCGAAGAAGGGAACGAAGAAGACCGCCATCAGCGGGATCCAGATCCAGGGCGAGTTCACCTTCCGGCCGAACGCGCCCTCGAGACCGCGCGCCATCTGCCACGCCACCTGGGGCCCGGTCCAGACCTCGATCGCGCGCCCCTCGCGCTCGTCGACGATCACCTGCGCGATTTCGTCGCCGTCGGCGAACCAACTCACCTGCCAACGGCCCGGGCCCTTCGCGAACGTCTCGCGCCGGACCGCGTCGTGCTTGCGCAGCTCTTCCTGGAGCTTCGGCTCCCGCGCGGCCAGGCGCGCGGCCTGCACCGCGTTCAGGAAGTGGTCGCGGGGCGGGCGCGTCGGCGAGGACGGGCGCGTGAGCGTCGCGTCCGGGCGGACCGCCTGGCTGCGTGGGTCGGCCTCCTGCGCGAAGGCGGGCGTCCCGGCGAGCGCGAGCAGCGCGCAGGCGAGCGCTACCGCGCGCGCCGCGGGGCCGGCTTGCCGAAGCTCCACAGCTTGTTGCCGATGAAGTTGAGCGGCGTCGCGGCCAGGATCGCGAGCGCCTGGGCGAGCACCTTCTCCATGTCGGCGGCGGTGACCAGCAGCTCGAGCACGACGAGGTTGAAGCCGAGCGCGAGCACGCTGACGGCGAAGAACCGCGCCGCCTGGAATCCCATGTGCCCCTCGGTGGCCTCGAACGTCCAGTGCCGGTTCCAGAGGAAGTTGTTGGTGACCGCGACGCAGAAGGCCAGCACCGCGGCGAGGATGTAGTGCACGCCGAACGCCTTCACGAGCGTCGTGTAGACCGCGAGGTTGACGACGTACCCGCTCCCGCCGACCGCCCCGAACTTGACGAGCTGCACCCAGTTCCCGGGCTTGCGCATGCCCCGGCCGACGCGCAGAGCGTGGTCGCTCGCGCGGGAACGGGCGGCAAGCGGGGCTTCGCGCTGCACTGCCCGCAAGATAGCCGACCAACCGGTGCGCTCAGCCGGTCAGCGGGTCACCGCACCGTGAATTCGCGCTCGCCGCGCGGCTCCTCGACCGCGACGTCGACGCCCTCCACGCGCGCGCCGGCCGGCCCCACGCGGCAGTAGGCAACCAGCTCCTCGACCGCCTCGGCGTCGCCCTCGAAGACCGCCTCGACGCTCCCGTCCGCGCGATTGGCCACCCATCCCGCCACGCCCAGCCGCCCGGCGAGCCGGCGCACGGAGTCTCGGAAGAACACACCCTGCACGCGCCCGCGCGCGATCGCCCGGACCCGCTTCACGACGATTGGCCGAAGTGCGAGACGACGATCGGCGCGACGTCGGATATCGACCATTGCGCAGGCCAGCGATCTCCGTCGCCGCCGAGGTCCGGCCCGCAGTTGACGAACGCGAGCGTCGCGAGCGAGTCGCCGCGGCGCAGCGAGCCGTGGCTGCCGCCGCCGACGTGATCGGCCCCGCCCCAGTCGGTGAACTCGTAGCCGCGCGCAGCGGAGATCAGCACGTCGCCGGACCCTTTGCACAGCAGCGCGCTCCAGATCCGCCGCAGCGCGTCCGGGTACGTGCGGCTCGACAACACGCCGTCCTCGTGCTCGAGCTCGAGCGTGCGCAGTTCGCCGTCCAAGTCCCACCGCTCGCCCCGAAGGTCGCGCGCCGACGTGCCCGGCCGGAACCTCAGCTCGCCGCGCTCGGTCCAGACGCACGCCTCGCCGTCATGCCTGTGGTCGCGCCACGCGACCACCTCGACGCCCTCCACCTCACGCAGCCGGCGCAGCAGGCGCTGGAAGGACTTCGCCGGGAAGTGCTCCTGGTCGAGCGCGTAGACCATCGCCGACCTCGCGCCAGGCGCGACCGCGAGCGTGGCCTCGTCGGGTGAGAGGTCGTTGGGCTGGAGCACGCCCCAGTCCGCGAGCGCGGCCTGCAGGTTGATCCGCTGCGACACAGCGGTCTGCGCGTGGTCGGACATCAGGATCACGGCATGGTCGTCGAGAAAGCGCTCGATGCCCCCGGCGGCGTCCGCCAGCTCCATCAGGTGACTGTCCGCGCGCGCGATCGACGGGATCGTCTCCTGCGGCCCGAACCGGTGCGAGTGGTGGTCGTTGTCGGGCAGCGAGAACAGCATGAAGTCGTAGAGGTCGTTGCGTTCGACGTGTGCTCCCACGCAGCCGGAGTACGGGTCGCGTGTTCCGGGCCGCGCGAGCGTCGGGCGGCAGTCCACCACCTGCGACGAGTACAGCTCACCGTAGAAGAGCTCCGCGGGCCCGTAGACCGCGTGCCGGAAGTTGGCGGCCTGCGCGACGCGGCGCAGCCAGCCCTGCACCCCGAGCTCGTGCCGGACCCGGCCGCGGAAGATCAGGAAAGGCGTGCACGCGGTGCGCACTCCCATGTCGTCGAGGCGCTCGAACACCGTCGAGCTGCTGCCTGCTGAGGTGGTCGAAGTTCATGTTGTAGACCGTGTCGGTGAGCGCGCGCAGCACGCCGAACGTGCGCACCGAGGCCCCCGAGGAGCCGTAGTCGACGTAGCGGCGCTCGCCGCGGTGGTACCAGCAGATCGAGGGGATCCCGTGCGCGTCGGGCATCGTGCCGGTCGTGATCGACCCTGCGGCGGCCGGCGTGACGGACGGAAACACGCTGACGCAGTCCGGGATGTAGGTCCCGCGACGCAGGATCTCCGCAAACGCCGGCGCGTGCCCCTCGGCCACGGCACGCTCGAGCATCGCCGGCTTCAGCGCATCGACCACGATCAGAACGAGCTTCATCACCAGAACAGGCGGCCGGTCTGCGAGCAGCCCGGCCGGTCGGAGGCGGGACGACGTTGCTGTTTCACCGAGCCACGTCTATCGCAGGATGCGCAGTCCCTCGTACTTCTGCCCGGCGCGCTGGCGTCTCGAGACGACCACCCATACGCAGAACGCAAGCGCCACGATCGACACCGGGGGCACCAGCACGGCCAGCGCGGCGATCCCGATCGCTCCGATGTCGCCGAGCGCCTGGATCGTGCCCGTCCCCTCCCCGCGCGAGCGCAGCCGATCGGCCGCTCCTCCGAGGAAGGCGCGCGCGGCCAGGAACCCGAGCAGCGCGCAGAGCATGCCGGGCACGATGCCGACGGTCCCGAAGTAGTCGTCGTCCTCGAGCGCGCCGGCGAAGAGCATGCCCCCGAGGCCCATCGCGACCACCACCCAGATCCCCTCGGGAACGTCGACGCGGCTGCGGTCGAGCAGCCAGGCGACGACCACCAGGGCCAGCAGGAGCGCGAGCCACCAGATCGACTCGAGCCACGCGAAGCCCGTGTGGTCGAAATCGATCGCGGCGTTGGCACGCGCCATCGCGCCGACGAACAGGGGCACGAGCAGCGCCCGGACGCCCGTCGCCAGGGAGGTGCCGATCCCCTGCGAAATGGCCAGGAAAAGGTCCATGTCTATCCTCTATGTTCCATCGTCGCCGCTTTCAAGCGCGTCAGTGTGGCGGACCAGACTATGCATTGCGCCGAGCATCCACAGGTTCGCGGCTCCAGGAGACGAAACACTCGACCGTGAAGGACAGGCAGAAGACCAGCCACGAGATCGAGCGCTACGCGGGCCTCTTCGCGCAGCGCACCCGCCACATGCGCTCCTCGGCGATGCGCGACCTGATGGAGATCACGGCACGTCCGGAGGTGATCTCGCTGGCGGGGGGACTGCCCGACACGTCCTCCTTCCCGCCCGAGACGTTCGTCGCGATCGCCAACCGGATCGCCCACGAGTCCTGCGCGAGCGCGCTGCAGTACGGACCGACCGAGGGCTTCGCCAGGACCAAGGACCGGATCATCGAGGTGATGGCCGCGGAGGGCATGCGCGCGGACCACGACGACATCGTCGTGACCACCGGCGGCCAGCAGGTGATCGACCTCGTCACGAAGACGCTGATCGACCCCGGCGACGTCGTGATCTGCGAGGCGCCGACGTATCCCGGCGCGGTGCCGACCTTCTCGAGCTACGAAGCCGACGTGATCCAGATCGAGATGGACTCCGACGGCATGCGGATCGACCTGCTCGAAGAGGTGCTCGAGCAGCTCCAGCGCGACGGCAAGCAGCCCAAGTTCATCTACACCGTGCCGACCTTCCAGAACCCTGCCGGCGTGACGCTGTCGGCGCCGCGGCGGAGCCGGCTCGTCGAGATCGCGCGCGAGCGCGAGCTGCTCGTGCTCGAGGACAATCCCTATGGGCTCCTGCGCTACGAGGGCGAGCCGCTGCCGACCCTGCATGCGCTCGACGGCGGCGAGTACGTGATCTACCTGGGCACCTTCTCGAAGATCCTCTCGCCGGGCATCCGGCTCGGATGGGTGACCGCTCCGGGGCCGGTGCTGTCGAAGATCAAGCTCGGCAAGCAGGCGGCCGACCTCTGCACTTCGTCGCTGACCCAGCAGTTCGTCGACATCTACTTCGACGAGGGCCGCTGGCAGCACTACGTGAAGGACCTGTGCGCGACCTACCGTCAGCGACGCGACGCGATGCTCGACGCGCTCGCGGAGTTCTTCCCGCGCGAGGCCGAATGGACGCAACCGAGCGGAGGCCTCTTCATCTGGGCCACGCTGCCGGAGTTCATCGACACGGGGGACCTGCTCGCGAAGGCGCTGCGCGAGGAGCGCGTCGCGTTCGTCCCGGGATCCGCCGCGTACGTCGACGGCCGCGGCGGGAGCTCGATGCGTCTCAACTTCTCCGGTGCCGACGTGGACGGGATCGTCGAGGGCATCCGCCGGATCGGGAAGGTCGTGGACGAGCAGATCGCGCTCTTCTCCACGTTCGCCGGCAAGGGACGCCCGATCGTCGAGCCGGAGCCGGCCGTCGAGCAGGAGCCGCTCGCCGACGTCGTCCACCTGCCTCCGCGCCGCAAGCAGCAGCGCGACGCCGGCGGGTCATGACGCCGCGTGTCGCCGTCCTGAAGGGCGGCCCGTCGCTCGAGCGCCAGGTGTCGCTGCGCTCGGCGGCACGCGTCGAGCACGCGCTCGAGAGAGCTCGGCATCGACCACGTATCGATCGACGTCGGCCGGACCCTGCTCGACGATCTGCGCGCCAGTGGCGCGGACGTCGCGTTCGTCGCGCTGCACGGCCGCGGCGGCGAGGACGGCACCGTCCAGGAGCTGCTCGAGATCGTCGGGATCCCGTACACGGGGTCCGGCGTGCTCGGGTGCATGCGCTGCATGGACAAGGTGCTGACGAAGCACATGCTCGTCGAGGAAGGCCTGCCGACCCCCGACTTCTTCGCGTTCAGCGAGATCGCCTTCAAGGAGCTCGGTGCCGGCGAGGCGCTGCCGGCGATCGAGGAGCGCCTCGGCTTCCCCGTGGTGGTCAAGCCGGCCGCCCAGGGCTCCGCGCTCGGGATCAAGTTCGCGGAGTCGGCGGCCGACGTCCCCGAGGCGCTGATCGCGGCATTCAGCTACGACGACCGCGTGCTGCTCGAGCGCCACGTCGAGGGACGTGAGCTCGCCGTCTCGCTGCTCGAGGACGAGGGCGAGGTGCGCGCCCTGCCGGTCGTCGAAGCGAAGCCCAAGCAGGAGTACTTCTTCGACTTCGAGGCTCGCTACGAGATCGGCAAGACCGACTTCGCGTGTCCCGCAGACCTTCCGGACGCGCTCACCGCGCGGGCGCAGGACCTGGCCGTCTCGGTGTTCCGGCTGCTCGGGTGCTACGGCTTCGCGCGCGTCGACATGATCCTCGGCGAGGACGGGCTCCACGTGCTCGAGGCACAGGCGATCCCCGGGCTCACCGACACGAGCCTCCTGCCGCAGGCCGCCGAGGCCGCCGGCATCCCCTTCGAGCAGCTGGTGCGCCGCATGCTCGATCAGGCGCTCGCGCGCGGGCCGGGTGTGCCTGCCGCGACCTGAGCGCTAGCCGGACCCCTGGGCGAAGTCCTCGGGCGTGACCTCGTCCAGGAACTCCTTGAACTTGTCGACGACCTCCTCGGTGTCCTCCGCCTCCTGCTCGAACTCGATCGCGCTCTCCTGGATCACGTCCTCGGCGGCGAAGATCGGAGCGGAGGTGCGCACCGCGACGGCGAGCGCGTCGGAGGGCCGGGAGTCGATCTCGATCTCCTGCCCGTTGACCCTGAGCGTGATCGACGCGTAGAAGGTGTTGTCCTTCAGCTCGGTGACCGAGACCCGCGTGCACTGGGCGTCGAGCTCGTTGATCATCTCGCTGATCAGGTCGTGCGTCATGGGCCGCGGCGTGGTCGCGCCCTGGAGCTTCATCAGGATCGCGGCGGCCTCGGGATGGCCGATCCAGATCGGCAGGAACTTGTTGCCGTCGATCGTCTTCAGCAGCACGATGGGCTGCTTGCCGACCATGTCGAAGCTGACACCGTAGATGACCATCTCCTGCAACTCGGTCACTCCTGACCCTTGGCGACGGCTGGGCTGCCCATTATAGGAACGGCCCTCCGGCAACCGGGATGGCACCCGCCCGCTCACGTGGCGGGGACCTTCCTGGTCGCACGGATCATCTGCTCGGGCGGATCCGGCTCACGGTCCGCGGCGTCCGCGAACAGGTGCCCAAAAGTCTTGTCGACCTCCTCGGGCGCCTCATCCATGAGCGCGGCCACCTCCTCCAGGGAGGCTCCGCCGTTGATCAGAAGTACGGAGTACACGTGCCGGAGACCACTGGGTCGCCGATTGTCGATCCCGGTCTCCCTTGCGAGGCTCGGATAGGTGTGGTCGCGCCAGGCCCGCAGGTCCAACGACCATGGCTTGCCCGGGGCCGTGAAGACCCGCCGATTGCCCGAACCTCCCGACTCGTGCCGCCACGCCTCGATGTCCTCGGCGAGCGGGGCCCACAGCGGTACCCGCCGGGGAGCGGCCCCGGCCGCGCGCCGCAGCGGGAGCGGCTCGACGACGATCGAGTCGGCCTCGATCGCCGACCACCGGAGCGCAGCCGCTTCGGCGGGTCGCAGTCCCGCGTACGCCATCACGCCGATCAGCGCTATGTCTCGCAGGTTGCCTTCGGCGGCCAGCTTCGATCGCATCGCCTCGATCGGGCCGGGTGACACCAGGATCGGCCAGGTCCAGTGCAGCAGCGGCTGGCGGATGCGGCCGATGCTGCGCTTCCGTTCCTCGCGCTCGCGCACCGACCGGCCGCGCTCGTCGTCCGGCACCGCGACGAGGAACCGCTCGGCGATGATCGTGATCGCGATGTCCGGCTGCGCCGCCTCCACGAGCGCGAGATCGAGCGTCGGCGCATGGGCGAACACAAGCCTCCTGAAGCACTCCGCCATGTACCGGGCGAGCCAATAGGAGTACGAGTCCCCGAGCAGGAGGCAGGTCACGGCCGGGGCGGGGACGCAATGCGTAACGGCAAGGGAGCCCGTTCCCTCGACGCAGTTGTCATACACCAGCCGCGCGGTCCGGTAGCGCATTCGCCCGCACGGCTGCTGCGCCTGGCGCGGCGGGTCGAACTTCTGCCCCAGGTCTCCCGACACGTCGGCGTCTTCGAAGATCACGTCGCGTTCGCCTACCGGCCGCGTGGCGACGAGCCGCCCCGCCTCTTCCATCACGCGCTGGAACGCGACGAAAGCCCCGTAGTCGGTCCAGTGGCTGTCGACCCGCGACGAGACGAGACGCTCCGGCTTCCTGCTCAGCAGCTCTTCGAGCGGATAGATGATCCGCACGGGTGAGCTCGTGCGCTCGAGGTGCGCGATCAGCTGGTGCACCGGGCGTTCGGGCGCGGGCTGGAGATCGGCCGGCATGTACTCCGGATAGACCGCGTGGCTGTCCGGGGCGACCATCACCAGATAGGCGCAATCGCGTTCGGCGAACAGTTCGGCACGACGCTCCAGCACTGCGCCCCACCCCTCGAGTTGGGACGGGTCGAGCGCGAGCGCGCCGGTGTGCTGGTCGACGACGCGGTTGTTGTCGTTCGCCATGAACAGGAAGCCGTCGCGGCCCTCGACCACCTTCCCGTCGTCGCGCACGACGCGCACGTCGCCCATGACTTCGAACGTGTCGCCGCCGGCTCCGGCGGCAAGCACTTCGGCGCGCTCGTCTCCTCCAAGCCGACGCGCCCGCAGATCGGCGTCGTCTCGCGGCACCCCCACGAAATCGATCGTAGCGGCACGCGGGCGGGGATGGGCGATCCTGGACTCGAACCAGGGACCTCCTCCTTATCAGAGAGGCGCTCTAACCGACTGAGCTAATCGCCCTTGAAGCCGGACTGCGGGCGATTCTAGCTAACGGCCGATGCGGTCCCGCGTGCCTGCGCGAGCGCACCTTGCCGCGACTCGTCCGGCGAAAAGCGGCGGTCAGGCGGCCCTGCGGCGGGTCAGGCGCAGGATGATCTCGCCGAGGTCCGCGAGGTCGTCGAAGGGGACCTCGATGGTGCCGCCCTTGCGCGCGAGCCGCACCCGCACCTCGCGGCCGAGCACGGCGGCCAGCGCCTCCTCGGCGTCGCGCGATGCCGCGAGCGCGTCGGCGCTCTGCAGCCGCGACGGGCGCTTGGCCGAGGGCCGCGCCTGCTCACCACGAGCGAGCTGCTCGGTCTGGCGCACGGACAGCCCGCGGTCACGTGCCGTGCGCGCGACGCGGCGGCGCACGTTGTGGTCGGAGGCCTGCAGCACGGCGCGACCGTGGCCTTCCGAGAGCTGCCCCGACTCGAGCATCGCCAGCACCTCGTCCGGAAGCTCGAGCAGCCGCACGAGATTGGAGATCGCGACGCGGCTCTTGCCGACGCGGCGACCGACCTCCTCCTTTGTCAGGCCGAGCTCGTCGACGAGCGCCGCGCACGCGCGCGCGGACTCGACGGGGTTGAGGTCCTGCCGCGCCATGTTCTCGATCAGCGCAAGCTCGAGGCGGTCCTGCTCGGCCGTGCTGCGCACGACCGCGGGAATGCGGTCGAGGCCGGCAAGCCGCGCGGCGCGCCAACGGCGCTCGCCGGCGATCAGCTCGTACCGGCCGCCCGGGAGCGGGCGCACGAGCACCGGCTGAAGGATGCCGTGCTCGCGCAGCGAGCCGGCGAGCTCCCCCAGCTCCTGCTCGTCGAACGACTGGCGCGGCTGGCTCGGGTTGGGCGAGATCTGGTCGAGCGGGATGCGCTGGAGCGACTCGTCGTCGGCCCCGCTCGCAGGCAGGATCGCGGCCAGGCCGCGGCCGATGCCTCGCTCAACCACGCCCCACCACCTCCTTCGCGAGCGCGAAGTACGCGTCGCTGCCGGTGCAGTGCGGATCGTGGTGGATCACGGGGCGACCATAGCTCGGCGCCTCGCCGATGCGCACGTTGCGTGGGATCACGGTCTGCAGCACGAGGCCGGGGAAATGGCGACGCAACTCGCCCTCGACGTCCTGGGCCAGCCGCGTGCGGCTGTCGTACATCGTGAGCAGCATGCCGGCGACCTCGAGGCCCGGGTTCAGCTCCCGCCGGATCAGGCCGAGCGTGTCGAGGAACTGGGCGAGGCCCTCGAGGGCCAGGTACTCGGCCTGCACGGGCACGAGCACCCGGTCGGCGGCGACGAGCGCGTTGACCGAGAGGGGCCCGAGCGACGGCGGGCAGTCCAGCACGATCCGCTCGTAGCGCTCGCGCACCGGCTGCAGCAGGTCCCGCAGGCGCGACTCCGATGCCTCCATCCGCGGCAGCTCGACCGTGGCGCCGGCGAGGTCGGGCGTCGCGGTCACCACCTCCAGCGAGTCGATCGCGGAGGGCATCGCCGCCTCCCGCAGGTCGGCTCCGCTCATCAGGCACGTGTAGGTGTTGGGCTCGCGGTCCTTCGGGAGTCCCAGCGCCACGGTGGCGTTGCACTGCGGATCGAGGTCGATCAGCAGTGTGCTGCAGCCCGCCTCCGCGAGGCATGCGGCCAGGTTGACGGCGGTCGTCGTCTTGCCGACGCCGCCCTTCTGGTTCGCCACCGCATATACAGTCGCCGCTGCCATACCCAACGCGGCCGAAGATACAGGCGCCCGCGGTCGTAGCGCCGCGGGCTTGCACGGCCGTCTGCCCTGTGGTTCGGCACCGAACCGCGCGTTCCTGCAACACGTCCAGGCGAAAGTTCGGCCGGGAACCATCCCCCGGCCCAGGGTTCTCCACGTTGGTTCGGGGACGAACCAAACGTCGCCGCGCGCGAGCTCCGCGTCCCTCAGCCGAGCGGGTGCTTGCGCGCGGTGCCCGGACGGCGCGGAAATCGCGCCGGCGTAGGCCTCGACTTCTCGTAGAGGTGGAGGTGGTGTGCGCGGCTCCCCGGGTAAGGCTCGACGCGCTCGATTTGCATCATTTGCAGGCCTATCTCATCGGCAGCGCGCCTACCGGCAGCCTCTTCGGACGCATCGCGGGCGCCCTTCCAGGCGATCAGCCTGCCGCCGAGCGAGAGCAGGGGAGCCGCATACTCCACGAGCGTCGCGAGCGGTGCGACCGCGCGCACGAGCGCGAGGTCGTAGCGCTCCCGTCCCGCGTCGGCGGCCCACTCCTCGGCCCGGCGGGCGACGACCGTCGCGTTCTGCACGCCGAGCCTCGTGATCGCCGCTTCCAGGAACTCGCACTTGCGCCGCGTCGCTTCGAGCAGGTCGACCTGGAGCTGCGGGCGGGCGATCGCGATCGGCAGGCCGGGGAACCCGGCGCCGGTGCCCACGTCGATCACCCGAATGTGGTGGTCCGGCGTGGAATCGACGGCCGGATCGAGAAAGGGCAGGGCGCAGAGGCTGTCGGCGACGTGGACTCGGACTGCCTGATCGGACGAGCGCACGGCGGTGGCCGCGCGCGGGTCGTCGCGGACGAGGAACAGGAGGTCGCGCAGCCGGTGGACGGCCGCGGCGTCGAGCGACCAGCGCGCGGCGAGCGCGGCGAGCTGCTCGTCCAGCGCGGCCCGGCGAGCCTCAGTTCCCCGTTTCACGTTTTACGCCCCAGCCCGGGAAGGCCCGCTGCGTACTGCGTCAGGCGCCGCGCCGCAGCGGCGTGATCACGATCCGCCGGAACGGCTCGTCGCCCTCGGAATGGGTGTCCACGTCCGCACGGTCCTTCAGATAGTTGTGGACGACCTTGCGCTCCTGGGAGCCCATGGAGTCGAGCTCGATCGCGCGGCCGTACCGAAGCGCGTCCGCGACGCCGCGGTCGGCCTGCCTGTGGAGCGCTGTCTCGCGGCGCGCGCGGTAGCCGGCCGCGTCCACGACCACGGGAAGGCGCTCCTCCGATCCCCGGAACGCGGCCTGCGCGCAGAGCGCCTGCAGCGCATCGAGGGTCTGGCCGTGCTTGCCGATCAACAGCCCCAGCTCGGCGCCGCTGATCTCCGCCGCGATCTCCTCGTCGCCCTCGACCACGTCGACGCTCGCCCGCAGACCCAGGTGCGAGACCACGCGGCGCAGGATCTCCCGCACGCGCTCGACGGGCTCCGAGGGCCATTCGAACTCGTCCTCGGCCGCCTTCCACCGCTCCAGATCCGCCGTCGCGACCACGCGCGTCGATCCCTCTCCGTCCGGCCCGGTCTCCGCCTCGATCACCTCGAAGGCCACGTGATCGACCGAGATGCCGGGGTAGCTGCGCTCCAACTCCTTCATCGCAGCCCATTTCGCGGCGCCGACGCTCGACCCCTCGGCCTCGGCGCGGCCGGCGCTCAGCTCGTGGGAGTCGTCGGGCAAGATGCTCGCTCTCAGCGCCGCCGGCGCTTCTTCTTCCGGGGCGGGGGTGGCGGTGGTCTTCGGGCGGCGGCCGCCGTGGCGCCCCCGCCGCCGCCTCCGTCCACCAGCGCGGCGGCCGGTTGGGCTCCGACCGGCACCGGCGGGGGTGACAGCTTCCGCACCATGATCGACTGCCCCAGCGTCCAGAAGTTGGTCGTGATCCAGTAGACCAGCAACCCGGCCGGGAAGTTCGGCACGAGCGCCGCGAACACGAGCGGCAGCAGCAGCATGATCCGCTGCTGGGTCTTGTCGGCCGTCACCGACATCACCAGGGTCGAGGCCATCTGCGAGCCGATGAAGAGCACCATCAGGATCACCAGGGTGATCCCGGTCGCGGGCTCGGTGATGTCCTGGATGCCGAGGAAGCCCTGCTCGCTGGTCGCCCGCACCTGTTCCTTGAACTCGGTCCCGTTGAGCAGGAAGAACAGCGCCATGAAGACCGGCAGCTGGAGGAGCAGCGGGAGGCACGAGGCGAACGGGTTCACCTTGTTCTCCTGGTAGAAGCGCATCATCTCCTGCTGCATGCGCTGCTTGTCCTCCTTGTACTTCGCCTGGATCTCCTTGATCTGGGGCTGGAGCACGCGCAGCGCGTTCATCGACCGGATCTGCTTGATCGTGAGCGGGATCATCAGCAGCCGCACGATCACCGTGAGGCCGACGATCGACCAGCCCCAGCTGAGACCCACGTCGTCGTGCAGCGACGTGATCAGCCAGTCGGCGGCGTCGATCAGCGGCTGGAGGACGTTTGCGAGGACCGGGCTCATCGAAAGAGTCGTTGCTCCTTGACCGGGTCGTACCCGCCATGGCTGAAGGGGTTGCATCGCAGGAGACGCCACACGGCCAGCACGATCCCGCGCAGCGGGCCGTACGTGCGGATCGCCTCCACCGCATAGGCCGAGCACGTCGGCTCGTACTTGCAGCGACGCGGGAGGGCCGGCGAGATCAGGCGCTGGTACACACGGATCGGCGCCGTCAACGCGCGCGAGATCACCGTGGCGGTCATGCCATGTCCTCCGGCGGCGGCGCTTGAAGCCGCTCCAGGAGCTCCGACAGCTCCGCGCTCACTCCCTCGAGGCCGCCCTCGGCGGCCAGCTCGGCTGCGCCGGCGCGCGCGACGATCACGAAGTCGTGTCCCTCGGGCAGCTTGTCGTCGAGCGCCCAGAAGGCCTCGCGCAGCAAGCGCTTCACGCGGTTGCGCTCAACGGCCCCGCCGACCCGCCGACCGACCGACACACCGAGTCGCACAGAGGCTTCCGGATCCGATGTCCCGTCATGCTCGTCGCGCGTCGCCGGAAAGGCGTAGAGCACGAAGGTGCGCGTCGCAGCCGAGCGGCCGCGGCGATACACGCGGTCGAAATCGGCGCTGCGCGTGAGCCGCGGACGCCTGTGCCGCATGCCCCCCCGGCGTTCGGTCATCGGAACAGGGACGCCCTCAGACGGTGAGGCGCGAACGTCCCTTGCGGCGGCGGCGCTTGATCGTGAGACGCCCTGCACGCGTCCTCATGCGGGCCCGGAACCCGTGCGTTCGCGCACGCTTGCGCTTCTTTGGCTGGTACGTTCGCTTCATCGGGAGAGGTGTCCGCGCGCCGGTAGTTCCACCGGGAATGCAGCGTGCAGGCGCCCAAGTATAGGGCTTGGCCGGTCCGCCTTCGACGCCCCTGCGCAGACCCTCCCGCGGCCCCTCCCGCGCGTCCCGAGAGCCACCGCCGGAGACCCGCGAGCAGGCCTCGGAATGTTTTGGGCGCGAATTGCGACAAGGCTCCCGCGCGGGTCCCGAAGCCCCCCGGCAGCCCGTCTGCCCACCGCTAGAATCGCGCGCTCCGTGGGGCCGGTCACAAGGCTTTCGCAGGCCGCGCGGGAGGCAGCCGGAACGCCTCCAGGAACCCGTGGAAGATCAGCTCGAGGACATATGGCGCCGTGTCGATGACACCCTCCGCGGTGCCCTCCCCGAAGAGGTCCACAGGGTCTGGATAGAGCCGCTCACCCCCGCCGCGACCCGCGGCGGCGTGCTCTACCTGGAGGCTCCCGCGGCTTCGCGCGAGTGGGTCCGGCGCCGCTTCGGAAGCCTCCTGGACGCCGCCGCCGCGGCGCACCCCGCGGTCACCCGCATCGAGTTGATCGCCGGCGACGAGCTGCCCTCTCCACCCTCGACCAATCTCGACCTCAACCCGAGCTATACGTTCGGAGCGTTCGTGATCGGCAGCGAGAACCGGTTCGCCCACGCCGCTTCGCTGGCGGTCGCGGAATTGCCCGGACAGGCCTACAACCCGCTCTTCATCTGCGGGCCGCCGGGCGTCGGCAAGACCCACCTCCTGCACGCGGTGGGCAACTACGTGGGCCGCTGTGCCGCGGGGCTCACGGTCAAGTATGCGAACGCCGAGACCTTCACCAGCCAGTTCCTCGCCGCGCTCCAGCACAACCATCTGCCGGCGTTCAAGAGCCGGTACCGCAGCGCGGACGTGCTGCTGCTCGACGACGTGCAGTTCCTCGAGAGCAAGGAGCGCACCGCCGAGGAGTTCCTCTACACGATCGAGGCCGCGCTCGGTGCCGGCGCCCAGGTCGTGCTCTCGGCGGACCGCCCCCCGGCCGCGATGCCGCTCCTGCACGCACCGCTGAAGGGGCGCTTCGAGGGAGGCCTCCTGGTCGAGCTGGCTCCCCCCGACCGCGCCGTGCGACTTGCGATCCTGCGCCGCAAGGCGGGCCCGGACGCCACGGACCTCGAGGCGAGCGGAGTACTCGACCTGCTCGCACGCAGGCTCACCGGCAACGTGCGCTCACTCGAGAGCGCGCTCGTGCGCGCGCATGCTTACGCCTCACTCACACAGCAGCCGCTGACGCTCGAGCTGGCCGAGCAGGTGCTCGCCGCGATTGCGCCCCAGGCGGCGGAGGGCTCTGCGGGCACCCTTACGATCGACCGCATCCAGGACCTCACCTCCCGCGCTCTCGAGGTCGCTCCCGAGACCCTCGCCTCGGCGAGACGCAGCCGTCAGGTTGTCTATGCTCGCCAGGTCGCCATGTACCTGTGCCGCGAGCTCACCGACCACTCCCTGCCGGCGATCGCGCGGAGGTTCGGCGGCCGCGACCACACCACGGTTCTCCACGCGCACCGCAAGGTCCAGCGCCAGTTGTTGGTCGATCAACCCACAAGGGCGCTTGTGGACGGCCTGTTGCGTGACCTCAAGCGTGACTGACACGATGTTCCGCCCACCGCCCTCACACAGCCAACCCCACAGCCCGGGAGACCCCTCTTTGCGCCTTCTTCGCCCCGAAGACAGAGAATCCACACCTCTACTGCCCTCATATCCAATATTGGTGGTCGTATGAAGTTCTCTGTCCCGCGACAAGCGTTTCTGTCCGAGCTCCAGCTGGTGACGCGTGCGGCTGCGACCCGTTCCGCGATCCCGGCGCTCGGCGGCGTGATGATCGCCTCGTCGCCCGACGGGCTCACGCTCGCGGCGACCGACACCGAGATCGCGCTCCAGTCGAGCATCCCGGCCGAGGTCGAGCAGGAGGGCTCGCTGCTGCTGCCGGCACGGCTGCTGCTGGACATCGTGCGCGTGGCCGACGGCGACACGGTCTCGATCGAGGCTGCGAGCGAGCAGGGCGTGGTCCAGGTCACGTCCCAGCGCGCATCCTTCTCGGTGCGCACGCTCCCCGCCGGCGACTTCCCGAAGTTGCCGGCCGCCGAGGGCGGCGACGCGGTGCGCCTCGACGCCGGCGCCTTGGCCGCGACGATCGAGCGGGTCGCGAAGGCTGCTTCGAGGGACGAGACCCGCCCGGTGCTCACGGGCATCCTGGTCTCGCTGGACGAGGGCAAGCTGCGGATGGTCGCGACCGACTCGTATCGCCTGAGCGTGAAGGAGGCCCCGGTGCCGGGGGTGAACGGCAGCGCCTTCGAGGCGAACGTGCCGGCACGCGCGCTGCAGGAGCTGGGCCGGGTGGTGGCCGAGACGCAGCCCGAGTCGGTCGCGATCGTCACGCGGGACAACCAGGTCGTCTTCGAGTCCGGTCGCGTGACGCTTTCGTCGCGCTTGATAGATGGTCAATTCCCGAACTATCGCCAGTTGCTGCCGGAGTCCTACGAGCACGACGTCGTGATCGACAAGTCCGAGCTGCTCGGCGTGGTGCGGCGGGTGAGCCTGATGGCCCAGCGCAACGCGCCGCTGCGCCTGCGTTTCGAACAGGGCGCCGTGACACTCTCGGCACAGACGCCGGACGTGGGCGAGGCATCCGAATCGGTGCCCGTCAACTACCAGGGCGAGGTCCTCGAGATCGGTTTCAACCCCCAGTTCCTCCAGGACGGCCTCGAGAGCGTCGGGGCGGACGAGGTCCGGCTGCGCCTGATCAGTTCCCTGCGCCCGGGCCTGATCGAGGGTGCGGGCGAGGACGAGGACGAGTTCCTCTACCTGATCATGCCCGTGCGCCTCAACACGTAGTGCGTTGCACGTCGCGCGGCTCGAGGCCCGGGACTTCAGGAGTCACGCCCTCGCGGACATCGAGTTCGGCGACGGCATCACGGTGCTCGAGGGCCCGGTCGGTGCGGGCAAGACCAACCTGCTCGAAGCCGTTCACGTCGGATGCATGGGCCGGTCGTTCCGGACCTCCAACGAACGCGAGCTGATCCGCTTCGACACGAAGGTCGCACGCGTGCGCCTGCATGTCGCCGCGGGAGGCGCGCTGCACACGACCGAGGTGGTCATCCAGACGAGCGGGCCGAAGGTCGTGCGCCGCGACGGATCGCGCGTCGCCAGCCCCCAGGCCGGGGACCCGCCCTTCTTCGTATGCCTTTTCGCGCCGGACCACCTGGAGCTGGTGAAGGGCGCCGCCGGCGGCCGCAGGGCGCGGCTCGACGACCTCGTGGCGACGGTGTGGCCGGCCCGCCGTGCGACCCGCGCTTCCTACGCGAAGGCGCTGGCCCAGCGCAACGCCCTGCTCGGCCGCGTTCGCGCGCGCGCCGCCGCCCCCGACTCGCTACAGGTCTGGGACCGCGAGCTCGCGCGGCATGGGATCGAGTTGATGGCGCATCGCCGGGAGCTGGTCGCCGCGCTCGCCGCGCCCTTCTCGAGCCGCGCGGGCGAGCTCGGCCTGCCGGCGCCCGCGACGCTCGCATACCGTCCGCGCAGCGGCGCGGCCGACGCCGCACAGCTCGAGTCCGAGCTACGCGAGCGCCTCGACTCGGACCTCGAACGCGGGTTCACGCTCCACGGCCCGCACCGTGACGACCTGCAGCTCCGCGTAACGGGCCGCGACCTGCGCCGCTACGGATCCCAGGGGCAGCAGCGCCTCGGGCTGCTGGCGCTCCTGCTGGCGGAACGCGACGTGCTGCGACAGTTCCGCGACACGACTCCCGTGATGCTGCTCGACGACGTCCTCAGCGAGCTCGACCCGGATCGCCGCTCGAGCCTGCTGGCGACGCTTGCGGACGGCGGCCAGACTCTGATCTCGACCGCCGACGCGCGGACGGTCCCGCACAGCGCCCGCGCGACGAGCGTCGCGGTCCGCCCGCCCACCGGCGGCTCGCCCGAGGTCGAAGCGCGGGAGATCGCGTGAGCCGGCTGCCACGTCCGCTCGCCGACGCGCTCCCGCGGCTGAAGGCCGACCTCGCCCCGGCGACCGTGCTGGCCGACGTCCAGACGGCCTGGCAGCAGGCAGCGGGCGCGCAGGTCGCCCTGCACTGCGCGCCGGTCTCCGAGAAGGGCGGCGTCCTGACCGTGCGCTGCGACTCGGGCGTCTGGGCCGCGGAGCTGTCGATGATGTCCCGCGGGCCTCGTGGAGAGCCTCAACCGGTTCCTTCCAGAGGGCCGGCAGGTGCGCGATATCCGGTTCGTGGTGGGCGCCTGATGCGGGCTTCCGAAGGCGTCTAGGGCGCCGACTAGAGTGGGTCGTGGCACCGTCCCGGCACGATCCGGCCAGGTCACGGTGCGCGATGCGTTTTTTCGCATTCCAGAGGGAAATTTCGCCCAGATGAGGGCCGAAACGGGGCACTCGACCTGCTAGACTTAAGAGCACCTTTTCCCACGCTCGCAATCGCGCGCAACACCGCAGTCGGAGACGACGCGTGCGTGCACTTGAACGGGCGTTTACCAAAGCGGCCGCCGCCGCGCCATCAGGAGGAACGTTTTGCCGAAAAACGGGCCGCGTAGCACGGCCAAAGAGACCCCCGCGGGGTCGTCCACCTACAAGGCCTCCGACATCACCGTGCTGGAGGGCCTCGAGGCCGTTCGCAAGCGCCCGGGGATGTACATCGGCTCGACCGGTGAGCGCGGCCTGCACCACCTCGTCTACGAGGTCGTCGACAACTCCGTCGACGAGGCGCTCGCCGGCCACTGCGATTCCGTGACGATCACGCTGCACCCGGACAACAGCGTGACGGTCACCGACAACGGCCGCGGGATCCCGGTCGACATGCACGAGAAGGAGAAGCGACCGGCCGCCGAGGTCGTCCTGACCGTCCTGCACGCCGGCGGCAAGTTCGGCGACGGCGGCGGCTACAAGGTCTCGGGCGGCCTGCACGGCGTGGGCGTGTCAGTCGTCAACGCGCTGTCGGAGCGGCTCGAACTCGAGATCAAGCGTGACGGCCACGTGTGGACCCAGACCTACGAGCGGGGCGCGCCCCAGGGCCAGCTGACACGGGGCGAGGCCACCAAGGAGACGGGCACGACGATCGGCTTCCTGCCCGACCTGGAGATCTTCGACGAGATCGCGTTCGACTTCGAGACGCTCGCGCAGCGCATGCGGGAGACCGCGTTCCTGACGCGCGGGCTTCGCATCGAGCTGATCGACGCGCGCGGCTCGGGTGACCGCATCGAGTTCCGCTACGAGGGCGGCATCCGCGACTTCGTCGCCTACCTCAACGAGAACAAGGACCCGATCCACAAGAAGATCGTCTACTTCGAGGGCGACTCCGACGACGGACAGGCCGAGATCTCGCTGCAGTGGAACTCCTCCTATCAGGAGTCGATCTTCAGCTTCGCCAACAACATCAACACGACCGAGGGCGGCACGCACCTCTCGGGGTTCCGCTCCGCCCTGACCCGCACGCTCAACGACTACGCCCGCAAGAAGGGCCTGCTCAAGGAAAAGGACGAGAGCCTGGCCGGCGAGGACGTGCGCGAGGGCCTGACGGCGATCGTCTCGGTGAAGCTGCACGACCCGCAGTTCGAGGGGCAGACGAAGTCCAAGCTCGGCAACCCGCCGATGAAGGGCTTCGTCGAGTCGACCGTCAACCGCAAGCTGGGCGAGTTCCTCGAGGAGAACCCGACCGAGGCGAACCAGATCATCGGCAAGGCGATCGCCGCGTCGCGCGCCCGCGACGCCGCGCGCAAGGCGCGAGACCTGACGCGGCGCAAGTCCGCGCTCGAGAACTCGACGCTGCCCGGCAAGCTCGCGGACTGCTCGGTGAAGGACCCGGCGCTGGCCGAGCTCTTCATCGTGGAGGGCGACTCCGCCGGCGGCAGCGGCAAGCAGGCACGCGACCGCAACACGCAGGCCGTCCTACCGCTGCGCGGCAAGATCATCAACGTCGAGAAGAACCGCATCGACAAGGTGCTCTCCAACGAGGAGATCCAGGCGCTCGTGACCGCGATCGGCACGGGCATCCGGGAGGAGTTCGACAGCGAGAACTTGCGCTACCACAAGGTGATCCTGATGACGGACGCCGACGTGGACGGCGCGCACATCCGCACGCTGGTGCTGACCTTCCTGTTCCGCGAGATGCAGGGCCTGATCGAGGCCGGCTACGTCTACATCGCGAAGCCGCCGCTCTACCGCCTGAAGGTGGGCAGCAAGGAGCAGTACATCGAGAAGGAGTCCGAGCTCGAGGAGGTGCTGCTGCGCGACAAGCTCGACCGGATGGAGGTGTTCGACCGAGCCGGGACGGCCTTCAATCTGACCCAGCAGCGCTGGCAGCGGCTCACCAGGCTGGTGAAGGAGTACGAGGGCTGGGCCTCCGCGCTGCGCGCGGAGCACGGCAACGAGGTGATCACGTTCCTGGAGGAGTCGGCGGTGCTCGACCATGGGCTGGTCGAGGCCGACAAGGTGATCGCACAACTGAAGAAGAAGGCGCCCGCGGGGGAGCCGTACGACACGGAGGTGGTCTCGCACAACGGCGACGGCTCGATCCGGATCAAGGCGATCGAGCGCAAGAGCGGCCTTGCGACCACCCACTCGCTCGGCCGCGAGATCTTCGACTCGCGCGAGTACCGCCAGCTCACGCGGGTGCACCAGGAGCTGCAGAACCTCGCCGGCACGCCGCCGTTCAAGCTCAAGCTGGGCGACGACGAGGCCGAGGCGCTGTCCTTCGAGGAGCTGCGCACGAAGGTGCTGGGCCTGGCCAAGCGGGGCGTGCGGCTGCAGCGGTTCAAGGGCCTCGGCGAGATGAACGCCGACCAGCTGCGCGTGACCACGATGGCCCCGGAGTCGCGGACCCTCCAGCAGGTGACGATCGACGACGCGACGGCCGCCGACCAGCTCTTCTCGATGCTGATGGGCGATCAGGTCGAGCCGCGCCGCGCATTCATCGAGAAGCATGCACGCGACGTGCAGTTCCTGGACGTATAGGAGTCCGTAGATGGCGACGCTTGACGCACTGACAGGGAACATCGAGCCGCGCGGCCTGCGGGAGGAGATGCGCTCCTCCTACATGGACTACGCGATGAGCGTGATCGTCGGCCGCGCGCTGCCGGACGTGCGCGACGGCCTCAAGCCCGTCCACCGCCGTGTGCTGTTCGCGATGCACGAGGCCGGCCTTCAGCCGACGCGCGCCTACCGCAAGTGCGCGCGGGTGGTGGGCGACGTGATGGGCAACTTCCATCCGCACGGCGACTCCGCGATCTACGACACGCTCGCGCGCATGGCGCAGGATTTCGCGCTGCGCTACCCGCTGGTCGACGGTCAGGGCAACTTCGGCTCGATCGACGACGACCCGCCGGCCGCGATGCGGTACACGGAGGCGCGCCTCGCGCGCCTCGCCACCGAGATGCTGCGCGACATCGACGCGAGCACCGTCGACTTCACGCCCAACTACGACGAGTCGCGCCAGGAACCGCTGATCCTGCCGGCGCGGTTCCCGAACCTGCTCGTGAACGGCTCGGCCGGCATCGCGGTCGGCATGGCGACCAACATCCCGCCGCACAACCTGCGCGAGACGATCGACGCGGTCGTCGCCTACATCGACGATCGCGACATCGACGTCGCGGGCCTGATGCAGCACATCAAGGGCCCGGACTTCCCGACCGGCGGCTACATCGTGGGCCGCGAGGGGATCAAGGAGGCCTACGAGACCGGCCGCGGGCGGGTGGTGATGCGCGGTCGCGCCCACATCGAGCCGCTGTCGCACGGTAAGGAGGCGATCATCGTCACGGAGCTGCCCTTCATGGTGAAGAAGGGCGGCAAGGGCAACCTGATCGACCGGATCGCGGACCTCGTGCGCGACAAGAAGATCGCCGAGATCAGCGACCTGCGCGACGAGACGGACCGGTCGGGGATGCGGCTGGTGATCGAGCTGAAGCGCGACGCGATCCCCGAGGTGGTGCTCAACAAGCTCTACAAGCACACGTCGTTGCAGCAGACGTTCGGCGTGAACATGGTGGCGCTCGCCGACGGCGTGCCGCGCACGCTCGACCTGCGCGAGATCATCCGCTACTACGTCCTCCACCAGAAGGAGGTCGTCACCCGGCGCACCAAGGACGAGCTGGAGCGCGCCGAGCGCCGGGCGCACATCCTCGAGGGCCTCCTCATCGCCCTCTCCAACATCGACGCCGTGATCCAGCTGATCCGGTCCTCGTCCGATCCCGAGCAGGCGCGCGTCGGCCTGATCGAGAAGTTCGAGCTGTCCGCCGCGCAGGCGCAGGCGATCCTCGACATGCGCCTCCAGCGCCTGACCGCGCTCGAGACGGACAAGATCAAGTCCGAGCACGCCGACCTGATGGAGCGCATCAAGGAGCTGCGCGCGATCCTCGGCGAGGAGGACCGCCTCTACGGCCTGATCAAGGAGGAGCTCGAGGAGATCAGGGACATCTACGGCGACGAGCGCCGCAGCGAGATCATCGCCGCCGAGGGCGAGGTCGACCTCGAGGACATGATCGCCGAGGAGCAGATGGTGATCTCGATCACGCGCTCCGGATACATCAAGCGCCTGCCGCTGTCGACCTACCGCAAGCAGCACCGCGGCGGCGTCGGCGTGATCGGGATGGAGACCAAGGAGGACGACTACATCGAGCACCTGCGCATCTGCTCGACGCACGACTTCCTGCTGTTCTTCACGAGCATGGGCAAGGTCTATCGCCTGAAGGTCTACGAGCTGCCCGAGGGCGCGCGCACGGCCAAGGGCCGCGCGCTCGTCAACCTGCTCCCGCTGCGCGAGGGCGAGCGCGTGCGCGCGGTGATCCCGACGCGCGACTTCTCCGAGCACAAGTACGTCGTGTTCGGGACGCGCAAGGGCCTCATCAAGAAGACCGAGCTGACCGCGTACAACACGCCGATCCGCGCCGACGGGATCATCGCGATCAAGCTGCGCGACGGCGACTCGCTCGTGGACGTGCGCGGCACCAGCGGCGAGGACGACATCATCATGATCTCCCGCTCCGGCTACGCGGCGCGCTTCAACGAGTCCAGGGTCCGCCCGATGGGCCGCGACACCTCGGGCGTGCGCGGCATGAACGTGTCCGAGAAGGACAATGCCGTGCTCGCGATGGACGTTGCGCGCGACGAGACCGAGCTGTTCGTCGTGACCGAGAACGGATTCGGCAAGCGCACGGCGATCCTGGACTATCCGGTTAAGGGCCGCGGCACGAAGGGCGTCAAGACCATCCAGCTCGTCGATCGTAAGGGCGCGCTCGCGGGTGCGCGGATCGTGCGCGAGTACCAGGAGCTGGTGTTCATCTCGCAGAGCGGCATGGTCCAGCGCACGGGCGTGCGCGGCATCTCGAGGATGGGCCGCGCGACCCAGGGCGTGATCGTCATGAACCTGCGCGGTGACGACACGGTCAGCGCGGTGGCGGTCGTCCAGGAGAGCGACGCCGAGATCGGCGCCTCCGCCGGCGACGGCAACGGGGCTGCCCCGGAGCTGACCGACGCGCCGGACGCCGGGCCCGACGACTCGGGCAACGGAACGCCTTAGCTCAACGGCTCAGGGCAGGTACTGCTGCCACGCCTCGGGCAGCACCGGCGCCGCGACCCGGATGAAGATCGTCGGTCCCGGCGCATGCGGCTTCTGGCGCGGATGCATCCCGGTCTCGACGGGCGTGCGGTTTCCCTTGCGGCGGTTGCAGGGCGCGCACGACGTGACGATGTTCTCCCAGTCGCTCGCTCCTCCGCGGCTGCGCGGCATCACGTGGTCGACGGTCAGGTGGGAGCCCGTGCCGCAGTACTGGCAGGTCCACGAGTCGCGCGCGAACACCGCTCGCCGGGTGATCCGCCGGCGCCGCTGGTCGCGCGGTATGCGGACGTAGGTGATGAGCCTGATCACCACCGGGTGCGGCAGCGTCATGCTCTCGGAGCGCACGGTGCGGCGCCCCTTCTCGACGAGCTCGGCCTTCTCCTTCAGGACCAGCACCACGGCGCGGCGAACGGAGCAGACGTTGAGCGGCTCGTACGAGGCGTTCAGCACCAGGACGCGGCCGCCTTCGGACCGCGTCCGGGTTCCAGGCGGTTGAGGGCCTACCTCCCCGGCTGGGTCGGTCTCCTGGTCTGCCTCGCGGCCTTGCCCTCTGGGCGCCGCCGGCACGTCTCTGGCGGTCGCGGCTTCCACTGCGGTGCGAAAAGTGTACCCGCCCGGTGGGGAGCGCCGGTCAGGGCGCGACCGGGTAGCAGCCGAGGACCCTGAGGGTCTCGACCTGCGCCTCGATCGCGGTGAGCGCCTCGATCACCGCCGGATCGTCGGCCCGGCCCTCGAGGTCGGCGAAGAAGACGTAGCGCCCGAGTCCCTGTTTGCGCGGCCGCGACTCGATCTTGGTGAGGTTGATCCCGCGCCCGGCGAACTCCTGCAGGGCCGCGACGAGCGAGCCGGGCGAGTCGGGGAGGCCCCAGAAGACGACCGAGGTCTTGAAGGGGCCGCTGTCGGCGCCGCGCGAGTCGCCGCGGCGGCGCTCGAGCCAGACGAACCGCGTCTCGTTCGCCGGCGTGTCCTCGACGCGCTCGGCCAGGACCTCGCATCCGTACAGCTCCGCCGACAGGCGGTTCCCGAGCGCGGCCCACGGTCGCTCGGAGCCGGCGACGATGCGCACGGCCTCCGCGGTGCTGCTCGCGGCGACCACGTCCGCGCCGGCCAGGCGGTCGCGCAGGAAGCGCGCGCACTGGGCGCTGGCCTGGGGATGTGACACGACCCGCTCGATCTCCTCCAGGGCGAGTCTCGTGCGCGCGATCAACGTGTGCTGGACCGGGTGCACGACCTCGCCGACGATCTCGACCTCGTCCGTCTCGAACACCAGCGCGTCGAGCGTCGCGCTCACCGAGCCCTCGAGCGAGTTCTCGATCGGCACGAGAGAACGATCGCTGCGTCCCGTGACGACCGCCATCACGCACTCGTAGATCGTCGGAAGCGGCACCGGCTCGATGCCCTCCCGACCGGCCGAGGCGAACATCGCCTCCTCGGAGAAGGTGCCCTCCGGGCCGAGGAATGCGACGCGCACGCCGCTCAGCGGGACTGGGCCGCCACGGCCTCGCCCATGGCGGTGCGGATCGCCTCGTCCTCCTCCGGCGAGAGCTCGAGCTCCGAGCGCCCGTCGCGCACGCCCTTGACGTACATGCGCGCCTGGTCGCGGTGCAGGATCGAGGAAAGCACCACGCCCGTCCCGTTGTCGTCGAGCAGGGCCATGGAGCTGGACTGGCGGCCGCTCATCTCGCCGTAGGCGTCATACCTGATCACGGCCGTCTTGCTGATGCTGCCCTGGATGCGCTGCTCGTCGGTCTCGAGCCGCTCCTCCACACGCCGGAAGGTCTCCTCGACGAGCGCTTGGAGCTGGGCGAACCCGATCTCCAGGTTCTCGGCGTGCGTGACGAGGTCGCGCTGGCCGCTCGTCCCGAGGACCGCCGTCTGCGCGCTTCGCACCCGTCGCAGCTTGATCCACAGGACCAGCACGAGCAGGATCGCGAGAAGTGCGACTCCGCCGGCTGCGAGGGCTGCGATCCCGGCCGCCGTTGTGAGGTCATCCGGCACCGCGCGAAAGGATAACCCCGCGCTCGGAGGAGCAAGCGGAGTCTTGCGGTGCCCCGGCCCGCTACCACCGGCTTTTCCGGCTGAGGAAAAGCCGTTCTGTTCGTCCCGCCAGGCACCCGGGATTTCCGGCTAAGGAAATCCCGGCCTTTCTTCTACTCCGCCGTGAACGCCACCTGGTACTGGATCCGGTTGTTCTCGCGCGTGCCCTCGCCGGGCACCGGCGCGACGGCCACGGTCGCCGTGCTGACGGCCTCGGTGCTGGGCGTGTCGGGGATCGGGATGCTGACCGTCTCCTCCTGGCCGGCCGCGATCCGCGGGATGGTCTGATCGACACTGATGCGCTTGCCGTTGGTGATCGCGATCGAGACGGCGACGTCCGTCTCGTCGGACTCGCCCTGGTTCTGGACCTTCACGTCGAAGGTCACGCGCCCGCTGACGGGCACGCGGTTGATCCCGCTCTCGTTCAGCGCCACGCCGGCGGGCTCCACCGTGACGCCGGTGACGCCCGTCCCGTGCAGGCCCGGGGTGGCGGAGCCGCTGCTCTCGTTCGAAATGCGGCTGAGTCGTGTCTGCACGGTGTCGGGATCGAGCCACCCGAGGTCCGGCAGGAAGCGGTCGGTGGGGAAGCGCTCCTCGATGCCGCGCTTGTCGTAGGCCGAGTTCGAGCGGGGGATCGTGCGTTGCAGGTAGATCACGTCGCTGGCGAGCAGGGCCTGCATCTGGCCCGAGATCGCGTTGATCGCGTCGGTGGAGCCGCGCCGGTCGCCGAGCGCCTCGGGGAGCGCCGCGGCGATCTTCTCGATGGCGTCGGCCCTGAACTGGAGTGCCTCCACCAGATAGCCCTGGGCCCCGTTGAGCTCGTCGGGGTGGTCGGTGTCGCGCGCGCGCTGCGCGAGCTGCTCCGCGTCTGCGCGCTCCGCGTTGACCTGGGTCTGCACGTCGAGCGCGTCCGCGCGCTGGGGGCTCGAGAGCAGGTCGAACAGGCGCTCCGAGTTGTCGTTGGAGGCCCGCACGATCGAGCGCACGTCCGTCGCGTAGCCGCGGAAGGCGCGGTCCTTGCGGCTGTCGAGACAGCTGTTGAGCCCGACGACGAGCAGGATGATCACGAGGATCGCTCCGCCCAGCGCGATGGTGCGGCGCACCATCAGCGTCTGGGAGTCCTGCGACCCGGCGGCTCCCGAGCCCCTCCGGGGGCGCGGGGATCGCCTTCCTTGCGATGACGACAAGTTGAGCGCTCTCCTCGTGCGCTGACGCGATCGAGCCTGCTTTCGAGCGGAGAGTATGACGAGCGGAGCGGCCGGTCCGCGCTCACATGGGCGAGGCGGCATCCCGCTTGCGACGGGGTATGCGGGGGCGCGGGACGTGTTTCGTAGCATTTCCGAGCCGCGGCGCTCCCTGCGCGCCCGGAGGATGGTTGACCCTTGGGCGTCTTGAGATCCGTTGAATCGAAGTTGGAAGGCCTCGTGGAAGGCGTGTTCAACCGTGCCTTCAGGGCCCGCGTGCAGCCCGTCGAGCTGGCCCGCCGGCTGGCCAAGGAGATGGAGTCCTACAAGGCGGTGTCGGTGTCGCGCACCTACGTCCCCAACGAGTACATCGTCTTCCTGGCGCGTGAGGACCGCCGCCAGTTCGAGGGCTACGAGCCCGCCCTGCTGGACGAGCTCGCGGCCCACCTGCTCGAGCACGCGGCACGCGAGGGGCTCGCCCTGCTGACGCGCCCCAAGGTCTCCTTCGAGACCGACAAGCGCCTGAGGATGGGTGAGTTCGGGATCCAGGCGCGGCTCGTCAAGCCGCCTGAGGACGCCGGGGAGGAGGCGTCGCAAGGCGACCTCGGCCACACGATGGTGTACTCCGCGACGCGGGTGCGCCAGGCCGCCGAGCAGCCACCGCGCGAGTCTCCACGCGCACGCGCGCTGATCACGCTCGACGGCAAGACCTTCGTGCTGGACCAGCCGCGCGCCGTCGTGGGACGCAGCCGCCGCTGCGACTTCGTGCTCGAGGACCCGAACGTCTCGCGGCGGCACTTCGAGCTCCAGCAGCGCGGCTCCGACTGGCATGTCGTGGACCTCGAGTCGACCAACGGGATCGCGGTCAACGGCAAGCGCGTGGGCAGTGCGGTCCTCTCGCCCGGCGACGAGATCGTGGCGGGCACCTCCCGGATGCGGTTCGACCTGGACTGAGTGCCGGGATGTCCGATCCACTCGAGGTGCTCCTGCAGTTCGCCTTCCTCGGCGTGCTCTACCTCTTCCTGCTGTGGGTGGCGCGCAGCGCGCTGCGCGACCTCGGGCGCCCGGCGGCAGATTCCTACGGCGAGCGCGAAGAGCAGGGGAACCATGCGCGGCCCTATTCCGGCCGGCTGGTGGTCGAGCGCGGAGCGGGACTCGCGGCGGGCGGCGAATACGGCGTCGGGCCCGGCCTCGCGATCGGCCGCGCGGCCGCGAACGAGATCCGCATCGAGGACTCGTTCGCGTCGAGCCGGCACGCGCGCCTCTACGACCGCGACGGCGTGGTCTTCATCGAGGACATGAACTCCACCAACGGCACCTACGTGAACGGCCGGCGTCTGGGTGCGCAGCAACCGCTGCGGCCGAGCGACCGGATCCGCATCGGCGACACCGAGTTCCGATTCGAGCAATGACATGTTGAGGATCGTCGAAGAGGCCGCCCGGACCGACGCAGGTCGTCAGCGGCATGCGAACGAGGACTCCTACTACGCGCGCGCGCCGGCGTTCGCGGTCGCCGACGGGATGGGCGGAGCGCAGGCGGGCGAGGTCGCGTCGCGGATCGCGGCCGACGTCTTCGAGGAGCGGACCGACGACGGCAGCCCGCAGCAGCAGCTCGAGCGCATCGCACGGGAGGCCAACCGCAGGATCTTCGACCTCGCCCAGGAGGACGCAAGTCACAGCGGCATGGGAACTACGCTGACGGCCGCGCTCGTCGGCGGCGACGAGGTGGCGATCGTGCACGTCGGCGACAGCCGCGCCTACCTCATGCGCGACGGCGAGCTGCGCCAGCTGACGCGCGACCACTCGCTTGTCGAGGAGCTCCGCCGTCAGGGCCGGCTCACGAGCGAGGAGGCGGAGGAGCACCCGCAACGCTCCATCATCACGCGTGCGCTCGGGCCGGAGCGCAGCGTCGAGCCCGACGTGCACACGCACCAGGCGCGCAGCGGAGACCTGTTCCTGCTGTGCAGCGACGGCCTCACCAGCATGGTGCGCCAGGGCCGGCTGCAGGAGATCGTCGCGGACGCGCCCGACCTGCGCACCGCCGCGGACCGCCTCGTCGCCGAGGCGAACGAGATGGGCGGCCGCGACAACATCACCGTCGTGCTCTTCCGGTTGGGCGGGGACGACGACGGCGGCGCCGCGATCGAGGAGACGATGGTGGGAGCCCAGGCCCCGCTCGAGCAGGCCACCGACGAGGTGCCCGCCGCGCCGGCGCCCGCGCGGCCTCGGGCGAAACGACGCCGGCGTGTGACCGCCAAGCGAATGTTCGCCGTGGTGCTCACGCTGGTCGTGCTCGGAGGCCTCACGGTCGCCGCGCTCGCAGGATTGCGGCAGGTCTACTTCGTCGGCCAGGACGACCGCGGGCTCGTGGCGCTGTACCGCGGGCTTCCCTACGAGCTGCCGTTCGGGATCGACCTGTACGAGAGCCGGTACGTCAGCTCCGTACCCGCGCGCACGCTGACCCCGCGGGAGCGCCGGCGCGTGCTCGACCACCAGTTGCGCTCGCGCGATGACGCGGCCGACATCGTGCGGCGCCTCGAGAGAGGGAACGAATGACGGCCCGCAACCGCGAGCTGATGGGGTTGATCCCCGTCTCGTTGATCGTCACGGCGGGGTTCACCGCGGTGTTCGCCGCCCGTCAGGCCGACGTCGGCTCCGCGAGCCTCACCTACGGCGCGGTCTTCCTCGGGCTCTGCCTCGCCGTGCACATCTTCATCCGCGCGACCCTGCCGCACGCCGACCCTTACCTCTTCCCGCTGTGCGCGCTGCTCGCGGCCTTCGGCCTGGTGATCGTCTACCGCATCGACGAGGCGCTCGCGCGACAGCAGGCCGGATGGTTCGTCGCCGGCATCGCGCTGTTCGCGCTGACCGTGATGGTCCTGCGCGACGTGCGCGCGCTCGAGCGCTACCGCTACGTGATCGCGGCCACCGGCATCGGCCTGCTGATGCTGCCCCGGCTTCCGGGCATCGGCGCGCAGGTCAACGGGGCGTATCTGGGCGTGGACATCGGGCCCCTCAGCTTCCAGCCGACCGAGTTCGCCAAGCTCTGCATCGTCGTCTTCCTCGCGAGCTACCTGAACGAGCGCGGCGAGGCGATGGTGGCCGCGTCGCGACGCGTGCTGGGGGTGACGATCCCGCGCCTGAAGCACTTCGGCCCGCTGCTCGTGGTGTGGGGCGCGTCGATGTTCATGCTCGTCTTCATACGCGACCTGGGCAGCTCGCTGATGTTCTTCGGCGCCTTCCTGGCCCTGCTGTACGTGTCGACGGGTCGCGCGTCGTTCGTGGTCGCGGGCCTGGCGATGTTCGCCGCCGGCGCCTGGTTCTTCGCCGGCACGGTCAGTCACGTGCAGGAGCGCATCGACATCTGGCTCGACCCGTGGCAGGACCCCGAGGGCTCCGGCTTCCAGATCGCGCAGTCGCTGTTCTCGCAGGCGGACGGAGGGTTGTTCGGCGAGGGGCTCGGGAAGGCGCTGCTGAACCTGCCCGGCGGCGCGCAGATCCCCCCGGCGCCCGACACCGACCTCATCTACGCGGTGATCGCGAACGAGGTCGGGCTGTTCGGCGCCGCGGGCGTGGTGCTCGCATACCTGCTGTTCGCCGAGCGCGGCTTCCGGGTCGCGGTGCTCGCCGAGGACGGCTTCGCGAAGCTGCTCGCGACGGGCCTCACGGCGGTGTTCGCGCTCCAGGCGTTCGTGATCGTCGGCGGGGTCACGCGGGTCATCCCGCTCACCGGCGTGACCTTGCCCTTCGTCAGCTACGGCGGCAGCTCGATCGTCGCGAACTTCGTTCTGCTGGCGCTGCTCCTGATGATCTCCGAGCAGGCGCGCGCTCCGCGCAACCGCCGCAGCCCGGTGGTCGAGCGATGAGGAGCGCGGCGTGAACGCGCGCATCCGGAACCTGTTCGGCCTCGTGGTCGGGCTCTTCGCCGTGCTGATCGCCTTCACGACCTACTGGTCGGTGTTCGAGGCCGACGAGCTCGAGGCGAACCGCGCGAACAAGCGACCCCTGCTCGAGGAGCAGCAGATCCGCCGCGGCCTGATCCTCGCCCGCGACGGGGCGGTGCTCGCCCGCAACCGCGCGATCGGGTCCTCTCCCCGCTTCTACGAGCGCATCTATCCGCCGGCCAGCCTTTTCGGGCACCCGGTGGGTTACAGCTTCGTGGAGCGTGGGCGGGTGGGCATCGAGCGGGAGTACAACGACGACCTGACCGGCAAGACGAACGAGTTCCAGTCCATCCTCGACGAGGTTCGCGGCCGCGAGCGCGAGGGCAACGACGTCTTCACGAACCTCGATCCGCAGGCGCAGCGCGTGGCGCTCGACGGTCTCGCCGGGCGCGCCGGGTCCGTCGTCGCGATCGAGCCGGCCACCGGGCGGATCCGGGTGCTCGCGAGCTTCCCCGGCTATGACCCGAACACGGTCCCCGGTCAGTTCCGCAAACTCGCCTCGGACCCCCGTTCGCCGCTGCTCGACCGGGCGGTGCAGAGCGGCTATCCGCCGGGCTCGACGTTCAAGGTCGTGACGGCCACCGCGGCGCTCGACTCCGGGGAGTACACACCCGACTCCGTCGTCGACGGGAAGTCGCCGAAGCGGATCGGCGGTGTATTCCTCAACAACTTCGGCAACCAGGATTTCGGGCCCATCACGCTGACCAAGGCGCTCACCAACTCGGTGAACACTGTCTGGGCCACCGTCGGCGAGGACCTGGGCAGGGGAACGCTCTTCAAGTACATGCGTCGCTACGGCTTCTATCGGAAGCCCCTGATCGACCTTCCGGCGGACGAGAAGCGTGCGAGCGGCGTCTACGGCCGCAACGGTGAGCTGCTGCGGCCGTCGGACGCGGTCGACCTCGGGCGCGTCTCGATCGGCCAGGAGCGCCTGCAGGTCACGCCCCTGCAGATGGCGCTCGTCGCCGCGGGCGTCGCGAACGGGGGGAGCCTGATGCGCCCGACCCTCGTGCGCGAGGTGCGAGATCGCGACGGCAGGACCGTGCGGCGCATCAAGCCGAGCGAGCAGAGCGAGGTGATGAAGCGGCGGACAGCGGCGCAGCTCGCCGGGATGATGGCCAAGGTCGTCGAGGAGGGCACGGGGACCGCCGCGGCGCTCGAGGGCATCAGCGTGGCGGGCAAGACCGGCACCGCGGAGAAGGGCGTCGCCAACCAGGCGTGGTTCATCGGCTTCGCGCCGGTGGTGAGGCCGCGGATCGCGATCGCGGTCACGGTGGAGCAGACCCAGGGCCAGGGCGGCACGGTCGCGGCGCCGATCGCGAAGCAGGTGATGGAGTCTCTCCTGCAATGAGCGAGGTCGCCGCGGACACGATGATCGACGGCCGCTACCGCGTGCTCCAGAAGATCGGCGCGGGCGGGATGGCGGACGTCTACTGCGCCGAGGACACGCACCTCGGGCGCAAGGTCGCGCTGAAGCTCCTGCACTCGCGCTTCGCCCAGGACCAGAGCTTCGTCGAGCGCTTCCGCCGCGAGGCCTCGGCCGCCGCCGGCCTGCAGCACCCCAACGTCGTCGGCGTCTACGACCGCGGGCGGTTCGAGGACACCTACTACATCGCGATGGAGTACTGCGAGGGCGACACGCTCAAGCAGCTGATCATGCGCGAGGCCCCGCTCGACCCGGCGCGCGCGATCGCGATCACCAAGCAGATCCTCGTGGCGGCGCGGTTCGCGCACCGGCGCAACGTGATCCACCGCGACCTCAAGCCGCACAACGTGATCATCGACGAGGAGCAGACGGTGAAGGTCACCGACTTCGGAATCGCGCGCGCGGGCGCGTCGGACATCACCGAGGTCGGCACGATCATGGGCACGGCGCAGTACCTGTCGCCGGAGCAGGCGCAGGGCCGCCCCGTGACCGAGGAGTCCGACCTCTACTCGATCGGCGTCGTGCTCTTCGAGCTGCTCACGGCCCGCGCGCCGTTCGAGGGCGACAGTCCCGTCGCCGTCGCGCTCCAGCACGTGAACCGGCCGCCGCCCTCACCGCGCCAGCTCC
The DNA here is from genome assembly GCA_963768885.1 of uncultured Solirubrobacterales bacterium. Taxonomy (GTDB): domain Bacteria; phylum Actinomycetota; class Thermoleophilia; order Solirubrobacterales; family JBBDJG01; genus DASRIA01. The sequence goes on along the minus strand of CAVYJN010000014.1, from coordinate 350,255 downwards.
AGCCCTCGGTGCCGCCCGAGCTGGAGGCCGTCGTGCTGAAGGCGCTGTCGAAGGAGCCGGAGGCGCGCTATCGCGACGCGGACTCGTTCATCAAGGCGCTCGAAGGCGTCGAGGTGCGCCTGCAGCAGGGCCCGGTCGACACCGAGAGCACGGCGGTCTTCGCGCCCGTGGGAGTGGTCGCGGCGCCGCCTCGACAGCCGCCTCCTCCACCAGCCGCCGCGCCTCCGGCGCCCGCGCAGGACGACGGCGCACCGCCGCCGCCGGTGATCGGCGAGCCTCCGGAGGCCGAGCCGCGCCGGCGGCGCAATCCGTGGGTCGTGGCAGGCATCCTCGCCGCGCTCGCGGCGATCGCGATCGGCGCGGTGCTGGTGATCGGTTCCGGCGAGCAGGTGGTGGTGCCGCCCGTCGTCGGACAGACGCTCGGGCAGGCACAGGACCGGCTCGACGCCGCCGGCCTGGGCGTCGAGGTCAAGCGCCGCACGGACCAGGCGCCGCGGGACTTCGTGTTCGAGCAGTCCCCGAATCCGGGCCAGAAGGTCGACAAGGACTCGGTCGTCACGGTGTTCGTGTCGAACGGCCCGACGACCGTGAAGGTCCCCGACGTCGTGGGGATCGACCAGACCGACGCGCGACGCAGGCTGCGCCGCGCGCGCCTGACGCCCGAGATCCAGCGCGAGAGCTCGACCAAGGTCACGGAAGGGACGGTGATCCGCACCGACCCGGGACCGGGCCGGCTCGTCGAGCGCGATTCGTCGGTGACGCTGGTCGTGAGCTCGGGTCCCGGAGAGGCGGTCGTCCCGAACGTGGTCGGGGAGGACCAGGAGAGCGCCGTCTCGGCGCTCCGGGCCAAGGGCCTCAGCCCGATCGTGCGCGAGCGCTCCTCGAGCGAGCCGGCGGACACCGTCGTGGACCAGACGCCGGCCGCCGGCCAGCGTGTCGACGAGGGGTCGTCGGTGACGATCTTCGTGTCGGACGGGAAGGTCGCCGAGGTCCCCGACGTCACAGGGCTCACGCAGGACGACGCCGAGGCGGAGCTGCGCGACGCCGGTTTCCGCGTGAGCGTCCGGACCCGCGACACCGATCAGCCCGACGAGGACGGCACGGTGCTCTCGCAGTCGCCGCAGGGGGGCGCGGAGCGCCGCCAGGACGCGACCGTGACGATCACGGTGGGCGTGCTCGCGGCTGCCGGAGAGCCGACCACGCCGTGAGGGTGGTCGTGCTCGGCGGCGGGCGCTCGAGCGAGCACCCCGTCTCGCTCAACTCCGCGGCGTCCGTGCTCGACGGCCTCGAGCGCGGCGGCCACGACGTGAGCGCGGTCGTGATCGGCCGCGACGGCGTCTGGCGCGCGGCCGACCCCCGAACCGGACCGGCGGCCACGGGCCCGGCGGTGTCGCTCGAGCCCGGCCGGGGCCTGCTCGGCGCGGACGTGGTCTTCCCTGCGCTGCACGGCCCGTTCGGCGAGGACGGGACGGTCCAGGGCCTGCTCGAGTGCGCGGACGTGCCCTACGTCGGGGCCGGCGTGCTGGGCTCGGCGGTCTGCATGGACAAGGCCGCCTTCAAGGACCTGATGGCGCACGCGGGCATGCCCCAGGTCCGCTACGAGGTCGTGACCGAGCGTGACTGGGAGCAACGACGCGAGCAGGTCGAGGAGGCGATCGCCGGCCTCGGGTTGCCCGTGTTCGCCAAGCCGGCACGCATGGGGTCGAGCGTGGGCATCTCGAAGGTGAGCTCGAGCGAGGAGCTCGCGCCCGCGGTCGTTGCAGCGCTCTCCCACGATCCGGTCGCGCTCGTCGAAGCGGCGGCGAGCGGCATCGAGGTCGAGTGCTCGGTGATCGGCAACGACGACCCGGTCGTGTCCGAGCCGGGACAGGTGATCGCGCACGGCGACTGGTACGACTACGAGTCCAAGTACACGGAGGGCGGCATGGACCTCGTGGTCCCGGCGCCGATCTCGCCCGCGCAGCGCGACCGCGTGAGGCGGATCGCGCGGGAGTCGTTCCTGAGCTCGCGCTGCGCCGGCCTCGCGCGGGTGGACTTCTTCGTGACGGGCGAGGGCCAGGTGCTCCTGAACGAGCTGAACACGATCCCCGGCTTCACGTCGACGAGCGTCTTCGCGCGCCTGTTCGAGGCCTCGGGCGTCGCGTACGAGGAGCTGCTCGACCGGCTCCTGGGATACGCGGTCGAGCGCTACCAGCGCGAGCGCGCTCACAGCTACTAGCCCAGCAGCTTCAGCTCCGAGACGGCTGCGCTCGACCCACCGGTCGCGCCCTCGGTGAGGCTCGTGATCCAGATCAGGTAGTAGCGCGCGGGACGGCCCGCGGTGTCGAGCCCGAACGTCTTGCGCGCCGAGTCCATCGTCCCCCCGCCCACCAGCGTCCACCCGGCGAGGTCGTCCGGCACACGGTCCCGTGCCACGTAGAGCTTCACGTCCCACCCCTCCTTGGGGGTCACGATGCGGATGCCGCGCGCCACGATCGGCCGGCCCGCGTCGAGGTACAGCCCGACGCCCTTCTTGATGTTGCCGAAGTCGGCGGTGTCGTAGCGCTCGGTCTCCCACGCCGTGGTCGGGTCGCCGTCGAGCGCGAAGGGGACGGCCTCGCTGCGCTCGGACCCGTCGCCCGGGGAGGGGTCGTAGTCGTGCACATCGCTCTCGTTCAGCGAGACGGCGGTCAGGTCGCCCTGGTCGGGCGGCTCCTTCTGCGCGTCCTCGCCGTTGATCAGCAGGGCGGCAAGCGTCGCGACCACGGCGGCGATCAAGACGTAGAGGAGCGCGAGCCCGACGCGCCGCCGCGTGGTCCTGCGCCCCGCCGCGGCCCCGGGAAGCTGGCTGAGGATCGCGGTCGCCTCGCCCGTCGCGCCCCCGGAGCGCGCGCTCTCGTAGGTCAGCACCTCCTCGAGCTCGTGCACGAAGTCGGCCATCGACGCGTACCTGGTGCGGCAGTCCTTCGCCGTCGCGCGCTCGATCAGCGCGGCGAGCGCCGCCGACACCTCGGGGCGGCGGCGTTGCACGTCCGGGAGCCCCTCGTGCACGTGCTTCATCGCGACGCTCACGTGGCTGTCGCCCGCGAACGGGACCGATCCGGTGAGCATCTCGTAGAGCACGATGCCGAGCGAGTAGACGTCGGACTGGCCCGTCACGTCCTGGCCCATCGCCTGCTCCGGGGACACGTAGTCCGTCGTCCCGATCACCTTGCCGGCGCCCGTGAGCTGGCCGCGCTCGAGACCGAGCGCGATCCCGAAGTCGGTCACCTTGGCGCGCCCCTCCTCGTCGATCAGCACGTTCTGGGGCTTCACGTCGCGATGGACCAGGCCACGCTCGTGCGCGGCCTGCAGCGCCCGGCCGATCTCGATGGCATAGGCGACGGCCTCGGCGACGGGAAGCCGGCCCTCCCGCTTGATCCTGTCCTTGAGGGTCTCGCCCCGCACGTGCTCGAACACGATGTAGGGATGACCCTCGTCCTCGCCCGCGTCGATGACCATCACGACGTGGGGGTGCGAAAGCTGTGCGACGGTGCGCGCCTCCCGCCGGAAGCGCTCGAGCGAGGCCTCGTCCTCGGAGATGTGCCCGTGGAGGATCTTGATCGCCACCTCGCGCTCGAGGGTCTCGTCGAACGCCCGGTAGACGGTCGACATCCCGCCCGAGCCGATCCGGTCCTCGATGCGGTAGCGACCGTTGAGCCGGGTACCGATGACGGTCATGCCGGCGGGTGACATGGAAGTTGAAGGTTGGGCAGATCCATCTTCCCTGGCCGCGGGCGTAGAGCGGCCACCTCGGTATTTTGCGCCCGATCGTGATCGTTAGTTACCACACCGACCCCGCATGTCCCTGGTCGTGGGCGGCCGAACCGGTGGTTCGCAAGCTGATGACCGAGTTCGGCGAAGGGCTGAAGTGGCGATTCGTGATGGGCGGCCTGGCGCGGGACCTGGCGCCGGGGGAGTCGCCGGCGGCCCCGCTCCCGGCCGAGATCCGGGCGCGCCAGATCGAGGAATGGCTGCGTGTCAGCGCCGAGACCGGCGCGCCCCTGGACCCGCTGCTGTGGGCGGACGGGCCGCTGCGCACGACCTATCCGGCCTGCATGGCGGTGAAGGCCGCCGCCGAGCAGGCGCCCGACGGCGGCTACGCCTACCTGAGGCGGCTGCGCGAGGCCATCATGTGCGAGCGGCGAAAGCTCGACGGGGCGGAGGCGCTGGTCGACGAGGCGGGCAGGGCGCGCCTCGACGTCGCGCGGTTTCGCATCGACCTGCGATCGCATGCGATCACGGAGGCGTTCGGCGCCGACCTCGAGGCGACGGAGGCGCTCGCCGCCGAGGCGGCCGACCCCGACGGACGCTCCTCTCAGGGGCGCGGCGGGACGCCGCTGCCGACGGCCGTGTTCGGCGAGGGCGCCGGCCGCCGCGTGGTCGCCGGGCTTCATCCCTACGACGTTCTGCGCGCGGCGGCACTCGACTGCGGAGCCGAGCCCGCGCGGGCGCCCGCGCGGCGCCTCGACGTCGAGCGCGCGCTCGCGCGGTTCGGGCGCCTCACCACGCGGGAGGTGGAGCTGCTGTGCGATCTGCCGGGGCCGCGCGCCGGCGCCGAGCTGTGGGGCCTCGCCGAGGCGTGGAAGGTACGGCCGGTCGCGGTCGGCACGGGGCACCTCTGGGAGGCCGCCTAGCGGCTACGCCGAGCGGAACCCGCGCGAGTCGCCGACCAGCCCGGCGGGCGGGATGCGCACGGTGCCGACGCTGTCGGTGACCTCGCCGATCACGCGTGCGCCGGGATGATGCGAGCCCACGATCTCCGTCGCGGCCGGCGCGTCGGCGCGGTCCACCACGCAGCACAGTCCGGTTCCCATGTTGAAGACCTCCCACATCTCCGCGTCCGGGACGTCCCCGCAGCGCTGGATCAGGCCGAAGACCGGATGGGGGTCGAGCGGCGCGTCGATGTGGAACCCGACGCCGGGATTGAGCCGCAGGAGGTTCAGCAGCCCGTCGCCGGTGATGTGCGCGAGGCCGCGCACCTGCAGATCGGAGCGCAGCAGGTCGAGTGCCGCGCGCACGTAGATCACGGTCGGCTCGAGCAACTCGTCGGCGAGCGCGCGGCCGAGCTCGGTGGGCGTGTCGTCGAGCGCCAGGCCCCCCTGCTCGAGCAGCGCGCGCCGCGCGAGCGAATAGCCGTTCGAGTGCAGCCCGCTCGACGGGACGCCGATCACCGCGTCGCCGGGCGCGATCCGCTCGCCGGTCAGGATCCGGTCGCGCTGCACGACCCCGATCGCGGTTCCGACCAGGTCGATGCCGCGCGGCGAGGGATGTCCCTTCAGCATCTCCGGAACCTGGGCCAGCTCGCCCCCGGGGATCTCGACGCGAGCCTGGGACGCGCCGTCACGCAGGCCTTCGCCGAGCGCGGCCAGCATGTCCCGGTCGGCGAGCTCGACGGCGACGTAGTCGACCATCGCGATCGGCTCGGCTCCGACGCATACGAGGTCGTTGACGTTCATCGCGACGCAGTCGATCCCGACGGTGTCGAAGCGCCCGGCCTGCTCGGCGACGATCAGCTTCGTGCCGACGCCGTCGGTGCAGATCGCGATCCCGGTCAGCTCGTCGAGCGCGAGCACGCTCGCGTAGTGGCCGGGCGCCACGAGCGAGCGGCTCGGCAGGCCCGTGTCGATGCGCGCGAGCGCGGCGACCAGCGCGCCGACGCCCTCGTGCGCCTCGTCGGTGTCGACGCCCGACCGCGCGTAGGCGTCGCTCATGCCCGTCTCCGCGCGAGCGCCGCGAGCGCCCCGGCGCCGAGCATCGCGCGATACGCGGCGTAGGGACGCAGCGAGCGGCCGCGCTCGAGCATCGTGATGAGCCGCAGCGACAACAGGGTGGAGGCGAATGCCGCGACGGCGCCCGCGATCATCCCGCGCGCCGTCTCGGGCGGCAGCCCACGCCGCGCCAGCCGCACACCCTTCAGGCCGGCTGCGCCGAGGATCACGGGCAGCGCGATCTGACGGGAGATCACGTTCGCGTCGGCACGACGGAACCGCAGCAGGCGCGCCGCCGTGAGGGTCGCTCCGTTGCGCGAGATCCCCGGGGCCAGGGCGAACGCCTGTGCCACGCCGATCACGAGCGCGTCGAGCGGCCCGGCCTCCTCTCGGGAGCGCTCCTCGGGCCGCCCGTCCGCGGCCGCCATCGCGACCGAGCCGGCGATCAGCGCCACCGCGACCGGGCCGGCCTCGCCGAGCCGCTGCTCGATCGGCCGCTCGAACAGGTACGCGGCCAGCGCCGCCGGCGCGAACGACAGCGTCAGCGTGGCGAGGTTCGCCGGTCCCAGGGACCGCGCGTAGTCGGCGACCTCACGGCGCAGGCCGATCAGCAGGGCGAGCGCTCCGCCCGCGTGCAATGCGACCTCGAAGGACTTGCGCAGCTCCGGGTCGAGCTCCCGGTAGCGCCAGCCGAGCAGATCGGGAACGAGCACGAGGTGCCCGGAGCTCGAGACGGGCAGCAGTTCGGTCGGCCCCTGGATCACGCCAAGTGCCACCGCTTCTGCGAACGGGAGTTCCGCCACCTAGCGGGGAGCGTCCGGTACGGGGGTGTCCGTCTGAGCGCCCATCTTGTTTCGCCGACGGCGCCAGATCAGGTAGACGATGCCGCCGAGGATCCCGGCGAGGATGACGTAGTCGCCGTAGTGGAGGCTCTCCTGCCACTCGTCCCAGCGGTCCCCGACCTCGTTGCCGACGAGCGCGAAGGCGAGCACCCAGGGGATGATCCCCGCGATGCTCAGGAAGGTGAACTTCCAGAAAGGCATCCGGGCGACACCCGCGGGCAGGGAGATGAAGGTACGGATCACGGGCAGCATCCGGGAGAAGAAGACGGTCGGCCCGCCGTAGCGCTCGAACCAGCGGTCGGCCCAGGCCAGGTGCTTGGGCGTGATGTGCAGCCACTTGCCGTGCTTCTCGAGCAGCTCGACGCGACCGTAGTAGCCGATCCCGTAGGCGATCCACGAGCCGACCAGGTTGCCGAGCACGCCCGCGACCACGATCTCCAGCATCGTGAAGCGGCCGTCCGATACCTCGAAGCCCGCGAACAGCATGATCGCCTCGCTCGAAGTGGGGATGCATGCGCTGTCCAGCAGCATCAGGACGAAGATGCCGGCGAGCCCGAGGTCGCCGACGACGTTCGTCGCGAAGTCGACGATCGGCTCGGTCAGCGAGGCTGTGTAGAGAGGCGCGACCATCCTGCGGCAAACCGGCCGGCCTGCGCGCAGGCCGGCCGTTCTGTTCCGCCGACAGGGTAGCGTGAAGGGCAGTGGCGATTCCCCTGTTCGACACGGAGGCCCTGCTGGGCGAGATTCGCGGCGAGGTGGACGCCGCCCTCGCCCGCGTGCTGGAGTCGGGTCGCTTCATCCTGGGCCCGGAGGTCGAGGCGTTCGAGCGCGAGTTGGCGGCGTTCCTGGGCGTGGGCCACGTCGTCGGCGTCGCGAACGGGACGGACGCGCTGACGCTGTCGCTGACCGCCCTCGGCGTCGGTCCGGGCGACGACGTGGTGGTCCCCTCGTTCACCTTCTACGCGAGCGCGGAGGCGATCCCGCACACCGGCGCGCGGCCCGTGTTCTGCGACATCGATCCCGAGACCTTCTGCATCACGCCCGAGACCGTCGAGGCGGCGCTCACACCGGCGACGCGCGCCGTGATCGCCGTCCACCTGTTCGGCCGCGTGGCCCCGGTGGACGGGCTCCGGGAGCTGCTCGCGGGGCGCGACATCGCGATCGTCGAGGACACGGCGCAGGCGACCGGCGCCAGGCTCGGCGGCCGTCGCGCGGGCAGCCTCGGAGACGTCGCGACCTTCAGCTTCTTCCCGTCCAAGAACCTCTTCTGCCTCGGCGACGGCGGCGCGATCGCGACCGATGACGACGCGCTCGCCGAGCGGGCGCGGATGCTGCGCTTCCACGGCTCGCGCGACAAGGCGACGTTCGAGGCCGTGGGCTGGAACTCGCGGCTCGACGCGATCCAGGCGGCGATCCTGCGCGCTGTCCTGGCACGCCTCGACGACTGGAACGATCGCCGCCGCGCGCTCGCGTCGGCGTACGTGGAGGCGGGGATCGGCGCATTCGCGCAGCCGCCGGCGGCACGCGCCGGCGAGCAGCCGGCGTACCACATGTTCGTGACCCGCGCCGAGGACCCGGACGCGCTCGCCGCGCTGCTCGGGGAGGAGGGCATCGCCGCCCGGTCCTACTACCGGGTGCCGGTCCACCGCCAGCCCTCGATGACGGCCTGGCGACCCGCGGACGAGCTTCCGGGGACCGAGCGGGCGGCGCGCACGAACCTCGCTTTGCCCATGGGCCCGACCCTCGGGCACGCCGCCGCCGCGGTCACCGCGGCGCTGCGCACCGTCAGCGCCTAGCCGAATACGCTGCAAACACGGCTTTCATGCGCGATGGGAGCACGCCGTGTCGGCTTCTTGAGTCCGTAAACTGCGGCAGATGCGGAAGGTCGTGCACGACCCTGTCTACCGGCATCGCCTCGTTCAGCTGCTGGTCGACGCGGGCCTGGTGGCGCTCGCCTACTGGCTCGCGTTCGCGCTGCGGTTCGACCAGGGGATCCCGGCGCGCTACAGCGACCTGCTCTGGCAGACGATCGCCTTCGTGGTCGTCGGGAAGGTCCTGATCTTCGCGGCCTTCGGCCTCTACGAGAAGTGGTGGCGCTATGTCGGGCTGCGCGACTTCGAGCAGATCCTCAAGGCGGTGGTGGTCGCGAGCCTCGTGATGGTCGGCGCGCTCTACGTGTGGTCACCGACGGACAGCGACCTGCCGCGGTCGATCGCGGTGATGGACGGCCTCATGACGCTCGCCCTGATCGGCGGCGTGCGGCTGGCGATCCGCAGCGCGCTCGAGCGCCCGCCGCGTGGCGCGATGATCCCGAAGGGCCGGGAGATCCTGATCGTCGGCGCCGGCGAGGGCGGCCAGCTCGTCGCGCGCGAGATGTTGCGCACTCCGTCGCTTCGCCAGACACCGATCGGGTTCGTCGACGACGACCCGCGCAAGCGCGGTATGCGCGTGCACGAGCTGAAGGTGCTCGGCACCACCGCGGAGCTGGACCGCCTGCTCGACGACGCCGAGCCCGACGAGGTGATCATCGCGATCCCGTCCGCGCCGGGCATGCTGCGCGAGCGCGTGGTGCGGGCCTGCCGCGAGCGTGACATCCCCGTGAAGACCCTTCCGGGCGTGTTCGAGCTGATCTCGGGCTCGGTCAACCTGATGCGCCAGGTCCGGGAGGTGCGCGTCGAGGACGTGCTCGGCCGCGAGCCGGTCACGGTCGACATCGAGGAGTCGGGCGCGTACCTGCGCGACCGCATCGTGCTCGTCACGGGCGCCGGCGGCTCGATCGGCTCCGAGTTGTGCCGCCAGATCGCGCGGGTGCGGCCGAAGCTGCTCGTGCTGCTCGACCACGCCGAGGACAACCTGTTCGAGATCGAGCGCGAGCTGATCCGCGATCGCCACTTCACGGCCTGCGAGTCGATCCTCGGCGACTGCAAGGAGGAGGCGCGCATGACCGACGTGATGCAGCGGTTCCGTCCCGACGTGGTGTTCCATGCGGCCGCCTACAAGCACGTGTCGCTGACCGAGGAGAACCCGCTCGAGGCCGTGCGCAACAACGCGATCGGCACACGGGTGACCGCGATGGCCGCGGCCGTGGCGGGCGCCGAGCGGTTCGTGCTCGTGTCGACGGACAAGGCCGTGAACCCGGCAACGGCGCTGGGGGCCTCGAAGGCGATGGCCGAGTGGATCGTCGAGGCGCTCGGGCGGCGGCACGAGCACACCGTCTTCTGCTGCGTGCGGTTCGGCAACGTGCTCGGGTCGAGCGGCAGCGTGGTGCCGCTGTTCCGGCGCCAGATCGAGCAGGGCGGTCCGGTCACCGTCACCCATCCGGAGATGCAGCGCTACTTCATGACGATCCCCGAGTCCGTCCAGCTGATCATCCGGGCCGGGCGCATGGCGCGCGGAGGCGAGACGTTCGTGCTCGAGATGGGCGAGCAGGTCAAGATCATCGACCTCGCGCGCAACATGATCCGGCTCTCCGGTCAGGATCCCGAGGATGTGCCGATCGACATCGTCGGGCCGCGCCCCGGGGAGAAGCTGCGCGAGGAGCTCTTCCACCCGGCCGAGCGCGCCGTCCCCACCGAGGCGGACCGCATCCTCCGCGCCGAGCGCACGCGGGTCGACCCCGACTGGGTCGACTCGGTGTTCGAGCGGATCGAGCAGCTCGTCGAGCGCCGCGAGGAGGCCTATCTCACGCAGACGCTCGCGCAGCTTGCCCGGGAGGCGTACGGAGAGACGGTCGCCGGCGACACCGATGGAGCCACGGACGTGAGAGCGGGAGCCCGCTCCGTAGTGGCCGACTAGTGGACCTGGTCGAGCGCGTAGGCTCGTATGTCGGGTTCGCCGCCTTCCTGGGGCTGGCGATCCTCGCGCTGCTCTACTTCTCGCAGGCGCGCGACGTGCGCCGCCTGCGCGACTGGGCTGGCCGCGCGCCCGAGCGCGCGCTCGGGCTCGAGCAGGGCGAGCGCGCCACGGAGGTCGCGCCGGCGACGCCCGCCGCGCAGCACTCGCTGCCCGCGACCCCCTTCACCCAGGCGGCCGAGCCACGCAGGCGAAAACCACTGCGCGAGCGCATACGCAACGTGCACATTCCCTATGGGCGCTACATCGCGATGGCGGTCGCGGGGCTGCTGATCGCGGGCGGCGCCGCCTACGCCGTGCTGCAGGTCACCGGCGACGACGGCACCTCCACGACCTCCGGCAGCGCGGAGAGCCCGCGCGGCGCCTCCGGCGACGACGGCGGCGATCGCAAGCGCCGCCAGGTGAACGTCGACCCGTCCCAGGTGACCGTCGCCGTCCTGAACGGCACCGCGGTACAGGGCCTCGCCGCGCAGGTGGGCGAGGAGCTGCGCAGCGGCGGCTTCACGCTGGGCACGATCGGCAACGCCGCGCGCATCGACCAGACCGACTCGGAGGTGCTTTATCGCAGCGGCCAGAGCCGGTCGGCACGCGCGGTGGCGAACCGGCTCGGCATCGACAAGACGGGCCCCGTCGACTCGGTCAACGAGGAGATCGCGGGGTCCTTCGACGCGGTGGTGCTGGTCGGCAGCGATCGCCAATAAAGGCGGTCGATCGAACAGGGCGGCCGTTCTGCGAGCAGAACGGCCGGTTTGGTCCAGGATGATCATCAGGTGACCCGCATGACTCGCCCCGCGGCCGTGCCCGTGCTGATCTTCGCGGGCCTCGTCGTGGCGACGTTTGCGGCGTTCTTCGTGACCACGCGCCTGAAGCGCTCGACGCCCGTGATCGAGCAGCTCACCTTCCGCCGCAGCTTCTCCCCGAACGGCGACGGCCGCTTCGACGCGGCGCTGTTCGCGCTGCGCCTGCGCCGCTCCGACGATGTCACGGTGTCGATCGTGAAGCGCGGCGGCGACGAGGTGCGCACGCTCGCCGAGGACGTGTCCCTCAGCAAGCGCCGGCGCTACCGGTTCCGCTGGGACGGGCGCAACGACGCCGGCCGCCGGGCCTCCGACGGCGAGTACCACCTGAGTGTCGGGTTGCGGCGTCAGGGCCGCACGGTCACGTCGCCGCGCAAGCTCTTCCTCGACACGGTTCCTCCGCGCCCCGTGGTCCGGTCGGTTTCGCCGGACTCGATCTCCCCGGACGGGGCGGGCGCGGCGAACAGCGCGAAGGTGCGCTTCGCCGGCCCCACCCGCCGCGCCCGCCTGCTCGTGTACCGCACGGATCGCCGCCCGCCGCGCCTGGTCGCCGTGCAGCGGATCCCGCGGGGTGACGCGACCGTGCGCTGGGACGGCATCGTGAGGGGCAGCCCGGCCCCGACCGGCGCCTACCTGCTCGTGGTGCGTGCCCAGGACGCCGCCGGAAACGTCGGACCGACGGACGTGCCGCCGCCCCGCAGGCGCGTGCGTGGTCACCCGGGGCTGGCCGTGACGTACGTGTCGGCACGCGTGCGCGGCGCCGCCGCCGCGGGCCGCACCGCGCGATTCGACGTCTCGGCCGACGGCAGGCGCTATCGCTGGCACGTGCGCAGGCTGGGCTCGAGCCGGGTCGTCGATCGCGGCTCCGCGCGCGGCGCCTCGATCGTGGCGCGCGTGCCGTCGGGCCGCTCGGGAGTCGCGCTGCTGTCGGTGCGGGTCGGCTCGCACCGCTACACGACGCCGTTCGTCGTCCGCGGGGAGCGCCGCCGGCGCGTGCTCGTGGTCCTTCCGGCGACCACCTGGCAGGCGCGCAACCCGCTCGAGGTCAACGGCGACGGATATCCGGACGTGCTGCCCGAGGATCGCCGGGTGAGCGCGCGCCGGCCGTTCGCGCACGACGGCATGCCGCCGGGATTCGTCCCCGACCAGTCGGGCGTGCTGCGATACCTCGATCGCGAGCGTCTGCGCTACGACCTGACGACGGACCTCGCGCTCTCGAGCGAGGCGGGGGCCTCCGCGCTCGACCGGTACACGGGAGTCCTGTTCGCCGGTGCACCCCGCTTCGCGAGCTACGCCGTCGAGGCGCTGTTGCGCACCTACCTGAGGGGCGGCGGGCGCGTCGCATGGATCGGCCGCCACGGGTTCGAGTGGAGCGTGCGCGCGCTCGGATCGCGCGAGCTGACCGCCCCGCGGCGCGCGCTCACGGCGCGGTTCGGCGAGCGCGTGCGCCTGGAGCCCGAGCCGGTGCCCGTCGCGGTGCTCACCGACCGCATCCGGTTCTTCGCCGGCATCCCCGCCGCGTTCGGGCCGTTCGGGCCGCTCGAGGAGTCGCTGCGGCTTCCGCGCGGCGCGGCGCTCCTGGCCTCCGCCGGGACCGGCGGCGACCGTCCGTCGGTGGTCGTCTACCGCCGCGGCGAGGGAGTCGTCGCGCGCATCGGCATCGACGGGTTCGGCCGCGCGCTGGGCACCTCCCCCGACGCCGCCCGGATAATGCGCAGGCTATGGGTCCTGCTCTCGCGGTAGGCAGCGCCGCACCCAAGCTGGGAATCGTGCTGGCGGCCCTCGCGGCGGCGGGCGTGCTGATCGACCGTGCGGCCCTGCGCCGCGGCCTGTGGATGTCCCTCGCGCTCGTGCTGACCGCGGTGTTGCTGGTCGGGCACATCGCCGACACCGACCAGTTCCGGTCGCTCACCGACCAGCCGCTGAGGCTCGCCGGGCTGGGGGTCGTCGCGTTCCTGGTCGCGTGCCTGCTGGGCGCGACGTTTGTCCGCCACCCTTCCGCGTTCCCGATCGCGGTGGTCGCGGTGCTGCCCTTCCGGATCCCGATCGAGGCGGCCGGGACCACGACCAACCTGCTCGTCCCGCTCTACATCGTGATCGCGGGAGGATGCGGCGCCCTCGCCTGGCGCGTGTGGCGCGCGCGCGGCGGTGACGGCGCCGAGGACCCGGCCCGCCTGCTTTCGCTGGCGCTTGCCGCGTTCGTCGTGCTGTACGCGTTGCAGGCGCTTTACTCGAAGGACTTCGACACGGCGCTCGAGCAGGTCGTGTTCTTCCTCGTCCCGTTCGCGCTCCTGTTCGCCCTGCTGCGCGAGGTGCGAGTGGACCCGCGAGGTCGTGCTCGGATGCCTCGGCGTGCTCGTGGTGCTCGCGGTCGTCTTCTGTGCGATCGGCTTCTGGGAGTACGACCGCCGCGAGCTGTTCTGGAACCCGAAGGTCATCACCGCGAACCAGTTCGAGTCCTACTTCCGCGTCAACTCGGTGTTCTGGGACCCGAACGTGTACGGGCGCTTCCTCGCGCTCGTGATGGCGGGGGTCGCGGCGTTCCTGCTGTGGAGCCGGCGCTCGGGGCCCGCGCTCGCGGCGGGCGCGGTGCTCGCGGTGCTGTGGGGCGGGCTGGTGCTGACGTTCTCGCAGTCGAGCTTCGCGGCGCTGCTCGCCGGGCTTGCCGTGCTGGCGGCCCTGCGCTGGGACGTGCGCCGCACGATCGTCGCGGCCTGCGTCGGCGTGCTGCTCGCCGGCGTGATCGCGGTCGCGTTCCAGGACACGCTCAAGATCGACCTGGGAAGCTCGTCCGGGCTGAACAAGGTGACGAGCGGCCGCTCGGACCTGATCGGCGGGGGCCTCGAGCTGTTCGCCAACCGGCCCGTGCAGGGCTACGGCTCGGGCGCGTTCGGGCGCGCCTACCGCCAGGAACGCAAGGGGAACCAGCAGCAGGCCGTCTCGGCTTCGCACACGATGCCGGTCACGGTGGCCGCGGAGCAGGGCCTGGTCGGCCTCGCCGCATACCTGGCGGTCGTCGGCGCCGCGCTGCTGACCCTGTTCGGCGACGGAGCGTTCGCGCGGGTGCGTCAGGGCGGACGCAACGGCGGCGAGGCGATCGTGGGCATGCGGGTCGCGCGCGCGGCGCTCGCCGCGATGTTCGTCGCGCTGATCGTGCACACGATGGTCTATGCCGCGTTCCTCGAGGACCCCTTCACCTGGGTGATCCTCGCCGCTGGTGCGTCGCTCGCGCCGCTCGCCCGGTTGAACGTGGCGCGACGCCGCGCGCCCGCCGCGCGGCAAGAGCCCGTCCCCGCGGCCACGTAGTGGCCCACTACCTCAGAAGGCTGGCCTCCACCGGCGCGGCGTACACCGCGTCGAGCGTGATCGCGAAGCTGTTCGCGGTCGCCCTGCTGCCGATCTACACGCGGCACCTGACGCGCGGCGACTACGGGGCCGCCGAGGTGCTGCTCTCGTCGGTCGTCGCGCTCAGCATCTTCTTCCGGTTCGGAATCGTAGAAGCGCTCTTGCGCTTCTACTACATGAGAAACGGCGATTCCTTAGCCGGAATCGCCGGTGCCGCCAGGGACGAGCCGCGCTTTGGACCGCGAATCGGTGGTGCGGTCGGCGGTTGGGTTCCTGTTCGTCGCGATCACGGTTGGAACCCTGCTCGTTGCCGCGTTTGCCGGGCCGATCTCGGAGGCGCTGCTCGACCGGCGCGAGACCGAGCTGATGCTGATCGCCGCGGGTGGGCTCTGGGTGTTCACGCTCTACGAGCTGCTGATGGCGATGTTCAGGCTCGACGAGCGGGCGCGTGCGTACTTCACGGCGAGCTTCGCGAACGTCCTGCTCACGATCGCGCTCACGGTGTGGCTGGTCGTGGTCGAGGACGAGGGCGCGCGTGGCCTGCTGCTCGGCAACTTCGGCGCCTCCGCCGTGATCCTGGTCGGCCTCTTCTGGGTGCATCGCCGCCGGATCGCGCTCGTGCCCTCGGCGCGGACGGTGCGGCCGATGCTGAGCTTTGGGCTGCCGACGATGCCCGCGGAGCTGTCGCTGTACGCGCTGAACGTGATCGACCGCGTCGCGCTCGCGCGCATGGCGGGGCTGGCGGAGGCGGGCCTCTACGCGCTCGCCGTCAAGTTCAGCCAGGTCGTCACCGTCGTCGTGCGCGGGTTCAACCTCGCCTGGCCGCCGCTCGCCTATTCGATCCGCTCCGACCGGGACGCGCGCCGCACCTACTCGCTGGTCGTCACCTACTACCTGCTCGTCTCGTTCACGATCGTGCTCGCGCTGTCGCTGGAGGCGCGCTGGGTCGCGCGCGCGCTCGCCGCGCCGCAGTTCTTCGACTCCTATCAGGCGGTGCCGCTGGTCGCGACCGGGGTGACGCTGTACGCGCTCTACCTCGTGCTGTCGGTCGCGGTCGGGCGCGTGGGGCGCACCGGCTTCAACTTCCCGGTCACCGGCGCGGCGCTCGTCTGCAACGTCGTGCTGAACCTCGTGCTGATCGGGCCCTACGGGATCGTCGGCGCCGGGATCGCGCTCGTCGTCTCCTACCTCGTGATGGTCGGGCTGATGTACCTGGTCACGCGGCGCGTCTTCCCGCTCGGCCTCGAATGGGGGCGGATCGCCCGCATCGTCGGGTTCGCCGCCGGCCTGTTCGCGGCGGGTGAGCTGCTGCTCCCGGATGCGGGCGTGGTCGGCTTCCTGGCGCGCGGGGCGCTCGTGCCCGTCTACTGGGCGTTGCTCCACGCGACGGGGTTCTTCCACTCTGCCGAGCTGCAACAGCTGCGCGCGATCCGCGCGCGCGTCCGGCGCGCCCTCGACCGCTCAGGAGAGGCGCCGCAGGACCTGGAAGCCCTGCGCACCCGCACGGAGCTGGTGGACGAGGTGCACGATGCCCAGTAGCGCGATCAGCACCTCCCGCCCGGCGACGTGCTCGACGCCCGGGTACTCGCCGTCGATGCCGCTCAGCACGAGGTCGACCAGCACGAAGGCGGTCAGCAGGTTGACGAAGCCGGGGAACACGAGCACCTGGCCGAGGCCCGTCCAGCGCCGCCACATGAACCCGCGGCCCTGCGCGCCTGCCCGCCGGTCGCGGTAGTCGCCCTCGAGGTCCAGCCGCTCGGGGTCGCCGCCCTGCCGCGCGAGCACGGCGCGCAGGAACTCCGGGGAGTCGCGCAGATCGGGCCGGTCGCGGAACAGTCCCAGCAGCACGTGGTCGCGGGCCGAGTACGCGACGCGCACGACGCTGAGGATCGCCACGAGGGCCGCCGCGCAGCAGCCACTCGTGACCGCTCTCGCGATACGCGCCCCATGCGATCGCGGCGATCGCGATCGCCGGCACGTAGTAGTGGCCGATCCAGTCGAGGTACGCGCCGCCCGCGTTGGTCTGCGCGCCCTGCTCACGCGCGCGGTAGCGCGCGACCTCCCCGTCGGAGTAGTCGATCACGAACGACAGCTGGAGCAGCGCGAGGCCGCCTGCGAGCAGCCAGAACCGGTTCGAGGCGAGCATCACGGCGCCCGCGACGCCGATCAGGATCCCGCCGATCGTGACCGTGTTGGCGCTCATGCGCGTGTGCAGGAGCAGCCAGGTGATGCGGATCGAGAGCTTGCGCACGAGCACGGCGTAGGCGTTGCGAAAATCACGCGGCGCGTCGGGGTCGCGGCCTTCGCCGCCGCAGATCTGCTCGAGCTCACGAATCGGGGGGACGGGCATGCCCGATACTTTCCCAGCCATGACGGTCCTTCCCGTTGTCTACCTCGCGGCCGGCGAGGGCCGGCGATTGCGCCCGCTCACCGACTCCGCGCCGAAGGCGCTGCTCGAGGTCGGCGGCATCTCGCTGGCCGAGCGCGCGCTTTCGACCCTGCGCGCTGCCGGGGCCGGCGACGTGATCGCGGTCACGGGGCATGCGCACGAATCGCTGCGATCGCTCGGTGACCTGATCGACGAGGAGCGCTTCAACCCCCGCTACGCGGAGCACGGCAACGTGTACTCGCTGTGGTGCGCGCGCGATGTCGTCGCCGGCGGCTGCCACATCGTGAACTGCGACGTCCTGTTCGAGGCGGCGATCGCCAGGGCGCTCGTCGCCGCGCCCGGCTCGGCGGTGCTGACCGCTGCCGACCACGGCGTCGATGCCGAGTCGATGAAGGCCGTCGTGCGCGACGGCCGGCTCGCCGAGCTGAGCAAGTCGGCCCCGGTCGGACCGCATCCGGAGTACATCGGGCTCGCGAGGATCGCGCCCGCGCACGGGCCGCTGCTCGCCGGCGTGCTGGAGCGCTTCGTGCGCGAGGGGCCGCTCGACGTCTACTACGAGGACGCGATCCAGGAGCTCGCCGCGGAGGTCCCCGTCGGCGTCGTGCCCGTGGACGGGCTCGCCTGGATCGAGATCGACGACCACGAGGACCTCGCGCAGGCGCGCGGCGAGGTGCTCGACCGCGTGGCGTGAGCCCCGAAGGGCAGGCAGGCGCGGCCGCATCCCGCCACGGCGTCGCGGTCTGGCGGCGCTACATGGAGCTGCCGCGCTACCTGCGCGCGGTCAACGGCCGGCAGGAGCTGACCGCGGCGCTCGAGGAGCTTGCCGCCGGCCTCGACTTCGAGCGCCTCGCCGTGGTCAGCGGCACGACGTTCACGGCCCAGCTCGCGCGCGACCTGGCGGAGGGGCTGCCGCGCGCCGTCGAGCCGCCGGAGGGCGTCGAGGCGAACACCGAGGCGGAGGTCGCGCGCCTCGCCGCCGCGCCGGCGGTGCGGGACGCCGACGCGGTCGTCGCGGTCGGGGGCGGCAAGACGATCGACGTCGCGAAGTCCGCGTGCGCCGTGGCCGAGCTTCCCCTGATCGTCGTGCCGACGCAGCTGACGGCCGACGGGATCGCGTCTCCGGTGAGCGTCATCCGCGACTCCTCCGGCGCCCTGCGCAGCGGGCCGGGACGCCTGCCGATCGCGGTCGCGGTCGATCTCGACGTGGTCGCCGCGGCGCCCGCCGCGCGCACGCGCGCAGGACTGGGTGACCTGCTCGCGAACCCGTGCGCGCTGCACGACTGGCGGCTGGCGGCGGCGGCCGGCGGCGGCGAGGTCGATGACTTCGCGGCTCTTCTGTCGCAGAGCGCCTTCGACCTGGTCCACGCCCCGGTGCCCGCCGGCCTCGCCGAGGGCGCCCCGCCCAGCGAGTTCCTCCACCGCCTCCTGCGCGGGCTCGTGCTGAGCGGGCTGGCGATGGAGATCGCGGGCTCCTCCCGGCCGTGCTCGGGCTCCGAGCACCTGATCAGCCACGCGCTCGACGCGCTGCACCCGGGCACCGCGCAGCACGGCGAGCAGGTGGCCTTCGGCGCGCTCGTGGCGACGCGGCTGCAGGGGGGCGACTGGCGCGGGCTGCGCGCCTTCATGAACGACGCAGGCCTGCGCGACGCGGCGGCCGGGTTCGGGCTGTCCGCCGAGGAGGTCGCGGCGGCGGTGCGGGCGGCCCCGTCCATGCGCCCCGATCGTCACACGGTGCTGAGCGAGGCGCACGTGGACGACGCGGCGATCCGCGATGCGGTCGCGGACGTGCTCGCCCCGGTCGTCGCCTGAGCTACTCGCCGAGCACCTTGATCACGAGCCGCTTGCGCCTCCCTCCGTCGAACTCGGCGTAGAAGACCTGCTGCCACGGGCCGAGGTCGAGCCGTCCGTCGGTCACCGGCAGCACCACCTGGTGGTGGACGAGCAGGTTCTTCAGGTGCGCGTCGCCGTTGTCCTCGCCGCCGCGGTGATGGCGATAGTCGCCCGGGTCGGGGCCGAGCGCGCGCGCGACGTCGTTGGCGGGAGGCTTCCATGAAGGGGGCGCAAGCTTGTCGAGCCACTCGAGCGTGTCCTCGAGGATCCCGGGCTCGTCGTCGTTGACCCACACGCCCGCCGTGATGTGCATCGCCGAGACGAGCACCATCCCCTCCGCGATCCCGGACTCGTCGACGGCGCGCTGCACGTCGTCCGTGATCCGGATCCACTGGCGCCGCTCGGTGGTCTCGAAGGTGCGGTAGACGGTATGTGCTGTCAACGGTCGCCTCCCTGTTCGCGTTTTCGGTTGAACGCCTCCGCGGATTCGCGCAGCCCCTCGCCGCGACCGGGGAGCAGCGAATGGTAGGCGTGCCACACGTAGCGGCGCGGGCTGTGACCGGACAGCAGCAGGGCCGCGAGCGCGCGCAGGCCGTAGGTCAGCGCGGTCAGCCCGCGCACCGCGCCGGCCGCCACGGCGCCGTGGTGCTTTCTCATGTAGCGATCGCGGTTGCGCGAGAACTCGACGATCCGCCGCCGCCCGCCCGCGCCGTGCGAGAGCTGCTCCCCGTGCACGATCACGGCTGCGGGGACGTAGAGCACCGACCACCCGGCGTCGTGGGCGCGCCGCTGCCAGTCGACCTCGTCGGAGTACACGAAGAACTCTGGGTCCATCGCGCCCACCTCGGCGATCGCTGCAGCCCGCACCATCATCCCCGCCGACTGCACCCAGGCCACCTCCCGCACCTCGGACCCGCGGCTCTGCACGGTCAACCGCCGGTGCAGGAAGAGCGCTCCCGCGAGCGCGGACGCGACGCCCGGGAACCGCCACGCGGACGGCTGCTGCAGGCCGGCCGGGCTCACGATCCGCGCGCCCGCGGCCGCGGCGCGCGGCGCCGCGTCGAGCGCCGCGCGCAAGCTGTCGGCCGCGCCCGGCGTGAGCTCGGAGTCCTCGTTGAGCAGCAGCAGGAGGCGCCCGCGGGCGCGGGCCATCAGCTCGGAGTCGTTCTCGGCCTTGCCGCGCCGCCGGTCGAGGCGCACCAGGTCAACGGCGTCCCCGAAGCGCGCCGCGACGGCCTCCGCGCTGCCGTCCGCCGAGGCGTTGTCGATCACGAGCACCTCGAACGCGCCCGTTGGAGGGTGCGGCGAAGACGGAGTCGAGGCACCGCAGCAGGTCCTCGCGGGCGTCGGTGCTGACGATGCAGATCGAGATCTCGGGCGCGGAGGTCATCTCGGCCCAACATAATCCCCGCCGATGCGCGTGACGGTCGCCGACCCCCCCGCCTACACGCCGCCCTACGACCACGCGCTGTGCGAGGCGCTCGCGGACCGGGGCCTCGACGTGACGCTTGCCACCAGCCGCTTTCGCTACGGGCCGGTGCCCGCGCCCGCCGGCTACCGGCGCGAGGAGCGCTTCTACGGGCTCGCGCCGGGGAGCGCCGCCGCGAAGGCGCTGCAGCATCCGATCGACATGACGCGCCTCGCGCGCAGCGCCCATGCCGGGCGCGCGGACGTCGTGCACTTCCAGTGGCTGCCGATCCCCCGGCTCGACCGGCTGCTGGTGGGGCGCTTCCGGATGCCGGTGGTGCTGACCGCCCACGACGTTCTGCCCCGCGAGGTGCGGGCGGGAGCGCGCGGCGGCACGCCGGCGCTGCTGCGGGCCGTGGACGCGGTCGTGGTCCATTCGCAGGCCGGCGCGCGCCGGGTGGTCGAAGAGGCGCTCGTCCCGCGCGAGCGGGTGCACGTGATCCCGCACGGGGCCTTCACCCACATCGCGCGGTCGCCGGAAGGGCCGGCCCCGCCGGCGCTCGCGGGTCTCGAGGGCAGGCGCGTGGTCCTGTTCTTCGGGCTGCTGCGCCCCTACAAGGGGATCGACCTGCTGGTCGAGGCATTCGCGGGGACGCCGGACGATGCCGTGCTGCTCGTCGTCGGAATGCCGCGCATGCCCGTTGCGCCGCTCGCGCGACGCGCGCATGAGCTCGGCATCGCGGAGCGCGTGCGCTTCGTCCCGGAGTTCGTGCCGGACGCCGAGGTCCCCGCGTATTTCCGGCGCGCGGACCTCGTCGCGCTCCCCTACCGCGAGATCGAGCAGTCGGGCGTCGTCCACACCGCGCTCGCGTTCGGGGCGCCGCTGTTGCTGAGCGCGGTCGGAGGGTTTCCCGAGATCGCCGATCGCGGGGCCGCGCGGCTGGTCGAGCCGGGCAGCGTCGAGTCGCTGCGCGCCGGGCTGACCGGCCTGCTCGCCGACGAACGGGAGCGCGCCGCGCTGTCGCGGGCGGGTCTCGCGCTCGCGGAGGGCGAGCATTCGTGGGCGAACGTGGCGGCGCTCACGGAGGACCTCTACCGGCGCCTGGTGGGAGCCTCCGCGTGACCGCTGTCGCGCTCGTCTTCTGGGTCGCGCTCGCGCTGATCCTCTACACGCACGTGGGCTACGCGCTCCTGTTGCGCGTCCTCGTGACGCTCGGGGCGCGACGGGCGGCCGCGCCGGGTGATCCGGGGGAGCCGAGCGTCACCGTGATCGTCGCGGCCCACGACGAGGCGGACGTGATCGCCCGGAAGGTGCAGAACATGCTCGAGCTCGACTACCCGCCCGAGCGGCTGGAGCTGGTCGTCGCATCGGACGGATCGAGCGACCGGACGGTCGAGATCGCGCAGGGGGCTCGCACCGGCCGGTCGCTGCGGGTGCTGGATTTCCCGAGGCGCGGGAAGGTTCCCACGCAGGACGCGGCCGTCGAGCATGCGGCGGGGGAGATCCTCGCCTTCTCGGACGCGAACGCGTTCTGGGAGGCCGATGCGCTGCGCGCCCTGGTCGGCCCGTTTGCGGACCCGCGCGTGGGCTACGTGTGCGGAGAGCTCGCCTACCTCGCGCCGGACGGCTCCAACCAGGAGGGCGTCTACTGGCGCTACGAGAACTGGGTGCGCCGCGCTCGAGAGCCGAGTCGGCTCGGTGACCGCCGGCAACGGCGCGATCTACGCCGTGCGCCGCGCTGCCTACATGCGGCTCGACCCGCGCACGAGCCACGACCTCGCGTTCCCGTTCAACATGGTGAAGCGCGGGTGGCGCGCGCTCTACGAGCCGGCCGCGCGCGCCGCGGAGCGCCCGGTCGCGTCCGTCGAGGGCGAGTTCCGGCGCAAGCGGCGCATGATGAGCCACGCCTGGCCGGTCGTGCTGGGCGGCGGGATGCTCGACCCGCGCGGCTATGGGCCGGTGTACGCGCTGGAGATCCTCTCGCACCGCGTGGTGCGCTACGCGACGCCGTTCCTGCACGTCGTCGTGCTCGCCACGAACGTGGCGCTGCTCGGCGAGGGATGGGTGTACGCGGCGACCCTCGCGGCCCAGCTCGCGGTGCTGGCCGGAGCGGCGCTCGCGGGACCCCTCCGTGGGCGGCCGCGGTTGCTGGCTCTTTGCAGGTATTACGTGTTGATGACCGCGTCACTTGCAGCGGGGCTGTGGGACACGCTGCGCCACGGCACGCCGGCGACCTGGGAACGCGAGGCCGAGCGCCGGTGAGCATCCCGTCCGATCCCCGTCCAGGCGCGGCACGCGCGGTGAAGCGCGTGCTCGACGTCGGCGTCGCGGCGGTCCTGCTGGTGGCGTCCGCGCCGGTACTCGCCGCCGCGTGCGCCGCGATCCGCCTCGAGAGCCGCGGTCCCGCGTTCTACCGCCAGCGCCGCGTGGGCAAGGACGGCGTGCAGTTCGACCTGATGAAGCTGCGCACGATGGTCCCCGGCGCCGAGGGGATGGGCGCGGGCCTCGCCGTGGACGAAGGCGACCCGCGCATCACCCGCGTCGGCGCGCTGCTGCGGCGCTGGTCGCTCGACGAGCTGCCCAACCTCGTGAACGTCCTGCGCGGCGACATGAGCATCGTCGGGCCGCGCCCGACCGTCCAGGTGCAGGTGTCCCAGTACACGCCGCGCCAGCGCGGCCGGCTGGCCGTCGAGCCGGGCATCACCGGGTGGGCGCAGGTGCGCGGCCGCGCCGCGCTTCCCTGGCACGAGCGGATCGAGCTCGACCTCTGGTACATCGAGCACTGGTCGCTGCGCCTGGATCTGCGCATCCTCGCCCGCACGGCGCAGCTCCTGCTCACCGGGAAGGGCCTCTATCGCGGGGATACCGGCGGCTGGCGCCCGCCTCCCGAGTGAGGGACTACCCGATCCGGAACTCGACGACCTTCGAGCGCGCCGCGAGGTTGCGTGCGTCGGTGAGTGTCGAGAGGCGCAGCCTGTAGGCGCCGGGGCGCACGATGCGCAGGCTCGTGGCGAGCTTCCCGCCGCGCAGCTTCACGCTGCGCCGCAGGACGCGCACGAGGGAGCCGCGCGGCGTGCGGCGCTTGACCGTGAGGATCGCCGCGGGCTTGCGCGGGCGCACCTTCCCGGTCACGCGCACCCGCTTGCCCGCGGCGGTCGCCGCGGCGGCGATCACCGGACGCACGCCCACCGCAAGGCTCGTCGAGCTGGATGGGAGCAGGCCGGGCTCGCCCTCGAAGCGCGCCCGCAGGCGGCGGTTGAGCGAGAGGCGCATCCTCGACTCGGCCCTCCCGGCGGCGTCCGTCTTCACGGAATGGTTCGTGCGCCAGCCCAGCCGCCCGAGCACCTGCACGTCGACCCGCCGGCCGCCGAGCGGTGAGACGGCGCCGCCGGGCGGGCTGACGCCGAGCGATACGCGCAGCGCGGCCTTGCGGCCGTAGGTGATGTTGCGCCGCGCGCGCTCGGCCGTCGTGCGGGTCGACGCGCGCGGCGGGCCCGGGTTCACCATCGCGCGCAGCTGCGGCAGCTGGGCGTAGAGGCCGTCGCCGGGACAGGCGGTCGCGTTTCCGTCACGGTGTCCGGCGATGCGCTCGAAGACCGCGCGCGACCCGGCCGGGAACCGGTTCGTCGAGCCGCCCCCCGAGACCACCTCGACCTTCCCGGTGGGGGGCACGCCGTGGACCCCGAGCTTCCAGCCCAGGACCCGCGCCAGCGCGCCGAGGCCGGCGGGCGTCTGGCCGCCGGAGCTGAAGGTGCCGAGGCTCGCGATTCCCGTCGAGCTCGAGTTGAACCCCTGCGCCTGCGCCCCGACCACCGCTTCCCCGATGCCGCCGCCGCGGCCTTCGAAGATCGTCCCGTAGCGGTCGACGAGGAAGTTGTAGCCGATGTCGTTCCAGCCGTTGGTGTCGCGGTGGTAGCGGCAGATGCCGAGCACCATCGCCGCGGAGTCCTCGGGCCCGTACTCGTTCGTGCTGACCGTGTGGTGGACGAACGCGAGCTTCACCTCGCCGAACGCCGGCTCCGCGCGGGGCGCGCACTTGCTGCCGGCCCACTGGTCGCGGCCGACGATCGCCGGCTGCGAGGTGTCGGCCTGCGCGGTTCGAGCGCCCATGAAGCCACGCACCGCGCCGACGACGCCGCTCGCAAGCCCGCGCAGCCGCGCTCGCAGGCGGGCCGCGGGGGTCGCGGTGCCCGTCGTGTTGACGAAGCTCAGGCGCACGTCGCGCGCACGCGTCGCGCCGGAGAAGGCGATCTCGACCTCGTCGGCCTCGCCCGCCCAGACCGGATCGGAGGCGCGCAGGGCGCGTCGCCCCTCGCGGGTGCCGCGGTCGGGCGCGTGGTCGGGGTCGGTGCCCGCGAGCACCCAGCGGCTCCAGGCGTCGCCGTCGCGCCGCACGCGCAACCTCAGTGTCCCGACCTCTGCGCCGCGCCACCGCATGCCGACGAGGTTGAAGCGCTTTCCGGGCCGCACGCGCCGCGTGACGCGCCGTCCGGCGGCGTGCGCGCCGGGCGTGACCGCCGGCACCGCGGCCTGGAACTCGACCGGGTCGGCGATGTAGCGCCCGCCGGACACGGCCGGACCCGCCGCCCACCCGATCGCGGCGACGGCCACGGTGACGGTCGCGAGCGCGATCCAGGTTGTCGTTCTGCGGCGCCTCATCCCTCAGCCCCTACGAACACGAGGTATCCGGCCGGGTTGCGCACCTCAGGTGCGGCGCGGCCCGCGCTGCTACGGAGCCTGCTCGGGGCCCTGGTCGCGGTAGCGGTCGCGGAACGCCCGCAGGGCGTCGAAGGTCGCGTCGGTGAGCTTCTTGCACCCGATCAGGTGGCCCCAGGCGGCGCCGGCGACCTGGTAGTCCTTCATGTGGCCGTTGGGGAACAGGGCCATGTGGTACGGGTCCTCGTTGAAGAGCCCGCCCAGGCGGTCCGCATCGCGCTTGCGCAGCGAGGGGTCGTACTGGATCTCGATGCGGCCGTGCTCGAGCGTGTGCACGAGGTGCCGGATGTCCTTCGTGCTGACCGGGTCCGAGTAGACGCCGTCGGCGGCCGGCTGGGGATCGTGGTTGCCGGACGTGGGCGGGTCCGTCTTGTAGGTGACCTTGTCGTCGGGCTGGATGTGGCTGCGGCCCTCGATCACCGGGTTGCTCAGCCGGCAGTCCGCGGCCCGCGCGGCCTGCACGAGGTCGGTCTGCTGCTGGGGCGGTGGGTCGGTCGCACCGTCGTAGCTGGCCTTGCCCGTGGGGACGCCGCCGGCGTGTCCGCTGCCGCTGTCGCCGCCCCCGGCCGCCACGGCGACCACGACGGCGGCGATCGCGGCGACCGCGAGGATGCCGCCCACGACGATCGAGTAGACGCGCCTGCGGCGCGCGGCCTCGGCCTCCTGGCTCTCCCGCGCGAGGCGCTCTGCCCGGCGCTGTTCTTTCTCGTCCTTCCTGCTGGCCACGAGGTCAGATTATCCAAACGCTCGTGGACTCCTGCGCCGTTCCCGATTCCGCGGCCCGCCGTTGCGCCGCGGCGGATAGGGTTGCGCCGTGGCCCTGAGGGACGGCACCGCCCGGGAATCGAGGTCGATCGAGGCCGACGTGGCGATCGTGGGCGCGGGCATGGCAGGCCTGTCCGCCGCCCTCGAGCTGCAGCGGGCGGGGCGCTCCTTCGTGGTGGTCGAGGCGCGCGAGCGGGTCGGCGGCCGGCTCGAGTCGGTCAGCATCGGCGACGGCAACTGGATCGACGTCGGGGGCCAGTGGGTCGGTCCCACCCAGGACCGCCTCTATGCGCTTGCGCGCGCCAACGACGCGGCGATCTTCCCGACCTGGACCGCCGGCGAGAACGTGCTCGAGATCGGCGGGGACCTGACCCGCTACACGGGGACCATCCCGCGCCTGCGCCCGCATGCGATGGCCGATGTCGGCCAGGCGATGCTGCGGCTCGACCGGATGGCCCGCAAGGTCCCGGTGGAGGCGCCGTGGACCGCGCCGAAGGCCAAGCAGTGGGACAGCCAGACCGTCTGGTCCTGGATGCGCCGCAACATGGCGACGCGGGCCGGCCGGGACATGCTCGAGATCGCGGTGAAGGCGGTGTGGGCGGCCGTTCCCGCGGACGTCTCCCTGCTGCACATGCTGTTCTACATCGCGTCCGCGGGCAATTTCGACCTGCTGCTCGACACCGAGGGCGGCGCGCAGCAGGACCGCTTCGTCGAGGGCACGGGCAACCTCGCCCGTCGGGTCGCGGAGGGGCTGGGCGACAAGGTGGTGCTCGGCGCTCCCGTGCGGCGCATCGCCTGGTCGGCCGACGGCGTCCGGCTGACGGCCGACGGCGTCGAGGTGCAGGCCGGCAAGGTGATCGTGTCGGTGCCCACCACCCTGGCGGGGCGCATCTCCTACGACCCGCCCCTGCCCGGGTACCGCGACCAGCTCACCCAGCGGGTCCCGATGGGTGCGGTGATCAAGTGCTTCGCGATCTACGACGAGCCCTTCTGGCGCGCCGCGGGCGCCAGCGGCAGCACGGTCAGCGCGAGCGGCCCGCTGTCGCTGACCGTGGACAACTCGCCGCCCTCGGGCTCGCCGGGGATCCTCGTCGGTTTCCTCGAGGGCGACCACGCGCGGTCGTTCGGGCGCGTGAGCGCGGAGGAGCGGCGCAGCGCCGTCCTGCGCAACCTCGAGCAGCTGCTCGGCCCCCGCGCCGGGCGGCCGGAGGCCTTCATCGAGAAGAGCTGGGCCGAGGAGGAGTGGAGCCGCGGGTGCTACGAGGGCTATACGCCGCCCGGGGTGCTCACGGCGTTCGGCCCGGCGCTGCGCGAGCCGATCGGCCCGATCCACTGGGCCGGGACCGAGACCGCGACGAAGTGGAACGGCTACATCGACGGCGCGCTGCAGTCAGGCGAGCGCGCCGCGCGCGAGGTGCTCGCCGGGACCGCGGCGCGGGAGGAAGCGACCGAACATCAGGCGGGCTTCGCCCGCACCTGAAGTCCTGAGAGCCGGCTGAGCGCCGTCTCCAGAATCAGCTCGCGCGGCGCCGGCGGCGTTGCACGGCCTGCGGGCGCGGCTTCCAGCATTCGTCGAGGAACGCGGCGAGCTCGCCGGTCAGGCGCCGCGGCCGCAGCCTCATCTCGTAGAGCGAGTCGGCCTCGAGCAGGCGGCCGTTCGGCAGCTCCTCGGCGAGCATCTTCGCGTCGGAGAAGGGGTGGATCGCGTCACGCGGGTGACCGAGCACGATCGCGGGGGCCTCGAAGGTCTTGCGCTCCTCACGCGGGGGCGCGGTGCGGCCGAAGAAGATGCCCTGGAGGATCGCCGCCGACGGGCGCGGGTCACGGCTCAGCACGTCCAGGAAGATGTCGGGGTAGTGGCCGAAGACGCGCGGGACCCGGCTCATCACCGCGGCCGCCGGCCGCGTGATGAGCTCGCCGAAGGTCAGCGAGACGAGCAGCGGCGTGAAGGCGATCGCGCAGCCGAGCAGCGCGTTGTCGAGCACCGGCATCTCGATCACCATGCCGCGCAGGCGCGAGGGCGCGAGCGACGCCACCTCGAGGGTGGTGTTGGCGCCCAGCGAGGTGCCCCCGACCACGGCCTCGTCGAGCTCGAGATGGTCGAGCAGCGCGACGACCTCGCGGCCGAAGATCGGGATCGAGTACCGCCACATGTCGCGCGGCTGCTCGGACTCGCCGTGTCCGAGCAGGTCCATCGTGATCACGCGGTTGCCGCGGTGTGCGAGGTCGCGCGCGAGCGGCTCGTGCATGCGGCTCGGCATCAGGAGCCCGGGCAACAGCACCACGTTGCGCCGGCCCTCTCCGTGCACCTCGTAGGCGAGGCGGTGACCGGCGTGCACGAATGAAGCCATCGGCGTCCAGTGTATCCGCGGCCCTCCCGGAGCGCGCGCCGGAAGTTCCCAAGCTCGGGCGTCTTTGGAGCGAGATGCGGGTTCGGCGCGCGTTCGGATAGAGTCCAGCGCCCTGTGAGGCGCCTTCCCCGTCACATCGGCGCTTTTCCCTGCACGTGAAGGTAGGCGTACCGAAAGAGTTGAATCCGGGCGAGCGCCGCGTGGCGTTGGTGCCGGACTCCGTGAAGAAGCTCGTGGACGCGGGCTTCGACGTCGTCGTGGAACGCGGCGCCGGGGCGGAGGCGAACCTCACCGACGCCGAATACGAAGCGGCCGGTGCGACACTCGGCGACGCGAGCGCGGCGTGGGCAGCGGACGCGATCGCCAAGGTCGCGGCGCCCGGTGCGGACGCCCCGCTGGCGGCGGGCAAGGTCCTGGTCGGCTTCCTCTCGCCGCTCAACAGCCCGGATCTGGTGCGGCGCCTCGCCGACGCCCGGGTCACGAGCTTCGCGATGGAGGCGATCCCGCGCACGACCCGCGCGCAGGCGATGGATGCGCTCTCGTCGCAGGCGGTCGTCGCCGGCTACCGCGCGACGCTGGCCGGCGCGCGGGCGCTCGGCAAGTTCCTGCCGATGCTGATCACCGCGGCCGGGACGGCGAAGCCCGCCAGGGTGCTCGTGCTCGGGGCCGGCGTCGCGGGGCTGCAAGCGATCGCGACGGCCAAGCGCCTCGGGGCCGTGGTCGAGGCCTACGACGTGCGGCCCGCCGTGAAGGAGGAGGTCGAGAGCCTCGGCGCCAAGTTCGTGCAGATCGAGGTCCAGCAGGAGGAGGCCGGGTCGGGCGCCTACGCGAAGGAGGTCTCCGCCGACGTGCAGCGCCGCCAGCAGGAGCTGCTCGCCGACCGCGTCGCCGCAGCGGACATCGTCGTGACGACCGCGGCCGTCCCCGGGCGCCCCGCGCCCAAGCTGGTCGGCGCCGACATGGTGCGCGCGATGCGGCCGGGCTCGGTGATCGTCGACATGGCGGCCGAGACCGGCGGGAACTGCGAGCTCACCGAGCCGGGTCAGGTCGTCGTCAAGGAGGGCGTCACGATTGACGGCACGCTCAACCTTCCCAGCCAGATGCCCTACCACGCGAGCCTGCTGTACGGGAACAACGTCGTGAACCTCCTCAAGCACCTCGCCCCGGAGGGTGAGCTGAACCTGGACTTCGAGGACGAGATCACCGCCGGCGCGTGCGTCACGCACGACGGTCAGATCGTGAACGAGCGCGTAAGGGAAACGATGGGAGCGCCGGCGTGAGCGGCGACCTGATCACCGAGATCACGATCTTCGTGCTGGCCGTGTTCGTCGGCTTCGAGGTGATCTCGAAGGTGCCGACGATGCTGCACACGCCGCTGATGTCGGGCACCAACGCGATCCACGGCATCGTGCTGCTCGGCGGCCTGATCGTCGTCGGGGCCGAGGGCGCGGACACGCTCGTGAAGATCGCCGGCACGGTCGCGGTCGTGTTCGGCACGATCAACATCGTCGGTGGATTCCTCGTCACCGACCGGATGCTCGAGATGTTCAAGGGCCGCGGCGAACGGAAGCCGAAGGACGGCAGTTGACCCTCGCCAGCTTCGTCCGGGACCACGACTTCATCAACTCGGCGTACCTCGTCGCGTCGGTGCTGTTCATCCTCGGCATCCGCGGGCTGAGCCACCCGCGCACCGCCCGCCAGGGCAACATCATCGCCTCGATCGGCATGCTGATCGCGGTCGTCGCGACGCTGCTCAACCCGGACATCGAGAACTACGGGCTGATCGTGGTCGGGATCGCGATCGGTGCCGTGATCGGCGTCGTCTCGGCGCGCGCCGTGAAGATGACCGCGATGCCGCAGATGGTGGCGCTGTTCAACGGCGTCGGCGGCGGCGCGGTCGCCCTGGTCGCCCTTTCGGAGTACCACGAGCTGATCCCCGAAGCCGGCGAGATCCCGCTCGAAACGCTGATTCCCACGCTGCTCTCGTGCGTGATCGGCGCGGTCAGCTTCGCCGGCTCCCTGATCGCCTTCGCGAAGCTCCAGGAGCTGATGACCGGTCGCCCGATCGTGTTCCCCGGCAACCAGTTCGTCAACGGCGGCCTGCTGCTCGGCATCGTCTTCCTCGTGATCTACCTCGCCACCGGCCAGGAGAGCGAGGGCCTGTTCGCGCTCATGCTGTGCGCGGCGCTGCTGTTCGGGGTCCTGCTGATCATCCCCGTGGGCGGCGCGGACATGCCGGTCGTGATCTCGATGCTGAACGCGTTCACGGGTTTGTCCGCCGCCGGCGCCGGCTTCGTGCTCGACAACAACGCGCTGATCGTCGCGGGCTCGCTGGTGGGCTCCTCGGGAACGCTGCTGACGATCCTGATGGGCCGGGCGATGAACCGCTCCCTGTCGAACGTGCTGTTCAGCGCCTTCGGGTCCGCCGCGGCGGGCGGGCCGGGCGCGGCTGCGCACGACGACCGCCCGGTGCGCGACGCCACGCCGGCGGACGTGGCCACGATGCTCGCGTACGCGGACAAGGTGATCGTGGTCCCGGGCTACGGGCTCGCGGTCGCGCAGGCGCAGCACTCGGTGCGCGAGCTGGCAGACGAGCTGGAGAAGCGCGGCGTCGAGGTCGACTACGCGATCCACCCGGTCGCCGGCCGCATGCCGGGTCACATGAACGTCCTGCTCGCGGAGGCCGATGTGCCTTACGACGCGCTCAAGGAGATGGACGAGATCAACCCGGAGTTCCCGCAGACCGACGTGGCGCTCGTGATCGGCGCCAACGACGTCACGAACCCGGCGGCGCGCGCGGACCAGAGCAGCCCGATCTACGGCATGCCGATCCTCGACGTCGACAAGGCGCACCAGGTGGTCGTGCTCAAGCGCAGCATGAACCCCGGTTTCGCCGGGATCGAGAACGAGCTCTACTACGGCGAGAACACCGTGATGCTGTTCGGCGACGCGAAGGACTCCGTCACGAAGCTCGTCACCGAAGTCAAGAACGCCTAGTCCGCCCGCCGCGCAACGGCGCTGTGGTCGTTTTTGCTCGCACAGCCCGCAAGAGTGACCACGGCGGGTTACCTGCCGCGAACCGGCTAGCCTTTTCCCATCCCCCCAATGAGAGGTAGGACATGATCTGGCTAATCGTCCTAATCGTCCTGATCGTGCTGCTGGTCCTGTACGCGGTCATGACGTTCAACCGCATCGTGCGGCTGCGCAACCAGTCCGAGGAGGCCTTCTCCGACATCGACGTGCAGCTCAAGCGCCGGCACGACCTGATTCCCAACCTCGTGGAGACGGTCAAGGGCTACGCAGCGCACGAGCGCCAGGTGTTCGAGAACGTGACCGCCGCGCGCAGCGCCGCGACCGCGGCCCATGGGCCCGAGGCCCAGGCGCAGGCCGAGAACCAGCTGACCGGCGCGTTGCGCCAGCTGTTCGCGGTGGCCGAGGCCTACCCCGACCTGAAGGCCAACCAGAACTTCCTCGAGCTGCAGAACGAGCTCACCGACACCGAGGACAAGATCCAGGCCTCGCGCCGCTTCTACAACATGACGGTGCGTGACCTGAACACGAAGGTCCAGCAGTTCCCGTCGAGCGTGATCGCGCGCTTCGCGAACGCGCAGGAGCGGGAGTTCTTCGAGCTCGAGGACCCGGCCGAGCGCGCCGTGCCGGCAGTGAGCTTCGGCGCCTCGCCGGCCTAGCGGCCGGATGTACCAGCAGATCGCGTCAAACAAGCGGAAGTCGCTGGCGCTGCTGGTCGGCTTCCTGGTGCTCTACGGGGCGCTCGGGTACGTGCTGTCGCTGTATTTCGGGCCGGCGGCGCTCGTGATCGCGGTCGGGATCGCGATCTTCATGCTCGTGATCAACCTGTACATGGCCGACGACCTGGTGGCGCTCGTCACGGGCGCGCCGCCGGGTCGAGCGCAAGGAGGAGGCCCCCGAGCTGTGGCGCATGGTCGAGAACCTCGCGATCACGGCGGGGCTGCCGATGCCCCGCGTCTACGTCGTCCCCGACGACTCGCCGAACGCGTTTGCCGCGGGCCGCACGCCCAAGCAGGCGATCGTGGCGGTCACGACGGGTCTGCTCGAGCGCCTCGACGAGGAGGAGCTCGAGGGCGTGCTCGCGCACGAGCTGAGCCACATCCGCAACTACGACGTGCGCCTGATGACCTGGGCCGCGGTCCTTGCCGGGTCCATCGCGATGCTCGCGTGGATCTTCACGCGCGCTCTGTGGTTCGGCGGCGGCGATCGCGATCGCGGCGGCGGGGCCAACATCATCGTGCTGGTGGTCGTGCTGGTGTCGCTGATCCTCGCGCCGATCGCGGCGGTCCTGATCCAGGTCGCGATCAGCCGACGCCGCGAGTACGTCGCGGATGCCTCCGCGGCCGAGCTGACCCGCTATCCCCAGGGACTGGCGTCGGCGCTGCGCGCGATCTCGGCCGAAACGAAGCCCTCGCGCGCGCTGGGCAACCCCGCCGTCGCGCACATGATGATCGTCGCCCCGCTGGGCGCGCGGGGCACGACCTCGAAGCTGTTCGCCACGCATCCCCCGCCGGAGGACCGGATCGCGCGCCTGGAGCAGATGGCCGGCGGCGTGGAGCATCGCCACGAGTCCCTCACCGAAGGGCGTGCGATGCCGCGCGCCGAAGAGCCGCGGGAGCTCCCTCCCGAGGAGCCGATGGCCACGACGGGCCTGTAGGTAGCCTCACGCTCGAGAGGGCTTCGCCCTCGCCTAAAGTCGCGAGAGCCCGCCTACGGCGGTCTCCAGAATATCTCGGGTCTTGCCGGGGCTCGAGATCTGTGCCACGACCAGCGCCACGTCGTCGCGCAGGTCGGTCGCCTCGGTGTCGAGCAGCGTCTGCTCGATCCGCTCCGCCACCTCGGCGGCAGCACATCCGGCACACGCCCGCACGGCCGCGAGCAGGCCGCCGAAGCCGACCATGCCCTTGCGCGTGCGGGCCTCGGTGATGCCGTCGGTGTAGAAGACGATGGTGTCGCCGTGGTAGAGCTCCAGCTCGCTGGTCGAGAGCTCCGGGTCCGGCACGACTCCGAGCAGCGTGCCGGGCTCGCCGAAGGCCTGCACGGTCCCGTCGGAGCGCATCACGATCGGCAGCGGATGCCCGCCGCTCGACACGGTCGCGCGCGTGGATGACGCGCCCACGTCGAAGCTCGCGAGCGCGACGGTGCAGAACTGGTAGGCCATCGGGCCCTCGGCCAGCATCGCCCGGTTCAGGATGCGGAGCAGCTGGTCGGGAGCGTCGTCGCCGCGCATCGCGGTCGCGCGCAGCGTGTGGCGGGCGAGCGACGTGACCGCTGCGGCGTCCGCGCCCTTGCCGCAGACGTCGCCGATCGTGACCGCCCACTGGTCGGGCCCCCGCAGGAATATGTCGTAGAAGTCGCCCCCGACGTCGTTCTTCTCGCCGGCCGGGCGGAACCGCGCCGCGATCTCGACGCCCGGGATCTCGGGGAGGTGTGGTGGCAGCAGGCTTTGCTGCAGCTTCGTCGCGATGTAGCTGCTCTCCCCGTAGAGGCGCGCGTTGTCGACCGCGATCGAAGCGCGCCGCGCGAGCTCCCTGATCACCCGGATGTCGTCCTCGCCGAATACGCGCTCGCCGAACGAGGCGACCGCGATCGCGCCGAGCTTGCGACCGCGCGCGGTCATCGGAGCGACGACCGCCGATCGGCCGGGCCACTCGCGCACCGCGTCCAGGTAGGACTCGTCGGTGGTCCACGTCCGTTGCACGTCGGGATCGATCTCCTCGACGTGCTGGAGGCGACCGGTCCGGATCGCGACGGCGATCGGGTGCTCGCTGCCGAGCTCGATGCGCTGCTCCTTCAGTCGCTCCAGCGCGGCCATCGCCGAGTCGTCGGCGGTCGCGATCGCGACCCGCTCGATCGTCCCGTGCTCCTCGAGCAGGTCGACCATGCAGCCGTCGCCGAGCTCCGGGACCGCGAGGTTGGCGAGGCTCTGCAGCGTCTCGTGGAGGTCGAGCGTGGAGTCGAGCTCGGCGCTCGCCGCGACGAGGAACTCGAGCTCGCCGCTGCGCTTGCTCAGCTCGCCGTAGAGGCGGGCGTTGTCCACCGACAGCGCCGCGCGCCGGGCGACCGCCGAGGCGAAGTCGAGGTCGTCCTGGCTGAAAAGCTTCCCGGATTCGGCGAAGACGAGCGTCATCACGCCGAGCGTCTGTCCACGGGCGCGCAGCGGCACGAGCATCGCCGAGCGCATGCCGAGGGCGCGCAGGAGCTGCAGGTGCTCGGCATCCCGCGCCGCCTGCTCGATCATCTCCTCGGGGATGTCGCGGTAGAGCTCGGCTTCGCCCGTCAGCATCACCTTGGGCACGCCCCGCGTCTCGTCGGGATCGGTCGGGTAGCGCTCCTCGAGCTCCCAGGCCAACCGCTCCCGTTCCGGGTCGGTGTGCGTCACGGCGATGCGCTGGAGGGCGCCGCCCTCGCCGCGCACGTGGATGGCACACCAGTCGGCAAGGCGGGGGACCGTGATGCGGGCAAGGCGCCTGAGGACCTCCTGGTAGTCGAGCGAGCTGTCGAGCGCGGTGTGGATCTCGACGAGGAACGAGGCGCGCCGCTCGAGCTCCTCCGCCCGCCGCCTTGCCTTCGTCTCCTGCTCGAGCAGCCGCACGCGCTCGCGCTCGATCTCGAGCTCTTCGGAGATGTCCCGGATGATCCCGGCCATCCCGACCACCTCACCGGCCTCGTCGCAGATCGGCGACAGCGTGAGCGCCACGTCCACCAGCTCGCCGTCCTTGCGCTGCCGAACCGTTCGATGGTTCTTGATCGTTCTTCCCTCGGCCAGCTGACGCACGAGCCAGTTAGCCTCGTCGGCGCGGTCCGGCGGCGCGGTGTCGGCGATCGCCATCCCGATCGCCTCCTCGGCGGTGTACCCGTAAAGCCGTTCGGCGCCCGGGTTCCAGGCCGCGATCCGCCCGTCGCGATCCACGCCGACGATCGCGTCGCCGGAGCTCTCCACGATCGCCGCGAGCCGCCGGGTGCTCTCCTCGCCGCGCTTGCGGGCGGTGACGTCGCGGATGTACCCCGCGAACATCGGCGGCTCCTCCGTGCCGATCCTGACGATCGAGACCTCGACGGGGAACTCGGTGCCGTCGGCGTGCATGCCCATGAGCTCGAGCCGGCGGCCGAGGATGCGGCTCTCACGGGTCGACAGATAGCGGTCGAGGCCGTGGCGGTGGTCGTCGCGCAGGTGCGGCGGGATCACCACCTCGGCGACCGGCTTGCCGACGACGTCGGTGCGGCGTCGCCCGAAGGTGCGCTCGGCGGCCGGGTTGAACTCGACGATGCGACCCTCGTGGTTGATCGTGATCACGGAGTCGAGGGCGGATTCCAGCACGGCGCCGCGGAGCGCCTCGGCGCGTCGCACGGCCTCCTCGATCCGGCGCCGGTAGAGGTGCTGGCCGATGTAGCGGCCGGCGGTCGCCATGTCCTTCATGAGCCCCGGATCGGGTGGTCGGCGGCTGCGTGAGAACAGCTCGATGACGGCGCGGGGGCCGCGCTCGCCCATGATCGGGAAGGCCGCCGCCGCGCGGATCGACGCGGCCAGCGCCGGTTCGGCATTGGGCAGGCCGTCGTCGGTGCGCAGGTCGCCGACCCACACGGGCTCGCCGCTTGCGAGCACCCGGCTCGCGAGGCCGATGCCGGACTTCGGCTCGAGCTCGGGCATCAGCTCGTAGAAGCGGTCGAGACGGCCCTCCGGGGACGTCCAGGTCGCGGTGCACCTGAGCGTGCCGGTGCTGCTCTCCATCTCCCACATCGCGCCGGCGTCGAAGTCGAGCGCGGTTCCAACGGCGGCGAGGATCGGGGCGCCCGCATCCTCCAGGCGGCTGGTCTCGGCGAGCGCACGTGCGACGGCCCCGTCGAGGCGGGAACGGATCTCGGCGCGCTCCCTGATCCCGGCGACCCGGATCGCGAGCAGGCCCGACAGCCCGACGAGGACGGCCTTCAGAATGAACTCGAACGACGACCCCAGGTCGTCCACCAAACCGGCGATCACCGCGAGCGCCGTCGCCAGGGCGGCCACCCAGACGGTTGCCCGCCGGCCGGCCCCGACCGCCGCGACGAAGGGCGGGACGGCGAACAGGCCGATCAGCTCCGTCATCTTGCCGGCCGCCAGGTCGATCGCGAACAGCGCGAGTGCACCCGCGACGGCGATCGTCAACCAGACGGCCTCCGAGCGCCGCGGCGTAAGCCGGTCGATCCTCTCCTCCACTTGGTTGAAAGTACCAGCAAGCAACCACCATCTCCGCCGCCCGGGAAGCGTGCGGCAAGGTGGGAACCGGGGATGTCGAGACGGCCCTAGGCGGGTCCGCGAGGCGCCACGTCGTCGCGCGCGGCCGGCCGCGGCGTCTCGTCCGGGCCGCCGTAGCGCCCGCGGCCTCCCTCCTGGAGGGAGCGGGGCATCGCGTCGCGGTCCCCGTAGGCCGATCCCCAGACGACGCTGTCGCCCTCGACGCGCCACACCCACGCGGCCGGCGTGTCCAGCTCGAGCCCGTCCCGCGCCCGCGCCCGCACGTGCCCGAGCACCACCACGTGGTTGCCGACCTCGCGGTACTTGGCGGGGAGCAACTCGAGCTCCGCCCAGAGCGCCTCGGCGTCCTGGAAGTAGCGGCGGATGCCGTCGTGCCCGCGGTAGCACTTGCCCTCGTTGAGGACGGTCGCGGTCGGCCCGAAGAACTCGATCGCAGGGTCCATCACAGCGAGCAACGCGTCCACGTCGCGCGCGGCAAACGCCTCGAACATCCGCTCCACAAGCGCGCTCGGTATCAAGCCGGCGGCCTCCTCCCCCGTCGTCGAGGTAAGGAGTATGCCACCATCAGCCGCGCCGGCAACATTGACGTTCTGTCTAAAACCGCGCGACCGGGCGCCGGTTTGCCGGGCCTTAGTTGGCGGGTGAGCGAAGGGGTTCCGATGCCCAGATTGAGACGTGTCGACTGCTCCGAGCCGGGCATCACGCGCCGCCGTCGCGGCCGCGGCTTCGAGTTCCTCGATCCCGCCGGCGAGCGCGTCGGCGACGAGCAGGCGATCGCAAGGATCCGAGAGCTCGCGATCCCGCCGGCATGGGAGGACGTGTGGATCTGCACGCAGGCCAACGGTCACCTGCAGGCCACCGGCATCGATGCGGCGGGTCGCAAGCAGTACCTCTACCACGCGGATTGGCGCACGAGGCGCGACCAGGCGAAGTTCGACGAGATGCTCGACTTCGCGCAGGCGCTGCCGCGCTTGCGCCGCGCGGTCAAGCGGGACCTCGCGGGCGATGCCCTCGACCGGGACCGCGTGCTCGCATGCGCGGTGCGCCTGCTCGATCTCGGCATGTTCCGTGTGGGATCGGAGGACTACGCGGAGCAGAACAAGAGCTACGGCCTCGCCACGCTGCGCAAGGAGCACGTGGCAATCGACGGCGATCGCATCGAGTTCGACTATCCGGGCAAGAGCAACCAGCGCCGCGCGCACTGGGTGCTCGACCCGCTCGCCCTGCCGGTCGTGTCGGAGTTGAAGCGACGCCGCGGCGGCAGCCCCGAGTTGCTGGCCTACCGCGAGGGACGCCGCTGGACGGACGTCACGTCGGCCGACGTGAACGACTACGTCAAGCGCGTGACGGGCGGCGAGTTCTCGGCCAAGGACTTCCGCACCTGGCACGGCACGGTGCTCGCCGCGGTCGCGGTGGCAGGCGAGGTGCCGAAGTCGAAGACCGCTCGCAAGCGCCGCATCAACGATGCCGTCAAGGGGGTGGCGTTCTTCCTCGGCAACACGCCGGCGGTGTGCCGCGCGTCGTACATCGACCCGCGCGTGTTCGACCGCTTCCACTCGGGGTGGACGATCGCGCTCCCGGGTCGCACGGGCGAGGAGGTGCTCGCGAACGAGCGGGTGCGCCGCCGTGTCGAGCGGGCGGTGATCGACCTGATCTCCGAGCCCGCCGAGTCACCGCTCGTGGAGCGCCCGCTGGCGGCCTGACGGCTCCACGGCCTCGCGCCGGAGGACTAGTCTCCCGGATGCGATGGCCGACGAGGACTACGAGCCGCGCAGTGAGACCGAGAAGGAGCGGCTCGACCGCAACCTGATCGAGCTTCTGAACGAGTTGAGGGTCGCGCTGCCCGGCGTGCAGGTCCTGTTCGCCTTCCTGCTGACGGTGCCGTTCACGCAGCGCTTCACGTCGCTGACCGCGGTGCAGGAGAAGGTCTACTACGCGACTCTGCTGGCCACCGCGGCGGCGACCGTTCTCCTGATTGCCCCGTCCGCGCACCACCGCATCAACTTCCGCCGCCGGGAGAAGGCATACATCGTCTTCCTCGCCAACAAGCTCACGATCATCGGGCTCGGCTTCCTTGCGCTGGCCATGTCGGGCGTCGTCCTCCTGATCACGGACTTCCTCTACGGGACCACGGCGACCGTCATCGTGACCACGGCGACCGTCCTGGCGTTCGCGACCATGTGGTACGTGCTTCCGATCGCTCGCCGGATGCGGCGGGACCGCGGCTAGGTCAGTCCGGCGTACCAGGCGCCGAAGGTGAGGGCGAACAGCCCGAGGGCGGGTATCAGCACGGTGCGGTAGACGGGCTCGACGATCGGCCGCGTCAGCACCCACGCGAAGAGGCTCGTGCAGACCGCCATCGAGAGCACCGACATCGGCGCGAACAGCGCGAGCGCGGCGGCGGCCTCGAGCTGGGTCGGCAGAGCCGCGATCAGAAGCAGCACGACCGCGCCGGTGCCCGCGAGACCGTGCAGCATGCCGATGCCGAGCGCCTGCCGCGGCGTGCGCACGTGGCGGTGCTCGTGAACTCCCGGCCCCCTGCGCAGGTGGCGGCGGCGGTCGTGCCCGGCGTCGCCGGCGGCAGCGTGGTGTCCGTGGCCGTGGTGATGGGCCGGCCGGTGCTCGTGGGCCGCAGCGCGGTAGTCGCCCTTCAGCCACTTGAAGATGACGCGCGCGGCGAGCACCAGGATGACCACCCCGACGGCTTTCTCGGCGCCCGTCTCGAGCCACGTGGGAAGCCCCGACTTGAGGAAGATGAGTGGCAGCCCGATCACGAGCAGCGTCCCCGCATGACCGGCGCCCCACCAGAGCCCGAGGCGCGTGGCGGCGCGGCGGTCGCCGCCGTCGGCGGCGACGAGGGAGGTGACCGCCACGAGGTGATCGGGGTCCGACGCGTGGCGCAGGCCCAGCACGATCGCGATCCCGAGGGCCACCAGCAGCGAGGCTCCGCTGAACAGGCCGGTGAGCCAGGCGTCGACTTCCTCAAGCGGATGAAACAGAAACTCGAAGTCCACCCCGATCCCTTCCCTCTGGGTCGAATACGCCGCTGGTTCGGCGGCCCTGGCAACCCCTTACGTCGGGTCGCCCCCGGTGGATCACTCCCTCTCGAGCGCGATCGTACCCCTCGAACCGCGTTCGGTATCCCCTTCGCCTGAGCGCGATCGGCCGTGCCGGGATCGCGGGACAGGTAACTTCTGCCTATGGCTTCGCAGCCCGGGGAGAACGCGCAGGCTTCGCTCGACCAAGCGCTCGCCACCTTGGTCGATGTCGGCGAGGACGCCGGCTGCGTGAACACTTCCGAGGTGGCCGAGCTCGTGCAGACGCTCGACCTCGGCGAGGACGACGTCCACACCCTCTACGAGCGCCTCCAGGGCCGCGGGATCGACGTCACCGACGATTGCGAGCGCGACGGCGCCGGTGAAGGGACCTACCTCAACGAGGGCCTCGCCTCGTCCACGACCGATGCCCTGCGCCTCTTCCTGAACGAGATCAGCCGCTACCCCCTGCTCACGGCCGCCCAGGAGGTGGAGCTTGCAAAGCGGATCGAGCGCGGGGACCAGGAGGCGAAGGAGCGCATGGTCAGCTCGAACCTCCGCCTCGTCGTCTCGATCGCCAAGAAGTACCAGTCCAAGGAGCTCACCCTGCTGGACCTGATCCAGGAGGGGATCTTCGGTTTGATCCGCGCGGCCGAGAAGTTCGATTGGCGCCGCGGCTACAAGTTCTCCACCTACGCGACGTGGTGGATTCGCCAGAGCATCGAGCGCGGCATCGCGAACAAGGCGCGCACGATCCGGATTCCGGTGCACATCCTGCAGCGCGAGAACAAGATCAATCGCGCGCAGCGGCGGCTGGTGGTCGAGCTGGGTCGCGATCCCAGCGACGAGGAGCTGGCCGCGGCCACCGAGCTGCCCGTCCAACAGGTG
This sequence comes from uncultured Solirubrobacterales bacterium, assembly GCA_963768885.1. Taxonomy (GTDB): domain Bacteria; phylum Actinomycetota; class Thermoleophilia; order Solirubrobacterales; family JBBDJG01; genus DASRIA01. The sequence continues at coordinate 310,042 of CAVYJN010000014.1, read as the reverse complement.
CGCGACGCGCGTGGCGCGGCGCGCGCGGTGACGAGCCTCGACCGGCCCGTCGGCGAGGACGAGGAGTCCACGCTCGGGGATCTCTACGAGAGCGACGAGCCGCCGCCCGACGAGGTCGTGCAGATCAGCCTGCGCGAGGAGGAGGTCCGCCGCGCCGTATCGGAGCTGCCCGATCCGGAGCAGAAGATCGTGAAGCTGCGCTACGGCCTCGACGGCAGCCCCGACCCGAAGTCGGTCGAGGAGATCGTGCGCACGCTCGGCATCTCGCGCGAGGACGTGCGGCGCCTCGAGCGCGACGCGCTCGCGCGACTTGGCCGCGTCCGCGAGCTGCAGGGCCTCGAGGACGCCGCCTGACCGCTCACGTGTCAGCCTCCGGCCGCCGGGGTACCCGAACGGGAACACGACCAAAGGAGGAGCAATGGCAGACGAGCTCCAGGGAAAGCGGATCGCGTTCCTCGTCGCGAACGAGGGCGTCGAGCAGGTGGAGCTGACCGAGCCTTGGAAGGCCGTCGAGCAGGCGGGCGCACGTGCCGAGCTGATCTCCCTCGAAGCGGGCAAGGTGCAGGGCTTCAACCATCTCGACAAGGCCGACACCTTCGACGTCGACCGGACGGTGGCGGAGGCCGACGCATCCGAGTACGACGCCCTGGTCCTGCCGGGCGGCGTCGCGAATCCCGACCAGCTGCGGATGGACGAGCGCGCGGTCAGCTTCGCCCGCGGGTTCTTCGAGCAGGGCAAGCCCGTGGGCGTGATCTGCCACGGGCCGTGGACGCTGGTCGAGGCCGACGTCCTGCGCGGCCGGACGGTCACCTCGTGGCCGAGCCTGCGGACCGACATCCGAAACGCGGGCGGCGAGTGGGTCGACGAGGAGGTCGTGACCGACAACGGCTTGGTCTCGAGCCGGCGTCCGGACGACCTGCCCGCCTTCAACGCGAAGATCGTCGAGGAGTTCGCCGAGGGCCGGCACGAGCAGCAGCGGACGCAGACGGTGGGCGCGCAGTCCTAGACTGACGACCATGGCCAGGTCGCCGGCCTCGGCCGACCGTCTAGTCGAGAAGCTACGTCGCCACATCGGGGACGAGCGGGTGCTCGCGGCCATGGCGGCCGTCCCGCGGCATCTGTTCGTCCCCGAGGACGTCGGCCGGTTCGCGTGGGACAACACCGCGCTCCCGATCGGCAGCGGTCAGACGATCTCGCAGCCGGTCGTCGTCGCGCGGATGTGCGAGCTGCTCGAGCTCGGCGGCGACGAGAAGGTGCTCGACGTGGGGACGGGCTCCGGCTACCACGCGGCCGTGCTGGCATACCTCGCCGGCGAGGTATGGAGCATCGAGCGACATCGCTCGCTCGCCGCGCAGGCGCGGGCCAACCTCGCGGCGGCCGGGATCGACAACGTGCATGTGGTCGTCGGCGACGGCTCCGAGGGTTACCCGTCCGAGGCCCCGTACGACGCGATCAACGTCGCCGCGGCGGCGAACGAGATTCCCGCCGCGCTCGAGGCTCAGCTGGCCGACGGCGGGCGGCTGGTGACGCCGCTCGACGGCGCCGACCAGCGTCTCGCGCTCGAGCGCCGGGACGGTGACAGGCTGGAGGTCGTGCTGCTCGACCCGGTCAGGTTCGTGCCGCTGGTGAGCGGCGAGGGCTAACGCCTGCCCTCGCCGCTCACGGCAGCGCGCCGCCCTCAGGTGCGGGAGCGCACCTCGGCGCCGTTCTGGCGCGACTCCGCGTCCTCCTCGGCACGTTCGTCCGTGTCGGGGTCGACGTCGCGGGCCTGCTCCTCGAGCGCCTGAGCGCGCTCGCGCTCGGAGCGCGCGCGGTGCGTGCGCTCCTGCGCCTCGGCGGCTTCGCGGCGCGCACGCGCAGCCTGCTCGTCGGCTGCGGCCTCCTCGCGCTCGGCGCGCGTGGAGTGCAGCCGTGCGTCGCTGCGATGGCGCCCGGCCTGCTCGCGCTGCTGCTCGCGGACCCGTGCGCTACGGCGCATCGACGCCAGCGCCACCACCGCGATCACCACGACCGCGGCGATCACCAGCAAGATCACCAATCCGGTGTCCATGACTGCTCCTTCCCTCGTTGTCAGGGTTAGGTTCCCGCTCAGCCGGGGTCTAAACGGGGGTGGCGCTGGAGTACATTCGCTGCGATGCCGGAGTTGCCCGAGGTCGAGATCACAGCGCGCCGCCTGAACAGCGCGCTCGCCGGGGCGACGATCGAGTCGGCCCTGGCGCCGGGGATGGTCACGATGAAGACCTTCGACCCGCCGCTGTCGGCGCTCGCGGGGCGCACGATCAGCAGGGTGCGCCGCATCGGGAAGATGCCCGTCGTCGAGGTCGGCGACCTCTCCCTGCTGGTGCACCTGATGTCGGCCGGCCGGCTCCAGCTGTGGGACAAGCGTGCGTCGCTGCGCGATCGCGCGTCGCGCCTGTTGATCCGCGTCGACGGCGGCCGCGAGCTGCGGCTGCGCGAGTTCGGGACCCAGCAGCGCGCGTGGGGCAAGCTGCTCCCGACCGACGCGGTCGAACGCGACGAGGCGGTCGCGACGCTCGGGCCCGAGGCCTGGCCGTCGCTCGACCCGGTCCGCTTCGCGGAGCTGGTGAGCGTGCCGCGCCACCTGCACCCGCTGCTGCGCGACCAGCGTGTGATCGCCGGCATCGGGCGCTCCTGGGTGGACGAGATCCTGTGGGAGGCGCGCCTGTCGCCGTTCCAGCAAGGCTCGGAGCTCGACGGCGAGGCGATCGACCGGCTGCGCGTTGCGATCGAGGAGGTGCTGGGCGGGGCGCTCGAGCACTACGAGCGCGTGATCGGCGACACCGTTCCCGACAAGCTGCCGATGCCGCTCCAGGTGCACCGCCGCGAGGGCGAGCCGTGCCCCCGCTGCGGCACGACGCTGGCCGGCGTGCACTTCAAGGACTACGTGATGACCTACTGCCCGGAGGAGCAGACGGGCGGGAAGGTCTACAAGGACAGGCGCTTGTCGCGCCTGCTGAAATGACCCCGGAGCCCTACCGGGCGCCGATCAGCAGCGCAAGCTGACGCGACTGCGCCACGAGCGTGCCGTCGGGCGACCACAGCTCGCCGTTCTCGTCGAAGAAGCCGTCGCGCACGAGCCGCGTGTGGAACCTCCCCAGCAGCAGCGAGTCCGGCAGCGGCAGCGGGGCGCGGAACATCACGCTCATCTCGATCGTGGGGGCGGGCGCGAGCGCCTTCAGCCGTGGCCACGGGGCGGGGAACCAGGCGTCGGCCAGCACCAGCACCGTCAACGCGTCGACCGGGCGCTCCTCGAGGAGGCCGAGCCAGCCGCCGGTCTCCGCATGCGCCGCGCCGCTGAAGGCGGGCTCGCCGAAGCGCCTCTGCATCGTCAGCCGTCCCATGAAGGCCGGCGGCGTGGCTCCGGGGACGTTCCCGCCCGCGGCAGCGCGCTCGCCCGGCGGCTCGACGGGCGGCATCGCGGCCTCCGAGAGCTCCGGCCCGGGCCAGGGCGACGAGAAGGCGGCGACCCCGAGCGCGATCAGCTTCCCCTCCTGCTCCAGCCGGGCCGTGGCCGTCGTGAGCGAGCGTCCGACCCGCTCGACCGTGGGCCGCAACGTGATCGCCCCCGCCTCCGGCGGCCGCAGGAAGTGGACGGTCAGCGCCCGCGGCTGGCGGCCGGGCTCGGCGACGGCAAGCTCCATCCCCCGCTGGACGATCGCCATCACGTACCCGCCGAGCGGCCCGCGGGGAGTCCACCAGGTCTCGACGATGGCGCCCTCGTAGGCGCCGTCACCGGCCGGGTGCAGCGCCGTGTCCGCGTCGAGCCCCATTTGAAGGCGGCACCCTAGTCCTCGCGCGTTCGTCATAGTGTGCGCCGCCGCACACCCGCCCTTCGACCGAGATGGTGATGATGTTCCGCACTCGCTTCCTGTATCTCCCGGCGCTTGTCGCAGCCGTGGTGATCGCCGCCGGCTGCGGCGACGACAACTCCGACAGCAACACCGAGTCCGCCACGATCCAGACTCAGACGCAGACGACGCCGACCACCACGACGCCGCAGGAGAGCGCGGCCCCGAAGGCCCGCAAGGTCCAGCCGTCGGCCGGGGAGGCGGACATCGACAGCAAGCCGAAGGTGCCCAAGGGCAAGGGGGACCCTCCGTCGAAGCTCGTCGTGCAGGACCTGATCGTGGGCAAGGGCAAGACCGCGCGGGCGGGCGACACCGTGACGGTGCAGTACGTCGGAGTCCTGTTCGACAACGGCAAGCAGTTCGACGCGTCCTGGCAGGGCGGCAAGCCGGGCGAGGGCTTCCAGTTCCCGCTCGGCGCCGGGCAGGTGATCCCGGGTTGGGACCAGGGTGTCGTGGGCATGCGCGAGGGCGGCCGCCGGAAGCTGATCATCCCCGCCGACCTGGCCTACGGCGCGCAGGGCTTCCCGCCCGACATCCCTCCCGACGCGGCGCTGATCTTCGACATCGACCTGGAGAAGGCCGGCAGCTGACACGTAGCGCCCCCGCGCTCAGCCCCTGCCGGCCGCGGCCGCGCTGTGGGGCTGGGGGCTGGTCAGGCTGCAAAGAAGGCCGCGAGCTCCTCGCCGATCCGCGGCCCCGCCTCCTCCTGGAGGAAGTGACCGCATTCCGGCAGCGCGGTGACCTCGGCCTGCGGCAGGTCGCGCGTCACGCGCGCCATCGTGTCGGCGACGTCGGGCAGGATCCGGTCCCGCTCTCCGTAGATCACCCGGACGGGCACGTCGAGCTCCGGCAGTTTGCGCGCGATCTCCGCGAAGCCCTCGAGTTCGAGGCCGACGCCCGCGGCGGCGAGCGCACGGCGCGCCGCCTCGCTCTGGAAGGGCTCGCGCACGGCGGCGAGCGATTCCTCGGTGAGGTTCGCCTCGTCGGCGAGGCCGAGCTTCATCGCCGCCTCGAGGCCCGCAGGGCTGGTCAGCTGCTCGCGCAGCTCAGGCTCGGTGCATGCCTTGATGAACGCGAGCACGGCGTCGGAGAACTCGGGGTAGATCAGCGTGTTGAGCAGCGCGAGCTTCGTCACGCGCGCGGGACGGTGCAGGGCCCAGTGCACTCCGATCGGCCCGCCGAGGTCGTGCACGGCGATCCCGACCCGGTCGATGTCGAGCGCCGCGAGGAAGCCGTCGAGCGCCTCGCGGTAGAAGGCGAAGTCGTAGCCCGCGTCGAGCGGCTTGTCGGACGCGCCGAAGCCGGGCAGGTCGATCGCGACGACGCGGTTGCGACGGGCGATCGGCGGCATCACGTCACGCCACAGGTAGGACGAGGTCGGCCAGCCGTGCAGCAGCAGGACGGGCGGGCCGGCGCCGAGCTCGCGGTAGGCGATCGTGAGGTCGCCGACTCGGACGGCGTCCGGGGTGGTCGTGGCCATGAGTCGGAAGGGTATGCGGTCGGGTCAGGCCGCGGTCGACACGCTGCTCGACCGTCTGGTCGGCGCACCGGCGGCTCGAGTCTCGGCGGGAACGGCCACGCGCGCCGACCAGATCACGAACGACAGCATCGCCAGCCCGGCGAGTGCGTCCGTGAAGATCGTCGCGAACCAGAACGGCGCGATGTCGGGCTTGCCGTCGAGGAAGTGTCCGAGCGTGGTGAGCCCGAAGAACGAGTAGGCCGCCAGGCACGCGTGGGCGCGTTCGTAGCTGCGCTGCGCGTACAGGCGGTAGCCGGCCAGCCCGATCAGCGTGAACAGCGGCCACGCGACGAGGATCCCCACGCGCACGACGTCCCCGCTCACGAGGTCGTCCGGGTAGCGGTCGATCGCGACGAAATTGTGGGTGAAGTGCAGCGCGGTCGAGGCGATCCCGAACCCGAGGATCCATCTCAGCAGCTTGAGTCTCTGCGGGTGGTCGTTCATGTCTCCCCTTTGACGGAGTGTTGATAGATCGCTCTAGCGACTGGGACTGTATCATCGGACGACATGGAGAGCACCCGGGATCGGATCGTCAATGCCAGCGCCGAGCTGTTCCGCCGCCAGGGCTACACCGGCACGGGGCTGAAGCAGGTCGTCGCCGAGGCCGACGCGCCGTTCGGGTCGATCTACCACTTCTTCCCGGGAGGCAAGGAGCAGCTCGGCGACGAGGTGATCCGGGTCGCGGGGGCGTTCTTCCTCCAGCTTTTCGAGACGATCGCCGACGAGTCCCCCAACCACACCGCCGCGGTGCGGAACTTCTTCGCGGGCGCGGCGGAGACTCTGCGCGCGACCGACTACCAGGACGCCTGCCCGATCGCGACCGTCGCGCTCGAGGTCGCGAGCACCAACGAGACGCTGCGTGAGGCCACCTCCGATGTCTTCGAGAGCTGGATCGACGCGGCGACGCGGCGCGGGATCGCGGCCGGCCTCACCCGCGCGGCCGCGCGCAAGCTCGCGATCGGGATGATCTGCTCGCTCGAGGGCGCCTTCGTCCTGAGCCGCGCGATGCGCAGCACCGAGCCCCTCGAGGTGACCGGCGCGCAGGCGACCGTCGCGATCCGCGAGGCGCTCGCCGCGGCGCCGAAGCGACGGAGCGCGACTACCGCGCGTAGTCCGGCCAGGGCAGCGGGAAGATCTCCCGGTACTCGCGCGCCTCGTCGATCACGCGCGTCACGGAAGGCCGCGCCGTCAGCTCGGTGAAGTAGCGCGTCAGGCCGGCGAGGCGCTGCTCGTCCCAGCGGTGCACGACGCGTCGCGTAGAACAGCGCCGGGGCGGCGGCGCAGTCGGCCAGGGTGAACGCCGGTCCCGCGGCCCAGCCGCCGCCGGTCAGGTGCGTGTCCAGCAGCGCGTAGGCGCGCTCGAGCGTGGCGTGGGCGGCGGCGACGCCCTCCGGGTCGCCGCGGCCCTCCGGCCGCAGGCTGTCGCCGACGATCTTCTGCATCGGCGTCGCGACGTGCCCGTCGATCACGCGGTCCCAGAGCCGCGCCTGCAGCGCCTCCGCCGGGTCGGCGGGCACAAGCGCCGGCGCGTCGCCCACGCCGTCGAGGTACTCGACGATCGTGGTCGACTCGGGCAGCGTGATTCCCGCTGCGTCGTCGACGAGCACGGGGATGGTGGTCATCGGCCACAGCTCCGCGAGCCGCGCGCGATCCTTCTCGTCGCCGACGAAGCGGCGCTCGAAGGGCAGGTCGCGCTCGTAGAGCGCGATCAGCGCCTTCCAGCAGTACGACGCGAACGGATGCTCGTGCAGGATCAGCGTCATCGGATCCGTCACGATAATCCCGCGGGGGTCCCGTCGATGGAGCTAGCCCGGCTCGAACCGGCGACCTCCTGGGTGCGATGCGGGTTGCCACTCGACCGAAGATTGCTCGGCCGTTACCCTCCCCGGAGGTCAGGCGGCTGGGACTCGTTCCACCACGGAGCTTCGAAAATGGCTGAGAGGAAACCTGCAAAGAAGGCCACGCGGCAGCCCGCCAGGCGAACCACCGGCAAGGCGTCCATGGGATTCACGGACGAGGAACGATCCGCGATGAGGGAGCGCGCCCGGGAGGTGAAGGCGGCCTCGCGCCGCGGCGCGGGCAAGGCGGACGGGGAAAGCGACGTGCTCGCGAAGATCGCCGAGATGCCGGAACCGGATCGCGCCATGGCCGAGCGGCTCCATGCCATCGTCAAAGCCAGCGCGCCTGCCCTCTCGCCGAGAACCTGGTACGGGATGCCCGCCTACGCCAAGGACGGCAAGGTCGTCTGCTTCTTCCAAAGCGGGCAGAAGTTCAAAACTAGGTACGCGACGTTCGGGTTCAGCGACAAGGCAAACCTCGACGAAGGCGCCATGTGGCCGACCTCCTTCGCGCTGAAGCAGCTGACGGCCGCCGAAGAGAAAAAGATACGCGCGCTCGTGAAGAAAGCGCTGAGCTGAGGTGCTGGCACTCCGCGCTGCTGCGTTCTCTGAGTTTCGCTCAGTTTGAGACCACGGTTGAGTCCACGAGGACTCGGGCGCTGTGATTCGAAGATACTTGGTTCATGCCCTCGGCGAACTTGGATCTCGTGCGCGCTATCTACGCTGCCTGGGAACGCAGCGACTGGGAAAGGACCGAGTGGGCTCACCCCGAGATCGAGTACGTGACGGCCGACGGGCCCGGAGCCGGCACCTCGGTGGGTTTGGCTGGCATGGCTGATTCCTTTCGCGACTGGCTGGGGGCCTGGGATGAGTGGCGGGTCGAGGCGGACGACTACCGTGAACTCGACGATGAGCGGGTCCTCGTACCCTTCCATTTCAGCGCTCGTGGAAAGGCAAGCGGACTTGAAGTGGGACAGATCTGGACGAAGGGCGCGACCCTGTTCCATGTACGCGACGGCAAAGTTACGAGGGTAGTTCAGTACATGGACCGGGATCACGCACTTGCCGACCTCAACCTCGTTGGTGAGATCGGCAATTCCGACGGAACTCCGCCAACGCAATAAGCCGATGGAGCTAGCCGGGCTCGAACCGGCGACCTCCTGGGTGCGATCCAGGCGCTCTCCCAAACTGAGCTATAGCCCCGTGAGGGTCCGATTATAGATTCGGCCGCGCTCGCTCCCGAACCCACTGCCGGGGCCGCTCCCGATCGGGCTCCCGGAGCCCGCGCCACCCTGCCTGCAAGCCGGGCCGACATTTGCAAGGCTACGCCGAGCGATGGGCACCCTCGATGACGCCATCCGCGAGCACCTCGAGCTGAAGAAGCGGCTCGGCGCCTCCGACGACGAGATCAAGGAGAAGGAGAGCCAGGCCTTCGGCAAGGGCGCGCGCTCCGCGCCGCCGGAGCCCGAGGCGCCCCGGGAACCGCAGCAGCCGGAGCCCGCCGGCGAAGGCGAGTCCTTCGTGGAGCACGACCTGCCGGCCGCGGAGCCGGCGCCGAACGGCCAGCCCCGGGAGGGGGCGTGGGAGCCCGCGGACCTCAGCCGTTCCGAGCCCACCGTGGACGAGATCTTCGAGCCCGACGAGGTGCCCGCCGAGGAGGCCCTCGACCCCGGGCTCACGGTCCGCGACCAGCGGGTCGCCCGCGAGCAGGACACCGGCGAGCACCGCAGCGATTCGTGGTCCGAGGAGCCGGCCGAGCCGGCCGCGGAGGACGTGCTCGAGGAGACCCCGGAGTTCCTCGAGGAGACCCCGGAGCACGATCGGCTCTGGTTCGAGCAGCGCCCGCCGAAGGACTTCGACTTCGACTAGACCCGACTTCGACTTGAGCGCGGCCCCGAAAAGGCGACGGGGCCGGCTGAATGGGCCGACCCCGCCTTGCGTCCGTGCCGCTCCTCTGAGAGGTGCGAGCCTCTCGAGAAGTTCCTCGTTCCAATCCGGGCGAGGACCGGAACTCCGTTTCCGTCCCCCGCTTTGTCGTCGCGGAGAGCCTCTGGGCCAAGAGCGGCGGCCCAAACCTCGGACAATCGTCCAACCCGCCCGCCCCTCTACCATTTCCCGCAACGTGCGCATCGACGAGATCCTCAGATCGAGACAGGAGCCGAGCTTCTCATTCGAGTTCTTCCCGCCCAAGACCCCGGAGGGCGAGGAGAACCTGTTCAGGACGGTCGAGACCCTACGTGACCTCGATCCGACCTATGTCTCGGTGACCTACGGAGCCGGCGGCGGCACCCGCGCGCTCACGGTCGACATCGTCAAGCGGATCAAGAACGAGCTGGGCATCGAGGCGATGGCCCACTTCACCTGCGTGGGCCACACCCGCGAGGAGCTGCACGAGGTCCTCGACGAGATGCGCGACGCGGGCATCGAGAACATCATCGCGCTGCGGGGCGACCCGCCGAAGGGCGAGACCGAGTTCAAGCCCGTGCCGGGCGGGCTGTCATACGGGTCAGAGCTGGCCGCGCTGATCGCGGAGTCCTACGACTTCTGCATCGCCGGGGCGTGCTACCCGGAGACCCACCCGGACGCACCCGACGCGGAGACGGACCTGGCGAACCTCCACTTCAAGGTGGGCGCCGGCACCAGCTTCCTGATCACGCAGCTGTTCTTCGACAACGACGACTACTTCGACTTCGTCGAGCGCGCCCGCGCGAGCGGCATCGACGTGCCGATCATCGCGGGCATCATGCCGATCAACAACTTCGAGCAGATCAAGCGGTTCACGAGCATGTGCGGCGCGACGATCCCGCCCGCCCTCTACGAGCAGCTCGAGGCGCGCAGCAAGGAAGGCGACGAGGCGGTGGCCGAGCTCGGCGTGGCCTACGCGACCCTCCAGTGCGCGGACCTGCTCGCCCGGGGCGCGCCGGGCATCCACTTCTACACGCTCAACCGGTCTCCGGCGACGCGCGCGATCCTCTCGGCGCTCAAGGCAGCACGGCCGTGGGAGCGGGGGAGCGCCAGCGCTCCGGCTCCCGCCCATCAGGCGAGCTGACCCGCTCGACCCGCCCCGCCCGCTCGAGGTGGGTGAGGAAGCAGAGCATGATGGTCAGCGCCCAGCTCATCATCATCCCGTCGACCTCGCCGAACACCCGGCGGACCAGGTCGTAGGCGGTCGGCTCGCCGTCCGCGGCCGCCTCGGCGATCGCGTCAAGCCGTTCGTGGATCTCGGCCCGGTTGGCCTCGATGTGCGCCGGTATGTCCCCGAACGGGCGCCCGTGGCCGGGTAGGCAGAGCCGCACGTCGAGCGCCTCGATCGTGTCGAGGCCGTCCAGGAACTCGCCGACGGGATCGGGTGTCCAGCCGTAGTCGAAGTAGACGGAGACGCGCCCCAGCAGGTGGTCGCCGCTCAGCAGCAGGCGGTGCTCGGGCTGGTACAGGACGACGTGCGAGGGGGCGTGGCCGGGGGTGTAGTGCACGGTCCACGCGCCGTGGTCGGTCTCGACCACGACCCCGGGGAGGAGCTCGCGGTGGGGCTCGATCACCTCGGCGATGCTCGGCTTCAGGTCACGGCGCCGCTCCTCGGCCCAGCGTCGCAGCGGCTCGAGCGGCACGCCGCTCTGGCGCGCGACCTCCACGCGCTGCGCCAGCGAGCGCTCCGGGTCCGCCATCGCGCGCGTCATGTGCTGGTGGCGCGGATGCATCCACAGCTCGCAGCCCGCGCGCTCCACGATCGGGGCCGCGAGCCCGTAATGATCGGAGTGCGCGTGCGTGCAGACGAGCAGCTTCACGTCCGCCAGGCTTCGATCGATCTGGGCGAGGGTGCGCTCCAGCTCGGCCAGCGCCCCCTCTTCGTGGATGCCGGTGTCGACGAGGACGATGCCGTCCCCGGCGCTCAGCGCCCACGCGTTCACGTGCGGGACGCCCGGCCACGGCAGCGGCAGCCGCAGCCTCCAGATGCCCGGCATCACACGATCGGCCCGTCCGAGCTCGCGGCGGCGTTTCCCCTCGCTCATATCGCGAGCGTACCTTTCACCGATACTGCGCGGCGTGGACGCGATCACAGAGCGAGTGCCCGAGGGCGTGACCCTCGTGCGTGCCTCCAACGCGGGGCCGCTCACGCTCTCGGGGACCAACACCTGGCTGGTCGAGTCGCCGGCGTGGCTGGTCGATCCCGGCCCCGCGGACCCCGGTCACCTCGAGCGGGTGATCGCCGTGGCCGAGGAGCGCGGCGGCCTCGCCGGCATCGTGCTGACGCACGCACATCTCGACCATTCCGAGTCGGTGCCGCTTCTGCGCGAGCGCTTCGGCGCCTCGGTCGCCGCGGGCCGCGGCGCGGTCGGCGGCCCCTTCCAGGAGCCGTCGCTCGCCGGGCTCGAGCCGGATGTGACGCTGCGTGACGGGGACGAGTGCGGCCCGTTCCGGGTGGTCGGGACGCCGGGCCACTCATCCGACCACGTCACGCTGGCGCGGGGGGACGTGGCGTTCTGCGGCGACACGGTGCTGGGCGAGGGAAGCGTCTTCATCCCTCCGGGCGGCGGGTCGCTGTCGGCCTATCTCGAATCGCTTCGCCGGCTGCGCGCGCTCGGCCTCTCGGTGCTGTGTCCCGGACACGGCCCGGTCGTGTGGGACGCGAACGCGAAGCTCGACGAGTATCTCTCCCATCGCCTCGATCGCGAGCGGCGGCTGGTCGACGCCCTCGCCCGCGGCCTGCGCACGCGCGACGACCTGCTCGACGACGTGTGGGACGACGCGCCTGCGGCGCTGCGCATGCCCGCCGCGCTGACGCTCGAGGCCCACCTCGAGAAGCTCGAAGGGGAGGGCCGCCTGCCCAGCGGGGTCGAACGTCTTTAGAAGGTCCGCTCTTCGTCGGGCCGGCCGGGGCCGACCGGGACCGGCTCGCCGAGCGGCTCACCGATCGCCTCCGCGATCTCCTCCTCGATCCCGTACGCGGAACCGGGGCAGTCGACGCGAAAGCGCTTGGGCGGGATGTCGTCGCGCGGCTCGACGGGCAGGCCGAAGACCTCGTCCCAGCCGAACAGCTCGAAGTTGCCGGCGTTCAGCAGGATCGCGCGCGCGGGCATCGGGCAGCTCGCGTTGTGGTGCTCGATCCCCACCTTGATGTGGGCGAGCATCTCGGCCTCGAGGCTCAGGCCGATCCCTCGCTCGAGAGCCGGTCGATCTTGGCGGCCATCACGAAGTCGTTGCGCGTCAGCCCGGAAGCGGCATGCGTCGTGAGCTCGAACACGGCGCGGCCCCAGCCGAGCTCGATGTCCGGATGGTGGCCCTCGGCCTCCGCGACGAGCGCGGCGCGCGCCACGAAGCCGAACGCGTCGCGGAAGTTCGGAAACGCGAACTCGCGGCGCAGCTTGCGGTTGCCGTCGCGCTGCCAGCCGGGCACGCTCGCGCCCAGGTCGGCGGCCTCCGCGTCGGAGACGGGCGGCGTGCCCTTCTCGCAGGCCTTGCAGTGCTCTGACGCGAGATCGCTCATGGCGCCAAGATAACGGTTGCAGCGCCGAAACGAGAGAAGGGAGGAGCCCGATCGAAGCCCCGAAGCAGATCAAGCCCCGGCGGACCGGCGACTACCTCGAGGTGATGACGAAGGCCGTCTTCCAGTCGGGCATGAGCTGGCAGGTGGTCGAGTCGAAGTGGCCGGGCTTCCAGGAGGCGTTCTCCGGTTTCGACGCGGAGATCGTCGGAGGCCTGAACCCGGAGGAGATCGACGACCTCGCCGCCGACAAACGGATCATCCGCAACCGCCGCAAGATCGAGGCGACGGTCGACAACGCGGCCACGATGGTCGAACTGGCCGACGAGCACGGGACCTTCGGGAAGTGGCTGAAGTCGCTCGGCGACTTCGAGTCCACGTCCAAGGAGCTGCGCAAGCGGTTCAAGTTCCTCGGCGACTTCGGCGCCTACTACTTCCTGTATGTCGTCGGCGAGGATGTCCCACCGCACGACGAGTTCCGTGCTTCGCAGAAGAAGTGAGGCGGGAGCGACGGGACTCGAACCCGCGGCCTCCGGCGTGACAGGCCGGCGCTCTAACCGACTGAGCTACGCCCCCGAGAAGACGACCCGGCGCGCCGGGCCTTCGCCATTGTAGAGGCAGGCCCCGGCTCGCCCGCGGCGGTAGGGTACGGCGGCATGGCTGACGTCACCGTGAAGCGCCTCGAGGACTTCGACACCGCCTTCGGCGGCGCCATGCGCCTCGTGAGGCACGGTCTGGGGGTGGAGTCGTTCGGGATCCAGGTCTTCGACATGCCGCCGGACGCCGACCGGTATCCCGAGCACGACCACTCGCACGACGGGCAGGAGGAGGTCTACACCGTGCTCGAGGGAGCCGCCACGCTCACCGCGGGCGGCGAGGACCACGAGATGCGCCCCGGGATGTGGGCCCGCGTCGGCCCGGGCGAGAAGCGCAAGTGGACGACCGGTGCCGAGGGCGCGCGCGTGCTCGCGCTCGGTGCGGTGCCCGGCAAGGCCTACGAGGTGCAGGACTTCACCAACCCGCAGCCCGCCGACGCTTGAACCTCGGCATCGAAGGCAGGGTCGCGCTCGTGATGGGCGCGAGCAAGGGGATCGGGCGCGCGGTCGCGACGGCGCTCGTGCGCGAGGGAGCGAGGGTCGCGATGTCGAGCCGCTCGCAGGAGCGCATCGAGGGCGCGGCCGCCGAGGTGGGCGGCGGCGCGATCGGGATCGCGGCCGATACCGGGGCGATCGAGGAACTTCCCGCCCTGGTCGAGCACGTCGCCCGGGCGCTGGGGCCCGTCGACATCCTCGTCGCGAACACCGGCGGCCCGCCTTTGGGCGATCCGCTCTCGCTCGGCCGCTCGGAATGGGAGCGTGCCTACCGCAGCCTCGTGCTGGCGCCGATGACGTTGATCGAGGCCGTCACGCCCGGGATGCGCGACCGGGGGTGGGGCCGGATCGTCAACGTCACCTCGACGGCGACGAAGGAGCCGATCCCCGGCCTGATGCTCTCGAACAGCCACCGGCTCGCGGCGGTGGGTGCGTTCAAGACGCTCTCGCGCGAGCTCGCGCGCGACGGAGTGCTCCTCAACAGCGTCGCGCCGGGGCGCATCGCCACCGACCGGATCGCGAGCATGGCGAACACCACGCTCGACGAGCTGCGCGAGATGCCGCAGCCGGACATCCCGGTCGGCCGGCTCGGGACGCCCGAGGAGTTCGCCGACGTGGTGGCCTTCCTGTGCTCCGAGCGCGCGTCCTACGTCAACGGCGTCAACCTGATGGTCGACGGCGGACTGACGCGCGGCGTCTAGCTCCTAGCGGTCGACCTCGACGCGCATCGCGGCCGCGAGGTCGCCGCCGAGCGCCTGTACCTGTCCGCCGAAACGCGCGAACAGCGGGCCCCCGAACGGCTGGCGCCCCACGATCTCGAACCGCTCGCCCGGGGTGATGCCGAGCTCCGCGAGGTAGCGCAGCATGCTCGGGTCGGAGTCCGAGACGCGCGCGAAGATGCCCTTCGCACCCGGCTCGAGCTCCGCGAGGCACTCGGTCTCGCCCTCCTCGATCTCGAGCTCGGCGCTCGGGATCGGATCGCCGTGCGGGTCGCGTGTCGGGTTGCCGAGCTTGGCGGCGATCAGCGCCTCGAGCTCCTCCGAGAGGACGTGCTCGAGGACCTCGGCCTCGTCGTGCACGCGGTCCCACGGGACCCCGAGCGACTCCGCGAGATACAGCTCGAGCAGGCGGTGGTGGCGCAGCACCTCGAGCGCCACCCGGCGCCCGTCCTCGGTCAGTTGCACGCCCTTGTAGGGCACGTGGGTGACGAACCCCAGCTCGTCGAGCTTCTTGACCATGCTCGACGCCGAGGCGGGCGTCACGTGCAGGCGCTCAGCGAGCGCGTTGGTCGTGACGGCGCCGTCGCCGCGCTCCTCGAGCGCATAGATCGCCTTTGCGTAGTTCTCGATCGCCTCCGAGGGACGCGAGCTGTTCGTGCGCGTCGCCATCACACGCTCACCAGGAGGCTCGTCGCATAGAGGATCGCGAAGCCGGCGAGGATCCCGGCGACGCTCGCAGGGTGGAGGGTCCGCTGCGCGCGGTCGCGAATCGACGGCACCAGCTGTTGGATCACCTGCACGATCGCGCCGGCGCCCGCGCCGAGCAGCAGTGCCGCGACGCTCGAGTTGTACGCCGATGCGCCGAACCAGGCGCCCAGGATCGCCGGTGCGCCCGCGATCACTCCGAGCAGCGCGAGCCGTTGCAGCGACGGTGGGCGGGAGGCGACCGGCGCCACGATCGCGAGGCCCTCGGTCGTGTTGTGGAGCGCGAAGCCGATCACGAGGAAAGCGCCGAGCGCGAGCGCGCCGACCGCGTATGCCGACCCGATCGCGAGTCCCTCCCCGAGGTTGTGCAGGCCGATCGCAATCGCCACGAGCAGCGCCACGTGCGCGCCGTCGGGCGCCGCGCGCGACCGCCGGCGGCGGTCCTGCAGCCACGCCTCGACCGCGCTCAACAACAGGTAGGACACGATCCCCCCGACGAACACGAGCGCAGTACCGCCGAGTGCCTGGGAGCCCTGCGCGGCGACGTCCAGCCCCTCGATCGTGGCGTCGATCGCGAGGAACCCGAGCAGGCCGATCGTCAATGCCATCAGCACGCGCAGCCAGCGCGGGTCGATGCGGCGCACGAAGGGCAGCCACAACATCCCGAGCGTGACCGGCAGCACGCCCACGTAGAAGCCGAGCAGCGCCATCAGCCCGTAGAAGCCGAGGCCGGAGTCGGGGCTCTCCACCGCAGCCGGAATCTGGTGCTCGATCGTCGCCCCCGTCGAAGTCACGAGCGCGACGGTGTACGCGCTGCCCTCCACCCACGGGTAGCGCACAGCGATGTCCGCCGTCTCGAGACGCCCGAGCGACTGCTTCGACGCCGTGAAGTCGGTGAACCCGTCGTTCACGGCGACCTGGCTGATCGTGACTTCGTCGGGCCCGTCGTTGCGCACGCTCAGCTCGATGCGGCCCGGCTCCAGCGTCGTGCGTTCGACCGCGAGCTTCTCGACGGGCGGTCCCTTCCGATCGCCCAGGCCGGGCCCGTCCAAGAGGGCGAAAGCGGCGACGGCCGCCGCGATCAGCAGCAGCGGTATCAGCCCGAGGATCCAGGCCGGCAGCCTGCCGGCTCCGGTGTCGTCCTCGCGCGTCGCGGCCCGCGCCTCCATCAGGTGACCTCGAAGAGGCCCATCCAGCCGAGCTGCGTGAACTCCGACTGGTGCGGGTGGAACATGAACTGGCCCTTGTACGGGAAGCGCAGCTCGAGAATTCCTCGCTGACCCTGGCACTGCATGACCGTGTCCGTGAGCTCCGTCGGCTCGAGCGACGTGCCCGTGGGGAAGTAATGGAAGAAGTTGGCGTGCAGGTGCAGCGAGTTGATCGGGTCGAACTCGAGCACGTTGACGAGGTAGATCCGGACCAGCTCGTCGCGCTTCACGCGGATCGGCTCGTCCATGTAGGCGAATCCCACCGTGTTCACCGCGTAGACCTCGTTGGCGAGGTCGAAGTTGGTGTCGAAGCCGTTCATCACCATGAGCAGCTCGTCCGCGTCGGGGCGTCCTCGCTTCGGGTCGATCACGAAGGCCCCGTACATCCCGCGCGCGATGTGCTCGGCGAGCGGCGAGACGTGGCAGTGGTACAGGTGCAGGCCGAAGGGCTCGGCGTCGAACTCGTAGGTGACGACCTTGCCCGGCGGCACGATGCCGAGCCCCACGCCGGGCAGCCCGTCCATCGCGGCGGGGTGGATGCCGTGGAAGTGGATCGTGTGCGGGTGGGCCGAGCCGTTCCCGAACCGGATGCGCAGGCGCTCGCCCTCGCGGGCGCGAAGGGCCGGCCCGGGCACGCGGCCGTTGTAGGTCCACGCGGGAAACTTCACTCCCGGGGCGACCTCGATCTCCTTGTCGCCCGCGATCAGCTCCCACTCGCGCAGGACCCGCCCGCTCGCCAATCGGCGAGTCCGGCCGTGGTCGAAGTCGCGCAGCAGCTCCGTCGGGTGAAACCCGTTGGCGGCATGGTCGACCGTGCCGCCGGCCTTGAAGCCCGGGTGACCGGGGACGTTCCCGTGCGCATGCGCAGCCGGTCGTCGCGGCACCGTGTGGTCATGCGCGACCTGCGCGCCGGCCGGCGCCACGAGGCCCGTCCCTCCGAGCTTCGCGACCGCGCCTGCGCCGAGCGCGGGGGCGAGGGCGGCGAGCATGCGACGACGGCTCAAGCGGTGCACGCGCTGATTATGGCATGCCTAAATCGAAAGTTTTCCCTGGCCGGACACATGTCGGCCGAGGGCGGCCCGCGCAAGGACGCTTGCACGAGACGCCACTGCCTCACATCCTCCTGTCACATCCTTGTTTTGCAGGCATTTCGTGTCACTTTCGCCCTGAATGGGCATTTATTTTCTCTCCGGACGCCTTGCGGGACCGTTATACGAGTAATAGAGTTGTGGTCCTCTCCGTTCTCCCGGAGGGACAAGGGGCGTCAAGAACCCCTGCTGTAACGCCTCTCGAAGCGCCCGGTTCCCGGACCGGGCGCTTCTTTGTCGGCAGGCTCGACCTGCGCGCCGGGCCCGGGCCGCCAATGCCGCCACGGAGAATCGAACTCCGATTTCGGCCTTGAAAGGGCCGCGTCCTGGCCGTTAGACGATGGCGGCGAGGCCGCCGATTGTAGGTGACGCCGCGCGGCGGACCGCGGTGATGGTGACCGCGTTCGTTTGCCTCCCCGAGGCCTCGGGTACAGGAGATTCGCCAAGGCCTTTCCGGACGAAGGGCAGCGTCGAACCAGGAGGTCCACAGTGGGCATCGGTACATCGATCTTTCTGATCGCCGTCGGAGCGATTCTCCGCTACGCGATCACCACAAACGTCGAAGGCGTCGATCTGGATGTCGTCGGACTGATCCTGATGCTCGTCGGAGTCGTGGGCCTCGTGCTCTCGTTCCTCTGGATGACGATGTGGGCGGACCGCCGGCGCGGCGTCGTCGGGGAGCGCGCGGTCGTGCGCGAGCCCGTGGCGGAGCGCGAGGTGGTCGAGCGCCGCGACGTCTACTGAGACCCGGGTCCCGTTGTCCGGCCGGCGCGGGATGGACGAATGGCCCCGTTACATCGCGAAGCTCCCCGGGCATCCTCTGAACTCGGAAGCGGAAGCGACGGAAGGGGGCAGGCTATGCATGCGGCGGCCGGTACGGACCACGACCGCATCGTGGGACGGGAGCCTGTTCCCGCACGCACGGCGCTTCCCGACACCGATGCGCTCCTCTCGGAGCTCGGCGCCCTTTCTCCCCTGACGCCGTTTTGGGGCAACGTGGGCGACCAACCGCCGGCGGGCGCTTGGGAGGCGCCGTCCGGCACCTCGACCGCTGAGACGGTCGAGGGAAGGCGGTCCGAGATGGACGACCGCATCCTGGCCGGCCTGCTCTGGCAGTAGGTCGTGCCCGACACACAGTGCGCTGCGGCGCCGGGGGCCGGGGGGCGCCCCGGCGCGTGGCGTCTGGGCCGGCTCAGAACCCGGCGGCCGACTCCGACAGGCGCCACCCACGATCCCCGTCGCGCTCGACCATCGCCTGGGACGCTCCGATCGTCTCGCCCTCCACGCTGACCACGGCAAAATCGCCCTGGAGCTGGATCGCGGTGACGCGCGCCTTCCCCAGCGCCTGCACGAGCGATCCGCTGGTGTCGGCAGCTTCGGCGAGGATCTCCTCGCAGTCCTGACCCCTGCCCTCCTCGAGCTGCCCACGCCGGTGCGAGTGCATCAGCTCGCACGACGTCCCGTAGTCTCCGCTCGAGAACGCCTGATCAAAGCGCTCGACGACGTCGCGCACCTGATCACGATCGGATCGGGGCTTGTCGTCGCCTCCGCATCCCGCGCACGCCAGCACCGCGAGCAGCACGGCCGGCGCGGCGGCTGCCCGGCGCACGATCATCGTCGCGCTCCGGGGAGCCTGCGAACGGTCCCATCGGCGCGCAGCACCCAGGCGGCGTCCTCTCCCACCGTCAGGTCCGCGATCCTGCCGTGGACGTCGATCGGCGCCCCCGCGAGCCGGCCGGTGCGCGGGTCGAGCCGTGTGACCGTGCCACCCTCGCCGGCGACCCACACGACCCCGAGCCCGACCTCGATCGTGCTCGGGGCGTCCGGCACGGCGATCGCAGCCCCGCGCAGCCGCAACGTCTTCGGATCGATCCTGCGCACGACGCCATCTTGGGGGATCGTGACCCACACCGAGCCCTCGCCGGCCGCGACGTCGTGGGCGAAACGGCCGAGCCGGAGTTGGCGCGCACGGCGCTCGCCGGGGATAACCCGCGAAACGCTCTTGCCCTCGCCGTTCGCCGTCCAGACCGCGCCCTCGCCCACCGCGACGCCGCGCGGGCCGCGCCCGACCGTCGCCGCGGGGCCCTCGACCGTGGCGGTCCGGGGGTCGATCCGGGCGACCGTGCGCTCGACCTGGTTGCTCACCCATACGGAACCGTTCCCGACCGCGATGCCGAACGGGCCGCGCCCCGTGGGAATCCGACGTGTGAGCCGATTGGACGCCGGGTCGATCCTGGCGACCGTGCCGCTCTGGTAGGTCGCGACCCAGACCGCGTCCCGGTCGGCCGCGATGTCGAGCGGCTCGAGCCCGACCCGGATCGGCGGCGCGAGCCTGCGCTTGGTCCGAGGATCGAGCTTCAGCACCGTGCCGCGCGCCGTGTTCGTGATCCACAGGGCCCCGGGGGTGACCGCGATGTCGGACACCTCGGCCGGCTTCGGCTGGGCCGCGCTCGGGGTGCTCTTGTCGTCGCTCCCGCCCGCGACGACTATCGCGGCGGTCCCCGCCAGTACGACGGCGGCCACCCCGAGCGCAAGAAGGGTCTCCCGCCGGTGTCGCTCGACGGCTGCGGGGAGCGCCCGCTCGAGCACCAGGGCGGCAGGCAGGTTGAAGATCCATGCGAGGTAGCCCGCCAACAGCACGGTGAGGGGGATCGACAGGCCGAGCAGGACCGCCGCGGCGACGCCGCCGGCCACCGGCGCGACGAGCAGGATGGCGAGCAACTCCGGGTCAGGGCCCGTCCCGTCGCCCGCGCGCAGCCTGCGCAGCGCGCGGGGGAGGTCGATCGCGAGATAGGCGGGCGCGAGCAGGTTGATGCCCGGGACGAGCTCGAGGAGCGCCGCGGTCCGCGGGGTCAGCCGCGTGGGACGGGCCGGCGTCGCCCCGAGCTGCTCGTACGCGAGGTACAGCCGGATCGGCCAGTACGCCCCCAGGGTGAGGACGAACAGAACGACGATGGAGAGCGGGCTGCGCCTCGCTCTTGCCGGCGACGGCGGCTCGGGTGAGGTGGTCGGGACGCTCACGGGCGGCGAAGTTTAGGTCGACGGCCCCGGAATGCTCGGCTATTCTCTTCACAGCGCCGGTGGCGCGCTCGGTGGTACGGATACCCCCGACGAGCGTGTCAGGCGCCTGTGGATTGGTGGATTCCAGTGCCTAGGAGGGCAGCTTTGATGGTAGGCGTCTTCGGCCTGCTGACCGCGCGACGGATTTTCCTTGGATTCGTCGTGCTCGTGATCGCCGTGGGTGTGGCAGGACGCCTTGCCGCGGCGGCAGTGTCAGAGGGTCCTTCTGCTTCGTTCACGGTCGATCCCGGCAGCCCGCTGTCCGGCGACACGGTCTCGTTCACGTCCACCGCCACCGACGACGGGACGATCGTCACCCAGGACTGGGACTTCGGCGACGGCGCGACCGGCAGCGACTCGGTCGTCGGCCACGCATACCCCGTGCCCGGCATCTACTCGGTGAGGCTGACCGTCACCGACGACGAGAGCCTGACCGCCACGCACACCGAGAACGTGACCGTCGGCAACCGCAACCCGACCGCGGACTTCCATCACTCTCCGGCGGACCCCCTGGTGGGCGACACGGTCGCCTTCACATCCGATTCGACCGATCCCGAGGACCGGATCGACATCCAGCGCTGGGACCTGGACGACGACGGGACCTACGAGGACACCGGCGCGACGTCGTCGACCGTCTTCACTTCGGGCGGCCCCCATACGGTCACCTTGCTGGTCGAGGACCAGGACGGCGGAACCGACACGATCACCAAGACGATCGACGTGATCGATCCGCCGAACCAGGCTCCCAACCCCGCGTTCGACTTCTCGCCGACCGACCCGATGGTGCTCGACACCGTCACGTTCACGTCGAAGTCCAAGGACGACGACGGGTCGATCGTCTCGACCCTGTGGGACTTCCAGGACGACGGCGTCTTCGATGCCAGCGGGACCCAGGTCACCCACTCGTACCTCTTCGGCGGCGACTACACGGTCCGCGTGCTCGTCACCGACAACGAGGGCACCACGGCCGACCTGACCAAGGTCGTGACCGTCGGCGTGCCGCCCAACGACCCACCGTCGGCCAACTTCAACGTCAGCCCGGGCTCGCCGAAGACGCTCGAGACGGTCACGTTCGACTCGACGTCCGTCGACCCCGACGGGACCATCGCGACCTACGCGTGGGAGCTCGACGGCGACGGTGACTTCAACGACCACAGCGGCTCGACGGCGACCCTGGTCTTCCCGCAGTCCGGCACCTACACGATCTCCCTGAAGGTGATCGACAACGACGGCGACAGCTCCGTCAAGTCGAAGGACGTCGTGGTGGCGAACCGCCCGCCGGTCTCGGACTTCGAGTTCTCGCCGGCGGCGCCGCAGAAGAACCAGACCGTGGACTTCACCTCGCTCGCGGTGGACCCGGAGAACCGGATCCAGAGCCTCGAGTGGGACCTCGACAACGACAACGCCTTCGATGACGCCTTCGGCGCGACCGCCCAGACCTCGTTCGGCTCGCCCGGCTCGAAGACGGTCCGCCTGAAGGTCACGGACCGGGACGGCGCCACGCACACGGCCACGAAGACCCTCAGCGTGGAGAACCTGGCGCCGACCGCTTCGTTCGTGGTCAGCCCGGAGTTGCCGCTGTCGCTGACGCGGGTCACCTTCACTTCGACCTCGACGGACCCCGACGGCACGATCGCGGACGTCAGATGGGACACCGACAACGACGGTGCCTTCGACGACGGCTCCGACATCGAGGCCTCGCGCGTGTTCACCAGCGCCGGTACGAAGACGGTGCGCCTGCGCGTCACCGACGACGACGGCAAGGTCGTGACCACGAGCCTCACGGTGCCGGTCACGAATCGCCCGCCGACGGCAGTGATCACCGCGCCGACGACGGCGCCGAAGAACACGCCGGTCACCTTCAAGTCGACGTCCACGGACGTCGACGGCTCGATCGCGAAGACCGAGTGGGACACCGACGGCGACGGCTACGACGACGGCACCGGCAGCCAGGTCGTGAAGTCCTTCTCGGCGTCGGGCCCGAAGACCATCCATCTGCGGGTCACCGACGATCTCGGTGAGGTCGACGAGGACGTCCACGTCGTCGACATCGGAGGCAACAACGCATCGCCCGTGCCGGCGTTCTCGTTCACCCCGTCAAGCCCGCTCACGGGCGCTCCGGGCGTGCAGTTCACGTCGACGTCGACCGACTCCGACGGCACGATCGTCAAGCTCGAGTGGGACTTCGACAACGACGGAACCTTCGACATCTCGGGCACGAGCAAGACCGTCACGCGCCAGTTCCCGCTCCCGGGGCCCCAGCTCGTGACGCTGCGGGTGACCGACGAGGACGGCGCCTCGCAGGCGCTCACCAAGACCGTGACGGTGCTGAGCCGGGCGCCCAGCGTCCAGATCGGCCAGGGAACCGCGTCCCCGGTGACGTTGGAGCCCGTGGTGTTCACGGCCACCGGCACCGACCCGGACGGCTCGATCACGAGCTACCTGTGGGACTTCGACAACGACGGCGGCTTCGACGACCAGAGCGGCGACTCGGTGCCCTGGACGTTCACGAAGAAGGGCAGCTACACGATCAAGGTCAAGGTCACCGACGACTTCGGGGTGAGCGCGACCGCCACCCGGGTCGTGAACGTCGCGAACACGCTCCCGCGCGCGACCTTCGCGCACGACCCGCCCTCTCCCAATCCTCGTGACGTCGTGACCATGACGTCGACGTCGCTCGACCCGGACGGCAGCGTCACCAAGGTCGAGTGGGACACCGACAACGACGGCGCGTTCGACGACGGCGTCGGCCAGAAGGTCACCAAGACGTTCCTCACGTCGGGCAACCAGACGGTGCGGCTGAGGGTCACCGACGACGACGGCGGACAGTCGATCGGGTCACAGACCATCGTGGTCGGCAACCGCCCGCCGACGGCGTCGTTCGACTTCCGCCCGGCCGCGCCCGTGGCGGGCCAGCTCGTGACCATGTTCTCGACCTCCGACGACCCGGACAAGAACATCGAGTCGACCGACTGGGACCTCGACGGCGACGGCAGCTTCGAGGCTTCCGGAAGCTCGGTCGGCAAGGCGTTCCCGGCCGGCAGCTTCAACGTCAGCATGCGCGTCACGGACACCGAGGGCTCGTTCGCGATCGTCACGCAGACGATCGCGGTCGCCGCGCCTGCTCCGGCGCCGCGGGGCGAGACCAACCGCCTGCGCGCGCTGACCCCGTTCCCGATCGTCCGGATGGCGGGCCGGATCGGCAGCCGCGGGACGAGGCTCCGGGTGCTGACGGTCGACGCGCCCACCGGGTCGACCGTGACGGTGCGCTGCAAGGGGCGCGGCTGCCCGTTCACGAAGAGCACGCGTGCCTCACGCGCCGGTGAGCGGCTCGCCCATGCGGCCCGCAAGGTGCGCATCCGCAAGCTCGAGGGTCGCATGCTGCGTGCCGGGGTGGTGGTCCGCATCTTCGTGACGAAGGCGGGCACGATCGGCAAGTTCACGAGCATCAAGATCCGTGGCGGCAAGCCGCCCAAGCGAGTCGACCGCTGTCTGATGCCCGGCAGCATGAAGCCGGTCCAGTGCCAGTCCTAGAGTTCTTCCGGCAGTACTCGCTGCGGGAGTACACCGCGATTCTCGTGATCGCGCTGATGGGAGGCATCGGCGTGGTGTTCCTCCTGAACACCGCTTCCGGCGGCCGCGCGTCGTCGGGCGAGGTGCGGCTCGTGAAGCGCGAGGCCGCCAGGACGGCTCCCGCTCTCTCGGTCCGCTCGGTCGAGGCGAAGCAGGCGGCCGATGCACAGAGAGCGAAGGAACGCGCACGCATCCTGGCCGAGCGCCGGCGGATCGAAACCATTCGCGCCAGGCGCGCCGCGCGCCGCGCGGCCGTGCTGGCCCGTGCCCGCTCCAGGAGCCGGTCGCGGCCGACCGTCGTGAGCGCGCCGCGCCGCACCTCTCCGGCGCCCACCCGGGTCGTCAACACCACGCCGGCGCCGGCGCCGCGACCCAGGCCCGCTCCGGCGCCCGCTCCGAAGCCCGCGCCGAAGCAGTCAGGCGCAGGGGGCGGAGGCGGCGGCAGCTTCGACGATTCCGGCTGATCGACCCACGGCTCCGTCCGCGGGGCGGTTAAGGTGGGCATTCCCTCACTCTGCGGGCTATGGACACCGAACGAGCGGCACTCATCGATCGGTTCTACGAGGCACTCGCGCAACGCGACGTGAGCGCCGTCCTCGCGCTGTGCCATGACGACGTCGAGGTGTACAAGGCGCCCGGCGTCGTGGAGATGATTTCCGCCCTCACGCCTCGCGGGCGCGAGCGCGTCGCCAACTGGCTCGAGGGCTGGCTGGCGTCGTGGGACCTCTACGAGCCGCGCGTGGAGCGGTTGAGCGAAGCCGGCGACAAGGTGGTGGCACTCCTGCACGTGCGCTCGCGGGGCCGGGGCAGCCAGTTCGACCTCGACGAGGAGATCGCGGACGTCCTCATCCTGCGGGACGGGAAGATCTCGGGCATGCGGCTATACGTCTCGCGCGACGAGGCGCTCCGCGAGCTCGAGGGCTGAGCATGCCGCGCCCGCAGGTGCACTCGACCGAGTCGATCCTCGACGCGGCGCGTGACCAGCTGCTGGAGTCAGGCGCGCGCGGCCTCACGGTCGACGCGATCGCCGCGGCGAGCGGCGCGTCGGTCGGTTCGATCTATCACCGGTTCGGATCTCTCGAGGGCCTGCTGGCCGAGATGTGGATCGCCGCCGTGCGCCGTTGTCAGGCCGCGGTGATCGAGGCGATCGACGCCGCGCCGGATCCCACGGAGGCGGCCGTTCGGGGTGCCGCTTCCATGTACGACTTCGCGAAAGAGCATCCCGGCGATGCGCGACTGCTCGCGGCGATGAGACGCGAGGACCTGTTCGAAGCCCCCGGCTCGCACGTCGCGCGCGAGGACCTGGCAGACCTGAACGCACCGGTCGCCGACCGCCTGGCCGAGCTCTCCCGGCGCTTGTTCGGAAATGCCGGCCCGATCGCGCTCGAGCGGACGACCTTCGCCGTCGTGGACGTGCCCCACGGCGCCGTTCGCCGCCACCTCGATGCGGGCTCACCGCTGCCGACGCCGCTGCGGGCCTGGATCGCGTCGGCCGTGCGCGCGGCCATCGCGGACTGACCGCACGCGCGCGCCCTGTTGCTCAAGGCATCGTTGGATACGCCGATGAAACCGCCATGCCGCTCGTCCGCAAGTCGCTCGCATCGCTGTGTTGCGCCATCGGTGGCCTGCTGGGCCTTTGGCAGGGGATGCTCGCCGTCCCCACGGATTCGCCCAGCCCGCACTTGTGGACCGCACTCGGGGACGTGATGGTGCCGGTCGCGGTCGGCGTTTCGCTCGGCGTCGCGCTGGGCGCCCTGGTGGCTACCGGGGTATGCGCCTCGATTCCCTGGCTGCGGCCGGCGCGCGACCGCGTCTAGCCGTTACGGGACGAAGAGTCCCTGGACGGCAAAGAGCGTGTTCGGGGTGGTCGCCACGATGCCGTCGGCGCCCCCGTCGAACACCCGCAGCTGGCTGACCTGGACGACCGTGCGGTCCCCGTCCTTGACCGCCCCGAAGCACCCGAGGCAGGTCGCCGCGCTGAGGTTGCAGACGGCACCGGTCGAGGTGTCGGCTGTGTTCGCGCAGCTCAGGTTGACCGGGAACGGTACGTCGACGACGGTCGCCGGGTCGCTCCCGCCGCCGGCGTCGACCGCGTTGAAGTGATCCGTGATCCTGAGCGACGCATCGCCCTGCAGTTCGCCAACGTAGTCAGGGCCGTCGTAGGAGTTGGCGTTACCGCACGGGGTGGCGCCGGCCTTGCAGCGCACATCCGAGATCGATGTCGTCGTGATCACGTCCGAATCGTCCGGAGGTCCGGGCGCGCCGACGATCACGCGGAGCCTCAGAAAGCCGTAGGAGTTCGCGGGAGCACCATTCGCGTCCGGCGTGCCGACGGTCAAGAAGCCGGACGCCTGGCCCGGGAAGCTGGTCGACTGGGCCGGCGGGCTGCATGACGGGAACGCGAGCGGCGGCCCGTGCATGCGATTGGGCGCGGCGCACTGCTCGTAAGCCGGGACCAGGGACACCCGGATCGGCGTCGCGCCCTTCGGGCGTGGGTGGGTCGCCGCGGCCGACGATACGAAGGACACCGCCAAGATCGTCACTGCGCCGAGTGCGAAAACGATGAACCGCTTGTTCGGCTTCGCGGTCAAGGGTTCATCGTGAACAGGTCCAGGTCGGACGGCCCGCCGTTCCGGGCGCTCACGAACGCGATCTTGCCGTTCTTGCCGGGGAAGGCCGCTTGGGCGGGGGCGGCGAACGCGAAGGTCGCGGCCAGTGCCGCGAGGGCGAAGATGCATGCTCCAGACCGTGATCTCACGTTCTCCCCGGAACGGCCTCGACCATACAGCGGCAGTGGTACCCGCGCAACCAGGTGATCTTCATGGCTTGCTGCCCCGGCAGTTGCGCCCGTTTGGCGCTGCTCGCGGTAACCTTCGTCACTGGCAGCATCCCGCTCTCCCCGTGCGGGACTGCGTCCTCCAGGGAAGGAAATCGAGATGCCCACGGAAGGGCGGAGAAGGAGCATCAGGCTCGCGAGCGCCTCGCTGCTCCCCTCCCTTGTAAGCGCTGCAGTTTGCCTCTGCGTCCTGCCAGACCGGGCACGGGCGGACCCTCTGATCGCGGCAGCCGCAGACATCGCCTGCGATACGTCCAGCGAGTTCTTCAACGGCGGGCTCGGAACCGCGGACCGTTGTCGACAGCGATACACCTCCGACCTGCTCTTGCAAGCGGCACCGACCGCAGTGCTCACGGTGGGCGACAACCAGTATCACGCCGGCTCGCTGTCGGACTTCAATGCCTCCTTCGATCCCACCTGGGGGCGCTTCAAGCCGATCATTCATCCAGCAATCGGCAACCACGAGTACGCGACCGCAGGTGCACGTGGGTATTTCGACTACTTCAACGGCCCGGGGAATCAAAGCGGCCCCGCCGGCGAGCGCGACAAGGGCTACTACAGCTTCGACATCGGTAGCTGGCACATGATCGCGCTGAACTCGGAGTGCGAGCGCATCGCCAGGGGAGCAGCCGCGAACGGCTGCGCCGCCGGGTCGCCGCAGGAGAGCGCGTTACGATCCGATCTCGCCTCCCATCGGAGCTCCTGCACGCTTGCGTATTGGCACAGTCCGCGCTTCAACTCCGGGTTTCGTGGCAACCACCCCGAGACGCAGGCCTTGTGGGGGGCGCTCTACGAGGCGGGGGCAGACGTGGTCCTCAACGGCGACGCCCACGATTACGAGCGCTTCGCTCCACAAGGCCCGAGCGGAAACCTCGATCCGGCGGGCATCCGCCAATTCGTCGTCGGCACGGGCGGCGCCTTCTTCACGAGCTGGAGCAGCGTGAAGGCCAACAGCGAGGTTCGCCAGAACCACACCTTCGGCGTCCTCACCTTGACTCTTCATCCGGCAAGCTACGAGTGGCGGTTCCTCCCCGAGGCCGGCAAGACGTTCACCGACTCGGGCGGCGGCTCCTGTCACGGCCGAACACCCGGGTTCGGGGAGCCCCGGCCTCCGGCGAAGGGGCTCGTCCGGACTCGTTGCACGATTCGGGGAACCGCCCGCAACGACCGTCTGGTCGGGACACCGGGGAAGGACTTCATCTGCGGCCTGGGCGGCAACGACACGATTCGAGCGCGCGACGGCAACGACGTTGTGCGCGGCGGCGCGGGCAGGGATCGCCTCTACGGCGGTCGCGGCGACGACCGCCTGTATGGCAGCTCCGGCAACGACCTGGTCCACGGCCAGGGTGGCCGTGATCGCGTGGTCGGGGGCCGAGGAAGAGATCGGCTCCACGGGGATCGCGGCAATGACTCGATCGACTCCCGTGACAGGAGGCGCCCGGACTTGGTGGCCGGGGGCAGGGGCCGTGACCGAGCGAAGATCGATGGACGCGATCGCGTGCGCTCGGTCGAGCGCGTCTCTTTGCGCTAGTGGGGCATCTCGCCCCAGGGTCCTGCCCGAGTGGGCCCGCTTGGATTCGAACCAAGGACTCCCGGATTAAAAGAACGAGCCGGCTACCTCTGGATCACCTGGACTTTGAAGCGCTTGCCTGCCCAGCCCGCTCAGGAAGCACTGCAGTACAGATGGGAACATCGATCCCGTGTCGCGCGCACCTAGCTTCGCGGCGCTATCCCCGCCAAACAACACAACGTTGAGTAGCGTCGAAGCGCCGGTTCAGCGCTCGCCTAGCAAGAGCCGAACACAATGGCGTCGTTAGCGCAGTGAGCTGAATGCAGCCCGCACCTCGGCGGAGAAGAGCTCCGGCTCCTCCCAGGCGGCGAAGTGGCCGCCCTTGTCGACCTCGTTGAAGTAGGCGAGGTCGGGGTAGACCGTCTCGACCCAACTGCGCGGGGAAGCCCAGATCTCGCCGGGGAACGTGGTGAAGCCGACCGGTACGGGGACCGCCGGAGGAGCCTGGCCGCTCGCAAGCGCTGCGGCCAGCGCTCGTCCGTCCTCCCAGTACGACCGGGCCGCCGACGCTCCGGTGCCGGTCAGCCAGTACAGCGTGACGTTGTCGACGATGTTGTCTCGGGTGAGATTGCCCACGGGCTCCCCGTCGACGAACGCGCGCGAGATCTTGTAGTAGCTGTCCGTGTCGTGATCGAGCAGCCAGGCCGCCAGGGCGACGGGTGAATCGAGCGTCGCGTAGCCGATCGTCTGCGGCCGCGTTGCCATCTCGAGGAAGTAGCCGAAGCCGCTTTCCCTGAACGTCGCGAACGCCTCGGCCGCTGCGCGTTCCTGTTCGGATTCCTTGGGCAGTTGATCGCCGACTGCGAGCACCGCCGTGAGCAGGTTCAGGTGGATGCCGACCAAACCCTCGGCCGACTGGCGACCCATTGTGTCCGTGACGAGGGCACCCACGTCGCCGCCCTGGGCGACGTAGCGGGTGTAGCCGAGGCGGTGCATCAGCTCCGCCCACGCGCGTGCGGTGCGGCCGGCGTCCCAGCCGAGCTCGGCCGGCTCACTGGAGAAGCCGTAGCCGGGCAGGGAAGGCAGCACGAGGTGGAATGCGTCCTCGGGGGTGCCACCGTGAGCGGTCGGGTCGGTGAGCGGGCCGATGGTCTCGAGCAGCTCGATGACCGAGCCGGGCCAACCGTGCGTCATGATCAGCGGCAACGCGTTCTCGTGACGCGACTCCACGTGGATGAAGTGGATGTCCACGCCGTCGATCTCGGTCGTGAACTGTGGAAGCGCGTTGAGCTTCGCCTCGGCCTTGCGCCAGTCGTAGTCGGTTGCCCAGTAGCGCGCGAGCTCCTGCAGCGTCGCCAACTGCACGCCCTGCGACCGATCTGCGACGAGCTCCTTGGTGGGCCAGCGCGTCGTCTCGATGCGCCGGCGCATGTCGTCGATTCGCTCCTCGGGAATCTCGACGTGGAAGGGCCGGATCGCTGTGGCGTCCGCTGACTTTTCAGTCTTGACAGCCATGTGGGTCCTCCTTGGTTTGGGGGACGGTGGTTTGGCGAAGCCAAAGCGCCAGGCAGCACCCGCGCGCGACATGCTTCGGGTGATCCGCCCTGCCACGGGAGGGGCGCTGAACCTACCTAGGCGTGAATCCGGCTCCAATTGGGGCCCCCGCGACGCTTCACGGGCCTGCCCTGGTCCTGCCCTGTGCGACCGTGCGCTTGCGACGCTAACCGAGTCTGGAGAAGCGTGTCAAGGATCGCTTGGCGGACCCATCAGGCCACGCATCCCGCCCGGCGGCCGGGGCACGGGCGGTCGAGTCCAGCGGCTTGCCGATCCGCTCATTCCGCCAAGCCCTGTTCGGCCCGATCCGCGTCGGCCGCGATGCGGCCAGGCGGCGGGAGGCACGCGCCCGCCGGTAAACCCGACCGGCACACCCAGGTGTTCGGTTTTTTCCGGCTTTCCCTCCTATCCCCCAAACGTCGCCCCACATCATCCGCGCAGGACGATGTCGTATCTCCAGAGGCAGGAACTCCGCGTTGCAGCGGGGTTCCCGCCCATCATGGGCCCGCTTGGATTCGAACCAAGGACTCCCGGATTAAAAGTCCGGAGCTCTGCCGCTGAGCTACGGGCCCGCCGCCGAAACGGTACCGGGCGCAGAATTCCTGCGGTCGCTCTAGTGCCGGAAGTGCCGGCGGCCCGTGAAGACCATCGCGACCCCCGCGGCGTCGCACGCGGCGATCACCTCGTTGTCGCGCTTGGACCCGCCCGGCTGGATGATCGACCGGACCCCGGCCTCGATCGCGGCCTCGGGGCCGTCCGCGAACGGGAAGAACGCGTCCGATGCGAGCGACGATCCGGCAAGCTTGTCGGGCTGCGTCTCCTGTGCCTTCTCGATCGCGAAGCGCACTGCGTCGACGCGGCTCATCTGCCCCGCGCCGATGCCGACCGTGCCGAGGTCCCGGACGATCACGATCGCGTTCGAGCGCACGTGACGGACGACCTTCCACGAGAAGAGCAGCGCGCCCCATTCCTCTTCGGTCGGCTTACGCTCCGTCACGACCTCCATGTCCGTGCGCTCCTGGAAGTCGGAGTCGCGGTCCTGGAGCATCACGCCGCCCATCACCTTGCGCAGGTCGCGCTCGCCGGGCATGCCCTTCCGCCGCTCGGAGTCCTCGATGATGCGGACGTTCGGCTTGCCGCGCAGGATCTCGAGCGCCTCGTGCGAGTAGCCGGGCGCGAACAGCAGCTCGATGAAGTTCTCAGACAGGCGCCGCGCGAGCTCGGCGTCGATCTCGCGGTTGAGCACCACGACCCCGCCGTAGGCGCTCTGCGGGTCGCAGGCGAGCGCGCGCTCGTAGGCCTCGGCCAGCGACTCCCCGACCGCGCATCCGCACGGGTTGTTGTGCTTGATGATCGCGGCCGCGGGCAGCTCGAACTCGTTCGCGAGACGGCGGCCCGAGTCGAGGTCGAGCAGGTTGTTGAACGACAGCTCCTTGCCGTGGACCTTCACGGTCCGCGCCAGCAGGTGCGTGCGCATGCCGACCTGCTCGTAGTACGCCGCACGCTGGTGCGGGTTCTCGCCGTAGGAGAGGTCCATGACCTTCTCGAACGCCGTGACGTACTGGCTCGGGAAGTCGTCCTCGCGCTCGGCGAACCAGCGCGAGATCGCGGCGTCGTAGCGGGCGGTCGCCCCGAAGGCCTCGGTCGCGAGCGACTCCCGCGTCTGGGCGGAGATCGATCCGCCGGTCTCCGACAGCTCCTCGATCACCGCGTCGTAGCTCTCCGGGCGCACGACCACGCCGACGTGGGCATGGTTCTTGGCGGCGGCCCGGATCAGCGTGGGCCCGCCGATGTCGATGTGCTCGATGACCTCCTCGTCGGGCACGCCGCGGCGAGCGGCGGTGCGCTCGAAGGGATAGAGGTTCACGACGACGAGGTCGATCGGCGCGATGCCGTGCTCGGCGAGCGTGAGCCGGTGCTCCTCGCGCGAGCGCACGGCCAGCAGGCCCGCGAAGATGGACGGGTGCAGGGTCTTCACGCGCCCGTCAAGGATCTCCGGGAAGCCCGTGTAGTCCTCGATCGCGCGCGTGGCGATGCCGTGCTCGGCGAGTTCCGCCGCCGTGCCGCCCGTCGAGATGATCTCGACCCCGAGCTCCACGAGCTGGCGCGCGAAGTCCACGACCCCGCGCTTGTCGAAGACGGTCAGCAGCGCCCGCTCGATGCGCAGATCGCCGGCCGCGGGAGCCTGCAGTGCGCTTGTGTGTGACTCAGCCATCGTTCTCCAAGGAGCTCTCGTCCACGCGTACGAGGCGTGGGTTGTCGGGATCCAGGCTGACCGCCCCCTTGGCGATCAGGCGGACTGCTCGGGGCAGGAGTTGGTGTTCCGTGCGGTGGAGGACCGTCAGGATCTCCTTATCGTCCCGAGTGTAGGGAAGCGTTACTGCCTGCTGCAAGATGATCGGGCCCGTGTCTACTCCGTCGTCCACGAAATGGACCGTCACTCCGCTGACTTTCACTCCGTAGGCGATCTGGTCCTCGATGGGGTGTGCGCCCGGGAAGGCTGGCAGCAGCGCCGGATGGACGTTGATCACCGCATGCGGGAACTGCGAGATGAACAGCGGGTCCAGCAACTGCATGTAGCCCGCGAGCACGACGAGCGCGACTTCCCGCTCCTTCAGGAAGCCGGCCATCGCGCGATCGCGCTCGCCGCGGCTCGGGTGGTCGGCGGCGTCGAAGACCGCGGCCTCCACGCCGGCGCTCCGCGCCCGCTCGAGCGCCGGCGCGTCCGCGCGGTTGCTGACGACCACGTCGACCTCGATGCCGTCGCGGCCGTGGACGTGGTCGAGCAACGCCTGCAGGTTGGTGCCCGAGCCCGACACCAGCACCGCGATCGGGAAGCGGTCCGGCATCCTGCTGCTAACCCGGCCGCGGGCTCGGCCGCGGCCGGCTCATGCTCTTACCAGCGGGAGCTCTTCCAGCGCGTGCTTGCCGTTCGCCCCGTTGGTGCCCTCGAGCGGGTAGTGGCCCGTGAAGCAGGCGTCGCAGTGCGTCTCGCGCTCGGAGCCGACCGCCGCGTACACGCCCTCGAGCGAGAGGTAGGCGAGCGAGTCCGCGCCGAGCTCGGCGGCGACGTCCGCGATCGAGCGCCCGTGGGCGATCATCTCCTCGCTGGTCGGCATGTCGACCCCGTAGTGGCACGGGTAGCGGATCGGCGGGGAGGACATGCGCAGGTGGACCTCCTGCGCGCCGGCCTCGCGCAGCATGCGCACGATCTGGCGCATCGTGTTGCCGCGCACGATCGAGTCGTCCACGACGACGAGGCGCTTGCCGCCCACGACCTCGGGAAGCGGGTTGAACTTCATGCGCAGGCCGTGCCGGCGCAGCTCCTGCCCGGGCTGGATGAAGGTGCGCGCGACGTAACGGTTCTTGATCAGGCCGTCGTCCTGGGCGATGCCCGACGCGCGCGCGAACCCCTTGGCCGCGGCGTTGCCCGAGTCCGGGACCGAGATCACGAGATCAGCGTCGACCGGGGCCTCGCGCGCGAGGATCTCGCCCATCTTGCCGCGCACGGACTGGAGCGTGCGGCCTTCGAGCTTGGAGTCCGGGCGCGAGAAGTAGATGTGCTCGAACACGCACAGAGCGGGGCGCTCGGACGCGACGGCCATGCGCGTCTCGATGCCGCGCGCGCCCAGCGACACGAGCTCGCCCGGCTGCACCTCGCGCATCAGCGTGGCGCCGATGATGTCGAGCGCGCAGCTCTCCGAGGCGACCACGTAGCGGTCACCGAGCTGGCCCAGGCAGAGCGGGCGCACGCCGGCCGGGTCGCGGAACGCCACGATGCGGTCCTCCGTCATGACCACGGTCGAGTACGCGCCCCGGAGGCGGCCCATCACGTCCGCGACCGCGTCCTCGATCTCCTGTGCCTCGTGGGAGGCGATCAGCGCGGCGATGATCTCCGAGTCCGAGGTGGAGCGGAATCGCACGCCCTGAGCGGTCAGCTCGTTGTAGAGGTCGACGGCGTTGGTGAGGTTGCCGTTGTGACCGAGTGCCACCACGCGGCGGTCGTGCCGGTAGACGGGCTGGGAGTTCTCCCAGCCGCTGTGGCCGGTCGTCGAGTAGCGCACGTGGCCGATCGCCATCTCGCCGGTGAGCGCCTGGAGGCTGCGCTCGTCGAACACCTGGGAGACCAGGCCGAGGTCGCGCTGGGTCGTGATGTGGCCGTGCTCGGCGGTCGCGATCCCGGCCGACTCCTGGCCGCGGTGCTGAAGCGCGTAGAGCGCGAAGTACGCGAGGCGGGAGACGTCGAGCTCGGGTGCGTAGACGCCGAAGACGCCGCACTCGTCGCGCGGGCCGTCGCGCTCGAAACCCGGCGCGTCGCCCGGGGCCGGCGCTGGTTCAGTGAGACCGGCGCGCGAACGCGCGCCTGCGGCTGCGCCGAAGTGTGATCCCCAGTTCACGAAGCCCGGTTCGCTAAGGCCGAGTCGAAGAGAACGCCGGCATCTTCGACCGAGACGTCAAGCCTAGCAGCGGGCGCCGCCATCCGCAGGTCATCGCCGGCCACTTGGCCGAGCGCCAGGAACCCCACGCCGGCGGCGCGTCCGCTCAGCTCCAGCAGGGCGTCGCGCGGCCCGGAGACCACGATCCCGCCGGGCCCCTCGCCGAACAGCGCGGTGCGCCCGTCGACGTCCGCGCGACGCGCGAGCGGCTCGAGGTCGAGGGTCGCGCCGACGCCGCCCGCGATCGCGCACTCCGCGACGCAGCACGCGATGCCGCCGTCGGAGACGTCGTGGGCGCTGCGCAGCACGCCCGCGCGCACCGCGTCGCGCACGATCTCGAGCGCCTCGCGCACCTTCTTCAGGTCGAACGGCTCGAGGCGGCCCTCGAGCGTGCCGTCCAGGCGGCTCAGCTCCGACCCGAGCAGCGAGGGCTCGAACGGGCCGATCAGGGCGACCACGTCCCCCGCCTCCGAGAAGGCCTGTGCGCCCGCCC
Organism: uncultured Solirubrobacterales bacterium; assembly: GCA_963768885.1. Taxonomy (GTDB): domain Bacteria; phylum Actinomycetota; class Thermoleophilia; order Solirubrobacterales; family JBBDJG01; genus DASRIA01. Next base: position 275,061 of record CAVYJN010000014.1, on the reverse strand, counting down.
GCGCGGCGTCGGGCAGCTCGCCGACCATGCCCACCACCGGCGTCGGGTAGATCGGTCCCTCGGGCCCCTCGTTGTAGAGCGACACGTTGCCGCCCACGACCGGGACCCCGAAGGCGCGGCAGCCCGCGGCCAGGCCCTCGACCGCCCTCGTGAGCTGCCAGGCGACGTGCGGCTTCTCGGGGTTGCCGAAGTTCAGGCAGTTCGTCAGCCCGAGCGGCTCCGCGCCGACGCACGCGAGGTTCGCGGCGCACTCGGCGACGGCCTCGGCGGCTCCGACGTAGGGGTCGCAGGCCACGCGGCGGCCGTTGCCGTCGATCGCCACGGCGAGCGCGCGGTCGGTCTCGATCTCCCCGAGCGCGAGGCGCAGGACCGAGGCGTCCGCCTGCTGGGGGCGCCGCACGGTGCGGCTGCCCACGAGCGAGTCGTACTGCTCGAACACCCAGCGCCGGCTGGCGACGTTCTCGGATCCGAGCAGCGCGCGAAACGCGTCTCCGGCGTCGGCGCCGGGATCGATCCGCCGTCGCGGGCGCGCGAACGGCTCGAGCCGGTCGGCCGGCTCGCGCGGATCGAGGTCGTAGAGGGGGCATTCGTCGACGAGCGCGGCCACCGGCATGTCGCCCACCAGCCGCTCGCCGTCGAAGACGCGCAGCCGCGGGTCGGCGGTGACCTTCGCCGATCGCCGACGCGCGGGTCTCCCAGCGCCCGCAGACCGCGAGCACCTCGTCCACCCGCGCCGGCTCGACCACGCACAACATCCGCTCCTGGGACTCGGAGATCATGATCTCGAAGGGCTCCATGTCGCGCTCGCGCAGCGGGACCCGGGACACGTCGAGATCGATGCCCACCTCCCCCTTCGCGGCCATCTCGCTGGTGCTCGAGGAAAGCCCGGCGGCGCCCAGGTCCTGAAGCGACACGAGCAGCCCCGAGTCGACCAGCTCGAGGCAGCACTCGATCAGCTTGCTCTCCTCGAACGGGTCGCCGATCTGGACGGTCGGGCGCTTCGCGTCGCCCTCCTCGAGCTCCGCCGAGGCGAGCACGCTCGCGCCGCCGATGCCGTCCCGCCCGGTGCGCGCGCCGAGCAGCACGATCGTGTTCCCGGGCCCGGCCGCAGCCGCGCTCATCAGCCGGTCGGCGGGCGCGAGCCCGACGCACATCGCGTTCACGAGGCAGTTCTGCTCGTAGGGCGCCTCGAAGTAGATCTCGCCGCCGACGGTCGGCACGCCGACCGAGTTGCCGTACGCGCCGATGCCCGCGACCACGCGCTCGAGCAGGTAGCGCGTGCGCGGTGTGTCGAGGTCGCCGAAGCGCAGCGAGTCCAGCACGGCCACCGGGCGCGCGCCGAGCGCGAAGATGTCGCGCAGGATGCCCGCCGACTCCCGTTGCCGCGCCCTGGAAGGGCTCGACGGCGGAGGGGTGGTTGTGGCTCTCGACCTTGAAGACGACCGCGAGCCCGTCGCCCGCGTCGATCGCGCCCGCGTTCTCGCCCGGCCCCATCAGCACCCGCTCGCCCTCGGTCGGGAGCTTGCGCAGCAGCTTCTTCGAGTGCTTGTAGGCGCAGTGCTCGGACCAGAGCAGCGAGAAGACCGCGAGCTCCACCTGGTTCGGCTCGCGCCCGAGCAGCGCACAGATGCGCTCGAGCTCGTGGTCGGTGAGGCCGAGCGCGCGCGCCTCGGCGACGAATGCCGGGATGGTGCTCCGCGGTCGCGCTCACGCCGCTACGGGAGCGAGCGCGGCGAACAGGCGCAGGCCGTCGGTGGAACCCGTCAGCGCGTCGGTCGCGTGCTCGGGATGGGGCATCAGGCCGAGCACGTTGCCCGCCTCGTTGCGACACCCCGGCGACGTCGAGCGTGGACCCGTTGGGATTGGACCCCGGCGTGTAGCGCAGCAGCAGCTGGCCGTTGGCCTCGAGGCGCTCGAGCTCGCCCGGCGGGGCGAACCAGCGCCCGACGCTGTGCTTCACGGGCAGCGACAGCACCTCGCCCGGCTCGCAGCCGCGGGTGAAGACGCTGCGATCGTGCTCGACCCGCACCCCGACCTGGCGGCACACGAACCGCAGCGAGACGTTGGGCAGCAGCGCGCCCGGCAGCAGCCCGGCCTCGCAGAGCACCTGGAAGCCGTTGCAGATGCCGAGCAACGGCCCCCCTTCGCGGGCGAACCGCGAGACCTCCTCCATCAAGGGCGCGAACCGCGCGATCGCGCCGGCCCGCAGGTAGTCGCCGTAGGAGAAGCCCCCCGGGATCACGACCGCGTCGATGCCGCCGAGGTCGCGGTCGCCGTGCCAGAGGTACTCCGCCTCGTGGCCGGCGCGTCGCACCGCGAGGGCGGCGTCGGCCTCGTCGCACGACCCGGGGAAGACGACGACTCCGACCCGCGCGCTCATCGGTCGTCGCCGGTCAGGGGCTGGACCTCGTAGCTCTCGATCAGCGGATTGGCGAGCAGCCGCTCGCACATCTCGCCGACCCGCGCCTCGACGTCCTTCGCCTCGCCGACGTCGAGCTCCACCAGCCGCCCGACGTGCACGTTGGACACGTCCTCGTAGCCGAGCGCCGGGAGCGCGCGCTCGACCGCCTGCCCCTGCGGGTCGAGGATGCCCTCCTTGGGCCGGATCAGGACGCGGACCCTCAACTATCGAGCCAGCGCTGGAACGGCTCTTGCGTGATCCGCTCGTACGCCTCGACGTACTTCGCGCGCGTGTTCTGCACCACGTCCTCCGGCAGCTGCGGCCCGGGCGGGGAGTGGTCCCAGCCGGACTCGTTCGAGCCAGTCACGCACGTACTGCTTGTCGATAGGACGGCTGTGCCCGCCCCGGCTCGTAGCGGTCGGCCGGCCAGAAGCGGGAGGAGTCCGGGGTCAGGACCTCGTCCGCGAGCACGATCCGGCCCTGCTGGTCGCGGCCGAACTCGAACTTGGTGTCGGCGAGGATCACGCCGTTGCGCTCGGCGTGCTCGGCCCCGCGCGCGTAGACGGCGAGCGAGAGCCGCCGCAGCTCCTCCATCGTCGCGCGGTCGCCGACGATCTCCGCGGCGCGGTCGAAGTCGATGTTCTCGTCGTGCTCGCCCAGCTCCGCCTTCGTGGCGGGGGTGAAGATCGGCTCCGGCAGGCGGTCGGACTCGCGCAGCCCGGCCGGCAGGTCGATGCCGCAGACGGAACCGGTCGCGCTGTATTCCTTCCAGCCCGAGCCCGACAGATAGCCCCGCACCACGCACTCGACCGGGAAGATGTCGAGCTTGCGCACGAGCAGCCCGCGGCCCCGCGCCTCCTCCGGGACGTCGGTCGAGAGCAGGTGGTTCGGCACGATCTCCTGCGTCAGCCCGAACCAGAAGACGGACAGGCCGGTGAGCACCTTGCCCTTGTCCGGGATCGGCGTCGGCAGCACGACGTCGTAGGCGGAGATGCGGTCCGAGGCGACCATCAGCAGCTGGTCGCCGAGGTCGTACATCTCACGGACCTTCCCGCGGCTGTGGAGGGTGAGACCCGCTAGATCGGCGGCGGTTCCGGGCACCCGCTCGATGCTAACAGCGCTCGAAGCGGAGCTCGGCGTCCCGTTCCCGCAACGACCTAGAACTCCTTGTCGGCCGCGCCCGACTCGGTCGCCGCGGTGGCCGAGCCGGCGTTCCCGGCGCGGTCGTAGGTGGCGGTCGACGGGGTCCACGTCATCGTCGTGTTGGCGCCGGCGGTCGTCCCTGCCCCGCTCTGGGTGCCGAGCGTGACCGTGATCGACGACCCGCTCATGACCATGCTGGAGGGGGTGCCGGTGGCGCCAAAGGTGCGGTTGGCGCCGACGTAGTCGTTGCGCGCCAGGTTCACGCTGCCGAGCGGCAGCTGCGTCGTGTTGGCCGCGTTGTAGATCAGCACCGTGTCGGGGTTGGTGTTGTTGATCCGCACGACCACGTTGGTCGCGGGTCCCGTCCAGCCGGCCAGGACCGACTGCGGGTCGACCGGCTCCGAGAACGTGTAGGTGATCGTGTCGTTCTGCTCCGGCCGGCCGACGATCGATGCGCCGTTGGCCGCCTGCACGTCGGACGCGGCCGGGGCGGTGTTGTCGACGGTCACCGAGTACCCGGACTGGGTGCCGCTGTTGCCCGCGGCGTCGCCGGACGTGATCGAGTAGGCCTTGCTCCCCGCCGACAGCGGGTTGTCCGCCACGCGCGAGGCGCTGCGGTACCCGTAGGAGACGCCCTCGGCCGTGTAGGAGCCCGCCACCAGCGCGACCGCGGTCGCGCCGGTGGTGATCGCGCTCACGTTCGCCGTCACGGAGGCCACGCCGCTGGCGGGGTTTCCGGTGTCGCTCACGTTCGCGTACACGTAGTAGGTGCCGCCCTGCTTGACGTGGCCGGCGCGGTACCCCGGGGTCTTCGAGATCACGGTCGCCGAAACGGCCGGCGCGACCCAGTCGGTCGCGGCGCCGAAGTTGTTCGCCGAGTTCCCGGTGTTCGCGCCGAAGGCCCCGAACGTGACCTGCGCGGCGAGCACCGCGAGCACGGCCAGCAGGGCGGCGGCGAGCAGCAGCCTACGCGGGACGGACATGTCCGTCGGCCTCCCGCGAGCGGGGGCGCCAGATGCGGATCAGCTCGAGCAGGCCGAGCAGCACGGCGGGGATCACGACCAGCAGCAGTTGCGCGGTGCGCGCGTTCACGAACGCGGCGACGTAGCCGCCCTTGGGGATGCTCAGCGCGACCCTGCCGATCTGCCCGTCGGCGGGGATGCTCCAGCGCTCGGGCGCGTTGTTGGAGTCGCCCTGCGTGCGCATCCGGGCCCATCCGTGCGCCACGCGCTTGTGCACGAGCCGGTGGGTGATCAGGCGGCGGGTGCGGGGCTCGGGGAAGGTGATCACGTCGCCCACGCGGGCCTCCGCCGCGGAGATCCGCGCATCGACCACGAGGTCACCCGTGGAGATCGCGGGCTCCATGCTGCCCGACAGGACCGTGAAGGTCTGGTAGCCGGCGAGCTTGGCGGCGCCGAACGCGAGCATGCCCGCGATGCCGAGCCCGAGCACCAGCCACAGCAGGGTGGACAGGAGGGCGCGGATGACGCGGGCTGCCTTGGTCACGGGTGACCTTCCCCCTGCGACGACGGAGGGTGCCGGGGGCTGTGGGGAGCCCTCCGTCGTCGTCACGGAGTGATCGGGGCTACTGGTTGCGTGCCTCCCACGTGAACGCGTGGGAGCCGGTGGTGAGGCCCTGCGCCGCGTCGGGGGCGGAGCTCTGGAGGGTCACGGTGAAGCGGTAGACGACCGCGTCGCCGTTCGCCCAGTTCGTCGCCGATGCCGGGCCGGCGTCGAGGATGCCGCCCGCGTAGCTCGTGGGGAAGTTGGCGAGCGTGTCGTTGTAGATGTCCGCGGCATCGGGCGTGAAGCCGGTGCAGCCGGGGAACGTCGGGTTGCCGGAGCCGGGCCGCACCTGGACGTCCACGTACTGTCCGAGCGAGCCGATCGAGCTGGGCGTGTAGAGCTTCACGTCCGCTGCCAGCGAGCCCGTGTAGCTCACCCGGATGCACTGGGTGACGGAGTCGCCGGGCTTCTGGTTCGAGACGCTGTACATCGCGGCGCCTGCGTCGTTGTCCGCGATCGACACCGTTCCCGACGCGAACGAGTTGCCCGGGTTCGTGGTGGTGCTGGTGAAGGCCGAATAGGCGCCGAGGCCGGCGACGGTGCCGACCAGGCCGATGACGACGAGCGACACGAGCACCTTGCGCGCGCGGTCGCTGAGAGCGGTCATCCGTGACATTGATCCTCCTGGGGTACGTCGTAGTGAGCGTGAGGGTGATGCGAACTACACCGATTGGCGTACGCCATTTGTTTCGGCAGATCGGCTGCCTGGCTTGAGCATGGCTTGACCATCTGCCTCTCCCGGCCGATAGACGGGCTGGATGGAGTACGACGATCGATCGGCGAGATTCCGGCGGGCGGCCCGGGGTGCGGCGCTCGTTTCCGCGACGATGGCGGTGGTGGTGATCGTCGGCGGCTGGGTTCTCGGCCTGGACTCGCTCAAGGGCTTCGCATGGGACATTCCGACGAAGGCGAACACCGCGGCCTGTCTGTTGCTCTGCGCCACCGCGCTGTTCCTGCTCGCGGACCCGCGCGGCCCCGGACAGCGGACGGCGCGCGTGCTGGCCGGCGTGGCCGGGGCGATCGGTGCCGTGACCCTGTTGGAGTACGCCATCGGACGCGGCTTGGGGATCGACGAGCTGGTGTTCAACGACACCACGCACACGCTCGTGTTCAAGGACGTCGACAACACGGTCGTGATGGCCGAGCCGGGCAGGATGGCTCCGCAGAGCGCGGTCGCCGCCGTGGTCATGGCGATCGCGCTGCTCAGTCTCGACCGCAGGCCGCGTGGACGGTGGGCGGCCGGGATGCTCGCGGCCGTCGTCGCCGCGATCATGGCGGCGACGATTCTCGGGCACGTCTACGGCGTCTCGTCCATGTACCTGGTGGGCCCGTTCATCGCGATGTCGGCGCCCACGGCCGCGGGATTCCTCGTGCTCGCGATCGGGATCTCGTGCGCCCGCCCCGAGCGTGGCATGGTGGCCGCGCTCACCGCCGACACGACGGCGGCGATGATGCTCCGGTTCCTGTTGCCGCCGGCCTTGATCGTGCCACTGATCGTGGGCACGCTCGTCGTGGTCGGCGAGCACCACGGCCTCTATGCGGACGGCGAGGCCGTCTCCATGCTGGTGGTCGCGACCGTGTTCGGCTGCGTCACCTTTGCGATCGCGGCCGCCGGGACGCTGCAGGCGCTCGACGCCAAGCGCCGCCGGGCGGACGAGCGCCTGCAGGATCAGACCCGCCGGTTCCGCACCCTGGTCGAGCGGCTCCCGCTGGTCACCTATACGGACGCGCTCGATCGGGCCAACACCCCGATCTACGTGTCGCCACAGGTGGAGACGACGCTCGGCTATACGCCGGAGCAGTGGGTTGCGGACCCGACGCTGTTCGAGCGTCTGCTCCACGCGGACGATCGCGCGCGCGTGCTGTCCGGCCTTGCGCGGTTCCGGGAGACGGGCGAGCCGTTCCGGTGCGAGTACCGGCTGCGCGCGAGAGACGGGCGATACGTGTGGGTCCACGACGAGACCGTGCAGGTCGCGGACCAGATGGAGGGCACGCTGTACGCGCAGGGCTACCTGCACGACATCACGGAGCGCAAGGCGGCGGAGGCGGAAAGGCAGTCGCTCCACACGCAGCTGAGCGAGGCGCAGAAGCTGGAGAGCATCGGGCGGCTCGCCGGCGGCCTTGCGCACGACTTCAACAACATGCTCGGCGCGATCATCGCCTACGCGGGCTTTGCCCAGGACAAGGCGGACGATCCTGAATTGCTCGCGGACCTCACGCAGATCCGGCGCGCGGCCGAGCAAGGCGCCGAGTTGACGCAGCGGCTGCTCGTGTTCGGGCGCAAGGACGTCGTGAGGAAGCAGGTGATGGACCTGAACGAAGCGGTCACCGAGGCCACGGGGCTGCTGCGGCCGCTGCTCGGCGACCGCCACGAGCTGCGTACGAAGCTGGCCGCGGATTTGATGCGCATCGAGGCCGACCCCGCACAGATCCAGCGGGTCCTGATGAACCTGGTGATGAACGCGCGCGCTGCGATGCCCGCCGGCGGCCGGGTGGAGGTCTCCACAGCCGGCATGGTCATCGGCCCTGCCGATGCCCCGCTGGGGCTCGCGGCCGGCAGATACGTGGGCATGACCGTGACCGACTTCGGATCGGGCATGTCGCAGGAGGTCGTGAGCCGCGCCTTCGAGCCGTTCTTCACCACCAAGCCCAAGGGCGAGGGCACGGGACTGGGACTCGCGATCGTGTACGGGATCGCGACACGCCTTGGAGGACACGTCGAGATCGACTCCAAGCCCGATCTCGGCACGAAGGTCACGCTGCTGCTGCCCACCGTGGGCTCCGAGCCCGTCGTCAAACGCTCCGAGCGCGCGCCGTCCACGTCCGAAGCGCACGGCGAGGTGGTGCTGGTGGTCGATGACGACGAGACGTTGCGGCGCTCGACCGCACGCATGCTGAGCTCTCACGGCTATGCCGTGCTCGAGGCGAGCGACGGCGTCGACGGCCTCGCGAGATACCGCGACGCGGACCCGCCGCCGGCCGTGGTGGTGACCGACGTGGTGATGCCGGGAATGACGGGGCCGGAGCTGGCCGAGGCGGTCGCGGCGCTCGACTCGCGATCACGTGTCGTGTTCATGTCCGGGTATCCCGAGGGGTTGGACGAGGCCCACGAGGACGCGCCGCTGGTCGCGAAGCCCTTCACCGCGGAGGTGCTCCTGACCGCGGTCTCGGAGGCCCTGGCCGAGCCGGAGGCATCGCTCCGATGAGCGCCCGGACCGTGCGCGTGCTGGTCGCCGACGACCATCCCCTCTACAGGGAGGCGCTCGCGACCGCCGTGCGGACGCGCAGCGGCCTCGAGCTGGTCGCACAGGTGGAGACCGGCACGCATGCGCTCGCCGACATCGAGCGGCTCCAGCCGGACGTCGCGGTGCTCGACGCGAGGATGCCCGACATGGCGGGGATCGAGGTCCTCGGGCGCCTCCAGGCGATGTCGATCGGCACGCGGGTGGTGTTCGTGTCTGGCTACCTCGACAGCGAGCTTGCCTACGACGCGATCGCGCGCGGCGCGGGCGCGTGCTTCTCGAAGCTCGCCAAGGCCTCCGACATCTGCGACGCGATCGTCGCGGTGGCCGCCGGCCAGACCGTGATCCCTCCCGAGGTGCAGGCACACGTCGCCAGCGAGATCCGCCACCGCGCGGCCGCGGACCGCCCGGGATTGACCGATCGCGAGCTTCAGATCCTGCGTCAGATCTCCACGGGCGCCTCGGCGCCGACGATCGCGGGTGGCCTGGGCCTCAGCCCCGCGACCGTCAAGACCCATCTGCGCCACGTCTACGAGAAGCTCGGGGTCTCCGATCGCGCGGCGGCGGTGGCCGAGGCGATGCGACGGGGGCTGATCTAAGGCCCCCGTCGCACCGCCGGGCACGCGCTGCCGGCCGCTACGTGCTCGGCCCGATCCTGAACGGGCGCATCATCTCGTTGTCCTCGTGCTCGACGATGTGGCAGTGCCACACGAAAAGGCCGGCCTGGCCGAAGCGCGCCTTGATCCGGGTGATCTCCCCCGGATAGGAGATCACCGTGTCCTTGAGGCCCAGCTCCCAGGACTCCGGCCCCGCACCGGCCCACCGCCGATCGGCTGGCGGTTGACGACCTCGAACTGCACCTCGTGGATGTGAATCGGGTGCGCGTCCGCGGTGAAGTTGAACATCTCCCACACCTCGGTCGCCCCAACGGCCGGGTTCTCGGTGATCGCGTCGGCCCACTCCAGCGGGTTCGGCGACCCGTTCATCGTCCCGAGCAGGGCTGCCCGCGGGCCTACGTCCGCCAGGACGGCCGAGTCCTCCTCGTTGAGGGACACCTTGCGGGTGTTGCTCGCGGTGGGGAGCCTCGGGATCTTGGGCAGGTTCAGCTTGTTGGGAGGCAGGCTGGTGTCCGGGCTGCGCGCGGGGACCACCCGGAACTGCATCACCTGTCCCGTCGTGTCCGGGTTCGCGGAGTCGAAGTCGTCGTCGGGCACTCCGCCGCTGAAGGGCTCGTCCGGCCCCTCGTTCCGGAGAACGATCTCGGTCCCGACAGGGACGTTGGTGAAGTCCACGATCACGTCCGCGCGCTCCGCCGGCGCCATCAGCACCTGCGAGAGCTGCACGGGGGTGGGCAGGAAGCCGCCCTCCGCGCCGATCTGCCAGAACGGCAGGTCGTTCGAGAGCTTCAGGATCAGGAACCGTGAGTTGCAGCCGTTCAGGAAGCGGAAGCGGTAGCGTCGCTGCTCCACCTCGAGGAACGGCCAGGTGCGGCCGTTGACGACCATCGCGTCGCCGAAGAACTCCGGATTCCAGATCGGCGAGATGTCGCTGCCGTCCTCGCCGATGTAGGGGCCGGCGAAGTCGTCGAAGAACTCGCGGCTGTCGGGATAGAACAGCGAGCCGTCGTCGTTGAACGAACGGTCCTGGATCGCGATCGGGATCTCGTAGTAGCGCCTGCCGGGACGGATCGCCCAGAGCGGGAGCTGGGCCCGGAAGGCCTCCGACCGCGTCACCCTGCCCGCCGCGCAGCAGGTAGAAGCCGGCCGGCCCGGCGTACACGTTCAGCCGCGTCATCCCGAGCGTGTGGTCGTGGTACCAGAGCGTGGTCGCCCGCTGCTCGTTCGCGTACTGGAACACGGCCGTGCCCGGCGCCCAGTCCCCGCCGAGCGGCGACGACTGCTTGAAGACGTCGTAGAAGGTTCCGGTGCGGGCGAAGCCGGCCGGGATGTTGCCGGCGTCCGGCAGGTACCAGGCCTCGGCGTAGCCGTCGCTCTCCTGCTTGACGTTCTCGCTGCCGTGCAGGTGGGTCACGATCGGCACCGGGCCCGTATAGGGGCCGGGCGTCGACGAGAACTCGGGCCGCTCGTCGCGGCCGGCGTTGCCGCCGGGCGGGTTCGCCCAGTGCAGCGTGGGGTCGACCGGCAGCAGGTGAGGCAGGAAGTTCCCGGACGAGTCCTTCAGATCGTTGATCCACTTCACCCGCACCGGCGTCCGGAACTTCGCCTCGATCGTGAAGGCCGGGTAGTTGAACGTTCCCGCATGCTGCGCGGAGCCGTAGCTCCACACGGTCGTCTCGGGCAGGCTCGGCGGCAGTATCCGTTGCGTGAACTGCCGTACCGCGATTTCGTAGTAGTCGGCTCCGCCGACCTTGCCGACGCGCGGCATCGCCGGCGGGATCACGAGCGGCAGCTGGTACTTCGGGATGCTCCCGCCCGGCAACGTCGGCGTGGTGAGCGGGGCGGCCACCGCCGCGCGCGTGTCCACCGCCCACGGCAGGAACAGAGCCGCGCCCCCGCCCGCGCCGAGCTTCATCATCTGACGACGCGTGAGTTCCATATGTCCCTCCTCCAAAGCCCCTTCGGGACGCGGTCCGGCCCGCATCCCTGCCCAGCGCCAATCCCACCACTTCGGGCACGCCGGATCAAGGGGGCCTTACGAGGGCCGGGGCATCGGCTCCGGCGCGAGCGCGGCGAGCCGCTCCCAGGCGGGCCCGGCGTTCCGCACGAAGCGCTCGTAGTCGAACAGCTCGTCGAGCGCGGCGGCGTCGAGCCGCGTCCGCACCTCGCTCTCTTCCTCCAGCAGTTCGCGGAACGGCCGGCGCTCGTCCCACGCCCGCTGCGCGTTGCGCTGCACGGCCCGGTACGCGTCGTCGCGGGCCATGCCCGACTCCACGAGCGCGTTCAGCACGGCCTGGCTGAAGAGGGCCCCGTGCGTGAGCTCGAGGTTCTCGCGCATGCGCTCCGGATACACGCGCATCCCCTCGATCACGCGGAGCATCACGTGTTGCATGTAGTGCAGCAGGGTGGTCGCGTCGGGGAGCGTGACTCGCTCGACGGACGAGTGGGAGATGTCGCGCTCGTGCCACAGCGCCACGTTCTCGAGGCCCGCCTGCGCGTACCCGCGCAGCAGGCGCGCGAGGCCGGTGACGCGCTCCGAGGCGATCGGGTTGCGCTTGTGGGGCATCGCGCTGGAGCCTTTCTGCCCCTCCCGGAACGGCTCCTCCACCTCACGCACCTCGGTGCGCTGCAGATGCCGGACCTCCGTCGCGAGCCGCTCGAGCCCGGCTCCCGCCAGCGCGATCGCCGACAGCACCGCGGCGTGGCGGTCGCGGGGCACGACCTGGGTGGCCACTTCCTCGGCGCGCAGGCCGAGCCGCTCCAGGGTCGCGCGCTCGATCTCCGGGCCGAGCGCCGAGTAGGTGCCGACCGCGCCCGAGAGCTTGCCCACCTCCGCGTCGGCGAACGCGGCGCGCAGCCGCTCGCGCGTTGCGCTGGCTCTCGAAGGCGAAGCCCGCGAGCTTCAGCCCGAACGTGGTCGGCTCCGCGTGGACGCCGTGCGTGCGCCCGATGCAGAGCGTCCCGGCGAACTCGCGGGCGCGCGCGACGAGCGCGGCGGTCAGCGCGTCGGCTCCGGACACCAGCTCGCGGCCCGCCTCGCGCAGCTGGAGCGCGAGCGCGGTGTCGAGCACGTCCGACGAGGTGAGCCCGTAGTGGACCCAGCGCCCCGCCTCGCCCACGGACGCGGCGACCACGTCCACGAACGCGGCGACGTCGTGGTCGGTGACGCGCTCGCGCTCGCGCACGGCCTCGGGATCGGGCGGCGGCGCGGCCTTGATCTGCTCGAGGTCGCCCGCGGGCACGACGCCGGCCTCGGCCAGCGACTCGCAGACCGCGACCTCGACCTGCAGCCAGGATTCGAGCTTGCGCTCCTCCGACCAGACGAGCGCCATCTCGGGTCTGGTGTACCGCGCGATCAACAGCCCATGATGCGCGCCGCCAGCACGGCCGCGTTCTTCGCGCCGTTCACGGCGACGCATGCGACGGGCACGCCGGGCGGCATCTGCACGATCGACAGCAGGGCGTCGAGGCCGTCGGCGACCGTGTTCTTGGCCTTGATCGGCACGCCGATCACGGGCAGGTCGGTGTGCGCCGCGACGACCCCGGGCAGGGCCGCCGACAGGCCCGCGCCGGCGATGATCACCCGCAGCCCGCGCATGTGCGCGTTGCGCGCGTAGTCGGCCACCGCCTGCGGGTCGCGGTGTGCGGAGATCACCCGCACCTCGAATGCGATGCCCCGATTGCTCAGCTCCTTGCCGGCGGGCTCCATCGTGGGCTTGTCGCTCGCCGAGCCCATGATGATCCCCACGCGGGGAGCGTCCACCTCCATCCCCTCGAAGGCCTCCTCGGCCTCGGGCATCGGGTCGAGCGGATCGCGCTCGGTCTCGCTTGTCGCCGCTCCGCGCTCTGGCTCGAGGGTCTCCATCGGCGGAAATCTAGCTAGCCACGCGCTCGGCTACACGCGCGGCTATGTCGGAGCGGTACTGCGAGCCCTCGCACTCGATGTGCTCGACCGCGGCGTAGACGCGCGCGCGGGCCTCCTCGATCGAGTGCCCGAGCGCCGTCACGTTGAGCACGCGGCCCCCGGCGGTGACGATCTCCCCGTCGCGGAGCGCGGTCCCCGCGTGCGTGACCTCCACGTCCCCGAGGTCGTCGAGCCCGCGGATCACGTCTCCCTTGCTCGAGGTGGCGGGATAGCCCGCCGAAGCGAGCACGACGGTGACCGCCCACTCCTCGGCCCAGTCGAGCGCGTGCTCGCGCAGACCGCCCGGCACGGTGCAGGCCTCGAGCGCCGCGAGCAGGTCGCTGCGCAGGCGCGGGAGCACCGCCTGCGTCTCGGGGTCCCCGAAGCGGCAGTTGTACTCGAGCACCTTCGGCCCATCCGCGGTCATCATCAGCCCGGCGTAGAGCACACCGTGGAAAGGGGTCCCCCGCGCGCCGAACCGGTCCACGATCGGCTGGTGCACCGACGCCACGATCTCCTCGGCCCGCGCGGGATCGATTCCGGGCACCGGGGAGTAGCTCCCCATCCCGCCGGTGTTGGGGCCGGTGTCGCCGTCGCCGATCCGCTTGAAGTCCTGAGCCGGCGCCATCGGCACCGCCCGCTCGCCGTCGCACAGCGCGAGCAGGGACAGCTCCTCGCCCTCGAGGTGCTCCTCGACCAGCACGCGCGCCCCCGCGTCGCCGAAGCGGCGGTCGACGAAGAAGTCACGCAGCGCCTGTTTGGCCTCGCGTGGAGACGCGGCGATGATCACGCCCTTCCCCGCGGCGAGGCCGTCGGCCTTCAGCACCGCGGGGTACGAGGCGCAGTCCATCTGCGCCTCCGCCTCGTCGTACGAGGTGAACTCCACCCACGAGGCGGTCGGGACGCCCGCCTCCCGCATCAGCTCCTTCGCGAACGCCTTGCTGCCCTCGATGCGGGCGGCCGCGCCGCGCGGGCCGAAGGCGCGAAGGCCCTGCGCCTCGAGCGCGTCCACGAGGCCGGCGACCAGCGGCGCCTCGGGACCGACCACGGTCAGGTCGGCGCGCTGCTCGGACGCCAGGCGGACGATGCCCTCGACGTCCTCGGCCCCCACGTCGAAGCAGCGGGCGTCCCGCGCGATGCCGGCGTTGCCGGGCGCGCACAACACCTCGGGCCGCTGCGGGCTCCGCTTCAGGGCACGCACGATCGCGTGCTCGCGGCCGCCGCCGCCGACCACCAGGACCACCTTCACTGCGTCCTCTGCCAGGCGACGTAGCACGCGATTCCCGCGCCCAGGAACACGAACGCGAGGCTGCCGCTGCGCGCGATGTCACCCAGGCTGATCCCGTAGAACAGGCCGTACGGAACCACGTAGGTCCAGATGCACCCGGCGATCGCGATGAAGCCGGTCTCGGAGCCGCGGTAGCGCCCGCTCGCCCACAGCACCAGCTCGCCCATCGCGATGCCGATCAGCCAGCCCAGGATCAGGGCGAAGAACAGCCCCACGCCCTGGAGCAGGACGATGCCGAACCCCATCGCGATGCCGCCCCCGAACGCGGCCGCCACCGCGCCCGCGGCACGGTTCGGGCGCAGCCGCACGATCGCCGAGCGCGGCTGGCGGGCGCATTCGGGGCACTTGATCCCGACGGGCGTGTAGACCATGCAGTCGGTGCAGATCGGGCGCTCGCAGTTGGAGCACGAGACCGCCGTCTCCCGGCTGGGATGGCGGTAGCAGACGGTCCGCGTCGCGGGCTCTTGGGTCTGCGATTCCAAGGGCGACGATGTTACTTGTGGCCCGGGGCGGCTAGAGCGACTCGATGAACTCGTCGATCGGGATCGCGGGCAGCGACTCGTAGTGGGCCGTGCCGCGGGAGCCGAGCTCGAGCGACACCTTGGACATGGTCTTCTCGTCGGGGGCCTCGACCACGTTGATGAAGTCGAAACGGCCGAGCGTGGCCCACTGGGCGACGACCTTCGCGCCGATCTGCTCCACCTCGCGGTTGACCTCCTTGATGCGCTGCGGGTTGTTCTTGACCGTCTGGACGCCCTCCGGCGTGAGCGTCGAGAGCATGATGAAAGTCGGCATCTCTCCTCCTCGTGTGGGATCGGGCGGCCTTCCGCCTTACCTCCGCGTTATACCTGCCTCCGAATGCCCGCGGCTTCGAGGGCCTGCTCGCGCTCAGGGAAGACCTCGCAGCGCGTGGCCTTGCCGTCGCGCAACCGGCTCGAACTCCACCTCCTCGAACGGCTCCCACTGATCCTCGAAGTACCGCCTGACCTCCTCGGGCCCGCGATACGTCCTGGCGAACAGCACGCGATCCGGCGTGATCCATTCCAGGTCGGGACTCATGTGAAGCGCCGCCGCCGCCCAGTCTCCGCGACTGACGGCCGCGAAGCCGGCGCGCAGCGTCTCGATGTCCGCCTGCGACATGACGCAGGCATTATCTCGGACGCCTACGCGGCGACGGGCTCCGACACCTCTGCTTTTTCGAACGTGAGGTCGCCGTCGGCGACGTCGACCAGCACCGTGTCGCCCTCGCCGAAGCGGCCCTCGAGCATCGCCAGCGCGAGCCGGTCCACGAGCCGCTTCTGGATCACCCGCTTCAGCGGGCGCGCGCCGTAGGTCGGGTCCCAGCCGAGGTTCGCGAGCAGCTCCCGCGCCCCGTCGGTGAGCTCCACCTCGACGCCGCGCTCGCGCACGCGCTCGACGAGCTGTGCGACCTGCAGGTCGACGATCCGCTTGATCTGGTCCTTCGAGAGGCGCTGGAAGATCACGACGTCGTCGATCCGGTTCAGGAACTCGGGCTTGAAGTGCTGCGACAGCGTCGCCTCGACCGCCTCGCGCATGCGCTGCTCGTCGGCCTCCTCGACGATGTGCTGCGACCCGACGTTCGACGTCATGATCAGCACCGTGTTCTTGAAGTCGACGGTGCGGCCCTGGCCGTCCGTGAGCCGGCCGTCGTCCATCACCTGGAGCAGCACGTTGAACACGTCGGTGTGCGCCTTCTCGATCTCGTCGAGGAGGATCACCGAGTACGGGCGCCGGCGCACCGCCTCGGTGAGCTGGCCGCCCTCCTCGTAGCCGACGTAGCCGGGCGGCGCGCCGATCAGGCGCGAGACCGTGTGCTTCTCCATGTACTCGGACATGTCGATCCGCACGATCGCGTCCTCGGTGTCGAACATGAACTCCGCGAGCGCGCGGGCGAGCTCGGTCTTGCCGACGCCCGTCGGCCCGAGGAACAGGAACGACCCGATCGGCCGGTTGGGGTCCTGCAGGCCGGCGCGGGAGCGGCGCAGCGCGTTCGACACCGCGGACACCGCCTCGTCCTGGCCGATCACGCGATCGTGCAGGCGGTCCTCCATGTGGATCAGCTTCTCGACCTCGCCCTCCATCAGGCGCGAGACCGGGATTCCCGTCCACTTGGCGACGACCTCGGCGACCTCCTCGTCGGTGACCTCCTCGTGCAGCAGGCTGCCCTGCGAGGCGTGCAGCTCGGCCAGCCGCGCCTCGTGCTCGCGCAGCTCTCGCTCCAGCTCCGGTATCTCCCCGTAGCGCAGCTCCGCGGCGCGCTGCAGGTCGGCGTCGCGCTCGGCGCGCTCCACCTCGCGGCCCGCCTCCTCGAGGCGCTCCTTCGCGTCGCGGATCGCCGTGATCGCGCCCTTCTCGGACTGCCACCGTGCCTTCATCTCGCCCGAGCGCTCGCGCAGGTCGGCAAGCTCCGCCTGGATCGCGTCGCGGCGCGCGACCGACGCGTCGTCGGTCTCCTTCTTCAGCGCCTGCAGCTCGATCTCGAGCTGCTGAATCCGCCGCTCGACCTCGTCGATCTCCGTCGGCATCGAGTCGATCTCGATGCGGAGGCGAGATGCGGCCTCGTCGATCAGGTCGATTGCCTTGTCGGGCAGGAAGCGGTCGGCGATGTAGCGCGACGACAGCAGCGCGGCGGCGACGATCGCGGAGTCCTGGATGCGCACGCCGTGGTGCACCTCGTAACGCTCCTTCAGCCCGCGCAGGATCGCAATCGTGTCCTCGACCGACGGCTCGCCCACGAACACCGGCTGGAAGCGGCGCTCGAGCGCCGCATCTTTTTCGACGTGCTTGCGGAACTCGTCGAGCGTCGTGGCGCCGACGGCGCGCAGCTCGCCGCGCGCGAGCATCGGCTTCAGCAGGTTCGCGGCGTCGACCGCGCCCTCGGCCGCGCCGGCGCCCACGATCGTGTGCAGCTCGTCCATGAAGAGGATCACGCGCCCCTCGGCGTCCTGAATCTCCTTGAGAACTGCCTTGAGACGGTCCTCGAACTCGCCGCGGTACTTCGCGCCCGCGATCAGGGCGCCGATGTCGAGCGCGACCACGCGGCGGTCGCGCAGTGACTCGGGCACGTCGCCGGACACGATCCGCTGCGCGAGCCCTTCGACGATCGCCGTCTTGCCGACGCCGGGGTCGCCGATCAGCACGGGGTTGTTCTTGGTGCGCCGCGAGAGCACCTGGATCACCCGCCTGATCTCCTCGTCGCGCCCGATCACCGGGTCGAGCTTCCCCTGCTCGGCGAGCTCGGTGAGGTCGCGCCCGAAGCGCTCGAGCGCCTGGTACTTGTCCTCGGGGTTCGGGTCGGTGACCCTGTGCGGGCCGCGCACCTCGCGCAGGGCGGCGAGCAGCGAGTCCTTGTCGGGGAGCATCGCACCGGCCTCGCCCTGGGATCGTGTGAGCGCGAGCAGCAGGTGCTCGGTCGAGATGAACTCGTCTTTCAGCGCGGACGCCTCGTCCTCGGCGGCCTGGAACACCCGCACGAGCTCACCGGAGGGGACCGCCTGGGATGCGGCGGCGCCGCTCACCGACGCGAGCTTGTCGAGTGCCGCCGCCACCCGCGGGCGCAGGCTGTCGGGCGCCACGCCGACCTTCGTCAGGAGCGGAGCGACGATGCCGCCCTCCTGTTCGAGCAGCACGGCGAGCAGGTGCTCGGGCGTGATCTCCGAGTTCCCGCGCTCGTGCGCGAGCTTCTGCGCGGCCTGGATGGCCTCCTGTGACTTGATCGTGAACTTGTCAGCTTGCATCGTGGGTCCTGCCTTTCGAAGTGTCGTTCGGTCGCGCGATCGGGATCTGGGTGCCGGGCGGCCGCCAGGGCACCAGCTCGCGCTTGTACGAGCGGTGGACCTCGTTGATCCGGGAGCGCATCTCCCGCTCCATCGCGTCCATGCGCTGCCGCATCGCGTCCATCACCTCCTCGAGCGCGAGCACGCGCTCGACTCCGGCGAGGTTCAGCCCGTACTCGGTGGTGAGCTGCTGGATGCGCTTCAGGCGCTCGACGTCGCGCTGCGAGTAGAGCCGGGTCTGCTTGGGCGAGCGCGCCGGCTTGATCAGGCCGCGCTCCTCGTAGATGCGCAGCGTCTGCGGGTGCATGCCCGCGAGCCGCGCGGCCACGGAGATCATGAAGACGCCCTGGCTCTCGGGAAAGAGCTCGTCTCCCATCAGAGCTCCTTCCTCGCTTTGTCGAGCAGCTCGCCCCGCGGGTTGCCGTTCATCACCTCGGAGAGCCGGTCGAAAACCTCGCGCTGCTCCTCGTTGAGCGACTTCGGGATCTGGACGTGCAGGCGGTAGTGGATGTCGCTCGTTTCCGTTCCCCGAGAGCTTGGGCGGCCCTTCGCCGCGCAGGCGCTGGACCGCTCCGTCGGACGTGCCCGCGGGAACGCGGATCTTCTTGGTGCCGTGCAGCGTCGGCACCTCGACGGTGCCTCCACGGACCGCCTCCGCGATCGTGATCGGCACCTCGACCTCGAGGTGGTCGCCGCGCCGCTTGAACACGGGCGAGGGAGCCACCCGCGTGACGACGTAGAGGTCGCCGTTGGGCCCCCCGTTCAACCCCGGCTCGCCCTTGCCGGCCAGCCTGATCCGGCTGCCCTCGCGCACCCCGGCGGGGATCTTCACGCGGTAGCGCTTCACCTGCTCGGTGACGCCGCGACCGCCGCACGTCTGGCACGGATCGTCGATCACGGTGCCGCGGCCACCGCACATCGAGCAGGGCTGGGAAAGGGAGAACATGCCCTGGCCCTGGGTCTCGATTCCGCGGCCCTGGCAGTTCGGGCAGGTCTTGGGCGACGTGCCGGGCTTTGCGCCCGTGCCGTTGCAGGTCGGGCAGGCTGCCTCGACCGGGACCGTGACCGACACCTGCGTGCCGTTCACGGCCTGCGCGAACGAGAGCCGCACCTCGGTCTCGAGGTCACGTCCCGGCGCCCGCGCCGCGCCGCCGCCACCGCTGCGCCCGAAGAGGTCCGAGAGCATGTCGCCAAACGACCCGACGCCGCCGCGGAAGGCCGAGGGGTCGAAGCGGAACCCGCCCGGCCCGGCGCCCGCGCCGCCGCCGAAGCCGAACATCCCGCCGGCGTCGTACTGCTTGCGCTTGTCGGCGTCCGACAGCACGGAGTACGCCTCCTGGATCTCCTTGAAGCGCTCCTCCGCCTGCTCGTCGCCGGGGTTGGCGTCCGGATGCCATTTGCGCGCGAGCTTGCGGTAGGCCTTCTTGATCTCCTCGTCGGAGGCGCCCTTCTTGACGCCGAGCGTGTCGTAGAAGTCCTTGGCCATCGCTGCCGGGTCCCTAGTCCGACCCGTCCGCCGGCTTGCCGGCGGACGGCCCATTCCTGTCGTCGGCTGCGCCGACGACTACGCGCGCGGGACGGAGCACCAGCCCGTTGAGGCGGTAGCCCTTCTCGAGCACCTCGAGCACCTGCCCGGCCTCGCCGGGACGCGTCAGCATCGCCTCGTGCCACTCGGGGTCGAACGACTCGCCGTCGGGCGAGTAGCTCTCGACACCGGCACGCCGCAGCACGCCCAACAGCTCCTCGTGGACGAGCCGCACGCCCTGGGCGAGGTGGTCCTCCTCCGCGCCCGCGGCGGCGAGCGCCCGCTCGAGGTTGTCGACCACGGGCACGAGCGACTTCGCGAGGTCCGCGCGACCGCGACCCTCGGCTTCGGCCGCCTCCCGCAAGGCCCGCTTGCGGAAGTTCTCGAAGTCGGCCTTGGTCCGCTGCGCCAGCTCGAGGTACTCATCCCTCTCCTTCGCAAGAGAGGCGACGTCGACGTCCGGCGACGGGCGGAGAGGAGGGGGTCTCCGACGGGCTTCCGCCTTTTCCAGGCCCGGCGGGGACCCCCTCCTCGGAGCCCTCTGTGAGCGGCTCGTCCCACATTACTTCTGCCCCTCGTCAACGACCTCGGCGTCCACGACCTCCTCCTCGGAGGGCGCGCCGTTGGCCCCGGCCGCACCGTCCTGCGAGGCCGCCGCCTGCTGGTAGATCTGCTCGGAGACAGAGTGGAACGCCTGCTGGAGCGCGTCCGTCTTGGACTTGATCGCCTCCGCGTCGTCGCCCTCGAGCGCGGAGCGCAGCTCGGCGATCGCGCTCTCGATCGACGACCTCGCGTCCGCGTCGACCTGGTCACCGAGCTCGGCGAGCTGCTTCTCCGCCTGGTAGGCGGCGTTGTCGCCGGTGTTGCGGGCCTCGGCCAGCTCGCGCTGGCGCTTGTCGTCGGCGGCGTGCGACTCGGCGTCCTTGACCATCTGGTCGATGTCCTGATCGGACAGCCCGGAGCCCGCCTTGATCTCGATCTTCTGCTCGGTGCCCGTGCCGAGGTCCTTCGCCGCGACGTGCAGGATGCCGTCCGCGTCGATGTCGAACGTGACCTCGATCTGGGGGATGCCCCGCGGGGCCGGCGGGAGGCCGGTCAGCTGGAACTTGCCGAGCGACTTGTTGTAGGCGGCCATCTCGCGCTCGCCCTGGAGGACGTGCACCTCGACCGACGGCTGGCTGTCCTCGGCCGTCGAGAAGATCTCCGACTTGCGGGTCGGGATCGTCGTGTTGCGGTCGATCAGGCGCGTGAACACGCCGCCCTTGGTCTCGATGCCCAGCGACAGCGGCGTCACGTCGAGCAGCAGCACGTCCTTCACGTCGCCGGCCAGCACGCCCGCCTGGATCGCGGCGCCGATCGCGACGACCTCGTCCGGGTTGACGCCCAGGTGCGGGTCCTTGCCGGTCAGCTGCTTCACCTTGTCCTGCACCGCGGGCATGCGGGTCATGCCGCCCACGAGCACGACGTGGTCGATGTCGGCGCCGGTCACGCCGGCGTCCTCCATCGCCTGCTTGGTCGGCCCGACCGTGCGGTCGAGCAGGTCGGAAGTGAGCTCGATCAGCTTGGCGCGCGAGAGGCGCGTGTCGAGGTGCTTGGGCCCGGACTGGTCCGCCGTCACGAACGGCAGGTTGATCTGGGTCTCCTGAGTCGTCGAGAGCTCGACCTTCGCCTTCTCGGCCGCCTCGTACAGGCGCTGGAGCGCCATGCGGTCCTGCGAGAGGTCGATGCCCTGGGACTTCTTGAACTCGGACACGAGCCAGTCGACGATCGCCTTGTCGAAGTTGTCGCCGCCGAGGTGGTTGTCGCCCGAGGTGGCCTTCACCTCGAACACGCCGTCGCCCAGCTCGAGGATCGACACGTCGAACGTGCCGCCGCCGAGGTCCCACACGAGGATCGTCTGGTCCTCCTGCTTGTCGAGCCCGTAGGCGAGCGCCGCGGCGGTGGGCTCGTTGATGATGCGCTTGACCTCGAGCCCGGCCACCTTGCCGGCGTCCTTGGTCGCCTGGCGCTGCGAGTCGTTGAAGTACGCGGGGACCGTGATCACCGCGTCGGTGACCGTGTCACCGAGGTAGGCCTCGGCGTCGCCCTTCAGCTTCTGCAGGATCATGGCCGAGATCTCCGGCGGCGAGTACTGCTTGCCCTCCGCCTCCACGCGCACGTCGGCGTTGGGGCCCGAGACGACCTTGTAGGGCACGATCGTCATCTCCTCCGACACCTCGGAGTGCTTGCGCCCCATGAAGCGCTTGATGGAGAACACGGTGTTCTCCGGGTTGGTGACCTGCTGTCTCTTGGCCGGCACCCCGACCAGTCGCTCGCCGCCCTGCGTGAAGGCGACGACCGACGGCGTCGTGCGGCCGCCTTCGCGGTTGGGGATCACCGTCGGCTCGCCACCCTCGAGCACGGCCATGCACGAGTTGGTGGTGCCGAGATCGATCCCGATCGTCTTTCCCATCTCTAACCTCCGATATCGAGCCCGCCGGGCCGGCGGGGGGGCCGCGGCCACGGGCTGCTAGACAACTTGGCAAAAAATCTTAGTCCGATTATGGCAGATTTATGAGAAAGGTCTCAAATCGGCTTGCTAGAGCCCTAAGATCGCCCGGAGGCGGCTCTCCGAGACGCCGGTGACCCGCAGCAGCTTGTCCCGGGACCCGGCTCCGCGCACGATCTCGAT
Source organism: uncultured Solirubrobacterales bacterium (assembly GCA_963768885.1). GTDB lineage: Bacteria > Actinomycetota > Thermoleophilia > Solirubrobacterales > JBBDJG01 > DASRIA01. Next base: position 252,907 of record CAVYJN010000014.1, on the reverse strand, counting down.
GCGCGTCACGCCCACCCGCAGGCGCCGCGCGATCAGCTTCCGCACGGCGTCGTTGGCGCGGCCGTCGGCGGGCGGGGCGGTCACGCGCACGACCAGCACGCCCTCTCGCACGCCGTCGATCGCGTTCGCCGAGGCGCGCGGTCGCACCCGCACCCGCAGCTCGGCCACGTCGCTCACCGCGAGCGCCCCGTGGCTTGCTTCCCGTATGGGCACACGGGGAGCAGCGGGCACTCGCGGCACGCGGGGTTGCGGGCGGCGCAGATGCGCCGTCCGTGGCGAATCAGGTTCACGTGGAACTCGTACATGTCGGCGGGATCGGTTTGCTCGCGCAGCACGTCGTGGGCCTCCTCGAACGGCGCGCGCGGCCGGATCAGTCCGAGCCGCGTCGAGACCCGGTGGACGTGGGTGTCGACGGGCATCTCGGGCCGGTCGAAGGCGAACAGCAGGACGCATGCCGCCGTCTTGCGCCCGACGCCGGGCAGCCGCTCCAGGAAGTCGATCGCCCGCTCGCGCGGCGCCTCCGCGAGGAACTCGAGGTGGAGGCTTCCCCGCTCGGCCTCGATCGAGGCGAGCATGCTCTTGATGCGCAGCGACTTGACCTTCGAGATTCCGCCGGGCCGGATCGCCTCCTCGACGTCCTCGACCGGCGCGGCCGCGACGGCTGACCAGTCCGGGAAGCGGGATCGCAGGCGCTCGTAAGCGACGTCGCGGTTGCGGTCGTTGGTGTTCTGCGAGAGGACCGTCAGGACGAGCTCGTCGAGCGGCGCGTGGTGGGGCTCGTTGCGGGGCCGCCCGTAGTACCTGCGCAGGCGGTCCCGCACCGCCCGGATCCGACTGCGCGATGGGCGGGTCCAGCCGTCGCTCACGAGAGGGCGATCGCGTCCGGGAGCGCGTCGATCGCGCCCCATCCCTCGGTCGCCCGCGCCGCCGCCTCGACCGCGATCGGGAGCGCCGCCGCGGCCGCCTCGGCCGCGTGATCGCCGATCGCGAGAGCGGCGACGAGCACCCCGGTGACGACGTCGCCGGCCCCGGTGGTGTCGAGGGCCCGCGCGGGGACGCCCCGTGCGTCCGCGGTCGCGGCCCCGCGCAGCACCGCGCCCTCGGGGCCGAGCGTGACGGCGACCAGCTCCGCTCCCATCTCGACGAGCCGCTCCGCCGCCGCGGCGGGATCCGGCGACGCCGGTCAGCAGCTCGGCCTCGGCGCGGTTGACCTTCAACAGCGCCGTCCCCCGCAGCATCTCGCGCACGAGTGCCGCGGCCTCCTCGGCGTCCTCCCAGCGAGCGCCGCGCACGTTCGGGTCGAAGAAGAGGCGCTTGCCCGCGGCGAGCGCGATCTCCCTGACCTTCAGCGTGAGCGCCCGCTCCCGCGCGCCGAGCAGCGTGTTCGACCCGATCAGCACCGCGTCATGCGCGCATCACGGCCTCCTCGAGGCGGCCCTCGAGCGACAGCAGGCAGGCCTCGATGTCGTCGCCGTAGATCGCGAAGTCGGGCTCGGCACGCTCGTTCACGACCACGAACGCGAGCGGCGTGCGCAGTCCCGGAACGCTCGTGAACCAGTCCAGACCGACTCCCTCCGCGCGCAGCCGGGCGTGCAGCCAGCGTCCCCACGCATCGTCTCCGACGCCGCTGCCGAGCGACGTGCGCGCGCCGCAGCGGGACGCGACCACCGCGGCGTTCGCGGGCGCTCCCCCGCTGTGCGGGACGAACGCGTCGGCCTGCGCGAAGTCGGCGACGGGGCGCTCGCAGAAGAGGTCGACGAGCGTCTCACCGAGGCAGAGCACCGTCATTCGAGAAAAATACCCGCCTGATGCCCTCGCCTCCCCCGCGCCGGGCCGCGCTGCTGGCGGCCGCAATCGCCTGCACCGCGTTCGCGCTCTGGAACCCTCCTGTGCGCGACCTCGCCGCGCACACCTTCCGGGCGGACCTCTTCGAGGCGCAGGGCTTCGCCCTCTGGAACAACACCTGGTACGGCGGCCACTACCTGCTCTCGTACAGCCTGCTCTTCCCACCGCTCGCGGCGCTGCTCTCGCCGGTGTGGGTGGGAGCCGCCTCCGCCGTCGTCTCGGCCTGGCTGTTCGATCGCATCGTCCGTGACCGGTGGGGCGAGACGGCAGGATGGGCCGGCCTGTGGTTCGGAGCGCTCGGCGCGGTCGCCCTGCTCGCGAACGGGTGGCTGGCGTTCGCGCTCGGCACCGCCCTCGCACTCGCGTCGCTGCGGACCTTCCAGCGCGGGCATCGCATCGCGGCGCTCGGCCTGGCCGTCGCAAGCGCGCTCGCGAGCCCGGTGGCCGCGGCCTTCCTGGCGCTGGTCGTCGCGGGCTGCGCCTGGACCGCGCGGCCGCGCGCCGGTTGGCTGCTCGGCCTCGCCGCGGCCGCGCTGGTCCCGCTCGCGATCCTGGGCCTGCTCTTCCCGGAGGCCGGAGAGTTCCCCTTCTGGTTCTCGGCGTGGTGGCCGCTCGCGCTGTTCTGCGTGCTCGCGCTGCTGGCGCTGCGCGGGCTCGACACCGATCGCGACGTCCGGGCCGTGATCGTCCTGTACCTGGCCGTCGCGACCCTCGCGTGGATCGTCCCGAACCCGCTCGGCGGGAACCTCACGCGCCTCGGGTCGCTGTTCGGCGGCCCCGTGCTGGCCGCCGTGCTGCTCTCGCGCAGCCCCGCGCGGCTGCGCGCGCCGGTCGCCGTCGGGGCGCTGGTCATGGGGCTGTGCTGGCAGGTGATAACGCCGCTCCCCGACACCTTCCAGAGCCTCGGGGACCCGTCGACGGAGCGCTCCTACTACGCGCCGGCCGTGCGCTGGCTCGAGGCGCACGGCGCGGCGTCCGAGCGCATCGAGATCCCGTACACGTTCAACCACTGGGAGACGGCGTACGTGTCGCCGCGCCTGTCGCTGGCACGCGGCTGGCTGCGCCAGCTCGATCGCGACCGCAACGCGCTCTTCTACGAGGGCGAGCTCACGCACGAGCGCTACCGCCGCTGGCTGCGCGACAACGGCATCCGCTGGGTCGCCGCGTCCGACGCGCGGCTCGACTACTCGGCCCAGGAGGAGGACGACCTCGTGCGCACCGCGCCGCCGTACCTGCGCCTGCGCGCGCGGCTTGCCCACTGGCGCATCTACGAGGTGGTCCCCACGGCGCCGATGGCCTCCGGGCGCGACGGCGCCGCGGCGCGGCTCGTCGCCCTCGATCCGGACGCGTTCACGCTCGCGGTGACCCGGCCCGGCCGGGTCGTCGTGCGGGTCCGCCACTCGCCCTACTGGCAGGGGCCCGCCGGGGTCTGCGTGGGCCGGGAGGGCGACTGGACGGTCGTGAGGGCCCCGCGGCCCGGAATCGTTCGGGTGCGAACGGTCTTCAGCGCCGATGCGGCGTCGCGGGCGATCCGCGGCGACGCGCGGGAGTGCTGACTTCGCAGGTTGCGCGACGCACGCGCACGGTTGTGTGACCGATTTGGAAATTTTCGGCGCCGGGTTCGGTTAGTGTTTCGGGGATGTTCCGGCTGATCGTTCCTCTCGCGATCCTGCTGTTGCTGGCCGGGATCCTCCGATTGCAGGCGCAGCGCACCGGCCGCACACCGCGGCTGCGCTGGCTGCCGAAGGGCGGGTCCGACGCGCTGCTGCAGCTGTCCCTGTTCGTGATGGCGGACATCCTCTACGAGACCGTGCGCGGCGTCTCGGAGTCCAACGCGGCGGTCGCGTTCAACAACGCGCGCTCGATCGTCGAGCTCGAGCAGAGCACGGGCCTCTTCTTCGAGCAGGGGCTCCAGGCGTGGGCGATGGGGCAGCGTGCGCTGATCGACTTCGCGAACTTCATGTACGTCAACTCGCACTTCGTGATGACGACGTCGGTGCTCGTATGGCTGTACCTGCGCCACAACGACCGCTTCTACTTCGTGCGCAACATGTTCATGACCGCGATGGGCCTCGCGCTGGTCGGCTACATGCTGCTGCCGACCGCGCCGCCGCGCTTCTTCCCCGAGCTGGGCTTCGTCGATTCGATCGCCTACTACGTGAACGTGAAGCACGACTCCGGTCTCGTCGCGCTGTTCTTCAACCCCTACGCGGCGGTCCCGAGCATGCACGTCGCGTTCTCGCTGCTGATCGCGATCCCGACGCTGCTGATCGTGCGCCGGCCGCTGTTCAAGGTCCTCTGGGCGCTCTACCCGCTGATGATCGCGTTCGTCGTGATGGTGACCGGCAACCACTGGTTCATGGATGTTGTCGCCGGGGCCCTGGTCGCGGGCACCTCGGCCCTCGTCGCGAAGCACGTCCTCTCGCGGGTGTGGCCGGGTGCATGGTCATGGTCAGCGGCCCCGCGCGAAGTGCCCGCCTAGGCTCGTTTCACTACCCTGCATGGCGATGACGGCCTCCAGGGGCGGGCGACCCCCACGCCTGCGCGAACGCAACGGTGGCGCCGGTCGTGGGCAGGCCCGCGAGCGCGCCTCCGCCAGGACCGCTGCCGAGATGCGCGCGAACGTGCGCGAACGGCTGATCGAGTCCCGCCTCACGCCGAACTCGATCTCGATGACGGGCCTCGTGCTGAACGTGGTGGCCGCGGTGCTCGTCACGCAGCGGCTGTTCTTCCTCGCGGGGGTCGCATTCATCGTCGGCAGCCTGATGGACACGCTCGACGGGCGCTACTCGCGCATGTCCGGGAAGGGGACCCTGTTCGGCGCTTTCCTCGACTCCACGCTCGACCGCATCGAGGAGGGGATCGTGCTGGTCGCGGTCGCGGCGTATTTCTCCTCCCGCGGCGACGATTTCGCGGTCGCGGCGGTGGTCGTGGTCGTGCTCATGTCCCTGATGGTGAGCTACACACGAGCCCGTGCGGAGGCGCTCGGCGTCGAGTGCAAGGTAGGATTGGCGACCCGCCCCGTGCGGGTAGTGGTGCTCGCGGCCGGCCTGCTCTTCGCCAAGGGGGCGGGAATCGGTGACTTCGAGCTGCTGGCGCCCGCGATCTACGTGATGGCGGCGCTCACGACGTTCACCGTCGGACAGCGCATCTGGCACGTGCGCAAGCAGCTCGCCGGCGACATGCCGGAGGCCGCGGCAGTAACCCTCGATGCGTCCGAAGGTAAAGGCACGTGAAGACCCTCGAGAGGGCCCCCACCTTTCTTGGAGCATTTATCCCACAGGAGGCTTGATTGATGAGCAAGCAGAACGGCTCCGGCAACGGCGCTGTCGATCACAAAGACGAGGTACGGGTTGCGATCGTCGGCGTCGGCAACTGTGCCTCCTCGTTCGTCCAGGGCGTCGAGTTCTACAAGGACGCCAACGCCGACGACTTCGTACCGGGCCTCATGCACGTCGACCTCGGTGGCTACCACGTGCGCGACATCAAGTTCACCGCGGCCTTCGACATCGACGCCGACAAGGTGGGCAAGGACCTCTCCGAGGCGATCTGGTCCGGCCAGAACAACACTCTCAAGTTCTCCGACGTCCCCTCGCTGGGGGTGAAGGTCGACCGCGGCATGACGCATGACGGTCTCGGCAAGTACCTCAAGGAGAAGATCACGAAGGCGCCCGGCGAGACCGCCGACATCGTGAGCATCCTGCGCGAGACCAAGACGGACGTGCTCGTCTCCTACCTGCCCGTGGGCGCGGAGGAGGCCACCAAGTGGTACGTCGAGCAGGCACTGGCCGCGGGCTGCGGCTTCGTCAACTGCATCCCCGTGTTCATCGCGCGCGAGTCCTACTGGCACAAGCGCTTCGAGAAGGCCGGCCTTCCGATCATCGGCGACGACATCAAGTCCCAGGTCGGCGCGACGATCGTGCACCGGACCCTCGCGCGCCTGTTTCGCGAGCGTGGCGTGCGCCTCGAGCGCACGAGCCAGCTCAACGTCGGCGGCAACATGGACTTCTACAACATGCTCGAGCGCGAGCGGCTCGAGTCGAAGAAGATCTCCAAGACGAACGCCGTCACGTCGATGCTCGACTACGAGCTGCCGAAGGAGGACGTGTACATCGGCCCCTCCGACTACGTGCCGTGGCTCACCGACCGCAAGTGGGCCCACATCAGGATCGAGGGCGAGTCGTTCGGAGGCGTGCCGCTCAACATGGAGCTGAAGCTCGAGGTCTGGGACTCGCCGAACTCGGCGGGCATCGTGATCGACGCCGTGCGCCTGTGCAAGCTCGCGCTCGACAAGGGGATCGGCGGATCGCCTGGTCGGCCCGAGCTCCTACCTGATGAAGTCGCCGCCGGAGCAGGTGCCGGACCCGGTGGCGCGCGACCTCACCGAGGAGTTCATCGCGAAGAACGCGCGCACCGCGGTGACGGCCCAGGGCCGCGCCAAGAAGACCGCGAAGGTCAAGAGCTAGCCGGCCCGGCAGCCGCGGCCGTAAGCCGGCGGCGGCCGGCTGACCCATAACATCTGCTCGGTGTCCGCGCTTGACGGCTCCCGGCCCGACTGGCCTCTAGCGATCGCCCAGGTCACCCCGTATCCGTGGGGTGCGCGGCGTGAGGTCAACGAGTACGTGGACCGCCTGTCCAACGGCCTCGCCGCGGCGCGGTCACAGCGTGCTGGTGCTGGCGCCGAGTGCGTCGCGGGCCGAGGTCCGCGAGTCGCGGCGCCTCGTGCGGGCGGCCTCTTCGGAGCCCGCCTCCCTGTTCGCGCCCGGCGAGGTGCGGGTGCTCGCCCCGATGCAGACGATCGCCGCCCCGGCGCGCCGCGGGGGCCGCGTCTCGCTGCCGCTCGACGCGAGCCGCATGATCGACACGCTGTTGGAGCGCGCCCCACTCGACATCGTGCACGTGCACGAGCCGTTCGCGCCGAGCGCGTCGGCCGCCGCGCTGCGCCACTCGCGCGCGCTGAACGTCGGCAGCTTTCACTCGCCCACGGAGCGCGTGCTCTCCACGCAGGTCGCACGACGGTTCATCGAGCTCTTCTTCGGGCGCCTCGACGCGCGCCTCGCCACGTTCGAGGTCACCCGGGGCCTGATCTCGAGCTTCTTCCCCGGCGAGTACGACGTGGTGCCCCCCGGCGTCGATCTCGATCGCTTCCGGCCCGGGGCGCGCGAACGCGACGGCGTGCACGTCGTGTTCGTCGCCGAGGAGGAGCGCGCGGCCCTGCGCCTCTTCCTGCGCGGTTTGCGTCGCGTGCCGCTGGAGCTGCCCTGGCGCGCCACGATCTGGTCGCCCGGCTCCGCCGACGCGCCCGCGCGGCTGGCCGGGGCGCTGCGTGACCGCGTGCGCCTGTCGGGGCCACGGCGCGAGTCGCTCGAGTCGCTGCTCGCCCGTGCGGACGTCCTGTGCGCGACGTCCGCGGGCGTCGCCCCGGCCGCGATGCTGCTTCAGAAGGGGATCGCCGCCGGCGCCGTCCCGCTCGCCTCGCGTCTCCCGGTCTACGAGGAGATGCTCGGCGAGGGCGATCTCGGGCTGCTGTTCGAGGCCGGCGACGCGGAGACGCTCGCCGCGCAGCTCAAGCGCCTCGTGTCCGAGCCGCAACTGCGTGAGCAGCTTCGCGGCCGCTGCGAGGCACATCGCGCGACGCTTGGATGGGACCGCGCGCTCGACACGGTCGAGGACGTCTACCGGCGTGTGACCGCGCGCCGTCACACCTCCGCCGCGTCGCCGGCGCTGCGCAAGCGGCTCTCCGAACGGGACTTCGTCTTCACCGATCTCCACATGCACACCGACCACTCACCGGACTGCGCGACGCCGGTCGACGTGCTGCTGGACACCGCGAAGCGCCGCGGCCTGGGCGCGATCGCGATCACCGACCACAACGAGATCTCCGGCGCGCTCGAGGCCGAGGCGCGCGCGGACGGCATCAAGGTGATCGTGTCCGAGGAGGTCAAGACGGCGCACGAGGGCGAGGTCATCGGCCTCTTCATCAAGGGAGAAGATCCCGCGCGGGATGTCCCTGCGCGAGACGATCGAGGCGATCCACGCGCAGGGGGGCCTCGCGTACGTCCCGCACCCCTTCGACCGCATGCACTCGGTGCCCGACTACGAGCACCTGCTGAAGGTGGTGGAGGAGATCGACATCCTCGAGGTCTTCAACGCGAGAGTCGCCGTGCGCGGCTTCAACGAGGAGGCGCAGCGCTTCGCGGACAAGTACCGCGTCGTCGCGGGCGCGGGCTCCGACAGCCACGTCGCGCAGGGGCTCGGCACGGTGAAGATCCGCATGCGCGACTTCGACGGCCCGGAGGAGTTCCTCGAGAGCCTCCGTGACGCCGACATCCTCCACCAGCGCAAGAGCCTGATCTACCTCCAGAGCCTGAAGTTCCTGCAGACACAGGTGGGCCGATCGTCGCCGCGGCGACGATCGGGTGCGCGCCGGGACGGGCGTCCTTCCGCCCGTAAGTGACTGAACGAAAGCGCCCATAAGGCAACGTCTGATGCAGCCAAAAGGACACGACCCGACCCCGTCTAACTTCCCCGGCCAGATGCCGGCTACCGATGACGAGATACGCGAGAAGTACCTCGAGCGCGCGATCCGCGAACTCAACCGGCTGACCCACGAACTCCAGGAATGCGAGCTCTGCCCCCGGGGCGGCCTGATGCCGGTGCTCGGCTCGGGGCATCCGCAGGCGGACGTGTTCCTGCTCAAGCACTCTCCGAGCGCGTCGGAGGTCGAGGAGGGGGTCGCCTTCTACGGCCGCAGCGGCGGCGCGCTGATGAAGAGCTTCAAGCGGCTCGGCATCGACCCGCTCACGGTCTACGGGACGCTCTGCGTGAAGTGCCCGGTCGGGGATCCCGACCAGGCCGCCGAGGAGTGCGTCGCCCGCCTCGTCGAGGAGATCGCGGTGGTGCAGCCGCGGATCGTCGTGGTGATGGGACAGCGCGCGCTCGCGGCGCTCAACGACCTCCAGCTGCCGCTCGCGCGGCCCGTCGAGCCGCGGCTCGGCGAGGTCCAGCGCCTCACGCCGACGATCGAGGCGCTGTACGTGCCCGACATCGACGGGGCGCTCGACGAGGAGCGCGCGAAGCGCGAGTTCTGGAAGGCCTTCCGCCCGCTCGGCGAGTGGTACGCCGACATGCCGCCCTACTAGTCGTGACAGCGGCGAACGTCGAGGTCCTGCACCGGTTCTGGGAGCTCGGCACGCTGCGCCGCGAATTCGACGCCGCCCTGGCGCTCGTCACCGACGACGTGGAGTTCGATTGGTCGGACTCGCGCGCGCCCTACCGAGGCATCTTCCGCGGTCGCGACGAGTTGAGGAGCGCGTGGTCGGCCTGGCTCGACGCATGGGACGAATGGGTCACCGAGTTCACGGAGTCGATCGAGGTCGATGCCGAGACGGTCGTAGTCACCACGAAGATCCGGGCTCGCGGCAGGGGCAGCGGAGTGCAGGTGGAGGCCCACGGCGCAAGCGTCTGGACCTTTCGCGACGGGAAGATCAGCACGGCCAAGCTCTTCCAATCGAGGTCGGAGGCGCTGGCCTCGATCGAGCTAGGCGAGTAGCCATCGCACGGGCGGCCCGTGGAAGGTGGCGCGCGCGACGACGCGTGACTCGCCGCCCGGCCAGATCGCCAAGCGCACGTCGGCCTGCTCCGCGCCCGCCTCGAGGCTGAGCCAGGCGAGCGGTGCCGCGGGCGTCGCGCGAGCGCCCGCCGTCTCGATCGCGTGCGCGAGCGCCTTGACACCCTCCTCTCCGAGGTACGGGAGGACGACCGAGTGGAAGACGACCGTCGCGGCGCCCGGGCGCGGCGAGGCGAGCTCGCCGGCGAGCCAGTCGACGCCCGGCTCACGGTCGATCGTCACCGCCACCGTGGGGGCCAGCTCGAGCGCGCCTCGCAGCTGCGCGATCCGCCGCTCCTGGTCGGGCCACACGTAGGACAGGAGCGTGAGGCGGTCGCCGTGCGCACCCGGGTCCAGCGGCTCCGGATCGCAGCCGCGGCGCTCGGCGATCACGGGACGGACGTGCAAGGGCGGATCTCCCTCCGTGAAGGCAGGGTCGAAACACACCGGCGAGGCCGGGTCTCCCCACGCGCCTGCCGGCCCCGTGTAGCGGTAGAGGTCCCATCGCAGGTTGAGCCCCGCGCTCGCGCCGACCTCCAGCAGTCGCAGCGGGAGGCCGGTCACGCGGACGACCTCCAGGAACCCTCCGAGCAGCCCGGCCGAGCGGCCCGGCTCGTTGGTCTGCACCGGCCTTTGCATGAGCCGCGGCGATGTCGGCCCGCCGGTCCTCGACCACCTCGTCGAATGCGGCGCGCACGCCGTCGCCGGGCCGGCCGCCGGCGGACGGATAGTGGCGCGCCAGGCCGGTGGCCTCGCCCTCGAGCACGAGGCGGTGGATCGCGCCCATCAGGCGCAGCGCGCGCGCTCCGGGGAGCGCGCCGTCGCGCTCGGGAGCGGCGGTCGCCGGATCGTCGAGCAGCCCCGCGACCGGGCCCCCGTGCTCGATCTCGCCGGCCGCGTGCTCCAGGAGCTCGCGGTAGAGCGGCGAGCCGAGCCGCTCGCACCACCCCGCCTGCCAGCGGAAGTCGCGCGCGATGTCGGCGCGGGTCGCCGTCACCCGCCTGATCCTACGACTAGTATCCGGCGCGTGGACCTCGAGGAGAAAGGCGGCGTCGAGGACGTCAAGGAGCGCTGCGAGTCGTGCGGGGCACAACTCACGGCGAAGGAGATCGAGGCCGCGCTCGAGGGCACGACCAACTTGTTCCTGTGTGCGCGCTGCGCCGCGGAGGAGATCGCGGTCGCCGACGAGCCCGAAGCCTAGGGCGCCGCGGCCTCCGCCACATTCGACAGCGACTCCGCGTCGGCGTGCGCGAGCGCGCGCACCACGATGTGGTCGATCGCGTCGTACTCGGCAAGCGCCGGCCCGACCTCCGCGGCCGCGCGGGCGGCGACGCCGACCGTCCCCTCCGCGGCGTCGAGTGCCTCGAAGTGGCGGATGTAGCCCTGGTGCAGCTGCCGGTAGAAGGACTCCTCCTTGCGCAGCCGCTCCTGCGCGTCGTCGCCGACCGCGACGCGCACGTATCCGAACACCGGGGGAGGTTGCGTGCGGCCGGCCGCGGTCGCGCCCTCGTGGACCCGCGCGCGCGCCCAGCGCGCCTTCTCGGGGGTCATCCAGTTGAGGAACACGCCGTCCGCCTCCGCCCCCGCCAGCGCGCACATCTTCGGTCCCATCGCGGCGACGACGATCCGCGTGTCGCCGGGAAGCGCCTCGCGCAGCGCCGCGATGCCCTCCCGCACCACTCCGAGCGGGCGCTTGGTGAAGCCGGCGCCGATCCCCAGCCACAGCCGCGCGGGGGGGATGCCGACCTCGGCGAGCTTCGCGGCCACGTCGGCGGGCGGGTGGCGGTCGAGCGCGAGCACCGCGACGCCCACGTCGAGCGCGGGGGCTCCGGCGGCGAAGATCGCCGCCGTCTCGAGGCCGCTCGCGCCCGGATGGTCGTTCGACCACAGCGATGCGAACCCCAGTGCCTCGCACCGCCGCCCGACTTCGCCGGCGACGTCCGCGTCGAGGCCCGCCGCGATGCCGAAGCCCCGCTCAGGCATCGCGCTCGTCGCGCTCGAGCAGCGCAACGCATTCGATGTGGGGAGTGTGGGGGAACATGTCCACGGCGCGCACCCTAGCGAGCCGGTAGCCGCCCTCCGCGAACTGCGCGGCGTTCGGGGCGAGCGTCGTCGGGTTGCACGAGACGTAGACGATGCGCCGCGCGCGGGCCTCGACGAGGCGGCGCACGACCTTCTTCGACAACCCGGCCCGCGGCGGGTCCACGACGACGACGTCGGGACGCGGCGCGCGCTCGACGAGAGGGCGCAGCGCGTCGCGCACGTCCCCGGCGAAGAAGTGCGCGTTGTCGATCTCGTTCAGCTCGGCGTTGCGGATCGCGTCCGCGGCTGCCTCCTCGGAGATCTCGACGGCCCAGACCTCGCCTGCCCGTAGCGCGAGCGCCAGGCTGAGCGTGCCGATCCCGCAGAAGAGGTCGTACACGCGCTCGGTGCCGCCCAGCCCGGCGTAGTCGCACGCGAGCGCGTAGAGCCGCTCCGCCATCTCGGTGTTGGTCTGGAAGAACGCCTCCGGCGAGATGCTGAAGTCCAGGCCGCCGAGCCGCTCGTTGAGGCGCTCCTCTCCGGTGACGACCTCCGTGACGCCGCCGTGGGTGGTGCTCGCGGCGCCTTCGGACCGGGTCCAGAGCAGGCTCGACTGCGGGAACCGCGCGCGCAGCGCCTCGCCGAGCACGTCGGCCTCGAAATCTCCGGCAGACGTGACGAGGCGTACCTGGAGGTCTCCCGTTCTGCGGCCCTCGCGCACGACGAGGTTGCGCAGGAAGCCCTCGTTCGTGCGCCGGTCGATCGCGCTCAGCCCCTGGGCGGCGCACCAATCGCGCACGAGGTTGCGCACGGCGTTGCTGCGCTCGGAGGCGAGCATGCAGTCGCGGGCGTCGTTTACCCGGTCCCAGCGCCCCCGTGCGTGGAAGCCGAGCTTGAGGGGCGCGCCCGCGTCGCCCGGCCCGAACGAGTACTCCATCTTGTTGCGGTAGCGCCAGGGGTCCTCGGCGGCAACGATCGGCTCCAGCTCGAAGCCCTCGAGCCGGCCGATCCGCGTGAGCGCGTCACGCACCAGCTCGTGCTTGTGCTCGAGCTGGCGCTCGTAGCGCAGCGTCTGCCACGGGGAGCCCGGGCACTCGTCGCCCTCGTGGTCGCAGCGCAGCGGGACGCGGTCCGGGCTCGGCGCGACGACCTCGACGGCGCGGGCGTTGGCGTAGTCCCGCTTCGACTTGAAGACCTCCGCGCGGACGCGCTCGCCGGGGAACGCGCCCTCCACGAACACCACGTACCGGTCGAGGCGCGCGACGCCGGCGCCGCCGTGAGCGAGGCGCTCGACGGTCAGCTCGAGCTGATCGCCCGGCCGGGGACGCGCGGCGCGGGTGCGGGGCTCGGCGGCCGGGGGTCCCGCGGGAGTCGTCATCCTCGTATCCTGGCATGCCCTTGGCCCCCGACCTCGACAGTCATGCCCGTGCCTACGAGCAGTTCATCAGCGAGATGGACCGCGAGTACTACCTCCACTACGCCGGGCACAAGGAGGAATTCGAGATCGAGGAGATCTACGAGCGCCACGCCAAGCTGTTCGAGCGCGACGTGGTGGAGCGCCTGCGTGACCGGCTCGGGCGGAGTGAACGGGGACGACGCGCGGCGCTCGCGCTATCTGCTCGAGCTGGCGGTCGGCGGGTTCCTGGGGCGCGAGACCAAGCGGGAGGAGGCGGAGCTGGCGGAGCGCGAGGCGGCGCTCGAGCTCGAGGTGGACGGGGAGCGCCTGCCCTACCGGCAGAGCGCCGTGACCCAGGCGAACGAGCCCGATCCCGACCGGCGCGCATCGATCGAGGAGGCCCGGCTGGAGGCGCTCGACCGTGAGCTGAACCCGCTCCACCTGCGCGCCCTGGAGCGCTCGCACGAGCTCGCGCGCGAGCTGGGCTGGGCCAGCTACCGCGCGATGTACGAGGACCTGAAGCAGATCGACCTCGCGGCGCTCGAGCGCCAGACCGGCGCGTTCCTGACCGCGACCGCCGACACCTACGGTCCGTCGATCGACCCGCACCTGCGCCGGCAGGTCGGCCTCGGGCTCGACGAGATGCGCCGCGCCGACCTTCCCTACTTCTTCCGCGCGCGCGGGTTCGACGACCTGTTCCCGTCCGACCGCCTGATACCGGCGCTCGAGCAGACCCTTGCCGGCCTCGGCATCGCGCTCGATCGGCAGGAGAACGTCCGGCTCGACACCGAGCAGCGCCCGCTGAAGAGCCCACGTGCCTTCTGCGCACCGGTTCACGTGCCCGGCGAGATCTATCTGGTGATCCCGCGACACGGCGGCCGGGACGACTTCGCCGCCCTGTTCCACGAGGCCGGGCACACCGAGCACTACGCGCACGTCGATGCGTCCCTGCCGTTCGAGTTCCGCCACCTCGGCGACAACTCGGTCACCGAGGGCTTCGCGTTCCTGCTCGAGCACCTCACCGAGGACCCGGCCTGGCTCGCCGCGACCCTCGGAGTGACCGACGCCGGCGACTACGTGGGCTACACGCGTGCGAGCAAGCTCGTCTTCCTGCGCCGGTACGCCGCGAAGCTCTCCTACGAGCTGGAGCTGCACGCGGGCACGCGCCCGTTGCCGGAGATGCCCGATCTCTATGCGGCGCTGCTCGGCGACGCGGTCGGCGGTCGCGTGGCCGGCGCGAACCTGGCTGTCGGACGTCGACGGCGGCTACTACGCGGCCAACTACCTGCGCGCGTGGGCCTTCGAGACGCGGCTGCGCAAGCTGCTGCGCGAGCGCTTCGGGCCGGAGTGGTTCGCCGACCCGGGCGCCGGCGAGCTGCTGCGCGGCATCTGGAGCGAGGGCCAGCGCCTCAACGCCGACGAGCTGCTCGACCAGGTCACGGGCGAACGCATCGACTTCGCCGTGATGCTCGAGGAAATCTGAAAATATCGAGTTCCGATCTTCTGCAAGCAGAAGAATCGGGCTTGGCTTGGGACGAGGTCGCGGCTACCGGAGCTTCTTGTCGATCTTGTCGAGCACGGTCTTGCGGTTGCCGTGCCTGGCCTCGTAGTCGCGCAGCTTGCGCAGCTGAGCCGGCGTGAGGCCGTCGAGTCGTCCGATCACCTGCGCGGCGGAGAGGTCGTCGTAGCCGGGTATCGGATGTGCGGCGCCCTCGGTCGGGGTGTCGAGCGCGTCGCCGCTGCGGCCGAGGATCCGTTCCACGTCGGAGAGCAGGTCGTCGGTCGCGCGCGCTCCCCGGGTGAGCAGGGTCTGGATCATCTCCTGGGCGTCGGCCCGCGTCATCCGGCCCCGGGACACGGCATCGTCGAGGACCTCCTCGATGTGACGGCGCGTCAGCAGGACGGCGTTGACGGGCGAGAGAACGCTGCGCACGAGGCGGTCACGCGCGGTCGCGACCTTGCCCGGGGACGTGTCTCCCCCGGCACCCTCGGTAGTGGGCGCGGGCCGCTCGCGCACCACGGCGGCAGCAGGTTTGCCGCGCGCTGACCTGCCAGATCGCGCCATCGCCGCCTAACGCTATCGCACCCCAAAGGAAGCCTCGACCGGCGCGTGATCGGAAAGGCGCAGGCGACGGCTCTCGAGCCCGACCGGCATGTCGAGCTCGCGGCGCTCCGGAGCCCAGGCGTGGGGCGGCTCCACGACGTCGAGCCCGCGCGCCAGCAGGTGGTCGAGCGCGCCCGGACCCGTGGCGGAGGCCAGCCCGTGGTCGTGCTCCAGTCGCTCGAATATCCGCGTCTCGCGCGGTCGCAGGTTGAAGTCGCCGCCGACGATCAGGGCAGCCTGGCCCGCCCATGCCACTGCCGTTGCCGCCGCGCGCCGCGCCTCCCCCTCCGCGTGGGCGGGTGCGCCGGCCGTCAGGTGGAGGTTGGCCACGCAGACGTCCCTGCTCTCGAGGCGAAGCCGCACGAACGACATCCTCCGCCGCTCGCGCAGCGCGCGGCCCGGGAACGGATTGAGCAGCAGGGAGCGGGTCGTCCCGGCGATCCGCCAGGGCGGCCGCACGAGCGTGATGTTGGAGCCGCCCTCCCACGAGCCCATCAGGTCCGGGTTCCACCGCGCCAGGCGGCCGCGGACCGGCGGGAGCCAGTTGCGCGACGTGAGCGACACGAACGAGGCCGCGGCGCAGGCGCGCGCAAGCGTCGCGTCCCAGGACGGGGGAGCCTCCTGGAGCAGGCACACGTCCCAGCGCGCATGCGCGAGCAGCATGGCGAACTCGTCACGCAGGGGACGGTTCAGCTGCACGTGCGTTTCGTCGTGCTCCGCTCGGCGCAGGATCAGCGAGCGCAAGGTGCGCAGCGCGCGGTTCGGCGGCGCGTCGCGACCGTGGTACAGGTTCCATGTCAGGACGTGGAGCTCGCGCACCCTAGAATCCGCCCGTGAGCAGCCCGCAGCACTTCATAACCGGCACCGAGCTTAAGGCCGGTGAGTTGCACGACCTGCTGCGCCGCGCGCTCGAGATCAAGGCCGAGGGCCGGAACGGCTTCCTGACCCTTCGCGGGCGCAGCGTCGCGCTCCTCTTCGAGAAGCCGTCGACGCGGACGCGCATCTCGTTCCAGGTCGGCATCGAGCAGCTCGGCGGGCACGCGATGCTGATGCGCAGCGAGGAGCTGCAGCTCGCGCGCGGCGAGTCGGTGCGCGACACGGCGCTCGTGCTCTCGCGCTACGTCGACGCGATCGTGGTCAGGGTCGGCGCCCAGGAGGTGGTCGACGAGCTCGCGCGCTACGCGGAGATCCCGATCGTGAACGCTCTCACGCCGATGCATCACCCGTGCCAGGCGCTCGCCGACCTGCTCACGCTTCAGGAGCGCTTCGGCGCGCTCGAGGGCCTGCGCGTCGCGTTCGTCGGTGACGGCAACAACGTGTGCCAGTCGCTGATGCTGCTGGGAGCGCTCGCCGGCGTCGAGGTCGTCGCGGCCACTCCCCCCGACCTGCGGCCGGACCCGCAGATCGTGGCGCAGGCGGGCCCGCTCGCGACCGTGGTCGACGATCCCGTGGCCGCCGCGACGGGCGCGCATGCCCTCTACGCCGACGTCTGGGTGAGCATGGGCGACGAGCAGGACGCGGGGCGCCGCCGCGAGCTGCTCGCGCCCTACCGGCTCGACGCCGAGCTGCTGTC
Organism: uncultured Solirubrobacterales bacterium; assembly: GCA_963768885.1. Classification (GTDB taxonomy): domain Bacteria; phylum Actinomycetota; class Thermoleophilia; order Solirubrobacterales; family JBBDJG01; genus DASRIA01. The sequence continues at coordinate 236,358 of CAVYJN010000014.1, read as the reverse complement.
CCACGCGCGCGATGATGCGATCGTGCTGCACTGTCTTCCCGCGCATCCCGGCGAGGAGATCACCGAGGACCTGCTCTACGGGGAGCGCTCCGCTGTCTGGGATCAGGCCGAGAACCGCCTGCACGCACAGAAGGCGCTCATGGAGAGACTTCTGGGCTGAGCGCCCGCCGGCCGCGCGCGGGTTTCGCGCGACGCTTTGCCGGCCGAACCCTGTAGAGCGTCAGCAAGAGCAGCGGCGCCGCCGTCACGAGCAAGATGTAGAGCAGCCAGGTCGAACTCGCGTCGCTGCCGGATCCGAGGGTGTGCGCGATCGACATCACGTACACGGCGAACGTCCAGCGGTGGAGCCGGCGCCACGTCTGGTTGCCGATCCAGCGGCGCACGTAGAAGCTCAGGCCGATGATCGCGGCAAGCCAGCCGCCGATGATCCCGACTCCGGTCCACACGGGCTGCGAGGCCATCGCGAACGGGAGCGCGATGCCCGTGAGGCCCGGCCGCAGGTAGGGATCGCCGAGCAGGGTCAGGCCGTGTGCCGCGATCATCACGAGCCCTGCGAGCGCAAGCGCCTCGTGCTGGCGCTTCATGGTCGCGGCGATGCCCGGCGCCCGGGAGATCCGAACGGAGAGCGCCAGGCCCACCCCGACCGACAGCGAGATCAGGACGAGCGCGCCGACGCCGAGGCCGCGGCTTGCAAGCCAGTAGACGTGCTGGGAAGGGTCGGAGTAGGAGCTCACGAGGTCCTCGTCACGACCGGCGGCGGCGGGGCCGGTTGCGGGACCGGGGCAACCGGTTGGGGATCCGGAGCGACGGGTTGCGGAGCGGGCGCCACCGGAGCGACGGCGTGCTGTCGAGCCAGGCGCTCGGCGCGGCGTTGCGCACGTCGCTCGGCTGCCTGCTGCGCAGCCTGTGTGCGGGCCGCGGCGAGCTTCGGCCCGAGCACGGGGTCATGGCCGCGCGCGAGCTGGACCGCGAGGCCGGCCGAGATCGCGAGCGACGCGGCGAGCGACGCGGCGGTCACCTTCAGGGTCCGCCCTGCGGCGCTAGTCATCCTCGTGCTCCTCGAGCTCGAACTCGTCTCCTCCACGCCCGCGCCCACGGCCCCGGCCGTGCTCGCCCTCGTCCTCCCAGCGCGGTGCCGGCGCGCTCACCGGCCGGTAGACGACCTCGGCCGGCTGTGTGCGGATCGGGCGGCTGCTGTGCGTCGTGGTGCGCTCGGTCCGCGGCGTGGCGGTCGCCGCGTCACGATGGGTGTCGCGGCTTGCGAGCCCTGCCGCGACCAGTCCGGCGAGGAAGAGAGTCGTGACGACGGCAGCGACACGAAACCGCGCTTCATGGCTCATGGGCCCAGGTTGGCGGACGCTTCTCCAAGGGCCGGTTAGCGTGCGGTAAAGACTCCGTAAGACCGCCCTCGGGGTTCTCCTACAATGAGGGCACGGGAGCCCGGCACGGGCTGAGAGGGCGGTTGATCGCCGCCGACCGTCGAACCTGATCCGGGTAATGCCGGCGCAGGGAAAGGTGAGGCATTTGAAGGGGCACAACGGGACGGGCGCCTACGAGGTGATCGTGATCGGAGCAGGGGCGATCGGTCTCGCGACCGGGTGGCGCTGCGCCGAGCGGGGACTGCGCACGTTGGTGCTCGACGCCGGGGAGCCCGCGTGCGGCGCCACCGGGGTCGCGGCGGGGATGCTCGCGCCCGTCACGGAGGCCGACTTCGGCGAAGAGGCGCTCACCTCGCTGAACCTCGCCGGTGCGGCGATGTGGCCGCGGTTCGCGGCCGCACTCGACCGGGTGAGCGGGTCCGGCTGCGGCTATCGCGAGACGGGGACGCTGAGCGTCGCGGTGGACCGCGACGAGGCCGAGCAGTTGCAGCGGCTGCACGACCATCAGCGCTCGCTCGGGCTCGAGGCGCGCTGGCTGCCGGCGCGTGAGTGCCGCCGTCTCGAGCCGGGCCTTGCGCCCCGGATCGCCGGCGGGGTGCTTGCTCCGAACGACCATCAGGTCTCGCCGCGCGCGCTCGCGCGCTCCCTGGCCCGGGCGCTGGCCGCCCGCGGCGGCGAGCTGCGCACGGGCGCCCGCGTGGCGCGCGTCGCTTTCGGAGACGGCGCGTCCGTCGAGCTGGCGGACGGCGAGCGCCTCCAGGCGCGGGCGGTGGTCGTCGCCGCCGGCGCAGACTCCGGCGCGCTCGATCTGCCCGGCGAGGCGCGCGTTCCGGTTCGCCCCGTGAAGGGCCAGATCCTGCGACTGCTCGCCCGCGCCCCGGTCGTGCCTCCCGCGCAGCGGGTGATCCGCTCGCCGGAGGTCTACGCCGTGCCGCGCGAGGACGGCCGCCTCGTCGTGGGCGCCACCGTGGAGGAGCGCGGCTGGGACCGCGCGGTCACCGCGGGCGGGGTGCTGGAGCTCCTGCGCCGCGCGTACGAGGTGCTGCCCGGCGTCGCCGAGCTGGAGCTGGTCGAGTGCGCCGCCGGCCTGCGCCCCGGCACGCCGGACAACGGGCCGGTCGTGGGCGCCGGCGCGGTGCCCGGGCTGATCTGGGCGACCGGGCACTGGCGCAACGGGATCCTGCTGGCGCCGCTCACCGCCGCCGCGGTCGCCGGTGCGCTGTGCGGCGACCCGCTGCCGCCCGAGCTCGAGCCGTTTTCCCCCGCGCGCTTCGCGCACGCGGCCGCGGAGGCCCGCCCAAGGCGGCGCGATGAGGGTGTTCGTGAACGGCGCGCCGCGCGAGGTGCCCGCGCACACGACCGTCGCGGCGCTGGTCCGTGAGGCCGCCGGAAGTCCGGCGGACGGCCGCGGGATCGCCGTCGCCGTGGACGCCGAGGTCGTGCCGCGCAGCATGTGGGACGCGACCGCCCTCGCCGAGGGGCAGCGTGTCGAGGTGCTCGGCGCGATTCAGGGAGGATGATCCCGGCATGAGCGAGCACGGTGGGTTGGAGATCGCGGGCCGCCGCTGGGAGTCGCGGCTGATCATCGGGACCGGCGGGTTTCGCAGCCTCGATGTGATGGAGCGCGCGATCGCGGCCTCCGGCGCCGAGATCGCGACCGTCGCGCTGCGGCGCGTCGAGGCGGGCGCGGCCGGCTCGATGGTCGAGATGCTCGACCGCGCCGGGCTGTTCCTGCTGCCCAACACGGCGGGCTGCTACACGGCGCACGATGCGGTGCTGACCGCGCGGATGGCGCGCGAGGCCTACGGGACCGATTGGGTCAAGCTCGAGGTGATCGGCGACGACCGCACCCTGTTCCCGGACCCGACGGAGCTGCTCGATGCCGCCGGGACCCTCGTGGACGAGGGCTTCGTGGTGCTCCCCTACACGAACGACGACCCGATCCTGGCGCGCCGGCTGGAGGCCGCCGGGTGCGCGGCCGTGATGCCGCTGGGAGCGCCGATCGGGAGCGGGATGGGCATCCGCAACCCGTACAACCTGGCGATCATCGTCGAGCAGGCCGAGGTCCCGGTGATCTGCGATGCCGGCGTCGGCACGGCCTCCGATGCCGCGGTCGCGATGGAGCTCGGATGCGACGGCGTCCTGATGGCGAGCGCGATCGCGCGCGCGAAGGACCCGGTCAAGATGGCGAGCGCGATGCGCCGGGGCGTCGAGGCGGGCCGGCTCGCGCACGAGGCGGGGCGCATGCCGCGCAAGCTGCACGCGACTGCCTCCACGGCGATGGACGGCAGGCCGGAGTTCGGCGACGTATCGTTAGACCGGTGACGGTCGATTCCGGAAAGGGCGAGGGCGTCGCGGAGCGCCGCCGCGAGTGGCTGCGTCGCGCGCGGCTGTACCTCGTATGCGAGGCCTACCCGGGCGGGCGCGAGCCCGAGGACCTGCTGCGGCCGGCGCTGCAGGCCGGCGTGGACGTCGTGCAACTGCGCGAGAAGCACGGCGACGAGCGCGACATCGTGCGGGCGGGACGCGCCTTCCGGCGCATGTGCGATGCATACGACGCGCTGTTCATCGTCAACGACCGCCCGGAGCTGGCGATCGCCTGCGGGGCGGACGGGGTCCATGTCGGGCAGGACGACGCCGATCCGGCCGAGGTGCGGCGGATGGTCGGCCACGACGCCCTGATCGGCCTCTCCACGCACTCGGTCGAGCAGATCGAGCGAGCGCACGACGTCGATTACATCTCCGTCGGGCCGGTGCACGCCACTCCGACCAAGCCCGAGTACGCCGAGGTCGGGTTGCGGCTCGTGCGCCACGCCGCCGCGCATGCGGCATTCCCGTTCTTCGCGATCGGCGGGATCGACCTCGACACCGTGGACGAGGTCCTGGCGGCCGGCGCCGAGCGCGTCGCCGTCGTGCGCGCGATCCGTGACGCCGACGATCCCGGCGCGGCGGCGCGCGCGATCCGCGAGCGCATCGAGGCGGTCGTGCCGGCCGGGGCACGCATCTAGCCCTCCGATGGCCGGTCGCCAGAGCGCAAAGCGCAAGCGCAAGCGTCGCCGCGAGCGCGTGCAGGCGCCGTCGCCGCCGGCCGCGGAGGCAGCTCCGAGGCGCAGCAAGGACGACATCGCCCGCGAGCGACTCGTGCCGCTCGAGCAGGGCGAGCGGCCGCTCGTCGTCACGATCGCGGCGGTGATCGCGACGGGGATGGCGGCCTCGACGATCGTCCTGTTCGCGCTCGGCGTCGAGGTCCAGGACGCCGAGGCGCGCAACGCCGGATCGCTCGTCTACGCCGCGCTGATGGGGGCGATGGCCGCCGGCCTGTGGCTGTCGCGCTACTGGGCGGTGCTCGGCTTCCAGACCCTGCTCGCCTTGCTGATCGTGATCTGGTCCCTGCTGCTGATGAAAGCCGAGACGGCCCTCGGGGTCGTGCTCGCGCTGAGCATCATCGCGCTGGCCGGGACGATGTTCTGGTTCCTCGTGAAGGCGTTGGCGCGCATCCAGATGCCCGAGCGCCGGCCCCCCGCTTGAGCGCTCCGAGCCGCACGGACGTCGCGGACGTGCTGCGACTCTCGGTGCCGTGGGACGCACCCGTCGAGATCCTCGGCGACGGCGACCTCGACGACGCCGCGCTGACGCTCGTACGGCTGCGTGAGGCCGGCGCCGGCTATGCGGTCATCACGGCGCCGCACGACGGCCTGCGGCCGGAGGGCGTTCGCCTCGTCGCGCACGAGCCGGGCGTGTGCTCGGTCTTCGCGCTCTCGTCGATGGTGGAGCCCAACGGCGGCATCGCCCTGGACGGGCTCCCGTATCCGCCGCCCGAGATGATCCGGCTGGTCGCCGGCATCGCCACGCCGCACCGCTTCTACCAGCGCTTCATGGAGGGCGGCGCGCAGGTCGCGAACCGGATCCTCGACCTGCTCGCGCGAAACGACCTGACGCCCGAGGGCGCGCGCGCGATGCTCGACTTCGGCTGCGGATGCGGCCGGGTGATGCGCTGGTGGAAGGACCTCGCCGGGGTCCAGTTGCACGGCACCGACTACAACCCCTACCTCGTCGAGTGGTGCCGGGAGAACCTGCCGTTCGCGGATTTCTCCGTGAACGGGCTCGAGCCCGCGCTCGACCTTCCCGACGACAAGTTCGCGCTCGTCTACTCGTACTCGGTGTTCACCCATCTCCCCGAGCGGATGCAGCGGCCCTGGCTCGAGGAGCTCGTTCGCGTGACCGCGCCGGGCGGCCATCTGCTGCTCACGTTCCACGGTGAGAACACCCTCGGGGACCTCGGCGACGACGATCGCGCGCGCTTCGGCGCCGGGGAACTGGTCGTGGTCGCGCGCGACGAGCGGGACCACGGGACGAACGCATGCGCGGTCTACCATCCGCCGGGTTGGGTGCGGGAGGTCCTCGCCGCGGGGCTCGACGTCCTCGACCACTGGCCCGGGGACGAATCGTTCAAGCAGGACGCCTTCCTGATGCGCAAACGCGACGGTCATTAAGCTCACGGCATGGCGGACAGCTACGACATGGTGGTGATCGGATCGGGTCCCGGCGGTTACGTCGCCGCGATTCGCTCGGCCCAGGTCGGGATGAAGACGGCGATCGTCGAGCGCGCGCCGACTCTCGGGGGCCGCTGCCTGAACGAGGCGTGCATCCCCGCGAAGGCGATGCTGCGCGCGGCCGACGTGCTTTCCGAGGTCCGCGACGGCGCCGAGTTCGGGATCGCCGCGAGCGGGCTCGAGTTCGACATCGGGGGCGCGGCCAAGCACCGTGACAAGGTCGTCAAGACGCTCACCGGCGGCGTGGCGGGCCTCATGAAGAAGCACAAGATCGAGGTGCTCCAGGGCACCGGCGCGCTGGCCGGAAAGGGGCGCGTGGCGGTCGACGGCAAGGACGTCGAGACGCAGAAGACGTTGATTGCGACGGGGTCGGTGCCGCTGCCGGTCCCCGGCACGAGCTTCGACGGGCGGGTGCTGGACACCGCCGGCATGTGGCTCCTCAACGAGCAGCCGGCGAAGCTCGCGGTGGTCGGCGCCGGCGCGTCCGGAGCCGAGATCGCGTCCGCCTTCGGGCGGTTCGGCACCGAGGTCGTGCTGATCGAGATGCTCGACCAGATCCTGCCGCTCGAGGACAAGGAGATCGCGAAGGTCGTCGCGAGCGCGCTGCGCAAGCAGAACGTGAAGGTCGTGACCGGCGCCCGGGTCGAGAACGTGAAGGCCGGCAAGGACTCGGTCGAGATCGACTGGGGCGAGGGCGCCCAGCAGTTCGACTACCTGTGCATCGCGGCAGGCCGCGCACCGGACACCGAGGCGCTCAACCTGGAGGCGGCGGGCGTCAAGACCGGCGAGCGCGGCCTGATCGAGGTCGACGGCCGGCTGCGCACCTCGGCCGACGGCGTCTGGGCGATCGGCGACGCGGTGCCCGGTCCCGCGCTCGCGCACAAGGCCATGGACGAGGGCGTGATCGCGATGGAGGACGCCGCGGGGATGGATGTCCATCCCCTCGACTACGAGGACATCCCGGCCGCCACCTTCTGCTCGCCGCAGGTGGCGAGCTTCGGGCTCACCGAGCAGCAGGCGCGCGACCGCGGCGCCGACGTCGTGGTGGGCAAGTTCCCGATGGGCGGCGTCGGCGCGGCGACCGTCTACGGCGACCGGACCGGCATGGTGAAGATCATCGGCGACGCCCGCTACGGCGAGCTGCTCGGCGCGCACATCGTCGGCGCCCGGGCGACGGAGATGATCGCCGAGCTGGTCGTCGCCAAGGGCCTCGAGGGCGGCTTCGAGGAGGTCGCGCGCACGGTGCACCCGCACCCGACGTTCTCCGAGGCCGTGATGGAAGGCGCCCGGGCGACGGCGGGCTGGGTAATACACGCGTAGGAATGCGCCGGAATTTCCTTAGCCGGAAATTCCGGGAGCTCCAGGGTCCGGTCTTCTACTTCGATCTGGGTTCGCCGTATTCGTATCTCGCGGCGGAGCGGGTCAACTCCCTGTTCGACGAGCCGCCCGAGTGGCAGCCGATCCTGCTCGGCGGGCTGTTCAAGATCCACGGGCGCGACTCGTGGGCGCAACGGGCCGGGCCGCGAGGAGGGCATGCGCGAGGTCGAGCGCCGCGCATCCGCGTACGGCCTGCCCGCGATCCGCTGGCCCGAGCCATGGCCGGGCAACATGCTGTTCGCGATGCGGGCCGCGACCTTCGCGAAGCAGATCGGGAAGGTCGTGTCGTTCTCGCTCGCGGGATTCCGCCAGGCGTTCGCCGCGGGCCGCGACCTGAGCGAGCCGGACAACGTGATGCTCGCCGCGGCCGCCTGTGAGCTGCATCCGAACGCGCTCACGAAGGCGGTGCAGACGCAGGGCGTCAAGGACGCGCTGCGCGAGGCAACCGAGGAGGCGGCTGCACGCGGCGTCGTGGGAGTCCCGAGCGTCGTGGTCGGCGACGAGGTGTTCTGGGGAGACGACAGGCTGGCCGAAGCCGTCATTGCCGCCCGCCGGTAGGCCGCGTGTTTGCCGGTAATGTGACCGGGGCAACCGTCTCCCCAGATGGCTAGTCAAAAGACAGCGCAGCAGTCACGCGGCCGGCGCTCGGGCCAGCAGGCGGACGGCCGCGCGCAGCAGCACGAGCTGCCCGCCAAGGAGACCGCGATCGAGCTGCTCGAGAAGATGCTCCTGATCCGGCACTTCGAGGAGCGCGCGCAGGAGATGTACATGAAGGCCAAGGTCGGCGGCTTCCTCCACCTCGCCGTCGGAGAGGAGGCCACGATCGTCGGCACCGTCTCCGTGATGCGCGACGAGGACTACCTGCTCTCGACCTACCGCGAGCACGGCCAGGTGCTGGCGCGCGGCACGGACCCGAAGGTCGTGATGGCCGAGCTGTTCGGCAAGGAGACCGGCACGTCGCGCGGGCGCGGCGGCTCCATGCACCTGTTCGACCGCGAGCGCCGCTTCATGGGCGGCTACGGCATCGTCGGGGGCAACCTCCCGCTCGCTGCCGGGCTGGCGCTGGCCTCCGACTACCGGGGCGAGGACTCCGTCACGCTCTGCATGTTCGGCGACGGCGCCTCGAACCAGGGCACGTTCGGCGAGACCATGAACATCGCGGCCCTGTGGAACCTCCCGGTCGTGTTCCTGGTGGTCAACAACCAGTACGGGATGGGGACGGCGCTGTCGCGCCACTCCGCCGTCACCGACCTCTCGCGGAAGGCCGAGTGCCTGGGCGTGCCGGGCGAGCGCGTCGACGGCATGGACGTGCTCGCGGTGCGCGAGTGCGTGGCCGAGCACCTGCGCCGCGCGCGCGAGGATCGCCGGCCCACGCTCGTGGAGGCGCTCACCTACCGGTTCCGGGGCCACTCCGCCGCCGACCCCGAGGTCTACCGCACCAAGGAGGAGGTGCAGCAATGGCGCGAGCGGGACCCGATCCAGGCCTATGCGCGTCGCCTCGCAGGAGGCCGGCCATCTCGACGAGGACGGCTTCGCGGAGCTGGACCGCAAGGCGATCGCGCGATCGTCGACGAGGCCGTCGCGTTCGCCGACGAGAGCCCGGCGCCCGCGCTCGAGTCCCTGTACGACAACGTGTACGTGCTCGGTGACCAGGTGCAGGGCTGGTACTCCGTGGACGAGCGGACCCCCGAGGTGCACCGCGGCGAGGACGAGCCCGAGGTCGGACGGCGCGGCGTCGCGCAGGAGCTCGCCGAGGCCGGCGCCGCCTACGCGGGCGCGGGCGAGGTGCGCAAGCGTCGTGCCGAGGGCGAGGAGAAGCCCGCGGACACCGCCCAGGGGGGCGACGGCTGATGGCGCAGATGCGCTATCGCGAGGCGCTCAACCAGGCCATGCGCGAGGAGATGCGGGCGGACGAGTCCGTCTTCCTGATGGGCGAGGACGTCGGGGTCTTCCAGGGCGCCTTCAAGGTGTCGCGAGGGCATGCTCGAGGAGTTCGGCGAGAAGCGCGTGCGCGACACGCCGATCTCGGAGAACACGATCGTCGGCATGGGCGTGGGCGCCGCGATGGCGGGGCTGCGACCGATCGTCGAGATCATGACCGTGAACTTCGCGCTGCTCGCGATGGACCAGATCATCAACTCCGCCGCGCACATCCACTACATGTTCGGCGGCCAGGCGAGGGTGCCGCTGGTGATTCGCTTCCCCCAGGGCGGCGGGCATCAGCTGGGGCCCACGCACTCCCACACGATGGAGGCGATCTTCCTGCACGTGCCCGGCCTGCTGGTCGCGGTGCCCTCCACCCCGGCGGACGCGAAGGGCCTGCTGAAGGCGGCGATCAGGGACGACAACCCCGTGATCTACATCGAGCACGAGTCCCTCTACGGCATGCGCGGCGACGTGCCCGAGAACGGCGGGCCGATGCGGTTCGGCGAGGCGGCGATCAGGCGCGAGGGCAACGACGTGACGATCGTCGGCATCTCCCGCATGGCGATCACCGCCGAGCGCGCGGCCGACGTGCTCGCGACCCAGGAGGACGTCGAGGCCGAGGTGATCGATCCGCGCACGCTGCGCCCGCTCGACCTCGACACGATCCTCGAGTCGGTGCGCAAGACCAACCGCTGCGTGGTGGTCGAGGAGGGTTGGCCCCACGGCGGCGTCGGCGCCAACATCGCGGCGCTCGTGCAGGAGCAGGCCTTCGACGATCTCGACGCGCCGGTGCAGCGCGTGACCGGCGCCGATGTGCCGATGCCGTACTCGAAGGCCCTCGAACAGGCCGCGATCCCCCACGAGGAGCACGTCGTGAAGGCCGCGCTGGCGACCTTCCGGGACGTCTAGGATGGCCGTCGACGTCGTCATGCCGCGCCTGTCCGACTCCATGGAGGAGGGCACGGTCCTGCGCTGGCTCAAGGCGATCGGCGACGAGGTGAAGCGCGGCGACGAGCTGGTCGAGATCGAGACCGACAAGGCCAACATGACCTACGAGGCCACCGACGAGGGAACCCTGATCGAGATCCTCGCCGAGGAGGGGGCGACGTTGCCGATCGGCGAGCCGATCGCGCGGATCGGCGAGGCCGAGCGAGAGAAGGGCCGTCCGCGGGCAAGCCCGCGGACGGGTCCGAGGCAGGACGGGCGCAGACGGAGCCGGAGCCCGAGCCGCAGCCACGGCAGCAGGCGACCGCTGCGCCGCCTCGTCCGCGCGCCGCCGTCCAACGGCGCGGCGACGGCCGCGTGAAGGCCTCGCCCGTGGCGCGCCGCATGGCGCGTGACCTCAACGTGCAGCTCGAGACCGTCTCGGGATCCGGCCCCGGCGGCCGGATCGTGAAGGCGGACGTCGAGGCGGCGGCCGGAGGAGCGCCCGCCGCAGCGCCGCAGCCGCAACCGCCGGCGCCCGCGCCGGGCCGCGCGCCCGAGCCCGCCACGGCCAAGGGCGAGGCGCAGGTCGTCGAGCTGACCCGCCTCCAGGCGACCGTCGCGCGCCGGATGGCGGAGTCGAAGGCGACGGTCCCGCACTTCTACCTCTCGATGGAGATCGACATGACCGAGGCGGTCGCGCTGCGCGCCCGCCTGAAGGAGATCGCCGCCGAGGGTCAGGCAGTCCCGACCTTCAACGACATGGTGGTCAAGGCATGCGCCCGCGCGCTGCGCGACTTCCCCCGGGCGAACGGCTCCTACCGGGACGGGCGCGTCGAGCTCTACCCGCGTGTGAACGTCGGCGTCGCCGTGGCGGCGCAGGATGCCCTCGTCGTGCCGACGGTGTTCGACGCCGACCAGAAGTCGCTCGGCGACATCGCGCGCAAGTCACGCGAGCTCGCGCAGAAGGTGCGCGACGGCAGCATCACGCCGCCGGAGCTCTCGGGCGGCACCTTCACCGTGTCGAACCTGGGGATGTACGGGGTGTCCAACTTCTCCGGCGTGATCAACCCGCCGCAGGCGGCGCTGCTGACCGTCGGGGCGCTGGAGCCGAAGCCGGTGGCCGACCGCACGACCCGGCGGGTCGTCGTGCGGGACATGATGGGCGTCACGATCGCCTGCGACCACCGCATCCTCTACGGGGCCGACGGCGCGCAGTTCCTGGCACGCGTGCGGGACCTGCTCGAGCAGCCGCTGTCGCTGGCGCTCTAGGGCTGGGATTCCCGCTTAGACGCGGGCGATTTTGTCAAGCCGGCCCGCGGCGGGGTCGATAACTGAACCCGAGGTCAGGGAAGCCCTTGTTCGCCCGCCTGCAAAGCCCACAGCCACGCGTCGTTCGCCTGCTGCTCTACGCGGCCCTCGCCGCCGTGGCCGCGCACGCGGCCCACACCGTGTTCGGCGTGGGTGGAGGCCTCGCGCACGGCGCCTTCGACGACTGGCTCTACACGCTGGCGCTGGGCGCGTGCGCGCTGATCTGCATCGTGCGGGGAGTGGTGGACCGCAGGGAGCGGGCCGCCTGGGTCCTGATCGGCTCCGGTCTCGCCGCATGGACGGCCGGAGACGCGTTCTGGAGCTTCCACCTCTCCGGCCTCGAGGAGATCCGCTACCCGTCGCTCACCGATGCGGCGCACCTGCTGATGTTCCCGGCGATCTACGCGGGCATCGTGCTGCTGGTGCGGGCGCGCGTGCCGAGGTTCCACGCCTCCCTGTGGCTGGACGGGGCGATGGGCGCGCTCGCGATCGCCGCCGTGGGCGCCGCGCTCATGTACCCGGCGATCGACAACGCGACCCAGGGCAACGCGTCGGCGGTCGCGACCAACGTCGCGTACCCGCTGGGCGACCTGCTGCTGGTGGGCTTCGTGATCGGCGCCGTGGCCCTCACGGGATGGCGTCCCGGGCGGGGCTTCGTGCTGATCGCGATCGGGCTCGGCCTGAACGGCATCGCGAACGGCATCTACTTCTACAAGGACGCGACCGGGGCGGCGCTCGAGCATTCCCCCGTGGACACGCTGTGGCTGCTTTCGGCCTTCCTGCTGGCGCTCGCCGCTTGGGACCCGCCGATGCGCTCGCAGGGCCTGCAACTCGAGGGCCGGCGACTGCTCGGCATGCCCTCGTTCTTCGCTGCCGTCGCCGTGGGACTTCAGGTCTACGACCAGTTCTACGCGGTCAACAGCTTCGCGGCGGGACTGGCGACGGCCACGCTCGGCGTCGTGATCGTCCGGATGGCGCTGCTGTTCTCGGACCACCTCACGCTGCTCACCGTGAGCCGCCGCGAGTCGCACTCCGACCCGGTCACGGGCCTCGGAAACCGCCGCCGCCTGATGCTCGACCTGCAGGACGTGCTCAAGGCAGGCGGCGGCCCGTACCTGTTCGCGATGTTCGACCTCGACGGCTTCAAGGCGTACAACGACAACTTCGGCCACCCGGCCGGCGACGCGCTGCTGTGCCGGCTCGGGGCCAACCTCGCAGCCGCGGTGCAGCCCACGGGCGGCGCCTACCGCCTCGGCGGCGACGAGTTCTGCGTGCTCGCCCCTGCCGTGGACGGCTCCGGCGACGGTGTCGTGGCCGCCGCATCCGCCGCGCTCTCGGAGGGCGGCAAGGCCTTCTCCATCTCCAGCTCGAGCGGCTCCGTCCTGGTTCCCGAGGAGGCCGACGACCCTTCCGCGGCGCTGCGCCTCGCCGACCGGCGCATGTACGGCCAGAAGCGCCTCCGCTCCCACTCCGCCGAGCGCCAGACGCGCAACGTCCTCCTGCGCATCCTGCGCGAGCGCGAGCCGGACCTCGACGAGCACCTGCGCAGCGTCGCGAGCCTGGCGGTGCTGCTCGCGCGCCACGCGGGCCTCGAGGGCGAGGACCTCGACGTGGTCGCGCGCGCCGCGGAGCTGCACGACGTGGGCAAGATCGCGATCCCGGAGCGGGTGCTGCGCAAGCGCGGCGCGCTCACCGAGGTCGAGAAGGAGCTGATGCGGAAGCACACGCTGATCGGCGAGCGGATCCTCTCCGCCGCGCCGGCGATGGTCCCGGTCGCGAGGCTGGTGCGCTCCAGCCACGAGCGCTGGGACGGGTCGGGCTATCCCGACAGGCTCGCGGGCGAGGACATCCCGGTCGGCGCGCGGATCATCGCCGTGTGCGACGCCTTCGACGCGATGGTCTCCCAGAAGCCCTACCGCGTGCCGCTCGAGCCCGCCGCAGCGCTCGAGGAGCTGCGGCGCTGCTCCGGGACGCAGTTCGACCCCTGGCTCGTGGGCCTCTTCTGCGAGTACGTGCACCCGCAGGTCGGCGACTGGGCGGTGGAGCGCTCGCAGACCCGGGCGGCTCCGTCCACGGCGCCCGCCCGCGTGCGGGAGTAAGCCCGGCCGAACCTGGGAACATTGTCTGTAGGGGCGCCGCCGGAGATCCCGGCGCGCCGTTTCAAGATCTCGGCGGAGACCCCGCGGAGGTCACGACATAGGGAGGCAGAGCCGTGTCTACACGGGAGCTGCAGGGGTCGCTCGACCGGCCCCCGATGCCGAACGGGCATCTCGACCGCGCCGACCGCGCGAACCTGCTCCGGTTCATGATCCTCATGCGCGCCGCGGAAGAGCGCGCGCTGACCCTCTACCGGCAGGGCAAGGTGCCGGGCTCCTTCTACGACGGCCGCGGCCAGGAGGCGATCTCCGTGGGTTCGTCGTTCGTGCTCGGCCCGCGCGATCGCACGTGCATCCTGCACCGCGACCTCGGGGCGCACTTCGTGCGCGGCGTGACGCCCGAGCGCTACCTCGCCAACTGCATGGGCCGCGCCGGCGGGGTGACCGGCGGGCGCGACGGCAACATGCACTTCGGCGACCGCCGCCTCGGTTGCGTCGGGATGGTCTCGATGCTGCCGGACATGGCAGCGGTCGCGACGGGGCTCGCGCTGTCCTTCAAGATGCGTCGCGAGCCGCGGGTCGCGATGACCTGGTTCGGCGAGGGCTCGACGGCCAACGGCCAGTGGCACGAGGCCATGAACTTCGCCGGCATCCACCGCCTGCCCGTGGTGTTCGTCCTCGAGAACAACAAGTACGCGTACTCGACCCCGAACTCGCTCGAGTTCGCCGTCGACCCGGTCGCGCGCGCGGCCGGCTACGGCTTTCCCGGGACGGCGGTCGACGGCAACGACGTCGAGGCGGTGTTCGAGGCGGCTCGTGTCGCGGCCGAGCGCGCCCGCGCGGGCGACGGGCCTTCCCTGATCGAGTGCCACACGATGCGCATGCACGGGCACGGCGCCCACGACGACATGTCCTACGTCCCCCCGGAGCTGTTCGAGGAATGGGAGGCGCGCGACCCGATCGCGACCTACTCGGCGCGGCTCGTCGCGGAGCACGGCTTCTCCGAGCAGGAGCTCGAGCGGCTGCGCGACGAGGCCGGGGCGGAGGTCGACGAGGCGGCACGCCGCGCGCTCGAGTCGCCGCCGCCGGATCCCGTGACCGCGCTGGACGGGGTCTTCGCGGACGGCTTCGAGGAGCTCGGCGACGGCGACGCGCCCTGGTCGTACTGGAGGGCGTCATGAGCGAGATGACCTACCTCGAGGCGATCTCGGACGGACTGCGCACCGAGATGCGCCGCGACGACTCGGTGTTCTGCATGGGCGAGGACATCGGGGTGTTCGGCGGCGCTTTCAAGGTGACCGCCGGCCTCCACGACGAGTTCGGCGCCGACCGTGTGCTCGACGCCCCGCTCGCGGAGAACCTGATCATCGGCGCCGCGGTGGGCGCGGCGGTCGAGGGCATGCGGCCCGTATGCGAGATGCAGTTCGCGGACTTCATCTCGTGCGGGTTCGACCAGCTCGTCAGCGTGGCGGCGAAGATGCACTACCGCCAGGGGCTCGCGGTACCGATCGTCGTGCGCCTGCCGAGCGGCGGCGGCTTCTCCGGCGGCCCGTTCCACTCGCAGAACCCCGAGGCCTGGTTCCTGCAGGCGCCGGGCCTCAAGGTCGTGGCGCCCGCGACGGCGGAGGACGCAAAAGGCCTGCTGATCAGCGCAATCCGCGATCCCAACCCGGTGATGTTCATGGAGCACAAGCATCTGTACAGGCGCGTGCGCGGCGATGTCCCGGAGGGCGAGCACACCGTGCCGATCGGCAAGGCGCGCGTCGTGCGCTCCGGCGAGGACCTGGCCGTGTTCGCGTACGGCTCCACCGTCGGGCTCGCCGAGCAGGCGGTCGCGGAGCTGGGCGAGGACGTCGAGATCGTCGACCTGCGCACGCTCTGCCCGCTCGACCGCGACACGATCCTGGCCGCCGCGCGCAAGACCGGCAAGGTCCTGGTCGCGCACGAGGCCACGCGTTCGTGTGGCGTGGGCGCCGAGGTCGCGGCGCTGATCGGGGAGGAGGCGTTCGAGGACCTCGACGCTCCGATCCGCCGGCTGACCGCACCCGACGTCCCGGTCCCGTTCAGCCCGTCCCTGGAGCAGCGCGTGCTGCCGGGGCTCGACGACATGAAGGAGGCGATCCGTGAGCTCGCCGCGTACTGACACAACCGTCGAGGTGACGATGCCGCAGATGGGCGTCTCGGTCGCCGAGGGCACGGTCGTGACCTGGCACAAGCGGCCGGGCGACTGGGTCGAGGCGGACGAGACCGTGTGCGAGATCTCCTCCGACAAGATCGACTCGGAGATCCCGGCGCCGGCGAGCGGCAGGCTCGCGGACATACTCGTGAACGAGAACGAGACCGTCGCGGTCGGCACGCCGCTCGCCCTGATCGACACGGGCGCGACGCCCGGCGAAGCGCACGCGACCGAGCGCAACGGGGAGGCCGACCGCTCGCACGTGATCTCGCCCGTGGTGCGCCGTGTCGCGGCCGAGCACGAGGTGGACCTCTCCGCGGTGAAGGGGACCGGCGTCGGCGGCCGCATCCGCAAGAAGGACGTGCTCGCGTTCATCGCGCAGCCGACCCGCGAGCGGCCGCTCCACACGGAGTCGCCGTACCGGCCCGAACCCCAGCCGGCGAGCGGCGAGCGGCGAACCGCGCTTTCCCCGATGCGCCGCCAGATCGCCGAGCACATGACCCGCAGCCGCCGCACCGCCGCGCACGTCACGACGTTCGCCGAGGTCGACATGAGCCGGGTCGTCGCGCGCCGCGCGGCGCTGAAGGAATCGTTCGCGGCACGGGGCGTGCCGCTCACCTATCTGTCCTTCGTCGCACGTGCGACGGTGGCAGCGCTTCAGGAGCACCCGCTGCTGAACGCCTCGATCGAGGGCGACGACCTCGTGCACCACGACGACGTGAATCTCGGCATCGCGGTGGCGCTCGAGGAGGGCCTGCTCGTGCCGGTGGTGCCGAAGGCGCAGCGCCTCAGCCTCGAGGGGATGGCGGCGGCGATCGGCGACCTCTCGTCGCGCGCCCGCTCGGGGCAGTTGGCGCGCGAGGAAGTCCAGGGCGGGACGTTCACGATCACGAACCCGGGCCAGTTCGGGACGATCCTCGCGACGCCGATCATCAACCAGCCGCAGGTGGCGATCCTCGACCTCGAGGCGGTGGTGAAGCGGCCGGTGGTCGTGGAGGGCCCCGACGGGGACTCGATCGCGATCCGGCCGATCGTCAACCTGTGCCTGTCGTTCGATCACCGGGCCCTCGACGGGGCCGACGCGGCGCGCTTCCTGGGTGCCGTGAAGGCGCGCCTGGAACAATGGTCCGACGATGGCTGAGATCTGGTGCGACCGCCGCGGCCTGGTCCCCTACCGGGAGGCGTTCGAGATGCAGAAGCGGCTGGAGCAGGCGCGGCAGGCGGGCGCCGTGCCCGACGTGCTGCTGCTGCTCGAGCACCCGCCGGTCTACACGCGGGGGCGACGCATGGAGGCGGGCGAGCTGCCGATGGGCGAGGAGTGGTACCGCGCCCAGGGCATCGACATCGCCGAGACCGACAGGGGCGGCCGGATCACCTATCACGGCCCCGGGCAGCTGGTCGGCTATCCGATCATGAGCCTGCGGCCCTACCGCGACGACGTGCACCAGTACGTGCGCCGCATGGAGGCAGCGATCATCGCCTCGCTCGCCGACGTGGGCATCGAGGCCGGGCCGATCGACGGCCTGACCGGGGTGTGGACGCACGAGCCGCGCAAGATCGCCTCGATCGGCGTGCACGTGAGCCGCGGCGTGACGACGCACGGCTTCGCGATCAACGTGAACAACGACCTGCAGCCGTTCGAGTGGATCGTTCCCTGCGGCATCGAGAACTGCCGCATGACGTCCGTCGCGCGCGAGCTCGGCGCGGCCTTCGACATGGACCGGTTCATGGACATCGTGAGCCGCGAGTTCGGCGTCGCGTACGGCCGCGAGCCGCTCGGGGTCACCGACGTGCGGAGAGCTGATCGGGATCGAGGACGCCGCGTGACCGACCCGCGCCTGCACGTCACGCGCTCCCGGGCGAAGCCGGGGGGAGCCGCGCAGGCAGACGACGTGGTGCCGTTCCGGTCGCGCAAGCCGCCGTGGCTGAAGGTCAAGGCCCCGGGCGGCCCGAGCTACCGGCGCATCGAGCGCCTGATGCGCTCGAAGTCCCTCCACACCGTCTGCGAGGAGGCCAACTGCCCGAACATCGGCGAATGCTGGGAGCGCGGCACCGCCACCTTCATGATCCTCGGCGACGTCTGCACGCGCCGCTGCGGGTTCTGCAACGTGCAGACGGGGGTGCCGGACCTGGTCGACCGCGCGGAGCCGCTGCGCGTCGCCTACGCCGTGAAGCAGATGGGCCTGCGTCACTGCGTCGTCACCTCCGTCGACCGCGACGACCTGCCCGACGGCGGCGCCGGCATCTTCGCGGAGACGATCCGCGCGATCCGCAAGCGCGCGCCCGGTTGTGCGGTCGAGGTGCTGACCCCCGACTTCCGCGGCCAGGAGATGCCGCTCGCGCGGGTGATCGACGCGCGGCCGGACGTGTTCAACCACAACGTCGAGACGGTGCCGCGCCTCTACCCGAAGGCACGGCGCGGATCGGACTTCCTGCGCTCGTGCCGCGTGCTCGCGAACGCCAAGCAGATGGACCCCGACGTCGTCACGAAGTCGGGACTGATGGTCGGGCTCGGCGAGACCATGGACGAGATGCTCGAGGCGTTCGGCCTGCTGCGCGAGCACGACGTGCAGGTGCTCACCGTCGGGCCAGTACCTGCGGCCCTCGGAGAACCACCTGCCGCTGGTCCGCTACTGGAACCCGGACGAGTTCGCCGCGCTGGAGCGCGAGGCGTACGCGATGGGCTTCGAGTCCGTGGCGTCCGGCCCGCTCGTGCGCAGCTCCTACCACGCCGACGAGCAGGTGCCCGTGCGGCGCGCCTCGGCCTAGCTCAGGCCTCCCCATGCGGGGCTGCCTCCGGCGGGTCACCGCTAGGCTTCCGGCCCCTTGATTCCCCTCCGGGACAACATCCCCACCGATCGCTTCCCGGTCGTCACGCTGGTCTTCATCGCGATCAACGTGTTCGTGTTCCTGTTCCTGCAGGGACCCTCGTTCTCGCTGTCCGCCGGGGACAACGTCGAGACGAAGCCGGTGGTCGAGTACGGCGCGATCCCCTACCGGATCACCCATCCAGGCAAGGAGTGCGCGATCGGCACGCTCGACACCGGGACTCAGGAGATCGTCTGCGAGGGTGAGCCGCAATACCCGCCGGGCGCCGAGCCGAACATCGACAACCCGCCCGCCTACCTCACGATCTTCACCTCGATGTTCATGCACGGCGGCTGGCTGCACATCATCTTCAACATGATCTTCCTGTGGATCTTCGGCAACAACATCGAGGACTCGATGGGCAAGCCCCGCTTTGTCGCGTTCTACCTGCTCGGCGGGGTGGCGGCCACGTTGGCGCAGGTGCTCGTCTCCCCGGATTCGACCATCCCGCAGGTGGGGGCCAGCGGCGCGATCGCCGCCGTGCTCGGCGGCTACGCGCTGCTGTATCCGCACGCCCGCGTGCTGACGCTCTTCTTCGCGTTCTTCATCTTCATCCTGGAGATTCCGGCGATGGTGCTGCTCGGGCTCTGGATCCTGCTCCAGTTCCTGCCGGCGGTCGGACAGCTGGCGACCCCCGAGCTCGGCGGGGAGGGCGGCGTCGCCTACTTCGCCCACATCGGCGGCTTCATCTTCGGCCTTGCCGCGATCCAGCTCTTCGCGAAGCGGCGAAGCACCAGGTACCAGGGCCGCGGTCCGAAATATCCGGTCTACTAGAGATCGTGCATGTCCACCTGCACCGGGCCCTCGCCGGCTGACGCGCCATGCAGGCCGTCGTCCAGGTCCTCGTGCTCGGATTCATCGTGCTGTTCGCCGGGCTGACCATCGAGGTGATATCGACATCCGGATTCGACATCCTTTCGGGAGTGGCTTTGGTCTTCTTGGCCCTGATCGCGATCCCCGTGATCGGCGGCCTGCTCAACCCGCCGCCGGATGACTGACGAGAGACGAAGCGTGCTGCAGGGAGGAAGGCGCCGGCGCCGCGGCCTGCCGCGCGGGCCGATGCTGGTCGTGGTGCTGGGCCTGCTCGCCTGGGTCGCGCTCGCCGTCGTCGACACGCGCGACGAGGACCGGCCTCCGCGGGCCGGCGTCGAACGGCCCCGCGCGGCCAACCCGGACCCGCCCCGCCTGCTCGACGACGCGCGCACCCCCTCCGCCGCGGCCTCCTCGGAGCGCGCGTCGCGGTTCAGGGTCGACCTCTCCGGCACGGACACCGTGCGCCTGCGCTTCGTGCGCAAGCCGCGCGCCGGCGTCCTGTTCGACGTCCGCACGGGCCGGGTGCTCTGGCGGCGCAACCCGCAGCGCAGCGCTTCCGATCGCGAGCCTCACGAAGATGATGACCGCGCTGCTGATCGTCGAGCGCGAGGACGCGCACGACCGCGTGCGCATCACCCGCCGCGCGACGCGCACCGCGGGGTCCGCGGTCGGCGTGCTGCCGAAGGGCAAGAAGGTCCAGCTCGAGGCGCTGCTGAACGGGCTGCTGCTCGTCTCGGGAAACGATGCCGCCGTCGCGCTGGCACAGCACAGCGCCGGGACGGTCACGCGGCTTCGTGGACCTGATGAACGCGCGCGCGGACGAGCTCGGTCTGGGCTGCACGCGGTTCTCGACCCCCCACGGCCTGCGCGACGAGGGGAACCACTCGTGCGCCGCGGACCTCGCGTCGCTCGCGCGCGCCGACCTGCACCTGCGCCGGATCCGGCGGATCGTCCGCCGCCACCGCGCGATCCTCCACTTCCCGATCAAGGGCGGGCGGCTGTTCCTCTACAACAACAACCCGTTGATGCGGCAGGGCTACCGCGGCGTGACCGGGCTGAAGACCGGCTACACCGACAAGGCCGGTCGCTCGATCGTCGCGACCGTGCGGCGCGGCGACGTCGAGCTGGGCGTCGTGCTGCTGCACTCGTACGACCCGGCCACCCAGGCGCGGAAGCTGTTCGAGCGCGGGTTCCGCGCGATGCGGGCGGGCGCGCCCTAGCGGGTCAGCTCAGCACCGACGACGTGCCCTGGGGCCCGTAGCGGTACGGCAGCGATGCGATCTCCGCGCAGAACGCATCGACCACGGCCGGGTCGAACTGGGTCCCCGCGCAGGCGCGCAGCTCCTCGAGCGCCGCTTCCACGGAGCGCGCATCGCGGTAGGGGCGGCTCGTGATCATCGCGTCGAACGCGTCGCAGACGGCGACGATGCGCGCCCCGAGCGGGATCGCCTCGCCGGCGAGGCCGTCCGGGTAGCCGGAGCCGTCCCAGTGCTCGTGGCTCGAGCGCACGAGCTTGGCCACCGGCATCAGCGCAGGCGCCGCGCTCAGGATCCGCTCGCCGATGATCGTGTGCTGGCGCACGAAGCCCCACTCGTCATCGCTGAGCGTCCCCGGCTTGTGCAGGATCTCGTCCGGGATCGCCATCTTGCCGACGTCGTGCAGCTCGGCCGCGCGCACGACCTCGTCGAGCTCCTCGGGGATCAACGACAGCCGCGTCCCGACGCCCATCGCGAGCTTTGCGACGCCCTTCAGGTGGTTGCCGAGGTCGGGCTCACGCTCGTGCAGCACCTGCAGCAGGATGTCGCGGGTCTGGCGGGTCGCCGAGGAGCGGCGGTCCTCCTTGTGGGCGTACATGCGCTGGTCGGAGATCTTCAGCGCGAGCGTGGCGTCGCGCGCCTCGTGGGGCAGGATCACGGCGCCGTGCGAAGCCTTGATCGCGAAGCCCTCGCCCTGCTCGGACAGCGCCGAGGCCGCGAGCGCGATGATCGTCTTGGCGCTCGAGGCACCCGTCATCACGAGCACGCAGAACTCGTCCCCGCCGATCCGGTAGGCCTCGCCGTAGGGCTTGATCGCGCGGCCGAGGTTCCCGCCCAGGCGCGCGAGCAGCACGTCGCCGGCGGGGTGCCCGTAGGTGTCGTTGTAGCGCTTGAAGCCGTCGAGGTCGAAGAGCACCAGCACGCGCGGCGACTGCACGCTCGCGACCTGCAGCTCGCGGCGCAGGTCCATCATCAGCTTGCGCCGGTTGCCGAGCGCGGTGAGCGAGTCCGTCTGCGCCTCGAGTCGCGCGTCGGCGAACATCTGCAGCGACTCCTTGAACGACACCGCCGCGCGGGCGATCAGCGCGATCATCGCCACCGCCGCGAGCGCCACCGCGGCGAAGCCGACAGGCAGGAACTGGCCGAGCACCAGCACGCTCAGCGCGACCGCCGCGCCCAGCGAGGTCGCGGTCATGCGCCTCGCGCCCTCCAGGCGGACCTGCATCGGCTCCTCGTGCGGCTGCCATACCGCGTATGCCAGCAGGAGCCCGCCGGCCAGCCACAGCGAGTCGAGGAACGTCCCGGGCGTGTAGTCGCCCTGCACGGTCTGCAGCAGGAACGCAGTCGAGGCGATTCCGGTCAGGGCGAATCCGACCACGGCAGCCGTCCACGTGCGGTTCGGCTTCCATCCGCCGAGCGCCTGCGACCCAGATCGCGAAGGACAGCAGGATCACTGCGCCGAGCGGGTAGGCGATCTTGAGCGCTGATCGCCGCCGTGCTCGCCTCGATGCCGTGCAGGAACGTCGTGTCCATCAGGGCGCCGACGACCGCGCCCGCGGCCAGCGAGATGATCAGGCCGTCGAGCAGCAGGGTGGGCTGGAACGGCTTGACGCGCGAGCGGACGAGCATCGCGACGGCGACCGCCGGCCGCGGCGCCGAACGGTAGCGAGCAGCGCGTCGGCGAGCGGGAATGCGTAGAGGTCCTTCTCGGCGTTGCCGCCGGTCGCGTAGAAGATCGACCCCATGAACCACGCGGCGAACGCGACCGCCGCGGCCGTCCATGCCCGGCGCTCGTCGTGGACCAGCCCCGGGCGCGCGACGGCGGCCCCGAGCACCAGCAACGCGAGGCCGTAGAAGGCCCAGCTCGAGAACAGCGTGTCGAAGCCGGCGGCCTGGACGTCCAGGATCGCGTAGGCGGCGTGCGCGGCGACACCGACGAGCGCGGCGCCGAGCAGCACCGAGGCGGGCTTCGCGTTCTTGAAGACTTCCGTGTCCAAAAAGGGGTTCCTTAGATACACGGGGTGGACCGGGCCGGCCCTTCGGCCTGCCTTCCCGTTCCTTGTCGGCAGATGTGTCTCATTTCGTTACCTTGAACGTGGTCGAAACGGACGCAGATCTGGCTCCGCTGGGGGTCACGGCCACGGCGGTGAGCCGGTATGAGCCGCGCTTCATCGCCCGGCCGTTGGGCTTGCCCGAGAAGGGAGCGGTGTTCGGGCCGGCCTTGCCGGCATGGGTCAGCTTCCCGACCGCGGCGTAGAAGGTGCACTTCTTGGCCTTGCGGTTCCGCTTTGTCTGCTTCTTGCAGGCCTTGCCCGACCTGCGGCCGGGCCCGGGGCGCTCGATCGTGAGGGTCACGCGGGCGGCCAGCGTGAGCGTGTAGCGGAAGCTGCCCCGCTTGCCGGAGCGCATCTTCGAGGCTCCCAGCGCGGAGAGGACGATCGGGGTCGTGCCGCCGCCGCCGGCGCCCGGCGCGCGGAGCCGTACCGCCGCCTGCCCACCGCCGCCGGAGCCGCCGCCCAGCGTGACCGTCTCGCAGCCCACCGTGCTGTCCTGCGAGTCGGTGGTCGCGGTGTCGGTGCCGGCGCCGCAGTCGACCTGGTCGGCTCCGGAATCCGCCACGCGGATGTCGTCATCGCCGTTTCCACCGGCGATCGCGTTGGTGGCGCTGCTACCCGTGAGGGTGTCGCCCTGGGGGCTGCCGGTCAGGTCCTCGACGCCGCTCAGCGTGTCGGTCCCGGCTCCGCCGGTGATCTGCGCACCCGTGTTCGAGAGATCCACGGTCACGCCGGCGCCGGCGCCCGAGTAGGTGGCGCGGTCCGTGCCTGCGCCGCCCGCGAGCGTGTCGTCGCCGCCCGACCCGGCCAGCGTGTCGTCGCCCGCGCCGCCGGTCAGCCGGTTCGCGGCGCCGTCCCCGGTCAACGTGTCGCCGGAGTCGCCTCCCGTGACGTTCTCGATGCCGGTGAGGGTGTCGCTGCCGGCGTTCACGGTGTTCTGCGCGAGGCCCGGCGTCGCCAGCGTGACCGTCACCGGTCCCGCCGCGGTCGAATAGGAGACCGTGTCGTTCGACCCGGCGCTGCCGACGATCGTGTCGTTGCCGGCGCCGCCTTCGATCGTCGTCGGGATGGTGGTCGGGGTCACGGTGAGCGCGTCGTTGCCCGCGCCGAGCAGGAAGCGCAGGGACTGGATGCCGAGCCCGGCGACGTCGCACTTCGCCGAGTTCGGGCCGTTCGGGGTGCACCCGGCGCCACGCGTGACCGTGTCGCCGAGGTCCTGGAACGTGTACTCGGTGCCCGTCAGCGTGACCGTGGCGATGCTGTCCGACCCGTCTCCTTCGAAGACGATGCGGGTGCCGCTCACCCGCACCGTGGAGCCCGCGGGCGGCGCTGCGAACCTCTGGATCCGGTTGTTCGAGGCGTCGGAGACGAAGAACGAGTCGAGCGATCCGGTTGCCACGCCGCCGCCCGCGGAGAATTCGAAGGCGCCGTCCGGCGACCCGGACCACTCGCCGCCCGGGATCGCGGCGCCCGTCGAGTCGAGCTGGAGGACGCGGTTGTTCCCGTTGTCGGCGACGAACAGGTCGCCCGAGTCCGCCACCGCCACGTCCTCAGGGCCGGAGAACGTGCCCGCCGCGGGGCCGCACGTGCCGAACGGGGTGCTGAAGACGCCGGTCGTAGCGTTCAGGCGCTGGATGCAGTTGTTGCCGGTGTCGGCGACATAGATCGTGCCTCCCGCGACATCGAGGCCGGTCGGGCTGGTGAACTCGGTCGAGGATCCGAACGTGTTCAAGAGCGTCCCCGCCGAGCTGAACTTGCGCACCCACTCCGTTCCCGCGCCGTGGTCGGTGACGTACACGTTGCCGGCGCTGTCGGTGGCGACGGCGCTCGGCTGGCTCAGCTCACCGAGAGCCGTCTTCCACTGGAAGGCTCCTGCAGAGTTGAACTTCTGCACACGGAAGTTCGCGCGGTCGGCGACGTAGAAGTTGCCCGAGGTGTCGACGGCCACGTCGACGGGCTGGTTGAACTGGCCGTTCGCGCTGCCGGTGCTCCCCCACTGGGCCAGGAACTCGCCGTCGGGGCTGAACTTCTGGATGCGGTCGTTGCTGAAGTCGGCGACGAAGACGTTGTCCAGCGAGTCGGCGTCGATCCCGCTCGGGAGCGAGACCTCGCCGGGGCCGGAGCCGGACGACCCCCATTTCCCGGCGTACGTGTGGTCCGCCGCGGCCGACGAGGGCACGGCAAGCGCCGCCACGGCGGCCAGGAGGGCCACCCCGAAGCGGAGGAAATACCGTGCGTTGACCGAGCCGTGACGCATCACTGCACTCCGTCAATCGACAGGGGTCAGGCCCTGCTTGACTTCCCGGCGAAATTCCTGGCCGCCCTGGCGGGGCGCCCGCGCGGGCGGCGCTCAGCCCGAGTCGTCGAACCCGCCTCCGCCGCCTCCGCCGCCGCTCGGCTTGGGCGCCGGCTTGGGCCTCGGCGCCGGCGAGGTCTCCTGCTTCGGTGGGGGGGTCGACGGGAGCGTCTGCTGGGTGTAGGTCTGGTTGGTCTCCGAGAAGCTCCGGGTGGTGCCGTCCGGGTATTGAGCGGACGATCCGCGGCCGGGCCGCGTGTCGGTCCGGCGCACGAAGGTGGCCGCCGCCGCGCGCTTGCGCGCCAGGCGGGCGGCCTGCAGGCGACGCGCCCGCGCACGCACCCGCGTCGCCTCGGCGCGCTTCGCGGCGCCCGCGGCGAGCGCCTCACGCGGGTTCGCCAGCGCCGGGCGCTCGGTGACCCTCCTGACCTCTCCGGCCCCCGGTGACCCGAGGCCGTTCAGCCACATCGCGATGCCGAGGCCGACCAGGACGGCGAGCAGCGCCATCAGCGGCAGCTCGAGATCGAAGACGGACCGGGAACGGCCGTCGGTGGTCGCCCGCAGCCGCGTGATCGCGCGCTGAGGACCCTCGAGGGGATCCCAGTTGCGGATCATCGCGACGGGCAGGGAGCGGGTTTCGTGGTGCCGGGCACCATGCAGAGGTCCTGGCGCGCGGGCGGCTTGCTCCTGCGGATGCGGAAGCGCGTGTACTTCCCGATCACGTCGGAGCGCGTCACGAACACCCGCAGGATCGCTCCGGTGCGCAGCGTCCGGCCCTCCAGCCGCCGCACCCGCGTGAGCCGCGTGGGCGGAAGCGAACCTGCCCGGACGCGCATCGAGACGGTCCGGCTCGTGCTCTTGAAGGGGCAGCCCCGGCCGTGGCAGCGGACCTTGACGGCGGTGCCCGGCGGGGCGTCGACGCTCATCCTCCGGATGCGGGCCCCGCGTCGAGTGGTGCGCCCGGCGATCCGGACGACCGGGAACGGGCTCATCAGGCTGAACGCCTTCACGGAACCCGCGACCGGCGCGCCGACCGGAAGCACGAGGGACGCCACGTCGCGCTTGTTCGTCGTCACCTGAAGAGACACCGGATACATGCCCGGCGCCGGGAACGTGACGGTCGCGCTCTCCCCGGTCGCCTCATCGAACACGCCGTCCCCGTTCAGGTCCCAGCGCTGGGCGCCGGCGGGGATCGGCGAGTCCGGGTCGACGGAGGTCGAGACGAAAGTGACCGGCAGCCCGGCGACCGGCTCCGCGGGGAAGAACGCGAACGATGCCTCGGGCGGGGCGTTGCCGTCGCTCGGGGCCGGTGACACCACGACCTCCTTGGTCGTCGTGTCGACGACGTTGAGCTGGTCGTCGAGGATGCGAAGGCCGACCACGTACGTCTTGACGCTGTTGAAGGTCCGGTCCGCCGTGATGCCGTTGACGTCCCCGAACGTGCCGTCCCCGTCGAGGTCCCATTCGTAATGACTGGCGCTGCTGTCGAGCTCGGCGGTGAACGTCACCTTCTTCTTGACGATGACCGGCGTGGGCCAGCTGAAGTCGGCCTTCGCCTGCGCCTCGACCGGCGCCGCCAGCAGGAGAATGGCGATGCCGACGAGCGCGGACACCAGCAAGCGTGTTGCCCGAAGGGCGGATGGGTATGTGTCCGCGGGGGACAGTGAGACCTCCAAGTGGTGATTCCGTTCGCCAGCGCGTTCGTGCGCGTAGCCGCCGCGGGAGGGGCGGCGGCATGCCCCAAGCACGGCGGCCAATATAACGACGGCTCCGGCTGGCTCCGTGGCATCGCGCACATAGGTGAGCGTTTCGGTCGCTAGATGCGGGACTTCCGGACCACGGTGCGGCGGTGAGGCCCGGCTAAGGCTCGCCGCTCAGGTGATGCGCGGCCCCGACGGCCATCGCGCCGCGGGGCGGACACGACGCTCACCGTAACATCGTCGCGTGGCCGTTGCCATCGCATCGGATCTGTCCAAGCACGTCGCGGGCGTGCCGCTGCTGCGTGGGGTCTCGTTCAAGCTCGAGCGGCGGGACCGGCTCGCGCTGTCGGGGCGCAACGGCTCCGGCAAGACCACCCTGCTGCGGATGCTCGCCGGCGAGACACCGATCGACGGCGGCGAGCTGTCGATCGAGAAGGGTGCCACGATCGCCCTGCACGACCAGCGCCCGCCGCGCGAGCAGGGGATCACGCTGCGTGACTACGTGCTCTCCGGATGCGCCGAGCTGGTCGCCGTGGAGGCGGAGCTGGTCCGGCTCGAGCATGCGATGGCGGACGGGGCATCCGACCGCACGACCCTCGACGCCTACGCGGCCGCGCAGGCGCGGCTCGAGCACGCGGGCGGATACGACTGGCGCCGCCGGGCGATGGCCGTCGTGCGCGGGCTCGGCTTCCACGACGACGACCTCGAGCGGCCGCTTCACACGTTCTCCGGTGGAGAGCTGACGCGCGGCTCGCTGGCGCGAACGCTTGCCGGAGACCCCGACCTCGTCCTGCTCGACGAGCCGACCAACCATCTCGACGTCGCGTCGCTCGAGTGGCTCGAGCAGCAGCTGACGTCGATGGACGCGGCGATCGTGCTGGTGGCGCACGACCGCTGGTTCCTGGAGGCGGTCGGCACGGCGGTGCTCGAGCTCGAGGCCGGCCGCGCGCGCTTCTTCGCCGGGCCCTGGCACGCGTGGCGCAAGGAGCGCGCGGCGCGCGAGCTCGCGCTCGGACGGGCGATCGAGCAGCAGCAGGCGGAGATCGAGCGCCTCGAGCGCTTCGTCACACGCTTTCGCGCCGGGACCCGGTCGCGCCAGGCCCAGTCGCGCGTGAAGAAGCTCGGCAAGATCGACCGGCTGGAGGCGGACCCGCGCGCGGGCAAGGCGCCGGGTTTCAAGTTCGAGGGACCCTCGCGCAGCGGCCGTGTGGTGCTCGAGCTCGAGCACGCCCGGATCGCGGCCGGGGACAAGCAGCTGATCGAGGACGCGGAGCTGTGGCTGGAGCGCGGCGAGCACGTCAGCCTCGTCGGCCCGAACGGCGCCGGCAAGACGACCCTGATCGAGACGCTCGCCGGCATGCGGCCGCTCGAGCACGGCAAGCTGCGCATCGGCCACAACGTCGAGCTCGGCTTCCTCTCACAGCACGCCGAGGAGCTCGACCGCGGGGGAACGGCGCTCGAGGCGGCCCAGCGCGCCACCGGGCTGACCCCGGGGAAGGCGCGGGCGCTGCTCGGCCGGTTCCTGTTCTCGGGCGACGACGCGCAGAAGGAGGTCGCCGTGCTCTCCGGCGGTGAGCTGCGCCGGCTGTCGCTCGCGATCCTCGTCGCCTCGGGAGCGAACACGCTGATCCTGGACGAGCCCACGAACCACCTCGACCTCGAGAGCAGGGAGGCGCTGGAGGACGCCCTGCGCTCCTTCGACGGCTCGGTCATCCTCGTGTCCCACGACCGGGCCCTGCTCGACGCCGTCGGCACGCGCACGATCGCGCTCGAGGACGGGCGCCTGCGCTCCTACGAGGGGGGCTGGGCGGAGTACGTGCGGGTGCGCCAGGAGCGGCGCGAAGAACAGCAGGCCTCCGACCCGGGCAAATCAAACGGGCGCCGGCGCGCCGGGCAGTCAGGCAAACCGGCGGTGTCGAAGAACGCCAAGCGCCGCATCGCGACGCTCGAGCGCGAGATCGAGCTCGCCGAGATCGCGCTGGCGGGCGTCGAGGACGAGCTTGCCGATCCGGATGCCTGGGCCACGCCCGAGCGCGCGGCGGCCTCCACCGAGCGCCACGACGGCGCCAAGCGGGCGGTCGAGAGCCTCTACGAGGAGCTCGGGAAGCTGGTCGGCAGCTAGCTGTTCCGCCGGCGCGCGCGGCCGTTGCCGTTGCGGCGGTTGCCGCCGTTGCCGCGGCTGGTGCCGTTGCCGTTGGAGTTGCCGCGGCCGTTGTCGTTGGAGTTGCCGTTGCCGTTGCGGCCGCGGTCGAACTCCGGGACCAGCCCGAGGTCCTTCGCGATGCGGCCCATCTCGCGGGCCTCCTCCGGCGTCACGAGGCTCACGCCCGTGCCGGTGCGGCCGGCGCGGGCCGTGCGGCCGACCCTGTGGACGTAGGCGTCGCGGTCGGCCGGCAGGTCGAAGTTGATGACCTTGGTCACGTCGTCAACGTCGATGCCGCGCGCCGCGACGTCGGTCGCCACGAGCGGGTTGACGCGGCCGGCCTGGAAGCCGGCGAGCGCCTTCTCGCGCTGGGACTGCGTCTTGTTCCCGTGCATCGCGACGGCGCGCAGGTCGTGCGCGGCGAGTCGCTTCACGAGCCGGTCCGCGCCGCGCTTGGTGCGCACGAAGACGAGGGTGCGCCCGGAGCGCTTGCCGCGCAGCTCGCCGACGAGCGTGCCGAGCTTGGAGTCGTGCGCGACGTGCAGGAAGCGGTGCTCGACGCGTGCGGTGTGCTGACTCTCGGGCTCGTGCACGTGGGTGCGGGGGTGCGTGGTGTAGGCCTTCGCCACGCGGCCCGCGTCGCCGCCGAGCGTTGCCGAGAAGAACAAGGTCTGGCGGTTGGACGGTGTCTGCGCGACGATGCGGTCGACCGCGGGCTTGAAGCCCATGTCGAGCATCCGGTCGGCCTCGTCGAGCACGAGCACGCGCACCTGCTCGAGGTTCAGCATGCGGCGGTCGATCAGGTCCTCGAGCCGGCCCGGGGTCGCGACCACGATGTGGGCCGTGGCGGCGAGCACCGCCTGGCGATCGAGGCCGACGCCGCCGTAGACGGGGGCGATCTTCAGGCCGCCGGCGCGCGCGACGTCGGTCAGCTCCTCGACGATCTGGGCTGTGAGCTCGCGCGTGGGGGCCAGGATCAGGGCCGAGGGCCGGGGGTGCCGAGCCTGCAACCGGTCGATCAGCGGAAGGCCGAAGGCGAGGGTCTTGCCCGAGCCGGTCGGTGACTGGGCCAGCACGTCGTGACCGGCGAGCACGTCCGCGATCACGAGTCGCTGGACCGCGAAAGGCTCATTGATGCCGCGCTTTGCGAGCGCGGCGACCAAAGGCTTCGACACGCCGAGATCGGCGAATGACTGAGATGACATATAGGTGAACTCCTTGTAGTGCGAGGGGGAGATCCAGCAATCCCGGTCGCACGGAGCGCACTGAGAAACGGAACCTCTCGGGCGCCAAGAGTGGTCACCCGACTCATGCACCGTAGCATCTCCATCCCCTCATGGCCCGCCGGGAGGACATCCGCAACATCGCGATCGTGGCGCACGTCGACCACGGCAAGACCACGCTGGTCGACGCGATGCTGTGGCAGTCGGGGGCCTTTCGCGCGAACCAGGACGTGGCCGACCGGGTGATGGATTCGATGGACCTCGAGCGCGAGAAGGGCATCACGATCCTCGCCAAGAACACGGCCGTCCGCCACGGCGGCGTGAAGCTCAACATCGTCGACACGCCGGGGCACGCGGACTTCGGCGGCGAGGTCGAGCGCGGCCTGACGATGGTCGACGGAGTGCTCCTGCTGGTCGACGCCTCGGAGGGCCCGCTCCCGCAGACGCGGTTCGTGCTGCGCAAGGCGCTCGAGGCGCGGCTCCCGGTGATCCTCGTCGTGAACAAGGTCGACCGGCCGGACGCCCGCATCGCCGAGGTCGTCGACGAGGTGTACCAGCTCTTCCTCGATCTCGACGCGGACGAGGACCAGATCGAGTTCCCGATCGTCTACACCAACGCCAGGGCCGGGTGGGCGTCGCTCCAGGAGGGGGTGGAGGGCAGCGACCTCGAGCCGCTGTTCGACTTGATGCTGAATCGCATACCGGCGCCCGAGCACGACCCCGCCCATCCGCTCCAGGCCCACGTCACCAACCTCGACGCGTCTCCCTACGTCGGGCGCCTGGCCCTCTGCCGGGTGCGGCACGGCACGATCCGCGCGGGCCAGGCGATCGCGTGGTGCCGCGCGGACGGGCGTGTCGAGCCCGCCACCGTCAGCGAGCTGTACGTGACGGAGGCGCTCGACCGGGTCGCGGCCGAGGAGGCCGGGCCGGGGGAGATCATCGCTGTCGCCGGGTTGCCCGAGGTCACGATCGGAGAGACCCTCGCCGACCCCGAGCGGCCCGAGGCGCTGCCCGTGATCACGGTGGACGAGCCGTCGCTGTCGGTGGTGGTCGGCATCAACACCTCTCCGCTGGCCGGGCAGGACGGCGACAAGCTCACCGCGCGTCAGCTGCGGGCGCGGCTCGACCAGGAGCTGGTGGGGAACGTCTCGATCCGGGTGCGCGACACCGAACGGCCGGACGCCTGGGACGTGCAGGGCCGTGGCGAGCTCCAGCTCGCGGTGCTGGTCGAGCTGATGCGCCGCGAGGGCTTCGAGCTGACGGTCGGGCAGCCGCAGGTCGTGACCCGCGAGATCGACGGGAGCCTGCACGAGCCGATCGAGCGGCTCGCGATCGACGTGCCCGAGGACTACGTCGGCGTCGTGACGCAGCTGCTCGCCCTGCGGAAGGGCCGCATGGAGCAGATGGTCAACCACGGGACGGGGTGGGTCCGGATGGAGTACCTGGTGCCGGCACGCGGGCTGATCGGGTTCCGCACGGAGTTCCTCACGGAGACCCGCGGCACCGGACTGCTGCACCACGTCTTCGACCGCTGGGAGCCGTGGGCCGGGGACCTGCGGACGCGGCCCACCGGAGCCCTCGTCGCGGACCGCGCGGGGGGCGGCCGCGAGCTTTGCGCTGTTCGGCCTCCAGGAGCGCGGGACGATGTTCGTCGAACCCGGCGACGAGGTCTACGAGGGGATGATCGTCGGGGAGAACGCGCGCTCCGACGACCTCGACGTGAACGCGGTCAAGGAGAAGCACCTCACCAACATCCGCTCCTCGACGGCGGACGTGCTCGTGCGGCTCGTACCCGCGCGCAAGCTCTCGCTGGACCAGGCGTTGGAGTTCCTGCGCGAGGACGAGTGCGTCGAGGTCACGCCGCACGCGGTGCGCCTGCGCAAGGTCGAGCTGGACAAGACGGCACGGCTCAAACTGGCCCGGAAGTCGCGCGCAGGAGCGGTCTGACAGATCACTCAGCGGCCCTCTCGGCGTGCTACGGTCAGGGGGCAGGTTTCCGAACGCACGCAGGGGTCTCTTTCTCTCTTTCCTTTCGCGCGCCCACCACAGAGGGTCAGAAGGGGATGCATGTCGATTTCAAGCGGTAGCAGTCACTCCGATGCAGCGCGCACGCCCAACGAGCAAGAGGAGAAGCGGCGGCGGTCGAAGTTGGAGGGAATCCGGCGCCAGGTCCGCTCCGGAAAGCTCGTCGTCAGGCAGATGACGGACGAGGAGCGGGCGAGCGCCGACAAGCAAGCGTAGGCAGGAGGGAGCACCATGGGAACCGTCTTGAGCATCATCGCGATCGCCCTGCTGCTCACCGTGCTGTTGATGAGCGTACGGAAACAGCGTGCGACCGCCGCAGCCGAGCGCGCAGAGGCCCCGACCCGCGCCGGAGCCGACGGCGCCCAGTACGAGCGCTCGGTGCACAACCGCGCCGTGGCCCGGCAGGCGCACCTCGACTCCAAGGAGCACGCGGCCGGCGACGGTTGACGGAAGGCGGGGTTGTCTCACCCCGGGGGGAGCGGGCCGATGTGCTCCTCGATCTTGCCCTGCACCTCACCGCAGAGCTTCTTCAGCTGCGCGGGCTGGACGGTCGCGTTGGTGAGCAGCAGGCGAAGGAAGCCCAGCTCCTCGAGCGTCAGCTCGAGGGTGAAGGCCTGGGGCCCACCGGGCGCGGGAGCCTGCGGCTCGCTCGAGGCGGAGTGGTGCTTCATGGCATACATGAGTAGTGACGCACGATCGAGCGTCCCGTCCGTGAAGATGGACGAAGATACGGTGAAGCCGTCCTACAATCGGTGTGCGGGGCCATAGCTCAGCTGGGAGAGCGTCCGGTTTGCATCCGGGAGGTCGCGGGTTCGAATCCCGCTGGCTCCATCGCGTCGGCCTGCGCTGATCGGCTTTTACGCACGGCCGTTTCGTGGGAGACTCCGCCCAGGGCATGACCAAGCCGGAGGAGAGGGACGGACGGGGCCGCGCGGCGGTCCTGTCGGAGGAGCCGCTCGAGCAGGGCGGCGCCGCCGTCGCGGAGGCCACCGAGGTCGCCCGGCCGGACGGAGCCGAGGCGCCCGCCGTCGAGCCGGGCCGGGTTCCCGGTCCCGTGCGCGTCTCGGACCTCGAGATCGTCAAGCACTACTTCGACGCCGCGTGCGACCGGATCGGCGTGCCGGACGACGTGCGCGACGTGCTGCGCAGCTCCTACCGGGAGACGGTCGTCCAGATCCCCGTCCGCTTCTCCGACGGGAAGATCCACGTCTTCAAGGGGTATCGCGTGCAGCACAACGGCGCGCGCGGCCCGTACAAGGGCGGGCTTCGCTACCACCCCGATGTCGACCTCGACGAGATTCGCGCCCTCGCGATGCTGATGACGTGGAAGACCGCGATCGTCGGCATCCCGTACGGCGGCGCGAAGGGCGGGGTCAACTGCGCCGGCGACCAGCTCGAGCCCGACGAGCTCCAGTCGATCACGCGCTCGCTGATGGACAAGATCGACAAGGTGCTCGGGCCCAACCGCGACATCATGGCCCCGGACGTCGGCACCAACGCTCAGGTGATGGCGTGGCTGATGGACGAGTACGGCAAGCTGCACGGCCACACGCCGGCGATCGTGACCGGCAAGCCGATCGCGCTCGAGGGCTCCTACGGGCGCGAGGCCGCCACGGGCCGGGGGCTCGTCTACCTGTATCGCGAGGCCGCGCCCAAGCTCGGCCTGTCGCCCTCGACGACCACGGCGGTCGTGCAGGGGTTCGGGAACGTCGGGTCCTGGGCCGCGCGCATCCTCCAGCAGCTGGGCGTGCGGATCATCGGGGTGTCGAACGCCGACGGCGCGATCCGCAGCGACGAGGGCATCGACGTCGTGAAGCTCCAGGAGACGATCGAGCAGGGCGGCAAGCTCACCGACTTCGAGGGAGTGGAGGCCATCCCGCCCGACGACCTGGTCGCGATCCCCTGCGACGTGCTGCTGCCTGCCGCGCTCGGCGGGATGATCCACGAGGGCAACGCCGACCACGTGAACTGCAAGATGGTCCTCGAGGGAGCGAACAGCCCCACGACGCCGATCGCGGACGGCATCCTGCGGGACAAGGGCGTCTACGTGATCCCGGACGTGATGGCGAATGCCGGCGGCGTGATCGTCTCCTACTTCGAATGGGTGCAGAACATGCAGCACTTCCGCTGGGAGGAGCGGGAGATCAACGACAAGCTCGGCAACATCATGCGGCGCGCGTTCCGCGAGGTCGACACCGCAGCGCGCCAGAAGGACCTGTGCCTGCGCGACGCCGCCTACGAGGTCGGCATCGAGCGCGTGATCGACACAGCCCGCACCCGCGGGTACATCTAGAAGCGCTCGAACATCGTGTCCGGCGGGAGCCCGACCGCCGCGAGCGCCCCGGCCCTGCTGTCGAACATCTCGACCCGGACGATCTGCTCGTTCCGCTGCGTCCAGACCATCGGGAAGGCCGGAGTGTCCACGGCGACGCCGCTGTCCTTTCCGCGGCCCGTCATGCGCGCGACGACGATCACGGACTCGCCGGCATCGACGTACTCCTCGAGCTCCGCGCGGAACTCGTCGAAGGCCTCGCTCCACATGTTCCAGAAGCGCCGCGCGCCCTCGGGTCCCCGAAACGGGCCGGTGTCGGGGAGCATGTCCAGCACCACCCACTCCATCTCCGGGTCAAGCCCTTCGATGGCCGTCTCGAAGTCCCCTCGGTTGAAGGCCTCGTAGCCGTCCCGTATGCGCTCGACGAACTCGCTCAGGTGCGCTGGTCGATCGTGACGTAGTCACGCGGCCCGCCGCCCGTGTAGAGCTGGCGCGGCCGCGCGATCTTCTGCTCGGAGTCGTCGAGCATCTCCTGCCACTGGGCCATCCAGCCGGACGTGCGCGGGATCGCGAACATCACGGTGAACATCGCCGGCGGGAGGCTCAGCGCCTCGTAGATCAGGCCCGAGTAGAAGTCGACGTTGGGATAGAGCTTGCGGCTCGTGAAGTAGTCGTCGTCGAGCGCCCGCTTCTCGAGCTCGACCGCGATGTCGAGCTTGGGATTGCGGCCCGTCACCTCGAACACCTCGTCGACGTGCTTCTTGATGATGCGCGCGCGCGGGTCGTAGTTCTTGTACACGCGGTGGCCGAAGCCCATCAGACGCTCCTTGCCCTCCTTCACGCCCTCCAGGAATCCCGGGATGTTGTCGACGCTCCCGATCCGGTCGAGCATGCGCAGGACCGCCTCGTTCGCGCCGCCGTGCAGCGGCCCGTAGAGCGCCGCGACGCCGGCCGCGACGGCCGAGTACGGGTCGACCTGCGAGGACCCGACGCTGCGCACCGCGGCGGTCGAGCAGTTCTGCTCATGGTCGGCGTGCAGGATCCAGAGAACGTCGAGCGCGCGCTCGAGCCGCGGATCGGGCTCGTACTTGAGCTCGGTCATCTTGAACATCATCGAGAGGAAGTTGCCCGGGATAGTCCAGGTCGTTGTCCGGATACACGTACGGGAGGCCGAGGTTGTGCCGGTAGGCGAACGCGGCGAGCGTCGGCATCTTCGCGATCATCCGGATCGTCGCCATGTAGCGCTCGTGCTGGTCGCCGATCTTCTTGGCGTCCGGGTAGAACGTCGAGAGCGCGCCCACCGTCGCCAGGAGCATCCCCATCGGGTGCGCGTCGTAGCGGAAGCCCTCCACGAACTTCTTGATGTTCTCGTGCACGAACGTGTGGATCGTGATGTCGTGGACCCACGAGTCCGAGCTGCGCCTTCGTCGGCAGCTCGCCGTTGATCAGCAGGTAGGCGACCTCGAGGTAGCTGCTGCTCTCGCAGAGCTGCTCGATCGGGATGCCGCGATGCCACAGCTCGCCCTTGTCGCCGTCGATCCACGTGATGTCGCTGCGACACGACGCCGTGTTGAGGAACGCCGGGTCGTAGGACATCAGCCCGAAGTCGTCCTCGGACACCTTGATCTGGCGCAGCTGCGCGGCGCGGATCGCGCCGTCCTCGATCGGCAGCTCGTAGGTCTTGCCCGTGCGGCTGTCGGTGACCGTCAGCACGTCTCCCTGCTGGGTCGCCACGCCGTCGCGGTCCTGTGGCTGGACTCTCTGCTCTGTCGTCATCTCGCTCCCCTCGGCGCGGCGTGGGCGGGACACCCGTTCCCGCATATTGCGGGGTTCAGGGCAAGCGAAGGCTAGCCGATTCTTGCTGGATTCCGGCTAGCCGGCGGAGCGCAGTTCGACCGGCTGGGCGTCGAGGTGCGTCATCAGCCTGAACTCCTCGAAACGCCGGTTGATCTCGGCCTCCGTGAGCGCCTGGACGCGCTCGGTCCCGAACTGCTCCACGTTGAAGGAGGCGAGCACCGAGCCGTAGGTCATCGCGCGCCGCACGATCTGGTCGGAGAGGTCCTCGCTGCCGACGGAGTCGAGGTAGCCGAGGAACCCTCCGGCGAAGCTGTCGCCGGCGCCGGTCGGGTCGACGACGTCCTCGAGGGGATAGCCGGGGAGCGCGAAGAACGCCTCCGGGGTGAACAGCGCCGCGCCGTACTCGCCCTGCTTCGCGACGACCATGCGCGGGCCCATCGCCATCACCTCGCGCGCCGCCCGCACGAGATTGGGCTGCTCGGTGAGCATGCGCAGCTCGGCGTCGTTCATCAGGACGAGGTCGACGGAGGCGATCGCGCGGCGCAGCGAATCGCGCGCGGTCTCGATCCACAGGTTCATCGAGTCGAGGCCCACGGTCCGGGCGGACTCGCATTGGCGGCGCACCTGGAGCTGGAGGTCGGGCTGGATGTTCGCGAGGAAGACCGACTCGGTGCTCTTCGAGTCCTCGGACAGCTTCGGCTGGAAGTCGCCGAACACGTTGAGCTGCGTGTCGTCGGTGTGCGCGACGTTCAGGTCGTAGTCGTAGTGCCCGCGCCAGAAGAACGTGCGCCCGCCCTCGACGTGCTCGATGTCGGCGGTCTCGACGCCGCGCGTGCGCAGCACGTCGTACTCCGCCTCGCCGAAGTCGTCGCCGACCGGCCCGACGACGCGGACGTCGGTGAAGAAGCTGGCCGCCAGCGAGAAGTGCACGGCGGAGCCGCCGAGCATGCGCTCGCGCTCGCCGAACGGCGTGCGCACGGCGTCAAAGGCGATGGAACCGACGGCCAGGAGGCTCATTGAGGACGGCAGACTAGAAGATGCGCGGTCATGACGGCACTGCTCCTGGCCTTCGCATCGAGCGTCTCGTGGGGGATCGCCGACTTCCTCGGTGGTCTGAAGAGCCGCCGGCTGCCGCTCCTGAACGTGCTCCTGGCGTCCCAGGGCGTGGGGCTCGCGCTGATCGGGACCTTCATGCTCGTGCGCTGGGAGCCGCCGCCGGGCGGTGACTTCGCGCTGTGGGCGGTGTTCTCGGGCGTGGCGGGGGTGACCGGCCTGGCCGCCTTCTACCGCGGCCTGGCCGTGGGCAACATGGGCGTGGTGGCGCCGATCTCCGCGACCGCCGCGGTCGTGCCCGTGGTGGTCGGCATCGCGAGCGGCGACCGCCCCGCGACCGTCCAGTACGTGGGCCTGGTGCTCGCCCTCGCGGGAGTGGTGCTCGCCTCGCGCGAGGAGGTGAGCGGCGGCACCGCCCGCGGCGCGGGGTTCGCGGTGGTCTCCGCGCTCGGCTTCGGTCTCTTCTTCGTGGGGATCGACAACGCGAGCGACGCCGACATCGGCTGGGCGATGGTCGTCAACAGGATCACCGGCGTCTCGCTGCTGCTGGCGGCGTTCGCGCTGCTTCGCCCCCCGCTCGCGGCGCGCCGGAACGACATCCCCGTGCTCGCGACCGTCGGGACGCTCGACATCGGCGCGAATGCGCTGTTCGCGCTCGCGTCGACCGAGGGGCTCGTGAGCCTCGTGTCGGTGCTCGGCTCCCTCTACCCGCTCACGACCGTGGCGCTCGCCGCAGTCGTGCTGGGAGAGCGCCCGCACCGGGTCGCGCAGATCGGCGTCGCGACGGCCCTCGCCGGCGTGGTGCTGATCGCCGCCGGCTGAGCGGGTTTACCATCCCTGGAGATGTCCCTGCCGTGGGCGGAACCGTTCGCCGTCGCCTTTGCCATGCGGCACGAGCCCGGCCTCGTGCTGCTCGAGAGCCTGCCCGGATTCGGCGACCTCGGCCGGCGCTCCTATCTCGCGGCACGCCCGGCCGAGGTGGCCACGGACGGCATCTCGGCGCTCGACCGCCTGGGGGACGGCTGGTGGGCCGGTTGGCTCGCCTATGACCTCGGGCGCGAGATCGAGCGACTCCCGGACCTCGGCCGCGAGGACCCCGGCCTCCCGCCGCTGGCACTCGGGCGCTTCGAGGCGTGGCTCGAGTTCGACCACGCGCGCCGCACCGTCGCCGTTCGCGGAGAGGGTGCGAGCGAGCATCTCGTCCGCGCGCTGCGGGCGACCGACGCGGCCCCACCGTCGCACGAGCCGGTCTCCGGGTGGCGGACCTCGCTTCCGCGGCCGGACTACGAGCGCGCGGTGCAGCGGGCGATCGACTACATCAGGGCGGGGGACGTGTTCCAGGTCAACCTCTCGCAGCGACTCACGGCAGAATGGGGCGGCGACCCGTTCGCGCTGTACGGACGTGTCCGCGGCGAGAGCCCGGCGCCGTTCGCGGCGCTCGTTCGGCTGGGCGGCGCCGACGTGATCTCGGCCTCGCCGGAGCGCTTCCTGAGCCGCCGCGGCGCGCACATCGAGACGCGTCCGATCAAGGGCACGCGTCCACGTGGAGCGGATCCGGCAGCGGACCGGCGCCACGCGCTGGCGCTGCGCTCGAGCGCCAAGGACCTCGCCGAGAACGTGATGATCGTGGACCTCGCGCGCAACGACCTGGGCAGGGTCGCGGAGTTCGGGTCGGTGTCGGTCAAGGAGCTGTGCGCACTCGAGTCGCACCCCGGGGTCCACCACCTGGTCTCGGCCGTGGAGGCGCGCACGCGCGCGGGGGTGTCCGCCGCCGAGGTGGTGCGCGCGACGTTCCCGCCCGGCTCGGTGACCGGAGCGCCCAAGATCAGGGCGCTGGAGATCATCGAGGAGCTCGAGCCCGTGCGCCGCGGCCCGTACTGCGGCGCGATCGGGTGGTTCGGCCCCGGTGACGAGCTCGAGCTGTCGGTCGCGATTCGCACGCTCGTCGCTGCCGGCGACGCGCTCCACCTGCACGTCGGCGGCGCCGTGACGGCCGACTCCGATCCGGCCGCCGAATGGCGCGAGACGATGCACAAGGCCGCGCGTCTGCTGCGCGCCGCGGGCGGCACCGTGCGAACGGCCCACGAGGCACTCCCGCTGGCTTCTTGAAGATCTGGCTGAACGGCGCCCTCGCCGAGGAAGGCGAAGCCTGCCTGTCGCCCGCGGATCACGGCTTCCTTGTGGGCGACGGCGTCTTCGAGACGCTGCGCTGGTACGGCGGTCGGCCGTTCGCGCTCGGCGAGCACCTGCGCCGGCTCGAGGACGGCTGCCGCAGCCTCGCCATCGGCGCGCCCGATCGTCGCGAGATCGAGCGGGCGGCTCACATGGTGGTCGAGGCCAACGGCCTCGAGGACGCGCGCATGCGCATCACGGTCACGAGCGGGGCGGGCCCGCCCGGCCTTGCGCGCGCGGCCGCCGCGCCCACGGTCCTGGTCGTGGCGCTGCCCCTGACCCCGTGGCCGCCGACGTCCTCCGCCGTGATCTCCGACCTGCGCCGCGACGAGCAGGCGCCGCTCGCGGGCGTGAAGACCGTCTCCCTGGCGGAGAGCGTGATGGCCCTGGCGCGGGCGCGCGCTGCCGGCGCCGACGAGGCCCTGCTCCTGAATCGCCGCGGCGAGCTGTGCGAGGCGACGACCGCGAACGTCTTCCTCGTGCACGACGGCCTCGCCGCGACGCCGCCGCTCGACGCCGGGTGCCTGGCCGGCATCACGCGCGAGCACGTGCTCGCGCTCGGTGCGCAGGAGCGGACGCTGGCGCCCACCGACATCGGCACCGCGCAGGAGGCATTCCTGACGTCGTCCACGCGGGAGGTGCAGCCGCTCGTGCTGGTCGACGGCGAACCGGTCGGCGACGGGCTCCCGGGTCCCGTGACCGCCCGTATCGCCGAGGATTACTCGCGTTTGGTCGAGGAATCGCTCAGCCGCTAGCGCAGCGCGACGCCGAGCAGGTCCTCGAGCCGCTCGAGCGTCCCGTCCGCGCCGCGGTGCAGCACGGCGGTCATGCCGACCGCCTCCGCGCCCTCGCAGTTCTCGACCAGGTCGTCGACGAACACGCACTGCGCGGGGTCGAGCCCTACGCGCTCGGCGCCGAGCCGGAAGATCTCGGGCTGGGGCTTGTAGAGGCCGACCTCGCCCGAGATCACGACGGCGTCGAACAGCCGCGCGAACGAGTCACGGTCGTAGCGGCCGTGGCCCCACGAGTTGGAGATCAGGCCGGTCTTGAGCCCGGCTGCCCGCGCGCGCGGCAGCGCCTCGATCATCGCGTGCTCGGGCTGCATCCCGGAGAAAAGGCGGTCGACCAGGCCCTCGTAGCGCTCCTCGCGGACGCCGATGATCGGCCCGAACAACGGCGAGAAGGTCTCCTCGTCGAGCTCGCCCGCTTCGAGCCGCCGCAGCAGCGCGATCGCCTCGGGGTTCGCGCGAAAAGCCTTCTTGACCTCGTCGCGATCGATGCCCTCGGCCTCGCAGAACGCACGGAACGAGTCCCACACGTTCGTCGTCAGCACCCCGCCGTAGTCGACCAGCAGGCCGGTCAGGGGGCCGTTCTCACCCGGCACGGCTCACCTCGTAGGCCGCCTCGGCGAGCGCCGGCACGCCCTCGTCGAACATCTTCAGGAAGGGGTCGTCCGTGGTCCCGGCCAGCGAGCGCTTGTAGTTGCCCTCCATGAACACGGCGGCCTTCCACAGCGCAAGCGCCTGGTACCAGTTGAGGGCGGACATCGAGCGCCCGGTGCGCTCCTCGTAGTGGGCGATCATCTCCTCGCGCGAGGGAAAGCCCTCGCGGCGCGTGACCGCCGAAAGCGAGCTGAACATCGTGTCCTCGGGGTCGCCCGGCTGGATCCAGGTCACGGTCATGTAGCCGAGGTCGGCGAGCGGGTCCCCGATCGTCGAGAGCTCCCAGTCGAAGATCGCGATCACCCGCGCCGGAGGCTCGTCGGCGACCATCGTGTTGCCGAGGCGGTAGTCGCCGTGCACGATCGTCGCCTCGGGCGAGTCGGGCATGTTGTCCGCGAGCCAGTCGCGCATCTCCTGCACGCGGGGCACCTCGCGGGTCTTGTTGTACTCCCACAGGCCCGTGAACCGCTTCACCTGGCGCTCGAGGTACCCGGTCGGCTTGCCGAAGCCCTCGAGGCCGCACGCACGCCAGTCGACCGCGTGCACCTCGGCGAGCGCGTCCACGAGGTCGAGTCCCATGCGCCGCCGCTCCTCGGGAGTGTCGAGCGGGCCGGGGATCTCGCTCGTGATCACCGAGCCCACGCAGTACTCCATCACGTAGAAGGGGGCGCCGATCACCGACTCGTCGTCACAGGCCAGCAGCGTGCGCGGCGAGCGCGCGTCCGTGTCCTTGATCGCGTCGAGGATCCGCCACTCGCGCAGCACGTCGTGCGCGGAGGGCGGAAGCGGCGGCCGGGGCGGGCGGCGCAGGACGAAACGGTCGCCGCCGCGCCGCACGAGGTAGGTGATGTTCGAGTGGCCTTCGCCGATCCGCTCGAACTCGAGCGGCGCGTCGTCCCCCGGCAGCTCCCGCGCGAGGTGGTCGCGCAGGGTCTCGCTGATGATCAGCGGCGCCAGCTCGAGGCGCGCGGCCTCGTCCCGGGTCGCGACGATGTCGTGTGTCTCGACCGCCATCAGCCGCGCGCCCGCGATCCGTCGAGGTCGGCGACGTGATCGATGTTGGCACGGTCGGTGGGGTCGTCGCTCGGTCCCGTCGCGAACCAGCCGTCGAGGATCTCCTCGAGCACCGGCTGCGAGGTCGAGCGCAGGCTGATCGCGAGCACGTTGGCGTCGTTCCACGTGCGCGCCCCGCGCGCTGTCTCGGCGTCGGCGCAGAGCGCGGCGCGCACGCCCGCGACCTTGTTCGCCGCGATCGATGCGCCCGTGCCCGTCCAGCAGCACACGATGCCCTGCTCGGCCTCCCCCTCGGCCACGTCGCGGGCGGCGCGCTCGCAGGCCCACGCCCAGTCCGCCCGCTCGCCCTCGGCGAGCGCGCCGTGCGCAACCGGCTCGTGACCGCGCTTGCGCAGCTCCTCCAGCAGGGCGCGCGCCACCGGGGTGTCCATGTCGCTCGCGACCGAGACCTTCACCGGCGCGCAGACTACCGCGACGCCGGAACCGTGCGCAGGCGCGCCGGCAGCAGCGGCATCGCGACCCGCCGCGTCCATTCGCGTGAGGCGGCGACGAGCGCCGCGCGGCCCGGGTCCCACGCCGGAGTGCTCCGCCACGCCCGCGGCCACGAGCGGATGTGCGAGCTGGAGCAGCAGGGCGCGGCCGCCGCCGAGCATCAGGGCCAGCTCGCGGGCGATCCGGCGGGCGACGCCGTCGGGATCGAAGTAGCCGTCCTGCGCTGCCGCCATGCAGCCCACTGTATGGGCAATTCCAGCCGCTACGGTGTGCGCGTGCACGACGGCAGCGAGAGCCGGCAGGACGAGGTGGCCGCCCAGCGCGGCGGCCCCGACGACGCGACCGTCACGCGCGACATCAGCTACTACAAGCAGTCCGCGCTGTCGCGGCTCATGACCGCGGAGGCCGCGCGGCGCGCGCGCAAGGCCCGCCGCGAGGCGCTGCTGCTCCTGCCCGTGGTCGCCGTCCTGCTCGTGCTCTGGCGCTGGCGGGAGGAGCTGTTCGGAACCGACGTCCCGGTCCGGATCGCCACGGCCCTGCTCCTGGCCGCGGTCGGATGGCGCTTCGCACGCGACATCGGCCGGGCGATGGGGCCGCGCCTGATGCGCCGCTTCGACCCGGGCACCGCCTCCACGGTCGGGTTCCTCGTGCAGCTCGTGACGCTGCTCGTGATCGTGGTCGTCGCGCTTCGCATCGTCGACCTGAACCCGCGCGCGATCGCGCTCGGGGGCGCCGTGACCGCGGTCGTGATCGGCCTCGCCGCGCAGAGCACGCTCGGGAACGTGATCGCGGGCATCATGCTGCAGACCTCGCGCCCGTTTCGCGTGGGGGAGCGGGTGCGGATGCAGGGCGGCACGCTGGGCGCGACCGTCGAGGGCACCGTCGCGAGCCAGGGGCTGATCTACACGACCCTGGCGCGCGGCAACGGGACCCTGATGGTGCCCAACAACGCGGTGCTGAGCGCGACGATCGTGCCGTTGCGCGCGCCGGCAGGCGTCGACCTGCGGGCGCGGCTGCGCGACGGCGTGCTCCCGAGCGAGCTGGAGCAGCTGCTATCGACCGAGGTCAAGGTGCCCACCCGCGACGAGCCCGACATCTCGCTGGAGGAGGTGTACGCGGACTCCGTCGTGGTGCGGATCCAGGCGACGCCCGTCTCGGATGCGGACGGTCCCCGGCTCGCCGACGAGGTGCTGGGCGTGATCCGCAAGGTTGCCGCGGAGGCGCCGGCGCCCTCCTCGTAGGTCCGTCCAGCCGGTCTTGAAACGACCGGACCGTGTGGAACGCTGCACGCACCAGAGGCGTCGGTTCTACTCAGGAGGTATCGAAGATGCAGCGCATGCGCGCACGCCGCCCGTCGGCGGCGATGATCGTTGCGGTGATCGCATTGATCGCCGCACTCAGCGGAACGGCTGTCGCGGACAACGCGGTCGAGTTCGCCAAGACGAAGGTCTTGAACGGCAAGAACATCAAGAAGAAGTCGATCGCAGGAAACAAGCTGCGCAACAACACGGTCACCGGTACCCAGGTGAACGAGTCGAAGCTCGGCAAGGTCCCGTCGGCGACGAAGGCGGACAGCGCGACGAGCGCCGGCAGCGCCACGAACGCTGACACGCTCGACGGCGTCGACTCGGCCGGGTTCGCGCAAGTCGGGCGCATCAGCGCCGCCGTCGTCGCCTATGCGGAGCGTAAACGACGACGGATCCCTCGACACGGCCAACTCGTTCAACGTGATCGACTCCGTGCTCGGGACCAACCCGGGGCGCTACTGCTTCAAGCTCGGATTCACGTCCGAAGAACATGGTCGTCGTCCGCGCGAGCGGATTCGTCGGCTCACCGAACGGTGCCGTCGGGCAGCCCATCCGTGCTCGGACCACGATCACGGCGGTATGCCCGGCCGGATACCAGGACGCCGGCGTGCTCGATCGTTCGACGCGGCCAGGACGCCCTGCACCAACAACCGGTTCTGCATCCAGCTTCAACTAGAACGCACCGAGAGCACGCATCCACGCGCCCCGCGTCA
Source organism: uncultured Solirubrobacterales bacterium (assembly GCA_963768885.1). GTDB lineage: Bacteria > Actinomycetota > Thermoleophilia > Solirubrobacterales > JBBDJG01 > DASRIA01. The sequence continues at coordinate 191,976 of CAVYJN010000014.1, read as the reverse complement.
CGCGGGGCGCGCCGGGTGCGCCTCCGCCCAGGCGACGATGTTCTTCGAGTCGCTCACGACCTCGCCGTCGTCGGTGACCAGCACGGGCACGAAGCTGTTGCCCGTGAGCTTCTTCACCTCTTTGCGGGTTCGCGTGTTGAGGAAGTCGGGCAGCACGCCGAGCCCGTACGCCTTCTTGACCTCGGGCTCGTGGCCGGCCTCCTTCAGCGCCCGGTAGGCGTTGCCGCATGGATGGCCGCCGGGACGGGGTGATCCGAACGTGCCGTAACAGACGTAGAGCTTCAACCTCGCACCTCCTGGGGATGGGGCTGGTTAGCTTAGGGAGATGGGTCGCCCGCCGCTCGTCTCGTTCCCCACCGCATCCCTCGGCTCGAGCCTCGAGACGTTCTGGGACGCCGTCGAGACGTTCTTCTCCAACCTCGCCGCGGTCCACTGGGGTGCGCTGCTGTTCGCACTGCTCCTGCACTTCGGCCACATGTGCGCCCGTAGCCGGGGCTGGTTCAACACGCTGCGCGCGGCGTATCCGGCCGAGCGCATCGAGTGGCGCCGGATCCTCGGGTCCTACGTGGTCGGCGTGGGCGTCAACAGCATCCTCCCCGCGCGCGGCGGCGACGTCGCGAAGATCTACCTGGCCAAGCAGAGCGTCCCCAACTCCTCCTATCCCGCGGTGACCTCCTCCTTCTTCGTCGAGTCGCTGTTCGACACGAGCATCGGGGCGCTGGTGATGCTCTTCGCGCTCACGCAGGGCGTGCTGCCGAGTCTTCCCAACCTGCCCGACATCGGCGCCTTCGACCTCTCCTTCTGGGCCGACCATCCCCGCTTCGCGCTCTTCACGATCACGTTCCTGATCGTCGCGCTGCTCGTCGTCTACGCGGTGCTGTCGATCCGCGCCGTCGTGTTCTGGCGGCGCGTGCGCCAGGGTGTCGTGATCCTCACCGACTTCCGGCGCTATCTGCGCCAGGTCGCCGCGTGGCAGGCGGTCGCCTGGCTGCTGCGCTTCTTCTCCTTCTACTTCTTCCTCGAGGCGTTCAACATCGGCGGGTCGGTCGAGAACGCGCTGCTCGTGATGAGCGTCCAGGCGCTCTCCACGCTCACGCCGTTCACGCCCGGCGGCGCGGGGGCGCAGCAGGCGCTGCTCGTGTACGTGTTCCGCGGCAAGGCGTCGCGGACGGCGGTGCTCGCCTACAGCGTCGGGCAGCAGATCGCGATCGCCGCGTTCAACGTCGGCGTCGCGGTGATCGCGCTCTTCCTGATGGCGGGGACGACCGACCTGCGCAGCGTCGTGCGCCGCGGTCGCGAGGACCAGCGCGCCGCGGAGGAGGCGACGCCCGGTTAGATCTAGGCGAGACCCTCGCGCGCCTCGCGCACGAGTGTCACGGCCTCGGGGAAGATCATCCGGATCGCGTCGCGGATCTGGACCGCCTGCTCGTCCGGGGAGCCCGAGAGGTCGATCGTGTGGATCGCGGCCACGGTCATGTCGACCGCCAGCTTGATCGCGTTGTCGGCCCACGCCACCCGCTGCGCGCCCTGCATCTGCTCGGCGAACTCGCCCAGCCGGCGCTGCAGGTCGTCCGGGTCTCCGAAAAGGCCTCCGAAGGGGTCGGCACCTTCCATGCATGCATTGTAGGCGGGCATGACCGGGCGGTTGCCGCCGGATAAGCTCACCGCCATGGCACTTCCGCCTCCCGGACCCGCCACGACCGCGGTGATCACCGGCGCGTCGAGCGGCATCGGGGAGGAGTTCGCCCGCCAGCTCGCCGCGCGGCGATACGGCGTCTTCCTGGTGGCGCGACGCGAGGACCGCCTGCGCGCGCTCGCCGCCGAGCTCGAGCGCGACCACGGCGTGCGCGCCGAGGTTGCCGCGTGCGACCTCGGCGACGAGGCGGAGCGGCGCCGGCTCCCCGAGGTGATCTCCCAGGCGGGCCTGGACGTCGGGATCCTCGTCAACAACGCGGGCTTCACGACCGTGGGGGACGTGCACGAGAACCCGGACCGCCAGCTCGGCATGGTCCGCGTGAACATCGAGGCGCTCGTCGACCTCACGACCCGGTGGTTGCCGGGCATGGTCGAGCGCGGCAGCGGCGCGGTCATAAACGTCGCGTCGGTGGCGGGCTTCCAGCCGATCCCGGTGCAGTCCGTCTACGCCGCGACGAAGGCGTTCGTGCTGAGCTTCAGCGAGGCCACGTCGGCGGAGCTGAAAGGCACGGGCGTCACGATGACGGCCCTCTGCCCGGGGCCGGTCAAGACCGAGTTCACCGAGGCGGGTGGGTTCAGGAGCGAGAGCCCCGGCCCGTCTTTCATCTGGTCCACCGCGGCGGATGTCGCGAAGGCCGGCATCGAGGGCGCCGAGAACGGCAAGCGCGTCGTGATCCCCGGGATCGGCAACCGCGTCACGGCCAACTTCGGCCGGCACGGCCCGCACTCGATCCTGCTCGGGCCGTTCGCGAGCGCCTACCGCCGCACGATCGGCGAGTAGCGGCCGACGATCAGCGCGGCTTTCGCGCCTCGAACACCGCCTGGCCCGGCAGCCGCCGGATCGTGATCCGGCGCGGCTTGTCGAAGCCGGCTGCGGCGAGCCAACCGCGCACGTCGGCCTCGGCGTAGGTCGCGGCCGACGACGTGAGATGGAAGAAGAGGCCGAGCAGCGCGGCGGCCTCCGGGCGGCGGTCCTCGGGCGTCAGCCAGAGATCGAGCACGGCGACGGTCCCGCCCGGCTCGAGCGCCGCGTGGATCCGCCGCAGGAGCGCGACGTTCTCCTCGGGCCGGAGGTGATGGACGATGTTGAAGACGAGCACGCCGTCGTGGGGACCGCCCAGGTCGGCGCTCGTCATGTCGCCGTCGACGTGCTCGACACGCTCGCCCATGCCCTGCTCCTCCATGATGCGACGGCCGACGGCGGCGCTGCCGGGGAGGTCCAGCACCGTGGCGCGCAGGCCAGGATGCCGCCGGCACAGCTCGGCCGAGTACCACCCGTGGCCGCCGGCGACGTCCAGCAGCGACGTGGGCTTCGCCGGTAGCTGCAGCGCCTTCGCGACCTCCGGGGAGCTGATCCGCGCGAGCTCGAACTGGCCGCGGATGTAGGTCTCCCAGCTCGGGTCGTCGGGCGGGAAGTCGTGGATCTCGACGCCCTGCCCGGTCCGCACGACGTCCTCCAGCCGCTCCCACCACGCCCAGTAGTCGTGGGCGTGCTCGATGAAGGTGCCGACGTACTGGTCGGACGCCGGGTCGAGCCACGGGCGCGCCGCCTTCGAGAGCTGGTACGTGCCGTGGTGGCGGTCGACGTGGCCGAGGGCGGCGAGCGAGTCGAGCAGCATCAGCAATCCGGCAGGCGCGCAGCCGAGCTCCGCGGCGAGCTCCTCGGCGCCGGCCGGCCCGCGCGCGAGCCGCTTGAACACTCCCAGCCGCTGGCCCGCGACCGTCACGCGCGACATCGGCATGCCGAACATCGCATGCCCGGCCGCGACCGGCGCGAGGTTCAGCCGGAGCGCGAGTCGGTCCAGCGTGGAGTCGGGCTTGAGCCCGGGGCGCATGCCTAGAGGTCCACAGGTGGGTAGTAGTTCTCGGCGCCGATCTGCCGCACGTCGCTCAGCCAGTCGCCGTCGTACTGCTCGCTCGGTCCCTGCAGGATCGGGTCGACGAACTCCCAGGCCTGTCGCTTGTAGGTCCAGTTGCCGGGCTGGAGCCTGTGCGCCTCGCGAAACCAAGCGACCGCGTCCTCGGGATGGCCGCTGCGGTGCAGGTGCTGGGCGAGCTCGAAGCTGGCCGCCGCGCGTGAGGCCTCCGGCGGCCGCGGGGTCGAGCGCGCGACCACCTCGGCGGGATCGAGCGCGAACTCGCTGGCGGCGCCCCTCTCCACCCAGTCGCGCAGCGCGGCGACATAGCGCTGGGGCTCGATCCGCATCTTGCCCGCCTCCTGGAGCATCTCCGCGATCCGCGGCGGGGCCCCCTCGGGAATCGGCAGCTCCGCGACCACGGCGCGACCGGGGAAGGCCGGCTCGGGTGGGCGCACGATCGTGCCCTGCTCCTCGATCCAGACCCCGCTCGGGACGTTCACGATGCCCAGCAGCTCATCGAGGAGGTGGGCTTCGTCGATCAGCGCCGGATGCTCGGGCTTGGCCATGTCGATCCACGGGCCGGCAGCGCGCTCACCGCCGACGTCGAGCGCGACGGTCACGATCTCGAGGCCCTTCGGATGCAGCTCGGCTCGCAGTTCCTGCCACACGGGCAGGTCGAAGCGGCATCCTCACCACGACGCCCATGCCACGAGCAGGACCTTCTTGCCGTGCAGCGCCGAAAGCGAGAACGGGTTGCCACGGCGATCGGGCAGCGTCACGTCCGGAAGCTCGGCCGTGAGCAGCGCGCGGCCGCCGGACTCCGGGCCGAGCGCCCACAGGCCGTGCCCTTCGTCGTGGACGAGCGCCATGCCGAGCCGGTCCGCGAGCGTCTCCACGTCGAGACCGTCAGCTGCGTCGTCGAACGAAACGCAGCGGTCTCCCTTGCAGAGTCCCTCGGGCTTCAGGTCCCATCCGGTACGAGCCCGCAACTGCTCCGGCGTGACTTCGGGACGTTCGAGGATCACGCGGGCATCGTACGAAAGAGGGCCCGGCGTTCGCCGGGCCCTCGCATACCGCGAACCGCGAGCGGTTCGTTACATCATGCCCTCCATGCCACCGCCGGGCATGCCGCCCATTGCGGGCTCCTTCTCGGGCATCTCCGCGACCACGCACTCCGTGGTGAGGATGTTCTTCGCGATCGACGCCGCGTTCTGGAGCGCGGAGCGCGTCACCATCGTCGGGTCGATCACGCCGGCCTTCACCAGGTCGGTGTACTCGCCGGTGGCGGCGTTGAAGCCCTCGCCGGGCTTCATCTCGCGCACCTTGGAGACCACGATCGAGCCCTCGACGCCGGCGTTCTCGGCGATCTGGCGCAGCGGCTCCTCGAGCGTCCGCAGCACGATCTGAGCGCCGGTGCGCTCGTCGGGGTCCTCGAAGCCGTCGAGCGAGACCGCCTCGGTGGCGTTCAGCAGGGCGACTCCGCCGCCCGGCACGATGCCCTCCTCGAGCGCCGCGCGAGTCGCCTGCAGCGCGTCCTCGACGCGGTGCTTGCGCTCCTTCATCTCGGTCTCGGTGGCTGCGCCGACCTTGACGACCGCGACGCCGCCCGACAGCTTCGCGAGCCGCTCCTGGAGCTTCTCGCGGTCGAAGTCGGAGTCGGTGCTCTCGATCTCCTGCTTGATCTGCTTGATGCGGCCCTTGATCTGCTCCGAGTCGCCGGCGCCGTCGATGATCGTCGTCGTGTCCTTCGCGACCACGATCTTGCGGGCCTGGCCGAGCTGGGTGAGCTGGGTGTTCTCCAGCTTCAGGCCCATCTCCTCGGTGATCACCTCACCGCCGGTCAGGATCGCGATGTCCTCGAGCATCCGCTTGCGGCGGTCGCCGAAGCCGGGGGCCTTCACGGACACGCCGGTGAACGTCCCCCGCAGCTTGTTCACGACGAGCGTCGCGAGCGTCTCGCCCTCGACGTCCTCGGCGATGATCAGCAGCGGCTTGCCGTTCTGCATCACCTGCTCGAGCACGGGGAGCAGCTCGCGCACCGCGCCGATCTTCTGGTTGGCGATCAGGATGAACGGGTCGGTGAGGACCGCCTCCATGCGCTCCTGGTCGGTGACCATGTACGGGGAGATGTAGCCCTTGTCGAACTGCATCCCCTCCGTGAACTCGAGCTCCATGCCGAAGGTCTGGCCCTCCTCGACGTTCACGACGCCGTCCTTGCCGACCTTCTCGATCGCGTCGGCGATCACGTTCCCGATCTCGTCGTCGCGGGCCGAGATCGACGCGACTCGCGCGATCTGGTCCTTGCCGCCCGTGATCTCCTTCGACTGCTTGGTGCGCAGGTGCTCGACGACCTGGTCGACGGACTGCTCGATGCCGCGCTTGAGCGCCATCGGGTTCGCGCCCGCCGCGACGTTCTTCATGCCCTGCCGCACCATCCCCTGCGCGAGCACGGTCGCCGTCGTGGTGCCGTCGCCGGCCACGTCGTTGGTCGCCGTGGCAACCTCCCGCACCAGCTGGGCGCCCTGGTTCTCGAACACGTCCTCGATCTCGATCTCACGGGCGATCGTGACGCCGTCGTTGGTGATCGTGGGCGCGCCGAACTTCTTGTCGAGGACGACGTAGCGGCCGCGCGGGCCGAGCGTCACCTTCACGGCGTTCGCGACGGCGTTCACCCCGGCCTCGAGGGACCGGCGGGCGTCCTCGCTGTACTTCAGTTCCTTATGTGCCATACGAAATTCCTACCTTTCTAAGGTGTCTAGCCCTCTACCTTGGCCAGTACGTCCGACTCGCGCAGGACCAGCAGGTCATCGCCGTCGATGACGATGTCCGTGCCGCCGTACTTGGAGTAGAGGACCTCGTCGCCGGTGGCTACGTCGAGCGGGATGCGCTTCTCCCCGTCCTCGTCCCACCGGCCGTCCCCGACGGCGAGCACCTTTCCCTTCTGGGGCTTCTCCTTGGCCGTGTCCGGCAGGACGATCCCACTGGCAGTGGTCTCCTCCTCTTCCACCGGCTGCACGATCAGGCGATCCCCGAGAGGCTTCAGATTCATGGGCATACCTCCTGGATCAGCTTGAAAAGTCGTTCCGCGTTGCAGTCGCCCCTCCGCCGGGCCGCCGGCCGTGACGGCCGGGCCCGCGGGGGAAGGCCTTTGGCACTCTAGCAGCCAGAGTGCCAAAAATCGGCCCCGGAGCGGCTCCGGGGGCCAAATTTCACGCGCGCTAGAGGCCTCTGGGGCGCGGCCCGTGCCCGTTGCCGGGAGGCGAGTCGCGCTGGGCGGTGGTCTCGATCACCTGTGAGAACCGGATCACGGTGACGAGGTCGTCCTGGCCGATCTCGCGGCCGTAGATCTGCTCGAGGAAGTGAACGGTGTCCTCGACGCGCCGGAACTCGGGGTTGTCGTGCTCGATGTCGCGGGGCGACAGCTCGCGCACGCGCTTGACCTCGACATCGTCGACGACCGCCGTGAAGACCTTCTCGCGCGGCTCGTGGCGGTACCCGACCGTGATCCAGACGAGCTGGCCGCGGCGGTACTTGAGGCTCTTGTCGCCGAGCCTGATCGTGGCCGTCTTGCGGCCACGCTTGAGCTGGTCGACGAAGACCGGGGAGTAGAAGTTGAGGACGTACACGTGTGGGACCGCTCGGTTTCGGGGGGTGGGCGGGCGGCTCAGTATATGGAGCGCTCAGTCCGCTCGCCAGAGGCGCCTGAACAACGGCCAGAGCAGGATCGCGAGGACGACCTGGACGGCCAGGCTGAACACGTCGAGCGGCTCGAAGGGGTCGCCCAGGCCGGCGTCGGCGGTCTCGACCGCCGCTCCCCAGAGCAGGCCGTACACGACAAGGGCAGCGATGACGCGGCCGCTCAATAGATGTACCGGTGGAGGGCCGTCGGGTCGTGCACCACGATGCGCCCGCGCCGCGTGGTCACGACTCCGGCGCGCTGGAGCGTCGCGAGGAACCGGCTCGCGGCCTCGCGGGAGGTGCCGGCCAGCTGGGCGAGGTCGGACTGGGTGGAGTGCACCACCACCTCGCGCGGGGGCCCGTCGAGGTGCCCGCCGCCGCGCGACCCGGTCTCCGCAAGCTCGGCGAGCACCCCGGCCACGCGGCTCGAGACCTTCTGGAAGGACTGGCGCGCGATGCGGGCGTTGGCCTCGCGCAGCTTCTCGCCGAGCGCCGCGAGGAGTTTCACGGCGATCTCGGGATGGTCGTTCAGCAGGCGCTTGAGGTCGCCCGCCAGGATCGCGACCGCCTGCACGTCGTCGAGCGCCTCGACCGTCGCCGAGCGCACCTCGCCGCCGAACATCGCCAGCTCTCCGAAGATCTCGCCGGGGCCGAGGTTGGTGAGCGTGATCGTGCGCCCGTCCGCGTGCTGACGGGTGACGCGCGCGCGGCCGCGCTGCAGGATGTAGCAGGTGTCCCCGGGGTCGCCCTCGCGCAGCACGATGCTCCCCGCCTCGTAGTGCCGGGGCACCGCGACGCGCGCGATCTTCTCCAGCTCGGGGCCCGACAGGCTCGAGAACAGCGGTACCGCGCGCAGCACCTCACCCGTTCGTGCCGCGGGGGCTGCTCGTGGTACCGGGCGGCTGGCCATCCGAGGCGCAGTATTACGGCTGGCCCACTCGCGACGTTCAGAGGGGGACGAGCCGCGTGGCCGTCGCCTTCCAGCGCGCCTCGACGCGCGCTCCGGGCGCCAGCCCGAGGCGCTGCACGGAGCCCTGGGTGACCTCCGCGATCAGGGGCTGCGGCAGCGCGAGCGCGAGCCGCACGCGATTGCCGACCGGCGATACGGAGGTGACGGTCGCCGCGACGCTGTTGTGGGCCGACCCGTGGACCGCCGCGCCGGGGGCCTCGACCGTCACGTCCCACGGGAAGACGCTCGCGGCGGCGCGCCCGCCCGCCCTGTCGGTGCTGACGATCTCGCCGCCGCCGTCGAGCCGCAGCGCGGTGAGACCGTCCGCCGCCGGCCGCGCGTCGCCCGACAGGACGCTTGCGCCCGTGAAGTCCGCGACGAACGAGGAGGCCGGCGCGGCCGCGAGCTGCGCCGCCGGACCGCGCTGCAGCACGCGCCCGCGGTCGACGACCGCGACCTCGTCGCCGAGCAGCGCGGCGTCGGCGAAGTCGTGCGTCACGAGCAGCGTGGGCACGCCGGCCTCCCGGATCGTGGACGCGAGCTCGCGCGCCGCCGCCGCGCGGGTGCGGGCATCGAGCGCGGCGAGCGGCTCGTCGAGCAACAGCACGCGCGGCGCCCGCGCGAGCGCCCGCGCGAGCGCGACGCGCTGGCGCTCCCCGCCCGAGAGCGAGCGCGGATGGGCGTCGGCGAGGTCGGCCACGCCGAAGCGCGCGAGGACCGCCTCGGCCGCCGCGCGGCGCTCGCGGCGCGGGAGGCCGCGCATCCCGTAGGCCACGTTGCGCCATGCCGGCATGTGGGGGAAGAGCGCGTAGTCCTGGAACACGAGGCCGCAGGCGCGCTCGTCGGGCTCGGCCCAGACACCTCTTTCCGTGTCGAGCCAGACGTCGCCGTCGCAGACCACCGTGCCGCGTTCCGGGCGCACCAGGCCGGCGCAGACGCGCAGGATCGTGCTCTTGCCGGCGCCCGACGGCCCGGCGATCGCGAGGCATCCCCGGACGTCGAGGTCGACGTCGAGCGCGAAGTCGCGCAGCGCGAAGTGCGCGTCAAAGGAGAGCATGTGCCTCGCCGCCGCGGCCGGCCAGCAGCTTCACGACGAGCAGCAGCGCGCCGCTCACCGCCACGAGCACCGCCGACAGCGCGAGGGCCGCGGTGAAGTCCGTGGAGAAGCGCTCGAAGATCGCGAGCGGGGCAGTCTGGGTGACGCCGCGGAAGCTGCCCGCGAACATCAGGGTCGCGCCGAACTCACCGAGCGCGCGCCCCCAGGCCAGCGCGAGCCCGGTGCCGAGCGCGGGCAGCGCGAGCGGGACCGCGACGCGTGCGAACGTGTGCGCCTCGGACGCGCCGAGCGTGCGGGAGGCCTCGACCAGGTCGCGCTCGAGGCTGGCGAAGGCAGCCTGCGCCTGGCGCACGTAGAACGGGCTCGCCACGAACACGAGCGCGACCACCACGGCCGCGGTCGTCAGCGGCAGCTCGATGCCGAGGTCGGTGAGCGCGGGCCCGAGGATTCCCTGCGGCCCGAACGCGGCCAGCAGGCCGATCCCCGCCGCGGCCGGCGGGAGGATCAGGGGCAGCTCGACGAGCGTCAGCACCATCGCCCGCCCGCGGAAGTCGCGCGTCGCGAGCAGATAGGCGGCCGGCGTGCCGACTGCGACGATGATCGCGACGGCGAGCAGGCTGGTCTCGAGGCTCAACACGAGCGCGTCGACGGCCACCGGGTCGTCGAGGCTGGCGAGCAGCTCACGCGGCCCGACGTCCACGAAGATCGCGGCGACGGGAAGCGTCAGGAAGCAGAGGGTGACGGCCGTCGCTGCGACGAGCAGCAACGCGAAGAGCCGGCGGCCGGTCCTGCGGCTCACGTCACCGGCGGCGCGAACCCGGCGCGCGCGAGCGCCTGCCGCCCCGCGCCGCTCAGCAGGCCCTCGACGAAGGCACGCGCCTCGGCGCGGCGGCGCGCCCCCTTCACGACCGCGACGGCGTAGACCACGTCCGGGCGCAGACGGCCCGGAAGCCGGACCGCGCGCAGCCGCCCGCCGGACGCCCGCACGTCGGTCACGTACACGAACCCCGCGTCGACCGCGCCCTGCGCCACCTTGCCCACCACGCCCGACACGTCGGGCTCGTTGGAGCGCACGTTGCGCTCGATCGCGGCCGCCTCGCGCGGGCCGAGGCGCGCGAGCAGGTCGCGTGTGTAGCCCCCGACGGGCACGCCCGGCGCCCCGGCGGCGATGCGCACTCCCGGGTCGTCGAGATCCTCGAGCGAGGCGACCCGGTCGCCGTCCGCGGGGACGGCGATCACGAGCCGGTTCGAGGCGAACGCGACCGGCCGCTCGACCAGCCTCTCCGCGTGGAGCCGAGCCGGGCAGCTCGGTGTTGGCGGCCGCGAACACGTCGGGCCGCGCGCCCTTGCGGATCTGCGCCGCGAGCTCGTCGGACCCGGCGAAGCTGAAGCTCGCGTCGGCCTCCTCGAACACCGAGCCGTAGTCCTCGAATGCGCTCTTGAGCGACGCGGCCGCCGACACGCGCAGCGTCGGCGCGCCTGCGTCCCCGCAGCCGGGGGTCACGGCGAGGGCGAGCAGCGCGGCGCACGCGAGGAGCGCCGCCCTCGTCACGAGCGCTCGACCATCACCGAGGTCGCCTTCACGGTGGCGGTCGCATCGACACCGGGCGCAAGGCCGAGCTCCTCGACCGCGTCGCGCGTGATCGCCGCCGTCACGCGGTGCGGGCCGGCCTCGATCTCGACGAGCGCCATCACGCCGTCGACCTCGACGGAGACGACCTTCCCCGGGAAGCGGTTGCGCGCGGAGAACGCGTCCCCCGCCCGGTGGCGCCGCGGACGCGCGGCGAGCCGCTCGACCTCGCGACGCGGGACGCGGCGCCGGTTGCGCTCGTCGCGGACCGCGCGCAGCTTGCCGTCGCGCTCCCAGCGGCGCAGCGTGTCGACGCTCACGCCGATCTCGCGCGCGGCCTCCCCGAGGGTCAGGCTAGTGGGGCCCCTCGCCATCTCTGCCTAAGCATTGCATAGGCAGCCTTATCGGGGCTCGGCGGCGGCTGCGATCGCGGCGGCATGGTCGGCGAAGGCGTCGAGGCGGATCACCATGCCGTCCCGCATCTGGGCGATCTGCCCGAACGGGGTGCGCATCTCGAGGCCGCTCGCCTTGCCCTTCACGACCAGTTCGCCGAGCAGCCAGGATGCGGTCGCCGGGCAGCTCGCGGAACTCGAGGTTCTCCCCACGGAACTCGTCCCACACCTCGAGCAGCTCCGTACGCAGCCAGCGCTCGTACGCGTCCCGGCCGCGGTAGACGTTGCCTTCCGCGCCGCCCGGGCCGAGCGCCGGTCGCCACTCGATGTCCTCGTGCACGAACCGCAGCACCTCGTCGAAGTCCCCGCGGTTGAGCGCCTCCCACCCGCGCCGCGCTCTCTCGAGGTCGTCTACCAGGGCAGCTCGCCGGCGATCTCGGCCAGGCGCGGGTTCGTGCGGTCGCGGTCGGACACGAGCGGCTGATCCGCCGGCCAGGGGATGCCGATGTCCGGGTCGTCCCAGGCGATGCCGCGCTCGGTCGACGTCTCGTAGTAGCTCGACACCTTGTAGGCGACGTCGGCCACCGTGCTCGTGACGCAGAACCCGTGCGCGAACCCGACCGGGATGAAGATCTGCCGCGCGTTCTCGTCGCTCAGCTCGAAGGCCTCGTACCGGCCGTAGGTCGGCGAGTCGCGCCGCAGGTCGACCGCCACGTCGTAGATCGATCCGCGCGCGACCCGGACCAGCTTGGCCTGTCCGGGCGTCAGTTGGAAGTGCAGCGCACGGATCGTGCCTTGCATCGAGCGCGAGTGGTTGTCCTGCACGAACTCGGTGTCGATGCCGAGGCTCGCGTACTCGTTGCGCCGGTAGGTCTCGAAGAAGAAGCCGCGGTCGTCGGCGATCACCTTCGGCTCCACGAGCACCAGCCCGTCGATGCGCGTGTCGAGCCGCTGAAATTTCAGGAGCGCAACTCCTGGCCGTACTGGCGCTGGTAGTACTCGCGATAGTCGCCCGAGCGGATCGGCTCCCACCACCACGTGTTCTTGCGGTACCAGTCGACCGTCGCGGCGATGCCCTCCGAGAACGGCACCTGCGCCTTCCACCCCAGCTCGGCGGCCGTCTTCTCCGAGGACAGCGAGTAACGGCGGTCGTGCCCGGGGCGGTCCTTGACGTACTGGATCAGCGACTCGTCGGCCCCGGTCAGCTCGATGATCCTGCGGACGACCTCGATGTTCGGAAGCTCGTCGGGACCGCCGATGTTGTACGTCTCCCCGGCCCGGCCCGTGCGCACGACCGTGTCGATCGCGGCGCAGTGGTCGGTCACGTACAGCCAGTTGCGCACCTGCATGCCGTCGCCGTAGACGGGCAGCGGGTCCCCGTGCAGGGCGTTCAGGACGCACAGCGGGATCAGCTTCTCCGGGTACTGGTACGGGCCGTAGTTGTTCGAGGCCCGGCACACGGTCGCGTTCATCCCGTACGTGTGGCAGTAGGCGCTCACGATCAGGTCGCCGCCGGCCTTCGAGGCGGAGTAGGGGGAGGAGGGGTCGAGCGGGCTGCGCTCCGTGAACGAGCCTTCCTCGATCGAGCCGTAGACCTCGTCGGTCGAGACCTGCACGTATCGCTCGATGCCCTCGGTGCGGGCCGCCTCGAGCAGCACGTAGGTCCCGTAGACGTCGGTCTGGATGAAGTGGCCGGGCTCCTCGATCGAGCGGTCGACATGCGACTCCGCCGCGAAGTTGACGATCGCGTCGCAGCCGGCGAGCGCTTCGCGCACCGCCTCCTCGTCCGCGATGTCGCCCTGCACGAAGCGGGCGCGCCCGCCGTCGAGCAGGTCCTGGATCGTCTCGACGCGGCCGGCGTACGTGAGCTTGTCCAGCACCACGACCTCGTCCTCGGGATGGCTCTCGAGCACGTGCCGCGCGAAGTTCGAGCCGATGAAGCCGGCGCCGCCGGTGACCAGCATCCTCATGCGCTCACCTGCGCCTCGGCGCGCTCCGCGAGATAGTCGGCGAGGCCCTCCTGCCAGTCGGGGAGCAGCACCGGGTGCTCGCGCTCGCTGAGCAGCACGGAGAACGGCGGGCGCGGCGCGGGCCGGTCCAGCATGTCGCTGGTCATCGACAGCACGCGGCACTCGACCCCCGCCTGGCGAAAGATCTCCACCGCGAAGTCGTACCAGGAGCAACGGCCACCGCCCGCCATGTGGTGGATCCCGTGGTCCTCGCGATCGAGCAGGCGCACGAGGCCGGCGGCGAGATGCCCCGTGTAGGTCGGGCACCCGACCTGGTCGCGCACGACGACGACCTCGTCGCGGTCCAGCGCGAGGCCCAGCATCGTCTCGACGAAGTTGCGGCCGTTGACCCCGAACAGCCACGAGGACCGCACGATCCAGTGCCGCGGGTTTGCGGCCGCCACCTCGCGCTCGCCGACGAGCTTGGATCGCCCGTAGCCCGAGATCGGGTTGACCGCGTCGGACTCCACGTAGCCCTCCTCGTTCGTGCCGTCGAAGACGTAGTCGGTCGAGGGATGGACCACCGCTGCTCCGACGGCGGCCGCCGCGGCGGCCACGTTGCCCGCGCCGCGCCCGTTGACCTCCGTCGCCTCGGCCTCGTGCTCCTCGGCGCCGTCCACGTTGGTCCACGCGGCGCAGTTGATCACCGCCCCCGGGTGGTGCTCGATGCAGGCTCGCTCGACCGCCTCGCGGTCGCAGATGTCGAGCTCGCCGCGCGCGAGCGTGATGGGCTCGTGGCCCACCTCGCGCGCGGCCATCGCCACGTCACGACCGAGCATGCCGGCCCCTCCCGTGATCAGCACCCTCAATGGAGCTGGATCTCCGAGTTGTCGCCGACCATGAAGCGGTAGGCCTTCGGCAGCGAGTTGGACCGCGTGATGCTCACGTTGCGACCGATCAGGCTCGCCTCCATGCGGTACGAGAGGTCGCTGATGCGCGCGCCCGCAAGCACGATCGAGTGCTCGACCTCGGAGCGCTCGATCGTCACGTCGACGTCGATCGCGGAGTAGGGCCCGACATAGGAGTCGACGATCCGGCTGCCCGCGCCGATGATCGTCGGGCCGCGCACCGTCGCGCGCTCGAGCCGGGCTCCGGCCTCGATCACGACCTTGCCCTCCACGCGCGAGTCGACCACCTCGCCTTCCTGGCGCGGAACGATGTCCTCGAGGATCAGCCGGTTCGCCTCGAGCAGGTCGTCGAGCTGCCCCATGTCCTTCCACCACCCGCGCACGATGTGCGGCTCCACGCGCAGGCCGCGGTCGACGAGCGTCTGGATCGCGTCGGTGATCTCGAGCTCGTCGCGCCAGGAGGGCTCGATCGAGCGGGCCGCGTCGAAGATCGAGGACTTGAACATGTAGACCCCGACGAGCGCGAGGTCCGAGGGCGGCTCCTTGGGCTTCTCGACCAGCCGCTTGATCCGGTCGTCCTCGAGCTCGGCCACCCCATAGTGCTCGGGGTCGGGGACCGGCGTGAGCAGGATCAGGGCGTCCGGGTCGCTGCTGCGGAACGTGTCGACGAGCTCCGTGATCCCCGACTTCAGCAGGTTGTCGCCCAGGTACATCACGAACGGCGAGTCGCCGATGAAGTCCTCGGCCGTGAGCACCGCATGGGCGAGGCCCTTGGGTGCATCCTGCTCGATGTAGGTGATCTCGATGCCGAACCGGGAGCCGTCGCCGGCCGCGGCGCGGATCTCGTCGCCCGTCTCCGGGGCGATGATGATGCCGACCTGCCGGATGCCGGCCGCGGCCATCGCCTCGAGCCCGTAGAAGAGCACCGGCTTGTTGGCGACCGGCACGAGTTGCTTGGCGCTGGTGTGGGTGATCGGGCGCAGGCGCGTGCCCTTGCCCCCGGAGAGCACGAGGCCCTTGAGGTTCTCCATGCACGGCAGCGTATACAGGGCGGCGCCGCGGGTCGCAGCGTCTTGATCCGCCAAGTGATCGCTCATATCATGTCGCGCATGGGGAGATCGGTGAAGGCGGCGATCGCGGCGCTGGCGCTCTGCGCGCTTGCCGCCGGCCCGGCCCAGGCTGCGTTTCCGGGCCAGAACGGCAAGATCGCCTTCGATTCCTCCTACCTCGACGAGCAGTCGGGAGAGATCTATGCGATCGAGCCCGACGGCACCGGTCTGGTGAGGCTGACCGAAAGCGAGGGCATCGACATCGAGCCGGCCTGGTCGCCCGACGGCCGCCAGGTTGCGTTCACGAGCGCGCGCGCCGGATCGGATCCGACCTGCCAGACCACCTGCAACCTCGACGTGTACGTGATGAACGCGGACGGATCGCGCGTGAAGCGGCTGACCGACGACCCCGCCGGCGACCGGGAGCCGGCGTGGTCTCCCGACAGCTCGCAGATCGTCTTCACGAGCACGAGAGGCGACGTTGCCGGTTCCGATCTGTACGTGATGAACGCGGACGGCACGAGCCAGATGCGCATCACGGCTTTCCCGCTCGTGGACAAGCATCCGGCGTGGTCGCCGGACGGGGCGCGGATCGCGTACTTCCGCGGCGACTGCGCGTTCAACTGCACGTCCCACATCTATACGGCCGCGCCCGACGGCAGCGACGTGTCCCAGCTCACGTTCGGAGACTTCGTCCGGGACCGCACTCCCGACTGGTCTCCTGACGGAAGCAGGGTCGTGTTCAACCGCGAGGTCTTCCAGAACCAGTTCTGGATCGTGAACCGCGACGGGAGCAACCCCACCTCGATGCCGGGGCCCCGCCTCGAGCCGGCGTGGTCTCCGGACGGAACGCGGATCGCACATGGCGTCCCCGGCGTCGGGTACACGAACCTCGACGGCAGCGACCCCCGCCTCGTGTTCGCCAACGGCTCCCGGCCGGACTGGCAGCCGCTGGTCGGCCCGCGGCGCGCCGACTTCAAGACCCGCCCGGACTTCTGTCGCGCCGAGCTCGAGTTCCTCGGAAAGGAACGGTTCCGCGCCGTATACGGAACGTTCGGCGGGTGCGTCAGCAGCAGCTGACCGCGACCGTGCACGACGCGGTCGTGATCGGCGCCGGCCACAACGGCCTCGTCGCCGCGGCCTACCTCGCCCGCGCCGGTCTCGACGTCGAGGTCTTCGAGCGGCGCGACGTGGTCGGGGGCGCGTGCGTGACGGAGGAGCTGTGGCCCGGCGTCCGCGCTTCGCCGGGCGCCTACACGCTCTCCCTGCTGCGCGCCGAGATCATGCGCGATCTCGACCTGGCCGCGCACGGCCTGCGGGTCGACGTGCACGAGCCCTACCTGTTCGCGCCCTTCCCCGACGGGCGCAAGGTCGTCACTTGGTCGGGGCGGGAGCGCACGGCGGCGCAGCTCGAGCGCGACTGGTCGCGGGCCGACGCCGAGGGCTACACGGCGCGCAGCGAGCGCTGGGAGCGCGCCGCCGCGCGCGCACGGCCGCTCCTGCTCGAGCCGCCCGACCGCGGGCGCTGGCTCGACGCGATCGGACCGGAGCTGCTCGACGGCTCGATCGCCGACGACCTGGCCGGCATCCCGTCGGAGGGGGTGCGCGTGCCCTTCGCGATCCAGGGCCTGATCGGGACGCTTGCCGGGCCGCACGATCCGGGCACCGCCTTCGTCGCCCTCTACCACGACCTGGGGGAGGCGACCGGCGTACCGGGGGCGTGGGGCTATGCGCGCGGCGGCATGGGCGCGGTGACCGCGGCGCTGCGCGCGGCGGCCGAGGCGGCGGGCGCGCGGGTGCGGTTGGATGCGCCGGTCGCGCGCGTTCTGATCGAGGAGGAGCGGGCATGCGGCGTCGTGCTCGAGGACGGGCGCGAGGTGCGTGCAGGAGTGGTGCTGTCGAACGCCGACCCGCGGCGCACGGCGGCGCTCGCGGGTGTCCCGCCTCCGGACGGCTGGCGCCAGGACGGGCCCGTCGTGAAGGTCATGCTGCTGCTCGACGGACTCCCCGACTTCCCCAGCTGGCCGGGGCCCGAGCCCTGGGCGGGGACGATCGACATCGGCTTCACCCTGGCCGACCTCGCGGCCGCCGCGGACGCGGCGCGCGCCGGCCGCCCGGCCGCGCGCCCCTGGATCGAGGCCGCCTGCCAGACCGCCGCCGACCCCACGCTGGCGCCGCCGGGGCGTCACGTGCTGTCGCTCTTCTGCCAGTGCTTTCCGCCGGACTGCGACGCCGCCGCCGCGGCCGACGCCGCGGTCGCGCGCTTCGCCGAGGTCTGCCCGCAGCTGCCGGACCGCGTGGTCGACCGCCTCGTCCTCGGTCCGCGGGAGCTGGAGGCGCGGTTCGGGCTCACCGGGGGCCACATCTTCCACGGCGAGATGCTGGGCGATCAGCTGCTCGAGGGCCGGTTCGGGCCGCGGCGCTTCGGCGGGGTGGAGGGCCTCTACCTCGCGGGCTCCGGCGCACATCCCGGCGGCGCCGTGACCGGTGCGCCCGGCCGGCTCGCGGCGCGCGCGGCGCTGGAGGACCGCGCGGCGGTTCATCTAGTAGACCCCGCCGAGCTTCGAGTGGTCCCAGCTGACGGTCTCGACGACCTCGAAGCGGATCGCGACGCGCTTGGCGGCCTGCCCGCGCAGCGCCTCGCGCATGTCGTCGCTCCCCGGGTCGGCGCCCTGGTACTTGGCGAACAGCTCGCCGGCGAAGTCGAGCACCTTCTCGGTGTCGCGCTCGATGTGCGCCCGCGTCTTCAGCATCACGCCCTTCAGCTCCGCGTACTCGGTGCCGGACTCGACCAGCGCCGTCGCGCGGTCGTCGCGCTCCAGGTTCTTCACCTTCTGGGACTTGGCGTAGGTCCAGACCCAGGGATCGGCGCCGCGCATCACGTACCAGAGCGCGATCAGGTGCGGCCAGCCGTCGGGCCCGAAGGAGGCGACGTTGGCGACGCGCTCGGCCGCCAGGAACTCGGCGACCTCCTCGCGGCGTCAGGTTGATCTGGTCGCGCCTGCTGGGCATCAACCGGGGTCGATCCGCAGGCGCTTCGCGCCGCCGGCCGCGCGCACCTCGTGCTCCTCGTGGTACACGGGGTTGGTGCGGCCGGTGCGCCAGCCCTCGATCATGTCGTCGTAGTGCGCCGAGCCGGGCTGGCCGGACTGGCCGGTGGTCAGCTGCCAGCGCGATTGGGCGGGATCGCCGAGGTCGGCGATCATCCGGTAGACCGGGCCCCAGACCGCCTTGAACGGATCGGTCGGGAGGTAGCCGTTCTGCGTGACGGTCTCGCTCGCCCCGCCGGCCTCGGCCGAGCGGTTGAAGATCCGCCGGAAGAGCGGGTTCGCCTGTCCGAAGGGGTGCATGAACTCGGCCTCGTGCACCCGGCCCCAGCGCCACTTCGCCGGGTCCCGCCCGAAGCGCTGCTCGAGCCCGTCGATCGCCTGCTCGAGCGCCTCGAGCGCCACCTCGTCCCAGGCGCGCCCGCCGAACCACTCCGCATCCGCCTCGTCCCACATCGTCAGCAGCCGCTCCTGGAACCGCCAGGGCGAGGAGACGACCTCGAACAGCGCGACACCCGACTTGTTCAGCCAGCGCTCCGCGAGCCGGTCGTCGCGGACCGCCGCGCGGACGATCGCCTCCGCGAACACGATCGTGAACGCGTGGTAGATCGTCCCGGCCACGGTGTCCGGGTCGAGGTTCCCGTCCCAGCTCTTGAGGCGCTCGATCGCGCGGATCTCGCGCTGGCCGGGCGGGTGCAGGCGTGAGAGCCGGTGGACGGTCTCGATGCCGGGGTACGAGAAGAAGTCGTGCTGCATCCGCTCGAAGTCCGCGACCGAATGGCGGTCGCGCGCCCCGAGGCGCTCCTCGATCCGCCGGGCCCGGTAGCCGGTCATCCACTCGGAGGTGATGTGGTGCGGATAGTCGTCGCCGACGATGCGGTTGTTCGCGGTCACGATGAAGCCCTGCTGCGGGTCCACCAGCCGCGGGAGCTCGTCGTAGGGGATCGTGCCGTCCCATTCGAACTCTCCCGTCCAGCCCGGCTTCGGGAGGTCGGGCGCGCCGCCCTTGCGCAGCGGGATCTTGCCCGCGAGCTGGTAGCCGATGCTGCCCTCGCGATCCGCCCACAGCAGGTTGAGCGGCGGCACGTGGTGGTTCTCGGCGGCCTCGATCACGTCCCGTCCGCTGCGGGCCGTCGCGAACCGGTGACCCGAGTCGGTCAGCAGCGGGTACTGGAGCCCCGTCCACGAAAGCGCGATCGGCTCCGCGGCGCCGAGCGCCTCGCTCACGATCGGCCCGTGATGGGTGACCAGCACCTCGAGGTCCTCGGACTTGCCGCGGCCCTTCACCCGGATCTCCTCGTGCACCACGTCCGCCGGCCGCCATTCGCCCTCGAACTCGTAGAGCCGCGCGTCGTCGGGGTTGAGGCGCTCGACGAACAGGTCCTGGGTGTCCGCCATCACGTTCGTGAAGCCCCAGGCCGTGAAAGCGCTCTGGCCGAACACGGGGAAGGGGTTCGTCGGCAGCGTCGCGCCACGGACGCGGTATTCGTCGCAGGCGAGGTCCGCCTGGTACCAGAGGTCGGGGATCGTCGTCGTGAGGTGCGGGTCGCAGGCGAGGAGCGGCTTTCCGGTCACGCTGCGCTCACCGGAGACGACCCAGTTGTTGGAGCCGGTCGCATGCATCCCGAGCCCGAGCGATTCCTTCACGGCCGCGATCTGGGCCGCGACGTCGGTGCCGTCGCCCGCGTAGACGTCGCCGGGCGAGGTCACGACCGGGTTGGCGGGCGGGTAGCGGGGCTCGAGGCGGGCCGCGCGCTCCGGGCCCGCCGCGCGCACGATCTCGGCGCGCAGCAGCTCCATCTCCCAGTTGGTCGAGAGCCCGAAGCCCATCAGCTTCGCCGAGGCGAGCAGGTCGACCGGCGACCAGGGCTCGGGGTCGAGCCGCAGGAGCTGGAACTCGATCGGGAGCGCTTCCGCCGCATCGATCGCGGCGTTGATCCCCGCCACGTATGCGCCCGCGAGCGCGGCGAGCGAGCGATCCATCTCGCGCGCCTCGCGCTCCGCCACGCGGCGCATGCCGAGCGTGCGCATCAGGCGGTCGGCCGGCAGGGACTCGGCTCCGGCGAACTCGGACAGGCGGCCGGCGGTCGCGCGGCGGAAGAACTCGAGCTGCCACAGCCGGTCCTGCCCGTGGCAGAACCCGAGCGCGAAGCAGAGGTCGTGCGGCGTGCGGGCGGACACGTGGGGCACCCCGAAGCGGTCCCGCACGATCTCCAGCGGCGCGTCGACGCCCCGCAGCATCAGCCGCCCCGCGGTCTTGGGGAGCGGGCGCTTGAAGAGCTGGAACCACAGGCCCGCGCCCGCGAGCGCGGCCAGGGCCCCGGTGCCCGCGAAGATCCCGCCGAGCGTCGAGCGGTTGATCATCCCGCGATTCTCTCAGGTTGTCGCGGAAGGCCGAAACGGGCCCCCGTAGAGCCGGCTACCTGACCTTGAAGCGCCCGTGCATGTCGCTGGAGTGGGGGTCGCACTGGTAGCGATAAGTGCCCTTCCTGAGCCGCAGCGTCACCGACTTGGTGCCCTCGAAGTCGACGCCTGTGATCCGCTTGTTGACGCCCGGGCCGCGCAGGTGGAAGTTGTGGATGTCCGCCCTGTCCCTGACCGTGATCCGGTAGGAGCCGGGGCTGAGCGACTTCACCTTCTTCCCCCCTGATTTCAGGGAGATCGTGAAGCCCGGCCCGACCGTGCCGCTGAGGGTCCTGGCCGCGCCGGCCGCGCCGACGAACGTCACGGCGACCACGAGCAGGGCGAGCGGAACGGCAACGAGAAACGCGCGTGGGACTGCGTGACGCCTCATGGTGACCTCCAGTTGCTCGACGTGGTCGTGTGACCATACGCCTCTGCGCCGCGCCCGGCGCACTTCGCTACCCTGCGCGGCATGGCAGCCGGCGAGAAGCCCCAGGTCGAGGTCCCGTCGGGCCAGGCGCCCTCCTACCAGCTCGAGGTCGAGGACATCGCCGTCGGGGAGGGCGAGGAGGCCGTCTCCGGGCGGAACGTCGAGGTGCACTACGTCGGCGTCTCGTGGTCGACGGGCAAGCAGTTCGACGCGTCGTGGGACCGCGGCGGCACCTTCAAGTTCGCCCTCGGCAAGGGCCAGGTGATCCAGGGCTGGGACCAGGGCGTCGCGGGCATGAAGGTCGGCGGCCGGCGCCGCATCACGATCCCGCCCGACCTCGCCTACGGCAAGCGCGGCGCGGGCGGCGCGATCGGCCCCGACGAGACGCTGGTCTTCGTCGTGGACCTCGTCGGCGTGCGCTGAGCGCCCGGCCCGGGGGCTAGCCGCCGGACCCCGGCGGGACGACCAGCACGGGCCGCGTGCAGTTGTGCACCAGGCCGCTCGACACGCTGCCCAGCAGCAGCGAGGTGACGCCCGAGCGCCCGCGAGACCCGACGACGAGCACCGCGACGTCCTCGCGGTCGCCGATCTCCGCGAGCGTCGACCATACGTTTCCGACGCAGCGCGCGCTGTGCGCCGTCGCCTGCAGGCCGGCGTCCTGTGCCAGGCGGGCGCCCTCCTGCGCATCGCGCTCGGATCCCGTCTCCGTCTCGCGATCCAGCAGGTCGGACGCCTCGCGCGCCACGTCGGGCGGTATCGCGATCACGCTTGCCGGCACGACGTCGGCGACGGAGCTCCAGACCGAGACCACCACCGCGCGGCGTCCGGGAAAGACCCGGCCGGCCGCTTCGACGGCGGCACGTGCGCCGGGGGAGCCGTCGTAGGCGATCAGGAGGGTGTCGCTCATCCGGGGTGCGGCGCGGTGTGAGCTTCGCTAGGCCGCGGCCTTCGCCCGCCGCCGCCGGCCGGCGAGCGACTTCGCGGCCTCGTGCACGGCCGTTCGCGCGTCCTCGGGCTCGAGCACGGCCGCGTCGCCGGCTTCCTTCATCACCTCGCGCACGAGCCATCCCACCCCGGCGAACGGCAGCTCTACGATCAGCGCTCCGTCGGCGAGCTCCTCCGACACGGCGCGGCGCTCGCGCTCCCAGCGCGCGCGCTCGGGCGATATCCAAACGCGCGCCACGCGCGAGGCGGGGACGGCCCCCGTGCGCGGCCAGCCCTCGAGGTCGGCCGTCGGGTCGACCTCGGGCCGCGGCTCGAAGGTCTTGCGGGAAAGCTTCGCGCGCTTGATGCGGTCGAGCCTGAAATGGCGCGTGTCCTCGCGGTCGAGGTCGTAGCAGAACACGTACCAGCCCTCGCGCCCGTTGATCAGCGCATAGGGCTCGACCGTGCGCTCGCTGAACTCGTCCTCGTTCTCCTTGTAGTACTCCATCGAGAGCAGGCGCTTCTCGACGATCGCGCGGTTGATCGTGCGCGACATCGTCTCGTCGTCGCCGACGGGCGGCGCGATCTGCAGGCCCTCGTGCGATGGGTCCTCTCCCAATGCGACAACTATCTTCTGACGCGCCGACGCGAGGCTGCCTTCCGGCAGGTGGTCGCCGAGCAGGTCGAGCGCCGCGATCAGCGCCTTGGCCTCGAGCGGCAGGAGCCGCGCCGGGCGGGCGAAGTTGTCGCTGTAGGGCTCGGGGTCGACCTCGATCTCGTCCCCCTGGATCTCCGCGTAGAGCACGTAGCTCCCGCCGCCGAAGTTGACGACGTTCAGCACGTCGAGGTCCTCGCGCAGCTCCTGCTCGGTGATCTGGAGGCGTTCGCACACCTCGCTCATCCGCGGGCGCGCCTCGTCGCGGGCGGACCGGATCAGGATGCCGGCGAGCGCGACCAGCCGCGCGAAGCGCTCCGGGCGGATCGGCGTGTCGCCGTGCCCGTTGCGCTCCTGCGCCGCGTGGTGGCCGTTGACGGCCGGCTCCTGCGGGCGGGAGACCGGGTCCGCCACGAAGTCGGGCGCGTCCGCGTGGCGCTCGAGGATCGTCGAGAGCCGCTCCGCGGCCTCGTCGACCATCTCGGCGGGCTCGAGCAGCCGCGCGTGCTCCCCGAGGCCCAGCACCCACGAGACCAGCTGGCGCGGCTGCGCGACGTCCGTCGTGAAGACCACGCCGGGGCCGGGCACCCGCCGCGACCCGGCGCGCCACTGGTCGCCGGACTGCGTGACCGGCTCGAAGCTGCCGTGCGTGCCGAAGTCGCGCTCCACGAGCCATGCGATCCGCTCGGAGATCCACACCTGCGCGGTTGCCTCGGTCTCGCCCAGCTGCCAGTCCGCGCGCCGCGTGTAGGCCCACGGGTCGAAGTCCTCGGGAGTCGTGAAGTCGTGCTCGGCCTTGGTCGCGTAGGACACCTTGTCGGTGATGCGCGAAAGGCGGAAGACCCGCATCGCGTCGCGTTCGTGCGCGTGGCCGACGAGGTAGAACTGGCTTCCCTGGTAGACCAGGTGGTAGGGGTCGACCTTGCGCTTGGACTGGGCGTCGCGCTCGATCGTGTAGTACTCGAACTCGATGGTCTTGCGGCGCGAGATCGCGGTCTCGATCTTCGCCAGCCGCGCGGAGAGGTCGCGCCCGCCGGCCGAGGCCGTGACGGCCACGGCGACCTGGCGCTGGTTGCCCGACCCGAGCGGGCTGGGGCGCCCCCACGAGATCTGCTGGAGCGCGAGGCGCAGCGGCTCGGCATACGCGAAGCGCCCGTCGAGCAGCGCGAGGGAGGTCTGGAGCGCGGCCAGCTCGCCGTCGGAGAACTCGATCGGCGGCAGGTAGAAGTTCTCGGGCGGGAGCGTGTAGAGCTCCGCCTCGAAGTAGCCCTCCGGCGGCTTCTCGACCTTCAGGTTGATGCCGAGCGCCTCGAGCTCCGCGCGGTCGGCGTAGAAGCGCCGCGCGAACGCGTCGTCGTTCATCTCGCTGTAGCCCTCGACGTCCTGCTTGATCTCGAGCGCGGACACCGGCCGTCGCTCCGCCATCAGGAACGAGATCAGGGACAACTGCCGTATGAGCTTCTCCGTGTCTTTGGCCATGCGTGCTTTCTCCCCCTCCGGGCGCTTCGGCTCAGGATAAACAGTCAACCCCGACTGCCTTCAGGGGTGGAAGGGCTCCGAAGGCCGAATTTGCGCGAAGAGCCGCGCGCGTCGTGCCCGTGGTCGTACTCTGCGGTCCGATGGCCACGACCCGGATCGCAGGCTTGGGCGACGCACCCACGGTCGCGCGGCTGCTGTGCGAGTTCCGTGACTGGTGGGGCAACAGCGGGCCGTCGGACGCCGACATGCTGGCGAGCGTGCGGCGCGTGATGGAGGGCGGCGACGGCGAGTTCCTGCTCGGCGCCGCCGATCGGCGGGCGACGATCCGCGGGCGTCTGCCAGATCCGCTTCCGCTGGAGCGTCTGGAAGACGGCGCACGACGCGTGGCTCGAGGACCTCTACGTGCGGGAGGCGGCGCGCCGTGGCGGCCTCGGCCGCGCGCTGGTCGAGGGGGCGGTCGACGCGGGCGCGCGAGCGCGGCTGCCGGCGCATCGAGCTCGACGTGAACGAGGACAACGCGGCCGCGCTCGCCCTCTATGAGGGCTGCGGCTTCACGCTCGAGCCCAAGCCCCCGGGACGCACGCTGTTCATCGGCCGTGCGCTCGAGTAACCCCGTCCCGCCGAACCTTGGCGTTCCACGTGCGCGGGGTGCACGCGATTCGCCATCGTTCGCGCTGGATGGGGCGCCGGCGCGCTACGCGCTCTTCTGCAAACGCCCGGCGAGCAGCGTCGCGAACGCCGTCGACGCGCGCGACTCGCGCAGCACGCCGATCAGCTGCACGACGCACTGGGGGTCGTACTCGCGGCCCGCGCCGGAGCGCAGCTCGCGCACAGCGGCCCACGGCTTGAGCGCCCCGCGCCACGGGCGGTCCGACGTCATCGCGTCATATGCGTCGCACACGAGGATGATGCGGCTGGCGAGCGGGATCTCCTCGCCCCTCAGCCCCTGCGGGTAGCCGGAGCCGTCCCAGTGCTCGTGCTCGGAGAGCACGAGCTGCGCGACGTTGCCGAGCCCGGGCACGCGCTCGAGCATCTCGGCGCCGCGCAACGGGTACTGCTTCATGATCTCCCACTCGTCGTCGTTCAGCGGGCCGGCCTTCAGCAGGACCGAGTCGGGGACGCCGACCTTGCCCACGTCGTGCAGGCGCGCCGCGAACGCGAGCTCCGCGAGCGCGGACTCGTCCAGCTCGAGCCGCTCGCCGAGCTTGCCCGCGAGCTCCATCACGTTCTGGGAGTGCTGCCAGGTGTAGTGGTCGCGCATGTCGAGCGCCTCGGTCAGGGCCTCGACGCCGGACCCGACGGCGAGCGCGAGGTGCTTGCGCATCTCGGCCTGCTCGAGCGCGACCGAGCCGAGGTCGGCGAGGCGCTTGAGGGAGTCGAGCTCCGGGTGCCCGAACGCCCGCTCCGGGTCGGTCGTGCCGACCGAGATCGCGCCGCGCACGTCTCCGCCGTACTTGATCGGCGCGGACCCGCCCGCGCGCGTCGGCGCATGGCCGGGCTCGGAGTTCTCCGGGAAGTCGTGGTAGTCGGCGACGATCACGGGCTCGCCGGTGAGGAAGACCTGTCCGACGATCCCCTCGTCGATGCCGAGGCGCTTGCCGATCACCTCGCCGCGGACGCCGTGGCCGGCGATCACGATCGACAGCCGCGGGTCGTTGCGGTCCCGTACGCAGACGGTCGCACGCTCGACGTGCAGGATGCTGCACGCCTGCTCGGCCACGCGGCGGAGCAGCGCCGAGGTCTCGCCTCCGCGGCTCACGATCCACGCCGCGTCCGCGAGGCCGCTCGTGCGGCGCGCGAGCTCGGTGACCTGGGCGCGGGACTCGAGCAGCCGGTGCGTGCCGATCAGGACAACGCTCGCCGAGAACGCCAGGATCACGCCGATCAGCCAGTCGGGCCACAGCTGCGCGTCGAGCGGGCGGCGGTACCAGATGTCGTCCAGCCGCACTGAAGCGGCCGCCAGCAGGGCGACCAGGAAGATGCCGAGCTTGTGATCTCTCGCGTTCGACATGCCGGGGCGAGGGCGAACCACTCCAGTCCATCCATCGGCCGTTGCGAGTGGGCGCTTGAGCGCCGCGAGGGGCCGCCCGCCGGCGGCTATTCGCCCGAGGCGGCGGGGAGCGCCTGCTCGAGCTCCCGATCGGCCTCGTCGAGGCCCGGGCGCGCGAACCACGCCGACCCCGACAGCGCGCGGTCGAACCGCGACCACGACTCGCCCTCCTGGAGGCCCTTCTCGAGCCGGTCGAACGAGCCGAGCTTGCCCCCGAGGTTGTCGATCGCGTGCACGACCGTGGCCTCGCGCGTGCACGGCACGACCGGGCTGCCGTTCTCGAGCAGGCCGTGGTGCGAGAGCACGATGTGGAGCACGGCGCGGGCAAGGTCGGGCGGGAAGCCCGGAATGCCCTCGATCTGACGTCGCACGATGTAGTAGCCGAGCGGGATCTCCCCGAGCAGCTTGCCCTCGTCGGTGAGGTCGATCGCGAACGGGTCGTCGCTGTATGCCTCGATCTTCCCGATGTCGTGGATCAGCGCGCCGGTCACGGCGACGTCGCGGTCCACGCCCGGGAACGAGCCCGACACCGCGCTCACGGCCTGCCCCACCGACAGCGAGTGCTCGAGCAGCCCGTGCACGTATGCCTGGTGGTAGAACTTCGCCGCCGGCGCCTTGCGGAACCGCTTCCACACCTCCGCGTCCTCGCCGAAGAGCGCGTCGAGCAGCCGGCTCAGGTGAGGGTTGCGCACGGTCCCGATCAACCGCCGCATGTCGGCCTCCATCTGATCGGCGCTCGCCGGTGGCGCATCCATCAGGTCGGCGAGCCGGTAGCGGCCCTCCTCGGCGGGGGACGCGGACCGCACGACGAGCTGGGCGCCGTATCGCTCGGACACCTCGAAGCGCCCCCTGACCCGGATCGCGCCGCCCGGCTCGGCGGCGTCGTGGAGCTCGCGGGCGCCCTCCCACGCGACGCCGTCGAGCGTGCCGGTGCAGTCGCAGAGCTTCAGGCGCAGGTAGTCCTCGCCGTTGCGCTTGCGCGCCAGCACGCGCTCCTTCACGAGGAACACGGTGTCCACGTCCTGCGCCTCGCGCAGGTCGCGCACGAACAGCGATTTGGGGGCGGGAGGATCGCCCGCCTCGAACAGACGGTTGTCCGAAAACTCGTTCAGAGGAACCCCAGGAGCTTGCTTGCCGTTGCCCTGTCCGAAGACACTCATCACATTAGGAGTCGATGCGGACGGCAGCGCTCTGACAGCGGTGCTAGAAAGGGCGCATGCCGGAACCCCTGCAAAGCCCCGCGATCGCGACTCCCGCGACGATCGACGCCCCCGTCTGCGTGCTCGCGAAGGTGGGGGAGGCGTCGCTCAAGGGCCGCAACCGGCGGCGGTTCCTCGACGCCCTGCGCCGCAACCTGAAGGCGGCGCTCGCCGGCGTCGAGGCGCGCGTCGAGAGCGGCGGCTCGGTGCTCGTGATCCCCGTCCCCGACGAGCTCGTGGCGGACGAGGTCGCGTCGCGGCTCGACCGCGTGTTCGGCTTCGCGACGGCATCGGTCTGCCTGCGCTGCGAGCGCGACGTGGAGCGGATCGCAGACGTCGCGATGATCGCGTTCGCGCGCGTGCGCCCCGAGACCTTCGCCGTCCGCGTGCGCCGGCGCGACAAGTCCTTCCCGCTCACCTCGCAGCAGCTCGAGCGTGAGATCGGCACGGCGCTGCAGGCGCGTACCGACCTCCCCGTGAACCTCGGCCGGCCCGGGCTCGAGCTGCGCGTCGAGCTCGATCGCGACGCCGCGTTCGTCCACGTGCGCGAGATCGAGGGCGCCGGCGGGCTGCCCGTCGGGACCAGCGGCCGGGCGGTCACGCTGCTGTCCGGGGGCATCGACTCCCCGGTCGCGGCGCTGCTCGCGATGAAGCGCGGCCTCGCCGTCGAGTTCCTCCATTTCAGCGGCGAGCCCTACCTCGACCCGCTCGCGACGACCAAGGCGCAGGCGCAGGCGCGCGTGCTGAACGGCTTCCAGGCCCTGCGGCCGGGCGCGCTGTGGGTCGTGCCGTTCGGCAACCAGCAGCGCATGCTGTCGGCGGTCTCGCACGAGTCGCACCGCATCGTGCTCTACCGGCGCCAGATGGCGCGCGTCGGCTGCGCGCTCGCGGAGCTGGTCGGCGCCGCGGCGCTCGTCACCGGCGACTCGCTCGGCCAGGTCTCGTCGCAGACGCTGCCCAACATGACCTCGGTGGACGAGTCGTCCGAGCTGCCCGTGCTGCGCCCGCTGCTCGCGTGGGACAAGCGCGAGGTGATGGCGAAGGCGGCGTCGCTCGGGATCCTCTCGCTCTCCGAGCTCGCGGCGGACGACGCCTGCCCCCTGTTCGCCGGGGCGAAGCAGCGCACCGCGGTGCCCCGCGCGGCGATCCTCGAGGCGGAGTCGCAGCTCGATCTCGAGGAGCTCGCCGAGGCGGCGGCCGCGCTCCGCGCGCAGGGTCGAGCCGGGCGTCTACCTCGACCGCTTGCACCGGGAGTCGCGCGCCGCTTAGGGTAGGGCCATGACGGCCGAGGGAGCCAGCGCCCGACCCGGGGAGCTGACGGCAGCCCACAGGCGGTTCCTGGTGCGGGACGCGTTCCTGGTCGCGGCTGTCGCGAACGCCGTGCTGAACGCGCTGATCGCCTGGCTCTTCACGCTCGGCGAGGACGAGATCGCACTGGCGGCGGCGCCGCTCGTCGGCGGGCCCTCGGTGCTGGTCGATTCGGTTGCGACCTGCTTCGTGCTGCCCTTCCTCACCACGCTCGCGATCACGACCGTGATCTGGAAGGAGATGCGCGAGGGTCGCCTCACACGGCTGCCGCGCGCGGCGGGGTCCTTCGCGGGGCGCCTGCCGGCGACACGGCTGCGCAGGGCGACGTGGATCGGGGCGCTCTGCCTGCTGGCGATCGGCCCGATCGTGGCCGTCGGCGTGCTGCTGTTCGACTACGGCGACGTCCCCGTAGGGCAGTTCGTGCTCTACAAGGCGATCTTCGGGGTCCTGCTCGGCGCCGTCGTGACTCCGCCGATCGCGCTGATCGCGTTCGGCGACGAGCCTCCGCCCCCGCCCGAGGCCGCCTAGAAGAGCGCGGCCTGCTTGCGGCGGCCGCGGAACCGCGCCGCGGCCTGCGCGTGGTCCACGATCGGCTGCGGGTAGGAGACGTCGAGCTTCCACGGCTCGTGCACGGCCGAGCCTTCCACGCCGGCCAGCTCGGGCACGTAGCGGCGCACGTATTCGCCCCGCGGGTCGAATCGCAGCGCCTGTCGCGTCGGGTTCAGCACGCGGTTCGGGCGCGTGTCGCTGCCGGTGCCGGCGACCCACTGCCAGTTGCCCGCGTTGTTCGCGATCTCGCCGTCGACGAGCAGCTCCCAGAAGTGCGCGGCTCCCTCGCGCCAGTCGATGCCGAGGTCCTTGGTGAGGAACGAGCCGGTCACGAGCCGCGCGCGGTTGTGCATCCAGCCCTCCAGTCGCAGCTGGCGCATGCCCGCGTCGACGAGCGGGTATCCGGTGCGTCCCTCCTTCCACGCCGCGAGCGCGTCCGCATCGGAGCGCCACCGCCGCCCACTGTCGCGATAGTCCGCACGCGGCAGGTCGGGGTTGGCGGCGCTCACATGCTGATAGAAGTCGCGCCAGCACAGCTGCCGCACGAACGGCTCCGCCCCGGGCCGGTCGCGCACGCGCTCGACGACCTCCCGCGGTGACACGCAGCCGAAGCGCAGGTACGGGCTGAGTCGCGAGGTCGCATCGCCGGCGAGGTCGTCGTGGCGCTCGCCGTAGCGCGCCAGGCCGGAGCGGATCCACGCCGCGAGTCGTCGCCGGCCCGCTTCCTCTCCGCCCCGCGGGAGGTCCGGTGAGACGTCGCCTCGCGTGAGCTCGCCCAGCCGGGGATGCGTCCCGGGGTCCACGCCGGGCGGAAGCGAGAGCTTGCGCGGGGCGCCGTGCACCTCGCGCAGCGGCTCCTCGCGCCAGCGCCGCCAGAAAGGGGTGAAGACGCGGAAGTGGTCACCACCGCCGGCGGGCGCGAGGTCGCCGGGGGGCACGACGGTCACGCCGGGGAAGGTGCGCAGCTCGATGCGCTGCTCTGCGCATGCTCGTGCGAGCCGCTCACGGCGCGCGCGGGCGTAGGCGCTCACGTCGTCGCCGGTGAAGACCGCTTCCGCGCCGGCCTCGCGCGCCAGCGCGATCGTCTCGCGCACGACGTCGCCGCGGCGCGTGACCAGCCCCGCGCCGCGGGCGCGCAGCGCGCGGTCGAGGTCGGTGAGCGAATCCACGAGGAAGCGCAGCCGGTTGGGGACCGCGAAACCCGACGACAGCAGCGCCTCGTCCCACACGAACGCCGGCACGACGTGCTCGGCGCCGCGCGCCGCGGCGCTCAGCGCGGGATGGTCGTGGACCCTGAGGTCGCGATTGAAGAGGAGGACGACGGCCCGCACGCTGGAAGTACGGCCCCCGCGGCCGGAGCGATCACCGCGGGCGCAGGGCGCCGGCGACCGTCTCGATCAGGAGGGCGTGCGCGTCCTCGCGCGGGATCCTTCCTTCCCCGACCGCGACGATCATCGCGACGAGCAGTGCGCCGACGGCCGACATCCCCCAGTACGGGGCGATCGCCGTCGAGAACTCGCCCCGGGCCTGGCCGCGCTCGACCACCCGCTGGATGGACGTCGCGAGCTGCTCCTCCCGCGCGCGGACCTCGACCTGGTCGGGACGGGAGGGGTTGACCACCACGACGCGGTACCGGTCTCCCAGATCGAGCCATGCGCAGAGCAGGCGGCTGAGAGCGTCGGTGGCCGTGCCCTCGTCCAGGCGGCAGGTCGCCGCGGCGCGCTCGCCGTCGGCGAGGCCCTGCGAGCGGATCGCCTCGAGCAGCGACTCGCGCGTCGGGAAATGGCGGTAGAGCGTCGCGCGGCCGACTCCCGCCGCGGTCGCGACCTCGGCCACGCCCGCGGTCGGGTTCTCCGACCAGAGCCGGATCGCCGCCTCCTGGATGCGCGCGACGTTGCGGGCCGCGTCCGCCCGCCGATGGTCGGCCAGCTGGACGTCGGAGTGCTGCTCTGCGGGGACGCGACTTGCCATCTCCTGGGGCCGGATAGTAGTTGCGTCGCCGGAATTGTGCCCGCGGCTCTCATCTTCGAGCCGCTCCCGTGGCCTTGGCGGCCGAATGGCGAGGGCCGGAATCGAACCGGCGACACCACGATTTTCAGTCGTGTGCTCTACCGACTGAGCTACCTCGCCCGAGAAGGGGATGGTAGACGAGGGCCTATTCCCAGGACTTCAGGAACGGCCAGGGGTCGACGGCGTGTCCGCCCGCGAACCAGGGCCCGTCCCAGACCTCGAAGTGCAGGTGCGGTCCTTCGGAGCCGCCGGTGTTGCCCACGTTCGCGATGCGCTGGCCGGCGCTCACGCGGTCACCCTTGGAGACCAGCAGGCTGCCCTGCTGAAGGTGCATGTAGACATAGTTGTACGGCTCGCCGTCGGCCGCGAGCACGAGGTAGTAGCCGGCGCCTCCGGCCTGGTAGGCACGCCACGTGATCGTCCCTGTGGCCACGGCCACGAGCGGAGTGCCCTCCGCGGCCGCGAGGTCCTGGCCCTGGTGCGTGTGGCCGGTGCGCCCCGCGCCGAAGCGCGAGCCGCTGCCGCCCCAGGAGTACGCGCCGGCGACGGGGAAGCGGTGGGTCGCCGGCGGTCGCGGGCACGGCGCGGCGCCGCGCTCACCTGCACGGTCGTGCTGCGCACGGCCTTCCTGCCGCGCGGATTGCGCGCCGTGATGCGCACGCGGTAGGAGCCCGCCGCGACCTTGCGGGCCCACGAATAGCTGTGGGTCTTCGCGGTGCGCCGGCGTCCGAGGTTGACGCGGTAGGTCGTGCGATCCGCGAGGCTGATGAAGGCGAGCCGGACCCGCACGCTGCGCGCGCGGTCCTGGACGCGGAAGCGCACGACCGCGCCGCTGTCGGCGGCGGCCGCGGAGGATGCCGTGAAGATCGTGAGGACCGGACGGGCGCGGACGGTCCGCGGGGCGGCCGGGACGGCAGCGGTGCCGGTTCCCCCCGTGCTCGAGGGAGCGCTCGGCTGCGCGATCGGGTCCGGCGGCGGGGTCGTGACCCCGGTGCCGCCGGTCGCGCCGGTCTCGGCGCCGGCGGGAACGGAAATTGAGAACAGGGCGACGAGCCCCGCGGCGATGCCAGCAACCCTGCCGGCCATACGGACACCTCCTTGCGTCAATGCCCGTTTCGGCGGCGCTACGACGGTTGTTGAGCGTTTTCGAGGCTAAGTGGACGTCCGTCCAGTTGCCTCGACCGCCAGCGAGACCGCCTCCGCGGGGTCCCGTGCGTAGCGGATCCCGCCCGGCATGCGGGATTCGTGCTCCAGGCGCCACCCCGCGAGCAGGACGAGCGGTCGTCCCAGCGCCCCTGCAAGACCGATCTCAGAGAGCGTGCCCCACTCGCCGCCGACCGCGACCACGACGTCGGCGGACGCGACGACGGCGAGGTTGCGGGCGTGCCCGAGGCCGGTCACCACGGTCACGTCGGAGTGGGCGTTCGCCGCGGTGCGGTCCGTGCCCGGCAGGATCCCGACGACGGTGCCGCCGGCCTCCTGCGCGCCGCGCGAGGCCGCTTCCATCGCGCCGCCCATGCCGCCGGTCACGAGCGTGAACCCGGCCTCGGCCAGCCCGCGCCCGACCGCCCGGCAGAGGTCGCCGGTCTCGTCGGGACAGCTGCTCGGCCCGATCACGGCCGCGTAGCGGCGTTCCTCAGCCAACGGGGTGGCCCGCCGGCGCCTCGTGGCCCGCGCCCAGCATCCGCGCCATCAGGTCCAGCGCCCCATGCTTGGAGAGCGGCTCGTTCAGGTTGCCGCACTTCGGCGACTGCACGCAGGACGGGCAGCCCGCCTCGCAGGGGCACTCGCCGATCAGCCTGCGCGCGTCGCCGACCAGGCGCTCGAACTCGTCGAAGCCGCGGCGTGTGATGCCCACTCCCCCGGGATGCCCGTCGTAGATGAAGATGGTCGGGCAGCCGGTCTGGTGGTGGAGGTTGGTCGAGAGGCCGCCGATGTCCCAGCGGTCGCACATCGCGATCAGCGGGAGCACCGCGATCTGCGAGTGCTCGGCTGCGTGCAGGGCACCCAGCATCGCCGCGAGCGGAAGCGCTTCGACCATGTCGGGCAGCTCGTACCAGAGCGCCTGCGTGACGAAGTTCTGCTCGGGCAGGTCGAGCGTCTGGAGGTCGATCACCTCGTGATCGGACATGCGCTTGCGCTGGAAGGCCACGACCTCCTGCATCACCGACACGACTCCGAACCGCAGCGCGACCCCGAGCGCGTCGCGCTCCTCGCGCGTCTCCTCGATGAAGGTCTCCGTCTCGATCTTCGGCTGCGTGTAGTAGTTGCCCTCGGCGGGGCGCACGAGCGCGCGCCGTCCGTCCACGTCGAGGTCCTCGACCTCGTAGGGCTCGCCGAGGTGCAGGTAGACCGCGCCGGGATGAACGGTCGAGAACGCACGCTCCGCCTCGACGAACCCGATCACCTCGCCTCCGTCGGCATCGACGATCGTGAAGCTGTCGGGGGAGGCGGAGCGCAGCGAGAGCTTCGCGGCGGGGAACTTCCAGTCGCGCGGGTGGTAGCGCGCGCCGCGCTTGCGCAGCTTGCCGGCCGCGACGAGACGATCGGCCGCCGCGATCATCCCGGGGCCGAGCGTGTCCTCGTCCGCGGGCTCGAGCGGTCCCTCGTAGGCGGCGACGCAGAGGTGGTTCATGAAGATCGTCTCGGAGCAGTGGTCGAGGATCGCGGCCTCCACCGGGCGCTCGAGGAACTCCTCGGGGTGCCGGCAGAAGAACTGGTCGAGCGCGTCGTCGCCCGCGACGTACATCGCGAGGCCGCCGCGCTCGGTGCGCCCGGCGCGACCCCACTGCTGGCGCAGGCTCGCCACCGTGCCCGGGAAGGTGACCGACATCGCCGCGTCGA
This sequence comes from uncultured Solirubrobacterales bacterium, assembly GCA_963768885.1. Classification (GTDB taxonomy): domain Bacteria; phylum Actinomycetota; class Thermoleophilia; order Solirubrobacterales; family JBBDJG01; genus DASRIA01. Next base: position 157,972 of record CAVYJN010000014.1, on the reverse strand, counting down.
GATGGCCGATGTCGATGCCCAGCTCGAGCGCGTTCGTGGTGACCACCCCGAGCAGGTCGCCGCGCGCGAGGTCGCCCTCGATCTCGCGCCGCTGCTGCGGCGTGTAGCCGGCGCGGTAGGGAGTGATGGCGCCCGCATGGTCGGAGATCTCCTCGAGCCTGGCGCGCGCGAACTGGTAGATCAGCTCCGCCGCGCGGCGGCTGCGCGCGAAGCAGATCGTGCGGACCTCCGCGGCGACGAGGTCCGCGAACATGTTGGCCGCCTCGCTGAGGCTCGACGCGCGGCGCATCGTGCGCTCGTCGAGCAGCGGCGGGTTGCACATCACGACCTCGCGCTCGCCGTGCTCGGACCCGTCGCGGTCGACGAGGTCGAACTCGAGCCCGGTCAGCTCGCGCGCGAGCGCGCCGGGGTTCGCGATCGTCGCCGAGGTCATCACGAACCGCGGCGTGGTGCCGTAGGCCTGCGCGAGCCGCCGCAGCCGGCGCAGGACGTTCGCGACGTGCGACCCGAACACGCCGCGGTAGACGTGTGCCTCGTCGACCACGACGAGCGCGAGGTTGGCGAGGAAGTCGCCCCAGCCCGCGTGATGGGGCAGGATGCCGACGTGCAGCATGTCCGGGTTCGTGAGCACGACGTTGGAGTGGCGGCGGATCGCGGCCCGCTCCGCCTGCGGGGTGTCCCCGTCGTAGATCGCGTGGCGCAGCGCCGGCGTGCGCATCGCGGCCAGGGCGCGCGCCTGGTCCTGCGCGAGCGCCTTGGTGGGGTAGAGGTACAGCGCCCGCGCGCGCGGGTCGCAGGAGAGCACGTGCAGCACGGGGAGGTTGAAGCACAGCGACTTGCCGCTCGCCGTGCCGGTCGTGACGATCGTGTGCCCGCGGCGCATCACGCTCTCCCACGCGTCGGCCTGGTGGGAGTACAGCGACGTGATCCCCGCTTCGGCGAGCGCCGCGCGCGCGTCCGGGTGGAGCTCGTCGGGGATCGGCGCCCGCACGGCCGCCTGACCGGGCTGCCGGACACGGGTGACCAGCCGCTCGTCCTCCCCCGCGAGCAGTCCCGCGAGCGCTTCCGTCCAGCTCTGCTCCATCGTCTGTAACAGTAGAGGCGCGATGACAGTGGCCGTGAGGGACATCTCCGCTCCGTCCGGGCGCGAATGGTTCGAATCTCGCTCCTACCGCCACGGGCAGTTCGCCGACGTCGCGCGCCTTGCCGCGCGCAAGCGGGACCTCGGCGTGTCGGTCAGCCTCGTGCTGCCGACCCGCGAGGTCGCGCCGACGCTCGGGCCGATCCTGGACGAGATCGGCGCGCTGCGCGAGCAGGCCGGACTGGTGGACCAGTTGGTCGTCGTCGACGCCGGGTCGGCCGACGGCACGGCAGAGATGGCGCGCCGCGGAGGCGCCGAGGTCCACGACGAGGCGGAGCTGATGCCGGACTTCGGTCCCGTCGTCGGCAAGGGCGACGCGATGTGGCGGGCACTGTCGGTGGCGCGCGGAGACGTGATCGTCTTCGCCGACGCCGACACGGCGAACTTCGGGCGCCACTTCGTATACGGGCTGCTCGGGCCGCTGCTCGTGGAGCCGTCGGTGCGGTTCGTGAAGGGGGCCTACCACCGCCCGTTCACGGCGCCCGACGGCACCGTGGTCGACGACGCGGGCCGCGTCACCGAGCTCACGGCGAAGCCGCTGTTCGGCATCTTCTACCCCCAGCTGTGCGGGTTCGGTCAGCCGCTCGCGGGCGAGGTCGCGGCGCGCCGCGACCTGTTGCGCTCGATCCCGTTCTGCACCGGCTACGCCGTCGAGACCGCGATGATGATCGACGTGCTGCGCCGCGCGGGCCTGGACGCGATGGCGCAGGTCGACCTCGGCACGCGCCACAACCGCTCGCAGCGGCTGCTGGCGCTCGGCGCGATGTCGTACGCGGTCGCGCGCGCGGTGCTGATGCGCGTCGCGGAGGAGGGCCGCCTGCCCGCCGACGTGGCCGCGGCCGACGCGGAGACGTACCTGCACGCCGCGTGCACGCCCGGCGGCGTGGTGCTCGAGCAGCCCCGCGTGAAGGTGCTCGAGCGGCCGCCGATGGCGGACGTCCGCTGACCCCGCCCGTGCCGCTGCGCTGCGTCTACACGGACCTCGACGGGACCATGCTCGGCAGGGGCGCGTCGCTGCTGCGCGACGCCGAGGGCAACTTCTCGACGCTCGCGGTGCGGGCGCTCGAGGCCTGCCACCGCGCGGGGGTCGAGGTCGTGATCCAGTCCGGGCGCCGCAAGGCGCAGGTCTACGAGGACGCGCGGCTGATCGGGCAGCACTCGTACATCTACGAGATGGGCAGCGCGATGGTCGACGGGCCCGAGGAGGTGTTCCTGACCGGCTCGTTCCAGCCCGGCGACGAGACGGTGCACGATCAGATCGCGCGCGCCGGCGCGCCGCGCCTGCTGATGGAGGCCTTCCCGCGGCGGATCGAGCCGCACGCCCCGTGGCACACGGACCGGTTCTTCACTCACCTGTTCCGCGGGGAGGTGCCGCTCGGCGAGGTCGAGGCGCTCTTCGCCGACAACGGCCTCGACGTGCGGCTGGTCGACAACGGCATCACCGAGCGGCGCTCGCCGGAGCTGATCGCCGACCAGGTCCACACCTATCACCTGATCGCGCGCGAGGCCGGCAAGGGGCGCGCGGTGGCGGCCCACATGCGCCGCCGCGGGTTCGGGCCCGACGACGTGATCGCGATCGGGGACGCGCGCGGCGACCTCGAGATCGCGGAGGTGGTCGGCCGCTTCTTCCTCGTCTCGAACGCGCTCGACAAGGACCCGGAGCTTGCCGCGGGCTCGCACCACCCGAACATCACGGTCACCGAGGAGCCGATGACGGCCGGCTTCTACGAGGCGATCGTGCGCTCGCTCGCCGAGCGCTGAGCCGCTATGCCGTGAGCCGGTGCGCGAGGCGGCGGGCGGCCCGCTCGATGTCCGTCGCCGACGCCGGCGCTCCGTCGCGTGAGGCGGCCTCGACCTCGAGGTTCATGATGTGGCGCTCGAACGGCTCGACGTCGTCGCGGCCCACGACCGCGTAACACGGCACCCCGCCCTGCCGCGCACGGGTGGCGACCTCGAAGACGAGCTTCCCGCCGAGGGTCTGGCGGTCGAGGCGGCCCTCGCCCGTGACGACCGCGAACGATCCCCGCGCGAGCGCGTCGAAGCCCACCACGTCGAGCACGAGCGCGGCGCCGGGGCGCAGCTTCGCGCCGGCGAACGCCCACAGCCCGCCCGCGAGCCCGCCGCCCGCGCCCGCCATCGGCTCGGCGGCCGGATCGCGCCCGGTGGTCCGGCGCGCGAGCGCCGCCCAGGCGCGCAGCCGCTTCTCGATGGCCTCGACCTGGCCCGGGTCGGCGCCCTTCTGCGGCGCGAACGTGGCGGCCGCCCCGGCATCGCCGACCAGCGGGTTGCGCACGTCGCTCGCGACGGACAAGCGCACTCCGCGCAGGCGCCGGCGAAGCTCGCTGACGTCGGCGCTGCGCGACGTGAAGTGCCCGCCGAGCGCCTCGAGCGCACCGCGGCCGCCGTCGCTCGTCGCGCTGCCGCCGACGGTCACCAGCACCTCGCGCGCGCCGCTCGCGATCGCGGCGGCGATCAGCTCGCCGGTCCCGCGGCTGGTGGCGCCGAGCGCGTCGCGCTCGTGGTCGGCCACGCGCCAGAGCCCCGAGGCCTGCGCCTGCTCGACGACGGCGACCTTCCCTCCCACGAGCAGCGCGAACGCGCCCTCCACCTCCCGCCCGAGCGCGTCGCTCGCGGGCGCGGCCAGGATCCGGCCGCCACGCGCGCGGACGATCGCCTCCATCGTTCCCTCGCCGCCGTCGGCGAGCGGCAGGATCTCGACGGGCTCGACCCCCGCCCCCGCGAGGCCGCGCCCGATCGCGAGCGCCGCCTCGTGCGCCGTGAACGTGCCCTTGAACTTGTCGGGAGCGACGAGTACCGGCCGCGCGGCCACGCTCACGCCAATGCCCGCTCGAACGCCGCGCGTGCCTCGTCGCCCCGCACCGCGAACACGACCAGCTCGAGCGCCGAGCCGCGCTCCAGGTGCCCGCGCACCTCCTCGACCTCGATGCGCGCCGCCTCGTCCAGCGGGAACCCGCCGACGCCGGTGCCGAACGCCACGAGCGCGAGCGAGCGGGCGCCGAGCTCGTCCGCCTTGGCAAGGGTGCTCGCCGTCGCGCGGCGGATGACCTCGGGCGAGGTAGGCCCGCCGGGCTCCATCGTCGCCGCATGGATCACCCAGCGCGCGGGCAGCTCGCCCGCGGAGGTCTCGATCGCCTCGCCCAGGCCGATCGGGGACTTCGCGTCGCTCTCGTCGATGATCGACGGCCCGCCCGCCTGCACGATCGCACCTGCAACCCCGCCGCCGTGCAGTAGCTGCGTGTTCGCGGCATTCGCGATCGCATCCACGTCGAGCTTGGTGATGTCCGCCTCGCGGACCTCGACCCGGGCCATCGCCGCAGCATAGCCCCGGCCCGGCGGTGCGCCCGTAGTACGCTCTGAAGCCGTGTCCGTCGAGCACGCTCACGCCACCCCCGCCGAGGAGGAGTACCTCCAGATCATCTACTGGTTGATGGAGGCGGAGCTGCCGATCACGGGTGCCAACATCGCCCGGGCGATGCGGCTCTCGCCGCCGACGGTGCACGAGATGCTCGGCCGCCTCGAGAACGACGGCTATGTCGCGCGCGAGGAGGACCGCTCCCTGCGGTTCACCGACACCGGCCTCGAGCAGGCGGAGGCGATCGTCGGCCGCCACCGGCTGATCGAGCGGTTCCTGACCGACGTCGTCGGCATCGCGTGGGACGACGTGCACGAGGAGGCGGAGAAGCTCGAGCACGCGATGTCGCCCGCCTTCGAGCAGTGGATGATCACGGCCGTCGGCGACGCGAAGACCTGTCCCCACGGGCACCCGATCTCACCCGGAAACCGGATCCCCGGCGTGCCGCTCGCCGATGTGGAGGAGGGCGCCGACGTGGTGATCCTGCGGTTCGAGAACGAAGCCGAGGACATCCTCCACTACCTCAAGCGGGCGGGACTGCACCCGGGCCTCGCGGGCAAGCTCGCGGAGTCGAATGACGACGACGTCGTGGTCGCCTCGAACGGATCGTCGCTGACGGTCACCCGCAGCGTCGCGGAGACGGTCTCGGTGAAGGCCGATCCCTCGCCGCCGCCGCGCACCGCGCTGCCCGAGCAGCTGGTGCTCGGGCAAAGACCGCTACGGTCGCTAGACGCGGCCTAGGCCGGCTGCTTGATCGCGGCGAGCGCCTCGCCGAGGCGGCGGGTGCCCTCGGTCGCCTGCTCGGGCGTGACCGCCGAGTAGGCGAGCCGCATCGCGCTCGTGCCGCCCTCGAGCATGAAGTCGCTGCCCGCGACGAACGTCACGCCGCGCTCCGCGGCCGCGGCCTGGAGCACCGTCGTGTCGACGTCGTCGCCGAGCTCGACCCATAGGAAGTAGCCGCCCTCCGGGGTCACGAAGCGGGCCTCGTCGCCGATGTGCTCGCGCAGCCCGTCTGCGACCGCGTCGCGGCGCTCGCGCAGCGCGTGCTTCACCGTGTCGATCGAGCGGCCGATCGCACCCGAGCGGCAGAACTCGCCGACGATCGCCTGCGCCAGCATGTTCGGGGAGATGTACGTGTTGACGGCCTGCTTGGTGACTGCGGCCATCAGGTCCTCGGGCCCGATCAGGTATCCGACCCGGACGCCGGGCGCGATGGTCTTCGAGAAGGAGCTCGCGTAGACGACGTTGCCCGCGGTGTCGCGCGAGAGCATCGTGGGCAGGTCCGCGCCCTCGAAGCGCACGTCGCGATAGGGGTCGTCCTCGAAGATCACGAAGTCGTACTCGGCGGCGAGCGCGACGAGCCGCTCGCGCTTCTCCAGCGAGAGCGTGCAGCCGGCCGGGTTGTGGAAGTTGGGGATGATGTGCGCGAACGCCGGCTGGAGGCCGGCCGCGAGGGCTGTCTCGAGCGCGCCCACGTCGATGCCGTCCGGCTGGAGCGGCACGGCGAAGCGCTCGGCGCCGCGCGCCTCGAGCGCGAGCAGCGTGCGGTCGTACGACGGCGCCTCGACGATCACCGGGTCACCCGGATCGATCAGGTGGTCGAACAGCATCAGCCCGGCCTCGAGCGACCCGTTGAACAGCACGACGCTGCTCGGCTCGACGCCGTGGCGCTCCGCGATCCACTCGCGCAGCGGCGCGTACCCGTACCCCGGCCCGTAGGACAGCGCCCCGGCGGGATCGTCGGTGAGTGCGCGCTGCGCTGCGGCGAGCACGTCGGCCGCCGGCATGATGTCGAGGCTCGGAGCCCCGCGCGCAAAGGAGATGGGGGCGGTGGAGGCCATCGTGGTGAGGATAGAGGGCGCTAGGCCTTGGCCCCGACCCGCTCCGCGGCCATGCGCGCCGCCTCGGTCGGGTTGCGTCCCACGGGCACGCCCTTGGCCTCGAGCGCCTCGGCCTTCGCCTGGGCGGTGCCCGACGACCCGGAGATGATCGCTCCCGCGTGACCCATGCGCTTGCCCGGCGGCGCCTCGAAGCCCGCGATGTAGGCGACCACCGGCTTGGTCACGTGCTCGTCGATGTACTCGGCCGTGCGCTCCTCCTCGTCGCCGCCGATCTCGCCGACCATCACGATCAGCTCGGTCTCGGGGTCCTGCTCGAACTGGGCGATCACGTCGATGAACGACGAGCCGATGATCGGGTCGCCGCCGATGCCGACGATCGTGGAGTTGCCGACGCCGAGCTGGGCCAGCTCGTTGCCGATCTGGTAGGTCAGGGTGCCCGACCGCGACAGCAGCCCGACGCCGCCCGGGGAGAAGAAGTGCGCGGGGATGATCCCGACGTTGGCCTTGCCGGGGGAGAGCACGCCCGGGCAGTTGGGGCCGATCAGCCGCGACTCCGTGCCCTTGAGGTAGTTGTAGACGCGCAGCATGTCGTGCGCGGGGATCCCCTCGGTGATGCAGATGATCGTCGCGATCCCGGCATCGGCCGCCTCGTAGATCGCATCTGCGGCGAAGGGCGGCGGCACGAAGACCATCGCGGTGTTGGCACCGGTCTCGCCGACCGCCTCGTGCACGGTGTCGAAGATCGGCACGCCCTCGACGTCCTGGCCCTTCTTCCCGGGAGTCACGCCGGCGACCAGGTCGGTCCCGTACTCCCGGTTGCGCAGGCCGTGGAACGAGCCCTCGCGGCCGGTCAATCCCTGGACGAGCAGCTTCGTGTCCTGGTCGACGAGGATCGCCATCTAGGCTGCCGCCCCTTCCTTCGAGAGCTTCACGACGAGGTCCGCGGCCTCGAGCATCGTCTTCGCCGGGTGCAGCTGCGCCGCGTCCGCCTCCGCCAGGATGCGGCGGCCCTCCTCGTCGTTGGTGCCGTCGAGGCGCACGACGATCGGGACCGACACGTCGATCTGGTCGAGCGCCTGGAGGATGCCGTTGGCGACCTCGTCGCAGCGGGTGATCCCGCCGAAGATGTTGAACAGGACGGCCTTGACCTTCTCGTCGGAGAGCAGCACCTCGAGCGCGGCGACGATCTCCTCCGCCTTGGCGCCGCCGCCCACGTCGAGGAAGTTCGCGGGCCGGCCGCCGGCCTGCGCGACGACGTCGAGCGTCGACATCACGAGCCCGGCGCCGTTGCCGAGGATCCCGATCTCGCCGTCGAGCTTCACGTATGTGACGCCGCGCTCCTTTGCCATCTGCTCCTGCGGGTCCTCGGTCGACGGGTTGCGCATCTCCGCGATGTCCGGCTGGCGCCCGAGCGCGTTGTCGTCGACGGTCACCTTGGCGTCCAGCGCCGTGACCTGGCGGTCGCCCGTGACGATCAGCGGGTTGACCTCGACCAGCATCGCGTCGAACCCGACGAACGCGTCGTAGAGCTTCGCGAGCATCGCTCCGACCGGCCGCACCACGTCGGCGTCGATCGCGGCCTCGAAGGCGAGCCGGCGTCCGTGGAAGGGGAGGAACCCGACGAGCGGATCGACGTGGAGCCGCGCGATCTTGTCCTCCGCGACCTCCTCGATCTCCATCCCGCCGGCCGCGGAGAGCATCACGAGGGGCTTCTTCGCGCTGCGGTCGAAGACCACGGCGGCGTAGTACTCGGCCGCGATGTCGGAGGCCCGCTCGACCCAGACCTCGTGGACCGTGAGGCCCCGGATGTCCATCCCGAGGATCGCCCCGGCATGTGTCTCGGCCTCGGCCGCGTCGTTGGCGAGCTTGATCCCGCCGGCCTTGCCGCGGCCCCCGATCTGGACCTGCGCCTTGACGACCACGGGGAAGCCCAGCTCCTCGGCAGCCTTCCGCGCCTCGGCCGGGGACGTCGCGAGACGACCCTCGGGCACGGGGACGCCGCGCCGGGCGAACAGCTGCTTGCCTTGGTACTCGAGGAGGTCCATGTATCGTTCCGGCCGCCCGCCGACCGGCGCGGGACGCTATCAACAAGGACCCTGATGCCGCTACCAAAGAAAGTCGACTTCGTCAGCCTCGAGGTCTATGGAACCCTGATCGACTGGGAGAACGGGATCCACACGGCCTTTCAGAAGGAGGCCGAGAGGGACGGCTTCACGATCGACAAGGACCGGCTGATCCCGCTGTTCCTCGAGAAGCAGCGCGAGATCATGTCCGGCTCGTACGAGCTCTACGCCGAGGTCCTGCGCCGCACCGCGATCGCGGTGGCGGAGGAGCTGGGGTGGGAGCTCGAGCCCGTGCGCTCGAGCTTCCTGCCGAACAGCGTGCCCTCGTGGGCGCCGTTCCGCGACACCAACGCGCTGCTCGACCGCCTTCGCAAGAAGTTCTACGACGCGGGCGCCGCGGGCGTCACCGGGATCGGCCTGATCTCGAACATCGACGACAAGCTGCTCGGCGCCACGCGGCGTCACCTGCGCACCGACTTCGACCTCGTCGTGACCGCGCAGCAGGTGCGCTCCTACAAGCCGGACCCGGCCCACTTCAAGGAGGCCAAGCGCCGCATCGGCGCCAGGACGAAGTGGGTCCACATCGCGACCGGCCTCGAGACCGACGTGATGCCCTGCGTGAAGGCCAAGGTCCCCGTGATCTGGGTCGACCGCAAGAAGGAGGGCTGGCCGCAGGGCGTGAAGGGCAAGCCGACCGAGATCGTGAAGGACCTGCGCTCGGCCGTGAAGCTGCTCGGCGCGGCCTAGCCTAGGCCCCCGGAGCTCGTCCGGCTAAGGAACTACGGAGCTCCCGGAATTTCCGGCTACAGGAAATTCCGGTGTTCACTCGATAACCGCGATCGGGTCGCCGCTCCCCACCGACGCGCCTTCCTTCACGTGCAGCTCGGTCACCTTCCCGGCCGCGGTCGCCGTGATCTCGTTCTCCATCTTCATCGCCTCGATCACGCACACGACGGCGCCGGCCTCGACCTCCTGCCCCTTCTCGACGTTGACCCGCAGCACCGTGCCCTGAAGCGGTGACACGAGCGCGCCGCCGGCGCCGGCCGCGCCTGCGCCCGCACGATCGCGCCGGGGCGCCTGGCGCGCGCCCGTCGAGTTCGTCCCCGCGGCGACCACCCCGCCGGCGGGCGGAGGGCCGATCACCTTGACGGTGAAGCGGCGGCTGTCGACCTCGACCGTGTAGTCGCGCTCGACCTTCTCCTCTTCCTCCTCGCCGGCGCCGGCCGCGGCGGGCTCCGCGGGCGCGAGCGACTTCAGCCACTTCGGGTCCTCGACGAGGTCGCGGCAGGTCTCGGCGTTCTGCCACTGCTGGGAGGAGAGCAGCGCCTTGTGGAAGGGGATCAGCGTGGTCAGGCCGCCCACCTCGTACTCGTCGAGCGCGCGCAGCATGCGCGCGGTCGCCGCCTCGCGGTCGGCGTCCCACACGATCAGCTTCGCGACCATCGGGTCGTACATCGGCGAGATCTCGGCGCCCGGCTCGACGCCCGAGTCGACGCGCACGCCCGGCCCGGCGGGCTCCTTGTAGGTCGTGATGCGCCCCGGTGCCGGCGCGAACTTCTTGTGTGCGGCCTCGGCGTTGATGCGGCACTCGATCGCCGATCCGCGCAGCTGCACGTCCTCCTGCGTGAACGAGAGCGGCTCGCCGGCGGCGATCCGGATCTGCTCCCGCACGATGTCGATGCCGGTGGCCATCTCCGTGACCGTGTGCTCGACCTGGACGCGGGTGTTCATCTCGAGGAAGAAGTACTCGAGCTGTCCCTCGGCGTCGTGGGCCAGCAGACCCTCGATCGTGCCGGCCGAGCGGTAGCCGATCGCGGCGGCCGCGTCGGTCGCGATCTTGCCGATGCGCTCGCGGAACGCGTCGTCGACGCCGGGCGCCGGCGTCTCCTCGATCAGCTTCTGGTGGCGGCGCTGGACCGAGCAGTCGCGCTCGCCCAGGTGCACGACGCTGCCCTTGGAGTCCGCGAGCACCTGGACCTCGACGTGGCGCGGGTCGGGCAGGTAGCGCTCCAGGTACACCGTCGGGTCCGAGAAGAACTTCTCGCCCTCGCGCGCCGCGCCCTCCATGCGCCTTTTCCAGCTCGTCCTCGGTCATCGCGACGCGAAAGCCCTTGCCGCCGCCGCCGCCGGCCGCCTTGACCGCGACCGGGTAGCCGATCTCGGCGGCGACCTTCCGGGCGTCCGTCGAGCGACTCGACCGGGTCCGTGGTGCCGGGCACGATCGGGACGCCGGCGGCCTGCATCAGCTCGCGCGCCTTCGTCTTGGACCCCATCGCCTCGATCGCCTCGGGCGGCGGGCCGATGAAGACGACCTTCGCCTTCTTGCAGGCATGGGCGAAGGCGGCGTTCTCCGCGAGGAAGCCGTAGCCCGGGTGGATCGCCTCGGCGCCCGCCTGCGCCGCGACCTCGAGCAGCTTGTCGACCTTCAGGTAGCTCTCGGTCGCGGGGCCGGGACCGAGCAGGAAGGCCTCGTCCGCGATCCGGACGTGGGGCGCCTCGCGGTCGACCTCGGAGTAGACGGCGACCGACGCGATGCCCATCTCTTTGAGGGCGCGGATCACGCGCACGGCGATCTCGCCCCGGTTTGCCACCAGCACCTTGGAGAACATCGGCGCCGGACTATATCGGCGGCCCCCGGATCGCTCGGGGCCGCGGCAGGCCGATGCCCGCCCCGGGTGGGGCGGGCATCGAAGCCTTCGAGGCGCGCTCTCTGGGTTGAGGCGCCTCACTCATTCGGTCTCCGGGCCGGCGCGAGCTTTTTCCCTGCCTTTGCCCGGCCCGGAGTTTCGTCCCTTAGCCGATAGACATCACTCCTTCTCGATTTCTTCCATCGCTTGTCATCGGCGTGCGCGCTAGCAGGACCGCCGAACGCACTTGACCTGGCCCTTGACCTTGCCGGACCGCTTCTTGGCCTTCTTGCTCTTCTTGCTCTTCTTGGCGCACTTGCACTTCTTGCTCTTGGCCTTCGTGACCGTGGACTTCGCGGCAGGCGCCGGCGAGGCCACGTAGTGGTGGACCACGACGACCGTCGTCGTGACCGGGGGCGTCACAGGCGCGGGCTCCTCGCCCTCTTCCTCCTGTGCCTGGCCGGCCGACTGGTCCTGGTCGTTGGACTGCTTGGTGCTGTTCTTGTTGTTGGACTTCGCGGTGGTCGACGCCGTGTTGTTCTGGCTGACGTCGCCGTTGAAGCACCGGCGGCAGACGATCGTCACCCCGGGCCCGACGTAGCTGTTGCTCTGCGTCGTGGTGGCCGTGGAGGTAGCGCTCTGGTCGGTGCTGTTGGAGTTCGACCCGCTCTGGGTCTGGCTCACGTCGTCCCCGGAGCCGGCGCCTTCGTGGTCGCCGCCGCCCGCTGACTGGGACTGGTCGTTGCCCTGCTCGGTCTCGTTGCCGTTCTCGGCGTCAGCCGAGGTGTCGGCCTCGTTGCCCTGCTCCACGTCGCCGTTGAAGCAACGCTCGCACTCGATCGTCGTGCCGGCCGGGACGTAGTCGTTCGACTGCGTCGTGGTGGCCGTGCCGGTGGCCGACTGGCCGGTGCTGTTCGAGTTCGAGCCGGACTGGGTCTGGGAGACGTCGTCGCCCGCGCCCGCACCCTCGCTGTCGCCGCCGCCAGCCGTCTGCGACTGGTCGTTCGACTGCTCGGTGCCGTTCTCGTTCTCGGCCTCGGCCGAGGTGTCGGCCTCGTTGCCCTGCTCCACGTCGCCGTTGTTCGAGCGGTCGCCGGAGCTGCCCGAGCCTCCGCCGTTCGAGTTCGACTGCGTCGTGGTGGCCGTACCGGTGGCCGACTGGCTGGTGCCGTTGCTGTTGTCGGCGGACTGAGTCTGGTCAACGACGTCCCCGGAGCCGTCGCCCTCGTGGCTTCCGCCACCGGCCGACTGCTCCTGCTCGTTGGACTGCTCGGTCTCGTTGCCGTTCTCGGCAGAGCCCTCGGTGTCAGCCTCGTTGCCCTGCTCCACGTCGCCGTTGTTCGAGCGGTCGCCGGAGGAGCCGGAGCCCTCGCCGCCGTTCGAGTTGTTCTGCGTCGTGGTGCCGGTGCCCGTGGCCGACTGGCTGGTCTCGTTCGAGTTCGAGCCCGACTGGGTCTGGGTGACGTCGTCGCCCGCGCCCGCACCCTCGCTGTCGCCGCCGCCAGCCGTCTGCGACTGGTCGTTCGACTGCTCGGTGCCGTTCTCGTTCTCGGCAGAGCCCTCGGTGTCAGCCTCGTTGCCCTGCTCCACGTCGCCGTTGTTCGAGCGGTCGCCGGAGGAGCCGGAGCCCTCGCCGCCGTTCGAGTTGTTCTGCGTCGTGGTGCCGGTGCCCGTGGCCGACTGGCTGGTGCCGTTGGAGTTGGAGCCGGACTGGGTCTGGGTCACGTCGTCCCCGGAGCCGGCGCCCTCGTAGTCGCCGCCGCCCGCGGACTGCTCCTGCTCGTTGGACTGCTCGGTCTCGTTGCCGTTCTCGGCGTCAGCCGAGGTGTCGGCCTCGTTGCCCTGCTCCACGTCCCCGTTGTCCGAACGGTCGCCGGAGCTGCCCGAGCCTCCGCCGTTCGAGTTGTTCTGGACCGTGGTGGCAGTCCCCGTGGCGGACTGCTCGGTGCTGTTGCTGTTGTCGCCAGACTGGGTCTGGGTTACGTCGTCGCCCGAGCCGGCGCCCTCGTAGTCCCCGCCGCCAGCGGCCTGGGACTGCTCGTTGCCCTGCTCGGTCTCGTTGCCGTTCTCGGCAGACGCCTCGGTCTCGGCCTCGTTGGACTGCTCGACCTCTCCGTTGTTGGAGCGGTCGCCGCCCTCGGAGGAGCCGGTGCCCGAGTTGTCGTTGTTCTGCACCGTGGTAGCCGTTCCCGTGGCGGATTGGCTGGTGCTGTTGCTGTTGTCGCCGGACTGGGTCTGGTCGACGACGTCCCCGGATCCTGCGCCCTCGTGGTCGGCGCCGCCCGCGGCCTGCTCCTGCTCGCTGCCCTGCTCGGTGGCGTTCTCGTTCTCGCCCTCGGCAGTCGTGTCGGCCTCGTTGCCCTGCTCGAGCGCTCCGTTGTTGGAGCGGTCGCCCGAGCCGGAGCCCTCGGCCCCTGCGGTGTTGTTCTGATCTGTGGTCGCCGTGTCCGTCGCGGTCTGACCGGTGCTGTTGGAGTCGGTGCCGGACTGCGTCTGCGTGACGTCGTCCCCGGCGCCGGCGTCCTGGCCGAATGAAACGGCCGGAGCACCACCGATGGTCAGAGCGAGGATGCTCACGGCGAGAGCCAGCTTGCTCTTCACTGTGATTCCTCCTGATCGAATTGATCGCCGGGCCAAAGACCCCCGGCGTGGCCCTATCTGCCAGCCGGGGCGGCTAGCCGGGATGCTCGATCGGAGGCACGTATGCCGACGGCCTCCACGTGGCCGTCGATGTGCGGAAAGCTTCGTTCCAGTCGGGTCGCACCAGGCGGAACACCGCCAGGATGCCGAACACCGTCAAGAGCAACACGCCGCCGGCACCACCGCCGGTGCCCCCGCCGAAGAGGCCGGCGAACAGGCCGCTGCCGGCGTCCGACAGGGTCACTGCGGACCCGTTGGCGTAGGCCTGTGCGGCGTCATGGGCGGCGCGCTCGCGCGACCCGAGCGCGGGCACGCGCGCGGCCGTCGCGATCGAGCCCGCGCCGGTGAAGAGCGCGAGCGCGCCGTGCGTCCCGCTGCTGCTCGAGCCGCCGGTCCCGACGATGAAGGCGTCACCCTGGTCGGTCCATGCCCAGTCCTCGCCGGCGCCCCCGGCGGGCAGCTGCGCCGGCGCCGCAAACTGGTCGCTCGAGCCGGCCGGGACCGAGGACTGCGGAGCGGTCGCCGGGTCGTTGCGCGGAGCGTCGACCCGCTGCGGCGTGCCGCTGTCGGTGCGACGCTCGGCCGGCGGCGCGTTGTCCGCGGGCGGGTCCGCCGGAACGGAGTCGGCGGGCGGCTCCGGCGGGACCGGGTCCGCGGGCGGCTCCGGCGGCGCGGGGTTGACCGGCGGTTCCGGTGCGGGCGCGGGGTCCGGCGCGGGAGGCTCAGGGGTGGGCGTGGGGTCCGGCGCGACGATCACGTTGCCGTCGGCGGGCGGCGCCACCTGCGCGACCGCCGCAGGCGCGCACGTCGCGAGCATCGCGACGCAGACCGCCGCGACGAACGCTGCGCGAATCAAGTTCAGGGGAGCCGGCATGCTCCGGTGTGCGCTACGGGGCCTGGGCCGTGAAACAAAGTCGACACGTGAGGCCTTCACCTTTCCTGCATTTCCTTGGCGAGGAACGTCCGTGTTGAGGGACCCAGATCCCCTCTGCTGCGGAAGCTATCCACGCGATTCCGGGAAGCGCAACCCACAAGTCGGAACTGCAACTCGAATTGCACGCGCAATCGGCTGTGCAGGGGCGCGCGATTCGCTTCCGACTTTGCTTTCTCCCTGGAATTGTTCGTCGCGATGAGAAGAGGGATCGCCGATTGGAGCGCCGCCGCACTTGCGATCGCCGTGATGGCGTTCGGCGGGCTGATCGTCGTCAAGCCGGCGATCGACCACTGGGACGACGTCTACCGCAGCGACCCGTTCGTGGTCGGGACGACGACGCAGAAGCTGCGCACGCGCGAGCCCGCCGACGGCAAGTCGCAGGCCTCGAGGCCGCGCGTGAGCCGCACGACGACGACCACGACCGAGGACTCGTCGTCGTTCGCGGAGCGCCTCCTCGGCAAGAGCGGGACGCTCCTGGTGCGGCTCCTCCTGGTGGGTCTCGTCGCCTACCTGGCGGGGGCCGTCCTACAGCGCGCGCTGCTCGGCGACTACTCGCTGCGGCGCACGCCGGCCGCGGCCGCGCCGCCGGTCGTGCCCGAGCCCGCCCTCAACGGGAGCGGCAAGGTGCGCACCGCCAAGAACGAGCCGGCGGAGGCGCCCACCGCAACGCTTCAGAACGGTGCCGAAACGGCCCCCGAGTCCGCCGCGACGCTCGCCCCGGGCATCGCCAGGCTGGTGTCCTCGCGCCGCGAGGCGCTCGGCCTGTCACAGCGCGAGCTGGCAAAGCGGGCCGGCATCAGCCACACGGTCGTCTCGCGCATCGAGGGCGGCGACCACTCGCCGAGCCCGAAGACGCTCGAGCGCCTCGCCGAAGTCCTCGGCTGACGCCGGCAACACGCGGCAACACCGCCGGCAACACCGCTGACGGCGGGCAACACCGCCGAGCAACACCGCGCGACGTGGCACCGCCGGTGCGAGCAACACCCGCGGCGGTGTCAGGGGGTGGCGCGGACCGCGCGGCCGCGCCGGGTGACGCTCCGCACCACCATCGCCGCGGCGAAGGCGGCCGGGATCGCGAGCATCGCGGCGAGCGGCACGTCGAGCCCCGCCTTGTCGAACAGCGCGAGCGAGGCGGCGATCATCACGACGCCGAGCGCCGTGCGCAGCAACCCGCTCGGCAGCCTCACGATCAGATGGCTTCCGAGCCAGACTCCCGGGATCGACCCGATCAGGATCGCCCCCACGAGCCCGAAGTTCACGTTGCCGGCCACGATGTGGGCGATCGCCGCGGCGGTGAGCAGGACCGCCGCATGGAAGACGTCGGTGCCGACGACCTGCCGGGGCACCAGCCGGTAGTACGCGATCAGGAAGACCGCGATCAGGGTTCCCGACCCCGCCGACGTGAGGCCGATCACGAAGCCGGTCGAGGCGCCGATCGCGACGGCGGCGACCTTGTGGGCGCGCGTCAGCGTGAAGTGCTCGCGCTCGCGGGCGTGCGCGGCCACGGCGAACAGGGCGCGGCCGAGCACGATCACGCCCACCACGATCAGCGCGATCGCGAGCATCGTCAGGACGATGTCGTCGAGCTGGCTCCCATAGCGCTCGTGCAGCCACTCGATCACCCAGACCCCGGCGATCGCGGCCGGGACGCTGCCCAGCGCGAGCCAGGCCGAAAGCTCCAGGTTGACCGTCTTCAGGCGCAGGTGGCGCCATCCGCCGACGCTCTTCGTGACCGCGGCGTAGGTGATGTCGGAGCCCACGGCCGTCACGGGTGACGTGCCGAACACGAGGATCAGGAGTGGCGTCATCAGCGACCCGCCTCCCATGCCGGTCATCCCGACCAGGAAGCCAACGCCGAACCCGAACGGGATCAGGAGCGGATCCATGTGTGTGTTTCCCCCGGATGCCGGCGCTCAGGCCGACACGCTCTGCCCCTCGGCGCTCTCCCGCATCGCACTGATAAGTATGTCGGC
The DNA here is from genome assembly GCA_963768885.1 of uncultured Solirubrobacterales bacterium. Taxonomy (GTDB): domain Bacteria; phylum Actinomycetota; class Thermoleophilia; order Solirubrobacterales; family JBBDJG01; genus DASRIA01. The sequence continues at coordinate 141,380 of CAVYJN010000014.1, read as the reverse complement.
AACTTCTGGTCTTGTGAACTCTTCTGGAGGGCGCTCACCGGCCGCGAGCATCTCGCGGACCTTCGTCCCCGAGAGGAAGACCCGGTCGTCGGGACCCGCGGGGCTCGTCTTGCTGGTCGCCATGCCCTTGGTCAGCTTGCAGTAGAACGAGTGCTCGAACATCATCGGCTCGATCCCCAGCTCCTGGGGGTCGAACTCGGAGAAGATCTCCTGCGCGTCGTAGGTCCCGTAGTAGCTCCCGACCCCGGCGTGGTCGCGCCCGACGATGAAGTGGGTGCAGCCGTAGTTCTTCCGGATCAGGGCGTGGAAGATGGCCTCGCGCGGCCCGGCGTAGCGCATCGCGGCCGGGTTCACCGCCAACATCACGTGATCGGGCACGTAGTAGTGGTCGATCAGGGCCTCGTAGCAGCGCATCCGCACGTCGGCGGGGATGTCGTCGGACTTGGTCTCCCCGACCAGCGGGTGGATGAACAGTCCGTCGACGGACTCGAGCGCAGCCTTGGTGATGTACTCGTGCGCGCGGTGGATCGGGTTGCGGGTCTGGAAGCCGACCACGGTCTTCCAGCCGCGCTCGCTGAACGCCGCCCTGGATGCCGCCGGCGGCAGGATGTAGGGCTTGAAAGCCGCGGGGTGCTCCGGAAGGTCGATCGCGCGCACCGGCCCGGCGATGCAGCGCGTGCCCTCCGCGTAGACGGCTGCGACCCCGGGGTGCTCCCGGTCGTCGGTGCGGTAGACGTGTCGCGCCTCGCGCTCGAGATCCCGCTCGAACACCTCCTCCACGTCGATCACGCCGAGCAGGACGCCACCCGCGCCGTGCAGCGCGAGGCGGTCGCCTTCGGACGCCTCCCCATCGGTCGCGAGCGTGACCGGGATGCTCCAGGGCAGCCCGTTCGCGAGCCGCATCTCGTCCACGACGCGCCGCCAGTCCTCGGAGCCCTGGAAGCCCCGCAGCGGGCTGAAGCCGCCGACCGCCAGCAACTCGAGATCGGCGGCCTGCCTCGGCGTGAGCGAGACGGAGTCGAGCGAACCTGCCTCCTTGAGCAGCTCGTCGCGCTTCTCGGCGCGCGCGAGCAGGTCCACCAGCTCGCCTCCGTGGGGCTCGATCATGCCGGCGACGCCGGGGCTACTTCGACTCTGAAGGGTGCAGTCCGCACTCCACCTTGTCCTGGCCGGCCCAGCGACCCGCGCGCGGGTCCTCTCCGGGCATCACCTGGCGGGTGCAGTGCGTGCAGCCGATCGAGGGGTAGTTCTGGTCGTGCAGCGGGTTGTAGGGCACATCGTGCTCGTGGATGTACGCCCACACGTCCTTGAGCGACCAGTCGGCGAGCGGGTTCGCCTTGATCAGGCCGAACTTGTCGTCGACCTCGACCTTGCGCGAGTTGGCCCGCGTGGGGGCCTGGTCGCGGCGAATGCCGGTGATCCAGGCGTCGACGGAGCCGAGCGCCCGCTTGAGCGGCTCGACCTTCCGGATCGCGCAGCACTGGTTGGGCTCCCGCGCCCACAATTCGTCGCCGTGCAGCTTCGCCTGCTCCTCGAGGGAGATGTTGTGGTAGCGCTCGAAATTGAAGCCGTAGCGCTCGACGAAGCGGTCACGGGTCTCGTAGGTCTCGTCGAACAGGACGTCGGTGTCGAGGTAGAAGACCCGGATCTCGGGCTCGATCCGGTGCAGCATGTCGAGGAGGACCGACTCCTCCTGCTGGAAAGAGCACGCCACGTAGAGGCTGGGGTGGAACTGGTCCACCATCCACCGCAGGGTTGCCTCCGGTCCTTGGGGCTCGAGCTCGGCGGCGACCTGTTCCAGCTCCTCGGCTGTCCAGTTCTTCGTTGCTGTGGGCATCGCAGATCCTTTCGGGGTCGGGCGGAGCATTCCCTCCGGAGTCGACAAAATAACACAATCCCGACTGGAATTAGGCCTATTTGGATTCCGGGGATGTTTCGGGCACTCCGCAGAGGACCTCGAGCGCGCCAAGAAGAGAGGCCCGCCGGAGCGCGGGCCTCTCAATAATGCACCGTCCGTCGGCAGGCCGCCGGACGGGTTCGCTGAAAGACGGGCAGCGGTTACTCGGAGACGCGCTCCACCAGGAAGGCGACCCGCACGTGCGCGCGCCACTCGTCGAGGTTGTCGCCGCGCAGGCCGGTGGACACGAGGTCCACGGCCTTGATGTTGCGAAGCGAGCTGCGCGCCTCGGCGAGCGCCTGCTGCACCGCGTCGTCCGAGCTCTTGCTCGAGGTGCCGATCAGCTCGATGATCTTGACTGCCGCCATGCTCCTCCTCCTCCGTATTCGGGGGTGATCGCGAAGTTGTATCCGCTTTCGGGCGTCTAGCTACCCCAGGGCTCGGCGTCGCCCCACGGCGTCGGCGCCTCCAGCCCGACGCCCTCGGCGATCGCGGCGCGCGCCCACGGGCTACCGTCATCGTCGTGCGGCTCGATCACCGGAGCCGTGTCGTGCAGGAACCGCTCGAGCGCAGCTGCGATCGCCGCGGCCTGCCGGGGACTCGCGGCGGGGGCGATCAGCTCGATCGCCGGCCGCGGGGGGCGCCTTTTGCCGTTGCCAGTCATGCTGTTCGCGTGGCCACGATACCCGTACTCGATCACGACGGCGTGTTGGCGGCGGTCTCGCCGCAGGAGGCGATCGAGCGTGTCCGCGACGGGTTCGTCAGCTTCGCGCGCGGCGAGTGGCAGATGCCGCCCAAGGTGTATCTGCCCAGCCCGCCGAACGGCGACTTCCGGGCGATGCCGGTGCGCGGTGAAGGCCTCGCGATCCTCAAGTGGATCACCTCCTTCCCGGGCAACCCGCGCCGCGGCTTGCCGACGGTCACGGGGATCGTGCTCGTCTCGGACGCCGGCAACGGGGAGCCGCTCGCGATGCTCGACGCGCGGGCGGTCACCGCGCTGCGAACCGGTGCGGCCGCGGCCGTCGCCACGCAGGAGCTCGCGCGCGAGGACGCGGACACGATCGGCCTCGTCGGATGCGGCCTCCACGGCCTGTGGGTCGGGCGCTGCCTGGCGGACGCCGAGTACGGCCCGGGCATCTGCTTCGACCCGGACCCGGATGCCGCCGGCCGCGTCGCCGCGGAGCTCGGCTGGGAGGTCGGCGACCTGCGGGAGGCGCTCGCCTGCGAGGTCGTCTGCACCGTGACCCCAGGCGGCGAGACCCTCGTGCCCGCGGACGCGCTGCGCGCCGGGCAGCACCTGAACCTGCTCGGCGCCGACGGTCCCGGCAAGGCCGAGGCCTCGGTTCAGGCGGTCGAGCGGGTCCTGTCCGAGGGCCGGTTGTTCTGCGACGAGTGGGAGCAGGCGAGCCACGGCGGCGAGCTGACCGGGGCCGTCGCAGCGGGCATCGTGCACCGCGAGGACGTGACCGAGCTGGGGGAGGTGTGCGCGGGGCTCGCCCAGGGGCGCGGCTCCGACGACGAGGTCACCCTCTTCGACTCGACGGGCCTCGCGATCCAGGACCTCGCGATCGCGCTGGGCGCGCTCGAGGCGCTACGGGCGGGCGCGGTGCGGGCCCAAACTCTGACGCTCTAGGCGGGTCCGGCTCGTCGTCGCCGATCGCGCCCTCGAGCTTGAGGAGGAAGACCTTGTTCTCGAGTCCGCCGCCGTAGCCGCCGAGCCCGCCCCCGGAGTGCAGCACCCGGTGGCACGGCACCACGATCGGGATCGGGTTGGAGCCGAGCGCGTTGCCCGCCGCGCGTGCGCCACGCGGGCTCCCCGCCGCGCCGGCGACCTCGCGGTAGGTCGACACCACGCCGTAGGGGATCTGCGCCGTGCGGCGCAGCACGCGCCTCCCGAACCCGCCCGTGAGCTGCCAGTCGAGCGGCAGGCCGAACCTCGTCCGGCGCCCCTCGAAGTACTCCTCGAGCTCGTGCCGCACCGCGTCGAAGTAGCCGGGCGCCTCGACGACGCGGGGCGACACGCGCCGGCTCAGCTCGGCGAGCACCGCGTCGGGGTCGTAGTCGTCTCCGAACGAGATCCGCACGAGGCCGCGGCGCGTGGCCGCGACCAGCACCTTGCCGACCGGGGTCTCGAGCGTCGTGTAGGCCACGTCGAGCAGGCCCTGGTCGGCGGCCCGCGCCGCGAGCTGCTCCGCGGCCGCCTCCGCCGGCGCTGCGACGTCGGCGCGCCCGGCCTTCGACAGCGCTTGCTCCAGCCTGCTCAGCGATCCCATGTCGACCTCAGCTTGTTCAGTCCCTCGTGGACGTTCCTGCGCGCGGCCTCGTCGGAGCATCCGATGATCCGCCCGATCTGGTCGTGCGGGAGGTCGCTCGCAAAGCGCAGCACCACAGCGGCACGCTGCTTTGCCGGGAGCTTGCGCACTTCAGCCCACAGCTCCTCGTCGTGCGCGGCGCCGTCGATGCTCGCCTGCTCGGGCAGGGCGTCCATCGGGACCGGCCGGCGGCTGCGGGCGCGGTGGTTGTCCATCGCCTTGCGATGCGCGATCGTGAGCACCCAGGAGCGCAGGTTCGACCCGTTGCGCAGACGCGGATACGCGCGCATCGCCGAGATGAACGTCTCCTGGAAGCAGTCGTCGGCGTCCTGCCGGCCCACGCAGGCCACGAGGAACCGGTAGACGTGCTCGCGATGCTCGTCCAGGAACGCCTGGAATGGAGGCGGAGCCACAGTCGTTGAACGCTGCGGCCGCGCGGAACGTGAGGTCGGCCTGGTCCTACCCGCTGCCGTCGTAGCGCTCACCGGCGCGCGCCCGCTCGAGCCCCACCCACAGGACCTCCATCGCGAGGGCGACGATCATCGCGCGGGGCAGGTCGGGATGGTCGTTCCACCACGTCGAGAGCGAGATCGCCGCACCGACCATCGCGACGGCCACGCCTTCGAGCTCGACCCCGTGGGGAAGCTCGCCCTCGCCGCGGTCGTAGTCCTGCGCCGCGAGCGCGGCGATGATCTTCACCGAGCGGTCCATCACCCCGGCCTGGATCTCGGCGATCTCCGGCTCGAGCACGTCCTTCATGAGCATCTGCCACAGCTCGCGGTGGTTCTCGACGAAGGTGAAGAAGGCGTCGAGGCCGCGGCGCACCCGCTCGTCGGTCGCCTGGTCGGGGGCGGCCGCCTGCGTGAGATGCGCGAGCAGCTCGCGGTTCGCGTGGTTCAGGATCTCCGTGTAGAGCTCCTGCTTGCCCTCGAAGTGCCGGTACAGAAGACCGGGCGAGACGTCCGCAGCCTCGGCGATCTGCTCGACGCGCGCGCCCTCGTAGCCACGCTCGGCGAAGACCTGCGTGGCGGCCTCCACCAGGCGCTCGCGGCGGACCTCCGGGCGCAGGCGCTGGCGCTTGGCCGGCTTGGGGGGCGACTTGGCCACGAGACCATTATGTCTCGCCGGCCTGTCGACGCGGCCGAACCCCCGGAGCTCCCGTCATTTCCGCCTAAGGAAATGACGGCCCTCTCTCTACAGGGGGATGTTGCCGTGCTTTCGCTTCGGCCGCTCGATCCGCTTGGTCTGGAGCGTCTCGAGCGCGTTGATCAGGCGCGGCCGGGTCTCGTGCGGGATCAGCACGTCGTCGATGTAGCCGCGCTCGGCCGCGGTGTACGGGTTCGCGAAGCGCGCCTTGTAGTCGGAGATCAGCTTCGCGCGGCGCTCGTCGGGCGTCGGTGACTTGTCGAGGTCGCGGCGGAAGATGATGTTGACGGCGCCCTCCGGCCCCATCACGGCGACCTCGGCGGTGGGCCACGCGAAGTTGAAGTCGGCGCGCATGTGCTTGGAGTTCATGACGTCGTACGCGCCGCCGTAGGCCTTGCGCGTGACGACCGTCAGCTTCGGCACCGTCGCCTCCGTGAACGCGTACAGCAGCTTCGCGCCGTGGCGGATGATGCCGCCCCACTCCTGGTTGGTGCCGGGCAGGAAGCCGGGCACGTCGCAGAACGTCAGCAGCGGGACGTTGAACGCGTCGCAGAAGCGCACGAACCGGGCGGCCTTCTCGGAGGAGTCGATGTCGAGCACGCCCGCCATCGACTGCGGCTGGTTGCCGACCACGCCGATCGGATGCCCGTTCAGGCGCGAGAAGCCGATCACGATGTTCTGCGCCCAGTGCTGGTGCACCTCGAAGAAGTCGCCGTCGTCGACGATGCGCGCAATCACGTTGCGCATGTCATACGGCTTCTGCGGGTCCGCCGGCACGATCGTGTCGAGCTCGAGGTCCATCCGGTCCGGCGGGTCGGAGGGCGCGTAGTGCGGCGGCTTCTCGAGGTTGTTGAGCGGCAGGAAGCTCATCAGGTAGCGCACGTCCTCGAGGCACTCCTCCTCGTTCTCCGCGGCGAAGTGCGCGACGCCCGACTTGGAGTTGTGCGTCATCGCGCCGCCGAGCTCCTCGAACGTCGGCTCCTCGCCGGTCACGGTCTTGATCACGTCGGGGCCGGTGATGAACATGTGCGAGGTCTCCTTGACCATGAAGATGAAGTCGGTCATGGCCGGGGAGTAGACGGCGCCGCCGGCGCACGGCCCCATGATCACGCTGATCTGGGGGATCACGCCCGAGCAGTCCACGTTGCGCACGAACACGTCGCCGTAGGCGCCGAGCGACACGACGCCCTCCTGGATGCGCGCGCCGCCGGAGTCGTTGATGCCGATCACGGGGCAGCCGATCTTGGCCGCGAGATCCATGATCTTGCACATCTTCTCCGCCATCACCTCGCCGAGCGAGCCGCCGAAGACCGTGAAGTCCTGGCTGAACACGCAGACCGTGCGCCCGTCGATCGTGCCGTGACCCGTCACGACCGCGTCGCCCCAGGGCCGCTTCTTGTGCATCTCGAACTCGTAGGTCCGGTGCCGCACGAACGTGTCGAGCTCCTTGAACGAGCCGGGGTCGAGCAGCTTCTCGACCCGCTCGCGCGCGGTCATCTTTCCCTTCGAGTGCTGCTTGGCGACCGCGTCCTCGGACGCGGAATGGGATGCCTGGAAGCGCAGGTCCTCGAGCTGCGCGAGCTTCTCCTCGTATGTCTCGGGGACCTTTGCTCTCATCGGGGGCCGGAATCGTACAACCCACGTTGACTCCGACCCACCGGGGAGTAAGCTCGTACCCGGCATGGGAACAGGGGTGGCCGCGAAGTTGGGAATGGCCCTCGCCGCAATCGCGACGCTGCTCTTCGTATCCCAGGCGGCCGCGACACACCCGCGCCCCAAGGGCGCAACTCCTTTGCGCGCCTCGTTGGTTCCGGCCTACCAGCCTTGCACGGCGCCGGACCGCACGCACGGCCCGCCGCTCGCTTTCCCGTCCTGCTCGTCGCCCCAGCAGGTCACCACTCGCCTCACCATCGGCAACCCGCCCGTAGCGCCCGCGAACATGATCGGCAGCTTCTACATGAGCGTCCATGTCGGCGCGCCCGGCCCGCCGGACGATTCCGGCGCTCCCATGACCACGTCGATCACCGACGTGCGCTGTGTGGCGGCGAGCGGCGGGTGTGCCGCTCCCGGCGCCGATTACGCCGGCCAGCTCGAAGTGCGGATCGGCGTGCGTTTGACCGACCACTTCAACGCGATTGCGCCGGGCGGCGGAACCGATCCGGCCACCATGCAGGACATCGAGATCAGCGCCCCGGTCGGCTGCGTGGCCACCTCGGACCCCGCCGTGGGTGCCACGTGCAACAACTTCACTTATCTCGAGTTCTTGTACCCGGGAGTCGCGAAGGACACCAAGCGCATGCTGCTCGAGCTTGGGCATGTGCGTGTGCTGGACGGCGGCGCGGACGGCGACGCGACCACCGGCGACGGCGCCCAGACGTTCCTGACGCAGGGCGTGTTCATCCCGTGAAGCGGCTGCCGGCCTTGGTGGCCGGCGCCTTGCTGGCAGCGACGAGTGCCACCGCGATCGCCAGCCCCCAGTTCTCCTCCACGGTCGCGGTGACGTTCTCCTCGGCGACGCCCGGCTCGCCGTCCGGCGTCGACGTGAACGCCGCGTGGAGCGATCCGGGCGGGGTCAACGGCGTGCCGAAGGGAGTCACGAAGATGGAGTTCGTGGGAAGCCCCGGCACGAAGTTCGACACGTCCGCGCTGCCGCGCTGCCGGGCATCGGACGAGGACATCGCGAACCTCTCGGTGCGCGCGTGCCCGCGCTCGAGCAGGATCGGGACGGTGAAGGGCCAGGGCCTGATCGTGACGGGCAATCCCTTCAACACCATCGCCACCCTGTTCAACGGCCGCCGCCAGATCATCGTGGTCGTCAGGCTCGTCGACGACGGCCGGTTGATCACGTACTTCCGCGACGACGTGCGGGGCGGCTCGGTCGCGGTCAACCTCAAGATCCCCGGCGGGGTGGCGCTGACGAGGTTCGAGGCGCACATCCCGCGCCACTACCGCAGGTACAAAGGGAAGCGGCGGGCCTACCTGCGGACGCCCACGACCTGTCCGCCGAGCGGCGTCTGGACGACCGCGACGATCTTCACCTACAGGGACGGCTCCTCGCAGCGGCTCGCGTCCAACACGCCCTGCAAGGCGGGTTAGGGCTCAGCCGGCCTGCAGCGAGCTGGCGCCGAGGGCGTCGAGCAGCTCCGCGAGCGCGCTCTCCACGTCGCGTTTCGCGTGGCCGCGCTCCCAGGGCACGCCCTTCGCCTTCGCGACGACGCGGACCCGCGTGCCCCAGCCCGAGGCCTCGAGCTCGATCACGCCGGCAGAGTCCGACCGCGCCCACTCGAGCCGGCCGGGCGGCTCGGCCGACTCCACGCGCACGTCGCCGAGCCAGCGGCCGAGGGCGTCCGCGGTCCCGATCTCCTCCCACAGCTCGGGCGGTGACTTCACCAGGGTGCGCTCGACCTCGATCGGTGCCATCAACCGCGAGTTTGCCGCCGGGTCCCGAATTCCTGCCGCGAAAGTTGTTAAGCGGGAGCGGCCGGGTGCAGCGGCTCGAGCCACTCGGGCGGGAAGGAGGGCTGCACGTTGCCCGGGTACCAGGGATACAGGCGCCGGGCGAGATCGGCGGCCGGACGCGACTCGATCCGTGCCCGCACGTCCTCGAAGGTCATGAGCAGGGCGATGCTCGCGCCGATCTGGAAGTCGGCCGCGTTCGGGATCCTCGCCCCCGAGCACGCCCTCCTCCATCAGGCGGTCGACCCTGTCGAGGGCCGGACCGAGGTCCGCGAGCGTGCGGCGCACGGTCTCGTCGGTGGAGTCGTTCATCCGGATCGCGACGCGCAGGATCGGGCCCGAGGTTGCGGCCGCCACCCGCGGGGGCATGCCGAACCGCGCGCCCGGCCCGGCCCCCTCGAGGAAGCTCACCTGGTCGGACTTGTGCCGCTTCAGCGCCCACCAGCTGATCGTGCGCGGCATCTGCTGCAGCACCTCGTCGCCCCAGCGCTCGGCCTCCTCGACGGCGGCCCGGCGATCGGGATCCGATGGGAACAGCGGCGGATCGGGCTTCAGCGCGTCGAGCTCACGCGAGATGTCGCGCGAGCCCTGGACCCGGCGCCCGTCGTCGAACTTGAGCGCCGGCACCCGGTTTCCCGAGAAGCCTGCCGCCCGCATCAGCACCCGGCTCGCCACCGGCGGCATGTCGACCCGCTGGTAGGCGATGCCCTTGTGCTCGAGCATCGCGCGCGCCGCCGCGGCTGGGTGCGACCCGGGTATGGAATAGAGCTTCAGCGCCATGCGCGCATCAAACGGGGGGCTTGTACTCGCCGAAGACCTCGCGCATCACGTTGCAGACCTCGCCGATCGTGGCCCGCTCGCGGAGGGCGTCCTTGATCGGGTAGAGCAAATTGCCGTCGCCCTGAGCCACTTCGCGCAAATCCTGTAGCCGCTGCGCGACCGCCTCTTGGTCGCGTTGGTTCTTGAAGCGGGTGAGCCGGTCGACCTGCTCCTGCTCGGTGCGGGGGTCGATCTTCAGGATCTCGACGTCGAGCTGGCCGTCCTCCTCGACGTAGTCGTTGACGCCCACGAGCACGTCCTGGCCGGTCTTGATGCGCGTGTGGAAGGCCCACGCGGCCTCCTCGATCTCCTTCTGGAGGAAGCCCGCCTCGATCGCGTGGACCGATCCGCCCAGCTCCTCGACGCGCTGCATCAGCGCGCGGGCCTGGTCCTCGATGTCGGCGGTGAGGCGCTCGACGTAGTAGGAGCCGGCGAACGGGTCGACCGTGTCGGCCGCGCCCGACTCGTGCGCGATCACCTGCTGCGTGCGCAGCGCGATCTTGGCGGAGCGCTCCGTGGGCAGGCCCAGTGCCTCGTCGAACCCGTTGGTGTGCAGCGACTGCGTGCCGCCGCACACGGCGGCGAAGCCCTGCAGCGCGACCCGCACGATGTTGTTCTCGGGCTGCTGCGCGGTCAGCGTGGAGCCGCCGGTCTGCGTGTGGAAGCGCATCATCTGCGAGCGCGCGTTCTTCGCGCCGAAGCGGTCGCGCATGATCTCCGCCCACATGCGGCGCACCGCACGGAACTTCGCGATCTCCTGGAAGACGTTGTTGTGCCCGTTGAAGAAGAACGCGAGCTGCGGGGCGAACTCGTCGACCTCGAGGCCGGCGTCGATCGCGGCCTGCACGTAGGCGATCGCGTTGGAGAGCGTGAACGCGACCTCCTGCACCGCCGAGCAGCCCTTCTCGCGCATGTGGTAGCCGGAGATCGAGATCGTGTTCCACTTCGGGACGTGCTTGTGGCAGTAGGCGAAGATGTCGGTCGTGAGGCGCATCGCGCCCTCGGGCGGGTAGATGAAGTTCCCGCGCGCCGCGTACTCCTTGAGGATGTCGTTCTGGACCGTGCCGCGCAGCTGCTCGGACGGCACGCCCTGCTCCTCGCCGACCAGCTCATATAGAAGGAGCAGGATCGCGGCGGGGGCGTTGATCGTCATCGACGTCGAGACCTGGTCCAGCGGGATCTGGTCGAACGCCGTGCGCATGTCGTCGATCGAGTCGATCGCGACGCCGGTGCGCCCGACCTCGCCCAGGCACAGCGGGTCGTCGGAGTCGCGCCCGAGCTGGGTCGGCAGGTCGAACGCCATCGAGAGGCCGGTCGAGCCCTTCTCGAGCAGGTAGCGGTAGCGGATGTTGGTCTCCTGCGCCGTCGCGTACCCGGCGTACTGGCGCATCGTCCAGCGCCGCGAGCGGTACATCTCCGGATGGACGCCGCGCGTGAAGGGGTACTCGCCCGGCTCGCCGAGCCGCTCCTCGAGGTCGAGGTCGGCGACGTCCTCGGGCTCGTAGACCGTCTTGATCTCGATCCCGGAGTCCGTGAAGCGCCGCGGGTCGTCGGGGCCGACGTCCGGGGCGATGCCGGGATGCGAGGAGTCGACGGCGCCGGGTCTCGGTGGGGCCTTGGCCATGCGCGTAAGGATAGTTGGGTATTGGCGGAGGCCCGTGCCGAGGTTAGGGTGCGCTCATGGCAAGGGGGAGCCTGCTCTCGTGCTGATCGCCGGCGCTGCTGGTCCCGGCGGCCGCCGAGGCGGCCTTGCCGGGCGCGAACGGAAAGCTTGCCTTCGACAGCCCGGTCCCGGAGGCGGCGCTCGATCGGTGTCCACAGGTATTCACCGTGGACCCGGACGGCAGCGACCTCACTCAGATCACGTTCGAGGGACTCAACATCAGGAGCCACTCCTCGCCGGCCTGGTCTCCCGACGGATCGCAGCTCGCCGTGCACGCCGGCGTGGGATTGTCGGTCATGAACTCCGGATGGGAGTGGCTTGCGCTGGTGTCGTCGGCGCCCCTCATCGACGGCTTTCCCGCGGGACTGGTCACCCGACGGGCGCAGGATCCTGTTCGCAGCGCGCATAGCTGGTGGCCCCACCGACCTGCTTTCGATCGGCCGCGACGGGACCGGCCTGCGCAACCACACTCAGAGCGGCGCGACGAGGGGTCGGGGTCCTGGTCGCCCGACGGAGAGCGAATCGCGTTCGGAAGCGGCTTCAACACGTTCGCGAACCGGTCCGACCTCTGGACCGTGAAGACGGACGGGACCGAGGATTGGGTGCGGCTCACCAACACGCATGCAGGTCATCGAAGACGATCCCGACTGGTCGCCCGACGGGAGCCGGATCGCCTTTGCGCGCGAGCGCGATCGGTTCCAGCTACGAGATCTACACGATGCGTCCCGACGGGTCGGAAGTCGTCCAGGTCACCAACAACGCGACGGACGACTTCAGGCCGCAATGGTCTCCCGACGGAACGAAGATCGCGTTCTTGAGGCAGGACACCGACAGCAACCTCGAAGCTCTGGGTCATGAACGCTGACGGCTCCGATGAGCACAAGGTCGCCGACCTCGAGATCCACAACACGAATCGACTGGCAGCCGCTCCCCAACCGCCCGCCCGACTGCTCCGCCGTGCGCGCCACCCCCGCCTCGCTCGGCGCCCCCAACCATCGCCTGATCACGGTCACGCATCTCCGGCGGCACCGACCCCGACGGCGACTCCGTCGACCTCGAGATCACGGGCGTCACCCAGGACGAGCCGGTCGCCGGCCCGCCCGACGCCGTCGCGACCACGATCCCGCACCGCGTGCGCCTGCGCGCCGAGCGCGACCCGCACGGCGACGGACGCGTCTACCGGATCGCCTTCGAGGCGACGCGACGGGCGCGGCGGGACATGCACCGGTTTCGCGACCGCCGGCGTGCGCAAGGGCAGCCAGGCGCCGATCGACTCGGCGCCGCCGAGCTACGACTCGTTCGGGTCATGAAGTGCGCGCTCGCTGTTCTGCTCGCCGCTCTCGCGACCGCTCCGGCTACGGCCCACGCCACCTTGCCGGGTCGGAACGGCAAGATCGCCTTTGCCGCCCGCGCCGGCGGGACCGTTTCGATAATCACGGTGGAGCCCGACGGCAGCGGGCAGACGGCCCTCACCACGGACGATCCGGGTCTCGACCTGGTTCCGGACTGGTCGCCCGACGGAACGCGCCTTACGTACACCGCCGGCAACGCGTTCACGACCGTTCGACCTGGGCGTGATGGCCGCGGACGGGAGTCATTAGGAGCGCCTCACCGACCGTCCACCCAGGACAGCGACGATCCCGACTGGTCGCCCGACGGGGGCCGGATCGCCTTTGCGCGCAGTGTGATCGGTTCCAGCTACGAGATCTACACGATGCGTCCCGACGGGTCGGAAGTTGTCCAGGTCACGAACAACGCGACGGACGACTTCAGGCCGCAATGGTCTCCCGACGGGAAGAAGATCGCCTTCTTGAGGCAGGACACCGACAGCAACCTCAAGCTCTGGGTCATGAACGCTGACGGCTCGGATGAGCACAAGGTCGCCGACCTCGAGATCCACAACAGAATCGACTGGCAGCCGATCCCCAACCGCCCACCCGACTGCTCAACGGTGCGCGCCACCCCCGCCTCGCTCGGCGCGCCGAACCATCGGCTGATAACGGTCACCATCTCCGGCGGCACCGATCCCGACGGCGACCAGGTCGACCTCGAGATCACGGGCGTCACGCAGGACGAGCCGGTCACCGGCCCGCCCGACGCGGTCGCGACGACGATTCCGCACCGCGTGCGCCTGCGCGCGGAGCGCGACCCCCACGGCGACGGCCGTGTCTACCGGATCGCGCTTCGAGGCAAGCGACGGCCGCGGCGGCACCTGCACCGGCTTCGCGACCGCGGGCGTGCGCAAGGGCAGCCAGGCGCCGGTCGACTCCGCGCCGCCGAGCTACGACTCGTTCGGGCCGTAGCGCGTCACCGCATAGCATCTACGCCATGTTCGTAGACGTTCGCCTGTTCGCGATGCTGCGCGAGCGGGCAGGGAGGGAGTCGGTGACCGTCGAGGTACCCGACGGCGCGACCGTCGGGGACGCCGTCGACGCGGTCGCGCGCGAGCACGGGCTCGCGGACCTGGTCGCGCGCATGCCGGTCGTGATGGCCGTCAACCGCGAGTACGCGCGCGCCGACGCGACGCTCGCCGAGGGCGACGAGCTCGCCCTGATCCCGCCGGTCAGCGGGGGCGACTTCGCCACCGGCGAGGGCTACGCCTCCTTCATGGAACTGGTCGGCAACCACGTGCCACGCCCGCCCAACTACGTGGACCTGCTCGGCATCAGGCCGCTCCACGCCGAGCCGGGCCACGTGCGATTCGAGTTCCAGGCGACGGAGCAGTTCCTCAACCCGGCGGGAGTCGTGCAGGGCGGCTTCATCACCGCGATGCTCGACGAGACCATGGGCCCCGCCGCGCTCTCGATGCTCGGCCCCGGGCACATGATCCCGACACTCGAGCTGAAGGTCAGCTTCCTGCGGCCGGTCAGCCCGGGCCGCCTCGTGTGCGACGGGCGGGTCGTGCACATGGGCAAGTCGGTCGGGTTCCTCGAGGCCTCGCTCGCGAACGACGAGGGCAACGTGGTCGCGACGGCGACGGCCACCGCGCGGGTGGTGAAGCTTCAGTGACCACGTCGACGGTACACGCGCGCGTCACGGACGAGCCGCTGTCGGTGGAGCGCCTGTCGCGGCTCGTGGGAAGACCGTCCGCCGGCGCGATCGTGACCTTCCAGGGGACGACGCGCGACGTCGAGCGCCTCGAGTACGAGGCCTATCGCGAGATGGCGGAGGAGCGGATCGCGGCGATCGTCAGCGATGCGATCGCGCGGCACGGGCTCGAGGCCGCGGCCGCCGAGCACCGCGTCGGTGCGGTCCCGCGCGGCGAGGCGAGCGTCGCCGTCGCCGCGTCGGCCGCGCACCGCGGCGAGGCCTTCGCCGGCGCGCGCGAGATCATCGACCGCGTCAAGGCCGAGGCGCCGATCTGGAAGAAGGAGGTCGAGGAGGGCGAGGCGCGCTGGGTCGAAGGGACTCGCCCGGAGAGCCGTGAACGAAGCGATGCACGATGAGCTGCGCGCGCTTCCCTCGGTAGAGCGGCTGCTCCAGACCGAGCCCCTGCGCTCGGCGGCGGCGCACCATCCCCGCGCGCTCGCCGTGGAGGCCGCGCGCCGCGAGCTCGAGCGCTGCCGCGAGGCGATCGGAGCGGGCGGCGCCGCTCCGGAGGAACGCGTGATCGCGATCCAAGCCACCGCCGAGCTTCAGCGCTCGGGGCGCCTGTCGCTCGGCCCGGTCATCAACGCCACGGGCGTGGTGATCCATACGAACCTCGGGCGCGCGCCGCTCGCCTTCGAGGCGCTCGAGGCGATCGACGGCGTCGCGGGTGGCTACTCCAACCTCGAATACGACATGGCGACGGGGGAGCGCGGCAGCCGCCAGGCCCACGTCGAGCGACTGGTGCGGGAGCTCACCGGCGCTCGCGCCGCGATCGCCGTCAACAACAACGCGGCCGCCGTCTTCCTTGCGCTGGCGGCGCACGCGAGCGGGCGCGAGGTCGTGATCTCGCGCGGCCAGCTCGTCGAGATCGGCGGATCGTTCCGCATCCCCGACATCCTCGCGGCGTCCGGTGCGCGGCTCGTCGAGGTGGGCACGACGAACCGCACCAGGATCGGCGACTACGAGCGCGCGATCGGCCCCGGCACGGCGGCGCTGATGCGGGTGCACGCATCGAACTTCAAGACGGTCGGGTTCACCGAGGAGGCCGCGCTGAGCGATCTGGCGGTGCTCGCGCGCGGCCGTGACGTGCTGCTGATCGACGACATCGGGTCGGGCGTGCTCGCGCACCGCGACGACGCGCTGGGCGACGTGCTCGCGCAGGAGCCGGCGGTGCGCGAGAGCATCGCCGCGGGCGCGGACCTCGTGTGCTTCTCGGCGGACAAGCTGCTCGGCGGGCCGCAGGCCGGGATCGTGGCGGGAACGGAGGCGGCGGTCGAGCGCATGCGCGACCACCCGCTGGCGCGCGCGATGCGGATCGACAAGCTCTCGCTGGCCGCGCTCGAGGCGACGTTGCGCCTCCACCTCGATCCGGATCGGGCTGTCCGTGAGATCCCGGTCTTCGAGATGCTCGCCGCGCCGCGCGCCGAGCTCGAGGCGCGCGCCAAGGCGATCCACGCCGGGATCGCCGCGGGCGCGGAGGGGCGGGGGTCCGCGCGCATCGTCCCGTCGGCCGGGCGCGCGGGGGGAGGATCGCTCCCGATGCTCGAGCTCGAGGGCCCGGCGGTCGCGGTGACGGCGCCCGCGCTGGGCGCGGCGGAGCTCCACGCGCGGCTGCGCGCCGGCGACCCGCCGATCGTCGCGCGGGTGCGCGACGAGGCGGTGCTGCTCGACCCGCGCACGATCGCCGAGGTGGAGGTCGACTTCGTGGTGCGCGGGGTGCTGGCGGCGCTCGGCTGACGATGCAGCCCGCGCCGCTGACGCTCGGGACCGCCGGTCACATCGACCACGGCAAGACCGCCCTGGTCGAGGCGCTGACCGGCGTCAACACGGACCGGCTCCCGCAGGAGCGCGCGCGCGGGATCTCGATCGAGCTCGGGTTCACCCGGCTCGACCTCCCGTCCGGCCGCGCGCTCGGCGTGGTGGACGTTCCCGGGCACGAGCGGTTCGTGCGGGCGATGGTCGCGGGCGCGACGGGCGTCGACATGTTCCTGCTCGTGGTGGCGGCCGACGACGGGGTGATGCCGCAGACGCGCGAGCATCTCGCCGTTCTCGAGCTGCTCGAGGTCGGGTCGGGAGTGGTGGCGCTCACGAAGGCGGACCTCGTGGACCGCGAAGGCGGCGCGCTCGCGGCCGCGGAGGTTGCCGACCTGCTCGCCGGCACCCCGTACCGGGATGCGCCGATCGTGGCGGTCAGCGCGGTGGCGCGCACCGGCCTCGGCGATCTGCTCGACGCCCTGGAGCGCTCCGCCGGCGCGCTGCGGCCGCGCGCGCTGCGGGACGCGCCTGCACGCCTGCACGTCGACCGGTCGTTCACGCTGCGCGGTATCGGCACGGTCGTCACCGGCACCTTGTGGTCGGGGGAGCTCGTGGAAGGCGCGGACGTGCGCATCGAGCCGCACGGCAGGCGCTCGCGGATCCGCTCGCTGCACGTCCACGACCAGCTCGTCGCCTCCGCGTCGGCGGGCCAGCGCGTCGCGCTCAACCTGGCCGGCGTGGACCGCGCCGAGGTGCACCGTGGCGACGTGGTCGTCGACCCCGCCGCGACGCTCACGCCCACCTATCTGATCGACGCCACCGCGCGGGTCCTGCCCGGCGCCCGCGCGCTGCGCGCGGGGTCGGTCGTGCATGTGCACCACGGCACCCGCGACGCCGCGGCACGCGTCGTGCCGCTCGAGGCCGGGGAGCTCGGCCCGGGCGAGGAGGGCCTCGTACAGCTGCGCCTCCAGCGGCCGCTCGTGCCGGCTCCCGGAGACCGTTTCGTGCTGCGCCGGGTCGCTCCACCGGACACGGTCGCGGGAGGGATCGTGCTCGACCCGGCGCCGCGCAAGCACGGCGCCGGTGCGTCGCAAGTGCGGACGCTGCGCGCCCGCCGCGACGGTGATCCGCTGGAGGCGCTGCGCATCGAGCTCGAGGCGTCCCCGTCGGGGGTCGGGCCCGAGGCCGGGGAGGAGCTCCTCGAGGACCTCGTGCGCGCCGGCGAGGCCGCCCGTGCCGGGCGCGCGGAACGACGCTGGTTCACGCCTGGCCGGCCTCGAGCGCGCACGCGCCGACGTCCTGCGTGCGGTCGAGGGCGCGGAGCGTGGGGTGGGCCGCGGCGCGCTTGCGCGGATGGTCGCGCTGCGGCCCGAGGCGGTGTCGGCCGTGGCCGAGGAGCTCGTCACGACCGGAGCGCTCAGCGAGCGCGCCGGCGTGCTGAGCGCCGCGTCACGACCGCGCGACCCGCTGGCCGAGCGCCTCGCCGGGCTCGTGAGGGCCGACCGGCAGGCGCCGCGCGCCCCGGACGCGCTCGCCCGGGAGGTGGGAGCCACGCGCGGGGATGCGGTGGCGAGCCTCGACCGGCTCGCGGCCGAGGGGACCCTGGTCCGCGCCGCGCCCGGGATCTACTTCGACCCGGAAGCGCTGGCGGAGGCCACCGACGTGGCGGTGGCGGCGTGTGAGCGCGAGGGCGCGATCACGATCGCCGGGCTGCGCGATGCGCTGGGAATCGGCCGCAAGCACGCCCAGGCCATCCTCGAGCACCTCGACGCACGCCGGATCACGCGCCGGGACGGGGACAGACACGTGTTGCGGACCCGTCGTTTCTAGTAGCTTGCGGGGAGCTATGCGGATGCGTCAGAGCATGGCCCAGCTCGAACGGGAGTTCGAGGAGCAGGCGGTCGTCGAGCGCCATCAGCGCGAGCAGCTGCGCCGCGCGGCGCAGAAGCGGACCCGCACGCGCCGCCGGGCCAAGATAGAACGGGGCCAGCAGCTGCGGTTCCTGCTGCTGATCTTCTCGATCGCGCTCACGGTGGTGATCGTCACCGTGGCGATGTTCGAGACGCTTGCCTGGCTGATGGGCTAGCGGCTCGGCGTCCGGCTGCTAGCTGCGATCCTCGCTGGAGAGGTTCTCGAGCGCCTTCTCGACCTCGGCACGACCGCCGGTCGCCTTCTCCTGCTGGATCTCGAGGTAGACCTCTTTGCGGAACACGGGGATGGTGCGGGGCGCCTGGATGCCGATACGGACCTTCTCGCCCATGATCGACAGGACCGAGACTTCGATGTCGTCCCCGATCATGATGCTCTGGTTCGATTTTCTCGTAAGGACAAGCAAGTTATTTGGCCCTCCATGCCCGCATTGTCGCCCGCCGCCTAACTAAACCAGCAAAGCAGGACCGAATCAACGGGGCCGGTCGGTTTCGCATCCGTTGTGTCTTTCCCGACCGGCGGCTCTGATCCTGCCCGCCTGGCAACCCCGTAGAATCGTGTCCGGAGCTCCTGCCAGCCCCGGGCCGGCACTTTTCGCGGCCGGGCGCGGGACTCCGCCAACACTATCCCCACGGACCAGACTTTGCGACGCCAACCATCCCTGCGATCCCAGCTGAACCAGATTCGGCTGTGGGTGCGCCAGGGCCGCACCGACGCCTGGATCGCGCACAAGCTCGACATCGGCGTCGATGACCTCGCCCGGTTCAAGCGCGAGCACCAGCTCGACGAGGACGAAGCGACCGCGCTGAGGCCGGCCGATCCCCTCTCGGTGCCGGCGCCCGAGCCGGCCGACGAGATCGAGGAAGAGGAAGAAGAGGAGGAAGAGGCCGCGAAGAGCGAACGGCCTCGCTCCCGCGAACGGGCGGAGCCGCGCCGGCGAGGAAGCAGCCGGGGCCCGCGCCGCCGCGCGCCGCGCGCGCCTCGTGACGGCGACCGCGACGACGAGCGCGTCGAGAGCCGCGTCGACGACAGCGCCGAGGCGCGCGAGGACGAGGACGGCGAGCGCCGCCCTCGCCGCCGCCGGGGCCGACGCGGCGGGCGGCGCCACCGCGCGCGTCGCAACGCGTTCGAGGCGACGTTCGACCACGGCGAGGAGGGCTACGGCTTGTGGCTCGACCCGGCGGTCGTCGACAACCCCGTGTACTCCGAGCACTGGGCCGGGCACCGCGCGGTGACGGTCACGCTGGAGGCCGACTCGATCGTGATCCGCCGCGCGCGGGCCGGGGGTCCCGGCCCCGACGACGAGCCCGAGGACGACGAGGACGACGAGTAGTCAGCGTCGCGCGCTCGGCGTGGGGCGGCCGCCGGCGAAGTCCGACGCCTCGCGCATGTAGAGGTAGAACGCCGCGTCGCCCGCCGCCGAGACCTCGCCGAGATCCTCCTCGGCCGGCACCGCCGCCGTCCCGACGTCGGTCAGCGAGTCGCCGCTCTCGCGGTAGAGCGCAACCAGCTCACCGACGGTGAAGCGCGAGCCGAGCCGTTTGCGCAGCTCGTCCTGGACGGCCGCGACGGCGCGTGCGAGCGCCCGGTGGCGCTGAGGGTCCGACCGCGTGGCCTGCACGCGCGCGTACCCCTCCTCCCATTGGAAGACTGCGGTTTGAAGCCCGGCTTCCACGAGGGCCAAGCTAGCACGGCGGATGTGGCTTCCCGGCAGGCCTACCTGGGAAGGCCGCGCACGACGTAGACCCGCTCGCCGGGGCGTGCCATCCCCATGCGGCGTGCCTCCAGCTCCACCCTCGAGGCCTGCCCGAGCTCGCGCTTGCGGGCCCGCAGCCGGGCGTTGTCGGTGCGCAGGTCGCGTACCTCGGAGCTGGTGTCCCGGC
Organism: uncultured Solirubrobacterales bacterium; assembly: GCA_963768885.1. Lineage (GTDB taxonomy): Bacteria > Actinomycetota > Thermoleophilia > Solirubrobacterales > JBBDJG01 > DASRIA01. The sequence goes on along the minus strand of CAVYJN010000014.1, from coordinate 121,430 downwards.
TCAGCTGCCAGGCCTCGAAGTACCGCGTCGCGGGCTTGACGTAGAGCAGGAGCACCACGCCGAGCGCCATCAGCAGGCTGAGTCGCGCGACCCGGTCCCACCGGATCCCGCGCAGCGAGATCGCCTGGGCGCCGACCGTCCCCGGCCGCGCGCGGGCGGGCCGCCGGCCACCGGAGGCTCTCCTTGCACGTGGGGCGGCGGCGCGTCTCGCCGTCGAAGCCATCGCGCGCTGCTTCCACGGCAGCGCGCGAATCCCTTCCCCTGCCTAGTTGCAGGGATTGCCGACGGTCACCCGCCCGCCGCGCTCGACGTAGACCTTCTGGGTCTTGGCGGTGCCGGCGGTGTGGCAGGTGAGCTTCCAGGCCTCCTTGCCGCCGCCGGTCACGACGTCGGGGCCGGGCGCGAAGACCTCGGCCTTCAGCGTCCACGCGGGCGTGACCGCCGCGAAGTTCACGACCCGCAGGACGTAGTCGCCGACCGGCGGGTCGTCGATGAAAGCCTCCTCCTTTGCGCCGGGCGGCCCGCCGGACCCGGGCATCGTCTTGAGCGTCCCGTCGGCCTGCTTCAGGTAGATCTCGAGGTCGTAGTCGTCGGGCGTGGCCCAGTCGAGGCTCACCTTCAACAGGCGCGCGTCGTCGGAGTCGGTGATCGAGAACTCCTTGTCGATGTGGTCGCCGGGCAGCGTGGGGTCGCTGTTCTCGTAGGTCTGCGTGCGGTAGGGGCTCTCCGCCACCCCGGGGATCCGCTGCTCGGCCAGGATCGGCCGGGTGGACGGGTTCACGTGCCACTCGAAGGCTCCCGATGCCGGGACCTTCATCCACGTGTCGAGCACGTCGAGGAAGCGGATCTTCGCGCCCTGGTTGGCGGGATCCTCCTCCACCTCGGGGATGTTCAGCGCGCCGGTGGAGAGGGTGCGCACGTTCGAGGTCTCGGTCACGAACGCCTTGCGCAGCCGCAGCTGGGCGCCGGGCGGGGCGGATCCCGCGATCACGGAGTGCTTCGAGGCGTCGGCGGCGTTCTCCATCGCGAGGAAGAACGCCTCGCGGTTGCCCTTTCCGGCATAGGCGCCGGCGCCCATGTACTGGCCGACCACGCCCTCGAAGGGCGGGTGGAACTCGTCGCGGCCGATCTCGAACGTGTAGCCGAGGCCGCCGGTCGCGTAGTAGCTCCAGTCCTCGGTGGTGCCCGTGGTGTCGTACAGGGCGTAGGCAGGCTCGTTCGTGTAGCCGTTCTGCGCGGCCATGCGCTCGCCGAGGTCGTTGTAGATGCCCTCGTCGGGCGGCGGCCCCTGGGCGCGCAGTCCCGGCGGGCGCAGCACGAGGTTGCTGAACGTGTGGTTGGTGATCAGCGTCGTTGCCTGGCGCTTCGAGACCAGGTCCCTGATGTTCCGGGTCTCGGGCTCGGAGAACGGCGCGGCGCCGCGGTAGGTGTCGTACGCGGGCAGCGAGCTCGCTCCCGGGCCGCCCCAGAAGCCGCCGTAGTTGCGGTTGGGGTCGACGCCCGTGTAGCGGAGGGGCGCCAGGCCGCAGGCGCCGGGAGGCGAGGGCTGGCCGTCCACCGGCCGGCAGTTGCGCCGCTTGTAGGCGAAGAAAGGCTCGGCCAGGGACATCACCGCGTAGGCGTCGTTGTCGTAGCCGACGCCTGTCACGTCGCGCAGGTCGACCGGGGCCTCGCGCGAGAGGTTGAACCCGTCGGGGTTGACGACCGGGACGACGACCGTGCGGACCCGGTCCACGAGGCTCGTGATGCGCTCACTCTTGCCGTAGTTCATCGTGAGGTCGAACGCGAACTCCATCGCGTGCTCGCCCGAAGGCCATTCGCGTGCGTGATGGACGCCCAGCTGCACGTAGACGGGCTTGCCGTCGCGCCAGTTGGCGGCGTCCCTGGTGATCTCCACGCCCTGGACCTCGCGGCCCTCGTTGGTCCTGTAGGGCAGCGTGATCGGCCGCGCGAGGTTGGGGTAATGGCGCGCGAGCTCCTTCAGCGCGTACTCGTACTCCCACAGGTGCCGGTAGGCGTCGACCCCGCTGGGCAGGCCGGAGCTGCCGGTCGCGGCGGCGAAGGCGATGTCCTCGCGCGCGTTGGCGCGCGCGCGCTCGGCGAGGTCCGGGATCTTCACCTCGTAGCCGAGGCCGGCCTGCCCGCAGCTTGTCGACGTCCTCGTCGCCGTAGAGCACCGCGCTCACGTAGCCGGGGCCGCCGTGCTCGGTGACGTCCACCCCGAGCGCGTTCAGGAGCGTCTTGTGAAAGGCCGTCGGCGTCTCCACCTCGACGAGCTGGGCCTTCTCGGCCACCGCGCCGGTCGGGATCGGCGCGAACGCGACGTCGAGCGTCGCGCTCGAGGCCGAGCCTGAGATGCGGCAGGCCTGCACGGTCAGGGTGCGATGCCCGGCCCACGAAGCCCTCGGCGACCTCCACGGCGTTGAAGCCCGCGGAGGCGCCCACGGTCCGGCCGGCGGCGTCGAAGACCGCGAGGTCCCAGTCGCCGGAGGCGGCGCCCAGCCGGGCCGACACGATGCCGCTCGTCGGTGCGGCGACCTGGCGCGACACGACCCCGGCGGCGCCGGCTCCCGCGGGGCGCGCGAAGCACTCGCGCTGCGCCGAGGAGGCGGAGGACAACGTGGTCGAGAGAAGCTCGGCGGCCGGCGCCGGCGGCGCGACCACGCAGAGGGCGGCGACGGCGGTCGCGAGCGCGAACGAACGGAAACCGGGCATCGGATACTCCTCGAGGGTCGCTTGGGAGGCGGCCGGTCCCTGCGACCCCGGCCCCTACGTGGGTGCGACGGCTTCGCCCGCCGCGACCCTCCCCTACTACGCGCGGAAAGTTACCCGCCGGTCAGCGTAAGTAAACCGCTATTTCACTAACGGAGGTACCGGGGGAAGGCGCTCCACCCCGGGTACTCCGCGCTCGCGCCGAGCTCTTCCTCGATGCGCAGCAGCTGGTTGTACTTCGCGACGCGGTCCGCGCGTGAGGGCGCGCCGGTCTTGATCTGGCCGCAGCCGGTCGCGACCGCGAGGTCGGCGATCGTGACGTCCTCCGTCTCGCCGGAGCGGTGCGACATCACGGCCGAGTAGCCGGCCTCGCGCGCGATCCGCATCGCCTCGAGGGTCTCGGTGAGCGTCCCGATCTGGTTGACCTTGACCAGGATCGAGTTCGCGACGCCCGCGTCGATGCCGCGCCGGAGGCGCTGCGGGTTGGTCACGAAGAGGTCGTCGCCGACGAGCTGGAGGCGGTCGCCGATGCGCTCGGTCAGGAGCTTCCAGCCGTCCCAGTCCTCCTCGTCCATGCCGTCCTCGATCGACACGACCGGATAGCGCCCGGCGAGGTCCTCCCAGTAAGCGGCGAGCTCCTGCGAGGTGAGCGTGCGGCCCTCGTGCTCGAGCCGGTAGGACCCGTCCTCGAACAGCTCGCTGGTCGCGGGGTCGAGCGCGATCACGACGTCCTCGCCCGCGCGATAGCCGGCGGCGTCGATACCTGCGACGAGCACCTCGAGCGCCTCCTCGTTCGAGCCCAGGTCGGGAGCGAACCCGCCCTCGTCGCCGCCCGCGGTGCTGAGGCCGCGATCGTGCAGCAGCGCCTTGAGCGCGTGGAACACCTCCGCCCCCATGCGCAGCGCCTCCGAGAAGCCGGCGCCGCCGACCGGGACGACCATGAACTCCTGGAAGTCGACGCGGTTGTCCGCGTGCGCGCCGCCGTTCAGCACGTTCATCATCGGCACGGGCAGCACATGTGCGCCCTCGCCGCCGAGGTACCGGTAGAGCGGCACGCGTTCCTCCGCGGCGGCCGCCTTGGCGGTCGCGAGCGACACGCCGAGGATCGCGTTCGCCCCCAGCCTGCCCTTGTTGGGCGTCCCGTCCAGCTCGATCAGCGCGCCGTCGAGTCCGGCCTGGTCGAACGCGTCGCGCCCGCGGACCGCCGTCGCGATCTCGCCGTTGACGTGCGCGACGGCGCGGACGACGCCCTTGCCGTTCCACTCGTGCCCGCCGTCGCGCAGCTCGACGGCCTCGAACTCGCCGGTCGAGGCGCCCGACGGGACAGCCGCGCGCCCGTGCGCGCCCGACTCCAGCCACACGTCCGCCTCGACGGTCGGGTTGCCGCGCGAGTCCAGGATCTGGCGCCCGTGCACGCGGGCGATCGCGCTCACAGCGCGTCCGCCGTTCGCCGGAGCGCGATCTCCGGGTCGACCCGGGCGTCGGAGGCGAGCTGCACGACGGCGAGCAGCAGCTCCCCGACCGCCTCGTAGAGCTCGTCCGACCCGTGGCCGGCGCCGGACTCGAGGTCGCGCACGCGCGCGACCCGCGCGGGGATGTCGCCCGGGTCGGCGTCGCCCGCGCGGCGGCGCAGGCTCTTGCGCGCGTAGGTCAGCGCGGGCAGGGCCCCCGCGACGCGGCCCGGCCCCTCGCGCAGCTTGATCGCGTCCCAGTTCTCCTTGACGTCGGATGCGGTCGTGGCGTCGGTGGGCAGCTCGGCCAGCCCGTTCTCCCCGAAGATGTGCGGGTGTCGCCTGATCAGCTTGGCGCGCACCCCGTCCGCCACCCCGGCGAGGTCCCCGGCGCCGCGCTCCTCGAGCAGCAGCGAGAGGAAGTGCACCTGGAAGAGCACGTCGCCCAGCTCGTCGACCATCTTCGCGTCGTCGCCCGAGTGCGCGGCGTCCGCGAGCTCGTAGGCCTCCTCGACCGTGTGCGGGACGATGCTGCGCTCGTCCTGCTCACGATCCCATGGACACTCTCGCCGCAGGCGGCGGGTGATCGAGTCGAGCTCGAGCAGTGCCGTGGACAGCCGGTCGTGCTCGGCCTGCGCCACCGGCACTCTTAGTTGCCGGACGGCGGCGCGGCCTGCTGCTGGCCCTGAGGCGGCACCTGCTGGCCGCCTGCGCCACCGGGGGTCGACCCGGGGACTCCGGGTGTCACACCGCCGGGGAGCGCCCCTGCGCCCTGCTTCGGTGCGCCGCCGAGCGCAAGCGGAGACTGCTGGCTGGCGCCGCCGGCTGTACCGGCAAGGCCGAACTGACCGCCCGCGGCGGCCGGCTGCTCGATCCCGATCACGGTGCCGCCGCCGTTGCCGCCGGCGAGCGTGCTGCCGGTGCCGTCGAGCGCGGGCGGGGCGGCGCCGGTGGAGCCGGGGACCGGCTGCTTCTGGCCGGGCGGCACCGCCGGTGTGGCCGTCTGCGTGGGCTCGCGGCCGTTACGGCAGTCGGGGATGACGTAGTCGGTGGCGCAGTCGGTGCGCGCGCGCCAGTCGTTGCGGAAGTTGGTGGAGAACTGGTCCAGCTCCTTCTGCTGCTTCTGCGAGACCAGCAGCTGCTGGATGCCCTGCTTGGACTGCTCGAGGGTCTGCTTCGAGGCCTTCGTCACCTTGGTCACGCGGAAGACGTAGTAGCCGGCGTCGGTCTTGATCGGGCCGGCGACCTTCTTCTCGACGGCCGCGAACACGGCCGCGTCGAGCTTGGGGTCCTGCTGGCCCTTCGTGACGCCGAGCAGCTTGCCGCCCTGCTCCTTGGAGGCCGGGTCGTCGGAGAGGTCCTTGGCCACCGTGGACCACTTCTCGCCGTTCTCGACCCGCTGCTTGGCCTCGTTGGCGTCGGCCTGCTTCTTGGCCAGGACGATCTCGATGTCGCGGCGCTCGGGCTGCGAGAACTGCTGCTCGTTCTCGTTGTAGTAGTCGTTGATCTCGCTGTCGGAGACGTTCTGGCTGGCCTCGGTCACCTGCTGGCGGATCTTGTTCGACAGGACGTCGAGGCGGACCCTGAACTTGAGGTCCTCCTCGGTCTGCCCCGAGGTCTTGAGGAAGCGCTGGTAGGCCTTCTCGTTCGGGAAGGACTGGTCCTTGGTCTGCTTGAACTGACGGTCGACCTCGGCCGGCGTGGCGCTCACGCCGCGCTCCTTGGCCTCGCCCTCGATCCACTTGGCGGACACCAGGAACTGCATCACCTGCTGCTTGACCGCCTCGTACTGCTTGCTGCCGGGCTTGGGCGGAGCCGGCCTCTTCTTCTGGCCGGGCTGGGGCTGGGCCGAGACGACGGTCAGCCAGTGGTCGAAGTCCTCCTGGGAGATCGTGCCGGAGTCCTGGACGTCGGCGACGTCGCCCTCTGCGACACCGCCCGTGGCGGACAGGATCGCGGCGAGCACGATCGCAACCAGGCAGGCGATCAGGATCAGCCCGATCGTGCGGCCGGGCGGAGGCGTCGAGCCTTTGGCTGGTGAGCGTGCGGGGCGTGCCATTTCAGCGAAGCGGCCCGGAAGGCCGGGCGCGCCGCAGAACTATAGCGGCGGTGCGGGGGGCCTGACGCAGGTTCGGCGCCCGGCATCCTTCCCCCTGCAAGCGTCAGGCCGCGGCCGCGAGCTGCGTCTTCACGCGCAGCACAGCGTCCGCGACGCGCACGACGGCCGCGAAACGGTCCTCCACCTCGTCCGGGACGCGGACCCGCAGCGTTCTCCTGAGCGACTCGTAGACGGCGCCCTCGACGTCCTCGCGCAGCGCCTGCGCCTGGCCGGAGTCGAGCTCCAGCGGCGAGACCGTGAGCCGGCCCTGGCGGAACTCGACCATGCGCGCCCCCGCGCGGCCGAGCTTGATCCGCGCCTCCTGGAGGCGCACGAGGTTCTCGACCGGCTGGGGCACGGGCCCGAAGCGGTCCTCGAGCTCCTCGACGATCGCGCCGAGGTCGGCGGGCTCGCGCGCGGCCGCGATGCGCCGGTGGACGTCGATCTTGGCGACCTCGTAGGGGATGTACTGCGCGGGGACGTACGCGTCGACAGGGACGTCGAGCCGCACGGGCTCCCAGTCGGCGGCAGGCCCACCATCACCGCCGGCCGGGGGCGCGGCCTTCCCGACGGCCTCCTCCAGCATCTGCATGTAGAGCTCGAAGCCGACGGCCGCGACGTGGCCCGACTGCTCGGCGCCCAGCAGGTTTCCGGCGCCGCGGATCTCGAGGTCGCGCATCGCGATCTTGAACCCCGAGCCGAGCTCGGTGTAGTCGGAGAGCGTCGCGAGGCGCGCGGCGGCGTCGCCGCTCAGGGCCTCCGCCGCCGGGTAGAGCAGATACGCGTATGCGCGCTCCTTCGAGCGCCCGACGCGGCCGCGGATCTGGTAGAGCTGAGCGAGCCCGAGCCGGTCGGCTCGCTCGACGATCAGCGTGTTCGCCTCGGGGATGTCGAGCCCCGACTCGATGATCGTGGTCGAGACCAGGACGCTCGTGTTGCCCCGCAGGAAGCCCATCATCGCCTTCTCGAGCGCGCCCGAGTCCATCTGGCCGTGTGCGACCGTGACCGAGGCCGCCGGGACGAGCGCGCGCACGCGCTCGGCCGCCTCCTCGATCGTCTCGACGCGGTCGTGGAGGTAGAAGACCTGACCGCCGCGCGTGACCTCCCGCTCGATCGCCCCCTTCACGAGGTCGTCGTCGAACTCGCCCACGTAGGTGTGGATCGGGCGGCGGCCCTCCGGCGGGGTCTCGATCACGGAGATGTCGCGCAGGCCGGCGAGCGACATCTGGAGCGAGCGCGGGATCGGCGTTGCCGACAGCGCGAGCACGTCGACGCTGAGGCGCAGCTGCCGGAGGAACTCCTTCTGCTTGACGCCGAAGCGCTGCTCCTCGTCGACGATCACGAGTCCCAGCTCCTTGGGCTGCACGTCGCGCGAGAGCAGCCGGTGCGTGCCGACCAGGATGTCGACCTTGCCCTCGGAGAAGTCCTTGATCACCACGCGCTGTTCGGCCGCGGAGCGAAAGCGTGAGAGCAACTCGATCCGGAAGGGGTAGTCGGCGAGCCGCTCGGAGAAGGTGCCGAAGTGCTGCTGCGCGAGGATCGTGGTCGGCGCGAGCACGAGCGTCTGCTTTCCGTCGCCCGCCGCCTTGAACGCGGCGCGCAGCGCGACCTCGGTCTTGCCGTAGCCGACGTCGCCGCAGATCAGGCGGTCCATCGGCCGGTCGGACTCCATGTCGGCCTTGGTCTGCTCGATCGCCTCGAGCTGGTCGTCGGTCTCGCGGTAGGGGAACGCGCGCTCGAACTCGAGCTGCCACTCCGAGTCCTGCTCGTAGGCGTGCCCGGGCCGGCGCTTGCGCTCTGCGTAGAGGTTGATCAGGTCGCCCGCCATCTCCGCGGCGGCGCGCTTCGCGCGGGCCTTCATGTTGTCCCAGGTCTTCGAGCCGAGCTTGGAGAGCTGCGGCGCCGTGCCGTCGGACCCGCCGACGTAGCGCGAGAGCCGGTCGAGCTGGTCGGTCGGCACGAAGACGCGGTCGCCGTCGCGGTACTCGACCTCGAGGTAGTCGCGCGTGACGTTCGCGACGGTCTTGGTGTCGAAGCCGGTGAAGCGCCCGATGCCGTGGTCGGCGTGCACCACGACGTCGCCCGGGCGAAGCTCGGTGAACGCCTGGAACGCGCGGCCGCGGGTGCCCTCGGGGCGCTCGGCGCGGCGGCGGCGCAGCAGCCGGTGGTCGGGGATCACGGCCACCTTCAGCTGCGGTGCGACGAAGCCCTCGTGCAGCCGGGCCTGCGCGAACCACAGGCCCTCGCCGAGGTGCTCCCGGCCGTCGATGAACTGCGGCCGCAGGCGCGCGAGGTTGTAGGCGGCGCGCTCGGCCTCGCCGCGGCGGTCCCACGCGACGACCGCCTCGTAGCCGGAGCGCACGAGCTTCTCGAGCTCGGGCTCGGCCTCGGCGATCGTGCGCGCCGCGGTGTCGGCGGCCTGCGCCCTGAACTGGTGCGGCTGGTCCGCGGACACCGCCGAGAACGAGACCGAGGCGCGCCCGGCGAGCTGCGCGGTCACCTCCTGCGGCGGGAGGTAGAGGTGGTGCGCGTCGTTGGAATGCAGGCTCGTCGTGACGTCCTGCCAGTGGTCGGCGAGCGCGGGGGCGAGCTCCTCCTCGGCGGCGACGATCACGTTTGCCTCCTCCGGCACGAGCTCCAGGAAGGAGCGGAAGCGGTCGACCGGGAGCACCTCCGCGACGTCCGGGCGGTCCTCCTTCTCGTCCTCGGCCGCCGCCAGCTCCGCGAGCTCGCGGTACTCGGGCGCGAGCTCCGCGGCCGGGGCGATCTCGACCCGCTGGGCCTCGCCGAGGGAGCGCTGCGTGAAGGTCGAGAACCAGCGCAGCGACTCGACCTCGTCGTCGAACAGCTCGACGCGGACGGCGCGCTCCTCGGTCGCCGGGTAGATGTCGAGGATCCCGCCGCGCACGGCGAACTGCCCGCGGCCCGCGACCTGCTCGTCGCGCTCGTAGCCGAGGGCCACGAGGCGCTCGAGCGTCTCCTCGAGGTCGAGCAGCTCGCCGGCCTCGATCGCGAAGCCGTGCGGGCGCAGCTCGGGGTCGGGGATCCGCTCCATCAGGGCGACGGCGCTCGCGACCACGACCGGCGGGTCGCCGCCGGCCTCGTCGAGCGAGTCGAGCGCGGCGATGCGCAGGCCGACGAGGTGCGGCGGGGGCGCGAGGTGCGACTCGTAGCGGACGCCGCGCGCCGGGTAGAAGCGCACCGGCGCCGGTGCGCGGTAGGCGCGCAGGTCGAGCGCGAGGTCGCGGGCCATGCGGTCGTCGCCCGCCACCACGAGCGCGGGCCGCCCGGCCAGGCCGGGGACGTCGAGCAACGAGGCGATCAGGAAGGGCCGCAGCGCGGAGGACGCGAACGCGCGCTGAGGCGCGGCGGCCGCCTCGCGCGCGAGGCGCTCGAGGTCGTCGCTCTGTATCGCTCGTGAAAGGGCTGGTCTCAGCATCTCGGCGGCATGCGCAGCGACCGGACGCCGGGCCCGGCCGTGGCCGACAAGGATAGATGCGCGATCTCCACCCCCGGTGCGCAGGCGACGCAATAGCGCAAGAATGCGCACCGACGGGGAGCCGCGGCGGGCGGTGCCCAATGCAGATCGGAGGAGCGATGAGCAAGAAGGACAAGGAGAAGGCTGTCACCGCGATCGCCGCCGGGCGGGTGGCCATCGGCGCCGGCGCGTACCTCGCGCCCAACCTCGCGGGCCGGCTGTTCGGCCTCGACCCCGACGGCAACCCGCAGTCCTCGTATCTCGGGCGGCTGTTCGGCGCGCGCGACGTGGCGCTCGGCGCGGGCGCGATCCGCAGTCCGCAGAAGCAGAGGGACGCGTGGGTCGCCGCGGGCATGGCCTGCGACGTCGCAGACGTCGGGGCGGGCGCGCTCGCCGGGATCCGCGGGACCCTGCCGCCCTCCGCGGCCGTGATGGTCACCGGCACGGCGGCGTTCTTCGCGCTCGCGAGTGCCTGGCTGTTGCAGCAGTAGCGCTCCCGCGCGACGCCCGCGGTGGTCCGCACCCTGCGCCGTCAGCGCAGGGTGTCGCGCCGCAGCCACGCGATCGATGCCGCGGTCCCGGCCAGCAGCGACGCCGTGAGCAGCGCCTCCGGGACGCCCGCCGCCTCGACGATGAACCCGCTCGTCACCCCTCCGAGCGCGAAGCCGAGCACGACCGCGGTCATCTCCCAGGTGTAGGCCTCCGTGACCGCGCCCGCCGGCGCGAGCCGCCCCACGAGCGCGGCGCTCGTCGCCGCCCAGGGCGCGACGAAGGTGCCCGCCACGAACAGCAGCACGACCATCGCGGCGATCGAGCTCGCGAGCGCGAGCGGCGCCAGCGCAAGCGCGAAGAGCGAGATGAACGCCAGCATCTGCACCGAGAGGTGCGCGGCGAGCCTGCGGGAGCCGTACCAGACGCCGCCGCAGATGCTGCCGAGCGCCACCATCGCGAGCAGCACGCCCGCCAGCCCCGCCGAGCCGTGTTCCTCCGCGAACGCCGGCATCGACACCTCGAGCATCCCGAACGCCAGGCCGAACGCCGCGCTCACGACCAGCAGGGTCCGGATCCCCGCCGAGGCGAGCGCTCCCGCCGAGGTCCGGTGCTCGCCCGGTTGGGGCCGGCACGATCGTGACGCCGGCGTCGCCGCGAACGCCATCGTCCCGGCGAACGTGAGCGCCGCCGCGAACGCGAGCGCCGCCTGGGGCGAGGCGAGCGCCACGATCACGGCGACCAGGAGCGGCCCGGAGATGAAGAACAGCTCCTGGAGGATCGCCTCGAGGGCGAACGCGCTCGCCGCGACGTCGTCGCTGCCGGCCATCCTCGTGAGCAGCGTGCGGAAGGCCGCGAACAGCGGCGGATAGGTGACCCCGAACGGGATCGCGCACGCGATCAGCGGGAGCGGGTCGGGCCGCGTCAGGGCCACGACGATCAACGCCGCGACGGAGAGCGGGAACGCGATCGCGCACGTCACGAGGACGGGCGTCTGCCCGATCCGGTCGATCAGCCGCCCGACCAGCGGCTGCGCCACGCCCCCGGCGAACGCCTGGGCGGCGGCCACCGCGCCGGCCGTCGCATAGGAGCCGTTCTCCTGGCTCACGAGCAGGACGATCCCGAGCGACAGCATCGAGATCGGCAGCCGCCCGATGAACGCCGCGGCGAGCAGGGGCTTGAGCCCGGGCAGCGCGAAGACCGCGCCGAAGCGGCCGAGGCCCGCGTGGGAGGCGCTCACAGGGGCTCGGCCGCCGCGGCGTGCTCTCGTTCGAGCAGGCGCTCCGTCTCTTCGGCGGCGCGCTCGATCAGCGCGCGGACCTCGCCGGCCGGCTCGGTGAACCGGCCGAGCACATGCGCGGAGACGATCGTCCGGATCGGTGGAGTCCGGCCTCCCGACGCCGACCCGCACGCGCCAGAAGTCGTTTCCTCCGAGGTGCTGCTTCACGCTCTTGAGCCCGTTGTGCCCGGCGAGGCCGCCGCCCTTGCGCGTGCGGACCTCACCGAACGGAAGGTCGATCTCGTCGTGCACCACGACGACCTGGTCGAGGTCGAGGTGGTACTGGCCCCGCGCCGGCCCGACCGCGCGGCCGGACTCGTTCATGTACGTCTGCGGCAGCAGGACCGCGACCCGCGGCATGCCGGGCCCGATGCGCCCGTCGGTCACGAGCCCGCCGAAGAGCTTTCGCGCGCGCGGCAGTTCCCAGCGCTGCGCGAGCAGGTTCGCGACCTCGAAACCGACGTTGTGCCGCGTGGCGGAATAGCGGGCCTCGGGGTTGCCGAGGCCGACGAGCAGGAAGTCGACGGGAGTGGTCGGCCGGCGGCCGCGAAACAGGCGCAGGGGGAAATCCCCCTAGCTCTCGCCGCCGCCTTCGCCGGCAGCTTGCTCGCCGCCCTCCTCGGCACCTTCGGCGGCGCCCTCGGCCTCCTCGCCCTCGCCGACCAGCTCGGTCTCCTCCTCGATCTCGGTCTCCGGCTCCTCGGCGCGGCTGGGCGCGGTGACGGTCGCGACGACGGTCTCCTCGAGGTCGTCGAGCAGGGTCACGCCCGCAGGGGGAGTCACGCTCGCGAGTGTCATCGTCTCGGCGATCCCGAGCGCGGAGACGTCCGCGACGATCCGGTCCGGGACCTCGGTCGGCAGCGCCTCGACGTTCAACTCGCGCGTCACGTGCTCCAGCACGCCGCCCTCCTTCACGCCGGGCGCGTCCTCCGCGCCCTCGAGCTCGAGCGCGACCGTGGTCTGGATCTTCTCGTCCAGCCGCACCGTCAGGAGGTCGATGTGGAAGACGTGGCCGCGGACGGGGTCGCGCTGCTGGTCCTTGACGATCACCGGCTGGCGCTTGCCTCCGCCGACCTCGATGTCGAACAGGGCATGGCCCTCGGCGAGCACGTGGCGCAGGCGGCGGGAGTCGACCTTGAACGAGACGCAGTCGTCGCCGATGCCGTAGACCACGCCGGGCACCAGCCCGCTGCGCCGCAGCCTGCGGTTCGCGCGGGACCCGCGCTCGTCGCGCGGCTCGAGGTTGAGGACTGTCCGGTCACCCTGGGCCATCGGCGCCGCAGTTTAGCGCCGGTCCTCATACTGGGCGGGCGATGGCCGAAGAGCCCCAGGACAAATCCATCCCGAAGTCCCGCCTCGCGCGCTCCGCGCGCATCGGCATGCGCGCCGGCGTCGAGGGGGCGCGCTTCGCCGGGGCGAAGGCCGGCGGGGTGGTCAGGTCCAAGGAGCGCCGCAAGGAGCACATGGACGGGGTCGCGCTGGAATCGGCCGAGCGGCTGGTCGAGACGCTCGGCACGATGAAGGGCGCGGCGATGAAGATGGGCCAGCTTGCCTCCTTCATCGACACCGACTACCTGCCCGACGAGTACCGCGACCTCTATCAGGAGAAGCTCGGGGCGCTTCGCACCTCCGCGCCGCCGATGCCGTGGGACAAGGTCCGCAAGGTGCTCGACGAGCAATGCGACGAGCCTTACGAGGAGCTGTTCGAGCGCATCGAGCCGGAGGCGTTCGCGGCCGCCTCGATCGGCCAGGTGCATCGCGGAGTCCTGCACGACGGCCGCGAGGTGGCGGTCAAGATCCAGTACCCGGGGGTCGAGGCGGCGATCCGCGCGGACCTGTCGAACGCGGGCATGATCCTGCGCCTGGCCAAGGCGATCGCGCCGGGGCTCGATGCCAAGGCGGTCGCCGAGGAGCTGCGCGAGCGCGTGCTGGAGGAGCTGGACTACGAGCACGAGGCGCAGAACCAGCGCTCGTTCGCGCGTGCCTACCGGGGGCATCCGTTCATCTGCGTCCCGGACGTGGTCACGCGCCTCTCGCGCGAGAAGGTGCTGGTCACCGAGTTCGTGACGGGCGCCGGCTTCGACGAGGTCAAGCAGCTCGGCCAGGAGGAGCGCGACCGCTTTGCCGAGATCGTCTTCCGCTTCTATCTCGGCTCGATCTACCAGCTCAACCATTTCAACGCCGACGCGCACCCGGGCAACTACCTCCTGCTCGGGGACGGCCGGGTGGCGTTCCTGGACTTCGGGATGACCAAGCGGCTCGACCCGGAGCAGATCCGGCTCGAGGAGGAGGTCGTGAAGGCGCGCCTCGATCACGACCCGGAGCGGTTGCGCGAGAAGCTGCACGAGCTCGGGTTCCTGCGAAATCCCCAGCGGATCGACGCGGAGCGGCTGATGGCGCACGTCGACGCCGTGGGCGGGTGGTACTTCCAGGACGAGGAGCTCGAGATCACGCCCGAGTACGTGATGGGCGTGATCTCCGCGATGTCGGACCCGCGCTCGGACTTCTACGCGCTGATGCGCCGCGAGAACGTGCCGGCGAACGAGCTGATGGGCAGGCGCATGGAGGTCGGCGTCCTGGCCGTGCTGGGCCAGCTGCGGGCGAAGCGCAACTGGCACCGGATCGCGCGCGAGTGGTGGTTCGGCGACGAGCCCCAGACCGAGCTCGGGCGCCAGGAGCACGAGTTCTGGGCCTCCCGCCGCGTCGGCGGCTGACGGCTTCACCAATCGTTCACCGGTGGGTAACCCGGCCGCGGCGGCGCCCCGGAAGAATCGGCGCGGATCGGGATCGAATCCCGTCGGCCCGCCGTGCGCCACAACGTCGGGTGGGGCTAGAACAGCTGGTTCTCGCCCGCGAACAGCTCGGACACCGAGCCGTCCGTGAAGATCGAGCGGATCGAGCGCGCGAGGATGTCGGCGACGCTCAGCACCTTGATCTTGTCCGGCGCGTCGGGTGAGAGCGGGATCGTGTCGGTGACGACGATCTCCTCGATGTCGGGCCCGGCGAGCCGCTCGAACGCCGGTCCCGAGAACACGCCGTGCGTCGCGGTCGCGTACACGCGCGCGGCGCCGGCCTCGCGCAGCACCCGCGCCGCCTCGACGAGCGTTCCGGCTGTGTCGATCATGTCGTCGACGAGGATCGCGGCCTTGCCCTCGACGTCGCCGACCACGTAGCCCGCCTCGGCGACGTTGTGCTCCGGGCGCGACTTCGTGATGAACGCGGGCCGCACGCCGAGCTCGCCGGCGAACTTCTCGGCCAGCTTGGCGCGGCCGGCATCCGGCGACACGGCGACGTACTCCTCCGGCACGAGCTTGTCGAGGAAGAACTGGGTCAGCATCGGCCGCGCGATCAGGTGGTCCACCGGGACCTGGAAGAAGCCCTGCACCTGTCCGGCGTGCAGGTGCATCGTGAGCACGCGGTCGGCGCCGGCTGTCTCCAGCATGCGCGCCACGAGGCGCGCGGAGATGGGCTCACGCGGCATCGACTTCTTGTCCTGGCGCGAGTACCCGTACCAGGGGGTCACGGCGATGATGCGGTGCGCCGACGCGCCCTTTGCCGCGTCGATCATCAGCAGGAGCTCCATCAGGTTCCGATTCACGGGTGCGTGCGTCGATTGCACGATGAACACGTCCGCGCCCCGGATCGACTCCTGGTAGCGGCAGTACACCTCGCCGTTGGAGAAGGTCTTGAGCTCGACCTGGCCGAGCGCGAGCCCGAGCTTGCCGGCGATCTTGTGCCCCAGCTCCTGGCTGCCGCGGCCGGCGAACACCATCAGCCGCTTGTCGTACGTGGCCGGAACGCTCGTGTGGGTCGGGTCCTCCACCGAGCCGAGCGGCGGCTCCACCTCGAGCAGCTCCATCGGCGCACCACTACTCAACGTTTGCCCCCTTGTCGGTCTTCGCGGCCTTCACCTTCGGCTTCCCGGTCGCCGGCGCCCGCTCGGCGTACCCCTCGACATTCTCCTGGCGCGCCCGCGCGATGCCAAGCGCGTCGGAGGGAATGTCCTCGGTAATTACGGAACCCGCGCCAGTGTAGGCGCCGTCGCCGACGCTCACCGGAGCGACCAGGGATGTGTGCACGCCCGTGCGCACGCCCTTGCCGACGCGCGTGCGGTGCTTGCGTGCCCCGTCGTAGTTCGCGGTGATCGTGCCGGCGCCGATGTTGGTGCCTTCGCCGAGGTCCGCGTCGCCGACATAGGAGAGGTGGGGCACCTTGACCCCGGGCCCGACCTCGGAGTTCTTGATCTCCACGAAGGCTCCCGCCTTGGCCCCCTCGCCGAGCCGCGTCCCGGGCCGCAGGTGCGTGAACGGGCCGACCGTGCAGCGTGCGCCGACCTCGCACTCCTGGAGGTGGGAGCGCGCCACGCTCACCTGCTCGCCGAGCGTGGCGTCGACCATCGTCGTCATCGGGCCGACGACGCAACCCGCACCGACGACGCTGGCTCCCCGCAGGACGCAGTACGGCTCGATCGTGCTGTCCTCGCCGATCGTGACGCCCACGTCGATCGTGGTCGCGGCCGGGTTGACGATCGTGACGCCGCCGAGCATGTGCTGCCGCAGGATCCTCGCCTGCGCCGCGGCCTCGACCTGCGCGAGGTCGGCGCGGTTGTTGACGCCGAGCCCGACGGCCTCGTCATCGGTGAGGTGCGCCACCACGCGGTGCCCGGCGGAGCGCAGCAGCGGAAGCACGTCGCCCAGGTAGTGCTCGCCCTGGGAGTTGTCGGCCCTCACGCCCGCGAGCGCCTCGAACAGCGGGCCCACGGCGAAGGCATACGTGCCCGCGTTGACCTCGTTGATCGCAAGCTCCTCGGGCGTCGCGTCGCCGGGGTGCTTGGTCTCCACGATGCGCTCCACCTCGCCGCCCGGCGCGCGCACCACCCGGCCGTACTGGGCGGGGTCCTCCAGCTCCTGCGTCGTGACCGTCGCCGCGGCGCCCGAGGAGGTGTGGCGCTCGGCCAGCGCCGTGATGAAGGACCCGTCGAGCAGCGGGTGGTCTCCGGAGAGCACGATCACGTGCTCCGAGCCGGCCAGGAGGTCACGCGCCTGCATGACGGCGTCGCCGGTACCCGCCGGGGGGTCCTGGATCGCCACCTCGACGTCGGGCGGCAGCGCCGCGCGCACCTGGTCGGCCTCCTCGCCGAGCACGACGACGATCCGCTCGGCGCCCGCCTCGCGGGCGGCGTGCACGGTCCAAAGCAGCATCGGCCGGCCGCATAGCGGGTGCAGGACCTTCGGCAGCCTCGAACGCATGCGCGTGCCCCGCCCCGCGGCCATGATCAGCACAGCAGGGGAGTTCACTGAGCCCCCATCGTAGAGCGCGCCCGGGGCGGCACGCAGCCCGGGCGTCGCGAAGCCGGCCTAGGCGGCCGCCTCCGCGGGCTGCAAGGGCACCCCGATCGCCTTCAGCCTGCGGTTGAGCGAGGCGAACGCGAACTCGTTCACCTGCGCCGAGTCATAGCCGAACAGCTCCCACTCGTCGCCGATGTCGTACCCGATCGGCACGAGAACACCGGCGGCGATCGGCAACAGGTCCATGATCTTGTCCCTCATCCGCTGGGCAAGGACCTCGTTCTTGCCCGCAGTTTCCTTCAGGAACCAGGTGCCGTAGGCCACGTGGCGGTGCTCGTCGCGGGCGACCTTGCCGAAGCCCTCGACGAACCCCGGCATGATCCCCTGCCGCTCGCAGAACTGCGTGATGAAGTTCTGCCCGGTGAGCGCGAGGATCCCCTCGATCACCATGTGGTAGGTCGCGACGAACTCGACCTTCGCCTCGATGTCCGACGGGTCCGCGATCAGCTTCCGGCCGGCCTGCACGAGCTCCTCGTCGAACAGCTTCACGAAGTACTCGTTGAGGTCGCCCCGGACGCGCTCGAGTCGCCGCGTGATGTCGGGGTCGTCGACGCCGAACACCTCGCGGTACATGCGATCGAAGAACTGCACGTGCCGCGCCTCGTCGACCTGCTGGGTGGTGAGGAAGGCCTCCTCCTGCTCGTCCTGGTAGGCCATCACAAGGCCGGAGAACTGCGTCGTCACGCGCTCCTCCCCGACGAAGAAGGCGGACAGGCCGAACATGAACTGGTCCTTGTTGGGGTCGTCCATCTCGGCCCAGTCGCGCTTGTCCTGCGCGAAGTCGATCTCCTGCGAGAGCCAGTGCTGTCGCTCCCACAGCTCGTAGAGCTGCTGCGGGTCGAGCAGCTTGAGCTTGCTCGCCTGGTCCTCCGACGCGAGCGTGCCGGGGTCGCCCTGCATCGCGAGCTCGTGAAGCGCAACGGTCATCTGACTCTCCTGGGTCGCGGGTTGCCGAAACCGGTTCGGCGGCGTATCCTAAGCGTGTATTGACGCAGCGTCAATACGTAACTGACCAGCCTGTCAGGACTGTGAAGTCCGGCGTCCACACGAGGAAAGATGGGTATAGCCTCCGCGCGTGGTCAATGTAGACCCACAAAGTTCCACCCCCCAGCGGCGGCGGACCCGGCATGAGGTCGAGGGCGATGTCTGTGCCGCGCTGCTGCGGCTCCTCGGCCAAGGCAAGCCGTTCAAGGACCTGACGGTGGACGAGCTGGCGCGCGCCGGGGGCCTCTCGCGCACGGCGTTCTACTTTTACTTCCCGGGAAAGAACCAGGTGCTGATGGCGGCCGCCTCCGACGTCGCGGAGGAGTACTACGCGGAGGCGGACCGCTGGTGGGGCGGCGAGGGTCCGCCCGAGCAGCGCGTGCGCGCTGCGATGCAGGGCATCGTCGAGACCTACCTGCGCCATCAGGCGGTCCTGCGCACCGCCGTCGAGGTCGCGACCTACGACCCCGAGTTCGCCGCCTTCTACAACGGCCTGGTGGAGCGCTTCGTCCTCGCGACGACCGCGCATCTGCGCGGCGACCGCGAAGCGGGGCTCCTGCGCGACGTCGACCCCGATGCGGTCGCGCACGCACTGGTGTGGATGGTCGAGCGCTCCAATCACATGTTGATCGGGAATCAGGGCCGTTCTCCCGAGGCGGTCGTCGACGCGTACGTCGCCGCCTGGCTGCACGCGCTGTATCCGGACTCGGTCGTCGCCGCGGGCGCCTAGGTCCCGACCGGCCCACGGTCACACAACGAAGTGCCGGTGCCGGTTAGGGTGGTCCCCGCATGGCCAGTGAGGCGAGCGTCCACCACCCGCTCTTCGCGCGCCTGTTCGCCTGGGGCGCGTCGAACGCGCCGGCCGAGCAGACCGAGCACCGCCGGCGCCTGCTCGAGGGCCTGTCGGGGCGCGTCGTCGAGGTCGGGGCAGGCAACGGCCTGAACTTCCCGCACTACCCCACGGGGGTCACCGAGGTCGTGGCCGTCGAGCCGGAGCCGTATCTGCGCTCGAAGGCCGAGGCGGCGGCGACCCGCGCGCCCGTGCCGGTGCGCGTCGTCGACGGGCTCGCGGACTCGCTGCCCGCGCAGGACGGCGAGTTCGACGCCGGCGTCGCGTCGCTGGTGCTGTGCTCCGTGCCGGACCAGGCCACGGCGCTCGCCGAGCTGCGACGCGTGATCCGTCCCGGCGGGGAGCTGCGCTTCTACGAGCACGTGCTCTCGCACGATCCGGGCGCGGCCAGGGGACAGCACCGCACCGACCGCTGGTGGCCGCGGTTCGCCGGCGGCTGCCACCCGAACCGCGACACGCCCGGCGCGATCGAGGCGGCCGGGTTCGAGATGGAGCGCTGCGAGCGCTTCGCGTTCAAGCCGCTTTTCCTGCTGAAGGCGATCGAGCCGCACGTGATCGGTGCCGCGCGCAGGACCTGAACATCTAAAGAGGGAGTTGACATGGCTGACTACACGACCAAGAAGATCGACGAGATGGAGGCGATCTACGGCGGTGGCTTCAAGCGCGCCCGGGCCGAGCTCGGCGTCGAGTCGTTCGGCATGCAGGTGATCGACATGCCCCCCAACTTCGGCGACTACCCGGAGCACGACCACGCCGAGGCCGAGCAGGAAGAGGTCTTCGTCGTGCTGCGCGGATCAGCGGACGTCGAGGTCGACGGCGAGCGCGTATCGATCGACCCGGAGACGATCATCCGGGTAGGTCCGGCCGCGAAGCGCAAGATCCTTCCCGGCCCCGAAGGCGTGCGCCTGCTGGCGCTCGGCGGCACGCCCGGCAGCGTCTACGAGTCCCCCGAGATCACCCGGCTCGGCGCGCCCGACCCGTTCGCGGCGGCGGCTAGCGGTTGACGGTCGTCATGCCGACGCGGTCGTAGCGGTCGCCGGTCGCCGCCGGCAACTCGGCGGCGATGCGGGCGGACTCGTCGGGCGTCAGCTCGATCTCAGCGGCCGCGAGGTTCTCCTCGAGGTAGGTGCGGCGCTTGGTGCCGGGAATCGGCACCAGGTCGTCGCCCTGCGCCAGCACCCATGCGAGCGCCAGCTGCCCGGGGGTGCATCCCTTCTCGCCCGCCAGCGCCTCGACCTTTCCCGCCAGCTTGCGGTTCTGCTCGAGCGCCTCGCCCTGGAAGCGCGGGCCGTGCCGCCGGAAGTCGTTCTCGTCGAGCTCGTCCGGTGACTTGAAGCGGCCCGAGAGAAAGCCGCGGCCGAGCGGCGAGTAGGCGACGAACCCGATGCCGAGCTCGCGGCAGGCGGGAAGGATCTCGTCCTCGACGTCGCGGGTCCACAGCGAGTACTCGGTCTGAAGCGCGGTGACGGGGTGCGTCGCATGCGCGCGCCGGAGCGTGTCCGGCGCCGCCTCGCTGAGCCCGATGTGGCGCACCTTTCCCTCCTGCACCAGCTCGCCCATCGCGCCGACGGTCTCCTCGATCGGAGTCGCGGGATCGACGCGGTGCAGGTAGTAGAGGTCCACGTGATCGGTTCCGAGCCGTCCGAGCGATCCCTCGATCGCGCGACGGATGTTCGCGGGAGAGCCGTCGAGCACGCGGTTGGTCGGGTTCTCCCTGGTCGGCTCCCAGCGGATGCCGGTCTTGGTCGCGATCACCCAATCGTCACGGCGGCCCGCGATGGCCTTGCCCAGCAGCTCCTCGTTCTTGTAGGGGCCGTACATCTCCGCGGTGTCGAGGAAGTTGCAGCCGAGCTCGAGTGCGCGGTCGATCGTGGCGAGCGCCTCGCCCTCGTCGGTTGTCCCGTAGAAGGCCGACATGCCCATGCAGCCGAGCCCGATCGCGGGCACGTCGAGCGCTCCGATGTTGCGTCGTTTCATCGCGCGGCCAGCCTTTCGAAGTCGAGGAGGAACGATTCGGTCACGAACCTGCGCGCATTGTCCGCCATCACGGCCGGCCTTTCGACCTGGGCGTGCAGCTCCGCGAGCGATCCCATCGCCGCCGGATAGTCGGTGCCGAAGAAGATCCGGTCGGGCGCCGCCTCGAAGAGGCCCTCGACCGCGCGCTCGAGCCCGCGGCTCTCGCCCGCCGGGGCCAGCGCGATGCTCGCGAACACGTTTGTCGTGTCGAGCCAGACCTGCGGGTGGCGCCGCGCCATCGCGGCGGCCCAGTCGAGCCGCGGGAACGCGCAGTGGCACAGCACGAGCGGGATCGATGGATGGCGTTCGGCGATTCGTTCGAGCTCCCCGAGGTCGTAGCCCCAGCCGTACCACTCGTCGAAGCCGGTGTGCACGTAGAGCGGCAGGGCATACTCGGCGAGCGCCGCGATCGCCGGCGCGAGCGCGGGATGGCCCGGCGGGAAGCGCTGCACCATCGGATGGAGCTTCAGGCCGCGCATGCCGTGGTCCTCGATCGCGGTGCGCACGACGCGCTCCGGGTCCTCGTCGTCGACGTGCACTCCGGCCACGCAGATCACGTCGGGCTCGCGGGCCCGGAGCGCCGCGCCGAAGCGGTGCAGCTCGTCCGCCTCGCCGGCGGCGAGCGGGAACAGCAGGTTCACGACTCGCTCGGCCCCGGCCGCGCGCAGGTCGGCGAGCGCGCCCTCGGCCGTGATGTCGGCCGGTATCCCGACGCCCGGCAGCGCGCGGTGGAGCCACCGCATCAGCGCGGCCGTGCGCTTGTCCGGCAGCAGGTGGACGTGCGGGTCGATGCGCGCCGTGATCACGTGCGGATTATCGCGGGCTGACGCAGCGCGCACGGCGCGTTAGGGTCTCGTCATGGCCGAGCCGCGCCCCGAGGACGTCGTCGACGCGATCAACGACATCTCCGGCGTGCATCCCGGCCGTCGCGCGGCGCATGCCAAGGGCACGCTGTGCGCGGGCACGTTCAGGGCGACACCGGCCGCGGCCCGCATCACGCGCGCGGGGCACATGCAGGGCGAGCCGGTGCGCGCGACCGTGCGCTTCTCGAACGGCGGCGGCGACCCCGGCGCCCCGGACTACGCGACCGAGGGCCGCGGCATGGCGGTCAAGCTCTATCTCGACGACGGCACGCGCACGGACATGGTCGCTCTCACGCTGCCCGTCTTCTTCGCGCGCACGCCCGAGGACTTCTTCGAGTTCACGCGCGCGCGCAAGCCCGATCCGGCGACGGGTCAGCCGGACATGCAGCGGCTGGGGAAGTGGCTCGGCGACCATCCGGAGGCCGGGCCCGCGATCCAGGCTGCCGTCACGGCGCCGCCGCCCGCCAGCTACGCGCAGTGCGAGTACAACGGCCTGCACGCGTTCAGGTACGTGAACGCGGACGGCGAGGGTCGCTTCGTGCGCTTCCGCTGGGAGCCGGAGTCCGGGGTCGCGACGCTCTCGCCGGAGGAGGCACGCGAGCGCGGCCCCGACTACCTCCAGGAAGAGATCCTCGAGCGCGTCGGGCGCGAGCCCGTCTCGTTCCGGTTGTCGGTGGCGCTCGCGGAGCTCGGCGACCCCGTGGACGACCCGACGGAGGCCTGGCCGCCGGAGCGCGAGACGGTCGAGCTCGGGCGTCTGGTGCTGACGGGGCCCGAGACCGACCGGGAGCGCGGCGACGACGTGCTCGTGTTCGACCCCACGCGGGTGGTCGACGGCATCGAGGTCACCGAGGACCCGATCCTGCGGTTTCGCCATCACGCCTACGCCGTCTCGGTGCAGCGACGCAGCGGCGTGGCCGTCGCCTAGCGGCGCCCGGGCCTCAGCATCTCGTCAGCACGGCGCGGTCGCCGCCCACGACGGTCACGGTGTTCGCCGAGCCGCGCGACGGCTCCTGGGCGAGGTAGAGCCGCATCTGCGCGCAGACGTTGGAGGCGGCTTGCTTGGCGTCGCGGCCGAGCTTGGTGCGCACGGTCACCGACGTCCGGCTGACGTCGACGGCGACCACGTCCGCTGCGCTCAACCCGCCCTCGGCTCCCGCGCGCAGGCGGTCGCGGAGGTCCGACCCGAGCCGCTCGTCGCTCGAAGACGACCGGTCCTGCTCCTTGGTCGTGGTTTCCCCGCCGCCGCTGCCGGAGCCCTTGCCGGTCGTCGCGGTGCGGTCATCGCCGTTGCTCGGGCTCGTCGCGGCGGGTGGAGAGGTCGTGGTGTCGGCGGTGTTCTCGTCGTCGCCGCAACCCGCGGCCGCGAGCAGCGCCGCCGCGATCAGGCCTGCCAGCAGTGGACGGGTCATGCGCGTCACGGGGCGCTCAGTGTGTCACGGTCGCACGGATCCGGGACCCGGTTCGAACGCGGCCCTCGAGGAAGCGCAACTGAATCAGGTTTCAGCATCGGCGGAGAGGGGTAACGCGCGATGACAGGGTGTAAAACAACTTGGGGAGGTACAGATGGCTATCGCGTCGGGAGTAGGGCGCCTCCGCGTCCTCATCGGGCTGTGCGTGGGACTGATCGCCGTGGCGGTGCTGGCCGCGCCGGCACGAGCGGACACGCGTGTCGTGACCGGCGGTGAGACGCGGCTCGAGGTGAACATCACCAACTTCGTCAAGCTCCTCGCCGACGGCATCTTCATCACGCCGATCGCTCCGGCGCGACTCGAGTTCGGCTCCAACCCGGCCGCGATCTTCCCGGCCTCGTCCGGCGTCGCGGACGCAGTGCTGAACACCGCGACCGTCCCCCACCAGGGCGGCCTGCACATCGAGAAGGCGAGCATCGGCCAGGCGATCGACGCCACGAACGTGACGGTCGCGTGCGTGAACGCGGGCACCATCACGCTGGCCGGCTGCCACGTGCTCAACACGGCGAACAACGTCCTCCCGAACGAGCTGGCCGAGATCAAGAGCTTCGCGTTCACGGACACCGGCTCGGGCACGGTGACGATCACCGGACGGGCGGTGATCACCGACGTGACGGCACTGGTCCTGAACACGCTGTTCCAGACGCAGGTCTTCGCGGCCGGCATGGAGCTCGGCACGATCAAGTCCACCTTCACCTACGACCCGCTGCCGCAGCTCTAGGCAGGGTCCAGCTGCAGCGAGGGGGCGCGTCCGCCGGCAGGCGGGCGCGCCTCTTTGCGTTTCAGGGCGCTAGTCGCCGGCGGTGATCGCGGCGATGTCCAGCGCCATCGCCGGAGCCGTCGTGCCGAGCGCCGACGCGCCCTGCGCGGCGCCCAGTCGCCCGCGCGCCAGCATGCCCGCCCCCATCGCGGTGTCGGCGGCGTCGCAGAGCAGCCAGAGCAGCCGCCACAGCCTGCGGGCGTCCCCTGACGAGGCCAGATAGCCGACCCCCAGCGCGACGGCGCGCACGCCGAACACGCGGGTCATGTACTCGAGCTCGGGCGTCACCCGGTCCTCCGGCACGCCGTAGGTCCGCGCAAGCGGGCCGGGGGCGATCCAGCTCGCGGCGCCGAGCGCGATTCGGAAGCCCGCGAGCCCCGCCATCGCCGCTCCAACCGCGCGTCTCATCCGGGGGATCGTATCCACGGAACCGCGATCGTTCGTGCGGTAAGCTCGCATTCATACCCGAGCGGAGGAGGGGCCATGAGAAGAAAGATTTTGTGGAGCCTGGTCCTCGCCGGCGCGGCCGTGGCGGCGATCGCGATGGTGCAGTCCGCGGCGGCGTCCCATCCCCGGCCCCAGGGCGCCACACCGGTACGCCTGCCGCTCGTGCCGGCGTATGCCCAGTGCACGGCGCCGAACCGCACCCACGGTCCGCCGCTCGCGTTCCCCTCCTGCAACCCGCCCGTGCCCGCATCGCCGTACCTCACGGTCGGGACGCCCGATGCCAACGGCGCCGCGGCGAACTCCATGGGCTCGGTGAACCTTCGCGTGCTGGTCGGGGCGCCCGGGCCGCCGGCCGACTCCGACATCGCGATCACGGCGAACATGTCCGATGTGCGCTGCAAGGCCGGCGTGAGTGCGTGTGGAAATGCCAACGTGGTCGACGGACCCGACTACACCGGGGAGCTCCAGGGCAACGCCACGCTCCGGATCACGGACCACTACAACGCGGTTTCCGCCGGTGGCGGCACCGACCCGGCCACGGTCATCGACATCCCGTTCCCGGTGACCACGAACTGTGCGAACACAGCCGACAACACGATTGGCGCGTTCTGTCGAATCAACACGACCACCACCGCGCTGGGCATCCCGAACACGTCGCTCGAGGGCAAGCGCGTCGTGGTCGAGCTCGGCCAGTTCCGCGTCGGCGACGGCGGCCCGGACGGCCAGGTAGGGACGCCCGACAACATGCCCTTCGCGACCGCCGGGATCTTCATTCCGTAGCGCTAGACTCGCGGCCCTTGGACTCGGAGCTTCAGGCGCGCGGGGTCGAGGTCGGATGAGCACCAGACCCGACCACTTCCCCACGCAAACAGCGGGCCTGCCGGAGGCGCGTCCCTCCCAGCCGGTCGAGCTTTCGGACGGCGACCGCTTCGACCTTCGGATCGCCCCCGTCGCGAAGCGGCTGGGCGACACCACGGTGCGGATGCTGGCCTACAACGGCTCGATCCCCGGACCGACCTTGCGCGTGCAGGAAGGCTCGGAGGTCGTCGTCGACGTCGAGAACCGGGGCGACACGGAAGCCACGGTCCACTGGCACGGGCTGCGGCTCGAGAACCGCTACGACGGAACCCATCAGACCCAGCAGCCGATGGCGGTGGGCGAGAAGTTCTCGGCGCGCATCACCTTCCCGGACCCCGGTCTCTACTGGTATCACCCGCACATCCGCGAGGACTACGGCCAGGAGATGGGGCTGTACGGCAACGTGCTCGTCGAGCCGGCCGATCCCGACTACTGGCCGCCGGCGCACCGCGAGGTCCTCCTGACACTCGACGACATCCTGCTGGAGGACGGCAAGGTCGCTCCGTTCAGCCGCGCCGGGACGAACTACTCGGCGATGGGCCGGTTCGGCGACGTGCTCCTGGTGGGCGGCGAGACGGACCTCTCGCTGGCCGCCCGGCGCGGCGAGGTCGTCCGGTTCTACCTCACCAATACCGCCAACACACGGGTCTTCAAGGTCGTGGTCCCGGGGGCGCGGATGAAGCTGGTCGGCGGCGACAGCGGCCGTGTCGAGCACGAGCGGTTCGTCGAAGAGGTCATTCTCGCGCCGTCCGAGCGCGTGGTGGTCGACGTGCTGTTCGAGCGGCCGGGAGAGCTGACGCTCGAGCACCGCACGCCGGACCGGGTCTACCCGCTGGCCGCGATCAGCGTGAGCGAGGCAGAGGTCGAGCCCTCGCTGACCGACCGGTTCGAGGCTCTGCGCAGCAACGCGGACATGGTCGCGGAGCGGGAGCGGATCGGCCCGTACCTGGAGGCGGCGCCCGACAAGACGCTCGCGTTCATCGCCGAGATGGACATGGGAGCGCTCGAAGGAGAGGGCCCCGCCGCCTACACCTGCCCGATGCACCCGGAGGTCGTCAGCGCGGAGCCCGGGCACTGCCCGAAGTGCGGCATGAAGCTGCTTCCCGCCGGGCTCGTGTCCGAAGCCGGAGGAGGGGGACACTCGCACGAGCACCACCACGAAGATGCCCACGAAGGCCACGACCACGCCGCGACGGACGGCATCGAGTGGGAGGACGACATGGTCGAGGTCAACCGGATCACGAACCCGGCGAACATGCGCTGGAAGCTGATCGACCGCGAGACGGGCGCCGAGAACGCGGCGATCGACTGGCAGTTCCGGGTCGGGGACCAGGTGAAGATCCGGCTGCTCAACGAGATGGCCGGAGACCACCCGATGCACCACCCGTTCCACGTCCACGGCGCCGGCCGTTTCCTGGTCCTGGGCCGCGACGGTGTCGTCGAGCCCAACCTGGTCTGGAAGGACACGGTGCTGGTGCGCACGGGCGAGACCGTCGACATCCTGCTCGACGTCACCAACGCCGGCATCTGGATGGCTCACTGCCACATCGCAGAGCACCACGAGAGCGGCATGATGTTCAGCTTCAACGTCACCGACGATCGGCAGGCGAGCCCGTGACCGGGCACGACGTCGGCACGCGTGAGGAGTGGCCGGCGGCGCCGGGTCTCAGAGCTGCGCGGCGCGGAGTGCCCTGTACTTGCTGCCGAGACTCTTCATCTGCCGCCTGACGGCTTCGCGCTGCTTTGCGAGCGTGCGACGACTGGGCATCGCGTTGCCCGAGCGAACGCAGTACGCGAAGGCCTGCACCGTTCCGGATGTGGCAAGGTCGTTTGCGGCGCCGACGGCCCAGCCGGCGCGACCATTTGTGAGTGCGTCGCTGTAGAAGGTCTCGCCACCGCCGGTAAGCGTTTGATAGCCGCCCGAGATGACGCGCATTCCGGAGGGGCACAACGCACTGGATGAGCCAACGTCCTTGCCGGAGGGATCACCCGCCGGCGCGAGGGTTGTCACCGGTCCCTCGACTCGCGCGTACTTCGGAGCATCGTTTCTGGCGTGCTCGTTGGCAGACTCTCGAACCTTGGCGCTCGGCTTGGTGGGCTGATTCGAG
The DNA here is from genome assembly GCA_963768885.1 of uncultured Solirubrobacterales bacterium. Classification (GTDB taxonomy): domain Bacteria; phylum Actinomycetota; class Thermoleophilia; order Solirubrobacterales; family JBBDJG01; genus DASRIA01. The sequence continues at coordinate 94,217 of CAVYJN010000014.1, read as the reverse complement.
GCGCCCGAGCCGCCGGCAGCCAATCCGATGCTCCCGCTCGCCGCCGCGAGCGCCGCCACGGCAAGAAACAGGGGAACCGCCGATAGACCCTGCGTCGGTTTGACCATGTACCAGCCCCACGCGCGCGAACCCACTTCGCGCGCTCCCTCTCTCGCGCGAGACTTGCACGCAGGTGTCACGACGTCAATCGAACACTTGTCGGCGGCGCGGCGAACACTGTCTGACACCCCGCTGGACCCGGCGAGCGGCGGGTGTTAGGGTCGGCCTGCTTGCCGTCCACCTCCTCCAATCCACGGACCAACCTGGCCGGCCGGATGGGGCGATGGAGCGCGACCCATCGCAAGGCCGCGATCCTCGGCTGGTTCGGGTTCGTGATCGTCGCCATCGTGGCGGGGATGACGATCAGCCAGAACAAGATCTCGGACGTGGACGGGTTCTACGGCGAGTCCCACCGCGCCGAGCAGGCGCTCGACCAGGCCGGGTTGCGGCCGACCAGCGAGGCCGTCTTCGTGCAGAGCCGCGAGCTCACGATCGACGACCCCGGGTTCCGCGCCGCGATCCAGGACACCACGCGCCGGCTCTCCGGTGTGCAGTACGTCAGGAAGATCCAGTCGCCCCTGGGCGGAGGCGGCGATGTCGCCATCGATCGCCGCGCGGCGCTGGTGAAGTTCGAGATCGCGGGCAGCTCCGACGAGACCGCGGACCGCGTCGATCCGGTCCTCTCCGCGGTCGACGGCGTCCAGGCCCGGCATCCGAGCCTTCTGATCGAGCAGTTCGGCGACGCGAGCGCCAACAAGGCGGTAAACGAGACGGTCAACGAGGACCTCGCCAAGGCGGGTGAGCTCTCGATCCCGGTCACGCTGATCATCCTGATCCTCACGTTCGGCTCGCTGGTGGCCGCCGGGATACCGCTGTTGATCGGGATCACCTCCGTGATCGCCGCGCTGATGCTGGTCGGGATCCCGAGCCAGCTGTTCCCCGTCGACGACAACCTCTCCGCCGTGATCCTGATGATCGGACTCGCTGTCGGCGTGGACTACTCGCTCTTCTACCTGCGACGCGAGCGCGAGGAGCGCGCCGCCGGTCGAAGCCCGGAGGACGCGCTGCAGATCGCCGCCGCGACCTCGGGCCGTGCCGTGCTGATCTCCGGGCTGACCGTGATCACCGCGATGGCGGGCATGTTGATCAGCGGTGACAAGACCTTCATCGCGTTCGCCGTCGGGACGATCCTCGTTGTCGCGATCGCGATGCTCGCGTCACTGACCGTCCTCCCGGCGATGTTGTCCTGGCTCGGAGACCGGGTCGAGAAGGGACGCAGTTCCCTTCCTGGGACGTCGGCGCGCCGCCAGAGAGCCCCGTTTCTGGCCGGCGATCATCGATCGCGTGATGAGGCGCCCGGTGCTGGCGCTGCTGCTGGGGGGCGGGGCGCTGCTCGCGCTCGCGATTCCCGCGGCCAATCTGAAGACCGTCGTCACGGGCGTCGACGACCTGCCGCAGGATCTCGCCGTGATCAAGACCTACAACCGGATCAAGCAGGTGTTCCCGACCGAGGGGGTGACCGCGACGGTCGTCGTGAAGGCGGACGACGTGCGCTCCGGCGACGCCGCGGCCGGGATCGACTATCTGCGCCGCCAGCTTCAGGCGTCGATCTACCCTCCCGGCCCCGACATCACCTACAGCGAGGATGGGACGGTCGCGAAGATCGATGTCGCGACCCCCGGCACCGGCACCGACGCACCGTCCACCAACGCCCTCAACGAGATCCGGGACGAGATCGTCCCCGGGACGATGGGCGATGTCGAGGGGACGAGCGTCAACGTCACCGGAGACGCGGCGGCCTCGGTGGACTTCAGGGATCAGCTCAACAGCCGGCTGCCTCTGATCTTCGCCTTCGTGTTCGGGCTCGCGTTCGTCCTGTTCCTCGTCACCTTCCGCTCGATCGTGATCCCGATCAAGGCGATCCTGCTCAACCTGCTCTCCGTGGGGGCCGCCTACGGGGTGCTCGTGCTCGTCTTCCAGAACGGGAACGGCGAGTCCCTGCTCGGGTTCACCTCGAACGGCGGGGTGGCCTCATGGTTGCCGCTGTTCCTGTTCGTGATCCTGTTCGGCCTGTCGATGGACTACCACGTGTTCATCCTCTCGCGCGTGCGAGAGCTGCACGATCGAGGCATGCCGACGGACGAGGCGGTTCGGCAAGGGATCACGCAAACAGCGAGCACCGTGACCAGCGCCGCGGTCGTGATGGTCGGCGTGTTCGCGGTCTTCGCGACACTCAGCTTCCTCGACCTGAAAGAGCTCGGGGTCGGGCTTGCGGTGGCCGTGCTGATAGACGCGACGATCGTCCGCGCGATCCTCCTACCCGCATCGATGCGCATACTCGGCGACTGGAACTGGTACCTGCCGAAGTGGCTCGAGTGGCTTCCGCGGATCGGCACGGAGGGCGACGCGGCCGCGGCATTCGGACAGGCGGACCACGACACCGCCGCGGGCGAGCCGGAACCGGGACAGGAGCAGCACTCCGCGCCGGCTCCGGTCTAGGCACGCGGTGACGATCGCTGCGGTTGCATGAGCGCCGGAAGCGCGATCGTCCTCGGTGCGCTGACCGGACTGGCGCTGGGCATCCTGATCGGCCTGACGACCGACATACCGCTCGCGCCCGAGGCCGGGCTGGTGCTCGGCGCGGTAGCCGGCTGGCGCTTGCGCCGCGAGCGCGCGTAGGAATTCAGGCTGCGGAGCAGGGACTCGAACCCCGACTTCCGGGCGCATAAGGCTTTCCATCGAACATCGACAAGTATTCGATTGACGCTGGTGCGCCTGCCTGCGAGGTTTCGCTCACTCCGAGGGGGTGTCGGTGTCAGTTTCAGGCATAGGGCTTGGGAATGGGTCTCCGAACGCAGCAAGAAGGTGGATCGTTCGGGCGATCGCAGCCGCGGTAGCGTTGCTTGTCGCTGCACTCGCGGCAATGCCTGCCCGCGCCGCCGACACCGTGCCGTCGGCGACGACCGCCGGCTCGCCTCCCACGAGCTACGGCGACGCGGCCGCGCCACCTGACAGCCAGCCCGCGCCCACCGCACCGCAGAGCAACACCGCCACCAGCACGCAGACCGCGACCGCGACCGGAGGCGCCGGGGGCAGCGCGACCGGTGGAAACGCCGGTCCCTCGCAGGTCGCCGGTGGGGGCTCGGACGGAGGCGACGCCTATGCGAACGGCGGCCGCGCCGAGTCGCACAACAGCCTCGAGAACAACCAGTCGAGTCAGAGCTCCGGGCGTGACGGCTCCGGGTCCCGCCTCAGCGGTAACGGCACGTTCGAATCGGGCGGCCAGGACACCTTCGTGCGCGAGCGCACCAAAGAGCGGGGCTCGGACCGCGCAGCGGCTCGAACGAACCACGCTCGGTCCCGCAGGCACGTCGAGTCGGGCACCGCAGGTCGCGTCACCCGACGGGAGGCGAACGAGCGCAGCGGCCACGAAACCGGGAAGGCCTCGCCGTTGGACCGTGGTCTGCCGGGACACGGCGGCCAGTCGCCCAGCCAGAATCCTTTCTTCAGCCTCCTGAGCGGCTCCGGGGGCGCCGGTACCGGACTGTTACTGCTCCTGCTCGCGGTGCTGGGGGCGTCGATCGCGCTTCCGAACCACCGCTTCAAGGCTTTTCGCGCGCCTGCGGTCCCCTGGAGACCGTCGGCGTACGTTCCTCCGATCGAGTTGCCCGGCTAGCCGACACCGGCTTGTGATTCCGGGCCGCGCCGGGGGCCCTTTGACGCCCGGCATCAGTGAGAACTCGAAGCACGAGAGGAATCACCATGCAATATCGAATCAAGCTAGGTGCCCTGGCTTGGGGAATCGCCGCTGCGATGACATTCCCCGCGGGGGCAGCGGCGGCCAACGGCGCCGGGATGCTGACGCTCCCGACGGGCAACAACTCCGCCGTCTGCAACCAGCTGGCGACCGGTAACACCAACGCCGCGAACCAGTGCAGGCAGGAGAACACCGCCACGAACACGCAGTCGGCGACCGCGACAGGTGGCGCCGGCGGCACTGCCACCGGTGGCAACGCCGGACCGGTGCAGGTTGTCGGTAACCACTCGGAGGGCGGCTCCTACGGAGGCAACGCGTACGCGAACGGCGGCGACGCCGAGGCGTCCAACAGCCTCGAGAACGAGCAGTCCAACCAGATCTCCGGGCGCGACAGCTCCTCGGAGAGCTACGTCGGGGAAGGCAACAACAACTCCGACGTCTGCAAGCAACTGGCGACCGCCAACACGCAGGGCAACGACCAGTGCCACCAGAGCAACACGGCCACGAACACGCAGTCGGCGACCGCGACAGGTGGCGCCGGCGGCTCGGCCATCGGTGGCAACGCCGGACCCGTCCAGGTCGTCGGTGACGACTCGGAAGGTGGCTCGTACGGAGGCAACGCGTACGCGAACGGCGGCGACGCCGAGGCGGACAACAGCCTCGAGAACGAGCAGTCCGACCAGATCTCCGGGCGCGACAGCTCCTCGGAGAGCGGGGAAGGCAACAACAACTCCGCCGTCTGCAATCAGCTGGCGACCGGCGACACCAACGCCGCCAACCAGTGCAGGCAGGAGAACACCGCCACGAACACGCAGTCGGCGACCGCGACAGGTGGCGCCGGCGGCACGGCCACCGGTGGCAACGCCGGACCCGTCCAGGTCGTCGGTGACGACTCGGAAGGTGGCTCGTACGGAGGCAACGCGTACGCGAACGGCGGCGACGCCGAGGCGTCCAACAGCCTCGAGAACGAGCAGTCCAACCAGATCTCCGGGCGCGACAGCTCGGGGTCCGGATACGGCTGGGATGGCTTCAACAACTCAGCCATCTGCAACCTGCTCGCCACCGGCAACGCGTTCGGTGACGGCCAGTGCCACCAGAGCAACACCGCCACGAACACGCAGTCGGCGACCGCGACAGGTGGCGCCGGCGGCTCGGCCACCGGTGGCAACGCCGGACCCTCGCAGGTCGTCCAGGACGACTACGAGGGCGGCTCGTACGGAGGCAACGCGTACGCGAACGGCGGCGACGCCGAGGTGTACAACAGTCTCGAGAACGAGCAGTCGAACCAGCTCTCCGGGCGCGACAACCAGGTGTCGCACCCGCGGGCGAAGTCGAAGGTGAAGAAGGCCAAGAAGGCCAAGAAGTCCAGCAAGCGGGCAAAGGCGAGGGAGTCGCGCTCCCACAGGTGACGCTCACCTAGCCTGACCGGGACGGGCGGGCGGTCTGACCGCCCGCCGTTCCGGCAAATGCCGACAGCCCTCAGGGAACGAACAGACCCTGCCGCAGGAATGTCGTCTCGTCGCCGTCGCCGCACGTCGGCGGACAATTGGCGTAGCCGGTCCCGTTCAAGCCCGAGTCGAGGATCGTGACTTGGCCCAGCCCCCACACAGAGCGCTTTCCTTCGGGAACCATCCCCGGGATCACGGCGTCCGCGCTGGTGTGGAGGGAGCAAGTTGAGCCGCTCGAGGACGCGGTTGCCACACATGTGAACGGCGCCCGCAGGACCGTGTCCTGGACGGTCGCCGACAAGTTCTGCGCGGGCCCGTTCAGCTTGTCGGTGATCCGGAGGCCGACGTCGAGCAGCATGCTGCCTTCGTAGTCCAGCCCCGGCCCCCGGCAATCGAAGCTGTAGCCGCTGCATCGAACGTCGGTGATCGAGACATCTACATTCACGTCGGCCTCGTCAGCCGGCGTGGCGGGGTTGCCCACCACCGTAGCCAGCGTCACGGAGCCCTCGGACTCAGCGGGATTGCCGTTCGCGTCCGGGGTCCCGACCGTGAGGGTGGATGACTGCAGGCGCGGCGGGTTGCACGACAGGTATTCCAGTGGGGGGCCGTGGTTGCGGTTGAAGTTGGCCGGGGGGTTCGGCCCCACGCTGCAGGCCTTGAAGCCCGGCACGAGCGGCACCCGCACCGGCGTGGCGCCCTTCGGCCGCGGGTGGCCGCGGTTGATGGCGGCAGGGGTGAGCGGCTGCCAGTCGGCCCAGGACTTCTGCCCGGCGCCTGGATAGGGATGGTCATACGCGTTGGTGCCGTCGACATTCATGGTTCCGATCGTGAATGCCACCCTGTAGACGAACTGCGTTCCATCGGGCGACCAGTGAGGGGAGTGCCTTTCTCCGGTAGCGACGACCTGATCGTTCGTCCCGTCGGCATTCATGACGTGGATCTGAACGCAGAACTGGCCGCCACCGCAGTCATGGCTCTCGGAGTAAGCAAGCTTCGCGCCGTCCGGAGACCAGTCCATCCGGCCGACGCTGGTCTGTGGCAGCTGCACCCGGTTGCCGCCGTCCGGGTCCATCAAGAAGGCGCGTGTGACGTTCGGGGAGTTGTTCCGCGTGGTCGAGACGAACGAGATCCTCGTGCCGTCCGGCGACCAGACCGGTGAGAAGTCCTCCCTGTCGATGTCGTTGGTGATGTTGTGCAGGCCGCTGCCGTCGGCGTTCACGACATAGATCTCCAAATTGCCGTCCCAGTTCGTCTGGAACGCGATCCGGGAGCCGTCGGGCGACCACGTCGGCTGGCGGTCCTGTCCGAAGATGCTGGTCAGCTTTTGCGGGTTGCCCCCATCGGCATCGATCGTCCAGATGTCTTCCCTGCTGTCCGGGCCGCCATAGCGCGAGAACGCGATCTTCTCTCCGTCGGCGGACCAGGCGGGGTCCCTGCTGTTGACACTGTCGGGCGTAACGACGAGCGCACTCGAGCCGTCGTACGCCATGGTCCACAGGCGCTGGTAGTTCGCCTGGTTGCTGTAGGCGCTGTCGGCAACGACGAGCCTGCCGTTGTCGCCGGGAAACGCCGCCTGTGCCGGCGCCACGCAGAGGAGGCACCCGGCGGCGACGGCCACAACTGCCCTGATCAGAGCGCCGGCCCGCATACGGGAGAGCCTATGCTCACTTTCGCTCCGGGGCAAGGCCCGCGCCCGGAGCTCAGCGCGTCTACGCGGCCGACGCGTCGAGCACTGCTGCCGCGTCGACGAGATCGGGGGTCGTGAAGCCCTCCGTGAACGTCGCATGGATCCCGCGCAGCAGCTCTCGGTTCTCTGCGGTCGGCTGCGCCCGGCACAGCCCGACCGCGGCTCGCAGCTGCGGCATCCCGGCGCCCAGTTCCGCCGCCTGGTCGACAGCGCGGCGGAACCATTCGGCGCCGTCGCCATGGTCGGGCAGGGCGAGCAGGAGATCGCCCTTCATCGCGAAGAAAAGCGGCGGGAGAGTGCCGGCCCCGCCGGAGATCTCGATCGCCTCGTCGATGAAGCCGAGCCCCTCGCCGGGCCGCCCCGCACGTGCGCACGCCCGTGCGCGGACGTACATGAGCAACGGCCAGAACACCGGCGGGCTCCTGAGTCCCTGGTACTGGGCGACGCCGTCGGCGATCTCGGCCAGGCCTGTCTCGAAGTGGCCGATGTCGGTCTTCGCCGCCCCGAGCATCACAGTCCCCACTGCCCGCCAGATCGGCAGCTCGTATTCGTCCGCGACGTCCAGCAGGCCGACTGCCCGCTCGCGCAAGGGCTCCGGCTCCTGCCGCAGCAGGTGGAGGAAGCCCGTGTGGTGCAGCGCGTACGCCATCGTGAACGGATGGCGCAGCTCCGTCGCCAGCGCGACGGCGCGGTTCGCTCGCTCCACCGCGCGATCGGGGAATCCGCGCAGCCACCAGATGAGGCCGGCGGTCGTGTAGCACGCGATGCCCGGGTTCGCTCCGAGCTGGAAGCGATGGGAGCCGTGGCGCTGCGACTCGAAGCACCTGATGCCGTTCTCGAGATGTTCCAGGCCGCCTTCGATGTCGTTCGTGAACGCCAGGCCCGTGCCGACCATCAGATGCGCGTCGACGCGCATGGTCTCGCTGTGCTGGGCGTCGGCCAGATCCAGGAGCTCGTAGCCGAGCGGGAGCGCCTTGTCGAACTCGGCGCGGTAGCCGTGCAGCCCGGCGAGTCCGCGCAGCACCGGGAAGAGCTGCGGGACCTCACGCTCTCCCTCGAAGAGCGCGAGCGCGCGCCGGTACTCCTCCTCGACCTCGTCCGTCAGCCCGTGCAGGCCCATCAGCGCTCGCGCCCGGCTGGTCCGCAGCGTGAGCTCCTGCAGCGCGCGCTCCCGCGTGGGCGGCGTGGTCGCGAGCACGTCCAGGAGCTCGCGCGCCAGGTCCGCCATCCCCTGGTAGCGACCCTGCGACTCGTACACGAGCCACAACCCGTCGATCAGCGGGTTGAGCCGGTCGAGGTCGCGCTCGCCCACCCAGTGGCGCCACGCGCGGCGCAGGTTCTCGGCGTCGGCGGTCAGCGCGGTGAGGGCCGCGTCGCGGCGGTCGCCGGTGACGCCCTCCCACTCCCGGCGCGCGAAGTCCGCGAAGTACGCGGCGTGCGCGCGGCGGGCGGCGGCATCGAACTCGGGGCTTTGGTGGAGGCGCTCGGCCGCGTACTCCCTGATCGTCGCCAGCATCACGAACCGGGAGTCGCCGTTCGCGCCGGCCTGGCGCACGAGGCTCTTGTCGACGAGCGAGGCGAGGCCGTCGAGGGTGTCGAGGTCGAGGCGGCCGTTCAGGGTCGCGGCGACGGCTTCGACGGCGTCGAAGGTCGCGCCGGAGAAGGCGGCCAGCAGCGCGAAGAGGCGCTGCTCGCCGGGCTCGAGCAGCTCGTAGCTCCACTCGATCGCGGCACGGAGGGTCTGCTGGCGCTCGGGCCGGTCCCGGGGGCCGCTCCTCAGCAGCTGGAGGCTCGAGTCGAGGCGCTCGAGCAGGGCCTCCGGCGAAAAGAGATTGATGCGCGCGGTGGCGAGCTCGAGCGCCAGCGGCAGGCCGTCCAGTCGCAGGCAGATCTCGGCGACGGCCGCGGCGTTGTCGTCCGTGAGCCGGAAGTCGGGCTTCACCGCCCGGGCGCGCTCGACGAAGAGCTGGATCGCCTCATAACCGGCAAGCTGCTCGGCCGAATGTTGGCCACGCACGGCCTCGGGCAGCGAGAGCGGTGGGACCGCGAAGAGGTGCTCTCCGCTCACGTGCAGCGCCTCGCGGCTGGTCACGAGCACCTTGAGCCGTGCGCTGTCCTGCAAGAGGTACGCAACCGTCGGCGCTGCCGCGGTCACCTGCTCGAAGTTGTCGAGGATCAGCAGGACGTGCTCGTCTCGCAGCCGGTCGCCGAGCTCGTCGAGAAGCGACTCGGCCGCGGTGGACTCGAAGCCGATCGCGCTCGCGATCGCACCGAGCACCGACTCGCTGTCGCGGGCAGCCGCCAGGTCGACGAAGAAGACGCCGTCCTCGAACCGGTCGAGCTCGTCGGCGGCGGCCCGGAGCGCGAGCCGCGTCTTTCCGATGCCGCCGGGGCCGGTCAGCGTGAGCAGTCGGATGCCGTCGTCCGCGAGGCGGCCGGCGATCTCGCTCAGCTCCCCTTCCCTGCCCACGAATCCCGACGGCTGGTCGGGCAGACGGGTGCGCCGGCGCGTGGGGGTGACCAGCGGCGGGAAGCTGTCCTGGAGACTTGGATGGGTGAGCTGGAAGACGCGCTCCGCGCGGCCGAGGCCCTTGAGCTGGTGCTCGCCGAGGTCCTGGAGCGCGGCGCCGTCCGGGAGCTGGTCCACGACGAGCGCGGCCGCGGCGGCCGAGAGCAGCACCTGGCCGCCGTGCCCGGCGGACATGATGCGCGCCGTGCGGTTCAGGGTCGGGCCGAAGTAGTCCCCCTCCCGCGCGGCCGCCTCCCCGGCGTGCAGCCCCATGCGGACGCGGAGCGGTCCGGTCTCGCCCCACGGCTCGTCCAGAAGGTCCTGCTGGGCGCCGAGGCAGGCGCCGACACCGTCGACGGCCGAGTCGAAGACGGCCATGAAGCCGTCGCCGATCGTCTTCACGACCTGGCCGCGCGAGCCCTCGATGGCGCCGCGCAGGATGGCGTCGTGGCGCTCGAGCGCTTGCTTCATGGCCTCCTGGTGCTGCTCCCAGAGGCGGGTGCTGCCCTCGATGTCGGTGAAGAAGAAGGTGAGCGTGCGCGAGGCCGGCTCGGGACGCGTGGGCTCCACCTCGGTGGCCATGCGGTGAGGATAAGGCTGCGGAGCAGGGACTCGAACCCCGGCTTCCGGGACCAAACCTCGCGCAGGGCACGCTACGGGCATCGGCCGGCGAGCCGACGGTGCACGGCCTGGACCCCAGCCCTGAGCGGGGCGACGGACGAACTCGCCGCCTCGTTGCCGAGTGTCATCACGCAGCGGCCCTCGACCCAGGTGATGTTGCCCACTCGGTGGCTCCCATTCCTGGCCGTCGAACCAAAGGCACCGGGCACATCCGTGACGTCGAAGCGCTTGACCGTCCACCCCCGGAAGTCGACTTCGAGATCGCGTCGCTGCTGTGCCGCCTCGCGCCTCGCACCCGCCGCATTGGTGAACAGCAGGAGGCTCGTCACCCCTACGCCTTCTTTCCCTTGGAGTTGTCGGGAGATGAGAGAGACGAATCCCCTCTCGCGCAGGAGCCGGGCACGTGCGCGCAGGTACGGAGGCAACTCCTTCAGGCTCGACACCTTCCTCACGGGCCCACCTGGCTGGTACCCGGGCTCCTCGCCGCGGGCCAGCAAGAACCGCTCGACGCCCGCTGTGGCTTCGGACTTGCCGGTGGTGACGGCTTCCTTCGCAGCGTCGCTCTTTGAATTGCGCTCGTAGAGAGCTTTAGCCGCGTTGACCACCTGGCTCTTGGTGACCTGTCCAGGTCCCCCATCCGCGTTCATCAGGAAGAGGCGTGACCCGATTGTGAACCCGACGCCGTAGCTCACGAACGGAGGCGGAGCATCTGGTGGAGGATCAGGCTGGGGAGTCAGCTGCACGCCTCTTGCGCCGGGAATTCCTGCGACCGCGAACTCGCGTGCTTGGATGCTGCAAACACCGAAGCAGGGCGGCTTCAGCGTTTCCTTCCGGACGTAGTCGAGTGCCTCGCGGGCCTCGTCATCCGAGCCGAGCTGAACGACATCTTCCGCTCCTCGCGGTCCTTCGAACGGGCTGCCCTTTGCCGCCACGAACCACTCGCCGACACCAGCTTCGAAGCCCGCGTCCTCGAAGACCTCGACGGCCTGCGAGGGCGGGGTGGCTTCGGGCAGGTGAACTCCCTGCGTGACGAAGTCAATGGGATTGTCCCAATCGAGCTTGCGCGCGCTGTCGAAGCCGGGAATCTCCGACGCTGGTAAGAGACTGCTTCTGAGGCTTGCCGGCGACGTGCCGTCGTCATCCCCGCCGCCACAGGCGGCGAGCCCCATGGCGAGCGTGGCCATGGTCACGATTCCAAGGTTCCCTGTGATTGATCCCAACATCCCGAAACCTCCTGTAGGTCGGTTGCGGTCGAAGCATCCGCTCGGGTGAGAGCATGTGCAATCGGCGATGAGGGGCCAACGCACTTGCGGTGGGAAAGGCGAACCTTGCCTCTGGGCGATTGACCTTTCCGCGAGGTAAGACCTGGCTTGCCCGACAGCTGAGACGCCGGCAACCACATGCCGGTTGCGTCAAGAAGTGCCACGACAGATGATTGCGCCATGGCCCAGTCGGATGGGAACGTCGGGACGTCGACCGAGCAGCTCATCAAGGACCGCTATGAGGTGCTGGGGATGCTCGGCGAAGGCGGCGAGGGACACGTCGTCAAGGCCCTGGACCGGCAACACGACCGATCCGTCGCTCTGAAGATCCGCGAGGTGCGCGACGAGCGGTTGCGCGACGAGCTCCTCAACGAAGCACGTATCCTGCTTGCGGTTCCTCCGCATCCGGCGCTTCCCCTGGTGCGAGAGGACTTCTTCGACGGCGACAGGTACGTCGTGGCCATGGATTGGGTGGACGGCACCGACCTCGCCACGCTGCTGCGCGATCGCGGCCGGCCAGGCCTGGCACCGTCGAGCGTGCTCGCCTACCTCGCCCAGGGCGCGGAGGCGCTCACCCACCTGCATTCGCAGGACGCCCCGGTCATTCACGGCGACATCAAGCCGGCGAACTTGATCCTGACCAAGGGTGGCCGTGTGAAGCTCGTGGACTTCGGCATGTCCTCGGCACCGGACGCGCCGCGACGCCGCATCGGCACGCCCGGCTTCCGCGCACCCGAGCTGGCCGCCGACGGGGTGCCGTCGCGCGCCAGCGACGTGTATTCGCTTGCGGCCACCGCGTTCGCGCTCCTCAGCGGGTCGGCCCCTTCCGGTGTGCTGCCGTCGTGGGAGGGCATCGATCCCGCTCAGGCCGAGCAGCTCGAGGCAGCGCTGCGGCTCGGCCTCGCGACAGATCCAGCGCGCCGTCCGGCCACACCCGGCGAGTTGGTGGAGAGCATCCGCACGGGCTGGGGCGCGGCTCTCCCCACCGGCGTAATGACGTTCTGCCTCTCGGACATCGAGGGGTCCACGGAACTGTGGGAGACCGATCCCGCGGCGATGGCCGAGGCGCTCGTGCGCCACGACGAGATCATCGCTGCGCAGGTGGAGTCTCGCGGCGGCCGGTTCCTCAAGTCCATGGGCGAGGGCGATTCGACGGTCTCGGTGTTCGAGTCGGCGCCTGCGGCGCTCGACGCTGCCGTTGCTGCCACCCACGCCCTGCAAGAGGAACAGTGGCCGGGTGGGCTACGTCTCGCGGTCCGTTTCGGGCTGCACACGGGCGAGGCCGAACGCCGCGGAGCCGACTACTTCGGGCCGACCGTCAACCTGGCGGCGCGGCTGCGAGGACAAGCCGACGGCGGCCAGGTCTTCGTATCCGCAGCGACGGTCGCGCTCGTGGCCCGACACCTCCCGGCCGGCTGTGAGCTGGTCGACCTCGGTCCGCACCGGTTGCGCGGACTCCGCGCGCCGGAGAAAATCCACGCCGTAAAGGGACCGGCGATCGGCGCGCCGCTGCCCGCCGGAGAGTCTCCCTATCGGGGGCTGCCGGCGTTCGAGCCCGGCGACCGGCGGTTCTTCTTCGGACGTGAGGCTGTCGTTCACGAGATCCTCGCGCGCTTGGCACCCGGTCGGCTGCTGGCGGTCATAGGGGCCTCGGGCAGCGGCAAGTCGTCGGTACTGCGCGCGGGCGTGGTCGCCGCGGCACTGGCGGGTGAAGTCGAGGCGGTCGAGCGCGCCCGGATTCTGATTCCCGGTGCCGAGCCGCGGCTCGAGGCGACCGGCGATCCGCGCGAGCTGGTCGTCGTCGATCAGTTCGAGGAGCTCTACACGTTGTGTGAGGACCACGCGCGGCGCGACGAATTCATCGACGGGTTGCTCGCGCTGCGCTCTCCGGTCGTGATCGGCGTGCGCGCTGACCTCTACGGCAGGTTGAGCGACCATCCACAGTTGGCGCGGGCGGTCGCAGACAATCAGATCCTGCTCGGGGCAATGGGCGACGATGAGCTCGAGCGGGCCATCATCGAGCCCGCGCGCGTGGCCGGCCTGCGCCTTGAACCGGGGCTGGTCGAGTTGATCCTGCGCGACGTGGCGCGCGAGCCCGGCGCCCTGCCGCTGCTCTCGCACGCGCTGCGCGTGACCTGGGAACAGCGCGACGGACGGACGCTCACGGTCGAGGGATACCGCGCCAGTGGCGGAGTCGCATCAGCCATCGCGCAGACGGCCGACTCGGTCGTCGACGCGGTGCCGCCCGATCGCCAGGGGTTGATGCGCAACGTTTTCCTGCGCCTGACGGAGCTGGGCGAGGGGATCGAGGACACGCGGCGCCGCGTCGCGGTCGAGGAGCTGGTTCCCGAGGGAGCCTCTCCAGAGGAAGTCCAGGTGCTGCTCGACCGGCTGGCGGGGGCGAGGCTCGTGACGCTCGGCGAGGGGACGGCGGAGGTCGCCCACGAGGTGCTGATCCGCCAGTGGCCGACGCTGCGCGCCTGGCTGGAGGAGGACCGCGCCGGTATCCGCCTGCACCGCCAGCTGGGCGACGCCGCTCGCCTTTGGGCGAGCGGGGGCCGCGAGGCCGGCGATCTGTATCGCGGCACGAGGCTCGCCGCGGCGGTGGAATGGGCGCAGTCGCAACCGGACGCGCTGAATGCGAGCGAGCGCGCATTTCTCGATGCGAGCGTCGCGGATTCAGAGAGCGAACGACGTTCGCAGCTCCGCGCCAACCGGCGTTTGCGCGTACTGCTCGCCGGCGCCGGCCTCCTGCTCGTCGCCGCCGTCATCGCGGGAGTGCTTGCGCTGGGCCAGAGCAGCCGTGCGCGCGACTCCGCTCAGACCGCGGATGCGCAGCGCTTGGGCGCCCAGGCCCTGATCGACGACCAGCTGGACCGCAGCCTGCTGCTCGCGCAGGCGGGGCGCGAGCTCGATGACTCCGTCGCCACTCGCGGGTCCTTGCTCTCGGCGTTGGTGCGCCGGCCGGCTGCGATCGGCGTGATGCAAGGAGACGGGGATCCGTTCGCAGCGCTGGCGCTGAGCCCCGGCGGTCGGATGCTCGCCGCCGGGGACGACAACGGGACGGTCGTCCTGCTCGATGCGCGCACGCGCGAGCGCATCGGCGGACCGCTGCAGGTCAACCTCCGAGAGACCGGGGGCCTCGACTTCTCGCCGGACGGCAGGCTGCTTGCAGTCACGGGTCGGGTGGGCGAGGCGCAGGACGCCCAGAGCGTGCAGCTCGTCGACCTCGCCACCAGGAGGGTGGTCCGCAAGATCGATGTCAGAGGCTTTCCATTCGACCCCGGTGGGTTCGGGGTGGTCGTCAATGGCCGCTTCGCCGACGGCGGCCGGACCGTCCTTGTGAGCGTCACGCCGAACGCGCCGAAGGGGCTTCCGCCGTACCTGCGGCGGTATGACGCCCGCACCGGCAGGTCCTTGGGACCCGGTGTTCGCATCGGCCGGGGGGCCGCGGGTGTGGCCCCGACGGTTCCCTCCCGGCGCGACCGCCTGCTCCTCACCAGGCCTGACGAAACGTTCGTGGTCGACGCAGCAACGCTGCGCGTGCGGCGGCGGATCCCGGAAGGGGGGTGGACCAGCGGCCTTTCTGCGGACGGGCAGAGGGCCGCGCTCGGCGGAGACGACGGCAGCGTCGCGATCCTCGATCTCCGTACGGGCAAGCGCCGGACGCTCAGGGGTCGGCACGAGGATCTGGTGCGCGCGCTGGCGTTCAGCGCCGATGGACGCACGCTTGCGACAACGGCCGGCGACGGCCGGGTGCTGGTCTGGGACCTGCGCTCGGGCGAGGTGCGCGAGACCCTGACCGGACACACCGGCGCCGTCAACACCCTCGAGGTCAGCGACGACGGCCACACGCTCCACACCGCTGGGCAAGACGGCCGGATCATCGTCTGGGACCTCGCCGGTGACCGCCGCCTCGCGCGCCCATTCCGAGCGGGAGGTCAGAACGGCGGTTATCCGCCGCCGCTCGCGATCAGTCCGTCCGGCCGGACGGTTGCCGCCGGGCTCCCCGACGGCGGCGTGCGCCTGCACGACGCGCGCACCCTGCGCCGCCTCCGCGACCTGCCGGGGATCGAGGACCGACCCGTGGCCGTTGTCGAGTTCAGCCCCGGCGGTCGATCGATCGCCGTGACGGGCCTGGCGGGCACGGTGGAGCTACGCGACGCAGGCACCGGCCGCCGCATGCGCCCGCCGCTGCGCCTCGGCGCACCGGCACAGGCGATGGCGTTCTCGCCCGATGGCGGCCGCCTCGCAGTGGCGGACATCGAGGGCAACCTGCGGCTGCTGGACTTGGATAGCGGCAAGGTGCGGCGGGCTCCGCGGCTGGCCGGGTTTCCGGCTCACCTGGCCTACGCCCCCGACGGCGGGATGCTCGCGATCGGGCTCCACGAGGGAAAAGGCACCGAGCTGCGCGACGGTCGGTCTCTGAAGCTCGTCGCCCGCCTGCCCGGCAGCGCCGGAGACGGCGGTTGGTGGGTTCGCTTCTCGCCGGACGGCCGGCTGCTGGCCGTCACCTCCACGCATTACACGCAGCTGTGGGACGTGGCGAAGCGCCGGCGAATCGGCCCGCCGCTGAGAGGTCACGAAGGTGTGCTGTTCACTTCGGAGTTCTCGCCCGACGGCCGGACGCTCGCGACGAGCGGATCCGACGGCAGCGTGATCCTCTGGGACGTCGAGTCGCGCCGCTCGCTTGGAAAGCTCCCCGGGCCTATCGGCCAGATCTCGGGCCGCTTCACCCCTGACGGCCGGCGGCTGTTCGTGCTGCACGAGTTGGGCGCGGCGCAGCGCTGGGAGTTGAGTCCGGACGCCTGGTCGCGGCAGGCGTGTCGCGTCGCGGGACGCGAGCTGACCCGAGCGGAGTGGGATGAGCTGGTCCCGGACCAGGACTACCGGCGGGTCTGCTCCTAGCTCGCCCCGGGTTCGCTGGTTCGCAGCTGCGTCATCGACACGGCGCCGCGTCGCAGGGCCTCGTTTGCGAGGCGGGCACGGCGGTGCGCTTCGCCGGCCGGAACCCCGAACTTGTCGTAGAGGTTGGCGAGGTGCTGCTTGACGGCAGCCTGGGTGATCACGAGCTCGTCGGCGATCGCACGCGTCGACGCCGGCTCGGTGAACATGTCTCTGTCGAGCAGCGGCCGGCATAGCGCCACGAGCACGTCACGCTCGCGGGCGGTCAACGTCGGTGGGGCATCTTCGGCCTCCGTCACGGCCCCTCCGGCGCTCAGCGGCTCGCGGAAGATGAGACGCGTCTGCCCGATTCGGATCTCGTCACCGTGGCGGAGCCGATGCGCCGACCAGATGCGCTCCCCGTTCACCCAGGTGCCGTTTGAGGAGCCGAGATCGGTAACGCACCAGCCCGCCGCGAACCGCTCGAGGATCGCGTGAAGGTGACTGGCCGTGGGATCGTGCTCGAGCGCGACGTCGTTCTCCGCCGCCTTGCCGACGGTCGTCCGCTCGGCCTCGAGCGAGAACCGCCAGCTGTTGACGCCGGACATGACCTCGATTTGCGGTTGCACGCGCCAAGCCTACGATCTCGGCCCGAGCAGTCAACGCCAGTGGCTCGATTCCTTCCCGCTAGCCCGGTCTCGGGCACCCGGATATCGTTGGCCTCGTCCATGCCTCCCGAGACCCGATATACGAAGAGCGGCGACGTCAACATCGCATATCAGGTCGTCGGCGACGGGCCGCTCGACCTCGTGTTCGTGCCGGGCTTCGTCTCGCACCTGGACCTGCAGTGGGCGGACCCGCGCATCGCCAGGTTCCTCGACAAGCTCGCCTCGTTCTCGCGGCTGATCCTGTTCGACAAGCGCGGCACCGGGCTCTCCGACCCCGTCGCCGCTCCGGCGCCCCTCGAGGAGCGCATGGACGACGTCCGCGCCGTGATGGACGCCGCGGGCTCCGAGCGCGCCGCCCTGCTCGGGCTCTCCGAAGGCGGGCCGATGAGCATCCTGTTCGCCGCCACCTATCCGGACCGCACGCATTCGTTGGTCCTGTGTGGGACCTTCGCGACCGGAACCCTCGACCCCGACGAGAACCCGGCCGGCCGGCGATGGATCGCGGAGTACAACCGCATCACGGCGCTGAGCGAGGACTGGGGCGAAGGGCGCACGCTCGCGGTGTTCGCGCCGAGCGCACCCACCGAGCAGGATCGGATCGGACGCGGCATCTTCGAGCGCTCGGCCGCAAGTCCGTTGATGGTGCGCATGTTGTTCGAGATGCTCACCGAGACCGACGTCAGGGACCTGCTGCCAAACATCCGCGTACCGACGCTGGTGCTCCACCGCGAAGAGGAGTTCATACCGGTCGAGAGCGCGCACTACCTGGCCGAGCACATCCCGGGGGCACGGCTGGTGGTGCTGCCCGGCGCCGACCACATCCCCTTCTACGGGAATGCGGACGGCTACGCCGAGGAGATCGAGGAGTTCCTCACCGGCGCGCGCCACGCGCCGCCCCCCGATCGCGTCCTCACCACGGTGATGTTCACGGACATAGTCGGCTCGACGGAGCGCGCAGCGCAGCTTGGTGACGCGCGCTGGCGAGAGCTGCTTACCCGCCACGACGAGCTGGTGCGCGCCGCACTGGACCAGAACCGGGGGCGCGAGGTCAAGACGATGGGCGACGGCTTCCTGGCCACGTTCGACGGGCCCGCGCGTGGAATCCGCTGTGCGCGGGCGGTCGCCGACGGGGTGCGATCGCTCGACGTCGACGTGCGTGCGGGGCTGCACACCGGCGAGTGCGAGGTCATCGGCGACGACATCGGCGGGATGGCCGTCGCCATCGGTGCGCGGATCGGCGCGCTCGCCGGAGCCGGCGAGGTGCTCGTCTCGAGCACGGTCAAGGACCTCGTCGTGGGCTCGGGGATCACCTTTGCGAACCGCGGCGCCTGCGAGCTGAAGGGGGTCCCGGGCGAGTGGCACCTGTTCGCCGTCGACCAGGTCGAGGCGCCGGCCAGCCGGCGGCTCGTGCCGGAGACGCGTGAGCGTAGCGTCTCGTTTACGAACCCCTGATAGTCACGGGTCGGTCCCGCGCACGGGAAGCTGGTCTGGTCAGGGCTAGCTCTAAATCGAGGCTGCGGAGCAGGGACTCGAACCCCGACTTCCGGGACCAAAACCCGGCGTCCTACCGTTAGACCACTCCGCAGGGCCGTGGTGGAGAGGTTAGAGCGGACAGCGGCCCGCGAGACGCGGACCTCTTACTTGTAAATGATCGTTTATCACTTGGTGTAGAGTGGGCAGCGACGGAAGACCCCAACCACTGGATCTAACGCCTCCGCTGGTCGGGTAACGGATTGCGGGAAAGCGCCCCACATCGGGGCGCTTTCCTTTGTCCCGGCGCACACCGGCGTCCCGGCTGCGCAAGCTTCAGCTCTCGAGCCGCCACGAGCTCAGCCGCTGGGCGGTCGAGCGGCGCCTGGTGGAGTAGCCGCTACCTGCGCCGCGTGTTGATGTCGCCCTTCGGCTTCGGCACGCGGCCGGTCTCGGCGCCCGGCTCGAACACCGGTGCGCTCGGCGCCCGCACGCCGAGCACGCGCATCGCCTTCAGCCCGAGCCCGATCCGCTCGCGCCCGTCGGTCGAGCTGACGTCGAGGCCCGTCAGCTCCTTCACCCGCTCGAGCCGGTAGCGGATCGTGTGGCGGTGCGTGAACAGCTCCTTGTAGGTGGCCGCCATCGAGCCGTCGTTCGCGAGGAACGTCTCGAGCGTGTGCACCAGCTCGGTGCCGTACTGCTCGTCGTAGGCGACGAGCGGCGCGATCGTGTCGAGGTAGAAGCGCTCCAGCTCGGCGGGGTCGTCGCTCATCGCCGGCAGCAGCAGGCGGTAGGCGCCCGTGTCCTCGAACGAGAGCAGGCGCGAGTCGGGCTCGTCGGCCGAGGGCACGGCGACGTTGGCGGCGAGCAGGGCCTCCCCCGCGGCGCGGTGCATGTCCATCGGGTCGACGGCCATCCGGCTCCGCCCCACGACCGTCGCGAACCCCGGCATGCCGTCGTCGAGGGCGCGCAGCACGGACTGGGCGGCGCGCCGCCCGAGCGCCTCGTCCGCGCCCGGCACGATCACGGCGATCCGCTCTCCGCGCAGGGAGCTGAGCGCGCCCGGCGCGGCGCCGCGCGCGCCGCGGCCGATGATCGTCAGGGCGCGCGCGTGCCAGTCCCCGTCGGCCGGTACCAGCGGGTGGATCCGCACCACCAGGACGCTGCCGCCGTTCTCGAGGTCGACTCCCAGCTCCTTCCCGCGCGCGACGAGGTCGCGGCGGTCGTCGATTGCTCCGTCGAGCACCGCGTTCACGAAGCTGCCGATCGCGGCCTCGCCCGCGCGCTCGGGGGCGCGGGTGCGCTCGACCTCGAGCGCGAGCAGCGTCGTCACGAGGCGCAGCGCCGCGGGCTCGGGGACGTCCTCGCGCACGCGGAAGCGCAGCTGTCCCACGACCGCCTCGGACACGCGCAGGTCGATCGTGGTCACGCCGTCGCGCTTGGACAGCAGGTCGCGCTCCTCCGCGGGCGAGCCGGCCGCGACGGCCAGCACCGCGCCGCGTGAGTCGATCAGCGCGACGATCGCGTCGAGCGCGGCCGCCGCGCGGCGCGCGGTCTCGGGCAGGCCGGCGCCCGACTCGACGGACTCCGCGAGCGCGTCGAGCGCCGCGCCCGGATCGGAATCAGGCAGGTTTGCAGGGCTTTTTGTTGGTGCGTCGGCCATTCGGGCGGGTCTTTTTCCCTTGGACAGTCTAGGACGGCTCGCCTCAGACGAACGGGAGCAACGCGGCCTGGATCCCGAACAGGTCGAGGATCTGGTCCCAGTAATAGAGAACCACGAGGCCGATCCCCACCCCCGTCCCGGCGAACGCGGCGAGCACGAACATGCTGAGGAACGCGGCCGCGAACCGCTCCCAGGTGCGTCCGTACGCGGTCCACGCCGGGGCGAAGATCAGCACGGCGAACGAGCCGAACCCGATCAGTCCCGCGACGATGAGGATGATGTAGGTGACCGTGAGGCTGTCCACGACGGCGGTCGCTCCGCGGGCCGGGGGTCGGCCTCGCCGGAGCGCCGGTAATTCTGACGCAGATAGTCCACGACGAGGGCGACGCCCCCGCAAATTGCGAAAGCGGCAAGTCCCAGCGCCCAGCCGCCGCCCACGTCGCTGAGGTAGTGCACGCGCAGGTAGACGCGCGAGAGGCCGATTGCCGCCGCGAGCGACGCGCCGACGACCACGAGCGCGATGCGCGTCGGCAGGCGGCGCGCGAGCAGCACGCCGATCGCGACGAACGTGACCGACAGCGCCGCGTGGCCGGACGGGTAGGAGAACCCGCTCGCGTCGTAGACGCCGTCCGCCGGCCGCGGGCGGTCGACGGCCCGCTTGACGATCTGCATCGAGATATCCGTGATCGCCAGCCCCGCGGCGAGCGCGACGGCCTCGGTGGAGCGCCGGCGTACGAGCAGGAACGCGCACGTCGCGGCGGTGCAGAGGCCCACGAACCACAGCGACCCGATCACGCGCAGCACCTGCGCGAGCGCGGTCAGCAGCCCCGACTCGAGGTCGCGCGCGATGTCGAATGCCGTGCTGTCGCCCGGCAGCAGGGCGTCCGTCTGGAGCAGGTCGATCTGGAGCACGACCAGGTAGATGCCCACCGCGGCGATCGCCAGCAGCGTGGTCAGCTCGATGCCGAGCTCGCCCGGCGTCAGGCGCGCGATCACGAATCGCAGGGGCGGCGCGATCAGCAGCCACAGCGGGCGCAGCACGTAGCGCCAGAGCGGCCGCAGCACGGTCCCGAGCCCGCGGACGAGCCAGGCCAGCGGGCGCAGCAGCGGCCGCTGGCCCTGGCGCTGGAGCCACCGCGCGAGCGCCTGCCGCTGCTCGGGATGGCGCAGGCGCTTGATCGCCTGGTAGCCGCCGACGAAGATCCCGAGCAGGATCGCGAACGCGAGCGTGCCGCGGCCCGCATTGGCCGCGAGCTGCTGGAAGCTCTGCCAGAAGATGTAGCCGAGCAGGCACCACGTGATGCTCCACAGGCCCGCGCCGAGCACGTCGTAGGGGGCGAAGCGCTTGTAGCTCATGCCGGAGGCGCCCGCGGTGAAGGGCATCAGGGGACGGATCAGCCCGAGCCAGCGCCCGATGAAGATCGTCTTGCCGCCGTGGTTGTGGAAGAAGGCCTCCACCTTCGCGAAGCGCTCCTCGGTGAGCCGCACCTTGGGCCCGTGCCGGATCGCCCAGTCGCGCCCGAGCCGGCGCCCGAGGAAGAAGCCGATCGCGTCACCGGCGACGCACGCCGCCCACGCGATCCCGATCAGCAGCTGCAGCGAGAGCGTGCCCTCACCGGCGAGCACGCCGCCGAGGATGATCGTGAACTCGCCCGGCGCGAAGAATCCCACGAACGCGGCGGTCTCGGCCATCGCCATGACGGCGACGAGCAGGTAGGCCCATTGCCCGAGGCTCTGGGCGAGGTTCTCGATGAGGTTCTCGATCATCGAGAGGGGCAGTCTTGCAGGCGCGAACGCGGACCCGCGCTTGTCTCGCGGCGGCCTTTCAGGCAGCCGCGGCGGAGCGCACGTCGGCGTAGCCCGCGGGGGCCGACTCGAACGCGGCCGTGAGACCGCGCCATTGCTTGGCGATACCCCGCGCGAGCGGCGCGGGGTCGCCGTCGAAGAGGCCGAACACCGCCGGGCCGGAGCCGGTCACCTGCGCCGTGGTGGCGCCCGCAATGCGAAGCAGGTCGATCGCGCGCGCGGCCTCCGGCTCGAGCTCGAGCGCGGCGGCCTGGAGATCGTTGTGGAACGCGTCGGCGTCGACGCCTTCGAGCGATTCGCGCGCGTGGCCGAGCTCGTCGGCGCGCGCGTAGACCCGCGCCGTGCTGAGCGCGCCGCGGCCGGCGAGCAGCACTCCCTTGAGCTCGCGCGCGGGCGCCGGCGCGACCGCCTCTCCGGCGCCGGTGACGAGCGCCGGGCGCGGGGCGAGCTGCGAGGGCACGTCCGCGCCGAGCGACATCGCGAGGTCGGCGAGGTCGGCGGGCGCGGGACGCATTCCCGAGGCCGCCGCGACGAGCCGCAGCACGGCGCCCGCGTCTGCCGACCCGCCGCCGAGCCCGGCCGCGACCGGGATGTGCTTCTCGATCGATACGCGCACCGGCGGGCCGTCCCAGCCGAAGCGCTCGCGGAACGCGTGCAGGGCGGCGGCGGCGAGGTTCGGCCCCTCGACTCCGGGACAGGCGACCTCGTCGTGACCGGACTGCGCCTCGTCGAGCACGACGTCGTCGGCGAGCGTGATCGGCTGGAAGCAGCGAGTGGATCTCGTGCAGGCCGTCCGGCCGGCGCGGGCCGACGTACAGGCACAGGTTGAGCTTTGCGGGCGCGCGGGTCGCGAACCTCAACCGAAGCGCTCCAAGTCCCGGGCCAGCTGCACGAAGTCGGCGGGACTCAGGACCTCGGCGCGCGCGTCCGGGGGATGCCCCATGTCCTCGAGCGACTCGCGCGCGGCCTCGCGCACGCCCGCGGGGCCGCCCGCCTCCTCGAGCGAGCGCGCGAGCGCCTTGCGCCGGTGCGCGAACGACGAGCGCACCAGGTCGGCGAGCTGGTCCTCGGGGGCGGGGCCCGTGCGGCGCAGCCGCACGAGGCCGGAATCGACGTTCGGCACCGGCCGGAAGACGTTGCGCGAGATCGGCCGCACGAACTCGACGTCGGCCGCGAGCTGCACCAGCACCGACGGGATCCCGTAGGTCTTGGAGCCCGGCTGCGCGGCGAGCCGGTCGGCGATCTCGCGCTGCACCATCAGGGTCCAGTCGGAGACCTCGGGCAGCGCCTCGATCGTCTTCAGGATCGCCGGGGTCGCGACGCCGTAGGGGAGGTTCGAGACGATCTTGTTGGGCAGGGGATCGAGCCCGCCGAGGCGCACCTTCATCACGTCGGCGATCACGAGCGTCGCGTTGCCCGCGCCGTCGAGCGCGTCGCCCAGCGCGGCCTCGAGCTTCGGGTCAACCTCGATCACGTGCAGATGGCGCACGCGCGGGGCGAGGTAGGCGGAGAGCACCCCGAGCCCGCCGCCGATCTCCAGCACGACGTCGTCGGCCGACAGCTCAGCGGTGCGCCCGACGACCTCGAGCACGTTGTCGTCCACGAGGAAGTTCTGGCCGAGCTCGCGGTTCGGGCGGATGCCGAACCGCGACATGCGGTCGAGGCTGTCGCGGGTCTCGCTCACCAGCCGAACAGGCGGGCGGCGTTGCCCACCAGGAGCCTTTCCATGTCCTCGAAGGAGGTGCCGCGCAACTGCGCGAGATGGCGCGCGGTCGCGGTCACGTACGCGGGCTCGTTCGGCTTGCTGCGCCGCTCCTGCGGAGAGAGGAAGGGCGCGTCGGTCTCTGCGAGCAGCAGCTCGTCCGGGATCTGCGTGGCGGCGCGCTGCAGGTCGGTCGCCTTCGGGTAGGTGACGTTCCCGGCGAACGAGCAGTACCACCCGCGCTCGATGCACTGGTCGACCCGGTCGGCCAGCGAGAAGCAGTGGATGATCACCGCGACGCCCGCGCCGTGGCGGTCGAGCAGCGTCGTCGTGTCGTCGGCGGCCTCGCGCGTGTGCACGACGAGCGGCCTGCCCAGCTCCTTCGCCAGCTCGATCTGGGCCACGAAAGAGCGCGTCTGGTCGGCGCGCGGGGCGTAGTCGCGCTTGTAGTCGAGGCCCGCCTCGCCGACCGCGCGCACCTTCGGGTGTGCGGAGAGGTCGCGCAGCTCCGCGAGCGCACCGTCGTCGAAGCCCTCGGACTCGTGCGGGTGGCGCCCGACCGACACGTAGATCTCGTCGTGCTTGTCGGCCGCGGCGAGCGCGTGGCGGCACGACTCGCCGGTCATGCCGATCGCGAGCATCCGGTCGACGCCCGCCTTGACGGCGCGGCTGACGACGTGCGCGGGAGGCGCCTCGATGTGATCGAGGTGGAAGTGGGTGTCGACCATGGCGGGGAAGTCTAGGAGCGCCGGGCCCCGGCACCCTCGGCCGCGATCTCGCCGGCGGCCTCCTGCGGGCCGCGCTCGCCGCTCGCGAGCGCGACGCCCCCGAGGATCAGGACGAGCCCCGCGATCGCGGCGGGGGTGATCTCCTCGTCGAGCAGCACCGCCCCGTAGGCGAGCGCCAGCGGCGGGATCAGGTATCCGCAGAGCGCCGCCTTGCCCGCGCCCGCCTCCTGGATCAGCCCGAAGTAGAGATAGAAGGCGATCGCCGTGCCGACGATGCCGAGCGCGACGACGGCGGCGATCTCGCCGGCGTCCGGGCTGTTGGAGCCCACGGTCGCGAGCGCCGCGGGGAGCGTCAGCACGGCCGCGGTCGCGCACGCGGAGAAGCTCACGACGAGCGGCGGGATGCCGCGGAACTTGAGCCGCACGTACATCGCCGCCAGCCCGTAGGAGAGCGCCGCCCCGACCATCGCGAGCGCGCCGAGGAACTCGCCGAGGCTGTGGACGGTGTCGACGCCGATCAGCAGGATCACCCCGGCGAACCCGACCACGAGCCCGATCGTCCCGCGGCGGTCGACCCTCTCGGTGGGGTCGATCAGCGGCGCCAGCATCGCGATGAAGAGCGGGCCCGGCGAGATCAGCACGCCGGTCAGGCCCGAGGAGATCTGCGTCTCGCCGAGGCTGATCAGCGAGAACGGGATCGCGACGGCCAGCGCACCCTGGATCAGCGTGCGGCCGGGCTCGTGTCGCAGGCGACGCAGCGCGGCGTGCTCCTCGCCCCCGCGCACGACGACCACGGCGTACAGCAGCAGCGCGGCGAGCAGCACACGCGCGAAGACGATCATCATCGGCTCGATGCCGTCGAGGGCGATCTTGATCAGGAGATAGGAGGCGCCCCAGATCGCCGAGACCGCGCCCAGCATCGCGAGCTGGCGGGGCGTCAAGGCTAGGCGGCTTGCTCGCTCGGCTCCACCTTCGGGAAGAGCGGAGCGATCTTCTCGACGACGGCCCCTCCGGGCACCGCGCCGAGCTCCGCGCGCTCGAGCGAGAGGTCGTCCTGGCCGAGCGCACGCAGCAGGCGCGTGGTCGTATCGGGCATGTAGGGGTGCAGCAGCACGCTCACGACCCGCAGGCCCTCCGCGAGGCCGTAGAGCACCCGGTCGAGCCGCTCGTCGTCGCCCTCCTTCGCGAGGGTCCAGGGCGCCTGCTCCTCCACGTAGCGATTGAGCCGGCGCACGCCTCGCGACCAGACCTGCTCCAGCGCCACGGTCAGCTCGGCGCGATCGAAGCGATCCCGCACGCCGGCCGCGAGGCCCTCGAAGTCGCCGGTCAACTCGGTGGGCGGCGCCGCGACGGGCACCGCGCCGTCGCGGTAGCGGGCGATCATCGCGAGCGTGCGGCTCGCGAGGTTGCCGTACTCGTTCGCGAGCTCGCTGTTGTAGCGGGCCTCGAAGCCCTCGGTCGAGACAGACCCGTCCTGGCCGAAGCTGATCTCGCGCAGGCAGTAGTAGCGCAGCGCGTCCGTGCCGAACACCTCCATCACGCGGAACGGGTCCAGCACGTTGCCGAGCGACTTCGACATCTTCTCGCCCTGCATCAGCAGGAAGCCGTGCACGAACACGTGGCGCGGCACCTCCACCCCGGCCGCCATCAGCATCGCGGGCCAGATCACGCAGTGGAACTTGAGGATGTCCTTGCCGATCAGGTGGAAGTCGGCGGGCCAGAAGCGCCCGGTGAGGTCCTCGCCGGGCCGCGCATAGGTGAGCGCGGTGTAGTAGTTGAGCAGCGCGTCGAACCAGACGTAGAAGACCTGGCTCTCGTCCCACGGGGCGGGCACGCCCCAGCGCAGCTGCGCGCGGGTGCAGGACACGTCCTCGAGCCCCTGGCGGATGAACCCGGCCGCCTCGTTGAACCGCTCGGACGGCATCACGAAGTCGGGCCGCTCCGCGTACAGCTGCTCGAGCTGCTCCTGGAACGCCGACAGGCGGAAGAAGTAGTTGTCCTCCTTCTCCCACGTCAGCTCGATCCCGTGGATCGGGCACTTGTTGCCGTCCACGATCTCCTGCTCGCTCATGAAGCCGTCGCCGCGCGGGCAGTACCAGCCCTCGTAGGTGCCGGGGTAGATGTGGCCGCGGTCGTAGAGGTCCTGCATGAAGCGCTGGACGGCGGCGACGTGCTCCGGATCGGACGTGCGGATGAAGAAGTCGTTGGACGCGTTCACGCGCTCGACCATCTCCTTGAAGTGGACGACGTTGCGGTCGGCCAGCTCCCGCGGCGGGATCCCCTCCCGCTCGGCCACGTCCGCGACCGGCTCGCCGTGCTCGTCGGTCCCGGTCAGGAAGAACGTGTCCTCGCCGCGCTGGCGCATGTGGCGGGCCAGCACGTCGGCGGCGATCGTCGAGTACGCGTGGCCGAGGTGCGGCTGCGCGTTCACGTAGTAGATCGGGGTGGTGACGTAGAAGCTCACGGGCGAGCGGTCCACTATAGAACGGCGTTCCCGGCGTTCCCGTGAGGCGCCTGGACGCCGGGTCTACGATCCGTGCGTGCAGCCGCGCCGCCACGTGTCGTCGGGCTCCCCGTACGAGCCCCGCATCGGGATCAGCCGGGCCGTGCGCGCCGGCGATCGCGTGCTCGTGTCCGGCACCGCGCCGATCTGGCCCGACGGGTCCTGCGATCCCGACGCCGCCGTCCAGGCGCGGCGGTGCTTCGAGATCATCGTCACGGCGCTGCGCGAGGCCGGCGCCGAGCCCCGCGACGTCGTGCGCACGCGCATGTTCATCATCGACCCGGCCGACGGCGACGCGATCGGGGCCGCGCATGCCGAGGCCTTCGGCGAGGCGCGGCCGGTGTCGACGATGGTGGTCGTGACCGGGTTCCTCGATCCGCGGTGGAAGGTCGAGATCGAGGCCGAGGCCGTCGATCGGCGAGGCCTAGATGCGGATAGTCGTCGTCGGCGGCGGGATCGGCGGGCTGGCCGCGTCGATCGCGCTGCAGCGCGCCGGGCACGAGGTCGTGGTGCTGGAGCGCGCCCCGCGCATCGAGGCGCTCGGGGCCGGCATCACGCTGTTCGCGAACGCCATCAACGCGCTCGAGCGCCTCGGCGTCGCGGAGGCGATCGCGGCGCTCGGAGCGCGGGCGGAGAGCAGCGCGATCCTCGACGCGTCGGGCGCCGAGCTCACGAGCCTGCCGCCCGACCTGCTCGAGGGGGCGGTCGCCGTGCACCGCGCCGACCTCCAGGGCCTGCTCGCGCAGGCCGCGGGCGACGTGCGCCTCGGCGCGGAGGTGACGAGCGTCGCGCAGGACGCCGGCGGCGCGACGGCCAGGACCGCCGACGGGTCGGAGGAGCGCGGCGACCTGATCGTCGGCGCCGACGGGCTCAACTCGGCCGTCCGCCCGGCCGTCGGCGACGCCACCCCGCGCTACGCCGGGTACACCGCGTGGCGCGGCGTCTCGCGCGTCGTCGTCGAGCCCGGGCGGCTGACCGAGACGTGGGGCGTGGGCGAGCGGTTCGGCCTCGTCGACATCGGCCGCGGCCGCACGTACTGGTTCGCGACGAAGAACGCGCCCGCGGGGGAGGCCGACGAGCCGGGCGGGCGGAAGGCCGAGATCGTGCGCCGCTTCGCGGGCTGGCACGCGCCCATCCGCGCCGTCGCCGAAGCCGCGGAGGAGGACACGATCCTGCGCAACGACGTCCATTACATCGAGCCCCTCAGGCGTTGGAGCAACGGCCGCGTCGTGCTCGTGGGCGACGCGGCGCACGCGACCACGCCCGGCATCGGCCAGGGCGCCGCGCAGGCGATCGAGGACGCCGTCGTGCTCGCGGACCGGCTCGCGCCGGGCGCCGACCTCTCCACCGCGCTCACCGAGTACGAGTCGACGCGCAAGCCGCGCGCGCGGCGGGTGCTGAAGCTCTCGCGTCGCGCCGACCGCGCCGCCCAGCTCACCAACCCCGTCGGACGCCGCCTGCGCAACGTGGCCGTGCGGCGCACCCCCCGGCGCGTGCAGCGCCGCCAGCTCGAGCCGATCATCCATCATGAGCTCTGAGTACCGCTGATCTGCCGGGACGCAAGCGGCGAGCCGCCGCGCCGAGCGCAGCGGCGCGGCGGTTGACGGCGGCGTTCAGCCGCGCCGCGGCGCCGCCGAACAGCACCACCGCGAGCACGCCCAGCCCCGCGAGCACCAGCGGGCGGCCGTGGCCGGCCCCGGCTTCGCGGGGGTGGACGGCCGCCGGTTGCGGGACGGGATGGCGAGCGAGGACCGCGCGCGGCACGGCCACCGGGCCTGCCGGCACGGGCGCCCGGACGACCTGCTCCTGCGGGCGAGCCGGCGCCGGCGCGGCCACGGGCACCGGCGCCGGAGCGTCCCGCCCACCGCGCGCGGGCAGCAGCGACAGCGGGTCGAGGTAGTGGTGCTCCACGTCCGCGAGCCGCACGCCGAAGTGCAGGTGGGGCGCGGGCGCGGAGCGCCGCCCCGTCGTGCCGACCGCGCCGATCCGCGCGCCCGCGGCGACGTGCTCCCCGCGCGAGACCGACTCCGCCCCGAGGTGCAGGTAGCTCGCGACGTGCCGGCCGTCGGCGCTGCGCACGGCGACCACGATCCCCGACGAGCCGAGCGCGCCCGCGTACGTCACCGTTCCGGCGCGGGCCGCGACCACCGGCGTCCCCCGCGCGGCCGCGATGTCGATCCCGCGGTGCATCCCGCCCGCGTAGGGCCGCGCGTTGTCGTTCGTGTAGGCGGTGAGGACGCGGCCGCGCACCGGCCAGGTCCACCCGCCCTCGGCCTGCGCCGCGGGCGCGGCCGCCGGCAGTGCGACGAGTGATGCGGCGACGGCGGCGAGTGAAGAGCGCATCGGAGCCTCCTTGCCTTGACGATCGGGACGACGGCCGACGCTAGCGCGGGAAACGGACCGCGCGGGCCCGGTATGACGCGGTTGTCACTCCCTCGCGCCTATGCTGTCGCCGCCGTGCCTGATCTTTCTTCGATCGTCTTCCTGCTGATCTTCCTCGCCTTCCTGGTGCCGATGATCACGCAGCGGATGCTCGCGACTCGCCGCTACCGGGCGATCCGCAAGCTCGAGCAGGCGCGCGGCTCACGCGTGATCACATTGATCCACCGCCAGGAGTCGATCAGCCTGCTCGGCATCCCCCTGCGGCGCTTCATCGACGTCGAGGACTCGGAGGCCGTCCTGCGGGCGGTGCGCCTGACTCCCGACACGGTCCCGATCGACCTCGTCGCCCACACCCCGGGCGGGCTCGTGCTCGCATCCGAGCAGATCGCCCGCGCGCTGCACCGCCACCCCGCGAAGGTGACCGTGCTGGTCCCGCACTACGCGATGTCGGGCGGGACCCTGCTCGCGCTCGCGGCCGACGAGATCGTGATGGACGAGAACGCCGTGCTCGGCCCCGTCGACCCGCAGATCGGACAGTGGCCGGCTGCGTCGATCGTGAAGGCCGTCGAGGCGAAGCCGATCGAGCGGGTCAACGACGAGACGCTGATCCTCGCCGACCTCGCGCGCAAGGCACAGGCGCAGATCAAGGAGTTCATCCTGAGCGTGCTGCTCGACGACTTCCCCAAGGACCGCGCGGACGAGCTCGCGGACAAGCTCTCGTCGGGCCGTTGGACGCACGACTATCCGCTCACGATCGAGATGCTCAAGGAGCTCGGGCTGCCGGCGGTCACCAACCTGCCGGTCGAGGTGTACGAGCTGATGGACCTCTATCCGCAGGTCGGGCGCCAGCGCCCGTCGGTGACCTACGTGCCGATCCCCTACGGCGAGCCGGCCGCGCCGCGGCCGACGGCGCCGACCAGCTAGCTCAGCTCGCGACCGCGTTCAGCGCGAGGCCGGGGAAGACGAGGAAGCCCTCGTCGTGCCGGAACGCGTCCGCGTTTCGCTCGATCGTCGCCCGCACCGTCGCGCGCTCCTCGTCGGAGAGCTTCTCGATGCCCATCGACACCACTCCCACCTGCTCGCGCAGGAAGTTCCAGTAGGACTCGAAGTCGTCGAAGCGCCAGGCGAGCTCGACGTCCACGATCTCCGGCCTGTCGAACCCCGCGCCGGTGACGAGCTCCTCGATCCGCGCGCGGTCCGCCATCGCGAAGATGCCCGGTTGCGTCGGGTCGGTGGGCGACATGTGCCCGTGCGAGACGAGCGCGCTGGCGCCCAGCGCGGCCCACGGGTTGCGGCCGGGCTCGCCCCAGACCGAGAACGACACCCGCCCGCCCTCGCGGAGCACCCTGCGGGTCTCGGCGAACGCGGCCGCGGGATCGGACATCAGCATGTAGCCCCAGCGGCACAGGACGCCGTCGACCGAGTCGTCGTCGAGGTCCATCCGCTCCCCGTCCATCACCCGGAACTCCACGTTGTCGAGCCCGAGCGCGGCCGCGCGCCGGCGCGCGGCCTCGACCATCTCGAACGCGAAGTCGGACGAGATCAGCCGGCCGTCGGGACCGAGCTGGGCGGCCGCCGCGAAGCCCGTCTCCCCGGTCCCGGCCGCGAGCTCGAGCACGGTGTCGCCCGGACGCGGGTCGAGCGCCGCGACCATCTGCTCGCCCACCGGCCGCGAGGCGTTCCACATCCACTCGAGGTGGCGCTCCCATCCGGCGGCCATGCGCTGCCACGTGTCGTGGCTGATCCGCCGGTAGTCGGCCAGGTCCATGGACTGATCCTATCCCCGGTAAAGGCGGTTCGCGGGAACGCCGGTGAGCGCCGACACGACCTTCGCCGCGGCGCGCCGCCGGGCGCCGGCCTCGACCAGCGCCGCGACCGCCTCGACCGCCGCCGGCTCGTCGCCCGCCGGCTCCGCGGCCGGTCCCACGACCAGCACGATCTCCCCGCGCGCGCCGTCCGCGAACCGCCGGGCGAGCTCCGCCGCCGTGCCGCGCACGACCTCCTCGTGCAGCTTCGTGAGCTCGCGGCAGACCGCGACCGCGCGGCCCGGGTCGAGCTCGGCGAGCGCCGCGAGCGTGCGCGCGATGCGCCCGGGCGACTCGAACGCGACGAGCGTCTCGCCCGCCCGCTCGAGCTCCGCGCGCAGCTCGCCCGCCTTGCGCGGCAGGAACCCGGCGAACCGCCAGCGCTCGGCAGGCAGCCCGGACGCGACCAGCGCCGTGACGATCGCGGTCGGCCCGGGGAGCACCTCCACCGCGAGGTCGCGGGCGAGGCACTCGCGCACCAGCACGAATCCCGGGTCGGACACGCCCGGCGTCCCGGCGTCGCTCACGAGCGCGACGGTCTCGCCGGCCGCCACGCGGTCCGCCAGCTCGCGCGCGCGGGCGCGCTCGTTGTGCTCGTGGAAGCTGACGAGCCGCGCCTCGATCCCGTGGCGGTCCAGCAGCTTGCGCGTGTGACGCGTGTCCTCGGCCGCGACCACGTGCGCCTCGCCGAGCACCCGCAGGACGCGCAGCGTCACGTCCTCGAGGTTGCCGATCGGGGTGGGGCAGACGACGAGCCGCCCGTCGGCCACGGGCTCAGTCCAGCTCGTCGAGCGCGAGCACGGCGGCGCCGAGCATCCCGGCGTCGGGGCCGAACCGCGCGGGCACGATGCGCACCTGCTCACGGTTCGGGCGCAGTCCGCGTGCGCGCATCTCCTCGCGTGCGGGGTCGAGCAGCAGGTCGCCGGCGGCCATCGCGCCGCCGCCCACGACGATCACCTCGGGGTTGAAGATGTTCACGAAGTTCGCGAACGCGATGCCGAGCTGGCGGCCGATGTGGCCCAGCACCATGCGCGAGACCTCGTCGCCGCCGAGCGCGAGCTGGGTGACCATCTCGCCCGTGATCTCGTTGCCGGCGACCGCCGCGCGCGCGAGGTCGGAGTCGCTGTCCTCCTCGGCCGCGATCTTCCCCTCACGGCCGATCGCCGTCCCGGATGCGACCGACTCGAGGCACCCGTGGTTCGGGCAGTTGCCCTGGCAGCGCGGGCCGTTCTCGTCGATCACCATGTGCCCCAGCTCCGCGCCCGAGCCGGCGTGCCCGCGATAGACCTTCCCGTCCAGCACCAGCCCGCCCCCGATCCCGGTCCCGATCGTGAGGCCGACCACGTCCTGCGCTCCACGCGCGGCCCCGAACCGCTGCTCGACGAGCGTCGCGACGTTCGCGTCGTTGTCGATGTAGACGGGGAGGCCGAGCCGCTCCGACATCACGTCTCGGAACGGGATGTCCGCGAGCGGCAGGTTCACGCACATCACGGCGGTGCCGTCGTGCTGGTCGATCAGGCACGGGATGCCGAAGCCGATCGCCTGTGTGTCCGGGTGGTGCTGGAGCAGCTCGGTCACGGCCTCGACGATCAACTCGATCAGCGCCTGCTCGGACAGGCCCTCGACCAGCCTGTGCACGCGGTCGTGGACCTCGAGTTGCTCGTCCACGACGCCCCCGAGCAGCTTGGTGCCGCCGATGTCGACGCCGATCGCCTTTCGGCTCATACGGGGGGAAGTGGCCGCCATTGCGCCAATATATGGACTCGACCCGCTGGCAGGGACAGGCCGGCGCCGCCCGAAACCCCCAAGGACGGGCGCCCGCGTCCCGCTTCGCTATGCCTCCGGACAAGCCTGAATACCGCGTCTACCGTGCCCGCTCCGGGTTCCTCGGGCGCCTGCTCAACCGGCGCGAGGCCGCGCGGTTCGAGCGCAACCGTGCGGCCCAGCCGGGAGCGCCGCCCGCACCCGAGGGATCGCGGCGCCTGAGCAAGCTGGTGCGGCCGACGGCCGACGGCGGGCAGGCGCCCCCTGCGCCGCCGGGCCAGGTTGCGCCCGCGCCTGCGTACCCTCCTCCGTACGAGCCGCCGGGCGAGCCCTGGTACAAGCGCCTCAACTGGAAGCGCGTGCTGGTCGGCGTGCTCCTGTTCATCCTGTTCTGGGCGGCGCTCAGCTTCGCGCTGTTCATGCTCAGCGCGAGCCAGCAGAACGACAAGGTCTCCGAGGCCACGCTGTCCGCGCTCGACGACTCGGGCAACCTCCTCACCTCGCCCAACAACGTGCTGGTGCTCGGGTCCGACCGCCGCCCCGGCGAGGAGCGCGGCCGCGCGGACACGATCATGCTGATGCGCTACGGCGGCGGGAAGGCGGCGCGCCTGTCGATCCCGCGCGACACGCTCGTGAACATCCCGGGCGTGGGCCCGAGCAAGATCAACGCGGCCTACGCGATCGGCGGGCCGCCGCTGATGATCGAGACCATCAAGCAGTTCCTCGGCATCGAGGTGAACCACCTGATCGAGGTCGACTTCAAGGGCTTCCCGAAGTTCGTCGACGCGCTCGGCGGGAGTCGACATGACCTTCGAGAAGTGCATCCGGTCGGAGTTCGAGGGCCGCGTGCACAGGTTCCCGAAGGGCAAGAACCACCTCGACGGCGAGGAGGCGCTCGACGTCGTGCGCATCCGCAAGAACGAGTGCGCGCCGGAGGAGTCCGACCTCACGCGGGCGCGCCGCCAGCAGCAGTTCCTCGAGGCCGTGAAGGGCAAGCTCTTCAGCCCGCTCACGTTCCCGCGCTGGCCGTGGGCCGCGTGGCGCGCGCCGAAGGCGATCGTCTCCGACCTCGGCGGCCTCGGCCTGATCGGCCTCTACTGGAACATGGAGACCAGCGGCGACCTCAAGCCGCGGATCCTGCGCCCGATCGACCCGGGCGCGAACCCGCTCCAGGTCTCCGACGCCGAGAAGCAGGCCGAGGTGCAGCGCTTCCTCGACGGCTAGCCGCGCACGGCGTCGAACGCGTCCCCGTCGCCGTGGAACCACTCGTAGCGGATCACCTTGCCGTCGCGGAACGTCCACAGGGCGGACTCGCGGCCCGTGATCTCGACGCCGCTGCCCTTGCCGCGCGTCCGGTAGCGCACGACCGCGACGACGTGGTCTCCGACCTCGTGCAGCTGCTCGGGCTCGGCGCGCCAGTACTCCCACGCCTCGCGCGTCTTCTCGAGCGCGCCGATGAAGCCGGCCAGGCCTTGTCGCGTCCCCGGCTCGATCGCCCCGGCCGGGTTGACGTACTCGATCTCCGGGTCCAGCAGCTCGACCGGGCCAGGGATGTCGTCGCGCGACCACGCCTCGTAGATCCGGCGCACGACGGCGGCGTTCTGCGGCGTCATGGCTGCAATTCTTACCTTGATCTCACCGGCTCTTAAGGGTGGGGTGCTTCGATGGCTCGGCAGGCAGCGCACACGGACCGCGGACTTTCGACAGCGAGGAGCATTGGATGCGAAGCAGGACCAGGCTGATATTCCCACTCACGCTCGTCGCGGTGGTCGCGGTCGCGGCGATCGCGGTGGCCGCCGATGACGGAGCCGGGGGCGGGACCTCGACCGGCGCCGCGCCTCCGCCGACACCCCGACCGCGTTCGCGGCGAACGGCGGCAAGCGCGCAGGCGCGCGCGGCTTCCACCGCGGGCCGCCCGACGCCGACGTCCGCGCCGTGCTCGACGACATCCGCGAGGCAGTCGCGGCGCAGGCGCCCGCGATCGCGGGCCCGGTGATCGACAAGGCCGAGAGCGACGACAAGATCACCGCCGCGCAGGCGGACGCGCTGCGCAAGGCCGCACGGGACCTCGCCGACGGCAAGCGCCCCGACCCGCGCGCGATCGGCCGCGACCGCGACGTGCACGAGGTCATCCACGACGCCTTCGCCGCCGCGGCCGAGAAGGCTCCCGGCATCGCCGAGCCGATCATCGCGAAGGCCGTCGCGGACAAGAAGATCACCGAGGCGCAGGCGGACCGGATCCGCGAGATGCTGAAGCGTCCCCACGGTGGGCCCGGCTTCGGCAAGCGCCACGGTGGCCCGGGCTTCGGCGAGCGCCACGGCCACGGCCCCGGCTTCGGCGGCGGGCCTCCTCCGCTCGGCGACGCGGACGTGCGCGCGGTGCTCGAGGACGTGCACGCGGCCGTCGCCAAGCAGGCGCCCGCGATCGCCGGCACCGTGATCGACAAGGCCGAGCAGGACGGCAAGATCACGGAAGCCCAGGCCGACCAGCTGCGCAAGGCCGCCGAGGACTTCGCCGGCCGCAAGCCGCACGGGTTCCCGCCCGGCGGGCTCGACCTGCGCGACTCCGACGTGCGCGAGGTGCTCCACGACGTGTTCGGCGCGGTCGCGGCCAAGACGCGCGGGATCGCGAAGCCGATCATCGACAAGGCGGTCGACGACGGCGACATCACCGCGGCGCAGGGGCGCCGGCTCAACCGGTTCCTGGGCCACGCCCGCCCGCTGCGGCACGGGCCGCCTCCGCCCGGCATCCGCCCGGAGCGCCCGAGCGCGCCCGCGGCCCCCGCCGTCCCCGGCAGCCCAAGCTAGCTCCACAGACCGGCGCGCTCCTACACGCGTCCGCTCGGCCCGCTCCCGCCTCAGGGAGCGGGCCCGCGGACCGACAACGATGAGCATGAAGAGACTTTGGCTCGTCGTCGCGCTGATCGCACTGGTAGTCCCCTCCGCCGCACAGGCCAAGGGCGGGGGCGAGGTGAAGAAGGCCGCGAAGCAGCACTGCAAGGTGCTGCGCGCGGACATGGGCGCCGAGGCCTTCCGCTCGGCCTTCGGCGGCAAGCACGCCATGAAGCGCTGCGTGAAGTCGCAGCGCAAGCTGCGCAAGTCGGCGCGCTCGGCGTGCCGCGCGGAGGGCAAGCGCGGGCGCGCCCTCAAGCGCTGCGTGCGCGCGAAGACGGAGTCCGAGGCTGCTCCCGAGTCGTTCAAGAACGCGGTCGCGGAGTGCCGCTCCGAGCAGGCCGATGACCCCGAGGGCTTCGCCGAGGACTTCGGTGACGGCCCCAACGCGTTCGGCAAGTGCGTCGCCGAGCACGCGAGCGATGACTCCGACGACCCGGAGGCCGAGCCCTCCGGCAACGACGAAGACACGATCGAGGACGAGCCGGAAGAGGACGAGCCGGCCGGCCCGGACGACGTCTAGCCCTCAGTCCTCCCGGACGTCCATCCGCTCCACGAGGCCGTCGCGCAGCACGTAGACGTGCTGCACCTTCCGGTCCGCGAGGACCTGTCCGTGGCGGTCACGGACCACCTGGTGGACGTCGACCACGACCTGGTCGTCCCCGAGCGAGGTCACCCGCTCCGGCTCGACGCGCGGGTCGGTCGTCTGGAACTGCCTCTCCCAGTAGGCGCGCACCGCGGCGTGCCCGTGCTCGCGACCGCCCTCGATCATGTTCGGCCAGTCGACGTCGGGATGCATGCCCGCGAGCCCGCGATCGATGTCGCGGGCGTTGAACGCGTCGTACAGCT
Organism: uncultured Solirubrobacterales bacterium; assembly: GCA_963768885.1. GTDB lineage: Bacteria > Actinomycetota > Thermoleophilia > Solirubrobacterales > JBBDJG01 > DASRIA01. Next base: position 57,778 of record CAVYJN010000014.1, on the reverse strand, counting down.
CCTGGAAGAACTCCTCAGTCCGACTTGGCATCGCCACTGCTCGAACCGCTTGACGAGTCGGACGACGTCTCCGACTTCGATGCGGTCGTCTCCGTCGAGGACTCCGACTTGGAGGCGCCTTCGTCCTTGCCGCCGCCGCCCCGGTTGCGTCCGTAGTCGGTCGAATAGAAGCCCGAACCCTTGAAGTGGACCGCGACGGGATGGAACACCCGCTCCACCGGCGCCCCGCACTCCTCGCACTTCGTCACGGGATCGTCGCGCATGCTCTGCAGGACTTCGAAGTTGTGGCCGTTCTCGCAGCGGTACTCGTAGATGGGCACTCGACTGAGTATATGGAGAGGGTTGTGCGTCGACGCGCGCGCTCGACGCGTGGCCGACGGGCCGATCCGTGCCCGCTCCGAGGGAGAATCTCGCCGCGTTGCCTAGGCGGCCCGGCCGCCGCCGGAGCTGTAGCGCTCGTCCGGCGGCTGGGGAGCCGCATGATCGGAGAGCAGCGACACCTTGGCGGTCTGCCAGACGACCCAGGCGGTCAGGTGGCGCCCGGCCCTGAACGGCAGCGCGGGCACGTCCCTGAGGCGCGACTGATTCGACTCGTCTTGTCTGTCTACGTGGCCCAAGTTACTTCTAATAACGTGAACTGGCGGCACCTTACATACCCGGTCGGCCCATATACGACCCGTGGGGCTAGCCTTTGAAGGACTTTCCGGGCTTCATTTCCCCATCGGAATGGCGAAAACCTCCCAAAATCCACGCAATCCTGCGCCCACCGCCCATGCGCCGGCAGGACCGGACGGCCACGGCGCCGACAACCCCTTCGTGGATACCGTGACCATGGAGAAGATCGTGGGCCTCTGCAAGCGGCGGGGCTTCATCTTCCAGTCCTCGGAGATCTACGGCGGCCTCGCCTCGACCTACGACTACGGCCACTACGGGGTCCTGCTCAAGAACAACGTCAAGGCCGAGTGGTGGCGGGCGAACATCCAGGAGCGCGACGACATGGTCGCCCTCGACGCCGCGATCCTCATGCACCCGCGCACCTGGGAGGCCTCGGGCCACGTGGAGAGCTTCACCGACCCGCTCGTGCAGTGCCTCGGCAAGTGCAAGAAGCGCTGGCGCGCCGACCACGTCGAGCCGGGGCCGAACGGCGAGCTGCGCTGCCCGGAATGCGGCGGCGAGCTCGGCGACGCGCGCCAGTTCAACCTCATGTTCGAGACGTTCATGGGGCCGATCCGCGAGGAGGCGAACCGGATCTTCCTGCGGCCCGAGACCGCGCAGGGGATCTTCGTGAACTTCAAGAACGTGCTCCAGTTCTCGCGCCGCAAGCCGCCCTTCGGGATCGCGCAGATCGGCAAGGCGTTCCGCAACGAGATCACGCCGGGCAACTTCATCTTCCGCACGCGCGAGTTCGAGCAGATGGAGATCGAGTTCTTCGTGCCGCCGGCCGACGCCGAGCAGTGGTATCAGCACTGGATGGACGCGCGGATGCGCTGGTACACCGACCTCGGGATCCGCGCCGACCACCTGCAGCTGCGAAAGCACGGCGACGAGGAGCTCTCGCACTACTCGGCCGGGACGAGCGACATCGAGTACCTGTTCCCGATGGGCTGGTCCGAGCTCGAGGGCATCGCCAACCGCACCGACTACGACCTGCGCCGCCATGCCGAGTTCTCGGGCGACGACCTCTCCTACTTCGACCAGGCCACGCAGGAGCGCTACGTCCCCTACGTGATCGAGCCCTCCGCCGGCGCCGACCGCGGGACCCTCGCCTTCATGGTCGACGCGTTCCGCGAGGAGGAGGTCTCGGGGCGCACGCGCACGCTGCTGCAGCTGCATCCCCGCCTCGCGCCGGTGAAGGTCGCCGTGCTGCCGCTCGTGTCGCGGGACGGCATGCCGGAGAAGGCGCGCAAGATCTACGAGGAGCTGCGGCGCGTGATCCCGGCCGAGTTCGACGAGGGCGGCTCGATCGGCAAGCGCTACCGCCGCCAGGACGAGATCGGCACCCCGTGGGGCATCACGATCGACGGCGAGAGCATGGCCGACGACACCGTCACGCTGCGCGACCGCGACTCGCTCGAGCAGGTGCGCGTGCCGGCCTCGGGCCTCGCCGACGAGCTGCTGCTGCGGCTGAACTCGGACTGGCGCTCGCCCAAGCTCGAAGAGTGAACATCGCGCGCGTGGGCGAGGGCGACCTCGACGCCCTCGTGCCGATGATGAGCGCGTACTGCGACTTCTACGGAGTCGCCCCCGGCGACGACAAGCTGCGCGCGCTCGCGCTCGAGCTGGTGCGAGCGCCCGGACGAGGGCGTGCTGCTGATCGCGCGCGACGGCGAGGGCGAGCCGCTCGGTTTCGCGACGGTCTACTGGACCCTGAACACGCTCGAGGGCGGGCGCGTCGGCGACGATGCACGACCTGTACGTGCGCCTCGAGCACCGCGGCCGGGGCGTCGGCGCGGGCGCTGATCGACGCGTGCCTCGAGCAGGTGCGCGCGGCGGGCCTGCCGGCGACTGGCCTGGGACACGGCGCCCGGACAACGTGACGGCCCAGGCGCTCTACGACGCGACGGGCGCCAAGCGCGAGGAGTGGTTCACGTACTGGCTGCCCGCGTGAATCCGTCCTAGACTGGAACGGTGGGGGTGCGATGGACAGTCCTGGTCCTGGTGGCGGTGCTGTGCCGGTCGCGACGCCGGCGCGGCGCCGCCGACCGCGATCGCGACAAGATCTCCGACGACCTCGAGGCGCGCGTCGCGCCGCTGCGCCGACACCGACCAGGCGAACGTGATCGTCGTGATGCGCGAGCGGGCGCTGCCCGGCGCGGGTCGCGCAACTGCAGGCGGCCTCCGGCCTCGACGTGTCGCGGCGCTTCTCGCTGATCGACGCGGTCGCGGGCCGGGTCGAGAAGGGGCGGCTCGAGGCGCTCGCGCGGCATCCGCTCGTCGACCACGTCGAGCGCAACGCGCCCGTGCACGCGATGAACGACACCGCGCAGGAGGCGTACGGCGTGACCGCCGCGCGCACGAACGTGCCCGGCGTCGACGGCAACGCGGACGGCAACGTCGCGACCTACTCGGCGGGTGACCTCGTCGCGGCGGTGATCGACACGCGGGATCGACGCCGGCCACCGGGACCTCGACGAGGGCAAGGTGATCGCGTTCGAGGACTTCGTCGGCAACAGCGACCGATCCCTACGACGACAACGGCCACGGCACGCACGTCTCGGCGACGCTCGCCGGCGAGGGCGACGCGCGCGCGGACCTGCAGTACCGCGGCGTCGCGCCCGGGCGCTGCGCTGGTCGGCGTCAAGGTGCTCGACGCGAACGGCAGCGGCACCTCGGCCGAACGTGATCGCCGGGCATCGAGTGGGCCGTCGACAACAGGTCGCGTTCGGCATCGAGGCGATCAACCTGTCGCTCGGCTCCGACTGCTGCTCGGACGGGACCGACGCCGACTCGCTGGCCGTGGAGGCCGCCCACGACGCGGGGCTGGTGGTGGCGGTCGCCGCGGGCAACGCCGGCCCGGGCCAGTGCACGGTCGGCTCGCCCGCGCGCCGCACCGAAGGCGCTGACGGTCGGCTCGATGGCGGACTTCGGGCCCAACGGCTTCTTCCAGGCGTTCAACTCGAGCCGCGGCAAGACGCTCGACGGCGGGTGAAGCCCGACATCTCGGCGCCGGGCGTGCAGATCACCTCCGCCGACTCCGGCACGACCACCGGCTACCTCGAGGGGAGCGGCACAAGCGCGGCGACCCCGTTCGTCACGGGCCTCGCACTGCTGATGCGCGAGGTCGCGCCCGCGCTCACGCCCCAGCAGGTGAAGGACAAGATCATGCAGACCGCCGAGGACTGGGGCCGCGGCGCGAGCAACATCGTGGGAACGGTGGGCGCCGACCCGGAGTACGGGGCGGGTCGCCTGGACGCATACGCGGCGCTGAAGTCGGCGGGCGCGGCGCTCGGCACGGCTCCGCCGGGGCCGGTGCACCAGCATTTCGACGGCACCCTCTCCGGCACGGGCGCGCAGACCGACTTCCCGGTGGTCGTGCGCGACACGCGCTTCCCGGTCGCGGCGACGATGATCATGCCGCAGGTGGTGGCCGGGAGCACGAGCTCCCCCGACTTCGACCTGTACCTGCTTAACCCGAGCGGCGCGCAGGTCGCGGCATCGGAGTTCACGACGCGCCAGGAGGAGCTCGGCTTCAAGCCGACGGTGACCGGCACGTACACCGTGCGTGTGCGCTCCTTCGCGGGCAGCGGGCAGTTCATGGTCGACACCTCGGCCGGCGTGAACGACCCGGCCTACGTGCGCCCGAAGGGCGCGACTCCGGCGCGCGTCCCGCTCGTCCCGGCGTTCGTGGCATGCGCCGCCGGCAGCGCGAACCGCACGCACGGACCGCCGCTCGCGCACCCGTCGTGCAACCCGCCCGCGCAGACGTCGGGCCAGCTCACGGTCGGCGCGCCGGACGCAAACGGACAGGCGGTCGCCTTCGAGGGATCGGTGCGGCTGTCGACCGTGATCGGCGACCCGGGAACTCCGGCGGACGAGGCCGACGTCGCGGTCATCGTCCAGGCCTCGGACGTGCGCCGCAAGACGACGCTCGCCGACTACACGGGCGAGCTGCAGGCGCGGCTCGACCTGCGCCTCACCGACAAGCAGAACGGCACGGGCGGAGCGGACTCCGCCACCGTGCAGGACTTCACGCGCACGTTCACCGTGCCGTGCGCTGCGACGGCCGCGGCCGCCGGCGCGGACTGCGCGCTCTCGACCAGCGCGGACGCGATCTCGCCCGGCAGCGTCGTGGAGGGCAAGCGCGCGATCTGGCAGCTCGGGTCGGTGCAGGTCTTCGACGGCGGCCCGGACGGTGACGCCGACACTCCGGCGGGCAACACGCTGTTCGCGGTGCAAGGCGTGTTCGTGCCCTAGGCGCTTCGCCCAGCACTCGAACGAACGTCCAGCGAACCTGTCTTTTCCGCACCCCGCGCGTTATGGACGACGAAGGGGGAAGACGGCAATCAAGGAGGAAGACGGATGAAATTGCGATGGACAGCGTTGATTGCTGTCGCGGCCCTGGCCTTCACCGGCACGGCCCTCGCCGCAAGGCACGGGCGAAAACGCGGGCGGCAGCGCCAAGAACGCCTCGAAGCTCTGCAAGTCGCTGAAGGCGCAGATGGGCGCCGAGGCCTTCAAGACGGCCTACGGCACGAACCACAACCGCCGCAACGCGCATGGCAAGTGCGTCTCCAAGCACCGCCGGGCAGTGAAGGCCCTGATCGCCGAGGCGGTCGCGCAGTGCAAGGCCGAGCTGCAGGCAGGCCAGTCGCTTCGCGTAAAGCCTGCACAGGGCGACAACGCGGACAAGCAGGCTCTCCGCGAGTGCGTCAAGCAGAAGCTCGCCGCGCTGCTCGCGGAGCGTCGTGAGGCCTTCGACAACGCCGCCGAGGCGTGCAAGGCGGAGCGCAAGGCCGACCCCGCGGCCTTCCGCGAGAAGTACGGCTCGAACGAGAACAAGCGCAACGCGTTCGGCAAGTGCGTCTCGAAGACGGCCCGTGCGGAGCTGGAGGCACAGCCGCAGCCGCAGCCCCAGTCCTAAGTTTCAAGACTCACAGACCGAGGTAGTAGGCAAGAGGCCCGGCACGGAGCGCCGGGCCTCTAGTCTGTCCGCCCATGCGGTGGCGGCGGCTCGAGAAGACCCCGGACGTGATCGACCGCCGGGGCGCGCGGTCGCCCGGCGGACTGCCGATTCGCGCCGGCGGCGGCCTGGGCGTCCTCGGCATCATCATCTTCATCGCGATCCAGCTGATCGGCGGGGGCGGGGGATCGGCCTTCAGCGTCGACAACCAGTTCGGCGACAGCGTCGGAGGGACCGGCGACCCGGGCAGCGCCGCGATCCCCGCGTCGCAGGACCCCGAGCGCGACCTGCGCGACTTCAGCGCCTATGTCTTCACGCGCGCCCAGGAGGACTGGGAGGGGACGTTCGCGCGGGAGGGCAAGTCCTACGAGCGCGCGCGGCTGGTGCTGTACCGCGACGGCGTCTCGACCGGCTGCGGCAACGCGTCGTCGGCGGTCGGCCCCTTCTACTGCCCGGCCGACCAGAACGTCTACCTGGACCTGAGCTTCTACGACGACATGTCGTCGCAGCTGGGCGCGCAGGGGGACTTCGCATGGGCGTACGTGATCGCGCACGAGGTCGGCCACCACGTGCAGCGCCGGCTCGGGACGAGCGACGAGGTGCGGCGGATGTCAGCAGGACAACCCCGGCGACGCGAACGAGCTGTCCGTGCGCCAGGAGCTGCAGGCCGACTGCTACTCGGGCGTGTGGGCGTACTCCGTGTTCGCGGCCGGCGACCTCGAGGAGGGCGACGTGGAGGAGGCGACCACCGCGGCCGCCGCGGTCGGCGACGACCGCCTCCAGCGCCGCGCGCGCGGGCGCGTCGACCCCGACTCGTTCACGCACGGCACCTCCGAGCAGCGCACGCGCTGGTTCGAGAAGGGCCGCGCGAGCGGCGACCCCGCCGACTGCGACACGTTCTCGGCGAACGACCTCTGAGCGTCTAGGCGGACGCCTGCGCGGGCTCCGGGTCCGGCCGCACGATCACGGTGTCGGCGATCGAGTTGATCTCGTCGGCCGGCATCCCGACGCGCTTCGCGTGGTCGCGCAGGGCGTCCGCGCCGACGGCCTCGTAGATGCAGATCGTGCCGAGCGTGCCGTCCTCGTCGTTGGTGACGTACGAGCGGATCCACCGCACCTGGTCGGACATCTCCCCGTCACCGATCTCGCTGGAGCGGGCGGCGGTCTTCTCGAGCTCCTCGGGGCTCCTCCACTCGTTGCGCCGGCGGATTGCAAACAGGTCCATCGTGCCTCCCTTGGTGAATTACCGACAGTCAGTCGGTAAAATAGCGTCGTGACCACGAATGTCAAGGCTCGCGGGAGGGGACGGCCCGACGAGGGCGCGCGCGACGCGCTGATCGATGCGGCCACCGAGCTCTTCATCGCCCACGACTACGCGGACGTCAGCACCGACGAGATCCTCGAGCGCGCGGGCGTCAGCCGCGGCGCCCTCTATCACCACTTCGACGGCAAGATGGAGTTGTTCCGGGCGGTCTACGAGGCGTCCGAGAGCAGGGCGGTCGAGCGGATCGCCCAGCACGTGCTCGACGCCGACGGCCCGTTCGAGGCGCTGGTCGCCGGCGCGCTCGCCTACCTGCGCGACGTCGAGACCGCGGACGACCTGCGCCGGATCGGGATCATGCAGAGCCGGGAGGTGCTGGGCTGGGAGCGCTGGCGCGACTCCGCTTCCAAGTACGGCCTCGCGGTCGCGGAGGCGACGCTCGGGGCCGCGATGGACGCCGGGGTGATCGCGCGGCGCGACCTGACGACGCTCTCGCACGTCGTGATCGCCGCGCTGATCGAGGGAGCGGTGCTGATCGCGACGGCGCAGGACCCGGCCGCCGTGCGCCCGGAGGTCGAGCAGGTGATCGTCGACCTGCTCGAAGGGCTGCGCGTCTAGCGCCGCTCCTGCCCGTAGTCGCCGAACGGCTTGTCGCGCTCCATGATCGTGCGGCCGAGGTCCTCCATCGCGCCGCGCGTGAACTCCGCGCCCTCGGGCGTGTGGCGCGCGGAGCCGTCGAGCAGCGTCCCGATCAGCTGCGTGGTGTGCAGGCCCATCTGCTCGAAGGTCTGGTTCACGAGCAGCTTCATCATGTGGAGCTGGTTCGAGGGGAGCCGCGCGACGCGCTGCGCGAGCGCGAGCGCGGCGGCGTCGAGCTCGTCCGCCGGCACGGTCTCCGACGCGAGGCCCCAGTCGACCGCGGTGCGACCGTCGACCGGGTCGCCGGTGAGCAGCAGGCGCTTGGAGCGCTCGAGGCCGATCCGGTAGGTCCACATCGCGGTCGTGGGCGATCCCCACACGCGCGCCGGCGGGTAGCCGATGCGGCAGTCCTCCGCGCACACGATCAGGTCCGAGCACAGCGCGAAGTCCGTGCCGCCGCCCACGCAGAAGCCGTGCACCTGCGCGATCACCGGCTTCGGCGAGCGCCACAGCGACATGTAGGAGTCGACGTAGCGCGACATCACCTGGTAGTCGCGGATCGGGTCCCACGGGCTCGGCTCGGAGCCCATCAGGTCGGCGCCCCAGGCGATGTCGTATCCGGCGCAGAACGCCCGGCCGGCGCCGCGCAGGCGGACCACGTGGACGTCGGGGTCGTCCTGCGCGCGCTTCATCGCCGCGTCGAACGCCTCCATCATCTCCGGCACGATCGTGTTGAGCCGCTCGGGCCGGTTGAGCGTCAGCGTCGCGACGCGGTTCTGTGCCTCGTACAGGACGGGGTCTGGCACGGCCCCATCCTCTCAGACATACTGCGCCCGATGCCGTCACCAGCGGGCAACGCAGACTCCCTCCGGCTGGGCACCGAGGACCTCGGGCGCCGCTGCGACCCGGCGACGCTCGGCTTCGAGACCACCGAGGAGGTCGAGCCCCTGGACGTCGCGGTCGGCCAGCCCCGCGCGCTGCGCGCGATCGAGTTCGGGCTCGGGATCGGCTCCCGCGGCTACAACGTCTTCGCGATCGGCCCGAGCGGCACCGGGAAGCGCACGATGCTCACGACCTACCTGGAGGACGCGGCCGCCGGCAGGCCGAGCCCGCCCGACCACGTGTACTTCTTCAACTTCGACGCGCCGGACCGGCCGCTCGCGGTCACGCTGCCGGCGGGCCGCGGCGCCCAGCTCGCGCGCGACGTGTCGGACGCCATGGAGGAGACCAGGCGCGAGATCCGCCGCGTGTTCGAGAGCGACCAGTACCGGCACTCGCGCAAGGAGATCACGGACGCCCTCGACGCGGCCCGGGAGGAGCGGTTCGCCGAGCTGGACAAGATTGCCTCGGGGCTGGGCTTCGCGGTCCAGGTCGGGCCGGTGGGCGTCGTCACGGCTCCGCTCGTGAAGGGTCATCCGGCCACGACGGAGGAGTTCCGCAAGCTCCCCGAGGCCGAGCAGCACCGCCTGCGGGAGATCGGGAAGCGGGTCGAGGAGCACATCGGGCGCTTCCTCACCGACGTGCGCGCGATGGAGCGCGACGCGCGCGACCGCGTGGGAGCGCTCGATCGCGAGATCGCGCTGTTCGCGATCGGTCATCTGATCGACGACCTCAAGGAGAGCTACGCGGACGTGCCGGCCGTGGGCGAGTGGCTCGACCACGCGCGCGAGGACGTGATCGAGCACCTCGAGCAGTTCCAGCAGCCCGACGAGAGCGACGTCGAGGTCGCGGCTCCGGTGGCGCTCGCGATGCGCCACAGCCGCGAGGAGTTCCTCGCCCGCTACGCCGTGAACGTGCTCGTGAGCCGGGAGGCCGACGACGGCGCGCCCGTCGTGATCGAGACGAACCCGAGCTACCACAAGCTCTTCGGGCGCATCGACTACCGGGCGGCGTTCGGCGCGCTCGAGACCGATCACCGCCAGATCAAGGCCGGTGCGATGCACCGCGCGAACGGCGGATACCTGCTGCTGCAGGCGCTCGACGTGATCACCCGCCCGTTCGTGTGGGAGCGGCTCAAGGACGTGCTGCGCACGGGGCGGCTCGCGGTCGAGAACATGGGCGCCGACTACACGATGCTCCCGACCGCGACGCTCACGCCGGGGGCGATCGACCTCGACGTGAAGGTGATCCTGGTCGGCTCGCCACAGCTGTACGAGCTGCTGTTCGGGCTCGACGAGGACTTCCGCAAGCTGTTCAAGGTGAAGGCCGACTTCGACGTCGAGATGCCGTGGGCCGACGAGCAGCTGCGCGAGTACGCGCGCTTCATCAGCCGCCAGGTCCGCACCGACGGCCTGCGCCACTTCGACGCGGCCGCGGTGGCGCGCGCCGTCGAGTACGGGGCGCGCGCGGCGGGGGACCAGCACAAGCTCTCCACGCGCTTCATCCAGATCGCGGACCTCGTCACCGAGGCGAGCCACTGGGCGGCGAGCGAGGACAGCGCGCTGGTGCGGGCCGAGCACGTCGACCGCGCGGTCGAGGAGCGGCTGTACCGCTCCAACCTGATCGAGGAGAAGGTGCACGACCTGTTCTCCGAGGGGACGATCCTGGTCGACCTCGCCGGCGCGAAGGTCGGTCAGGTGAACGGCCTCGAGGTGCTGATGACGGGCGACCACGCGTTCGGGCGCCCCGTGCGCATCACGGCCGCGACCGCGGCCGGACACGACGACGTGATCGACATCGACCGCGAGATCGAGTTGAGCGGCCCCGTCCACGACAAGGGGTTCCTGACGCTGTCGGGGTTCCTGCGCGACCGCTACGCGCGCGACAAGCCGCTGTCGCTGTCGGCGAGCCTCAGCTTCGAGCAGTCATACGACGAGGTCGAGGGCGACTCGGCCGCGAGCGCCGAGCTGTACGCGCTGATGTCGAGCCTCGCGGAGGTGCCGGTGCGGCAGGGGATCGCGGTCACCGGGTCCGTGAACCAGCGCGGCGAGGTCCAGCCGATCGGGGGCGTGAACCACAAGGTCGAGGGCTTCTACGCCGTGTGCAAGCAGGCGGGGCTCGACGGCGAGCAGGGCGTGGTCATCCCCCGCACCAACGTGCGCCACCTGATGCTGCGGCGCGAGGTTCGCGAGGCGATCGACGCGGGCCGCTTCCACCTGTGGGCCGTGGAGACGATCGACCAGGGGATCGAGCTCCTGACCGGCGTGCCCGCCGGCGAGGCGGGCCCCGACGGGACGTACCCGCCGGAGTCGATCCACGGCCGCATCGAGGAGCGCCTGACCGAGCTGGCCGAGGTCGTGCGCGAGTACGGCGGGCAGCCCGACGGCGCCGACGGCAAGCCGGCCGCGTCGCGCACGCGCTGAGCGCTCAGGCCGCGAAGCGCCGCTCGGCGGCCGCGCGCCGCTTTGCCGCCTCGACCTCGCGGTCCTTCGGCGGAGCGGTCGTCACGAGCGCGTCGAGCAGGTGCGCGGTCGCGTGCGCGACCTCGTCCACCGCGCGGTCGAACGCCTCGGCGTTCGCCTGCGAGGGCTTGGTCGCGCCGCTGACCTTGCGCACGTATTGGAGCGCGGCCGCGCGGATCTCCTCATCCGACGCGGCCGGCTCGAAGTTGTGGAGGGTGCGGATGTTCCGGCACATGCCCTGAAGTTAGCCGATCGCCGCAACTTCCTCCCCGATCGGACGCCCGAGCGTCTTGCCCTGGAAGGCGAACGGCTCCTCGCGCAGCGTGCGCGTGTAGCGGGGGAGGATCTCGCCGGTGAGCGTGCCGCCGTGCATCGCGTGGATCCACTCGGGCTCGAGGCGCTCGAGCCGGTCGATCGTGCGGCGCACCGGCTCCTCGTGGGCGAAGATCCCGATCTCGCGGTAGAAGCCGCACATCTCGAGGCTGAGGTCCTCGTTCACCACGGGCGGCTGGTCGCCGGTCTGGATGTAGAGGTCCGAGGGGAACAGGCTCTTCGTCGACTCCTCGAACACCATCATCGAGTCCCAGTGGTGCACGTGCGGCGTCTCGATGAACCGCAGCTCGTGCCGGCCTGTGTCGATCACGTCGCCGTCGCGCATGCCCTTGACGCGGTCGACGTAGGGGACGCCGAACGCCGTCAGGTTCAGCATCGCCGACATGTCGCTGCCGACGAGCTGGGCGTTCTTGGCCTCGGCCATGAAGCGGTCCATCCCGCCGCACTCGTCGCCCTCGAAGTGCAGCAGCACCACGTAGGCCAGGCTTGCCGGGTCGAGCACCTCCGAGACCGCCTTGCGGATCGAGTCGTACTCGCCGTGGACGCCCGTGTGGACCAGGACCGGAGCCTCGTCGTCGATCAGGAACTGGTTGAAGGTGATCGGTGGCCCGTCGGTCGACGGAGGGGTGGAGATCCGGTAGATGCCGTCGACGATGTGATCGATCTGGGCCATGTCGGCTCCTTTGGTTGAACAGCAGTGTGCGGCGAATCTACACAGGACCGGGCGGCTTGTCAAGTTCACCGTACACCGATGTGTCATGATTCACGTATGGCGCGAAAGTACGAGATGCGAAAGCGGGCCGAGGCGCAGGCCGAGACCCGCCGCCGGATCGTCGAGGCGGCGGTCGACCTGCACACGACGATTGGACCCGCGCGCACGACCGTCAGCGCGATCGCCGAGCGCGCCGGCGTGCAGCGCCACACCTACTACCGCCACTTCCCCGACGAGCGCGAGCTGCTGCTCGCGTGCTCCGGCCTGTACATGGAGCGCAACCCGCTGCCGGACCCCGCGCAGTGGGCGGAGGTCGGGGACCCGGTCGAGCGGCTTCGCACCGGGCTCGGCGAGCTTTACGCCTACTACGCCGCGAACGAGCCGCTGCTCTCGAATGTCACGCGCGATGCCCAGTACGACGCCGAGACGCGCGCGATCGTCGAGATCAGCATGGGCCCGACGATGGCTGCGATGCAGAAGGTCCTCGCCAAGCGCGTGCCGGCGTCCGCGCTTCCCCTGGTCGGGCTCGCGCTGCAGTTCGGCACGTGGCGCTCGCTCGTGCGCGAAAGCGGTCTGACCAACGCACGGGCGGTCGAGACGATGGTCGGCGCGATCGAGGGCGCGAGCGCTAACGGCGTGCCGCGAACACGACGCCGTCGCCGATCGGCAGCACCGCGCCCAGCCACCGCTCGGAGCTGACCAGCTTCCGGTTGAACGCGCGCGCGCTCGCGAGGTTCTCGGGCGACCAGAAGGCGTCCGCGTCGTCGGCGAGCGCGACGTCGCCGGACATCAGCATGTTGTCGACGACCAGCACCGCGCGCCCGGCCGCCTTCGGCTCCGCCATCTCGAGGTAGCGCGCGTACTCGGTCTTGGTCGCGTCGAGGAAGATCAGGTCGAACGGGCCGGAGAGCCCGTCGATCGCCTCGGTCGCGTCGCCCTCGACGATCTCGACGCGGTCCGCGACGCCGGCGCGCTCCAGATAGCCCGACGCCTGGCGCACGCGGTCGGGGTCGCGCTCGATCGTCACGACCTTGCCGCGCCCCAGCTCCTGCGCCATGTGGAGCGTCGAGTAGCCGATCGCCGTGCCGACCTCGAGCACGAGCGCGGGGTCGGTCGCGCGCACGAGCGATGCGAGGAAGCGCCCCGTCTCCCAGTGCACGATCGGCACGTGGTCGGTCTCGGCGAACTTCTCCATCTCCGCCATCACCGCCGAGCGCTCGGGGCGGATGTCCTGCAGGTAGCGCTCGACGTGTTCGGCGAGGATCGGCATCCGAAAAGAAAGAAGGCCCGCCGGAGCGGGCCTTCGATCGAAGTCGGTCGGGCTACGCCCTTCTGACCGAGACGGCCTTCGGGCCCTTGTCGCTGGACGTGGTCTCGTACGTCACCTTCTGGCCCTCGTCGAGGGAGCGGTAGCCCTCCTCGTCGATGCCGGTGTGGTGTACGAACAGGTCCTTGCCGCCGTCCTCGGGAGTGATGAACCCGAAGCCCTTGTCGGCGTTGAACCACTTGACGGTTCCGGTTGGCATGTTGATTGCCTCCAGGTACGTGTGCTGGCTACGCGGAGGTGCTCACTAGAGACATCGACTGCGCCAACCTGCACTTCTTTGCCGGAGATGTTTCCGGCCTGACGCGCGCGAGTGTAGCAACGGCCGTGGCGTTTACCTCGGCTGTGGTGGCACCGGTCCACGCTCGGGCCAGAACGGCCACTCCTCGAAGTGCGTGCAGCGCCCCGAGTCGTCGAGTCGCACGATCCACAGGTCGCGGTAGTGGCGCGGCGGGGGACCGTCGTAGAACACCTCGACACGCGAGACACCGGTGTCTCGCTCGACCGCGACGATCTCACTCGTCATCCGGAACGGCTCGTACGCGCTCTTGCGCTCGCGCTCCCACAGCTCCGCGATCGCAGGGAGGCCGTGACGGGTCTCCTCGAACGGGCCCATGCTGTAGGTCGCGTCCGCGGCGAACAGCTCGCCGAGCCCGTCGGTGCCGGGCGTGCGCCAGAGGCGCTCGTAGGCGTCGATCCAGTCGGCGAGGGCGGCGCGGTCCATGCCGGAAACGTAACCGTGATACCGCGGGCGATAGCTTCCCCCGGAGCGGGGGAGTCCCTTTCGCCGTCGATACCACCCGCGCTATCGGCGATATCACCGGCGGTAGTACTGCCGAAAACGGAAGCCGGCCCTCCGGCCCCGCTATCAGTCGCGCTATCGCCGCCGCCGCTTTGCTCTCGCGGCGAGCAGGCGGCAGATAACCTCCCGGCTTCTGCGGATCCAACGAGGGGGAGGATCAACATGGGCGTGATCAACCGCGAGGAAGTCCCGGTCGCGATCGAGGACGACAACGTCGAGCTGCGTATGTCCGAGGTCGGTGAGATGACGGTCTCGTTCATCCGGTTGAAGGAAGGGACCGACATGAGCCCGGCGATGGCCGGGCTGCCGGACGACCGGTGCCAGTGTCCGCACTGGGGCTACATGCTCGAGGGCCGCCTGATGATGAAGACGTCGGGAGGGGACGAGGTCTACGAGGCCGGCCAGGCCTTCTACTGGTCGCCCGGCCACGTGCCGGTGGCCCTCAGCGACTGCGCCTACGTGGACTTCTCGCCCACGGCGGAGTTCAAGCAGGTGATCGAGCACATCACGAGCCAGGGCGCCTAGACGACGGGGTTCGCCAGCGTCCCGAGGCCCGGCGCGTCGAGCGCGACGAGGTCGCCGGGCTCGAGCCAGCGCTCGCCTTCGAGCGGGCCGAGCTCGAGCAGGCAGCCCTTGCCGAGCGTGCCCGAGCCGAGCACGTCGCCGGGCCGCAGCTCGGTGTCGCGCGCGGCGTGCGCGACGATCTCGGGCCAGGTGTGGTGCTGCCTGGAGGCGTCGCTGCGCGTGATCTCCTCGCCGTTCAGCACGACCGTCGCCTCGAGGTGGAGGCGACCGTCCTCGTAGGGCAGCTCGTCGGGCGTGACGAGCATCGGGCCCAGGCTGGTCGCGAAGTCCTTGCCCTTCGCCGGCCCCAGGCCGACCGTCATCTCCTTGATCTGGAGGTCGCGCGCGCTCCAGTCGTTGAGCAGCGCGAAGCCCGCGATCTCGCCCTCGGTGCCGATCACCGCCGCGATCTCGAGCTCGAAGTCGAGCAGGTTGCAGCCGGCGGGGCGCGCGACCTCGTCGCCGGGGCCGCGGATCGAGGCCGGGTTGGAGAAGTAGAAGATCGGCTGCTCGAACCAGGCCTCCGGGATGTCGGTGCCGCGCAGCTCGAAGCCCTTCGCCACGTGCTCCTCGTATGAGAAGAAGTCGCGGAAGGAGGGCGGCGTGGGGACCGGCGCGAGCAGGTGCACGTCCTTGAGCGGGTGGATCGTGCCCGTGCGCACGCGACCCTCGCCCTTGAGCCACTCGATCATGGTCTCGGCGGCGAGGCCGTGGACCTGCTCGTTCTCGAGGATGCCCACGCGCGTTGAGTGAGGGCTGTCACGGAAGGTAACGAGGCGCATGGGGCGGAGTGTGTACCTTCGTGCACTGGTACGCAAATGCATCCTGACCTCGAGCTGAGAGAAATCGAGCTGCACGGCCACTGCGTGGCCTACCGCTCCGCCGGCAGCGGACCGGTGATCGTGCTGGTGCACGGCATCACCTCGACCTCCGCCACGTGGGAGCGCGTGATGCCCGCGCTCGCGAAGCGCTTCACCGTGATCGCGCCCGACCTGCTCGGTCACGGCGGGTCGGCCAAGCCGCGCGGGGACTACTCCCTGGGCGCCTACGCGAGCGGGGTGCGCGACATGCTGATCGCGCTGGGACACGAGCGTGCGACGTTCGTGGGCCACTCGCTGGGCGGCGGCGTCGCGATGCAGCTGGCCTACCAGTTCCCCGAGCGTTGCGAGCGCCTCGTGCTGGTCGACAGCGGCGGACTCGGGTCGGAGGTCAACCTGCTGCTGCGGATGGCCACGCTGCCCGGATCGGAGATCGTGCTGCCGCTGCTGGCGAGCGAGCGGGTGCTGGGCGCCGGGCGCGGGCGTCGGGCGCTTCTTCGGGCGGCTCGGGCTGCACCTGCGCACGGACCTGGCCGAGATGGCCCGCGGCCACGCCTCCCTGGCGGCGCGCGACGCGCGCGCGGCGTTCGTGCACACGCTGCGCACGATCATCGACCCGACCGGCCAGCGCGTCAACGCGCACGACCGGCTCTACCTGGCGGAGGAGGTCCCGTTCCTGGTGATCTGGGGCGCCCGCGACAGCATCATCCCGGTGGAGCACGGCCACGCGGTGCACGAGCGCGTGCCGACCAGCCGCCTCGAGATCTTCGAGCAGGCGGGGCACTTCCCGCACGTCGACGAGCCGCTGCGCTTCATCGAGGTGCTGACGGAGTTCCTCGACGACACGCCGCCGGCCGAGGTCGAGCCGGAGCGCTGGCGCGAGCTGCTGAGGCGAGGCGCGTAGGGAAAGCGGTTTCTGCGCCGCGCAGCCCGGGTAGCTGAAGCACTGTTCAGTAGTGCGTCGGCTCCGGTTGAACATATTCGCGGCCTCGATCGCGGTCCTCGCCCTCGCGGCCGGGGCTGCTCCCGCGGTCGCGGCTCCGAGCCAGACCACTCCCGTGCTGTTCGTCGGCAACAACTGGGACGGCACGGCCGACGTGATCAAGCAGGGCGGGACCCCGAGCCAGCCGAGCTTCGCGCGGGTGGCGCGGCTCAACATCATTCCCGACATCGACCAGCGGATGGTCGAGATCGTCACCGACCCCGTGCGGCTCGCCTACTTCCTCGCGATCCGCCAGGCGATCGGCGAGGGCCACGACCAGTTCGTCGACGACATGTTCGCCTCCAAGGACGGGCGCCTGCTGGTCGTCTCGCGGCCGAGCCTCGCCGACGTGGTCGCGCTCGACCTCAACACCGGCGCGATCGTCTGGCGCTTCCGGGTCGACGGCCAGCGCTCCGACCACATGGCGATGTCCCCCGACGGCACGCGCGTGGCCGTCTCGGCCTCGACCGGCAACGTGGTCCACATCCTCGACACCTTCACGGGCCGCGAGGTCGGCCGCTTCGCCTCCGGCGACTCGCCGCACGAGAACAACTACTCCGCCGACGGGCAGCGGATCTACCACGCCAGCATCGGGCTCGTCTACACGCCGGCCGACCAGCCGGCGTTCGACTCGACGAAGGGCGATCGCCGCTTCCAGATCGTCGACGCGAACACCAACCAGATCATCGAGCAGATCGACATGGGCCAGAAGCTCGCGGAGGCCGGCTACCCGGACATGAGCTCCGCCGTGCGGCCGATGGCGCTCTCGCCGCGACGAGCGGTTCGTCTACTTCCAGGTCTCGTTCTTCCACGGCTTCGCCGAGTACGACTTCGCCCAGGACCGGATCACGCGCGTCGCCAACCTGCCGAACGAGGTCCCGGAGATGCCGCGCGAGCAGTACCTGCTCGACTCCGCGCACCACGGCATCGCGATGAACCCCGAGGACACGCGGCTCTGCGTCGCCGGGCACGATGTCGGACTACGCGGCGATCGTCGAGCGCGACACGTTCGCGTACAAGCTGATCCACGGCGGCACCAAGCCGTACTGGTCGACCAACAGCGCCGACGGCCGCTACTGCTTCGTGTCGTGGAGCGGGGACGACAAGATCTCCGCGATCTCCTACAAGACCGGCGCGCAGGTGGCCGAGGTCCCGGTCGGGGACCACCCGCAGCGGATGCGGGTCGGCAACGTCACGCGCGCGTGGCTGCAGGCACGGCAGTGATCAGCGACGCCGGCCGGGCGGCGGAGCCGTTCGCCTACGGCCCGAACGAATTGAACGTCTGCCCTGAGTCGATCGCGATCGCTCCTCGGCCCTGGTCGTGAGGAACCCCAACCTTGGCTGTGCCCGCGCAGGTTCCGCCCTTGCCGTCAGAGCCTGCGAACGAGATGCGGTAGACGCGCCCGTTTCCTTTCCCGTTTCGCTCAGCCCGGAGGAGAACCTGATTCCCCACGAGTGTCCGCCGCGCGTCGGCGCCGTTCGGGCGCTCGTCCTGCGTCACGCCGGTGATCGCGAGTGCGACTGGATCCCCATCGGGGTCTGTTGCACCTGCGAGCGTGACAAGGCGCAGCTTGTTGTTGGCCGGCCAGAGCCTCGCCGGGACGGCGCGAACTTGCGAGCAGTCAGGGGGATCGTTACCCAGGTCCACCTGCTCGCAGTCGGGAGCGACCGTGTCACTCTCGTCGGCGGTCACCGCGTCGGCTCCCGCGCCGCATGAGATGAAGTTCGGCCCCGGACCTCCGGCGAGCCGATCGTCCCCGGGACTACCCAGGAGATTCTCGATCGACGCCAGCGCGTCCGACCCGGCTCCGCCTGTGAGCTGCGCGCCGCCTCGAGACAGGTCCACGGTCACCCCGACTTTCGCGCCCCTGTAGTCGGCCGTGTCGGAGCCCGCGTCTCCCTGAATCTGGTCGTTCCCCTTCCAGCCCTCGAGGCTGTCGTCCCCCTCGCCCCCGGAGACCAGGTCGTCGCCAGCGCCGCCCTCCAGGCGGTCATGTCCCGAGTCCCCGAAGAGCCCGTCGTCGCCCTCGCCGCCGTTCGCGAAGTCGTTACCGGGGCCCCCACGCAGAACGTTGGCATTGGCATCGCCCCTCAGCAGGTCATCGCCGTTCCCTCCGACCAGCCGCTCGATGTCCAGGCCGATCTCGTCCCCACGCTGTGAGCGGGCATTGAAATCCTGACCGTTGCCGTCACGGCCGGCGCCGTCGATGGACGCGCGCACTGCTTCGGTGCGTCCTTCATAGGTCACGGTGTCCGCACCGCTGCCACCCTCGAAGATGTCCGGGCCTAGCCCACCGTCGAGCAGGTCGTTGCCGGCCCCGCCCATCAGGTGATTGGCGCCGGCGGGCTCGACCCGCGGCCCCAGCCCGTAGAGCGCGTCGGGATCGTTACCGACCAAGATGTCGTCGAACGGGCTGCCGACGATGTTCTCGACGTCCTCGCCCACGCAGTCGTTCTCACCCGCGACGCCGTCGTTCGCCGTGCAGTCCCGACGCGGATCGTTCGGGTCGGGCTGGCCGTTGCCGATCCCGGTTGACTTGATCGTCGGCCGGCAGTCCTGCCGGGCGCCTGTCGACCTGATGGGGTCCGTCGTGACGATGTCGGGATCGGTCGGCAGTGTCCCGTCGATCGTGACGGTCACGGGCCCGCTCTTGTCCGTGTAATCGACCGTGTCGTTGCCCAGGCCGCCGCAGATCGTGTCCGGGGCGTTCCCCGGCCCTCCGTTCAGATGGTCGCCTGAGGCGCCGCCGATGAGCTCGTCGCTGGCCCGGCCACCGACGATCGCCTCGGTGGCATTGATCCCGTCGAAGGTGTCGTCGTCGTCGCGCGCAAATCCCCGCCCGGGGCGCAGGTCGGTCTTGATCGGGCCGGTGCGGTCGGCATACGTGATGAGGTCGAACCCGAGGCCGCCGAAGATGCTGTCCGAGCATCGGAAGGGCGGAGTGTCCAGGCACAGGTCGAGGTCGATCCCGCCGCGGCCGCTGTTGATGATGTCGTCGCCCTCGCGCCCGTCGATGTCGTCCGGGCCGGGGCCGCCGTCGATCCGGTCGGCGATCGAGCTCCCGATGAGGGTGTCCCCGCCGCCAAGACCGTTGATCACCGTGGATGTGATCCCCGCCGCCGGGCACGTCACGTCTGCGCCCGCCTGGGCGCAACCCGGACCGGCCGTGACACCGGCCGAGTCACTGATCGTGAAGATGCCGCCCGCGAGGGACACCGTGATCTCGTTGATCCCGTCGTCACCGCTCACGACGATCCGGTCGCCTTCGGCGTGAGCCTCCACGCTCGCCGACGATGCAAGAGCCTGAGGACCACCGAGAGGAGTGAGCGGACCGCCTTCGGCCTGCTCCTGGTGGCCGACTTCCTCATGCGCTGCGACGCCGTCCTGTTGCACGCCCGAAAGGGTGCATCCCGTTGGAGTCACGGACGGAATCGACGCCTTCTGCGTTCCGCTCCACCCGGTGAGCGTGGCCGTGCCCTGATGAGGACCGCATATGGGCGGGTTCTCGAGGATCGCGTCCTCGCCGCCGAGCGTCACGAGGTCGAGCCGCGTGAACGGAAGCTGGGGCATGTCTGCGAGCGCCAGACGGACCTGACCCTGCTCGGAGATCGTCATCTCGCCCGTCAGCTTGATGCGCTGGCCCGCGCCCTCGACCAGCAGGAAGAGCCTCCAAGGGCTGGCGGGCGTCGGCCGCCCGGGACCGCTTGCAGGGCCGAGGAAGGCCTTGCCGCCGAGCGGGAAGTCGAGCACCGGCGTTGTGACCTCAAGTGATCCGATCTGAGATGCATCCGGACACATGTGCGGGTCGTCGTTGAGCTGCCGGCCGGTCGCGGAGTCGACGCCGAACTGTTCCGCTGAGCAGCGGTGGAGTCCCAGTCCGGCCTCGGGCGCGACGGTCATGCCCTCAGGCAGCGTGATGTCCGCATCCCTCAGTGCCGACTGCCAAATCGGGTCATCCTCGTACTCCGGGTACTCGATCGAGACTCGCTGGCCGCTGGCGACCCCGGCCTGGTTGGTCTCGGTCGGCGTCACCGAGACCACGGGGTCGAACGGCACGGCCTCGCAGCCCGTCGGGATGAAGGTGTCGGTTGCCACCCTCGTCACGGCGTTCGCCGCCCAGGACCGGGCCTCGAGCTGCCCGGTCGCCGGGTTGCAGGAGGTCGGGTTGCGGAAGAACGGCCGCGTGGGCGCCAGCGGCTGGACCGTGGCCGCGTCGAGCTGGTCCGTAGCCTTGCACGGCACCTGCGCGCACAGCACGGTTTCGATCTGGCTGATCACCGCCTGCGGGCCGGCCAGGTTCCTTGGGATGTCGATCACCGCCGTGTCGACGCCGTAGTCGCCTGTGCTGCGGATGCGCACGGTCACCGGGAACGGCCCCGCTGGCTCCGAGGGGAACTGCGTGCCGCCAAAACGCGCGGGCTCGAGCCCCAAGGTCTGCACGTTGTAGACGGGTGTGGGGACGCGAACGGGTGGGGTGGCCTCGCTCCCACCGTCAACCATGTTCTCGCTGACCGAGTGGCCGACGATCGATCGGTCCGAGCACGACGAGGCGATGAACAGGTGTGTCGGGCATGCCTCGAGCGCGGTGGGGTTGGCGAGGAAGCCCGGGCGGTAGCTTGAGTCTGAAGTCCGCGAGCTTCGCCGCTCTGGTTGATCGCCGACACAGCCGTAGGGATTCGTTCGCGCTGCGATCTGGCGTGTGCTCCGGGCGCAAACGCATCGTCACCGTCCGGCGGCCGGATGCGGCTCACGACTTCGAATGTGTCCGTGTCGCCCGAAAGGCCGTGTTGCTGATGGTGCTCGTGCTCGCCGCGCAGGCGACGGCGGCCGCGGCCAAGCCCGTGCAGCCCTACCTCGTGGGAGCGGCGTCGCGCTCGATCAACCCCGACGCCGACGGCACCTTCGCCGGCAAGCCGGTCTATCTCGGCGGCTACGGGATCGGCGGCGGCAGCCCGGTGTTCGAGGGCCGGCCCGCGACCGGCGTGCTGGGCGAGGGCCTGAGCGTCGACGCGTTCGCGGTGTCGGACCGGCGCACGCCGTTCGTGATCGCCGACGTCGAGTCGCAGGGCTGGTTCGTCGCGGTCAAGAACGGGCCCTACGGACTGCTCGACATGCGCAAGGAGGTCGAGCGCCGCACGGGCGGAGCGCTCCCGGCGGAGAACGTCGTGATCCAGTCCAACCACAGCCACTCCGGGCCCGATCCGCTCGGCGTGTGGGGCGGCGTGCCCGAGGAGTACCTCGCGTACGTCACCGAGCGCACCGTCGACGCGATCGTCGCGGCGTATCAGTCGATGGTGCCGGCGACCCTCTACTACGGGACGGCGGACGGCCGCGACCTGCTCTCCAACCAGTTCGACTACGACGAGGCCAACAAGGTGGTCGACTCCGACGTGCGCGTGCTGCAGGCGCGCGACGGCAAGAAGCCGCTCTTCACGCTGTTGAACTTTTCCGCCCACTCGACCGTGCTTGGTTCGTCCAACACGAAGGCGTCGGGCGACTGGACGCAGGCGGCCAACCCGCTGCTGGAGCAGCGCTTCGGCGGCAGGGCCGTGACCGTGGTCGCGACACTCGGCCGCACGCAGCCGGCCGACCGCGGGTGCGCGGATCCCGGCGCCGTGACCGAGGAGGCCCAGGACCTATGCAAGATCCACGACTACGCGGCACGCGTGGTGGAGCGCGCGGCGCAGGCGGCGGCCTCGGCCCAGCCGCTGGGCGGGCCCGCGAACGTCGCGGCGCGCTCCTACCTGGTCGAGGACGCCGCGACGAGCGCGCTGATCCTGGGACTGGAGTACGCGGGCGGCACGTTCGGCGTCCCGCTGAACCGCGCGATGACGCCGCCGTGGCTGACCGGGAACGTGCTCGGGTCGGTGACCGCGACCGCGCGGATCGGCGACGTGCTGCTGTCGGCCGGTCCGGGCGAGATGTACCCGCAGATCGCGGCGAAGGTCGCGGAGCTGGTGCCGGCCCGCGGCCACATGACCGCGGGGCTCGCCGGCGACCAGCTCGGCTACCTGATCGCGCCGTTCGAGGCCTATCCGGAGCCGGTCCGGCGCTCGTTCTTCAACCAGCGCGGGGACGAGGTCTCGCCGATCGACAACGACAACTACTTCTTCAACGTGTCGCACACGATGGGCGAGCGCGTGACGTGCTCGCTGCTGCGCGGCGCGGGCGAGACCGCGGGGCTCGGGATGGCGTACCGGCAGGGATACGACCGCTGCCCGCTGTTCGCGAACGACGCGCTGCTGGGCCACGGGGCGGACTTACAAGCTCCCTAGGCCCCGCGGTGGAGTAGCGTTTCCGGGGTGTTCGAGGAAGACGTCGAGAGGCTTCGTGACGCCTACCAGGCGTTCAACGAGGGCGGCGTCGAGGCGTTCCTGGAGCGCCTTGCTCCGGAGTTCCAGCTGCGCGACCGCGAGAGCTCTCCCGACCGGGCGGAGACCCGCTACGGCAAGGAGGGGATCAAGCAGCTCTTCGACTCCTATATGGAGGCGTTCGACGCGCTTCGCCTCGAGCCCCAGGAGTTCATCGACGCCGGCGACCAGATCGTCGTGTCCCTGCACCAGCGGGTGCGCGGCAAGGGCAGCGGGGCCGAGGTCGTGGGCAATATCGCCCACGTCTGGACGATGCGGGGGGCGACGCCCTACCGGCTGATGATCTTCGGTGACAAGGAAAGTGCGCTGCGGGCGCTGAGTGCCGAAGGACACTTTGAGCGGTAGGCACTTAGTGCTTTAGTACAAGCTGGGTAGGTATGGGGGGCCATCTGACAACAGCAGAGCTGGCGGTGGGCTCCGAGTTCGCCGGCTACCGGATCGAGGAGGTGGCCGCCCGCGGGGGCATGGGCGTCGTCTACCGCGCGAGCCAGCTGCAGCTCGACCGCACGGTGGCGCTGAAGCTCGTGACCCCGGCGCTCGCGCGGGATCCCTCGTTCCGCGAGCGGTTCCGGCGCGAGTGGATGATCGCCGCCTCGATCGATCACCCGAACGTGATCCCGGTGTACGGGGCGGGCGAGGAGGACGGGGTCCTCTACATCGCGATGCGCTGGGTGGAGGGCACGAACCTGCGCGACCTGATCGATCACGTCGGACCGATCGAGCCCGCGCGAGCCACCCGGCTCGTCTCCCAGGTGGCGAGCGCCCTCGATGCCGCCCACGAGCGGGACCTGATCCACCGCGACGTGAAGCCCGCCAACATCCTGATCACCGGAGATGACCACGTCTACCTGACCGACTTCGGGCTCACGAAGCACGCCAGCTCGATCAGCGGGCTGACGAAGACGGGCCAGTGGGTGGGCACGGTCGACTACACGGCGCCGGAGCAGATCGAGGGAGACGCATGCGGGCCGCAGACCGACGTCTACTCGCTGGGTTGCGTCCTGTTCGAGACCCTCACCGGCCGGCCCCCGTACAAGCGCGAGAACGAGCTGGCGGCGCTGTGGGCCCACATGTACACGGCGCCCCCATCGCTGCTCGAGGTCGCGCCCGGCCTGCCGCCGCAGTTCGAGAAGGTCGTGCAGCGGGCGATGGCCAAGGACCCCAACGAGCGCTACGCGACGGCCGGTGAGCTCGGCGCGGCGGCGGAGGCCGTGGCGCGCGCGGCCGGGGCTCCGGTCGGGGAGAAGGTCGCGGCGGCTCCTCCCGCGAAGGAAAGTCGCCCGCGCCGCTGGCTTGCGCTCGGCGCCGCGGGGGTGCTTGTCCTGGCTGCCGCGGTCGTGGCGATCGTGGCGCTCTCCGGCGGAGACGAGGCGACGACGGAGAGCGACCGCGCAACCGCAGCGCGTCCTCGCCACTCCCCTGCGGGCCGCCTCCACCTGGCGCCGCCTCCCCGCCGATGCCGACGCCCCGCCAGAACATGGCGGGCACCGTGCTGGACGGCACGATCTGGGTGGTGGGCGGCCTCGGAGCCGGCTCGAAGGGCTCCCGCAAGGTGGAGGGCTTCGACCCCGTGATCAACGGCTGGAAGTCCGCTCCCGACCTGCCGGTCGCGCTGCACCACGAGATGGTCGTGACCTACAAGGAGGAGGTCGTCGTGATCGGCGGCTGGATCCCGAAGGGATCGGACCCGAGCGCCCGCGTGTCGAACCGCGTGTTCGTGCTGCGCGACGGCAAATGGGAGCAGCTGCCCTCGCTGCAGCGCCCGCGCGCGGCCGGCGCGGCCGCCGTGGTCGGCGACCGGATCGTGGTCACCGGCGGCCAGGCAAACGACCGCCTGGTCGACACCACCGAGGTCTTCGACGGCAAGCAGTGGACAAAGCGGCGCCGACATCCCGACCCCGCGCGAGCACCTCGCGGCGGTCTCCGACGGCGACTACCTATACGCGGTCGGCGGGCGCAACCTGGGCCCCGACAAGAACTCCGCGGCGCTCGAGCGCTACGACCCCGCCGCCGACCGCTGGCAGGCGCTGCCCGACATGCCGACCGCCCGCGGCGGCCTCGGCGCCGCGATCGTCGCCGGCCACCTGTTCGCGCTCGGCGGCGAGACCCCGACGCGCCCCCTGGGCGCGGTCGAGTCCTACGACATCGCGGGCAAGGACTGGTCGCGCGCGCCCTCGATGCGCACCCCCAGGCACGGGCTCTCGGTGGACGCGATCGGCCGCTCGCTCTACGCGCTCGGCGGCGCCCCGAAGCCCGGGCACGCGAGCGCGGTGGGGACCGCGGAGGTGACCAGCCTGGTGCGTGCGCGCCGCGCGGGCGCCCGCGGTGCGTCCTGGCGCCGCCTCCCCGCCATGCCGACGCCCCGCCAGAACATGGCGGGCACCGTGCTGGACGGCACGATCTGGGTGGTGGGCGGCCTCGGAGCCGGCTCGAAGGGCTCCCGCAAGGTGGAGGGCTTCGATCCCGTGATCAACGGCTGGAAGTCCGCTCCCGACCTGCCGGTCGCGCTGCACCACGAGATGGTCGTGACCTACAAGGAGGAGGTCGTCGTGATCGGCGGCTGGATCCCCGAGGGATCGGACCCGAGCGCGCGCGTGTCGAACCGCGTGTTCGTGCTGCGCGACGGCAAATGGGAGCAGCTGCCCTCGCTGCAGCGCCCGCGCGCGGCCGGCGCGGCCGCCGTGGTGGGCGACCGGATCGTGGTCACCGGCGGCCAGGCAAACGACCGCCTGGTCGACACCACCGAGGTCTTCGACGGCAAGCAGTGGACCAGCGGCGCCGACATCCCGACCCCGCGCGAGCACCTCGCGGCGGTCTCCGACGGCGACTACCTATACGCGGTCGGCGGGCGCAACCTGGGCCCCGACAAGAACTCCGCGGCGCTCGAGCGCTACGACCCCGCCGCCGACCGCTGGCAGGCGCTGCCCGACATGCCGACCGCCCGCGGCGGCCTCGGCGCCGCGATCGTGGCCGGCCACCTGTTCGCGCTCGGCGGCGAGACCCCGACGCGCCCCCTGGGCGCGGTCGAGTCCTACGACATCGCGGGCAAGGACTGGTCGCGCGCCCCCTCGATGCGCACCCCCAGGCACGGGCTCTCGGTGGACGCGATCGGCCGCTCGCTCTACGCGCTCGGCGGCGCCCCCAAGCCCGGGCACGCGAGCGCGGTGGGGACGGCGGAGGTGACGCAGGCCGGACGTTAGGCGGGGAGCCGGCTGACGAAGCTCACCATGCTCACTGCTCGGCGGTCTCCCCCCTGGGATCTGCCGGCCGGCGCGGCTGGGTAGAGGTGCCGTTGGAGCGGTTCTCGACCGCCCGCTGAGTCCAGTCGTCGCCGTCCGTATAGGCCCGGAAGACCTGCTCGGCCGCGCCGAGGGCCTGCTGCGCGACGTCGTCGTCGGGTCCATCCGGAGCCCGTTCCCGGGCTCGCGCCCATGCAACTCCATAGGTGAAGCCCCAGTCCGCCAGGTCCAGCTCGAGCTCGCTGAGGGAGGCCTCCCGTTCGGCGCGCACGACGCTCAACATGCCCTCGTTGGCCGCGTCGCTGCGCAGTGCTTGCTCCACCTCGTCGGCGAGTGGCGCGACCTCGTCTCGCCGGGCCGCGGTGATCGGCTCGACGGTGGGTACCTGGGGCGGGAGCTCCTCGCGGGAGCGGACGCGCCTGCGGGTCACGAAGCTTGCGATCCAGCCCGCAAGAAAGGCGGCCGCGACGAAGCCGAACACGATCATCTGCTCTCTGGTCAATCCAAGGCCCTTTCCCCCTGCCGGGTGCTCCGGCGGCTTGACCCTAGAAGAGTCTCGCGCGATTCACAACTTCAAGCGCAACTACCGGGGATTCGCTCCAGAAAACATGGAGTTTGCGATGCTCACTCTCATCCCCGGAGGCTTCTTCGTTGACCGCCGCCCCAGGGCTGATATAGCACCGCGCTGAAAGGAAGGTCCAGCCCCTGTTGGACCCTGGGTTTATCTCCCCCGCGGAGCGGTCGACCGCCTGTCATCCGGCAGGTGAGCGGCTGCGCCGCAAGGGGCGGTGGCTCTGCCCGGAGGGCGCTGACTTCCTGTCTTGGCATCTATCCAGGAAGGAAACGCCCATGCCACGAGCGACACTCCCGGTGAAGGTAGGCCTGGTGATGGCCGTCGCCGCCTTCGCAATCGGACTTACCGCAGCGAATGCCATCGCCTGGCCGAACGAGCAGCCTGCGCCCACCCCGCAACACGGGGACAAGGACAACAACAAGCACAAGGGCGACAAGGGCGACAATGAGGAGGAGGGCAAGGGCGAGAAGCCGAAGCCCCAGCCGGAGCAGCCGACCCCGCCCACAGGACAGCAGACCCCGCCCGCCCCGCCGGCGACGCCCGCCGCACCGCCCCCGGTCACGTCGCAGGGCGGGCCCCCTCCGGTGCCCGAGCAGCCGCCGGTCACAACAGAGAACGTGCCCAAGCAGCCCACGGTGCCTGAGAACCCCGTCATAACCCAGGCCCCGCCGCAGCCCGGCGCACCGACTGTTCCGGTCGCTGAGCGCCGCGAGCTGGCAAAGACAGGCCTCGACCCGGCGCTGATCGCGCTGCTCGGAGCGATGTGCCTCGGGGGCGGCGCGCTGCTGTTCCGCCGAGCCCTGGCCCGCAACTAGGTCCGAGGGTCGGAACCGGCTCAGGCACGTGACGCTTCCGCGTCCACAGATGGCATTCCAGAGCGCCCGGGGATACCTGGGGCGGCTGCCGCATTCGCGGCAGGCAAACGGCCTTGCCGGCGGATTGCTGCTGGTCATCGGCGCGGTGTTGCTGGCCACCGCGCTGATGACCATCTTCTGGCAGGACCCGGTCACCGCGGTCTTCACGCAACACGAGCAGAAGGTTCTGAGCGCGAAGTTGGCGGCGGCCGAGAAGGCCCCAGTCCGGGAGAGCACCCTGAGCCTTGTCCAGCGCGCGGAATCGGACCCCGAGCGGATCGCGCTGCTCGCCCGGGATCTCGCTGGGCGCAGCAAATCCGGGGAGCCGCTCGGACGAATTGAAATCTCACGCATGGGCGTGAACTTCGTGTTCGTCTCGGGGGTCGGGAAGAACAGCCTCAAGAAGGGCCCCGGTCACTACGACGGCAGTCCGCTGCCCGGCCTGCCGGGTACGGTCTCGATCGCCGGCCACCGGACCACCTACTCGGCTCCGTTTCGCCGCATGGACAGGCTGCGGCGAGGCGACAAGATCACGTTGACGATGGCCTACGGGCGTTTCACGTATCGCGTCGAGGGGTTGCGCGTCGTGTTGCCCCAGAACACGGGCGTGCTGAAGCACGTCCGCCACAACCGTCTGGTGCTCACGACGTGCACCCCCGTCGACAGCGCGGCCAAGCGCCTCGTCACCACCGCCCGCCTGGTGCGCGCGGTCGCGCGGGGGCCGGCCGTCACGCTCGTGCCGACGCTGCCCGTCGCGCCTCTCTAGCAAGTCGCCCGACGCGGAGGCGTACGCTTCCGGCACTCTGACGAAGACGATCCTGATCACGGGCGCGACCGATGGCCTCGGCCGCGCACTCGCCGAGGAGCTGGAGGCGGCCGGCGCAAACGTACTCAGGCACGGGCGCGCTGATGCCGACCTCGCCTCCCTGGACGAGGTGCGCGAGTACGCGCGGTGGATCGAGAGCGAGAACGACCGCCTCGACGTGCTGGTCAACAACGCCGGGATCGGATCGGACGCCCGGCCGGCCCGCGGGAGGAGAGCCGCGACGGCTACGAGCTGCGCTTCGCGGTCAACTACCTGGCGGGGTTCCTGCTGACCCGGATGCTGTTGCCGCTGTTGCGAGCGCTCCGCGCCGGCGCGCATCGTGAACGTGTCGTCCGCGGGCCAGGCGCCGATCGACTTCGACGACGTGATGCTCGAGCGTTCCTACAGCGGGGTACAGGCCTACTGCCAGAGCAAGCTCGCCCAGGTGATGTTCACGTTCGACCTGGCGGAGGAGCTGGGCGACGCGGGAGTGACGGTCGAACTGCCTGCATCCGGCGACGTTCATGCCGACCAAGATGGTGACGGAGGCGGGTGGGACCCCGATGAGCTCGCTGGAGGAGGGAGTGGAAGCCACGCTGCGGCTCGTGACGGGTGCGGAGCTGGAGGGAGTGACAGGACACTACTTCGACGGCATGGAAGAGGCGCGCGCACATCCGCAGGCATACCGCATGGATGCCCGTCGCCGCGCTGCGCGACGCTCAGCGAGCGGCTCACATAACGTTCGAGCAGTACCGAGCGACGGGACGTCGCTCGGGTTGAGATCAGACGTCGGCCTGAGGTTTTTGGCCCACTGGTGCCGGCGGCGGCAGCGCGCTGACGAACTCGACCAGCTCCGGCACGATCCGCTCGTGCGCGTCCTCCTGGAGGTAGTGGCCGGCGTCGTCGATCTTCGTGACGCTCGCGTCGGGGAACGTGTCGAGCCAGAGCGTGTCGAGGTAGGAGGGCAGGAACGCGACGTCCTTCATCGCCCACGTGATGTGGACCGGCTTGGAGCGGAAGTGCTGCTTCATCCGCTCCTCGATCTCGGTCGTCATCTCGACCACCGGCCCCTTGCCGTCGACCGGGATCTCGCGCGGGAAGACGAGGATCGGCGTGCGCTCGGACCAGCCCTGGTGCACGTCGCGGTAGGCGCGCTTGACGGTCGGCGTGAGGCGGTCCTTGTGCTGGATGCCCTGGCCGAAGAGGAAGCCGCGCTTGAACATGTCGAGCCCCTTGACCATGCACCTCGCCGATGCCCGGCGTGCGGAAGAGGCGCAGCGGCAGCGGCAGCGGGATCTTGTCCTTGCCGGGCGGGAGCGCCTCGCGCCGGAAGCCGTGCGCGTACGTGTTCATGACGAACAGGCCGGCGACGCGCTCGGGGTGCTGCGTCGCCCAGTAGAGGCCGGTCGGCCCGCCCCAGTCCTGCGGCACGACGGTCGCGCCGCGCAGGTCGAGCGACTCGAGCAGCGCGTCGAGGCGCTTTGCGTGGCGCGGGACGCGGTACAGCTCGGGGTCGCGCGGCTTGTCCGAGCGGCCGAAGCCGAGGTGGTCGGGCACGATCGCGCGGTGCCCGGCCTCCGTCGAGCGGGCCGATGAAGTTGCGGTACAGGTAGCCCCAGGTCGGGTTGCCGTGCACGAGGACGACGGGCCGGCCGTCGCGCGGGCCCTCGTCGACGTAGTGCATGCGCCCGTCGGGCGGAGTCGAACCACTTCGGCTCGTAGGGCCAGGTGCCCTCGAAGGTCCAGTCGGTGACGGGGGCCATCGGGCGGAGCCTATCCGGGGATCAGCCGCCTGAGTAGGGGTGACCGCGGCCGCGGCGGCGCGTCTTCATGTGGTGGTCGGCGGCGCTGAACTTCGCGACGCGGCTCGCGTCGTCGTGCAGGGCGCGCTCGCCCAGCTCGGCGAGCAGGCGCGCCTCGCGCGCGAGCTCGTCGCGGACGTCCGGCGGCGCGGCGGGGAGCGCGTCGTCGAGGCGTCGGCCGGCTTCCTTGTAGAGCCAGGAGGCGCCGTTCGGGCTCGCCCGCCCGCAGGTGCTCGGCGGCCTCCTGCTTCGCGCGCTGCGCCTCCTGGAAGGCGAGCTCGGTGCGCACGGCGACGTTGGGCACGCGGCCGGCGGCGACGTCCCCGGGCACGACGTTGACGTTGACCGGGATCGTGATCGTCTCGGTCTGGAGAGCGTCGAGCGCGACGTAGGAGAGCTCCAGCTCGCAGACGGTCACCGCGCCGAGGCCCGTCATCGCCGGCACGTCGATCGTGAGGAGCAGCTTGCGCTGCTCGCCCGCGTAGAAGTCGCCCAGCTCGACCATGAAGCCGCCGTCGATCGGAGCGGCCGGAAGGTCGTTGAAGAGCCGCACGGTCTCGACGTCCCAGGTCGGGCGGACCGCGAGCGATGCCGCCTGCACGACCTGGTCGAGCAGGTGGTCGACCTCCGAGGCGATCGCGGCGCCGGCGGCGTCGCCGTGCTCGGCGAAGTGGGCGTTGCCGCCTCCGCCGCGCGCGACCGCGTCCATGAGCAGCTCGTCGTAGCCGAGCCCGATCCCGATTGTGGAGGCGATGACGCCGCGGCCCTGCGCGGCGCTCGCGATCGACCCGAGGCGGCCGGGCTCGACGATGCCCTCGTTGGCCTGGCCGTCGGAGAGCAGCACGAGCGTGGCGCCGTGGTCGCCCTTCACGCGGCGCGCCTCCTGGATGCCGCGCAGGAAGCCGCCGGAGAGGTTGGTCATCGAGCCGGGGTAGAGGCCGCTGACCAGTTGGCGAACGGCGTTCTTGTCGGTGAGCGGCCCCGCCGGCACGGCGACCTGGACGCCGGAGTCGAAGGTGACCAGCCCGAAGTTGTCGGTCGGGTCGAGCCGCGCGAGCAGCGAGTCGATCGCCTGCTTGGCGGCCTCGAGACGGCCATCGGCCATGGAGCCGCTGCGGTCGAGCACGACCTGGAGCGTTCCGGGCGGGCGGGTGCGGTCGGCGGGCGCCTCGGGGGCGGTGAGCTCGAGGAGGACGGAGATCTGGTCCTCGGCTTCGAGGGCGATCACGTCGACGTCGAGGATGGCGTTGAGGTTCATGGGGGTGAGGTCGAAGGTGCCCGGGCGCGGTCTGACACGGGAAGGGTGAATCCGCGAAGCTACGCGCCGTGCACCTACTGTTCCTGGACGAGTCCGGCAAGCCGGACGCCCGCGTGTTCGCGGTCGGTGGCTTCGCGGTGCGCGCGGACGAATGGCAGGTCCTTCGAGACCGCTGGCAATCGGCCCTGGAGAAACACGGCTGGCCGCTCGATCGCGAGATCAAGTGGCACGGAATCCGCAAGGGCGAGGTTCCGCCTGCCCTCGGAGACGACCTGCTCGAGGCGATCGCAAGCGCTCCGATCACCTGCTTCGTGATCGTGTTGAAGCCCAGGGAGGGCCTGAAGCAGTCGCCGGAGCTGTTCGCCAGCGACGACGACACTTATGCGACGGCGCTGACCTTTGTCACGGAGCGCTTCCAGCGGTTCCTCTCACATGAGGATTCCTATGGCGCGATCGTGCTCGACAGCCGTCGTCCCGAGATGGACGACCGGCTGCGCCGCTTCTTCGAACGGTTGCAGCAGGAGGGCACTCCGTACCTGAGGTTGGAACGGATCGTGGACTCGCTGCTGCTCGGCCCGTCGCACTACTCGATCGGATTGCAGACGGCCGACTTGGTGGTGGCTACGACTTCCGGTGCCCGTGCCGGCGGTGGGGAGGCTGCAGGTTGGCACCGGCGCCTCGAACCATGCTTTGCACGGCATCCCGATACCGGATCGGTCGACGGGGTGGGTTTGAAGGTCTACCCGCCCGACGGCAATGCCAAGGAGGAGCCTCCACGCAAGTTGTTCCCGGCGTAGATTGCCGGGCCAGGCTGTGTCTACCAACTGCCTTCGTCGTTGATCATGGCATCACAGTCCTCACAGACACCGTAGATCAGCTCGTTCTTGGGAAATTCATCTCCACAGCAATCGCATTTCACCAGCTGGACGTCGTCTTCGCCCGGCGTCTCGTTCATCCCGGTGGGACAGCTCGAGGCGTTTGCAGCTCAGCAACCTCAACCAACCGGCACAACGCATTCACCAACCGCATCTGATCCGCCGTCCGGCAGCGCACGTGCAGCAGCTTCGGGCTCGCGACCACGGCCGCCAGGCAGCGCGCGCGTGACACCGCCACGTTCAACCGGTTCCGGCTGAACAGGAACTCGAGGTTGCGCGGGATCTCGTCGCCGCTCGACGTCGCCATCGAGAAGAGCACGACCGCGGCCTCCTGGCCCTGGAACTTGTCGACCGTTCCGACGTCGCACCTCGTCGGGCAGCGCCTCCCGCAGCTCGCGGACCTGGGCGTTGTACGGGGTGACCACCATGATCTGGTCGGCGGTGAGCGGCACCGTCGAGCCGTCGGCCTTCGTGTAGCTGCCTCCGTCGAGCAGGTCCGAGACCAGGCCGGCCACGACCTCGGCCTCCTCGGGCGAGCGGCGCGTGTTCGCCTCGTGCTCCACCGGCACCCAGCGCACCCCGGTCCCGCTCAGCTCACCGCGCGCCCGGACCGACTGGTTCGCGCAGTCCTCGAACGACTCCAGGCGCCCCTCGTAGATCACCTCCGAGATGAACTCGCACACGTCCGGGTGCATGCGCCGCGTGTGCTCGAGGAACATGCCGCGGTCCGGCGGGATCGTCGCGTCCTCGTCGAGCAGGTGCTCGAGCACCGAGCAGCCGGCGCCGGGCGGGTGGATCGCCTGCGAGACCTGCGCGAGCTGGAGCGGGTCGCCGAGGAACACCAGGTTGCGTGCGGACGGTCGACATCGCGAGCGCGTCGGCGAGCGAGACCTGGCCGGCCTCGTCGAAGAACAGGTAGTCGACCTGGCCCTCGAAGTCCTCGCGGGAGAAGAGCCAGGCGGTGCCGGCGATCAGCTCGCACCTCGGGGTTCAGCAGCGTCGTCGTTGCTCGTCGATGTTCTCGATCAGCGGCTCGTCGAGCTCCGACTCGAACCTGTCGTCCGCGTCGCTGTACTTCTTCAGCCCGACGAAACTCTGGTCCGTCTCGGCGGCGAACTGCTCGACCTCGCTGCAGCAGCTTGTTGATCGCCTTGTGGCTGTTCGACGTCACGCCGACGCGCTTGCCCTGCGCGAGCAGGTGCAGGATCAGGTGCGCGCCGGTGTAGGTCTTGCCCGACCCGGGCGGGCCCTGGATGAAGAGGTAGCTGTCGTCGAGCCCGTCGACGACCGCGCTTCGCGTGCTCGAGGTCGAAGCCCTCGTCCTGCGATAGCGCGCCGGCCGCGACCGCCGTGCTCGCGGCGGCCGGCGCCGCAGGACGTCGCGCGCCGCGCTGTACGTGCCCGGCGGCGTCCATGCCGCGCGCGGCGACGTCGGCGCCGATCCGCTGGAGCGCCTTGCGCTGCTCGCGCGTGTCGTAGGGCGTGCCCGGGATCAGCGCGCGCGGCAGCGGCTCGTCCGCGCGGTTCTTGTCGCGCGGCCGATCTCGAGCACGCCCGCGTCGCGTCGTCGACACGCTCGACGTCGACGCCCTTCTCCGTCGCCGGGTCGACCGCACTCGCCGGGCGCGATCTTGTGCTCCTGCGCGGGAACTCGAGCGTGTAGATCGGCGACTGCGCCGGATGCGGCAGCGTCGCGCGGCGCGACCGCCGACGTCGCTCGAGCTCGGCGAGCGCCTCGGAGTCGTGCCACAGCTCCTCCTGGTCCATGCTCGAGCCGCGCGAAGTAGGCCCACCAGCCGGGCTTCGCCTCGCGGCGGTGGTAGTCGAGCAGCTGCGCCATCAGCCAGCGCGGATCGCCGATCGCCTCGCCTCCTCCGGCACGCCGGCCAGCAGCGCCGCGCGGAGCGCCGCGAGCTCGGCCGCCTCCTCCGGGTCCGGCGCGTCGGCGCTCCGGCGGCCCGCACGCCACGGGATCGTCGACGCCGTGCACGCGCATCGCTTCCTCGCGGCGCTCGAGCAGCCAGTCGCGCAGCTTCCAGGTCGAGAGGCAGTCCTCCTCGTTGTAGCGCTCGATCGCCTCGAGGATCGAGTCGTCGCCCGTCGTCGAGCCAGCGCTCGAACTCGACGATCGAGTCCTCGCCGTCCGTGACGGCTGCCTCGCGCTCGGGCATGTAGAAGGCCTCGACCTTCTTGATCGAGTAGCTCGGCTGCGAGATCCGCATGCCCTGGCGCACGACCGCGAAGAGGTCGACCAGCACCTCGTCGCGCAGCAGGTCGTCGAGCGCGTCCTCGCGCGTCGCGTGCAGGCCCATCAGGCGCTTCAGCGCGGTCGGCTCGTAGGGCGCGTAGTGGTAGACGTGCAGGTCGGGGTGCACGCGGCGGCGCTCGGCGACGAAGTCCATGAAGTCCTCGAACGCGCGCTTCTCGTCGGCGCGGTCGTGCCCCAGAACGCCTTGAAGCGCGGCTCGCCGTCCTCGATCCAGGTGACGCCGAACAGGTACTCGAGCCCGTCGTCGAAGAACGGGTCGCCCTCCATGTCGAAGAAGAGGTCGCCCGGCGGAGGGCTTCGGCAGGAGCGCGAACCCGCGGCCCGGCTCGGGCTCGAGCAGCTTGTAGCTGTGCTCGCCGGTCTCGCGCTGCTCGACCTGGAGGCCTGCCTGGAGGTGCAGGTTGTCGAAGGTCGCCGGCATCATGCGGGCGGGCTTGCGCGAGGGGTCGGCGGCCGCGAGGCCCGCCATCGTCGTGATCGCCTCCTCGCCGAGGCGCACGATCTGGTCGCGCCGCATCCAGGCGACGAGGCCGAGGTAGTCGTCGGCGATGCGCTGCGCGTCGCAGTGCTCGGACCAGCGGCACAGGCCGCAGTGATCGGTGAAGTGCGGATAGGTGTCCGACATCGCGGCGATCTCGCCGAGGTAGCGCTGCTGGACGCGGCGGTGGTAGGCGAGGAACTCCGCCGGCGTGAAGCTCGCCCGCTCGCCGGTGCCGAGCACGACGTGCATCTGCTCGGGGATCGCGCCCTGGATCTGTGTGATCAGGTCGGTGTAGAAGCAGAGCTGGAGCAGGAAGTACGGCTTCACCTTGCGCGCGAGCTTCGTGTCGGCGACCTCGTAGCTCCAGGAGCCGAGGTCCGAGGGCCGGTCGACGCGCTCGAGGAAGTCCGCGTAGCCGGTCCAGGTGCCGTCGTACAGCGCGCTCTGGAAGATGACCTCCGCGCCGTCGCGCATCGCGGCGATCGTGCGGTCGCGCGCATCGTCGAGGTCGAGGGCGCCGTTGGCCGCGATCGTCACCACCTCCTTGCCGTCGGCCAGCAGGGACTCGAGGTAGGCCGCCTCGTGCTCCTCGCCCTTGCTCGCGACGAGGTCGCTCGAGTCGGTGCGGTTGGCCTCGATGTCGAGCCGGCCCTGCACGACCGCGAGGTCGATCGCGGTCAGGTGCGGGCACTCGACGAAGTTGATCAGGTCGGTCGCCGAGTGGATCAGCTTGCCGTCGAACTTGCGCACGTCGTCTCCTCCTCCCCTTGGCCGGGAAGCTAGCCGATCTCGACAGCCAGCCCACGGCGCCAGCGCAGCAGCCCGCCGCCCCAGTACTCGACCTCGAAGCGGAGGTCGAAGCGAAGGCGCGGGTGCTCATGCGCGACGACGTCCATCCACTGCGCCGGCGGAGCCCGAGGCGGTGAAGAACTTGTACGTCAGGCAGCCGCTCTTGAGCGACCCGCGCGGGCGCCGCGGGTACATCGCGTTCCACTTCGTGCCCCAGTGCTCGCGCCGCCACACGTACCAGTCGGGGAACTGGTTCGGCTGCGGGCCCTTGTCGTAGAGCCCGGGCGGCTCGGGCACGTGCTGCTCGAAGCCGATCGGGAACGGCTTGCCGGTGCGCTCGTCGATCTCGTCGGAGCGCACGCGGTGCTTGAAATCCTTGAGGTCGGCGGGCCTGCCCTTCACCACCAGCTCGTTGACGCACAAGTTCGGCATCAGCGCAGCCTCCGCCGGCGCCGGGCGGTGCGTCCTCGGTTCTGGAGGCGCTCGAGCCGCTCGGCGGCGTCCGTCTCGAAGCCCTCGCCGTCGTCCTCGAGGCGGATCGCATGGCGGTAGCAGCGCGCCGCCTGGCGCGCCTCGCCGATGCCCTCGCATGCCTGGCCGAGCCAGGTCCAGGCCCAGCCGTTGCGCGGCACGATCCGCGTGTACTCGAGCAGGTGGCCGTAGGCCTCCTGCGGGCGCCCGAGGTCGCAGAGCGTGTAGCCGAGCCCGAAGTGGGCCTTGGGGTCGCCGGCAGCGAGGCATGCGCGCCAGTAGATCTCCGCCTGCTCGTCGTCTCCCTCGGTTCCCTCGTGCACCGCGAGGTCGTAGAAGACGACGTCGGGCGTGGAGAGGCTCCGCGTGGGTGGCCTGCGCCGCCAGGATCACGTGCTCCGCGGTGGCGTTGCGAAGCGCGAGCCCCGTGGCGTCGAAGCGGACCCCGGGCGCGAGCTGGTCGCTCCGGCCCGGGCACCTCGAAGTCCTGGAGGTCCTCGACCCCGAACCCGATCACGCGGCCGTTCGGCCCGCGACGGAACACGTAGAAGTCCTCGGCGGGACGATCGATCTCGTCCTCGCGCTGGCCGTCGATCGCCTCGCCGTGCCTCAGCACCTCGAGGTAGTCGAGGTCCGCGTCGTAGCTGACGCGGACCGTCAGACGCCGGAGGCGCTCGGTCGACCCGGTGTTGCGGTGCCTCTTTCCCCAAGAAAGCTCCCCCTCTGTCGCTCGCTCGCTGCCTGCCCTTGGAAGGTCGATCGCGCGCGTGGGGATCTGACAACCGGGGCCGTGTCAGATCCGGCCGGCGCCGTTCGACCTCTGCCCCATGAGTTCCAACACCACCATCAGAGATCACCTGAGCGAGCCGATCCGCGTCGAGGACCCCGACGTGGCCGGCCCGCTTGCCGTCTTCCCCCTGTTCGGGCCCGAGCCGAGCGAGCAGTACGTGTCGCTCGCGAAGGGCCGCGGCCTGGGCGTGAGGGTCGGCGAGGACGACCGCGGAGCATCGGTCCGCGACATCGTCGTGCAGAACCGGGCGGAGGTCTCCGTCCTGCTGTACGAGGGCGAGGAGGTGCTCGGCGCCCAGCAGAACCGCACGTTCGACGTGTCGGTGCTGGTGCCGGCGAAGGCGCAGCTGCGGGTCCCCGTGAGCTGCGTGGAGGCCGGGCGCTGG
The DNA here is from genome assembly GCA_963768885.1 of uncultured Solirubrobacterales bacterium. GTDB lineage: Bacteria > Actinomycetota > Thermoleophilia > Solirubrobacterales > JBBDJG01 > DASRIA01. The sequence continues at coordinate 20,418 of CAVYJN010000014.1, read as the reverse complement.
GACGGCTACCGCAACCGGGAGGACTTCACGCCCGCGCCGCAGGCCGCGTATCCGCGAGCTGCGGCGGCTGAAGAACGAGCAGGCCCGCGAGGCCGTGATGGCCGGCGGGGAGGCGCGCGCGACGCAGTCCGCGGTGTGGGAGGACGTCTCCCGCAAGAGCCGTCGCGCACCGCGTGTCATCGCCCACGGGGGCGATGCACGACATCTACGAGGCGCACCGCGGGCGCTTGGCGGAGCTGAGCGGCGCGGTGCGGCTGCGCGAGGGCCAGTGCGGCGCGCTGGTCGCGATCGGCGGGCGGTTCGCCGTGCTCGACTACGTCGGGCGCGCGGACGTGTTCGCGGACCTCCTCGGCCCGCTCGTGCAGGGGTACGCGCTCGACGCGCTCGAGGCCTGGGACGAGGGCGGGGCGGTGGATGCGCCGTCGCCCGGGGACGCCAGTGGATTCGTTTCGTTGGTGCTTGGCACGGAGGCCGCCGGCGCGAGGTCCATCGGACTTGGGCAGGACCTGCGCTTCGCGGCGGACGGAGTCGCCGGCGCGGGCCTCGCCACGGACGGCGGGCTCGTGCAACTCACGGCCTTCCCGGATGACGGCGGCGAGCCGGGCAGCGTGCCTGAGCGCATCCAGCCACATCCGCAGGCCGTCGCGTCGCCGGCGCCCAGATCGCCGGTGAGTCGGTCGGGAGGTCAGCAGTGGGCGGAGCTCCTCGAGGAGCTCCGCTTGCTGCGGAGGCTTGGTCGAGCGGCAGAATGAGCTGCTGGCGGGGCTGCTGGAGATGGAGCGCCGCGTGGAGGAGGCCGTCAACCGGGCGGGCTTGGGCTGATCACCGTCGACGACATCGCCGCGATCCACGAGCACGCGACGGACGTCGCGCGCCGCTCGAACGATCACGGTCCGCGGCACTGGCGCGACGTCGCGCGTGTCGGAACGGCCCTGCTGGCGGAGGGCGTCTCCGCGGACGCCGAGGTACTGCTGCTGTTCGCGGCGACTCACGACACGCAGCGCCAGAACGAGTTCGACGACCCTGAGCACGGTGCGCGGGCGGGTGAGCTCGCGGCGCGGCTCCATCGAGAAGGAGCGCTGCAGCTGTCCCCACCTCGGCTCGAGCTGCTGACCACGGCGCTCGTCGGACACGACAAGGGCCGGACGACCGATGACCCCACCGTCGGCGCCTGCTGGGACGCCGATCGCCTGACGCTCTGGCGCGTCGGGATCATGCCGGACCGGCGGTACTTGTCGACCGAGCCGGCGCGGCGGTACGACATCGACTTCGTGGGATTTGGGTGCGGGATTGTCGAGGGGCCGGACCTCGCGTGGACCGAGATCGTCGAGGCTTATGGTGCCGCGAGGCCGACCGATCCTCATTCTTTGTGAGCGAGATCGCCGAACCGGGCAACCGCCGGAGGGAGTGCACGCGCGCCGAGATCGACGCTGCGCTCGCGATCCTCGACGAGGGAAGCGACCGCATCTCGGCCGCGTCATGGCCGGGGGCTCTGACTGACCTCGATCTTCCTGGTCTCTACTCGTGGTGGGTGGATCCGGACGGCGCGGCGATGCTCACGCGTGGACTCGGCGCGGCGGTCGACCCGGGTCGCATCTATGCAGGATTGACCGGGGCCACCAAGTGGCCGTCGGGCAAGGCGGGGACCATGACATTGCGGAAGCGGATCGGGGCGAACCACCTACGCGGAACGATTCGCGGGTCGACCTTTCGACGCACGCTTGCCGCAAGTCTGCGCAAGCCCCTCGGCCTGGTTCTCGAGACCCCCGGTCGGCTGTCGCGCGAGTCAGAACAGCAGCTCAGCGCGTGGATGCGAGAGCACCTCGAGGTGGCCGTTCATCCGTTTGCAGCCCGCGATTCTCTGGCTCATCTCGAGGCAGAGGTGCTTGCCGCCTTGAATCCGCCTCTCAACCTGGAGGGCATGCCCGAGTCGAGCCTTCGCCGGCGGTTGCGCGCCCTTCGATCGGAGCTCAGCACGGGCGGAATGTCCACCGGCGCCGCTCCAACGCGCGCGATCTCACCGGAGCCGTGACTCGAGCGCGACCAGATCGGGTAGGTCGCTGTGCGCCTCCCCGCGGGCTAGGGCATCGGCCCACGAGCGCAGCTCCTCGTGGCCGGGGACTCGCAGCCATCGTTCGGGAACGGCGCCGGGCCCGGCGGCGGCTCCGGCCATACCTCCCACCATCGCGCCGATCGTGTCCGCGTCGCCGCCCATGTTGACGGCTGCCACCAGCGTTTCCTCGAAGTTCTCAGTCGAGCAAAGGGCCAGGTACACCGCGCTCACCACGGAGGCAATAGCGAAGCCATCGCCGGCGCTGACCTCCGTTCGCGCTGCGTCACTGGCATTGCGCGCGATCCATTCGAAGGCCGAGGCGCGCGCGGACGGGCGACCGCCCGCCAGACCGGCGAAGGCATCGGACATCTGATGCTCATGTCCATCGGGCGGCGATAGGGGATCTCCCCATTCGGCGGGCAGCTCGCGGAGAAGCCAGTCTTCGCGTTCGCGCAGCCAGTGGCTCAGCCGTTCCAGTTGGTCAAAGCCCGCCCCGTTTGCCAGTGGATAGACGCCGGCGTCCGACAGCGACGCGGCGGCCCACGCCACGGCAAGGGCGCCGGAGAGGGCGCGGACCTCTCGGTGCGTGACGAGCGAGACCTCGACGAGGTTCTTCCAATATGAGTCTGGATCACGAGTGGCGAGCGCGACCGCGACCGGGGCGATTCGCATCGCCGCGCCGTTCCCCGCGCGGGTCGGCCGCCCGCACATGCGCCAGTCACCCTCGCGGCTGAAGCAATCGACGGCTGCGCGAAATCCGCTACCCGTGCGTCGATGAAGACCGAATGACCCTCCTTCCGCGACGCTCATCTCGAGGTAGCGCCGCGCCACCCAGTCGGGGTCGGGCCGGCCGTGTCTCACGGTCGCTTCGATGAGCACGAGCGCCTGTTGGGTGTCGTCTGTCCAAACCGTCCGCTCGTAGACGAGGTCGCGGACCGATTCAAGCGCGCGAGGCTTGCCCTCGAGGGCGGCGCCGAGGCAGTCTCCGGCCGCCAGCCCGAGCGCGCTTCCGATGATCGCCTCGCGCGCTCTGTCGTCGGTCAAGCGGGCGAGGCGTTGTCGAGGAACCACAGCCGACGCTCCATCGCCATCGGCGAGACTCCGAATGCCTTTGCGAGCGCGCGCACATCGGCGGCGTCCTCGCGCATCGATTCCACGAGCCCGCGCGGCATCAGGACGGCCGCGGCAAACTGGTTCGCGTCGAGCTCCTGCGGTGGATAAGCGAGCAGGTCCGGCAGGTGCGGATGCGCCTCTGGTCCCTCGACCGCAGCCTCATCCCGCACTACCTCGCTGCGGCAGTGCACGACCTCCTCGGGCTGGTCGGCGAACGAGTGCAGCACCCAGTGGCCGAGCTCGTGTCCGATGGTGAAGCGACGACGCGTCGGTGCGCGGGCCGCCTCCTCCGCGTCGACCCAGATCTCACGCCGGCCCGGGAACAGCAACCCGCTGATGTGCTCCTCGCCGAGCGCGGCCATCTGCGCCAGGTTGGAGTGCTCGCTGACGAGCAGGCCGTATTGGCTGTCCGCCAGCGTGTCGATGGGGACGGGGAGCGTCTGGCCGTCCCACAGCCAGTCGGGGATGCGCGCCAATCTCCGCCTCGGCCGCCGCCTCAGCGCGCAGCGCGCGCTTCAGCACCTCGTCGCTCACCGCCTACCGCCCGCCGAGGAACAGGCGGTCGACCTCGTCCCATTCGTCGGGTGGCTTGTCAGGCTGGCGGTACGCGAGCCGCTCCGAGTTGACGTCGTAGGTCCAGTCCGCCTCGCGCGGGCGCGCGAACATCACCGCACCGGCCTCCGACTCCGGCGCCGACCCAAAGTCTCCGGCCGATTCCAGGTCTCGCGTCGACACTCCAAAGATCCGGGCGAGCGCATCCAGCACCGCCTGGGACACCCCCGAAGGCTCGATCGTCCCGCTCTCCATGCGGTGGTAGTAGGCATGCACGCTCGCTTCCTTCGGCCCTTGGCCAAGGGCGTCCGCGAGCCGCGACACGACCTGTTCGCGGGTCAAACGCATGCGCGCGCGAAGACGTGGCAGCAACTCGGCCCACAGGCCCGACCGCGACTCGATCAACTCGATGGTCCGCCGCACGGCGGGCTCGTTCTGAATCGCTTCCAGCGTCTCGGGCGAGTACGCCGGCACCGGAGCGTCAGCCATGAACGCGCGGACAAGCCCTGCGAGCTCCTCCCGCTCGTCCTCGGGCACCCGCCCGAGGTACTCGTCGAGGTCGGGCCGCTCGCCAGCGTTCCAAGCGTCGATGAAGTCGCTCAGGATCTCGTCAAGGCTTGTCATCACCGCTCAGGATTTCTTGCACGATCTTCAGCGCGCGGCGCCGCAGCTGGTACACGTTGTCCCTGCTCAAGCCGAGCTTATCCATGATCTCGGCGACCGACTTCCCTTCCCACGTCATGAGCAGGACCTCGCGCTTGTGGTCGTTCTTGATGCTCTCGATCGCCGCGCGCGCCTCCGCACGGCGCTCGTTCCACCGTTCGATTTCCTGCGCGAGCGCATCTTCCTCTTCGATCCGCCTCCGTTCCTTCTCGGCGACGACGTGATCGAACTTGCCGAGCTCGCCGCCCTCATCGGTCTTGATCGTTTCGTCGAAGCTGCCCGCGCTGCGCTGGTCGAGCTTCATCTCCCGCCGGCAATGGTCGCGGCACTCGAAGTCGATGCACGTCGACATCGCGGCCTCGTACTGAGGCAGGACCGAGCCCTCGAAGCCGGCCAGCATCCCGAGCATTCGCAGATATCCGTCCTGGACCACGTCCTCGACCTTGTCGCGCGACACGCTCACGTTGCCCTGGCCGGCGAACCGGAATGTCGCGACGAGGACCCTGATCCGGTCGCGATCGAAGGCGACGAGCATCGCCCACGCCTCTGCCATTCGGCGCTTCGCTTTGGAGTCATCGCTTGATCGACATAGGACCACTATCCGGAGGAGCTCGTCTCGGCTGAGCGAGGCGAACTGGCTTTCCGGCACACGTTCTAGGTCGCGGTCGCTTCGTCGCATATGACAGGTGCGCGCGAATTTTTCGCGGGTGCACACACCGGCGGGGCGCGCTGGGGGCCATTGTGTCTTATGTGTCAAATGCCGCCTCAGCTGTCAGATTTGACGCCCGGGCGGCGACTTTGGTGGTGTGAGAGCTACCGGCCCGACTCCCGAGCGCTGTTCACGCTGCGACGCGGCGCAGATCGTGCCGATCGTGTGGGGCCACCCTGGTCCCGAGATCTGGAAGGCGGCGCGGCGCGGCGAGATCGTCAGCGGTGGAGACGTCGTCGGGCCCCAGAAGTGGGCGTGTTTGGCGTGCCGGTACACATGGCCGCTGCCGCCGGAGGCGCTTGCCGGACCGGGCCAGCCGCGCGCTCGAGCTCGCGTACCAGGCGCACTACGGTCAGACCCGGAAGGGCGACGGAGGCCCGTACGTCGACCACGTGATCGAGGTCGCCCACATGCTGCACGAGGCGGGGTGTGACCCGCACGTCGTGGCGGCCGGGCTGCTTCACGATGCGGTCGAGGACAGCGACCTCACCGCCGGCGAGATCGCCGACGAGGTCGGGGCCGTCGTCGCGACGCTGGTCGAGGCCCTGACCGAGCGCAAGGACATGCCCGACTACGAGCGGCGAAAGCTCGAGCATCGCGTGCGCGTAGCGAGCTCCGGCCGGCGGGCGACGGCGATCTTCGCCGCCGACCGGCTGGCGAACCTGCGGGCGCTGCGTCGTGCGTACGCCGAGCAGGGCGAGGCGGTCGGCCGGCACTTCAACGCGTCGCTCGACGAGAAGCTTGCCCATCTCCATCGCGACGTGCGGATGCTCAAGCGTGTCGACCCGTCGAACCCGTTCCTCGCGGAGCTCGCCGGCGAGATGGCCGCCTTTCGGTCCGAGCGGGCAGCACGTCGATGCCGACGGCAGCCGAGGTGAGGCTCCGGGGCGATCCGATGGCTGAGCGGCCGCGAGACCCAGACCGGATGGCGCCGAAAGTCCGCTGGCTGGAGGCCCGGCCTGGACATGCGCACGCCATCGGGGTTGGTCCGAAAGGCCTCAAGGCGATGCGCGCGTTGGGGAAGCGACTTGCCGAGAACCGGGAGCGCGAAGAGCGGGAGCATGACGAGGCAGTGTCAGAGCGACTGAGGGCCTCCGACTCATCTAACAGTTGAACGATTGCTGTCGATCTGCGAAGTTGCGCGACTGGGGTGCGGGGACGAGGCATGAGTGATTGCTCCATACACCTGGGCCCCATCGACGCCCTCGAGCGGAGGTTCGCCGCCGACGTCGCGGAGCTCCAGCGCGACGACCCGCTCCGCCCCGTCGTCGTACTCGTTGGCGAAACCCTGCTCCGCGCCTATCTGCGCCGGCGCATCGCCGAGATCAACGGCCCCTATCTCAACGTGCACATCGTCACGCCCGGCGAGCTGGCGTTGCGACTGGGCGAGATCCCGCTGATCCTCGCGGGGCAGAAGCCGCTTCCGCTGCTCGCCGATCGCATGCTCGCCCAGGAGGCGGCGCTCTCGACCAGCACCTACTTCGACGCCGTGGCGAGCACCCCGGGATTCGGTCACGCGCTGCACCGCACGCTCGTCGAGATCCGGCGCAGCCGCGATCACGCCGGACGAGCTGGCCGATGCTGCGCCCGACTCGCTCGAACCCGAGAAGCTCGCGGCGCTCGCGGCGCTCGCACGGCGCCACGACGAGCTGAAGGCCGGCCACTACGACGCCGACGCCGCGCTCGCCGCGCCCGACGCCGAGCGCGCTCGGTGCCGATCAGCTGCTCGTCTACGGCCTCTGGGATCCGCCCGAGTTGACCCGTCGCGCCCTCGCCGCCATCGGCGCAGCTCAGGATCTACCTGCCGCAGGTGAGCCCCGTGGCCGATCGTGCCCACGCGAGCTTCCGCGAGTGGCTCGAGACCGAGCTCGACGCCACGACCGTCGAGCTCGACGCCGACGAGCACACGACAGCGCTCGGCGCCATCCAGCGCCAGCGCACTCTCGCGCCCGACCCGGCAGACGGGACGGTCCGCATCGCCTCCGCGCCCGATCCGAACCGCGAGGTCCGCGACGCCCTTCGCACATGCCTGCGCTGGGCGCGCGAGGACGGGATCGCCTTCCACGAGATGGTGATCGCCTATCGGCAGGCCGATCCCTATCGCACGCTGCTCGCCGGCGCTCTGCGCGAGGCGAAGCTGCCGGCCTACATCGACGAGGGCACGCCGCTCTCCGAGCTGCCGCTCGGCCGGCGCGCGCTCGCGCTGCTCGATCTGCTCAGCGGAGACCTCGAGCGCCCATCGGTGATCGCCTTCGCGGCCGACGGCGGCTTCCCGGAGGCGACTCGCAAGCGCTTCCCGGGAAGCGCCGCCGCATGGGACGGCTTCTCGAGAAAGGCCGGCGTCGTCCGCGGCTGGGACCAGTGGCGCGATCGCCTCAGCGCCTACCGCGACGCCGAGGCGCAGCGCACCGACGAGGACGGCAACCGCCCGACGTGGCTCGACAAACGGCTGGCCGAGATCGACGGGCTCCGAGGGTTCGTCGGCGAGCTCGCCGAGCGCATCGCGCGACGACCACCGAAGGGAACCTGGAGCGAGCACCTCGCGCATCTCGCCGACCTGTTCGAGCCCTATCTCGACGGTCACGACCCCATCACCGGCGCTCTCACCGCGCTCGCGCGGCTCGACGATCTGACGGCGGAGATCTCTCCCGACCGCTTCGACCGGACCGTGCGCTCGGTGATCGAGGGCCTCACCGCGGACGACGCGCGCCCGGGTCGCGCCGGCGCCTTCCGCGCGCGCGGGATCAACGTCGTGGACGTCAACTCGCTGCGCCACATGCGCTTTCGGGCCGTGTGCGTGGTCGGGCTCGCGGAGCGCCACTTTCCTCCTTCGCCGAAGGAGGACCCGCTGCTCCTCGACGCCGAGCGCGCGCACCTCAACGAGACGATGGGTTGGCAGCTCCCGCTGCGCGCGCAGGGCGCCGACCCCGAGCCGCTCCAGTTCGCGCTTGCGCTCGGCGCCGCCGAGGAGCGCCTCCAGCTCAGCTACCCGCGCACGGAGCACGGCTCCGGCCGGCCGCTGTACGCGTCCGGCTTCCTGCGCTCGGCCGCGGAGGCCCTTGCGGGCGAGCGCGTTCAGGCCGAGGACCTCGACGACATCGAGGCCGGGTGGTTCGTGCGCCTGCCCGGCGGTCGCGTCGGCGCCCTGCAACTCGAGGACGCGCTCGACGCCGTGGACTACGACCGCACGCTCGTCGAGCGGGACCCGCGGCTGGCGATCCCGGTCGTCTCCGGCGAGCGTCCCGCGGTGGGGCGGGGCCGGACGGCGTGGCTGGCCCGTCGCTTCGATCCGCTCCTCACGGCGTACGACGGAGGCCTCACCGCGGCCGCCCAGGCCGCGTTGGCCTCGCACCCGAAGCTGTCGGGCCCGATGTCGCCGAGCGCGTTTCAGCGCTATGCCGAGTGTGGGCTGAAGTCGTTCCTGAGTCGAGTGCTCGGGTTGCGCGCGCTGGAGGAGCCCGAGGATCTGCCCCGCATCAACGCGCTCGATCGGGGGAGCCTCCTGCACCGCATCCTGGAGCGCGTCCTGCGCGAGCTCCTTCCAGCGGATCCGCCGTCGCGAGGAGCGCCGCGACGAGCATCTGGCCCTCATCGAGAAGATCGCCACCGAGGAGTTCGAGAGCTTCGCGGCCGCGAGGCCTCACGGGACACCCGCAGCTGTGGGAGATCGATCAGAGCGTGATGCGCGCGGAGCTGCGGCTCTGGTACGACGAGGAGGTCACCGATGCGATCGAGCGCCCATGCGGACGCGCGCAGCGTTCGAGGTGACCTACGGCACTGCCGCTGGATCCCGGCGCACCTCCGCTGTCGCGCGCCGAACCCGCTCCACTACGCGTCGGCGATCGCGTGATCCAGTTGAGCGGGAAGATCGACCGCCTCCAATGGCGCGAGGATGCGCAGCGACTTCGTCGTGATCGACTACAAGACGGGACGGCAGAAGGACAAGAAGACCGCCGTGTTCGATGGCGGCAACGCGCTGCAGCTGCCGCTCTACCTCCACGGCGCCGCCCACCTCCTGGAGCGCAAGGCCGAGGACGGCACCGCCGAGTACTTCTACGTCAGCCGCCGCGGCGCGGTTCGCCCGTCACGAGATGACCGGGGAGCAGCTCGCGGCGTCGACGGAGGAGTTCGAGCAGGTGCTCGGGGCCTTTGCGGACGGGATGTTCGGGGGCCTCTATCCGGCCCGCCCGGCGGAACGGACCTGCATGTACTGCGACTTCAAGGGCCTTTGCCCGCATCCGATCGAGCACGCCGATCGCATGAAGACGAAGATCGAAGACCCGCGCCTGGCCGATCTGGTCGCGGCTTGGGAGGTCGATTGAAGCCCCTGATCGACGCCGGCGCGCGCGAGCGCATCGAGACCGACCTCGACGTGAGCATGTGCGTCGAGGCCGGCGCCGGCACGGGCAAGACGACGATGCTCGTCAAGCGGATCGTCGCCCTGCTTCGCACCGGGCGCGCGACGATCGACCAGCTCGCGGTGATCACCTTCACCGAGAAGGCGGCGGCGGAGCTGTCGGCGCGCGTCCGCTTCGAGCTGGAGGTGGCGGTGCGAGGAGACGGTCGACGACGAGGAGCGGGCGCGCCTCGAAGCGGCGCTGCTCGGCCTGCACCGCGCGCGCGTGCAGACGATCCACGCGTTCGCAGGGGACCTGCTGCGCGAGCGCCCGGTCGAGGCGGGGATCGATCCGCGCTTCACGGTGCTGGAGGACCTCGCCGCCTCGCTCGACTTCGACGCGGCCTACCGGAGCTGGCTCGACGAGCTGCTGGCGACCTCGCGGCAGGAGGTGGAGGTCGCGGTGCGCCGCGGGTTCGAGCTGCGTCACCTGCGCCAGGTCGCCGAGATCGTCCACCAGCATCGTCATGTGCTGCCGCTGGCGCCGATCGCTCCCGAGGTGCCCGACATCGCGGGCTATCGCGCATGGGCGGCGTGGGCGAGGGCCGAGCTCGACGAGTGCGGCCCGACGTGCACGGACGAGGAGGACGGGGCGTTCCGTCAGCTCGCGCGGGTCCGCGAACACCTCGCGCTGGTCGAGCGAGGCCGACGACGCCGAGCTCGAGCGGCTGGTGCTGTTCGAGTTGCCGCGCCCGAACGCGCAGGTCGGCGCGATGGGCAACTGGTCGCCGGAGCACGAACTGCGGTCGGGTGAAGGACATCTATCGCGGAGATCCGGAACGGACGCACGCCGGCGCTGCGCGACGCCCTGCGGACGGAGGCGCTCTGCAACATGCTCGCCCACGTCGAGCGTTTCGTGCTCGGGTACGCGGACCAACGTCGCCAGGAGGGGACCGCCGACTTCGAGGATCTGCTGATCCGCTCACGCGACCTGGTGCGCGACAACCTGCGTCGTGCGCGAGCACTTCCGCCGCCGCTCCACCCACATCCTGGTCGACGAGTTCCAGGACACCGATCCGATCCAGGCCGAGCTGATCGCCTGGATCAGCGCGCCGCCCGGAGCCGAGGGCGATTGGCGCGAGGTCGTGCCGGAGCCGGGGAGCCTGTTCGTCGTCGGCGACCCGAAGCAGTCGATCTACCGCTTCCGCGGCGCGGACATCGCCGCCTACGACGCCGTCAAGCGCGGGCCGCTGGCCGGCCGGCTCGAGCGGCTCGAGCAGAACTTCCGCTCGACGGAGTCCGTCCTCGGCTGGGTGAACGAGCTGTTCGACCGCGTGTTCGAGGAGCAGCCGGGGATCCAGCCCGCGAACACCCACCTCGTGGCGCGGGACACCACGATCGATGCCGAGCTCGACCGCTCGGCGATCGTGGTCGTGCATTCGCTGGGCGAGTGGGCCAAGGACGGACAAGTCCGATCGAGGCGATGCGCGCGGAGGAGTCCTCGCTGCTCGCGCGCACGCTCTGGCGCGCCGTGGAGGAGGAGCAGTGGCCGGTTCGCGACCGCCGGGCCGATGACGCAGTGCGGCCGGCGCGGTGGCGCGATGTGGCGATCCTGATTCCCTCGCGCACGCGGGTCGAGCTGCTCGAGGCCGCGCTCCAGCGTCACGGCGTGCCCTATCGGCTGGAGGGCGGTCGCGGCTTCTACGCGCGCCAGGAGGTGCGGGACCTGATCTCGCTGCTGGAGGCGATCGACGACCCCGCGGACTCGATCGCGATCGTCGCTGCGCTTCGCTCGCTGGCGTTCGGCTGCTCGGATGACGACCTGCTGCTGTGGCGCGTCGCCAACGAGCGCTTCGACTATCGCTGGATCGGGACGGACGGGCCCGCGAGCGTGCGCGAGTCGCTGGAGGTGATGGCCGACCTGCACCGCGCGCAGCGCTCGCTCTCGCTCGGCGACCTCGTGCGCTTGGCGGTCGAGCGCTCGGGCCTCGTCGAGGCGGCGCTCACGGTGCCCGGTGGCGACCAGGCGGCGGCGAACGTGCTGAAGGTCGTCGACGTCGCGCAGGAGTTCGCGGGCGCGGGGGGCGGGGCGCTGCGAGGCTTCACGAACTGGCTGGTGCGCAACCGCGACGAGGAGGAGCGCGAGGTCGACGCTCCGGTCGCCGAGGAGCGCGACGACATCGTGCGCATCATGACCATCCATGCGGCCAAGGGGCTCGAGTTCCCGATCGTCGCGCTGGCCAACGTCGAGTGGGAGGGACAGAAGCAGGTGCCGCCGATCCCGGACGCGGTCAATCATCGGATTCACCTGACGGTGGGGAACGACTGGGCGCGTTTTCAGACGCCTGATTGGGAAGAGGCGAAGCAGTCCGAGAAGGCGGCGCTCGAGGCCGAGCGCGACCGCCTGCTCTACGTCGCGGTCACCCGCGCGCGTGACCACCTGGTGGTGCCGGTCAGCACGGCGCCCGAGGCGAAGGCGAAGGGGTTCATGGCGAAGATGTCGGAGTCGGTGGGTGAGGTTGACCCCGAGCGTTGGGGGCAGGATGTCGGCCGCTGCTGGCAGTACGACACGCGCGCGCTCGATGCGGTTGTCGAACGGCCGCCGGACGTCGTGACCGTGGGCGCCGACGAGCCGGCGGATTCAGACGTCGTTGCGGAGCGCGGGCGTGTGCTGGCTGAGCGCGAAGCGTCCGTGCGGGCCGCGTCTCAGGGGATCGAGCTGGTGGTTGCTTCGGGCGTCAAGTCCTCGGTGCGCCCGCTGGTCGCCGAAGCCGACGCCACTGACGGCGCGAGCGACGAGGCGCCGGCGGGGATCGAGACCGACGCCGCGCCGCCACTCGAGCTCGGCGACGCGTTCCACCGGGTCATGGAACTGGTCGATCTTCCGGAGGCGAAGACCTTGGAGCCGCTTGCCGAGGCGATCTGCGAGGAGCACGGGATTCCGGAGAGCGCGGAGGCCGTCGTCGCGATGGCGCGGCTGGCCATGACCGCGCTTGAGCGCGAGGGGATATCGGCTGAAGGCATGCACCGTGAGGTGCCGTTCGTCGTGCCGGACGGGGATCGGGTCCTCATCGGGCGCATCGATCTTCTGTCGACGTGCTGGCGAGCGACTTGACGTGATCGATTTCAAGACCGACGAACGCGTCGACGAGCCACTCGCTGCCGCAGTCTCACGCCACCGCGGACAGATGGAGACGTACGAGAGAGCCGTCTCGCTGGTCCACGATTCGGGCCCCGTGCTCGTCCGAGTCGTATTCGTGCGCACCGGAGAGGTAGCGCGGGTTTAGGTGTCCGATCTCGACACAGATGTCGACGCAAACAAGTGTCACCCAATCTGGATACACGACGGTGACTGGGAGCAGTCGAGCGTTATGACACGAGTGTGGCCTCTGGCACGTGAGATCTAAGTAGATGGTCGTACGACGGGATCCAATCGGGGCGGTTGGCGGCCCAAAGCGGCCGCCCCTGGACGACTAGGCACGCAGCTTAATCTCGCCGGCCTTCGGATCCCACTCGTAGTTCTGGATGGACTCGGCCAATCAGGCCGATTGCATCGTCGATCGCCTCAATCGGCACCGAGAACCACTCGCGTATCTCGGCAGACGTAACCCCCTCGCGCTCGAACCATGCATCAATGCGTGAATCCGCGAAGAACCGGTGAAGTAGCTGCTCGAGCCCCCGCCCCATCGCCGCCGGCACCTGATACTCAGCGACAATCTCGACAGGCGCACCGAGAAACGTCTCGTCTCGTTCTGCACCCGCGGCTCGTGCGTCGGCTGCTCCCGCGAAAACCCGATCTTGTGCAGGCTGGTCACGGCGGTCACTTGTGGATCCTCACTCAATGAGCGGGCCACGTACACCGTGGCGGTGGCTTCGTCGTGGTCGAGCCCCATCTCCGCCAGCGTCTGCACCTCCGGGTCGGTGACGCTCTTGCCATACCGGCAAAGGCGACCCAAGCGAGCGCAGCAGGAGTTGCGCCTCGGTCCCATTCTCGAAGATGCAACGGAAGCGTGCTTTTATACGACATGTCGTCGCCGGTCTCCCCGACCTCACCCGATACAGCATGACGCCGTTAAGGACAAAGAACGCGCCGGCGCGGATCTGCGCTCGTTGCGATACGGCACCACCTTGCGCTGCCCGCCCGCAACTCGGCGTGCTACTGCCTGAACAGCGGGTCGAACTGCCCAAAGTCCTCGCACGGCTCTCGCTGGGCAAGGCGTCCTGGCCGGTCGACTGGGGACGGCGTGACCGGAAGATGTCCTCAGCAGGCGCGTCTAGAAGCCGAAGTCGTCGTCGGCGATCGAAACCGCGATCGATTCAGGAGGTGCCGGCCCGTCAGGCTCAGACAGCAGGCCAAACTCGTCCAGTGGCCAGACTGTCCGGTGCGAGTCGTCATTCCGGATCGCCTCCAGATGCCATCAGAGCTTGCGCCCAGTCTGTCCGCAGGAATTCTCAGCGGGTGGGCTGCCGTACTGCGACGAAACTCGACGATCTCCACGAACCGGCGATCAACCGATCGTCGGCCGTGGCCTGTTCTTGCTTCTTCGGTAGCTCCAGCAGAGCCGAGAGTCATCCTGCGGCGATCATCGCCTTGAGCGTCTCGGCGTCGATCGTCACAAGGTTCTGCTCCCGGCGCTTCTGCTGCAGGAAGAGCAGCGCCTCGGCCATCCGCTGCTCCAGCGGATCATGGAGTCGCGCTCCGGCCGCGTGCCCGCCTTGCGACGAACGCCTGGATCTTCGGCCAGAGCAGAAGCGCCTCCTCCTCGGTGATCTCGACCCGGGTCGCGTCGATCGCGTCCGGGATGATCCTCAGCACCTGCTGGGTGACCGACTTCGAGAGGACCTCGAACGCCCTCTGGAACGGGTTGACCGAGTCGATCAGGTCGATGTGGATGTCGTCGATGTTGACGAACTTCTCGGCCATCATGATGAACCGCTTGTCGCCGACCTCCCTGACCTCGCCGTTCTTGACCACCGAGTCGACGACGACCTGCTGGCGCACCTCCTCGACCTGCGACTCGTCGAGGTCGGGGTAGCGCTCGCGGATGATCTTCGGGATCAGCACCTTGTTCATCATCTCCGGATCGATGTTGCCCGGCATCGCCTTCAGCATCGTGCTCGTCCTGCAGGATCGTGCGCCTTCAGGTCGTTGAGGTCGGTCTCGACGATCTGCTTGACCCGGTCGGTCGAGGGCTCCTTGAAGCCGTTGATCTTGAGCTCGCCGGGCTCGGGCTGCATCGTCGTGCCCGGCGCTTGGTCTTGAACTTGAAGTTCTGCGCCAGCACCTGCTCCATCAGCAGCGACGCGGTGATCGCCTTGAGCATGTTGTTGACCGCGACCTTCACCTCCTCATCGGCGGCGTCGGGCTCGGCGATCAGGTTCGTGAACTGGGCGTGCGTCTTGTTCGGGCTGTCGCGGGTGACGCGGCCGATGATCTGGATGATCTCGGTCAGCGATCCGCGGTAGCCGACCGTCAGGGCGTGCTCGCAGTAGGGCCAGTCGAAGCCCTCCTTCGCCATGCCGAGCGCGATGATCACGTCCATGTCGTCGAGCCTCCTCCATCGTGCGCAGGTAGTCGAGATCTTGGCGCGCTCCGTCGGATCGTCGTCGACGAGGTCGGCGACCTTGATCACGCGCCGTCGCTCTGCGCCGGATCGTGATGACGCCGGTCTCGGGGTCCTGGCCGATCGACCTGGCCGATCGAGTCGATGATCGTGTCGACCTCGCGATCTTGTCCTTCGTCGACTCGCCCGACTTCACGTTCGGGATGTGGAGGATCGTCTTCTTGTCCAGGTCGAGGACCTCGTCGATCGCGTCGGTGTAGCGGCCCTGGTAGAAGTGGTAGCCGATGCCGAGCGACTTCAGGTAGTCGTAGCCGTTGAGCTGCTCGTAGTAGTTGTAGGTGACCTTGGTGAACCTTGCCTCGTCCTCGGCGTGCAGGACGGGGACCGCGTCGCCGCGGAAGTACGAGCCGGTCATCGCGACGATGTGTGCGTCGGTGTTGCGCATGACCGATCGGAGCAGCTCGCCGAGGCGGCTGTTCTCGTCGACGGAGACGTGGTGGAACTCGTCGATCGCGAGCACGGTGCCGTTCGAGCGCTCTCGTCGATCGCGTCGTGAGCGAAGCGCAGCGTCGCGTGCGTGCAGATCAGGATCGGGTCGGGGCCGTCCAGGAAGTCTGAACGCGCCGACCTTGCCCTGCGTCGAGCCCGGGGTACAGAGGTTGTTCCGGTCCTCGACCTCCCAGTCGGCGAAGAACCCGGACTCGGTCAGCCTGGTCGTGGAGAACGACGCGCCGATCGACCGCTCCGGGACCGCGACGATGACCTTCTTCAGGCCCTGGTTGTAGAGCTTGTCGAGCGCGACGAACATCAGCGCCCGCGACTTGCCCGAGGCCGGCGGCGCCTTGACCAGCAGGTACTGGCTGTCGCGCTTGGCGAAGGCCTTGCTGCATCTCGCGCATCCCCATCGCGTCGGTGTGTGCTCTGCGCCCGTCTGGGCGTACTCGACGTCGACGAGATCAGGCATTCGCTCACCTCCTTCGCTCAGTCGACCATCTCCTCATACATCGCGAACAGCTCCGTCAACCGCTCCTCGTCGGACTCGAACGGCCTGTCTGTAGAGCCGATCCACGGTCTCGTCCAGCGTCCGTGGGCCTCGCGCAGGCCGGCGGGCATCTGGTCGGGGTCGTAGAGCTCTGCGAGGGTGTGCTCGGAGAACTGCTCGCGCGCGCGAGCACGCCGAACGCCGCAGCCTTGAGCGCATTCCTTGTCGCTCGCCGACAGCTCGGGACCGGGAAGGTGTTGTAGACGAGCGCCGAGTAGCGGTAGTCGGTCTTCATCCGCCCGCCGACCGCGCCGAGCCCAGCCATGTGCATGCGGATTGGATCAGCCCGAAGACCCACGGCTCCGCGTCGTAGACGGCATAAGCGAGTCCGAGATGACGGTTCCCTGCCTCGAGAATCCGATAGGTATGTACTGCCGGCGCTCTGATGACACCCTGGGAACGATGATCGCCGTCGCCTCTCTATGTGCGCGCTGGACGAAACCGTGCGGCGATCGCAGCATGCTTTGCGTGTGCTCGAAGCTTTGGCTCGCATTTCGGCAACGGCTCGAACTTGCGCCAGATCGCGTGGCTACTGCCGGAATTCGCCAGCGTCCTCGGCCTCGATCGTCAGGAATCCATAAGCAGTAGCGCTCACTGTCCATGGATGAATTCCTTCGCCCCAGGTAGCGGACGCACGAACTCTCGGCCGGCTCTGCGGAAGTCATCGAGCAGGTCGCGCTTCTCCGCGTGCGTCCAAGATGAGATGGCCACCGTCGCGTCGGCATGCTTCCGAAGACCATCGCTGGAAGCCTCGAAATCGCTTGCGTGGCGCTGACCATACGATGACGTGACTCCCGTCGGGCGAGGTAACCGTTGATGTCGGAACTCGCGCATGGAGCCGTCGCTCGAAGAGACTCTTGAGCCTTCCGCGACACTCGTCGCAGGCCGATGATCACGCAGGTCACGCCGGCGTTTCGCTTGTGCCTGATTCGCCCACGAAAGGCTCAGTGCGCAAACCCAATCTCGACTCCCATGTCGAAGAGCGGGGCCACAGCAGGCCGACGTGGTCGCCTTGGCAGACCGAGTTGGTCGTCACAAACGCCGAGCTCACTGCGCGCGCGGCGACGTACTCGGCACCCTTGAACAACCACACGGAATATAGTCGAGGTACTTGGTGACGCGGGATCTCGAAGACGATGTCGATAGTCCGTCTTCTGCTCCTTCATTCTGCATCGTTCCGCCCCTGGTACGGCGGGTTTCCGATTAGGTAACGTCGTCGCCCGTCATCGGGGACACGATCCAGCCAGTCCAACCCGCGTCGCGTTGCCGCAGACTGATGTTCCCGGTCTCCTTCAGCGGAATCAGCGGGATCTCGACCCGAACAGCTCCTTGAACTCGACGTTCATCTGGTGCTTGGCGAGCCACAGCGAGAGGATCGCGACCTCGTGCGCGAAGTCGTCGATCTCGATGCCGTAGAAGTTCTCGAGCTTGATGCCGGACTCGCGGAACAGGCTGGCGCCGCGTTCGGATCGAGGTCGCTCATCCGCTGCAAGAATCGCGTGCTCCAGCCTCCGCAGCTCCTTGTAGGAGATGACGAGGAAGTTGCCCGACCCGCAGGCAGGGTCGAAGACCTGGATCGCCGCGATCCGCTCGAGCAGCCGCTCGAGCTTCTTGATCGTGTCATCGCCGCGCTCGAACGCCTCCTCCAGTTCGTCGAGGAACAGCGGCCGGATCACCTTCATGATGTTCTCGACCGACGTGTAGTGCATGCCGAGCCCCTCGCGTTGGCTCGGATGCACGACCGCCTGGATCATCGAGCCGAAGATGTCCGGGTTGATCTGCGACCAGTCGAGGTGTCCGCACTCGAGGATCACCGCGCCGAGCCTTCGCTGTGAACCGCGGCGTCGCCGACGTCGAGCAAACAGGCTGCCGTTGACATAGCCGAAGCGCCGTAGGTGGTCTGGAACGCCATCGCGCTCGTCGAGTCCGTTGTCCAGCACCTCGAAGAGCGTGTCGAGGAACGAGTGCGTGTCCTCACCGACGTCCCGCGTGTAGGAGCCGATCGCGTTCGTGAAGCTGCCCTTCTCGAAGACGCCGGTGTCCTCGGCGAAGAAGCAGAACAGGAGCGGGAGAAGAAGACGTTGAGATCGTGGACGTCAGTCCTCGCGTCTCGAGCGCTGTTGTGCTTCGTGACCTCGTCGTAGAGCTTCGCCATCTTCTCCGCGGCCTTGATGTCGGCGTAGCTTGACGTTCTCGAGCTGGGTCTTCTCGATCCCAGCCCAGGGCAGGAAGAAGGTGAAATGAGCCGGAGGTCAGCCAACCCAATGTCGAGCGTCTCACTCGTCTCCGTATCGACGGCAAGAAGCCGTCCTCATCCCGAGATCAGGAACCGCGGTCGCTGCTCGAGGATCTCCGACGCGGCCCGTCTCGATCAGCGCGTGGAGATCGCCCGCCCCCCCATTGACCAAGCGGTAGTAGACCTTCCTCTTCCAAAGCAGCTCGCCGTCACCGCTGGCCTTGTTGTAGGTGCCGTTGCGCAGCCGACTGATTGTGGCCTTTGGGAATCCATAGGCGCGCAGCAATTCATAGACGAAGTCAGAGGTTGGTGAAATATCGAGATCAGCAACGCGCTGCTCGATTTCTTTGAGATTCATGTCCGGAGCTGCTCCACGCAACACACCCTATGGTCGACGGGGCCGCTGCCCGCCTGACATCGGCCAGCGACGCGCCGCGTTTCGCCTAAGACCTGAATGTCGGAGCTTGGACCGTTCATCGCCCCCGATTCTGCCGGATCCGGAGGATCGATGACCAAAGCCGTCGGGAACGCCGGACATCGGTGACTGCCCGCGACTGGGTGTCGGCCTATGGTCAATAGCGTGCGGTCGTGGTTTGTCGAAGGAGTCTCAGGCGGCACGCTGTAGACAGAGACTATGCTGCTCCAGCTCCACGCCTGCCAACCGGATGGCGAATACAGGGATCTCCTGGCTACGGCAGCGGCGGCGGCAAAGTTCGAGAGACTGGACGGAGCGTTTGCGTACGCGACCGGAGAACTGGCGTGAACCTACTTTGCGACGTACTCGAAACAGCAATTGACAATTACGACGGCTGTAAGAAGCGATGGCTAATCGGCATCGACTGGTGCAGAACCGAACCGATCGCTTTGGAGCTCTTGGCGGGAATGCCTGAGTCAAGCGTGCGGATCGTTGACGGCTCCTTCATTGTAGGCCGCCGCGGTTGCACGCCACGACTGCCATGGCACCCGAAGGTCCTCATCTTGCGCGGTCGGGGTGCGATCGGAGTCGCTAGTGGGTCAGGGAATCTCTCGCGAAACGGAATGACTCAGGGGCACGAGGTAGGAACCGCAGCCGTTGTCTCACAACCGCGGAGTGCCGTTGAGCGACATGTGCGAGACGAGTGCACGCAGATAGCAAGCTGGTTCGATCGGGCCTGGATGTCGGCAGATCGGTTCTCAGCGGTTGAGCGCGAGTACCGGGCACGGTTTGCGACCACTCAGGAGAAGCCACCAGTGACAGACGATGACACCCTCCCTGGTACTCGCCGGCGCGGGCTTGACCTTGACCGCATCCAGAAGTTGCGCAGCGGGTCCAAGCTTTGGATAGAGGCCGGAAATCTTCATGAGAATCTCGGGGCAGGCCAACCAGGCAACCAACTAATGCTATCCGCGATGACACGGGTATTTTTCGGGGTGGGGCCCGAGGATGTTCCCAATAACACCCATTTGGGCTACTACAACATTAGATACGGCGCGACGCTTCGCACGAATTGTTCGCTTAGGTATAGCGACAATTCAATGGACGTCTTGACTTTGCCTCTTCCCGGCTCTGAAGGGCCAGGCTCGTACGATCAGAGAAGTCCTCTGCTTCACAAAGGTTGAGGAAGCAGGCGCAGTTGTGTTCGAACTAGAGGTTGGAACGGCAAGGCAACGGGCAGATTGGAAGAGAATAAGCCGTGCGGCCGGTGCGTATTATCGGATGCAAGGCGGGAGTCGGAGAAGCTGGGGAGTCATTCCGTAGGTTCACAAGGTTCAACTTGTCCGAGCTCTTGAAAGGCGCGTCGGGTCGCAAAACGCCCGACCTTCGGGCCATGAGTCGCTGCAGCGCGCACTCGGCAGCGGTTACAACCGTCCCTCGCACATCACGTTCCAGTCAGATGCGCTGCATCCGCACTGCAGTCCCACCCTCTTTCGAGCGTTAAACCTGCCGTCGCGGCCGAGCGTGCAGCGCCACCAGCCTCCGGGGTTTACGCCATGGACCGGCTCCAGACTCGGCCCCGGGGGAACGTGGGGGGAACGAAACTCTCCTAAACGTGACTTCCGCTGACCCGCCAACCACCCGTCATCGAACAGCCGCAACCCCCCATCCAACGAGGGATTGCGGCTCAATCTAGCGCAGGGGGAGAGATTCGAACTCTCGGTGGACCAAGGGC
>CAVYJN010000013.1:0-65525 GCA_963768885.1 uncultured Solirubrobacterales bacterium | reverse complement strand
CGGGCGGCTTCGGCCAGCTCGCGAAGCATCGTGGCGCCCATCGCATTGAGGCGATCGGGCCGCGCGAGCGTTCGGCGCCCGGAGCCGCCCATCGCATGTCACCTCGATCGTGTCGAACTGCATTGCATCCTCCATTCGCGGACCTCCTCCAGGCGATTCGAGTGTGCGGACCTCTTCATGTCTTCGGCCGCCACGTCCACCACCGGCCGACGGCGCGGGCGTACTCCCGGTACGCATTGCCGTAACGTTCGGCCAGGAACCGTTCCTCGCGGCGGATCAGGGACTGGAAGTCGACGAGGAAAACGATCGCCAGCACCAGCAGCACGAGCCGCCCCAGGACGAGGAACACTCCGGCCGCCAGCAGGGCGAGGCCCAGATACACCGGGTTGCGGCTGCGGCCGAAGATGCCGCCGGTCACCAATGCGCCCGGCCGATCGCGGTCGATCCCGAGGCGCCACGAGGATCCGAACGCCTGCAAG
Organism: uncultured Solirubrobacterales bacterium; assembly: GCA_963768885.1. Classification (GTDB taxonomy): domain Bacteria; phylum Actinomycetota; class Thermoleophilia; order Solirubrobacterales; family JBBDJG01; genus DASRIA01. Next base: position 65,046 of record CAVYJN010000013.1, on the reverse strand, counting down.
GCGAGGCCGTAAACGACCAGACCGGCGGCCATCACGAGAACGTCCAGGGCCCTGGCGGCGCCGACGGCGAGCACCGCCGCGCGAGCCAGGGCGGGCACGAGGTGGAAGCCCAAGGGCAGCGTGAACGCGAGCGCCTCGTACACCCAGAGGAGGAAGCAGAGCGCGAAGCCGAGGTCGGCAAGACCCTGGGATACGGTGCGTTCTCGATCGATGGCGATGACCCGGACGCCGCGGGCCGACAGCATCAGCGCCCGACCGATGCCGAGGATCGCCAGGCAGCCGAGGGCACCGAGGACCAACGCGTCGAACAGGCGATCCACGGCCACTCCGTCCTCCTCCCTGCGATGTGTACCACGGCCGCAGTGAGACCCCTGCGCCCGCAGCGAACGCCGCCCGTTTCACGGGACGTGCAAAGCGAAGCCCCCACCCTTCCGATCCCCGAGAAGTCCGCACCGCGCTTCGGCGGTGGTTCCTCAGCGCCAGGCACGGCCGAGGCCGGCTCGCGGCTTGCAACGACATAGCCCGAACGCGCTGCGCGTCCGATGGCCGCACTGCCGCAATCACCGCTGTCGCTCTGGCTCGCCGAGTACGGGCCCTCCACACCGAGCCCGCCGCTCGCGGGCGAATTGAGCGTCGACGTCGCGATCGTCGGGGGCGGGTTCCAGGGGCTCTCGACCGCGATCGCGCTTCGCCGGACCGCGCCGGCGCTCCGGGTCGCGGTCCTCGAGCACGAGGTCGTGGGCTACGGCGCCAGCGGACGGAACGGCTCCTTCGCGATGACCATCGTCGGCCTCGGATTCGGGGTCATGGCGCGGCTCAAGGGCCACGCGTTCGTGCGCGACGCGCACCGCTACATGGAGCGCGCCGTCGACGGGCTCGAGGCGCTCATACGGGAGCACGGCCTCGACTGCGACATGATCCGGCCGGGTTTCCTCCGGATGGCGCTCGCCCCGGGCCACGTGCGACGCCTGCAGGACGAGATCGCGCTCGTGAAGCGTCTCGGCATCGAGGGCATCGACTGGCTCGACGCCGGCGCCGCGCGCGCTCGCGTCGACTCGCCCTACTACCTCGGCGCGATGTGGGAGCCGCGCTTGGTCCTCGTCAATCCCGCGAAGCTCGTCCGTGAGGAGAAGCGGCTCGCGCTGGCGCTCGGCGCTCAGGTGTTCGAGCATACCCCGGTCACCGCGTTCCGGCGCGGGCACGCCTTCACACTCGAGACGCCCCAGGGCTCCGTCCGCTGCGAGAAGCTGGTCCTCGCTACGAACGCCTACTCGATCCGCGTCCCTGAGCTCCGGCGCAAGCAGACCCCTGCCTTCACCTACATGATCGCCACCGAGCCGCTCTCACCGCTCCACCTCAGGGAGTTGGGCTGGGCCGGGCGTGAGGGCGTCGAGGACGCCCGCAACCTGATCCACTACTACCGGATCACCCCCGACGGCCGGCTGGTCATGGGCGGCGGCCCCGTGGGGCTCGGCTGGCACTCGGATATCGTCGCGCGACGCCGATCCGTCGGCATGGCACCACCTCGAGACGCACGCGCGAATGCTGTTCCCGGTGCTCCGCGATGTGCGGGTGACGCATCGCTGGGGCGGTCCCTTCTCGGTGACGCTCGACCTGACGCCCGCGCTCGGACGTCTGGGCGATACGCGCTGCGTGTACGCGCTCGGCTGCATCGGACACGGCGTCGCGATGACGCACCAGAATGCGCTGACACTCGTCTGATCTTCTCCTCGAACGACGCACGGAGAACACGGAATGCCCGTTCGTCGACCGCCGGGTGATCCCGTGGCCGCCGGAACCCGTGCGCTCCCTGGCGGCCCACGCCGTGCGCGCCTATCTCCGTGCCGAGGACTGGTGGCACGAGCGGGGCACGCCGGCATGACCGCCACCGCCCAGGACGGATCGCGCATCAGCCCGACCGCGCACTACACCGCGGCCGTGTGGGCGCGCGCCGGTCTCTCCGATCCTGCCCTCTCCACGCGACTCGGCGTCCTCCTCCATGCCGCGCTCACACCGCTCGACGCGACGTACGGCCGGCTCTCGGGCCGGCCAAATCTCGACGCGATGCTTCTGGCGCGTCATCGCGCGCTGGACGGCCTTCTCGAGCGCGAGATCGCAGCGGGGCGCATCGGACAGGTGGTCGAGATCGCGGCCGGGCTCTCCGGCCGGGGCCATCGTTTCGCGCGACGCTTCCCCGACCTGCGCTACGTCGAGACCGACCTGCCCGACATGGCGGTGTACAAGCGCCGTGCGCTCGACCTGGCCGGGCTGCGCGGCCCGAACCACGACGTGCGGCCGCTCGACGCGCTCGCGAGGGACGGCCCGGCGAGCCTCGCAGCCGTCGCGGCGGACCTCGAGCCCTCGCGCGGCCTCGCGATCATCACCGAGGGCCTGCTCAGCTACCTCGCCCGCGACGCCGTCCTGGCGTTGTGGGGGCGCGTCGCGACGACGCTCGGCCACTTCCCGCACGGCCTCTACCTCTCCGACCTCCATCTCGCCTGCGATGTCGACGGGATGTGGATCCCCGAGCTGTTCCGCGTGGGGCTCGAGCTCTTCGCGCGCGGGCCCGTGCGCTACCATTTCGCCTCGGCCGACGAGACGGTCGCGGCGCTCCGCGCCGCGGGCTTCCGCGAGGCGCGGCTGTACCAGCCCTCCGACGTCGTGCCGCCCGATCGCCCCGGCCGCGAAGGGGCGCACGTCATCCGTGTGCTGGCGGCGGCGACGTAGGAGACGCTCGGCCCCGGTGCCAAGTGAAGGACGGAAAGGAGACGCCGATGAGCACCTCTTGCAGGACCGACAGCCGGATACGCGATGCCGTGCGCGAGCGATATGCGCGCGTCGCGGAGGGCTCGACACCGCCGGCCGCCGACGACGTCGCGTCCGCCGTCGGCTACGCCGAGCGAGACCTCGCGGCCGTGCCGGAGGGTGCGAACCTCGGCCTTGGATGCGGGAACCCCGTGGCGCTCGCGTCGCTCCGTCCGGGCGAGGTGGTCCTCGACTTGGGCTCGGGCGCCGGGTTCGACGTGTTCCTGGCGGCAGCGGCGGTGGGCGAGGAGGGGCGCGTGATCGGCGTCGACATGACGCCCGAGATGATTGCGAAAGCGCGGCAGAACGCGGGAAAGATCGGAAGCGGCAACACGGAGTTCCGCCTCGGAACGATCGAGGACCTCCCGGTCCCGGACGACGTGGTCGACGTGGTGATCTCGAATTGCGTGATCAACCTCTCGACCGACAAGCCGAGGGTCTTCCGAGAGGCCTTCCGCGTGCTCAGGCCCGGCGGCCGCCTGCTCGTGTCCGACATCGTCCTCGGAATGCCGCTCCCCGAGCGCGTCCGAGCGAGCGTCAACGCCTACGTCGGCTGCGTCGGCGGTGCCTCGGTCAAGGGCGACTACCTTCGGGCGATCGCGGACGCGGGATTCACCGACGTGAAGGTGGTGGGTGAGACGAACGCCACCGCGCTCCTGGCGGCCGCGCGGCCGTCCGACCCGCTGGTGGCCGAAATGCTCGCCGCCTTCGGAGACGCCGACGAGCTACGCCGGCATCTGGCAGCCGCGGCCAGCATGAAGGTCTCCGCGCGGAAGCCTTCAAGCGTCGCCCATGGCGCATCGGATCATTTCATCGGCGAGTAGGCTGTCGGAACCCGCAAAGACCGACGCGGCCGTGTCGCAGCCCTTCAACGTGGTGGTGACGAACGTCCCGGGACCTCCCTTCCCGCTCTACTTCCTCGGCTCCCGGCTGCTGGCCGCCTATCCACTCGTGCCGGCAGGCGGTCGGCATCGCGCTCTTCAGCTACGATGGGCGGCTCTTCTGGGGCTTCAACGCCGACTGGGACGCCGTCCCCGATCTGCACGCCCTCGTCGAAGCGATCGACGCCGAGCTCGGGGTTCTCCTTGCGGCGTCTCCCGCAGGACACGAGGTCAGGAGGGCGTCGGGACCCGCCGGGCGGACATGATCAGCCATTGCGCGCCGGCGTGGTGGCACGCGACCTCGCCCAGGCCGGCTGCGCCGAGGCGTGCCTCCAGCTCCGCCGGGGTGAACGAGTCGATGCCCATGATGCGCCGGCGGAGCGCGCTGCCGAGGGTCGCCCACCGACCGGATCCCGTCGGAAGGCGGCTACGGTGAAGCGCCCGCCCGGCTTCAGCACGCGGTGGACCTCGCGCAGCGCCAGGTCCGCATCCGGGAACAGGTGGAGCGCGCCGCAGCAGTTCACAGCGTCGAATCTCCCGCCGGCGAACGGCAGGCGCAGGGCGTCGCCGCGAACCAGCGCGAGGTTTTCGAGCCCCGCGGCGCGAGCGCGGCGCCGAGCATGACCCAGCATTGCCGGCGAGAGGTCGAGGCCGACGACCAGCCCCGGGGCGACTTGGCGCGCGAAGGGTCGCGCGTAGATGCCGGGGCCGCAGGCCACGTCGAGCAGCGAGTCGCCGGGCGAGAGCCGGGCAGCGCGTCCGATCAGCTGCTGCTCGCGCTCGAAGGAGATGCCGAGCGCCAGCGTCGCGATCCGGCTCCGCCGCCACAGCCGGCTCTCGTAGATGCGGGCGATCGCCGCCGACTCCATGGCTCGCTGGGCGAGGCTCGGGTGGCGCGTCAGCCCTTGCACGACCCTCCTCCGGAGGATCCGGGCTCTCCGCTCCAGAGAGGATCACCGCGGCTCTCCAGCTCCCCATCGTCGCGCCGGGCGTGCATCCCGCGCCGACGGCGAGCGCCACCTTGCCGTGCCGGTGGTCGGGCACGTGCCGTTGTACAGTGAGAGATTCGCCCGGCGCCAGCCGCGACCTCGAGTCCCCACGCCGCGCGTCCAGGCCCCCGCAGCGTCTATTCGATCGTCCGCCCGTCGATGAATTTGCGCATCACACCCAACACCTCCGGCAGGTGCGGCAGGAAACCGATGTGACTCGTGGGGAACCAGTGAATCGCGGGCCTGCCCCAACGCCGCCACAAGTGGCGGACGAGGCGTGGATCGAAGAACCGATCTTCCGAGGCGGCGATCATGAGCACACGGTCCGCCCGAAGCTTCGGCCGCAACTCGTACCACCCGATGCCCCGTATGAAGTCGTCGAACTGCTTCTTCCGCCAACCGAAGGACTTGAGGTCGTGCCGCATCTTCGTGAGCACCGGCGCGTCGCTGACCAGGGCGGCGAGGTCCATGTGCGCGACGAGCGGCACGGCAAACGCGAAGCGCTCTTCGAGGCAGGCCAGGCTCAACGTCAGGGCGCCTCCCAGGCTCAGTCCCGCCACTCCGACCGGCCGGTCGTCCTTCGCGAGCAGCCACCCGAGCAACGTCCGCGCGTCGAGCAGTGTCTGGCGTAGCGCCTCGAAGCTGCGCACCAGGTCGGCCGTCCAGTAGAACTCACCGCTGAAACGCGAGGCCCGAGGCGTCCGGCGGCCGTGATAGGGCGCCTGCATCTGGATGACCTCGACGTTGAGCTGCAGCGCCATGGTGGTCAGCAGCGCGAGCTCTTCGACGAAAGTCTCGGGCTGCAGGTAGCCGTGCAGATACAGGAGGCGCGGCCGACGGCGGGCGGCGGCCGGCCGAATGCGACGCGCATAGACACGGGCCGTTTCGCGGTAGTCCCGGAGATAGCGCCGGCGGAACTTCGGCTCGAGCGGCACGTGCAGGGAACGAAAGCTGAGATCTTCGCTGACGAGGCCGCCGACCCGCCAGCGCCTCGTCACCGTCACCGCCGGCACCGTTGCAGGCACCGGGAAGAGTTCCTCGAGCGGCCTTCCGACGTAGGCACCGACGTCGGCAAGGGTGTTCGCCACGGGGTGCGCCACACCCTGCAGGAGCTCAGTCAGCCCTCCGATCACGAGGTCCGGATGCAGGACGGCATCGCCGCCCGGCCGTGCGACGGCACGCGGTCGCGGCGTACGCCGTTCCCGATTCCGCGTCGACCCCTTCGTCCTGAGCCGCCTCGTGGCCATGCTCCAGACCACAGGCAGGGCGAGAGTACCACCCTCCTCTCTCCACGCGGCCTGGTCCCTCGGCTCGCGCGCGGGAAATCGGGAGGTCCCGGTCTCCCACGTCGAGAATCGCGCGACTTGAAGACTCACGGCATCCTCGGGTACTCCGCGGCGAGAATCAGTGATCTCCGACAGCGGAAGATCGTCTGAGTTCGCCGTGGCTCACCGCACGCACGCGCTCCTGGCGGGAGAGGAGAAAGCAGCGATGGGGCTGGCGGACGAGCGGGCTCGGCATCAGCGCGTTGTTCGCTGCGACGAGCCGACGGAAAGGGGAACCTCATGCCGGTCGTGATCGAACAGTCGTCTCCCTCACGGCTCGCGGACGCCGACCTCACGCCGCGGGCGCCCGCTCACCCCAGTCCACTCGACTGGCGCGACCAGATTCTCTACTTCCTGCTGCCCGATCGGTTCAGTGATGGGCAGGAAACGGGGCGCCCCCTGTTCGATCGCTCCGACCCGACCCGACACGCCGCCCCGGACAAGCGCGCGTGGATGGAGGCCGGCAAGACCTTTCAGGGAGGGAGCATCAGAGGCATCAGCAGCAAGCTGGACTACCTTCGTCGCCTGGGGGTGACCGCGTTGTGGATCGGGCCCGTCTTCAAGCAGCGGCCGGACCTCGCCACGTATCACGGCTACGGCGTTCAGGACTTCCTCGACGTCGATTCGCGCTTCGGGACCCGGCAGGACCTGCGCAACGTGGTCGACGAGGCGCACGAGAGGGGAATCTACGTCCTGCTCGACATCATCTACAACCATTCGGGCAACAACTGGTTCTACGAGAGCGGCGGCACACCGGTCGAAACCGTGCCCTACCGCTTTCAACCGCCGCACTCGCTGTTTCGCTGGCGCTCCAAGACCGGTCAGGCGCTCTCGACGGTCGGCAGCGACCGCGACCACGGCGTCTGGCCCCAGGAATTTCAGGGACCCCGACTTCTACACCCGCGCCGGAAGCATCGATCATTTCGATCCCGCACCCTGGGAGAACCCGCTCGATCCTCGCAACGAGTTCAGACGAGGCGACTTCTTCTCGCTCAAGGACCTCCGCGTCCAGGAGGGCGCCGCCGTTGGTGCGGATCCCCAGAGCGAGGCGGTGCTCCGCGCGCTCATCCAGGTGTACCAGTACTGGATCGCCCTGCTCGACCTCGACGGGTTCCGGGTCGACACGGTGAAGCACGTGTCCTTCGAAGCGTCGCGGAATTTCTGCGGCGCCATTCACGAATATGCCAGAGCATCGGCAAGCAGAACTTCCTCATCCTTGGCGAGGTCGCCGGCGGGGCCGGGCTCACGCGCTCGTACCTGGATGTGTTCGGGCGGAACCTCGACGCCGCGCTCGATCTCGGTGACCCCATGGACGTCCTCACCAGGACGGTCAAGGGGCTCGGCGACCCTGGCGAATTCTTCGCGCAGTTCGGAGGCCACGACGAGCTTGGCACCCACCGCGAGGTGGGGAGGTATCACGTGTCGGTGCTCGACGATCACGACATGATCAACCGCAACCCCAAAGCTCGTTTCAGCGCGCGCAATGGCTCCGCCGCTCGCCACCAGCAGATCGCCCACGCGGTCGGCCTGCAGCTCACCACTCTGGGCATCCCCTGCATCTACTACGGTACCGAGCAGGCGTTCGACGGCTCGGAGGCCTACCACGACCTGTCGATGGAGCATCGAGGGCCTCGGCAGCGACCAGAAGATTCCCCACCGCGACCGCTACATCCGCGAGGGCATGTTCGGCGGCACGTTCGGGGCCTTCGGGACCCGCGGCTGCCACTTCTTCGACCCGAGCCACCCCGCCTACCTGCGCATCGCCGCGATCGCCCGCGTGGTCACCGGTGGGAACCGCGTCGGCATGACCCTGCGCCGCGGCCGGCAGTACGCGCGTGACGTCAAGTTCCTCGCCCACCTGGGATATCAGCCGCCGCGGCAGGGCGAGATCGTTGCCTGGTCGCGTGTGATGTTCGACCAGGAGGTGCTGGTCGCCCTCAACAGCCACGGCGGCGAGGCGCGCGGCGGCCAGGTCACGGTGGACCGTAACCTGCACCCGCCGCGCAGCCACATGAACGTCCTCTACCGAAGCGACTGGTCCGACGCCGACCTGGGGAATCCGCCGGGAGGCGACCCCGTCGAGGTCACCGACGACGGCGGCCGGTCCGCGGTCCGCATCGATCTTCCCGCGGCGGGCATGGTGATCCTCGCCTAGGGCGGCGGGCCGCGCCCCCTCGTTCTCATCAATGGGACCGCACACGGGCGGAATTCGTGCCGGAGAGACCGAGCGCGCGAAAGACGGCCGCCGACTCCTCCCCGCTGTCCTGGCACGGGAGATGCTCGTCCCGGGCAGGAGGTAGGGTCATGGACGCCGCCGCGCAGATGCCCTCGATGATTTCGTCCACGCAGTTGCTCGTCATGCTGTTCTCGGTCGTCGTGGGGATCCTGACCATGATCGGCTTCGTTCTCTGGGCAGCAAAGCACGCCTACGAGGAGCGCCGACGCCTACGTTGCCCGGTCCAGCGCCGCATGGTGAAGGTGCTGTTCGGGCTCGCCCCCAACGGGACCCGCACGGACGTGCTTCGTTGCGGAATATTCAAGGGCGGGGCCCCGTTCGACTGCGGAAAGGCCTGTCTGCGCGCGACGGGCACCTGACCGGGCCCCCACGGATGGGCCGGTGCCCGCTTCTCAGCCCCGCGTCGGCGTAATGGCACGATCCGGATCGGGCTTCTTCTTGCCGCGATCCCCCACGCATGCACTCGTGCCCGCGGTGCCGTCCGCGCCGACTGCGGTTTCGAGGTCGAGTCGAATGCGCCTCGTCGCTGGTGGTTCCTGCGCCCCGCGGTGCAACTTCGCGCGGCGCACGGGCGTCGGAAGGTCCTCCGCGGAGAGGTTCGATTGGAACACGCGCACCTCGTCGGGGGTGTGGAAGCTGAGCGTGCAGGCGGTGAGGCGGGTGGGATGCGCGTCCGCGGCCACCCCGAGCGCCAGGACGAGCACCGGCAGGGCGGCACCTCGGCGCACGAGAGCGTCGTCCGTATTCGCTTGACGGGACTTCGTTAACCGCGCTACTCGACGGCCGCGCGGCGGACGGGACGGAGGTTGAGGATGAGACGGTGGGGGGCCGGCATGGCGACGGTGGCGCTGGCCGCAGGCCTCGGCGCTCGGGCCGCCGCCCTCGCAACGGTGCCGCCGTCGGTGCTCGCCGAGGCCGAGGCACGACTCGCCGCGGGCTTTGCCGCCCGCGAGGTCGCCTATCCGCCGCGCGCGGTCACGCTCATCGCCCTAAAGAGCGAGGCGCGGCTCGAGCTCTGGGCCGACGCCGGCGACGGGTGGCGCTTCGTCCGCTCCTACCTCGTGCAAGCCGCGAGCGGCCGGCTCGGGCCGAAGCTCCGCGAGGGTGACCACCAGGTGCCGGAAGGCGTCTACCGGATCGACGCGCTGAATCCCGAGAGCCGCTACCACCTGTCGCTGCGGCTCGACTACCCGAGCGCCTTCGACCGAGCGCGCGCCGGGGAGGATGGCCGCACGCGCCTGGGCGGCGACATCATGATTCACGGGGGCAGCGTGTCGGACGGCTGCCTGCCGGTCGGCGACCGCGAGGTGGAGGAGCTCTTCGCCCTCACCGCCCGGATCGGGACGGAGCACGTCGAGGTCGTCATCAGCCCGGCGGATCTCCGGCGTGTCGACGCCGGCGTCGCGTACACGCGAGCCACCGCGCGCCCCGGTGGCTCCGCGAGCTCTACGCGACGATCGCGCGCGCGCTCGCGCCCTTCGCCACCCCCGCGGACGAGCGGCCGGCCGTCGCCCCGCGGCGGCTCGTCGCCGCACGGGCGCGCTGCCGGGCCGGCGACGCCGTGGATTGCACGCGCCGATGCGCGGCGGGCGACATGGCGAGCTGCACGCGCGCCGGCCTGCTGCACGCCGGAAGGCGGGTCCCGGCGGGGGACGACGCAGGCCGCGCCTGGGTCCTCCTCCGCCAGGCCTGCGCGGGCGGCGATGCCCGCGGCTGCGCGGCGCTCTCGCAGCTCTACGTGAGCGACGACGGGCTCCGACGAGACGTGGCGCGGGCCGCCGACCTCGCCGAGGCCGCATGCGACGCCGGCGACGGGCATGGCTGCGCCTACCTCGCGGCGCTCTGCGTCGATCGCCTCGTCTACCCCCGCGCGGGAGACGGATGCGGCGCCGACGAGACCGAGCGGCTCTCGGCTCGCGCCACCGCGTTGCTCTACCGCGGCTGCGCCGACCGGGACGCCGACGACTGCTCGCGCCTCGCCGCCCTCTACTCGCCCGTGGATCCCGCGACGTCGCACCGCTTCGCGGCCGCGGCGTGCCGCGCGGGCGATCCCGGCGCATGCGATCATCCCGGAGCCGCGGCCGGGACCGGCCGCGCACGCTGACCGGGCGTTTCCCGCACCTGAGACAGCAGGCGCACACGCGAGCCAAACCTGGGAACGCGCCCCTTGAGCGCTGGTGCGTTTCGCCCTGGCACGTAGGCTGCTCACGTCGGTGATGGACGAGCGCATCGCGCCGCCGCATCGGCGCTTGCTCCTCCTCGAGGGGCGGGCGTTGCTCGAGCTCGCCGCGACCCTCTCGGCGTATCCCTTCCTCCGGCGCGCACCGCGCGGCGACGGGCAGCCCGTGCTCGTCTTCCCGGGCTTCATGGCGACCGACTTCTCGACCCGCGCCCTCCGCCGCTTCCTCCGCGACCTCGGCTACGCGGCGCACGGCTGGCAGCCTCGAGCGGAACCTCGGCCCCTCGCCCGAGCTCGCGGCGCGCATGGTCGAGCGCCTCGGCACGATCCGCAGGCGATACGGGCGGCGCGTGAGCCTCATCGGCTGGAGCCTCGGCGGCATCTACGCCCGAGAGCTGGCCCGCCGCTTCCCCGAGGACGTCCGGCAGGTCATCACGCTCGCGAGCCCCTTCCGCGACGTCGAGGCGACGAACGTGCCGCGCTTCCTCCACGGGGTGGCGCGGCGGCGGCCGCTCCCCGACGAGGCCGACTACCGGCAGATCCTGCGACGAGACCCTGCCCGTGCCGACGACGGCCATCTACAGCCGCAGCGACGGGATCGTCGCCTGGCAGAGCTGCCGCCTCGAGGAGGGCCCGGAGAGCGAGAACATCGAGGTCGCGAGCAGCCACCTCGGCATCGGGCACCACCCCGTCGCCCTGCTCACGATCGCCGATCGGCTCGCGCAGCCCGAGGGCGCCTGGACGCGCTTCACGCCGCCCGCGAGCTGGCGGTGGCCCCTCGCTCCGCGCCTCGAGCCGCGTCCCGACGAAGCCGCCCGGTCGTGAGCCTTCGACAGCGAGCGCTTCGACGGGACGCCCCATTGCATGACCGCCACGCATCCGCGAAGAGCGAGCCATGAGCGTCGAGGTGAACGGCATCGCCCACATCCAGCTCACCGTCAACGATCCGGCCTGCGTCCCGTTCTGGGAGAAGCTCTGCCACTTCCTCGAGATGAAGACGCTCATCAAGGGCGACGGGATCGTCTACTGCATCGGGAGCCGCACCGGCATCCTCGTCCGCGCGGACGAGGAGGCAAGGAGCGGCGGCGCGTTCGACCAGCGCCGCGCGGGCCTCCACCATCTCTGCTTCCGCGCGCGGGGCCGCGAGGACGTCGACGCCATCCATCGCTTCCTGGTCGACGAGCTCGGCGCGCGCATCGTGCACCCGCCCGAGGACGCGCCACACTTCGCGCCCGGCTACTACTCGCTGCTGTTCGAGGACCCGGACGGGATCCGCGTCGAGGTGAACCACGTTCCGGGCAAGGGTCACCTCGGGCCCGAGGGTCGGCTCGGCCCCGGCGGCGAAGGACCGGCCGGCGGCTTCGGCGAGGACGGCCTCTCGGGCGGCCGGGGGCGCTGAGCGATGGTCGAGACGACGCTCACCCCGGCGTCGGTGTGATCGCCCGATCCGGCTCCAGCCCGAAGAACCGGCACGGATTCTCCACCAGGATCCGCCGCCTGAGCTCGGCCGGCACGCCGTCGAAGATCGTCTCCAGCCATTCCCGACTGCGCGGAAAGGAGGTGACCGAGTGCGGGAAGTCGGACCCCCACATGAGCCGCTGGGCGGGCAGTAGATCACGCATCTGGAGCGCGACCGGGTCGCGTACGATCCCGAAGTAGAAGTGGCGTGCGGCGTACTCGCTCGGGGGCATGGCCAGGCTCGCGCCGTACCACTCCCGGAGGAGCCGGTACGAGTCGTCCATCATGTAGAAGCTCTCCGGCATCCATCCGGCGTTCGTCTCGGCGAGGTAGATCTCGAGAGCCGGGAGGCGGTCGAAAATTCCCGAGGCGGCCATCAGCGCGATCAGGGTGAGCGGGCCCGGGCATCGTGCGCGAGACCATCGCGGTCACCAGGTCGAAGTTCGCGGTCGCCGACGCGACAAGGAGGGGATTCACCTTCTCCCGGCCTCCGAAGGTGACGTGCGCGGCGATCTTCATCTCGAGGGCCAGCGCGCTCTCCCAGAACCGGTCGTCCTCCGGCTTCGGGGCGCCGCCGCCGCTCGGGAACATGCTGAGCGAGGTCGCGCGGAGACCGAGGTCCCGGCAGCGCCGGAGCTCCGCCACGGCGTCGTCGAGGCCGGTGACCGGCATCACCGCGGTCCCGATGAGCCGGTCGGGGGCGATCGCGCAGTACTCCGCCAGGAAATCGTTGTAGGCCCTCACCATGGCGAGATACGCCCGCTTGTCCGAGATCTGCTCGATCAACTTTCCGATGAAGACCGGCGGGTAGAGGACCTCGGCGTCGATTCCGTCCTCGTCCTGCTCGCGGAGCCGTTGCCGGGCGTCGCCCGTACCGGGACCGGCGCTGCCGTCCGCATTCCAGTACGACACTCCCTTGAGCTTCACCGTGCGACCGGCAGCGAGGTTCTGGCCGTTGTGGATCAACGGCAGTCCCTCGACGATCCACGCCTCTCCCCCTTCGGGCAGCTTCACCAGACGCGGCGCCAGGTCCCGGTAGGCGCTCGGGACGTGCCGCATCCAGGGATCGGGCGGAATCTCCAGGTGCCCGTCGGCGGAGATGACCTGGTACTTCCTGGACATGGAACGTCCTTACCAGCGTGCACCCACCGACCGATAGCGGGCGGCGCTCTCGTCACGCGCTCAGCGGAAAAGCGCGCGTCACCCACTCTTGCCGCGCAGCCGCCGGAGCGGTTGCTCGAAGAGGTTGCTGATCCCCTTGACGTTCAGGAATGGGATCGACTGGTCGGCGGCGCGATTGTACCAGCCGACCTGCACCACCGTCCCGTCCGGATCGTAGTGGTTCAAGTTGTTGAAGGCGCCGATCTGCACGGCGAGCCTCCCATTGGTACCCGCGTAGTTGTACAACCCGGCGGCCGAGAACCCGTTCAGTCGCCCGCCGACGATGTTGGCTCCCCACGAGAGCGAGAGACCGTTCAGGAGGTTGGCCGTCACGTAGTTGTAGACTCCCGACGCGCTCACCCCGGTCAGATCGCCGTCGTTTCCACTGACGATCCCGGCAACGCGCATCCCGGCCACATTTCCACCGCCGTCGCCGTTGGATCGGGCCACCTGTGAGAAGAGCCCCCCGATCATAGCCCCGGCATAGTTGCCACTATGCCACTCGGCGATCGCCGACGCCCTCACACCCTGCGCCTGCTCTACGCTCGCCTCCGAATCGGTCCAGTGCACCAGGAACGGAACCCCACCGTATCGCATTGCTTCCTCCTCCCCCTCGAACCCCTGACCGCTCCCGCGCCAGGCGGCTGTCCTCATGATGCCATGCCGCCCGAAGGAATGCGATGAATGAGGCTCGCCGATGCTGTGACCTTCGTCCGGTCCGTGCGCAACGCATGGGCGAACGCGTCATCGGCGAGCTGCCGGAGCCGTCTGCGACTCGCCCGTCAGGGCGCGGTGAACCTCGCCTTGAGCTTCGTGGCGGTATTGGCCGTCAAATCGTCCGCCGCGAAGACCGTCTGCAGGCAGACCGCGGAGTCGTGATCGACGAGCTGCACGGTGATTGGCGCCGGCAGCGTGCCGAGCGCCGGCACCGGCATCGCCGCTCCTCCCGCCACGAAGGTCGCCGACGGCTTCCCCGCGGCGGGCGACTTCGAGGCCGCGGTACCACGGCACGCGCCGGGCGTGGAAGCCCCGGCGAGTCGAGTGGGCCGACCTCACGCACTCCGCCTGCCGCCGCCGACGCAGTGCCTGTCGGCGGGGCAGGCGGATGAGACAGTGCTCGCCTGCTCCTCAGCGGGCCTTGTAGAAGTAGTAGTCGGTCGAGTACGGCACCAACTTCCTGTCGCCGAGGAGGCAATCGGTCGTAGGCTTCAGGCCTCCCGAGGTGTGCACCCGCTGGATGTAGGTGGTGTCGGCGAGGCGTCGCCCTCTATTGGGCCCGAGCCGGGCTGTCTTCACCTCGAGCTTCAGCCAGGGAATCGCACCCTGCTCGACGAAGGCGGGGTCGGTAGAGATCGCGACCTGAGCGGCCCACACCGCGCTCGTATCCTTCGAGTGCTGCCAGGTGGGACGCAGCGTGTCCTCCTCGTCGGGATCCTCGCTCAGGAAATGCGTCACGATCTGCTCGTCGCGATCGTCGAACAACGTCGCCTGCGGCCCGAACTGGGCCCACAGGCCGACGCCGCCCACGGAGCCGAGGCACACGTAGTTCTGGGTGCCGACGGCATGCCCGACGAGGAACAGCTTGTGCTCCGCGGACACCTCGAGATCGGGCGGCACAGTCGGGCGACGGTAGTCGTGGGCACGGACACCCACGGGCAGCAGGCCCAGGCAAGCGCCGGCAAACGCCGCGATGTACCTGGTGCGCCACCGGTGCGGCGGGGTCTGCGCCACTCTGAACCAGCTCTGCTTCATACGGATCCTCCTCGAACTGATCGGCTACCTTCGGGGTAGCGGCCGGCTGATAGCCGATCAGACGAGCAGGGCACGCACGCCTATTGCGCGGGCGCGCCCGTTCCGGGCGCAGCTACGTCCGTCGCGCAGCGAGCGACGGCGACGTCAGAAGCAGGCCAGAAGCGCCTTCGCCGAAGTCACCGCGCCCGCGAGCACCGACCCGCACGCTGCCGACGCCTTGGCCTGCGCCTTCGGGAGACTCTTCTCGGCCTTGCCCACGAAGCGCTTCGCCTGCTTGAGCTGCTTCGCGCGCTTCCTCTCCGTGGTGGCGTCGCCCGCCTTCCCGAGCGCCTTCGAGACCTGGGAGAGCGCGCGCAGGACCGCCTTCTTCTTGCCGCGATCCCCCGCGCATGCGCTCGTGCCCGCCGTCCCCTCCGCGCCGACCGCGGTGCCGGCGGCGCCGAGGGCGAGGGGCGCTCCGGGCATGCACGTGGCTGCGTCGGCCGCACAGGTGTCGCTTGCGGAGCAGACGTTGCCGTCGTCGCAGGGCTGACCCCCGGTCGCCGCCGCCGGGCAGCCATCAGCCGAGTCGGGAACGCCGTCGCCGTCCAGGTCGGCAAGCACAGGGGTGCGCGTGCGGCAGCCGTCGGCCCCATCACCGGCAACGGCGGGGCACGCGTCGTCGGCATCGAGCTTGCCGTCGCCGTCGAAGTCGTTCCCGCTCGCGTTGGCGCCCGGCTGTGCGAGCGTCGCCGCGGAGACGCCCGGGGTACCGGCGGCATCCGGCGATGTCCCGCCCGCGCCCTGCGCCCCGCCGGCTCCGGCGACGCCGCCGGCGGCGGCTCCGCTCGGGCTGACCACGAACTTCGAGGTCGAGGCGGCGAATACGCCGACGCTCGGGCCGCCTGCACCACCGCCACCCCCGCCGCCCTGACCGCCGTCGCCGCCGGGCCCGCCGATGCCGCCGTCGAAGGCCTGAAGGTTACAGCCGGGACCCCCGCTGGCGGTGAAGCCCGGTTGCCCTGGCCCGCCGAGCCCGCCGGGGCCGATGCCCCCGGCGCCGCCCGTCCCGCCGGCGCCCCCGGCGCCGCCGCTCACCAGGCCGCCGTCGATCACCACAGCGGACTCGAACAGGTAAACGCCGAAGGAGCCACCGCCGTTGCCGGCGCCACCGCCGCCGCCGCCGGCTCCGCCGCCGCCACCACCACCACCGCCGGAACCGCCCGGAACATCCGGGAAGTCGCAATCGGCGTCGACGACCCACTTCCCCGAGCCGCCGCCACCACCACCGGAGCCGGGCGTCGCGTCGCCCTGCCCCGCTGTCGCCGCGCCCGCGTTCACCCACGTGGCGCCGGCCGATGCGGAGTCGAACTCCGCCCCGGCGCCCGGCGTCCCGGCGGCGCCGTCGCCGCCGCCCTGGCCGAAGCCACCATGGCAGGAGCTGATGAGACGGTTGCCGCACGACACCAGGATCGGCCTGCCGCCTCCGCCGCCGGCGCCACCGCTGGGCCCCGCACCGGCACCGCCGGCCGCGCCGTTGCAGCCACCGCCCGATGGGCAGAGCGAGCTGGCGCCGGTGGCACCGTTGTGCGGCTGGCCTGCACCGCCGGCGCCGCCGCCGAGGTCCACGTTGCATCCCTGGGCGCTCGAGCTGCCGCCGCACTTGCCGTCCGCGCCGCTCACCCCGACTGCTCCCGGCGAGCCGGTCGCGCCCGCGCCTGCGTCCCCGCCCGTCGCCGTCACCCCGGTCAGCGCCAGCGACGAGCCGCCGATGGCGCGGATCGCGTACGAGCTCGCGCCGTCGGTCAGATCGGCACCGAGAACCGTGAGCAGCTGCAGCTCGACGCCGACGGCGCCGTCGGCGAACACCGCCTCGGAGACCCCGGCCGGCGCCTGGATGGTCGTCGTCTCGTCGGCCGCGCGCGCACCCCCCGGCTTGTAGCCGCCGTACACCGACACGCCGGACGCCAGGACGACACGCTCGGTGTACACGCCGCCGGCAACGTACACGTTGCGCATCGGGGACGCCGCCGCCGCGCGGTCTATGGCGAACTGGATCGTCTTGAACGGGATGCCTTTGGAGCCGGTGCCGGCATCGTCACCGCTCTTGGCGACGAAGAACGCGTCGGACGCGGTACCGTCCACGCCATCGCAATCGAGATCTTCGAATGCCAGGTCGGGCTCGTCGGTCGCGCCGGGGTGCGCCGCCGGATCGAGCGGCTGGCAGTCGTTGTCCGTGAATCCGTCGCCGTCGTAGTCGGGCGCGGCGAGCGCAGGTACGGAAAACAGGACCGGAATGAGCGCTGCGATCGTGGCCGAGAGCCCCGCCCTTTGCATGACGGCGACCCTAACCCAGGTTCGAGACGGAGCGCCAGTAACGAGCCACTCGGCTACGTGCGCGCCAGGGTGGGCCCACCGCGGGTCAGAACGGGCGATGGCCCGACCGACCCTGGCGAGATCAGCGTCGCTTCGCGGGAACCTCGTGACGGCGACTTTGATGTGATTTGGCATGTTGACGCGCCACATACGCTTCGGCGTCCTCGAGCGTCACGTAGTCGCCACGCCGAATCGCGGCACGTCCGGCCTCGATAGCTTTCAGCTGCCCGGCGGTGAGAGGCCGCGGGGTCCAGGGGACCGCACGGGACTTCGACTGGCTGCGCTTTGGACGAATGGCCACAGACTACCTCCCTGAAACGCTCACGGCGATGACCCGCGCATACCTTCGAGCGGAACGTATACCGGAATGGACGTCGCCATAACCACTGCCTCCGGTGCACCCTCGCGCGGCGCCATAGCGTGGCGTACGTAGTAGAATCAGATCGCCGATGCGCGCGGCGTGCGATCAACGGGAGCTGTTCGATCGTCCAGCTGGATTGCCCGAAGGACTCCTCTACCAACCGGGCTTCCTCACGCCCGCCGAGGAGCAGGCGCTCATCGCCGAAATCTCGACGCTCCCGCTGGCGGAGGCGCGCTACAAGGCCTTCACCGCGAAGCGCCGTATCGTGAGCTTCGGCGCGGGATACGACTTCGACACGAACGTCCTCCTGCCCGCCGCAGCCCTTCCGTCGTTCTTGCATCCGCTGCGCGAGCGAGCCTCCCAGTGGACGGGGATTCCCGCGGACGAGCTCCAGCAGTGCAGCGTCGCGGAGTACGAGCGCGGAACCCAGCTCGGCTGGCATCGCGACGTGCCGCACTTCGGCGTCGTCTTCGGCGTTTCGCTCGGAGCACCCTCTCGGATGCGTCTCCGGCCCTACCCGCACGTGAAGCGCCGGAAGGAGCGCTCCCTCGTGCTCGTCCTCGAGCCGCGCTCGGCGTACGTGTTGCGGGACGATGCGCGCTGGCGCTGGCAGCACGCGATCTCACCGACGAAGGCGCTCCGCTACTCGATCACGTTTCGAACGATCCGCACCGGCCCCGGCTCGCTGTAAGCTCACCGTCCGACGAACATCTGCGTGAAGTAGACGCCCCCGGCCGAGCTGCGCGCGACGCCAACACCCGTCAGCTCATATGGCCCTTCGATGTTCACCCGATGCGTGCGGCTCTCCAGCCAGGCCCGGACCGCCACCGCCGCGGGGTCGGCAAACCCCTCATTGAAGCCGACGTTCTCCGCGCTCCGCTGGAACGACATGGTCTTCGCCAGGACACGAACTCGATTCTCGAATCCCTGGTGACCGATGGGCGCCGCGCCCTTCGACATGGCGACGCTGTGCAGCCGCGCCTGCTCGCTGATGCGCTCGTCGAGCGCAAGACGCGCCAACCCGTGAGCCTTGCGGTACCGATTCACCAGCTCATGCGCCTCGCGCTCGAGGGCGGCAATGGCCGAGCTCCGACGGCCAGCCGCGGCGGCCGTCGGTCGCGGGGCTTGCGGCTTGCCGGCGGCGTCCGGGGGCACACACCTCGTCAGCGCCAGTGCGCAAACGAGGCCGAGCGGCATGATCCGGCGCCATCCGTGCATCAGGATAGTATCGGCGCGCAGCGGGCGCGGGTTGAGCAAGCGACACCACCGCTGGAGGGTCGCTCGCGAGCGACTCGACGTCGCACCGTGGACCAGAAGGGTCATGTCGAGTACAGGACACGGATGCCTGGCCCCCAGTCCTCCTAACGGGGATACATGCCCTCCGCCCCGCTCACGGCCGACAGCTTCTGGATGGAGGGCGCCGTCGCCGACGCAGCTCCGCTCAGCACCGACCTCGACACGGACGTCGCGATCGTCGGCGCCGGCTTCACCGGCCTCTCGACCGCGATCGCCCTCCGCGCCGCCGGTCACTCGGTCGTCGTCCTCGAGCAGGAGCACGCGGGCTACGGCGCCAGCGGCCGGAACGCCGGTCACCTGACCCCCGTCATCGGGAAGGACCTGCCGACGCTCGCGCTCCTCTTCCGCCGGCGCGCGCGCGCGCTCGTCGAGCTCGTGGAGCTCGCGATCGGGCACGTGGAGCGGACGATCGCCGAGCACGGGATCGACTGCGCGTACGAGCCCGTCGGCAACCTGATGGCGGCCGTCCACCCGCACCAGCATGCGGTCCTGGACAAGGCGGCGCGGGCCGCGCACGCGCTCGGGCTCGATGCCGAGCTCCTCGAGCCCGACGCGATGCGGGCGCGCGAGCTCCCGGCGGCGTTCACCCGCGGGCTCCTCATGCGCCGGGGCGGCATCCTCGATCCGGGACGGTACGTCCGCGGCCTCCGGCGCGTCGCGGAAGCGTCGGGCGCCCGCGTGTTCGAGCGGACGCCCGTGGTGCACCTCGACGAGGGCCAGCCGGCCCTTCTCCGGACGCCGTACGGCCGCGTCCGCGCGCGTGTCGTCGTCCTCGGGACGAACGCGTGGACGCCGGCGCTCGGCTGGCTCCGCGGCACGATCGCGCGCTTCCACGTGTACCTCTTCGCGACGGCGCCGCTCGCGGCGGCCGAGCGGGCCGCGATCGGATGGCGCGGTCGCGAGGGCATCTACACCGCGCACGAGATGCTCGAGAGCTATCGCCTGACCGCCGATCACCGGATCGTCGGTGGCGCCAAGACCGTGCGCTACGGCTTCCGTGGCCGGGCGCTGCCCGACGATCCGGCGACGTTCGCGTTCCTGGAGGCGGCGTTCCGCGATCGCTTCCCCGCGCTCCGGAACGTCGCCGTCACCCACCGCTGGGGCGGGCCGATCGCGTTCGCGCTCGACTTCCTCCCCGCCGTCGGCGTGACCGGAACCCACCGGAACGTCTTCTACAGCGCCGGCTACGCCGGCCACGGCATCGCGATGGCGAGCTACGCGGGCACCATGATCGCCGACCTGCTCCTCGGGCGCGACGGGCCTGGGCGCGTGCTGTGGGGGCACCGCAAGGTCCCGATGCCGCCCGAGCCGCTCCGCTGGCTGGTGGCGAAGGGGCTCGTGCGCACGTTTGCGGCGATCGATCGCCGGGTGGATCGGCTGGTCCAATAGGCACCGAGGCGGCTGCTGGAACCGCAGCTCCGCCGCCTGCTCGAGGCCGGCCGGAGGCGACTTGGGAAGAACCTTGTGGCGCCGTCTTAGTAAAGGATGACGCTCATCCTTTACTAAGACCCAGTCAGAAGCTCACTTACGCGGCGCGGAACCGGACCTGGGAGGCCGCGGGGCTGCTCGATCTCGTCGTGGCCTTCGAGGGCGGCGTCGAATGAACGCGTCGCGAAGCGGCTCATTCTCCCGGTCGTGCGCTACGTGCGTATGTGTGCGTACGCACCATCACGGAGCATTCGTCACGAAGCAGCGGATCACAATTTACTCGTGACCCACGACGGCCTGCCAACGGCTCGTTGCGGTCGTCACGCCAGGGGCGTAGGGTCGACGCATCTCCGCCATTCGCCCGCGCTAACGGCTCCCACGAGCGGACCTACGGAGCAAGCGCAAGCCGGCGCTCCGGCCCGCTTCTTCCGAGCCGTATTGAGAAGGCGCGATGAAGCGATTCCTGCTCGCTCTGATGGCCCTCGGTCTCTTCGGCGCTACGCCGCAAGCCTCGGGGGCCTGTCGATGGTTCGGGACCCAGCTCGAATGCGACGTCGGCGGGAGCCAGGTGCTGATGGGCACCCAAGGAGTGCCCGAGCCCACCTACTCCAGAGTTCTGCGGCCACGGTCGCTGCTTCAGGGGAGCGATTTGTTCGACGCCCGCGCGGTGCCCGAGCGGCCCCTCCGCCTCGATCTCCAGAACGTCGGCGCGGACCCACGAGCCTGCCAGAAGTGGGGGAACGAAACGTACTGCAATTGAGTACACCGCGACCGGCAAGGAGGAACCATGATCGGCTACACGGGACCAATCGAAGAGCAGACGGTGAAGAACACGTACTTCCGGCGGGTATTGTTCACCGGCAAGCACGCCCAGCTCGTGGTGATGTCGCTGCGCCCGGGCGAGGAGATCGGGAACGAGGTGCACCCGAACGTGGATCAGTTCTTCCGCATCGAGCAGGGCGAGGCCCGCTTCGTCCTCGACCAGAAGGAGGAGCGCGTGGTGCGCGACGGGGATGCGGTCGTCGTCCCGGCGGGCACGTATCACAACGTGATCAACGCCTCGAAGACGACGGACCTGAAGCTGTATACGCTGTACTCGCCCCCGAATCATCCGGATGGGACGGTGCACAAGACCAAGGCCGAGGCCGAGAAGGCCGAGGAGGCGGAGCACCACTCCTGAAGCGGGAACGTCGCGAACATCCCGGCTGTTGACCACCTCGACCCGCATGCGCCGCTTCGGGTAGCATGGCCGGCATGCGGGAACAGCACCTGCGCCAGATGCTGGAGCAGCTCCACACCGAGCTCCAGGGCGCCGACACGATCGACGATCGGTCGCGCGAGCTGCTGCACAGCGTGCTCGGCGACATCGAGGACCTGCTCGAGCGCAAGCAGAAGCCGGGCGCGCAGCCCGAGTCGATCATCGAGCGGCTGCGTGAGGCAGTCGGAGCCTTCGAGAGCACGCACCCGAGGCTAACGAGCGCAATCAACAGGATGGCGGACGCGCTCGCCGGAATAGGGATCTAACCTCACCATCCGCCACAAGGGCCGCTTCAAGAGCGCCGTCGTCATCAAGCCGTCGCTTCCCCGCCCGACCAGTGGCGATCACGTGCGGCCCGACCTCGTCGCGAGCATGACCGGCAAGGACGCCGGTTTCGTTCTCCGCTACTTCGCGGGACTGCTCGTCATGAAGCTCGGCCGGGAGCTTCGCGGCTTCTACGTGCCCGTCGATCAACCCTGAATGTCCTGACGCGAGAAGCACCGGATCGGCGCCGGCTCTGCTCCGCGGACTCCTGCGCCCTCACCACCGTAAAGCCGACATCTCTACTTTGTGTTGACACGGCGTCACGTCTCACGAGTGAACCAAACACTGGCGACTACGGGAAGAACACCGAGTCTGCGGCGATCAGACCCGTAGCCGGTCGAGGCGGGTAAGCCTCGATGAGACCTTGGGCTCCGTCCGAATAGAAGGGAACGTCCAAAATCGGCGCGTAGGCTGGGTCCGGCTCGTAGCAGGTCGATCGAAGGTTATGCACGACGTGGTTCGCGCAGAAGAAGCTGACTGCTCCTTCTGCGAAGAGATTCGCGAAGCACCTCACCGTCCCCCCTCTCACCTCTCCGCGAAGGACGAAGCCCAACGGGCCACCGGCTTGTGGGAAATCGACGAATGTCGAATCGAGGTCAATCAGGCAGAGCACCTCGTCGCCGCTTCCCGGGACGCCATCGGAGTCCGGCAGGGCGACACCCGAAAGCTTCACCAATATCTTGCAGCTCCCGAGCACCTTCGTCTTGCCCCTGCTCGTCCCGTTCGTCCAGGCTGCACTCAGCGGGGGCGCCAGGGGGGGCTGGGACGTCCCCGTCAAGAACGGACGGTTCATCGAGGAAATAGAGCTGTCCGCCGCTGGTGCGCTGGTTGCGAGGGCAACGAGCGAGGCGGCCACCATGAACGCCAAGACAGAGCGCTTCATCTTCGGCTCCTCTCGGGGCTTCACAAGCCGTGAGACGACCCCCCTTAGGTCGACTCGGGGAAGCTCGGGTACGATACCCGAGCGAGCGTCCCATAACGCGCGGCAGACCTCAGCGTCAACGCGATTAATAGCGCATGCTGCGGTTATCCGCCGCTCGATCGGTCGACGGGCCCTCGAGCCGTACCTCGCGCACGTTCTTGCGGACCTGCTTGATGGCAGATCGGTCAGCTCGTTCAGCACGACGTCCGGTTTGAACCGAGAATCTCCGACTGATCCATGAGGAGGAGGAGCGCATCAACGCAGATGCGCCTGCGCTGCTATGCTCATGGGCGTCCCGAACTCTTAGGCGAACTCTTAGGACACGCGACTAACGACGCAGCGTCGCTAGCGACACCACGAAAAAAAGCGCCATCGCGGCTTCAGAAAGACCCGACAGGATCAGTGCACCATACGGATGGGGTAGACTATTGGCATACGGCGAAAGGATCGCCGTTGCTATCGCGTACAAAAGAAACGGATTGAAGATCAACGTCCAGCGCGGATAAGTGGTTTTCCCTTGAATCACTAGTACAAACATGACGATGATCTGCGCGAGCCCAACGAGCGTGGCGATGTCGAGCGACTGCTTCATGTGACTCGAGGCTGTCCCGACTAGATCGCTCGCCAGCACAGGCTGCTGATTGGCAAACTGAAGGATGAAGCCGTATTGACTCCACAACGCGTGAAACACGCAACTCATCACGGCGACCAGCGCAAATAAGATTCCCGCCATCGCGGCGCCTCTGGCAGAAGCGGTTTTGAGGCGCGCATAGACATGCCAGGCCCCAACCGCATAAAGGAGCGCCACCAGCGGACAGACGATGCTCGATAAGAGCAGGCTGGCAGGTGTCGCCAACAGAATTGCCTTGCGAGGTCCGAGCAGAGCGGCCACCGAGTCGGATACAGGCGGCAGGGCGCCCCAATGCGAGTAGAGAGCGAAATCCGCGATCAGAAGCAAAACTGCGCCGACGACCCCCGCGCGGGCGCTAAGAGTCAAAGCGCGATCTGAAAAGACGATTGTTTGCATGGCGCGTTAGCTAAAACCATATCAGCGGGCGTCGCCGCACGACCTCCCAGGCCTTCGTCTCGCCCGAGGTGATCTGGCATAAAAGGCTCTAAACCTTCTTTCAACAGGAGGTCATCATGCAACGCTATCACCTGCCCTCACAGTCGAAGAGAACGCTCGCCCATCACCACATCAACGACCTGCTCGAAGTCTTGGGAGAACTCCTCTCCGTACCGGAGCTCCGGTGCTTCGATCCTGACGAGATGTTCGACGAGACGCTTGAGCCCCCTCAGCCCGCGGATCGCGAGGAGGCGGGTCACGTAGTCGCCGAATCCGTAGCCGGTGGGCAGCAGCTCCTCGGAAGCGGCTCCCGGGACTAATGATCGTCCTCGGTTCCGGTTGGCCAAGCCGGTGTTTGGTAGGGGAGGATGTACTGGTCTGCAAGGGCGGGATCGATCAGATCCACGGACCCGTCAGCTGTTGATTTGAGGATCGAAAAAACGGTCTTCGTAGCCAGGCGTGTCGCCGACCGATTGCTCGGATCCCCTCCGGCAGTACACCTGAACAGTCCGCCATCGGCTTCAATCCAACAGTCAAGGCCCCTGAACTCCAGAAGGATGCTTGGCACTCCCAGAAGGGCGTAGCGGTTATGTGCCTGCCCCGGGTGGTCGTGACGCAAAGCTGTAGAGTGCCGTTCGCTTCCTCGGATTCGCCAGTAAGGCCGCGTAGGCGATGCGTTTTCCCTGTGCGAGGACAGCGGGCGCAACCCCAAGCGATGGTGTCGGCCAGTTGACCGCTACGTCTACAGGACGCCCTTGGGCATCCTCGACGGCCGACGGCTGCTCGTGCATGTCGATCATCATCGACGGCTGCACCTGACTGAAGACGTTTCGAACGGCCATGGCTTCCGGGACGGGGTTCGGCGTTGTCGGAGCGTACGGATTCTCCGTGAGTCCCGCGGGATGATAACGATTGACATTGTAACCGACGCCGGTGACGGCGAAAGGGGCCGACCGTGTCTCCGAGGGTACCGGGACAGCGCCCCTACGGCCGTGGGATCGACATTCCATCGCCACGGTAGCCCACGCCACGGTTCACCGGGAAGGGTGTCGTCGAACCCGTCGACATTCACGCGCGGCATGATCACCACCGTCAGAGCGCTTCTCATCCAGGCGTTGCTGGCGCCTACTAAGCTTCGCCGCGATAGCGACGGCGGCGTTGCTGACACGATACTCATTGGCGTGTTGCATCGCCGTGATGAAGACCTTGCGGGGACCATGGCCCACCGTGATCACCGGGATCGCCCGTCCGGTGGCCTTGGCACGGTAGGGGGCCTCGCTAAGCGTCACGTCCGGTCTGCGGGTCGCGACGCGCTGCAGATCGTATCATCATCTCGTCGTACGTCAGGATGTTCCGAATGTCTTTGACGGAGAACGCCTCGGCGCCGCTGCCCCCCTGGAGGCAGAGCACAGCCGCCAGGAGCATCGTGCTCGCCTGCCGCCGGCCAGGGAGGCCGCGTGTCCCAGGGGCCGGCTGATCGGCCGCACCGCGTCTGCCGTGGAGCAGTTCGGCGAGAGGCAGCGCCCGCGCGAGCCGGGTCCAGACGACGCCGGAACCGAGCACACGGCCGACCCCTCCGAGGGCGAGGCCGGCCAGCTGCACCGCTGTCCTGATCCGCGCGACCGCGGGGAGTCCCGGGTGCCGGGGGTGCTCGCGCACGAGGCCGGCGAGTGTTGCATTGAGGTCCTGACGAATAGCGATCGAGATCATGGCGGTGTTCTCCCTTCGGTTGAAGGTCGACTTGAAGGTTCTCCGGTACTCAGCAGTGACCTTCTGCGACTGCTCGCGCATCTGCTTGTGCGCGTCTCGCGAGCCGACGTGCGAGAGTTGTCGAGCGACAGGTCGGTGTTCGCGCCGACCTCGGTCGTCCCGTTGTCGTAGTTCACGTTCGTGCCGAAGCCGAACTTGGTGTTCGTGCGATTCTCCTCGCGAATCGCGGTGGAGAGTTCGTCGTGCACGGTGTCGGTCTTCTCGGTGCGATCGAGGGCGTCCACCAGCGTCTCGACCGTACGCTCGGTGAGCGTCCGGCGCGTCGTCTCCTCGACGAGCTCGAGCGTGGCGCCGGGAGGCAGCCAGATGTGTCCGACGGGGGGGCCGAGGAACGTGTCGAACTCGAAGAAGTACTGACGAAACAGGTGCACCAGTCCGATCGGCGAGAGCACCGCCTGGAGGTCGTTGTGACCGAAGGTCGCGAGCGGGTCGCTCTTGGTAGGAGAGGATGTCCGCGAAGGGATCGGTGGCGGTGCGGTAGAAGAGCGCATCCAGGATCTCGGGCTCTGACGAGACAGCCAGTTCAGATAGGTGGAGATCGAGACCTCCCGGTCCATGAGGGCCTTCACGCCGAGGAGTCGGTTTATCGGTCGGTCAACGACCGCGCCCTGTGCGCGCGGGCCGATCCTCGGTCATGCGCGAGCGCCAACCGAGTAGCGGCTGGTAGACGCCAAACAGTTCGCTCGCGTACGGCAGGGTGCCTTCGAACCGCTTGAGATCGATCTTCATGCGGAGTTAAGCAACCGCGGTGCCGGCCGCCGTCGGAAGAATTCTGCGGCCCTCGTCGAGGCTGCTGTCCGCTATTGGAGACGCGGCGGCTTAGTGTGAGCGTACAAACTGGACACCTGCGCGCGGGCGGATGTAGCCTCCGGGGAAACCTTCAGATGAGCCGGGTTAGCCCCGTCGAAGACCGTGACGTAGCCGGGCCGGTCGATGGCGCCGCTCTTGGCCCGCGTGCCGATCACCGCGCCCACGATGATGTCCGCCTTGCCGTCCCCGTTTACCTAAACACCCCCCGCAGGGTCCGGGACGCTCTCCCCAATCGGGCGCGTTCAGCCGAGAGCCTCAGCCCTCCATTTTGAACCCGATCTTCATCGTCACCTGAAAGTGGCCGACGTCGCCGTCGACGATGTGGCCGCGGATCTCAGTAACCTCGAACCAGTCGAGATTACGCAGGGTCTTGCTCGCCCGCGCGATCCCGTTGCGCACCGCCTGCTGGATGCTGTCGGTGCGATGTCCCCACCACCTCGGTCACCTTGTACGTCGCGTCGCTCACGATCGACCTCCTCTGCGTCGGGCCCACACTGCACCCTCCGCTCACCTGTCCAGGTCGGCTCGAATGTCTCCCCGCTATTCGCCGAGGAGACTCCGCGGAATATCAACCACCCGCGCCCGCAGGAACTCCCCCAGACTCTTCGCCTGCACGTCGCTCCGCACCGACGCCGCCACGCCGTCTCCGAGCAGCCCGTGCACGACGAAGTTGAGGCTCCAGAGGTTCGGGAGCCCGCCGTGCGCGCCGCTCAGGGCGTCACGTTGACCACGAACTCGTGGTGGGCCCCGGTGATGGCTTCGGCGAAGATGTTGGTCCCCTGAATGATTCTGATCGTGGCGTTTCCGGGGGGAACGAAGTCCAACGTGACGACGAGTCGCTGCGTGTTCTTCGGAATCGATGGCGTGATCTGCCGCGTCTCCCCCGGCCCCACCGTCTCCACCGCGAGCACGGCCACCCGGGCCTTCTTCACGTCCAGGATCGTGAGGGCAGCGTCTTCGGTCGACCCGCTGGCGATCTCGACGAAGAAACTCCCCGGGTGGAAGGTTCCGATAAAGGAAGCCTCGACCGGGGAGACTGCGAGAGCCGCTACGAGCATCAAGGCGCCGACGATGATCTTCATGTGAGATCCTCCGTGCCGGGGCAGTAAAACGTACGCCTTGCGCCGGTCAAGGAATCCGAGCGGCTCCGGCGGTGCGGCCCGAAGCGCCGCATATGCCGGTCCGGAGGCCATATGCTCGTCACCCCGTGAGGGGACGACCCTACTTCGATCCGCCCCAGCGGTGGATGCGGCGTCCGAGGTGGAAGCCGTGCCACGGCACGGAGCGGTCGTGGACGTCGAGCGGCCAGGGAATCGGCAGCGGCGCGTCCTTGTCGCGCAACGCCGACAGGGGCGACGCGAGGCGCGCGTTCGGGGCGGCACCGTCGACGCGCAGCACCGATCCGCTGATGAACGCCGCCGCCGGCGACAGGAGGAAGCAGATCGCCGCCGAGACTTCGGACTCCGTCCCGAGCCGCGCGGCCGGGATCGCCAGCATGGGCGCTCGCGAGGTGGGGCTGCATCCAGTCGGGGTAAGTGTCGAACCCCGACGACGCGATCGAGCCGGGCGCGACCGCGTTCACCCGCACGCCGCTCGCCGCCCACTCGACCGCTGCCGTCTCGGTGAAGCTCACCATGCCAGCGCGGGCGGCGCCGGAGTGGCCCATGCCGACCATGCTGCCCCACATGTCGGCGACGATGTTCACGATCGCGCCGCCGTGCTCGGCCATCCACTGCGTGTAGCACTCGCGCGCGCAGAGGAACCCGCCGGTGAGATTGTTGGCGACCACGGCCTCCCAGCCCTTCTTGCTGATGCTCGCGAGCGGGGCCGCGAACTGCCCGCCGGCGTTGTTCACCAGCCCGTCGATCCGTCCGGTGCGCGTCGAGGGCGGCGCGTGCGATCCCGCGGGCGGTGTCCTCGTCGCGATGATCGCCCGTGAAGGTGACCGCCCGGCCACCGTCGTCGGCGATCTCCGCGCGCACGGCCTCGAGCCGGTCCGCACGCCGGCCGACCAGAACGACGGTCGCGCCGAGGTGCGCCAGCTCGTGCGCCGTGCAGCGGCCGATCCCGCTGCCGCCGCCGGTGACGACGTGGGTCTGGCCGGCAAACAGGCCGGGACGGAATATCGAGTCGAAGGGCATGGGCTCCTCCCCTGGTGCGGTGTCCCGAGACTACTCGGCCGGGCGGCGCGCGGGAAATGGCAGGGGATTCCTCTGCTGCCGTCCCGCGGGGAGTTCCTGCAGCGATTCCATCGAGTGCTGCGGCTTGTCGTGCACGGGGGGAACCTGCGACTGAGCCGCCGCTCGCTCGTCACGACCCAGCGGCTTGGACGATAGCGTTCCCGTGGCTAGAGGGGGCGCCTGCCTGCAAGAGGCGTCCGTATGGACCCGCCCCCTATCGGCGGCGGCTGGCCGATCTCAGTTTCCCGCTCGCCCCTCAGCACATCGCGCTGCTCACTCGGCGGGCGCGATCCGGAACGGACACGGCAGCGGCGGCTCGGGGCACGACGCCGGCGCCGGCGCGCCTCGGGCGAGGAAGCTCACGTCCGTGTCGCGCTGGATGGACGCCGAATCGAACAGCGTGCAGTAGTCGATCCCGCCACTCTTGAAGCGTACTGCGAGGCTGCCCTGCGGCGACGCGCCCAGGTCGTACGGCACGCGCGAGACGACGCCGGCGCACTGGGCCCGCAGCAGTCGGCCGCCGCGCACGCGGGCGATCCTGCACGGCGCGGCCTCCGTGTCCCTGTACTTGAACACCCGCCCGCCGTTGGTCGTGTCGCGAAGCGTCCAGCTCGCGGCAGGGAACTCCCAGCACCGCGTATCCTCCCCGTCGCCGGTCGGCTTGTAGATCTGGATCGCGGCACCGTCCGCGAGCGGATCGAAGCCGCTGGCGAGGCTCGTGTCGATCCCGGCATCCGTGGACTTGAACCCGAGCGTGGACTTGACCGTCGCCGACGACAACGGGTCGCGGATGGCCAGCATGGCGCCCGCGATCGGGGTGGGACAGTCGGCGTCCGTCGCCGCCGTGCACCCCGGCGCGCAGCAGCCGTCGCCCGCCGTGCAGGTGACGATCGGCACGCAGCTCGACGGTGAGCCCACGCACGCGGAGCACGTCTCGGCCACGCACTTCGCCGCACAGCCGTCCCCGGCCGCGGCATTGCCGTCGTCGCACGCCTCGCCGGGCTCGACGATCCCGTCACCGCAGCCGGCGCTGAAGCGCTGGGCGACGACGTCATCCCCAATCTCATCGTGCCAGACGACCAGGAAGCGACCGGCGCCGCCGGCGGCCACCGTCGCCTGGTCGCGGTCGAACAGCGTGTAGTCGCTCACGTCGAAGTCTGCGCCCTGCGGCGTCCCATCGCTCTCATAACGCCGCGCCCCGAAGGGTGTGCCCCGCTGCCAGACGACCATGAAGTCGCCGCCTGAATCCATCGCCGCGCGGGCCCGGGTATCCACCGTTAAGGGCTCGGCACCGACCTGTATCTCGCCGCCGACCGCCGTCCCGCTCGCATCAAAGCGCTGGGCGACGATCGCGCGCGCGCTCGGGATGATGCCGGAGTCCGTCCACACGACCACGAAGTCGCCGGCCGAGCGCTGCGCCACCGACGGCTCAAACTGGAAGCCGGTCGTATAGGTGTTCACGACGAACTCGCCGCCGAGCGGCGTGCCGCCGGCATCGAAGCGCCGCCCGGCGACGCTGCTGTCATTCCCGTCGGTCCTGCTGGTCCAGGCCACCACGAAGTTTCCGCTCCCGTCCGCCGCCACGGACGGCGAGGACTGGGTGTCGGTCGTGTACGCGCTGACGGCAATGTCGCCCCCGAGCCACCCCGGCGGCGTCGAAGCGCCGCGCCGCGATGCCGCTCATCGGATCGTGAGCGGCCGACCCCTCCCACGCGACGATGAAGTTGCCGAGTCCGTCGGCGGCGACCGCCGGATTCCCCTGATTGCCCGTCGTGTACGCGTTGACCACGAACGCGCTGCCCTGCGGCGTACCGGCGGCATCGTAGCGCAGGGCCCGGACGTCGGCGGCGGCCCCCCAGACGACGAGGAAGCCTCCACCTGGTCCGGCGGCGACCGCGGGATACCCGGCGAGGCTGGTGCTCACGGCGAACTCCCCGCCGAGCGGAGCCCCGGTCGGGTCGTACCGCTGTCCGCGGACGCCGCCCACCGTGCCCCCTCCGGCCCATACGACGACGTGGTTCCCCGCCCCGTCGATCGCGACCGCGGGAAGGCCCTGGGTGCCGTCGACGGTGCTGTTCACGCGAAAGTTCCGCCCCACGGGCACGGTGAAGGCCTCCGCCGTCA
This sequence comes from uncultured Solirubrobacterales bacterium, assembly GCA_963768885.1. Lineage (GTDB taxonomy): Bacteria > Actinomycetota > Thermoleophilia > Solirubrobacterales > JBBDJG01 > DASRIA01. Next base: position 34,366 of record CAVYJN010000013.1, on the reverse strand, counting down.
CCGCACAGGCGAGAAACAGCAGGCTGATGCGGGCACGCCGGCGCGACATGCGTTCCTCCTTCTGCGCTCGCGAGCGGGGACCATCGCACGCCGCCGGGCGTGCGGTCCAGTGAAACCTGCCGTCAGAACGTCGCCACCAGCTCCCACAGCCGGGCCCCGGCGCGGCGCAGGATCGCGACACCGTCCCCGGGCAGCAGCACGCCCGCGTCGCGAGCCGCGAGGCGACGGCCATATGCGGCTGCGGGGGGCCCGGGGCGCCGCGTCGAATAAGACGCGGTCCGTCAACTCAGGCGTTTGTAGGGACTATGCCCCTCGTTGTTGGCGGTGTGAGCGCTCACGCGGTCGAATGCGCCTCGTCGCTATTCGGCGAGCAGGCTCCGCGGAATGTCGACGACCCGCGCGCGCAGGTACTCGCCGAGGCTCTTCGCCTGCGGGTCGCTGCGCAGCGACGCGGCGACGCCGTCGCCGAGCAGCCCGTGCACGACGAAGTTGAGCGCCAGCAGGTTCGGCAGCTCGTAGCGCTCGACCTCGAGCGTCGCGCGCCTCCGGCACGAGCGCGCTTGAACGCGCTCGACGGTGAGGAAGTCGCTCGAGCCACGCGTACGCCGCCGGCGTTCCGCGCCCAGACGCCGACGTTGGCGTTGCCGCCCTTGTCGCCCGAGCGCGCGCCGCAGATCGTGCCGAGCGGCAGCCGCGCGGTCGGGCCGCCCGGCGGCGGCGCGACGGCGGCGGCGGCGACGCTCGCCGGGCGCGCGGCGCGCGCCGGCGGCGATGACCGGCGGCACGACGATCGTCTCCCCGCCGATGCACCACGCGGTGCTCGACCAGCTCCGAGCGGCACCAGCGCCGGCCAGTAGACGCCGAACGGCGATCCGCGTCGCCGGGCGGCGTGCGTCATGAAGAAGCCCGGGTAGCTCGCGAGCGCCATCTCGACGACCTTGTTGCGAGAACGCGCGGCCGACCTTGCTCGGCGTCCGGGTCCTTCACGCGTGACGCGGAGGTAGCGCGAAGGCCTCCTCGTTGGTGCGCGGGATCGGGCCGGTCCGAGCGCCGCAGCTGCACGTGCGTCTCGGCGAAGCGCTCGCGGCCGCCGACGAGCTTCCAGAGCGTCTCCTCGGCGAGCCGCGCCTTCTCCTCGATGTCGAGCCCGGTCGAGCACGAACGTCATCGAGTTCCGGTAGCCGCCGAGGTAGTTGATGCAGACCTTCGTCGTCGGCGGGCGGCGGCTCGCCGCGCACGCCGGAGACGCGCACGCGGTCGGGCCCCTCCTGCTCGAGCGCGATCGTGTCGAAGCGCGCCGTCGACGTCGGGGTTGAGGTAGCGCGGGCCCTGCGATCTCGTAGAGCAGCTGCGCCGTGACGGTGCCGACCGACACCAGGCCGCCGGTGCCCGGGATGCTTGGTGATGACGAACGTGCCGTCGGCGTGCATCTCGGCGATCGGGAAGCCGGGGCGCTCGAGGCCCGGCACCTCGTGGAAGAAGGAGTAGTTGCCGCCGGTGCACTGCGGCGCCGCACTCGATGATGTGGCCCGGCGACGACGCCGGCCGCGAGGCGGTCCCAGTCGTCGCGCGCCCAGCCGAACTTCCACGCCGCCGGGCCCGAGCGTCGAGCGCCGCGTCGGTGACGCGCGGGCAGATCACGACGTCGGCGCCGCGCGTCGAGCGCCTCGGCGATGCCCCAGGCGCCGAGGTAGGCGTTGGCGGTCACGACCTGCGCTGTCGAGCGTCGGCGAGCGGGATGCCCTTGTCGAGGTGGCGGAGCGTCTCGCCGCGCGGCCTGGAGCTCGGCGAGCCGCGGCAGGAGATCGTCGCCCTCGACGTGCGCGATCGCGCGCCGCGGACGCCGAGCCGCGTCGCCAGCTGCGTCGAGCTCGGCGGCGAGCCCGGCGGGGTTGAGGCCGCCGGCGTTGACGACGATCCGGATGCCGCGCTCGACGCAGGCGCCGAGCACCTCCTCGATCTGCGCGAGGAAGGTGCGCGCGTAGCCGGCGTCCGGGTCCTTCAGCGCGATCCTTGGCAGAGGATCATCAGCGTCAGCTCGGCGAGGTAGTCGCCGGTCAGCACGTCGATCGGGCCGCCCTCGACCATCTCGCGGGCGGCGCTCAGGCGGTCGCCGTAGAAGCCGCTGCAGTTCGCGATGCGGAGCACGTCGTTCGAGGCCATGGCTTACTCCGCCCAGCGGCGGCTTCCGCTTCTCGACGAAGGCGCTGCATGCCCTCGGCGGCCTCCTCGGACGCGAAGAGCGCGAGGCTCGTCGCGGTCGTCGCGCGGAACGCCTCGTCGAGCGCGAGCGTCGGCACGCGGCGCACCAGCCGCTTCGCCTCGCGGACGGCATTCGGTCCGCCCAGGCGGACGAGGCCGGCGACCTCCTCGACGGCACGGTCCAGCTCGGCGGCCGGCACGACGCGGTGCACGAGCCCCACCTCGACCGCCCGCGCGGCGGAGATGCGCTCGCCCGTCAGGAAGAGCCACATCGCGTTCTGGATGCCCAGCTTCGGGATGCAGACGACCGAGATGATCGCCGGGATGACGCCGACGCGGACCTCGCTGAACGCGAACGTGGCGCCGTCGGCCGCGATGGTCAGATCGCACGCCGCCGTGAGGCCGAGCCCGCCGCCGAAGGCGTGCCCGTTGACGCGGCCGATGACCGGCTTCGGCGAGTGCCAGATCGCCTTCAGGACGCGGACGAACGGATGCTCCTCGCCCTCCGCGGCGGCGAGGCCGCCGCTCTTCAGATCGGCGCCGGCGCAGAACGCGGCCCCGGCGCCCGTGAGCACCACGGCCGCACCGCCGGATCGCGCGAGCGCCGTCGCGAGATGGGTGCGGAGCCCGTCGACCAGCTCGGCGCTGAGCGCGTTTCGCCGCTCCGGCTGGTTCAGCGTGATCCAGGCGGCGTCCCGCCTGACCTCGTACAGCACCGCGTCGCTCATGCCGAAGCCTCCTCCTGCTCTGTATCCACGACCACGAGGACGTCGCCGGCGTTCACCTGCTGCCCGGGCTCGACCGGCACCTCGCGGACGACGCCGTCCTCGGCGCACTCGCACCTCGTGCTCCATCTTCATCGCCTCGAGGACGGCGAGCACCTGGCCCTTGGTCACGCGGTCGCCCGGGGCGCACGCGGATCGCGAGGATGCGTCCGGGCATCGGCGCGAGGCAGCCGCCGTGTGCCTCTTCAGACGCCGGCGGTGGGAAGCGCGGCACCTCGTGCAGCTCCGAGCTGCCGAGCGCGCTCTGCACCCAGTGGACGTCGTCGCGCGTCGCGACCCGGCACGCGCGGCGGACGCCGTCGAGCAGGATCGCGACGTGGTCCGCGCCCCAGCCGAGGACGCTCGCCTCGTGCGGCGCGCCGTCGACGGTCACCTCGATGCGCGCCGGCGTCCGCACCCGGTAGGCGACGGCGATCGTCGCCTCGCCGCTCCGGAAGGACACCGTCTGCGGCTGGCTCGGGTTGTTCCGCCAGCCCGACGGGAGCCCGCGCAGCACGGGCGCCTCGGCCCGCCGGCGCTCCTGGAGCCAGAGCGCGGCGGCGACCGCGTGCACGCGATCGGCGTCGCGCTCGGCGGCCGTCGGCTCGCGGCTCGGGACGACGTGCGTGCCGATGAAGTGCGTGTCGAAGCGCCCGGCCGCGAACTCGGGATGGCGGAGCACGTCGAGGAGGACGGGGACGTTCGTCCGCACGCCGTGCACGCGCGTCGTCGCGAGCGCCCGCGCGAGCCGCGCGAGCGCCTCGGCGCGCGTCGGCGCGTGCGCGATCACCTTGGCGAGCATCGGGTCGTAGTGGATGCTCGACCGTCGGACCCGGTCTCGACGCCGCTCTCCCAGCGCACGCCCGGCCCGCGGCCCTCCTCCCAGAGCGACGAGCGTGCCGGTCGACGGCAGGAAGTCCGTGCGCGGGTCCTCGGCGTAGACGCGCGCCTCGATCGCGTGCCCGCGGACGACGATGTCCTCCTGGCGGAGCGGCAGCGGCTCGCCCTGCGCGACCAGGATCTGGAGGCGGACCAGGTCGAGGCCGGTCACCTCCTCGGTCACGGGATGCTCGACCTGGAGGCGCGTGTTCACCTCGAGGAAGTAGAAGTCGCCCGACGCGTCGACGACGAACTCGACCGTGCCGGCGTTGTGGTAGCGCGATCGCCCGCCCGGCGGCGACGCGCGGCGGCGCACATGCGCGCGCGCGGCGCGCGTCGTCGAGCGCCGGCGAGGGCGACTCCTCGAGGATCTTCTGGTGCCGCCGCTGCACCGAGCACTCGCGCTCGAAGCAGTGGAGGAGCGTCCCGTGGGTGTCGCCGAGGATCTGGATCTCGACGTGGCGCGGCGCCGTCGACGTAGCGCTCGACGAGGAGCGTGTCGTCGCCGAAGGCGCTCTTCGCCTCGCGCCGCGCCGCCTCGAGCGCGGGCCCGAGGGCCGCGGGATCCTGCACGAGCCGCATCCCCCGCCCGCCCCCGCCCGCCGAGGCCTTCACGAGGAGCGGGTAGCCGATCTTCCGCGCGCGCTCCGCGACCTCGCGGTCGTCGAGCCCCGCGACCGTGAAGCCCGGCACGACCGGGACGCCCGCGGCCTCCATGATGCGCTTCGCCTCGATCTTGCTGCCCATGCGCCGGATGGCCTCGGGCGACGGGCCGATGAAGACGACGCCCGCGTCGGCGCAGGCCTGCGCGAAGTCGGCGTTCTCGGAGAGGAAGCCGTAGCCCGGGTGGATGGCGTCGGCGCCGGTGCGGCGCGCGACGTCGAGCATCGCCTCGATGGCGAGGAAGGACGAGGTCGAGACCGGCGGGCCGATGGACACGGCCTCGTCGGCGGCGCGGACGAAGGGCGCCTCGCGGTCGGGGTCGGCGTAGACGGCGACGGTCGCGATGCCCATCGCCCGGCAGGTGCGCATGACGCGGGCGGCGATCTCGCCGCGGTTGGCGACGAGGATCTTTTCGATGGGGCGCATCACGCAGGCGGGCCCGGGGCCAGGGCTCGGTTACCTCGTGGCAGGAAGGCAAATCAACCGCTGGCGGGACCTGGTAGCTCCTTCGCCAGCCGTTGCGCGTGCCCGGTCGCGCCCGCCTGCGTGTACAGGCGGTGCGCCTCGCGCAGGTGTCGATCGCGCGCCGCGGCGTCGCCGCGCGCTCCGGCCACGGCCGCCCGCAGCTCGACGAGCCGCGGCAGGTAGAGGCGCAGGCCGGCTTCCTCGATCAGAGCCGCCATGCGCTCGACGAGCGTGTCGACCTCGGCTGCATGCTCGGCGACGTCCCCGGCGAGCAGCGCATACGACCGCGCTTCGAGCGCCTGGACCTCGGCCCAGTGCGATCCATTCTCACGCGCGACGCTCAGCGCCTCGGCGGCGACGGCCGCCGCGCGCGCGACCTCGCCTGCGGCCAGATGGGCACGCGCCAGCAGCGCCAGGGTGACCGGCTCCACCTCGCTGGCCGCGCGCCGCTCGCGCAGGATCGTCAGCGCGCGCTCGAGCGAGCCGATCGCGCTCTCGTGGTCTCCCTGGAAGAGCTGCACACGGGCCATGCCGCGGGTGAGCAAATGTACCTGCGAGAAGGCGCTCCCGGCACGCTCCGAGGCCGCGAGTCCCTCGCGGGCCAGGGCCGGCGAATCTCCCAGCTCGCCCGCGAACATGATGAGCATGTCGACCTGGGTGCCCGCTGCCCAGTGGAGCACCTCGGTCTCTCCCGCTTCACGCGCAGCGCGCATCACCGCGTCGAGACTGCGCACGCCGTGCTGGACGTCGCCGTCGCGCTGGGCCTCCAGAGACGCAAGGTTCATCCGGGCCCACAGGTACGCGCTGAAACCGATGGTGGCCTTGCCGAGCGTCGGGTTCGTCTCGGTGAGCGCCAGGCAGCGCTGGGCGTAGACGAATGAATCCTCGAGGCGGCCGCTCAGAAAGTGCGAGTACCCGAGCATGATCAGCAACACGGAAAGGATCTCGGGATTGCCCTGTTGCTCGACGAGCGGCAGCGCACGCCGGGCCTCGCTGGCGTAGCGGGCGACGGCTCCCCGCACGGAGCCGAAGAAGGACACGTACGCCACCGCGAGCGACGCCAGGTAGTCCCGGTCGCCGCGTGCCTCGGCGAGCCGTTTGCCCTCGTCGTGGAGCGCCTCCATCTCCTCCATCGGCATGCCGACGCGCCACGAGCCACCGAGCAGTATCGCGCGGCAGGCATCCATCCGCAGGCGCTCAGCCGCCTCGGATTCGCCGACCTGCCGAGCGAGCGCGAGCACGAGCTGCCAGAGACGCACGCCCTCCGTCGGATCGCGACGCGCCGTCCAGGCTGCCGCGCGCGCGGCCCAGCGCGCCGCCTGGAGCGGCTCCCCGGCCTGCTCCCAGTGGTGGGAGATGAGGGCGGCCTGCGCGTCCAGCTGACCGGCCTTCTGCTCCTCGATCGCGCCGGCGACGGCGGCGTGCAGCTTGCGGCGGCGCTCGGCGAGCTGGGAGTCGAGCGCCACCTCGTGGGTCAGCGGATGGCGGAACGCGTACTCCACCACCGGGTAGAGCGATTCCTCGTAGACGAACTCGCCGCTCTTCAGCACGGCCAGGGAGTCGGCCAGCTCGCGCCGCGTCAGGCTGGCCACGGCTTCCAGGATCGGCTCTTCGAAGCTCTTGCCGATCACCGCGGCCGTCTGCAGAAGGTGCTTCTGGCGCTCCGCGAGCCGGTCGATGCGCGCCGCCAGGATCCCGTGCACCGAGTCGGGAACCTGCAGGTTGCCGACGGGCGTCACCAGGCGATAGGCACCGCGCGCGCCCTCGAGGTGCCCGTCCTCGATGAGCGCGCGCACGATTTCCTCCGTGAAGAAGGGGTTGCCGCGCGTGCGCTCGTGGATGGCGTCGGCCAGGCCCGTCATGCTCGGATCGCGGCCGAGCAGGTCGTCCAGCAGCTCGCGGATCGCCTCGGGGCCGAGCGGCTGGAGGGATATCTGCGAGTAGTGTGTGGCTCGCATCCAGTCGGCGCGATACTCGGGACGGAAGTTCAGGACGAGCAGGCTGCGCGAGCTCTGGAGCGCGTCGATCCACTCGCGGAGAAACGTCTCGCTCGACTCGTCGAACCAGTGCAGGTCCTCGAACAGGGTGATGGCGGCGTCCTCCCGGACTCCGGTCTGCACGAGGCGGCGCAGGACGCCGACCAGCTGGCGGCGGCGCGCGTCGGGATCCATCGGCGGCACGGGCCGCTCCGGATCCGGCGCCCCGAAGAAGTCGAAAAGCAACGGCAGCACATCGCGGAACGATTCGTCGATCAGGAGCACGCGCCCGGCGATCTTCTCGCGCACGATGCGCGGTTCGTCCTGCTCGGTGATCCCGTAGTACGTGCGGAAGGCCTCCATCAGCGGGAGGAGCGGAATGGTGCGACCGTGGGGCACGGCGCGGCCCTGGTTGACGAAGCCCCCACGGGCACGGTGCTGCTCCGTGAACTCGAAGCAGAGACGGCTCTTCCCGACGCCCGCGTGCGCCACCACGCCCACCACCTGCCCCTGTCCCCGGCGCGCGCGCTCGAGGGCCTGCGCGAGGACCGCCACCTCGTCGGTGCGCCCGACGAAGCGCGAGAGCCCGCGCGCGCGCGAGACGTCGAAGCGCGTCCGGAGTGAGCCTACTCCCTTCAGCTGGAAGACGCGCAGGGGGTCTCTGGCGCCCTTCACGTTGAACTCGCCGAGGTCATCCAAGTCGAAGTATCCGGTGCAGAGGTCCGCGGTCGCGCGCGTCAAGTAGATCGTGTCGGGCGACGCCAGGGCCTCCATGCGAGCCGCGAGGCCCACCGCGTGCCCTTGGGCGGTGTAGTCCATGCGCAGGTCGTCGCCGATGTGACCCACCACCACGTGGCCCGAGTTGATCCCGATGCGGGCCGAGAGCTGGAGACCTCGCTCGCGCTTGAGCTCGCGCGCGTAGCCCTGCACAGCATCGCGCAGCTGGAGCGCCGCGAAGCAGGCGCGCTGCGCGTGGTCTTCGTGGGCGATCGGCGCGCCGAAGAGCGCCATGATGCCGTCGCCGGCGTACTGGTTCACGGTCCCCTCGAAGCGGTGCACGCCGTCGGTCAGGATGGCGAAGAAGCGGTCGAGGATCGTGTACCACTCTTCCGGATCGAGCTGCTCGGCCAGCTCCATCGAGCCCTTCACGTCGGCGAACAGCACGCTCACCTGCTTGCGCTCGCCCTCGAGGGCAGACTTCGACTGCAGGATCCGGTCGGCGAGATGCTTGGGCGTATACGAACGCGGGTCGGGACGGCCGTGCTCGCCGTTGCCGCCTGGGGTTTCCGGCAGCGCCGTCCGGCACTTCCGGCAGAACTTGGCGCCGGGCCGGTTGCCGGCGCCGCACGCCGGGCACTGGCCCTCCAGGGGAGCGCTGCATTCCTCGCAGAAGGCGGAATCGGCGAGGTTCTCGGTGAGGCATTTGGGGCACTTCATGGGCGCATCGGCGACGGGGGTGTTCCTGACATGGGGCCCACCGTTTACCACGCGCCGGGTCGTCACTGCACGCTTCGCGGGGCAGTTCCAGGTGCCCCGATGCCGGAATGTCTCGCTTCGGGCCCCGAGAGGCGATCAAGAGCCTCGGGTAACAGCTATGAAAAGACGTATATGTGAAAGGTAGTCGCTCCAACCGTTCACCGGCTGGACGTTTTCCCTTGCCTTCGATTCCGATTTTGTGGGATGGGCAACAACGGCAGTCGAGGGGGCAATAGGGGTCGGTGCGACCGAGTGAACCCGGGTGCGTGTCCATCCTCGCGGGTCCGGCCGTACGCCCAGCAATCGCCGAGGTCTGAGTCACCCAACTCGCCGCTGCTTCAGCGCTGACGGCACCGGGCCCGCCAGGCCTCGCGGACGAGACCTCGCAGGGATTGAACCTTGCCCCTTCCGGTTGGGCGGCCGGGGTTCCCACGGCCGAGAAGCGGCCGGGCAGTCCAGTGGCATGCTTCGGAACCGGCCGGCGCGACGACCCGAGCGATCGTGGGGACGGCTCTTGCTAGGAGGAAACCGCATGCACATCCCGCGATTCGTGCGGCGGGTGAACCGCGTGTTCACCAACCCGGTCCTCGGCACCGTGGCGTGGCTCGTGCCGCCGCTCGCCGTCGTGCACCACGTCGGACGGCGGACCGGCCGGCCCTATCGGTCGCCGGTCGTCGCCATCGCGCGTCGCGGCGGCTTCGTCATCCCCATGACGTACGGCCGTGACGTGGACTGGGCGCGGAACATGGTCCACGCCGGGGGTTGCGAGCTCGAGCGCCTCGGCCGGCGCGTGCGGCTCCGGAACCCGCGCGTCGTCGGGTTCGCCGCCGCCGAGTCGCACCTCCCGGCGGTCGCGCGGCCGCTCTTCCGCGCGCTGGCTCTCCCGGGCTTCGTCCTGCTGGACGACGCGAGGGCGTAGCGAGACGTGGCCGTACCCGCCGGGGGTGCGTGCACCCCGCGCCGCGTGTCGCCCTACATCCGGAACACGCCGAAGCGCGTCGCTGCCGCGCGACCACGTTGTTGAACGCGCGCCGAGAGCGCGATGCCGAGCACGGTGCGCGTGTCGCGCGGGTCGATGATGCCGTCGTCCCAGACGCGCGCGGTCGCGTAGAACGCGTTCGACTCCTGCTCGATCTGCTGCTCCACCATCTGCCGCACGGCCTGGTCCTCGGCCTCGTCGTAGGGCTGCCCGGCGCGCTCGGCGGCGCCGCGGCGGACGATCGACATCACGCCCGCGAGCTGCTCGGGGCCCATCACCGCGATGCGGTGGTTCGGCCACGTGAAGAGGAAGCGCGGGTCGTAGGCGCGCCCGCACATGCCGTAGTTCCCGGCGCCGTACGAGCTGCCGATCATCACCGTGAACATCGGCACCGTCGAGTTCGACACCGCGTTGATCATCTTGGCGCCGTCCTTGATGATCCCGCCCTGCTCGTACTGCGTGCCGACCATGAAGCCGGTGATGTTCTGGAGGAAGAGGAGCGGCACGTCGATCTTGTTGCAGAGCTGGATGAACTGCGCGGCCTTCTCCGACGAGTCCGAGAAGAGGATGCCGTTGTTGGCGAGGATGCCGACCGGGTAGCCGTGGAGGTGCGCCCAGCCGGTGACGAGCGTCGTGCCGTAGGTGGGCTTGAACTCGTCGAAGCGCGAGCCGTCGACGATGCGGGCGATGACCTCGCGCACCTCGAACGGCTTGCGCACGTCGATCGAGCCGATGCCGAGGAGCTCGTCGGGGTCGTAGCGCGGGTCCTCGGGCGCGGCCATCTTCGCCCGGCCGAGCTTCCGCCAGTTGAGCTGCGCCACGATCTCGCGGCCGAGGCGGATCGCGTCGAGCTCGTCCTCGGCCAGGTAGTCCGACACGCCGGACACGCGGCTGTGCATCTCGGCGCCGCCGAGCGTCTCCTCGTCCGCGTCCTCGTTGATCGCCATCTTGACGAGCGGCGGCCCGCCGAGGAAGACGCGCGCGCGCGTTCTTCACGATGACGACGTAGTCCGACATGCCCGGCACGTAGGCGCCGCCGGCGGTCGAGCTGCCGAAGACCAGGCAGACGGTGGGGATGCGCTCGGCGGAGCGCCGCGTGAGCTCGCGGAACGTCCGCCCGCCGCGGACGAAGATCTTCGCCTGGTTCGGCAGGTCGGCGCCGGCGGACTCGGTCAGGTTGATGAGCGGCAGGCGGTTCTGCGCCGCGATCTCCATGGCGCGGGCGCCCTTGTCGAGCGAGTACGGGTTGGACGCGCCGCCCTTGACGGTCGGGTCGCTGGCGGAGACGACGCACTCGACGCCGCTCACGACGCCGATCCCGGTGACCACGCTCGCGCCGACCGTGAACTCGGTCCCCCAGGCCGCGAGCGGCGAGAGCTCGAGGAAGGGCGCGTCGCGGTCGAGGAGCAGCTCGATGCGCTCGCGCGGCAGGAGCTTCCCGCGCTCGCGGTGGCGGCGCACGTACTTCTCGCCGCCGCCCGCGCGGGCGAGCGCCAGCTGCTCGTCGAGGAGCCGCACCTGCTCCAGCATCGCCGCGTAGTTCACGCGGTACGCCTCGGAGCGGGGATCGACGCGGGTCGGGAGGACGGGCATCAGATGCCGAGGCTCAGATACCCAGCATCTTGGCGACGACCTGCTTCATCACCTCGTCGGCGCCGCCGCCGATGCTGGCGAGCCGCGAGTCGACGAAGGCGCGCGCGGCCGGGTTCTCCCAGCAGTAGCCGGCGCCGCCGAAGAGCTGCATGCACGACGTCGCGACGAGCTGCGACATGGTGGTGGCGAAGACCTTCGCCATCGAGATGTCGAGCGTCGCGTCCTCGCCGCGCACCATCTGGCGGATGCAGCGGTAGGAGAGCTCCTGCGCCGCCGTGATCTGGATCATCAGGTCGACGAGCTTGTGCTGGGTCACCTGCATCTTGGCGAGCGGCTTCCCGAAGAGCTTCCGCTCCTGGCAGTGCTGGAGCGTCAGCTCCCAGAGGCGCCGGGCCGTCACGGGCGCCGTCACGACGACGACCATGCGCTCGTCCTGGAACTGCATCATCTGCTGCTGGAAGCCGCGGTTCGGATCGCCGATCGTGTTGGCGACGGGCACGCGCACGTCGTCGAAGAAGAGGAGGCCCGTGTCCGAGCCCCTGTTGCCGATCTTGTCGAGGAGCTCGTAGCTGAAGCCGCGGCTGTCGGTCGGCACGATGATCTGCGTGAAGCCGCCGTAGCCGGCTTCGGGATCGGTCACGGCGAGCAGGCAGAGCCAGTCCGCGGTGGCGGCGTTGGTGATGTACATCTTCGAGCCGTTGATGACCCAGTGGTCGCCGTCGCGCACCGCGCGCGTCCGGATGCCCGCCACGTCGGAGCCCGCCGACGGCTCGGTGACGGCGATGGCCGCCACGTGCTCGCCGCGGATCGCCGGCACGAGGTAGCGCTGCTTCAGCTCCTCGCTCCCGAAGCGGTGCAGCGCGGGCGTCGCCATGTCGGTCTGGACCGAGATGCCCATGCACACGCCGGCGTTGTCGCAGAGGGCGACCTCCTCGAGGAAGATCGCCTGGTAGGAGTAGTCGAGCCCCTGCCCGCCGTACCGCTCGTCGTAGCGGATGCCGAGCAGCCCGAGCTCGCCCATCTTCCGGTAGAGCGACTTGTCGATGCGCCCCATCTCGTCGAACTCGCGCGCGCGGGGGGCGAGCTCGGTCTGCACGAACCTGCGCACCGTCTCGCGGAACGCGAGGTGCTCGGGGCTGCCGTAGACGTCGTCGCCGGGGTCGGCCATCGGGTCCTCCACGACGTTTTCCTACCGTATCGCGCGCCCGTGAGGCCAACGATGCACGTAGACACCCGTGCGTAGTAGCCCGGATTCGCGGGCCTCTCGGCACTACTACTATAGGAGGTGACGAAAGCCCTCATGTGTCACCTGGCCGGCGCGTTCCTTCTGCTCGCCATCCTGACGTCGCGGGAGAGTTCCGGCGATCGCGGCGCCGCCAACGACGACGGTCCGGGCCCGGCGCCCGCTGCGCTCACGGTCTTCGTCAGCGAGACACCGGGTGCGGTTCTCCTGCACATCCAAGCGTCTGGAGGTGTCGAGCCCGGGTCAGTCGAGGTCCGATTCGCGGGCCGTAAGGCGCTCGTGCTGGCCCGCGACGCAACGGGCCGGCCGATCCGCTCGCAACCCCTCCGCCTCCCTGAGCCGGTGGTTGAGGAGGGGGCGAGCGCCGACTACGACGGCGTCGGCGCGCTCGTGGTGACGCTCCCCAAGCAAGCCACCGCCGAGGACGCGGGGCGTACGGGCGACCCAGGAACCGCGGCCCGCTGAGGACGTGACGCGTCGGCCGATGTATCGGTGGCTCGACGGGCGAACGTCGCCTCATAGGCTCGATCCTCAGGACCAGGGCCAAATCGCCCTTCCTTCCCTCTCCGCCGCTAATCCCTGGAGTCAACTTGACAATCTGAAGTTCGTGCTTACCTTCTTGTTAACAAATGCCCGGCTACTCCGCAGGCGGGAAGGTGTGAAGAATGGACGTATTGATTGACAATCGTTTGCCGCACGGCGCATGGCTCTTCGAGAGAGTCAACGGTCTCTTCAATGGGCTCGCGAGCGAGTTCGGGCCGATCTCACCACCAGTCGATGTGGTCGAAGACAGTAGCGGCTATCGCTTCAGCATCGAGCTCCCCGGCTTGAAGAGCGACTCGCTCGAGGTGAAGGTCGAGGACGAGACGCTGGTGATCAACGCCGAGCGCGTCGAGCCCGCATGGGCGAAGGACGGGCGGGTGCATCGCGCAGAACGCCACTACGGCCGCATCCACCGGGCCTTGAGGCTTCCGAGTGATGTGGGGCACGAGGCGATCAAGGCCGCGTACAAGGACGGCGTGCTTGAATTGACGATCGCAAAGCTGGCTGAAGCCAAGGCGGTCAAGGTCGAGGTCACGTACAGCAACAACTAGGACACCAGGGGACGCAACCCGGGTGGTTGCGTCCCCTGGTGTCCGCCGGCCGCCCGCATGCCTGCTTCGCTCTACCTCACCCCGCCTCCGCCTCGCCCCGCCGCCCCTCGATCCACCCCACAACCGTCCGCACGAACCTCTCCGCCACCTCGAGCTGCGGCACGTGCCCAACGCCCTCGAACACCTCGAGCGACCAGTCACGCCGCAGCGCCGCCGTCGCGCGCGAGGCCGCGACCGGGACGAGCCGATCCTCGGTCCCTTGGACGATGAGCGTCGGCGCCTCGATGGCCGCGATCATCTCGTGCACCCGACGCCGGCGCGCGAGCACCGCCATGATCGACCGCGCCGCCTCGAGAAACGCCGCCTGCCCCCACGGCATCCCCTGCCGCTCGCGCGCCATCGCCACGTGAGCCGCGACGACGTCCGCCGCCACGCGCGCCGGATCCGCACAGCAGAGCGCGAGCGTCTGGCGTACGAGACCCTCCGGTCCAAGCCGCGCGGCGCGCCATCGCAGGAGCGCTTCGCCGACTCCCGGGAACGCGTACGCCGCGAAGGTGAGCGCGACCATCGGATCGATCAGCGTCGCCGACGGCCGGGGCTGCGCCGGACCGACGAGCACGAGGCGCGACACCTTCGCGGGCTGGCGGGCCGCCTCCATCATCGCGATCAGGCCGCCCATCGAGTTTCCGACCAGAATCGCCGGCCCATCGGCGACGGCGTCGACGAAGCGATCGAGGAGCCCGAGGTTGGCGTGCACGTGCGCGGAACGCCCCGCGAGCGGCGTGCGCCCGAAGCCGGCGAGGTCCGGGGCCACGACGTGAGCGCGGGCGGCGAGCGCGGGCCCCACGGCCATCCAGTTGACGTGGGCGCCGCCGAGCCCGTGCACCAGCACGACGGTCGGGCCGCTTCCGCCGAAGTCCGCGTAGTGGACCGGACCGTCCAGGTCGATCGTGTGCGAGCGCACGCCCTACCCCGCCAGCGCCGCGATCTCGATGCGCAAAAGGGAGATATGCCCCCGGCGCGAAGCGGCACGTTGTCATGGGCCCAGCTCGCCCTCAAGCCCCGCGAGCACTTGCGTAGTATCCGGCACCCGCTACACCTGCGCCGTCCGACCTGAGCCCGCGCGACGGGGTCACCGTGCACCGCGCGAGACGCGCAACCGAGAAGTCGGTTGCCGCTACGAGTACACTTTGTCTTTCCAGTCCTCGCGTGGCAGCCTCTCGTACCTGATGACGCCGACCCGCTGGAAAACCCTCGACCCCCGCACGCCCGTCATCGTCGGCGTCGGCATCGCCTCGCCAGCACGCTCGACGAGCCCGGCAGCGGCCTCGAAGCCCTCGACCTCATGCTCGCGGCCGCGCGGACGGCGGCCGAGGACACCGGCGCCCCGCGCATCCTCCAGCGAGCTCCAGCGCGTCGCCGTCCCCCACGGCTCCTGGCACTACTCCGACCCCGGCCGCATCGTCGCCGAGCGCCTCGGCGCCCCGCGCGCGCAGACCGTCCTCGTCGGCACCGGCATCCCGCAGCAGACCCTGCTTCAACGACGCCTACGCCGCGATCCGGAGCGGCACGCCTCGACGTCGCCCTCGTCGTCGGCGGCGAAGCGGGCCGCCGCGCCGCGATCGCCCGGCGCCACGGCGTGCCCGTCGTCGACACCGTGCAGGAAGGCGCGACGCCCGACGACCTCCAGCTCCCGATCGACGAGATCATCACCCAGATCGAGATCGACGGCGGCATCTCCTCCCCGATGGCGCCCTTCGCCCTCATCGACAGCGCGCTGCGCCACGCCGAGGGCCGCTCGCTCGACGAGCACCGCGACGAGATCGCGCGCCTGTACGCCGGATTCAGCGCGGTCGCGGCGCGTTTCCCGCACGCCGCCTTCCCGGAGCCGCGCGACGCGGCGTTCATCCGCGAGCCGAGCGCGGCGAACCGGCCCTTCGCCTTCCCGTACAACAAGTGGCACTGCGCGCAGATGAACGTCGACCAGGCGGCGGCGCTCCTCGTGTGCAGCCTCGAGGCGGCGATGCGGCTCGGCGTCGACCCCGATCGCGTCGTCTTCCCGCTCGTCGCGCTCGAGTCGAGCTTCTCGCTCCCGCTCTCGCAGCGCCGCGACCTGCACCGCTGGCCCGCGATGGAGGTGCTCGGCCGGGCGGCGGCGGAGCACCTCGGGCACCCGCTCGCGGCGATCCCGCTCGCCGAGATCTACAGCTGCTATCCCGCCGCCGTGCGCGTCCAGCAGCGCGCGCTCGGGCTGCCGACGCGACGGCGTGCCGACCATCACGGGCGGCGAGACCTTCGCCGGGGGGCCGTGGAACAACTTCGTGCTGCAGACGACCGCGGCGATGATCGAGCGCCTCCGCGTGCAGCGCGACGCGAAGGGGCTCGTCTCCACCGTGAGCGGGCTCCTGAACAAGCCCGGCCTCGCGGTCTACGCCGCGGAGCCCGGACCGGCGCCGCTCCTCGTCGGCGACCTCGCCGACGAGGCCGACCGGGCCACGCCGCGCGTCGAGGCGATCGCCGGCTATCGGGGCCCGGCGCGGGTCGCGGCGTACACGGTCACCTATCAGCAGATGGCGCCCGCGAGGTGCACGATCATCGCCGACACGCCGGGCGGCCAGCGCTGCATGGCCTCGTCCGACGACGCGGCGCTGGCGCGGCGCGCGACGGAGGCGGAGCTGATCGGGACGACGGTCGCGGTCGACGGCGTCCGGTTCGCGGGCTGACTCAGCTTGCGGCGAGCTCGTCCCGCAGCAAGCTCGCCACGTCGGTCACGAAGCGATGCACCGACGCGTCGGCAACCCGGTGGCCGATCAGTGAGTCGAGCGCGCTGCCGACGGTGCCGAGCGGAGGCGTGTAGCGCCCTTGCAGCTCGAGCTGCGTCTCGTCCTTCGAGAGCGGATAGACGATCAACTCCGCCTCCATCGACGGGAAGAGCGCTGGAGAACGTGCGGCAGCCCAGCGCAACTGGATGAAGGTCGTGCGCGTGCGTCCGACCGGCCCCTCTTCACGCTCCTCGATGCTGAGCACGTCGATCACGACGTCGGTGCCGATCTCGAACGCGCCCATGTCGACCTTCAAGTTGGCAACGAGCGCGTGCGCGCGCCCGGTCGCACTTTTCGTCGCACGCTCGAAGACGCCGCCGAGGTCGGCGCGCAGCGCATCGCGGACGTCGGCGTAGGGATGGTTCACGTAATCGTAGCAGCGCAGCTCGTGCGGTTTGGCCATGCCGAGGGTCTAGCACGGACGGCAACGATGCGACACGTCGGTGGATGCATGCGAAGCACGTCCGGCGGCCGGCGCTGTGAAGGCCTCCGGCACGAGACCACGTTTCGGCGGCGCGCTCAGTGCGACGCGCGCCAGGCGTCCCAGTCGGCGCGCACGGGCGGCAGCCGGTCGCGGTCGCCGAGCACCTCGCCGGCGACGATCGCCGTGCATGAGATCGCGCCCGAGCACCGCGCCGGCGCCGCGACGCCGCCGCGCAGCACGGAGCCGATGCCGTGTCCCCACGGCGTGCTCGCGCCGCAGAGGTAGAGGCCCGGGATCTCCGTCCGCGGACCGATGCGCAGCGGGCCCATCTGGTCGCAGGCGAACTCGATGCCGTACGACGTGCCGCCCGTCGAGTGCGTGAAGCGCTCCTGGGTGACGGGCGTCGCGGTCTCCTGCCAGTCGATGTGCGCCGCGAGGCCCGGGATGACGCGCTCCGCCACGGCGATCAGTCGCTCGGCGAGCGCCGCCTTCCGCCCCGGTAGTCGGGGTCGCGATGGTAGCTCGCCGTCCGCGACCTCCTCGGGCGCCACGTGCCAGAGCGCGTACTCGCGCGGCACGAGCGTCATGAGCTGCAGGTTCGCATGGCCGGGCGGCGCGAGCCGAGGGTTTGCCGGGTCCTTCAGCGAGGCGATGGTCACGTACACGAAGTCCTCGTCGGGGATGCGGCCGTCCTCCAGCGCCCGGTAGATCGCCTCGATGTCGTACGATCCCCAGAGGAAATAGTTCGTGTTCGGCATCCCGCGCGCGACGAGATCGAGCTCCACCCCGAGGTAGACGACGAAGAGCGGGAGCGACATACGGTACGCGCGCACGCGCTCGACCGTCTCCGGCGCGAAGTAGTCCTCGCCGACGAGCTCGCGCACCGTACGCTTCAGGTCCGCGTTCGACACGACGATCGGGGCGTCGATGGCGGTCGCCGGTTCGCCCGAGCATCACACCGGCCACCCGGCCGTGCTCGACGCGCACCCGAGCGACCGGTTCGTGCGTGCGCACCTCGCCACCGTAGGCGCGGATCGCCTCGACGAGCCGCGCAGCGATCGTCTGGCCGCCGCCTTCCGGGTAGAACGCGCCGCGCATGTAGTGGTCGGTGAACCCGGCGTGGAGCGCGACCGACGTGCGCGAGGGCGGCACGGCGTAGTCGCCCTGCTCGCCGAGCAGCACGGCCCGCGCCCGCGTCGAGAGCCCGTGCGCGTCGAAGAGCTCGGTGACCGGGCGGAGCCCCCACTCGACGAAGCGCGGCGCCTTCGCGAGCAGCTCGGCCGTCTGACCGCCCTCCCTGCCGAGCAGGTGGCCGTCCGCGGCCACCTCGCGCATCGTGTCGACCACCCGGCCGAGCGCTCCCGCCTCATCGGGGAAGGTCGCGAGCAGCCGGGCGCGGTAGCGGTCCCAGCCCGCGGGCACGCGGAACGTGAGGTCGGGGAAGACGAGGGTGCTGAAGCCGTCCGGATCGAGCGGGCGGAAGGCGACCCGGTCGGCCAGACCCGACGCCGCGCAGGATGCGGGTGATCGTCCCCTCCGGCCCGCACTCGCCGATGTAGTGCAGCCCGACGTCGAACTCGTAGGCCCGCCCCTGATGGCGGCGCCGAAAGACCTGCGAGTTGCCGCCCGCGACGTAGTGCGCCTCGAGGACGAGCGTCCGCTTGCCGGCGGCGGCAAGGTACGCGGCGCAGGCGAGCCCGCCAAGCCCGGAGCCGACGACGATCGCGTCCCACTGCTCGCGCGACACGACTGGAGGTCTCCGCAACGCGCGTGCCACACTTGAAGAGCGCGGCGAGCGAGGCGGAATCGGCAGCAGCGGAATGTCGAGCGGGCGGTTTTCTCATCGGCGAGGACCCGAAGCGGGGCCGTAGCGCCAGGCCAGGCCGGGGCCCCCGCTGGTACCCCCAAACCGGCAAGCCAGGCTCGCCGGCGGCTACGGCCCCTACCGGCGCTTTACGTCCCCGCGATGCTCGTGCTCGGCATCCTCGTCGGCATCGGCGTCATCCAGGACCTGCTCGAGTGCACGCAGAAGGGGGGCACGCAGCCCAGTCGATCATCCAGCAGCTGCGCGAGGCAGTCAGAGCCTTCGAGACCGCGCACCCGTCGCTGACGAGCGCAATCGGCAGGGTGGCGGAGGCGCTCGCCGGATTAGGAATATAGTCGCCCCCAGGACTCAGCCGCGCGGAACAACGTAGAACGCGACGACGACATAGTGTGCGACCGCTGCTGCGATCACGAGCGCATGGAACACCTCGTGATAGCCGAACACCTCGGGCGCCGGGTCCGGACGTCTGAGGGCGTAGACTGCCGCACCCGCCGAGTAGAGCACGCCGCCGAGCACGATCAGGCCGGTGGCCGTCGCGCCGAGCTGCGAGCCGAGCTCGGGGAAGGCCACGACGGCCACCCAGCCGAGCGAGATGTACGCGATGGCGCTGAACCATTTCGGGGCG
This sequence comes from uncultured Solirubrobacterales bacterium, assembly GCA_963768885.1. Classification (GTDB taxonomy): domain Bacteria; phylum Actinomycetota; class Thermoleophilia; order Solirubrobacterales; family JBBDJG01; genus DASRIA01. The sequence goes on along the minus strand of CAVYJN010000013.1, from coordinate 15,336 downwards.
TCGATCCAGACCATGTTCAGCGCTATTCCCAGGAGCGCACCGCCCCACACCACGGCGAGTACGACGAGCGCACCCGTCCCCGAGAGCACCAGCACGCCGAACGGTGTGTAGGTGCCGGCAATCAGCAAGAAGATCATCGAGTGGTCGAGCCGTCGCATCCACCGACGCACGGGAACCGACCACGTCACTTCATGGTAGAGCGCACTTACGCCGAATAGTGCCGAGAGGCTGAGGGCATAGACCATCGCTGCGGCGACGGCCCTCGTGCTGGGGGCTACGAGGACGAGAGCGACGCCCGCGAACAGGGAGGCGAAGAAGGCCCACCGGTGCGATACGCCTCGAAGCCGCGGCTTGACGGGCGACGGGTGCCCGCCAATGGGTTCCGAGGCTTCAGGGCTGCCCGCTGCGCCGCGCGCGAGACGCCGGAAGTGGTGCGTGCCGTTCCTCGTAGCGTCGATTCCTCCGCGGTGGGAGCCCCTGAGCGAGCCTCCCGCAGAAGGCTCGCCAGGCATGAGAGCCTCCTATGGCATCACTTCTGCACTCGCAATCCGGTCGGTATCCGAACGGCCAGCGGCCGACCACGGCCGGGCTGGAAGAAGCGACAGGTTCGCCGATGCCTGTCGCCCAGAACCCCCGGCTTCGCCCGCCCTGCAGCGATGACACCCGAGATGGCTCCGCGACGAGCCCCTAGCGCGTGGCGGCGTGATGCTTCGCGCTCGCTTCGGCTCGCGCGTCTCTCCGCTTGGCCGCTTCGTCCAGCAGCTCCGATGCCAGAGTTCCGACTTGCTGGTTGATCCCCCGGATCACATCGTAAACCGCACCGATCGTGTGATCCTGCACGCGCCGCACTTCCTTGGCCGCCCCCTTCAGCAGCTCGCTCTCTTCCAGGATCTTGAGCGGCAGGTCGGCGATCGCCTTGTGGATATCCTCGACCGTCGTCGCTCCCTTGTCGATGGCGTCGTGGATGAACTTGGCCAGCGCCTTCCTTTTCCTGTTCCTGTCACTGGTCATGATTACATCCTCCCGGGGAGTAACCGGAGCAACGATCATGCCGCCTGGCGACGTGGGCCGCCGGTTTCGCTGTCTCATCGACGGGAACGACAACGCCGTTCGTTCCCGCGCCCGCGATCGGCAGATCGCCTGCGCCGAGCGGAGGCGCATGAAGCGCGCTTCAACCGCTGAGCCGCACGAAGCCTGGTGGTCGCCATCCCGCAGCATAGCAAGCGGCACACGTGGGGAACACGCTCGGTACCCCATCGGTGTCGCCGACAAGCCCCCACGTTTCGCGTCGAAGAGCCTCATCGAGAGGATGGGCATGGCCGACCTCGGTAGGAATCGACGTCCCGCAATGTGCACACACGGCACGAAGGGCGCGGTTGCCCTCGGCCCGAAAGGCACTGCCCCTAGTGGCCATCGAGTAACTCTCTCGCTCTTCCTCTTGCGAGCGGATCAGTCATGGAGCCCTTGCCCCTGGAAGGGGACCAGGCCCTGCTCGACGGCGAACGGCCGCTTGAGCACGATGATCCCTACATCGCCCTTGCACGCGACGGTGCTGCCCGCCTGGAGCTGAGTCGAAGCGATCCAGCGGTGCTGATTCCCCATCCGGCAGAGCAGCGCCACGTCTGTCTGCCGCATCACGGTCGCGCCCCGAATCTCGATCGTGTCCGCGTACTGCACGGCGGTCCCCTTTTCGGAGTCCGCGCCGAGCACACGTGGCAAAGGGGAACTCGCCTGCCGTCGTCGCGCTGCGGGGCTGAAAACGGGCTCGCACTGAAGTCTGGTCGCAATCAGCTCCCGCGTCAACCTGACCCACTCCACGCTCCGGGTCGAGTTGTGGGTGCCGTTTGAGCTGGTGGTCGGTCGCGTCTAGTCCTGCTTCGGAGGGACGGGGCGTATGCGGTATAAGAAGAGTCTGACCGCACGCCCCGTCTATCTACTTCCGGGTGGTCACCAACCGGGCCGCCCCCTATATGGCGCTCGCGAGCGCCTCCGTGGCATTGATGGTGTCCGTGGTCGTCGCGATCGCGGCGCTCGGGCTCTTCGGATGGCTCAAGCACACTTCACGGAAACGCCGCCGCTCCGCGGGGCCACGATGCTCATCGGCGGGGCCGTCGCCGCAGCCTTCGCGATCGCGGGAGCCATCGCGTAGTCCCGCATGCCGCTCGCGGACGCCCCCGACTCGCGACGAGGAGACTCCGTGCGCCTGGAGCACGTGACGATCAACGGCCACGACATGGCCTACCGCGCGGCCGGCGACGGGCCCGTGGTGCTGCTCGTCCACGGCATGGCCGGCAGCTCGGCGACGTGGAAGCACGTCATGCCGGCTCTGGCGAGACGGTTCACGGTCGTCGCTCCCGACCTGCTCGGGCACGGCGAATCGGCCAGGCCCCGCGGCGAATACTCGCTCGGCGCCCACGCCAACATGCTCCGCGACCTGCTGAACGCGCTCGGCTCACGAGCGGGTCACCTTCGTCGGCCAATCGCTTCGGGGGCGGCGTGGCCATGCAGCTGGCCTATCAGTTCCCGGAGCGCTGCGAGCGCCTGGTGCTCGTCGACAGCGGCGGGCTCGGCCGCGAGGTCCATTTCCTGCTCCGGGCGCTGACCGCTCCCGGTGCGAGTAGGTCCTCCCGCTCGCCTGCACGCCCGGCGTGCGAGAGGCCGCGAGCCGGGTGGCCACCTGGCTCCGCCGCGCGGGAGTTCGGGCCGACTCCCGCCGGCGAGGAAGATCTGGCGGAGCTACGCGTCGCTCGGCGGACGCCGACAGCCGCCGGGCTTTCTTCCGCACGCTGCGCGCCGTCATCGACCTCGGCGGGCAGACGGTGAGCGCCGCCGACCGGCTGTACCTGGCCGCCCAGATACCGACGCTCATCGTCTGGGGTGCCCGAGACCCGTTCATTCCCGGTGAGCCACGCCATCGCGGCCCACGCGGCCATCCCCGGGCAGCCGCCTCGAGATCTTCGACGGCGTGGGCCACTACCCGCACTGCGAGGCGCCGGAGCGGTTCGTCGACGTGCTCGTCGACTTCATGACCTCGACGGCGCCCGCGCAGGTGTCGGAGCGGCGCTGGCGCGAGCTGTTCCAGCCTCCTCCCGAAGACGTCGTGTTCGAGGCGGCGCCGCTGCCAGAGACGCGCAAACCCTCCTAGGGAGCCGGTGGGTCGCCCGGGTGATCTCCTCACGCCTCAGCGGCGCGGGCCGCGGGCGGATTGAGGCGGTGATTTCCAGTATCTCCCGCTCGTCGAGCGCTTCGGCCTTGAGCAGAGCCGTGGCGAGCGCGACCAGCTGGTCGCGGTGCGCGGCGAGCAGGCGGGTCGTTTCGGCCTGACACTCCTCGACGATGCGCCGCACCCTGGCGCAGCGATGGAGGGGCCGGAGACCGTGGCGGCCGCATCCCCAAGCCGCTGTCCACCCTGGAGGCAGGAGTCGATAGAGTGTAGAAGTCCGAATTGCTGCCGCTCCGCGCCGCCAGCACGCTGAGGAGCGCACCGAAGGGTATGAGGGGGCACGAGCGACTCGCCGCGCGTCTCACGGACTGATCTGCGCCTTGACGGGCGACTCCACCGGGCCGCATCGACATCTCCCGTCGAGTCGGCTCGTCACGCTGATCGGGAACATCAAGAGGGTAGGTGGAAATGGACAAGGGTAAGGGCCTCATCCGGAGTCTAAGTCGCCGCGGCACGCGAAGCGCGAAGGTACGCCCCGTCGAGGCAAGGGCAGGCCGCCCGCGGGAGGGCGCGGTTTGCGAGCGCTGCGGTGCGATGTTCTCGCGCCGGACCTGGCGGCGCGACCACGCGGTGAGCGATTCCCTGCTGGCCCGGGCCGCGTGGGTGGTGTGTCCCGCGTGCCAGCAGACGGGGCGCGAGGAGTACTTCGGGAGGGTTCTCATCCGCGGCGGTGCCGCAGCGGACGAGGACGCCATCCGCCGGCGCATCCAGAACGTTGCCACGCGCGCGGGCTTCACGCAGCCCGAGCGGCAGATCGTCTCCGTCGAGCGACGGGGGGACGTCCTCGAGGTGCTCACCACCTCGCAGAAGCTCGCGCACCGGATCGTCCACGAGCTGAAGAAGGCCTTCGGCGGCCGCACATCCTACGTATGGTCGGACGATCGGACCCTGCTTGCGAGCTGGCAGCCCCGCGAGGCGCCCGCCACGAAAGGGCCAGCCTGCTCGGCCCCGTCGTGAGTAGGAGTATCCCAAGGACCTTCGACCTTGAAGGAGGCGAATCACGAGCAGCTGGCTGCTACGCCCCCATGCGCCCCCCGGCCTTTTCAGGTCTTGCGCGCCAGGGCGATCGCGCCGCGCGCGTGACGCGACATCCGGACCGCGCTCGCAGGCATCTCGGTTGCGTCGGCTCCAGCCGTGAGAAAGCGCGTGACGTCGCTCCAGAGCGCCTCGAAGCGCGCGCGGTCGAACCCGCTCCCCGTCACGAGCCAGTCGACGTGGGGCGGGTCGAGCGATGCGTCCCGAAAGTGCCCGATCACGTCGAGGTGATCGGCGATGGCGGCATGGAGGACGCGCCCCCACGCTTGGGACCGCGTCGGCACGATGCCATCGTTCGCCCCGGCGGACGGCGTCGCCCTGTAGGCGTGTCGTAGGGCGCGCGCCACTTCGGGTGACGAGTCGGGGTGAGAGGTGGCGTGGCGTCGCCGCGGCGAGCCGGTAGAGCACGCCGTAGATGGCGCGTGTGACCTGCGCCGCGGGATCGAGCCCCACGGCGATCGTCGAGCACAGGCTCGGGGGCGCCGCGTTGGCGACGACCGCCCCGTAGCGGACGCCAGGACGCGGCAGAACCGAGGCGTTGAAGACCTCCATCGCCTCGGGGGTGAGTTGAAGCATCAGTGCCTGGTCGTGCACCACATCGCGGAGCACCGCCCGCACCGAGCGACGCCGTGCCACCGTGAAGTCCTCGAGCAGGCGTCCGAAGAGCTCGTCGAGGAGCTCGCTGTTCGCGACGAGGTCACCGAGGCGGACGAGGCGGCTTCCCATCCAGAGCAGGCCGGCAAGCGGGAGGTGCCCGAAATGCAGCATGTAGATCGTGAGGAGCGAGAGAAGCTGCAGCAACTGTTGGCCGCGCAGCGTCGTGAAGAACGACGCGAGCGGTGTTCCGTGGTGCGGCGTCGCGATCGTGACCACGCTGCGTACGCGCGTCGCCAATCGCTCCACGTCGAGCGACGTCGGCAACGCGACCTCCGGCGCGATGAGCAGGCGCGCGTCGAGCCCTCCGCTCGAGTGACCGATCAGATGAAGCGGACCGGTATCGTCCCGCGCCGTCGCGGCGATCGTCTCCGCGACGCGCGCGGCGCGTCTCGGCAGCGAGGCCGTGGGGGACGTGTGCACGATGTGGATGCGCGCGTCGACGCCCGCCGCGGCCAGCTGTGTCGCGAGCATCCGCCGCACGTGCCCGAAGTAGGTAATCTGCCCGAGGTTCGCGAACCCCAGGAACCCAGGAATCAGATAGACGTGGGCTGTACGGTCCATGCGCCGAGGCCGGCACTGCCATGACGGAACCGTCAGAAGTTCAGTCGTCCGGTCAGAAGCAGGATGATCAGGATGATCAGGATGATGCCGCCGATCCCGGACGGTCCATACCCATAGTTATGGTAGCCCCAGTTGGGCAAGCCACCGAAGACGACGAGCAACAGGACGATCAGAAGCAGCAGTGACATGAGGTCCCCTTTCTGCCCGAGGTTCAGGCGCTGGGTGGGTTGGCTGGCGCGGCGGCCCCTCGTCACGCACCTGCGCAGCCGACCACCCGACGTCCGAGCAGCGTGCCGCTGCCGTTGTGACTCAGCTGAACGCATCCTTGACCTTGTCGATAACCTTCTCCACCTTCTGCTTGATCTTCCCGACAGCCTGGTCGGTCTTCCCAGCCCGCTTCAGCCTCTTATCGCCGGTCAGGGCCCCCGCAGCTTCCTTCACGCGGCCCTTCAGCTCATCCGATTTGCCGCTCGCCATGGTCGGTCCCTCCTTCCGTGGCAATTGTCTAGAGCAACCGCTGTGCCAGGACCCTGGTTGCTCACGCGCATCATGAACCAAAGTTCCGATTCCAAAAGCTGGACATCGGTCTTGAGACTTTTCCGCTCGCCGAGAATTGATCCGCCCCTGCAAGAGGCACGGCCGGCGCTGGTCAGAACGGGAGAGGCGTAACCGAGGAGTCGAGAGCCCGAGGTTGGCCTGCACGTGCGCGGAACGCCCCGCGAGCGGCGTGCGCCCGAAGCCGGCGAGATCTGGGGCCACGACGTGAGCGCGGGCGGCGAGCGCGGACCCCACGGCCATCCAGTTGACGTGGGAGCCGCCGAGCCCGTGCACCAGCACGACGGTCGGGCCGCTTCCGCCGAAGTCCGCGTAGTGGACCGGACCGTCCAGGTCGATCGTGTGCGAGCGCACGCCCTACCCCGCCAGCGCCGCGATCTCGATGCGCAAAAGGGAGATATGCCCCGGCGCGAAGCGGCTCGTTGTCATGGGCCCCGTACGGCCTCAAGGCGCGCGAGCACGTGCGTAGTATCCGGCACCCGCGTGCTGTGCCAGTATCGCTCGCGTGGCGAGCGCACCGAGCGGTGGCACGCAGGCGAAGAGCCCCGATGGCGGGCGCCAGCGCTGGGTTCGGCCGCAGCCCTGGTGGCTCACCTTCCTCGTCGTGATGGCGGTCAACTGGGCAGTCATGCGCGCGCTCGCCCCCGAGCCGAACATCGTCGACGTACCCTACACGCTCTTCAAGGAGCAGGTGCAGGCGGGCAACGTCGAGGAGGTGACCAGCCAGGGCGACGCGATCCAGGGCGCATTCAGGAAGGAAGTGACCTACCCGCGCGAGGGGCCGAAGGCGCGCACCGCGCTCCGTTTCAGGACGCTGCTCCCGGCCTTCGCCAACCCCGGTCTCGAGACGCTGCTCGAGGAGAAGGGCGTGGTCATCAACGCGCGGCCGCTCGACGAGGGCCGGCCCCTCTGGCAGACCGTGCTCTTCGGCTTCGGCCCCACGCTCCTCCTGATCGTGGGGTTCGTCTGGATGAATCAGCGCATGATGGCCAGCGGACGCGGGCTCTTCGGGCTCGGCCGCAGCCGCGCCAAGCGCTACAACGAGTCGGAGCCGAAGGTCACCTTCGACGACGTCGCAGGCATCGACGACGCCGAGAACGAGCTCGTCGAGATCGTCGACTTCCTGAAGAGCCCGGCGAAGTACCAGCGGCTCGGCGGCACCGTGCCGAAGGGCGTGCTGCTCATCGGCGCCCCCGGCACGGGGAAGACCCTCCTCGCCCGCGCGGTCGCCGGCCAGGCCGGCGTCCCCTTCTTCAGCCTGAGCGCCGCGGAGTTCATCGAGATGATCGTCGGCGTGGGCGCGGCGCGCGTGCGCGACCTCTTCAAGCAGGCCCGCGAGGCCGCGCCGTCGATCATCTTCATCGACGAGCTGGACGCGATCGGTCGGGCCCGCGGGAGCGGGGCGTCGATCGGGGGCCACGACGAGCGCGAGCAGACGTTGAACCAGATCCTCACCGAGATGGACGGCTTCGACTCGCGCGAAGGCGTCATCGTGCTCGCGGCCACCAACCGGGCCGACGTGCTCGATCCGGCGCTGCTCCGACCGGGCCGCTTCGACCGCCGCGTGATCGTGCAGCGGCCCGACCGGGCCGGCCGCGCCGCGATCCTCAAGGTCCACACCAAGCACGTCCCGCTCGCGGCCGACGTGGACCTCGCGCGGATCGCCGCGGAAACGCCCGGCCTGGTCGGCGCCGAGCTCCGCAACCTGGTGAACGAGGCGGCGCTCCTCGCGGCCCGCAAGGACCGGAGCGAGGTCCATCCCAGGGACTTCTCCGAGGCGCTGGAGAAGATCACGCTCGGCCCCGCGCGTCACATCCTGCTGAACCCCACCGATCGCGAGCGCACCGCCTACCACGAGAGCGGCCACGCGCTGCTCGGGCTGCTCGTCCCGGGCAGCGACCCGGTGCACCGCGTGACCATCGTCCCGCGCGGCATGGCGCTCGGGGCGACCTACCAGCTCCCGACCGACGACCGCACCAGCTACGCCGAGGACTATCTCCGGGCGCGCATCACCAGCGCGCTCGGGGGCCGCGCGGCCGAGCAGCTCATCTACGGCGTCGTCACGACGGGCGGCGAGAACGACCTCCAGCAGGTCACCGAGATCGCCCGCCAGATGGTGCTGCGCTGGGGGATGAGCGAGAAGCTCGGCCCGATCAGCTTCGTCGCCCCGCACGACGACGGGCTCCCGCCGGCCTTCCAGCGCCAGCCCTACAGCGAGGCGACCGCCGAGCTGATCGACGCCGAGGTGCGGCGCATCGTCGAGGAGTGCCAGGGCGAAGCCACCCGCCTGCTCGCCGCGCACCGCGATCAGCTCGTCGCCCTCGCCACCGCGCTCCTGAAGGCCGAGTCGCTCGACGAGCGCGAGATCCTGGAGGTCACCGGCCTCGGCCCGGCGCCGGCGCAGGCTGCCAGGGCGTAAGGGCGCAGGGGACGTCCTCATGGCAAGCTTCGCGTACGACCGGCTCACCTTCCTCGACAACTCGTTCCTCATCGTGAGAGCCCGACGAACCACATGCACATCGCCGGCACCGCGACGTTCGACGCGGGGCCGCTGCGACGCCCGACGGCGGCATCGACATCGAGCGCATCCGCGCCTACATCGACGTCGCGCGCTGCACCTGCATCCCGCGCTACCGCCAGGGCTCGCGCTACACTCCCGCTCGAGGGCCACCCGGTCTGGGTCGACGACGACGCACTTCAACATCCACTACCACGTGCGCCACACGGCGCTGCCCGCGCCCGGCGACGACGCGCCAGCTGAAGCGCCTGTCGCGGCCGCATCATGTCGCAGCAGCTCGACCGCGCGAAGCCGCTCTGGGAGATCTGGGTCGTCGAGGGGCTCGAGGGCGGCGACCGCTTCGCGATGATCACGCAAGATCCACCACTGCATGGTCGACGGCATCTCGGGCGTCGACCTGCTCGACGGTGCTGCTCGACGCCGACGCCGACCGACGAGCGTCGAGCCGGCGCCGCGCTGGGTGCCGCGCCCGCGCGCCGACGCGGCTGCGCAGCTGCTGCGCGACGAGACGCTGCGCCGCGCTCGCGCTGCCGTTCGAGATCGGCGCGCGACGTCCGGCGCGGTCGCTCGCGCGAGGCCGCAGGACCCGCGCTCGCGACGTCCGCGCGATGCGGCGCGCGGTCGCGCGACATGCTGCGGCTCGGCGCTCCGCCGGTCGTCCGACACGCCGCTCAACCAGCCGATCGGCCCGCACCGCCGCTTCGACTGGCTCGAGATGCGACCTCGACGACGTGAAGGCGGTGAAGAACGCGCCTCGGCGGCACGCTGAACGACGTCGTGCTCGCCACCGTCGCCGGCGCGCGTGCGGCGCTTCCTCGAGCGGCGCGGCGCGTGCAACGTCGAGGCGCTCGACTTCCGCGTCATGGCGCCGGTCAGCGTGCGCGCCGACCGACGAGCGCGGCACGCTCGGCAACCGCGTCTCGGCCTGGATCGTCGACGCTGCCGATCGGCGAGCGCGATCCGCGCGCCGCCTGCGAGCGCATCAGCGAGATCACCGACGCGGCTCAAGGAGTCCAAGCAGGCGCTCGGCGCCGAGATGCTGACGCGGCGTCGGCGAGTGGACGCCGTCGACGCTGCTCTCGCTCGGCGCGCGCATGGTGACGCGCGCCCTGCCCTTCAACCTGGTCGTGACCAACGTGCCCGGCCCGCAGGTCCCGCTCTACCTGCTCGGCGCGCGCATGCTCGACAACTACCCGATGGTGCCGCTCTTCGACTACCTGGGCCTCGGCATCGTGCTGTTCAGCTACGCCGGGCAAGCTCTGCTGGGGCTTCAACGCCGACTGGGACCTGTGCCCGACCTGCACGACTTCGTCGCGCGCGATCGACGCGTCGTTCCGCGAGCTGTGCGACGCAGCCGAGGGGGCGAGTGCGCACGCCGCTGCGCCCGGCGGAAATGCCACGCCCCGGGGCCCGGCGGAGCACGACGACGGTACGGGTCGAGCAGGGCTGATGGAACCGGGTCAGAGGCGGTCTTCCGGCTCGGGGTCGGCGAGCCATCGGTCGGCGGCCGCGCGTCCCGCGGTGCGGAGCGCCAGCATGGCCGGCTTGTTGAAGTAGAGGTAGGAGCCGAGCACGAGGTTCGAGCCGTCACCCGGGCGGATCGGCTTGTAGAGCTTCACCTCCTGGTAGTCCTTGACCCCGCTTTGCGCGAGACGGTTCCGCTCGAGCAGCAGCTTGCGGTCCGAGTCGTACGAGCTCTCGAGCAGCGAGTCGACGGCGCGCTCGAGCGCCGCTCCCAGGCGATCAAACGCGGGCTTCGTTTCGAGCTCGGTGACCAGCACCGTGACGATCTCCTCGGCCCCGAGGGCGACGACCGGCGCCATCGGCGTATTCACCAGGAGGCCGCCATCCCAGAACAGGCGCTCGCCCACCTGCGCCGGCGGAAAGAGGACCGGGATGCTCGCGCTCGCGAGCACCATGTCGACCGTGATGCCGCCCGGCGGGACCATGTATTCCGACGACCTCGTGAGCGGCGTCGCGCGCGACACGAAGCGGACCACCTTGCCCGTCTCGGCGTCGACCGCGCTGATGGCGAGGTCGTGCTCCTGGCAGCGCACCGGGTCACCGAGCGCCGCCACCAGCCGCTCGCGCAGCCGCCGCGTGTCGACCAGGGAGGGTGTGGGCACGGCTTCCAGGATCTTGGTCAGCAGGTCGAAGCGCTCGGTCAGGAAGTACTCGATGCCCAGGCCGACCAGCCGGCCGGGCCAGGGCGGGAAGCGCTCGACCATGCGCCTCAGGAAGAACCTCCAGGCGCCGAGCGTCCTCGGCCAGTCGAGCGACTCGGTGACCGTCAGCCCCGCCAGCGCGAACGCGATGCCGTTCAGGAGACGCTGGGTGGCCTCGACCGGGAGCGCGATCGGCGAGACCTTCCCAGAAGCGCATCATCTCGTCGGGGGACTTACCGGCGGCGATGAAGGCGGCGTTGATGGCCCCGGCCGACGTGCCCGAGAGGACCATCGGGCCCTGGAACCGTGCGTCCTGGCTCAGGCGCTCGTAGACCCCGACCTGGAACGTGCCGCGCGCCCCACCGCCGGAGAGCACGAGACCGATCCGTGGGCGACCCAAGACCACGCATCCCTCGTGACCCGGAAAGGGCCGACAAGTCAAAGGCCGACCGGCACGCCGACAGGACAACGCGGATCGCGGGCGCGCATTGGACGCGCCCCACATCGTCACCGCGAACGCCGCGGTGCCTCGGGGTGCCGCTCTACGTCGCGCTCCGCTGGACCCGCCGACACCGCGCGCGACCTCGTTCCTCGCGCCGGTCAGAGGCGCCTGGTACACTAGAGTGCGATGAACGCTGACGACGTCACCCCAGAGCAGAACGAGGTGCCCATCCGCAGCATGCTGTTCGAGGAGCTCGCCGCGCGCGCCGCGGCTGGGCGGTAGCCATGGCGAAGCTCGACGACTTCGTGAAGCGGCTGGGGAAGGAGCCCATGCCGGCCGACCCTCTGCAGCGCGGCCTGGAGACCATTGCCTACGCGCTCGCGTTGCTGGCGCTTGAAGTGCGCCGCCTAGGGGCAGGCAAGCAAGGGCCCCGCAAGAAGTAGAACCCACAGCGAGGAGAGGGCCACTCCCCGTACCGCGGACAAGGATGGCGAAGAAAGGGGACGCAACGACCCGGTTGCATCCCTTTTCGTCCTAGTTGTTGCTGTACGCGACCTCGACCTTGACCGCCTTGGCTTCGGGCAGCTTTGCGATCGTCACTTCAAGCACGCCGTCCTTGTACGCGGCCTTGATCGCCTCGTGACCTACATCGCTCGGAAGCCTGAAGGCCCGATGGATGCGGCCGTAGTGGCGTTCTGCGCGATGCACCCGCGCGTCCTTCGCCCATGCGGGCTCGACGCGCTCGGCGTTGATCACCAGCGTCTCGTCCTCGACCTTCACCTCGAGCGAGTCGCTCTTCAAGCCGGGGAGGTCGATGCTGAAGCGATAGCTGTTGCTATCTTCGACCACATCGACTGGTGGTGAAATCGGCCCGAACTCGCTCGCCAGCCCATTGAAGAGACCGTTGACTCTCGTCAAACAGCCATCCACCGTTCGCCAAACGATTGTCAATCAATACGTCCATTCTTCACGCCTTCCCGCCTGCGGCCTCACCGAGCTTTTACTAGCAAGAAGATAAGCACGAACGTCAGATTGTTGACGTTGGCTCCAGGAGAGCGGCGGAGAGGGAAGGAAGGGCGATTTGCAGTTGTCCTGAGGATCGCGCGGGCCCCTGGAGTGGAGGTTCGGAGGCCGCGGATCAGATTTGACGCGGGAAGGTGACCGGAGTTACCTGTTGTTGCGAGCCCGTTCCCAGCCCCGCAGCGCGACGTGATCGGGAACCCTGCCGGCTTCGTCAACGACTGCCGGGCGGACCGGAGCCGGATCAGGCGAGCGCCTTCGTGATCTCGTCCTGCGCGATCCACGGGAACGGCACGCGGCGTCCGCCCCGCGACGCTTCCAGTCCACGGCCGTGCTCGACCCGTCCGACCACAGCCGCCCGGATCCCGTGCCGAGCCCACCAGCGCCGGAGCAGCAGCCGGCAGTACCGGCTCGCGCATCGTCATGCCGCCTCGCGAAGCTCCTCGGGCACCCGCGGAATCCGGCGAGGAAGAGGGCCATGATGTAGCCGGAGAGCGCCCACACAGCTGGGATCGCGAGCGCGCCCGCGCCCCACGTCTGTCCGAGATACCACTCGTTGCCGAGAAATCCGAGCCCGAGCTTTTCGAACAGGAGGTTGAACCCGGTCGAGCGGTCGCCCGGCGCCGGGTTCATCAGCCACCGCCAGACGACTCCCGCGGCGATGAAGGAGACCGCCATCGGGAAGAGGTAGATGGCGCGGAACACCCCCTCGCCCTTGACGCCCTTGTCCAAGAGGAAGGCGAGAAACGCGCCCATGAGCAAGGCTCCGCCGACGAAGACGACGGTGAAGAGCAGCGCGTGGTGCAGATCGATGATCCACCCCGGATCCGTGCTCAGGGTGGTCGACTGGTCGCCGGTGGCGACTCCCTTGACGAAGTCGTCTATCTCGCCGCCGCTACTCGGAAAGAGGTCCGAGTAGGCGCCGGTATCGAACCCCGTCGTCTCCTGTGATTGGCGCCAGTCGGAGAGCGAGACCTTGACGTTCCACCCGATGAGGCCGTAGACGAAGACCGCGATGAGCACGATCGACAGGGAGACCAGGAGCAACCCTGGTCCCCACCGTCGTATCTTCCTCACGGCAGGCCTCCGGCCGTTTCCATCGCCGGTGTCGCCGTGTCCTTCTCGCTTCTGCCTTCTCCTACTTCGCGTTCTTCTTCGCCGCCGCAACGAGTGCGGCCTGGAACGTCGGCACGTTCTTCGTCTGCAAGAAGAGCCCGAGCGCCTTGTCGACGTCGGCCTTCCAGGCGGTCGGCGAGACGACGCCGTGCCAGAACGAGCCTGCCAGTGCGTCCGCCTTCCAGTCCTTGAGCGCGGTCTTCAGGTACGGACCGTAGAGCTTCGGATTGGCGTCCTTCCGGGCAGGGATCGAGCCCTTCACCGGGTTGAACGTGTCCTGCGCCAGCCTGCTGCCGAGGAATGCCAGCCACTGGATCGCCTCTGCGCGGTGCGGCGCACCCTTGGGCAGCGTGAAGCTGTCCGAGAGCCAGTCGTAGACGTTGGCGGTGCCGGGTACGGGCGTCCAGCCGTAGTCACGAACCGGCTTGAGCGCGAGGTTGTCTCCCGCCTTCGAGCCGCTGAAGTACCCGTCCTGCCAGTCGCCCATGACGTTGAAGGCGGCCTTGCCTTCGGCTACCAGTTTCCCGGCGTCCTGCCAGGAGAGCGACGCCGCGTCCGAGTTCGTGTAGCCGAGCAGCGTGGCGAAGCGGTTCAGCGCCGCCGTGACGCTCTTGCTGCCCCACTTGCCGGCCGAGCCGGGCTTCCAGAGAGCGGACCAGCCCTGGGGCCCGAGCACTCCGATCATGAGGGTCTCCCACAGGTGATCCGACGTCCACTGCTCGCCCATGGAGAGCGGGATGAGGTCGGCGTCCTTGGCCTTCTGCAGAGCGGCAACGAACTGCGCCCACGTCTTTGGCACAGTGATGCCGTTCGCCTTCAGCGTCTTCGGGTTGTACCAGAGGACGTTCGCCCGGTGGATGTTCACCGGCACCGACCACAGATGGCCCTGGTACCTGATCTGGCTGAGCAGCGACTTCGGCATCACCTTGTCGAAGCCGTACTTCTTGTAGATGAAGTCGATCGGCACCACCTGACCGGCCTTGATGTAGTCGCGGAGCTCGGCGCCGGCGTGCCCCTGGAACGAGTCGGGCGGATTGCCGGCCTTGAGCCTGCTCTGCAGCACGGCCATCGCGTTCGATCCCGCGCCGCCGGCCACAGCCTCGTTCTTGACCTTGCAGGTCGGATGGGCCTTGTCCCAGATCTTGATCAGCTTCGTCAGCCCTGCTGCCTCACCACCACCCGTCCACCACGAGAAGACGGAGAGCTGGCACGACGCATCGGCGGTCGCTTTCGAGCCGAGCCCCGCAGATGGGATTGTGAGCGCGACTGCAGCTCCCACGAGCGCCGCGACGAGCACGGTGCTACGCCTGAGTGTTTTAACCATCGGTCCTCCTAGTCCGTACTTCGATGATTCTCCAGCCGGAAAGTGTGTCAAAAGGAGCTGCCCGTTGCGCGATCAAGCGTGCCCGCTCCGTCCACGGCACGGCAGGTGAACGGCTGCGGCTCGAGACCCGTGAGCGCCCGATAGCGCGCCGTCGCCTTGCTGCAGACGCCGGCGACCTCGTCGGCGTCGCAAACGGCGACCACGGCACCGCCGAAGCCGGCTCCGGTCAGCCGCGCGCCGAGCGCTCCCGCTTCTACGAGGGCCTCGACGAGCGCATCGAGCTCCTGCGTCGAGACGCGATAGTCGTCACGGAGGCTCTGGTGACTCGCGCTCATGAGCTGCCCCAGCAACTCGAGGTCCCCGCTCTCGAGCGCCCTTGCCGCCTCGAGGACGCGCGCGTTCTCCGTGACGACGTGACGGCCGAGCGGGTCATCCGCCACCTGCTCCATGGTCGCGTCGCGAAGGGCGGAGACTCCGAGCTTCCGCGCCAGCGCCTCGCAGGCGCGGCGGCGCTCCTCGTAGGCGCTCGCGGCCAGCGTTCGCTCCTGCCCGGAGTGCACGACCAGGATTCTGGTTCCCCGCGGGAGCCGAACCGCCTCGGTTTCGAGTGACCGGCAGTCGATCAGCTGTGCGCAGCCTTCCCGGCCGGCGACGGCGATCAGCTGATCCATGATCCCGCAGGGGACGCCAGTGGCGCGTTCCTCCGCGTTGCGGCAAGCG
>CAVYJN010000012.1:0-89630 GCA_963768885.1 uncultured Solirubrobacterales bacterium | reverse complement strand
GCTCACCCACCTCAGCCGCACACCCCCACCGGGAGCGACGCCCCCCACCCTAGAATCATCCGCCATGCCGCGCTACCGCCCCGTGGACACGGATCAGAGCTTCCCCGCGCTCGAGGAGCAGGTGCTCGAGCGCTGGCAGCGCGACGACGTGTTCCACGAGACCCTGCGCCGCCGCGAGGGGGCGCCCCTCTACGTCTTCTACGAGGGCCCGCCGACCGCCAACGGCCGGCCCGGCTCCCACCACGTCCTGTCGCGCGTCTTCAAGGACATCTTCCCCCGCTACAAGACGATGCGCGGCTACCACGTGCCCCGCAAGGCCGGCTGGGACTGCCACGGGCTGCCGGTCGAGCTCGAGGTCGAGCGCCAGCTCGGCATCAGCTCCAAGCACGAGATCGAGGCGATGGGCATCGCCGAGTTCAACCAGCAGTGCCGCGAGTCGGTCTTCTCCTACGTGGAGGAGTGGAACCGGCTGACCGAGCGGATCGCGTTCTGGATCGACCTCGACGACGCCTATGTCACGCTCGCCAACGAGTACATCGAGTCGGTCTGGTGGGCGCTGCGCCAGATCTGGGACGACGACCTGCTCTACGAGGGCCACAAGGTCGTGCCCTACTGCCCGCGCTGCGGCACCGCGCTGTCCTCGCACGAGGTCGCGCTCGGCTACCACGACGTGGTCGACCCCTCCGTCTACGTGCGGTTCCCGGTCGCGCAGCCCACCGGTCCGCTGCGCGACGGCGACGCGCTGCTCGTCTGGACGACGACGCCGTGGACGCTGGTGTCGAATGCCGCCGTCGCGATCGACCCCGACCTCACCTACGTGCGCGCGCGCCAGGACGGGCGAGGTCTACGTGCTGGCCGAGGCGCGCGTCGAGCCGGTGCTGGGCGAGGACGCGGAGGTGCTCGACCGCTTTCCCGGGCGCGAGCTCGAGGGCACCGCTACGAGCCGCCGTTCCCCTTCATCGCCGGGCCCGAGTACGGCGACGCGGCCACACGGTGCTGGCGGCCGACTTCGTGTCGGCCGACGACGGCACCGGGCTCGTGCACACCGCGATCGCGTTCGGCGAGGACGACTTCCGCCTCGGCGAGCAGTACGGCCTGAACGTGATCAACCCGGTGCGCGCCGACGGCACCTACGACGAGCGCATCGGGCCCTACGAGGGCCGCTTCGTGAAGGACGCCGACCCGGACCTGATCGCCGACCTCGAGTCGCGCGGCCTGCTCTACCGCGCCGAGCAGTACGAGCACGCCTATCCGCACTGCTGGCGCTGCGACACGCCGCTGCTCTACTACGCGAAGCGCGAGTGGTACATCCGCACGACCGCGCGCCGCGACGAGCTGCTCGCCGTGAACGAGTCGATCGACTGGTACCCGTTCCACATCAAGCACGGGCGCTTCGGCAAGTGGCTCGAGAACAACGTCGACTGGGCGCTGTCGCGCGAGCGCTACTGGGGCACGCCGCTGCCCGTGTGGCGCTGCGAGGACGCCAGCACGTGCGCTGCATCGGCTCGATCGCCGAGCTGCGCGAGCTGGCCGGTGCGGTGCCCGACGACCTGCACCGGCCGTACATCGACGACGTCGCCTTCCGTGTCCGGACTGCGGGCAGGAGATGCGCCGCGTGCCCGAGGTGATCGACGCCTGGTTCGACTCCGGCGCGATGCCGTTCGCGCAGTTCCACTACCCGTTCGAGAACGAGGAGCTGTTCAAGCAGCGCTTTCCCGCCGACTTCATCTGCGAGGCGCTCGACCAGACGCGCGGCTGGTTCTACTCGCTGCTGGCGGAGGCGACGCTGCTGTTCGACACGACCAGCTACCGCAACGTGCTGTGCCTGGGGCTGATCCTCGACCCCGACGGCCAGAAGATGTCGAAGAGCCGCGGCAACGTGGTCGCGCCCTGGGACGTGATCGACCGCCACGGCGCGGACGCGTTCCGCTGGTACTACTTCACCTCCCAGCAGCCGTGGTCGGGATACCGGTTCTCGGTCGAGCACCGTCGGCGAGAGCGTGCGCAAGTTCCTGCTGACGCTGTGGAACACGTACGGCTTCTACGTCCTGTACGCGAACGTCGAGGACTTCGACCACGGCGCCGGCCGGCTCGAGCCGGGCGCCGCCCGGCGCTCGACCGCTGGGTCCTGTCGCGGCTGCAGGGCACGATCGCCGAGGTGCGCGAGAAGCTCGACGCCTACGACACCACGTCGGCGGGCCGCGCGATCGCCACCTTCGTCGACGATCTCTCGAACTGGTACGTGCGCCGCTCGCGCCGGCGCTTCTGGCGATCCGGCGACGAGAGCGAGCGAGGACACGGTGTCGCGCCTATCTGACGCTGCACCACGCGCTCGTCACCGTGTCGCAGCTGCTCGCCCCGTTCACGCCGTTCGTGGCCGACGAGATCTACGGCAACCTCGACGGCACGGAGATCTCCGTGCACCTGTGCGACTTCCCCGAGCCCGACGAGTCGCTGATCGACCGCGAGCTCGAGTTCGACATGGCCGTCGCCCGCCGCACGGTCGAGCTGGGCCGGGCGGCGCGCAGCCAGGCGAAGGTGAAGGTGCGCCAGCCGCTGCGCGAGGCGGTCGTGGTCGCCGACCCGCGCGAGCGGGCTGCGATCGAGCGCCTCGAGGACCAGGTCCTGGACGAGCTGAACGTGAAGGGCGTCTCCTACGTGGACGAGGCGGAGGAGCTCGCCTCATACGAGGTGAAGCCGAACTTCCGCGCAGCTCGGGCCGCGCTTCGGCTCGCACATGCCGGAGGCCGCGCGCGCGATCGAGCAGCTCGACGCGAGCGCGACCGCGGCCGCGCTCGACCGGCGGTGACGCGGTCACGATCGAGGTCGGCGGCAAGGAGGAGCGCCTCGGCTCCGACGATCTGTCGCTCGTGATGCTGCCGCGCGAGGGCTACCAGCTCGAGCGCCAGGCCAACTACGCGGTCGCGCTGCAGCTCGACCTCGACGACGAGCTGCTGCGCGAGGGCGCGGCGCGCGAGGTCGTGCACGCGATCCAGAACGCGCGCAAGGGCGCGGGCCTCCAGGTCGAGGACCGCATCGACCTGACCCTGACCGGAGACGACGCGCTGATCGACGCGGTGCGCCAGCACGCGGACTACGTCGCGGGCGAGACGCTCGCCGCGAACCTCGCGTTCGACGGCGCGCGGCCGGGGGGCCGCACACCGAGACGGCCCGCATCGACGGCTCCGAGCTCGGGATCGCCCTGCGGCGCGCCGGCTAGAAGCGCTCGCGCTCGGCGGCGATCTCGGGCGGCCGCTCCGGATCGGGTCGCTCGGGTAAGGGCTCGTCGGCCGAGGGCAGCGCAAGGTCCGAGGTCGCCCGGTTCTCGTGCGCGGCCTCGATCTCGCGGACCCAGATCTCCTCGGTGAGGATCACCGCGGCGGAGATGATCGGCACGGCCACGAACAGCCCGACGATCCCGAACAGCTGGCCGACGACCACCACGCCGATCGCGATCAGCGCCGGGTGCAGCCGCGTCGTGCGCGCCATCACCACCGGCACGATCACGTTGCTCTCGATCTGCTGGACGAGCACGTACACGACCAGCACCGCGAGCGCCTTGCCCGGCGAGTCCGTGAACGCGAACAGCACCGGCGGGATCGCGCCCACGATCGCGCCGAAGTACGGGACCACGACCAGCAGCGCCGTGAGCACCGCGAACAGGATCGCGAAGTCGAGCCCGATGATCCTGAGCCCGATGTAGAGCAGCGTGCCCGACACGAACATGTCGACCACCACTCCCTTCATCCAGCCGATCCACGCCGCGCGCAGCCGGTCCATCACGTGCCGCGCGTGCCGCCGGCGCGAGGGCGGGACCAGCCGCAGCAGGCCGTCGACCAGAGGCTGCGGGCGCACCGCCATGAAGTAGGCGGTGATCAGCATCACGATCAGGGCTCCGAACACGCCGGCGACGCTGAAGCCGATCGAGGTGATCGGGCCGATCAGCCGCTCCGGCTTGTCCGTGTAGCGCTGCAGGAACTCCTGGATCGTGTCGCCGACCTCGCTCGGCCGGTTGCCGGTGATGTCGCCGATCGTCGACTCGAGGTCGTGGACGATCGTGGGCACGTCGTCGACGAACGCGTTCGCCTGGTCGATGAACACCGGGATGACGAGCGCGAGGATCCCCGCCAGCACCGCGAGGCCGCCGAGCAGGGTGGCGCCCGCGCCCATCGCCCGCGGCACGCCGCGGCGCTCGAGCCACGTCGCGCCCGCCGACAGCGGGATCGCGATGATCACCGTCATCAGGACCGCGAGCACCAGCGTCGCGAGCTGGCGGAACAGCAGGCCGAGCACCAGCAGCACGGCGGCCAGGACGACCGCCTTGTAGGCGACGGGTGCCTGTTGGGTCTCGGGCATGTCCTACAGCATGCCCCGATTTGGAGCGAGTCGGCCGCCGGCCGTCAGCGCACGGCGGGCGGCCGACGGCCGGCGGTCAGACGGGCTCCAGCTCCAGCTCCGCCTCGATGCGCGCCTTCGGCTGCGCGCCGATCAGCTTCTTCACCATGGTCCCGTGCTTGAACAGGATCATCGTGGGGATCGAGAGCACCTCGTACTTCACGGCGGTCTGCTGGTTCTCGTCCACGTTCAGCTTCACGACCCGCAGGTCGTCGCGCTCGCCGTCGATCTGCTCCAGGATCGGTGAGACGACCCGGCAGGGGCCGCACCAGGGAGCCCAGAAGTCCACCAGCACGGCGGTCTCGGACTCCAGTACCTCGACGTCGAAGTTGCCGTCGGTCACGTCGGTGATCTGACCAGCCACGTTGCCCCTTTCCATTCGAAGATCGCTCTCTCTGTGATGGGTGTTCCCCACAGTCTAGAGAGTCAATACTTCATTACGTATAGCGCCTTTTCCCCGCTCTCAAGGTCGGCACCATCCACATCGCCTCGAGCACGATCCGCTTGGACATCTTGCTCTGGCCGACCCGCCGGTCCGTGAACACGATCGGTATCTCCTTCACGCGGAACCCGCGCTGGATCGCCCGGTAGGTGAGCTCGACCTGGAATGCATAGCCCTGCGACCGGACCTGCTCCAGGTCGATCGCCTCGAGCACCTCCCGGCGAAAGCACTTGAACCCGCCGGTCAGGTCCCTCACCTCGAGGCCGAGCACGATCCGCGCGTACCAGCACCCCCCGCGGCTCACGAGGCGCCGCGCCGCACCCCAGTTGCGCACCGCGCCGCCCGGAACGTAGCGCGAGCCGAGCACCAGGTCGGCGTCGCGCGCGGCCTCGATCATCGCCGGCAGGTAGCCCGGGTCGTGGGAGAGGTCGGCGTCCATCTCGATCACGAGCGCCGCGCCCTCGGCAAGCGCGAGGCGAAATCCGGCGATGTAGGCCTGGCCCAGGCCCTCCTTGCGGGGCCGGTGGAGCACCCGCACCGCGGGATCGCGCGCGGCCAGCTCGTCGGCGAGCTCGCCGGTGCCGTCGGGCGAGGAGTCGTCGACGACCAGGAGCGTGTGGTCCGGCGGCGGCGCGCGCGAGGCTGTCGCGCACCCCGGCGACGACCGGCTCGAGGTTCTCGCGCTCGTTGTATGTGGGCAGGACGACCCACACCGGGCCCGGCGGCCAGTCTCGCGGCATCGCGGCAGTATCGCCACTCTCTAACGTTCCTGCGATGAAGAACGCCGAGATCGCCGCGGCCCTGGACGAGCTGGCCGACCTCTACGAGCTCGACGGGGCCGTGATCTACCGCGTCGTCGCCTACCGCGAGGCGGCGAAGTCGATCCGCGACTCGCCGGTCTCGGTCGCGCAGCTGGCGCTCGAGGACCGCGCGACCGAGGTCCGCAACGTCGGCAAGACCCTGCAGGAGAAGATCCGCGCGCTGCTCGAGACGGGCGACATCCCCGCCGCCCAGAAGCTGCGCGCGAAGTTCCCCGGCGAGCTGGTGCGCTTCACCCGGATCCCCGGCCTCGGGGCGAAGACGGCGCGGAAGATCTACGACGAGCTCGGCATCTCGACGCTCGAG
The DNA here is from genome assembly GCA_963768885.1 of uncultured Solirubrobacterales bacterium. Taxonomy (GTDB): domain Bacteria; phylum Actinomycetota; class Thermoleophilia; order Solirubrobacterales; family JBBDJG01; genus DASRIA01. The sequence continues at coordinate 83,668 of CAVYJN010000012.1, read as the reverse complement.
GAGCTGCGCGAGGCGGCCGAGGCGGAGCGCCTGCGCGCGATCCCCGGGCTCGGCCCGAAGGCCGAGCAGAACATCGCGAAGGCGCTCGCCAAGCACGAGGAGGAGGGGCCGGCGGAGCGCATCCTCCTGTCGGCCGTGCTCACGATCGGCGAGCAGATCGTCGAGCACCTGCGCGCGCAGCCGTCCGCCGACCGGGTCGAGATCGCCGGCAGCGCCCGTCGCATGACCGACACCTGCAAGGACCTCGACATCATCGCGACCTCCCACGACCCGGCCGCGCTGACGAAAGCGTTCACCGAGATGGAGCTGCTCTCCGAGGTGGGGTCCAGCGGCGAGGCGGGCGCGCGCGGCGTCACCCACAACGGCCTGCGCATCGACTTCCGCGTCGTCGAGCCGGACCAGTTCGGCAACGTGCTCCAGCACCTGACCGGCTCCAAGCAGCACAACGTCGAGCTGCGCGAGTACGCGGTGCGGCGCGGCATGCACGTCAGCGAGTACGGCGTCGAGGAGGACGAGTCCGGGAAGACCCACCGCTGTCCCGACCGAGGAAGGCGTCTACGAGGTCCTCGGCCTGCCGTACATCGAGCCGGAGCTGCGCGAGGGCCGCGGCGAGCTGCGGGCGGCGCTCGAAGGCAACCTGCCCGACCTGGTCGACCTCGCCGACCTGAAGGGGGACCTGCACACGCACACGACCCTGTCGGACGGGCGCAGCTCGCTCGCGGACATGGCCAGGGCGGCGCAGGCACGCGGGTACAAGTACCTCGCCGTGACCGACCACTCCGCCACGCACGGCTTCGGCAACGACGTGCAGGCCGACGAGCTGCTGCGGCAGGTCGAGCGCGTGCGCGAGCTGAACGAGCAGCTGGACGGGTTCCGGCTGCTCGCGGGCTCGGAGGTGAACATCAACCTCGACGGCACGCTCGACTACGCGGACGAGGTGCTCGAGGAGCTGGACTGGGTCGTCGCCTCGGTGCACACGTCGTTTCGCATGGGCGAGGAGAAGATGACGGAGCGCATGATGGCCGCGATGGACCACCCGCTGGTCGACGTGATCGGCCACCCCACCGGTCGCAAGATCCTGCAACGCGAGCCATACGCGGTGAACGTCGAGCGCCTGGTCGAGCGCGCCGCCGAGACCGGCACCTTCCTCGAGATCAACGCGAATCCGGACCGGCGCGACCTGAACGACCTGAACGCGCGTCTCGCGGCCGAGGCCGGGGTGCTGATCGTGATCGACTCCGACGCGCACAGCACGCGCACGCTCGGGGTGATCCGCTACGGGATCGCGACCGCGCGCCGGGCCTGGCTCACGAAGGAGAACGTCGCCAACACCCGCACGTGGCGCCAGCTCGACAAGCTCAGGAAGCGCTCGGGCACGGGCGCCAAGCGCTCCTCACGCGTGTGAGCCGTTGACGGAGTCGAGGCGCCGCAGGCCGGGCGTGCGGACAAGCTCGATCGCACCGAACGGAGACGAGGGCAGCACGTAGAAGCGCACGCCGTCGCGCTCCTCGATCGCCGTGACGGCGCGCTCCTGCTTGCGCCAGGCGAGCGCGACGAGGATCGCTCCCCCGGCGACGACGGCGGCGAACTGCGGGAACAACCAGGCAAGGCCGGCCGCCAGCAGGGCGGACAGCGCGAGCAGCCAAAGCCGGTTCAGGAGCGTTGCGCCGGGACGGACCTCGGGGAGCGTGTTCGACATGCGCGCGCCCGCCAGCAGACGCCCGATCGCGGTCGTCGTCTCGGTCCGGCGCCCGAGCCATCCGCCGATCAGGGCGGCGATCAGCCACCACGCGACGGCGAAGACGATCGTCGTGGTCTCGTCCTGCGCTCCCGCGACGGCAATGGTCACCGCGGCGAGCGCGGTCCCCTCGGCCGCCGCGAGCAGGACCGTGGACTTGAGGAAGTCCGTGTACCTCAACCGGGCGAACGCTCGTGCTCGGGGACCAGCGACTCGAGCAGCGCGGTGAACCCCTCGGTGCCCTCGACGACCACGTCCGCATGCTCGACGATCGCCGGCGGGCCCTCCGTCGAGGCGACCCCCACGCAGACCGCCGCCTCGAGCGTGCCGCTCTCGGTGAGCTCGCGCAGCCGGCGGAACGCGTCGAGGTCGGTCGCGTCGTCGCCGCCGAACAGCGCGAGCGCGATCCCGCGCTCCACCACGGCGGCGGCGACCGCCGTCCCCTTGTCGATTTCGCCGGTGGGCCGGATCTCCAGGACCTTCCGTCCCCAGTGGGGATGAAGGCCCTGCCGGGTCGCGGCCTCGGCGATCCCTTCCAGCGCCCCGCGGGCCGCCTCCTCGTCGGGCGCTCCGCGGAAGTGGAACGCGCGGATCGCGTCCTTGTCCTCGAACCTGACGCCGAGGCGCTCGAGCTCGGCGGTCGAGTGCTCGTCGGCAAAGCGCCGCACGCGCTCGGCGAGCGGGCGGATCGCGGGGTCGAGCTGCGGCTCGCGGGCGCCCGGCGCCAACCGCTCGAGGCCATGGTTGCCGAAGTAGGACAGCGATTCGAGCCCGACGATCCGGCGCGCCTCGGCGGCGCGTCTCCCGGACACGCACGCGACCAGCCCGTAGCGGCCGGCCAGCGCGTCCAGGGCCTCCCGCGCGCGGCGCGGGACGGCGGCGTCGTCGGGGCGCGCGACGATCGGGGCAAGGGTGCCGTCGATGTCGCACAGGATCGCGGACTCCCGCGGGCGCTGCGCGCAGTGCGGCGAGCAGGCGCTCCGGTGGAGCCGTGCGGGGGAGCGGCGTCATGCCGCTCTAGTATCCCCGACCATGTCCGGGCCACGCGTGTTGAAGCTGGCGGGGATCGCGACGGCGGCCGGCACGTTCAGCGGGCTGTTCGGCGTCGGCGGCGGCACCGTGATCGTGCCGCTGCTGATCCTCTGGTTCGGCTACGAGCGAGCACCTCGCGACCGGCACCTCGCTGGCGGCGATCGTGGTGATCGCGTTGTTCGCCGCGATCGCGCACGGGATGTACGGCAACGTCGACGTCGGCAAGGGGTTCCTCGTCGGCATACCCGCGGTCGCAGGCGTGATCGCGGGCACGGCCCTCCAGCAGCGCCTCTCGGGACGTACGGTGTCCCTGCTGTTCGCCGCCATCCTGGTGGTCGTCGCGATCGAGCTGCTGATCGGTTGAGCGAGCTCGCCGCCGTCCTGCTCGGCTTCGTCGCCGGCGCGATCGGAGGCCTCGTCGGCGTCGGCGGCGGCATCCTGTTCGTCCCGGCGCTGGCGATCTTCCTCGGCCAGTCCCAGCTCGAGGCCGAGGCGACGTCGCTGGTCGCCATCATCCTGGTCGCGATCGTGGGCACCTGGCGCCAGCATGGGCTACGGGAACGTGCGCCTGGGGGACGCGCTCGTGATCGGCGTGCTTTCGCCGCTCGGCGTGGTCGTGGGGACGGTGGTCGCCAACAACGTCTCCGAGCGTGCGCTCGAGGTCGGGTTCGCGCTGCCTGGTGCTGTTCTTCGCCGCGCAACTCGTGCGCCGGGCGCTGCGCGACTATCCGCCGGATCCTTCGAGCAGCTGACCGAACACGCCGAGCGCGCGCTCGATGTCGGCCGAGTCGACGTCGAGGTGGGTGACCGCGCGCAGACGCCGCGGGCCGATGGGGGTGACCTGAACCCCCCGTTCGTAGAGCGCGCCGCACAGCGCGTACGCGTCCGGGACCCCGAACACCACGATGTTCGTCTCGACGCGGCCCGTGTCGATCTCGACACCGGGGAGCTCCGCGAGGCCCTCGGCCAGTCGCCGGGCGTTCGCGTGGTCGTCGGCGAGCCGCTCGACATGGTGATCGAGCGCGTGCAGCCCCGCCGCGGCGATGATCCCGGCCTGGCGCATCGCCCCGCCGAGCATCTGCTTGTAGCGCCACGCTTCGCCGATCAGCTCGCGCGAGCCGGCCAGCGCAGCGCCGACGGGCGCGCCGAGACCCTTCGTGAAGTCGATCCAGGCGGTGTCGAAGTCGCGCGCGAAGTCGGCCGCGGCGGTGCCGCTCGCGACCACGGCGTTCATCAGCCGGGCGCCGTCGAGGTGGGTGCGCAGGTCGTGCCGGGCCGCGACGTCGAGCACCGCACGCACCGCTTCGAGCGGCCACACCCGGCCGCCTCCGATGTTCGTGGTCTGCTCGATCGACACGAGGCGGGAACGTGGTCCGTAGCGGTCGCCCGCCGGCCGCACGGCCTCCTCCACCTGTGCCGCCGTGAAGACGCCTCCGTCCCCGTCGAGGACACGGAGCATCGCCCCCGAGAGCGCGGCGGGACCGCCCGCCTCGTACTGCACGGGATGGGAGCTCCGGTCCAGGATCACCTCGTCGCCGCCGGGCCGCACGTGGAGGCGAAACGCGATCGCGTTGCACATGGTCCCCGACGGCAGGAAGAGCGCCGCTTCCTTGCCGAGCAGCTCGGCGACGCGCTCCTGGAGGGCGTTGACGGTCGGATCCTCGAGCCGCTGCTCGTCGGCCACCTCCGCGTTCGCCATCGCGCGGCGCATCGCGGGCGTGGGCTGCGTCTGCGTGTCGCTGAAGAGGTTGACGGCGGCCCCGCTCACGATTCGCCGAGCTCCTCCGCGACCACGCGATACAGCCCCGCGCGACGCACGTCGAGGCCGAAGTTCTCGAGGATGCGCTCGCGCGCGTGCCGGCGGGCGCCGGCGTCCATCGCGAGCGCCTCGGCGATCGCGCCCGCGAGGCGCGCCGGATCCGCGTCGTCGACCAGCACGCCGGTGTCGCCGACGACCTCCGGGAGCGCGCCCGCGCGCGTCGCCACAGGGATGCAGCCGGCCAGCATCGCCTCCGCCACCGAGAGGCCGAAGCCCTCATGCGCCGAGGCCTGCACATAGACGGAGGCCCGCCGCATCTGCTCGTTCAGCACCTCCTGCTCGACCCACCCGGTGAGCGTCACGTTGGGGGTCGCGAGGTCGCGCAGCGCGTCGGCGGAGTCGTCGTCCCAGCGCCCCGCGAGGAGGAACGTGACGTCCGGGAGGCTCGCCGCCGCCTGTACGAACGAACGCAGGCCCTTTCGCTCGAGGTTGCGCCGCTCCACGATCCCGACCGTGAGCGCGAGTCGCTCACGCTCCGTGGCCGGGAGCTCGCCGAACGGGTCGGGCACCCCGTGATAGACGAGCGTCACCCGGGCCGGATCGAGGCCGACGTTGCGCTCCGCCTCCGCGCGGCTGTACTTCGAGTTGGTGACGAGCCGAGTCGCGTGGCGCATCACCCAGCGGCTGATCGCGCGCAGCGCACCTCGCTGCTGGAGCCCGTATCCGATCTCGGGCATGCACGCGGTGTCGTAGCCGCCGATCACGATCACCGACGGCCTGCGCATCGCGCGCGCGACCAGCACAGGCAGGAAGGTGTGCCACGACGCGAACCACCCGAACACGAGATCGCTGCGCGCGACCTCCCGCACCAGCCTGAAGACGTTCACCACCGGCCCCTGCTGGCGCCATTCGGCGACGTTCCAGCGCTCGCCCAGCAGCGCGCGGTCGATCGCGACGAAGCTCGACTCGCGCGCGAAGACGTAGAGGATCCGCTTGCGCTTCAAGCGCACGCCGGAATCAGCCGCGCCTGATTTCCCGAGCTCACCGCGGCGACCTTAGCACCGGCCCGGCGCGGTCCTCCTTGCACGGCGAGGCCGACCGGCGCAAGTGGGCGAAACATCTATACAGTTACCGACCGCATGAGGCCCAGAAGGACATGGATCATCACCGCGGCTGTGGCCGGCGCCCTGCTCGTGGCGGGCTGCGGCGACGACAACGGCGGCGGCGGCGGTGGGCTCTCGAGCAGCGAGAAGCTCGCCGTGATCCAGGCCCGGGGTGACATCGGGGACTTCTGTTCGGTGTACCAGTCCGCGCCGAGCGATCTCTTCGACCGCAGCTTCGAGACGATGCTCACGGCGGTCCGCGACCTCTCGCGGCTCTACCGCGAGAACCCTGATGCGACCATCGAGATCTCCGTCGAGAAGAAGAAGTACACGCTCGAGCAGCTCATGCAGGAGCAGAGCAAGGCACTTCGCAAGTGTGGCAAGGACGGCCGCCAGCAGGCCGGTGTGCTGGACGCTTCGCTCCAGCAGCAGAACTAAGTCGCCGGCTAGCCTTGGATCTGCTCGCGCGCCCGGCGGCGGAGTTCGTCGCGAAGCTCCTTGTGGCGCTTGTCGGTGCGCGCCTGCTGCACCTTCTGCGCCTGTAGCGCACCCGTCTTCGTGAGGGGAGCGCGTTGGGCCTGCGACCACTGCCTGGGTGGCCATGCGCCGAACAGGAAGGTTTGGCGGTCGTTGCTGCCGCTCTCGTCGCGGGCGTCGAGGATCACCTGGTAATAGCCCGGCCGCGAGAAGGTGTGCGTGACGTCGGGCTTGCTGCTCGCCGTCCCGTCGTCGAAGCGCCAGCGGTAGATGACGTCGCCGTCCGCATTCCTCGACGACGCGCTGAGGCGGGCGACCAGCGGCGTGGGCCCGGCGAAGTGGTCGACCTTGCCCGACACCTTGAACCTGCCGCTGCTGTCCTTGTTGTCTTCGCCGCATCCCGCCGCGACGACAGCGCCCAACGCCAGCGCGAGGATCAATGCCCGGCGCGGGGCCCGACTCCGGTCAAGCAGCTTCATCTCAGGTGACTCCTACGAATGTTGGGTGGACGCGGATCAAAAGGCGGCCCAAAAATAGCGAAAGGCCGGGAGCGGTGGCCCCACTCCCGGCCTTCGCCAGTCGTACTCGCCAAGCGAGTACGTGAACTCTTCGTGGCTAAGGAATGAAGATTCCCTGGACCTCGAAGAGGGTGTTCGGCGCGGTGCCGTTGACGCCGTCAGGACCACCATCGGTGATGGTGATCTGGCCGACCTCGACGATTGCACGCTTGCCGTCCTTCACTGCTCCCGGAACCGTGGCGTTTGCCGACGTGGTCGCCGTGCAGAGGCCACCGATCGCAGTGCTGGCCGTTGCAGCGCACGTCGCGGCAACGGGGAACGGGATGTCGAGGACCGTGGCCGGGTCAGGCCCACCGCCCGCGGCGACCGCGTTCCAGTGGTCCGTGATCCGGATCGTCGCGTTGCCCTGCACCTCACCGGTGTAGTCCGCACCGTCGGCAGCGTTAGCTGCACCACATGCGGTCGTGCCGGCCTTGCAGCGCACGTCTGCCATGGACGCCTTGATGTTCACGTCGGAGTCCTCGGGCGGACCCGGGATACCGACCTTGACGGCCAGCGACACGAACCCTTCGGCATTCGCCGCGGCACCGTTGAAGTCGGGCGAGCCGATCGTCACGGCACTGGACGACTGAACCGGCGGGTTACACGACGGGAACGCCAGCGGCGGCCCGTGGGTCCGGTTCGGAGCCGCGCATGCGTTGAACGCGGGCACGAGCGATACGCGCAGTGGCGTTGCTCCCTTGGGCCGCGGGTGCGTGGCGCTGGCCATCGAGGCCATCACCATGATTCCCGCTGCACCAAGGGCGAGCGCCAGTGGCAACACCATCCTTTTCCTGATGGTCATATAACGCCTCCCTCCCCTTCTGGGGTTGGTTCGAGCTTCCCTGCTCGTAGGTTGCACTTACCGGCTCGCCCTAACGCTGTCAACCTAGGGGCGAACCGAGGCCGACTCTAGCACAGATACTTGGCTCTGGTTGCTAAATTCCGGGCCTCCAGCGAGCCCGGAATCCACCTTAGCTAAGGCCCGTTTTGCAGGCACAAAAAGGTTGGTTGCCGTTCGCTGCCGTGACCCTCGGCGAACCCGTTCGACAGGTCGTCCGACACCGGTCGCCACGGCCTCGTGAGGGCCTCGCACTCCGCCACCCAGATCCACATCCAACCGGCGCAGTCGCTTTCCCTCTCGTCTATCTTGAGATCGCGTCGGCGCTGGACGGGACCTGGGCCTCCATGGACATCGCCGATCGTGGAGGAGAACCAGCTCGGCTCGCGGGGGGCGACCGGGATTGCACCGGAAGAATTAGTTGCGCAGGTCCCGAAACGAGGTTCTATAGTCGTGTGCGTACCGAATTGGACGAATGTTCTAGAAGGATCGTCGGGGCCTGACATGAAAGTCCTCCAATTGGGTATGTTTGAGCAGGGCGCTCCGCAAGGGGCGCGGGAGAGGTTTCTTGGGAGAGTGAGATTTTGTTGAGGTACTCGTGGGCCTGAGCCGGCGCGCGATGGCGCTTCGGATCGCATTTTGCGCGGCACTCATCGTGATGGTCGCGCTGCCCGCCACCGCCGGGGCCGCCACGATTGCCTCGATCAGCGGCACCCAAGTGGTTGTCACCGGGGACGACACCGTCCCAGACGCCGTCAACGAGATCTCGGTCACGCTCAACGCCGGGACCTACACGATCTCCGACACGATCGCCGGCGTCACGGCTGGGCCCGGATGCACACAGTTGGGCGTGGATGCGACCTGTCCGGCGGCCGCCGTCACGGCGACTGTCATCAACGGCGGCGACGGTGGGGACACGCTGCTCGGCAGCTCGGGGATCGACCGGATCAACGGGGGCTCCGGACCGGACATCATCGACGGTCGTGACGGGGATGACATCCTCAACAGCGGCAGCGGAGGCATCGACTTCGCGACGTGTCAGGACCTTCCGCCGTTCCGGTGTGCCGACGAGCTGGATGGCGGATCGGCGACGGGCGTCAACCCGGGCTTCGACACCGTCACCTACGCGGACCGCGCGGGTCGCATCGAGACGGACCTCCGTCCGGGGCGCAACCTTGCGCGCGACGACGACGGGACCTTCGACGGCATCAACGCCATCGAAGGCGTGATCGGCGGACTGGCGGGCGACGAGATCATCGGCGGGCTCTACTCCGAAACGCTCAACGGCGGGCCCGGCAACGCACCGGACGTGATCTGCGGAGGCCTCGGCAACGACACGGTCGTGTACTCGGACAAGTCGCAGGCGGTAACGGTGACCCTCGACGGCATCCTTCCGACCGACCCCGACATCACGGCAACCTCACCGACCGTTTCGAACGGGGCGCGTCAAGACTGCCGGCCGACCATCAAGAACCAGGGTGTCACGAACGGCCAGCCGTGCACCGAGACCGACCCGGATCCGGCCGGCTCCTGTCACGCGTATCCCGCTCGCGACTGCACGGCCGACGACGGCGTGCCCGGCGAGAATGACTGCGTCGGCGAGGACATCGAGAACGTCGTGGGCAGTCCCTTCGACGACGAGATCTACGGTAACGATCCGGACGCGCTTTACGGACAAGGGCCGCGGGTGGAGCCGCAGGGCGCGAACGTCCTCGACGGCGGCGGCGGCAACGACCTGCTCGACGGGGGCTTCGGCCCCGACACCTACCAGGGCGGCGCGGGCTTCGACGCGGTCTCCTACGAGGGGCGCGCGGACGCCGTTGAGGCATCGCTCGACGGCTCCGCCAACGACGGGTCCGCGTTCGACGAGAACACGCGCAGCAACCAGACCGACCAGATCCTGGGCGACATCGAGGACCTGATCGGCGGCGACGGCAACGACGTGTTGAAGGGCGACGGTAGCGACAACGTGCTGCTCGGCGGGCCCGGCGACGACCTCCTCCAGGGTCACGGCGGCGACGACGACCTCGGCGGCGAGGGCGGCAACGACTCGCTCGAGGGCGGGGACGGCAACGACGCGATGGACGGCGGCGCCGGCGACGACCTGATGTTCGGCGGCTTCGGCAGCGACACCTATGACGGTGGCGACGGCACCGACACGGGCGACTTCTCCGACGCGACGACGCCGGTGAGCGTGACGATCGACGGGATCGCCAACGACGGCCGTTCATCCGACGGCGACAACGTGACGGGCACGGTCGAGAGCCTGATCGGGGGCCTCGACGACGACTCACTGAGCGCCAACGACGGCAACGGGGTGATTCAGGGCGGCGGCGGCAACGACTCCCTCCACGGCGGCCTCGGCTCCGACCAGCTGATCGGCGGCCCCGGGGTCGACGTCGCGGCGTACGGCGGGCACCCCGGCCCGGTCAACGTCAACCTCGCGATCGGCGGCGGTGACGGGATGGCCGACGAGAACGACGACGTCGCCGGCGACGTGGAGAACATCAGCGGGTCGAGCTTCGACGACGTGCTGGCCGGCAACGGCACGGGCAACTACATCAACGGCGGTGGCGGCAACGATCGCATCTCGGGCGCCGAGGGCGACGACTTCCTGGCCGGCCACACCGGGGACGACGTCCTGAACGGCGACGTCGGCAACGACGCGCTCGACGGCGCGGAGGGCAACGACACCCTGAACGGGACGGCAGGGGACGACACGCTGCGCGGCTTCACCGGCGTCGACGTGCTCGACGGCGGAACGGGGGCGGACAGCATGTCCGGCGGCGACGGCGTCGACGTCGTCTCGTACGCGAGCCGCAGCGGTGACGTGAAGGTCGACACGCTCGGCGACCCGGACGACGGAGAGAAGGGTGAGAACGACTTGGTGCGCACCGACGTGGAGAGCGTTCGGACCGGTTCGGGCGACGACGTGATCGATATCGCGGACGGCGCCACCGGAGCGGCGGCCTGCGGCGGCGGTACCGACGAGGTCGTCGCCGACCCCGTGGACGTGGTGGGAGAGGGCTGCGAGGCCGCAGGGGTCAGGCAGGCCGGCATCTGCGTCCCGACGTCACGGACCGTGAAGGTCTCCAAGAACGGCCAGGCCTCGATTCGCATGACCTGCGCGTTCGCCGCGAAGGGCACCGTGCGCCTGCTGAGCGCGTCGCGCGTGAAGACGGGGAAGGGCAAGGCCAAGCGGATCAACCTCGGCAAGAAGTCTTTCTCCGGCAAGATCGGGACGCTCACCGTGAAGATGAAGATCTCGAAGAGCGGCCGCAGCGTGATCAAGCGCAAGAAGCGGCTCAGCGCCCAGGCGATCCTCTCGGTCCGCCGCGATGCCGCCAACGCCGCGATGCGCATCAACAGGACGAAACTGACCCTGAGGGCGTCGGGGAAATGAGGGCTAGGAGATGAGGACGCGTCTGATCACGGTCGCGCTGTTGAGCGCGATGCTCGTCGGCGCGATGTGGGGCGCGGTTGCGCGCGCGCAGGTGCTCGACACGAACCTCGAGATCACGGAGTTCGTGATGAAGCCCGTCGACACCCCGCACTCGTACCCGCCCACGCAGGCCGGAGGCAACCCCGACGTCAGCCTCTTCTTCCGCTTCTGCGGACCAGGCCTCGCGGTGGACAACGTCGTGGTCGACCCGCAACCGACCCTCGGCAAGTTCATCGTCACGACCAAGAGCGCTCACCAGGTGGTCAATCCGTTCACGTTCGTGAAGATGCGCGGCGTGCGCACGCCGGGCGGGGTGAACGGTGTCTGGACCGCGCAACCGATCAGCGGGACGGGCGGGGCGCTCGACCCGGTTCGCTTCCGGCTCGTGAACCAGACCCGGCCGCCGGACTCCGACGACGCGTTCGCGCCGGTGACCGCGGATGCGCCCAACGGGCACGCGCAGATCGCCGCGAGCAACAACTTCTACGGCTGCACCGGGCAGCAGTCGAAGGGCAAGATCGCGGACTTCAAGCTGCGCCTGCCGCCGGGCTTCCTCGGCAACCCGGGCGCCACGCTCGCCTGCCCGACGCACCTCTTCATCGCGTCCTCCTGCTCGGACCGCTCGATCCTCGGCTGGTCGGTGACCGAGACCGTGATCGACGGCGCCAGCAACTTCACGCCGCCGACCCGCATCGAGACGCCGGTGTTCAACGTCGCGACGCTCGGACTCGAGCCGGCGCGACTCGGCACCAGACAGTTCCCGTCGGAACCGGCGGGCCCGTTCCCGATCAAGATCGACCTGCGCACGACGGGCGACTACGGGATCGACTCGGCGCTGATCGACATCCCGAAGAACCTCGGCGGGCCGCAGGCCCTGATCACCCAGATCGAGACGATCCTGTGTGCACAGGTGCCCTGCAAGGCCGCCGACCCGCAGGACCCGGGCACCGTGACGCCGCTGCCGCCGACGCGGCCGTTCTTCCGCAACCCGACCTCGTGCAAGCCGGCGACGGCCACGCTCGAGGCGCGGTCCTGGGCCCCGAACGCGGTGGTCGACACCGCGACGAGCACCTTCACGCCGACGGGGTGCAACGACGTGCCGTTCGACCTCGACGTGAAGGTCGCCCCCACTACGCAACCGGCAGGCACTCCGGTTCAGAACGACGTCACGCTCGAGTACCCCCAGTTCGCGGACGCGGACATCTGGCAGGGTGCGGTCAAGGACGTCGACCTCACGTTGCCCGAGGGACTGGCGCTGAACGCGGGCGGTGGCTACGGCCTCCAGGCGTGCTCGTTCGAGCAGTACGGGGTCGACCCCACGACGCTCAAGCAGACGACGAGGGGTCCGGCCAAGTGCCCGGAGGGGTCGCAGATCGGCACCGTCTCGGTCACGAGCCCCGCGCTCGAAGGCGCGCTCAGCGGCAAGGCCTTCTTCGGGCCGGTCACCGGCCCGGGGCGTCCGACGGAGGCGAGCCCCTGGAACCTCTTCCTGCTGATCGAGGGTGCGGGGCTGCGCGTCAAGCTCGCAGGCAAGGTGGTCGTGTCCGAAAGCGGCCAGGTCAGGAACTTCTTCACGACCCAGCCTGAGGTGCCGTTCACGCAACTCAACGTGAGCCTGCGCGGCGGCGAGCGCGCGATTCTCACGAGCACGAACACGTGCGGGACCTCCTCGGGCGAGGCGAAGCTGACCGCCTATGCGAACAAGTCGATCGTCAGGACCCCCACGGTCGAGAACACCGGCTGTCCGGCGACGCGGCCCTTCAACCCGGTCGTCGAGGTCGCCGAGGGCATTCCGAAGACCGCCGGCGCGAACTCCGTGTCGCGGATCGTGTTCTCGCGCCCCGACGGCGACGCCAACCTCACGGGTCTGAACCTGTCGCTGCCCGCCGGCGCGACCGGCAGCCTTGCGGCGGCGCCGCAGTGCCCGCTCGCGCAGGCGCAGGCCGGCACGTGTCCGGAGTCGACACGTATCGGGACGATCCGCAACACGGTCGGCAACGGCAACAGCCTGCTGACCGTGCCCGGTGAGCTCTACCTCTCCGAGGCGATCCAGCCCGGCGACGCGGCGTCGATCGCGGTGCGCGTGCCCGCCAAGGTCGGCCCGATCGACCTCGGCCAGGTCGTGCTCATGAACCGCATCTTCCTGCGCGAGTCCGACAACGGCCTCGAGGTCCAGATGGTCTCGAAGATCCCGACGATGCTCGAGGGCGTGCCGCTGCCGATCAGGCGCGTGGAGATCCTGGTCGACCGCGCCGGGCTTCTTCCTGAACCCGACCGGCTGCGAGCCACGCACCCTGACGGCGACCTTCTTCGGCGAGGGCGGCGAGCAGTCGTCCTCGAACATCGCGCTCGACGCGACGCAGTGCGGCGACCTGCCGTTCGGCCCCGACATCCGGCTGATCGCCGGCGCGCCCGGCAGAACCGACCAGTTCGACCACCCGCCGTTCCAGGCGCTGGTCACGCAGGAGGCCGGCGAGGCGGACATCACCAACGCGCGCGTCGTGCTGCCGCTGATCCTGCGGCCGAACGTGCCCTTCTTCAACGAGCCGGGGGCCCTCTGCAACGACGCGCAGGCCGCGACGGACACCTGCCCGCCGAAGTCGAAGGTCGGCACCGCGCGCGCGTTCTCGCCGCTGCTGCCGTATCCGATCGCAGGACCGGTGCACATCGTCCAGGAGATCGGGAACGTGCTGCCCAAGGTGTACGTATACCTGCGCGGGCCGACCGGCCTCGAGGTGCTGCTGAAGGCCCGCAACAGCTTCCTGCAGGGACGGCGGATCATCAACACGTTCGAAAGCGTGCCCGACCTGCCGCAGTCCTACTTCGAGCTGAACCTGAACGGCGGCCCGCAGCGGCATCCTCAACAACTTCGAGGACCTCTGCCAGGCGACTGACTCCGACCGGCGCTTCGACGCGACCTTCACCTCGCACAGCGGCAAGCAGGCCACGACGCGACCGCGGCTCGAGATCAGGGGCTGCGAGGAGTCGGACCTGCGTGCTGCTTCCCTGTCGAGCCAGTCGGTGAGGCTCTCGAAGAAGGGCGTCGCCAAGGTGAAGGTCACCTGCAAGCGCAAGAAGCGCTGCGGCGGTCGCGTGACCCTGCGGGGCAAGGGCGTCACCGGTGCGGGGAACTTCAAGATCTCCGGCGGCAAGTCCGCGCGCGTGAAGGTGAAGTTCTCGAGCAGCGAGGTCAAGAAGGTCCGCAAGGCCAAGCGCATGCGCACCAAGGCGACGCTGAAGATCGCGGACGCCGTCGCGGGCAAGTCGAGCGTCACCCTGGTCGGGCCGCGCCGGTAGCTCGGCTTTCTAGTCGGACAGGAAGCCGCGCTCGCGCAGCAGGGCCATCACCCGCTCAGCGCTCTCCTCGGGCGGCTCGTTGACCGTGTCGAGGACGAGGTCGGCGTCCTCGGGCTCCTCGTAGGGATCGTTCACGCCGGTGAGGTTCGTGATCTCGCCGCGGCGTGCCTTCTCGTAGAGGCCCTTGTAGTCCCGCGCGGCGCAGTCGTCGGCGGAAGCGTGGCACCAGACCTCGATGAACGACTGGATCTCCTCGCGGGCGAGCTCGCGGTCCTCGCGATAGGGGGAGATCGCGGCAACGATGACCGCCACGCCGTTGCGGGTCAACAGCTTGCTGACCAATGCGATGCGCCGGATGTTCTCCGTGCGGTCCTCGCGTGAGAACCCGAGGTCCTTGCACAGCCCCTCGCGCACGATGTCCCCGTCGAGGACCTCGATCCGCTCGATCCCGAGCGAGCGCAGGCGACCCGCGACGATGCCCGCGACCGTGCTCTTGCCCGATCTCGGCAGGCCCGTGAGCCAGAGAGTGAAGCCGGCGTGTTCCATGAGAGCCGGAACCCTACCGCTACTCGGACCGCTCTGAGGCGATGTCCGCGAAGGAAACGAGCTGCACGCGCTCGCGCGCGAGCGCCTCACGCACCCGCTGGTCGCAGAGGATCTCGACCTCCAGCTCGCGCTCGGTCTCGTAGATCGATCCCGTGTCCTGGCCGAGGCCGGGATGACACCCGAGCTCCGTCACCCCGGCGGGGAGGGCGGCGATGATGTCGATCAAATGGTCCGCCGAGAAGTTGTTCCCGAGTGGGCCGCCCTTGCGGGTGCGCGCGTAGAAGTTGCGGTAATGGATCCCCGCGGTGTGACCGCGCAGCGGCACACCGAGGTCACCGGCGATGCGCCTGAAGATCGGATTCGACTCATAGTTGTGGAAATGCTGGTGCGAGTCGATGTGCGTAGGGTCGCGGCCCACCAGCTCTCGGAAGCGCTCGAGTTGCGCCCGCACCTCTCGCTCGATCGCATCCAGGTCGGCGGTGTCCACGACCTCGTAGATCTGCACCCAACGGCCTTCGCGGTACTCCCATTCACCGAGGTCCGCGTGCAGGCCCAGCGCGAGGTCGCCGTCGCGCTCGGCATAGCGCACGGCGTCGGCCGCCGACGCGGGGCGGACCATCAGGCTGGCGCTGGTCAGGATTCCCTGCTCGTGCGCGCGGGCGATCCCCGCGTTCACCCCGGGCGTGAGACCGAAGTCGTCGGCGTTGACGATCAGGCTGCGATCTGTTTGAGCTGTCATGGCGCGCGAACCCTACTCAGAGGCCTAGCCGCTCCGCCGAGGCGACAGCCTCGGCGAGCCAGTCGTGCCGGTGATCGTCAGGGGGCTCCCACCCGGGATCCCATCCGAGCCACTGCACCGCCAGGTGCAGCCGGCAGAATTCGAGCGCCGCGTCGAAGTCGGCGGGCAGGGCTTCGCCGCCGGGGCCGGCTTCGGCGGCCTGCCGGTACGCGCGCGCCAGCGCCTCGCGCTCGCCGGGCGTCCATCTCCCGATCGTGAGCGCGGCCAGGTCGACCAGGCCGGGTCCGACGGCGGCGATCTCCCAGTCGACCGGTGCGATCCGCACGCCGGCGGTTTGCGGCTGGACGATCACGTTCGACGGATAGAACTCGCCGTGGATGACCGTGACCGGCAGCGCGGTGAGGCGCTCGACGACAGGCTCGTAGCGGCCTGCGAGGCCGATCACGGCGGAGCGCGTCGCGTCGTCCCACGGCGTCGAGCGGCGTTCGGCGAACTCGCGCGCGCGGTCGATCCAGGCGCCGTAGAGGCCCGCGTCGTAACGCAGCAGGGACCGCGGAGGCGTCGCCGGCGCGAGCGTCGCGTGCATCTTTGCCAGCCAGCGCGCTGCCTCCTCGTAGACGGCGAACTCGCCGACCTGCCAGAGCACCGGCCCCGAGACGTTCTCGATGAACAGCCAGTAGCGGTCGCCGGCCGGGTCCACCGACGATCCGTGATATGCCGGGGTGCCGAGCCCCGCGCCGTCCAGCAGGTCGCGGTAGACCTCGATCTCGCGCAGCGGGTCGTGGAGGAACTCGGGCTTGGCGCGCAGCGCGCCCTCGCTGAGGCAGGCGCGCGAGAGGTCCTTGAACATCACGTCGAGCACCACCCCGTCGCCGAGCGTCACCTCCAGCTCCTCGAGCGCGAAGCTCGTGCGGTATTCGTGGGGACGGCGCTCCAGGCGCGTGACGCTCACCGGCGCTCCGCCGTGCTCGCTCAGCGCGGCCTCGAGCGCGGTGCGCAGCTCGGCTGCCTCCGCCACGCTCACGCCGGTCCTTCGCCCACGCGACGAAGGAGTCTCGGCAGCACGGCGCGCGAGTCCAGGTGCTCTTCGGCGATGCCTCGCGCCGCGCGGGCGTGGGCCGCGTAGCGGGCACGGATCTCCTCGAGCCCGGCGACGGCGTCATCCTCGGTCGCGAACGAGAGCAGGCCCGCGCCGGTCGGCAGGAAGTCCCCGAAGCCGGTGTCCTGTGCCAACACCGGCTTTCCGGAGGCGAGGTAACACGCGCTGCGGTCGCTGAACCAGGCGCAGCGCGACAGCACGTAGCCGCTCTTCGCGATCCCGAGCTCGCCGAGCGACCCCGCGATGAAGGCGCGGTAGGCATCGGGGTCCGCGGTCACCTTCGACGGGTCGACGATCTGCCAGCCGTTGCGGTCGAGCGCCTCGATGTCCGGCGTCTCGCCGGGATGGATGTCGAGCGCCAGTTGCAGGGAGGCATCCGTGCGCCGCGCGATCCCCAGCAGCTCGCGCATCGAATGCGCCTTCTGGCCGTAGTGGACGCCCTCGTGCTCGACCGAGCCGTAGCCGCGCCAGTTGCCGATCGTCGTGAAGTGCTCGCCGCCCTCCGCGACGGGCCAGTGCTCGAGCACGACCGGAGGCAGGGTCGGGATCCAGTCGATGCCCGACGTCGGCACCGTGCACGCCGGCGTCCCGATCGCCTGGCCGACCGTCACGAACCGGTCGTGGCCGGCGAAGTGCATGTCGATCCCCTGCGCATGCCAGAGCTGGTTGAAGGCCGGGTCGAGGTCGAGGTACACCTTCGTGCGCGCCGGTGACATGAGCGTCTCGTCGGTCAGGATGCCCGAGATGTTGACGAGCAGGTCCGCGTCGCGGGCGGCGCTGCGCAACGCGTCGTATGACAGGCCGGCCGTGTCGCCGGTCCCCGCGACGAGCAGCGCCCACTCGCCGTCGAGCCCGAAGCGCTCGGCGACGGAACGCATGTAGGAGGCGTTCACGGAGTCCCCGACCGGCGATCCTGCCGGCTGGAGCGCGCCGGCGTCGATCTGCTCGACGAAGGTCACCTCGTGCCCGAGGTCGCGGAAGCCGAGCAGGTACTGGAGCACCGCCCACGTGGCGCCGCCGTGGAAGGGGACGGCGGCGATCATGCCGCTGACGACGATCCGCCTCGCGTCGCCGCTCACGATCCCATCCCCGCCTCGGCGAGGAACCGGGAAAGCACCTTGTCCGAGTCGAAGCGCTCCTCGGCGAGCGCGCGCGCCGCGGCGCGGTGGGCCTCGTAGTCCGATGCGATCCGCTCTGCGCCCGCCGCCGCTTCGTCGAGCGTCGTGAACGCGACCAGGCCCTCCCCGACCGGGTAGTTGCGGCTGAAGCCGGTGTCCTGGAGCAGGGCGGGTCGTCCCGATGCGAGATAGCGGACGCTGCGGTCGCTGAACCACCCGCTGTTGGTGTCCACGTAGATCCCCTGCGCGACCGAGAACTCCGCTCCCGAGGCCTGGACGTAGTCGTGGAACGCGTGCGGGCCGCGCACGGTCTCCGCCGGCCTGACCAGATGCCAGCCGTTCGCCTCGAGCGCCGCGCGGTCCCGGTCGTCGCCCGGGTAGATGTCGAGCGCGATCTCGAAGTCCGCCTGCACGCGCTTCGGCAGCTCGATCATCTTGCGGAACTCGTGCACCTTGAGCCCGTAGGTGTGGCCGTCACGCACGATCACGCCGAACGCCCCGCGCCAGGAGCCGACGGTCGTGAAGCGCCCGAGCTCGTCGCCCTCGGCGACCGGCCAGTCGTCGAGCACGACGGGGGGAGGGACCGCGTGCCAGTCGATCCCGCCGGTGGGGATGTCGCAGCCGGGCGTCCCGATGTTCTCCCCGACCGTGAAGTACGAGTCGTGGCCCGCGAGGCCGGTCCAGCCGTCCGCGTGCCAGAACTGGCTGAAACCGGGGTCGAGGTCCACGTACGCGCGCCGGCGTGGGCCGCGGGTCAGCTTCTCGAGCTGGAGATGGCCGCTGATGTTGACGAGCAGATCTGCCTGGGCCGCCACGTCGATCAGGTCGTCGAGCGCCGGGCCGCTCGACTCGCGGCCGTCCTCGTAGAGGAGCGCGGATCGCTCGGAGAGGCCGAACTCGGACATCACCGCATCGAAGTAGCGGCGGTTCTCGGACTCGGCGAACGACACCGGCTCGCCGGCCTCGTCGACGCAGGTCGAGGCGCCGATCTGCTCCACGAACCAGACGTCGAGGCCGAGCCTGCGCAGCCCCCGGATCCAGCTCAGCCGCACCCACGCCTCACCGCCGTTGTGCAGCTTGTTGGCTACGGCGCCGCCGACTAGGACGGTGGGCATGCAGACTGGACGTGGCGCCGTAGCATCGGAAGGCATTATCGCAACCGGCGCCGCCACCGCCCTCGCGCGGATCGGATCGCCGACGTATCGTATGAGGGGCAAGCACCTGCGCGGAAAGGCCTGTGGGGAGTTGGAGGCGGAGCGATCCTTGGAGACGATGGCGCCCGTGGACCGGGAAGTCCGTTTCACGCTTCCCTACTGGGCGCGGGTCGGGGTGCTCGTCAACGACGACGGGGAGATGCCGGATCTCGAGGGCAGGCCGGCGGGCAAGGTGGTCCTGACCACCCCGTTCGGAGAGCTCACGAGCGCGCACGTCGGCGCCCGGATCGAGCGCTTCAGGAACAACGGCGTCGAGTACCTGATCGTCCCGGCGGAGGTGTATCCGTGGCTCGAGCGCCACCCCGAGCTGAAGCGGTTCCTGCGCACGCAATTCCGCCGCATCGAGGCCGACGACGACGCCTGCCGCATCTACGCCCTCGGCTCGCGCGAGGAAGCCGGGCCCGCGGTCGGCGAGGACGGCCTCCCGCTTCCGCCGCCCGAGATGATCGCGCTGGTGGCCGGGTGGATCAAGCCCGAGGAGTTCCACCGTTACGGGCGCTACGCGGTGACGTGGATCGCCGAGATGCTCGCGCGCAACGGCGTGCAGCCGCGCGACCTCGGCCGGATGCTCGACTTCGGGTGCGGCTGCAGCCGCGTGATCCGTCACTGGCCGGACTTCACGGATGCCGAGTTGCACGGCTGCGACTACAACCCGTACCTCGTCGAGTGGTGCTCCGCGAACCTACCGTTCGGGGAGTATCGCCTGAACGCGCCCGACCCCCCGCTGCCCTACGAGGACGACTTCTTCGACTTCGTCTACTCGCTCTCGATCTTCACGCATCTCGACGCCGACCAGCACGTTCCCTGGATCGAGGAGCTGACCAGGGTGGTCAAGCCCGGGGGGCTGCTGCTCCCGACGTTCCACGGTCGCAGCCGGGTCGAGTACATGCGAAGCCACGACGGCCAGCACGAGCTGATCGCGCCCGGCTTCGAGGCGGGCGAGCTGGTCGTGATCGGATCGGGGCAGTCCGGCAGCAACGCCTGCGCCGCATACCAGCCGGAGCGCTACATCCGCGAGGTGCTCGCGCGCGGGCTCGAGATCGTCGACTTCTCTCCCGGCGGCGCGCTCGACATCCAGCAGGACGCCGTCCTGCTGCGCAAGCCCGCCGCCTAGTACTCCGCCTCCCAAAGCTCGCCGGCGCGGTCGAGGACCTCGAGGAACGCACGCCGCTCGAGGGCGAGGTCGTGCGCGCGCGCCGTCGCGGTTGCGGCCGCGATCATCGCGGCGCGCCCGCCCTCGTCACGCAGGGCGCGCTCGGCGGCCGCGACGATCGCGGACCGGTCGAACGCGGGCCGGAAGCAGTTCTCGCCGTCGATGCAGTAGGAGCGGTTGCCGATGCAGTCGGGGCACACGACGAGCGTGCCCGCCGCCATCGCCTCCACGGCCGGAAGGTAGAAGCCCTCCTTCGGGTTGGGCAGCAGGACCGCTGCGCGCGCCCTTCCCATCAGGGCGATCAGCTGCGCTCGCGGGACACGCGTGTCCGACAGGTGCACGGTGTGGCCGGAGTCCCGCAACGCCGCGGCGATCGCGGCACCCAGCTCGGGCTGCTTGCTGGCCGCGACCAGGACGTCGATGTCGCGCGACGCGGCCGCCGCCAGGTGCTCCACCTCGGCCACGTCGATCGCGTCGGGGATCGTGAACACCGGGCCGCGTACGCGGCCCGTGGCGAGGATCGCGCGCTCGACCTCCGCGCTGACGCAGATCCGGATGGCCTTGTGGCGCAGCAGCATGTGCCGGCCCAGCGTGTCGTTCTCGCACGCGTGCTTGACGTGCTGCACCAGGTTGATGACCGGCTTGGCGTACTGCGGGCGCTGTTCCTCGGGAATCAAGCGCCGCCAGTCCGTGCCCGAGACGAACACCACGTCGAAGTCGTCGTCCGCCGCGTCGGCGACGACGGTGTCCTTCGCGGCGTTCCACGGGTTCGTCGCGTCCCACACGGAGTCCGGGCTGAAGCGCACGAGCGCCGTGTGGCGCGGCGACGAGCGCACGTGGTTGAAGTAGTCCCAGACCTTGAGGTCGCCGCCGGTGAAGCGTTTGAAGTCCCGGTAGAACAGGACCCGCGCTATTTGACCGCCTCCACGAAGAGGCTCTCCTGCT
The DNA here is from genome assembly GCA_963768885.1 of uncultured Solirubrobacterales bacterium. Taxonomy (GTDB): domain Bacteria; phylum Actinomycetota; class Thermoleophilia; order Solirubrobacterales; family JBBDJG01; genus DASRIA01. Next base: position 62,608 of record CAVYJN010000012.1, on the reverse strand, counting down.
CACGGTTGTCGAGGCGCACGATCTCCGGATGTGTGCTCGCCGTCTGCTTGAAGGTGCAGTGCTGCACGCTCGTGAAGCCCGCCTTTATGAGCTGCTCCTCGATGAACTCATGCGTGAAAAGACTGCGCGAGTAGCCGTACCAGACCATCTGCGTGACGAACTTGGCGCCGACGCTCTCGGCGTCCTCGTCCGGGACCTTGAAGTAGGCGCTGTCCCTGCGGTGGTATGCCTCGATGCCCTTGTCGAGGTCTGGCAGCGCCACCCGCAGCACGCCACCGGGCTTCAGGACCCGCCGCAGCTCCTGGAGGGTGGGGACGAGCTCGGTGAAAGGGATCTCCGGCAGCGAGTGGATCGCGACCGCGTAGTCGATGCTGTCGCTGTCGAGCGGCAGGCCGTCGCGGATGTCGGAGACGATGTCGATCCCGGACTGCTCCTTGATGTCCGCGTTGATCCAACCGGGCATCGTCCAGTCGCCACAGCCCCAGTTGAGGCGGCGCAGGCCCTGATCCTTGTCCTCCGGGCTCTCGGTCTGTATCTGCTCGTGGCTCACTCGCGGCTAGCGTATCCCAAGCTCCCGCAGGAGCCGTCGCAAGACCTTGTCCGAGTCGAAATGCTCTTCAGCCAGCCGGCGCGCCGCCCGGGCGTGGTGTTCGTAGTCCCCGGCGATCGTCTCGACGGCGGTCACCGCGCCGTCGAGGTCCTCGAAGGCGAGCAGTCCCGCCCCGGCCGGGTAGAGCTCCGAGAAGCCGGTCTCCTGGGCCGCCACCGGCCTCCCGCTCGCCAGGTAGCAGATGCTGCGATCGCTGACCCACCCGCTGCGGCTCGTCACGTACATGCCCTTGGCGATCATCAGCTCCGCCTTCGAGTCGCGGACGTAGTCCCGATAGGCCCACGGATCGGACGCGGCGAGCGCGGGGTCGGCGAGCTGCCACCCGTTGGCGGCCAGCAGCTCGAGGTCGGGGGTCTCGGCCTCGTGGATGTCGAGCGCGACCTCGAGCCGCTCCGTCACGCGGCGCGGCAGCTCGGCGAAGCGCCGGAACTCGTGCACGCGCAGCCCGTAGGTGACGCCCTCGTACTCGATCGGCGCGAACGGCCCACGCCAGCTCGCGACCGACGTGAACGCTCCCTGCGCGGGCGCACCGGTCGTCGGCCACTCCTCCAGCACCACCGGCTGAGGCGTGGTGATCCAGTCGAGGCCGCAGGTGGGGACCGTGCAGTCCGGCGCGCCGATGCGCTCCCCGATGGTCACGAACGCGTCATGCCCGGCAAACATGTCGTGAAGGCCGAGTGCCCGCCACATCTGCCCGAACCCCGGATCTATGTCGAGGTACGCGCGCAACCCTGCGCGGCGCATGACCTCCGGGTCGTCGACGAAGCCGTTGACGTTGAGGATCAACGCGGACTCGTCCGCCGCGCGCTCGAGCGCGGCGCGGCTCATCCCGAGCGAGCGCCGGCCGCCGCCGTACAGGACCGCCCATCGCTCGCCGAGCCCGAACCGCTCCATCACCGCGGCGAGATAGCGGAGGTTCTCCGAGTCCTCCACGTCGCACGGTCGTCCCGCCGCGTCGAGGCACATGTCGGGCTCCAGGCGATCCACCAGCACGACCTCGTGGCCGAGTCGCCGCAAGCCGAGCAGGTACTGCAGGAAGACCCAGGTGTGGCCGCCGCTGCCGGGCCGCTGCGCGACCGAGCCGCCCACGAGGATCGTCGCCACGGGCCTCCCGTCTAACCCACGTAGCCGGCTTCGGTGTACCCGAAGTCGCCCAGGATGTCGCCGAAGACCTCGTTGCACAGGTCGCGGAACTGCTCGTCGCCCTCACGGCGCCAGCGCCCGATCGACTCCTCGGCCTTCTGCGAGGTGCGATGGAGCCGCAGCTGCTCGGAGTCCGCGGAGCCCGCTGCCAGGAGCCGCTCGATCTGGGGCGGCGCCGAGTCCAGCTCGAGATACTCGAGGATGCCCTTCGCGGTCTCTTGCGGGCGCTGTACGAGGTCCTCGTAGCGGACGAGATGGGCCTTGTGCTTGCGGGTCACCCAGCTCTTGCGGAGGTTCAGGGCCATCTCGCGCAACTCCATTCGCACGTAGTCCTCGTCGCTGCGACCCTCGGGCCGGCCGAAGCCGGAGAAGCCGCGCTTGCGGTCGAAGGCGAGGATCGAGAAGACCATGTCGCGGAAGTCGCGGACCAGGAAGATCTCCTTCGCGTCGGGGTAGAGCTCCCAGATCAGCACGGGGATGTAGTTGGGCCACTGGTGCTTCTCGGCGAAGTAGGTCGGCGGCGACTGCCCTTGCGCCCGCGCGACCGTGGAGTACCAGGCGTCGACGTTCGACTGCGCGAAGCGGCCCAGCCGCTGGACGTACTCCAGGCCGAACCACTCGCGTGAAGCCTGCTCCTGGGCGATCTGGGTGTCGTAGAAGGGGTTGTAGCCGAGCTCCCAGATCCGGTTGTGGAACGTCTCGGGCTCGTACGAGTTGATCGGGTCGGCCGGCTGCGAGAGAACGCGCAGCATGTGCATCCAGTACTTGGCGAAGCTCTGCTCGTAGGGATGCTTCTCGTAGACCACGATCTCCGGGTGATGTCGCAGCATCCGCATCAGCCACGTGGTGCCGCTGCGTCCCAGGCAGGTCACGACGATCGGGCGGATGAGGGGCTCGTAGCCGGTCCGAAGCGGCTCGTGACGCGCTCGGATGCTCCCCAAGGGCACGCGCAGCCCGTTCTCCAGGACGGCCTGGACGCCGATCTTGAACTCCGGCCGCAGACCCACGACGCCGACCATCGAGTGGAAGTGCATCCCCGTCTCGGGATCGATGCCGGGAAATGCCGGCACGATGTCGGGCCGGGTCCCGCGCACCGGATCGGTGCGGATCACGTGGTCGTGGTAGACCAGCTCGACCGCCGTGGCGCGCGCCTCGCGTCCGATCACCCAGCCCTTGATGTCCATCGTGTAGAGGTCGCCCCAGGTGTAGTCCTCGCCGGTCTCGCCGCCGCGCGGCACCTCGATGAACCATCCACGCAGGTGCTGCTCGGACTCCGGCGGCTCGATCAGCTCGAGTGCTTGCCAGATCGGCATCAGCTCGCCATCCTCGCACCGGCCGGCTCGTAGAGCGCTCCGTAGAGCTCCTGCTCGAGGGTCGCCCACGAAGGGTTGTTCACGTACATGCGGCGGATCTGCTCGGCCGAGAACCAGTGGGGGACTTCATGGTCGTACTCCGCCATGTTGACCGGCCCGAGCGCTTCGACCCTCATGCGCTCGGACTCGGTGACGTCACGGAAGGCGGAGACGAAATCGAGGAAGTCCTCGGCGAGGAACTCCATCCGGAGCCAGTGATCGGGGTGGAAGCGCCCCTCGCTCGTGTACAGGCGCAGCCGGTCGTCCGGGAAGTCGCTGTCGGCCAGCTCGTCGGGCGAGCCCATGGGCTGGGGCTCGTAGGTGGGGTAGGTACCGCGCCGTGACACGTGCTGCGCGCGACTCAGCACCCACGACGGCAGGCGCCGGAAGTTCATCGCGAGCACCTTCCCGCGGATCATCTGGGCGCGGGACCCGAACTGGGCGTGCTTGTCGTTCGAATCGTCGGGGTCGGCGAACTCGACCAGGTCCGGGAAGACCCTGAACATCGCGAGCGTGGCGTCACCGCCCGTCTTCGGGAGGTGCGCCCACGCGAAGCCCGCTCCGATCACCATGGCTAAGCCGCCGCCTCCTCGAGCGCATAGCCGAACGTCTGGAGCGGTCCGGCCAGCGCCTCCTCGCAAGCGCGCCGCGCGCCGTCGCTGAGGTCCTTCCTCCAGCGGCCGATCGAGGCGCGGGGATCCGGGGTGGTGCGGTGGAACTCCGTCTCCTCGTCACGGGCCTCGAGCGCGGTGACCATCGCGCCGATCTCCTGCGCGGCGGGATCGAGCCCGAGGTAGGCGACCAGCGAGGCGATGGTCTCCTTCGGCCTCAGCACGAGGTCCTCGTAGCGCACGAGATGAGCGCGGTCCCGGCGTGCCTCCCATGCGGCCGCGAGGGCGGTCACGCCGCCCTTGATCTCGCGCAGGACGTACTGCGCGTCGTCCTCGAACGCGGCACGCCGGAAGCCCTCCTGTCCGCGCTTGGCGTTGTAGGCGAACATCGAGGCGACCATGTCCCGGAAGTCGCGCACGAGGATCACCTCGCGCGCGCCGGGATACAGCTCCCACACCATCGCCGGGATGCGGTCCGGCCGGTACTTCTCGGCGAAGAAGCGCGGGTCGCGACGGCCCGCCTGCGCAGCCACCTGGGCGTAGAGCGCCTCGATGCGGCTCTGGCAAAACGCGCCGACCTCGCGCACGGCGTCGAGGTCCATCCAGTGCGTGAGCTCGGGATCTCGCAGGCGCCTCGGCAGGGGCGGCTCCGTTCCGATCCACCACGTGCCGTCGATCGTCCCGGATGGATTGAGCTGACGCCGGTAGCTGACCGGATCCGTGAGCGTGGTCATCACGCCGAGCCAGTAGGTGGCGGCACGCGGCTCGTGCTCGAAGGGCCGGTAGGCCGCGATCGCAGGATGCGTGGCGAGCACCTTCATGAGGATCGTCGAGCCGGTGCGCCCGAGCGTCGTGACCATCAGCGGATCGATCGCGGGCTCGAATCCGGTGCGCAGCGGCTCGCGCGTTCCGCGAAGAGTTGCCATCGTCACCCGCGTGCGGTCCTCGAGGCGGGCGCGGACGAGGACCTCGAACTCCGGTCCGAGGTTCAGGGAGTTCACCACCGTGAAGAACCCGGCCTTGTCGGTTCCCTGCGCGCCGGGGTAGGCCTCGCCCAGCTCGGGTCGCGCGATCGCCGCGGGCGCGCGCCACAGGAGGCGCGCACCGTCTTTCAGCTCGACGGCTGTCACGCGCTCGCGCCGGCCGAGTACCCACCCGCGGACGTCGAATGCGAACGCGTCGCTCTCCGTGCCGGCCTCCGGCGCTTCGAGGTGGAAGCCCCAGAGGTCGTCGCTCTCGGCGGGATGCAGATCGACGGCGGAGATGCGCGTCAAGGTCATCCCGTCTCCCCTCCGGCGGGCGCCGCGTCGTACCCGAACTCCGTGAGGGCCTCCCCGAAGGCGTCCTCGCAGAGACGTTGCAGCGCGGGCTCGAGCTCGCTCCTCCAGCGACCAATCGACGCTGCCGGCCCGGCCGCGGTGCGATGCTGTTCCATGCCCGGGAGCCGCTCGGACGCGCGCGCCAGCATCGCCTCGACGATCTCGGGGCCGGATGCCAGCCCGGCGTGCCCGAGCACTCCGCGCAGGATCTCCCGCGGACTCGTGACGAGGTCCTCGTACCTCACGAGGAATGACCCCCCCGGACGCGAGCGCCACTCGCGCAGCAAGGCCGCGACGGAAGGGGCGAGAACCTCCGCCGCGTAGGACTCGAGGTCGTCCCCGGCGTCGAGCCCGAACGCCGGACGGTCGCGCTTCTCGTTGAACGTGCGGATCGAGCACAGCATGTCGCGGAAGTCGCGCACGAGCACGAGCTCACACGCATCGGGGTAGAGCTCCGACAAGAGCTGCGGGACGTTGCTCGCCGGAAGGCACTTCTCCGCGAAGAACCGAGGCCGCTTGCCTGCGGACCCTGCGATCCTCAGGTACAGGCTGTCGATGCGCTGCTGGGCCACGGCCGCGAGCTCGGCGATGTTGTGAGACCCGAGCCAGCGCGCCAACTCGGCGTCGGGCAGGGTCTCGGCGGTCATGGCCGGATCGGAGCCGAGCCACCAGGGCCCCGGGTAGCTGACCTCACCCTCGACCTGCTGCATGTACGAGGCCGGCTCGGACAGGCCGGTGAGGGCATCCACCCAATAGGTCGCTGCACGCGGCTCATATGAGAACGGGCGGTAGGCGACGACGTCGGGGTGCCCGGAGAGCAGATGTATGAGCCAGGTCGAGCCCGTGCGCCCCAGCGTGGTCACCATCAGGGGCTGCAGGTCCGGCTCGTATCCGGACCACAGCGCGGCGCGCCGGCCCTCGACGCGGGCGATCGCGTGGCGCGTGCCGTCCGCGAGCACGGCGGCCACGTCGAGCTCGAAACGCGGTTCCAGCCGAAGCGAGCTGACCGCGCCGGAGAAACCGGCCCAGCCGGACCACTCGTGGTCAGGGTGCATGGCGGCGACATCGGGCCGGTGGTCATGCACCGGCAGCGACCATGCCGCGCCTCGAGACGACACATGCACGACGCGGCTGGGCGTGGCGCATCCGACCGTCCACCCGGTCACGGGAAGCGCCCAGGTCTCGTGCCGGTCGCCGCTGCGCGGCGTCTCGAGGGCCGCGCTGACGATGCTCGGGTCCGGACGCGTGATCTGCACGTCGTCGACCTCACAGAGATGGGTGGCTGTCTGCTCGCCGGCCGCGTGCGGTGTCATCGCGAGGGCCCGGCGACCACCGAGTCCTCGCCGATCGCCGCGTCCCGCCCGGCGTACTGTCTGCACACTTGCTCGATGCGATCGCCCCACAGGCGCGTGTGAAGCCACTGGTTGTACTTCGTGACGAGGTTGCGCATCTCGGAGGGGTACGACTGGGACTCGAGATGGTAGAGCTCCGCGCCGGGCATGTACCAGTTCTGCCTGCCGAGCTCCATCAGGCGCAGGCACAGGTCGGAGTCCTCGTAGCCCCCATGCACGTACGCCTGCGATAGGCCGCCCGCTTGCTCATACAGGTCGCGGTCCACCATCATGCAGGCCGCCGTCACGGCGGGCACCGCGCGCGCGAGGTTCACGGCGGGGAAGCTGCGGTGGAGCCCCTTGTAGTAGTGCTGGTTGCCCCACAGGCGCGAGCCCGGTGCCCGGTAGAAATGCATACCGGCATGCTGGAGGGAGTCGTCCTCGTAGAGCAGCTTGGGGCCGAGCGCGCCGATGTCGGGCGTTGCCTCGTAGAACGCGGACATCTTTCCCAGCCAGCCGGGCCGGTCCGGGATCACGTCCGAGTTCAGGAGGAGCAACCGGCGCCCGCGCGCGATCGATACGGCCGCGTTGTTGGCTCCCGAGAAGCCGGCGTGCTGCCTCATGAGCACGACTCGCAGCGGCACGCGGTGCAGCGCGCTGAGCGCGTGTGCCGCATCGAGGAGGTTGTCCGAGATCTCGGGCGAGTCGAGGACGTAGATCAGGTCGGCCTCGCGCATCTCCGGATCCCGCCCGAAGTGGGTCAGCTGATGCTCCATGTAGTCGATGCGCTTGTAGAGCGGCACGATCACGGACACCTCCGGGGAGGAGGGGTGACCCTTGCCGACGTCGACGACGGACTGGATCGACACGGCCTTCTCGAGTCGCCCCTGGATCCTCTCGAGCGCGGGATGGACGTGCACACGCATGAGCTCGTCCTCCCCCGGGCGCTCCATGGCGATGTCGCCGAGCACGCGCCGCCGGACGGCCTCGATGGAACGCTCGACAGCGGGCATCTCGGCCTCGACCCCCACGGCGCCGGTGGTGTGCAGCTCCATCACCCAGCCCTCCGGCAAGCGGCTGGGCGAGTTCAGCCGCAGGAACTTGACGAAACCGTGGCGGTCCTTCGCGACCCGGTCTCCTGTGCCGAAGGCCTCCTCTATATCGATCCGCGAGTGCCGATAGGCGTCCGCCAGCAGGTCTCCGCGCGCGCCCTCCGGCGACACCGCGAGGAGGGAGTCGAGCACGCGATCCTCGTCGTAGGCCCATCCCTTGATCCAGAACGAATCGTGATCGACGGCGTAGATCACGTCGACGTGCGCAGCGCACTGGCGGTCTTCGGTGACCCTCGGACGCGGCAGCTGCTCCCGGAGTGCGTCACGCACGCGGTGCAGCCCCTGTCCGAGGGTGAGGCCCCCCGGCTCGCGAAGCTCGTCGGCGGTCGCCCGCAGGATGAACTCGAGCGACTCCGCGCGCTGCCCGGCCTCCAAGCCGCTGAGCTCGTTTCGCAGCAGCGCCCGCAGATCCGGTGCGTCGGGGGCATGCTCCGGCACCTCCGCGGAGATCACCTGCGTCCCGGCGCGCACCGTCACGGTCGCCTCCGCGCACGCGGCCTGCCCGCGGGGTAGATGGCCGACCAGGATCCGGCACGGTCGGGCGTCGCCACCATACGGATGGGCGTGCAGCTCGAGCGGGATCTCGCGGCCATCGAGCGAGGCCGTTCCCTCGACCGGGCCCCCCTCGAGCTCACCGGCGAGCACGATCGTGCGGTTGCCGAGCCAGGCCGCGCGCAGCATCGGCTCGCTCATGCCGTCAGCTCCGGGGCGCCGAGCGAGCGGCGCTCGAGCTGTTCCATGTAGAGGGCGCGCAGGCTGTGGATGTGGCTCTCCATGTCGTAGATCGCGGGCACCTGCGCTCGCAGGGTCGTCCAAAGATCTGGGGAGGTGACCGCAGTCTCCAGGACGCGGGCGAGGCTGCGCGCGTCACCGGCGCGGAAGTGCAGGCCGTTCACCCCGTCGCCGACCTTCTCCGCCATGCCGCCGATGTCGCTGCAGATCACCGGGCGCCCGTGGAGAAACGCCTCCTGGATCACGAGCGGGGAGTTCTCCCACCAGCGGGAGGGCACGACGACCCAGTCGATCTCGGCCATCAGCCCCGGCAGGTGGTCATGGTCGTATCTCCCGGCGAGGGTCACGTTGTTGGACCCGTCCTTGATCTCGGCGACGAGCGATGCAAAGTCACTCTGAAAGCTCTCGGGCTGTAACTCGAGGTTTGCGCCGTGCAGCGACAGATGCGCGTCGACGTCGCGCTCGCCCAGGAGCGCCATCGCCTTCATCAGGACGTCGACCCCTTTGAAGTAGTTCAGCTGACCGAAGAAGCCGATCCGGTTGCGTGCTCCGTCCTGGGCCAGGGTCTCGGGAACGATGTGGTGCTCGCGAATGCGGCCGTACTCCTCGAACCGGATCCGGTCGCGGGGGATGCCCCACTGGACGTAGCGCTCGAGCAGGAACTGGCTCGGGGCCAGAAACATGTCGACGTCCTCGAGGTGCGACTTTGATGAATCGCTCGCGCAGGAAGAACTCCTGTGGCGGAACCGCTGGAAAGCACTCGTTGCAGCGGCGTGGCGAGGCGTGCGTGCAGAGCTCGCCGTTGGTGCGCAGCATCTGGCCGTCGCGATGGCAGATCGGCAGGAACTCGTGGAGCGTGTAGAAGATGGGAGCGTCGGGCAGCACCCGGCGGACGGTCGAAACGAGGTCGAAGCCGAGGAACAGCGTGTGCTGGAAGTGGACGATGTCCGGCCTGTGCGCCTCGAGGAAGTCGGCGAAGTACTCGGTGTAGAGGTTCTTGTCCCGCGACGTCAGGGTGAAGAAGTCGAAGTTGTCGGTCTCCGTGTAGACGAAGTACTGGTGCGGGTCGTCGCCGACAGCACTGAACGGGGCGCCCGGGTGGGACGTCCGCGCCGCGGCTACGTTCGGGCCGATTCGTGCCACCAGGACCGGCTCGACAGCATCGGAGTCGCGCAGCGCCTCGTAGAGCTCCAGGGCGTATGCCTCGGCGCCGCCCGGGTGCAGCGTCGGGTGGTTGTGGAGCACATATAGGACCTTCGTCTTCTGCATCTCGGTCAGCCTCGCCCGCCGGCCCGCGCGTGGAGCCGCCGGCGCCACGAGCTGCTGTGCTCGCGGACCCTGGGACCCGTATGGACCTGTCGTGACTCGGTCAGGTCGTAGACGGAGCAGAGATAACGCTGGCGCGCTACGCACCGGTGCCGCTGCTCGAGTCGCTCGATGAAGCCGGGATAGTCGTCAAGCCACGGCGTCCCGCGGGGCACCACCAGGAACGTCAACCCCCGGGCACGCAGGCCTTCGAGCTGGTCGAGCGCCGCGTCGGGACCGGCGGGGGCGTCTTCCACATGCCCGCCGGACGCGTCCCGCGGGAAATGCCAGAGCTCGCGGCCCTCGAGCGCCATCAGGCGCTCGTCGCCCCCGCTCACGATTCCCACGATCGCCTCGTCCGGGAGGATTGCGTCGAGGAAGGCGGCGAGCTGCCCCGGATCGGCGACCGGGGGTGGGCCCGGGTCCTCCTTGCCCGCGTCGCCGATGCTCACGCCGGCGGGCGGCTGGGCCGGCGCGTCAGCGCCATCGGGGTGCTGGTTCGCGCCCAGGTCGTAGATGGTGCAGGTGTCGTCCCTCAGGACGGACCCGTAGTTGGTCTCCAGGTGAGCGCCGAGCTCCGGGTAGTGGTCGAGCCACCACATCGAGGTCGCGGGGAACACGATGTAGTCGGCGCCACGTTTGCGCAGCTCCTCGAGCTGCTCGATCGCGTCGGCGCCGTCGGACGGGTAATAGCCTGCGTAGCGGCCGTCGTTCAGCCGTGGGAAGTGCCAGCCGCTGCGCGACCCGAGGCGCAGCAGGTTCTCGTCCCCCTTGCTGACCATGAGGACGGTCTTGGACGGCGGCACCGTCGCGGTCACGGTCGAGGTGACAGCGTCGACCAGCCCGAAGTAGTTGGGGTGGCCACGCGGGATGTTCGTGGTGGTCATGGCGTGCGCGTCCTCCCGCCCGTGGACGCATTCGGCCCTCGCGGCGGTCCCACAGAGGGTATCCACCGGGTCCGACCGTCCAAGGCGGTCATCGAGGCGCCGTCTCCAGCGCGTAGAGGGCACACTCCTCACGCTCGGTCAACGGCCGGTAGCGCTGGCGCAGGTGGCGCGCGAAACCCTCGTAGTGCTCGAGCCACCAGGCCGACGTGCCGGGCACGAGCAGGTACTGCGCGCCGCGCTCGCGCAGGCGCTCGAGGTGCGCCACCGCCTCCTCGGAGTCGCGCGGGTAGCTCCCCGCGTACGTGCCGTCCCCCTCCTGGGGGAAGTGCCACGCGCGCCGTCCGCCGAGATCGAGCGCCTCCTCGTCGCCGCGGCTGATCACGAGCACGATGGCTCCCTCCGGCACGCGCTCGTCGACCACCGCATGTATATCGGCGAGCTGCTTGCGGTACCCGAGGATCTCGCTCGGCTGGAAGCCGTTCGACGCCGCCGCCAGCCGCTGCTGGAGCTCGAGGATCCGCATCTCGATCTCCTCGACCTCCTCGAGGCTCTTGGCCTCCTCCGCCCCAGGGCCGACGGCGGACGGCGCACCTCCAAGCTCCAGCTCGGCGACATGCGCGGTCAGCCTCACGACCTCCTGCAACAGGTCCGAGATATGGCGCTGCTGGCGCTCCACGAGCCGGTTCAGCTCGCCGGGGTCGCTCAGGCTGCCCGCCAGCTCGGGCGAGGCCTCGATGCCGATCGGATAACGATCGCGGTAGCGCAGCCGCAGCAGCCCGTCGGCGAGGTAGTGATCGATGTCGTCGCGGCGCACGCGGCCCTCCCAGCGCTCGCGGAAGAGATCGAAGTTGTGCTGGACGTCCCGCGACCCGCGACCCCGCGACACCGACTCCAGGTGCGTCACGACGCTGTCCGGGCAGTAGTGCACCTCGAGTCCCGTCTCGCGCAGCCGCAGGCAGAGGTCGACGTCCTCGAGCGAGTTGCGGAAGGCCGGGTCGAAGCCTCGCGCGTCGGCGAACGCCTCCCGCCGCACGAGCATGCATGCGGCGGTCACGGCCTGAAGCTCCCGTGGACGGGTGACCGCCGGATGGTCGGCCGGGAAGCCCGCGTAGAGATGCCGGGGACGACCGTCCTGGCAGACGACCACGCCGGCGTGCTGCACGGTCTCGTCGGGGAACAGGAGCCTGGCGCCGACGACGCCGGCCGCGGGGTGACGGTCGAGGTACGACACCAGGGCATCGAGCCATCCGGCTCTCGGCTCGGTGTCGTTGTTGAGGAAGACCAGCAGCTCACCGTGCGCGTCGGCGGCGCCGTCGTTGCATGCCTGCGCGAAGCCCCCGTTGCGGTCGCGACGCAGTGCGCGGACCGGGGCGGGCATCCCGGCGAGCAGGGTGGGCGTCTCGTCGTCGGAGGCGTCGTCCACGACCAGGATCTCGAACGGTCGTGCGCGGCGGGTCGGCGAGGATCGTGTCGAGGCAGCGCCGGGTCAGCCCCGCGCGGTTGTGGACGGGGATCACGATGGAGCACCGCGGGTCGGTCACGACCGGCGCCCGTTGAGGGCGAAGATGACGCACTCGTCGTCGCGCACGACGGCGTCATAACGGCTCTCGAGGTGCTGCTGGAGGCCTTCGTAGTGCTCCAGCCACCACATGCCCGTGCGCGGGAAGACGATGAACTCGCCACCGGCCGCGCGCATCGCCTCCAGGCTCGCGACGGCCTCGCCGCTGTCGGCGGGATGGTGACCGGCCCAGGTGCCGTCGGCCTCCGCGGGGAAGTGGCGTGCCGCCCGTCCACCGAGCCGGAGCAGCTCGGGGTCGCCCTTGCTCACGACGAGCACGGTCGCATCGGCCGGCACGGCGTCGGCGACGATCTCCCTGATCGCGGGTGCGCAACGCCTCGTAGCCCGGGTCGTGACGCCGCTCGTAGGGCTGCCACGGCTCGCCCCACTTCTCCTCGAAGCGCCGCTTGTTCTCCTCGAGGATCTCGCCGTAACGGCCGGTGGAGACCAGCTTGCCGAACGAGGTCTCCCCGAAGTGGTGCACGAACGCGTTCTCCGCGCACACCAGCCGGTAGCCCGCCGCGCGCGCCCGCCGCGAGTAGTCGTCGTCCTCGAGCATGCCGATCTCGAACCGCTGGTCGAGCGGTCCGATCCGCTCCCAGGCGTCCCGCCGCATGGCGAGGCAGAACATCGTCACGGTGCCGATGTCGAACACGCCGCCCGCATGGGAGCCGGCGCGCTCGGCGGCGAACTCCCGCAGCTCACCCCAGGTGCGATAGCCGGCGGGGACCTGGCCTCGTTGCCGATGCGGTTCGTCACCGCTCCCGCCAGGCCGATCGCGGGGTCGCGCAGCGGAGCGATCAGGCGCGGGAGCCAGCCGGGCGTCACCAGCGTGTCGTCGTTGAGGAGCACCAGCATGTCGCCGTCGGCGAGCGCCAGACCCTGGTTGCAGGCACGCGCGAAGCCGGCGTTGCCGGGGTTCAGCACGAGCCGCACGTGCGCGTTGCAGCGCGTGAGCTCGGCGCAGGTACTCCTGGGTGCCGTCCGCGGAGCCGTTGTCGACCACGATCAGCTCGTGGTTCGGGTACTCCGTGCAGGCGAGCACGCTCTCCACCGCACATGCGGGTGAACAGCAGGTTGTCGTGGCACGTCATCACGATGCTGACCGGCGTGCAGCCGGGCCACGGCCGCAGCGTGTGCACGGGCACCGGGCGCGACTCGACGTGCGCCTGCGTCTCGGGGGCCAGCCGCGTGGGACGGCGCGACACCGGCTCGAGCTCGAGGTCCGCCGGGAACGGGCCGGTGTCCGTGGCGCGTGACGATGTAGCCGCGGCCGCCGCAGAGGTCCACGCCGACGTCCTCGAGCAGGCGGCCGAGCACGACGTCGTGGGCGAAGTACTCGCGCGCGATCTCCTCCGCCGCGCGGCTGTGGCGCGGGTAGTCGGAGTTGATCGCCTCGACGGCGGCCAGGATCTCGTCGGTCGTGGAGAAGCCGAACAGTCCCTCGCCGGTCGGGAAGACGTTCGAGAACCCGGTGTCCTGGCTGATCACCGGACGGCCGGCGGCCAGGTAGGTGATGCTGCGGTCGCTGAACCAGCCCGTGCGCAGGCGCACGTTCTGGTCCTTGGCGACGGTGAACTCGCCGCGCGAGTCGGTCACGTAGTCGCGGTACTCGTCGGGATCGATCGAGAAGTCGAGCGCATGGCGCACCTGCCAGCCGTGCTCCTCGAGCATCCGCTTGTCCTCGGGCTCGTAGCTCGAGAGCGCGAGCTCGAACGGCTGGGACGTGCGCTGCGGGAGGTCGACGAACTTCATGAACTCGTGGTGCTTGCTCCAGCTGTAACGCTCGCCGTCGAGCTCGATCTCACGCCACGGCTGGCGCCAGTTGCCGACGGTCGTGAAGCGGTCGCCCGGCCGTCCCTGTCCGCGCCAGAAGTCCATGATCACGGGCTGGCGGGTGGGGTGGAACGGGAAGCGGTCCTGCCGGGGCAGCTTGCAGTCAGGGTTCCCGTAGTTCTCCGCGTAGGTGAAGAACGAGCAGTGCGGCTCGAGGAAGTCGAACGACGCCTGCAGGCCGTGGTGCAGCTCGGCCTGCAGCTGCACGGGGTCCGTCTCGAGATAGACGAGCCGGTCCGTCGCGTACAGCTCGGGCCGCGGCTCGGTCCCGCCGTGCAGGTTGATCAGGCACAGGGCCTCGCCGTACAGGCGCCGCAGCTGCGACTTCGCTCATGCCGAAGCAGCGGTTGTCGTCGTGCAGGCCGAAGAACGCCCAGCGGTCGCGAAACCCGAAGCGACGCATGACGCCGTCGACGAACGCGGCCGCGCGCGCGGAGCTGTCGTCCTCCTCGCGCTCCATCAGCATCCCGGGCGTGCGCGCGTGCGTCTCGACGTAGTAGGCCTCGTAGCCCGAGGCGCTCGAGGCCGAGCAGGTAGTGCACGGTCTGCCAGACCACTCCCGCCACGGGGATCCTGGTCATCATCCCCAGCAGGACGATCTTCTTCGAAGCGCTGTCAGGTCCCGGCGTCATCGCCCGCCGCGCGGGGAGGGCCGGGTGCGTCGGGCCCCGATGGGCCATCCGCGTCGCCGTCGCTCTCCTCGGTGCCGTTGTCGGGCACCGCCTTGCCTGTCTCTGCTCCAGGCTGCCCGCGCCGGTCGGCCGCGGCGCCGCCGGACGCGCTGGTGTCGAGCGCCGTCCGGATGCGCTGGCGGACCGCATCCGTGAGCGTCTCGATCACCTTCTCGGTGACCTCCGTCTGGTCCCCGTTGGCATGTCCGCCGTTGGCGCCCGAGTCGCCGTTGGGCTGCGGCACCACCGGCGCTGCCGGCACGGCGGCGCCGGGAGCGCCGCGCCGGCACGGCCGCCCGGCTGCGGGACGATCGGCGCCCACAGGCCCGGAGGGCGGGCGGGCGGCCCAGCGGGCTCGCGATCCTCGTGTGAACCGTTCCCGCCCGCGTGCTCGTCCTCGTGCTCCGCAGCCTCCCCTTCGTAACGCGCCAGCGCCTCGGCCGTGGCGACCTCCGCGATGATGTCGGAGACGCCGCGCTCGGAGTCGCCGCCCGCGAGCGCCTCCTGCGCGTACTGGGCCTCGATCGCTGCGGCGCGCCCGGTCTGGGCCTCGTAGAGCTGGTAGTAGAGGCCCTTGTCGCGCGAGCAGCTCGTCGTGGGTGCCCTGCTCGACCAGCTCGCCGTGGTTCAGGACCAGGATCAGGTCCGCGTCGCGGATCGTCGAGAGGCGGTGGGCGATCATGAAGGAGGTTCGCCCGACCATCAGATTCTCGAGCGCGTCGAGGATCACGGCCTCGGTCTTCGAGTCGATCGCCGAGGTCGGCTCGTCGAGGATCAGGATCGGCGCGCCGCGGATGAACGCGCGTGCGACCGCGATCCGCTGGCGCTCGCCGCCCGACAGCTGCGCGCCGCCCTCACCGAGCTCGGTGTCGTAGCCCTTCGGGAAGGCTCGAGATGAAGTCGTGGCAGTTCGCCGCCGGGCGGCCGTCGACGATGTCGTCCATCGTGGCGTCGAGCTTGCCGTAGCGGATGTTGTCCGCGATCGAGCCGGAGAACAGCAGCGGCGTCTGCATCACGAGGCTGAACTGGTCGCGCAGGCAGTCCAGCGTCAGGTCGCGCGTGTCGTGCCCGTCGATCCTGATCGTGCCCGACTTCGGGTCGTAGAAGCGCACGAGCAGGTTCATCAACGTCGTCTTCCCGGCGCCTGTCGGCCCGACGACCGCCACCCGGTCGCCGCCTTTGCATCTGAACGAGATGTCCTTCAGCGTGTCCTGGCGGCCCTTGTAGGAGAAGCTCACGTCCTCGAACTCGACCGCGCCTTGTGCGCGCCCGATGTCGAGCGCGTTCTCCTTCTCGACGACCTCGGGCTTCTCGGCGAGGATCGACATCGAGGCGTTCAGGAAGACGAAGCTCTGGTGCAGGTGGCCGATCGTCTCGCTGACCTGCGTGAGCGGCTGGTACACGGCCGCGATGTACGAGATCAGGACAGTCATCTGGCCGAGCGTGATCTTGCCCTGGAGCACGTGGTAGGCGCCGAAGCCCAGCACGATCGCGGTACCGAGCGCGATCGCCGTCGAGACGCCCAGCGAGAACATCGTCTGGAAGACCGTGAGCCGCACGCGCGCGTCGACCGCCGTCCTGCCCTGGGTGGTGAAGCGGTAGTGCTCGAGCCGGCGGCGGCCGAAGGAGACGATCACTCGCAGCATCGTCATCGCCTCGAAGACGATCGACAGGGAACGCAGCTCGAGGCCCTGCACCCGCTGGATGCGCGGAACGATGCGCGTGCCGTACAGGCCGATGGCCCAGTAGAGGAACGGTATGCAGACCAGCGAGACGAGCGTCACCTGCCAGTCGATCAGCAGCGCGATGATCAGCATCCCGATCAGCATCAGGACGCTCTCGACGATCGGCGGGAACGACATCACGATCGCGCCGAGGGCCGAGGCCTGGTTGTTGATCAGGCCCATCAGCATTCCGGTGTGACGCTCGTCGTGGTAGGTCAGCGAGAGCTTCGTCACGTGGTCGAACAGGTCGCTGCGCAGGTCGAGCACGATGTTCTGCTCGATCTTGGCGTTCACGTAGTCGCTGAACACGCGGACGCCGTGATCCAGGATCGAGATCAGGAACCCGAGGGCGACGATGAAGACGAGCAGCTTGTACGGGTCCGGGTCCTGACCGAAGAGCGGCTGCAGGATGCCCGGCGGCGCGGCGCCGGGCGCGCCGCCGAGGATCACGTCGTCGATCACGATCGCGAGCGGCCAGGGCCCCGCGAGCCCGACGGCGGCGCCGGTGACCGTCAAGATCAGGGATACGACGACGAGCTTCCGGTAGGGCCTGAGATACGGGAGAGCCTTGGGGAGGATCTTCCACTGGTCCCAGGCTCCGACTTCGTTCGGATCGCGTCGTCGCCGGAACGGGACTTTCACTACTGCAGTCTCACTCCTCCCGGTTCGTCGCGTTGAGGCCTCGATCCGTGAGGCTCAACGGCGAGGGAACCGCGTTGCCGTTGCGCCGCCCCAGCTCCGTGACGCCGTTCGCCGCGCCGCCGTTGTGGGCGTGGTGCACGTCGACGGCGGGGGCGAAGCCGTTGCCCGCGATGCTCGGCGCCGGCCGCGACGACGACGGCGCATGTGGCGCGAGCTCGCGCCCGGCGTTCTCCGCCTCCTCGGCGAGCGCGATGCGCATCACGCCGGCGGCGGTCGCGCAGTCCTGGATCGTCGAGACGATGATCAGCATCATTGCGGCGCCGAGGATCGCCGCCGCGATCCAGATGCCGTCGAGCGCCGCGCCCACGCCGAGCCCAGCAAAACCGAGTGCGACGGCGGCCCCGATCCGCGAGAAGCGCGGCCACGAGCGGATGCGGACCAGCTGACGGCCGCCGCCGTGCTCCTCGACCGCGACGCGCAGCCGCATCGAGCCGAGCATGCCTCCGCGCACATAGAGGTCCCAGCGCTCGTAGTCGCCGCCGGAGAAGACCACCCCGCCGACCCGTCGCAGGGCCTTGTCGAGACGCGCGACGCGCTCGTCCGGAGCGCGCCAGTGCTCGCTCCAGATGCTGCGGCTGCGCGGGATCGGAAGGCCGAGACGCGGCGCCGAGCGCCGCCGCCACGGCGACAAGCCGAAGCGCAGTCGCCCGCCCAGGCGCGCGGCGGGCTGAAGCAGGTACAGCAGGCCGGTGCGCAGGCGCATTCGCCAGCGCGTGAACCGGGAGCGGCCGGCGGACACGGTGCCGTGCATGCCGCCGAGCGCGGCCTTGTACACGAGCGCGAGCACGGCGGCCACCAGGACCGGGACCGCCAGCAGCAGCGGGGGCCACAGCGCGCCCAGCGCCGAGATGCCCGCGAGCCCGGCGATCACCAGGTACCACTCGGGCATCAACGGCAGTGAGCCGAGGATGCCGGGCGCCGGCTGGTAGACCGATTGGAACAGCCCGGTCCCCCAGGTGCCGTAGTAGATCTTCCAGCGGCCGCTGAGCAGCTTCGAGGGAGGGGCGCCGTAGACGCGGCCGGCCCATGCGAGATGCCCGGCGCGGTTGTAGCGCTCGGGCCACTTGCGCTCCAGCAGGGCCTCGGCCTTGCCGTACTCGAACTGCTGCTTGAAGTACGCGCGCATGTGATCGCGGCGGTGATGCCAGACGACGGCGCCCGGGCTGAACCCGACGGTCCACCCCTGCTGCTGGAGCCGCCAGCAGATGTCGACGTCGTCGCCGGCGATGCAGAACTGCGGGTCGAAGCCGCCGATCGCCAGCAGGCTCGACTTCCAGAAGGCCATGTTGCATCCCGGGATGTGCTCGGCGATCTCGTCGGAGAGCAGCACGTGGATCGGGCCGCCGGGAGCGTTCGCCACGCACTCCGCGACCTCGCCGTCGTCCGGGGGCGGGATGTTCGGGCCGCCGATGCCGGCGTGCGAGGCCTTGAGGAAGGCGGTCGCGAGATGCGCGAGCCAGTGCGGGTCGGGGCGCGCGTCGGCGTCCATGTACGCGACGATCTCCCCCGAGGCGGCATGGAGCCCCTCGTTGCGCGCATTCGCCAGCCCCTGGTTCTCCGTGCTGATCAGGCGGAAGCCGTACTCCCGGGTGATCGCGTCCGTGCGGTCGGTCGAGCCGTCGTTCACGACGATCACCTCGTAGTCCGGGTACTCGAGCGCCCGCAGCCCGTCGAAGCAGCTCTTCAGCGTGTCCTCGCTGTTGTACGCGCACACGACCACCGAGATCCGGGGCCAGGCGGGGTCCTCCCTGAAGGGCGTCTCGGAGAAGGCCTTTCCGACCGTCGCGAGCGCCTGCTTCGGGGCCCGGTCCCGGTCCACGAGGCCGAACGCCCAGTCGTCGATGTCGAAGCCGCCGCGGTGCCACTCGTCGGTCCACGAGAAGACGAACATGCCCGCGCAACCCCCGGAGAAGGCGGTGCGCACCTGCCAGTCGAGCGCCTTGGCCTGGGCCTCCTCGGAGTTGCGCAACGAGTCGAGCCCCGCCTCGGTCACGAGCAGGGGCCGGTCTCCGGCGATGTTCTGGAGGCGGGCGAGGTAGGACTCGAACTGCGGGCCGGACTCGAGGAAGACGTTGAAGCAGACGAGGTCGATGAAGGGCAGCTGGAGGTACTCGGTGCTGGGGTAGTTCACGTAGGTGACGAGCGCCGTGGGATCCTCGCGCTTCGCCGCGTCGTAGAGGCGTCGCAGGAAGCGCTCGATCCGCCGCCGCCCGTGCCAGCGCACGATCGAGGCGGGGATCTCGTTTCCGATCGCGTAGCAGAGGACCGCGGGGTGGGCCGCGCAGGACCGGACGGCCGCGCGCACGTTGCGCTCGATCGCCGCGGCCCGGCGGCGGTCGCCGAGGAAGGTGACGTGCTGCTCCCAGGGGATGCCGACCATCACCCAGAGACCGTGCTCGTGGGCGAGGTCGAGCAGCCACCGAGGAGGGACCGTATAAGTGCGCACGGAGTTCACTCCGTGGGCGGCCATGCCCGCGAAATCCTCCGCGACGGCCTCTGCCGGCGGGAAATCGCTCCCGGCCTCGTCGGGACGGAAGGTCCCGTACGTGACACCCCGCACGTGGATCTTCTCGTCACCCCGGAAAATCGCTTTCCCATGGGCTTTCAGCCGATCAGTGGATGCCGATGGACTGCTTTCGGAGTTCCGTCGGCCCGCGCTCGTGACTCGATGCTTATCGAGGTTGAAAATCCCTGCGTCCCTCCCGCAGCCCCATATAACCGAGTCCCCGGAATCTCACTCGGAGGGGGCCTGGCTAGGGTAGCAATTGCGCATTTTCCAAGCGCCTCCCCGAATCCCTGCGACGGCGCCGTTTCCCTGCTGTGAGCCTTCTCCGCGCGACCCGCGGACCGCGCTGCATTCAATCGTAGCGGTGAACAGGCGCGTGCGCCACCCGTCGGACCGCATTCCCATGCGGGTTCGGAGGCCGCCGGAGCCGGCTCCGGGGCGCACTTCGCCAAGCGCCCTGCAGGCGCGATACTCCCCGGTTGCAGGCATGTCTCAGCAAGATGTCGAGACCATCCGTGCAGGCCTCGCAGCCCTCAATCGACGTGATGTCGAGGGAATGCTCGCGACGCTCCGGCCGGATGTCGAGCTGGTGCCGGTGCGGGCGGTGCTCGAGGGCTTCGTCTACAGGGGTCACGAGGGCCTGCGCCGGTGGCTCGAGGACATGCGTGAGGACTGGGAGGAATTCCGGATCGACTCGCGCGAGGTCCGCGGCCTGGACGAGCGCCGGATCCTGGTGGTGGGAAGCTTCCATGCGCGAGGCCGGTCGAGCGGCGTGACGCTCGATCAGCCCGCCGCCTGGGTGTGCGAGATGGACGGGGGGAAGGTGGCCTGCATCCGCTTCTACGCGGACGCCGAGGCTGCGGTCGCCGACGGGTAGCGGGACCCCGCGGGCGGGGTCACCCGCCGACTCGCTCGAGCTCGGCCCGCACTGCCGGGAGATACCGGAGGATCGTGTCGTCGGGCACGCCGAAGCGCACGTCCTCGCGGATGCCCTGCCCGGCCCGGATGACCGTGGGCCGCAACTCGCCCCCGCCCGCGCGCGGACGGTGCAGCTTGGCGAAGCGCTCCTGCTCGGACCGCGTGAAGTAGTGGTTGACCCGCAGCGTTGTGCAGGAGTCCGAGACCGAATGCTGCGCCTCGAGGCGAATCTCGGCCTCGTCGACGGCGTGCCCCTCGGCGTACTCGAAGTGATGCGGGTCGAGCGCCCGGAGCGCTCTGCGCGGGTCGACGATGCTCTTGACCGCGGGCCTGCGGGAGTTCGGCTGGTCGAGCCGCCGGGTGTAGTTCTCGATCACGAGCCCGGGAGGCGGCGTCTCGTGGCCCGATGTGCCGAACGTGATGCGGTTGACCCCGACGCCGGCCCAGGGCTCGAAGCGCGCCAGCACCTCGGGCAGGGACCGCCCCGTCGGCGAGAACAGAAACTCGTCGATGTCGATGAAAGCGATCCAGCGTGGCCCTTCGCGATGTCGCTCGAGGCAGTCGGTGTAGGCCTGGACCTGGCCGGGGAACAGGGGCCAGTCGACCGGCTCGACGGTTCCCTCGGCGACGTATGGCGCGAGCGCCTCGCGATGCTCGTCCTCGGAGCGGTTGTCGTACAGGTAGAAGCGCTCGACCCCGACGACCTTGTGGAACGCGACCCACTCCCGCAGATAGGGGCCCTCGCCGCGGTAGATGGCGCAGATGGTCAGGTACGGCTTCGGCATCGCGTGACCGCCCCCCAGCGGTCGCGCAATCCTACGGGCCCGGGATAACGAAGGAGGACGTGTACGCGTCGAGGCACTGGCTCCGGAGCCGGACCCGGTAGTCGGAGCTCGGGCGGTTCACGAACTGCGGGTCGGCGATGGTGTTGTTCAGCGCCAGGAACTCGTCCGCGGGCTGGATCCCCCCGTAGCGGCCGTAGAGGTCGTCGCGCTCGGTCCACACGCAGTTTCGGCGCACGACGTTGAACAGGCCGGTCAGCTCCCACTGCTCGACGTTCCACCGCAGGCGCGAGTTCGAGATGACGTTGTGCTCGACGATGTTGCCGGAGGACTCGCGCGACAGGATCACGCCCTGGCCGTTCCAGTCGAGCACGTTGCGCGCGATGTAGCCGTCCTGGGAGTCCGGGTAGAGCTGCACGCCGCGGTCCGCGTTCTTGTAGATCCAGTTGTCGACGATCGTGGGCTCGTCGGCGGCCTCGACGTAGATCCCGTGCTCGTGGTTGTTGGCCGGGAGCTTGCCGCAGTCGTGGATGCGGTTGAACTGGATCAGGGTGCGACGGGCGCGCCCGTACTGGTCAGAGCCGAGGATGAAGCAGATCGCGGTGTGGTCGTTGGTGACGTCGTTGTGCGTGAACGCCACGTCGTCGGCGTTGACCGTCGGGCTCGGCAGGCCCTCCGGGTTCGTGCCGTTCAGGTGCAGGCGCGAGACGGTCACGAAGTCGGCGTCCGACGCGACGACGAGCCGTCCCGCGATCGTGGCGCGCTCGCCCGGAAAGCTGGTGATCGTCACCGGGGCGCCCACCCTGCCACCTCGATCGAGCCGCACGTTGCCCTCGAAGGTGCCCGCACGCAGGCAGCCCGTCTGGCCGGGCTGCAGGGAGTCGGCGAGCCGCTCGACTGTGCGGTACGGCCGTGCCGTCGTCCCGTCCGCGCCGTCCGAGCCGGTGGCGGCGGCGACCTTGGTGCACCTCACGGGCTCGTCGTCCCCGAACAGCACACGGCAAGGGCTCGCGGGGGAGAGGCGGAAGTCCTTTGCCGCGCGGTTCACGTAGAGCGGGTCCTCGATCAGGTTGCGGTCCGCGACGAACCCGATGCGCATGTCTGCGATCCCTCCGTCGCCGTCGTCGCGCGCCCCGCCGTGGAGGCAGTTGTCCCGGACGATGTTGTCGCGCCCGACCAACGACTCCGACGTCCAGTGGGCCTCGACGTTGTCGCGGATCAGCGAGTTGGTGATGAGGTTGCCCTCGATGGTGTTCCCGTCAGAGGTTGTCGCGTCGTCACCGGCGACCATCACTCCCTCGCCGTTTCCGTCGATCACGTTCGACGCCACGCGCGAGCCGTCGGCGCCCGGGAAGAGCTGCACGCCGCGGTCGGCGTTGTCGTAGATCCAGTTCGCGACGATGCGCGTACCGGACGCGTGCGTCACGTTCACGCCGTTGTGGCGGTTCAGGGAGGGCAACACGCCGCAGTCGTGGACGCGGTTGGCGCGCACCGTGACGTCCGTCACCGCGCGCGCCGTGCTGCCGACGGTCAGGCAGTCGGCCGTGTGGTTGTTGGTGATGTCGTTGCCCTCGATCAACACGTCGGCGGCCGCGACGAGCGGGCTCGGCGATGCCGTGGGGTTGACCCCGACCAGGTCCAGCCCGGCGATCTCGACGTGCGGCGCGGACACCACGAGGCGGCCGACGATCTGCGCGCGCTCGCCGGGATAGCCCTGGAGTCGCACGGGCGCCGTGGCGCTGCCCGCCCGGGTGACGTTCAGGGACTCGCGTACCGGCCGCGCACGCAGGCAGCCGGTCTGGCCCACCTGCAGCGCGCCGGCGAGCCGCCCGGCCGTCCGGAACGGCTGGGCGAGCGTGCCTGCGGCGAGGTCCGACCCGGTGGGCGCGGCGACGCGGTCGCATGTGGTGTCGGCCGCGGCATCGCCCGGAAGCGTCGCGACCGCGACCGCGAACGACAGCGCGAGCGTCCTGAAGATCGTGTTGACGGCACGTGCACCGAGCACGCTGCGGCCTGAAGCCATTGCGCCTCCCCTTTGCGGCGATCGGTGGGCAGGAAGCTCCCGCCTCCTTGCCCTGCGGCTGCTCCCCTTCGCGGTGAAGCGTCGCCGTGTGTTGCTGCCTGGCTACCCCTGCCTGTGGCCCGGCCGTCCTCTGGTTGCTGCGAACCGGCTATCGGCGGGCCTCGAGCCGCAATTCTAGACTGATTATCCGAACCCCTGTCCGGGTTTGGCGAATTGTTCCTCGGGAAGGGGAACTTCAAACCGTGGAGTCCTCAGGCAAACATGCGTCGTTGTGGCTCGAGACCAGCGCCGATCCCTCGTACCCGGCGCTTGCGCGCGACATCGCAGTCGATGTCGCGGTGATCGGGGCCGGGATCACCGGCGTCACGACCGCCTTGCTGCTGAAGCGCGGCGGCGCGCGGGTCGCGGTGCTCGAGGCGGGCCGCGTGTGCGAGGGGACGACCGGCTACACGACGGCGAAGGTCTCCTCGCTGCAGGCGCTCACCTACACCCGGCTCGCATCCCGGTTCGGCGAAGAGGGTGCGCGCGTCTACGCCGGCGCGAACGAGGGCGGCCTCGAGCGCATCGCCGCATTCGTCGACGAGTACGAGATCGACTGCGACTTCCGGCGCAAGCCGAACTTCACGTACGCCGGTTCCCGGGACGGACTACGTGACGTCGAGCGTGAGATGGAGGCGGCGCGCACGGCGGGCCTGCCTGTCACGTTCACCGACCAGCTGGACCTTCCGTATCGGGTCGCCGGGGCGATCGGACTGGCCGACCAGGCCGAGCTGCACCCACGCCGGTACGTGCTCGCGCTCGCGCAGGCGGTCGCGGGCGAGGGCTCGCACGTCTTCGAGCACACGCGGGCGCTCGCCGTCGACCAGGGCTCGCCCTCGACGGTGACGGCCAACGGCCGCACGATCACCGCAGACGCGGTGATAGTCGCGACCGGGATGCCGATACTCGACCGCGGCCTGTTCTTCGCACGCGAGACACCGGTCCGCTCGTACATCGTGGCCGTCAGGGCGCCGTGGCGCGCGCAGGGGATGTACATCAGCGCGGACGAGCCGACGCGCTCCCTGCGGACGCATCCGGTCGGCGACGACGAGCTTGTGCTGGTCGGAGGCGAGAGCCACAAGCCCGGCACCGGCAACCCCCGCGCGAGCTACGAGCGGCTCGAGCGCTTCGCGCGCGAGCACTTCGATCCGGGCGAGGTCGCGTTCAGATGGTCGAGCCAGGACTACGTGCCCGCGGACGGCATGCCGTACGTCGGGCGGCTGTGGCCGTTCTCGGATCGCGTGCTCACCGCGACCGGGTTCAAGAAGTGGGGGCTGGCGAACGGCACGGCGGCGGCGATGATGCTCTCCGACCGGGTTCTCGGTCGCGAGAACCCGTGGGCCGCGACGTTCGACCCGATGCGCGTCAAGCCGGTCGCGGCTGCGCCGAGCATGTTCAAGGAAGGCCTCCAGGACGGGTTCTACTTCTTCGCCGATCGTCTGCGAAAGCGCTCGCGCGCCGATGCGGTGCCGCGCGGCGAGGGCCGCGTCGTGGGCTCGGGCCGCGCGCAGAAGGCGGTCTACCGCGACGAGTCCGGCGCGCTGCGCGCGGTCTCCGCGCGCTGCACGCACCTGGGCTGCATCGTGAGCTGGAACGCGGCCGAGCACACGTGGGACTGCCCGTGCCACGGCTCGCGATTCGACGTCGACGGCGCTGTCGTGCAGGGACCGGCCGTGAAGCCCCTGCCGCCGACGCCGCCGCCGGGCTAGGCCGGCGCCTCGGCCGGGCGCTCGCCTTGCTCGAGCGCGACGTGCGCGCGGCTGTCGCGCGTCCTGATCAGCACCAGCGCCACGACGATCCCCAGCAGGGCGAAGCACGCACCACCCAGGAACGCCGCCTGGAAGCCCTCGGTCAGCGCGTCGGGGAGCGATCCGGCGCCGCCCTGCGCGAGCACGTCCTTCGTGCGGGAGTTCGCGACCGTCGCGAGCACGGCGAGGCCCAGCGCCCCTCCGATCTGCTGGGACGTGTTGATGAGGCCGCTCGCGAGGCCGGCCTCACGCTCCTCGACCCCGGAGACCGCCGCGATCGTCGTGGACACGAAGGAGAAGCCGAGGCCCACCGCGGCGAGCAGCGACGGGCCGAGCACGTCCTGGACGTAGCCGCCGCCGAGCGAGACCTGCGAGAACCACAGCAACCCTGCTGCCACGAACGCCATGCCGGCCACCATCACCGGCTTGAAGCCGATGCGCGTGACGAGCTGCGACGCGATCCCCGCGGACACGATGATCGTGAGCGCGAGCGGGAGGTACGAGAAGCCGCTCTTGATCGCGCTGTAGCCGAGCACCTGCTGCATGTAGAGCGAGATGAAGAAGAACATCGAGAAGAGCGACGCGCCCACGAGCAGGCCGACGGAGTTCGCACCCGTGAGCGTCCGCATCCGGAAGATCCGGAACGGGACGAGCGGCGCGCGCGAGCGCAGCTCGATCGCGACGAAGGCGGCGAGCAGGAGGGCGGCCACGGCGAGCAGGCCGATCGTCTGCGCCGAGCCCCATCCGGCGTCCGTCGCGTCGACGAGCGCGTACACCAGGATCGAGAGGCCGGCGGTCACCGTGACGGCGCCCCATGCGTCGAAGTGCCGTGCCTGAGAGGTCGAGCGGCTCTCCGGGATCAGCGTCGGGGCGAGCATCGCCGCGCCGATGCCGATCGGCACGTTCACCCACAGCACCCATTCCCAGCCGAGCGTGTCGGTCAGCACGCCGCCGAGCAGCACGCCCGCCGCGCCGCCGCTTCCCGCCACCGCGCCCCACACCCCGAGTGCCTTGTTGCGCTCGGCGCCGTCGCGGAACATCGTCGTGACGATCGACAGCGCGGCGGGCGACAGGATCGCGGCGCCTAGGCCCTGGATCGCCCGCGCGGCGATCAGCTGGCCCTCGGTGGCGGCGAACCCGCCCGCGAGCGACGCGAGGGCGAAGAGCACGAGGCCCGACATGAACACCCGGCGGCGGCCGAGCAGGTCGGCCATGCGCCCGCCGAGCAGCAGGAAGCCGCCGAACGTGAGCACGTAGGCGTTGACCACCCACGCGAGGTTGCTCTGCGAGAAGTCGAGCGCGCGCCCGATGGTCGGCAGCGCGACGTTCACGATCGAAGCGTCCAGCACCACCACGAACTGGGCTACGGCGAGCAGCGCGAGGCCCAGCCAGCGGCGGCGCTCGTAGGTTGCCTGGTCGCTCATGCGGGTCTACCTCCTGGGCGTGGGTCGGGCGCTTGCGTTACAATCGGAACATGAATTCCGGTTCCAGATCAGCAGGTTACTACACGGAGGATTGGTTCCGGTTGGGCCCGGCACGGGGGAACCGGTGACCGTTCCCGCCGCGCCGCTGCGGGCGGACGCGCGCCGCAACCGCGAGCGTGTGCTCGAGGCCGCGCGTCAGTGCTACGCCCGGTCGGGGCTCGACGCCCAGGTCGACGAGATCGCGCGCTGCGCCGGGGTCGGCGTCGGCACGGTCTACCGCCACTTCCCCACCAAGGACGCGCTTTCGGCGGCTCTCGCTGCGGACCACTTCCACCGGCTTGCAGAGCGCGCACGGGCGGCGCTCGAGCACGCCGACCCGTGGGAGGGCTTCACCGAGTTCATGCGCCGCGCGGCCGAGCAGCAGGCGTCCGACCGCGCGCTCGCCGAGGTGATGGCGGTGCAGCCCGACGTCATGCGCGAGGCGGCGATGAACCGGGCCGATCTCCACGAGGCCGTCGCCGAGCTGGTCGCGCGCGCGCAGGCGGCGGGCGAGCTGCGCGCCGACATCGTTCCCGAGGACGTCCCGATGCTGATGTGCGGCCTCGGTCGCGCCACGAGCGCGGGCTCCGGGGGACCTGCGATGAGCGGCCAGCGCTACCTCGCGATCGTGCTCGACGGCCTGCGCGCCCCGGGCGCGACGCCCCTCCCCGGCGCCGGCGCGTGCGACGCCTGATGCGCGGCTTTACCAACTCTTAACCCGGCCTTGTCGGTCTCTTACGGTGCCCTGGCCGCCCCTTGGGAGGCCCCGGCCGATGCTGGTGATGCGGCGCGGAAAGCGCCCGGAAGACCAATCGCCAGACATCAAGGAGGCTGACGATGAGGAAATTCTGGATCATGGCGGCGACCGTGGCCCTTTTGGGCTTCGGCGCGGCGGTCGTGTCGGCGCAGGTCGGAGGGTCCTCGACCGCCGACGACGCGGCAACGACGGCGGAGACGACCACCACGCAGACCACGACCACCGAGCATGGCGACGACAACGGTGGTGAGCGGCGCAAGCAATCCGGTGACCGGGGAAGGCATTCCAGCGACGACACCGTGACCACGCAGGGCACGACGACCACGCCGGTGGTCCCCGCGCAGCCCGTGTCGCCCGCACCGGCCTCGACCGGTGACGACGACAACGGCCACAGCGAGCAGGGCGACGACGACGGCCCGAACGACGACCGCGAGCACGGCGACGACGACCAGGGCGAGCAGGAAGACGACCATGGCGACGACGACCAGGGCGAGCAGGGCGACGACAAGGGCGGACAGGACCACGACGACGACGGGGGCAACTCCGGCCCCGGTGGCGGCGAGGACGACTGACGCCACCTGAGGTCACGCAAGACGCATGAGGACAGGACGGGGACGGCGATCGCAGCCGTCCCCGTCGTCTGTCGGGGACGCCTGCGCCGCGGTCTACGATTCCCGCATGGCGTCCGGAAGGCGCACGATCTTGATGGTCGAGGACGAGACCGCGATCACCGACCCGCTGGCGGAGGCACTCGCGCGGGAAGGGTGGGACAGCGCCGTCGCCTCAACCGCCGCGGGCGGCCTCGAACTTGCCGAGCAGCTGCGGCCCGAGCTGGTGCTGCTCGACGTCATGCTTCCGGACGGGTCGGGCTACGACGTGTGTCGCGAGCTACGCCGCCGCTCGGAGGTGCCGATCATCATGTTGACCGCGCGCGGTGAGGAGACCGACCGCATCGTCGGCCTCGAGGTCGGTGCCGACGACTACGTGGTCAAGCCCTTCAGCGCACGTGAGCTCGTCGCGCGCATCCGGGCGGTGCTGAGGCGCACGCAGCGCGAGCCGGCGGGCGAGGCGGACGCGATCGAGGTCGGCGACCTGCGATTGGACCAGGCCCGCCACGAGGCCACCCTCGACGGCGAGCCGCTCGACCTGACGCGCAAGGAGTTCGAGCTGCTGCGCATGCTGATGCGCAACGCGGGAACGGTGGTCTCGCGCGAACAGCTGATCGACGAGGTCTGGGACGTCAACTGGTTCGGGCCGACGAAGACGCTCGACGTGCACGTCAGCGGGCTGCGGAAGAAGCTCGGGGACGACCCCGCCGCCCCGCGGTACCTGCACACCGTGCGCGGCGTCGGCTTCAGGTTCGCGAGCTCGGAGGAGCTCGGCGCTGCGGATCCGACCACATGAGCCTGCGCGTGCGGCTGCTGGCCGCCTTCGCCTACGTGCTCCTGCTCGCGATCGTGGCACTCGAGATCCCGCTTGCGCTCAACCTCTCGCGACGGGTCGACGCCGAGGTCAAGAGCGAGGCCGCGTCTGGCGCGCAGCTGGTGGCGGCGAGCGCATCGGGCCGACTCGACCGGGTCGAGGAGCTCGAGGAACTGCTGCGCGCGGCGGGAACGGATCTCGGCGGCCGCGTGATCGTCACGGACCGGCGGGGCCGACTCGTCGCCGACTCCGCCGGCACGGGCCTGCGTGGCTCCGCCTACGGGAGCCGGCCCGAGATCGCGGCCGCGCTCACCGGACAGCAGCAGCAGGGCACCCGGCACAGCGACTCGCTCGGCGAGGACCTCCTCTTCACCGCCGTCCCGGTTGTGCGCAACGGCCGCACGGAAGGCACCGTGCGGGTGACCCAGAGCGTCGCGGAGGTCCAGTCGGAGGTGCGCAGCGACATCTTTGCCCTGATCGCGATCGGCGCGGGAGTGCTGCTGCTCGGCCTGGGCCTCGCGTGGATCCTGGCCGGGTCGATCGCACGGCCGCTGCGCGCGCTCGCGGACACGGCACGCCGCATTGCCGCCGGCCACCTCGACGAGCGTGTCCGCCCGGAGGGCTCGAGCGAGCAGCAGGAGATGGCCGAGGCCTTCAACGACATGACCGGCCGGCTCGCGCACGCGGTCGTCTCGCAGCGTGACTTCGTGGCCAACGCCTCGCACCAGCTGCGCACGCCGCTGACGGGCATGCGCCTACGGCTCGAGGCGGCGGCGCTCAAGTCGCAGGACCCCGCCGTGCGCCGGGAGCTCGAGGCCGCCGAGCGGGAGACGGAGCGCCTCGCGAGCCTGCTCAACGGGCTGCTCGCGCTCGCACGTGAGCGCACCCCCCCTCCCGAGGCGCCACCGCTCGCGCTCGCCCCGGAGCTGGCCGCGGCGGCGGAGCGCTGGGCCGGGCCCGCCGCGCTCAAGGCGCAGCAGATCGTGGTCGCCGCCGACCCTGCCGCACGCGTCAGAGTCTCCCGCGAGGACCTCGCGATCATCTTCGACAACCTGATCGAGAACGCGATCAAGTATTCGCCGCCCGACACGCGGATCGATGTCGAGTCGCGCCTCGAGCGCGGCGAGGCCCTGGTGGCGGTCGCCGATCGCGGCCCAGGCCTGCCGCCCGGCGAGGAGGAGCGCCTGTTCGAGCGCTTCTACCGCGGCAGTGCCGCGGTCGCGCACGGCGCCGGCACGGGGCTCGGCCTCGCGATCGTCCGCACGCTCGCAGAGCGCTGGGGCGGGACGGCCGAGATCGCGGACCGGGCGGGCGGGGGCGCGCGCGCCGTGGTACGGCTCCCGGCGAAGGCACGGGCGCCTTTACCGAGCGATGACCGTCAGTTGGACGAAGCCTTACCCGGCCCGGGCTAGCCTCGAATCGTGCGGCGACACGGAAAGACACTCACCGTCCTGCTGGCCGTCGCGGGCCTCCTCGTCGCCGTGGCCGTGGGACTCGCCGCGAACGCCGTGTCCGAGGATTCCATCGGCCTGTCCGCCCAGCCCGTCCGCGCAGGCGACGCGCTCGCGCCGCCCGAGGCGCAGGACAACGCAGCGCGCAGGCGGGCCGAGCGCCGCCGCGCCGCCGCGCATCGTCGTGCGGTACGCGCGCGTCGCGAGCGCCGGCAGCGCAGGGAGGCGGCGAAGCGCACGGCTGCACCGGGCGCGGCTGCACCTGCACCCCCCGGCACCGACCGTCACGACCTCGCCGGAGGACCGTGCCGGCGATGACGGCGGCAAGGGACGTGAGCGCGGCCGCGGCTCGGACGACTCCGGCTCGGACGACTCCGGGCACTCGGGATCCGACGACTCCGGGTCCGGCGACTCGGGCGGGTCGGAGGACGAGGACGACTAGAACGACGACGGCCCGCCGGGTGGCGGGCCGTGTCGAGAACGTCCAGCTCAGGAGCTACGCAGCAGCTACCTCTTCTTGCACTTCTGGCTGAACGGCACCGTCTGCGTCTCGCCGGTCGTGAAGTAGAAGGTCCCGGTTCCCTTCCAGGTGCCCTTGCAGATCTTCGGGGCGGTGATCAGGTAGAAGCGGCGCTTGCCCTTCTTCACCTTCTTCACCGGCGTCTTCGTCTTCACCGAGACGACCGAGGCGTCGGGAGCGTTCGGCAGCGTCTTGATCGGCGGGATGTTGAAGTCGAGCGTGTAGCGGCCGCCCGACTTGCTGATCTTGCCGACCGACACGAACGTCGGTCCCAGGTCGGGGAACACGTACACGAACACCGCGTCCTTGCCGCCGACCTTAGACCCGTTGAACAGCGTGAGCCTGCCGTTCACGGGGTCCGTCACCACGGGCTTGGCCATGCCGACCCCGTTGCCGCTCCCGATCTTCGAGCCGGAGGGACATCCCTTCGGGCCCTTCGCCTGGAGCGAGGCGAGCTTGCAGCGCTTGAACTTGCTCGGGTTGAACTTCCCACCCTTGTCGAACTTGATCACGATGCGGTTCATGATCGGTGGCTGCTCTGCGGCCGGGTCGCTCGACTTGATGTCCACGAACAGGCCGGTGGGCTTGTTGGCCTTGTTCGGGCTCATCGATGCGCTGAACGAGACCTGCACCGCCGCGTAGGCAGCGCTCGCCAGTGCCAGTACGCCGGCACAAGCGACCAGCGCTGTGATCAGCCTTCTTCGCATGAATCCTCCTCGTTGCGTTGATACGTCCCGGATCGCGGTTGCGCGCGACCTGAGCCGCCTTCCAGCAAGAGTTACCCCGGACGCGGGGAGGCAGGATGAAGCTCTGGTTAAGGGTTCGTTATGCTCGGCGGCGCCGCGGCTCGGTAACCGTCGAGGAGGGGAAGCAGATGCCCGGGAAGGCAGCCAACACGATCACGCCGATGTCACTGACCCATATCTTCGAGGCGCTGACGAAGGCGGTGTTCGGAACAGGTATCAGCATGGCCGTCGTGGAGGCGAGGTTGGGGGGCCTGACCGCCGCGTTCGAAGGTTTCGACCCCGTGAGGGTCGCGCGCTTTACGCCGGCGAAGGTCGACGAGCTCATGCAGGACGCCCGCATGGTGCGAAATCGCCGCAAGATCGAGGCGACGGTCGACAACGCCGCGGTCATCGTGGCGCTCGACGATGAACACGGCGGGTTCGCCAACTACCTGCGTGCGCACGACGACCACGACCAGGTCGTCGAGGATCTCGGGCGCCGGTTCAGCATGCTCGACTCCGAGGGCGCCCTGCACTTCCTGCGCCTGATCGACGCAGACGAGCCGGCGCTCACGTAGCCGCGCGATGATCGCGCTCGTCACCGGCGCGTCGAGCGGCATCGGGGAGGCGACCGCCCGCCGCATCGCGCGCGAGCCGGGCGCGCGGCTCGTGCTGGTCGCGCGGCGCGAGGAGCGCCTGCGCGGGCTGGCCGACGAGCTCGGCGGGGCGACGGTGGTCGCCGTCGACCTCGTGCAAGATGATGCGCCCGAGCTGATCGCGCGCGTCGTCGGCGAGCAGCACGGGCGCCTCGACCTGCTCGTGAACAACGCGGGCGCGGCCTGGCGCGGACGTTTCGGTGACGCGGGCTGGGAGAACGTGCGCCGGCACATGGAGCTCAACTTCGATGCGACCGTGCGGCTCACCGACGCGCTGCTGCCACTCCTGCGCCGCTCCGCTCCCAGCTCGATCGTCAACGTCGCGAGCACCGCCGGCCGCGTTGCGCGCGGGAACTCCGGCGGGTACTCCGCGAGCAAGTTCGCCCTGTGCGGGTGGAGCGACGCGCTGCACCTGGAGGAGCGCGACCACAGCGTGCACGTGGGGCTCGTGCTCCCCGGCTTCATCGCGACCGAGGGATTCCCCCAGCGCGAGCTGGTCGACAACGTGCGCACGCGCTGGATGGTCTCGTCCCCCGCAAAGGTGGCGGAGGCGATCTGGCAGGCGGGACCCGGCGGCAAGCCGGAGCGCTACGTGCCGCGCGCGTACGCGCTCGCGGCCGGCCTGCGCACGCTGGCGCCGGGCCTCGTCCGCCGCGCGCTCGGCGGGAGCGCCGCGATCACGCCCGCGACGGGAGCGGACGCGAAGGAGGCATGAGCGCCCGCGCGCGCCCATGAAGGTCGGGGTGATCACGGGGACCGGCACGTACGCGCTCGCCGGCGTCGAGGCCGGCTCGCCCGAGCCGGTCCACACGCGCTTCGGCGAGGCGCTCGT
Source organism: uncultured Solirubrobacterales bacterium (assembly GCA_963768885.1). Classification (GTDB taxonomy): domain Bacteria; phylum Actinomycetota; class Thermoleophilia; order Solirubrobacterales; family JBBDJG01; genus DASRIA01. The sequence continues at coordinate 29,873 of CAVYJN010000012.1, read as the reverse complement.
CACGCGCGGGCGCCTCGGCGACGCCGACGTGCTGCACGTTTCCCGCCACGGCGAGGGGCACGCGCGGCTCTCGAGCCAGGTCACGCACACCGCGAACGTCGCCGCGCTGCGGGAGCTTGGCGCCGATTGCGTGCTGGCGGTGACCGTCTGCGGCGCCGTCGATCCCTCGGTGCCGCTCGGGTCGCTGATCGCGTTCGACGACCTGCACTTCCTCGTCAACCGGCTTCCCGACGGCCGCCTGTGCACGTTTTACGACGCGCCCGGCGACCCGTTGCGCGGTCACTGGATCTTCGAGGGGCCGTTCTCGGCCGAGCTGCGCACGGTGCTGCTCGAGGCGTGCCGGGACGCCGGCGCCGAGGTGCGCGACGGGGGGTGCTACGGGCACGTGGACGGGCCGCGCTTCAACACCCGCGCGGAGATCCGCTCGCTGGCGCTCGCGGGCGTCACGGCGGTGAGCCAGACGGCGGGCCCCGAGGCCGTGCTGTGCGGCGAGGCCGAGCTGCCGTACGCGCTGCTCGGGTACGCGACCGACTACGCGAACGGGGTGCACGAGGAGCCGACCCCGGTCGCCGAGCTGGTGCGGCTGATCGGGGCCAGCGCCGCCGTGTTCGCGCAGGTGCTCGCGGCCGCGGTCGCCGCATTGCCGGGCCGCCGCGTCACGCCGCCGGGCACCGTCTACCGCTTCGAGGGCTAGCGCCGCCGGTGGACCTGCGCGACCACATCCGCGACGTGCCGGACTTCCCCAAGCCCGGCATCGTCTTCAAGGACATCACGCCGCTGCTCGTGTCGCCCGCGGCCTTCGACGCGGCGGTCATCCGGCTCGCCGACTACGCGCGGCCGCTGGGCGTCGAGCTGATCGTCGCCGCGGAGGCGCGCGGCTTCATCTTCGGCGGCGCGCTCGCGCGTGAGCTGGGCGTCGGCTTCGTCCCGGCGCGCAAGCCCGGCAAGCTCCCGCACGAGACGGTCAGCGTCCGGTACGGGCTCGAGTACGGGCTCGACGAGCTGCAGCTGCACGCCGACGCGCTGAGCGGCGGCACGCGCGTGCTGATCCACGACGACGTGCTCGCGACCGGGGGGACGGCGAAGGCGAAGATCGACCTCGTCGAACAGCTCGGAGGCCGGGTCGCCGGATGCGCGTTCGTGGTCGAGCTCGAGTTCCTGCGCGCGCGGGAGACGCTGCTCGCCGGCTACGACGTGCACGCGCTGGTGCGCTACGAGGAGGAGGGCTGATGCGCCTCGACGAGCGCGAGCACCTGCGCGCCGTGGCGCTCGACGAAGGTGGGCCCGACCCCGCGGATCGCCCCGAGGTCGTCGAGCGTCCCGGGCTTGAGGGCGGCGATCAGCTCGAGCGTGCTGTTGTGCGCCACCGTGTAGGCGGGCTTGCCGTCGCTGGCGCGCATGCGCCAGGCCTTCAGCTCGTCGAGTAGCCCCACGTCGGCGGGCGCCACCGGACGCGCGTCGGGCGCGCGCCGGCGCTTGGGCGCGGCGACGGCGATCGTCTCGGGATCGGGCAGCCCGAGCGTGCCCGGATCGCAGACGTCGCAGCACCGCCCGGTCGGCGCCCCCGGGCGCGAGTCGCCGAAGTGGTCGAGCAGCGCGCGGCGCCGGCAGCCCGCCGTGGGCGAGACGAACGCCTCCACCGCGCGATACGCGCGCCACCCGCGGTCACGCGTGAGGCGGCAGGCCGCCGTCACCCGCCCGAGCTCGGCGGAGCCCGTGAGCGTCACCTGCACCCGTCCTCCCGACGCGGGCTCGAGCGCGCACATGCCCGCGCGCTCGGCGATGCCCAGGCACACGCGCTCGCGGTCGTCGCGGGGGATGTCGATCGTGACGGCGCCGTCGTCGGCCCCCGACTGGAGCCGGCGCACGTAGGACATCACCTCGTCGGGCTCGACGCGGTCACGCTCGATGAAGTTGATCAGCCGCCCGAGGTCGGCGCGCATCGCGAGCAGGATCGCGCGTGCCTGGCGTCCGTCGCGCCCGGCGCGCCCGGCCTCCTGGTAGTAGGCCTCGACGCTCTTCGGGATCGCCCAGTGGATCACCGAGCGCACGTCGGCCTTGTCGACGCCCATCCCGAACGCGTTCGTCGCGACCACCACGTCCGCGTCGCCCTCCATGAAGCGGTGCTGGGCGGACGCGCGCTCGTCCGCGGCCATACCCGCGTGATAGCCGACGGCCGCGAGCCCCTGGGCGCGCAGGCGCTCGGTCACCTCCTCGACGTCGCGGCGCGTTCCGCAATAGACGATCGACGGGCGACTCGCGGGATCGGCGAGCGCGGCGGAGAGCAGCCCGTGCTTGCGCCCCTTCGAGCCCTTGCCCTCGAGCGGGATCACGTCGAACGACAGGTTCGGCCGGTCGAAGCCCGAGCGCACCACGAACGGGTCGCGCAGCCCGAGCCGCGTGCGTATCTCCTCGGCGACCTGCTCGGTCGCGGTCGCGGTGCAGGCCATCACCGCGGGTGATCCCAGGCGGTCGATCACCCCGCGCAGGCGCAGGTAGTCGGGGCGGAAGTCGTGGCCCCACTCCGACACGCAGTGGGCCTCGTCCACGACGAACAGGTCGACCGCGCGCGCCTGCGAGGGCGGAGAGGAAGGCCGCGGAGGCGAAGCGCTCGGGCGAGCAGAACACGATCCGCGCGTCCCCGCTGCGCACGGCATGCAGCGCGGCCGCGACCGCCTCCTCGTCCATGCCGGACGCGATCATCGCCGAGGGGTGGCCGCCGAGCAGCAGCCGGCGGTACTGGTCCGCCATCAGCGCGATCAGCGGGGAGACGACCACCGTCAGCTCCGCCGACGCGATGCCCGGCAGCTGGTAGCAGAGGCTCTTTCCCCCGCCGGTGGGCATCACGACCAGGCTGTCGCGCCCGTCGAGCGCCGCCTGCACCGCCTCGCGCTGGCCGGGCCGGAACTCGTCGTGCCCGAAGTGGGCCAGCAGCGCATCCGGGTCGCGCGGCCCGTCGTAGGCCCGCGCCGGGCGGGCGTCGACCGCGATCCGGTCGAGGCCCCTGAGCGCCATCTGGGCGTCGTGCTCGTCGTCGCGCAGCCGGCTGCGGGCGGCGGCCAGCGCCCGCGCCGCGCCCGCCGCCTCCGCACGGGCGGGGTCGTCGAGCCCGCGCCAGAGCGCGCGCAGCTCCTCGAGCTCCTCGTCGACCGGGGCGGAGCGGTCCGCCTTGATCCGGTCGGCCAGCGACAGTGCCCGCGTGCGAAAGTCGTCCACGTGACTCAGACTACGGGCGAGAGAGGATCGGCCCAGGGCCCTGGCGTGCTTTCTTCGAAACGAGGCAGCCCGTCGTCCGGGATTTCCTCCCACGGGGCGGCGTAGGCGACGAACTGCCGCCAGCTCGGGCGCACGCCGGGGTCCTCGTCGAACGCTCCCAGCCTCACGCTCATGCGTGAAGGGTCCTCCGGGCTGCGGCTGAAGAGGCTCGATCCGCACTCGGCGCAGAAGACCTTCTCGAAGCCGGCCGGAGGGCGGTACGCGCGCAGCAGGTCCGCGCCCTCGATCACCCGCAGCGAGGCGCCGTCGATGCGCGCCTGCGCGGACGCGGCCGTCCCGCTGCGCCGCTGGCAGCGGGTGCAGTGGCAGTAGCACGCGGGGCCGAGCGGCGCCGTGATCTCGAACCGCACGCGTCCGCACAGACAGCCGCCGGTGAAGGGAGGCTCCACGATCGAGATCCTAGACTCGCCCGATGCGGACGGTTGCGACCATCGGGGTCTACGGCTTCACGCTCGAGCGCTTCCTCGCGACGCTGCACGAAGCCGGCGTGCGCCGGCTGCTCGACGTGCGCCAGCGCCGCGGCGTGCGCGGGAGCGAGTATGCGTGGGCGAACGCCGCCCGGTTGCAGACCGCGCTCGCGCGGGCCGGCGTCGAGTACCGCCATCACAAGGAGCTTGCGCCGACGACCGAGCTGCGCCAGCTCCAGTACCGCGAGGACGAGCGCCTTGGCGTGGGCAAGCGCTCGCGCGCGCTGCTGGCCCCGGCCTACGTCGAGCGCTACGTGCGCGAGATCCTCGACGCGGTCGACCTCGCGCCGATCGTCGCGGAGATGCCGTCGCAGGGCACGACCGCGCTTTTCTGCGTCGAGCGCGACCCGGAGGCGTGCCACCGCTCGCTGATCGCCGAGCGGATGGGCGAGCGCTTCGGGGTGACGCTGGTGCATCTGCGGCCGTGAGCCGCGGTTGAGTTCGGCGATTGTGGGTAGGCGGAACACATGTCCACGATTGCCGTGATCCTGATCATTGTCGCCGTCCTGGCGTTGCTGGGCTTGGCTTTGCTCGTCGTGGCGCCCCGCATGCGGGCGCGGCGGGTCGAGCGCGCACAGCACCGCGCACGGCTCGACCGCGAGGTGAGCGGGCACCGTGAAGAGGCCGAGTCGCGCTCGGCCGCGGCGCGGGAGGTGGCCCGCGAGGCGGAGGCACATCGCCGTGAGGCCGAGCAGCATGCGGCCAAGGCGGAGCAGCTCGAGGGAAAGGCGGCCGACGCCCAGCGCGCCGCTGCCTTCCACGAGGAGCGCGCCAGGGAGAGCAGCGAGAAGCTCGACAAGGCCTGAGCGGACCGCAGCGCCGATCCCCAGTTGCTTGATCGGCCGTGCAGCTCGGGCAAGTGCGGACGAAGGCAGCGAACCTGTTCCACGTCCGCGGCGGCAAGGTCACGAGGCTCGTTATCTGGGCGGACCAAGAGCGCGGCCTCGCCGAGCTCGGGCTCTCGGGGCACGACGTTCAGGCCCACTCCTGAGCCCGTCGGGTGCGGCCCGGATTCTTCATCCGTAGCTCCGTCCTCGAGTCGAGTCGCGGGCCGCGCGATACTGCGCGGGCGATGTCGCAGGAGAACGTCGAGTTTGCGAAGGCACTCTTCGCCGCCGGGGCGGACATGGACAGCAGGCATTGCTCACGGCGTTGCCGGAACTGATCGCCAAACGTGATCCCGAGATCGAGTGGTACGAAGACCCGCAGCGAGCCGACGGCCGCGTCTACCGTGGTCACAGCGGGGTGCGCGAGTCATGGGAGCGGTGGCTGGAACAGTGGGACGAGTGGGCGGAGAGGCCGAACGATTCGTCGATTGCGACGACGACGTACTGGTAGTCACCCGCGAACGCGGTCGGGGGCCGCGGAGCGGGGCAACCGTGAGCGCCCGGAACTTCGTCGTGATCACGTTCCGCGCCGGCAAGATCTTGCGCTACCGGGAGTTTTACGACGAGGCGGCGGCCCTCAAAGCCGCCGGTCTGTCGGAGTAGGCGATGTCGCAGGAGAACGTAGAAGTCGTGCAAGCGGCCTTCAAAGCTTGGAACGCAGGAGACATGGATGCAATACGTGATGCGTTCGACGCCCACGCCGTTATGCGGGCCCCGGAGGGCTGGCCGGAGGCTGGACCGTTCGTCGGCAGGGAAGCGGTCATGCGCCAGTTGGAGCAGCAGCGCGAGACTTGGGACGCCGACGCCTTTGAACTGATCACCGACGTCATCGGCGCCGCCGACCGTGTTGTCGTGCGGTTCATCTGGCGTGGCGCAGGCCACGGGCCTGAGGCGAACTTGGAGATGACGGGCGTCTACACGGTGCGCAAGGGCAAGGTCTTCGCCGTCGAGCACTTCTGGAATCACACGGAGGCCCTCGAAGCCGTGGGACTGTCGGAGCAAGACGCTCACGTCGACTCCTGAGCCTGCGAGATACTGCGCGGGCGATGTCGCAGGAGAACGTGGAGATCATTAGACGCGGCTACGAGCGCTTTGCCGCGAGCGGAGCCGCCGGGGGAACCGCCGGGCCGGACTTCGTCTGGGACATGTCGAAGTTCCGCGGCTGGCCCGAGCAGCAAACCTACGAGGGCGCGGAGGGAGCCCGTGTGTTCCTCCGCGACTGGCTTGAGGCTTGGGATGACTGGGAGCTCGAGGTGGAGGCGCTCCACGACGCAGGCGACAAGGTCGTGGCGATCGTGCGCCAGCGCGGCCGGTCGAAGACAAGCGGGCTGCCCGTGGTTATGGCCTTCGGCCAGGTCTGGACGATCCGGGATGGCAAGTCGGCGCGAATGGAAATGTATGCGGACCCCGCCGAGGCCCTCGAAGCCGTGGGCCTGTCGGAGCAAGACGCTCCCGCCGACTCCTGAGCCTGCGGGATACTGCGCGGGCGATGTCGCAGGAGAACGTGGAGATCGTGCGGAGGTTCTACGAGGAGTTCAATCGCAGCGGAAGGCCTGAACTCGACATCCTTGATCCCGAGATCGTCTGGTACCAGCCTGACGAAATCGGCGGTGGCAAGGGCAGCTATCACGGCCATGAAGGAGTTCTGAGCGCGGTTGCCGAGATGCAGGCGACCTTCGATCACTTCGAGGCGGTGCCGGAGGACTTCATCGAGGCGGGTGGCGATCGCGTCCTCGTGCTCGCGCGCCACGGAGGCGTCGGACGTGGCAGCGGTGCACGCGTCGGTGCGCCCGTCGCCCATGTATTGAAGTTGCGCGACGGCAAAGTGATCGAATGGCGCGCGTACCTGGATCGCGCCGAGGCCCTCGAAGCCGTGGGGCTGTCGGAGCAAGACGCTCACGCCGACTCCTGAGCCTGCGGGATACTGCGCGGGCGATGTCGCAGGAGAACGTGGAGATCGTGCGTAAGGTCTATGACGCCTGGGCTCGCAGCGACCCCGCGCGAGCCTTCGAGTATCTCGATCACGAAGTCGTCTGGGAAGCGATCGAGGACGCGCCAGACGCTGGGACCTACCGCGGGCACTCCGGCGTGAGGCGGTATATGGACGATTGGCTGCAGGACTTCGACCACTTCGCGTTCGAGTTCGACCAACCGGTCGAAGTGGACGGGCGCCTCGTCCTGGAGCAGTGGTGGACAAACCACGGCAAGGGCAGTGGCTTGAAGACCGAGATCCACTACGCGGCTGTCTACACCTTCCGCCGCAGCAAGGTGTTCACGGTCAAGGAATACCGCACATACGCCGCGGCCCTCGAAACCCTGGGGCTCTCGGAGTAGGCGATGTCGCAGGAGAACGTTGAGTTCGTGAGCCGCCTTCCGGGCGGGCGGCTTTGGAGGCGCAGTCCCGCTTCGGGAGCGGGATTTCCCAGCCACGGAGCGGCGATGGAATCGAACCATCCAAGCGTGGGGTTGCCACGCCCTGCCGGTTTTGAAGACCGGACGGGCCACCAGACCCCTGCCGCTCCGCTTACGAGCGTAACGTTGCCGCGCCGGCCCGCGGAGCGTCAGGAACGGGTGCGGACCGCCGCCGCCGCCTCCGCGTACGACCGGTAGGCGCGCGCCGCGGCGACCTTGCCGTCACGGATCTCGAAGACCCAGCCGACGGCCGTTTCGCGATCGTCGTGGGTCGGCTTCTCCACCGTGCGGATCCCGCCGAGCGCCAACACGCTGTCGCCGTGCTCCTGGAGCTCGTCCGCGTAGGCGTACCAGACGTAACAGGTGCGGCCGATCCGCTCGAAGTACGAGCGGACCAGGTCCTCTGTGGTCCCGTCCTCGGGTCCCGGGAACTCGAGGATCGCGCCGACGTCGGCGCTGCGGTGGTAGGCGGCGAGCAGCTCGGACATCGCCTTGCCGTCGCCGATGGCGCAACGGTTCGACAACGTGAACAGCCGATCGATCAGTTCAACGTTGCTGTATGACATCTACTCCCTGAACGACCTTCCTCCGTGGAGGCCGCCGTGTCAAGGAGTCAGGTCAAGGCGACAGCGTCGCCCGGATCAGCTCCGGGAAGACGTAGACCTCGAGCGAGACCGACACGATCAGCGCGGGGATCGCCACGGCGACCGTCACGAAGGTCGCGGCGAGCAGCTGGTCCCAGTCGCCCCGCCGGCTGGCGACGAGCCAGGCGGCGAGGGGCAGGAACAGGGCGGTCAGCTCGATCATCGCGTGCGGCATCAGGAGGATCAGCAGCTGGAGGTTCGAGAGGCCGAACTGGGCCGCGGCGGTGGCGAGGATGCCGCCGATGAAGTGCGCCTGCGTGGCGAGCGAGAAGAGGGTCGCCCCCGCGACGAACAGCATCGCGTAGGGACCGGCCTTCTCGTGCACGATCCGCGAGATGCCGCTGCGCTGCGTGGCCGAGTAGGGCAGTGAGTTGAGCGCGATGAACCCGGCGACGCAGGCGAAGGCGTGCAGCGCGAGCACGAGCGAGTTGCGGAACAGGATCAGCCCGATGTCCTCGGGCCGCGGACCATGCCGCAGGCCCGGGATGTAGATCCCGCTCGGGTCGGGGGTCGAGATGCTCGCGACCGCGTAGGTGCCCGCGAGCAGCGCCGCGGCGACCGCCGCGCTCCACGCGATCCAGGGCCGCATGACCCGCCATGGGCTCTGGTTCCAGCGGCGCAGGGTCTCCTTGGTGGCGCCGACCCCCTGGAGGAATACGAGATCGTCGACCACGGCCATTCCGACTCTATCGGCGGATCGTGCCCGCGCCTCGATCCCGGCGCGACCCCAATCCGGGTCGGCCGGGACCCGATCCGTTCCTGCTACGGGGCGCTGCCGTTGTAGCCGTTGGCGTAGCAGGGGCCCGCGCCACACACGTTCTGGATCCTGCCTCCGAGCTTCAGGAACTCGGACTTCTGGAGACGGGCCGCGGTGGTGCCGCGCGGGTGGCTGTGCGGATCGGCGCCCGCCCGCGGCGGCGTATTCGTGGTCGGAGGCGTCGGCGAGCCGCTGTCCCAGATCACCAGCCCCGAGCCGGAATAGGGGTAGGTGCTGAACTTGCCGATCCGGTAGTAGGGGTTGACGTCACTGTGGCGGCCCGGATCGAGCGCCGGCATGCGGACCTGCGCCTTGATCGTGCGGGCCTCGACCTCGGCGGACACGTTCGCGACCTGGTGGTCGCCGAACGCCACGTGCATGAGCACCACGTGCGGCGGGGTGTTGGCGTAGGGGTCCCTGGTCATGTGGTGTGCATAGCCGTTCGCCTCCCCGCGGTCCCAGAGCGTCTGGATCAGGGAGAGGATCAGCGGCCGCTCGAGCTCGTTCGGGTAGTTCGCGTAGAGGACCTGCGCGTACTGGTCGAAGTCGACGCTGCGCCGCAGCAGCGTGGAGTAGTTCATGCCGGGCACCCCGAGCACCGCGCGGTTGAAGTCCGGTGCGAGCGCCGTCAGCGAGCCGCCCATGATGCCGCCCTGGCTGTTGCCGTCGTAGAACAGCCGCCGCGTGTCCAGCACGGACTGCGTGCTCGATCCCTTCGTGTACCGGAACGCGGGGTCGCCGCTGAAGCCCTCCGGGTGGATCATCAGCCGCCCGAGGTACATGAAGTTCACGAACCCCTGCTGGGCGCGGTCCGGCAGCGAGGAGAAGTTCGAGAGGTCGCCGAGGATCGTCGCGACGTTCGGCACGTCCTGCGTGGACATCCCGGACCAGTCCGTCGCGCAGAAGACGAAGTTGTGCTCCTGCGCCATCGCCTTGATGTTCCCGGCCGTGATCTCCGAGGCGCTGCCGAGCAGGCCGTGCCCGTACAGGGAGGCGCGCGCGGGGACCACGCTCGGGCCGTCGACGGCGGCGCGGGGGATCAGGCAGACGAAGTTCGCGAGCTGCACGTTGCCGGGGATCCGCAGCGGCGCCGACGATCCCGGCGCGTAGGCGAACCGCGCGCCCGGCGGGCAGCCGGGCAGGTTCAGGTAGCACGGCACCACGAACGTGCCCTCGACCTCGCGCGCGATGCGGCTGTCCTCGGACGCCGTGTAGTCGGTCACGGAGCTCACGCTGAACTGCGGGGCGCTGCCCGCGAGCTGCATGTCGCGCAGGTCCTCGTCCCCGAGCTGCGCGAAGGCGTCGTCGCGGATGCCGAGGGCGCGTTCGCTGAGGTTGCGCTTGCTCGCCACGGTGAAGTCCCAGGCGAGGTAGAGGTCGTCGCGCGCGATGCCCGCCCGCTTGAGCGTGGTGAACAGCGACTCCATGTGCGGTCGCCGCGCCTCGACCTCAGGGTCGCTGCTCGGGATCTCGTCGCGGTAGGTCCGGAAGGCCGCCTGGGGCTCGATGATCGAGCCCTGGGCGTCGCGCAGCTTCCTGAGGGCGACGACGTAGCGCGCCCCCTCCTGGAAGTTCACGCCGGGCCGGATGATCAGGTTCACGTCGCCCGGGTCCGCGGGGTTCGCGTCCAGCTCCGACCAGATCAGGTGGCGCTGGCGCGTGTCCGCGTTCACCACCACGATCGGCTGGTTCTTGCGAAACGACTGCGCCATGTCGGTGATCGGGACGGCGCCGGTGTTGGCGAAGGCGGCCGGGCTGTCGAGGCCCGGCACCTTCGTGACGATCTCCTGGCCGGGGCTGAAGCCGTCGTTGCGGTTCCACTCGTCGGGGCGGATCGGGTTCCCGGCGACGTTGCGCGGCATCGCGAGGGGATTGAGGTCCAGCCGCCGGCCGGTGTCGGTGCTCGGATCGGCGACCGTGAAGTAGTCGTTCGGCCAGGGCTGGAGGCAGACCGCTCCGTCGAGCGGGTCGCATCCGACCTCGCCCGGCGCGGCGAGCGCCTGTGACGGCAGCGCGAGCGCTGCGATCGCCAGGAACGTCCGAAGCAGGCGTTGCGCCCGTGAAGCTGCCAAGTTTGACCCTCCCCAGAGTGTGTTGACCGACGCTCGATGCTCCTACCCCGCTCGCGCGGCGCTCAAGCGTGAAAGTGGTCGGGAGGGCAGCGCCGATCGGCTAGGTTTCGTCCCATGGAGGCGATGCGCTGGGACAGCCGGCCCGACCTGCGAAGGCCCGCGCTGGTTTGCTCGTTCAAGGGATGGAACGATGCGGCCGAGTCGGCGACGACGGCGCTGTCGTTCGTCGCCTCGCGCTGGGGCGCGGAGCGAATCGGGTCGATCGACCCCGAGGACTTCTACGACTTCCAGGTCACCCGCCCGACCGTGAAGCTCTCGGAGGGGGTCACTCGCGTGATCGAATGGCCGGAGCTCGCGTTCTCGAGCGCGCGGCCCGACGACGGCGACCGCGACGTCGTGTTCCTGACCGGGGCCGAGCCGAACCTGCGCTGGCGGACCTTCTCGGAGACGGTCGTCGCCGCGGCCCGGGAGCTGGGCTGCGAGATGGTGGTCTCGCTCGGCGCACTGCTCGCCGACGTTCCGCACACGCGCCCCGTGCAGGTCACCGGGATCGCGGCGGATGCCGCGCTCGCGGAGCGCCTCGGGTTCACCCAGACCCGCTACGAGGGCCCGACCGGCATCGTCGGCGTGATCCAGGACGCCTGCACGAAGGCCGGGTTGGTGGCCGCGAGCCTGTGGGCCCCCGTGCCCCACTACGTCGCGACGGTGCCCAGCCCGAAGGCGACGCTCGCCCTGCTCGGAAGCCTGCAGGACCTGATCGAGGTGCCGATCGACATGACCGATCTGGAGGAGGCCGCGGTGGACTACGAGCGCCGGCTCGACGAGGCGGTCGCGAGCGAGCCCGAGGTGCGGATGCTCGTCGAGCGCCTCGAGGCCCAGATCGACGACGACGACGTGACCTTCCGCAACCTGCCTTCCGGCGACTCGATCGCGCGCGAGTTCGAGCGGTTCCTGAGGGAGCAGGGCGACGACGAGTAGGCGTTTCGCACTGACGGTCGCGCTCGTGGCGCTGATCGCCGCCGGGTGCGGCGATTACTCCTCGGGGTCGAAGGACGAGACGACGGCCGCGAAGGGGCCGGTCCCGCCGTCGCTGCGGACCGTGGAGTCGGCGTCCGAGGACATCATCGACCTGGCGCTCGCCGGCAAGCGCGCGGAGGTGGTGCAGAAGGCGAAGCGCCTGAATGCGGCGGCACAGGGCATCGACGCCGTCGATGCACGCGCGGCGAAGGTGGCGAGGCTTGCGGCCTCGGCGCCCCTCCTCGACGTGGCGCTTGCCTCCAACCATGTGTTCGCGCTGGTACCTGGCCTGTTCGCGCGGTACGAGACGCCGGTGCCGGCCTCCGTCACGAAGCTCGACTACTACGACTTCGAGGCGAAGCTCGAGTCGCGCGCCGATGACGTACCCAGGCTCGGAGCGGCCGTCGGCGGCCTCACCGGCACTTGGAGCTCACTGCGCGCGGACGTCCCCGACAAGCAGGCCGCGGCACGATACGAGGCGCACGTGAAGGCGATGGCGCGCCTCGCGGACAACGCCGACCCGCCTGCGACGCAGCGCGAGGCCCAGCACGGCCTCGACCTGGTCGACGAGTTGGAGGAAAGCTTCGCGGGCTAGCGTTCTGCCGCGGGGCAGATCAGCTGGAAGTCGCAGATCGAGCAGGCGCCGAAGGACGGCGTCGCCTCGAACTCCTGGTTGAGGATCCCGGTCGCCACCTCGGTCGCGGTGTCGGTGATGCGGATCACGTCTTCCTGGGTGGGCGCGAGCGGGACCTTCTCGTCGTCCAGCACGTAGTAGTAGCTCTGCTTCGACGAGTCGAGCTTCCACGACTCGCGCGCGCCGATCTGGTACAGCGAGAGCTGGATGTCGTCCTTCAGCTGCGAGGGCGTGCGCGCGCGGCCGGTCTTGTAGTCGATCAGCTCGTAGGAGCCGTCGGGGTGGCGGTCCACCCGGTCGACGCGCCCGCGCAGCTGGTGCGGGCCGATCCGGAACGAGAAGCTGCGCTCGAACCACACGGGCGACCCGTGTTCGCCGGCGAAGCGCTCGTGGTAGCGCTCGAGGGCCGCGACCGCCTTCTCGTGGAGCTGGCGCTCCTCGTTGGAGTCGCCGAAGCCGGACCGCCGCCAGCCGGTCTCGAACAGCATCATCAGCTTGTCGGGCGTGGGCTCGCGCAGCGTCTCGACGCCGGCGGTGATCTCCTCGTTGGCGAGCTGGGAGTGGTAGCGCTCCAGCACCTGGTGCACGAGGATCCCGAAGCGCTGCGGCAGCGTCTGCTCCTTCGGGATGTTGTAGACGCGGGCGAACTTGTAGCGCAGCGGGCAGGTCCGGTAGACGTCGATGTCGGTCGCCGAGAGCATCAGGCCGCCGCCGCGGATCGGCAGGTAGGCCTCGAGCGAGATGTCGGAGTGCTCGTCCACGACCTTGCGCCGGCGAAGGTTCTCGCGCTCGGTCTCGAGCAGCAGCTCGTCGAGGTTCGAGTCCTGGTAGAGCTGGCGCTGCTCGGGGCTCGCGGTCTGGGTGATCAGCGAGTTGATCTCGGCGATCGCGGCGGGCAGCTCCTCCGGGCGGGGGTGGCGTTCGATCAGCGACGCGAGCTTCAACAGCTCCATGTAGCGCGCGATCGCGCCGGCGGCATCGAGGTGCGCGTCGAGGCGCATCTCGCCCATCCGGGCGCCGACCTGCTGCACCCCGCCCATCACCTCGTCGCGGAGCATGCGGAAGGCCGCGTAGAGGTCCTCGTGGATGCCGAGCAGCTCCTCGCCCCGCTCCTCCTCCTCCGCGCCGGTCGCCGCGCGGGCCTCTTCATAGAAGGGGGAGGGCTTCTGCTCGGTCTGGTCCCCGGAGCCGGTCACGCGCGGCCACGAGAGCACGAGCCGCTTGCGCGCGCGCGTCATCGCCACGTAGAGCAGGCGGCGCATCTCCGCGACGTGCGCCTCGGTGCTCGTCTCCGGAAGCTCTTCCTTCAGGAGCGCGTCCGGGACGAGCTCACCCGAGCGCCGGCGCCCGGGCATCCGGCTCTGCTGCACGCCGAGCACGTACACGCAGTCGAACTCGAGGCCCTTCGCGCCGTGCATCGTCATGACCTGGACGGCGCTCGGGTGGCCGTGCACCACCGCCTCGTCCTCGCGCAGGCCGGCGGCGGACACCGCGCTCACGTACTCGGCGAAGTCGCGCGACGTGCGGCCCGGGCGGTGGCGCACCCAGTCGGCGGCGAGGTCGGCGAACTTCGCGATGTTCACGAGCCGCTCGAGCGACTCGGAGCTGGTGTTGAACAGGTGCTGCTTGCGCAGGCCGATGCGCTCGATCAGGCGGTGCACGAAAAGGTCGGGGCGCATCTCGTCGAAGGCGCGGCACGCGCTGCGGTGCAGCTTCAGGAAGTTCTCGATCCGCCCGCGCGCCTCGGGCGGGACGTCGGGCGACTCGAGCGCGGCGCGCAGCGCCGACACCATGTCGGTCTTGCGCCGGCGCGCGATCGTCGTGCAGCGTGCGAGGTCGACCGGCCCGAGCTCGACCGGCGGCCGCATCAGGGCCCGCACGACCGCGCGCGAGTCCTGCGGGTCGGCGAGCAGGCGCAGCCACGCGAGCAGGTCGCGCACCTCGGAGCGCTCGAAGAAGCCGGCGCCCCCGACCAGGCGATACGGGATGCCCCGCTCCTCGAGCGCGGTCGCCATCAACTGCCCCTCGTTTCGCACCGACCGCACGAGCACCGCGGTCTGCGCCGGGTCGACCCCGTCGGCGACCAGGCGCTCGATCTCGCTCGAGACGGCCTGGGCCTGCGCGCGCTCGTTCTCGCAGCGCCAGAACGAGACGGGGTCGAGGCCGAGCGCGGTGCGGTTGCGGGCCGCGCGCAGCTTCTTGGGCAGGCGGTGCTCGTTGGGCTCGACGACCGCGTGCGCGGCCTCGAGGATCTTCTGGTTGGAGCGGTAGTTGGACTCCAGGCGGATCGTCTTCGCCCCCGGGAAGGTCCCGGGGAACTCGAGGATGTTCTTGCGCGAGGCGCCCCGGAAGCGATAGATCGACTGGTCGTCGTCGCCGACCACCACGACGTTGCCGTGCTCTGCGACGAGCAGCCGCAGCAGCTCCTGCTGGGCGTAGTTGGTGTCCTGGTACTCGTCCACGAGCACGGCGCGGTAGCGCTCGGAAACGCGGCGGCGCACTGCCGGGCGCTCCTCGAGCAGGCGGATCGCGCGCACGATCATCTCGCCGAAGTCCATCGCGCCGGCCTCGTCGAGCAGCACGTCGTGGGCCGCATACAGGCGCGCGAACTCCGCCTCGCGGGGGCTGCAGTCGCGCTCGGCCTCGTCCTCGCTCGAGGCCAGCGACTCCGCCCACGCGAGGTACTCGCGCGCGGGAACCATCTCGTCCTTGAGGCGGTCGATCCGCTCGATCACCTTCGCCAGGAAAGGCGCCGGGTTGCCCCGCATGTCGTGCTGCCTCACGTCCAGGTCGTCGAGCCGCTCCATCATCAGGGCGAGCCGGTCCGCCGGCGTGGCGGCGTGGAAGAAGGGGTCGAAGCCGCCCTCGAGCGCCTCCTCCTGGAGCAGGCGGACGCAGAAGGAGTGGAACGTCGTGCAGACGAGCTCCTCGTAGGGGTCCTCGAGCAGCTCCTCGGCGCGCGAGCGCATCTCCTCGGCGGCCTTGCCCGAGAAGGTGAGGGCGAGGACGTGCTCGGGCGGCACGCCGTTCGCGGCGAGCCACGCGATCCGGCGCGTGATCACGCGCGTCTTTCCCGACCCGGCCCCGGCGAGGACGAGGAGGGGCCCCCCGGGGTGGGTGACCGCCTCGCGCTGCGCCTCGTTCAGTCCTTCGAGCAAGCGTTCGGCCATCTGGTGGATGGTAGCCCCGGGTTCCGGCGACGCGCTCGTGCGCGCGCGCACGATCGGCCTTTTATAGTCCGGCGCCGTGCCGGCGGATACGGAAAAAGCGCTCACAGCGGACTGGATCGCGATCTGCCGCAGGGCGACGGAGGGCCTGAGCGGGATGTTCGGCAGGCACCCGGCGACGGTCGATCGCGAGATCGGCACCTCGCGGGGCGCCGGGGGCGACCGCACGCTCGTGATCGACAGCCGGGCCGAGGACGTTGTGTTCGCGGAGCTCGAGGCGCTGCACGCGGAGGGCTACGACTTCACGGCGATCTCCGAGGAACGCGGCACCGTGACTTACGGGGACGGCTCCAGCCGCGTGCGCGTGGTGATCGACCCGATCGACGGGTCCTTGAACGCGAAGCGGCTGATCCCCACGCACGCGCTCAGCATCGCGGTCGCATCCGGCGACACGATGGAGGACGTCGAGTTCGGCTACGTCCACGACTTCGGCACCGGCGAGGAGTTCGCGGCGCGACGCGACGCGGGCGCGACGCTCAACGGCGAGGTCCTCGACACCGAGATCGGCGGCGACGTGCTGGAGATCGTCGGGTTCGAGTCGGCGCGGCCCGAGTGGATCGCGCCCGTCGCCGCGGAGCTCGCGGGACAGGTGTTCCGCCTGCGCGTGATCGGCACGATCGCCGTGACGCTCTGTTACGTGGCCGCCGGGCGGTTCGACGGGATGGTGACCACGGACGTCTGCCGCTCGGTCGACGCCGCCGCCGCCCAGCTGATCGCGCGGGAGGCGGGCGCGTTCGTGGACTTCCTGCGACACGGCGGGATCGAGGCGCCGCTCGACCTCGACGCGCGCTACCGGATGGTGGCGGCGCGGTCGCCCGAGCACCTCGAGACGCTCGTGCGCGCGCTCACGACCGGAAGGCCCCTGGAGGACTAGCCGGCGGCTGACTATCCCGCGAGCAGCTCCGCGAACTGCCCCGCGTTGCGCACGCCGTAGTCCGCGTAGCAGTTGTTCATCAGCACGTGCAGCTGCTCGGACTCGGCGGCCAGCTCGCGCGCGGGCGCGACCCACTTGCGCAGCTCCTCCTCGCTGTAGAGGTACTTGAAGCGCTCGGCGGCGCTCAGCCCCGGCTTCTCCCACGTCTCCGCGTTGTGGCCGTGGAAGCGGATCACCGCGAGCTGCGGGGACGTGGCGGCGACCACCGGGGGCACCGACGTCTTGAACCCCTGCGGCTCGTCGACCACCACGTACGTCGCGCCGATGTCGCGCAGCAGGCCGAAGGTGCGCTCCTGCCTGCCCTCCTTCATCCACCCTGCTCCGCGGAACTCGATCGCCGGCTGGGCCGGGGAGCGCTCGGCCAGGTCGCGCAGGTAGGCGACGTTCGCGCGGCTGGCGGCGAACCAGTGCGGGAACTGGTAGAGGATCGCGCCGAGCTTGCCGGCGTCGGCGAGCGGCCGCAGCGCGGCGCCGAACATGTCCCAGACAGCGTCGAGCGCATCCTCGGGAAGGTCGCGCCCGTAGACGCGGTCCTTCGATGCCGCCGGCTCGGGGAGCATCGCGCGGATCGGCTCCGGCAGCGAGCGCGTCGCCACGGCGTGCTGGGTCATCAGGCCGTAGGCCTTCACGTTGAAGACGAAGTGGTCCGGGGTGCGCTCGGCCCACAGCGCGGCGTTCCGCTCGGAGGGCAGCGCGTAGAACGTGGCGTCGACCTCGACCAGCGGGAAGTGCTCGGCGTAGAAGCGCAGCCGCTGCTCGGGCCTGCTCGCGTCCGGCGGGTAGAAGGACTTGGACTTCAGGAGCGTCGGGTCGGTCCAGCTCGACGTCCCGTAGTAGATGTTGCCGACGGGCTCGCCGCTCACGCGGTCAGCGTAAGGCGGCGCGGGCCCGAGCGAAAGCCCCGCTCCACCAGCATCTCCTCGACCGACGACCCGAGCACCGGCTCCCCGTCCCAGCGCTCGATCCCGAGACGCCGCAGCGGCCCGCCCGAGCGCACGAACCCGGCAAGAGCGTCGAGCGCCGCCGGGAGCCATTCCTCGTGGTGGTCCGCAAGCGACACGAGCCCGCGACCACCCGCCTCTACATAGAGGACCGCGCGTCCGTCGAGCAGCACGACGTAGGCGCCCGGGACGCGTGCCGGGCGCCGCGCCTGCTCCGCGCGCCGCGGCCAGGGCAGCACCGCGCCGTAGAGGTTCGCGGGGTCCTGCGCCGCGACGACGACGGCGTCGCCGGAGCCGTCGCGATACGTGCGCAGCCGCTCCACCGCGGCCGACAGCGCGAACTGGGCCCCGCCGAGGCCCTCGACGAAGTAGCCGCGCCGTGCCGCGCCGAGCGTCTCGAGCGCGGCCAACTCGGCATACACGCTCGCGAACCCGCCCGGCATGCGCTCGCCCACGACGGTCTCGCGCGCGACCAGCCCGTGGCGCTCGAGCAGCAGCTCGGCGCGGGCCTGGGCGCGCTCCTTCTCGGTGGGGCGTGGCTCGAAGAGGCGCCGCGCGAGGCTCCAGCGGCCCTGCAGCTGGGGCTGTGCGCCCGTGCGGCGCGCCCCGAACCGGCGACGGCGGGCGCCGCGCTGCTGCACCGGCGGCGCGAGCGAGAGGCGCCGCGCGCGCAGCGGGGCGAAGGCGTCGTTGGTCACCTCGCCGGCCCAGACCAGGTCCCACAGCGCGTCGCGCAGCTCCACGGGAGAGACGTCGAGGTCGACCAGCAGGTCCGACCAGAAGGCCGCGCCCTGCTCGAGGCGCCCGCGCAGCGCATCGTGTGCCCGGCCGCGCGGGCCGTGCTCGGGCAGCTCCTGGGGCGGGCCGAGGAACGGCGCGTCCTCGCGGAAGTACAGCGCGACCCGCCCGCCGCGCCCCGCGCCGCTCCCGGCGCCGGTCCACACGACCTCGCCCGCCGCGCACAGGCGGTCCAGCCACGTGCGGTCGTAGCTGCCGAGCCGGCGCGGAAGCACGTCGCGCTCCCAGGTCTCGGGGGTCAGCGCCAATCCCTGGAGCGGGGCCAGCACCTCGCGCAGGCGATCGGGCGCGGCGTCGAGCGGCATGCGCTCACCCTCGGCCTTCGCCCCGCTTCGCGCGTAGCGGTCGATCCCGTGCCACGAGACCGCGAAGCGCGCGAGCGTCGCCTGGTCGGTCGGCTCGATCTCACGCCGCAGCGCCGCGATGCTGGCGCGCCGCAGCCGCCGCAGGACGTCCGGGTCGCACCATTCGCGCTCGCGGCTCGCGCGTGGATCGGACGCGGGACGGATCTCCCCGCGCACCAGCTCATCCGCGCGCTCGAGCGCGGTCAGCGCCTCCGTCACCGGCCCGGCGTCGATGCCGTAGCGCTCCGCGACCTCGCCGGTGGTGAACGGGCCGTGCGTGCGCGCGTAGCGCCGCATCAGCTTCCCGAGCGGGCCGTCGACCGGCTCGAGGAAGCGCTCGGGCAGGCCGGCGGCCGGGACGACCCCGAGCGCGTCGCGGTAGAGCGCCGCGTCGCCCGCGTCGATCCAGCGCTGCTCCCCGGCCACCCTGATCTTCACGGCGCGCCGCTCGCTCACGAGCCGCGCGGCCAGCCTTTGCGCGTCGACGCCGGGGACCACGCGCGCCTGGAGCTCGTCGTCGGAGAGGTCGCCGAGCGTGCGCAGCAGGTCGTGCAGCTGGTCGGCGTCCGCGGCGTGGCGGGTCGGCGTCAGGCGCTGGAGCTCCTCCTCGACCGTCGCGAGCGCGTCGGGATCGATCAGCTCGCGCAGCTCCTCGGCGCCGAGCAGCTCGCGCAGCAGGTCGCGGTCGAGCGCGAGCGCCGCGGCCCGTTGCTCCGCGCGCGGCGTGTCGCCCTCGTACATGTAGGTGGCGATGTAGTCGAACAGCAGGCTCTGGGCGAACGGCGAGGCCGTGTGGGTCTCGACTTCGACGAGCGCCACCTCGCGCCGCTCGAGGCGCTCGAGCAACCCCTTCAGCGCGGGCAGGTCGAGCCAGTCGCGCAGGCATTCTCGGTAGGTCTCGAGCACCACCGGGAACTCGCCGAAGCGTCGCGCCACCTGGAGCAGGCCCTGCGCCTTGAGGCGCTGCTGCCACAGCGGCGTGCGGCGGTCGGGCATGCGCCGCGGGATCAGCAGCGAGCGCGCGGCCGCCTCGCGGAAGCGCGAGCCGAACAGCGCCGTGTTGCCGAGCTCCGAGGTGATCAGGTCCTCGAGCTCCTCGGGATCGATCATCGCGAGATCGGAAGGGGGCGGCTCGTCGGCGTCGGGGAGGTGGAGGATCACCCCGTCGTCCGACCAGATCGCGTCGGGGTCGAGGTCGCGCTCGGCGCGCAGGCGCGCGGAGATCGCCATCGCCCACGCGGAGTGCACCCGGCCGCCGAAGGGAGTCAGCACGCAGAGGCGCCAGTCGCCGATCTCGTCCCGGAAGCGCTCGATCACGATCGTCCGGTCCGAGGGCACGGCGCGCGTGGCCTCCCGCTGCTCGTTCAGGTAGCGGTAGACGTTGTCGGCGGCGTACTCGTCGAGGTCGTATCCGCCGCGCAGCATCTTCAGGGCGCGCTCCTCCGGCAGCTCGGCGACCTCGCGCTGGAACGCGCCGACCGCCGCGCCGAGCTCGAAGGTGCGGCCGATCCCGTCGCCGTGCCAGAAGGGGATCGCCCCCGGGATCTCCGGCGCGGGCGTGACGATCACGCGGTCGCGGGTGATCTCCTCGATGCGCCAGGTCGTCGAGCCGAGCCGGAACGCCTGGCCGGTGCGCGCCTCGTAGACCATCTCCTCGTCGAGCTCGCCGACGCGGCGGCCGTCCGGGAGATGGACCCCGTAGAGGCCGCGGTCAGGGATCGTCCCGGCATTCGTGACGGCGAGCTTCTGCGAGCCGCGGCGCGCGCGCAGCGTCCCCTCGATCCGGTCCCACACGAGCCGCGGCCGCAGCTCCGCGAACTCGTCGGAGGGGTAGCGCCCGTCGAGCATGTCGAGCACGTTCTCGAGCTGGGTCGCGGACAGGTCGCGGTACGGGTAGGCGCCGGTCACGACGCGGTGCACGTCGTCCACGGTCCAGTCCTCGATCGCGACCATCGCGACGATCTGCTGGGCGAGCACGTCCAGCGGCGACCGTGGGATCGCGGTCGCCTCGATCGCGCGCTCGCGCATCAGCTTGGTGACGACGGCGCACTCGACCAGGTCCGCGCGGAACTTGGGGAAGAGCCGGCCCTTGGAGACCTGGGAGAGGGTGTGGCCGGCGCGACCGATGCGCTGGAGCCCGCGCGCGACGGACTTCGGCGACTCGATCTGCACGACCAGGTCGACGGCGCCCATGTCGATGCCGAGCTCGAGCGAGCTCGTCGCGACCAGGCACTTGAGGCGCCCTGACTTGAGCTCCTCCTCGATCTCGGTGCGCGCCTCGCGCGACAGCGAGCCGTGGTGCGAGCGCGCGACCTCCTCCTCGGCGAGGTCGTTGAGGCGCAGCGCGAGCCGCTCCGCAAGGCGCCTGTTGTTGACGAACACGATCGTCGAGTTGTGCTCCGCGACCAGCTCGAGCACGCGCGGGTAGATGCTCGGCCAGATCGAGCGGCGCGAGGCCGAGTCGCCCTGCACCGCCAGCGCCGGGTCGGCCGTGTCCGCGGCGGGATCGGTCTCGGGGTCGCGCAGGTCCGCGACGGGGACGACGACCTGGAGGTCGAGCGCCTTGTCGGCGGCCGCCTCCACGATCGTGACCGGCCGCGGCTCGTTGGTCGCGCGGTCGATGCCGCCGAGGAACCGGCCGATCTCCTCGATCGGGCGCTGCGTCGCGGAGAGCCCGATCCGCTGGAGCGGGCGCTCGCGGCCGCTTGCGCGCACGAGCTCCTCGAGCCGCTCCAGCGTGAGGGTCAGGTGCGAGCCTCGCTTGCTCGCGGCGACCGCGTGGATCTCGTCGAGGATCACGCAGTCCGCGTGGGCGAGCGTCTCGCGCGCGCGGGAGGTGAGCATCAGGTAGAGCGACTCGGGCGTCGTGATCAGGATGTCGGGCGGGCGCCGCAGCAGCTGCGCACGCTCCTTCTGCGGCGTGTCTCCTGTGCGGATCCCGACGCGGATCCGCTCCGCGCCCGGGATCGCCGTGAGCGGGACCTGCAGGTTGCGGTCGATGTCGTATCCGAGCGCCTTCAGGGGCGAGACGTAGATGACCCGTGTGCCGCGAGCCTCGTCCTCGTCCTGCGCCGAACCCGCCCGGCCGCTTGCGGCCGCCTCGTCCTGCGCCGAACCCGCCCGGCCGCTTGCGGCCGGGCGGCCCTCCTGTATGAGCCGGTCGATCGCCCACAGGAAGGCCGACAGGGTCTTGCCGGAGCCGGTGGGGGCGGCGATCAGGGTGCTGTCGCCGCGTGCGATCGGGGGCCAGCCCTCGACCTGCGGCGGCGTGGGCTCGCCGAACGCGCGCTCGAACCAGTCGCGGACAGGCGGCGAGAAGTGTGTGAGGACGGCGGGCGTCACTACCGGTACGACTCTACTAACGCCCGGAAGCCGCTTTTCGTGATCTACGGCTTCGGCTTGGCCCGGACGACTAGGTCTGGCAGACCGGGCACCAGTAGGTCATGCGGTTCTCGTCCCACTGCCCCTTGACCCGGATGCGCGTGCCGCAGCGCTTGCATCCCTTGCCGCCCTGCTCGAACACCTCGCCGCCCGACAGACGGCCGCCGTGCCGCACCTCACGGCGCATCATGTCGCGCGCGGTGCGGACCACCCGCTCGAGGTCCTCGTCGCTCACGTCGGACATCGGCCGCCAGGGGTCGATGCGGCAGTCGTAGAGGCTCTCGTTCTTCCACAGGTTCCCGATCCCGGCCAGGGTCCGCTGGTCGAGCAGGGCGTCCGCCACGGGCCGCGTCGGGTCGTCGGAGCGCAGGCGGGTGAGGATCGCGGGCCAGTCGAGCTCGTCGGCGAGGATGTCGGGGCCGAGCCGGCGCAGGTAGGGGTCGTAGCCGAGCCGGCTGTCCCTGATCAGCTCGAGGATCGGCCCGCGGAACTGGACGACGGCGAACGTGGCCGTCTGGAGCACGAGCCACGCGGTGCGCGCGCGCCGGCCCTGGTCGAAGCCCCGCTCGAATGCCCGCCAGCGCCCGGACATGCGTAGGTGCGAGTGGATCGTGAGGCCGTTGTCCCAGCGCAGGAAGAGGTGCTTGCCGTGGGTGTCGATCGAGCGGATCCGGGCGCCGGCGAGCTTCTGCGGCCAGCGGTCGAGCGCGTGACGGCGCTGCGGCGTCTCTATCTTCTCCAGGGGCTCGCCGACCAGGATCGGGCGCAATTGGCCGGCGATCGACAGGATCGTGTCTCCCTCGGGCATGTCGGCTCATGATAGACGCCCGAATTTGCGGAGAAGGCCTGTTTTGGCTTGCTAGAGCGGAATCGGGCCTGTGCTATCGCGCGGAATTGCCTGCTCTGTGTAACAAATCGGGTGCCTTGGACAAACATGTGTTCGATCTGTTAGATTCTGGGTAGCTTAGATGTAAGTTTGTTACCCTAGGTCCCTAGGAGGCTCAACCCGTATGGCACCAACCAACAACAATTCCGCTCCGCGATCCTCGCGCAGCACCAGCGCGAAGCGCGGCGGGACGACCAAGCGCAGCACGAACGCGCGTACCCGTCAGACCGGCAACACCGCCGCCGAGCGGGGCCAGCGCAGCGCCGCCGCGAAGCGCGGCCAGGCGACACGCAGGCGTCAGGCGGCCCGCCGCCGCACCACCGCGGCGCAGCGCACGGTGGTCGCAGCCGCATCCCAGCGCGCGTCGGCCGAGAAGAAGCAGGCCGAGAGCATCGTCACGCAGGTCACGGGCGTGGCGGAGAGCGCCGTCCTGGTGCCCGTCGGTGCGGCCCTCGAGGTGCGCGACCGCGTCGTGCGCGCGATCCAGCCCTGGACCAGCCGCCCGAGCGCCGAGCGCGAGCTGAACCGCGTGCGTCGCGACGTGCGCCGGTTCGAGCGCCGCGGAACGGTCGCCCGGAACCGCGTCGTGCGCGAGCTGCGCAAGACCCGGAACTCCGCGACTCGCGTGGTGCGCAAGCGCCGCAACGAGGCCCGGCGGTTCCTGCGTCTGCGCCGCAACGGAGCGCAGCGCTCCCTCAAGCAGAACGGCAAGCACGCGCAGGCCCGTGCCGACCGCCTCCGCACCGAGCTGGAGAAGACGGTCAAGCCGCCGGTGAACCGCGTGCAGAAGGAGCTGCAGGTGCAGACCAAGCAGGCAAGGGACCGCGTCCAGCAGTTCGTCTAAGTCTTTCGGCTGCGCAGCAGCCGACCCGAGTTTCTGTCGGCCACATATGACCCAATGGGTCACGCCGGCAGAAAGCAACAAAGCAACCTCTCCTCCCTCAGCCGTCGGGCCCCCAAAAGGGGCCCGATGGTCTTTTTGGAATAGGTCGGGATTTGCTTAGCCGCAAATCCCGGTCGGCCGGCGGGACGGCCTTTCCTAGGCACGTCCCTCCGCCTCGTATTCCCGCAGGAAGCCTTCGAACAGGCGCTTGTGGCCCTGCTCGTCGCGCTGGATCGCGATCACCATGTCCTGCGTGACGAGGTCGAGCCCGTCGCAGAACTCGATGATGCCCTGGTAGTGCTCGATCGCGCCGTTCTCGGCCTCGATCACGCCGCGGATCACGTGCACGATGTCGGTCTGCTCGTCCGGCGGCTGGAGGTAGCTCTGCTCCGCCGCGAAGTCGAGGCTGCCGGGGACGACCCCGTAAAGCTCCTTGATCCGGTTGCCGAACTGCTGCGCGTGCCCGAGCTCCTCCTGGATGTCCTGCTCGAGGTTCTCGACGACCTCTCTGGCCCGGACGCCGTCCGGATTGATCGTGTTGGCGATGTAGCTCATCACCGTCTCGATCTCCATCCAGTAGGCCTTCTTGAGCATCTCGACGAGCTGCTCGCGTTTCTCCTTGTTCTCCTCGGCGAAGACGCCGCTCGCCGCCGATCTAGTGCCTGTAGCCACTTTGTGACCTCCCGCTAGAGTTGAGGTTCGCTCTGCGACACTCATTACCCATGATGCCGACCACAGAACAAGTTACAGACGCCCTGCGCGCGGTGATCGACCCCGAGCTGAGGCGGTCGATCGTCGAGCTGGACATGGTCCGCTCGATCGAGATCGACCCCGGCGGATCGGTCGCGGTGACCGTTTCGCTGACGACGCCGGGCTGCCCGATCCGGAACCACTTCCAGGAGGCCGTCACCGCGCGCGTCTCCGAGCTCGAAGGCGTTCGCAGCGTCGCTGTCACGTTCGACGTGCTCTCCGCCGACGAGAAGCAGCAGCTCCAGCAGAAGCTCGGGCGCAACCGGCTGCCGCAGGGAGCGCTGGCCAAGGTGCGCAACGTCATCTGCGTGGCCTCGGGCAAGGGCGGGGTGGGCAAGTCCACGGTGACCGCCAACCTGGCGGCCGCGCTGGCCGTCGAGGGGCACACGGCGGGCGCGCTCGACGCGGACGTGTGGGGCTACAGCATCCCGCGCATGCTCGGCGTCCAGGGCAAGCCACGCGTCTCCGAGCAGCGGAAGATCCTGCCGCTCGAGGCGGCGGGCGGCGTGAAGGTGATGTCGATCGGATTCTTCGTGGAGGAGGACGCGGCCGTGGTCTGGCGCGGGCCGATGCTCCACAAGGCGATCCAGCAGTTCCTCGAGGACGTCGACTGGGGCGAGCTCGACTACCTGCTGATCGACCTGCCGCCCGGCACCGGGGACGTGTCGATGACGCTCGCGCAACTGCTGCCCCAGGCCAAGATGCTGCTCGTCACGACGCCGCAGCCGGCCGCGCAGCTGGTCGCGCGGCGCGCGGCCGAGATGGCGTCCAAGTTCGACCTCGAGATACTCGGCGTGGTGGAGAACATGTCGGGCTTCACGACGCCGGACGGGACCCGCCACACGATCTTCGGCGAGGGCGGCGGTCAGCAGCTGGCCGACGAGATCGACGTGCCGCTGCTCGGCAAGATCCCGCTCCAGGAGGAGCTGCGGGCGCAGGCCGACGCGGGACTGCCGCTCGTGGTCGAGGACCCCGACGCTCCCGCTGCGCAGTCGCTCTTCCACCTTGCCCGCGGCATCGTCGCCGCGACGCCGCGCGAGCTGCCGGTCGTGCAGATGCCGGCGATGGCCGCCGCGCCGGGCTTCGGCGGCAAGGAGCTACCGGTTATTCAATAGGGCGGCAGCGGACGCGCCCGCTGTGGAGCGTCTTCCCGTCCGCGTCGATGAAGGCGAAGCGCGCGAGCCCGGGGCGCAGGTCGAGCCGCACGGCGCCGAACTCGTCGTCCTCGTCCCAGACGAGCCGCGGGTCGTTCTCGTTGCTCTGATAGAGGTCGTGGCCGCCGGCGCCCGACACCAGCTCGACCAGCCCGTCCCGGGGCTTGAAGTGCTGCAGGTTGTGGTCGTGGCCGGTGAGCACGAGGGCCGCCCGGCCCTGCACCGCGCGCCACAGCGGAGCGACGTCCTCCTGGTCCCCGTGCTTGCCCGCGTTCAGGTAAGGGCGGTGCCAGAAGGCGATCCGGCACGTGCCGTCGGCGCCGCGCACCTGGGCCTTCAGCCAGCGCATCTGCGGGGAGCCGGACTCGAGCCCCGATTCGGAGTTGAGGCTGAGCAGCTCCCACCCGCCGGCGCGCAGCCGGTAGTAGTGGCGGTTGGTCGGGACCTGCGGGTTCGCCGCGTTCCAGTAGGGGTCGTAGCCCGTGTCGTGATTGGGCCAGTCGTGGTTCCCCGGCGTGGGGGCCGCGATCTTGTCGAACCGGCCGTAGATCGTCTTGTAGCGGTTCTCGAACTCCTCGGCGGTGCCGGTCTCGTACACGTCGCCTAGGTAGAGCACGCGATCGGGACGCCCGCGTTCGATCACGTCGGCTACGCGCGATGCTGCGTCCCCGCCGTCGGCGCCGTCGCCGACGGCCCAGACGGTTGCCCTGTTCGACGTGGCCGTCTCGGGCGCGCTCGGGACGGACTGCCCGGCGGGGTCGGGGGCGCTGTCGTCGCCGAGCATGAGCGCGGCGCCGAGCCCGATCGCGAGGGCAGCCGCGACGAAGACCGTCAGCGCGAACAGGAGACGGCGCGTCATCGCAGGAATCCTCGCAGAACCCCGGGCGGCTCTCGCCGCGCGGCTGTCACTGTGCGGGCTGTAGTTCCTGGGCGGGCGCCGGGACGGCGCTTACGGGCTCGAGCGGCCGGAAAGGACGCCGCCGCCAGCGGCCGCAGCGCCACGAGCAGGGAGAACGCGAACAGCAGCGACCCGGTCATCTCGCCGAGCTCCTCGGGCACAGTGGTCCAGGGCATCGGGTCGTTGAGGACCAGGTCGATTCCCTGGGAGCACACCCACGCCGCGGCGCCGGCGACCCAGAGGGTGACGGCGAGCGGATTGGCGTTCATCTCCTTGATCGCCATGTACCAGGCGGCGACCCCGACCACCACCACGGGCGCCAGGAAGGTCTGTCCCCAGATGCCGGTCACGTGCTGGGCCTCCTCGTGGAGCGCGGTCATCTCGTCGAGCCCCAGGTAGAGGAACACGAACGCGAGCGCGAGCCACCAGCGCCGGGCACGCCGGCCCTCGTAGCGGAAAAGGCCGTTGCAGACGGCCATCAGGGCCGCCGCCCACAGCGCCAGCCCGGAGAAGACCGATGCGTAGTTCTGCTCCTTGTTCACGTCGAACACCCGCATGTAGTCGACGCTGTGCGAGATCGCGCCCATCACGCCCAGCACCACCACGGTCGCGCCCGCGCCGATCGCGAGCTTCACCGGGTCGAGCCGCTGCACGAGGACCGCGATCGCGGCGAGGTTGCCGCGCCTGCCCTGCTCCTCGCCTTCCGGCGCCGGGAGCGCGTGTGCGTGGACCACCATCGAAACGAGGAACAGCGCCGCGGCGACCATCTCGAGCGCCTCGCCGAGGGCGTAGGCATGGCCGTCCCCGGCGCGCGCGGCGTCGAAGAGGCAGGAGGCGAGGAAGGCGGCGATGGCGACCGCGAACAGGCGCCGGGCGCCGGGCGTGTCGATGTGACGCGCCATCTCGAACCAGATCAACGTCCCCATGGCGAGCAGCGGCAGATAGCTCACGTTCCAGCTCACTCCCTCGCCGTCCAGCCAGGTGTGGACGCCGAGGATCTCCTCGAAGCCGAGCACCAGGAACGCCACCCCGCCGGCCTTGAACCAGAAGGCGGTGCGCGTCGCCGGGTCGGCCTTGGCGCCGGCCGCGAAGGCGAGCGCCGCGGCTCCCAGCATCATGGCGCCGATCGTCAGCGCGGAGAAGCCGATCCGGTTCGTGACGTCGGAGTCGTTGAGGTCGAAGAAGCGCATCGACTCGAATCCCTGTGCGTCGACGAAGTCGAGCACGAGGAAGGACGCCAACACGGCGGCCAGGACGACAAGTACATGCCGGGGCTGAAACCGGCGAGCAAGCTGGAGGGCGAGATCACTCATTCCGTTGAGCCTTTGCTGTGTGAAGAGGTCGTTAACCGGGGCTTCGCCCAATGTAGACGAGCCATCGGCACCTCGCATGACTTTCTTGACGCCCGCGGGGCCCGGTTTCTTCCCTCGTGGAAGGAGCCGCCTCGCTGGCGGCTCCGGCAGCTCGGTTAGCTGCTCTTGCCGGCGAAGTAATCCGCGTTGATCTGGATGTACTTGCCCCATTCGGAGGGCAGCTGATCCTCGGCGAAGCATGCGTCCACGGGGCACGCCTCCACGCATGCGTCGCAGTCGATGCATTCCTCGGGATCGATGTGGAGCATCTCGACGCCCTCGTAGTCCGGCTCGTCGGGGGTCGGATGGATGCAGTCGACCGGACACACCTCGACGCAGGAGTTGTCCTTGGTCCCGATGCATGGTTCGGCGATGACGTAGGTCATGTGCTCTCTTTCAAAAGCTCGGGGTAGGCGTGACGGTTCCGCGTCCCGTGGACGGGCGCTTATTCTTGCGAATTCGGGGGCCGAGGGTAATTCCCCCTTCGACATGAGGCGCGGACTTGAGACATACGCAACTTTCGAGGCGGTGACCCGGTGATCGTCCTGACAGGGGCCACCGGCGTGGTCGGATCGGCGCTGCTGAGGCGGCTGCTGGCGCAGGGCGAGCCCGTGCGGGTCCTCGTGCGCGATCCCCGGCGGCTGGGGCCGGACCGGGTGCGGGTCCAGATCGCGCTGGGCGACCTTTCGAACCCGGCCGCGCTGCGGCAGCTCGTGCGCGGCGCGCGCCAGGTGGTGCACCTGGCGGCGTCCATCCGCGATCAGCCCGCGGGGAGCATCGAGGAGCTCAACGGGGTCGCCACGGCGCGGCTGTTGCGCTACGCCGAGGCCGCGGGCGCCGAGCGCTTCCTCTTCTTCGGCGCGCTCGGGGCGACGCCGAGCTCGCGGACCCGGTTCTTCCGCGCGAAGGCGCTCGCCGAGCGCGCGGTGATCGGGTCCCGACTGGACGCGACCGTGCTCGCGCCGTCGATCGTCTACGCGCCCGGGGACCGGTGGCTCACGCTGCTGCGACGCATGTCGCTCCTGCCCGCGATGCCGGTGTCGGGAACGGGCCTCGCGCGCTACCAGCCGATCTGGGCCGAGGACGTCGCCGCCGCGGCGCTCCGCGTGCTGCGCGAGGGCCCGCCGGACGGGGCGCGGCGCCTGGAGCTTGCCGGTCCCGACGTGCTGAGCTACGAGGACGTGGTCCGCCTCGCCCTGTCGGCATGGGACCGGGACCGGTCGCTCGTGCACGTGCCGCTCTGGATGGTGCGGCGCATCCTGCGGATCCTCGAGCGGATCTGGGGCCCGTCGGTGTTCGCAACGTGGGAGGAGGCGGAGCTGATGGAGGTCCCGATGACCACCCCGCGGGGCACGCGCGACGCGCGCGCGCTCGGCGTCGAGCCGAAGCGGATGGCCGAGGTGCTCGGCCTCGCGGGCGGGCCCGTGCCGGAGCTGCTTCCCGCCGCGGCCGGCTAGTAGCGCCGGCGGCTGTCAGCCGCCGCGCTGGTGGAAGTAGAACTCGGGGAAGACGGCCCGCGCGACGTCGGCGGTCATCTGCTGGGCGACTTCGAGGTTCCCGGTGCGAACGGCGATGTCGTCGAGCGTGACGATTCCCACCAGCTCCTCGCCGTCCATCACCGGCAGCCTGCGTATCCGGTGCCCGACCATCAGGGCCGCGGCCTCTTCGAGCGCCATCCCGGCCTCGCCCGTGACGACGGGCTTGGTCGCGCATTCCTCGGCGGGGCAGCCCGTGTCGCCGCGCCCGGCCAGCACCGTCAGCGCGAGGTCGCGGTCGGTGACCATTCCCACGGGGTGCCCGGAATCGTCGGCGAGCACGACCGAGCCGACGTTGCGGTCGCGCATCAGCTCCGCCACCTTTCGAGCCGGCGTCGCGGGCGCAGCGGTCACGACGTGCTCGGTCATGATCTCGCGCAGCAGCACGGTGAATAGGTATCACTTTCCGGCGGCACCGGGCAAATCCGAATCGAAGAGGTGCGTAGAATCCGCGCCGTGGCCCCGCTGACCCCCGCCCAGGAGCGGACACGTGAGCGCGTCGAGACGCTGATCGGCCTGATGGCCCCGGCGCTCACGCTGGTGCTCGCCGCCGGCGACCGGATCTCGCGGATCGTGTCTCCCGAGGACCACGAGTACTACCCGGTTCGCCCGATGGTGGACGCG
>CAVYJN010000011.1:0-55452 GCA_963768885.1 uncultured Solirubrobacterales bacterium | reverse complement strand
TAGCACGGTGCGGTCGACCGCCTGGTCACTCATTTGCTTGCCTCCCCTTGTGTTGTGACTGCCGTGCGGCCCTGCGAGCGGGCGAACGGAACCGGCCTTCTACCGCCGATCACCGCCGGCGGTCTCTGCGGTCGTCTCGCCTGTCTGTCCTGCGGTTGACTCCGTGGGCCACGACAACTGCTGTTGCGGCGGTTGTGGCGGTGCGGCGGACGGGCGCAGGCCCGACCACTGCCGCGCGTCCGACGCGTCGGCGTGCAAGTGGCATGTCAGTCTCCTTCTTGTTCGTTGTCGGACTCGATCGCGGCCAGCAGCGCCTGGGTTGGGATGCGGCCGCTCGCGACCAGCTGGCCGCCTGAATGGCGCACGGCGGCACCGAACGGGGCCGCCCACTTGTTCTCCCAGACGAGCACCGCCGCGGAGCTGCCCGGTTCGATCGCTTCGGCAAGGGCGGTCACGTCGTCTTCACTGAGGAGCATCGCCAGCTCTGCCTCGTGCGAGCGCAGTCCGCCGAGCTCGCTGTCGTCGAGGTCTTCGAGCTCGAAGGCCTCGAGCGAGCCATCGGAGTCCTTCTTCAGGACGAGCAGGTCGAGCACTCGGATCAGGTCGCGGTCCACGAGGTCGGCCAGGGCGGGTGCGATCTCTCCGTTGAATCTGCTGCCAGGGAACTCGACCACGATCCAGTCGACCGGACCAAGCACATCGGCTTCGTTTTGGATCTGTTCAACGCTCATATGGGCTCCTTTATGACTCCTTCACAGACGATGAGTCGATCGTCCCGGAGGAGCTTGTGAAGGTGAAGCTGACGGTTGCCTGCTTCCCGCTGGAGGTCGTGACAGGGCATGTGACGGTCGTGCCGGTCTTGACCGGGACGGTGGACGGGCAGTTCACCGTTGTGTCCTTGATGCCGGCATCCGCGAGGTCTTGCTCGAGTTCCTTGTCGACCGTCGAGCCGGCCAGCACGACGCTGCCGGGCTTGTAGGCGTAGGAGAACGTGTTGTGGTTGCTCGTCTGGGTAACGGTCACCTCTGCCTTGCCGCCGCCGCTGAGCTTGACGTCACAGGTGAAGGTCTTGCCCTTCTCCTGCTCGACGTCGCTCCGGGCAGGAGGCGGACGTGATCTGCGTCGTGGACGTCGACAGCGAGGAGTTCTCGATCCCCTGTTCGGCCTTGCTGGCGTCGACCGTGTCGTCGCTGCCGCAGGCCGCGAGCACCAGCGCTCCTATCACTGCAGCCACGCTCAATGTGAGCGTTTGCCGGGTGCGCTTGCCCGCTGGTCGTCCTGTTTCGGCTTTGCACGACACCGACGTTAAGCAGCGGGCGCTACGGGGTCATCACCCAATGGGGATGAAATCCGGCAGTCATTCCGCGTCCACGTCGAGCGTCTCGAGCGCCGCGTCCACGTCGTAGCCGAGGGCCAGCGCCAGCTCGGGCGCGGCGGAAACAACACGTGCAAGGCCGACGGTGGGAGCCACCGCGATCAAGGTCCCGACAATCTCGTCAAGGCTCGCCCCGGCGGCCAGGGCCAGCTCCACGCTGGACTGGTAGGAGCTGGGCGCCGCGTCGAGCGCGAGCGATGCCCCCAGCCGCACCAGGGCATGGGTCTTCTGATCCAGCCGGGACACCTCGACGGTGTCCCGCCCCATGCCGAGCACCGACTCCACGAAGTCTTCATCGTTCAGCGCGAGCCTGCGGAGCGTCTCCTTGTACACGGCCATTCCTCCTTGGCGGGCCGGGCGATCCGCGGACCATGCCTGCGGACGCCTCGAACTACACACCGTGCGCGGGGCGTCGTCATCGTCCCGATGGCATGAGTTCGGCTATGGGCCGTGTTGTCTAGAGCAGTAGCCCGAGCTCGCCGGCGCGTTCGACCGCTTCGTTTCGGGAGGTGACGTTGAGCTTGCGGTAGACGGCCATCGCGTGTGATTTCACCGTGTGGCGCGATATATACAGACGCTCGCCGATCTCGCGGAAGGACAGGTGCGTGGCGAGGTAGGGGAGCAGGCGGAGCTCCGCCTCGGTCAGGGTCGAGGCGCCGGGGGCCTCCGCGCGCATCGTCTTCAGGCTCGAGCGTAATTCCTCCACCTGGGCCGGGAGCGTCCCGAGGTCTGGTTGCCGGCGCAGAAGCGTCTCTATCTCGCGGAGCATCGCGGCGGCGCCTGCGGCGTCCGCAAGTGCCAGGTAGGCTCGCGCGAGTTCCAGGCGCGTCTGGATGGACAGCCACGGCAGCGCGTAGGTGAGCCGCGGCCGCAGGCGCTGGGCCCGGGCGAGGAACTCGTTGGCGCGCGGGGTTTTCCCACGGTGGAGCGCGATGCGGGCCGCCAGCGCAAAGACAAGCGCGCTGGTCGGGTAGTCCTCCATCCGTGAGCGGCCGATCGTCTGAAGCGCCCAGTCCACGAGCTCCTCGGCCTGGTCCCAGGCCCCTCGTCCGATCGCGATGACGGCGCGCTCACCGCCGGCCACCACCGCCGCGTCCTCGCGTTCCCAGCTCGAGGCCCTCCTCGGCGACTTCGGCAAGCAAATCGTCGGCCTCGTCGACCTCGCCGGCCAGCAATTGCGAGATCGCGAGGAGCAGCAGGGCGTG
Organism: uncultured Solirubrobacterales bacterium; assembly: GCA_963768885.1. Classification (GTDB taxonomy): domain Bacteria; phylum Actinomycetota; class Thermoleophilia; order Solirubrobacterales; family JBBDJG01; genus DASRIA01. Next base: position 52,872 of record CAVYJN010000011.1, on the reverse strand, counting down.
CGGCCGGTTGGGGCTCCCGCGTGCGAGCGTCCGGGCCGCGAGTTCGGCATCCGCGCGCATCCTTGCCACGCCGCTCCGACAGTGGTGTGCACGCATGAGAGCCAGCCACGAGTCGATCGAGTCGCTGCCGTCGGGCAGGGTGCCGCGATAGCTCCCACGCTCTGCCGCATCGGCCCAACGCTGCGCCTCCGCCGGCCGGCCCCAGAGCGCGGCCAGCATTGCACCAAGCACGGCGGCCGCCGGGTGCTGCTCCAATGCCCCGTGCTCCTCCAGCCAGCCGAGCCAGCGCTCGACGCTCGCGACACGGCCGCTTCGGTAGACGGGTAGAGCGCACTGCTCGAACAGCTGCGCCACGCGGTCGACGTCTCCGGCCTCCTGTGCATACCCAATCGCCGCCTCCGGCTGTCCCTCCGCCACAAACCAATCGGCCGCGCGAGAGAGGAGCCTGGGCAGAAGATCCGGCTCGGCTCGCGTCAGCTCCGAACGGAGTAGCTCCTGGAACAGATGGTGGTAGCGGTACCACTCCCGAGTGGTGTCCAGCGGCACGAGGAACAGGTTCGAGCGCGCCAGCGACTCGAGGATGGCCGCCGAGCCGCTCTCCTCGAGGATCGCGTCGCAGAGCGGCCCGGACATCCGCGTGAGAACGGAGGTCCGCGTCAGGAAGCGAAGATCCTCCGCGGACAGGTACGCGAGCAGCTCCGACGTCAGGTAGTCGGCCACGAGACGGTCGCTCCCGGAGAAGGTGGCATGCGCTCTTGGCCTTGACTTTGGCCGCCCTGATCGAGAGCGCCGCCAGGTACACACCCGCGGACCAGCCCTCGACGTGCTCGTTGAGCTCGGCGATCTGCTCGTCGGGCAGGTCCACTCCTGCCGCCGCTCAGGAGCTGGCCGACCTCCGCCTCATCCATGCGCAGGTCGTCAGGGCCGATCTCCAGCGCCAGGCCCCGCGCGCGCAGCGCTCCCAGCGGCAGCGCCGGCCGGCCGCGCGCGGAGAGGGCGATCTGCGAGCCCTGCGACACATGTCTCGAGAGCGCCGCGATGGCGTCGAGGCATGCCGGGTTGTCGAGCAGGTGCAGATCGTCCAGGACCAAGACGACCGGCTGGTCCATCGTTGCCAGAGCCGCGCCCAGGCGGGGGACGATCGTCCCCTCGACCGACGCGCCGGCCGAGGCCAGCGCCTCGAACACGCCCGGGTCGAGCCGCGAGACGCGGTCGAGCGCGGCCGCGACATAAGTCAGGAGAACGATCGGATCGTTGTCCGTCTCGTCGATGGAGACCCACGCGAAGGGGCGCTGCGACTCGGAGGCCCACTGCGCCAGGAGCATCGTCTTTCCCCAGCCTGGGCCGGCGGACACGAAAACGAGCGGGATCGCGCCCGAGGCCTCTTCCAGCGACTCGATCAGCTTCGCGCGGGCCACCGCCCCGGGGCGAGCTTGCGGCGGCCGCAACTTCGACTCGAGCAGCTCGAACGTTGGACCGGAACCGACGAATCGCCCAGCACCAGCCGGAGCGCTGCCACCAACGGACGAAATCGTCCCCTCGGTAGTCACCGTGGGCATCTTTGCGGGAAGTTGAGCCGCACGCAATCTCCCCCCATCGGGACGATGCCTGCGGGTCACTCTCCCAGGACACTCACACTCGGACGCTTGGCGCCTAGCCGGCTTCCGTTCAGTCCCGACAACGCACGAAAAAGGAGCGACAAGTGAGAGGTTCTGGACGTGTGGTGTTCGCAGCCACCCTGCTGCTGCTCGTGGGCACGATCAACATCATCTACGGCATCGGCGCCCTGGGCGATGCCAACATCTTCGTCAACGACCAGAGGTTCATACTCACGAACCTCAACACCCTGGGCTGGGCCCTGATCGTCCTCGGGGTGATCCAGCTCACCGGGGGCTTCTCGCTGATCGCAGGCAATGCCTACGGCCGGGTGATCGGGATCATCGCGGGTAGCCTCGGCGCGATCGGAGCCCTGCTGTCGATCGGCGGGAGTTACCCGTGGTGGTCGCTCGGCGTCTTCGCCCTGTGCGTGTACGTCGTGCACGGCCTCATCGTCTTCGGCCAGGACGAGAGGGCGGCCCGAGGAGTCTGAGCTGACGACCCGGGGGCCCGCCGCCGCGGGCACCCGGGGCCTTACACGGTTACTACGTCAGCTGCGGCAGGTCTTCAGATGCGGGCCGTAGTAGCTAGCGGAGGGGGAGGGATTCGAACCCTCGGTGGACTTGCGCCCACAACGGTTTTCGAGACCGCCCCGTTCAACCGCTCCGGCACCCCTCCGAGATGTCGGACGGGAACCTTAGCGACGGCATCCCCGGCCCATGGGCTCAGCGGGCGAGCGGGCCGAGTATCTTACATTTTCCTAAGACTTATAACTCTAGAACTTCTTGTCTATTGATAAAACGTGCCATAATCCGCCAGGCGATGCTGTCCCGTCCGGACCAATCCCCTGCGCCGCCCGGCGCGACTTCCATCAGCTCCCCGAGGGTACGCGCGTGAGCCGCGCCGCCAAGCCCGACGGCGGCGGATCGGCGCATCCCATCCACCTGCTGAAGGCCGAGTTCTTCCGGACTCTCGGCCACCCCGTCAGGGTCAGGATCCTCGAGTTGCTGAGGGAGGACGAGCGCACCGTAGGCGATCTCCAAGCAGCGCTGGAGCTCGACTCCAGCGGCACCTCCCAACACCTGAGCGCGCTCAGAAGGCAGGGCGTCGTGGAGAACCGCAGGGACGGCACCAGCGTCTATTACAGGGTCAAGGACCCGCGCACCTTCCAGCTGCTCGAGGTCGCGCGCCAGATACTGACCTCGTATCTCGAGGAGACCCAGGCGCTGCTCGGCGATCTCGAAGCATCGGCGCCCCCGCCCGCCAAGCGCAGGGTGCGCAGCCGCCGATGAAACGGGCGATCTTCACGATCGGGCCCTGGAAGGCCGTCGAAGGCGATCCGGCTTCTCCGCGCGTCGTGGTGGGCGTCCCCGTCGTCGATGTGGTGCTCAGCCGCCCCGACATCGCGGGCGCCCTCCTGTCACTCGCCGACGGCCGTTATGCGATCACCGGCCGGCTTGTCGCGGTCGGCTCGGCGCGACAGCTCAAGCGCTATGCGCGGCGCCGGCTTCGCCAAGGCCCGACCGTGGTCGAGCGAGACTGGTATCAAGCGGCCGTCGCCGAGCTTGCGCGCCGCTCGCCGCGGCCCTATCGCACCGCACGGCTCTTCAAGCGCGAACTGCCGCTCCGCTCGGGGCGTCGCTGACCGTGGACATACTCGGGGTGACCGCGCCTGCGGGCGCGGCGATTCTGCTGTGCGGCGGTCTCGTCGGCACGTCCGCCGGCCGATTGAGAACGGGCTTGGTGATTCAAGCCGCCGGCATGGCACTGCTCGGCGTCGCCGGCGCGGCCGTGCTCTTTGGCGACGACACCGTGGGCGCAAGCTTTCGAAACGGCATCGCGCCCGCGTTCGGGCTCGATCCGCTCAGTGGCTTCTTCCTCGCGCTCCTGGCGCTGACGGCCGTTCCAACGCTCGTGTTCGCGCTCAGCTACCTGGGCGAAAGCGGCAGCTCGCGTGCCGTCGGCGTGCTGATCGCCGGTTTCCTGCTCGCACTGGTCGGCGTGCTCGCGGCGCGCGACGTGACGACCTTCCTGGCGTTCTGGGAGCTGATGACGCTGCTGCCCGCCGCGGCCATTCTCGTGGCCCGCCGCGACGAAAGAGTCCGATCGGCGGTCTACGCGTATCTGGCGATCACCCACCTGGGCGGCGCCGGCGTCTGGATCGCGCTGCTCGCGCTGGCCCACTACGGAGCGATCGGCGACCCGGCCTCCCTTGCCGCGCAAGGAACCGGCGTGCAGACGCTCGTGGCGATCGCGGCGCTGATCGGGTTCGGAACGAAGGCGGGCTTCATCCCTCTGCACTCCTGGCTGCCCCGGGCGCATCCCGTCGCCCCCGCCCCCCTCTCGGCCCTGATGTCGGGAATGATGATCAAGGTCGCGATCTACGGGCTGATCCGCGTCGAGTTCGAATGGCTCGGAGCGACACCGCGGCTGGCTCGGAATCGCGCTGCTGGCGATCGGGCTGCTGTCGGCGCTCGGTGGCGTGCTGTGGGCGCTCGTCCAGCACGACCTGAAGCGCCTGCTCGCGTACCACTCGATCGAGAACGTCGGCATCATCGCGCTGGGCCTGGGCGCGTCGATGCTGTTCGCCGACGCCGGTGACAGCACCTGGGCGGCGATCGCCTTCGCAGCCGCGTTGCTGCACGTCGTCAACCACGCGATCTTCAAGACGCTGCTGTTCCTCGGCGCGGGCGCGTTCGAGCGCGCGGTCGGCAGCCTGCAGCTCGACCGGCTGGGCGGGCTGCTGCACCGGATGCCGTGGACCGGCGGGGCGTTCCTGATCGGAGCGATGGCGATCGCCGGCCTCCCACCGCTCAACGGGTTCGCCTCCGAGTGGCTGACCTTGCAGTCGCTGCTGCACATCGTGTTCGAGCAGCCGCTGGGGATCGCCCTCGCGGGCGCCGTGGCGCTGGCCGGGCTGGCGGCGACGGCCGCGCTCGCGCTGCTGTGCTTCGTCAAGGTCATCGGCCTGGTGCTGCTCGGGCGCCCGCGCCGGCCGGAGTGCGCGGAAGCGCTGGATCCGCCGCGCGACATGCGAGCCGGCATGGCGGTGCTGGCCGCACTGTGCGTTGCGTTCGGACTGTTACCGGGACTCGTCGTGCCGACCCTCGCCGGTCTTGCGCCGGGCTCCGACGGCTCGACCCTGGCGCGCCACGCAGGCCTGGCGATACCCGGAACCGGATCGCTGCCGACGCTCGCGATCGCGATCGCGCTCGTGATCCTGACGCTCGCGCTCCGTCGCCTGCGCGGCGCGCGTCGTGCGGCGCCGGCCCCGACCTGGGTGTGCGGACAGCCGGTGACTCCGGCGCTGAACTGGACGTCGGCGGGATTCACCAAGCCGCTGCGCCTGGTGCTCGAAGTGCTGCTGCGCCCGAAGCGCGAGATCGAGATCACCCGCGGCGGCGGCATGGTTCAGCGCATCACATATTCGGGAGAGGTGCCGTCCCTGGTCGACACGGTGGTCTATGAGCCCGCGATTCGTGTCGGGCTACGCGGAGCGGCGACCGCGCGACGCCTGCAGACCGGCAACGTGCGCACCTACGCGGTCTACCTGCTCGGCCTCGTGATCGGCCTGCTCGTGCTCGTCCGGGTCGGTGTCCTGTGAGCGACACCATCGAAGCCGGAGCGGTCCAGTTGGCCGCGATCGCGCTGGCGCCGTTGCTCCCCGGGACGATCCAAACGCTCAAGGCGCGCTTGCAGGGTCGCCGCGGCCCCTCTCCATTTCAGCCATACCGGAGCCTGCGACGACTGTGGGGCAAGAGCGCCGTGGAACCGGAGGGAACCGGCGTCATGTACCGGCTCGCCCCGCCGGTCGTGGCCGCCAGCCTGCTCGTCGCGCTGGCGATCGTTCCGGTCGGCGGGCAGTCGGGAGACTTCGGCCTCGGCAACGACGCCCTCGTCCTGGTCGGCATGCTGGCGTTGGCCCGGTTCGCCGCCACGACCGCAACCTGGGACACGGGCAACGGCTTCGCGCTGATGGGTGCGGCACGCGACCTGATGCTCGCCGTGTTCGGGGAGGCGCTGTTGGTGCTTTCGATCGCGCTGGCCGCGCTCGCGGCGCAGAGCACCGACCTGCTTGCGATGAGCGACGCTGCAGGCGGCGGAGCAATCTGGGGCGAGCCGGCGCACTGGTGCGGCGCGATCGCATTCGCGCTGGTGATCCTCGTCGAGACCGGCCGCCAGCCGATCGACAACCCGGATACCCACCTGGAGCTGACGATGATCCACGAGGGGCCGCTGCTCGAGTACGCCGGGCGCGACCTCGCCTACCTGCAGTGGTCCGCGGCCGCACGGCACTGGGTGATCCTCGTGTTGGGCGCCGAGCTCTTCATGCCCCACTGGGGCAGCTTCTCCATGCGCCTGGGGCTGCTGGCAGCCGGCCTGGCCGTCCTGTGCGGGTCGCTTGCGATCGCGGAAACGGCGCAGGCGAAGATGCGAATCCTGCAGGCGCCGGCACTGCTCGGGCTGGGCTGCGCGATCGCGCTGGTCGGCGTTGGCTCCTTCGTCGCAGGGGTCGGCACATGAGCAGCGCGCTCGTCACGGTCATACTCGTGCTCGGACTGAGCGTGATCGTCGTGCGGCGTCGCTCGATCGCGATCGCCCTGGTCGGCGCGCAGTCCTTCGCGCTCGGTCTTGGCGCGCTCGGTCTCGCCGGTGGGCGCTCCGAGCTGCTGGTCGCCGGCACCGTGCTGCTCACGAAGGCCATCGTGCTGCCGGCGGCGCTTCTGTTCGTGATGGGGCGCACCCGCGAACCGCGTCTGGTCGCACCGGCCGCCGGCCCGCTGCTGCGGCTGGCCGGCGCGGGAGCCGTGGCGCTGCTTGCCGTATTGCTGGTGCCGCCGCTCGGATTGACCGACCCCCACACCGAGCACACGGCCGTCGCGCTCGTGCTCGTCGGGATCGCAATCGTGGTCGCACGCCGGCCCGCCTTCTTCCAGCTGCTGGGGTTGATCGTCGCGGAGAACGGCCTGTCTCTGCTGGCGATCTCGGTTCCCGGCGGCCTCACATACGTGGTGGAGCTGGGCGCGCTGCTCGACCTCACCCTGGTCGTGACCGTCGCCGCGGCGTTCACGCACCGCATCCACTACGAGCTCGGCACCGGCGATACGGAGCTGCTGAGAGGGCTGCGTGACTGACCTCGCACCCGTTGCGGTGGTCCTCCTGCCCGCGCTGCCCCTGATCGGCGCGCTGCTTGCGCCGCTGGCGCGCACGCCGCGGCAGGCCGACCGGCTGAACATCGTCTCCGCGATCGTGAGCGCCGGCGCGGCGCTGACGTTTGCGGTCGCGATCCTCCTGCGCGGCGGCAGCGAGCCGCTGCGTGGAGACTGGTACCTGGTCGACGGCGCGACCGGTGTGTTCCTCGCGATCATCGCGGTCGTTGGGCTGTGCAGCGCGTTCACCTCACCCGCCTATCTGCGCACCAGCGGGCGCAGCTGGGTAAGCGCCACGCGCTCGCACGTCCTCTACTACATGGCGTTCAACGTCTTCTGGGCCGCGTTGCTGGCGGTGCCGATCGTCGGCAATCTCGGGCTCGCGTGGCTGATCGTGGAGGCGACGACCGCGACCTCGGCGTTGCTCGTTGCCTTCACCGGCCGGCGCGACGCGCTCGAGGCCGGCTGGAAGTACCTCGTCCTGACGACGCTCGGGTTGTCGGTCGCGCTCCTGGGGATCATCGTGCTGGCGATCGGTCAAGCCAACATCGGCCACCACGGAGTACACGCACTCGACTGGCATGCGCTCTCGGATGCCGCGCAACTGCTGCCTGAAGAGGCGACCCTGTTCGCGTTCGTGCTGATACTCGCCGGCCTGGCCACGAAGATCGGCTGGGCACCGGTGCACAACTGGCTTCCGGACGCCCACAGCGAGGCGCCGGCGCCGATCAGCGCCCTGCTGTCGGCGGCGCTGCTACCCACCGTGCTGCTGATCGCGTGGCGCGTCAAGTCGACACTCGAGCAGGCCGTCGGTGACAGCACCGCCGGCGCGATCTTCATCGGCTTCGGCCTTGCCTCGGTGATCGTCGCCGTGCCGTTCCTTTGGCGCTCGCTGCCGTGGAAGAGGCTGCTCGCCTACTCGAGCCTCGAGCACATGGGCATCATCGCGCTCGGCATCGGCTTTGGGTCCCCGCTCGCGATCGCGGGCGTCGTGCTCCACGTCGCCGGACACGCGCTCGCCAAGTCGCTCGGGTTCTACGCAGCGTTGCCGCTGCTGCGGGCCGACCCTGACGCCGCCAAGCACGCCCCCACGGCAGTGGTCGACAAGAGCCCGCCGACCGCGGTCGCGATGGGCGTGAGCCTCGTCGCGCTTGCCGGCCTGCCGCCTTCGCCGCTCTTCCTCTCGGAACTGCTGATCCTGCTCGGAGGCGTGACCGCCGGCTACACGGCCGTAGCCGCCGTCTCGGTGGTCGCCCTGGCACTCGGGTTCCTGGGACTGCTGCACGCGTTGATGGAGGGCGTCGTGGGAGAACCGGCGCCGAGACGCAGGTCGGCTCACAGGCGTGCGGATCGTCCCACCGCGATCCTCACCGCCGCGCTCGGGGCGGGGCTGCTCGCCCTCACCGCTGCGGGCCTGCTGCTGCCCGACTCGGACTTCATCACGACGCTGGCACAGGGCGCGCTGTGACCGCGACGACGGTTGAGCACGTGGCGCCGAAGCGTTGGCGGGACGCCGTCGCGGATGCGCTCGCGCGCGACACGCGCTTCGCAAGCGCGTGGGCTACGCGTCGCGCCGATCAGACGACCTGGCATGCGCTGCTCGTCTCGCCCGGCGCCACCCGCGTGCTTGCGACCGACGTCGGCGCCGGCAAGGTCGAGAGCATCATCGACATCGTGGAGGCGGCGGCGTGGGACGAGCGCGAGGCCCACGATCTGTACGGGCTCGAGTTCGACGGCCACGAACCGATGCGCGCGCTCGTCGCACACCCCGCGGACCCGGCGGCATGGACCATCCCCGTCACCGGGGACGGCGTGCACGAAGTGGCGGTCGGACCGATCCATGCCGGCGTGATCGAGTCGGGTCACTTTCGCTTCCACGTCGTCGGCGAGCGCATCCTGGCGATGGATCCACGCCTCTTCTACAAGCACCGTGGCCTCGAGCGCGCCGCAGAGGGGCACAGCACCGCCGAAGCCCTCCCGTTCGTCGGGCGTGCATGTGCCGCCTGTGCGGTCGCCAACACGGTCGCCTACGCCCATGCGGTCGAGAGCGCGTTGGGCCTCTGGCCCGATCGCGAGCTGCGGGAGCAACGAACGATGCTGCTCGAGCTGGAGCGGCTCTACAACCATCTGCACGACATCAGCGCGATCTGCGCCGGCGTGGGGTTCGCGCCGGGATCGATGGCGTTCGCCGCCCTGAAGGACCGGGCACAGCGAATCAACGAGCGCGCCGCCGGCCACCGCTTTCTGTTCGGTCGTGTCGCAATCGCAGAGGGCACGATCGAGCTCGATCAGCGCGCGGTCGCGATTGCGCTCTCGGAGCTGCGAGACCTGCGTGTCGACGCAGCGGCGGCCTGGCGCGACCTGGAGTTCGCCGGCTCGATGCAGGCGCGGCTGGACGATGTCGGCGTGCTCGCGCGCGAGGATGCGCGACGCCTCGGTGCGGTCGGCCCGGCGGCGCGCGCGGCAGGCGAGCGCGACGACGTCCGCAGCGCAAGCCCGCGGCTGTGGTACTGGGACTTCGCGCCGGCCGTCGTCGCCGGTGCCACCGGTGACGTGGCCGCCCGGCTGAGGCTGCGCGCCGCCGAGCTGGAGACGACCTGCGACATCCTCGAGGACATGCTCGCCCGACCCGTCAAGCCGGGAAGCGGCAACGCACGAGCGTGAATCGAGCGAGATCGGAATCGGCCGCGTCGAAGGCCCCCGGGGTGCAACGACGTGTTCGGTCGAGCTCGACAACGGCCACGTCGCGCGCGTGCACCTGCGTACAGGTTCGTACGCGAACTGGCCCGCGCTCGCTCATGCCACGGCCGGCAATCTGCTGCCGGACTTCCCGCTCATCAACAAGAGCTTCGAGCTCTGTTACGCCTGCGTGGACCGCTGATGTTCGTGCTGCTGAGACAACTTGCGACGATTCGCCGCCAGTCCAAGCTCTCGCGTGGCCGTCCGCGCTCGCTTGCCCTTCGCCACGTCGACGCCGGATCGTGCAATGGCTGTGAGCACGAGCTGGGCGCGGTGGCCAACCCCTTCCACGATCTGCAGCGCTTCGGCTTGGACATCGTGGCCTCTCCGCGGCATGCCGACGTTCTGCTCGTCACCGGGCCGATCACGACGCGGATGGCAGGGCCCCTGCGGGTCGCCTACGAAGCGATGCCGGAACCGCGACTCGTCGCAGCGCTCGGCGACTGCGCGCTGGGGTGCAACGTGCTCGGCGACGAGGGCGAGCTGATCGGCGCGCTCGAAGATGTGCTGCCCGTCGACATCCGCATCCCGGGCTGCCCGCCCACGCCGCAGGCCATTGCGGTCACCCTGCTCGAGAATCTATGCTGAACGGCCAGCACAGGAGCCGGAGGAGGAGTCGATGGCGGACGTATCCAAGGCGGTGCTCATCACCGGCTGCTCGACCGGCATCGGCCGCGCGACCGCGGAGCACCTGGCCGACAAGGGCTGGACGGTCTACGCGACCGCGCGCCGGCCGGAGTCGATCGCCGACCTGAAGGCGAAGGGCTGCCGCACGCTCGCGCTCGACGTGACCGACGAGGCATCGATGCAGGCCGCGGTCGACGAGGTCGAGGCGGCCGAGGGCGCGGTCGGCGTGCTCGTGAACAACGCCGGCTACAGCCAGAGCGGGGCGGTCGAGAGCGTCAAGCTCGAGGACGTGCGGGCGCAGTTCGAGACCAACGTGTTCGGGCTGATCCGGATGTGCCAGCTCGTGCTGCCCGGGATGCGCCGCCAGGGCTGGGGCCGCATCGTGAACGTCAGCTCGATGGGCGGCAAGATGACCTTCCCCGGCGGCGGCATCTACCACGGGACCAAGCACGCGGTCGAGGCGATCAGCGACGCGCTGCGCTTCGAGGTGCGCGGCTTCGGCGTCGACGTGGTCGTGATCGAGCCGGGCCTGATCAAGACGCAGTTCGGCGAGGCGGCGGTCAACAGCATCCGCGAGCGGCACCGCCGACCACGGCGCCTACGCGGAGTTCAACGCGGCGGTCGCCGAAGCGACCGCCGGCGTCTACGACGGCCCGCTCGCGAAGCTGGGCGGCGGGCCCGAGACCGTCGCGCGCAAGATCGAGAAGGCGATCACCCGGCGCCGGCCGCGCACGCGCTACCCGGTGACGCCGTCCGCGCGGATGATCATGGGCATCCACACCGTGCTGCCCGACCGCGCGTGGGACGCGTTCAACGCGAGCAACTTCCCGCGGCCCAAGCCCTGAGGCTCAGCGGCGCGAGCCGAAGAAGCTCGTCATCAGGGCGGCGCACTCGTCGGCGAGCAGGCCGCCGGCGACCTCCGGCCGCCAGTTGAGGCGCGGCTCGGCGAGCACGTTCAGCACGCTTCCCGCCGCGCCCGCCTTCGGGTCCGCGGCGCCGTAGACGACCCGCGGGACGCGCGCCCACACGACCGCTCCAGCGCACATCGCGCAGGGCTCGATCGTGACGTAGAGGACCGCGTCCGGGAGGCGCCAGCCGCCCAGCTTCTGCCCTCCCTCGCGCAGCACGAGGACCTCGGCGTGCGCCGTGGGGTCGTTGCGCAGCTCGCGCTCGTTGCAGGCCGCCGCGAGGACCTCCCCCTCCCTCACCAGCACCGCGCCGATCGGGACGTCGTCGTGCTCGAGCGCGCGCTCGGCCTCGCGCAGCGCGAGGCGCATGTAGTACTCGTCGCGGGGGAAGAAGCGGTCCACAGGCGCCGTGCCTACAGCACCGTGCGCCGGCCCGCGGCCTGCCCGGCGGCGCGCAGCGGCAGCAGCAGGCCGATGCGATCGGCCGCGTGCACCGTCGCGGTCATCACGCCCAGCGAGCGGCTGGTCGGCGCGGCGAGCCGGTCGTCCTCGATCAGCTCGAGGTACCAGTCGACCGTGCGCTTCAGCGTCTCCTTCGCGGGCCGCGGGCGGTAACCGAGCTCGCGCCGGGCCTTCGCGGACGAGTATCGCCAGTCCGGCGCCATCAGCCGCATGCCCTCGAGAATCCCGAAGCGGATCCCGGTGCGATGGAGCGCGCCGGCGAAGCCCGCGACCTCCGGGGGCAGCACGAGCAGCGGCTGCCGCACGCCCGAGAGCGCGGCGACGCGCTCGATCACCTCGGACCAGCGCAGGTTCTCCCCGCCCAGGATGTAGCGCTCGCCCGCGCGCCCTCGCTCGGCCGCGAGCAGATGCCCCGCCGCGACGTCCTCGACGTCGACGATGTTCGTGTAGGCGTCGACGATCGCCGGAAGCCGCCCGCGCAGGTAGTTGCCCACGATCCGCGTGGACGTCTCGCCCGGAAGCATCCGGTTGAGCGCGGGGCCGAGCACGTACGAGGGGCAGGCCGACACGACGTCGATGCCGAGCCGCGATCCCGCAGCCAGCGCCGTGCGCTCGCCCTCGTACTTCGAGTCGGTGTAGAGCAGGCCGGTGCCCGCCTCCGGGTAGGGGTTGCGCTCGGTGGCCGCGCGGTCGCCCGTGGCCGGCCCGATCGAGGCGACGCTCGAGGTGATCACCACCCGCCCCACCCCGCACGCGGCCGCCGTCTCGACCGCCACCCGCGGCGCGACGGCGTTCACCCGCCAGACCTCGCGGTGGGGGCGCGAGGCGACCATGCCGGCCGCGTGGAACAGCACGTCGCAGCCCGCGAGGGCGCGACGCATCGAGCGGCGGTCGAGGATGTCGGCATCGACGGCCTCCACGTCCCGGCCTCCCAGGGCGGCCAGGCGCCGCCGGTCGCGGACCGTCACGCGCACGTCGTCCCCGCGCTCCACGAGGCGAGCGGCGATATGGGCGCCCACGAAGCCGGTGGCGCCCGTGACGCAGACCTTCACCGGCCGGCTCGCGTCCGCGCGCGTGGTCGAGGCCCGATTTCCCTGGCGCCCGCCCTAGGTGTCACCGATACTTCTCCCTCTGAAGACGTTTGGAGTATTTGCTGGCTGTACCATCGCGCTTTCCGGGAATCGTGGCTCACTCGAGATATTTTGGCGTCCTGACGGCTCTTGCTGCCGTCGTGCTGGGCATGATCGCGGCTGGTCCCGCGGCGGCGGCCCCGCACGTCCCCGGTGAGCTGGTGGTCAGGTACCGCGCCGGGGCCGGCGAAGCCGCTCGCGCGCAGGCCCGTGCGGCCGCGCGTGTCGAGAGCGGCGCGGCCGTCGACGAGCGCACCGAGCGCGTGCGCGTCCCTGACGGCGAGGTGAACCGCGCCGCCGCGGCGCTCGAGCGAGCGGACGTGGTCGCCCACGCCGTGCCCAACTACATCGCGACCGCCACCTCGTTCAGCCCCAACGATCCCGGCAAGGCGGGAGCGGGGGGCTGGGCCTCGCTCCAGTGGAACTTCACCGGTCCCTTCGGCGTGAACGTGAACGGGGCATGGGACAACGCGATCGCGGCGGGCAACCCGGGGGGAGCCGGCGTGACCGTCGCCGTGCTCGACACGGGAGTCGCGTACCGCACCTCCCCGGATCGCCGCTACCTGCTCGCGCCCGACCTCGACCGCACGCGCTTCGTGCGCGGCTATGACTTCGTGCGCAACAACAAGCTGCCCTACGACAGAAACGGCCACGGCACCTTCGTGGCCGGCGTGATCGCGCAGGCGACCAACAACGGGATCGGCCTCACGGGCGTGGCCTACCGGTCGCGCATCATGCCGGTGCGCGTGCTCGACTTCGAGGGCAAGGGCGACGTCGCGACGATCGCACGCGGCATCCGGCTCGCCGCCCGGCGCGGCGCGCGCGTGATCAACATGAGCTTCGAGTTCGACATCGGGCTCTCGTCGTCCGAGATCCCCGACGTCCTGTCCGCCGTGCGCTTCGCGCACCGCAAGGGGGTCGTGATGGTCGCGGCGGCCGGCAACACCGAGGAGACGCGGATCGCCTACCCCGCCCGTGCGCGGCACGTGATCGCCGTCGGCGCCACGACCGAGCACGGCTGCGTCGCCGACTACTCCAACTCCGGATCGGGACTCGACCTCGTCGCGCCCGGCGGAGGCGCGGACGCGTTCATCGACACCGACGCCAACTGCAAGCCGCTCGAGGACCCGGGCCGCGACGTCTACCAGTTCACGTTCCGCGGCTCGAGCCCTCGCAAGTTCGGGCTGCCGAGCGGCTACGAGGGCACCTCGATGGCCGTTCCACACGTGACCGGGACGATCGCCCTCCTGCTGGGCGCACGCACGCTCGGTGAGCGCCCCGCGCCCCAGGCGATCACGCAGCGCCTCGAGTCGACCGCGCGCGACCTCGGGACGCCCGGCTACGACCAGCTGTACGGCTGGGGCCTGCTGAACGCGGCGGCCGCGACCGCCCCGCCCACGCCGTAGGACGGAGCTCCCGGAATTCGCGGCTAAGCGAATTCCGGTTTCAGGTAGTCCGGATGATCAGCACCGAGCTCGGTGCGTGGTGGGAGACCTTGTTCGGCACGCTGCCGAGCAGGAACCGCTTGGCTCCGGTCATGCCCTTGTTGCCGACCACGATGAGGTCGGCGTTCTCCTCCTCCGCGACGTCGAGGATCGCGTCGGCCGGCTCGCCCTGGCGCGCGAACGTGCGCACCTGCACTCCCTCCTGCTCGGCGTCGCGCGCCGCATCGGCAAGCGTCGCGTCGACGTCCTCGGACGGGCTGACCGTGTGCGCGATGTCGGAGGGAGCCTCGAGGCGCTCCTCGCGCAGCCGCGACTCGGGCACCGGGTCGTACGCGCTCACGATGTACAGCGAGGCACCGGTGTTCTTGGCGAGCTCGCCGGCCTCGCGCACGGCTTGCTTGGCAGTTTCCGAGCCGTCCGTCCCGACCACGATCCGCGAGAACATCTCCGCCCTCCTCGAGCAATCACGACACCTGAAGCGCGCGGATCATAAACGGAAGGGGCCCGCACGGGAGAGACGGTCGCTACGCTTGAGCCCGCCATGGACCGACAGCCGATGCCCCCGTTCTGGATCGCGGTCCAGATCCTCATCATCGTTTGCGTGCTGATCTCGGCCGTGATCGTCGTCGTCAAGCTCTGATCCCGTCGCCCGCCGCGCCGGCGCTCGCCATGAACCAGACACCCGCCCAGGCGCCACCCGACTACGGCCCCTCGCTCCCGGAGATCGTGCGCCCCTGGCTGCGCGCGCGCCCGCCCTGGCAGCGCCTCGCGCTCGGCGTGGCGCTGGTCGCGCTGGTCGCGCTGGTCGCCGCGCTCGTGATCCGCAGCGAGGCCGAGGTGAAGAGCTACCGGCAGACCCAGGCCGACGCGCGGGCGCGCGGCCTCGACCCGATCGACTTCAACTTCGACCGCTCGAGCAAGCTCGCGCTGTCGAAGCCGGCCGGGGCCTACGTGCGGGCCGAGCGGCTGAGGGACGGGGAGCTGGTCGCGAGCTTCACGGTCTCCCCCTTCCGGATGGAGCGCCGCCCGGGATACCTCGCCGGATACCTCCCGCTGATCGCGACCAAGCTCGAGCGCCAGGCGGCGCGGCGCTACGACCGCTTCCGCCTCCAGTTCGAGGGCCGCGCGCGGGTGAACGAGGTGGAGGGCTACCAGTTCGCCTTCACGGCGCGGCGCCCGCGGCCCGGCGGAGAGCCGCGCCAGCTGTTCGGCAGGATCGTCGTGCTGCCCGAGCCCTACTCCTACGAGGAGCCCGACAAGGAGCATCCGCCCGGGCAGAACCCGACGCGCGGGATCCTGATCACGATGCTCGCCACGACGCTGGATGAGCCGGACTCGCCGGCGCGCGTCGGCGACGAGGGCATCCTGCAGCGCCCGTTCCGCAGCTTCCGGTTCGGTACCTAGCTAGGGAAGGGCCGCGGAACTGCCCGTCGCGCCGGCGGAGCTGCCGGTCGCGCCGGTGGCGCCCTGCTGCTTGAGGGGCGGGTCGGACGGTACCGACGCGCCACCCGTCTCAGGCGCCGTGCCCGCGCTTCCGGTCACCGGTGCCGGCTCGTCGGCCGGTGCGGGCTCCTCGCCGGCCGGGTCGGTCGCGCCGGCCTCGCCGGTCGCGCCCGTCGCCGGCTTCGCCGCCGGATCGGCCGTGCTCGCCTCCGCGGGCTTGGCGGGGGGCGCCTCGCGGGCGGGCTCGGTCAGCTCCGGAGCGGCCCCGTCGAGTGACGCGCCGCCCGTCGGGTTGACGGCCGGGGCGTGCTCGACCTGCGCGGGCGCGGAGACGGCCGGCTTGACGGGCTCGGGCGCGGCGACACGCTTTGCCTCGACGGCGCCCCCGGCGAGGATCGCGGTCACCGCGACGCCCGCCACGGCCTTCGACGCGACGGCGCCGAGGCCCACGCTGCCGGCGCCCGCGAGGCCACTTGCGCCGGCCAACCCGCCGGCGGCGGCGCCTCCCGCCGCTGCCGAACCGGCCGCACCGGTCGCGGCCGTGACCGCTCCCGTCGCGCCGACGGCGCCCGTCGTGGCCGTTCCCCCGGCCGCTGCACCGCCGCCGCCTGCCAGCGCGGCTCCGCCGAGCTTGGCGAGCGCGAGCTTCTTCAGGATCAGGAGCGGCCCGATCGGGAAGGCGAGCGCCATCGCGGCGGTCGTCTTCTTGAGCGCGACTCGGTAGTCGCGGCACTCGTCGCACTCGCGCACATGGCGGCGCACCGCGGGCGAGGCCTTCTTGAGGCCCTCCGAGACCTCCGCCAGCTCGTGGCGGACGTCGTCGCAGCTGAGCTGGCGTGCCTCGGCCGCCTCGGCGAGCGACATGCGCGCGCGCACGAGCAGCGACTTGACGCTCGGGATCGTGGTCTCCATCGCCTCCGCGATCTGGTCATAGGAGAGCGCGTCGATCTCGCGCAGGAGCAGCGCGGTGCGCTGCGACTCCGGAAGCTTCTGGACGTCCTCGAGCAGACTGCGCACGTCCGCGCGCCGGTGCACGACGTCGGCGGCCGTGCGGCCGTGCGCGTGCATGTGCTCGTCCATCGTGTCGCTCGCGTCCGCGGTCGGGCGGCGCAGGTGGTTGAGGCAGCGGTTGCGCGCGATCCGGTAGAGCCAGGGACGCACGTTGATCTCGCGCTCGTCGCCCAGGATCGCGTTGTAGGCGTTGGCGAACACCTCCTGCAGCACGTCCTCGGCGTCCTCGCTGGAGCGCAGCATGTGGCGGCAGAAGCCGAGCAGCCGCGACCGGTAGCGCCCGAACAGGACCTCGAAGGCGGCGTCGTTGCCGCCGCGCAGCAGCGCGATCAGGCGCTCGTCGGACTGCAGCCGCAGCAGCGGCGAGCGGCCGCCGAGCAGGCCTGCCTTCGTTGTCTTGGTCGCAGTTGTGGTCGTCACGCGTGAGGTGGTCCGGGCACGGTGGAACGGCTGTCTGCCCCGGAGGAAACACCGTAGCAGCGGGGGAGTTGCGATCCGCCGGTTGGCCGCCACGCTTTCTGCCCACTTGCGGGGGATTCGCGGCGCTAGAGTGGGCCTGCGCCCGGGTGCTGGAACTGGCTATACAGGGCGGGCTTAAACCCCGCTGTCCTCAGGGACATGTGGGTTCGACTCCCACCCCGGGCACTGCTCCCGGCGCCCGGCCGGCGCCGGGTCGAATCGCCTAGGTCTCGCTCGCCGCCCGCTCGAGCTGCTCGCGCACGTCGCCGATCAGCGGGTCCGCGTGGCCGGGCCACGCCGCCGCCGGCTCCATCGCCGCGAGCTTGCGGATGCTCGCGCGCGCCTGCTCGGTGTCGTGGTTGAACGCGCGGTGCGGCACGCGCGGGGCGCCCTTGCGGGCCGGTCTGCGGATCGAGCGTGTAGAAGGTGTCGCTCACGAGCGCGAGCCGGTCGGACTCGCGCCACAGGCCGATCAGGCCCGGCGCGTGGCCGGGGAGGTCGATCACCCGGAAGCCGGCGACCTCGTCGCCTTCCGAGACCGTGCCCTCGACCTTCACGGGACCGCCGTCCCAGATCGGCAGCAGCCTCGGCATCACGGGCCGCGCGTACCAGTCGAGCTCCGAGAAGCGGAAGTAGTGCTCGCCGCCGTCGCCCTCGGTGTCCGCGACGTTGTCCGGGTGGCAGAAGACCGGCGCGCCGAGCCGCGGCGCCGCCCCGCGGTGGTCCGGGTGCCCGTGCCCGAGCACGACGCGCTTGATGCCCCCGAGGCCCGCCGCGACCGACGCGATGCCGCGCGCCATCGACTCGATGCCGGCGTCGAACACGGTCACGCCGTCGTCGTCCTCGATCAGGTACACGTTCATCAGCTTCTGCGGGAAGCCGCCGCGCACGACCCACACGCCCGGCGGCGACCTGGCCGACGTCCGGGCGTGACGAACGGGCGCAGCAGGCGGGTGCGCGTGTTGAAGGCGGACGCCATGCGCCGCTCGGTCGTGCCGGCCTGCGGCGGGAGCAGACCGACCGCGCGCGCGAACTGGGCGCTGTCGTAGTAGGCGTCGTTGTGCCGGATCTTGCCGTCCTCGACCGTGAGCAGGTCGATGCCCTCGAGCTCGACGCGCGCGCCGGTCGGCTCGATCCCCTCGAACGAACCGCCGCAGAAGGTGCCCGCGGCGCGCCAGCGCACGGCGGCCTGGTTGCGCGCCGCGACGACGTCGAGCACCTCGAAGCGCATGTCGGGCATCGCCGTGAAGGTCTGCGTGAAGAACTCGCGGATCTCCTCGGGCGCGCGCAGCGGGCGGCCGAGCGGCGCGATGTTGTCGATCCCGCCGGGCTCCCAGCACTCGACCATCGCGTCGAGGTCCCGCGCGGCGATCGCGTCGAAGTAGGCGCGGGCCACCTTTCCGGGCCCCGGCGCGCGGGCCGCCTTCTGCTCGCGGTCCTCCCCGACGGTCTCTCCGCTCACCTGCTCCTTGGTGCTCTCGCTCGCTTCGGACAAGGCTTCTCCTTCCTCTCGGGCGGCCTTTCGAATGCGCTCACGGACGCCGCGCGGAGCATAACGGGGAACCAGCCGCGGCCTGCGTTAGATTGCCGCGCCGGTGCCGGCTCCAATGCTCGCGGCAACATTCGGCGACACCGCCTACGACGTGCTCGCCACCGCGCGCCCGTTCCGCGTCGTCGCGGCCGTCGATCTCCTGCTGCTGTGCTCGGTCGTGGTCGTGATGGTCGTCAAGCCGACCTGAGCTCGAGCGCAACCGCGCCGAGCCGGTCGACGTCGAGCTCGAACCGCCCGCCCTCTGCGGCAGGGAGCGCGGGCATCATCGACCCGGCGATGATCACGTCGCCCCGCTGGAGCGACTCCCCGACCGCCTCGAGGTATCCGGAGACGAGCGCGACCGCCTCGCCCGGGTCCATCGTCGCGGAGGCGACGTCGATGGAGTGCTCCTCCCGCTCGTGCCCGAAGCGCGCCGTCAAGCCCGCGCCCGTCGACAGGCCCGCCGTGACCGCGCCGAGCACGACCGCGCGGTGGAAGACGTTGCGCGCCAAGATCCGCTCGAGGTCCTCGAAGGGCAGATCGACGTCGATCACCTCGAGCGCGGGGCCGAGTCCTGCGATCGCACCGTGGTCCCCCATGTGCACCGCGATCTCCGGCTCCACCGCGGGCATGGTCGTACCCGCCAGCGAGTGCGCGTCCCCCGGGCGCACCTCGGTCCCGGTCGCCAGGAACCCGATCACGGGCCGGCTGATCTCCAGCGCGCGCTGCACGCGCGGGTCGTTCAGGGCGATCTTCCAGCCGATTCGCCGTTCGCCCCCGGCCGTCCGCGCGCGTAGCTCCTCCAGCTGCGCCTCGAGGCCGCGCCGGACACGATCGTCCAGCTGCGTCAAGCCCGGGCCGGCCCCTCGCGGTAGCGCGTGAGCACCGCCAGCACGACGTAGGCGACTCCGAGCACGATGAAGTACGCGGTCGCGGCATTGTCGTCGCCCGCGAACCCGAACACGAACGGGAGCACGATCAGCACCAGGCCGAGCACGTAGTCGAGCACGACGTGCGACGCCGCCGGAAGGGTGCGCGCGATGCCCGTGGGCGCATCGCTCACGACCGCCAGCACGAGGATCCCGGCGCCGATCAGCACCGCCAGGACCTTGGCCGCGCCGTCGTCGAACGAGAACAGGAACGGCGAGACGATCGTCAGGACCCCGACTCCGTACTCGATCAGGACGTGGATCGCGAGCGGGACCGAGTTGCGCCGGACCCTCCGGCGATCCGGGGTGACAGGGGGCTTCGGCTTCGCGGTCACGCCCGGATCGTAAACGCGCGGACCGGGCTCGGGCAGTTCCGGCCCACTGCCCGCAAGCGCCGCACCGGCCAGGCCTCGTTCAGAGCGGGCGATCGGGGTCGAAGACCGCTGCGGCTTGTTCTAGACTGGCCTCATGAGCACCCAGACGGCGAAGATGCCGCGGCAGGCTCCGGGGAGCTCGCCCCGGGAGATCTCCCCGCGGATGTTCGACAACCCGATCCTCGAGTGGGGATCGCGCGTGCACCCGATCGTGCCGCCGCTGATCTACGTGCCCGTGATCTCGTTCCTGCTGTCGGTCGCGGTGAACGCCAAGGACCTCAACGTGTTCGCCGTGATCGGCGTCTTCGTGCTGGGTGTGGCGTTCTGGTCGTTCTTCGAGTACACGCTGCACCGGTTCTTCTTCCACCTGCGTCCCGACAACGACTGGGGCAGGAAGATGCACTTCATCATCCACGGCGTCCATCACGACTACCCCCACGATCCGATGCGCCTGGTGATGCCGCCCGCCGTCAGCATCCCGCTCGCGATCCTCATGTACTTCGTGTTCCGCGGTGTGCTCGGCCCGGATTGGTGCCTGCCGGCGTTCGCCGGCTTCCTGCTCGGGTACCTGATCTACGACATGGGCCACTACCACATCCACCACCACCGCTCGAACAACCGGATCAGCCTGGCGCTGCGCCGCTACCACTACCGCCACCACTTCCAGCAGTCCGACCGCGGCTTCGGCGTCAGCTCCCCCGTCTGGGACCACGTGTTCCGCACCGTCCCGGTCGTCGCCGCCGGCGCGCAAGGCGCCGCGCAAGAGCGCCTAGAGCGCCGAGCATCGCCTCCGCGCGCGCCAGGTCGTCGGGCGTGTTGACGTTGAACACGATGCGCTCCGGATCGCCGTAGCGCCGCAGCTTCGGCTCGGTGATGCGCACCGCGCCCAGTTCGGTGACGATCTCGTGCAGCGGGCGCTGCTGGTCACGCCCCGCACGAAGCGCATCGATCTGATCCGGCGCGTAGCGGCCGATCAGCGGGTGCAGCCTCCCGCCCGCCTCGACCACCACGAGCGGCTCGCTGCGTCCCGCGAGGTGCGCAAGCAACGCCGGCGCCAGGAACGGGAGGTCACATCCGCACACGACCACCGGCCGGCCCGCGCGCTCGAGCGCTGCGACGAGACCGGTGAGCGGATGCGAGGGCTCCTCCGGCTCCTGCCACACGGGTACGTCGAGCCGCGGCAGGTCGGTCCCGGGCTTCGCGATCACGACGGCCTCCAGCCGGGCCTCGCGCAGAGCGCGCAGCGGCCGCCCGATCAGCGGCGCGCCGGCAAGCTCGATGCCCGCCTTCGGAGCGCCCATCCGGCTGCTCCTCCCACCCGCCAGCACTGCTCCCAACGGCTCGCTCAAGACCAGCGCAGGCTAGTAGGCTCCGCGCGGCAGGCAAACCGAGGGAGGCACGATGGCAACGCAGGACCAGACGCAGGCTCCGGCAGCCCGGCATGCCGACGAGAAGCAGCCGCACGGTGGCATCCTCGTCGCCCGCCGGCTCAAGGCCCACGGGATCACCAAGCTCTTCACGCTGTCGGGCGGTCATCTCTTCTCGATCTACGACGGCTGCCGTGACGAGGGCGTCGACCTCGTCGACGTGCGCCACGAGTCCGCCGCCGCCTTCGCCGCCGAGGGATGGGCCAAGGTCACGCGCCGAGCCGGGCGTGTGCGCGCTCACGGCCGGCCCGGGCGTCACGAACGGGATGAGCGCGCTCGCCTCCGCGCACAAGAACAACTCCCCGATGCTGGTGCTGGGCGGTCGCGCGCCGCAATTCCGCTGGGGACAGGGCTCCCTGCAGGAGATCGACCACGTGCCGTTCGTCGCGCCGCTCGCCAAGAGCGCGCGCACGGCGACCGCGACCGCCGAGATCCCCGGCCTGGTGGACGAAGCGCTCGCCGCGACGCTGAGCGTCCCGACCGGGCCGGCGTTCCTCGACCTCCCGCTCGACGTGGTGTTCATGGAGGCCGACGACCCCGGCGCGGGAGCCGAGCTTCCCGATCCCGGGGCGCTGCCCGCAGCCGACGGCGACGAGATCGCGCGCGTCGGCGCGCTGCTCGGCCGCGCCGAGCGGCCCGTGATCATGGCCGGCACCGACCTCTACTGGGGACACGGCGAGAACGCGCTGCGCGAGCTGTCCGAGGCGCTCGGGATCCCGGTGTTCCTCAACGGGCTCGCGCGCGGATGCCTGCCCGCGGACCACCCGAACTTCTACTCGCGGGCGCGCAGCGCGGCGCTCAAGGACTCCGACGTCGCGCTCGTGATGGGCGTGCCGATGGACTTCCGGCTCGGCTTCGGCGGGAGCTTCGGCGAGCAGACGCAGCTCGTGCAGATCGACTCCGCCGACCCGGGGCGGCAGGCGCCCCGCGAGCTGGCGGGAGAGCTTTACGGCGGTTTCCCCGCGACGCTCGCGGCCCTGCGGGAGGCCGCCACGGACGCGGGCGGCGGCGCACCGCGGACCGAGGCGTGGCGCGCGCACCTGCGCGAGACCGAGGATGCGAAGCGCGCGGCCGAGCGCGAGATGCTCGACGACGAGCGCGCGCCGCTTCACCCGATGCGCATCTACAGGGAGCTCGGCGACTTCCTCGATCGCGACGCGATCGTGATCGGCGACGGTGGCGACTACGTGTCGTTCGCCGGTCGCGTGATGGACACCTACGAGCCCGGCTGCTGGCTCGACCCGGGCCCCTTCGGATGCCTGGGCTCCGGCCCCGGCTACGCGATCGCGGCCAAGACCGCGCGGCCCGACAAGCAGGTCTGCCTGCTGCTCGGCGACGGCGCGTTCGGCTTCTCCGGCATGGAGTTCGACACGATGGTGCGGCACGGCCTGCCCGTCGTCGCGGTGGTCGGCAACAACGGCATCTGGGCGCTCGAGAAGCACCCGATGGAGTTCCTCTACGGGTACTCCGTCGCCGCCGAGCTGACGCCGAACACGCGCTACGACCAGGTCGTCGAGGCGCTCGGCGGCCACGGCGAGCTGGTCGAGCGCCCGGACCAGCTGCGGCCCGCGCTCGAGCGCGCGTTCGCGTCGGGCAAGCCGGCCTGCGTGAACGTGATGACCGACCCCTCGGTGATCTACCCGCGCAGCGCGAACCTCGCGTAACCCGCCTGGTGGCGGCGTAGCCGCCTCGATATTCCAGATATCGTCGGCGCATGACGGAGTCGCCGGACATCCGCTATGTGGAGACCGAGGACGGGACGAACATCGCCTACAGCGTCGCCGGCGACGGGCCGTTCGACCTCCTCTGCATCCCGGGCTTCGTGTCGCACCTCGAGCTGTTCTGGGAGGCGCCCGGCGCCGACCGGTACTTCGGCCGGCTCGCCTCGTTCGCGCGCCTGATCATGTTCGACAAGCGCGGGCAGGGACTCTCCGACCGCCCGCCGACGCCCCCGACGCTCGAGCAGTCGGCGAGCGACGCGCGCGCGGTGCTGGACGCGGCCGGCTCCGAGCAGGCCGCGGTGTACGGAGTCTCCGAGGGTGGGCCGATGAGCATCTTGCTGGCGGCCACCAACCCCGAGCGCGTCACGGCACTCGCGCTGTACGGGACATGGGCGCGGCTGGTAGAGGGGCCCGACTACCCCGAAGGACTCCCGCTCGAGCTGTTCGATCGCTCCATCGCCGGCGTGAGGAAGGACTGGGGCGGGCCGGTCGCGCTCAAGCTGTGGGCGCCCGGCCTGATCGGGAACGAGGCCGCGGAGCGCTGGTGGGCGAAGCTCCTGCGCCAGGGCACCAGCCCCTCCGGCGCGGAGGCGCTGATCCGCCTCTACACGGAGCTGGACGTCCGCGCAGTGCTGCCGACGATCGCGGTGCCGACGCTGGTGGTGCACCGCGTCGGCGACCGCATGGTCCCGATCGACGCGGCGCGCTCGCTCGCCGCCGGCATCCCGGGCGCCAAGCTGATCGAGCTTCCAGGCAGGGACCACGTGCCGGTCGTCGATCCCGACCAGATCATCGACGAGGTGGAGGAGTTCCTGACGGGACACCGCACCGAGCGTGAGCCCGAACGCATGCTGGCGACCGTGATGTTCACCGACATCGTGGACTCGACGAAGCGCGCGGCCGAGATGGGCGACAGCCGCTGGCGCGCGCTGATCGAGCGCCACGACCAGCTGATGCGCCGCGAGCTCGAGCGCCATCGCGGGCGCACGGTGAAGACGATGGGCGACGGTTTTCTCGCGACGTTCGACGGACCGGCGCGCGGCATCCGCTGCGCGATGTCCGCGCGCGAGGCGGTGCGCGAGCTGGGCATCGACATCCGCGCCGGCCTGCACACCGGAGAGGTCGAGGTGATGGGCGACGACATCGGAGGGATCGCGGTCAACATCGGTGCGCGCGTGGGCGCGGCTGCCGGCCCGGGCGAAGTGCTGGTCTCGCGCACCGTGACCGACCTCGTCGCCGGCTCCGGAATCGAGTTCGCGGACCGCGGCGCGCACCCGCTCAAGGGCGTGCCCGGCGAGTGGCAGCTCTTCGCGGTCGCCGGGTGACGCGACCACAAGCGAAGAGGCGGCCGTCGTATCGCAACAGCCGCCTCTTCTGAATTGGCCCCGTCAGGACGGGCAGGGGTACGTGCCTTGGGGGGCCTGATGCGGTTCGAGCAACGGGAGGCGCCGAATTCGGCAGCACTCGAACCTATGTAGGGGAATCCAGACCCGTGAAATGCGGTCTCATCATCCCGCGATCGCATTATGGATGGGGCCGAGGACGTACCGCAACCACGGATCGCCCAAACTGGACGTTTAATCCATGCGTGCGGCCCCGAATGGAGGGATTACGCACGTTTCCGGGCGGTTTCGGCCGCTTCGAGGGCGGCTCCGTCGAGGATGTCGTGCTCGGACACCTCGATCTCGCCGAGGTCGAACAGCTTCATCGCCTCGATCAGGATGACGCCGCCGGCGACGATCGTCGGGGCGCGGTCCGGGTGCAGGCCCGGCACCGCGCGACGCTCCGCCACCGGTTTGCGCGCAAGCTGCACGAGGATCTGCTCGCAGCGCTCCAGCGACAGCCGGTGACCGTCCACGCGGTCGCGGTCGTAGGGCTCGAGGCGGAGATCGATCGCGGCGAAGGACGTCGGTGTGCCGGCCACCGCGATCCCGTTCCGTGCGGACGCGCGCACGTCGACGGGCACCGCATCCGCGAGGCCCGTGCGCACGGCCTCGCGACAGGCCTCGAGCGCGGACCCCGTCGGGGGATCGGCGTGCAGGAAGCGCTCGGTGTGTCGCACGGAGCCGATCTGCGTGGAGACGAAGAACTCGACCGACGAGTCATGGCCGACGACCATCTCCGTGCTGCCGCCGCCGATGTCGAGCACCATCAGCGACCCGGCGTACGCGCGTGCGGCAGTCGCACCCACGAACGTCAGCCGCGCCTCTCGCTCCCCCGTGATCGTGGTCGCCTCGAAGCCGAAGCGCTCCCGCAACCTGCCCTCGAGCCCGGGGCCGTTCTCGGCATCGCGCACGGCGCTCGTGAGCACCGCCACGACCCGCTCGGCACCGTGGCGGTCGATCAACTCGCGATAGGAGGCGCATGCCGAGAGCACGCGCTCCACGGCCTCCTCCGAGAGACGCCCGGTGTCGTCGACCCCCTCCCCCAGGCGGGTCACCTCGGTGCGGCGCTCCAGCTCGCGGCGCACGCGCCCGCCGTCCACGTCCGCCACGAGCAGGCGAGTAGAGTTGGTGCCGACGTCCACGACCGCGACGATCATGCGCGGCAGTCTCGCCGATCGGGGGTAGAAACCGACTGTGGCGACCGGTGTTCAGTCCGATGACTTGATGGACAAGCTGACCAAGCCCCGCCTGCGCGGCGTTTCGCATCAATGGGCGTTCTTCGTCGCGGTCGTCGCGGGGCTCGTGCTCGTGATCGCCGCGCCGTCCGGGAGGGCGACGTTCGCAGCGGTTGTGTACGCGCTCAGCATGGCGGCGATGTTCGGGGCGAGCGCGCTGTACCACCGGGTCGATTGGCACTCGCTCGCGGCGCGGCGCTGGATGAGGCGTCTCGATCACTCGATGATCTACCTGCTGATCGCAGGCACGTACACGCCCTTCGCCCTGCTCGTGCTCGACGGCGGGCTGTCGCGGGCGGTGCTGATCGCGGTCTGGGGCGGCGCGCTGCTCGGCATCGCGCTGAAGATGCTGTGGCCCGACACTCCGAAGTGGCTGACCGCCGCGGTGTACGTGACCCTCGGATGGGTGGCGGTGATCGCGTTCCCGCAGCTCGCGGGCGAGCTTGGCGTCACGGGCATGGCGCTCGTCGCCGGCGGCGGCATCCTCTACACGGCGGGCGCGGTCGTGTACGCACTGCGCCGGCCCGACCCCGCGCCCGCCGTGTTCGGCTACCACGAGATCTTCCACGTGCTCGTGATCGCCGCGGCGGCGCTGCAGTTCGTCGCGGTCGCGGCCTACGCGCTGCCCGAGGGCTGATCGCGCAGCGAACGCGCGAGCCGCCGCCAGCGCATCTGGCGGTAGCGGTAGAAGAGCTGCGCGTAGGCCCACACGAGCGGGGTGAGCACGCCGGCGCGGATGTCGATCTCGTCGGTGTACTGGCTGCGGTAGGGGCCGCGCTCGTCGACGGTGATCCGGTGGCGCCACTGCTTGATCGACCCGCCGTGCTCGGAGGTCAGGATCTCCCGCGAGACGTCGTCGATGTGCGCGATGTGGATCTCGTGCCACCAGGCCGGGACGACACCGAAGAACAGGAGGCGCAGCCGGTAGGTCTCCCCCTGCGCGAACCGCGCCGGCAGGACGTCCTCCGTGCGGAACCCGAGGAGCCCCTTCGTGATGTACCGCAGGGTCTCCGGGTCCTTGACGGTGTCCCAGGCCCGCTCCGCGGGGAGCGGCAGCCCGGTCGAGACCTTGACGATCAGGGGACCACTACGCCCTGAACGGCGAACACGCTGTTGGGCGTCGTGGATGCCACTCCGTCGGAGCCGCCGTCGTTGAGCTTGACCTGCCCGAGCGCCCAGACCGAGCGCCGCGACTCCTTGACCGCCCCGGCGCCGACCACCGCGTCCGCGGTGGTATTCACCGAGCAGGTCGACCCCACGGTCGTGTCGGTGGTCGTGGCGCAGGGCACGGTCACGCGGAACGGCGTGTCCTGGACCGTGGCGACCTCGGAGGGCCCGTTGTCCCTGTCGGTGATGCGCAGCGTCGTGTCGAGCTGCAGCTGGCCGGCGTAGTCGGTGAGCCCGGTCTTGTTGCGCACGTCGGTCATGGAGACGACGAAGCGCGCGTCCGCCTCGTCGGCCGGGGTGCCGGCGTTGCCCACGATCGCGATGGCCTTCACGGTTCCCTCGGCCTTCGCAGGGGCACCGTTGGCGTCGGGTGTGCCGACGGTGAGCTGCCCCGAGCTCTGGGTGGGCGGGTTGCAGGAACCGTCCGGGTTGGAGGCGTTGCCCGGGAAGTCGGGGGGCCCGTGCACCCGGTTCGGCGAGATGCAGGCGTTGTAGGCCGGCACGAGCGACAGCCGCGTCGGGGTCGCGCCCTTCGGCCGGGGGTAGCCCGGCGAGATCGGCACGTACCAGGCCTGCGCGATGCCCATCACGTCGGTCTTCGGCGCACCGGAGTCGTTCTGGTACTCGCTGTGGAGCTTCAGCACCTGGCCGTTGGTGATCCGCACGCCGTCATTCGGGAACGCGGCGCCTGCCGGATAGGCCTCCGGCTGCCGGCCCGCCGGCAGGTCGTCGAAGATCGCGCAATGGTTGTCGGTGTCGAGGTGGCCGTTGGTGCCGTTCGAGGCGCCGAACGATGTCCCGTGGTGGGCCTCCGATCTGCACAGCGTCGCCCCCGTGATGTCGGCGGGGGGTGAGTTGTTCGGCGGGATCGGGCCGTAGTAGGTCGAGGCGCTGCCCCCCACCTGCTCGATCGAGAGCGCGATCGCCCCGCCGCGCTCGGGGCAGTGGACCGGGCAGAAGCTCGGGTCGATGATGTCGATGTCGTGCAGGTGCCCGGAGACGTCGATGATGCGCCCGTCGACCGGCGAGGTCCAGTTGGCGTGCGTGTCGGAGTAACCGGTCGGGATCGTGTACTCCGAGTTGCCGCCGTTGCAGATCGAGTCGATGTCGAGCCACAGGGGCCTGGTGTCAGCCGTGTCGGCGGTCGGCCGCCAGCGGAAGATGATCTCCACGTTGAGGGTGCGCGGCGTCGCCGACTTGTTCACGAGGTGCGTGATCATGTTCCAGTTCGCAGAGGTGTTCGTGTAGCCGAACGGCGTCGGGAGGTGGAGGTGGGTGCGCTCGTTGCCGGCGCCGAAGAACGGCTCGCTGATCGGGCAGCCGACGCCCGTCTGCGCCGGGTTGAACAGCACGAAGTGATGCAGCAGCAGGCCGTTGTCCATGTTCGCCGTCGCGCCGCTGCCGTCGAACACGAGGTTCGGCACCATGTCGGTGATGCGGCAGTTCGTGCATGGCGCCGGGACCGAGAGCGGGACGTTGTGGATCTCGCCGTTGGCCGGCACGGTGAACGGGCCGTAGAGCGCGCGCACGAGCTGGCCGGGCCGGGCGGGGAGATCGGTCCGCGGGTCCGAGAACGAGCCGATGTTGGTGACCGAGCTGGCCGGGGCGGACGCCGCCTGGACGGCGAGCAGGAGCAGGACTCCCGCCGTGACCATGGCCGATCGGACCGCGCTCCGCTTCCCCCTCATCCCGCGGGCGAGTGTATAGCGGACGGGCGATCCCGGTCCACCCGATTCCGACCCAGCCAACCGGTTGACAGCGCCTTGACTCCCATGCGAACATACGTTCGATGCAACGGGAGGCACAGGTCGTATGCGTTCTGATCCCGCGGTTCACCCTTCTGACCGCTTTGGGAGAGCGCCGCGACCTGGTCCGGGAGGCCGTCGCGCTGGCACCTGAGCCCGACCGCGAACAGGTCGTGGGCGAGGTGTCCGGCGCGGCGGAGGCGCACGGGATCCACCCCGGGATGCGGCTGGGAGAGGCGCTTGCGCGCTGCCCCGGGCTGCGGCTCGTGCCGCCGGACCCCGAGCGCGCGGCGAGCACATGGGAGGCGCTGCTCGCCGCGCTCGAGGGGATCGGCGCGGCGGTCGAATCCGCCGCGCCCGGCGAGGCCTACTTCGACGCCGCGGCGCTGCGCCGGATGTACGGAGGCAGCGTCGAGGGCGTGCTCGCGCGCGTGCGCAAGGCGGTCCGGATGCCCGCCCGCCTGGGCGCGGCGCCGAGCCGCTTCTGCGCGTTCGCGGCCGCGCGCGCGGCGCGGCCGGGGCGCGGCTCGAAGATCGTCCCCGCCGGCGCCGAGCGCGCCTTCCTCGCGCCGCTTGCGGTGTCACTGCTTCCGGCTCCGCTCGCCGCGGAGCTGTGCCCCGTGCTCGAGCGGCTCGGGGTGCGCACGCTCGGCGAGCTCGCCGCGCTCCCGGCAGGCGACGTCGCGGACCGCTTCGGCGCACCGGGACTGCGCGCCCGCGAGCTTGCGGCCGGCGGAGGCGATCGCCTCCGGCCCCGCCCTCCGGGCGAGGTCCTGACCGAGGACATCGAGCTTCCCGAGGCGGTCTCGGGCATCCAGCTGCAGCGTGCGCTCGAGCTGCTGATCGATCGCCTGCTCGCCCGCCCCGAGCGCCGCGAGCGCGCGTTTCGCAGGATGCGCCTGGGTGCGCGGTTCGTCGAGCGCGGCACCTGGCGGCGGGAGGTCGCGCTGCGCCAGGCGACGATCTCGCGGGAGCGCCTGCGCCTCGCGCTGTCCTCGCGGCTCGAGGAGCTGCCCGCCCCGATCGAGCGGCTCTCGCTGACGGTCGTCGCCTTCGGGCCGCCGATCGCGGACCAGCTCTCCTTCCACCGGCCCGACGAGGAGCGCCGCAGGCGGCTCAGGGAGGCGCTGCGCCAGACCCGCGCCGCGGCCGGCGGCGAGTCGCTGCTGCGCGTGCTCGACACCGATCCCGGCTCCCGCATCCCGGAGCGGCGCGCGTTCCTCACGCCCTTCCCCGAGTAGCGTGGCGAGGCGGCTGTACCGGCCGCGCGCGGCGACGGTGGTCGCCGGAGACGACGGCGTCCCCATGCGGGTCGGCCGCGCGGGAGGTGGACACGGTGCGCGAGGAGTGGCTGGTCGAGGACCGCTGGTGGAGCGTGCGCCCGCTCCGCCGCAGGTACTTTGAGCTTACGCTCGCCAACGGCGCCAACGCGGTCGTGTTCTGCGACCTCGAGAGCGGGCGCTGGTACTCCCAACGAGGAGGATGACGTGGACGAAAGACATGAGCTGATCCGCCTCGAGCACGATTGGATGGAGGCCGTCAAGCGTCGCGACATCGAGTTCCTCGAGCGGTTGCTGGGCCCGGAGTTCATCCTGCTCACCGGCCGGCCCGGGATCGAGACGCGCACGCGGCAGCAGTACCTCGACGTCACGAGGGACGAGTACACGCTCGAGTCGTTCGAGTACGTCGAGATCGACGCGCACGCGTACGGAGACTTCGGCTTCGTGCGCTCCCGCTACAGCCAGCGTGGCTGGATGAACGACAAGCAGCGCAACCAGGCGTTCCTGATGACGGACGTCTGGGTGAGGCGCAACGGAGAGTGGCAGGCGGTCTCACGGCACATCAGCCCGCTCGACAGCCCGCGATGAGCTACGTCGAGCTGCATGCGCATTCGGCCTACTCGTTCCTCGACGGCGCCTCCTCGCCGGAGGAGATCGCCGCCGCCGCCGCGGTGCACGGCTACGGGGCGGTCGCGCTCACCGACCACGACGGCCTGCACGGATCGATGGAGTTCGCGCACGCATGCAAGGGGCTCGGCGTCAAGGCGATCACGGGCGCCGAGGTCACCCTCGACGACGGCTCGCACCTGACGCTGCTCGCCGCCGACCGTACCGGCTACTCCAATCTCTGCCGCCTGCTCACGCACGCGCACGCGCACACGCGCGCGAACCCGCGCGAGCGCACCGACCCGCACGTCACGCTCGAGCAGGTCGAGCGCCACGCCGAGGGGATCGTGTGCCTGTCGGGCTGCGCCCGCGCCGGCGCGGCCGTGCGGAACGGAGCCCGGCTGCTCGCCGCGTTCGGGCGCGAGCACTTCCGCGTCGAGATCCAGCGCCCCTACTGGCGCCGCGACCGCGCGCGCAACCGCGCGCTCTCCCTGCTCGCCGAGCGACTGGACGTGCCGTGCGTCGCGACCGGGAACGTGCACTCGCACCATCCCGATCGCGCGCGCCTGCAGGACGCGTTCGTGGCGGCCCGGCTCCTCTCCCCCCTCGACCAGACCGAGCCCCAGCGGCGTGGCAACCGCTCGTCGGTGATGGTCTCCCCCGCGGAGATGGCCGCGCGGTTCGCGGAGCATCCCGGCGCGGTCGCGGAGACCGCGCGGCTCGCGGAGCGGATCGAGTTCGACCTCACGCGCGACCTCGGCTACCGCTACCCCGGCTCGGAGGACCCCGAGGCCGACCGCAAGCTCGCACAGCTCTGCGGGGCGCGGCTGCACGAGCGCTATCCGCACAACGGCGAGCACGGCGAGGCGGCCCGGCGGCTGGAGGAGGAGCTGCGCGTGATCCGCAAGCTCGGGCTCTCGGGCTTCTTCCTGCTCCACCACGACATGCTCGAGCTGGCGCGCGAGGTCGCGGCGGAGGTGCGCGGCCGCAGCGAGGTCCGCCGCCTGCTTCCCCCGGGCCGCGGGCGCGGCTCGAGCGTCAGCTCGATCGTCTGCTACCTCACCGGGCTCTCGCACATCGACCCGATCCGCAACAAGCTGCTGCTCGGGCGCTTCCTGCACGAGGAGATCACGTCGCTGCCCGACATCGACCTCGACTTCCCGCGCGACATCCGCGAGAAGCTGATCCCGCGGGTGCACGATCGCTACGGGACCGAGCGCGCTGCGCTCGTGGCGGCGTTCGCGACGTATCGCTGGAAGGGCGTGATCCGCGACCTCGGCAAGGCGCTCGGCCTGCCGGCGGGCGAGATCGAGCGGGTCGCGCGCTCGGCCGACGTGTACGGGGACGCCGACGACTTCCACCGCGGCGTGGAGGAGGCGATCGGCGCGCGGCGCGCGGACTCGGAGCGCTGGCGCGCGCTGGCCGAGCTCGGTCCCGAGGCCTACGGCCTCCCCCGCCACGCCTCCCAGCACCCCGGCGGCATGGTGATCTCGACCACGCCGCTGATCGACCTGTGCCCGGTGCAGCCGTCGGCGATGGAGGGGCGCAACCTCGTGCAGTGGGACAAGGACTCGTGCTCCGACGCGGGCTTCCTCAAAATAGATCTCCTGGGACTGGGGATGCTCTCCGCGGTCGAGCGCTGCGTGGACGAGATCGCACGGGTGCGAGGCGAGCAGATCGACCTGTCGCGCACGGACTACAGCGACGCGGAGGTCTACGAGACGATCCAGAAGGCCGAGACCACCGGCGTCTTCCAGATCGAGAGCCGCGCGCAGATGCAGAGCCTGCGCCGCACCCTGCCGGCCTCGCTCGACGACCTCACCGTGCAGGTCGCGCTCGTGCGCCCCGGCCCGATCCAGGGCGGCGCGGTGCACCCCTATATAGAGAGGCGCGAGCGGCGCCGCGAGAACCCGGACTACGAGATCCCCTACGCCCACCCCCTGCTCGCGCCGGTGCTGGAGGAGACGCTCGGCGTGATCGTCTTCCAGGACCAGGTCCTCGAGGTGTCGATCGCGCTTGCCGGGTTCTCGCCCGGCGAGGCCGAGGGACTGCGCCGCGCGATGAGCCGCAAGCGCTCGGAGGCGGCGATCCTCGTCTACCGCGACCGCTTCATCGAAGGTGCGATGGAGCGCGGGGTCGAGCGCGACGTCGCCGAGCGGATCTTCGAGCAG
Source organism: uncultured Solirubrobacterales bacterium (assembly GCA_963768885.1). Taxonomy (GTDB): domain Bacteria; phylum Actinomycetota; class Thermoleophilia; order Solirubrobacterales; family JBBDJG01; genus DASRIA01. The sequence continues at coordinate 20,331 of CAVYJN010000011.1, read as the reverse complement.
GTGCGCGGCTTCTCGGGCTTCGGCTTCCCGAAGGCGCACGCGGCCGCGTTCGGCCTGCTCGCCTACCAGTCGACGTGGCTGCGGGTGCACTACGCCCCCGAGTTCCTGTGCGCGCTGCTGAACGAGCAGCCGATGGGCTTCTACCCGCCCGACGCGCTCGTGCACGAGGCGCAGCGGCGCGGCATGGAGGTGCTGCCGCCGCACGTCGACCGCAGTTCGGCGGAGTGCCGGGTCGAGAGCGGACGAGCCGGCGGTACGGATCGGACTCGGTTACGTCCAGGGAGTGAAGGAGGAGGAGGTCAAGACGCTCGTCGCCGAACGCGACCTGCACGGCTCCTATTCGGACGCCGGAGATCTCGCGGCGCGCTCGGGCGCGGGCCGCGACACGCTCGAGCGCCTGGCGTGGGCCGGCGCCTGCGACGAGCTTCCGCGGCGCGAGGCGCTCTGGCAGATGGGCGTCGTGACGCCGGGCCGGTCGGTGCCCGGCGGCGTGCAGCTGTCGCTCCCGCTGTCTGCGCCGGATGCGCCCGAGCTGCGCGCGATGTCCGCGTGGGAGCGGCTGCTCGCGGACTACGGCTCGTTCAAGATCAGCATCGCCGAGCACCCGATGGCGCTGCTGCGCCCTGACCTGCCCCAGGTCGTGGGGAGCACCGCGCTCGAGCGCGTGCCGCACGGGCGGCGCGTGCAGGTCGCCGGCCTCGTCGTCGCGCGCCAGCGGCCCGCGACCGCGAAGGGCGTGACCTTCATGCTGCTCGAGGACGAGTGGGGCACGATCAACCTGATCGTCGCGCCGCCGGTGTACCAGCGACACCGGCTCGCCGTGCGCGCGGAGCCGTTCGTGCTCGCGAACGGGCGGCTCGAGCGGCGCCGCGGCAACACGAACGTCGTGGTCGACGAGATCAGGGGCCTGGAGCGCCCCGACCTGCCGCTCGCCGACGTGAAGCACATCGAGCCCCCGGCGGGACGCGAGACCGGCCGGCCCGACGAGCCGGCGCTGCCGGCCGCCGCGGCCGGCGACCTGCGCGCGGTGCTGCCCGCGCCGCACAGCTTCGGGAGGCGCGGGCGCTGACGCTCGCGTTTCCCGACTAGGATGGAAATCATGGTGATCGGGGACCAGGTCGCTGCCGTCGTGCGCCGATTCCTCGAACCGAAGCCCGCTGCTCCAACGGAGCAGGAGACAGTCGAGGCCTTTCACGAGCTCTGGTACGACCTCCAGCACAGGGTCAAATGGCTCGGCACCCAGACGCTGAAGTGCCCGCTCGACCTCTGGGTGTACCAGGAGATCCTGTTCGAGAAGCGCCCCGGCCTGATCATCGAGCTGGGCACCAATCGGGGCGGCACGGCCTCGTACCTGGCGGCGATCTGCGACCTGATCGACGCCGGCCGCATCATCACCGTCGACTGGCTGGAGCCCGAGGGACGACCCCCTCACCCCCGGGTCACCTATCTGCAAGGTGACACCGTCGCGCCCGAGATGCTCGGGGGGATCACAGAGGCGATCCGACCGGACGACACCGTGATGGCGATCCTCGACTCCAACCACGCCCAGAGCCACGTGGCCAAGGAGCTGTCCGGGTACGCACCGCTCGTGACGCCGGGCCAGTACCTGATCGTCGAGGACACGAACCTCAACGGCCATCCCGTCCGCCGGGACTTCGGGCCCGGCCCGATGGAGGCGGTCGAGGAGTTCCTGGAGACCGAGCTCGGCCGGGATTTCGCGCCCGACAAGGAGCGCGAGAAGTTCCTCATGACCCTCAACCCGAACGGCTACCTACTCAGACAGTGACGACAAACACACATACGTACAGTCTGTATGTGGAACACTCCGGGCGTCCCCTGAGAGAGGAGCAGCGGTGTCCACCCATTCCATCTTCGAACTGGCCGAGCGCTACAGCGATGCGTGGCATTCCCATGACCCCGACGCGATCGTCGCCCTCCACACCGACGACACGGTCTTCCACATGCACGTCGGCGACGAGCCGGCGCGCGGACGTGAGGCGGTGCGCGAGACGTTCGCGCAGATCCTCCGGCAGTGGCCCGACCTGCACTTCGAGGCCGTCTCGCTGCGCTTCGGGGAGGACTTCTGGGTGGTCGAGTGGCGCATGACCGGGACCAACGCCGAGAGCGGCGCGAAGATGGACGTCGACGCGCTCGACGTGATCACGGTGCGCGAGGGCCGGGTGCACACGAAGGACACCTATCTCGACGCGATCACCGTCCAGCAGCAGATGGCCGCGGCGCAGGAGGTGGCGGCATGACGGTCACCGAGACACGCTCGCAGGCGGCCGAGTTCGTCGACTTCTTCGACCGCGGGTGGCGGATCGGCGCGGGCGAGCGCTTCTTCGAGCACTTCCTGCCCCGCATCCACCCCGACGTGCTGCTCACGCAACCGCTCGCGCCGCCCGTGCGCGGCCGCGACCAGTTCCGCGCGGCGTTCGAGCCGGTGTTCCGCGCGATCCCGGACCTGCACGGCGAGGTCGTGAGCTGGGGTGAGACCGAGGACGGGGTGATCATCGAGATGCCGCTGAGCGGTCACCTCGGCGGTCGTCCCGTGCGGTGGACGACGATGGACCGCATCGTGCTCGAGGACGGCATGATCAAGGAGCGCCACGCCACCTTCGACCCGACTCCGCTCGTGAAGGCGATGCTGCTGCGCCCGCAGGTGTCGCTGCCGCTGCTGCCGCACCTGCTGCGCCGCCGCTAAGGCGTCGGTGCAGCGCGGCCGCGCGCGCGAATGTGGAAGGCTGCCGCGTCATGTCCGTCACCGACGAGCTGCTCGAGAACAACCGGCGCTGGGCGGAGAGCTTCGACAAGCGCGGGCTCTCGAACCGCCCCGCCAAGAAGGTCGCGATCGTGGCCTGCATGGACGCCCGCTTCCTCCCCTCCCGGGTGGTGGGGGTCGAGGAGGGCGACGCGCACATCATCCGCAACGCCGGCGGCGTCGTGACCGACGACGGGATCCGCTCGCTGGCGATCTCCCAGCACCTGCTCGGCACCGAGGAGATCGTCCTGATCCACCACACCAACTGCGGGCTCGAGGGGATCGGCGAGGAGGAGATCCGCGCGCAGCTGCGCGAGGCGGCCGGCGTCGACCCACCGTGGCGGGTCGAGGCGTTCTCCGACGTGGACGAGAGCGTGCGCGAGTCGATCCGCCGGATCACCGAGAGCCCCTTCATCCTCCACAAGAACGTGCGCGGATTCGTGTACGACGTGGAGGACGGGACGTTGCGCGAGGTCTCCTGAAGACCTGAGAGCCCGCGCGACGTGGCTATAATCGGCCCACGCCGCGGGGTGGAGCAGTCAGGTAGCTCGTCGGGCTCATAACCCGAAGGTCGCGGGTTCGAATCCCGCCCCCGCTATGTCCCTGAGAGTGACGCGAGAGACCTCCTGCGGGAGGTCTTTTGCATTCTCGAACGCCTGCGCGACCGCCTCGCTGACGGTCGCGGAGATCTCGATCCGCCGCTCCAGCTTGTCGTAGCGGACCTCCAGGCAGAAGGCCTCGAACACCTGGCGCTTCAACGCCGGAGGCGCTTGATGCAGCGCCTCGCTGAGGTCAGGTAGGCGCGAGAGCGCGTCGGCGAGGCCGTCCGAGTTGCAAAGGTTAAGTAGCTCCGTTGTCCAGGGGCCGGACGTGGAGCCAGCGTCAAGGTCGGCGCCTACCCCCCGGACACTCCATGGCAACCGGGAGCGGTCTGCCATACGTCAGCGTGGGTGGGTTCGGTAGTAGTCCTTGACCGCTTTGCTTATGGTCTTTGCCTTGCGGTCTTCCTCGGCGCGCAGGCGCGTGTCTGTTCGGGCGGCAGCGACTTCGGCCTCGCGCATGAGCTTCTGGTAGCTGACCAGGCGTGCTGCCGGAAGTGCTCCGGAGTCGATGGCCGCCTGGACTGCGCAGCCGGGTTCGTCCTGGTGTGAGCAGTCCCGAAACCGGCACGCGTCGGAAAGCTGATCGATGTCCGAGAACGTGAGCGTGATGCCTTCCTCGGATCCGGTGAGGCCGAGCGCTCGAAGTCCCGGGGTGTCGATGAGCACGCCGCCGTCGGGCAACGCGATCAGTTCACGCGCGACCGTGGTGTGACGCCCGCGTTGGTCGCTGACGCGGACCGCGCGGGTTTCCTGCCGTTGATGCCCCAGCAGAGCGTTCACGATCGTCGACTTTCCTGCTCCGGAGGGGCCGAGCAGGATGGCGGTGCGGTGCCCGGACATGTAGTCGAGCAGGGGCGCGACGTTCTCGCCCGCGAGCGCGTTCATCACCAGGACGTCGACGCCGAGCGCGATCGACTCGACGGCCACGCGGGCAGCGTCCGGGTCGACGGACAGGTCGGCCTTGGTGAGGATGATCACGGGGACGGCACCCGAGTCCCACGCGAGCGCCAGCTCGCGCTCAATGCGGCGCAGGTTGGGCGGCTCGGCGATCGGGTGAACGACGAACACCGTGTCGACGTTGGCGGCGAGCGCCTGAACGTCAGAGCCCTCGCCGGGATCCCCTCGTGTGATGGCGGTGGTGCGTGGCAGCACGGCCTCGATCAGCGGGACGTCGATCGCCTCCGCGTCCATCACGGCCACCCAGTCACCGACTGCGGGCAGGTCCTCCGCGCCACGAGCGACCCTCAGCAGACGAGCCGATGGGGTCGCCCGCGCGATCCCGGCGGGCGTCGCCACCAACGCGCTGCCGCGGTCGCCACGGATCACACGCGCCGCCGTCAACCCCCGCAAGGCATACGGCTCAAACAGCGCCTGACACCGCTCATTCCAGCCCACCTGTACAAGTGCCTCCTGCATGCCCCGGTGCACACTACGCCCGACGGACCACCGACGCCCGCGAGACAGGGCAATCCGCGACACGAGTCGCCGCCAACTCGCACTCCCGAGATCCGCGACGGCGTCGAGCACGACTAGCGACCCTGTCCGACGCCCGGGCAGAGTGCTGCATCGCGCGAAAGAGAAGTGCGTCCCCCGATAGGCGCTGCCTACGCCGCCAGCCGCATGCTCTCGACCACCCGAGCGTCGCTCTGAGGGACGAATCGGGCCCCCGCTACCTCAAGGAAAGCCCGCTACGGCGGGCTTTCTTCGTAGTCGGCACGGCGGGCGTCCGCCGTGCTTCAGGCAGGTGGCAATGGAGTCGGCGTTGGTGGCGCGATCTCCTCGACAACCAGCACGACCTCCTCGTCCTCCCAGACCGCCCGAAACTCCGCGCGACCGAGGTCGTGGACCACGGTGTCGGGGGGACCGAGGCCGGCCTCACGGACCAGGGCGGCCAGGCGCCGGTGCGCGTCCGCGAGCAGGCTGGCCTGCCCCGCATTCCGGCTCGTCCCTGAGTCGCGCCACCGGCGGCCCATCTTGGCCACGTCCCGCGCCGGCCAGGTGAAAACGCTCTCGCCGCCCTCGTAGGCACACGAGAGCGCACCGGAGCGGTAGTGGCGCCAGATGTCCGGCGGGCGAACCTGGCCCTCGACGGTCTGCATCAGGAGGCACTGGGCGTCAAGGGAGTCCATGCCCGCAGCATGAGGCGCGCCATGTGACGCATCAACACGCGAGCGTGGAAGTTCTGTCACAGCGTGACGCGGAATACTGTGCGCCGGATGTCGCAGGAGCAGGTGGAGATCGTCCGGCGCGAGTACGCCGCGTTCGCCGCGAGAGACTGGGCGGCACTGGCTGACCTCTGTCATCCGGACATCGAGTACGAGACGCTCAAGACGGCTCCGGGCGTTTCCGGCTGCTATCGAGGGCTGCAGGAGATCACGGAGTTCTTCAACTCATGGTCCGACCTCTACGCGGAGTTTCGTGTGGAGGCAGTCGAGATCGTCGATGCCGGTGACCAGGTCGTGACCGTGGAGCGGCAACAGGCGCGTGGGCTCAAGGGAAGCGACGCCGACTCGTGGGTACAGGACTCGTTCGCCTGCCTGATCAGCTTCAAGGATGGAAGGATCTGGCGAGTCGAGGAGTTCCCGACGCTCGAACAGGCGCTCGAAGCCGCGGGTCCGCGGGGTTAGGAGCGCCTCCCGGCTATTCGCGCAGCCCGAAAGCGAGCTCGAGGAGGACGTCGACCAGCGCGTCGACATCCTCGGGACGGGTGCGCCAGTTGACGATCGCGGGACGAAAGGCGACCTTGCCCTCGAACACGGTCGTGCCGGCGAACACCCGTCCGTCCCGTAGCAGCGCCTGCCCGAGGCGGCGATTGAGCTCGTCGAGCTCAGCCTCGGTCGCACCAGCGGGCCGCCATCGGAAGCACACGATGTTCAGGGGCACCTCGGCGAGCCGCTCCAGCTCCGGTTCCGCATCGACGCGCTCGGCGAGCCGCCGGGCGAGCTGCAGGTGACGCTCGACCATCGTGCGGTAGCCCGAACGACCGTATGCGCGCAGCGCCGCCCAGATGGTGAGGGCGCGAGCCCGGCGGGAGCCCTCGGGCCCGGCGAACCCCCAGCTCGGCCGTGACTCCTCCGGAGGCGGGAGATAGGCCGCCTGCTCGGAGAAGGTTGCAACCAGACGCTCCGGATCGCGCACGAAAGCGAAGCCGCAGTCGTGCGGCACGTTGAGCCACTTGTGGCCGTCCGAGGAGACGGACCGTGCTCGCTCAGCGCCGGCGGCGAGGTGCGCGGACATCGGCGAGACGCGAGCGAACAGCCCAAAAGCACCGTCGACGTGGAGCCAGACATCGTGCTCGTCTGCCAGGTCCGCCATCGCAGCGATCGGGTCGAAATCGCCGGTGTTCACCTCGCCGGCGTTCGCGACGACGATCGCCGGCGCTCCCTCCAGCCCGACCAGGCTCCGCTCGAGCGCAGCAAGGTCGAGGCGGCCTGCGGGATCCCGCGCGAGCTTGTGCACGTGGTCCGTGCCGATCCCCAAGAGCGCCAGGGACTTCACGGCGCTCGCATGGATGTATCCGCTCGAGAAGACGGGGATCTGGCGAAGGCCGGCCAACCCCGCTTCCCGCGCGTGCGCGCCGAGACGCTCCGCACACCAGTCCCGCGCGACCGCGAGGCAGACGAAGTTCGCCATCGTTCCCCCGGTCACCAGAACCCCGCCGAACTGCGGTGGGAGCTCGAGCATGTCGCGCAGCCACTCGAGGCAGATGCTCTCGAGCCGGCTCGCGAACGGGGAGCTGGCCCAGGCGCCGGCGTTCTGGTCGAAGGTCGAGGTGAGCCAATCCGCGGCGAGCGCGGCCGGCGTGGCGCCGCCGATCACGAAGTGGAAGAAGCGGGGGCCGGCTGAGCGGGTGGCAAGAGCGCGCCCCATCGAGCCCAGCTCGCCGATCGCGACCGGGGCACCCTCGCCGTCCTCGGCAAGCGCACCACCGAGCGCGACAGCAGCGTCCTCGCTGCCCGCGAGCTGCACGGGATCGTCGTCGAGTCCGGCGAGGAACCCGCGCGCCTCCGCCGCGGCGACCTCCAGAGCTCGGTCCAGCTCGGCGCGCCACTCGCTCGGGTCCGTCATGGGACAGGATGCTACGGGCTCCTCACTTTGCCAAGCCCAAGCGTCCCTCGAGTAGCGGCGCCTTGACCTGCGCTCTTCCCGGGTTAGGATCGGCGCAGCACCGCAGGAGTCAGGAGGACTCATGGATTCGCAAGCCTCGTTCCGACGCACGGTCGCGGGGCTGGTCGCCGTCTTGATCGTGCTCGCCTTCGCCGCGAGCGCAGATGCCGCATACCCGGGCCGCAACGGAAAAATCGCGTTCAGCTCGAACCAAGCCGGCAACTACGACGTCTACACGATCAACCCCGACGGCACCGGGGTGACCAGGCTCACCGACAACCTGCAACAGGACCTCGAGCCGAAGTTCTCGCCGGACGGCTCAAGAATCGCCTTCATCCGCCTCGACCCGGTCGGGTCTGCATACAACGTCTGGCTGATGAACGCTGACGGAAGCGGTCAGCAGTTCCTCGCGCGTGCGCGCATACTGCAGCCTGCGAGCACGACTTGGTCGCCCGACGGAACGCAGCTCCTGGTCACGGGGTCGTCGGGGCTCGACAACCTGGACCTGAACGGGCGATGGACGCGGGGCCGAGCCGTCCCGAACATCTCGACCGATCCGGCCTGGTCTCCGGACGGCGCCACGATCGCATTCGCAAACCTCGTCGCCACGGATAGCGAGCTGTACTCGTTCCCCTCGCAGACCGCAGCTATGGCGCCGCTCACTGCGACCCCAGACGTGTTCGAGACGAACCCGGCCTGGTCGCCGGACAGCCGCCGAATCGTCTACGACGACGCGCGACACCTTCCCCGCGACTCCACAGGCCTGCGAACCATGAACCGCGACGGCTCCGCAGTGGCGATCGTGCCCGGAACGACGGCGGAGCGTGAGCCACAGTGGTCACCGGACGGCAGGCGGCTGGTGGCGAGCAGCTGGGATGCGGCCGGCCAGTGGACGGACCTCGTCACGCTCAACCCGGACGGAAGCCGGCGCGCCGCGGTCACCGCGATGGCTGGAAGCGAGATCGACCCCGACTGGCAGTCCCTGCCCGGCCCGCGGCGCGAGGACTACAAGAACGCGTCCGCATTCTGCACAGCCGAACGCGCTTTCCTCGGCGACGAGGCGTTCTCGCTCGAGTACGGCGGGGGGCCGAGCGCGTTCGGCAAGTGCGTGAGCGCCAAGCGCTGACGCGCAACCCCACTGGGCGCGAAAACCGCGCGCCGTTGGGTACCAGCGCGCTTCCTGGACGTGCCCGGAGCTTCGCCGTAAGCGGTACGAACCCGAAGCAGACCGGTGTGGTTTTACACCGATGCTGTAAACGGTGGGCATCGCCACACTGACAGCACCATGCGAATCCTCGTTGTCGCGATTGCCGCCTGCGGGATTTCGATGTTCGGTTTCGTCGTCGCGGGGGGTGCCCAAACCACCTCTCCACCCCGGTGCACGAGTGTTTTCGCGTACCGCGCGACACAGAAATCGCTTCCGGTCGGACCCGGTCTGACGGTCCGCCTTCGAAATCCTTACGGCCGCATCGTGAGTACCCGCCGGTCAGTGGCGCGCTTCGGGATCGTCTACGCCTCCGAAGCCGATCGCGCGAAGGTGGCATCGGTGGAGTGGAAGCTTGACGGCGCGTCTCCCCCAGCGATCAGCAGCGATCGCGACCAATATCGCATCCGGACGCCGACGTCAGGTCCGCACGTGATCACAGCTGTCGTCTCGCTCGTGGACGGCGCTGTAGCCACCGGAGAGATCCGCTTCACCGCTGTGCCCTGTGACCCGGTCTTCTTCTCTGCGACTGCCGACAATCGCAAGTCACCTGGCCGTCAGCCTTCGGCGTTCAACGTCTACAGTGGCGGCGCCTCGCTGCGGCGCGTGCAGCTCGGGGCCCGCGGCGCCTTGGTGTCGACAGCACCGCGCCTTCGCGGCCACAAGGTAGGTGAGGTGCGTTTCGGAAACTCCCCGAGCGAGTTCCTGTCGATGCGGCTGCCTGCACGGCCATCCTCCGAGCGAGTCGTGCTGCGACGCGGTCGGCTCGGGGTCGTGCTTCACCCGTCCGCGCGACGTTTCCTCGAGATCACCGGGCTCCGGCGTTACGCCAACAACGTCCATCTCTCTTTCGGCGGGCCGCGCATCTTTGGCGACCTGCCCGTCGAGGAGCGGCGTCCCGAGCACAGGCGGACAGCCGGGACGCCCGGGCTGATTGGCACCCGCGGTCGCTGCCGTGCCCCTCTGTGGGAGGCCTGGATCACGGGCGAGACCGGACCCACCGTCCACGTGACGTCGAAGAACAGCCGCTTCGCCGCCTGTTCCCGACGCTAAGTCACCGGTGGACGCCTTCTTGCGCGAAGCCTGAGGAGCGGGGTCCCGCGCAGCGCAGACCGCGCCGCGAAGTAACCGCACATCCCGTGCACGCCGCCGCCCGGCGGGGTGGACGACGAGCAGATGTAGAGCCCCTCGACCGGGGTGGAGTACGGAATCGGGCGCGCGACCGGACGCGTGAAGAGCTGGCGGAGGTCCTGGACACCGCCGTTGATGTCGCCGCCCACGTAGTTGGGATTGCGACGCTCCACCTCCGCGGAGTCCATCCGCGAGCGCGCCGAGACCAGATCCTTGAATCCCGGCGCGAAGCGCTCCACCTGTGCCTCGATCGCGCCGGTCATGTCGCGCGTGGAGCCGTTCGGCACGTGGCAGTAGGCCCAAGCCGTGTGCTTCCCCGACGGGGCTCGACTTGGATCGAAGAGGCTCGGCTGCACGAGCAGCACGAAGGGGCGAGCCGGGTGCTCGCCCTCCCAGACCGCCTCCTCCGACTCGGCGATCTCCTCGAGCGTGCCGCCCACGTGCACGGTGCCTGCGCGTGAGACCTCCGGTGCGCTCCACGGGATCGGGCCGTCGAGGGCCCAGTCGAGCTTGAAGACACCCGGCCCGTAGCGGTAGCGCGCGAGCCGCCCGGCGTAACGGTCGGGCAAGCGGTCGCCGGCCAGCCTCAGGAACTGGCGCGGGGTGACGTCGAGGAGGGTGTCGCCGGCGCCCGCGATCTCGTCGAGCGATTCCACCCATCTGCCGGTCTCGATCTCGCCGCCGAGGGAGCGCAGGTGCGACGCGAGCGCGTCGGCCAGGCGTTGCGAGCCGCCACGCGCTACCGGCCAGCCGACCCGGTGGGCGCTCAGCGCGAGCACGATCCCGAAGGCCGCGCTGGCCGGACTGCGCAACGAGAGCATCGAGTGCGCGCAGCATCCCGCGAGGAGCGCGCGGGCGCGCTCGCCCTGGAAGCGCCCGCGGGCCAGCCCCGTCGCCGAGCGGAGCGCGCTCGCACCGAAGCGCGCCAACACCAGGGGGTGACGCGGAGGACGGAGCGGACCGAGGATCTCCGCCATGAGCTCGTCGGCACTGCGGAGGAGCGGGCCGAACAGCCGGCGGTAGGCATGTGCATCCGGGCCGAGTCCCCGGGCCGTCTCCTCGACAGAGCGCTCCATCACCACCGCGGAGCCGTCGTCGAGCGGGTGCGCAAGCGGCGCGCCCGGGTGCACCAGCTCGAACCCGTGCTCGGCAAGCGGCAAGCTGCTCAGGAAGGGCGAGACGAGCGCCAGGGCGTGCACGGTCGAGCAGGTGTCGTGCACGTAGCCGGGAAGCGTGAGCGCCTCCGTGCGACAGCCTCCGCCCACGGCTTCCGCGCCCTCGATGAGAGTGACGCCTCGGCCCGCCTGGGCGAGCACGATGGCTGCGGCGAGCCCATTGGGGCCGGCGCCGACTACGACCGCATCGGCCGAGTGCTCAGGCAACCGCGCGATCGCGCTTGAACACGCGCTTCAGAGCCCGTCCGGGGCCTCCGAGCATGTAGAGCGTGGAGCGGATGGCCGAGCTGTGCCACACGTTGCGCCACCTCGACCACTGTCGCTTCTTGTCGACGCACACCACCTTGGTGTCCACGTCGGCCTCGTAGTCGAAGTGGGCGGCCAAGGCGGTGAGCGTGTGCTGCCAGAAGCGATCCTCCTGCTTGTGGCCGCCCATCGTCAGGCCCATCTCGAAGATCGGGTCGCTGGCGCGCATCAGCACCTGCGCCTGGGCGACGGTGTCGGCGGCGACTTCGGTCGCGCTGAACGTGATCCAGCCGGCGAACATGTGGCCCTGCGGCGTCATCAGCGTGAACGACTCCTCGTCCGCGTAGAGCACCATCACGCCGGTCGAGAGCTTCATCTTCCCGGGCAACGTCATGTTCAGGAGCGCGATGTCGCCCGGCGCGATTCCCGTGAGCGGCCCGTAGAAGTTGTTGCCCTCGGGCCAGAAGTCGGGGAAGCGCTGCTTCCAGGTGGCGATCAGGTCGGAGGCGGTGACGCGGTCGGCCGGGATGCGGACCTGATACGTCTTCTGCCACATCTTGCCGAAGCCCTGGATCGGCGAGGCGAGACGGCGGCCCTCTACGTTGATGTTGACGGCGCCCTCGGGAACCTCGGACACGTTGAGGTGAGAGACCGACTTGGCCCAGCTCGCGGCGTCTCGTGCCGCGGCCTGCTCTTCTGCGGCGGGAGCTGCGGTTGTGTCGTCTTCCATGGCTGTCTCCTCAGGACGCGCCGGCCTCGGCCAGGGCGTCTGCTTCGGTCTGGTGGATGCCGACGGCCTCGTCGAGGCGGGTCAGCTCGAAGATCTGGCGGTAATGGTCCGAGAGGCCGTGGGCGAGCACGCGCTGGTGTTGGCGCTGCGCCCGGACGAGCAGGGTGACGAGCAGTCCGATGCCGCCACTGTTCATGTACTCGAGCCCGCTGAAGTTCAGGACGATCGCCTTCACACCCTCCCCACTCGCGCGGCCGTAGGCCTCCATCAGCACGTCCTCGCTCTGGGCGGTGATGTCGCCCTTGATGTCGATCGCACGGGTCTTCTCCGAGAGCTCGCGCACGTCGAACGTGGTTGTCGCCTCAGGCATCGTGCCTCCCCTCTGCGCCGCTGAAGGCGCGGTCTTCGTCGTCGGTGATGGTCATGAAGTCGGACAGCCGCGTGATCTCGAAGATCTCGCGGTAGTGGTCCGAGAGTCCGAATGCCTGCACCCGGACGCCGTTCGCCCGGGCCTTGGCCAGCAGTCCCGACGATCAGGGCGATGCCCGTGCTGTTGATGTACTCCGTGCCCTCGAAGTTGAGCGCAACCGAGCCGGCGCCGCCGCCTGTCGCCTGCGCATAGGCGTCGTTGAGCGCGTCCTCGGCGGCTGAGTTCAGGTCGCCCGTCAAATCGATCACCGCGACTCCGTCGCGCTCGCGCACGGTCGCCTGAAGCTCACTCGTCGTCATCTCCGCCTCCTTTCAGGCGCAGGACGAGTTCGACGGTGTGCTTGCCCGCCTCGTTCGTCACGCGCGCCTCGTCGACCATCTTCTCGATCAAGAGCAGGCCCCAGCCGCGCGGCTTCTGCCGGCCTTCGAGCTTCGCCTCCAGGTCCGGTTTCTCGGCCGCGGGAAGCTCGGCGGCTTCCCCCAGGTCGGTGACGTGCACGCTCAACCGCTCCGGAGTGTGGGTCACGCGGATCGACACGGGGCGGTCGGCGCGGTACTCGTTGCCGTGCTCCATCGCGTTCATCGTGGCCTCGGCCACCGCGGTCTTGAGGCGCTCGACGACGCGCGGACTCCAGGCCGAGACCGGCAATCGCGCTCTCCACGCGCTCCATCGCCTCGCGCTCGTTGCCGGGCGCACTCGGCAGCTCGAACTCAGCGAGCACGCGGCCGTTGGCGGCCGCGGCCGAGGAGCTCCGCGCCGGCAGAGCGCTGGAGCGTGACCATCGTGATGTCGTCCTCCTGCTCGGCGTCCGGGACCGGTGAAGGCGGCGAGCTCGGAGAGCACGTGGTCGATCAGCGCCCGGCCGCCGGGGCCGCGCGCCATGGTCTCCTTCAGCCGTGGAGAGCCGAACATCTCGCGCTCGGGGTCGTGGGCCTCGAGCACACCGTCGGAGTGGAGCAGGACGCTGTCGCCGGGCTGCAGCGTCGCCTCCTTCTCCTCGTACGACATCCCCGGCATGAGGCCGAGCGGCATGCCGCGAGCGCGTAGCTCGACCACGCCGTCGGCCGTCTGGACGTAGGGAAGGTCGTGGCCCGCATTCGCGAAGCGAAACAGGCCGCTGTCGATGTCCAGCACGCCGTAGAGGCAGGTCACGAACATCTTCTCCGGCATGTCGGGGCACAGATGCTCGTTGACGCGCTCGAGTACCTGCGCCGGGCTCGACAGAGCGCTGCGCCGAAGCGCGCAGGACGCTGCGTGTGGCGGACATGACCAGCGCGGCCGGCACGCCCTTGTCGGTCACGTCGCCGATCACGAAGCCGACCCGTCCGTCCGGCAGCGGGATCACGTCGTAGAAGTCGCCGCCCACCTCGCGGGCCGGCCGATAGTAGGCCGCGATCTGCCAGCCGGCAGGTCGGGAAGCTCCTTGGGAAGGAAGTGCTGCTGGATCAGCCGGGCGACCTCGAGCTCCTGCTCGAAGCGCTGGCGGGTCGCCGCCTCGGCCTCCTGCTCGCGCACCAGCTGGCCCACCCGCAACGCCGGTGCCGCCTGCGCGGCGAGGTTGTCGAGCAGCTTGCGGTCGTCGGAGGAGTAGTCCTGCTCCGACAGTCGCGGGCCGAGGTTCAGCACCCCGATCAGCTCGCCCTGGCTGACGAGCGGAACCGCGAGCTTCACGCCGGCGGCCTTGAGCTCGCGCAGCGCGGACGAGTCGAGATCGAGCGCGTCGATGTCCACGGCCTCGCTCGCGCTCTGGAAGTAGGCAAGCAGGGGATCGTTCGGTGCGATCTCGACAGGTACTTCCTGCTCGGGCGGCGCGCCCGCCCCGGGCGGCGACGCCTCGACGCCGGCATCGTCCGCACCGGCCGTGCGGTCGCGCCTATGCAACCTGCGTCGAAACGATCTCGTCAATGCCGTCATCGATGCCTTTCTACCCCGACGGCGTCCGGGTAGCGTTACGGGATCCCAAGCCGTGCACGGCGACCGGCTTCGATTTGCCCTTCAGGGGCAAGGTTCCCCGGGGCTCCAGCACGAACTCCGCGCCGTCGAGCAAGCAGCGCGTGGACTCGGTCAGGAGCAGCGGCTCGCCCAGGTCACGTGTCGCGTCCTGCACCCGCGCCGCGACGTTCACCGGATCGCCGATCACGCCGAGCTCCGTGAGCTCCCCGCCGCCGATCGTCCCGACGAGCACGAGGCCGGAGTTGATCCCGATGCCGATGCGACAGCGCTCGCCGAAGTGGGATTCAACGGAGGCGAGCATGCGCACGCTGGCCTCGAGCGCACGGTCGGCATGGTCGTCGCAACGGTCCGGGGCGCCGAAGACGCCGAGCAGCCCGTCGCCCAGCAGCTTGTTCGCATGGCCCCCGTGTGCGGTCAGGATCGGCACGACCACGCCGAAGAACTCGTTCAGATATTGCGACCGCCTCGCGCGCGGTCGCGTTGTCCGCGAAGGTGGTGAAGCCGCGGATGTCGACGAAGACGACCGTGACCATCGCCCACTCCGGCTCGATCCGCGCGCTCATCGTGGCTCCGCCGCGCGCAACCACAACGAGACGTGTGCAGGCTGCATCGTGTCCGCGACGACGGCGCGCAACTCGGCGCTGAGCGCGTCGAGCTCGACCTCGTCGCGCAAATGCACGCCGAAGCGCTCGAGCGTGCGGGCCGCGTCGTACTTGCGCCGGTAGAAGCGACGGTCGACCGCGGCCTGGATACGGCTACGCGCGGGACGGAACAGCGCGGCCACCGCCAGGGTGGAGCCGGCGATCGCCAGGTTGGACTCCTCGGTGATGGGTCGCAGCACCACCTGCAGCAGGAGCACGCTGCCGAGGTAGGCGGCGGCGAGCGTCGCCGTCAGCGCACCGTAGACGAGCGTGCGGTTGATCACGACGTCGATGTCGTAGAGGCGGTAGCGCAGGATCGCGATCCCCGCCGCGATCGGAATCGTGCAGAACCCGAGCCCGAGCACCGCGGTCCGCAGCGGATCGATGATCGACCCTGAGAGCTCCACGAAGAAGGTGATCGAGATCACGAGGAAGCCGACCGCGAAGAGCGATGCGGCAAAGGCGATCCACTTGAGCTGCAGGCGCTCGATGCCGTGAGCGCGACGCATCCGGCGAACCATCGCGACGCCGCACGCGAACATGCCGGATGTCACCAAGAGCCACGAGAGCCCTCCCAGCGCGTCGAACGGCTCCGGATCCGAGCCGACACCCAGCGGATTCGAGAATGTGTCGAACGCCTCGGTCTCGGCAAAGTGCCCAGGCCGCAACCCCAGGCCGACCACTCCGAAGAGCGCCGCTGCACCAAGGATCCACAGGAGCTTTCGCCAGCGGCGTGAGGGCGGTCGCCCGTCCGGAAACAGCAGGAGCGCGAGTCCCAGAAGCGCGAACATCGTCGTGGACAGCGCCTCGCCCAGCGACACCGCGAACCTCCCCCCGGGGAGCGCGCCCGGCCGAACCAGCAACGAGTACTCCGCGTACTGGGCCGCCCCGACCCGGACGGAGACGGCAACGCCGATCGCGAGGAAGACCCAGCCGATCGCATTGCCGGGATGTCGCCAGATGACAAACGCGCCGACGGTCGCGAACGCCGCGACGGCGACGAAGTACACCGCGGCTGTGACTGCGTCGGCCGCGGATGGAGGTCCGTCCAACCCGGACGCGCGGGGCTCGAGGCCGATGCTAAATATCGCCAGCGTCAGCGTAAAGCCGGAGAGCGCGATGCAGGCAACCCACACCGACCAGCCGAGCCTGGATGCTGCGCGCGGGCTCATCGCCCGGCCTCAGGCGCTCGCAGCCACAGCGACACATGGACGGGCTGCAGGGTCTCGCGCACAACCGCGGTCAGCTCGGAGTTGAGCGCGCCCAGCTGCACCTCATCGCGCAGGCGCGACGAGAAGGACTCGAGCGTGCGCTGGGCGTCGTACCGGCGCCGGTAGAAACGCCTATCAACGCCGGCCTGGATCCGGCTGCGCGCCGGGCGGAAAAGCGCAGCGACGGCAAGTGTCGAGCCCGCGACGGCCAGATCTGACTCCTCGGTGAGGGGCCGCAGCACCACCTCCAGCAGGAGCACGCCGCCGAGGTAGCAAGCTGCCAACAACGCCGTCAGCGCACCGTAGACGACCGCGCGATTGATCACGACGTCGACGTCGTAGAGGCGGTAGCGCAGCATCGCGACAGCGACGGCGCCGGCAATCACGAGAGCGCCGAGCAGCAGGCCTGCATAGCCCAGATCCCCCGATGGGACCTGCGACAGCGGGAGCAGCGCGGCACCGGCCGTGACCCACTTGAGCTGCTGGCGCTCGATGCCCCGCGAACGACGGAAGCGCACGACGATCGAGGCGATGGCGGTCAGCGTCCCGACGACCAGGAGCAGGAAGCCGAGGCCGTTGGCGACTTCGGCGGCGGTGCCGAGCGGGTCGCCCAGCCCTACCGGGTTCACCGCCGGCAGGTCCTCGAACTCTCCTGGCGTGAAGGCGAACCCGACCGTCATGGCGGCGCATCCCGCAACGCCGGCCCACGCCACCGGGCGCCAGCGAGCGGTCGGGGGCGCGCCGGTCGGGAAAAGCAGGGGGAAGAGGACGAACGACCCGAAGATCGCCGGGGTCCACACCCAGCTCGAGACCCATGCCGCCAGCTCCGCGGCGTCCGCATGACCGGCGAGCTCGAAGCTCCAGAAGACATGAACTCCAACGACCAGAAGCCCCAGCGAGAGGGGGGTGACGCAGAGGATCCAGCTCACCGGGTTGCGCGGCTGTCGCGACGCCACCACCGCCCCGATCACACCGAGAGCGGTCAGCACAACGGCTTCAAAGGCGGCCACGGGGACGCCGCCTCCAGGGACGCTGGGGTTGCTCGCGTTGCTCGAGGACTCGGGGTCCACGATCGCCAGGGCGAGACGGGCCGCCGCGAGCGCCACGGTCAGCCCACACAGAGCCCACGCGAGGGTGGCCGGGCGCCCCCTCGGAGGCGCGTGTCCCGATGGCTCGGTCATTCCCATGGTCATTCTCGCCCCTCACCCTCCTCTGCGTGCGTCCGGAAAGCGTTACGAAGCCGTCATCTCAGCGACTATCGTGGCGCCATGGCGCTCGCGGTCATCCTGCTCGGCCCCCCGCGGGTCGAGCGGGACGGCGAGCGGGTGGCCTTCGACACCCGCAAGGCGATTGCGCTGCTGGCGCATCTGGCGCTTGCCGATCGGCCCCGGTCGCGCGAGGCGCTCTGCGATCTTCTGTGGCCGGCGCACGATCCCGATCGCGCGCGAGGTGCACTGCGCCGCACGCTCTCGACCCTGCGCGGGGCGATCGGCGAGGAATGGATCGACGCCGCCGGCGACAGCGTCGCCCTGAGGCGTGGACCCGGCCTGGAGCTCGACGTCGAGCGGTTCCGGACGCTCGCAGCGAACGGCGCTTCCCTCGAGCGCCTGAGCGAGGCGGTGGCCCTGTTCTCAGGCGACTTCCTCGAGGGCTTCTCACTCCGAGACAGTCCCGACTTCGACGACTGGCAGATCGACGAGGCGGACACCCTCAAGCGCGAGCTGGGCTCGGCGCTGCGCCGGCTGGTGGAGCTGCTGGCCGCGCCGTGCCGAATACGACCGGGCGATCCCGTACGCGCGCCGGTGGCTCGAGGTCGATCCGCTGCACGAGCCCGCCCACCGTGAGCTGATCCGCCTGTATGCCTGGAACGGCGAACGCGCGGCCGCGCTCGCGCAGTACCGCCATTGCGTTCGAACGCTGAGCGAGGAGCTCGGGGTGACACCGCTCGACGAGACGGCGAGCCTGTACGACCAGGTGAACGACGGGAGCCTGGGGCCTCCACACGAGGCGCCAGACCGAGCCGTCCCGCCGACGCGCGCCAAGGCCGCGGCGGGGCCGGCCGAGCTGCCGCTCGTCGGACGGGCCGATGCGCTGGCCGCCCTCGTGGACGCCCACGCCCGCGCCCGGCCGGATGGCGGCCTCGCGGTGATCGAAGGCGAGGCGGGGATCGGGAAGACCCGTCTGGCCGACGAACTCGCGCGCCGGGCCCGCGCCGCCGGCGCGGTGGTGCTTGCGGCTCGGTGCCACGACGACGAGGCCGGGATTCCGTACGGACCCGTTGTCGAGCTGCTCCGCGAGGCCTCGAAGGACGCGGTACGCGCCGACTGGGCGCGCACCATCCCGGCACGGCGGTTGGCCGATGCCTCGCTGCTCCTGCCCGAGCTGGCCGAGCTGGAACAGGACGGGCCCGATCCACTCCCACTCGACGGCCCGGGCGCCCAGGTCCGCCTGTTGGAGGGCGTGGCCGCCGTGATCAGCGCCGCCTGTGAAGGACCCGAGCCGGGAGTCGTCTTCTTGGACGACCTCCACGCCGCGGACGAGGCCACGGTGGACGCCATCTCCTACCTCGGCCGCAGGCTCAGGGGCCGAGCGATGTTGCTGGTGATCGCCTGGCGCAGTGAAGCGGTGCCGCCCGGGCACCGGCTCCGTCGCCTGGCCCTGTCCCTGGTGCGCGAGGGTCGGGCCACGATCGTGAGCCCCACCCGGCTCGAAGAGGAGGAGGTCGCGACGCTCGTCCAGGCAACTCGTTCGAGCGATGCGGCGCCTGACCTCGTGCGGCGCGTATATGTCGAGAGCGAGGGCCTGCCGCTGTTCGTCGCCGAATACCTTGCAGCGCTGCGCGCGGGAGGCGACCCGGCCGAGGACTTGCTGACCACGGAGGCGAGGAGCGTGCTCGACGCGCGGCTCGGTGGCCTCGGCGACGTGGCGCGTCAGGTGCTCGGCGCGGCGGCGGCCATCGGGCGGTCCTTCGACCTGTACACGGTGCGACACGCGAGCGGACGCAGCGACGAGGAAACCGTGGGTGCGCTCGAAGAGCTCGTGGCGCAGGGCGTCGTGCGCGAAGCCCAGGGACCGGATCCGGTCTACGACTTCTCGCACCAGAAGCTCCGTGCGCTCGTCTATGAGCAGACCGGTCTCGCACGACGCCGCCTGCTTCACGGACGCGCCGCGGCCGCGCTGTCGAGGCGACGCCCGGGCGACGAGAGCGCCGCCCTCGTGGCGGCGCACCTGCGCCTTGCCGGCGATCACGCGGGGGCGGCGGAGCGCTACCGGCTGGCCGCCGAGCATGCCGCGTCGCTTCACGCTCACGCCGACGCGCTCGAACATCTCGAGGCGGCGCTCGCCCTGGGTGGCCCGGACGCAGGGTTGCATCGAGCGCATCGCCGACCTGCGCACCCTGCTCGGCGACTACGGCGGCGCTCTCGCGAGCTACGAAAGCGCCGCGGCGCTGTGCGAGGGTTCGGAGCTCGCCGCGATCGAGCACAAGCTGGGCGATGTGCACCATCGCCGAGGGGAATGGACACTCGCCGAGGCGCACTTCCTCGCCGCTCTCGATGGCGCCCCGCCGCAGGAGCGTGGGCTGCGGGCCCGCGTCCAGGCCGATCTCGCCCTCACGTTGCATCACGATGGACAACCCGAGCGCGCCGGGCCGCTCGCGCGCGAAGCCCTCGCGCTCGCGGAAATCGCGGCCGATCGTCGCGCCGAGGCACAGGCGCACAACATGCTCGGAGTGCTGGCCCGGAACGCAGGGGAGCCGCAGGCCGCACTGGTAGAACTGGAGCGCAGCCTCGCGCTGGCGCAGGAGTTGCGCGACGACCCGGCAACCGCGGCTGCGCTCAACAATCTGGCGCTCGTCAAGCGAGACGCCGGCGAGCTTCCCGAGGCACTCGCGCTGACCGAGAGTGCGCTGGCGCTATGTGCCGCCTACGGCGACCGCCATCGCGAGGCGGCGCTCGAGAACAATCTCGCCGATCTGCACCATGCCGCCGGCGACGAGGACGCGGCGATGATCCATTTGAAGCGGGCGGTCGCGATCTTCACCGAGGTGAGCGCCGACGAGGCGACCCGACTGCCCGAGATCTGGAAGCTGGTCAGCTGGTGAGCTCGAGGCTGACGCCAGCATTCGAAGCGGGCCCAGGA
>CAVYJN010000010.1:0-182637 GCA_963768885.1 uncultured Solirubrobacterales bacterium | reverse complement strand
GGCCCACGGCAACTCGCACGGGTCGACTAACGAGAGGGAGTGATGATGCCGCTGTACCTAACGAAGTTCAGCTACACGCCGGAGACCTGGGCCAAGCTGATCGCCAAGCCAGAGGACCGCCGAAAGGCCGCTCAGTCGTACATCGAGTCGGTCGGTGGGAAGCTTCACGGGTTCTGGTACGCCTTCGGCACACACGACGGCTACAACCTATGGGAGGCCCCTGACAACGTGTCCATGGCCGCGGTTGCACTGGCGATCAGTGGCGGCGGCGCGCTCAGCTCGCTGGAAACGACAGTCCTCCTTACCGTCGACGAAACGATGGATGCCCTGCGCAAGGCCGAGCAAGTCCAGTACCGAGCGCCCGCTGCGTAACGGACTCGGCGTCACCTAGCCCACCGTCGGATCAGGTGGACGTTACTCCCGCAGTCCGGCGGCTTCGAGGGCGCTGTGCCTATCGAGGAAGCTCTGCGCCTGGCTGATCAGCCCATCCCTGAACGAAACCAGGTGGCACCACATCCAGTCCACTTTGGGTGCGTCCGGGGGGACAGCGTGGCAGCGGGTGATCCCCAGCGCCCTGTCGTCGAGGTCGATGATCTCCTCGACGTCTATCGAGAACTCCTCGTAGATCCATAGCTGGTTCAACCACCGCCGCACGTTCTCCTTGCCCTTGTGCGTCCCCCCGCCGGGAAACCGCTGGTCGCTGATCCAAACGACGTCCTCGGTCGCGAACTCCAACATCCCCTCGACCCCCCGGGCAGTCGCCCTTGCATAGGCCGCGCGCATGATCTCCACGTTCTCCTGCGACATCGCCCGCGCAGTATCTCGCCCAGTGGTGCGCCTGTGGTCGGCCGCCGCGGCAGGGCCGCCAAAGCGATCAGCGAAACGCCAGGGGCAATTCGTTTCGCGCAAAGCGGAAGCGGGGCACGCCGCGCATCAAGTCGCGTCGCTTCCGCACCGTCCTTAGTCCAAGGTCGCCCGCATCCGCGCGTAAGGGCCAATCGTCGGCGGGCCGCCAGAGACACGCCCCTCGTACTGCGGCATCAGCTCCCGGGAGGCATGTCCGTCACCGAGGGCCGCGCGATCAGATAGATCAGTATTCCGAACAGCGGAAGTATGAATATCAGCAGTACCCAGGCGGCCTTGGCCGCGCCAGACAAGTCGTGGCGGCGGAAGATGTCGGCGAACACGCCGATAAACATCCAGATGAACATGAACATGAAGGAGAAGGCGATCATCGCTATCAGCAGATCGCCGAGGTCAAAGTCGCTCGCCGCTAGGATCACGTCGGGGTTTCCTTTCTGTCCTTCCTGGGATCGACCACCAGGCGGCGGCTGCCCAGGGCTCTGGCGACACTACCTGGGTCGTTGGGTACCCAGGCATTCGTCGTCGCCAGACACATCCCTTGCAGTGCCATGGGCACCTCAGCTTTCCCCCTTCGCGTGAAAGGGACAGCGCGGGCGACTGCGTAATAAGTACATCGGCTTGCCCACGCATTCATTGTTTGGGCCCATGCCGGTCGGGTTGTCGGGCGCTGGTTATTTCACCCGGCTCGGATGAACAGCAAGAACCTTCCGATGCCGTGAGGAGCTGCCTCGGCCGCCGCCTTTGCCTATGCCCAGCCCGCCACGTCTGCTCCGCCCTCTTGACTGATGCGCGAGCCGAAGCGAATCAGGGCTGGATGCGAGGCGATCTTGCCGGCAACGAGCGCCTCGCCTTGTGCGAATGTCGTCGCTCGGTCGATCAGGCCGGTTGGGACTGCCGAGAACACCCGCGCGACATGGCCGAGGTCGGCGATCGAGTTCATGCGCATCAGGACGAGGTTGTCGCATTGAGAGAGCACGTTCTCGTGCACCTTCTGGGGCCGCTGCGTCACGACGATCAGATAGAGGCCGAATTTGCGTCCCTCGCCGGCGATTCGGATCGCGTCCGCGGTGACGAGCGCCGTAAGCGGGTCTCCTGGCTCGGCGGGGCAGATGTTGTGAGCCTCGTCGATCACGATCGCGACCGGCTCGCGCCGCGCACGCCGTCTCCAGAGCCGCTCGAGGACCGCTCCGGCCGCGAGTGTCTGCTCCTCGCGCGTTGGCAGCGACCCAAGGTCCACGACGATGCAGCGCGCCGACGGATCCGGGTTCTCGATCTCATCGGGCAGTGACTCGCCCTCTGGCCCCGGCCAGATGCCCCAGCGGTCAACGCCGAGGTTGCGGGCGCGGAGCTTGAGCGCCTCGGGCGAAGATCGGGCGAAATCCTCCAGGCTGCGGACGTTCTCGTCCTCCAGGAGAGCGAGCAGGTCCGAGTACTCGCTGCGGTCGGCCACCGGGTCCAGGCGCAGGAGCGCCGCCTGATGCTCAGGACTGAGGTCGCGGAGGCGGACGCGGATTCCAGTCGCGCGGCTCGTTCCGCTGCGCACCGTGACCGACCCAGCCGCCGTGCGGTAGCGCTCAACGGACTCGTCGTCGGCCTCGGGGCTCGGCTGCCCAAGCCGCACATAGTCCGAGTTCGGATCCAGCACAACGATCCGCAGGCTGGTCTGCATCAGCAACTGCTCCAGCAGCACGCCCAGCGAGTAGGTCTTCCCCGAACCCGACTGGCCACACAGGAAGGTATGTCGGCCAAAGCCTGCTGCGTCGAGCGCAAATGGCACGCCGCGCGCGACCGCCAATTCGCCGACCTCGAGCCGGACGCGCTCGGACTGCGACCGCTCGAGCCAGGCAGACACCTCCTCCTCGGTCGCGGGCCGCACGAGCGCGTCGTGGAACGGACGCCTATCCCCCTCGAGCAGCGCTCCGTCCCCGCGTGCGAGCCGGATCAGGACGGTGCCCGGCCGGTCGATCGCGCTCGCCTCGTGCTGCTCCATGCGAAGCGACAGCACTTGGCCGAGCCGGATCTCGCCGCGGGCGTCGATCGCCACGTAACCGCCGGCCTCAAGCTCAAGCCCGTGCAGCGACGCCTGGTACTCGAACCGGTAGCCGTCGACCGAGGTAGCCAGCGGTAGGACCGATGTCTCGAGCGCCTCGCGCAGGTCTCGGTGCTCTTCAAGAACACTTCGGTGGTCGCTCACCGCGAAGATTCTCCCTCATAGCGGACTCGCGGTGCGTGCCGCGCCGGGCATGACCGAGCGCAACCTCAAGAACGTACAGGCCACGCAGCCGGCGCATGGAGCAGTGCGTGCGGTCCCTACCGGCGCAACGCGAATCCGGGATCGAGCCGCTTCGACGCATCTACGGATCTACGTCACACCTTTGTTCCGTTCGCCCTTCGTGCAGGTATCTCGACCTTCGACACGACGGCTCGAGTCGTCCTCGACCTGTCCGGGTCGGTCGGATCACGGGTCAACGGACATACATTCAGTGTGATGATCATCACGGCAAAGGAAAGGGCCGGCCCGTGTCCTGGGCCGGCCCTCGAAACCCTTCCAGGAAGTGCGGCTAGCAACCCACTACTTGGAGCACTTCCCCGAGTACTTGGTCGTCACGGTCGCGCCGGTCGCGAAGAAGAACTGCGCCTGGGTCTTCCACGTGCCGGTGCACTTCTTCGGCGCCACGATCAGCGGGTACTTCTTCCCGCTCTTCTTTACGGTCTTCTTCTCAGTCTTGGTCTTGACTGTGACTACCGATGCGTCCGGCGCGCTCGGCAGCGTCTTGATCGGCGGGATCGAGCAGTCCAGCGTGTAGTCGAAGCTGCCCTGTGCCTTCAGCGAGATCTTGCAGACGGTCACGAACGTCGGGCCCAGGTCCGGGAACACGTAGACGAACACTGTGTCCTTGCCGCCGACCTTCGAGCCGTTGAACAGACCCAGCTTGGCGTTCACCGGGTCCTCGACCACCGGCAGCGCGCGGCCGACGCCGCTGCCCGATCCGATCTTCGACCCGCTCGGGCACGCGTTCGGGCCCTTCGCCTGCAGGCTCGCGAGCTTGCATCGCGGGAACTTTGCGAAGTTGTACTTGCCGCCCTTGTTGAACTTGATCACGATGCGGTTCATGATCGGCGGCTGGGGCTGACCGGGCTCCGAGGACGCGAGCTGAACGTCCAGCGCGGCTGCCTTGCCCGCTTTGTTCGGCGAGAGTGTGGCCTTGAACGCGACCTGGACGGCCGCGAACGCGGTCGACGCCAGAACGGCAAGGACCGCGCCCACGCCGAGCACGACCAACAGTTTCTTCCTCATGATGCTCTCCTCCGATTCGCACGACCCGGGGGGCGCCACGCGGGCACATGGGTTCGCGACCGACGCTTCGATTACTTCGCCAGCCTACCCCAACCCTGTCGTGCCTGTGTCGGCCCGGGTCAGCCGCTTCCGAAAGCCGGCTGGGGCGCGTAATCGAGCGTCGAGATCTCCTTCATCTCCTCGCCACAGTCGTCGCAGACGAGCACGTACCGCAGCGTGCCCGACTCCCTCGAGTACAGGCCGACGCCGGAGTAGAAGCCGGAGTGCACGCAGAGGTCGACATCGCAACCCTGTTGAGACAAGCGAGGACCCCGACGCGCCATCGGTGCCTTTTTAGCGACCCCGGGTTGAGCGGGGATGATGTTCGCCTTAAGACACGGTGAACCCCGGAAACCAGAAGAATGGTGCGACGCGCCGCCCGTGGGCAGGAGCCTTTCCCGGCAGCACGCACCGGCCGGAGCGCGACAGCGTTCAAAGGAGGGAGACGCATGCGACTTGAACTGGGAGCCTCCGTCCGTTGCGAGGACGACGTGCTCGGCGAGCTGGCCGACGTGGTCATCGATCCGACGACCAAGCGCGTCACGCATCTCGTGGTGCAGCCACACCACGACGACGGGCCGGCGAGGCTCGTCCCAATCGATCTCACGCAGGAAGGCGACGGGCAGGAGATCTCACTGCGCTGCACGGTGGAGGAGGTGCGCCGGCTCGCGCCGGCACACGAGCTCTCGTACCTGCGGCTCGGCGAGTTCCCAGTCGACGATCCGGATTGGGACATGGGCATTCAGGAGGTGCTTGCGATGCCTTATTACGAGCCTGGCCTCGGCCCCAGCGGCTATAGCGAAGACGCCGGGGTCATCTACGACCGCGTACCGAAGGGCGAGGTCGAGGTCCGACGCGCAAGCGCAGTCACATCGGCGGACGGGCACCACCTGGGCCATGTGGACGGATTCGTCGTCGACGGAGAGCAGATCACGCACCTGGTCCTCGAGCGTGGCCACCTCTGGGGCCGGCGCGAGGTCACGATTCCTATCGGCGCGGTCGCGGAGGTCGAGACCGACGCCGTGACGCTGGGCCTGACCAAGGACGAGGTCGGGGGCCTCGCCAGCATCTCGGTCCGTCGCTGGCGGGTGCCCAGAGACGAGTAAAAGCGGGCAGTACAAAAGCCCGGAGTCGGACTCGAACCGACGACCCCTTCCTTACCATGGCGGCCTGGGGTTTGCGGCTGGTCGCGGCTGTTCGCGCATCCGGCGCGAGACAGCCAGTTTCACCGATCTGGGCGAACTCGCGTTTGCGGCTGTTGCCGGTTGTTGTGTTGCCCAGGCGTTGCCCACCTCGGATCTTCACATCAGCGCGAGGTCGTGCGCCGAACTGGACTCGGCTCGGCCGCCGGTCGGCTCTAGCCACCCACGCAGGCGCTCGTAGACCTCGGGGTGGTTCAGGAGCGCGAGGTGGTGGGCGGGGCTGACGTGGTGGCCGTGTTCGTCCTTGAATGGGATCCGCCGAGTGCGGCCCCGTCCGGTTGCGCTGGGTGTCAGCACGAGGATGTCGCCAAGCAGGCGCCCCAGGGGATGGCGCGGGCTGCGGGTGATGGTGGCCGAGACGAAGCAATGCGTGGCTCCCTCCAGCAGCGGCACCTCCTTGCACGCCGCCGCGCGCAGGGCATTGGGGTCGCGTCCCCGCCAGTCCTCGTCGACCAGCGAGCCGTGGCGCAGGTCGCGGATGCCGGCAGAGCGCCGGCGCAGGAAGGCGCCGAGCATCCGCGTCTCGGGCAGCGCGTGAAGCGCCTCGGCAGCCACGTGAGCCCCCCGCTCAAGCGGCGCGCCCAGGTGTGGCGTGCCCAACGAGATCATGTGACGGACGCGCGCGGTCCAGCGTTGGCCGCTCTCTGACCCCTGGTGGCCGGCACTGCGCGCTATCAGACCGCCCATCGAGTGACCCACGAGCGCAATCTCGTCCACCTCCACCGGCCATGCCTGCACCAGCTCCTCGAGCAGCGCCGCGACGGACCGACCGTTTTCGGAGACGTGCAGACCGGTGTTGTAGCGCAGATATACGGGGGTGCAGTCGAGATCCGAGGCCAGGCGCGCGCCATAGGTATCGCCTGGATGGGCGCCCCCCCACTCCCAGTAGAACTCATTCCCCATCAGGCCGTGAAGGAACACAACCAACCGCGCCGTCGCATCGGGGAACGCCGCGCTCAGCGAGCCCACGTCAAGCGCCACGGCCTCGCCGTCCACGCGCACCGAGGCGGGCTGGTGAAGGTCGCTTCCCGAGCGCTCGAGCCGGTCGCCGATCAGGCCGTTGAGGGCGGCGATCATCGCGCTCCCCCGGCGCGTGGTCGAGAGCAGGACCTCCTGCCCGATCCCCCGCCTCTCCATGGTTGCGTCGGCGGCCCGTCCCAGTCGCGCCGCGCCGAACCCGATCGCGTCATAGGCGCGGCGCGAGAGCGCGTCGTGGATGATCTGGACCGGGCGGCCCGCCGGACCCACGCCCCGGAACGCGCGCTCGGCGATGCCCAGGTGCATGTCGCGGATGCCGCCGGGAAAGCCTCTCAGCTCCTCGAAGGCCAGCGCGCTCAGCGCCCGCAGCTCGTTGGGTCGGTGCTCTCCCGTCTTGCGATCGTCGCCTGCTCGGGTGCTGGTCGCGTCGGCGCTGGTCATGCGGGTCCCCCTCTGCGCAGTGGATGTCGATAGACGACCCGCCGCACCCCGCGAAACCGGGTCGACCAATCACACCCTACATCTCCATGAAATTGAGAACCGGCACTGACAGTCGCGCGTCATTCACCGCCTTCCGGTCATCCCGCGAGGGAGTCCCGGACGGCCATCTCCGATCCGTGCTCGTGATGTTGGTCACCCCGCTCCCGTTGGCGTTCATCAAGGACCGGCTGCTATCGCCGCTTGACGGTGAACATCGGCGTGATCTGGGCCCTTGCCGGCGATCGCGCTCAGGTTGAGACCCACGGCGGCTGGCGGTCGGTAAAGCGAGGATTGGTTTGGAGTGGTGCGCGATGAGCCGCGTGTAGCAAACTCTCATGGGTCATGGCAATGGATCAGCCGCCGGCTAGGGGTAAGAGCTCGAGGGAGCGCGAGTTCGCGATCCTCGAGGGGGAACTCCAGGCGCTCGGGAAGGACATCGCGGCTGCGCGTGCAGCGTCCGCAAAGGCGCGCACCCCGATCGGACTGGCCCCGCATCGCGAGCCTCCGGCCCCTCGGCTCTCGGGGGAGCGCGTCCGCCTGCCCGACGGGGCCGACATCGTCATCCGGCCGATCGAGGCCGATGACGCCCGGCTACTGCGGCTCACGTTGGAGCACCTGAGCGCCCTGTCGCGCTACCGCCGCTTCCGCGAGCCGGTCGATCACTTCAGCCCCCGCGAGCTGGACGAGCTCACGCACGCCGACCACCGCGCGCGCGAGGCGCTCGTGGCGCTGGATCCCGTCGCCGGCGAGGGGGTCGGCATCGCCGGGTACGTCCGTGACGCCCACGATCCCATGGGCGCGGAAGTCACCTACCTCGTCACCGATGCCTGGCAGCACCGGGGGGTGGGGACGGCGCTGCTCGAGCGGCTCGCCGCCCTGGCGCGAGCGGCCGGACTGCAGCGCTTCACGGCGACGACGCTCGTGGCTAGCGAGGACGCCCGCCGGCTGCTCGCCCATGTCGCTGCACCGGTGAGCGAGCATCGCGAGGGCGGCATCGTCGAGACTACGGCCGAGCTGCGCTCAATCGGCGCACACTAGTACGCAATCCTGGCGACCGCACCTCCGCCGAGGAGCGGCTTCGGGCGGCACGTACGTCCGGTGTTCGTTGCCGGAGAGAAGGAAGCCTCGCGAACCGCTCGATTTGCTCTACGGTCAGAAGCCCGGAGTCGGACTCGAACCGACGACCCCTTCCTTACCATGGAAGTGCTCTACCAACTGAGCTATCCGGGCGGACAGCCCTCACTGTAGCGAGCGGAAAGTCAGGCTGCGGCGGGGACGGCGCGCTCGGCAAGTTGCCGCACGAGGAACGCGGTCTCGTCGCCCGCGACCTGCTCGAATCCCGCTCCGACGTAGATCTCGAAGTGCCCCAGGTCGTAGTGGCGGACCTCGGCGCCGGCGGCCTCGGCGAGCTCGGCCGCGATCTGCGGTGGCGTGAGGTCGTCGCGGTCGGCGACGCACACGAGCCACGAGCAAGGGAGGTCCGGGCCGCGCAGGAACGGGCGGTAGCGCGGCACGCGCAGCATCACGCGCGGGGTGGCCTCGTTGCGCCAGCGCGACCCCTCGGGCACGATCGCGAGGTACCCGGATTCGCACTCGGGAGACTGGAGCATCGCGTCCGACCCGGGCGGGCCGACCACGGGCACGTAATGCGGCGGGCGCCCGAGCAGCGCGCCGACCTGGTCGAGCAGCGCATGCGCCGTGAGCTTGAGGTTGAAAGAAACCGGGAACGAGGCGATCTGCTTCAACCCGTCGGCGAACGGGCCCTGCGAGACGACGGCCTGGACCTGCCCGTCGCGCGCGCCTGCCTCGACCACGTGCCCACCGGAGAACGAGGATCCCCACAACGCGATGCGGGTCGGGTCGACCTCCGGCCGGATGCGCGCGCATGCGATCGCGGCGGTCCAGTCCTCCAATTGACGCTCGATGTCGATCAGCTGGCGCGGCTCGCCCTCGCTGTCGCCGAAGTGGCGATAGTCGAACACGAGGGCGGCGAGGCCGGCGTCGACGAACCGCTCCGCGAATGCAGGTACCGCGTCCGAGCGCGTGCCGCCGAACCCGTGCGCCATCACGACGCAGGGTGCGGGAGCGGCGGCTCCCTCCGGCACGTACAGCCATGCGGCGCATCGCATGCCCCCGGATGTGAACGTGATGTCCGCGCGCGACATGTGGAGACCCTAGCCGCTAACCCTCGTCCCGCGTCAGCCAATCCGCGGGATCGGGCTCGTCGGTGCCGAGGCCGGCCGACGCTCGATCCGCCGCCTTCGCGGCGTCGCTGGGAGGGTCCGGGTCGGGCCGGACCTTGAAGATCTTGCTCACCCCCGTCAGCTCGAACAGCTTGCCGGGCTGGCCGCGCGGCGCGATCAGCGCGAACTCGAATCCACGCTCGCGCGAGCGCACCTCATGCTTGAGCAGGACCCGCAGCCCGACCGAGTCCGCGAACGTCACCTCCCGCATGTCGACCACGACCGGGAGCGAGCTTCCCCGCTCGGGCAGCTTGCGCAGTTCGGCATCAACCGCATCCTGGAGCGCCAGGTCGAGCTCGCCCGAGATGCGGACGTACACGGCGTCCTCCCGCGGGTCGACCCGCACCCGGCTCTCAGCCGCGGGTGGTGGCCCTTCGAAACCTTCCAAAGCCGACATCGCTCACCTCCAAATCCGATCCGACGCCAGTCCCATCACGCTGCGTGCCGATTCCGCTTCGGAGCAAGGGGAATCCGGGTCGGCGGATGTTAGCGCTGCGTGAACTGGACCAAATGCACTCAGTTCCTCCGTTTCGCCCTGCGCGACCGCGGGAACCCTCAAAATGGTGGAATCCTCCCTCGACACCGCGCTGACCGTGAAGCTGCCCGTGGACCAGAAGGCCCCGGCGCTCGCAAGGCGGGTCCTCGAGGGGCTGAACGGCGAGCTCGATGGTGTGCGTGAATCCGTGCGGCTGCTGGTCAGCGAGGCCGTGACCAACTCCGTCCGCCACGCGGGGCTCGGCGAGGAGGAGAAGATCGAGCTGGAGATCTCCTCGGGCGCCACCACCGTGCGGGTCGACGTCGTGGACCGCGGCCGCGGATTCGATCCGGCTCGTTCGATCGAGGCAGGCCCGGAAGGGGGCTTCGGCCTCTACCTCGTCGGCGAGCTCGCCGACCGCTGGGGATTCGAGCCGCGGGACAGCCGTTTGTGGTTCGAGATCGACCGCGGCGCGGTTTAGCCGCCGCCTACGGGACGAAGATCCCCTGGCGCGCGAACAGCGTGTTCGGGGTCGTCGACGCGAGGCCGTCCGCGCCGCCGTCGTACACGCTCACCGCACCCAGCTGAACCACCGCGCGCGCACGCCTGCTGTCCACGACGGAGGACGGCGAGACCGCGTTGAAGCTCGTGTTGACCGCGCATGTCGCCCCCACCGACGCGCTCGCGGTCGCGGCGCACTGGACGTCGACCGGGAACGGGATGTCGACCATGGTCGCGGGTTCGGTGCCGGAGGGCCCGTTGTTGCGATCGGTGATCCGCACGCCCGGGTCCACCCGCAGCTCTCCCGTGTAGTCGGAGAGGTCGCTCCGCTTGCGGACGTCGCCGAGCGACACCCCGACCAGGACGTCGGCCTCGTTCTCGGGCGTCGCAGGGTTCCCGACCACGACCTTGTAGACGACCGACCCGGACGAGCTCGCGGCCGCGCCGTTGGCGTCGGGCGTCCCCACGGTCAGCTCGCTCGACGTGAGCTGCGGCGCGCTGCACGACCCGAAGGCGAGCGGCGGGCCGTGCTGGCGGTTCGGGCTCGTGCACTGCGCGAAGGCCGGCACGAGCGGCACGCGGAAGGGCGTCGCGCCCTTCGGCCGCGGGTACCCGCCCGCGAGGTAGTCGGCCGAGAGCTGGTAGCCGCTCGGCACCACCTTGGGCGCCGGATCCTCGACGAGGCCGCTCAGCGAACCGGGCGACTCGAGCACGGGCAGCCGCAGCTCGAGGTTCGACACGGTCACGGCCGCCTGGCCGTTCGAGTTGCGCCCGTACGGCTGGTCGGCGGGCAGCAGCTCGAGCTTGGCGACGTGGCCGGCGGCGAACTTCCACCCGTTCGGGTGGAGCTGGAAGACCTGCCGCGTGGCCTCCGTGCCCGAGTTGATCTCGGGCCGGTAGAGGCCGCGCGCGACCAGCGTCTCGTCGCCGCTGACCGGGTCGACGTCGAGCAGGCGCGCCGCGACCTGCGAAGTCGGGCCCGGCGAGTTGATGTCGGCGACGATCGTCGCCGAGCCCATCAGCGTGAACCCGGCGGCCGGCGCGGCATCGAGCCGGTACGTCGCCGTGCCGGACTGGTCGGCGCCGGGGGCGGTCGCGCACGCGCCGCCGCCGGCGATCGGGTCGAACGCGTTGCCCGCCTGATCGGCCAGCGACGGCGCGATCGTCTTCGCGGCGGCGCCCGCGAGGCGCACCTCGCCGGGCGCGAGCGCGGCCCACGTCGAGGCGCGGTAGGGAAGGTCCGTGTTCGGGTCGTCGAACGCGCCGGTCGCACCGCCGGAAGGCCCGCCGCATGCCTGCGTGAGGGTCTGGACGCCCTGGAACGGGGCGGCACCGGTTCCCTTTACGTAGAAGTCGAACCAGTTGTGCAGCTGGCGGCTGCGGAAGGTCGCGTCGGGCACCTTGTTCTGCCCACGCTGGTGACCGTGGTCGCTGAAGATCAGCGACACCGGAGTGCCCGGGTGTGTCGCCCGCGTACGGTTGTAGAAGCGGATCGCCTCGTCGGGCGGGAACAGGTCGTCGGTGAAGCCGTTCGAGATCAGCAGCGGTGCCGGTGCGGTCGAGTCGTCGATGTAGTACGAGGAGTGGTGCGTCGTGATCTCGTCGACGATGTCCTGTGACAGGGGGTTCTGGTCGTAGGGCTCACCGGCGTTGATGGAGGCGAACCAGTTGACCAGGTCGGCGTCGGGGTCGGTTCCCGCGCGGCGCGTAGTTGCTGGTCGCCT
Source organism: uncultured Solirubrobacterales bacterium (assembly GCA_963768885.1). GTDB lineage: Bacteria > Actinomycetota > Thermoleophilia > Solirubrobacterales > JBBDJG01 > DASRIA01. Next base: position 170,833 of record CAVYJN010000010.1, on the reverse strand, counting down.
GGCCCGTCGCGTAGAGCCCGGACACGAACGACTGCTTCATCACGCCGATCCGGCCACGCTGCATGTACGGGGCGTCGACGACGTAGTCGAGCGTGTGCCCGTTCGGCTGGAGGGAGTACGCGAGGTCGGTCCAGGGAATGTCGGGCTGGGCCGCCGCGATCTGCATCGGCTTGCCGCCGTCGCTGACCCACGGCACGAGCGTGCCGTCGCCGGCCTGGATCATCTTGCGGTTCTTCAGCGCGGCCAGCGCCATCGAGAGCCCGCCGCCGTAGGAGCCGCCCGTCGCGCCGATCTTCTGCGGGTCGATCAGGCCCTCCCCTGCGGTCGCGCCGGTCGCGGCGCGGTCCGCGAGCGCCTCGAAGATCTCCTGCGCGTCACGCACCTCGAAGCGCGTGTCCATCAGGTGGTTGTAGCCGTCGGCGCACACCGGCTGGGTGCGCTTGGGGTCGGTCCCGCCGCAGGAGTTGCCCCACCCGCGGTCGCTCATCGAGAAGGTCGCGTAACCGTCGGCGATCCAGCCCCCGGACGTCGGGCTCAGCTTGGAGCCGCCCCAGCCGTGGAACTGGCCCACGACCGGGAAGTTGCCGTCCGGCCCGCTCGCGGGCGCCGGCGGGAAGCCGACGTTGATGTCGATCGGGGCGCCGTCGAAGGTCGTGAAGATGCCGGAGCAGTGGCGCTGGCCGGCGTTGGCGCCGGTCTGCACGGTGCACGTGATCTCTCCGCCCGCCCCGTCAGGGATGCTCGGGATCGCCGCCTGCGCGGCGGTGGGCGCCAGGATCGCCCCGATCAGGGCGGTGAGCACCGCCAGTCCCCGCATGCCAAGCCATGTCTGCTGCACCCTGCTCCCCCCTCGGTCGACGCGATCGATCCTGACCGTACCCCGACTGCTGAAGAATCATTCACCCGCTTTGGCAGCAAGCTGACCGCAGGCCGCGTCGATGTCCTGCCCGCGGGTGAGCCGCACGGTCGCCTCGAGGCCGCCCCGCTCGAGCGTGGACCGGAACGCGGCGATCGCGGAGGGAGAGGAGCCGCGGTAAGAGGATCCCGTCGGGTTGAAGGGGATCAGGTTCACCTTGAACGCCCGCGGGTCGAGCAGCTCGGCGAGCGCGCGGGCCTGCTCGACGCGGTCGTTCACCCCGGCGAGCATCACGTACTCGACGAACACGCGGCGGCGCTTTCGCTCGTAGTGGCGCCGGCAGGCGGCGAGCACGTCCGCGAGCGGATAGCGCTCGTTCACGGGCATGATCTGCGAGCGCAGCGCGTCCTCGGGCGCGTGCAGCGACAGGGCGAGTCGTACGGGCATGCGCGTGCGCGTGAGGCGCTCGATGCCCGGGATCCACCCGACCGTGGAGATGCCGGTGCGACGATGGGTGATGCCCATGTCCGGCAGGCGCCGGCACGCCTCGAGCACCGCGTCGAGGTTCATCAGCGGCTCGCCCATGCCCATGAACACCGCGTGATTGACCTGCTCCATGCGGCGGAAGTGCAGGGCCTGGTCGAGGATCTCCCCGGCGGTGAGGTTGCGGCCGAAGCGCATCGCACCCGTCGCGCAGAACGTGCACGTGAGCGGGCAGCCCGACTGCGAGCTGAGGCACACCGAGCGCCGCCCGTCGCGGTAGCGCATCAGCACGGCCTCGACCGGCCGCCCGTCGTGAGTGCGGAAGAGCGCCTTCACGGTCCCGTCGCGGGCGTGGGCCTCGCGCTCGAGGGTCAGCGACGAGAACGGCACATGCTCGTCGAGGTCGGCGCGCAGCGGCGCCGGGAGGTTGGTCATCTCCTCGTAGCCGCGTGCGCCGCGCGCCGCCCATTCCCATGCCTGGCGGGCACGAAAGCGGGGCTCCCCGCGTTCAGCGAGGGTCTGTTCGAGCAGTGCCGGGTCGATCCGGCGAGATTAGAGCAGCGCCATCTGCTCGGCCGCCGGCGCGGCCGGGGCGACCTCGGCGAGGCATTCGGGACCGTCGTTGTCCACCGAGTTGACGAGCGGGTTGGCCGGGCGCACCTGCAGCACGTCCGAGGCGAGCGGCCGCAGCAGCTCGGCGGCGGCCGGGCCGTCGAGCCGCGGGTCGAGCCACGCCTGCCAGGCCGCCGGGTCGGCCATCGCCACCGGCATGCGGTCGTGGATCGGCCGCGCAAGCTCGTTTGCCTCGCACGTGACGATCGTGAACGTGCCGGAGGTCCACAGGCCGGCGAAGCAGAACGGCTGGCCGCTGCGCAGCGAGAAGCGCAACGGTCGCCGGGGCTGCTTCGGGTCCTCGGGCTTCTGCCACTCGTACCAGCCGTCCGCCAGCACGAGGCAGCGGCCGGTGGAGCGCTGCACGAGATCCCTGTATGCGGGCTTCTCGAGCAGCGTCTCCGCGCGCGCGTTGATCATGTTGAAGCGCTGCCCGCCCTGCTTGGCCCATGCGGGCTCGAGACCCCAGCGCAGCTCCTCGATCCGGCGCCCGTCGTCATCGTCGACGACCGCGGGCGCTTCCTGGGTGGGCGCGATGTTGAAGCGCTCGAAGCCCGTGCCGGCATCGGGCAGCGACACGCCGAGCAGCTCCGCCATCCTGGCCTGGAACTCGTCGCTTCGCTTCGCGGTGTTGCTGTAGCGCCCGCACATGTCGTCCCCGAAAGCTAGCGAGGCAGCGGACGGCACCGGAAAAGGGAGGCGGACGAAGGGCCTGGGGAGGCCCTTCGTCCTGACGGTGCGCAGCTCTCGTGGGAGGGAGACCCGGACTGGGTCACGAGCCGGGGGATGTGGCTCGCGTGCGCGCCTGCAGATCCAACTTAGGCGCGCGCGCCGGTCCTGGCTACTCGGTCATGTGTCCAGTTCCGCGACCAGTACCGCCGCCTCGTAGGAGCCGCGCCAGCGCACGCCCTCGATGAAGATCGCCGGGGTGCCGCTGACGCCGGAGTCCATCCCGCCGGCCACGTCCCTGCGCACCCGCTCGCGGACCGCCGCGCCTGCGCGGTCGCACTGAAAACGGTCGAGGTCGAGCCCGAGGTCCGCGCCGTATCCGCGCAGGTCGTCGTCCTCGAGTGCCTTCTGGCGATGGAACAGCAGCTCGTGCATCTCCCAGAAGCGCCCCTGCAGCGCGGCCGCCTCGGCCGCGGCGGACGCCGCGACCGCGTGTGGATGCTTGTCGACCAGCGGGAAGTGGCGGAACGCAAAGCGCACGCGGCCGCCCAGCCGGGACTCGACCCGCTCGATCTCGCGGAACGCGCGACGGGAGTACGGGCACTCGTAGTCCCCGTACTCGAGGATCAGCGGGCCGGCCGGATCGCCGCGCACGTGGTCGACACCGGGCTCGAGCGGATGCATCGCCGTCATGTTCCGATCGGTCACGACGTGGCAGTCTGACGATCCGACTCGCACGCCGTTCGACGGCCACACTCGCTGGTACGCTGGATGGGTCGAGGCGGTTACGTCAGGCGCTCCTAGCCCCCGCGGCCTTCATCCTCAAGCGCCACTAAGGGGGTCAGCGATGACCCAGACCGTCACGCTCTCGTCGGACCGGACCGGCGAGCACACGCAGGTCCTCACCCTGGACGGCCGATGCGACGCATCGACTGCCGCCGAGGCGGAGCAGAGCATCCTCGCCGCGCTCGGGGCCGGGAGGACCAGGATCATCTTCGACCTCAGAGGCGTGATCTCGCTCGCTCCATCGTTCCTGCCGATCCTGTCGCGCGGCGTGATCCTCGCGAAGGCCCGCAACGGGGAGCTGGCGCTCGTCCGGCCCAACGCGCACGTCTGGGCTCTTTTCGAGGAGCACGGCTTGAACGGCATATTCCCGAACTTCTCGGAGCTGAGGGAGGCCGTCGCGAGCGACGCTATCTAAATCAGGTGCCGCGCCTGCGCTGTTCCTGACTGAGAGCGCGCGAGATCTCTCCGGGGTCGAGCTTCTTGCGCAACTCGTCGAGCTGCGCGTTGATGCGGAGAGAGTCGCGATGGACCGAGTCCTGGAACCCCTCGACCATCGATTCGAGATGCGCTACGCGGGCCTCGAGCGCCGGCAGGCCCTCTTCAGGCTTTCTTGAACGTCGGAAGCGCATGAAAAGCGAAGGCCCGCCTGGCGGCGGGCCTTCTCCAATACCTGTTCTACGCGCGCCGGACGGAGACGGCCTTGGGGCCCTTGTCTCCGGACTGCGACTCGTACGTCACCTTCTGGCCCTCGTCGAGGGAGCGGTAGCCGTCCTCTTCGATGCCGGTGTGATGCACGAACAGATCTTTGCTGCCGTCCTCGGGCGTGATGAATCCGAAGCCCTTGTCGGCGTTGAACCACTTCACGGTTCCAGTGGGCATTTATGCCTCCACGGTATGTGCTGGCCTACGCGGAGCATGCTCACTGAACAGCAACTGCGCCAACCTGCACTACGTTGCCGGACGGAAGTCCGGCCTGATGCGGCGAGTCTAGCAACGAGGCCCCCGATGTTCCGACCCGGTGCCGAGCGGGCCGTTTCATGCACGAAGCCGACCTGCGGCGGCCCTAACGTCGTCCCCGTCGATTCCCCCGAAAAGGAGGATGCATGACCCGCAGCCGCTCGTTCCGCTACGCGCCCCTGCTCGGGGCCTTGTTCGTGCTTCTGTCCATTGCGGGCTTCGCGATCGCCGGCGACACGCCCGACATCAAGGCCCTCGCGCCGGAGATCAAGGACAAGTACGACAGCGAGGCCCAGCACCTGATCGGCGTCTACCTGCTGACGCTGGCCGCCGTGGCGTTGCTGTTCTTCGGCGCCCATCTGCGCGGCGCGCTGCGCGCGCTCAACCCGTCGGGACGGATGGGCAACGCCGCGCTCGCGGGCGCGGTCACCGCGGCTGTGGGATTCATGGTGGCGGCCGGCATCCACGGCGCCCTGACCGAGGCCGTGCATGAGAAGACCGTGTCCGATCAGGCCCTCCAGGCGCTGAACGCGCTCGACAACTGGAGCTTCATCCCGATGGGAGCCGGGGTCGCGGTGCTCGTGCTCTCCACCAGCATCGGGATCGTCGCGGCCGGGCGCGCCATTCCGGCCTGGTTCGGGTGGCTCGGCGTCGTGATCGCGATCGTGGGCCTGTCGCCCCTCGGCTTCTTCGGCTTCCTCGCCGCCGGGCTGTGGCTGATCGCGCTCAGCGTTCTGCTCTACAGCCGCTGGGACGAGGTGAATCAGGCAGCCGCCGCGTAGGGCACGCAAGCGACTCGATGAGCGACGTGGCGGCCCGCGCGCGAGCCTGGCATCACGCCGCGCAGGCCGCCGTCTGCGACGTGCTCGAGCCGTGGGCGCACGGCACCGTCGTGCGGGCCACGCGCTATCCGAGCTACTACGACTTCAACCTCGTGCGGGTCGAAGACGACCCGGGCATGAGCGTGGAGGCCCTGGTGGCGTTTGCGGACGAGGCGCTCTCGGGACTGGCCCACCGGCGCGTGGACTTCGACCTCGCCGTCGCCGCCGACCCACTGCGGCCCGGCTTCGAGGCGATGGGGTGGGACGCCCTGCGCCTGCTGTGGATGCGCCACGAGGCGCCACTGCCCGCCGGACCCGACATCCGCGTCGAGGAGGTCCCCTATGACGCGGTGCAGGAGCTGCGTGTCGCCTGGCACCGGGAAGACTTCCCCGACCAGGACCCTGCGGGGTACCACGCCCAGGCGCGCGAGGTCGCGCTGCGGCGCGGCGCGCAGGTCCTCGCGGTGCGGGAGGACGGCGTGCCGGTGGCCTTCGCACAGCTCGAGCACGATGATGCGGCAGCCGAGATCACACAGGTCTACGTCCACCCTGACCACCGTGGCGGCGGGCGGGGCACGGCCATGACCCGCGCGGCGATCGAGGCAGCGGGCGGGGTCCAAGACCTCTGGATCGGCGCGGACGACGAGGACCGGCCGAAGGAGCTCTACGCTCGGCTGGGCTTCCGCCCGGCCGCGACCGCGATGGAGTTCACGCGGCTACCCGGTAGTCCGCAGAAATAGGAAACGCCGCCCACGCGTCTGCTCGTGGGCGGCGAGCCATGGGGGAGGTAGGACTTGAACCTACGTAGGCTGAGCCGGCGGTTTTACAGACCGCTCCCTTTGACCACTCGGGCACTCCCCCGCGACTGGCCATTTTAGAGACGGGGCGGCGTGAGCCGCGGTCGCGCTACTGCAGGTCGCGCAGCGGCTGTGCCTCGGGCAGCCGCTGGAGCTTGCGCAGCGTGTTGTTCTCGATCTGGCGGATGCGCTCGCGCGTCACGCCGAAGGCCTGGCCGACCTCCTCGAGCGTGTAAGGGCGCTCGCCGGTGATGCCGTAGCGCATCTCGATCACCTGGCGCTCGCGCTCGGGCAGCGCGTTCAGGGCGCGCCACACGTCCTCGCGCTGCATGATCACGGTGGCCGAATCGAACGGCGACTCGGCGGTCTCGTCCTCGACGAAGTCTCCGAGCGCGGAGTCCTCCTCCTCGCCGATCGGCTTCTCCAGGGAGACCGGCAGCTGCGAGATCCGCAGGACGTCGCGCACCTCGCGCGGCGTGCAGCGAAGCTCCTCCGCGATCTCCTCGGCGGTCGGCTCGCGCCCGAGCTTCTGGACCAGCTGGCGCTCGACGTGCACCACGTTGTTGAGCTTCTCGACCATGTGCACGGGGATCCGGATCGTGCGCGCCTTGTCCGCGATCGCGCGCGTGACGGCCTGGCGAATCCACCAGGTCGCATAAGTCGAGAACTTGTAGCCGCGGCGATAGTCGAACTTCTCGACCGCGCGGATCAGGCCGAGCGAGCCCTCCTGGATCAGGTCGAGGAACGTCAGGCCTCGCCCGAGGTAGCCCTTGGCGATCGACACCACCAGGCGCAGGTTGGCCTTCACCATCTGCTCCTTGGCGTGCATGTCGCCGCGCTCGATGCGCTTCGCGAGGGAGACCTCCTGCTCGGCCGTCAGCAGCTCGACCTTGCCGATCGAGCGCAGGTACAGGCGCAGCGAGTCGAGGCTCGGCTCGACCGTGAGGTCGATCTCCGGCTTCTTCGGCAGCGCCTCGACCTCGACCACGGGATCGGCCGGCTTGGGCTCGGGCGTCACGACAGGGGCGGACTCGGGGTCCGCCGCGATCACCTCGATGCCCACCTCGTGGAGGTGGCCGTGGAGCTCGCGCAGCTGCTCCTCGGACAGGTCGAAGTCCTCAAGCCGAGCGGCGAGCTCGTCCTGGGTCAGGTAGCCACGCTCCTGACCTTCCGTGATCAAGTCTCGAAGCTCCTCCGCCTCCAGCGTCGCTTCGGCGAGAAGCGTTTCCTCACGTGCTGCCAGCGTATCCCCTCGCTGTCGCTGCAACCCGCGCCACGGCCCCCCGATCAGGCCCAACGGCACGTACCCTCCATTTATGTTCCGTCAGTTCGCGGCGTGTGCCGCGAGAGGCTGGGCTTGTCTCCCCCGTACAACGATCGGACAGCTCCTAAGCCGAGGTTGAGTATAGACCCCAAACGCTATTCTCGACAGTCCGATGGAACCTTCGGCCCGAATCGAGATCTCGCCGTCGCGTGACGACGTGCAGGCGCGCACGCCCGCGACGCGGGTGAGCCTCTCGCGCGTGGGCGTGACCGGGGTCGAGAAGATCCTGCGGATTCGCGCGAACGGCGAAGAGCAGCTCTACCACGCCGCGCTCGAGTGCTACGTCGACCTGAACCCGCTCCAGGCGGGCGTGCACATGTCGCGCTTCGAGGAGATCGTGAACGAGGCGGTCGACGCGGTCGTGATCGGCGAGGCGCTGAAGGCCGAGACGCTCGCGGCCCACATCGCCGAGCGCGTGCGCGAGCGCCAGCACGGCCTGCGCGCGGAGGTCACGATCAAGGCGCGCTATCCCGAGCACAAGAAGACGCCGGTCACGGGACTGACGACGCAGGAGCTCTACACGCTGATCGGCACGGCCGTCGCATCCGAGCGTGGCGTGCGGCGCCTCGTGGGCGTCGAGGCGCAGGGCATGACCGCATGCCCGTGCGCGCAGGAGCTCGTGGCCGCCGCCGCGCGCGAGCGGCTGGTCGAGCAGGGCTTCACCGACGACGAGATCGAGCGCGTCTTCGACTCCGTCCCCGTCGCGACGCACAACCAGCGCGGCATCGGCAGCCTCTACGTCGGCTGCGTGGAGGGCTGTGAGGCCGAGGTCCGCGCGGAGACGCTGCTGCGCATCGTCGAGGACTCGATGAGCTCGGAGATCTTCGAGCTGATGAAGCGCCCCGACGAGCAGGCCGTCGTCGAGAAGGCCCACCGGCGTCCGCGATTCGTCGAGGACTGCGTGCGCGAGATGCTGCGCGGGCTGATCGCCGGCATGCCGGAGCTGGAGGACCACACGTTCGTGCTCGCGCGCCAGGAGAACCTGGAGACGATCCACCAGCACAACGTCGTCGCCGAGCGCTACGGGCGCCTGGACGAGATCCGCGCCGAGCTCGAGACGGGCCGGCACTCGCAGCACCATCTCACGATGCGCGAGTGGTTAGAGATTCCCGCGTCTGGCTGACGAGTCGCGGCGCGCCTGTTCGAGGTGCCGCCGCACGCCGAAGAAGTAGTCCGCGCCGGAGACGACCGTGACCGCGACGGCCACGTAGAGCAGCGCGTTCACGGCCGCCGACCCCTGGAACGCGATCACGGCGAAGATCGCCGCGACCTGGAGGATCGTCTTCGCCTTGCCGAGCATCGACGAGGGGATCACCACTCCGCGCTCGACCGCCACGATCCGCAACATCGTCACGGCGAGCTCGCGGGCGATGATCACCATCGCCACCCACGGCGCGATCCGGTCGAGCGACACCAGCGAGATCAGCGGCGCGATGATCAGCAGCTTGTCGGCGAGCGGGTCCATCAGCTTGCCGAACGTCGTGATGCTGTTTCGCGAGCGCGCGATGTAGCCGTCGAGCCCGTCCGTGAACGCCGCGAATGCGAACACCACGGCCGCGACCGTGTCGGCGTTGGGCGTCTCCTCCAGCAGCGCGACGACGATCACCGGAACCAGCAGGATCCGCAGGAGCGTGAGGATGTTCGGGATCGTCAGCGGGAGCACTGACGAAGGGTATCGGCCGCTTCGCTAGGCGACTTCGCGCAGCGCCTCGAGCTCCGCGGCGCCGGCCAGGCGCTCGAGCGCGCAGTGCTCGATCTGGCGGACCTCGGCCCGCGACACCCCGAGGCTGCGCACGACCTGCTCGACGGTCTGGGGCCGGCGGTCGTGCGTGAGCCCGTAGCGGCGCCGCAGGATCTCGCGCTCGCGGTCCGGCAGCTCCGAGACCACGCGCTGCACGATCGCCTCGCGGGCCTCGCGCTCGACCTCCTCGACCGGCTCCTCGCCGTCGCTCGCGAACAGCTCGCCGAGGGAGGTGCCCTCCTCGTCCCCGACCGGGCGGTCGAGGCTCGTCACCGTGCGCGCGGCCTCGCGGACCTCACGGACCTGGTGGACCGGCAGCTCGGCCTCCGCCGCGACTTCCTCGTCGGTCGGCTCGCGCCCGAAGCGGGCGCTCAGCTCGGGCACGGTGCGGCGGATCCTGCGCTCACGCTGGAGCACGTGCACCGGGATCCGGATCGTGCGGGCCTTGTAGGCGATGCCGCGCTCGATCGCCTGGCGGATCCACGGCGTGGCGTAGGTGGAGAACTTCAGGCCGCGGCGCCAGTCGAACTTCTCGACGGCGCGGATCAGGCCCAGGATCCCCTCCTGGACGAGGTCCACGAGCGGCACGTCCTGGCCCCGGTAGTGCTTGGCGATCGAGACCACCAGACGAAGGTTCGAGTTGACCATCCGCTCCTTGGCCTCGAAGTCGCCGCGCTCGATGCGCCGGGTCAGCTCGACCTCCTCGCCGGCCGTGAGCAGGCGGTGCCGGCTCACCTCGTCGAGGAAGAGCTGCAGGGAATCGGGTTCGAGCAGGGGCGACCGAGCCACAAGGTTTGTATTGCCGGTGCGCAACGAGCGAAACACCCTCAATACGATGAGGGGGTGCCCGCGCTGTCCCCCCCGGTCCTGCCCCAGCTCGCGTTGTCCCGCGCCGCCCTGCCCGAGGGCGAGGAGTGGGCGTACGAGCCGAAGTGGGACGGGTTCCGCGCGATCGCCTTCGTGGACGGAGACGAGAGCTACCTCCAGTCGCGCAACGGCAAGCCGCTCACGCGCTATTTCCCCGAGCTCGAGTTCCCGCCCGGGGACTACGTCCTGGACGGGGAGCTCGTGATCATGGGAGAGGACGGCAAGCAGGAGTTCGAGGCGCTCCAGCAGCGGATCCACCCCGCCGAGTCCAGGATCCGCAAGCTCGCGGAGGAGATGCCGGTCCGGTTCGTGGCCTTCGACCTGCTGGCCCTGGACGGCGAGTCGCTGCTCGACGAGCCGTTCGCGCGGCGGCGCGAGCGACTCGAGAAGCTGGTGCGCAAGCCGCTCGACCTCACGCCCTGGACCCGCGACCGCGCCGCGGCGGACCCCTGGCTGCAGGGGGCCGAGGGCGTGATCGCGAAGCAGCTCGACGCCCCCTATCGGCCCGGCGAGCGAACCGGGATGGTCAAGGTCAAGCGCGTGCGCACGATCGACGCCGTGATCGTCGGGTGGCGCCCGGGCAAGGAGGAGGGGACGCTCGGCTCCCTGATCCTCGGCCTATATGACGAGCGCGGCGAGCTGCGGGTGGTCGGCCACAGCTCCGGGTTCAGGGCCAAGCAGAAGCGGGAGCTGCCCGCGTTCCTCGCCCCTTACGAGACCGGTGAGCGAGGGTCGGGCGACCCGAGCCGCTGGGACGCCGGGCGCGAGCTCGAGTGGCGCATCGGTGCGTCCCGAGCTGGTCGCCGAGGTCACGTTCGACCACGTCAGCGGGCACCGGATCCGCCACGGCGCGAAGCTCAAGCACTGGCGCGAGGACAAGGACCCGCGCGAGTGCACGATCGACCAGTTGGAGAACTGACGGCGATTCCTTAGCCGGAATCGCCGGTGGCGGCGGCGGCGGAATCGCCGGGCTGCGCCGCTAAAGCAATCCGACCTGGCGCAGGATCGAGACCGAGTCCGAGTAGACGTCCTTGCGCTTCACGAGGCCGTCCTCGAAGGGGATCACGTCCATCCCGTCCCAGCTCACGCGCGCGCCGGTGGGCTCGGCGACGATCTCGCCGCGGCGCATCGTGCTCGTGTGCGTGGCGGTCGCCGTCCACTCCTGCACGACGAGGCCGTCGCGCACGTACAGGCGCCGCGTCTCGAAGCGGATGTCGGGCCAGGTCCCGAAGATCGACTCGAGGTGGCCGCGCACCTCCTCGCCGGTGGCGCTCTCGCCGGCGGTGTGGTTGTGGAAGACCATGTCGGGCGCGTGCATCTTCATGATCGCGTCGACGTCGTGGTCGTTCCAGGCGGCGTTGTAGCGCTCGATCGCCTGCTCCAGCGCGGCCGGGGAGTCACTGCGGTTGGCCTGGGCCTGACCTGCCACTGGCCCATAATATGACCGTCCGCGGTCTTTGCTGCGGATAGAGTCAACTCGAAGGGGAGCGAGTTGACCGCAGCGGAAAGCATCACAATCGTGTCGCAAGAGCTGGACAACTGGCTCGTGGAGCAGGTCGGCGTGGCCGTGATCGCGGTCGACCCGGTCGGCGTCGTCCTGCGCTGGAACCGTGAGGCCGAGCGCATCTACGGCTGGCCCGCGGCCGACGCGGTCGGCCGCCGCCTCGAGGACCTCGCGATCGCCCCGCGAGAGGTGCGCCTGTCGCAGGCCGTGATCAGGCACGTCGCGGCGGGCGAGACCTGGACGGGCGACTTCCCCGTTCGCCACCGGGACGGCTCGGCGCGCACCGTCCACGGCCGCATCGTGCCCGTCTACGACGACGCGGGCGAGCTGGTCGCGATGGTCGGCTTCTCCAACGACGTCACGGAGGAGCGCCGCCGCGAGGCCGATCGCCGGCGAAACGAGGAGGAGTTGGAGTACCTCGCGCGCGCGAGCGCGATCCTCGACTCGTCGCTGGACCTCTCCGCCACCCTCCAGCAGCTCGCCGAGCTTGCCGTGCCGTTCATCGGCGACGGCTGCATGGTCGACGTGCGCCGCGACGACGGGACGATCGAGCGTTTCGCGCTGGCCGCCGCGGAGGAGTCGATGCGGGAGGGCTTCATCCGGCTTCAGGGCCACCCGATCGATCCCGCGGGTGCTCACCCGATCGCGCGGGCGATGCGGTCGGGCGAACCGCAGCTTCCGGAGCAGATCCAGGCCGAGGACCGCACGCCGTGGGCCACCGGCGAGGCGCACCGCGAGGATCTGCGCCGCTTCCCCGGCAGCCTCGCGATGGTCGCGCCGATCAAGTCCGGGGAGCGCCTGCACGGCACCCTCTCGATCGCGCTGATGGAGGGAAGGCCGGCGTTCGAGCGGCGCAAGGTGGCGCTCGTCGCCGAGCTCGCGCGGCGCGCTTCGACGGCGATCGAGAACGCGCGTCTGTACGAGGAGCGCACCTACATCGCCGAGACGCTGCAGAAGAGCCTCCTCCCCACCAGCCTGCCGAGCGTCGAGGGGTTCGAGCTGGCGGCGATCTACCGGCCCGCGGAGGGCGGCACCGAGGTCGGCGGCGACTTCTACGACGTGTTCGAGACCTGCTGCGGAGGCTGGGGGGTCGCGATCGCCGACGTCTGCGGCAAGGGCGTGGAGGCGGCCGCCGTCACGTCGCTGGCGCGCCACACGCTGCGCGCCGCGGCGCTGCACCATCACGGGTCCGCCGAGATGCTGGAGACCGTCAACGACGCGTTGCTGCGCAACTTCCGCGGGAGCCAGTTCTGCACCGTCGCGCTGGGCATCGTCGAGAGCGGCGCGCAGGGCGCGCGTCTCGGGCTCACGCTCGGCGGGCACCCGAGCCCCCTGATACTGCGCGCCGGCGGGGAGGTCGAGCCGGTGGGGACGGCGGGCGCGCTCCTGGGCGTGGTCGCGACACCGGAGCTGAACGAGGTCGAGGCCACGTTGGACGCCGGCGACACGCTGCTGCTCTACACGGACGGGGCGACGGAGGCGAAGACCCGGCGGGGCCGGCTCGGCGCCGAGGGCCTGGCGCGGATCCTGTCGCGCTGCGCCGGGCAGAGCGCGGCGGAGATCGTCGCGAGCGTCGAGAACGGGATCGCCCTGCGCCGCGACGGCGAGGAGCTCGACGACCTCGCGCTGCTGGCGCTCAGATCTTCGCCACGATGATCGGCGCGCGCGTGGGCTTGGCGCTGCCGCCGCGGGGCTCGAGCGTCACCATCACCTGATCGGCGCCGTCGAGGCCGTGCGGGATCGCCGCGGCGCCGTTGCCGTTGCGCTGGACCTGGAAGAGCGTGGACGGCTCGACCTTGCCGTCGCGCGCGATCCAGACCTCGTAGATGCCGTCGGTGCGCTGGGCCAGGCCCGACACGCGCAGGATGCCCTGGTCGCCGGTGCGCTCCACCGTGGCGATGACGCCCGCGGGCGCGTCCGCGCGCGCGGTCACCGTCTCCTGGCCGTCGCCGCCGGAGCCGAGCGCGTATGCGCCGATCGCGACGGCCGCGAGAACGGCGGCCGCCACCGCGATCACGGGCCGCGGGACGGCGAAGAGGTCGCGCCACGCCCGGCGCCGGCGGGGCGCCGGGGCGACCTCCGCGTGCACCGTCGACATCAGGCGCTCGCGCAGAGCCGGCGGCGGCTCGAGCTGCTCGACCGCGGCAGGAAGCATCTCGACCGATCCCTGCAGCCAGCGCGCACGCTCCTGGCAGCGCGCGCAACCGTCGAGGTGGCGCTCGAAGGCGCGCGCCTCGTCGCCGGGAAGCGCGTCCAGCAGGTACGCCGCGAGGTCGTCCTCGTAGGTGATGTGATCGTCGCGTTCGTTCATAAGCTCTCCGCGAGCTGGGCCCGCAGCTTCTCCATCGCGAGCCTCATCCGGCCCTTGACCGTGCCGAGCGGCATGCCCAGCACCTCCGCGATCTCCGAATGCGTGAGCCCCCCGAAATAGGCTAGCTGCACGACCTGCAGTTGATCCGCGGGAAGGTCGCTCAGCACGCCGCGCACTTCCCGCGCCGCCTCGTTTCGCAGCGCCTCGACGTCGGTGCGCTCCCATTGCGACTCCTGCTCGGGGACCGTGTCGAGCTCGAGGCTGACCGCCGGCGCGCGGCCGGAGTCGCGGCGCAGCACGTCGATCGCGCGGTTGCGCACGACGCCGAGCAGCCACGTCCGCACGCTGCCGCGCGTGCGATCGAAGCGCGCGCCGCTGCGCCAGACCGAGAGGAAGGCCTCCTGGGTGACGTCCTCGGCCGCGTTGCGATCGCCCACGATGCGGTACGCGAGCGAGTACGCCGCGCCGCCGTGGCGGTCGTAGACGATCTCGAACGCGGCCGGCTCCTTGCGCTCGACCAGCGGCATCAGGTCCTCGTCAGCGAGGCGTTGTAGGGATTCGACGTCCAACTGGGCTCTTCCTACGGCCGCAGGCGACACGCGGATCAGCGTATCCGCAGGTGATCCACCGGTGGGACAACGACGTAAGGGGCTTGCTGAGGACGGGGGGAGCCGGGAGGCCCCGCCCGTCGGAAGCCATGGAGGTCCCGAAGGAGGACACATGAAGAGGCTCTCGATCGTCGCCGCGTTGGTGGCAATCGTGGTAGCCGTGCCGCTCAGCATTGGCTCGAGCCACAGGGAGGCACCGCTCACCTCGATTGACCCGACGGCCGACGACACCGACGTCTACGCCTACACGGCGAAGGACGCGCAGGACTCGCTGACGGTCGTCGCCAACTGGGTGCCGTTCGAGGACCCGGCCGGCGGCCCGAACTTCTACAAGTTCGATCAGCGCGCTCGCTACTACATCAACGTCGACAACACCGGCGACGGCAAGGCCGACGTCCGGTACCGCTTCAAGTTCAGGGACAAGTACGAGAACGGCGGAAGCTCGTTCCTCTACGCCCTGCCCGGAGTGTCGTCGATCGACGACCCGAAGCTGCTCCAGAAGCAGTTCTACGACGTGGAACGGCTGAGCTACGGGTACGCGAAGAGCGCTTCCTCTTCCAAGAAGGGGCGCAAGCACTCGCGCAAGCACAAGAAGTCCAAGGCCAAGCACCGCTCCAAGCGGCGCGTGCTGCGCAGCGTGCGCACGGTCGCCCGCAACATCCCCGTCGCACCGAACAATGTCGGGCCGAAGACGATCAGCCCGGCCAACTACACGAAGATCGCCAACCAGGCGATCACGGAGCTGCCGGGCGGCGGCAAGGTGTTCGCCGGCCAGCGTGACGATCCGTTCTTCGTGGACCTCGGTGCCACGTTCGACGGGATCAACCTCGAGGGTCGCGCCGCGCAGAAGAAGGCCGTCGACGACCTCGCCGGCTACGCGGTCCACTCGATCGTCCTGCAGGTGCCCGAGGAGCGGGTCACCCGTGACGGCGACGAGGTGGAGTCCGCCAAGGACCGCAACGCGGTCGTCGGCGTGTGGGCCTCGACGGAGCGCCGTCGCGTCTCCGTGCTGTCCTCGCACAACGGCGATGACGGCGACGACTACGTGCAGGTCTCCCGCCTCGGGAACCCGCTCGTGAACGAGGTCGTGATCCCGGTCGGCAAGAAGGACCAGTTCAACCGCACGACCCCCGACCGCGACGCCGAGCTGTACGGCGGCTTCGTGGTCAAGCCGGAGCTGGCGGCGGTCCTGAACCTGCTGTTCAACGTCGGCGCGCCCGAGACGAACCGCCTGGACATCGTCCAGGCAGTGCTCCAGGGCCTGCCGGGCCTCAACCAGCAGGGCAAGAACCCGAAGCCCGTCGACACGATCAAGCTCAACCTCGGCGTTCCGCCGGCGGCCAGCCCGAACCCCCTCGGGGCGCTCGGTGGCGACCTCGCCGGTTACCCGAACGGCCGCAGGCTGACCGACGACGTGGTCGACATCGCGATCCAGGTCGTGGCGGGCGAGCTCGCCGACCCGAAGGTGCTGGGCGCCGACGCCTGCAAGGCGCCCGCGAAGTGCCCGAACCCGACGGACCTGGGCGACGGCGTGCCGGGGAACGACAAGGCGTTCTCCGACAAGTTCCCGTACCTGGCGGAGCCCAACTCGGGCCTCGAGTCCAGGATCAAGAAGGACTACGCGACGCCCTAGGCGCCGCAACCGGACAGGGGGCCTCTCTCATAGGGGCCCCCATCCGGAACTCAACCGAAGACTTCCCCACCGTTCAACACCCACCATGAACATTCCCCTCACAAGACCGAACCTGATCAAGCTCCTCGTCCCGCTGTTCGTGTTTGCGGCCACCGTGATGGCGGTGACACTGATCGACAGCAACCCCTCCGGGAGAGGCACTGCGGGAGCGGGTGCAGGCGGCGCCGGCGAATCCGGCGACGCCCGCTCGACGGACGAGCGCATTCGCTCCCTGCAGGCCGCCGTCGCCGGTGGAAGCTCATCCGCCGAGCCCTACGCGGCGCTCGGCAACGCGTACCTCCAGAAGGCCCGCGAGACCGCCGACCCCGCCCAGTACGCGCGCGCCGAGTCGGCACTGCGCGCCGCGCTCCAGCGCGAGCCCGGCGACGCCGGGGCGCTCGCCGGGATGGGGTCGCTGGCCAACGCGCGCCACGACTTCCGCGCGGGCCTGCGCTACGGCGAGCGCGCACGCGCCGCGGCGCCCGGCGTCGTGAAGCCCTACGGCGTGATCGTCGACGCCCAGGTCGAGCTCGGCCGCTACGACGACGCCGAGCGCACGCTCCAGCGCATGGTCGACCTGAAGCCAAACCTCGACTCCTACGCGCGCGTCTCCTACTTCCGCGAGCTGCACGGCGACATGCGCGGAGCGATCGACGCGATGCGCCTCGCCGCGTCGGCGGGCGGTGACGCGCGCGAGAACTTCGCCTACGTCCAGACCCTGCTCGGCAACCTCGAGCTGGCGCGCGGCCACACCGCGGACGCCGAGCGCGCCTACCGCCTGGCAGCGGCGCGCTTCGACGGCTACGTGCCGGCCCAGGCCGGGCTCGCGCGCGCGAGCGTCGCGCGGGGTGACCTCGACGCGGCGATCCGGCGCTACCGCCGCGTGGTCGCGCGGCTGCCGATGCCCGAGTACGTGGTCGGCCTCGCCGAGGCGGAGCTGGCCGCAGGACGGCGCGCCGCGGCGCGTGAGGACCTCGCGCTCGTCGCCGTCCAGCAACGCCTGCTGCGGCGCGGCGGCGTCAACGTCGACGCCGAGATGGCGATCGTCGAGGCCGACCACGGACGCGCGGCGCGGGCCGTGGCGCTGGGCCGGCGCGCGTACGCGTCCGCGCCCGGCGTGCGCAGCGCCGACGCGCTCGGCTGGTCGCTGACGCGGGCGGGCAGGCCCCGGGAAGGCCTGCGCTACTCGACCGAGGCGCTCCGCCTCGGGTCGCGTGACGCGCTGTTCCTGTACCACGCCGGCATCGCCGCCCGCGACGCCGGCCGCGACGACCTCGCCCGCCGCTACCTGACGCAGGTCGCTCGCGGGCAACGCGCGGTTCTCGCCGCTGCACGCCCCGCGCGCGATGCGCGCGCTGGAGGGCCTGCGATGAGGCGCGCGCTGCTGCTCTCGGTCGCGCTGCTGCTCTCGGCGTTCGGGACCGGCGAGGCGATCGCGCACCCGCTCGGGAACTTCTCGGTCAACCACCAGACCCGGATCGAGATCTCGCGCGACCGGGTCGAGGCGCTCTACATACTGGACCAGGCCGAGATCCCGACCTTCCAGGAGCGCGGCCTCTCCCCCCGGGAGGTGCTGGACCGCAAACGGGCCGAGGTCGAGCGCGGGCTGGCGCTCGAGGTCGACGGCCGCGCGGTGCCCCTGCGGGCCGCCGGAGCCCCGCGCATCTCGTTCCCCGTAGGGCAGGGGGGGCTGAAGACGACGCGCGTCGAGCTCCCGCTCGCGGCGACGGTCAGCGAGCCGGCGCGCGTCCGTCTTCGGGACGGGACGTTCGACGGGCGCGCGGGGTGGAAGGCGATCGTGGCCGCGCCCGGCGCGGGGACCGCCGTGCGCTCCACCGCCCCGTCGGGCGATCCCACGAACGGCCTGCGCAGCTATCCGCAGGAGACGCTGTCGAGCCCGGTCGCGCAGACGTCGGCGAGCTTCGCTGTCCGGCCGGGCGGCGGGACGCTCGAGGCGCCCGCGGCACCCGGCGCGGGGAAGACCACGACCAGCCGGGGCGGCAGCGACGGCTTCGCCGGGATCTTCAGCGACGCCGCCTCCGGTGAGGGCGTATTGCTCCTGCTGCTGCTCGCGGCCTTGGGATGGGGCGCCCTGCACGCGCTCTCGCCGGGACACGGGAAGGCGATGGTCGCCGCGTACCTGATCGGCACGCGCGGCACGCCGCGGCACGCGGTCGCGCTCGGCGCGACGGTCACGATCACGCACACGATCGGCGTGTTCACGCTCGGCCTCGTGACGCTGCTGCTGTCGCAGTACATCCTCCCCGAGGACCTCTATCCGTGGCTCAACCTGGTCGCCGGCCTGCTCGTGGTGATCGTGGGAGTCGGCGTGCTGCGCTCGCGCGTGCGGTGGGCACGCCAGGGGAGCGCGGGCGCGCACGACCACTCCCACGGTGACCACGATCACGGGCATTCGCACGACCACGGGCACGGGCATTCACACGGTCACGGCCACCATCACCACCACGACGTGCCCGACCGGGTCACGTGGAAGGGGCTGATCGGGATGGGCGCCGCGGCCGGCCTGATCCCGTGCCCGTCCGCGCTGGTCGTGCTGCTCGGCGCGATCGCGCAGCACCAGGTGGCGCTCGGCCTGCTGCTGATCGTCGCGTTCTCCGCCGGCCTCGCGATGACGCTCACCGCGCTCGGCCTGATCGTGGTGCTCGGCCGCCGCGCGGTGACCCGCTTCTCGATCCCCGCCGGCGTCGCGACCGCGCTGCCCGCGCTGTCGGCGGCGATCATCGTCGGCGTCGGCTTCGTGCTGACGGCCCAGGCGATCCCGCAGATCTCCTAGGCGGGCCTCGAGGTCCGCGCCAGGATCGTCTCGGCGACGAGCCGCGGGTCGTCGAACATCGGCACGTGGCCGAGGTCCGGCAGCACGACGAACTCGGCCGCGGGGAACAGCTCGCGGGCGCGCGCGCCGTTCACGGCGAGCGGGAGGACGCGGTCACGCTCGGACCACGCGATGGTCACCGGGCACGGCAGCGGGTCCATCGGCGCGAGCTGCTCGGTGGTGGCGAGCAGCTCCTCCGCCACGAGGCACCCGATCACGTCGTCGGCGGAGTCGACCACCTCGGCCGGCGTGATCCGGTCGGCATGCGCTGCCGCGTCGATGAAGGCGCGACGGCGGAAGGCCGCCGAGCGCGCGAGCAACGGCAGCAGCAGCCTGCCGCGCCGCACGTTGCGGATCGTCCGCCGCAGCCGCGCACGCCCGTGGACCTGGCTGTCGGTGCCGGCCTCCCAGGTGCCGGCCGGCGAAAGCGCGCACACGGTGCGGGCCCGACCGCGGCGTGCAAGCTCAAGCGCGACCCACCCGCCCATGGAGTTCCCGGCAAGATGCGCAGTCCCCAGATCGAGCTGGTCGAGCATCCGCTCGGCATCGTCGACCAGGTGGGCGACGAGCGCCGGGTGCTCCACCGCCGGGTGGCCGCCGCGGTGACCGAGCATGGTCGGGGCAATCGTGTCGTGACGTTGGGCAAGCAGGGGAACGACGTGACGCCACATCCGCTCACCCCCGGTCACGCCGTGCAGCAGCAAGAGCGGCTCTCCCGCGCCCTGGCGAAGCATCGGACGAACCTATCGAATGCGCGCCCGCCGCTACGCTGCCGGCGTGGTCGGCTACTCCGGCACCCCCGTGCCGATGGAAAGTCCATTCGCAGGGCCACCTGGCGAGCGCGCGTGTTCATCCATCTGGTACAGGGTTATCGTTCGCGGAGCCGCTGGCCGGGGGACGAGGTGGCTGCGATGCTCATGGGCCAGTTCGCACGCACGTAACCACGTCCTGAAGCGGGAACGGCGCCCGCCAAGCGCGGAGCGCGACGTCGCGTACCTCGAGCCCGGGATGCTCGCCGACGGTGGCACGAACCCAGTCGGGAGATGACATCGATATGCCCCAGGGCTGTCCGGGGCCATAGCTCCCGCTCTCCATCTCGACATATCCGAATCCGCTTTGGTCGTAGTCGCCGATGAGTGTCGCGATCTCCGGGTCGGTCAGCCCGATCGTTCTGAGGATCGCTGCATCGCGGAGGCTCTGAGTCGTGAAAACCACCTTGGCGCCGGGCTTCGTGCAGCGGTCGATCAGCGACAGAAAACGCGGCCATTTCTCCGCGGAAAGGTGGGTGAACAGCGACCCCGACCACACCAGATCGAACGCGTCGTCGATCCGCACCGCGTCAGGATCGGCGTTCGAATACCAGGGAGTGGCGCCGAAGGTCTGGGCGCAGAAGTCCACGCAGTCCCGATCGAGGTCGCAGGCGGCGAGACCGGCCTGGGGGAAGGCCGCCTTCAGGACCCTCAGGACCCGCCCGTGCCCGCAGCCGAGGTCCAGGATTCGGTTCGGGGCTTGATCGAGTGCGCGCTGGATGCACTGCAGCGCCGACAGCCCGGCGAGCAGGTATTGGCCCCGGATGCCCCCATAGGCCGGGTCGTGCGGCGACACGTCCCAGATCAGGCTGTTCTGGCCGTCACCCAGCATCGCCTGCGCCGTGTTGTAAGCCTCGATGTCAAGGTGAGTGATAACGCCGACCAGCAACCCGTCCTCGGCGACGGGAGCAGCCATGACTCCCCGCTCGCGCATCATCGTCAGGGCATCGTCAAGCGAGTCGGAGGGTCGCAGAGCCGGGCCTCCCTTGGCCAGCTCCTCCAGGCAAACCGACCGCAGGTCCTGCCCGCCCGCGATCAGCCGCGGCAGGTCCCTGGACCCGAAAATGCCGTGGTAGTTTCCCTGACCGTCCACGATCGGCATTGAATCAACGCGCAGGGCATGCAGAAATGTCGTCGCCTCGAGAACCGTCTGGTCGGTCCGGACGCGCGGAAAGTCCGGGCTCATGATGTCCAGGGCAGTTGCCCTCATCGTCGCTGATGATCACACATCGAGAGCCCGCTGCCGTTCCGGTCGTCAATTCGAGCGGCCGGGTTGACCAGAATGGAGACGACGGCTCGCCGGGACGCACATTCAGCGAACCGATCTTGCGTCAGACTTCCTGCTCCGTGATCCGCACCTCGGACAAATGCACCAGCACCCCCCTTCCCACGAAGCTCGGCATCAAGCCGGGCGCCCGGCTCGCCCTGGTCGGCGCGCCGGACGACTTCCTCGAGAGGGCCCTCGCGCCGCTGCCCGACGCGGTCGAGGTGCGTGCCCGCGCGCGCGGTCCGCTCGACACGATCGTCTTCTTCACCCGGTCGCGGGCGCAGCTCGAGCGCCGCTTCGGCGGCCTCGCGCGCGCACTGGACCCCGCGCGGCTCCCTCTGGATCGCGTGGCCCAAGCGCTCCTCGGGAGTGGAGACCGACATCACGGAGGACACCCTGCGCGACGTGATCCTGCCGCTGGGCCTCGTCGACACCAAGGTCTGCGCGATCGACCAGACGTGGTCGGGCCTGCGCTTCGTCATACGCAAAGAGAACAGATAGGAGCAAGATGGCGGATCCCGTTTTCCTGATCACCGGCGCATCGAGCGGCATCGGCGCCGCGACGGCCAGACACGCCGCGCGCGAGGGCTATCGCCTCGTGCTCGCCGCCCGCTCGCAGGACAAGCTCCGAGCGCTCGCGGACGAGGTCGGTGGACTGGCCGTGGCCTGCGACGTCACCTCATGGGAAGACCAGCAGCGCATGGCCGCGGCCGCGCTCGACGAGTTCGGGCGGCTCGACGTGGTGTTCGCGAACGCCGGCTTCGGGGCGCCGCGCGGCTTCCTCGAGTCGACTCCCGAGCACTGGCGCGAGATGGTCCTGACCAACGTCTACGGTGCGGCGCTCACGATCCGCGCCACGCTGCCCGCCGTGCGCGAGGCCCGCGGGCACGTGCTCCTCACGGGGTCGGTGGCCGGCCGCCGCGCACTGCCGGGCTCGCTCTACTCGGCGACGAAGTGGGCCGTCACGGCGATGGGCGAGAGCCTGCGCCTGGAGGTCGACGGCAGCGGCGTGCGGGTCACCCTGATCGAGCCTGGGATGGTGGACACGCCGTTCTTCGACAACCGGCCGCAGGGTGCGCTCGAGGCCGACGACATCGCGAGAGCCGTCATGTTCGCCGTGCAGCAGCCCGCGCACGTGGACGTGAACGAGATCCTGGTGCGGCCCACGGCCCAGGGCGGCTAGCCCGCCGACCGCCGACCAGAACTCAAGCCCGCGCTCCATCCCACCGATGCTTTTCCCATGCCACGAAAGGCTGTTCATACGGGGCACGAGGCCCTGCGCGCCGCCCGCCGCCTCGTCGCCCGTGGATGGGACTACGACTCGATCGTCGCCCTCCTGAAGCGCCAGTCGGGGCTCGACGAGCGCCACGCACGTGCGGTCACCGCGCGCGCGTTCAAGCCGGCGCCCCAGCCGGGGATGTCGCTGCGCGAGGAGCTCGAGGCGATCAGCCGCGTGCTGGACGTCAGCCGGCCGGGCTGACAGGGGCCGGGTCCGCCGCAGGCGTCGGCGCCGGGTTCGCGGCCGGGGCCGTTGCCGACTCCGCGGCCGCAGGCTTCTCGACGGGCGGCTTGCGCGGTGCGGGCGCCGGAATCCGGTCTCGCAGCCACCGGTAGAGGTCGTCCGTGCTCGTGTCGGAGTGGATCTCCATCCGGGGAAGCTCCGCGCGGCGGCTGGTCGGCGTCGTGTAGACCGGCGGCTCGGTCAGGAACACGGCCTGGAAGTGCTTGGCGAGGAGGCTCTTCATGAACGGCGCGATGCGCTTGTCGTTCGTGTCCCCGTCCTGCCCGTAGTTCCCGAACGGGACCGCGAAGCTCCACGGCATGAAGCCCGGAAGCTGCTCGGTCATGGTGCGCTTCGCCCACAGGATGTCGTGGCGCACGCGGCGCTTGAACTGCGCGAAGCTCTCGAGGCCCTCGCCCTCGGTGTACTGGCGGTAGGCGTAGGCCGGGCCCTTGTGGCCCGCGGCGTCGTACTGGACGTTCGCATGGCCGATGCCGGCGTGCTCCTGCACGTCCCACCGCCCGCTCTTCATCATGTGCCGCAGCTCGCCCCAGGTGCTGTAGAAGGGGCTGTCCTCCTCGATGTGCCCGGCGATCGCGAACATCGTCGCGCGGAAGCCGGCCTCGGCGAGGATCTTGTCGGCGCCGCGGTACGAGTCGAGGCGGCCGTCGTCGAACGTGATCAGGAGCGGGCGGTCCGGCAGGCGCTCGTTGGCTCCCTGGAGGAAGCGCGCGTAGTCGCCGATCGTGATCGTCTCGAAGCCGACCTTGCGCAGCATCGCCATCTGCTCGGCGAACCGCTCCGAGGTGACCGAGTAGTGGTCCGGGCGGTCGTTCACGCCGTGGTATGCGAGCACCGGGATCGCGTCGCGCGCGGGCGGCAGCGGCGCCCAGCGGCTCAGCTGTGCGTCCGTCGGCTTCACGTCCGGCGCTTGGAACGCCGCGCGGTCGGGCGCGGGGCCCACCTCAGCGCGGATCCGCGGCACGGCGAAGTAGAGCGGCACCAGCGACAGCGGCAGCAGCAGGAACGCGAGCGCCCCGCGCAGGGCCTCGGCCGGCGCGGTCACTGCGCAGCCTCCGCCGCGCGCGTGCCCCATGTCGAGTTGCGCGACGTGAGGATCGCCCAGTAGGTCTGCCACAGCAGGAAGGCGATGTAGAAGAACACGAACATCACCCCGAACACCCACAGCGTGTCGTAGCGGCCGTGCTTGAGCCCGTAGTAGAGGCCGTAGACGAGCGCCATCGCGTAGATCCCGATCAGGTAGATCAGCGGCGCGCCGGCGCCCTCGACCGCCGGCAGCCAGACGATCGCGCGGACCGCCACGATCGGCGCGAGCAGGGGGAGGATGATGCCGAGGTACGCCCACAGGCTCGCGAGCGGGCTCTTGCGCCAGATGAAGCGCCCGATGATCAGCGACTCACGCGTCCAGGAGCGCTTCCAGCGCAGCTGCTGTCTCAGGAACAGGCGGAAGTGCGCCGGGACGATCGTCACGGAGCGCGCGGTCTCGTCGTAGTTCACCTTCCAGTTGCGCAGCACGAAGTTCGTGAGCGAGCGGTCGTCGCCGTACGTGGCGGGCCGGCCGAGGAAGCGCTGGTTCTCCCAGCGCTCGAGGATCGGGGCGATCGCGCTGCGCCGGTAGGCGGAGAAGCACCCGGAGCAGCACGTCACCGCGCCGAAGATCGACTCCGCTGCCTTGCACACCCGGAAGGCGACGAAGTAGCGCACGGCCTGCATCCGGGTGATCCAGGTCTCGCGCGCGTTCTCGACGTCGGCGTGCCCGGCGATCGCACCCACACGCGGGTTCGCGAACCCGCGCACGATCCGGCGCAGGGCGTCGCGCTCGAGCGAGCTGTCGGAGTCGACGAAGGCGATCACCTCCGCGCTCGTCGAGCGGATGCCGGCGGCCATCGCGGCGCGCTTGCCGCGGTTCTCGGGGAAGTCGATCACGCGCACGGCGCTCTGGCCGTCGGCGACCGAGTGGATCTCGCGCAGGGTGCCGTCCGTGGAGCCGTCGTTCACGACCACGATCTCGAGCTTTTCCCGCGGGTAGTCCGCCGCGAGCAGCGAGCGGATCGAGGCCGCCACCGCGTCCTCCTCGTTGAAGGCCGGCATCACGATCGCGATCGTCGGCTCGATCTGCGCGGGCGGGTCGGGCGCCGGCCGGTAGAACAGGCTGAACAGGAACCGGCTCAGGATGAAGACGCAGACGACGATGCTGTAGGCGCCGAAGTACGGATCCCCCACGACCATCTCGATGAAGACGGTCTTGTAGGCGACCACCGCGATCACGATCGACGGTCAGGTACAGCGCGCAGACGGCGCGCAGCGCGTGGTTGAACCACGGGATCGGCTGGCGCCCCGAAAGCTCGGGCCGGACGGCCTCGGTGTGAGGGGGATCCGTCCGCTTCGGGGGGGCAGGGTCCGCCGGCTTCGTCGGCGGCGGCACGCTGCGCGAGACGAACCGCCTGGACGGCGGGGGCATGCTGCCCTGCGGCGGCGGGGCGGACTCGGCCTCGCCGATCTCCGCCGGCGAGGAGATATTCGCCATCAGATCAGGGACCTCTGGAGGCCGAGCGGAGTGCGGTAGGTGCAGTCGAGCACCTGCTCGAACTCACCGAGCCACGAGTAGTCGAAGCCGTCGTGGAGGGTGACCAGCACCGCGACGTCGTAGTCGGACGCGTGGGGTCGCGCGACGGACAGCATCGCGAGGCTGTCCGTGGACTCGAAAGAGCGCACGAGCGGGTCGTGGTAGGCGACGCTCACGCCCTCCCGTGCGAGCGCGCGCATGATCCGCACCGCCGGGGACTCGCGCATGTCGCGCACGCCCGGCTTGTAGGACGCGCCCACCACCAGGACGCGCCCCTCGGCCGGTACCACTCCCACCTGCTCCAACAGCTCGACGGCGCGCTCGGCGACGACATGCGGCCGCGACTCGATCGCCTTCATGGCGCGCCGCGTGAGCGGGGCGTCCGTCCGCACCTCGCGCAGTCCCTGCAAGCAGGTAGTGCGGGTCGCACGGGATGCAGTGCCCGCCGACGCCGGCGCCGGGCCAGAAGGGCATGAACCCGTAGGGCTTGGTCGCCGCGGCGCGCGTGATCTCGATCGGGTCGAGCCCGAACGCGCGGCTGGCGCCCGCCATCTCGTTCGCCCACGCGATGTTCACCGCGCGGAAGGTGTTCTCGTAGAGCTTCGTCATCTCGGCCGCCTCGCACGAGGACACGACGTGCACGCCCGCGGACACGGTGCCGACGATCTCGATCGCGGCGCGCGCGCAGCGCTCGGTCACGCCGCCGACGACGCGCGGGACGTCGCGCTGGTCCCAGCGACCGTTGCCGGGGTCGATGCGCTCCGGAGAGAACGCGACCGACACCTCGCGACCCGGGCGCAGGCCCCGGTCGAGCAGCGGCTGCACCAGCAGCTCGCGCGTGCTCCCGACGTATGTCGTGCTCGTCAGGACGATCACCTGGTCGCGACGCGCGTGCCTGACGACCGTCTCGCACGCGGCGCGCAGCATGCGCAGGTCCGGCTGCTGGCGCTCGTCGACCGGAGTCGGCACGCAGATCAGGACGGCGTCGGCAGCCTCGAGTGCGCCGGGGCTCGACGTGAGCTGGAGCTCGTTCAGCTCCAGCGCCGACTGCAGGGACTCCCTCTCACCCGCCGCGAGGTCCACGCTGCCCTCACGGATGTCCTGCAGCCGCCGCTCGCTCACGTCGACCCCGGTCACCTTCACTCCCCCGGCGGCCAGCCCGATACCCGTCGGCAACCCGACATACCCGAGGCCCAGCACCGCGACCGTGCGAGTCGCCGCTCCGGTGCGGACGACCTCCTCGGGCCGCGCGCCGGGCGCAAGAGCATCTGGTGTCGTGACTGAACCGCTTCCCATGGCTATGTGGGGTCAACGGCTGGACGGACGCAGGCTCACTCGTACGAGTGTCCGTCGAGGTTTGAAATCGAGGAGGCGGCGGTCGGCCGACTACCGACTACCGACTACCGGCTGCCGAGCGCGGATCGTGCTGCGACGCTACGTGCCGGGCGCGATCTGGGGGTCATCCCAGATTCGTTGGTCCTCGCGGCCGAGCCGCCAGAACCCCACACCGAGCCCGCGCACCTTGGCGACCTTGATGCGGCGGGACACGGTCATCGCGTCGCCGAACCACACCTCGTGTGGCACGCCGCCCTCCACGTAGTCGAACGTCCACGTGTACGAATCGGCGTCGAACTGTGGCTTCACGCCGTGCCGCGCGGCGATCTCCATCGCCTCGCCGTACTCGCGTGGAGTGGAGAGATTCGAGGGGCCGCCGCCATTGGGCCAGTCGTGCGCATACAACGGCATGCCGAGCACGTAGCGATCCTTGTTCGGCATCGTGGCCGTGTAGTTCGCGACCTTCAGCACGTTTGCGATCTCGTCCGACGGGCCCGGCCCGGACGTGGTCCAGTGCCAGCCCCAGGCCATCACGAAGACCGTGTCCGCGACCTTGCCGAGTGCTGGATAGTCATAGAAGGCGGAGCGCCCGGTCTGCGAGCCGTAGAACTTCGCCGACACCTCCACCGTCAGGCGCTTGCCGAGCGCGTGCAGCCGCCGGCCGAGCTCCGCCACGAAGCTCGTGAGCACGTCGCGGTCGGACTCGAAGCCGGCCTCGAAGTCGAGGTTGATCCCGTCGTAGCCGTATTGCTGCACGAGCCCCACGAGGTTGGTGAGGGTCGCCTCCCTCACGCCAGGGTTGCGCAGCATCTTGTTCAGCGTGGGACCGTGCTGGCAGTTGAAGCGCGGCATCACGATGATCTTCCGCAGCTGCGCCCAGCGCGTCACGAGCGGGTCGTCCTTGCCGATGATCCCGGCGTCGCTGCGGCGACAGTCGAAGTAGGTCGGGTACACCGTGCCGATCTGGCGATAGTGGCGCTGGAGGTCCAGGAAGCTCTCGTCAGTGGTGGCGAGCAGGAACGTGTGCAGCTTGCCCACGGTCGGGGGCGGCATCCCGGTGTTCGCCTGCACGGCGACCTGCGGCCCGAGATAGCCCCACCTGTCGACGGCCGCGACGGAGAACCGGTACCCGGTCACCGGCGCGAGGTTCCCGATGTCCGCGGTCAGCTGGTTGACCTGGCCGATGGGCTGGCCGTCGCGGAAGATCCTGTAACCGACGATGCGCGAGCTGCGCCTGACGGCCCTACCCCAACCCAGCTCGACGCTCGTGTCCGTCACGCGGCCTGTTCGCAGGCGGCCGGGAATGCCGGGGGCGCGATGGCGCACGCGCACCCGCACGGTGCGGCTCGGACGGCCCATGTTGCCGTGTGTGTCAGCGGCGATGACCCGGAACACGTGGAGGCCGGGGCTGACCGCCACGCTCATCGACCGGCGCCGCGGCTTCACCTGGCGGTAGACGCGCCCGTCGCGGTACACGCGGTAGCCGGCCAGCCGGCCGTCGCCGCGTCTCACCCGCGACCACGAGAGGGTCGCACGCAGCTTGCGCACCCGTTTGACCGAGAGGTTCCGCACGGGGAACGGGGGAAACCAGCGCAAGGACCGGCTGAGCTCGCCCACGCACTCGGACACGCTGCCCGAGGCGTTCACGGGCCGCACGGTGAAGAGGTACTGGCGACCGGCGCGCACCGTGACCTTCATCGAACGGCCAAGCGTCTGCCCCACGACCGCCCCGTTGCGAAACACCCGGAAGCGCCCGTTGACCGGACGCGGGGCATGCCAGGACAAACGCCCGTGGCGCTTGCCCACCCTGCGCTCGAAGCTGAGCCTGGTCGGCGCCTTGTGCGCGCAGACCGTTGCAGCCTGGGCGGAGGGCGACGCCGCGAAGGCCGTCGCGCACACCGCGGCCGCGAACACGGTCGCAAACGCGGCCAGGACGCACGTGCGCGGTCGCCGCGCGTCGCTCATCCGCGCTCGCTCTTGCGCGCCGGCTTCCGCGCGTTGGGCGCGGGAGGCCTCAGGGGCGCGGTCTTGCCAGGTACGGCCTTGGGCGCGGACACCTTCGGCTGCTGCGGCTTCGGCTGCTGCGGCTTCCGTGCCTGCGGCTTCGGTGCCTGGGTCTTCGGCGACTGAACCTTGGCCGCCGGCGGTGCGGGGAAGGGCTTCCCCCGGTCCTCGGATGGTGCCGGGCCGGGGCCGGTTGCGGGAGCGGTCCCGCCGGGGCCGTCCCCGACGGGGGCAGCGGCCGGGCCGGACCCCGGGCCTCCGCTCGGCGCTCTCGACTGCTGACGGACGCCGACCTGCGCATCGGATGAGGGCGCCGGGGACAACGCGGGAGCGGGTGTCACCTCCGTGCTCTCGACGATCGTGGGCTGCGGCGCGGGAGGCGCGACGGGAGCAGCGACCGGCGCCTCGGGCGCGGCCGCGACCGGCGCGCTCGGATCGGCGGCGGGGGCCTTCCCGCCCTGGAGACGCACCGACAGCGCGCCGCCGGTGGGAGCACGCATGTCCGCCGCGGGCGGGGCCGAGCGGACGGCGGGGCCCGCGACCTGGACCGACGGAGAAGCGGCGACCGCCTGCTCCGCTGACCGCGGCTTCGCGGCCCGGGAGCGACCGTCGGTCGCGGCGAACCCGCCGCCGAGGACCGCGACCACGGCGAGCGTCGCGGCGCCGACGGTCTCGATCCCGTTCCCCGACGATGCCGGGACGGCCGCTGCGGTCGCCACGTGGTGCAGGTCGTAGGCCGAGGTCTGCGAGAGCCTCCCCTTCAGCAGTCCGAAGGGGATGAACCCGGCCACGCCGTTGCGAAGCGTCGTGCGCGCGCGGAAGATCAGCTGACGCACGCCGGAGCCCGAATGCCCGAGCTGTGCCGAGATCTCCTCGTAGCTGCGGCCTTCGAGCTCGCGCAGCGCGAGCGCCTGACGTTGCGCGTCCGGCAGGTCGCGCATGCGGGCGACGAGCCGGCGGACCTCCTCGCGCTGCTCGAACAGCATCGGAGGCTGCGCCACGCCGTCGTACTCGAGGTCGAGCTGGTCGTAGTCGGGCGAGCCCTTGCGCAGCAGGTCGATCGAGCAGTTGTGAGCGATCCGGTAGAGCCACGCGCGCAGCGCGATCTCGCGCTCGGCGCCGTCGCGCAGCGCCAGGAAGGCCTGCAGGAAGGTCTGCTGGACCGCGTCCTCGGCGCGACTCACACCCACGAACCGCGTGCAGTAGGTGCGCAGCTGGCGACCGTAGCGCCGCGTGATCTCCGACCACGCACGCTCGGAGCCCGACCGTGCGAGAGCGACCAGGCGGTCGTCGCTCTGGTGGATGAGCGAGGCGTGCGAGAGCGTCCCGGCGTGGGGTCGTCGGGAGTCCGCTAGCGCGGGCGTGGAGGTGTGCATGGCTTCCGTGCCGTTTCCCTGAGCGGAGCCGTCGCGGGAGGAGCACCGCAACGATCTCCAAGGCCAGTATCTACCGAGTCAACGGGGTCCCAGCAGGAAGATCGACATCCGCGGACGCATGTCCGAGTTTGAGGCGCGCGTCCACCAGGGGGGCCGATTCCGGCTTTTCGCGCCCGGCAACCCGGCCCCAGAACGGAGAAAGGCCGGGAGAAGTGCGCTCCCGGCCTCTCTCGCGGTACCCCGGAGGGTACGAATCCTCGAAGAACTAAGGAATGAAGATTCCCTGGATCTCGAAGAGGGTGTTCGGCGCGGTGCCGTTGACGCCGTCAGGACCACCATCGGTGATGGTGATCTGGCCGACCTCGATGACTGCCCGCTTGCCGTCCTTCACTGCTCCCGGAACCGTGGCGTTTGCCGACGTGGTCGCCGTGCAGAGGCCACCGATCGCAGTGCTGGCCGTTGCAGCGCACGTCGCGGCAACGGGGAACGGGATGTCGAGGACCGTGGCCGGGTCAGGCCCACCGCCCGCGGCGACCGCGTTCCAGTGGTCCGTGATCCGGATCGTC
Source organism: uncultured Solirubrobacterales bacterium (assembly GCA_963768885.1). GTDB lineage: Bacteria > Actinomycetota > Thermoleophilia > Solirubrobacterales > JBBDJG01 > DASRIA01. The sequence goes on along the minus strand of CAVYJN010000010.1, from coordinate 140,547 downwards.
GCGTTGCCCTGCACCTCACCGGTGTAGTCCGCACCGTCGGCAGCGTTAGCTGCACCACATGCGGTCGTGCCGGCCTTGCAGCGCACGTCGGCGATGGACGCCTTGATGTTCACGTCGGAGTCCTCGGGCGGACCCGGGACACCGACCTTGACTGCCAGTGAAACGAACCCTTCGCCGTTCGCCGCGGCACCGTTGAAGTCGGGCGAGCCGATCGTCACGGCACTGGACGACTGAACCGGCGGGTTACACGACGGGAACGCCAGCGGCGGCCCGTGGGTCCGGTTCGGAGCCGCGCATGCGTTGAACGCGGGCACGAGCGACACGCGCAGTGGCGTGGCGCCCTTGGGACGAGGGTGCGTGGCGCTGGCCATCGAGGCCACCACCATCATCACCAGTGCCGCGGCAGCTACCGCTGCCGGAAGCACCATCCTCTTCCTGATGGACATATAACGCCTCCCTCCCCTTGCGAAAAGGGGAAATGCTCATGAGCATCCCTGCTCGGGTTTGACCAGAGTGTTACCTCGGTTCGCCCCCAGGTTGACGTCCACGAAACTAGCATCGCGATCTGAGACATGCGCCTATCAGATGGCAGAACATCGACGTGCCGTTTGTCCACGCTGTACAGCTACGTGCCGGTTGGTACGTGCTACGCGGCCCAATCGCGACGACTGAACGGCGGTTCAGCGTTACTCCGCAGAGTAATAGCCGAACCCGAATCGAGACCCGGCAGGACCAGCTGCTCCCCGGTGCCGGACGCCGGCAATGCCCGCCACGCGTGCAGGCGCTCGAGCGCGACTCGCTCACATGCGAGCTCGCTGCAGGTTCCCTTGGCCCTGAACTGTGCGATGTGATGGGCCTCGTGGGCGGCCAGCTTCACGAGCCACTCGCGCCAGTCGCGGCAGATGAAGAAGGGGAACCGGTTCCGCGGCCCCGTTTCGCGCGGGGCCTTGAAGTGGTAGTTGACCGGGCCCAGCGGCCACCGCTCGCCCCCTCGGCCGAGCCTCAGCGTCACGAGATATCGCGCCCCGCGGGGTGCGTTGCTGATCTCGGGCACCCCGTTGTACGCCGCGCCGCCGAGCGCCCCGTTCTTGACGTTCACGCACACGCGGCGCATGTCGACGTCGCGAACGGCGAACTCGACGCACTCGCGCACCTCGTCATCAGGGTGGCGGCTCGTATTGCGGATCCACACCCCTCTACATATAACGGCGCGCTCCGACGGGCATCCACGGCCTGGCGGCCACGGTCCTGGGCAAGCGGCGGCTAGGGAACGAACACGCCCTGCACTGCAAACGTGCTGTTGTCCGCCGTGGACGCGAGCCCGTCCGCCCCGCCGTCGAGCAGCGCGACGCGTCCGAGCTGCCAGACCGAGCGCTTGCTCTCGCGCACGCTGCCGGGCACGACGGCGTCCGCGGTGGTCGTGACCGCGCACGAGGACCCGATCGCGGTGTTGGCGGTGGGCGTGCACGGGACGGTCACCGGGAACGGCATGTCGGCGACCGTACCGGTGTCGACCGGAGCGGACCCGTTGAGCCTGTCCGTCGCCCGCAGCGTCGCGTCGAGCTGGAGCTGACCGGTGTAGTCGGAGAGGTCGGCGCGGCTGCGCACGTCGTTGATCGAGATCACGAACCGCACGTCGGCCTCGTCGGCAGGCGTCGACGGGACACCGACCAGGGCGATGATCTTCACGGACCCGGCCGAGTTCGCCGCGTTGCCGTTCGCGTCCGGGGAGCCAACCGTGAGATAAGGCGAGTTCTGCGCGGGCGGGTTGCACGACGGGAAGGCGAGTCCCGGCCCGTGCGTGCGGTTGGGGCTCGTGCACTCGGAGTAGGCCGGCACCAGCGAGACGGTCACGGGTGTCGCGCCCTTGGGCCGCGGGTAGCCCCCGTAGTTCGTGACCGACGCCTCATACACGTCCTGCGACGTGTCGGTGTCGCCGGCCACGAGCGCCTCGTCGGTTTCGTAGAACACGCGCGAGCCGTCCGTGGACACTCCCCCGAAGAAGGCGAAGAAGTCGCCGTTGCCGCCCACCGGCCCGGTCGAGATGAACGTGGTGACGTCGCCCTCGCGCTCGTAGATGTCCGGATAGATGCCGGTCGCGTGGGCGACGAGGTTCTCGGGCGTGTCGAAGAAGACGCGTGAGCCGTCCTGCGATGCGCCCCTGAAGATCGCCGGCTCCGGAGCGTTGGCGTCGAGCGGGCCGGTCGAGATCAGAGTGGTGGTTCCCCCCGCGCGCTGGTAGACGTCCTGCGCCCCGTCGGTGTCGGAGGCGACGAGCGACTCGTTCGTGTGGAAGAAGACCTTGGTCCCGTCAGGCGTCGCGCGCTGGAAGGCCGCGAAGTAGGCGCCGTTGCCCCCGGCCGGGCCGGTCGAGATCAGGGTCGTCACGCCCCCGGCCCGCTCGTAGATGTCCGTCGAGGAGTCGGTGTCGCCCGCGGTGAGCGGCTCGAGGGTGTCGAAGAAGACGCGCGAGCCGTCCGTGGATGCGCCGATGAAGAACGCGCTCGACTCCGCGTTCCCGCCGGTGGGCCCGGTGGACACGACCGCGATCGACGCGCCCGAGCGCTCGTACACGTCGTTCGCCGCGTCGGTGTCGGAGCCGACCAGCACCTCGTCGGTGTGCAGCCAGACCTTCGACCCGTCCGTCGAGGCGCCGTCGAAGAACGCGTCGTAGTCGAAGTCGAGGTTGCCGTTGCCGCCCGCCGGCCCGATCGAGAGATGCGTCACGGTCCCGCCGCTGCTCTCGTAGACGTCCTGCATGGTGTCGAAGTCGGATGCGGCAAAGGAGAAGTCGGAGTGGAAGAAGACCCGCGAGAGGTCGGTCGATGCGCCGGCGTAGGTGGCGTCGCCGTCGGGGCCGCCCACCGTGACGAGGGTGGTCGTGCCGCCCGAGCGGCGGTACACGTCCCGGGAGGTGTCGGTGTCCGATGCCACGAGCGAGTCGTAGGTGTCGAAGAGGACGGACGATCCATTCGTAGAGATCGCGTCGAAGATGACCACCGACGGGCCGCTCCCGGCAGGCCCGTTGGACATCAGCGTGGTGGTGCCGCTCGCGCGCTCGTACAGGTCCTGGGCGGTGTCGGTGTCGGCCGCGACGAGGCTCTCGGAGGTGCGGAAGAAGACGCGGGAGCCGTCGGCCGAGGCGGCGCTGAAGGACGCGTTGAAGTTGCCGTTGCCGCCGTTCGGCCCGGTGGTGAGCAGGGTCGTCGCGCCGCCGCTGCGCTCGTAGATGTCCATGCGCGTGTCGGTGTCGGCCGCCACGAGCTGCTCGTTGCTCTGGAAGAACACGCGCGTTCCGTCGGCGGACGCGCCGCGGTACTGGCTGCTGATCGCGCCGTTGCCCCCGTTCGGGCCGGTCGAGACCAGCGTCGTGGTGTTGTGGTTGCCCCACGCGGGCGCGCAGACGAGGAGCCCGCAGAGCGCCGCGGCGGCCAGCGCCCCGGCCTTCAACCTCTTCACTTTTCCCCCAAAGTAGAGCCGCCGCACGGGACGGTCACTAATGAATCCGAAGTCAGGAAAACCCCAACACGGCTTCGCCTTTTCCTGTTAGGGTCGCAACCCTAGCGCAAGACCGCCAACTGGTCTGCGCTTTCTGGGGGGCCGCGTCGGGAGCGCGGTTTCAGGTTCTACTTACGGAGGGTTACACGTGAAGAGGTTGTGGATTCCAGCGATGCTGGCGCTTACGCTTGCTGCGCTGGTCGTGCCGGCTCAGGCCGGGGCGGTCACGTTCCCCGACGGCGTCGCGAGCGGCGACGTCACGTCCACGCGAGCAGTTCTGTGGACGCGGGTGGACACGGCCACCAACATCAAGGTCGAGGGCTGGACTAACGCCTCGCTGAGCGGGCCGAAGGCCTTCATCAGCAAGTTCAAGACGTCCGCCGCACGTGACTACACGGTCAAGATCGACCAGGGCGGACTCGCCCCGAACACGCAGTACTGGTACCGGTTCAAGAAGGACGAGGACCTCGCACCCGTGGGCACGTTCAAGACCGCGCCCGCCGCGAATTCCTCGGCCGACGTGAAGTTCACGTGGACCGGCGACTCGGATGTGCAGAAGGTTGGCGGGGTCAACCCGTTCAACAACTTCGAGACCCTGACTGCCGCACAGAACGAGAACGCCGACTTCTTCGTCTACCTGGGCGACACGATCTACTCGGACTCGAGCTTCCGTCCGGGTGGCCCGGCCACGACGCTGGCCGACTACCGCAGCGACTACAGGCTGCAACGGACGTACTCGAACCTGACGGACCTGCTCAAGTCGACCTCGACGTATCCGCTGATGGATGACCACGAGGTCGTGAACGACTACGCCGGTCAGACCGTCGACCCGGCCCGCTACGCGGCCGGACGGCAGGCGTTCGTCGAGAACAACCCGATCCGTGAGACAGGGCTGCCGCACGACCCGTCGTGCGCCGGCGACCCCCTCTACCGCACCGTCAAGTGGGGTAGCGAGATCGAGCTGTTCATCACGGACCAGCGGTCCTGCCGCAGTGCTGATGTTGCCGCCGTTTGTGGTGGCGACCTGGGACCGACGCTTCCGCCCGCAGTGCGGGCGTCGTTCCCGTTCAGCCTGTTCCTGTCGCCGTCACCGCCTGCCGGTTGTCTCGCGGCGATCAACAACCCCAGCCGCACCATGCTGGGGCCCGTGCAGAAGCAGGCGCTCAAGAATGACCTCTTGAGCTCCACCGCGACGCACAAGATCATCATCAGCGAGCTCGCCTGGCAGCAGTGGTGGGCGCTCCCGTACGACCGCTGGGAGGGCTACGGCGCCGAGCGTTCCGAGATGCTGAACTTCATCCGGAACAACGGGATCGACAACGTCTCGATGCTGACGACGGACAACCACGGGACGCTGCAGAACCAGGTCTACATCGACAAGTTCACGGACCCGACGACGATCGCGAACGAGACCATCACCGGTCCGATCGCCACGAACACCTTCCAGAACGAGGTGCTCGCGGTAGCCGGCCCGCTGGGTCTGTTCGTGTTCAACGTGACCCTGAACCTGGGGAACATCGACTGTCGCCACCTCGACAAGTACTCGTACGGAAATGTCGAGGTCAACGCCGCCGCGGACACGGCCACCGTGTCCTCGCGCGACGCCAGCGGCGCGGTGATCGCGGACCAGAACGTGCCGACCACGTTCTGCTCGCAGGTCTACGGGCCCTAGGCAGTTCCCAGACGCACCTGAAGGACGAGACCGGGCGGCGCAAGCCGCCCGGTCTCATTTCATGCCGAGGAGACCGGCGTGGCGGTGGCGCGAGGTGCTGCTCGAGCGCGCGTACGCACGCCGGGTCGAACTGCGTGCCGGCGTTGCGGCGCAGCTCCTCGAGCGCCTCGGCCTCCCCGAGCGGATCGCGGTAGGGCCGCCCGCTCGTGATCGCGTCGAAGGCGTCCGCCACGTGCAGGATGCGGCAGGCGAGCGGTATCGCCTCACCGCTCAGCCCGTCCGGGTAGCCCGAGCCGTCGAAGCGCTCGAGCGCGTGGCGGACCCAGGGCACGATCGTCTCGAGCCCCTGGATCCGGGACACCATCTCCGCGCCGCGTTCGGGGCTCTGGCGGATCGCGTCCCAGTCGCTGTCCGTGAGCGGCTGCTGCTTGCGCAGGATGTGGTCGGGAATCGACACCTTGCCGACGTCGTGGAGGATCGCCGCCATCTGGAGCAGCTCGAGGTCGCGGCGCGGCCATTGCAGGGACTTCGCGATCGCGACGCACAGCTCCGCGACCTTCCACGAGTGCTCGTGCTGGACGGCCATCCGCTCGTCGACGGCGCGCGCCAGCGCGGTCGCCCAGCTCAGCTCCCGCGCGGTCATCTTGAGCGGCGCCTCGCGGTCGCGCTTGCCCGCGTAGAGCTTCATGTCCGCAGAGCGCTGGAGCTCGTCGCGGTCGGCGCCGTCGGTCGGGAAGCACGCGACGCCGACCGAGGTCGGCGCGCGCGCGGCCAGCGCCGTCCGGAGGCGGCCGGCGATCCTGGCCGCGTCGTCGGGCCCGGCGCCGGGCACGATCACGGCGAACTCGTCCCCGCCCAACCGCCCCAGGGTGTCCATCGGCCTGACGGTGTCGTCGATCACCTCGACGACCCAGCGCAGGAGCTCGTCCCCGGCCGCGTGCCCGCGCGTGTCGTTGACGTCCTTGAAGTGGTCGAGGTCGAGGCTGACCAGCCCGAACGGGCGCCCGTTGCGCAGCGCGCGGCTCAGCTCCGCGTCGAAGCGCTCCTCGAAGCCGCGGCGATTGAGGCAGCCGGTCAGCGGGTCCGCGCGCGAGACGCGCGCCAGCGCATCGCGGCGGCGATCCTGGTTGTGCGCGTGCCATCCGCACAGCGCTGCCGTGCAGCCGAGGCACACGGCGAAGAAGCCGACGTACTCGGGGTCGGGACGCTCGCCCGCCACGCCCACCGCGATGTAGGCCACGTAGTCGATCGCTCCGATCGCGACCACCGAGGCGAGCGGGTACGACAGCGCGGCAAAGACCACCGGCACGAAGAACATCAGCGCGAGCGGGCTCGTCGACCCGCCGTCGGCGGCGACCACCATCGTGGTCAGCGCGATCTGGCTACAGCTCCACAGCAGGAAGAACGGCTCCCGCCACCGGCTGCGCACGACGCGCTCGTGCGGGACCAGGACGAACAGCAGCGCGACGATCGCCCCGACCCCGAACAACGACGCGATCAGCTGGCGGTCCGGGCGGTCCCACGTCGCGGCCACGTAGAGCCAGCCGGCAGCGGAGAGCACGAGCATCAGCCGGACCCCGGCGGTGATGCTCTCGGCTCGCGCCCGGACCTCCTCGAAGTCGACGCCGCCCGCGGAGCGTCCCGATCCCATGCAGTAGATATCGGCCTTCCCGGCGCCTGCTTTACCCCGGGCGGAGGGCCCATATCGCGCCCCTCGACCCGAAAATCAGGCGAATCAAGATCGCCGGATTGCTGGTACGATCGCCCGCGGGCCACTTCGGCGTGGCCTGAACCGGGGGCTTTGGAGGTTCCATTGGGCAGCAGGGGACGGTTTGGCGTGGTCGCGGCCATCGTCGTGGCGACGATGGCGGGACTGGCAGCGCATGCATACGCGAGCCACAGCGTGACGAGCTGGCTCTCGACCGGGCCGCTCGGCGGCAACGGCGCGTTCCAGTCACACGTCGAGGGCTTCTCCGACGACGGCTCGCGGGCGTTCTTCACGACCGACGAGCAACTCGTGTCCGCCGACACGGACTCGAGCATCGACATCTACGAGCGCGCGGGCACCACGACGACCCTCATCTCCACGGGGCCGGCGGGCGGGAACGGCGCGTTCAACGCGGACTTCTTCGACGCCTCCAAGGACGGCTCGCGGGTCTTCTTCGAGACCGACGAGTCCCTGGTCAGCGGCGACACCGACGCGAACAGGGACGTGTACGAGCGCGCGAACGGGGTCACGACGGTGGTCTCGACGGGGCCCAACGGCGGCAACGGAGCCCAGGACGCCTTCTTCGGCGCGATCTCGCAGGACGGGCTGCATGTGTTCTTCATCAGCTACGAGCCGCTCGTCGCGAGCGACACCGACTCCAGCCGCAAGGACGTCTACGAGCGGTTCAACGGGACGACCACGTTGATCTCGACCGGGCCGCTCGGCGGCTCGGGGCTCTTCGAGGCGAACTACGCAGGGTCGACACCCGAGGGCTCGAAGGTCTGGTTCACCTCCCAGGAGCAGATGGTCGCCGGCGACACCGACAACTCCACCGACGTGTACGAGCGCGAGGGAGGCGTCACAAGGCAGATCTCGGCCGGCAACGGCGCGTTCCCGGCGTTCTTCGAGGACGCCTCCTTGACGGGCAACCGCGTCTTCTACAGCACGAACGAGGCCGTTCTCGGCTCCGACACCGACACCGTGCGTGACATCTACGAACGTGTCGACGGCACCACGACCAACCACATATCCGTGGGCCCGAACGGAGGCAACGGTCCCTACCAGGTGTTCTTCGGCGGAGCATCGCTCGACGGGACCCGCGTCTTCTTCGACACGCGCGAGGCGCTGGTCAGCGGCGATACCGACGGTTCATGTCCCGACACCTCCGTGCCGCCGCTGTACATCCTGCCCTGCCTCGACACCTACGAGCACACGTCGAGCGGAGCCACCAACTGGATATCGACCGGCGGCAACGGCTCGCACAACACGGCCTTCGGCGCGATCTCGCAGGAGGGCGGCAGGGTCTTCTTCCAGACGACCGAGGCGCTGTCCGGCCTCGATACCGACGGCGGTGCACAGGACGTCTACGAGCGCTTCGCCGGCGCGACGAACCTGGTCTCGCAGGGCCCCGCCGGGGGCTCCGGCCCGCACGCCGCCACCTTCGTGGGCGCCGCGGCGGACGGCACGCGCGTCTTCTTCCAGACCTACGAGAAGCTGGTCGGCGCGGACACCGACAACACCTGGCTCGACATCTATGAGCGCAACGCGGGCGCGACCACGCTGATCTCGACGGGGCCCACGGCCCCCAACGCCGACGCCCTGGCGATCTGGCGCGGCTCGTCACTCGACGGCACGCGCGTGTTCTTCGAGACGACCGAGTCGCTGATCGCCGGCGACACGGACGGGCAAGAGGACGTCTACTCGCGCGAGGCCCCGATCGCGGGATACCCACGCCCGAAGGGCGCCACGCCCACGACGGTGTCGCTGGTGCCCGCATACACGCAGTGCACGAGTCCCAACCGCACCCACGGCCCGAGTCTCGCCTCCGGCTCCTGCGACCCGCCGGTTCAGGAATCGCCGATGCTGACCGTCGGGACGCCCGACGCCAACGGCGCAGCGGCGAACTCCGGTACGCGGATCAAATACCGCTCCGTGATCGGTGTCCCCGGCCCGCCCGACGACTCCGACATCGACCTCATCATCACGATGACCGACATCAGGTGCAGCGTGACCAACGCCGCATGCCCCGGCGGCCCGGGCTCCGACTTCACCGGCAAGATCCTGGTCAAGACCACGATCCGGCTCACGGACAAGCTCAACGGCAGCCCGGCGATCGACGCCGCAACGGTCGAGGACATCGACATTGGCGTCCCCGTGACCTGCGTTGCAACCGGCTCGACGACCATCGGCGCCACCTGCAACCTCACGACACGGCTCAACACCTTGATCCCCGGCGCGCTGGCCGACGGCAAGCGGAGTGTCTACGCACTCAACAACGTCGTGGGGCTCGACCCCGGGCCGAACGGCACCGGCTTCGACGCAGGCTGTCCCATGACGTGCGGCGACGGGGACGAGAGCACGTTCCTGCGGCCGGGCCTTTTCGTCCCCTGAGCAGGGACTCTTTCCCGGACACCGACGGGGATGTCGGCGCGCGGTCCGCGTACTTGACTTCGTTGTCCGGTTTGTGGGAGGGTCGCGCCTGCAGGATCAGCTGATCAATGCAAGGAGGGGGAAGTATGCGGAAACTGGTAGGAAGCCTGGTTGTGGTGTTCGCCTTGGTGGCGGTGTTGGTGCCTTCTACGGCATCGGCCACGCACTCCAACGGCCAGGGCCCCAACAAGGACTTCCGCAATGGAAGCCACAAGGGCTTTTGCCCGACGCCGTTCGGGACGTTCCCGTGCGACGTGCACGTGAACGGCCAGAGCGAGAGCGCGACTGGGCCCGGCGTGCCGGCCTCCGGTCACTGGTTCATCAGGATCTACCCTGGTGGCGTTCTCGGTCTGGACCTCGTCGATCTGAGCGGAGACGTCATCTGCCTCAACGCGATCGGCAACAGCGTCTGGACCCGGCTGCTGATCGTCAACTCGAGCACGGGGCTGGCACCGCCCGGCTTCACGATCCTCGATCGTGCGATCGACAACGGTGAAGGGGCGAACGACCCCGAGGACACGAGCACGGGCTTCCTGGCACCGCCAGGGACGACGTGCCCGACGACCCCGTTCGCGACGACCCCGATCGAATCGGGCAACATCACGAACCACGACGGGATCTAATAGGTCCAGGGTCGTAGAGAAGCAATTGGATTGCGAGCGCCGCCCCCGGGCGGCGCTCGTCTTTCCGGGATGAGGGCGAGCCGAATTGGTGGCTCGCCCGCTGTCTTTATGGGAAACTGGCCGCCGGAACAGGGAACGGGGGGAGCCTTGAAGGTCAAATCGACGGCGGCGCTGCTCGTGGCGCTTGCAGCGGCGTTGGGGTCGTGCGGCGGCGACGACGCGAAGCCTTCCGCGTCCCGGACCGCGGCGACGGGAGCGACCGGCGTGACGCAGCCGGCCGACAAGGATGCCGTCCTCGCAGACCGGCGCGGGCACGGGCGGCGCGAAGCCGCCGAAGAGCGACAGCGGCCGGGCGTCCAAGCCGAGCGACGAACTCGAATTCAGGCTCCGCTGCCGAGGACTCCGCCAAGCGCGACGAGCCTCGCAATCAGCGCACGTCGGGCAAGAAGGGCACCGCGACGACGATCGAGGACCTCTCCCCGGCGCGAGCGCGAGAAGCTCCACAAGGACCTCTACACCCAGGGGAAGAACCTGTGCAGCGCCTACACCCCGGCCCAGCTCGCGCAGCAGTACAACATCCAGGCCACCAGGGCCGAGGACGTCGCGAGGGCGTACGCCGAGCTCTACGAGCAGGGCAACCCCTCCCTCGTCCTGCCCTACCAGCAGGGGTGCCTGGCCGGCTTCAAGAAGCGCGCGAGGAAGACCCGAAACGCCGGCGACGGAACCGGCGGCTAGACCGTGGGCCGCTGTTACGATGGCCCGACGGGGATGAGGTCCAGGGGGAGGAACAGCTTCAAGCGGATGGTCGCCGCAACCGTGCCGCTGGCGGCGGTGGTTGCGGTGCTCGGGCCGGCGTCACCCGCGGCCGCGAGCCCGCCCGCGCTGAAGAGCGCCGGGGCTTCCGGCGGCCTCGTGACCGCATCGTGGTCGCTGCCGTCCGGCGTGGGATCGCAGTTCTTCGAGATCGCCAGGTACCCCGACGTGAACGTGTACGGATACTTCCGTCAGAAGCTCGTCAGGCCGGGCAAGCCCGAGGACGGCGCCGAGAGCCAGGTCCGGTTCGGCACCCTTCGCACGACCCAGACATCGCTGGACCTGACCGACCCGACGCCGCCCCTGGAAGCCGGGACCTACTTCGTGCACATCGCGGGCCACGACAACGTTCACACCGGCTGTCCCGACATCGAGTTCTCCGACATCGTCCAGGTCACGATCGACGCCGGCGGCAACGGGGCTTCGGCGGGAGTCGTCGCACCGGGGACCGGCGACTGCCGGCTTGGGGGGAGCGGCGGTGGCGGTGGCGGTGGAGCGATCCGGGGAGACGAGACTCCCCCGACCGCACGGCTCCGTTACTCCCGCCGACAGGACATCGACAAGCTCCGCGTGCGGGCGCGCATGAGCGAGCCAGGCACGATCACGGCACGGGCGCTGGTCGACGTCGGCGGCCTGCTCGCCCGGATCTACAACTTCAGGCCGGCGCGCCGCAAGGTCACCGGCGGGGTTCAGGCCACGCTGCGGCCGAAGCTCTCGAAGAAGAACAAGCGCGCGCTGAAACGCGCGATGCGCAGGGGCAAGCGGCTGCGCGCCCGCGTCACGATCACGGCCCGGGACCGGGCCGGCAACATCACCACGCTGCACGCCACCATCCGCTTGCGTCCCTGAGCGGGCGGCATTCGCGGCGGTCGCGGCCACTTTGGTTTCGCGGCCTCCGCCATCGGGAAACCTAAGTAAGTCACGCTTAAGACCCGATCATCCGCCCCAGCATGCTCTGCCACGCGCCCAAGCCAAAGGCCGGTTCGGCGATGACCCGCAGCCCACGTCCGGGTCACACTGACCTGGACCCTCTCCTGACCCGCAGCTTCACGGCCGACCGCGAGGCGCCGGGTCGCGCGCGTCTCGCGCTGCGGGGGCTGAGCGGCCATGTCGACCACGAGATCTCCGACGACGTCCGCCTGCTGGTGTCGGAGCTGGTCACGAACAGCCTGCGACACACGGGTACGTCCGGGATCCGCCTCGAGGTGTGGGGATCCGACGAGGTGGTCCGCGTCGAGGTCGTCGACGACGGCGTGGGATTCGACCTTCCGAGCAATCCCCAGCCGGGACAGGTCTCGGGTTGGGGCCTCTTCATGGTGAACCGGCTCACTGACCGCTGGGGCGTCGACACGGCCGGCGAGACGCGCGTGTGGTTCGAGTTCGACCGCCTCGGTGCGGGCGGGCGCGGCCGGCGCGAGTTCTTCCAGGCCTGATTACCCGACCGTAACGGGCGGCGGAGGCGCGAGGACCGAGGCGACGTCGCGATCGAGGATCGCCACGACCTGGTCCATGTTCTCGAAGAAGATGTCGACCAGCCGGGGGTCGAAGTGCTTGCCGCGCTCCTCCTTCATGATCTCCACGGCGCGCTCCAGCCGGAAGGCCTTGCGGTACGGCCGGTCGCTCGTCAACGCGTCGAACACGTCCGCGACAGCCGCGACCTGACCCTCCATCGGGATCGCCGAGCCGACCAGCCGCGCGCGGATACCCCGTCCCGTCCCACTTCTCGTGATGCGTGAGCGCGATCGACGCGCCGAGCTCGAGCAGCGCGCTGCCCGAACCGGAAAGGATCTGGTACCCGATCACGGTATGGCGCTCCATCTCGACGCGCTCCTCGGGCGTCAGCGAACCGGGCCGCAGGATCATGTGGTCGGGCAGTGCCACCTTGCCGACGTCGTGCATCGGGCTCGCGATCCTGATGGACTCGTCGTCGAGGCCCAGCTTGCCCGCGAGCAGCGCGGCGTATGCGCTCATCCGCTCGGTGTGGCCGCCGGTCTCCTCGTCGCGGTACTCGACCGCGCGCGAGAGCCGCCTCACCGTTTCCTCGCGCGAGAGCTTGAGACGCGTGGCGGAGCGCTCGAGCGCGGCTGTGCGCGCCCGCACGATCTGCTCGAGGGTCTCGCGCTGGGCGCGGTTCTCGATGCCCAGCCGACGGCGCTGGAGCGCCCCGCGCAGCCCGATCAGCACCTCCGTGGGGCTGAACGGCTTGAGGATGTACCCGTAGGTACCGATGTCGATCGCGCGTTCGGCGACCGCGGGATCGTCGACCCCGGTGACCATCACGGCCGCGGTGTCGGGGGACCGGCGGAACACATCCTCCACAAGCTCGAGTCCCGACTGGTCCGGGAGGTCGACGTCGCACAGGACCGCGTCGTACTCCTGCGCGGCGCACATCCGGCGCGCGGTCGCCGCGTCGACGGCGACGTCCCAGCGGTAGCCGCCGCCCTCCAGGGTCCGCGCGAGCAGCGACTGCGCCTGGCGGTCGTCCTCGATGATCAGGACCTTTTCCGAGTCGCCCCTCAGTGACACTCATACCGGTATCGGCAGAGGGCGGTGGGCTCTTGATCGGTGTCAGGCCGCGGCAGCGCGCCATCCGGGACGCGCGGCCTTGCGTGTCGCCGAAACCCTTGCGCGGCGCGGATGCAAGGCTACGTCGAGCAACTCGTAGACGGCTGCGTTGACACCCATTCCACAGTGTGTCGAAGGCACCTCGGCGCAGACGGCGTGTGGATCGAGGCACGCGGTCCAGTCGACGATGCCGTCGGTCTCGGAGTAGAGCGAGACGAATCTCGTGCCCTCCCGCATCGGCTGGGCGAGGTCCGCCCAGAAGCTCTCGCAACAGGCCCCCGCGCGACAGTGCCGGCTCGCGAGGCCGGGGGCGCCCAGAGCCGAGAGCGCGGCCAGCGTCGCACCCTGCACCCACACGAGCGGATGGACGGCGAGCGGGTCCAGATGCGGCGAGCCGAGCGTCACGATCGAATGCACGAGCTCGGGTCGCCGGACGGCCAGCACCCGCGCGAAGGTGCCGCCGCGGCTCTGGCCGATCAGCGCCGCCGGCTCGCCCTCACGGCGGACGAACGCCTCGAGGCGTTCCTCGAGCCGGCCGATCGCGGCCTCGGAGCAGTCGACGTTCAGGCGAATGCCCGAGGTGTACGTGCGATGACCGCAGCGCCGCAGCCACGCGGCAAGCGTCCCCATGTGCGCATCCCCTGTGAGGAAGCCCGGGATCAGCATCACCGGCAGCGACTGCGGCGCGCGCGGCGGGTCACGGAAGATGTCGCTGCCCAGGAGCGAGCCGAACTCCAGGGCGACCAGGCCCTCGCGCCAGATCGGCGTCAGCGGGATCGATCCGACCCTCAAGCGGCGTCCTCAGGCGGGCTCGTTCGGGTCCTCGCGCTCCGCGAGCGTGAGGGTCGCCTGCTTGGTGTCCTCGACGTGGGCAAGCTCTCCAGCCTCGGCCATGTTGAGGAAATCGAAGCCTTCCAGCTCGTCCGCTCCGTTGCCGAGGTAGGTCTTCATCATCTCCTGTGCCTCGGACCTCGTCGGGGCGACGCACGACGCCACCGGCGTGGAGGGCTAGCCCGGCCCCTAGGTGAGAGCGTCGGCGGCGACCTGCCGGCGCAGGCGCTCCAGCCGGATGCGCTGGTCCCTGGCGCGCGCGATCAGCTGCGGGAAGTCGACCCCCGCGAGCCTCGGGTCCTCGGCGAAGTGCTCGTTCAGCACGACCCACAGCGCGAGCTTGCCGGTGACGCCGAGCATCAGGCCCTCGAGCTCGACCAGGCGGCTGAGGGGGGAATAGCCGAGCAGCTGCCCGTTGAGCTTCAGCCGGCCGGCCTTCTCGGCCGCCCAGGCCCCCGCCTGCTTCACGCGGTCCTCCTCGACGCCCATGCGGGCCATGACGTCCCGCAAGGATGCGATGTCCTCCTCGATCTCCCTCGCGGTGCGCCGCAGCGGACGGGCGTACTCGGTCTGCTCGTTCGCCTTCAACAGGCGCCGCGCGAGCTCGATGCCGCCCGAGGAGCCCCCGAGGTGGTCGTTGAGATACGTCGAGAGACGAGTGTGGGCGTCCGCGTTGCGGAGCGCGATGCCGATCTTCACTTTGGACTCCTTCAGGGTGGGCAGGTCTCTGCCGCGCATCGTAGCGGCGGTCAGGATCCGCCGAACCGTGGCAGCTCCTGCCGCAGCGCGAGCACCGGAGCGAAGAGGTCGCCGTCGCGCTCGACGCGTTCGAGCACGTCCGTGTGCTCGAAGGTGAGCGCCTGCGTGCCCCGGCGGCGCTTCGAGGTCGCGGCCACCTCGTCCCAGGTCACCGGCGTCGAGACCGTCGGGCGCTGCTTCGCGCGCAGCGAGTACACGCAGACGGTCGTCTTGTGCTCGTCGTTCTGGCTCCAGTCGATCAGCACCTTGCCGCCTCGCAGCGACTTGGTCATGCGCGAGACGATCTGCTTCGGGTGCTGCTTCTCGAGCAGCTCGGCGACCGCCCGCGCGAACGGCTTGGTGTCGTCGTAGGTGACCGGGACGTTCAGCGGCACGTAGACCTGGAGGCCCTTGGAGCCGGACGTCTTGGCGAACGACTCCAGGCCCGAGCTGCTCGAAGAGGTCACGCAGCAACAGGGCGACGCGGCAGCAGGCGACGATGTCCGCCGGCGGCCCCGGATCGAGGTCGAACACCATCATCGTCGGCCGCTCGACCGCGCGGGCGAACGCGAGCGACGTGTGCAGCTCGATGTCCGCGAGGTTGGCGAGCCAGACGAGCGTGGGTACGTCGTTGGCGAGGCAGAAGTCGATGTTGCGCTTGTTGTGCCGGCTCCAGACCGGCTCGGTCGCGACCCAGTCCGGCCGGTGGGCGGGGCACTGCTTCTCGTAGAAGTGCTGGCCCTCGACGCCGTCGGGATAGCGCTTCAGCGTGAGCGGCCGGTCGTGCAGGTGCGGCAACAGCACCGGGGCGATCCGCACGAAGTAGTCGATCAGGTCGCGCTTCGTGAATCCGGTCTCCGGATACATGACCTTGTCGAGGTTGGTGAGCCGCAGGCGCCTTCCCTCGACCGTCACCTCGACCGCCTTGCGACCGAGCTGCTTGACCGGGCCGAGTGTCACGCCCGGCTCGGCACTGTCCTCGACCGACTGCTCGACGGCATCGGCGCTGTCGTCGCGTGAGAGGTCGAGCACGACCGACTCCGGCTCGTCTTCGACGAGGCCCTTGTAGGAGGGGTGGCGCAGGACCTCGTCGTTGGTCCACTCCGTGAACTCGATCTCGGCGACGAGGCGCGGCTCCACGTATTTCGCACCGCGCGGCCCGCGCTTGCCCTCGAACGGTGAGCGCTGACGCGCGAGCGGGGCGAGAAGCTTCTCCAGGCGCGCGCGCTCCTTGCTGTCCCAGCCCGTGCCGACGCGGCCGGCATAGCGCAGCTTCTCGTCGGGGTCGAAGTAGCCGACCAGCAGGGCGCCCAGGCGTTCGGAGCGCTCCTTCTCCGGCAGCAGCCCGGCGACCACGAGGCGCGCGCGCTGCTTGTTCTTGACCTTGATCCAGGCGGAGCTGCGGCGGCCCGGCGAGTATGCGCTGTCGAGCTTCTTCGCGACCACGCCCTCGAGCCCCTGCTTCGCGCTTGCCTCCAGGAGGGCGCTTCCCTCACCGCGGTGATACGGCGGTACCCGCCAGGCGGGGCCTTCGAGGTCGAGCGACTCGAGCAGCGCGCGTCGCTCCTCGTAGGGCCGCGCCATGGTCGAGCGCCCCTCGAGGTAGAGCAGGTCGAACAGGAGGTACTGAACCGGCACCTCCTTCACGCGCCGCTTGATGTCGGCGTCGCGAGTCAAGTGCATGCGCTGCTGGAGACGCTCGAAGCTGGGGCGGCCGCGGTCGTCGAGCGCGACGATCTCCCCGTCGAGGATCGCGTCCCGCGACCCCAGCTGTCGCCCGAGCCGCCGCAGCTCGGGGTACTGCGCGGTGATGTCGTTGAGGTTGCGACTCTCGATCCTGAACCGGCCCGGCTCGTAATAAGAGAGGGCACGGATCCCGTCCCACTTCACCTCGAAGCCGAAGCCGGCCTCGTTCGCGGGCAGGGACCCGAGCTTCGCCAGCATGGGCACGAGGTGCGCGGGCATCGGCTCCCTGTCCGGGTCGGCCGGAGGGTCCATGCGGTGGATCATCCAGTCCTTCGGCGACCCCGCCTCGAACAGCGCGTAGCGCCCCGAGAGCCTCTCGCCGTGGAAGTTGACGATCACCTTCTTCGGCTGCCACTTCTCGCAGTCGTAGGTGCCCGTGTCCCAGAGCTTCACGGTGCCGGCCCCGTAGCCCTCGGGGATCACTCCCTCGAAGTCGATGTAGTCGATCGGATGGTCCTCGACATGCACCGCCTTGCGGTTCTCCTTCGGTGACATCGGGATGCCGTTCGGGATCGCCCACGAGACGAGCACCCCGTCACGCTCCAGGCGCAGGTCCCAGTGCAGCCGGGTCGCGTCGTGCTCCTGGATCACGAATCGTCCCGCGGCCGCGCCGGCCGCGTCTCCCCCACTCGGCTCGGGCGTGCGGCCGAAGTCGCGCTTGGCACGGTAGCGGTCGAGCTTCTGCTTGGCGGGCACGACCGCAGTATGCCCCGTCTCTAGACGGCGGCGGTCGCCGTGCACTCGTTGCGTTCCGGACCGGAGGGCGGCTAAGATCGTCGCGTCGGGACGCCGTGGCTCGGCTCGGGTCGTCGGCGGACTGTCTCATTCTGTCCGCCTGCTGGAGCGCCACGTGACATCGGTCCATAGCTATTCGGGTCATCCCTTCACCGTCCGGGTCGAGCGAGACGGCGTGTCAGCGGTGCTGCGCCTGTCCGGAGAGTTCGATGTCGCCTGCGAAGACAGCTTCACGCGTGCGGCGGAGCAGGCGCTTGCCGGCGGCACGCGCGAGTTGCTGGTGGACCTGCGCGACCTCGACTTCATCGATTCCTCGGGCCTGCGCTTCCTGATCGCCCTGTGGATGCGGTCTCGCCGGGACGGCTTCGACCTCTCGCTGCTCCAGGGGGCCGGACACGTCCGGCGCGTCCTCGACATCGCGGGCCTGCAGCGCTTCCTGCCGATCGCAGACTCCGGCTCCTCGAAGCAGTCGGAGCCCTGACAGCGCGCCGCGCGCGCCACTACTGTAGGCCCATGACCTGGTCGGCCCGCCGCAGCCGCGTCGTGTTGGCGGCGATGGCGGTCTTCATCGGAACCGTCGCGCTGCGGACGACCACCGAGTCGAACGCCGACGCGGTCCTGGCGCTGAACACGATCCCCGTGGTGCTGGTCGCGTTCGAGTTCGGGTGGCGCGGCGGGGCCATCGCGGCGGGAATCGCGCTCGCGTGGGTGATCGTGTGGAACGAGATCACGTTGAGCGCGCTCGGCTACTTCTCGCGGGGCGTCACCTACTTCGCCGCCGGCCTGATCGTGGGCACGTTCGCCGATCGGCTGCGCGCGGCCCAGGCCGCGGTCGTGAGGTCGGAGCGCCGGGTCGCCGCAGCTCGCGCTCGAGCAGCGAGAGCACTTCGAAGCCGCGGCGATCGAACGTCAGCGGCTCGCACGGGAGCTGCACGACGTGATCGCCCACAGCGTGAGCGTCATGACGGTTCAGTCGACGGCGGCACGCCGCGTGATCGAGGACGACCCCGAGCGGGCCGCTACGGCACTCGAGGCGATCGAGCGCACGGGGCGTGACGCGATGGCCGAGATGAGACGCATGGTCTCCGTGCTGCGTCCCGACCCCGGATCCGCCGAGATGCTGACGCCGCAACCGAGTCTCGACGACCTCTCGACGCTGATCGAGCAGATGGAGGCCGCGGGGCTGCGCGTCGACGTGCACGTCGAGGGGGAGCGCCGCCGTGTGCCCGTGGCGGTCGGCGTGTCCGCATACCGGATCGTGCAGGAGGCTCTGACCAACACCCTCAAGCATGCGGGCACCGTCGACGCGGAGGTGGTGCTGCGCTATACGCCCGGCGCGCTCGAGATCGAGTGCACGGACAGCGGCGACGGGGCCGGAACGGCACGGTCGAACGGCGGTCACGGCCTGATCGGGATGCGGGAGCGCGCGTCGCTGCTCGGCGGTGAGGTGAGCGCGGCGCCCCGGGCCGACGGTGGATTTAGAGTGCAGGCACGGCTTCCGTTGTGAGGCCACTCAACGGCAGGGGGTGAGAGCGTGCCGATCCGGGTCCTGATAGCGGACGACCAGCAGCTCGTGCGGTCGGGCTTCCGCATGATGCTCGAGGCCGAAGGCGACATCGAGGTCGTCGGCGAAGCCGCCGACGGCGAGGAGGCCGTCGACCTGGCCCGCAAGCTCGCGCCGGAAGTCGCGCTGCTGGACCTGCGAATGCCCAGGATGGACGGGATCCAGGCGACGGAGTTGATCGCGCGCAGCCCCGGTACCGCGACGCGGGTACTCGTGGTCACGACCTTCGACGCAGACGAGTACGTCTACGCGGCGCTGCGCGCCGGCGCCAGCGGCTTCCTGCTGAAGGACGCTCCGCCCGAGGAGCTGGCGGTCGCGGTGCGGGTGATCGCCGCGGGTGAGGCGCTCCTCGCGCCGTCCGTGACACGCCGCCTGATCGAGCAGTTCGCGCGCATGCAGCCGAGCCGGGAGTCGGGCGACCTGGAGTCCCTCACCGAGCGCGAGCTCGAGGTCCTGCGGCTGGTCGCGCGCGGCCTCTCGAACGCGGAGATCGCGCAGGAGCTGGTGATCGGGGAGACGACGGTCAAGACCCACGTCGGGAACGTGCTGATGAAGCTCGGGCTGCGCGACCGCGCGCAGGCCGTCGTGGTCGCCTACGAGTCGGGAGTCGTCACGCCCGGGCGGCTGCAGGGCCGCGCCGCCCCTCCTACCTGAGTAGGAGAGACCCGCCGTCCTCCACCCCCGGTAGGAGGCACAAGATCGCCCCGGAGCCTGATGACCGCGGGCGCTCCTGCCGTTACCGTCGTCTTGGGTGTCCGGATCGCATCTCCCGGCGCCTCCTCCATCATGCAAAGGCGGTACGACACCTACCCTCGCCATCTGGCGAACCGGCTCGAGCCCGGCATCGGGTACGACGTCGTCTTCGTGCCGGCCCTGGACGGAGCCATCGCCGTCCGGTCCAGCGACGAGGTCATCGACGCGACCTGCAGAGCCGTGGCCCGAGCCGACTTCGACGTGGTGCGAGGCCCCCGCGAGGTGCCTGCCGCCGAGCTGCCCGGAGTGGCTCCCCGCCTGCTCTGGGTGAACCCGACCGCGGCCGACCTCCAGCGGTTGAGGTGGAGCTCGCCGCCGAGCCACGACGTGCGCCACCGGGTGCGCAGCGCGTCCACGCATGGCTCGGCGGCGAGGCAGGAGGTCACGTCGAGCGTGAAGGAGCTCGTACCTGCGGCCTGAGGCCGCTTTCATCTTCGGGAGCGCTTTCGCGCACTCGAGGCGGCGGGCCGTAGCCGCGCGAACCTACGGCCCGCCGACGCCTCTTTTCACAGCGGTTCCTCCGGCTCGCCGCACCGCTCTGCTTTCCTGATGGGATGAGCGCAGAGGAGGGGTTCCAGCTGCGGGCCCGGCCGTTGGCCCAGGGCGGCCCCGTCGCGATGCCGCGGGAGTTCGAGACGCGGCGGCTGCTGCGGCGCGCCCTGCAGGTCGTGCTGGCCCTCGGAGTGCTGGTGCTGGTCGTCGTGCTGGCCCCGGGGCTGGGCGAGGTGCGCGACAAGCTCTCGGGGGCCCAGCCCGGCTGGATCGCCCTCGGCCTGGGACTGGAGCTCATGTCGGGCGTCTCCTACGTGGTGATGTTCCGCCCGATCTTCTGCAGGCACATGCCGTGGCGCACGAGCTGGGAGATCGGGTGGTCCGAGCTGGCGATGGGATCGATCGTGCCCGCGAGCGGCGCCGGGGGCCTCGCGCTCGGCGCGTGGATCCTGCACGAGGGCGGCATGCCGGCGGAGAAGATCGCGCGGCGCTCGGTCGCCTTCTTCCTGATCAAGAGCTCGGTGAACTTCGTTGCCGTCGCGCTGATCGGCACGCTCCTGGCGATCGGCGTGTTCGGCCCGGAAAAGTCGGTCTGGCTGACCGCGGTGCCGGCCGCCGCCGCGATGCTCGTGATCGGCGTCGTGCTGCTGGTGCCGCGCCTCGGCCCGGGCGAGCCGCCCGCGCCGGACGCGTCACGCGCGCGCCGCGGGATCGCGGGAGCGCGCAAGGCGCTGATCGGCGGGACCGGCGAGGCCGTCGAGATCCTGCGCTCGCGCGACCGCCAGGTGATCGCCGGGTCGATCGGATACTGGGCGTTCGACAACGCCGTGCTGTGGGCGACGTTCAAGGCGTTCGGCTACTCGCCCGAGATCACGGTGCTGCTGATGGGCTACCTGATCGGTCAGCTCGGCGGCCTGCTTCCGATCCCGGGCGGGATCGGCGGGATCGACGGAGGCCTGTTCGGGACGCTGGTCGTCTACGGGACGCCGGCCGCGGTGACGGCGGCGGCAGTGCTCGCCTACCGCGTGATCCTCTTCTGGCTGCCGCTGCTCGTGGGCGCGTCCGCGTTCGTGTCGTTGCGGCGCGGCCTGAACGACCCGGACCGCCCCGACCTCTGCCTGGTGCCCGCCGCGACCTGAACGCTTGCTATGACGCTCGTCATAGTGTACGGTCGCGGCCGTGACCCTCGTCGCCGATCGGCCCACGACCTCCCCGTGGCAGAAGACGGCGTGCATCCTGTGCAGTCTCAACTGCGGCATCGAGGTGAGGGTCGAGGACGGCCACCTGGCCGGCATCCGCGGCGACAAGGCATCGCCGCGCTCGCACGGCTATGCGTGCGAGAAGGCGCAGCGCCTCGACCACTACCAGAACGCCCGTGACCGCCTCGCGGCCCCGCTGCGGCGGCGGCCCGACGGCACGTTCGAGGAGATCGACTGGGACACCGCCGTGCGTGAGGTCGCGGAGCGGCTCGGCGCGGTCCGCGACGAGCACGGAGGGGACACGATCTTCTACTACGGCGGCGGCGGCCAGGCGAACCACCTCGGCGGCGCCTTCGCCGGCGCGACGCGGGCGGCCTTCGGCGTGCGCTACATGTCGAACGCGCTCGCGCAGGAGAAGACCGGCGAGTCGTGGGTGGACGGGCAGCTGTTCGGGCGCCCGCGCTGCCACACCACCCCCGACTTCGAGCGCGCCGAGGTCGCGATGTTCGTCGGGAAGAACCCGTGGCACTCGCACGGCTTCCCACGCACGCGCGTGGTCCTGAAGGAGATCGCGAAGGACCCCGCCCGCGCGTTGATCGTGATCGACCCGCGCCGCACGAAGACCGCCGCGATGGCCGACTTCCACCTGCAGGTGCGCCCCGGGATGGACGCCTTCTGCCTGGCCGCGCTGCTCGCGGTGCTCGCCGAGGAGGACCTGCTCGACCCCGAGTTCATGACCTCGCGCGCACGCGACGGCGAGGCGCTGCTCGCCGAGCTCGAGTGCGTGCCGATCGCCGATCACTGCCGCCGCGCAGGCGTCGCGGAGGACCTCGTGCGCGCGGTCGCGCGGCGCATCGCCGCGGCGTCGAGCGTGTCGATCCTCGAGGACCTCGGGATCCAGCAGGCGCCGCACTCGACGCTCAACTCCTATCTCGAGAAGCTGATCTTCCTCGTGACCGGGAACTTCGGGAAGCCCGGCGCCATGAACCTCCACACCGGGATCGCAAGGCTCGGCGGCGACTTCCCGCGCGACACCGAGACGCCGGTCACCGGCGAGCGGATCATCATCGGCCTGACCCCGGGCAACGCGATCGCCGACGAGATCCTCATCGACCACCCCCGGCGCCAGCGCGCGATGATCGTGGAGAGCTCGAACCCGGCGCACTCGCTCGCAGACTCGCAGCGCATGCGCGAGGCGCTCGCCGCGCTCGACCTGCTCGTGGTCTTCGACATCGCGATGACCGAGACCGCGCGGATGGCCGACTACGTGCTGCCGTCACCGTCCCAGTTCGAGAAGTGGGAGGCGAGCTTCTTCTGCTTCGAGTTCCCGTCCAACGTCTTCCAGCTTCGCCGGCCGGTGCTCGACGCGCCCGCCGGCCTGCTGCCCGAGGGCGAGATCCACGCGCGCATCGTGCGCGCCTCGGGAGCGCTCGACGACGTCGACCTCGACGGGCTGCGGGCCGCCGCCGAGCGCGACCGGGGGGAGTTCGCCGCCACGCTGTTCGGCCTGGTCGCGGAGGACCCGGAGCTGCGCCGGCTCCTCCCCGTGATCGTGCACGAGACGCTCGGGCGCACGCTGCCCGCGGGAGCTGCGAGCGCGTCGTTCCTGTGGCTGCAGGCGCACGGGCTCGCGCAGATGATGCCCGACTCGGTCCGCCGCGCCGGTTTCGAGGGCGAGGGGCTCGCGCTCGGCGAAGCCCTGTTCGAGGCGATCATGGAACGCGAGTCGGGGCTCGTGTTCACGCTCGACGACTACGACGAGACCTGGAAGCGCGTCGCCAATCCGGACCGCAAGGTGACGCTCTCGATCCCCGAGCTGCTCGAGGAGCTCGCCGGGCTTCGGGGCGAGCCCGAGGTGCGCGACGCCGAGTTCCCGTTCGTGCTGTCGGCCGGCGAGCGGCGCGCGCACACGGCGAACACGATCTACCGCGATCCCGCGTGGCGCAAGACCGATGCGCAGGGCGCCCTGCGCATCCATCCCGGCGACGCGGAGCGGCTCGGCATCGGCGACGGCGGGCGCGCCCGCCTCACCACGAAGAGGGGAAGCGTCGAGACCGTCGTCGAGGTCACCGACACGCTGCAGCCCGGGTACGTCACGCTCCCCAACGGGCTGGGCCTCGCCTATCCGGGCGAGGACGGCAACGAGCGGGTCCACGGAGTCGCGCCGAACGAGCTGACCGCCTCCGAAGACCGCGACTGGCTCGCGGGCACGCCCCACCACAAGCACGTTCCCGCGCGGGTCGAAGCGGCCTGAATACGGCCTACGGGCCGGCGAACGTCACTTCGAGCTGCGGCCGCTTGGTCGCGTCCGAGCTCTCTCTCGAGGAGAAGTTCGCGGCGTCGGTGGAGTCGCCCACCAGGGCGAACGTCACCTCGCCGTTGCCGGTCACGAGGGGCAGCACGTCGTACTCGACCAGGCTGCGCGCGGCGATCGCGCCCGCGTTCGCGGTGGGTGCGGCTGGGTGGCTCGGGCGGTTTGCCCACGTGATGGTCGACTCGCCCCAGGCGCTTCCCGCTCCATACACGGCCGGACCGTTGTTGCTCGCGTCGTTGAATGTGTACACCCGCAGTTTCGCGGCCTGCACGGTGCCGGTGATGCCGGCGAGCGTGAAGCGCAGGTAGCCCTCGGAGCGCCTTGTGCCGTCGACCACGTCGAGCCTCGACGATCTGCCGAAGTTGGAGGTGGGACTGCCCTCCTCGACGTGCGCGTCGGCGGCGACGTCGAACCGGACCGTGGTGCTCGTCACGGGCACCGGCGTCGTGACGTCGCCGTGTTGCTCGCCGCGGAGCGGTTCCCGGCCGCGTCGATCGCCTTCACCACGTACTCGTAGCGGGTGCCGCGGCTGACCGAGGTGTCGGCGTAGCCGGTCACCGCCCCGAGCGTGGCGATCGCTCAGGCCGTCGCGCAGCACCTCGTAGCCGGTCACGCCGACGTCGTCGCTTGCGGCGCTCCACGAAAGGTCGACGCGATCCGGGCCGGCCGCCAGGGCGGTGAGACCGCCCGGCGCCGAAGGCGGCTGCGTGTCGGGGCTGTCGTTCTCGAACGTGACGAGCAGTTGCGGCCGCGCGGTTGCGATGGAGTGCTCGCGCGAGGCGAAGTCGACGTTGTCCTTCACCACGTTGGCGAGAGCGAGGTTGATCGTGCCGTTGCCGCTCACCAGCGTGTGGACGTCGTACTCGGCGACCGTGCCGGCCGGGATCGCACCGGCGTCGGCGACGGACGTCGTGCCGCGTGCCGGACGGTTGGCCCAGGTGAGGCCGGTCTCCGTCCAGGCGCCACCGGCGCTGTACAGCGCGGGACCGTCGGTCGTGCCGTCCGCGGTCGCGGTGAGCCGCAGCTTCGCGCTCAGCACGCGTCCGCCGATGCCCGCCGGCTGGAACCGCAGGTAGCTCTCGCGGAGCTTGTTGCCGCCCAGCACCTGGAGGGTGTTGGAGGAGCCGTAGTTGGAGGACTGGCTCGCCTGGTCGACCGTTGCGTCGGCGGTCGGCGCGAACGTCAGGGTCGACGTCGGCGCCGCCGGAGTGGTGACGCGTGCCGCGTTGCTCGCCGCCGACCGGTTTGCCGCCGCGTCGAGCGCCCGGACGGTGTACTCGTACGTCGTCTGGGCCGCGACCGTCGTGTCCGAATAGCTCGTCACGTCGCCCGTCGTCGCGAGCAGCTGCCCGTCACGAAGGATCTCGTAGTTGGTCACGCCCCGGTCATCGGTCGCGGCGACCCAGGAGAGGTCCACGCGCCGCGCGCTCGCCGCCTGCGCGTCCAGTCCGGCGGGCGCCGTCGGCGCCTGCGTGTCGGGCGCCGCCGGCGTGGTCACGGTCGCTGGGTCGCTCGCGCTCGAGCGGTTGCCGGACGGGTCGAGGGCCCGCACGGTGTACTCGTAACGTGTCCCGGGGTCGACGCCGGTGTCCGCGTAGCTCGTCACCGCCCGCAGCGTCGCGATCGTCTCACCGTCACGCAGCACCTCGTATCCGGCGATGCCGACATTGTCGGTGGCCGCGCCCCAGGAGAGGTTCACCCGGGCGTGTGTCGGAGCGTCGGCCGTCACGTTCGACGGCGCACTCGGCACCTCGGTGTCCTGTGTCGCGGCGTCGTAGGTGACCACCAGCTGCGGCCGCTTCGCAGGATCGGTGAACTCCTTCGATCCGAAGTCGACGTTGTCGTTGAACGTCGACACGAGGGCGAGGTTGACGTCACCGTCCCCGGTCACGAGCGCCCGTGCGTCGTACTCGGCGGTCGTGCCGAGCGGAATCGCCCCGACGTCGGCGACCGGTTGCGCGTCGTGGGCGGGGCGGGTCGACCATGTGAGCGCGCTCTCGTCCCAGGAGTCGCCGGCCCGGAACAGCGCGGGGCCGTCCTTGGTGCCGTCGGTGGTGGAGGTCAGTCGCAGGCTCGCGCTGATCACGCGGCCGCTGATGCCGACCGGGCGGAAGCGGAGGTAGCTCTCACGTCGCGGCACGCTGCCGGTCGCCTGCAGGCGGGTCGACGTGCCGAAGTTCGTGTCGGGACTTCCCTCGTCGACGCGCGCGTCGGCGAGCGGGAAGAACGTGAGCGTGGTCGGCTGCGCGGGCCCGCCGGCGAAGATCGTGATCGCGTCGGTGGCGCTTGCGCCGAACATGTCGGTGACGCGCAACGTGACCGTGTACGTGCCGGCCTCGAGGAAGGTGCGGGTCGCCGTCGTGCCGGCGGCGTCGTCGAACTCCCCGTCGCCGTCCATGTCCCACTGGTAGGTGAGCAGATCGCCGGCGTCGGGATCGCTCGTGCCCGTGGAGTTGAAGTCGACCGTCAGGGGGCTGTTGCCCGTGAGCGTGTCGGCGTTCACGGCGGCGGTCGGCGCCTGATTCGGCGCGTTGCCGGTCCACGTGATGCGGCGCAGCGCGTCGTCGGTCTGATCCACGTAGAGCAGGTCTCCGTTCGGCGCGACCTCGATGTCGATCGCGCTCTGCGCGCCTTGCGCGAAGGTGACCACCCGGGAACGGCTCGGCACGCCGTCCGGCCCGGCGAGCATCGCGTACATGCAGTTGCGCAGCCGGTCGGCGAAGAAGAGCGCGTTGGCGTACGGCGCGGGGAAGGTGCCGGTCTGCGGGTAGAAGTTGATGCCGGAGATCTGGTTGCCCGCGGGCTTTCCGCTGACCGGATCGACATCGCACGCCTCGCCTGCGACGACCGGCTTCTCGTGATCGTAGGCCCAGTACGGCGCTGACGTCGCGTTGCCCTCCGCATAGAGGCTCTCGCAGACGTTCAGGTCCTGGTCGTCGCTGCGCGGGCGGATGCGGGCGTAGGGCATGCCGTCCGCGTCCATGCCACCCTCGTAGCAGGGCCAGCCGAAGTTGCGCACCGGGTCGGCGCCGCCCTGCACGCGGTCGAGCTCCTCCCAGTAGCCGCCGCCGCGGTCGGCCACCCAGACGTCCGACGTCCCCGGCCGGATCGCGAGCCGCGCGGGATTGCGGAAGCCGTGCGCGATCATGCGCCGCTCGTTCGCGTCGGCGCTCGAGAACATCGGATTCCCGGGCACGCCCGCGCCGGTGGCGGGGTCGATCCGGATCAGCGAGCCCGCCAGCCCGAGCGGATCGCCGCTCGTGCGCAGGTCCTGCGCGCGCATGCGCCCGCCCTCCGCCGTCGGGGGCGACATCGGGCCGCCGACCGCGGAGGGCGGATCGCCGCAGGGGTTCATCGGGTTGCCGAGCTGCCCGTAGTCGAAGATCTGCCAGCGTGCGCCGTCGCCGCCGGACACGTACAGGTACCCGTCCGCGCCGAACTCGAGGCCGCCGCCGGTGTGGAACTGGAACTGCTGACACCAGTCGTTGATCAGGACCTGCTCGGTCCCGGACATCAGCTCACCCGCGACGCGCAGGCGCGAGACCCGCGCGGACACGACGCAGTTCACCTCGTCGGTGTCGCCGGGGCACTGGTCGGTGGTCTGGCCGGCCACTCCCCACGTCGGGGCGGTGCCGCCGATCGGCGCGTCGAGCGTGTAGTAGATGTAGATGTACGGCGTGGCCGGGAAGCCCGGATCGACAGCGAGCCCGAGCAGGCCGCGGCTGGAGAAGTTGTGGACCTGCGTGCGCAGGTCGGCGAGGGTCGTCGGCGTCGTGTCGGAGAGGCTCTGGAACGACTTGATCAGGCCGCTCTTCTCCGCGACGAAGACTTGGCCGCCCGGCGCGATCTCGACGTCCATGGGGTCGACCAGGCCGGAGATCGCCGTGGTCTGCTCGAAGCCCGGCGGCAGGGTCACCGCCGGCGCCGTGGGTGCAAGCAGGAGCTGTGCGGCCAGCGCGATCAGCGCACTGGCGAAAAGCTTGCAGACGTTGCGCGCAGCGGGGCGTGCGAGGAGCATGGGGGGCCCTCCTGGCCGGGGTTTTGCGAATCCGTTCTGGCCGCGGGAGATGCGGCATGTCGAGCGTCGCGGGGGAGCGACTCGTTCGAGCGTACACGCGCCGGCGCGGTCGCGCCAGCCGAATTGCGTGTCCTACTTGCTCGTCTTCGAGTCCCTCTTCGGCGGCGGCTTGGGCCAGACGCTCGAGCGAGACGTGAGCATTCCTCCGAGGCCCGCGTCGTCGTGGCTCGTGCCCAGGCCGGCGGACGCGCGCTCGGCGGCCATCGCGCCCTTCGATGCGATCCGCCCCTTCTCCCGTTTCATCCAGTCCTCGTTGCCCTCGTACTCTTCACTCATGCTGCTCCCTCCCTTGACTTGACCGGCTCGCGCCGGGCGGCGGCGAGACGCCTGTCGGCGTGCTCGCTTTCCTGTTCGAGCTGTCTCAGGCGCTTGGCGCTCGTATCCAACGAGCCGTAGGCCTTCGCCCGGTAGAGCGCCAGCCGCTCGCGGCGATAGCGAGCCGCGGCCTCGAGTTCCTCAACGCTTTCTCTTGTCACCGGCGCCGCGCTTCACGGAAACGGATGACTTGGCGGGCGCGTCCTTCGCCTCGTCGCGCTCGTCACGCGGGCGGCTGCGCGACGACACCGCTTCCTTCAGACGCTCCAGCGCGTGGCTTCGCTGCTTGGCTGTCTGCGCCGATCGGTCCCGTTCTGACATCGAGGTCCCTCTGTCTCTCTTGGGTAGGTCCTGCGCGCGAAAGGAAGAGAGACAGACCCGGCGAGCACGTGAAAACTGCATACCCACCGTACCACTCCGGGCATCCTCACCGGCGGGACCAGGTGCGGGAAAGCGCCGGTTTCACGTCGACGACGGGCGTCCCGTCCAACGCCTCGAGGCTGCTCACACGGACTCGCCGGCCTTCGATCGACACGATCTCCACCGGGTGGAGGCCGATCGGGTTGGGGCGGTCGGCGGAGCGGGTGTTGAACACCCCCTGCATCGGGTTGGCGGGATCGTCGCGCGGGTGCACTCGCAGAACGTCGCGACGCGCCCGGTCGAGCCAGGTGAGCACGATCACGTGCGCGCCCGGACGGATGCCCTCCAAACCCTCGAGCACCGCCGGCTCGAACACAAGCCATGCGTCGGGCGCGCCCTCGTGGCCCTGCTTGGGCGCCGATGCCGCGTCGGTCAAGGACGACTCGACGGTCGCGATCGGGGTCAGCTCGATACGGGTCTCCGTCACCCGGTGGCCACGCGAAACGTGAGATGGGTCACCGCGGGCGAGTCGATGACTCTCGTCTTCTCCAGCTCGATGTCCACGTCGTCGAGCCGATCGAACAGGCGGATCCCGCCACCGAGCACGATCGGCGCGATGTGGATCTGCATCTGATCGACCAGCCCGGCGCTCAGGCACTGCTGGATCACGTCGGCGCCGCCGCCCACCGACACGTCCTTCTCGCCGGCGGCAGCCTTGGCCTGCTCCACGGCGGCCTCGACGCCGTCCGTGACGAACGTGAACGTGGTGCCTCCGTCCTTCGTCAGCGTCTCCCGGGCGTGATGGGTGAGGACGAACACCGGCACCCGGAAAGGTGGATCGTCCCCCCACCAGCCTTCCCACGGGTCGTCTCCCCAGGGACCGGGCCCGCCGCCGAACATCCCGCGGCCCATCACGACGGCGCCGGGCTTGCCGAGCGCCTCGGCCAGCACCTCGTCGTCGGCGTTCTTCGTGCCGCCGGTCCTGCCATGGCGCTCCTTGAAGGTCGCGAGGTCGTAGGCCCAATCGTGGAGGCGTTCGCCGCCCCGGCCGAGCGGCTGGTCCGGGCCCGGATCGGGCCCGGCGACGAAGCCGTCGAGGGACATCGTTATGTCGACGAGCGCTGCGCCCATGTCAGTCCTCCTTCGGCGCCGGCTGGTACGTGAGGATCAGGGTCTCGCCGGCCGGCTTCGAGTCTACGAGCCGCAGCGCGTTCGAGTCGCTGGTCTTCATGAAGAGGCGCTTGCCGTCGCCCAGCACGACGGGGAAGACCATCAGCCGGTACTCGTCGACCAGGTCGTTGTCCACCAGCGTCTGCACGAGCTGCGCGCTGCCGTTGACCAGGATGTCGCCCTCGTGGCGTTCCTTCAGCCGCGAGACCTCGGCCGCCACGTCGCCCTTGATCACCGTCGAGTTGTTCCACCCGGGCTCGCCGAGCGTCGTCGAGACGACGTACTTCGCCATGCCGTTGAACTTGTCCGCGAACTCGCCGGTCCGCGACGGCCAGGCCTCGGCGAAGCCCTCGAAGGTCCTGCGTCCCAGCAGCAGGGCCTCGCTCGCCATCACCTCGTCGAGCTTGAACTTGTCCCCCTCGGGGCCGCGGTCGAACTTGAAGGCCCAGCCCCCGCGGTCCCAGCCCTCGCTCCCGCCCGGGTCCTCGAACACGCCATCCACCGATACGAACTGCGATACGACGAGAGTTGCCATCTCGGCCCTCCTTCTCATGGGGGTTCTCACTCTAGGACCGACCCGCGCCGCGAGACTCATCGCCGGACGTGGATTTGTGAGATCGGTCACAGACCGGCCGCCGAGTGAAACTGCCGTCGTCGTCTTTGCCTACACTGCCGCCTTCGTAAAAACGCAAATGCCTAATCCCCGTGCACCGCGCGGGGAGCGGGGGACCCGAGTACGTGGGGCTAATCCACTCCGGTGGAGGCGCAGGCTCCTTTAGCGCCAGCCCGTCAGCTAACCCCGTAGGCCGACGAAGGAGTTGCCGCTTTGCGTGATCTCGCGCTCGAACGCACGACGTACGTCCTTGCCCTGTTCGCCCTGATCGGAGTCTCGCTCGGGAGCGAGCCCGCCGGTGCGGTGACGGCCGTAGGGTCGGGCGGCGCCGGACTGCACTGGCCCACCACAGACGACAGCGACGCACCCGACGGGGAGCCGCCTCGGACCACGCCGCGTCCGAGGGCCCAGATCTCACCCGACGGACGCACGGCGATCCCGCCCGCAGCCGCGCCCGAGGCCGTCAAGGCGGCGATCTACGCCGCGAACCGCATCACCAGCAAGCCCTATCGCTACGGCGGCGGCCACCGCACCTGGAACGATCGCGGGTACGACTGCTCGGGCTCGGTGAGCTTCGCGCTTTACGGCGCCGGGCTTCTGAGGCGCCCGCTGGCGTCGGGCCGGCTGATGAGATGGGGTTCTCGCGGACGCGGCCGCTGGGTGACCGTCTACACGAATCCCGGGCACGCCTTCATCGTGATCGCGGGGCTGCGCTTCGACACCTCGGGACGCGGCGAGCGCGGCCCGCGGTGGCGCGAAGAGGTGCGCTCGAGCCGCGGCTACGTGGCGCGCCACCCCAAGGGTCTGTGAGGGCTACTCGCTCTCGTAGGCGAGCTCTCCCGGCGCGCGCTCGCGGCGCCGGCGGCCGGCCGTGTGCGCCAGCGCCGACGGCCACCACACGCGATCGCCGATCTCCAGCACCAGGGCGGGCACCAGCAGCGACCTGACCAGGAACGTGTCGATCAGCACGCCGATCGCGATCGTGAACCCGATCTCGGTGAGCGTCACGAGCGGCAGCACCGCCAGCACCGAGAAGGTGCCGGCCAGCACGAGCCCCGCGGAAGTGATCACCGCCCCCGTCACGGCCAGGCCGCGGATCGTCCCGTCGCGCGTGCCGTGCGTGAGCGTCTCCTCGCGCACGCGCGCCATCAGGAAGATGTTGTAGTCGATGCCGAGCGCCACCAGGAACACGAAGGCGAACAGCGGCAGCCCCGGGTCGATGCCCGCGAAGCCGAACACGTTCTCGAAGAAGAACGTCGAGATGCCGAGCGCCGCGGCGTAGGACAGGACCACCGTCCCGATCAACACGAGCGGCGCCACGACCGCTCTCAACAGCGCGATCAGGATCAGGAACACGACGAACAGGGCGATCGGCACGATCACGCGGTTGTCGCGCGCCGCGGACTTGCGCAGGTCGTGCTCCTCCGCGGTGGCGCCGCCGACCAGCACCCCGTCACCCGCCGCCCCGTGCACGGCATCGCGGATCCCGGGAATCAGGTCGAACCCGGCGGTGCTGAACGGGTCCTGCTCGAGCGTCGCCTCGAGCTTCACGGCGGACGGCCCGCGCTCGACGCCGCCGACCTCCGCCACGCCGGGCGCGCTCGCAAGCGCCGTGCGCACCTGCTCGACCTTCGACTTGTCGGTGACGACGACGTTCGTGGGCGCGTTCGCGCCGGCGGGGAAGCCCGCCTCCAGGAGCTTCTGGCCCTGGACCGAGTCGACGTCGCCGCGGAACATGTTGCCCGTCGTCAGGTCGCTGTTGAGCTGCACGAGACCCAGCGCCAGGACCGCGAGCACGGCTGCCGTCCCGACCCACACGCGGCGCGGGTTGCGCCCCACCGTCTGGGCGACCCGCCGCCAGGCGCCGTGGGTCTCGTCGGGGCCCTGCGAGCCGAAGCGCGGGATGTAGGGCCAGAATGCGCGGCGCCCGCACAGCGTCAGGAGCGCGGGCAGCATGGTCAGCATCGACACCATCGCGAGCGCGATCCCCATCGCGCCGATCGGCCCGAGGCCGGCCGTGCCCGTGACCTCGGCCAGGGACAGCGTCAGCAGCGCGGCCATCACGGTGGCACCCGAGGCGAGGATCACGGGGCTCGTGCGGCGCAGCGCGACGCTGATCGCGTCGTGCTTGTCCTCGTGCCTGCGCAGCTCCTCGCGATACCGCGAGACCATCAGCAGCGCGTAATCGGTGCCGGCTCCGAACACGAGCACCGGCAGGATGCCGCCCGACTGCCCGTTGATCGTGACGCCGGCCTCGGCGAGCAGGTACCCGAAGCCGCGTGAGCTGACCTCCGCGACGATCACCGCGAAGAACGGGATCATCCAGAAGATCGGGCTGCGATAGATGATGATCAGCAGCAACAGCACGAGCGCCGCCGTCGCGTACAGCAGCGTCCCGTTGATGTCGGCGAACACGTCGATCGCGTCGGCAGAGAACCCGGCCGGACCCGTGACCTTCGCCTCGAGGCCCGCCGGTAGGTCGTCGAGCGTGCCCTTGATCTGGTCGCGCGTGTCGACGAGCCGGTCGGACGCCTCGCTCGAGCCGTCCTCGACGTTGATCGGGGTCGTGAGCAGGGCGGTGGTGCCGTCGTCCGAGACGACGGGCGGGCCGGTCGCCCCCACGCCCTTGCCCCGCTCGCCGTTGACCTCGGCGCGGGTGCGGGCGATCGCAGCGCGGTCCGCGCGTGTCAGCCCACCCTCCCGGCGGAACACCGTGATCGCGTTGGCGACGTCCCCGGAGGGAAGGGTCTCGAGCTTCTGGATCGCCTTCACGGACTCGGCGGAGTTCGGCAGGTAGTCGACGGGGTCGTTCTTCTGCGCGTCCTCGAACTTCCCGGACAGCGGGCCGATCGCCATCGCGATCAGGACCCAGACGCCGATCACGGCGAACTTCGTGCGCCGCCCGCCGGGCAGCTGGGCGAGCGAATGGGCGAACGAGCGAAGCTTTTGCGACCAGTTCAATTCGGGCTCCTTCGTGGTTCGTGTCCCGACGAGGGTGAAGATCACGCCCTGCGCCTGCAATCGGGGATGACCCTCAGAGTGCCTTAGGGTCTCCCTGAGTTGTGTGACCGGCGCACGGTCGGAAACTCATCGCTTTCCCCCGACCCAGGAGGCCCGCATGATCAGCAAGCTCGACTTCATCGGCATCCCGTCCCAGGACGCGAAGCGCTCCCGCAGCTTCTACGTCGAGACGCTCGGCCTGCGGCCCGACGAGCGCTCCGAGTCCGAGGTCTGGGCAGGCGAGACCTGCTTCGGCATCTGGGAGCCGGCGCGGTTCGGCATGCAGTTCGCGCCGCAGAAGAACGCCCACCCCGCGCTGCACGTCGACGACGTGGCCGCGGCGCGCGCCGAGCTCGAGCAGAAGGGCGTCGAGTTCGCCGGGGACATCCTGGACACGGGCGTTTGCCACATGGCGTTCTTCACCGACCCGGACGGCAACGACCTGATGCTGCACCACCGCTACGCGGCATACGACTGAGTGCTGCCGGCAGCGGGTGTCCATTTCGGGCTCCGCCGTTCGTCTTCGAGGCGACCAAGCCCACGAAGGAGGAAGCGATGAAGTACATGCTGCTGATTCATCAGGGCACCGCCCCGACGCCACGGTCGCCGGAGGAGTGGGCGCGCCTTCCCGAGGACGAGCAGAACGCGGTCTACGCCGACTACAAGGCGATCAACGAGACACCCGGCGTGAGCCCCGGCGTCCAGATGGAATCTCCCGAGACGGCGACCACCGTGCGGGTGGAGGACGGCAGGACGCTGACGACCGACGGGCCGTTCGTCGCCGTCAAGGAGGCCCTGGGCGGCTACCTGTTCTTCGAGGCCGACGACCTCGACGCGGCCATCGAGCTGGCGGCGCGCATTCCCGCGGCCCGCATGGGCGGTGCGGTGGAGGTGCGCCCGGTCGTGGAGTGGTAGCTCCGCTCGAGCAGGTCTTCCGCGACGAGTGGGCGCGCGTACTCGCGGCGCTGATCGGCTTCCTCGGCGACTTCGAGCTCGCCGAGGAGGCCGCCCAGGAGGCGTTCGCGGTCGCCGCCGAGCGCTGGCCCCGCGAGGGGACGCCCGCCAATCCGCGCGCCTGGCTGGTGACCACCGCGCGCAACCGCGCGATCGACCGGATCCGGCGCGATCGCACGCTCGCGGCGAAGACCCGCCTGCTCGACGTGCCGGAGGCCGTGGAGGACTCCTTGGACGACACGACGATCCCCGACGAGCGGCTCGAGCTGCTCTTCACCTGCTGCCATCCGGCGCTCGCGCTCGATGCCCAGGTCGCGCTCACGCTGCGGACCCTGGGCGGGCTGAGCACGGAGGAGATCGCGCGCGCCTTCCTCGTCCCCGAGGCGACGATGGCCAAGCGGCTCGTCCGCGCGAAGCGCAAGATCGAGGCCGCCGGGATCCCGTTTCGCGTGCCGCCGGCCCACCTCCTCCCCGACCGCCTCGCCGCGGTGCTCGCGGTCGTCTACCTGATCTTCAACGAAGGCTACGGCGGGCGCGGCGACCTTTCGGCCGAGGCGATCCGGCTCGGCCGCGCGCTCGCCGAGCTGATGCCCGACGAGCCCGAGGTGCACGGGCTGCTCGCGCTGATGCTGGTGAACGACGCCCGTCGCGACGCGCGCTTCGCCGACGGCACGGTGGTGCTCCTGCGCGATCAGGATCGATCGCTGTGGGACCTCGACCAGGTCGCGCGGGGACGCGCCACGCTCGACCGCGCGCTCGCGCTCGGGCGGCCGCGGTCCCTACGTGCTGCAGGCGGCACTCGCCTCCCTGCACGCGGACGAGCCCCAGGACTGGCCGCAGATCGCGGCCCTGTACGGCGAGCTCGCGCGCCTCACCGGCTCGCCGGTCGTGGAGCTCAACCGGGCCGTCGCCGTCGCCGAGGCGGGCGACGTCGAGGCCGCGCTCGCCCTGGTGGAGCGCCTCGAGCTCGAGCGCTACCACTACCTGCACGCGACGCGCGCGGAGCTGCTGCGCCGGCTCGGGCGAACCGACGATGCCCGCGCGGCCTACGATCGCGCGCTGGAGCTGGTTCACTCGGACGCCGAGCGGCGCTTCCTCGAGCAGCGGCTGGCGGAGCTATGAATCGACTGACACCCAACGACGAACATGCAGAGCGCTTCAGCTCGCTGCGGCGGCTGAACGTCGGCGTCGGGCTTGCGCACGCCGCCCAGGCCGTCGCGATCCTCGCGCTGGCCGGCGCAGCGTCGCTGCCCGTCGATGTGACCTACCTGGCCGGGCCTCCGGGCAGCGGCCGATACGGCGGCCCCGCGAACCTCTTCGATCTACGGATCGACCTCGCGGTTGCGCTGTTCCTGCTGCTGGCGGCGGTGGACCACCTCACGGTCGCGAGCCCGCCCGTCCACAGCTGGTACGAGCGCAACGTCGCTCGCGGCATCAACCCGGCCCGCTGGTGGGAGTACTCGATCAGCGCGTCGCTGATGGTCGTGTTGATCGCGATGCTCGCGGGGATCACCGAGGCCACGGCGCTGATCGCGCTGTTCGGCGTCAACGCCGCGATGATCCTCTTCGGCCTCGTCATGGAGCGGGCCAACCTCGACCGCGCGACCGTCGACTGGCGGCCCTTCATCTACGGCTGCATCGCCGGCGCGGTGCCCTGGATCGCGATCGGCGTGCAGCTTGTCGTTTCGCAGACGGACGGCGAGGGCGCGCCCGGCTTCGTGTTCGCGATCTTCGTCACGCTCTTCCTGCTGTTCAACACGTTCGCGCTCAACATGTGGCTCCAGTACCGCGCTCGCGGGCGATGGGCGGACCCGCTGTTCGCGGAGCGCGTCTACCTCTTTCTGAGCCTGATCGCGAAGAGCGCGCTCGCCTGGCAGGTCTACGCCGGTGCGCTCGCCGGCGGGTAGCGGCTGTTCAGCGACCATCCTCACCACGACGCGACTTCGTCCGATGCACCGCGGGCAATTCTCGACCGCCAGCCATCGCGCCTTGGGCCTGATCGTCAAGCCGCAGCGCCGGCAGCTCAGCACGGTCGTCCCGGCGATTCCGGATGTCGGGTCGTGATTGTCCACAGCTCGGTCCAACGTCTGAGTCGATGCATCTCGCGGCACGACGGCACCGAGAGCTACGGGCGAACGTCCGACTGTGGATCACTGGAAGACTGCACATCGGTTGAGCGAGCATGGAGACATGGACGTGGCGGCCTTCACCCCTCCCGGCGCAGCCGAGTTCGCGGCCGCCGAAGCGCTGCTCGCACCGTGGCGCGCGCTCACCGACCCGCGCATCGACGGGCACGAGAACCTGCCGGCCGACGGGCGCTACCTGCTTGTCGGCAACCACACCACGCTCGGGTTGTTCGACGTGCCGTTCCTCGTGTTCGAGATCCACCGGCGCACCGGCATACTGGTCCGCTCGCTGGGCGAGCGCCAGCACTATCGCGTGCCGGTGTGGCGCAGTCTGCTGACCCACTTCGGCACCATCGACGGCACGCGCGAGAACACGCGCCGGCTCTTGGAAGGTCGGGAAGCCGTACTGGTGTTCCCCGGCGGGGGCCGCGAGGTCGCGAGACGCCGTGGCGACCACTACCCGCTGGTGTGGCGCGAGCGGATCGGCTTCGCGCGGCTCGCGCTCGAGTTCGGCTACCCGATCGTGCCGTTCTCGATGATCGGCGTGGACGACATGTGGGACGTGGTCGCCGACGCCGACGACGCGCTCTACGCGCCCGCCCGCGCGCTGGCGGCCCGGCTCGACATCGACCCTGAGGCGCTGTGGCCGGTTGTGCGCGGTCTCGGCCCGACCCCGCTTCCCCGGCCCCAGCGGATCTACGGACGCATCGCCGCACCGATCGACGCCCGAGCATTCGGCTCGTCATGGGATGACACGGACGCTGCGCAAGCGTTGCGCGACGCCGTGCGCGAGTCGGTCGAACGGGGAATCGAGGACCTGCGGCTGGAGCGCAGGAACGATCCGGCCCGCAGGCTCGGCCCGCGACTGCGCGGCGAGGCGAGGCGGCTGACGGGAGCGCAGGTCGCGGCGCTTCGCCGCATGCTTCCGTTCTAGGCTCGACGTGCCGGATGCCGAGCGCCGATCAGGATCCGGCTTCGGCCTCCATGCGGGCGAGGCGCGTGTAGTAGTCGGGCAGCTCCTTCAGGTGCGCCCACGCGATCTTGCCCGTGGTCAGCTCGTCGTCGTCGGTGACGTTGGTCTCCGGATCGTGCGCGCCGTGCTCGAGCTCGACCGCCAATCCGAGCCGGAACTGGTCGAGATCGAAGGGAACGCTCGCCCAGTCGATCCCGATCGCCTCGCCGATCCGGCGCGCCTCTTCGCTCGTGAAGTCGCGATTCGCCATGACGTACGGCCAATATATCCGGGCCGAATCCGCCAGGGGGCCCGCCACATCGGCGGGCCCCCTGCGCGGACTTGAACGGTCGCCTACCGGCGCGGGATCGTGAGGCGCAGGGCGACCGACCGCGCGGCGGAGTTGCCGGCCGCGTCGGAGCTCGTGATCCGGACCCGCGTCGCGAGCTTGCGGCGCTTGGCGAGCGTGGCGGCGCCGGCGGCGAGGCGGATCGACACGGTCGAGCGCTGACCGCGGCGGAGCGTGACCCTTCGCGATCCCAGGACCAGCACCGCGCGCACCTTGCCCAACCGGATCGGCTTGGCCGTTTCCACCGTCAGCGTCGTGCGGCACCCACCGGCCTCGCCGTTCGAGCAGGAGACCGGGACGCGCGCGACCAGTTGCCGGTTGCTGCGGGTGACCTTGACCTTCCCGAGCGTGGGCACCAGCGCGGCCGTGTCGATCGGTGCGACCGTGTTGGTCACGACCGCCGTCGCGTCGAGCGCCTCGACGCCGCTCACCGAGTCGACGGTCACGGCATCGGTCTGGGCGCGGTCGGTGCCCGCCCCGCCCTGGACGAGATCGACAGCCCCGTCGCGGGTGAACAACTGGTCGTCGCCCTCGCCACCGTCGGCCGAGTCGGTGGCGCCGCCGGGGTTGAGGACATCGTTGCCCGCTCCGCCGGAGAAGCCGTCGTTCTCCTCGCTTCCGGTCAGGGTGTCGTTGCCCGCATCGCCGTCGGCCACCACCAGCAGCCCCGGCAGCCCGGGCGCGACGACGAGCTGATCATCGCCGCCACCGCCGCTGACCGCGACGGCCTCGACGCCTCCTGCGGCGAGGTCGATCGTGAACGGGACGAGGTTGGTGCGCTCGAACTTCGCGTTGGCGCCGTTCGGGGAGAGCTTGAACGCGTCGCCGGCGGCCGGCGACCCGTTGACTTCGGCCCGATCGAACCCGGCGTCGCCGAAGTTCTGGTCGCTGCCGTCGCCGTTGTTCCAGACCAGCGCGTCGTCGCCCGCGTCGCCGAACACCTTGTCCGACCCGCGGTCGCCGGTCAGGCGGTCGTCTCCGCCACCGCCCTGGAGTTGATCGTCGCCGTCGCCGCCGTTGATGACGTCGCTGCCGTCGCCGCCGACGAGCCGGTCGGCGCCGCTGCCGCCGCTGAGCGTCAGGCTGGTGACTCCGGGGAACTGGCTCGCGGCGTTGGGATTGCCCGGATTGGGCGAGAAGCCGTCGTCACCGCCGAGACCATTGACCGTCAGCCGCTCGGCACTGAGGTCGATCGCGAACGGCACCAGGTTGATCCGAGTGAACAGCGCACGACCCGACGGGGGATCGGCGTTGGCAACGAACTCGTCGCCCGCAGTGGGGGAGCCGTTGACCTCGACCTCGTCGACGCCGGCGTCGCCGTTGTTGACATCCGAAGCGTCGCCGTTGTTCCAGACCATCACGTCGTTGCCGTCACCGCCGAGCACCGCGTCGTTGCCCTTGAAGCCGACGAGGCGGTCGTTGCCGCTGTCGCCGTGAATGCCGTCGACACCCGCCCCGCCGGTGAGAGCGTCATCTCCGTCCCCGCCGTTGATGGCCAGGGCGCCATAGTCGGCGGCCGTCAGCGCGGTCGCGTCGACGGTGTCGTTGCCACCATTGGCGTTGACCACGATTTCGGCGTTGGCGCCCGACTGGAGCGTCGTCGCGCCGCGGTTGACCGTGATGAAGCCACCCGCGGCGGCGAGGGTGATGGAGTCGGGGTCAACCCCACCCGTGACGGTGAGGGTGTTGCCATTGACGACCGGCGTCACGTCCGCGCTCGCCGGCGTTGAGACGGCGAGCGTGCCAATCGCCGTGATGATGGCGGTCAGCGCCACCCGCTTGAAGAAGGAAGTCATTTCGAGATTACCTCCGGTCTGGCTTTGGGACCGCCGCTGTGGTGTACGGGCGGATTGCCGTCATGGTCCGCGCGAAAAGCGCTCCGCACATCGGGCACATCCCCTGACATCGACCCCCGAACATTGCGCGAGGCCCGGGGGACCGGGCCTCGTGCGGGGAGGTGCTATTCGTCGTGATGCCGAGCCCCGTGGGACCGGGCGCAGGCGACGAGTTGTGGATCAGCCGACCTTGAAGCTGCCCTTCATGAAGCTCGAGTGCGGATCGCACACGTAGCGGTATGTGCCCTTCCGGAGCTTGATCGTGACCGTCTTCGTGCCGGTGAAGCCGACGCTGGTGATCGCCTTGTTGTAGCCCGGGCCCTTGAGGCGGAAGTTGTGGCTCGAGGACTTGTCCGTGACCTTGAATCTGTAGGTCGTGGCCTTGAGCTTCTTCACCTTCTTGCCGGCGAGCTTCAGCGAGATCGTGAAGCCGGGGCCGACGGAGCCGTTGACCGTCTTCGGAGCCGCGGCTGCGGAGCCGGCGCCGATCAGAGCCGACAGCGCGAGCGCCACGGCGAGCGCGGCGGCGAGAGGGGCGAAGCGGAGTGTCTTGACCTTCATGTGTCCTCCTTGTCGGGACGGTTGCTGTGGCGGCCATCGTCCGCCCGACCGGCGCTCCGCACATCGGGCACATCCCCTGACATCGACCCCCGAACATTGCGCGGGCCGGGGGCCGGGCGTACGATCGATCGGCGCATGGACCAATCCACCCTCGCCCGGCCGGCCGCGCTGCTCGAGCGCGAGCACGAGGTCGAGCGCGTCCGCGACGCGCTGCGCGCCGCCGGCCAGCGAGCCGGGGCAGTCCTGGTCATCGAGGGCGCCGCGGGGATGGGGAAGTCACGGCTGCTCGAGGAGGCACGCGTCCAGGCGTCGGACCTCGGCCTCCGCGTCCTTGCGGCGCGGGCGACGGAGCTCGAGCAGGGGTTCCCGTTCGGGGTCGTGCGCCAGCTCTTCGAGCGCCCACTGCTGGAGGCCGACGCCGGCGAGCGCGACCGCTGGCTGGCGGGAGCGGCGGCGCTGGCCGCGGACATGCTCACCGGAGCGCCCACGACCGCCGTGGCGGTGCCAGGCCCATCCGCCGGCGATCCCGGCTACGCGTGGCAGCACGGCCTGTACTGGCTCGCCTCGAACCTGGCCGCGGATTCGCCGCTCGCGCTCGTGATCGACGACCTGCAGTGGTGCGACGCGCCGTCGGCGCGCGCGCTCGCGTTCATCGCGCGCCGGCTCGAGGGGCAGCCGCTCGCGCTCGTCCTCGCCACCCGGCCGCTCGATCCCGCGCTGACGCCCGAGGCTGCGGCGCTCGTTGCCGATCCCGGTGCCGAGCTGCTGCGCCCGTCGGCCCTGACGGAGGCGGCCGTCGGCGCACTGATCGCCGCCCGGCTGTCCGACGCGCCCGACGATCGGTTCGTCCGCGCGTGCCTCGACGTGACGGGCGGCAACCCGTTCCTCGTCGGCGAGCTGCTCGACGAGGCGGCGGCTCGCGGCGTCGATCCCACCGCGGCCGCCGCGGACGATGTCGGCGCGATCGTCCCACGCGGCGTCGCCAACGCGGTGTTGCTCCGTCTGGCGCGGCTGGCGCCGGAGGCCGCCGCGCTCGCGCGCGCGCTCAGCGCGCTCGGCGACGGCGCGCAGATGGGCGACGCCGCGCGGCTGGCCGGACTCGCCGGCGCCGACCTGGAGGCGGCGATGGGGGCGCTGGTATCCGCGGGCGTCGTGGAATCCGGCGGCACGGTCGGCTTCACCCACCCGATCCTGCGCGCGGCGATCCACGGCGACCTGTCGCCCGCTGAACGGGAGCGACTGCACCACGCGGCGGCGGCGATCCTGCGCGAGCGCGGGGCGCCCGCCGGCCAGGTCGCGGCGCAGGTCATGCACACCGAGCCGGCCGGCGACCCGGGGGCGGTGGCACTGCTGCGGGACGCCGCCCGCGACGCGCTGGCCCTGGGCGACGCAGCCGGCGCGGCCGCCCTGCTCTCCCGCGCCCTCGACGAGCCTCCCGCCGAGAGCGACCGCGCCGCGGTCCTGCTCGAGCTTGGCCAGGCGCACGCCCGCGCCGGCGCGCCGGAGGCGATCGCCCCACTGTCGGAGATCGTCGAGCAGGGCGATGACGCAGCCGCGATCGCCGCGGCGGCAATCGAGCTCAGCGGCATGCTCTTCTTCGCCGGCCGCGCCGCCGAAGGAGCGGCAATCCTGCGCCGCGCCCAGGAGCGGCTCCCGGCCCAGGAGCCGGTACGCGAGCAGCTCGAGATCGCGCTGCTGGGCCTCAGCTACACCTCGGCGTCGGCCCGGCGCGAGGCCGAGGCGACGATCGCCGCCCTGCGAGATCCGGGCGGCCCGGCACGCGGAGTGCTGCGGGCCACCACGCTCGCCGCGCTCGCCATGGAAGAGGTGCTGAATCTGCGCTCGGCGTCCACCGCGATCGACCTCGCCGAGCGTGCGCTCGCGGCGGGCCTTCCGCTCGAGCCCCTCCGCGGCGAGAACTGGGCCCAGTTGGCCCTGGCCGCCCTCGCGGTCCGCCGACGGTCTTGACGCGGCCCTGCGGGGCGCGGACGAGATCCTCGCGTCAGGCACGCGCGCGCGGGCGCGGCACTGACGGTCGTGACCATCTCGTCGCTTCGAGCGCTCATCGCGGTGCGCCGCGGAGACCTGGCCGCCGCCGAGGCGGACGCGCAGGCGGCGATCGAGCTCGCCCCCGACCTGCTCGGCGTCGAGTTCCTCGTCCTGGCGGTGTCGGCGGCGGTGCTCTCGGGCCTCGAGCGCGACGAGACCCCCGACGCCCTGCGCCGGCTCATCGACCGCGCCGGCGTTCGCTACGACACCGAGTTCACGCCGAGCTCCCAGCTGCGCTACGCCTCCGGCGTGCTTCGC
This sequence comes from uncultured Solirubrobacterales bacterium, assembly GCA_963768885.1. Taxonomy (GTDB): domain Bacteria; phylum Actinomycetota; class Thermoleophilia; order Solirubrobacterales; family JBBDJG01; genus DASRIA01. The sequence continues at coordinate 98,246 of CAVYJN010000010.1, read as the reverse complement.
GCCGCGGCCGGCAACCACGAAGCCGCGATCGAGGAGCTGCGCGGCTGCGACGACCCGGCGTTCGGCGGCGAGAACCCGGGCATGCTGGCGTGGCGGTCGGCGACGGCGCTTTCGCTGGCCGAGCTCGGGCGCCACGACGAGGCACGCGCCCTGGCCGCCGACGAGGTTCGCCGCGCGCGGTCCTTCGGCGCGCCGCGGGCGATCGGTGTCGCGCTGCGCGCCGACGCGCTCGTCGGCCCCCCCGCGGAGCGGCCGAAGCGGCTGGCGGAGGCACTCGCCGTCCTGGCGCCCTCGCCGGCACGATTGGAGCATGCGCGTGTGCTGGTCGACCTCGGCGCAACGTTCCGCGCGGCCGGACAGCGGACCGTGGCCCGGGAGCCTCTGCTGGAGGGGCTCACGCTGGCCGCCCGCTGTGGCGCCCGAGCCCTGGAGCGCCGGGCGCGGGCCGAGCTCGCCGCGATCGGCGTCCGGCCCCGAAAGACCGAGCGCGCTGGTGCGGACTCGCTGACCCCCAGCGAGCGGCGCGTGGCCGAGCTCGCCGCGACGGGCGGCACGAACCGGGAGATCGCCCAAACGCTCTTCGTCACCGAGAAAACGGTGGAGACCCACCTGGGACGGTCGTTCCGCAAGCTCGACATCTCGTCTCGCCGGCAGCTTCCGGACGTGCTCGCCGTCGGCACGGGCTGAGCGATGCGGCGTGTTTCTCGAGGTCCCGGGCACTAGGCGGGGGGTTGCCCGCGGCGCGAGCGAGCGTTCGCCCCGCTATTGACTCGGCGTTTACTTCCGCGGCCGGGCGGGCAGAACGCCTCGCAAGGGGACGTCTACTGGGCTGACCGAGGGGGACCGTTGAAGACCGTTGCCGTGAGAGCCGCCGTCACGCTTGTCGCGTGCGCATCCGCCTGTGCGCTGTTCGCCCCGGCCGCCGCCGCCGACATCTACGCCTACGCGAACGGCTGCTACGCCCTGCGCGACGCGAACACCGACCGCTTCGTCGTGCGCGACGCGCTCGGGTATGCCGCGACGGCCCCGACCGCCGCCTCTGCCACACCCTTCCGCCTCCAGGCCACCGCGCTCGGCCGCTACCTCCTCTACGGCCCCGATGGGCGCATGCCGAGCGCCGGCGCGCTCGACCCGCTCGCTCCGACCGACACCGCCGGGACCGGCGGCGGACTGGCGCGTCGCCGACGACGGCGGCACGCTGCGGCTCACGAACGTGTCGACCGACCGCAACCTCGGCGTGGGAGCGCTGGGGCGCCTCGTCCAGGTCGCCTCGACCGAGGCCCGCTGGTCCTTCGCGTCCGCCCAGGGCTGCGCGGCCTTCCCCGAGGTGGAGCTGAACGTCACGGGGCAGCCGTTCAAGGGACCCAACGCGAAGGCCCGCGTGCGCGGCTTCCTCGACGACCACATCCACATCGGCGCATTCGAGTTCCTCGGCGGCCGCTTCCATTGCGGGCGCCCGTGGAGCCCGTACGGAGTGACGGTGGCGATGCGCGACTGCGTCGACCACTACCCGAACGGCTCGGGCGCGGTCGTCGAGAACTTCCTCTCCACCGGCGGCCCCAACGGGACGCACAGCCCCGAGGGATGGCCCAGCTTCGCCGGCTGGCCGCGCGACGAGTCGCTCACCCACGAGGGCACCTACTGGAAGTGGATCGAGCGCGCGTGGCGGTCGGGGCTGCGGATCATGGTCAACGACCTCGTCGAGAACCGGGCGCTCTGCGAGCTCTATCCGTACAAGCAGAACAACTGCAACGACATGGCGAGCGCGTACAAGCAGGCCGACGACATGTATGCCCTGCAGGACTACATCGATGCCCAGTTCGGCGGTCCGGGCAAGGGCTTCCTGCGGATCGTCAAGAGCCCGACGGAGGCGCGCAAGGTGATCAACGCCGGCAAGCTCGCCATGGTGCTCGGCGTCGAGGTCTCCGAGGTCCTCGACTGCGGTCAGCTCAACGACATCCCGCGCTGCACGCCCGAGCAGATCGACGCCGAGCTCGACAAGCTGCAGTCGGTCGGCGTGGTGTCGCTGTTCCCGATCCACAAGTTCGACAACGCGCTCGGGGGCGTGAAGTTCGACTCCGGAACGACCGGCGTGCTCGTCAACACCGGCAACAAGTACGCCACCGGCAAGTTCTGGACCGCCGAGCACTGCGACGACCCCGACCACGACAACGAGCCCACCAACCCCACCGGCGAGCACGCCGAGCTGATGTACACGCTGTTCGGCCCGGTCCTCACCCAGCCGCTGTTCGAGGGGCAGCTGCCGGTCTATCCCCCGGCGCCGCTCTGCAATCCCCACGGGCTGACCCCGCTCGGCGAGCACCTGATCCGGGAGATGATGCGTCGCGGGATGATCGTCGAGACCGACCACATGAGCATGAGGGCGCGCCGGGAGACGCTGGACCTCCTCGAGGCCAACGACAACTACCCCGGCGTGATCTCGAGCCACAGCTGGGGCGACCCGGGCAGCCAGAAGCGCATCCAGACCCTCGGCGGCCTGGTCGGGCCGATCACGCACGAGGCCCATGGCTTCGCGGAGGAGTGGCGCGAGGCGCGCGCGAACCGCAACTCGCGCTTCTTCTTCGGCCTCGGATTCGGCTCCGACATCAACGGGCTGCACTCCCAGCCCGTGCCGCGGCCGGATGCCGCTGCAAACCCGGTCCGGTACCCGTTCCGCTCGTTCGACGGCGGGAGCGTCATCGACCAGCAGCACTCGGGCACGCGCGTCTACGACATCAACGCCGACGGCGTCGACCACTACGGGCTGTACCCCGACTGGGTCGAGGACCTGCGCCTGGTCGCCGGCCAGCAGATCGTCGACGACATGGCAAACGGCGCCGAGGCCTACCTGCAGTTGTGGGCGCGCGCGGAGGCCGCCGCGGGCCGCTAGCGCAACCGCCCGTCCTCACTCAATCGGGCGGCGAGCGGCCCTACTTGGTGGTGCCGAGACAGCGGCACGAACCGGCGAGCTGCCTTGGGGCACCGATCGTGACCCGCAGCTTGTCCTGGGTCTCGACCAGGAAGCGGTGATGGTGCAGTCCCAACAACGAGGAGCCCTTGCACTGGGAGCAGCCGAGGAGCGTCTGCAGCACGTCGGCCTTGTGAAGGGGAAAGTCGTACGTCGCGAGGATCCTGGCGCCGTCTCCCGCCTGTGTGCTTTGCCCGTCCCGGTTTTCGCTGTACACGGGACCCGTGACGCTGCTCACCACTGCTGAGACATCGAGCCGGACCTCGCCACTCCCCGGCCTGTAATTGGCAGTCAGAGGTGTCACCCTGACCTCTCCTTCGGGGAAAAGGAATGGGCTGACGGGCGACTGATACGTGTCGGTGTGCACGAGGAGGCCCGCGACCCTGCCGGTGGAGGTTCGCCCCGCTTTCGGCCTCGCGTTGAAGAACACCTTTCCCACGAAGGCGGTCTCGCTCTCGACAAAGCCGGCGGCGGGGTCCGGGAACGAAATCGCCGGAAGACCCTTCTGGCTGATGATGAAGCGCACCTGCCAGTGGCACGCAGACGCTGCGTGCGCGCCGGCACGGCTCGCGCGTGCAGCCGGGCAGCCCTTGATCCGCTTTCTCTTCGCCTTCCCGGGGGACGACGACGAGCAGCAACCGTCACCAGCGACGTGCGCTTGGAACGCGCCCGTGTACGGGAAGGTCATGCCGGTGAAGTTGTCGCCGGTGTAGACGCCCGAGAACTGGTTCGGCGACACGAAGATCAGGTCGATGCCCCCGTCGCCGTGGGCCGACGTCGATCCATCGGCGACGTAGCGTCCGACGAGACGCCCCGTACTCCTAGTACAGGCGAAGATCGTCCCCGTATGGAACTTGTCGTGGTAGTCGCCGCGGTAATAGGTCGTCGGAGCCGCGCACGGTTGGCCGGCCAATCCCTGCAGCGCCGGCGCGCCCTGGGTCGCGCTCACGACGCGGAAGCTGACGCCGCCGATGTTCGTCGTCCACGTCCCGCTGAAGACATTCGGACCGTGCGTCGCGCTGGCGGGCGACGCGGACACCAGCGCCATCGCCACAAGCGACGTGGATCACGAGACAGAAGACACGGGCGCGCCAGGGCGCGACAGGACCAAGGTTCCTCAACCGATAGGTGCCCTCCTGGCTAGACATCCATTCGTGACCTCCCTCCGGATCGACTCTAGTGTCCTGAGGTGAGGTGGGTCAAGCGATGCGCGTGGCTCAGCCACCCTCTCCGTACTCGTCGTGCAGGTTCCACCACTGGTACGGCGGGGTCTGGGGGTAGCCCTCCGGCGAGTCCTCCCACTCCTCCTGGCGCCCGAGTGCCGTGATGTCGAGGTAGCTCCATGTGCTGCCCATCGCCTCGTCGCCGCGGTTGTTGACGAAGTAGGTGCGGAAGACGTTGTCGCCGTCGCGGATGAAGGCGTTGGTGCCGTGCCACTCGTCGACGCCGAAGTCCGCGTCGAAGTCGTCCGTGATCGTGAACCACGGGATCTCCCACCCCATCCGCGCCTTCCACCGCTCGATGTCCGGCTGCGGGGCGCGCGACACGAACGCGAGCGTGGTGTCGCGGGCGTTCAGGTGAGCGAGGTGGGCGATCTGGTCGGCGAGGAAGGAGCAGCCGGGACAACCCCCCTCGGGCCAGCTTGCGACCCCGGGCTCGAAGAAGAAGCGGTAGACGATCAGCTGCCGGCGCCCGCCGAACAGGTCGAGCAGGCTCGCCTTGCCGTCGGGGCCGTCGAACTCGTACTCCTTGTCCACGGCCAGCCACGGCATCCGGCGGCGTTCGGCGGCCAGAGCGTCACGAGCGCGGGTGTGCTCCTTCTCCCGCGCGAGCATCTCCTCGCGCGCGGCGTCCCACTCCTGGCGCGAGACTATCGGCGGTGTGTTCATCTGTATTCCTCCTGTGTCGGGCTGCCCATAGAGACAGGCGGCGGGACGAAAACTAATCGCCCGCAGCCCGCTCAGCCGCCGTTTTGGGGCGCGCATGCGGCCATTCGCTCGATCAGCACTGCGCGCTCGCGCTCATGTTGGGTCAGTGACGCTGCGCGCTCGAACTCGGCGCGCGCCTCGGCGTTGCGTCCCATCCTCACGAGCAGGTCGCCGCGCGCTGCGGGGAGCAGGTGGTAGTCGCGCAGGGCCGGCTCGCCCGCCACGGCGTCGACCAGCTCGAGCCCTGCCTCCGGGCCGAAGGCCATGCCCACGGCGACGGCGCGGTTGAGCTCGACGATCGGCGACGGCATCAGCTGCGCGAGCGCGTCGTAGAGCGCGACGATGCGCTCCCAGTCGGTCTCCTGCGCGGTCTGCGCCCGGGCATGGCAGGCGGCGATCGCGGCCTGCAGCGAGTACGGGCCGAGCGCACCGCGCGTTCGCTGGGCCCGTTCGAGCGCCGCCAAGCCCCGTCCCACCAACATCCAGTCCCAGCGCGCGCGGTCCTGCTCGAGCAGCGGGATCGGCTCTCCGGACGGACCCGTGCGGGCGCGCGTGCGAGACGCCTGCAGCTCCATCAGGGCGGCGAGGCCGTGCACCTCCGGCTCGGAGGGGAGCAGCTCGGCGAGGATACGGCCCAGTCGCAGCGACTCCTCGATCAGCTCGGGGCGGACCCATGCGTCGCCGGCCGTCGGCGCGTAGCCCTCGTTGAAGATCAGGTAGATCGCCTCCAGCACCGACGAGAGACGGTCTGGCAGCTCGTCGCGCTCGGGAACCTCGAACGGCACCCGCGCCGCCGACAGCGTGCGCTTGGCGCGGACGATCCGCTGCGCGATCGTCGCCTCCGAGACCAGATAGGCGCGTGCGATCTCCTTCGTCGACAGCCCGCCCAGGAGCCGCAGGGTGAGCGCCACCCGCGCCTCCGTCGAGAGCACCGGATGGCATGCCGTGAAGATCAGCCGCAGGAGGTCGTCCTCGAACGGGTCGTCCATCTCCGCGGCGAGGTCGCGGTCCTCTCCCGGGCCGCCGAGCTCCAGCTCGCGACCCAGCTCCCGCGTCTTTCGCTCGTGCACGGCGGCGCGCCGCACGCGGTCGATCGCGCGATGCTTGGCAGTGGCCATGAGCCAGGCGCCCGGGTTGTCCGGCACGCCTGACTCGGGCCACTGCTGCAGCGCCGCCACCAGTGCCTCCTGCGCCAGGTCCTCCGCGACGCCCACGTCACGCACCATCCGCGCGAGGCCGGCGATCAGCCGGGCCGACTCGATGCGCCACACCGCATCGATCGTCCGGTTGACGTCGCTTTCCGCCATCCCGATGCCGCCGCGCCTACCGGGCCTCGGTCTGCTCGCGCAGGCGCCGTTCCTGCTCGCGCACCTCGGGGGTGAGGTTGTCGCCGAAGTCGTCGGGCTCGAAGACCGGCCGGATCTCGACCGTGCCCTCCTCACCGGTCGGGTTCGGGACCCGCTTGACCCACTCGATCGCCTCGTCGAGCGACTTCACCTGCCACAGCCAGTAGCCGGCGATCAGCTCCTTCGTCTCCGCGAACGGGCCGTCGATCACCTTGCGGTCCTTGCCGGAGAACGCGACGCGGGCGCCCTTCGAGCTCGGGTGCAGCCCCTCCCCCGCCAGCATCACGCCCGCCTTCACCAGCTCCTCGTTGAAGGCCATCATCTCGGTCAGGAGCTCCTCGCTCGGGAGCACCCCCGCCTCGCTGTCCGCCGTTGCCTTGACCAGAACCATGACTCGCATCTCAGATCCCTCCGTCCGTCGGTTTGCGGCTTTCACTTGTGCGTCGAGCGAGGGCGGCGAGAATCGACACGCAGCCCGAGAGAATCTTCCCGCCTACAGCGCTGCCGCGACCGCCGCGAGGCGGGCGGGGTCCGTCGACTCGGTCACGAGCCCGACGCGGTCGGCGATCCCGGCGACCCGCTCATGCACGGCGGCCGCCACCGCCGGCGGGTCGTCTCCGCGCACGACGAACAGCGCCAGGACGTCGTCGTCCACGAGTGCCGGCATCTCGGCCCAGCCGCCCGACTTCGACTTCTCGTGCAGCGCCTCGAAAAGCGTGCCGAGACCGTGGTGGTCGAGGGCCTGCCGGTAGCCGGGCGTCGACCCGTAGAAGGCGACGCGGCGCCGGCAGGCCTCCCACTCCTCGTCGGAGGTGGCGACGAAGACGGACGCTGTCACCTCCAGGTCCTCGCGGCGTCGGCCTGCGCGCTCGAGGCCGCGCTCGAGCGCCGGCAAGGTGACCTCCCGCAGAACCGCCGCGGTGCAGAGCGCGTGGCCGAGGAATCCGTCGGCGACCTCGCCGGCCACCTCGGTCATCCGCTCGCGAACACCGGCGAGCAGCACGGGAGGGCGCGGGTGTCCGGTCGGCTCCGGGCGGAAGTTCGGCGGCATCAGCGTGTGCGAGTAGAACTCGCCTCGAAAGTCGAGCTCACCGCCCGACTCCCATGCGTCCCATATCGCTGCAAGCGCAAGGACGTACTCGCGCATCCGCGCCGCCGGGCGCGACCACACAGCGCCGTAGCGCCGCTCGATGTGCGCCCGGACCTGCGACCCGAGGCCGAGGGCGAAGCGCCCGCCCGACAGGGACTGCAGGTCCCACGCCGTGTAGGCCACGTCCATCGGGGTGCGCGGGAAGGCGAGGGCGATCGCGGTGGAGATGCGGGCGCTGGACGTCGCCTGGGCGGCCTGCGCCGCGGCGAGGAAGGGATTGCCGTTCGTCTCGGTCACGCCCACGCCGGCGAAGCCGAGCGCTTCCAGTCGCGCCGCGCGTGACGCGACGTCGCCGATCCGCGCGCCGCGCACGACGACGTCGGCAGGGATCCGTGGCTGGCGCGGCACCCGCATGACAGCGAAATGTATGTCTTTTAGTGCGGTCTCTTACTGATCGAAGCTGCGGGACTGATCGGACGCGCGGACGGTGCGGCCGGCGTAGAAGAGGCCCCATGAAGCGTGTCGTCGTCGATCACTTCGGTGGGCCCGAGGTCGTGAGCGTGGTGGAGGACGACGATCCCCGACCGGGTGCGGGCGAGGTCCGCGTCAGGGTTCTGGCCGCGGGCGTGTCGCTCAGCGATGCCCAGATGCGCGCCGGCACTTATCTCGGCGGGCCGAAGCCGCCGTTCACGCCCGGCTACGAACTCGTCGGCGTCGTCGAGGAGCTCGGCCCGGGCTGCTCGAGGCTGCACGAGGGAGACCGCATCGGCGCGCTGACGCAGTGGGGCGCCGACGCGGAGCGCGTCTGCGTGCCGGAGGCGTACGCCGTCGAGGTTCCCGAGGACCTCGACCCGGCGGAGGTCTTGAGCCTCGTCTTCACCTACATGACCGCCTACCAGCTGCTTCACCGCGCGGCGATGGCGAAGAGCGGGGAGACGGTGCTCGTGCACGGCGCGGCCGGCAGGGTGGGCACCGCGGTCCTCGAGCTCGGAGCGCCGGCCGGGCTTCGCCTCTACGGGACCGCGTCAGCTCGCGACCGCGCCGCCGTCGAACGGCTCGGCGCGGTCGCGATCGACTATCGGAACGAGGACTTCCTGGCGCGGGTGCGTGAGCTGACCGGTGACGGTGTGGACGTCGCGCTCGACGCGATCGGTGGCGCGGTGTCGCTTCGCTCCTTCCGCGCGCTGCGGCCCGGCGGAAGGCTCGTCATCTACGGTCGCCAAGAAACGCTCGCGCACGGGCGCAAGAACTGGCCGGGGGTGATCGAGTGGTACGCGGCGACCGCCGCCGTCGCGCTCTGGGGCCTGCTCTCGCCCCGCCGGCGGGTGCTCGCCTACCGGATCCAGAAGCTGCGCATCCACCATCAGGATTGGTTCCGGGAGGACTTCCTCGCGCTGCTCGAGCTGCTTCGTCGTGGCGAGATCCACCCGGTCGTGGCCGAGCGCCTGCCGCTGTCCGACGCTCGTCGCGCTCACGAGCTGCTCGAGCGCACGGCGGCGACGGGAAAGCTCGTGCTCGTGCCATAACCGGTGGCGCGCTATCTACCCATCGCCGAGCACGGCCTGATCGGGGACCTGCACACCGTCGCGCTCGTAGGCACCGACGGGACGATCGACTGGTACTGCTGCCCGCGGTTCGACTCGCCGAGCGTCTTCGCGTCGATCCTCGACGCCGACCGCGGGGGCATGTTCCGGATCTCGCCCGACTGCGACGGCTGGAGCTCCAAGCAGCTTTACCTCCCCGACACCAACATCCTCATCACGCGCTTCCTGACGCCCGACGGAGTCGGGGAGGTGCAGGACTTCATGCCCCCGCCGCGCACCGGCGAGGCGGCGCACCGCCACCGCATGATCCGCCGGGTGCTCGCGGTGCGCGGGCAGATGCGCTTCGTCGATCGACGTCGCCCCGCGCTTCGACTACGCGCGCGCCCGCCACGAGGTCGCGCTCACCCCGCACGGCGCGCTCTTCCGCTCTCCGGAGTTGGGCCTCGGCCTCTCGACGGGCTGCCCGCTCGAGATCGTCGACGGGGGCGACGTCCGCGCGCGCATCGCCGTCCGGGCCGGGGAGACGGCCACCTTCGTGCTCGACCGCGTCGAGCCGGGCGAGATGCCGGCGCCGTGCTCCGATGCCGACATCACCGCCGAGTTCGACGGCACCGTGGCGTTCTGGCGGCGCTGGCTGCGCCGCTCGCGCTACAGCGGGCGTTGGCGCGAGATGGTGCATCGCTCGGCGCTCACGCTCAAGCTGCTCACGTACGCGCCCACCGGCGCGATCGTGGCTGCCCCCACCACCAGCCTGCCGGAGCAGCTCGGCGGCGGCCGCAACTGGGACTACCGCTACACGTGGATGCGCGACTCCGCCTTCTCGCTCTACGCCCTGCTCAGGCTCGGGTTCACCGAGGAGGCCGCCGCGTTCATGGAGTGGCTGGAGGGACGCTTCCGCCACACGGCCGACCGCGAGTCGGGCCCACTGCAGATCATGTACGGCATCGACGGGCGCGAGGACCTGCCCGAGGAGGAGCTCTCGCACCTGGAGGGCTACATGGGCTCGGCGCCGGTGCGGATCGGCAACGGGGCGGCGACCCAGCTGCAGCTCGACATCTACGGCGAGCTGATGGACTCCGTCTACCTCTGCAACAAGTACGGCTTGCCCATCTACCACGACGGCTGGATCGAGCTCACCCGCAACCTCGAGTGGCTGATGGACCACTGGGACCAGCCCGACGAGGGGATCTGGGAGGTGCGCGGCGGCCGCCGGGACTACACGTACTCCCGGCTGATGAGCTGGGTCGCGGTCGAGCGCGCGATCCGGATCGCCCGCCAGCGCGGCCTGCCCGCCGACCTCTCCCGCTGGATCGCAGTCCGGGACCGCATCTACGACCAGATCATGGAGCGCGGCTGGCACCCCGCCCGCCGGGCGTTCGTCCAGCACTACGACACCGACGTGCTCGACGCCTCCCTGCTGCTCATGCCCCTGTGCAAGTTCATCGCGCCCACCGACCCGCGCTGGATCTCAACGCTCGACGCCATCACCGCTGAGCTGGTCTCCGACAGCCTGGTCTACCGCTACAACGTGGACGCCTCGCCCGACGGGCTCGCCGGCGAGGAGTCGACCTTCTCGCTGTGCTCCTTCTGGTGGGTGGAGGCGCTCGCCCGGGCCGGGCGGCTCGACGAGGCGCGGCTGGCCTTCGAGAAGATGCTCACCTACGCGAACCACGTCGGGCTGTACTCGGAGGAGATCGGGCCGACGGGCGAGCAGCTCGGCAACTTCCCCCAGGCCTTCACGCACCTGGCGCTGATCAGCGCCGCCTACAACCTGGACCGCCGGCTCGGGTGAGCGCCGCCGTTCCGTCACAACTTCGATTGACATCCGGGCTGACTCGATGGTCTACTCGATTGATGCGCTTGCCCGCTCTATTCATTGCCGCCTTCCTGCTCGCGCCCGCCACGGCCTCCGCACAGCGCGTCGAGGACACCTTCTTCAACTCGGTCATCCCGAGCCGGGTCGACCACCTCATCGGCTTCACACCGACCACCTTCGCCATTCACCCGCTCGGGCAGCGGGTCGTGCCGATCACGGTCCGCGTCGGAGGGCGGAGCTACCGGTACACATTCGGCAATGCCGCCGCGGCGGTGGGCCCGTCGGCCAACATCTACATGCGGAACATGATCCGGGCGCGGCGCTATCCGAGCCCGCAGGGAATCTTCCTCGACCGCCGGCTCAAGGCGCGCTGAGCGTCGCCACGTGCGGGTGCGTGCGGACCTCGGCCGCGACGCCGACGTGCTGGCCGTGAGCAGCGGGCATCCCGCGTGTGCCTCGGGGGTGTCGCGTACTGCCGCCCGGGGGATCGCGGCGGGAACGATCCGTACGTGGTCGGGGGCCGGCGTTCCGACCCCGGCGAGCGGGGATGCGATCGCGCTGCGTCGCGCCGGCACCGGGGTGGATCGCTTCGTGGAGCCCCGATTCCGCGCCGGCTCGGTGTTGCCGAAAGGGGCACGGGCAGCGCCCAACGGCGGCCTGTCCGAGGCCGCATCGGGCAACCTCGCGATCGCGGCCGTGACGAGCTGGTCGCGAGCCCGTGCGTTCCAAGGAACGACATGCGCGGTCCCGGTCGGCGGGGCGGCGCCAACTGACGCGTCCGTGCGCGCGCTGTCGCACCCCGATGCCTACCCGATCTCGTTCGTGACGCTACGGCGCCTCCGCACTGTGGGCCCGATCGTCGCCGCCTTCGTGAAGTACCTCACGGGCCCGCGCGCCACGGCGTCCTTCCGCCAGCGCGGGATGCTCCTCGTCAAGGAAGCGTGGCCCGGCCAGCCCGGTCCGTAGGACCGTCCGGCCGCCCGCGTGAACATCCCCGCGGGACGCTACGCGTGCTCGGTGTTGCCCGGCAGCATGAGGGCGGCCGCAAGACCGACCAGGGCGAGGGCGCCGAGCACGACCATCGCGATCACGTAGGTCGTGTTTCCCGAGGCGAGATTGGAAACCAGGATCGTGCCGGCGATCGCGGTCCCGAAGGACGAGCCGAGGTTGGAGATGCTGCGCGACAAGCCCGATATCTCACCTTGTTGCTGCTCGGGGAAGCTCGACTGCACAACGTTGACCGAGGGGGTCAGCATCACCCCCACGCCCAGGCCGATCAGCGCGAGTCCGGGCACAAAGGCGACGACGCGCGACGATGCCCCGACCAGGGCGAGCAGCACTCCGATCCCCACCGCGGCGACGACGAAGCCCGCCGCGATCAGGCTCTTTTGCGAGTACCGCTTGGCGAGCCGCTCAGCCGCAAGCGACGAGACGAGCACCCCTAACGTCGCCGCGGTGAAGACCACGCCGGTCTCGATGGCGTTGTAGCCGCGCACGGTCTGGAGGAAGACGGCGACGACGAACGACGTCCCCATGAGGAGCAGCCACTGGATGTTCTGGGTCACAAGGGCGAGATTGGATGTGCGATTCCTGAAGAGCTTCGTGGACAGCAGCGGTTCCCGTCCGGCTCTCTCCCGAGCGCGGATGTAGACGAAGAACGACGCCAGGAACACGGCTCCGACCGCCAGCAACACCGCCATCAGCACGCCGTCGTTGTCCGCCTGCAGGATCCCGAACACGACGAAGAACATCCCCACTGCCGACAGAATCGCGCCGACCGCGTCGAAGGGCCGCGTCGGGTCCGCTGGAACTGGATCGACCACGCTGCGGCTGAGCAGGATGATCACCACGATGATCGCGGCCTGGAACACGAAGGCCGCCCGCCAGCTGATCGCCGAGGTGATCAGGCCTCCGATCAACGGTCCTGCCGCCGCGCCGATGCCGCCCAGTCCGCTGATGACGCCGAACGCCCTGGCCCGCGAAGTGAGGTCGTGGAACGCCAAGGTCGTGAGGATGTACACGGGCGGTATCAAGAACGCCGTGCCCACGCCTTCGAAAACCGAGTTGCCGAGGATCAGCACCCCGATGCCCGGCGAGACTGCGCTCAGCACCGCGCCGATCCCGTACAGCACGAGGCCGCCGATGAAGCACCGCTTGCGGCCCCAGCGGTCTGTCAGCTTGCTGCAGGGGATCATGAGGATCGCCATGATCAGCAAGAACAGCGTGATGGTGACCTGCACGCCGCTGACGGTGGTGTCCAGGTCCTCGCTGATGTCGTTGATCATCACGTTCATGTTCGAGCCCGCGAAGCTGCAGATGAACTGGGCCAGAGCGAGGGGAGCCAAGAGCCTGCGTGTCGAGACGCCGGGCGACTGAACGGGGGCGGCGCTCTGCGGAGCGCCGGTGGGTGCGCTCATACGCGGAGGCCGGCGCGGAGCCGCTCGAACTCGGCGTCGGTGACGACGCCGCGCTGGTGCAGCTTCGTCAGTTCCCGGAGCGTCTCAGCAGGGTCCGCGGGCGACGGAGTCGCGACAGGCGGCTGTCTCCGGGGGCCGGTTGCGGTCGGGAAGGCGGCACTAACGGTCTGCTGCGCCCAGCGCCCGCCTTGACGCCCCATGATCCGCGTGTCGATGGTGTCGGTGCGTCCCGTGATGGCGGCGCTGCGGATCACCCGGCTGAGGAGGGCCATGTCCGCGACAGTACCGCAGGCCGCAAGTCGTCAGTGAACCAACGCCTTCAGCGCCACGAGCGCAAGGCCCAGCGTCGCGGTCGTCAGGCCGGCGCCGACGGATTGCATCGCGTTTCCCGCGGCCCGGTGGCGCAGGATCGCACCCCAAGCGAAGAGCAGGACGGTGTTGGCGCTGATCGCGATCCACAGTCCCGTGCCTTCCGAGTAGACCCCGAACGCGGCAAGCGCGAGCGCGAGCAACGCAGGCGTGACCGCCTCCACCATCGGCCACTCGTGTCGGATGCCGTCCAGGACGTGGACCACCGCCAGCGCCTGGCGGTCGTCGGCGCTGCGGGCGAGGGCTCTAGACCACGCGTGCGCAAGCGCGAAGATCAGTGAGGTCACGGCCAGCGCCGCCATCATCGCCCCGGCCGTCAGGCTCGTCCCGGCAAGCCCGACGATCACGGACGACACCAGGATGGTGCCGTAGACGCTGGCCGACAGATTCTGCCGTGGCAGTAGCCGCCACAGGCCGTGTGGTCGCGGTGGCGGTCTGTCCGGAACAGAGCTCAGAAGCCGAGCATAGATCTCGAGGCCGAGTGGAGCGCGCGCACTCCCCACCTCCCCGCCCACCATCCCGGCCTGCGGGATACTGCGCGGGCGATGTCGCATCGCCGCCACCCACGGCTGAGTGGCTGTCCATTGCTTCGTTGTCGTGCCTCAACGTAGGATCGGCAGATGAGCGGTTCCAGAGTGGGTCGACGGACGCGTAGGGCTCTCGTCGCAGCCGCGGCCGTCGCGGTGCTCCTCGCGCCCACAGCCGAGGCCGCCGACGTCACGATCGGGAGCAATCTCGCCGGCGACGCGACCTCGAACCTCTGCTTCGGGTCGTGCACCTTCATCCAGACCTCCGGCGGCGCGCCCGTGGCCACCTCCCCGGTTGACGGCACGGTCGTCCGCTGGCGGCTGAAGGCCAGCAGTACCGGGGGCACGGTGATGCTGCGCGTGCTTCGCCCGGCCGGCGCGAGCTTCACCGCGGTCGCGAACAGCGAGACTCAGACGGTCACCTCCGACATGAACGCGTTCGTCACGGGCCTTCCCATCAAGGCAGGCGATGTGCTCGCCCTCGACAATGACAGCGGCGGCCTGTACTTCACCAATGCTCCCTCCATCGCACTGCCGCTCGTGAAGTACTTCCAGCCCGCGCTCGGGGCGGGCGCCACGGGCGCTCCGAACAATCAGCAGACGAATCTCGAGCTGCTGATGAATGCAGACGTCACACCGAATGTTGCCGGCGTCCCTCCCGGTGGGACGCCGGCGCCGAAGCCGACGCCCGCTGTCAGCAACCTGAGGCTGAAGCCATCGACGTTCCGGGCAGCCACGTCGGGCGGGACGGTCGCGCGCAAGCGGCCGCCGATCGGCACGAGGGTCAGCTATACGCTCTCGACCGCTGCCACGGTCGCCATCAAGGTGGAGCGCAAGACGACCGGCCGCAAGCGAGGCGGGAAGTGCAAGAAGGCCGGCGCGCGCGCTCGGGGGAAGCGATGCACGCTCTACCGCGCGATGCCCGGCAGCTTCAACGTCGGCGGGCGCCGCGGGGAGAACAGCTTCAAGTTCACAGGCCGTCTCTCGGGCGAGAAGCTGGGTCGTGGCACATACCGCCTGATTGCGACGCCGAGCACAGGCTTCCGAGCGGGCACGGCCGCCCAAGCCGCGTTCAAGGTCAGATAGCCCGCCGGCCTAGCGCCGCTTGTTGCGGAGCTGGGCCCGGGCAGGCTTGCCGATGCGGCCGTGGGCGCTGCGGCCGTAGACTCGCACGCGGACGCGGTCGCGGCGCCCGATGCCGCGCAGCCGCGCCTTCTTCCGGGACGTGGTCTGCAGCAGGTGGCGCCCGTCGCTCACGTCGAACCGGACGAGGTAGCTCTTGGCGCCGGGCGCGCCACGCCAGCGGACCACGACCTTGCGACCGGCGCGGCGCACTTTGAGCCCCCGCACATGCGGGCGGATCGGTCCCGGTGCCCGGTATGTCGCCACGGTCTCCTGAAGCACGGGGAATCCGTCTTGCTCAGCGTTGGCGACGATCTCGCGCTTGCCACCCGGTCCGTCACCGGGCACGAAGCTGAACCTGCCGCTCCCGGCCTTGACGACGCGGATCTGACGTCCGCCCTTGCCGATCCGCTCGACGAAGCGCACGGTCAGGCCCTTGCGACGGGTGGTCTTGTAGCTGAGCACGCGCTTGCGCCCATGACCGCGGACCTTCGCGCTGATCGTGGTGCGAAGCTCGCGCGCAACATCGACCTCGGCGACGGACCCTGGGGCGGACTCCTGGATTCGCCAGTTTCCGCCCGCCGGCTTGCGCAGCCCGATCGTGACGCTCGTGTCGGTGTTCGTGTAGACAGCCGGCGCGTTCGCCGCTGCCGGGTCGTTGACCGGCACCAGGGCCACAGGCGCACCCGAGGGTGAGATCAGCGTGAAGGTCGGCACCCCCGCAAAGCCGATCACCTCGACGGACGCCGACGAGAGGCTCCCCGGAAGCGTGAAGTTCGGTGGCCCCACCGCAGCCGCCTGGGCGGCCGCCGGGGGGAGTTTCTTCTTGAGCTCCTCCGCGAGCCACTGGGGGACGGGCGGCTCACCGGGGCAGGAGAACACGGTCGGGCCGATGACTTCCTTCGTCTTGAACCTGTACCCGAACCCGCCCAGCAACTTGTAACAACCGAAGACCTCCTCGTTCGTGATGTGGCCTGACAGACCGACGTCGATATCGATCGGGGGCTTGCCGATCGTCACGGTCGAGTCGATCTTGCCTCCGAAGCTCCCAGTCCTGGCGTCGAAGTACCCGTCGAAGCTGCCCCTGCCGCTCACCGCCTCGAGGTCCCACTTCACCGCTCCGGTGCCCGAGAAGTAGCCGTCGATGTCGGCGTGCGCCCTCGCGTCCGACACCGGGATGCCCGATATGGCCCCTTCGCCGCGGTAGTCCATCGCGAACTTGGGGGTGATCGTCGCGCGCAGCTTTCCCAGCACCGTGTAGAGGTAGGAGTCCGGTGGCAGTGGCTGAACGCCGAACAGGGCGCCGCCCTCGAACCAGGTGGTGTCGTCGGCGAGATGTAGCTTGGCGGAGACGTTGTTGAGAAAGACGTCAGGCGCCAGCTTCACGCCGGGAAAGGGCACCGGGGAAATCTTCACGAAGCCCTCGTGGAACTGCCCGCCTCGGAACGTGAGGCTGGCGCTCATGCCGGCCCCGAGGAACTTCACGCCCGCCCCGCCCGTCCAGGTGTCGGCCGAGCCATTCCATTCGACGATGATGTCGCTCAGCTCGAGCGGGCCGAGCACGAACTTCGGCACGACCAAGCGCATGGAGTCGACCGACAGCCCGTGGTCGTTGTCGGCCTTCAAGGTCGCCGACCCGGTCAGTCCGCCGAAGACCTTTGGCAGCTTGAGCTCCACCGGGATCTCGATCGAGTGCTGCTTCAGGATCAAGTCGAAGTCGCCGGCGACCGGGAAGCCCTTGATCTTGGGCGCAAACTGCGCGATGTCGACCGAGAAAAGCTTGGTGCCGGCCGCACCCGTGGGCAGCTTGATGTGAAGCTCGCCGTGGAAGAGCACGATCGGACCCGAGCCCGTGCGCAGCTGGACTGTGACCTCTCCCTTGCCCCCGACCGAATCGATCGTCTTCGGCCCGCTCGAGGTGCTCACCTCGACCTTGACCCCGGCGTCCGGGACGATCTCGAGCCCGTTGAGCTTGAACGCCCCCGACGTGATCTTCAGGCCGGGCTTTCCCGCCACGGGTGCGAAGCAGCCGATCTTGCTCCGGAACTGGACGGCCTTGTAGGAGATCTCCTGGCAGGAGGTGGTCGTGTCCGGATCGGTGTCGCCACCGGGCAGGTTGCCTAGCCCCCGGCGCCCATTGGGCGCCTGGTCGCCAAACGGCGACGCGAAGATCTTTCCGAAGCCCTGGGAAGAGGCGCCGGCGGTGTAGACGGCAAACCCGCCGCCGTCGGCCGTCGCACCGAGGTCCACGTCGTCGATGCCTTCCTTTGCGCGGGCCACCGCATTGGAACCACTGAACGGACGCCCGCTCTCGGCCACGCTCTCGAGCAGCTGAGGCGCGTTCCCCGTGCGATCGACCCACCCGAGCCGCAGCGCTCCGCCGGAGTCTTGGAAGAAGTCACGCGATCCGTAGGGGCCGGTGTTGATCGTGGGCCCGGCGCCGGGCTTGATGCCGCTGAGGGCCCGGACCTGGATCTTGTCGCGACTCTTTGGAGCTGTCGCGAGGAACGCGCCGCTCGGCCCTGCGGCGAGCCTCGGATCGACCCCACTTGTCTGGGTTTCGCTCCACGTGCCCGGGTCGCCGGGGTTCCCAGCGCCTGACCACTGGCGGATGAACGTGTTCCCGGAGAGATCGGCGTAGGCCGCGATCGGCAGGCCGCCCGGCCCTACCGAGATCAGGCTGCCCGAGTAGGCCCGATCGGGCCCGTTCCCACCGAGGTTGGCCTGAGCGCTCGTGTACGACCCCGGATCGATCGCCTGGAAGAACGTGCCCCCCGTGCGGGTATCCGAGATCAGGCCGACGCGCGATCCGTCCGGCCCGAACGAAAACGCCCCTCCCGAGGGTTCGGCGTCCCCGACGATCGCAGGCCCGGTGATCGTCTGACCGCCGTTGTCGGACGTGTACATGTAGGTCGTGCGGTCGCTTTCCGTGCCGTCTGGCTTCGGCACGACGTTCGGGTACCGGTGCGTGATGAAGATGAGGCCGTTGCTCACCGCGAGGATCCGCGGGCCGGCGATGTCGTC
Source organism: uncultured Solirubrobacterales bacterium (assembly GCA_963768885.1). Lineage (GTDB taxonomy): Bacteria > Actinomycetota > Thermoleophilia > Solirubrobacterales > JBBDJG01 > DASRIA01. The sequence goes on along the minus strand of CAVYJN010000010.1, from coordinate 80,095 downwards.
GTTCACCCCCGGAGAGTTGAACGGACCGGGTTGGTCTGGAGCGAGCGCGGCGGGCGGGTTGTCGCAGCCCTTGGCCCCGCGCTTCAGCCGGCAGTAGCGCAGCAGATCGGGGCCGGCGTCGCCGCCGTTCTGGTTCCAGACGATGTGGGCGGTGCCGGCGTCGTCGACCAGCACCTGCGGCGAGCGTCCGTTGTCGCCAAGCGCAATCGGCGGGAGCACGGGCTGCTCCCCGGTCTTGGGAACGCGGCAGAGACCCTTGTATCCCGGCGTGTGGTATTCCGCGCCCTTGGCCGAGACGCGGCACGGCTTCGGTTTCTTCTTGGCCGCCTCAGCCCCCGCCGGCGCGAGTCCCGCGAGGCACGCAAGCAAGCCGAGCGTCGCGAGCACGACAGCACATCGCGCAGCATCCGCCCGGTTCGATCCTCCCCTCGATTGGCCGAGTATAAGTTCCGACCTTCGCGGCGATCAAGTGTCAGTGTTTACTGTTGCGAGCCGAGTTCAACGTGCAATTGCAGCGACTTGATTTCTCTCGAGAGGGAGTCACTTCGAGGACTTTGGCCTTGATCCGGAGAGCCCGGTCGATGCCGGTGAGCGTTTGCAACGAGCTCGCGGATATCGGCAGGCACGTGGTGGCTGTCGGTGAACTCGCGTGCCAACGCGGCGCTGCGAACCGTGAAGTCGACGTCGGGCACCGGGCTCGGGATCCCGGTGTCGTGGAACATTGCAGCTAGGTACAGGAGCTCACGGTCGAACGTGATCCCGTGAAGTGCGGCGATGGCCGCGGCCCACGTGTAGGCACGACTGGAATGGTTGAGGAGTGCCGGTGTCAAGAGGTCCCGCGCGGCGACCTCGGCATCTCTTGCGAGATGGGAGTCGGGAGGCACCAGGCTCGCCGGATCGATGGAACTCCGGCGTCCCGAGTGCATTCGGAGCACCATCGCGAGACGGCCGGCAAGGATGCCGAGCTCCCCACGCAGCAGGGGCCGGGCAAGTGTTAGGCATTCCCGAGCGGTCAGCACTCCCCCGGTGCGTTCGGTCCATCCAATGGATCCGATCGGATCGGTGGGTCGTGGCTGGCTCATGGGGGCCTCTCAGGTCGTGGTGTTCGGGCAGCAGCGCGGGCGCGGCAAGACCAGCCGTATGAACATCAGCGAAAGCCAGGCCCACGTCTACACGTTTCGGGACGGCAAGATCGTCCGCTGGCAGATGTTCCACGACCGCCGGGAAGCCCTCGAAGCCGCCGGCCTCTCGAAGTAGCGAACGCGGACCGCCGGCGTGAACTCTCGCTTGACCCAGCCGATCAACGCGGACGTGCTGGGTGGCCCAGAAGTACAGACCAGCTCGTGCGCCGCCGTGGAAGCCAGGCCCGCGTCTACACGTTTCGGGACGGCACGATCGTCCGCTGGCAGATGTTCCTACGACCGCCGGGAAGCCCTCGAAGCCGCCGGCCTCTCGAAGTAGGCGATGTCGCAGGACCGCCGGTGTTGACCCCCGCGTTGACCCTCCCCTCAGAAGGGGCTGCGTTGCCCCCCCAGCAGGAGTGCTGGGGGGTTCGGAGGACGCCCGTCCGTACATGATCAGCCCATAGATCACGAGTCCGTCGATTGCCATGATGATGATCGACCACGCCGGGTACGCACCGATCGCGAAGAGATGGAGGCACGCGTTCAGGCTCGCCCAGACGACGGCGACGATCTGAGCCAGGATGTTGCCGCTGAAGATGCCGAAGCCAATCAGTATCTGGCCCGCCCCCATGATGACCGCCAGCCAACCCCACATCGACGTGTCACCGAACAGGAGCTCGTCGGCATGGAAGTAGTTGTCGTCGACGATGAGCGCAATGCCGTTGATGACATTGAACGTACCGACGACCAGGAATAGGACGGCTGCAAACGTGACCCACCCCTCTACCGGTACGCGTCGTGCTGACCTCTCCATCACATACCTCCTCTCGTGCTGCTCGGGCATGGCCTCCGAAACCGTCCCTGAGGACACCCGATCGCGCAAGGGCGCGAGCAGGCATCCTGGGGGTGGCGTCGACACCACTTGCCCACGCACGGACTCGGACGCGCTACGCGCTCAGGAGTAGGCCCGCTACGACGAGCGCGTCTGGACTGCGACCCCCATACCCACCGCTGTGAGCACGATCACCCCGAAGACGGTCCATTCCGCCGCCGAGTCGAGGTCGTAGGCGGCGGCATAGACAAGCAGCAGCAAGACCGCGATGAGTACCCCGTTCAGCATGCCCACGCGACGCTGTTCGCGGCGGACCTTATCGGGATGGGACAGCTGCCCGGTCGGCGTTGAGACACGATGCACGACGACCGCCGCCGCGATCGCGCCGACCACCACTACGCCGACGATGATGCTCTCCACCGTGGAGCTGACGTCGAACACCGCGACGTAGACGACCACCAGGAGCACGATGACGGTCGCGAACGAGAGGATGGCCGCGTTACGTGGACCGTTGTCACGCTCCCGCGATGACCCTGCCTCCATCGGCGGCAGTGTATGACGTTTGTCTCGAGCCATGCCGCGGTGCGAGGGAAGCCGACGCCCGGATTCGAACCGGGGACCCCTTCATTACGAGTGAAGTGCTCTGGCCAGCTGAGCTACGTCGGCACGCGGCTCAGGATAGCGACTGGCCCCTCGGCGACCCTCGAGGATCGGCGGGCCGCAAATCGGCGTTTGTCCCCGGTCCCAAGCGGGAAACATCGGCTCAACATGACGGGTGACCGCTACCGGAACTACCGCTTCGTGCGGGAGGTCCTCGACTCCAACGTGTTCGCCCCCGCGGAGCGCGAGATCCTCGCCGACGCGGCCGAGGGGCTGCTGCTCTCGCGGTCCGTCTACGGGCACGAGGTTGATGGCCTGCGCAGCCAGGTCTCCGTGGTGCTCGACGAGCTCGTTGCGAGCGATCGCATGCGCTACGGGACCGCGGTCGAGCTGCGCACGCGGATCGAGGAGTGCGGCCCGGACGGCGCCGCCCTGCTCCACGCGTAGCCGCTCATCTTTCGCGCGAGGGGCGCGGATCTCGCCTACGCTGGATGAACCGATTCGGAGGTTCCGATGGCACGGAAGCCCGCGGCCCCCCAAGGCCGGCCCCTCACAATCTTCTTCTGCATCGCATGCGTCGTGCTGCTCGCCGGCACGGTCAGCCCCGCCTTCGGCGGGCCGACCGCGACTGGGGCCGCGGCAAGCGCCCTGAAGACGGCCAAGCGCGCGCTGAGCCTCTCCAAGCAGGCCGACAAGCGCTCCAGGCAGGCGCTCGCGAAGGCGGGCAAGCCGGGCCCGCAGGGCCCGATCGGTCCGCAGGGTGCACGCGGCTCGGAGGGCTTCGACGGGGCCCCGGGAGAGCGCGGCCCGGCCGGGTCGAAGGGAGCGACCGGTTCGCAGGGCCCGATCGGTCCGCCTGGCGCAGACGGCAGCCCCCGGGACCCCCGGCGCGGACGGCGCGGACGGTGCCCCCGGCGCGGACGGCGCCCCCGGCCCGCCCGGCCCCACGGCGTCGCGCAGCGTCACCTATGCCGGCTCGCTCGACATCTCAGATGAGGCCACCGTGATCGACCTCGCCTCGGAGCACGAGAGCGGCGCCGATGCGCAGATCACCACCACCTTCTCGGCCCGGATCATGGCCTTCGCCTCGATCCAGGCGCAGAACCCCGACGCCGCCGCCCGCGAGGGCCGGTGCGTCCTGCGCATCTCCGACGGCAGTGGGCCCGATGAAGGTCTCGACGACATCAGCCAGCCCTACGCGTTCGACCTCCCCGCCCAGGACGGATACGACGTGACCGCGTCGCTCCAGGGCGCGGCCATCAAGCCGGCCGGCACCTACAACGTGCGCCTTGCCTGCTGGGAGACCGGAGGCCAGCCGCTCGATGCGGTGCGCGCGAACCTCTCGGTGTTTGCGTCCGACGGGTGACCGGCCGGGCAAATAAATGAGGCGACCCGGGCCGCTCTCATCTAGCATGGCTTGCGTCTTGGCCCCCAGTGCGGTCCGTCCGGCCGCCGTCCATAGGAGGAATCCCCAACGTGCTCAGGCTTCGTTCGTTTGTCACGTTCTCGAACGTGATCGCCCTCTGCGCCCTCTTCGTGGCGCTCGGCGGCACCTCATACGCCGTCACCAGGATCACCAGCAAGCAGATCAAGAACAACTCGATACGCAGCGTCGACATCAAGAACCGCGCGATCAAGTCGAGGGACATCGCGCGCGGCGTGATCGGCTCGACCCTGCAGTCGTCGGCGGCCCAGGTCGTGCGCGACACCGGCCCCACGAACGTCGGGGCCTCGCAGAGCTACACTCCGGTCGCAACGCTGGGCGGGCTCGAGCCGGGTGCGTACGTGCTGCTCGCCAAGGTCAACCAGAGCGCGAACACGTTCACCGAGGGACGCTGTCGCATACAGGCCGAGAGCGATGTCGACGACTCCAACCGCGGACTGCGCCCGCAGGGGACACCCGAGGGGCACAACCTGCAGCTCGTTCACAGCTTCGGGGGCACCGGCACCGCCGTGCTCGCCTGCCGCGCCGCGGCGGGCGCGTGGACCGCGTCGGACGCGAAGCTGCTCGCGATCAGGATCGGCTCCGCGCGCTCGAACGTCGTCTCGGGCTGACAGCCGCCGTGTGATCCGTGCCCCGCGGGGGCACGAATCCGCGGTATGAGAGCACTTGTAACCGGGGCGACCGGGTTCGTCGGCCGCCGCCTGGCGGAGCGCCTGGTCGCCTCGGGTCACGACGTGCGATGCATGGTGCGCGACCGCCGGCGGGCCGCCGACCTCGAGGCGCTCGGTTGCGAGATCCACGAGGGCAACGTGCTGCAGCCCTGGAGCCTTCAAGGCGCGGGGACGGGCATGGACGTCGCCTACTACCTGGTGCACTCGATGGGCCGCGGGCGCAACGGCGACTACCGCTCGAAGGACCGCGAGGGCGCCACGGCCTTCGCGCAGATGGCAAAGCGCGAGGGAGTCGGCCGCGTCGTCTACCTCGGCGGGCTCGGCGACAACCCGCGCTCGGAGCACCTGCGCAGCCGGCACGAGACCGCGCAGGCGCTGCGCGCCGAGGGGCCGCCCCTGACCTACCTGCGCGCGGCGATGGTGGTGGGCGCCGGGAGCGAGTCCTACCGCACGCTGCGCTACCTCGTGGAGCGCCTGCCCGCGATGATCGCGCCGTCGTGGCTGTCGACGAAGACCCAGCCGATCGCGATCGACGACGTGCTCTCCTATATGGAGCAGGCCCCGGGCGTCCCTGATTCCGCCGGGCGGGAGATCCAGATCGGCGGGCCCGATGTCCTCTCCTACGGCGACATGCTCGACCGGATGGCCGACGTGCTCGGCCGGCACCGGCGCCCGAAGCTGCCCGTCCCGTTCCTGACGCCGCGGCTCTCGTCCCTGTGGATCGGGCTCGTCACGCCGGTCGACGCGGGCGTCGCGCGGCCGCTGATCGAGGGATTGTCGACGCCGACGGTCGTGACCGACCCTTCGGGGGCCGCGCTGTTCGACGTGCGGCCGATGCCGTTCGACGAGGCGCTGCGCCGCGCGCTCGACGAGGACCTGGCGGGAGCGGTCTAAGGCCGCTCTTACACCGTGCTGGTACAAGACCCGGCATGGACTCGCCCCTCACCCGCAGGCAGATGATGGTGGCGTCGGCCGTGGCCGGCGCGTACGTGCTCCTCGGGTGCGGCGACGACGACTCCTCACCGGCCACCTCGGCCACGACGTCGACCGCGACGACGCGCGAGCGCGCGGACTGCGTGCTCACCCCCGAGCAGACCGAGGGGCCGTACTACATCGACAACGACCTGATCCGCAGCGACATCACGGAGGGCAAGGAGGGCATGCCGCTCGACCTGCGGCTGACCGTGCTGGACGCCTCGTCGTGCGACCCGGTCGAGAACGCGACCGTCGAGGTCTGGCACTGCGACGCGGTCGGGGAGTACTCGGGCGTCGACGGCGCGAGCGGCTCCTTCCTGCGCGGCGGCCGGCGCACGAACGCGCGCGGCCTCGCGCGCTTCCGGACGATCTACCCGGGCTGGTACCAGGGCCGCACCACCCACATCCACGTGAAGGTGCACGCCGGCGGGCAGGAGGTCCACACCGGCCAGCTCTACTTCGACGACTCGACCACCGCGGCGGTCAATCGCGACGTCTCGCCCTACGACACGCGCGGCGAGCCGGACACCACGAACGCCTCCGACGCGATCTACGGCCAGGGCGGCGATCGGTCCATGGTCGCGCTCACGAAGCGCGGCGGCGGCTACGTCGGCACCCTGTCCCTCGGCGTGCGGGCGAGCTAGGCGAGTCGCCGGCCGAGGGCGTAGCCCGCCGCGGCGGCCGCGATCCCGCCGACCACCGAGGCCACGAGATAGAGGGCCGCCTTGCCGGGCCGCCCGCCGTCCGCCTCGAGCACGATCTGGGCGGAGAAGGTCGAGAAGGTCGTGAACCCGCCGAGGAAGCCGACACCGATCGCCTCGCGCACGTCGCGGGAGAACCAGTGCTCGGCCACGAGCAGGCCGAGGAAGAAGGACCCCACGATGTTGATCGCGACGGTGCTCCACAGCAGGGCCTCGGTGTGCAGGGTCAGCTTGGTGATGCCGTAGCGGGCCATCACGCCGGCGAGGCCGGCCACCCCGACGAGCAGCGCGGGCATTCAGGTGTTGAGCCGTCGCAGGCGGTCGAACAGGACCTCGAGCGCGAGGTCCTCGAGGACGTTGCGCTCCAACCGCTGCCGCGTCTCGTCGACGAGCGCCACGCTGTCGATCAGGTGGGCGACGTCGCGGCCCTCCGCGTCGGCGCGCAGCAGGTCGAGCCGGTCGGCGTTCAGCAGCTGGTCCTCGCAGCCGGTCGCGACCGCGATCAGGTCGCGAAACCAGGCTCCGACGAGGTGAAGGCTGAGGTCGAGCGACGCGGTGTGCTCGCGCCGCCGCGCACGCCGCGCCTGCGTCTCGTACTCGCGCGCGAATCCCTGGCTGCCGCGCTTGGGCTCGTTCTGGAGACGGTCGGCAAGCTCGTCCTTCACCGCCGCCTCCGCCGCCGCGCCGCGCTCGGCCGCGCGCTCGAGCAGCGGCCGCCACGGCTCGGCCAGCACCCAGGCGGCGTCCTCGTGCGCGGCGAGCGTGGCCCGCGCCGCGAGCTGCGCCTCGGCGCGCTGATCCGCCGCCGGGCCGGCGAGCGCCCGGGCAAGCTCCTCGTCCCCGGTCGACAGGCGCGCGGCGGCGAGCGCGGTCGCGGCGGCGACGCCCTCCCCGGTCAGCGTCTCCGCGATGTGCGCGGGCGGGATCGCGCCGAAACGGACGGGCCGGCAGCGCGACGGGATCGTCGGGAGCAGGCGCCCCGGCGCCGAGCTCACGAGCACGAAGTGCGCGTACGCGCCGGGCTCCTCGAGGGTCTTCAGCAGGGAGTTCTGGGACTCGTCGTTCATGCGGTCCGCATCGACGATCACGAACACGCGCCGCCGCGACTCGAACGGCCGCAGCGCGGCCTGGCGCACGATCCGCGTGCGCACGTCGTCGACGAGGATCTCGTGCGCGCCGCGCGGCTCGACCCACGTGAGGTCGGGGTGCACGCCCGACAGCACGCGCCGCTCGGCGTCCGCCGGGTCGTCCGACCCGGCCGAGATCAGCGCCGCGGCGAAGGCCTTCGCGGCCCGCCGCTTGCCGCTGCCGGGCGGCCCGTGGAAGAGGTACGCGTGCGAGAGCGCGGCCTCGTCGCGCAGGCCCGCCTCGAGCGCGACGCGCGCGCGGGGCTGGTGCTCGAGTGCCTCGAGCGTCACCGGCGCGCCTCCACGGTGTGCACCACGTCCGCGTGAACGTCCGCGGGCGCGCGGGAGGCGTCGATGCGCACGTAGCGGTGCAGGTGGCGCTCGGCGAGCTCGTGGTAGGCGTCCGCGACCGCGCGCTGCAGCGCCTCCCCCTCGTCCTCGAAGCGGTCGGGGGTGCCCTCGCGGGCCGACGCCGCCTGCGGGTCGAGGTCGAGCAGGAACGTGACGTCCGGCCACAGCTCCCCGGTCAGCCAGCGGTTCAGCTCCTCCACGCGCTCGACGCCGAGCCCGCGGGCGCCGCCCTGGTATGCGACCGTCGAGTCGAAGTAGCGATCGGAGATCACGTCGCGGCCCTCCGCCAGGGCCGGCCTGATCACGCGGCCGACCAGCTCCGCGCGCGCGGCGCCGAAGAGCAGCGTCTCCCCCATCGCCGAGAGCTCCACTCCCGGGTCCTTGACCAGCTCGCGGATCCGCTCTCCCGCCGGCGTGCCGCCGGGCTCGCGGACCAGGAGCGCCTCGTCGCCGAGCGCCTCCGCCAGCATCCGGGCCTGGGTCGTCTTGCCGGAGCGATCGATCCCCTCGAACGTGATGAACACGCGGCGCAGGTTACAGCCGGGCCGCCCGGCGGCTAGGTGCTCGCCGGCGCCTTGCGCCGGCGGGTGCCGGCCCCGTTCTTCGCGGGCGCCTTCTTCGGCTCCGCCTCGGCCTCGGCCTCTTCGGCAGCCTCCTTCGCGGCCCGCGCGGCCTCGCGCTCGGCGCGCTGGCGGCGCATCTCCTCCATCGACGGGCATTCCTCGTTGAGGCACAGGTTCCACGGGCGGCGGCCGCCCATCACCTTGACCCGCGGCGTCACGCCGCAGATCGAGCACTCGTCCTCGAGCTTGATGATGTCGCCGCGCTGCGGCAGCCCGTAGGTCTGGTCGCAGTCGGGGTAGCCCTCGCACCCGACGAAGCGCTTGCCCGACTTCTTCGCGCGGATGATCCGCAGGTGGTTGATCTCCCCCGCCTCGTTGCGGCGGTCCGCCTCGCGGCACTTCGGACACGGCCCCAGGATGCGGTCCTGGTCCATGCCCTTCCAGATGATCTCGGCGAGCTCGCGCTTGTGCTCGTCCATCAGGTCGTAGGAGTCGCTCAGCATCTTGCGCGAGATCTCCAGCACCTCTTCCTTGCTGATCTTCCCCTGCGCGATCTTGTCCATGTCGGCCTCGAGCTCCGCGGTCATCTCGTGCGTCGCCATGCGCTCCGCGAACCGCTGGAACGCGGTCACCATCGCGACGCCCGTCTCGCGCGGCTCGATCGGGTTGCCCTGGACGTAGCCGCGGTCGTAGAGCTTCTGGATGATGTCGTGGCGCGTGGCCTTCGTGCCGAGGCCGCGCTCCTCCATCATCTCGATCAGCTTCCCCTGGCCGATGCGCGACGGCGGCTGCGTCTCCTTCGCGTCGAACCACGGGTCCTTGGCGAGCGTGAGCTCCTGGCCCTCCTCGACCTTGGGGATCTCCTCGTCCTTCGAGCGGCCGTAGGGATACACGGCGAGGAAGCCCGGCTCGACCAGCACGTTGCCGCGCACGAAGTACATCTCCGAGCCGGCCTCGATGTCGGCGCGCGTGGACTCCGACACGGACGGGTCGGCGAAGGTCCCGAGGAAGCGCCGCACGACCAGCTCGTAGATCTTGCGATGGCCGTCGTCGGGCAGCACGGAGGGGTCCAGCGCCTGCGTCGGGTAGATCGGCGGGTGGTCGGTCGTCTCCTTCTTCCCGCGCGTCGGGCTCAGCTCGGGACGCGCGGCGAGCGGCTGCGCCTCCTTGAACGCGGGCACCTGCGAGATCGAGTTCAGCAGCTCGCGCACCGGCAGCGACTTCGGGTAGACCGTGTTGTCGGTGCGCGGATAGGAGATGAACCCGTCCATGTAGAGGTCCTCGGCGATGCGCATCGCGCGGGCCGGCGAGACGCCCACCGACGACGCGGCGCTCGTGAAGGCCGTCGTGTTGAACGGCGTCGGCGGCTTGCGCGTGTTGCGCCGCGACTCGACCGACTTGACGACGCCGGGCGACTTCGTGTTCGCGAGCGCGGCCTTCGCCTCCGACTCCTCCCAGAACTTGTCCACCTTGTGGTGGGCGACGAACTCGCCGTCGGGATGCTCGAAGGCGGCGAACACCTCCCAGTAGGGCTTGGGCACGTGCGCGCGGCGCTCGAGCTCGCGCTCGACGACGATCGCGAGGGTCGGGCTCTGCACACGACCGACCGACAGGAACTGCGAGCCGAGGCGACCGGTCGCAAGCGACACGAACCGCGTGAGCGTCGCGCCCCAGATCAGGTCGATGTCCTGCCGGGCCTCGCCGGCACGCGCGAGCGGCTCCGACAGCTCGACCAGGTTGGTGAACGCCTCGTCGATCTCCTCCTTCGTGAGGGCGGAGTAGCGCGCGCGCTTCACGCCGGTGGCGAGGCTCACGCTCTCCGTGAGCTTCGGGTTCGCGTCGAGGATCTCTTCGAGCGCCTCGAGCCCGATCAGCTCGCCCTCGCGGTCGTAGTCCGTCGCGATCACGACCGAGTCGGCGTCCTTGGCCTGCTTGCGCAGCGCCTTGTGTACGTTCTTCTGGACCGGCTCCTTGACCAGCGGAGCGGAGATCAGCTCACGCGGCTCGACCTTGCGCCACTCCGAGTATCCCTCGGGGAAGGCGGGGTTCATGAGATGGCCCTTGAGCCCGATTACGCGGTGGGCGCCCTCGTCGTCCTCCCATCCGTAGTGCGGAATGCCGTAGCTTTTGTCCTGCTTGGCCGCTCCACTGGAGAGAATCTGGGCGATTTTCTTGGCGCTGTTGTCCTTCTCTGTGACGATAAGTCGCATTGCAGCCCTTGATAAATGGCTCCCAGAAGCCGAAACGTCTGGCGAGGGTAGCAGCAGTCTTTTCGGCAACCCGAGGCTCAGCGTGAGAAATACATACGGAATCGGCAGCGATAATGCCGTTAGGAGGGGAGCAGCTTGAAGGTTCTAGTCACGGGTGGAGCAGGATTCATCGGATCGAACCTGGTCGACGCTCTGATCGACCGCGGAGACGACGTCGTCGTGCTGGACAACCTCACGACCGGGCGGCAGGTCGAACATCGACCCGGCGCTCGCGAGAGGCGCGAAGCTCGTGGTCGAGGACATCCGCGAGGGCAAGCTCGTTGCCTCCCTGCTCGAGGCGGAGAAGCCCGACGTGGTCTTCCACCTCGCCGCACAGATCGACGTGCGCGTATCGACCGCCCAGCCCGACTTCGACGCCGGCATCAACGTCGTGGGCACGATCAACATGCTCGAGGCCGCGCGCCTCGCGGGGACCAAGCGGTTCATCTACGCCTCCACGGGCGGCGCGATCTACGGAGAGACGGACGTCGTCCCCACACCGGAGGACACCGTCATCCAGCCGGAGGCTCCCTACGGTCAGGCCAAGTTCGCGGGCGAGGGCTACCTCGGCCTGTGGAAGCGCATGCACGACCTCTCGACCGTGAGCCTGCGCTTCGGCAACGTCTACGGCCCGCGCCAGGATCCGCTCGGCGAGGCCGGCGTGATCGCGATCTTCTGCGGCAAGCTCGAGACCGGTGGTCAGCCGACCGTCTTCGGCGACGGCCGCCAGACCCGCGACTACATATACGTGGGCGACGTGGTGCGCGCGTGCATGCTCGCCGCCGAGAGCGACCTGAACGGGTCGTTCAACGTCGGCCGCGGCGAGGAGGTCTCGGTGCTTCAGCTCGTCGAAGCGTTGCGCGAGCTCGGCGGCGAGCTCGGCATGCTCGAAGGCGGCCGCACGTTCGAGCCCCAGTTCGCGCCGGCACGGATGGGCGAGGTCCAGCGCTCCGCGCTCGACCCGACGCGCTCACGCGAGCAGCTCGGCTTCAGCGCCGAGGTCGAGCTGAGCGACGGCCTGCGCCGCACGCTCCAGTTCGTCGCCCGCGAGCAGGCCGCGGCGTAGTCAGCGCGCGCTCGCGCGAGCGCGGGTCGATGCGCGCGCGTCGTCGCTCTGGCGCGTGAACGCGTCGAGCGGCTCGACCTGCCACGGCTGATCCGGGCCGGGCGCCGCCTTCAGCCAGCGGCGGGCGTCGCGCTGCCCCATGCGGATCAGCTCCTCGATGAACTCCTTGTCGAAGAACAGGTAGCTGAGCAGCTCCCCGTGGGTCGGGCTCTCCCCGCCCAGCAGCCGGTTGAGCAGCGGGAAGTCGACGGATCGCAGTCCCTTCACGCCGCCGTAGCGGTCCTTGAACACCTCGCTCGCGAGCCGGCCGATCGCGCCGCGCTTTCCCGGCGCGACGAAGATGTACGGGATGCAGCGATAGGGCTTCTTGCCCCGCGCGGCGCGGTAGCGCTCGGTCGCGGCATCGGTCGCGCGGCGTCCCTCCTCGGCGCGGCGCTCCCTGAGGCTCCCCTTCGGGTCGGTGAAGAACATGTTGATGTTGCCGAGGATGCGCATGTCCTCGACGACCGGATCGACCAGCATGCCCTCGAGGACGTGGAGCGCGCCGTCCCCGAAGTCGGGCGGTTCCATGTCATGCCGGCCGGGCCGGCTCGAGGGCTCGGCGACCGAGTCCGTCGCGACGACCACGAGCTTCTCCGAGCCGAGGTCGAGCGCCGGCTTGATCGGGGTGTTGAGCCGGGTGCCGCCGTCGAAGTACCACCCCCGCGCGTCGCGCGGGTGCTCGACGCGCACGGGCGGGAACAGGATCGGGATCGCGGCCGAGGCGCGCACGTGCTGGTCGTCGAGCTCGGTCGGGACGTAGTCGATCGCGTGCGAGCGATGGGTCACGCGCTCGTGATGGCCCTCGACGAACACGACCGTGCGCCCCGTGCGGGCCGCCGTCGCGACGGTGCCGACCACCTGCACCTCGCCGGCCGCGACGTTGCCGTGCACGGAGTCCCAGTCGATCCAGTTGTCGAGATTGCGCTCGAACGGCTTGGGATCGAGCAGGCTCGGCAGCCGCACGCCCGGCAGGGAGAGGATCTCGCCCAGATAGCGGATCGCCGTGAGCGGTGCCTGGCGCAGCAGGATCGGACGGATGATCGTGTTCTTCTGGACCTGCCGCCAGCGATCGATGCTCCCCTTCGCCTCGAGATCGGCCGGGAGGTGGGCCGCGGCGGCCAGGTAGGCCGCGTTCACGGCCCCCACAGAGGTCCCTATATAGATAGTGGGGCGCTCGCCCCGCGCGTCCAGCGCCGGCGAGAGCACGGACATCACGCCCGCCTCATATGCGCCGCGGGCGCCTCCGCCCGAGAGCACCAAACCGATCCGTTGTCTTTTCAGCACGTCAGGGAGCATGTTCGCGGAGTTCACCACCGACCCTTCCAGGGGTATATGTTTCTCACACCAGTTTCGTAGACAACGAGGGAGAGGCATGGCTACACGAACGAAGGCCGCGAAGGCCACAGCGACAAAGGCCGGGAAGGCCGCCGTCGATGCCCGCAACAATCCGTACGTGCAGCGATTCGTCGAGGATCCCGAACTGCGCGACAACGTCCAGGAGGCGATCGAGCACGCACGCAAGGCATACAGGCGCCTCAACAACGGCAAGGGCCCCGCGAAGGCGCTGATGGAGGACAAGAAGCTCCAGCGCGAGCTGCGCGCAGCCTCCGAGAACCTCAGGGACGCGGGCGAGATAGTGCGCGGCAAGAAGCGCCGCCACCGTGGCCGCAAGCTGTTCTTCCTGGCGATCATCGGGGCGATCACGTTCGTGATGCTCAACGAAGGCGCGCGCAAGACGCTGATGGACAAGATCTTCGGGGCCGAGGAGGAGTTCGAGTACACCTCGACGACTTCGCCCGCGTAGGCTGCACTTCATCACAGGAGTAGCGAGGGCGCCGGAAGGCGCCCTCGCTCGTTGCGGAGCGCGCGGTAGGCTTCGCCCCCGGTGGCCCACTCCGTCGAAGTCCTCCTGCCCGCCCAGCGCTACGTGTTCGCGCTCGAGGACGGGCGCGCGCTGCCGCAGCCCGCATCGACGTCCGAGGAGGGCTTTCACTCGTACAAGGCGCTCCAGCGCGAGGGCAAGGTCGCGGGCATGATCGCGATCCCGAACTGCTGCCTGATCCGCGCCGGCGTGGACTACGTGGTCGACCCCGGCGTGATCATGCAGGGCGCGCCCGTGACGGCGTCGCTGCGCGCGCGCGGCATCGAGCCGCACGAGACCAAGGTGATCCTCACGCACACGCACTTCGACCACGTGCAGGCGCTGATCGAGTTCGCGCAGCGCGAGACCTACGTGCACGAGATCGAGCTCGAGGCGCCCTACGCGGCGATCGAGCAGGGAGTGATCGACATGGTCCGGCCGGTGAAGCTCACCGGCGAGGAGGGCGAGATCGAGCCGGGCGTGCGCTGGATCCTCACGCCGGGCCACTCGAACGGCCTGATCTCGCTGCTGGTCGACACCGACGACGGCCTGGTCGTGATCGCCTCCGACTGCGTCGGCCCGCTGCCCGAGTACTTCGAAACCATGGACCTGCCACAGGACTTCGGCCCGGAGCGCGACGAGCTGCTGCGCCAGTGGGAGCGGATCCGCGCGCTCGACCCGCACACGGTGATCCCGGGGCACAACCCCCCGGTCGTGCTGAAGTAACCCCGCTTACTTCGACGCTCACGCGCGCGCACGACGGGGTACTACCTCCCTGTAGCGATCCGAGGAGGTAAGCCATGCCCGCCAAGAAGGAAGACCTTCCGAGCACCCTCGAGCGCTCCCCGAAGAAGGTGCAGCGCACCTACGAGAAGACGCTCGACAACGCCCACGAGCAGTACGACAGCGAGGAGCGCGCCCATCGCACCGCCTGGGACTCGGTCAAGCACGTCGCCGAGAAGAAGGGCGACCACTGGGAGCTGAAGGAGGAGCAGGGGCCCTCCGACCGCCAGGCCGCGCGGCGCGGCCCCGCCGCCCGCCGCGGCGGCAGGACGCACGGCGGCGTCGACGCGTTCAAGTCAAGCAGGACCTCTACGAGGACGCCCGCGAGGCCGGCATCGCGGGGCGCTCGAAGATGAGCAAGGAGGAACTGGTCGAGGCGCTCGAGCGCCACAGCGGCGCGCGACCGGCGGCGCATTCGGTAATAATCACGGCCCCGGGTCGGGGCCTTAATACGGATTTGGCGGCGCCCCGTCGCGGGCAGGATTCAGCGCGATGGACAACGATCCCAATCAGCGGCGCGCCCTCACGCTCGCGACCGTCGCGTTCTTCACCTGCTTTTTCGCGTGGAGCCTGCTGGGGCCGCTGGGGCCCGACCTGCAGGACCACCTCGGCCTGTCCGAGTTCGAGTTGAGCGTGATGGTGGCCGTGCCCGTGCTGCTCGGCTCGGTGATGCGGATCCCGATGGGGATCCTCACGGACCGGCACGGCGGACGGCGCGTGTTCACGGCGCTGATGGGATTCACCCTGCTGCCTCTGATCGGCCTCGCGATCTGGCACGACTCCTACGGCGCCGTGCTCTTCTTCGGCTTCCTGCTCGGCTTTGCCGGATCGTCCTTCGCGATCGGGGTGCCGTTCGTGAACGGCTGGTTCCCGGCCGGGCGCCAGGGCTTCGCGCTCGGCGTGTACGGAATGGGGATGGGCGGCACGGTGCTGGGCGGGCTCACCGCGCCGAAGATCGTCGACGCCTCGGGGCTCGGCGTCCCGTTCCTGGTCGCGGCCGGCGCGCTCGCGGTCGTGATGGTCGTGTTCGCGCTGCTGGCGCGCGACGCGCCGCGCGCGCAGGCGCAGCCGCGATCCAAGAGCTTCCTCGCACCGCTCGCCGTGTTCCGGCGGAACCGCCGGGCTTGGGCGCTGACCCTCTTCTACTTCCTCAGCTTCGGCGGCTTCGTGGCGATGTTCCTCTACCTGCCGAAGCTGCTCACCGGTGTCCATGACCTGACCAAGACCGATGCGGGCGCCCGCGCGGCAGGGTTCGCGCTGCTGGCGGTGATCGCCCGCCCGGTCGGGGGCTGGCTGTCGGACCGCATCGGCGCCGAGCGCGTGCTGCGTGCCTCGTTCGCGGCCACCGCCCTGCTCGCGCTCGCGCTCGCGGCGTTCTACGACGAGATCGTGCCTCTCACGATCGCGTGCCTCACGCTCGCTGTCGCGTTCGGGCTCGGCACCGGGGCGGTCTTCAAGCTGGTCGCGCAATGGTTCCCGACCCAGGTGGGAGCCGTGACCGGCGTAGTGGGCGCGGCCGGCGGCCTCGGCGGCTTCTTCCCGCCGCTGGTGATGGCGATCGTGAAGGAGGCGACGGGCAGCTACACCCTCGGCTTCGTGGCGCTCGCGGCGGTCGCCGTCGCATCGCTCGGCGTGCTCATGGGCCTCTCGCGCGGGACTCCCGAGGAGGCCCCGCGCATCGAACCGGTCGCAGCCTGAGCATGACCTCGTGTAGGTTGCCGCCCATGCCCCGGAGGGAGGTGGCAGCCGGTGTCTGACGGCCGCGCGCTGTTGCGCGCACGGCAGTTCTTCGGGCCGCGTGAGCGGTCGGCCGAGGGCTGGAGCGAGCTCTCGACCTACTCGCGCGACTGGGAGTCGAGCTACCGGCGGCGCTGGCAGCACGACCGCGTCGTGCGCTCCACCCACGGGGTCAACTGCACCGGGTCCTGCTCGTGGAAGGTCCACGTCAAGGACGGGCTGGTCACGTGGGAGACGCAGCAGACCGACTACCCCTCCAACGGCCCGGACACCCCCGACTACGAGCCGCGCGGGTGCCCGCGCGGCGCCTCGTTCTCCTGGTACGTCTACTCGCCCGTGCGCCCCAAGCACCCCTACGTGCGGGGCGTGCTGCTGGAGATGTTCCGCGAGGCGCGCGAGCGCCTCGGCGACCCCGTCGAGGCCTGGGCCGAGATCGTCTCCGACCCCGAGCGCGCGCGCCGCTACAAGTCCCAGCGCGGCAAGGGCGGCTTCGTGCGCGCGCCGTGGGACGAGGTCGCCGAGCTGATCGCGGCCGCGCACGTGCACACCGTGAAGCGCCACGGGCCCGACCGGATCGCGGGCTTCTCCCCGATCCCGGCGATGTCGATGGTCTCCTACTCGGCCGGCACGCGGTTCCTCTCGCTGATCGGCGCCGTGTGCCTGAGCTTCTACGACTGGTACGCGGACCTGCCGCCCGCCTCGCCGCAGGTCTGGGGCGACCAGACCGACGTCCCCGAGTCCGCGGACTGGTGGAACGCCGCATACCTGATGCTGTGGGGGTCGAACATCCCCCAGACGCGCACTCCCGACGCGCACTTCATGGCGGAGGCGCGCTACAAGGGGCAGAAGGTCGTCGTCGTGTCGCCCGACTTCGCGGGGCACACGAAGTTCGCCGACCACTGGCTGCCCGCGAAGGCGGGCACCGACGGCGCGCTCGCGATGGCGATGGGCCACGTGATCCTGCGCGAGTTCTTCGTCGACCGCCAGGTCCCCTACTTCCAGGACTACGCGCGCCGCTTCACGGACCTGCCCTTCCTCGTGACGCTGCGCGCGCGGCCGGACGGCACGCACGCGGGCGACCGCTTCCTGCACGCCGCCGACCTCGGCGACACCTCCGAGCACGCGGAGTGGAAGACGGTCGTGTGGGACGAGGCGGCGGACGCCCCGGCGGTGCCCAACGGCTCGATCGGCGACCGCTGGGGCGAGCAGGGCACCGGCCGCTGGAACCTCGAGCTGGGCGACATCGCCCCCGCGCTCAGCCTGCTCGGCCGCCACGAGGAGCTGGTCGAGGTGGCGCTGCCGCGCTTCGACGGAGGCGAGACCGAGGGCGGGACGACGATGCTCCGCGGCGTTCCCGCGCGCCGCGTCGGCGGTCAGCTCGTGACGACCGTGTTCGACCTCGCGCTCGCCCAGTACGGAGTGCAGCGCGAGGGGCTGCCCGGCAGCTGGCCCGCGGGCTACGACGACCCGGCCGCGCCGTACACCCCGGCCTGGCAGGAGGCGATCACCGGCGTGGACGCGGCCCGCGTGACGCGCATCGCGCGCGAGTTCGCGCGCAACGCCGAGCTCACCGAGGGCCGCTCGATGATCGTGATGGGCGCGGGCACCAACCACTGGTTCCACTCCGACCAGACCTATCGCGCGATGCTCTCGCTGGTGCTGCTGTGCGGGTGCCAGGGCGTGAACGGCGGCGGGTGGGCGCACTACGTCGGGCAGGAGAAGGTGCGCCCGATCACGGGCTGGTCGACGGTCGCGTTCGCGCTCGACTGGCAGCGCCCGCCGCGCCAGCAGCCCGCGACCCCCTTCTGGTACCTGTTCTCCGACCAGTGGCGCCACGAGACCTACGGCGCCGGGGAGTTCACCTCGCCGGTCGGCCCCGGGGGCCGCCTCGCCGGCATGCACCTCGCCGACTGCCACGCGCTCGCGGCGCGGCTCGGCTGGCTGCCCGCCTACCCGACCTTCGACCGCAACCCGCTCGAGCTCGCGGACGCCGCGCGCGCGGAGGGCATGGAGCCCGCCGACTACATCGTGCGCGAATTGCGCGAGGGGCGCCTGCGCTTCGCCTGCGAGGACCCCGACGGCCCCGACAACCACCCGCGCGTGCTGACCCTGTGGCGCGCGAACCTGCTCGGCTCGTCGAGCAAGGGCCACGAGTACTTCCTGCGGCACATCCTCGGCGTCGAGGACGCCGCCGTGCGCTCGGCGGAGTCCACGCCCGAGCAGCGCCCGCACGAGGTGGATTGGCACGAGGAGGCACCGGTCGGGAAGATGGACCTCTTCACGACGATCGACTTCCGCATGAACGGCTCGTGCCTCTACTCGGACGTGGTGCTGCCCGCCGCCACCTGGTACGAGAAGCACGACATCTCGAGCACCGACCTGCACCCGTTCGTGCACCCCTTCAACGCGGCGATCCCGCCCCCGTGGGAGGCGCGGACCGACTGGGACGCCTTCAACGCGATCGCGCAGGCGTTCTCGCGGATGGCCGCGAAGCACCTCGGCACGCGCACGGACGTGGTCGCGGCGCCGCTCATGCACGACACGCCGGACGAGCTCGCCCAGCCCGGCGGCGCGGTGCGCGACTGGCGCGCCGGCGAGTGCGAGCCGGTGCCGGGCCGCACGATGCCGAAGCTGATCCCGGTCGAGCGCGACTACGGCGCGGTCCACGACAAGATGACCTCGCTCGGGCCGCTCGTGGAGGAGCTGGGGATCGGCGCGAAGGGCGTCGCCTGGAAGCCGGGCCCGGAGGTCGACGAGCTGCGCCGGCGCAACGGCACGGTCCGCGCGGGACCGGGCGCGGGGCGCCCGTCGCTGCGGCGCGACGTCGACGTGTGCGAGGCGATCCTGCAGCTCTCGGGCACGACCAACGGGCGGCTCGCGGTCGAGAGCTTCCGCGCGCTCGAGGGCCGCACCGGGCGGCCGCTCGCGGGCATCTCCGCCGAGCGCGAGGACGAGCGCATGACCCTGAAGGAGATCACCGTGCAGCCGCGCAAGGTGATCGCCTCGGCCGAGTGGTCCGGCCTGGAGTCGCGCGAGCGGCGCTACTCGCCGTTCACGGCCAACGTCGAGCACCTGATCCCGTGGCGCACGCTCACCGGGCGCCAGCAGCTCTACCTCGACCACGAGTGGATCCTCGAGCTGGGCGAGGGCCTGCCCGCCTACCGCCCGCCCGTCGACACGGGCCAGCTCGTGGGGCTGGGCGGCGAGCCCGCCGCCGGCGACGGGCTCGAGGTGACCGTGCGTTACCTGACGCCGCACTCGAAGTGGTCGATCCACTCCGAGTTCCAGGACAACCTGCACATGCTGACGCTGTTCCGGGGCGGCCCGGTGATGTGGGTGAGCGTCGAAGACGCCGATCGGATCGGCGTCGCCGACAACGACTGGCTCGAGGTCTACAACCGCCACGGCGTCGTCGCCTGCCGGGCCGCGGTGTCGCACCGCGTGCCCGCGGGAGTGGCGATGATGTACCACTCCCAGGACCGGCACGTGAACGTCCCGCTGTCGGAGATCTCGGGCGCGCGCGGCGGCACCGACAACTCGCTCACGCGCATCACGATGAAGCCGTCCCACCTGATCGGCGGGTACGCGCAGCTCTCGTGGGCGTTCAACTACTACGGGCCCTGCGGCACGCAGCGCGACCAGCTGATCATCATCCGCAAGCGGCGCACGGAGGTGGCGTACTGATGCACGTCAAGGCGCAGGTCGGCATGGTCATGAACCTCGACAAGTGCATCGGCTGCCACACGTGCAGCGTCACCTGCAAGAACGTGTGGACCAACCGGCCGGGCGCCGAGTACATGTGGTTCAACAACGTCGAGACGCGGCCCGGCCGCGGCTACCCGCGCGACTGGGAGGACAACGAGCGCCTGCGCGGAGGCTGGAAGCTCGACCGCAAGGGCAAGCTGAAGCTGCGCGCGGGCGGCAAGCTGCGCAAGGCGCTCAACATCTTCCACAACCCCGACCTGCCCGAGCTCGACGACTACTACGAGCCCTGGACCTACGACTACGGCACGCTGATCTCCTCCGGCCCGTCCGAGCACCAGCCGGTGGCCCAGCCCCACTCGCAGGTGACGGGCGCGCCGCTCGACCTCCAGTGGGGGCCGAACTGGGACGACGACCTCGCGGGCTCGATGGTCAACGCCGCCAACGACCCCAACCGCCGCGGCGCGGTCGAGGAGCAGGTGCGGCTCGAGTACGAGCAGGCCTTCATGATGTACCTGCCGCGGATCTGCGAGCACTGCATCAACCCGTCGTGCGTCGCCTCGTGCCCGTCGGGCGCGATGTACAAGCGCGAGGAGGACGGGATCGTGCTGGTCGACCAGGAGGCGTGCCGCTCGTGGCGCTTCTGCGTCTCGGGCTGCCCGTACAAGAAGGTCTACTTCAACTGGCACACGGGCAAGGCCGAGAAGTGCACGCTCTGCTACCCGCGGATCGAGGCGGGCCTGCCCACCGTCTGCTCGGAGACGTGCGTCGGGCGCATCCGTCACCTCGGTGTCGTGCTCTACGACGCCGACCGCGTCGAGGAGGCGGCCTCGGCGCCCGACGAGAAGGACCTGCTCGACGCGCAGCTCGGCATCTTCCTGGACCCCGACGACCCGGACGTGCGCGCGCAGGCCGCG
Organism: uncultured Solirubrobacterales bacterium; assembly: GCA_963768885.1. Classification (GTDB taxonomy): domain Bacteria; phylum Actinomycetota; class Thermoleophilia; order Solirubrobacterales; family JBBDJG01; genus DASRIA01. The sequence continues at coordinate 59,350 of CAVYJN010000010.1, read as the reverse complement.
CGCGACGGCATCCCCGCGGACTGGATCGAGGCCGCGGGGCGCTCCCCCGTGTACGCGCTCGCCGCGCGCTGGCGCGTGGCGCTGCCGCTGCACCCCGAGTACCGCACGCTGCCGATGGTCTGGTACGTGCCGCCGCTCTCGCCGGTCATGAGCCTGGTCGAGGACGGCGCGGAGGAGGGCGCCGACCCCGACCGCGTGTTCGGCGCGATCGAGGAGCTGCGCATCCCGCTCGAGTACCTCGCCAACTTCCTGTCGGCCGGAGACCCCGAGCCGGTGCGCCACGCGCTGCGGCGGCTCGCGGCGATGCGCACGTACATGCGCGCGCGCAACGTGCACGGCAGCGGCGACCAGCGGATCCTCGCCGCGGTCGGAATGGACGAGGCCGAGCTCGAGGCGATGTACCGCCAGCTCGCGATCGCCGACTACGACGACCGCTACGTGATCCCGAAGGCCCATCCCGAGGTCGCGGGCGACCCGCTGCTTGCGCAGGGCAGCTGCGGCCTCGACTTCGCGGGCGGCCCCGGGCCGTGCGCGGTCGGCGGAGCGGACGATGCGGCGGCGAACGGCGGCGACGCGGACTTCGACCTGCGCGACGCGCTTGTCCGGCACAAGGGAAACGGAGGCGGCGGGGGCTCGTGAACGCCGAGGCGCTGAAGCTGCTCTCGCTGCTGCTCCAGTACCCGCAGCCGGACCTGCTGTCGGCGCGCGCGGAGCTGCGCGAGGCGGCCGCCGAGCTGGCCGCGGGCCGCGGCACCAGGGAGATCCGCCGCTTCCTCGACTGGTACTGCGCGACCGCGCCTGCCGAGCTCGAGGCGCGCTACGTGGAGACCTTCGACTTCACCAAGCGCTCGAGCCTGCACCTCACCTACCACGTGCTCGGCGATCGCCGCCAGCGCGGCATGGCGCTCCTGAACCTCAAGCAGCGCTACGCGGCCGCCGGCATGGAGCTGCTCGACGGCGAGCTGCCCGACTACCTGCCGGTGATGCTCGAGTTCGCGTCGCTCGCGCCCGACGCCGGGCTCGCGGTGCTGGCGCGCAACCGCGAGGCGCTCGAGCTGGTGCGCGCGAGCCTGCACGCGGCCGAGAGCCCCTGGGGCCTGCTGCTCGACGCGACGTGCGCGGCGCTGCCGGGGCTGACCAGCTTCCAGCGTGCGCGCGTGCAGCGGTTGGCGGCCGAGGGACCGCCCCACGAGGAGGTCGGCCTCGAGCCCTTTGCGCCTCCGGAGGTGATGCCCGCGTGAGCCGCTGGGACATCGTCCTGTTCGCGGTGCTCCCGTACGCGGCGATCGCGACCTTCCTGGTCGCGCACGCGTGGCGCTACCGCTACGACCAGTACAACTGGGGAGCGCGCTCCACGCAGCTGCTCGAGAGCCGCGTGCTGCGGTACGGCAGCACGATCTTCCATTTCGGCGCGCTCGGAGCGATCGGCGGCCACGTGGTCGGCATCCTCGTCCCGCACGCGTGGACCGACGCGGTGGGAGTGAGCGAGGGCCTCTACCACTTCGTCGCCGCGACCGCCGGGCTGGCCGCGGGCGCCGCGGCGACGGTGGGCTTCCTGATCCTCGGGTGGCGGCGGGCGCGCTACCCGCGCGTGCGCGCCACGACCACGCGCATGGACCTGGTCGTGTTCGGGATGCTGGCGCTCGGGATCGTGACCGGCATGGTGGCGACGCTCTGGGGCACGATCGGCGACGAGGTGCTCTACCGCGAGTCGGTCGCGCCGTGGTTCCGCAGCCTGTTCGTGCTCGACCCGCAGCCGGAGCTGATGACGGGCGTGCCCTTCATCTTCCAGCTGCACGTGACCGCGATGTGGGTGCTCTACGCGGTCTGGCCGTTCAGCCGCCTGGTCCACGCCTGGAGCATTCCCGTGGACTGGTTCCGGCGCAGCCCGGTGCTCTACCGCGGCCGCGCCGGACGCCGCCGCCCGGCAGGGGCGCTCACGTCCATGCGGGGAGGGCGCTAGCCCGAGGCGGCGAGCGGCTCGGCCCTGGACAGGAAGGGGGCCAGATAGCGGCCCGCGATCTTGTCCGACGGCCACCAGAACGGGTGCTCCGCGATCGCTGCGCGGTCGCCGTCGAGATCCGTGGGGTCCGCAAGCCGGCGTCGCAGGTAGAGGGGTTTGCCACCGCCGGTGAGCAGCACGGCGCGCAGCACCGGGCGCAGCGGCGTGGGATCGACCGGCGCGCCCGCGGCCAGCGCGATCGCCTGCGCGGCCGCGTCCGCCTGATGGGCCGCCATCCCGCCCTGCTTCAGCCGGGAGGCGGTCCCGTCGCCGGCGCCGTACACGTGCTCGACACCCTCGAGGCGGCCACTGGCGTCCGTCGGGAGGAAGCCCTCAGGATCGCGGGGCAGGCCCGGGATCGCGGGGCCGAACAGGCGCGGAAGCGCCACCACCCGATCGGCGGGCAGCGAGCCGTCCGTGAGATGCAGACGCCCCTCCGCGAACGACTCCGGCGTGGCCTCGGTCACGAGCTCGACTCCGCGCTCGCGCAGCAGCTCGCCGACCCGCGCGGCGATGCGGCGGCCGAACGCCTCGAGCGGCGCGCGCTCCGGGGTGGTCAGCACGACCCGGCCGCGCGCCCGCGCGGCACCGAGCGCGTGCGCGGTCTGAAGCGCCAGCTCGTAGGCGGGCAAGGGCCAGGTCACGCCGCGTGGCACGGCCACGACCGCGTCGGCGACGGTCCCGGCCTCCATCTCCTGCACCAGCGCGCGGTACTCCTGGAGGCCGGTGCCGGCCCAGAAGGGCGTCGCGCCCGGCACGGCGGCGACCGCGCGCGCGCCGACCGCCATCAGCAGGAAGTCGTACTCGAGCTTTCCGCCGGCGCTCAGGGAGACGGCGCGCGCCTCGGTGTCGACCGAGGCCACCGCGTCGCGCGTGTGGCGTCGCTCCGCTGGCCCCCGCCAGCTCGCCGAGGTCGTACCTGGGCACCGTTCCATCGAACGGCTCCGTCACGGCCAGCGGCCGGTACTCGAAGTAGGAGCGCGGGCAGACAAGGGTCACCGACAGGAGGCCGCCGGCCATGTAGCGCAGGGCGAGCATCGCCTCGAGCGCGGCCACGCTCCCTCCCGCGATCACCACGCGCAGCTTTCCGATGTCGCGTCGTCTCTCGAGGATCATGGCGAAATCCAAGCTAGGACCGCCAAGCGTGCGGCGAATCCGTTGTTGCCACGCACCGGCTTTGCGTAGTTGTCCGTACGCGGACCGCGCAGACTCACCGATGAACTCGCGTCGTGCCGCTGGCAGCATCCCGGGCACGAAGCAGGCGACCAAAGGAGGCACGCCATGCGGTCATCGAGCGAAATAGGAAGCGACGTCAGCCTGATCGTCGTCGCGGTCTGGTTGCTGGTCGTAGGTGCGTGGATCGCTCTGGGTGGGCATTCCACGGCGGCGCTGGTGGTCGTCGGTGTGCTCGCAGGGCTCGCATCCGTGGCGGCGTTCCACTTCGTGGTTCGTCACTTCGACCACTCCGGCACGCCCCGCCTGTAGCGCCGGCGGCCCGGAATCGCCTGGGCGTGCTTTAACCTGATAGATGTCAGTCGGTCGCGAAGTGACTCGTTTTCTTCTTCCGCGATCACAAATACCCCCCGCCTCGCGGTAGAGGAAAGGTCGGTCCAGTGAAGACACAGAAGGAACGCGCTGAGGAGAAGCGCCAGGAGAAGCTCGAGCAGATCCGCGAGCAGGTCGAGCGCGGCGATCTGACGATCAGGAAGATGACCCCCGAGGAGCGTGCCGAGGCCCCACCGCTCCCGCGCCAGCCGAAGCGCGGCCGCCGGTGACGACGCTGCCGGCGCCGAGCGCCGGCGACGTACAGCCGGTCCTCCACGAGACCCGCGACCGGATCATCACCGGGATCGTGACGATCGTCCCGTTCCTGTGCCTGGGCGTCGTGTGCTGGCAGGTCTGGGCGGACCTGCTGCGCTGGAGCGACGTCGCCGTCTTCGGGATCATGTACATGGCCACGGGGCTCGGCGTGACGGTCGGGTTCCACCGCCACCTCACGCACCGCAGCTTCGCCACGAGCCCTGCGATCCGCGGGACGCTCGCGGCGCTCGGGTCGGCGGCGATCGAGGGACCGGTGATCTCCTGGGTCGCGGACCATCGCAAGCACCATGCCTTCTCCGACCAGGAGGGTGACCCGCACAGCCCCCACGTCGGCCACAGCGGCGGGTGGCGCGGCGCCCTCACCGGGCTCGCCCACGCCCACCTCGGCTGGCTGTTCGTTCACGACCAGCGCGGATCACGCGACCGCTACGCGCCGGACCTGATCGCCGACCCGGTCGTGCGGTTCGTCGACCGCACGTTCATCCTCTGGGCGATCGGCGGCCTCGTGGCCGCATTCGGGCTGGGCTGGGCGATCGGCGGCTCGCTGCACGCGGCGCTGACGGGGCTTCTGTGGGGAGGCGCCGTGCGCATGCTGGCGCTCCACCACGTCACCTACAGCATCAACTCGCTGTGCCACTACTTCGGCCGCAAGCGGTTCGAGACCGGCGACGAGTCGCGCAACCTCATGTGGCTGTCGCCTTTCTCGTTCGGGGAGTCGTGGCACAACAACCACCACGCGTTCCCCACGTCGGCGGCACACGGCATGCGCCCGTGGGAGGTCGACCTCTCGGCCGCGGTGATCCGCGCGCTGGAGAAGCTCGGGCTCGTGTGGGACGTCGTGCGGGTGGACCGCGCACGGCAGAGCCGCAAGGCGATCAGCAACCCCACGTAGTAGCGTCTCGCCCGTTGCTCGCCCGCACCGGCCCGTTTCGCAGCGAGCTCGCGAGAGCTCTCCCGTCACGTCCCTTCTCGGTTGAGCTGTGGGACGGCTCGCGCGTGGGCGCGACCACGGGCAACGGGCCCACCTTCCACGTGCGCTCACCCGCCGCGCTCGGTCATGTGCTGCGGGCACCGGGACAGCTCGGCCTCGGCCGCGCGTACGTGTCGGGTGACATCGAGGTGGACGACCTCGACGAAGTGATCGAGGTGCTCGACGGATGGCAGCCGCCGGCGCTCGACCGGGGGACGCGAGCGCGGCTCGCGCTCGCCGCCCTGCGCGCCGCCGGCCTGCAGCGCCCGCCGCCCGTCCCCACCGCGGAGCTCCGCCCCCGGGGGCGCCGCCACAGCCCCGAGCGCGACCAGCGCGCCGTGCGCCACCACTACGACCTCCCAAGCGAGTTCTTCGCACTGTTCCTCGACGCGACGATGACCTACAGCTGCGCCCTCTTCTCGCGCGGGGCGACGACCCTCGAGGAAGCCCAGGAGGCGAAGCTCGAGGTCGTCTGCGGAAAGCTCGGCCTCGAGCCCGGCGCACGGATGCTCGACGTCGGGTGCGGCTGGGGCAGCCTCGCGATCCACGCCGCTTCGCGCTACGACGTGAGGGTGCTGGGGATCACGCTGTCCGAGCCGCAGGCCGCGCTCGCGCGCGAGCGGGTGAGCGCCGCAGGCCTCGACGACCGGGTCGAGATCAGGGTGGCCGACTACCGCACGCTGGACGAGGAGCCGTTCGACGCGGTCGCCAGCATCGGGATGGTCGAGCACGTGGGCGCCGCGCAGATCGACGACTACGCGCGCCTGCTCGCGCGCATGCTGCGTCCCGGTGGCCGCCTGTTGAATCACGGCATCGCGCGACTGCGGGTGGGCGATCCCGAGGCCGGGCCGTTCTCCGAGCGCTACGTCTTCCCGGATGCGGCCCCGTTGCACCTGTCGCGGATCCAGCTCGCCGTCGAGCGCGCCGGGTTGGTGACCGACCACGTCGAGGAGCTGACCGGGGACTACGCGGCCACGCTGACCCACTGGATCCGGCGGCTGGAGGACCGGCTCGACGACGCGCTGCGACTCGCCGGGCCGGAGCGGGTGCGGGTCTGGCGGCTCTACCTGCGCACCGCCCGCGCGGGCTTCCGCAACGGCTTCATGTCCGTGTACCAGGTGCGCGCCCGCACGCCGTCGGCACCGTCGGCGCCATCACCGGCGCTTTCACGGCCCGGAAAGGCGAGGAAGGAAACGGCGCCGATAGCGCCCGCGCTATATCAGCGGTCGCAATCTGCATAAAAAATTGCACGCCGGCCCCTTGACAGACATTGTGCGCTAACGCATAATCCCGGCCATAGCTTGCGGGCGGAGAGGTCGAAAGGCCCACCGCCCGCGGGCTTTTCTTCAAGACGGTCTCAGCGCTCTTGGGGAGGGCGGGCTGGGCGATCAGCAGGGGCGTCCTCCGGTCCCACCGGCCGGGAGACGCCCGGTCGCCTCATGCGTGCGGGGGGAACCGACCGCTACTTCAGGGCATCTCGCTAGTTTCGTGAGACATGCGGGTCTGGCTCCGCACAATTGCCCTGCTCACTTGCGTGCTCGTCCCGGCATCGGCCGCGGAGGCGCGACTGGCGGTCGTGACGACCGGCAAGTCGAAGGTCGCGATCGTCGACCTCGGCCGCAAGAAGGTGGTCGCGCGTCCCGAGGTCGGGCTCAGGAGCCGCGCCGTCGCGCTCTCGCTGGACGGCCTGCGCGCCTACGTGGTCTCGAGCGACGGCTCCGCCGGGCGGTTGAGCGTGATCGACCTCCCCACGCGCGCGCTGATCGCCCAGATCGCGGTGCCCGCCGGCGCCCGCGGCGTCGCGCTCTCCGCCGACGGCACGCGCGCATACGTGACCTCCGGCGGTCGCAGCGGGCGCCTCACGATCGTCGACCTCAGCGTCGGCGTGGTCGCGGGCGAGATCGCGACGCCGCGGCGCCCCGCCGCCGTCGCGCTGTCCCCCGACGGCGCCCGCGCCTTCGTCGTCAGCGGCTCGCGCAAGCTCGCCGTCGTCGACCTCGTCACGCTGCGCACGGTCAAGTCCCTGAGGGTCGGCCGCAGGCCGTTCGAGCTCGCGGTGCATCCGGGAGGCGCGGCCGTGTTCGTGACCAACGCGGGCGGGCGCTCGCGTCTCCGTGGTCGACACGGCCGCCCTGAAGGTCTCGCGCACGCTGCGCCTGCGGCCGTCCCGTCGGAGGAATCGCGCTCTCCGCGAGCGGGGACCGCGCCGTCGTGGGCCCGGGCCGGCGCTCGCGCAAGGCGATCGTGATCCGGACCCGCGGGCCGCGCCGCGGCGCGGCGCATCTCCGCGGGCAAGGGGCCCTCCTTCGTCGCCTTCTCCCCCACCGCCGCGCGCATCTATGTCGCGAACTCCGGCTCGGGCACGATCACGTTCGCGAGCGGCTACAGCTACCGCCGCCTGCCCGGCCGCGTGAAGGTCGGCCGCCGCATCAACGGGATGGCCGCGCAGTCCGGCTACTCGCTGATCGTCGGCACCCCCGGGCCGGACACGCTCAAGGGCGACCGCGGCCCCGACCTGATCCGCGGCCTCGGCTCGGCCGACAACCTCAACGGCTTCCGCGGCAACGACGTGGTCGAGGCCGGTGAGGGCGACGACACCGCGAGCGGCGGCATCGGCAACGACCAGCTCGACGGCGGCCCGGGGAACGACAAGCTGTTCGGCAGCTTCGGGCGCGACGGCGTGAAGGGCGGCGACGGCAACGACGAGCTCTACGGGAACAACTCGAACGACTCGCTCGAGGGCGGCCCCGGCAACGACTTCATCGACCCCGGCGACGCCGACGACCGCGCCTACGGCGGCGAGGGCGACGACAAGCTCGTCGAACGCGGGCTCGGCCGCGACCTGCTCGACGGCGGGGTCGGCAACGACCTGGTCGAGGGCGGCCGCGCGGGCGACAAGCTCTACGGCGGCATCGGCGACGACCGGCTCGACGGCGGCGGCGGCGTCGACCGGATCGACGCGGGCGACGGCAACGACGCAGTTCAGGGCGGCCGCGCGGGCGACCGGATCCTCGGGCGCGACGGGAACGACCTGCTCCAGGGCCAGCAGCACCGCGACAAGATCTTCGGGCTACGGCCGGCGACGACACGCTCGAGGGCGGGTCGGGCGACGACCGGCTCTCGGGCTCCGACGGCAACGACTCGATCAAGGGCGGGACCGGCGCCGACATCGTCTACGGCGGGTCCGGCGACGACACGATCCACGTCGCCGACGGCAGCGACGACGCGGTCAACTGCGGCTCCGGCACCGACACCGTGTTCGTGGAGGAGGACGCCCCCACGCGCGACGGGCTGGTCGACTGCGAGAAGGTCGACCAGGTGCCGGCCGAGCTGACCGATCCCAACGAGGTCGAGGAGTCGATCATCACCGGCGGGGACGGCCCGGACACTCTGTTCGGCACGCCGGGCCCCGATCTGATCCTCGGCGGGCTCGGCGACGACAGCATCTTCGGCCTCGACGGCAACGACCACCTCGAGGGCGATCCGGGCAACGACACGCTCGACGGGGGCAACGGCGACGACCGCCTCCAGGGTCGCAAGGGATCGGACCACCTGCTGGGCGGCGAGGGCAACGACCACCTCGAGGGGAACTTCGAGGGCGACACGCTCGAGGGCGGCAACGGCAACGACTACCTCGAGGACAACCTCGGGCAGAACGTGTTCAACGGCGGGGACGGGAACGACTACGTCCAGGCCGCGAACAACGGGCTCCGCGACCTGATCGACTGCGGACCGGGCACCGACCGCGCGGACATCGACGCGTCCGACGTGACGACGAACTGCGAGGACGTGAGGCGCTAGGGTCCCCCCGATGGACGTACGCGCCGACGTCGAGGTGTCACGACCCGCGAGCGAGGTCTTCGACTACCTCGCCGACGCCGAGAACATGCCGCGCTGGATGATGGACTTCACCGCCGTCGAGAAGCTCGGCGACGGCGCCGATCGGCCCCGGCACCGAGTTCCGCTATCTCGACAAGCGGGGCACCGACTCCACCTTCGAGTGGTCGGTCTACCGCCCGGCCTCCGAGCTCGCCTGGCACGGCGCCGCGGTGAAGGCGATGCCCGGCGGATCGGTCGAGCCCGACGGCCACTACGAGATCCACGAGCACGAGGGGCACACGCACGTCGAGATGCACATGAAGCCGCAGCTGCGCGGGACCGCGAAGCTGATCGCGCCGATCATGTCGCGGTCGATGCGCAGGGCGAGCGACGAGTACATGCAGCGCCTCAAGGACGAGCTCGAGGGGTGAGGATCGTGAGGCGCGTCGCGCGACGACTCGGCTATCGCGGCTGGCACGGGTTCACGCAGACGCACGTGCGCGCGTACCGTGCCAGCCGCGGCCGCATCGGGCGCAAATGGCAGGGCGCTCCGGTGCTGCTGCTCGACCACGTCGGGCCGCAAGAGCGGAAAGCGGATGACGAGTCCCGCTGATCTACGGCGAGGACGGCGAGAACCTGATCCTCGTGGCGTCCTTCGGCGGTGCGCCGCGCGACCCCCACTGGTGGCCGAACCTGAAGGCGCACCCGGAGACGACGGTGAACGTCTACGGCGACGTGCGCCGCGTCCGCGCGCGGCAGGCGACGCCGGAGGAGAAGGCCCGCATCTGGCCCGCGATGGTCGAGGTCTATGCGCCCTACGCGGACTACCAGCGCAAGACCGATCGCGACATCCCCGTCGTGATCCTCGCGCCCGCCTGACCGCGTGCGCATCGGCGCCGACCAGCGACGGGCGCGGCTCGCGCTGCGCCACCGCCTCACGCCTCCCGCGCGCGCCCGCAGCCTCGTCGAGGTCGCCGGCGGCGTCGTGGGCCTGCACAGCACCGACCCGGTCACGGTCTACCTCTCCGCGCGCGCAAGGATGCGAAAGCCGACGATCGAGGCGATCGAGCGCGAGCTCTACGAGGAGCGCACCGTGCTGCGCATACTCGGCATGCGGCGCACGATGTTCGTCGTGCCCGCCGATGCCGGGCCGGTCGTCCAGGCCGCGTGCACGGAGAAGATCGCGGCGACGATGCGCCGGCGGCTCGTCGGCTTCGTCGAGACGGCCGGCATCGCGAAGAACGGCGAGCGCTGGCTGAAGGCCGCCGAGCGGGCGACGATCGACGCGCTCGAGGCCCGCGGCGAGGCCGCCGGGGCCGAGCTCAGCAAGGCGGTCCCGCAGCTGCGCAAGAAGATCATGTTCGGGGAGGGCAAGAAGTGGCAGGGCCACCAGTCGGTGGCGACGCTGCTCCTGAACGTGATGGCGGCCGAGGGCCGGATGATCCGCGGGCGCCCGCGCGGGACGTGGATCAGCAGCCAGTACCGCTGGGTGCCGACCGCGTCGTGGCTGCCGCAGCAGACCGCCGCATGGGACCCGGTCGAGGCGCGCGCCGAGCTGGTCCGCCGCTGGCTCGCCGGGTTCGGGCCGGCCACGATCAACGACATCAGGTGGTGGACGGGGCTGACGGTGGGCGAGCTGAAGCCGGCGCTCGCCACGATCGCGCCCGTCGAGGTCGACCTCGACGGCGAGCCGGGGCTCGCGCTCCCCGGTGACCTCGAGCCGGTCGCGGCGCCGCGGCCCTGGGCGGCGCTCCTCCCGGCGCTCGACCCGACCGTGATGGGCTGGAAGAGCCGCGACTGGTACCTCGGGCCGCACGGACCGCGGTTGTTCGATCGCGCCGGCAACGCCGGCCCGACCGTGTGGTGGGAGGGCCGCGTCGTGGGCGGCTGGGCGCAGCGGCCCGACGGTGAGATCGCGGTCGCGATGCTCGAGGACGTGGGCGCCGACGCGATCGCCGTTGTCGACGCCGAGGCCGCGCGGCTGCGCAAGTGGCTCGGCGCAACCCGGATCGTCCCGCGCTTCCGCACGCCGGTCGAGATGGAGCTGCTGTCTTAGCGCCTTCTTAGGTCGGCGGCCTACGATGGCACGGGATGCAGGTCCTGGTCGTCGACGATGAGCGTGCCGTGCGCAACGCCCTGCGCCGCGCGTTCACGCTTGCCGGCTACGACGTCGCCGAGGCCGAAGGCGGCCGGGCCGCCCTGTCGGCACTGGCGCAGACGTCGCCCGACCTGGTGCTGCTCGACGTCCTGATGCCCGATGTCGACGGGCTCGAGGTGTGCCGGCGGCTGCGCGCGAGCGGCGACCGCACGGCCGTGTTGATGCTGACCGCGCGTGAGACCGTCGCCGACCGGGTCGCCGGGCTCGACGCCGGCGCGGACGACTACGTCGTGAAGCCGTTCGACCTCGACGAGCTGCTCGCGCGCGTGCGCGCGCTGCTGCGGCGCAGCTCCAACGGCGACACGTCGCTGCTGCGGTTCGCCGACGTCGCGCTCGACCGCTCCGCGCGCGAGGCCGCGCGCGGCGCCGCGCCGCATCGAGCTCACGCGCACCGAGTACAACCTGCTCGAGCTGTTCATGCGGCACCCTCGCCAGGTCCTGACGCGCAGCCAGATCTACGAGCGCGTGTGGGACTACGACTTCGGCCCGCTGTCGAACTCGCTGAGCGTCTACATCGGCTACCTGCGGCGCAAGCTCGAGGAGGGCGGCGAGGCGCGCGTGATCCATACCGTGCGCGGCATGGGCTACGTGCTGCGCGAGCCGGCGCGATGACGCTGCGCACCCGCCTGGCGCTCGCCGCGGGGCTGGCCGTCGCGCTCGCGATCGCGGCCGCCGCGACCGTCGTGTACTTCGCCGTGCGGGGCGAGCTGCGCGGGGAGATCGACGAGTCGCTTCAGCAGCGCGCGTCGATGGCAAGCGACGTGCTGCGCGTGGCGCCGCGCTTCGAGCGGCGCTTCGAGGCTCCGCCCCCGCCGGACCTGCGCCCGCCGCGCTTCGGCGGCGCGCCCGGTGTCGTCCAGCTGGTGCGGGCTGACGGCTCCACGCGGGGCGAGATCCCCGTGGACGACGAGATGCGCGCCGTGGCGAACGGGGACAGGGAGAGCCTGCTGACGGACCGCGACGTCGACGGCAACCACCTACGCGTGCTCGTCCAGCAGGCGCCCGCGCCTGGCCTCGCGCTGCTGCTCGCGCGGCCGCTGGACGAGGTGGACGACACCCTGCGGCGGCTGCTGCGCATCCTGGCCGCGGTCGTGGCGGGAGGCGCGGGGCTCGGGATCGCGCTCGGCGCCGTCGTCGCGCGCTCCGCGCTCGCCCCGGTGCGCCGCTTCACCGAGCGCACCGAGGAGCTGACCCACGACCCCGACCCCTCCCACCGGCTCGACGTCGACGGCCGCGACGAGCTCGCGCGCCTCGCGCGCAGCTTCAACTCGACCCTCGACGCGCTCGAGCGCTCGATCGACGAGCAGCGCAACCTCGTCGCCGACGCTTCGCACGAGCTGCGCACCCCGCTCGCGAGCGTGCGCACGAACGTGCAGGTGCTGGCGCGCGCCGCCGAGCTGCCCGCGAGCGAGCGCGCCGCACTGCTGCGCGACACCGAGGAGCAGCTCGCCGAGCTCACCGCGCTGGTCGGCGACGTGGTGGAGCTGGCCCGGGGCGGCGAGCGCGACGAGCCGCGCGAGGACGTGCGCCTCGACGAGCTGGTGCAGGCGGTCGTGGAGCGCGCACCCCGGCGCGACGGCGTGCGCATCGAGACCGACCTGCGGCCCTCGACCGTGAACGGCATGCCGACCGCGATCGCGCGGGCGGCGACGAACCTGCTCGACAACGCCGTCAAGTGGACCCCCGGCGGCGGCACCGTGACCGTGCGGGTGGCCAACGGCGAGCTGCGCGTGATGGACTCCGGCCCGGGCTTCGATCCGGCCGACCTGCCCTACGTGTTCAACCGGTTCTACCGCGCGGACTCGGCGCGCGGCATGCCCGGCTCGGGGCTCGGCCTCGCGATCGTGCGCCAGATCGCCGAGAGCCACGGCGGCAGCGTCCGCGCGCAGAACGCGCGGGGCGGCGGTGCCCTGCTGACCGTGACGTTCCCGAGCGCGAACGGGGCGCGCGGCTAGCCGGGTATCTCCGCGCCGGCGGGGAAGCCCCTTTCTTACGCAGGTCTTACGCCGCTCTCAACCTCCTCTTCGATCGCGCTGGTGGACTGGCTCGACGACAGGCAATCGAAGGAAGGAGTCGGACCGGTGTTCTTCATCCACTACATCTCGGCGGAGCTGCGGCGGCGGCGCGGCCGCACCCTGCTGACCGCGCTCGGCCTCGCCGTCGGCGTCGGCCTAGTCGTGGTCGTGAGCGCCCTCTCCGACGGGCTCGACAAGGCCCAGGACGAGGTGCTCGAGCCGCTCACCGGCGTCGGCACCGACATGTCGGTGGCGCGGCCGCTGCGGGTGTCGAGCGACGGCGACTCCTTCCGGGCCGGGCCCGGGCAGCTGTCCGAGGCCGAACAGCGACGCCTGCGCAGGGAGAACGGCGGCGGCCGGTTCGAGCTGCCGACCGGCAACCCGGGCGAGCACTTCGAGCAGGACGACCTCGTGAGCACGTCCCAGCTGAGCTTCTCCGAGCGCCAGGCCGAGAAGGTCGCCGCGCTCGAGGGCGTCGAGGACGTCTCCACGAGCCTCACGCTGAACAGCATCCACGTCGAGGGCACGGTCCCGGAGCAGGGCGATGTGGTCGGCGGCGGACCCGGCGCCGGCGGAGGGCCGCCGCAGAACATCGACCTGAAGAACTTCAGCGTCACCGGGGTGGACACGGGCAAGCCCGACCTCGCCCAGGTGACGCCCGGTCAGATCACGTCCGGACGCTACCTCTCCGATGGCCGCGAGGCCGTCGTCACGCGCAGCTACGCGCGCCGCGAGGACATCTCGATCGGCGAGAAGCGTGAGCGTCGGCGGCCGGAAGTTCCGTGTCGTGGGCATCGCGGAGCCGCCGCTCGGCGGGCAGCCCTCGGACGTGTACGTGCCGCTCGCGCAGCTCCAGAAGGTCTCCGACCGCGAGGGCCGCGTGAACTCGCTGAACGTCCGTGCCGAGGACTCCGGATCGGTGGCGAGCGTCGCGAAGGAGATCGAGACCTCGTTCTCCGGAGCGCAGGTGACGACCGCCTCCGACCTCGCCGACCGCGTGGGCGGCTCGCTCGACGACGCGCAGGGCCTCGCGGACAAGCTCGGCGCCGCGCTCGTCGTGATCGGTCTCGGCGCGTCGTTCCTGATCGCGAGCCTGCTGACGCTCGCCTCGGTGAACAAGCGCACGCGCGAGCTGGGCACCCTCAAAGCGATCGGCTGGCCGCAGCGGCTCGTGGTCCGCCAGGTCGCGGGAGAGTCGCTCGCGCAGGGCGCCCTTGGCGGCGCGCTCGGCGCGCTCGTCGGGCTCGCGGGCGCGGCGGTCGTGACGCTGATCGGCCCGACGCTCGAGGCCACGGTCGCGGGCGCAGCAGGCAGCCGGACCGGGACCGGGGCCCTTCGGACAGGGTCAGGTCACCGGCGGCTCGACCGACGTCGCGCTCGACGCTCCCGTCGACATGCAGCTGCTGCTGATCGCGGTCGGCCTCGCCGTGCTCGGCGGTCTGATCGCGGGAGCCGTCGGCGGCATGCGCGCGGCGCGCCTGCGCCCCGCCGAGGCACTTCGAAGCATCGAATAGCGAGAACGGAGGAGCAGATGACCACCACCCATCTCTACGAGGCGCGCGGCGTCGCGCGCACGTTTCGCCAGGGCGCCGAGGAGGTGCGCGCCGTCGACGACGTGGACCTCCAGATCGACCCGGAGAGTTCCTCGTCGTGGCGGGGCCGAGCGGCTCGGGGAAGACCACGCTGCTGCAGCTGCTCGGCGGCCTCGACAGGCCGACCGCCGGGGAGCTGCTGTTCGAGGGCCGCGACCTCGCGCGCCTCGGCGACGCCGAGCTCACCCACCTGCGGCTCGAGACGTTCGGGTTCGTGTTCCAGCAGTTCAACCTGATCCCGACGCTGACGGCACGCGAGAACGTCGAGGCGGCGCTCGCACCGACCGGGACCACGAGCGTGCGCCGGCGCGGCCACGCCGACCTGCTGCTCGACTCGGTCGGACTCGCCGAGCGCGCCGCGCACCTACCGGCGCAGCTGTCCGGCGGCGAACAGCAGCGCGTCGCGATCGCCCGTGCGCTCGCGAACGAGCCGCGCGTGCTGCTCGCGGACGAGCCGACCGGCAACCTCGACGTCGCGACCGGCGAGGAGGTGCTCGCGGTGCTGCGCGAGCTTGCCGCCGAGCAGGGCCGCGCGGTCGTCCTGATCACGCACGACCCCTCGATCGCGCTGTCCGCCACGCGGCTCGTGCGGATGCGCGACGGCCGGATCGAGGAGCCCGGCCGCTCGGTCGGGGGCCCGCTGCTGGCGGAGGCGACCTAGCCCGGCCACCATGTCCGGCACGCGACCTAGCGTGCGCTCGCAGTGACCCCGGCCGGCCCGCATCGCCCCCTTCTGCGCGTCGTGCACGGCGTCCGCGACGTGGGGCGCGGGCGCTCCCACCCGCACCGGCGGCTGCGGCACCACATCGTGAGCATCGCCGCGGCCACGATCGTGATGGACGCGATCGGGACGGCGCTGGTGTTCCTGTTCGAGCGCGACGCCCACGGCACGGAGATCACGAACATCGGCGACGCGCTCTTCTGGACGACCGCGCAACTGCTGACGATCTCCTCGCAGATGTCGGCGCCGCTCACGACCGGCGGCCGCATCGTGGACGTCACCCTGATGCTCTTCGCGATGACGGTCGTGACCGCGCTCGCCGGCTCTTTCGGCGCGTTCTTCTTCCACACCCGCGACGAGTCGGGCTAGGGAGCGACGACGCGCAGCAGGCCCGTCGACCAGGCCGCGCTCCAGCGTCTTCGGCGCGGCGACCGTGATGCCGGCGGTGCGCTGGCGCGCATGCTCCATCAGCGGGCCCATGAACAGGGTCGAGTAGAGGTCGGGCTCCATCCTGCGGATCTTCCCCGCGTGGGCTTGCTCCCGCAGCCAGGCCCCGATCGACTCGCTGTACTCGTCGTAGTGGTCGTGCCCGGTGGGACGGGCGCGCTCGGCTTCCTCCCACCGCAGCATCAGCTTCGTCAGCGCCGGGCGGTCCTCCACCCATCCGACATGGAAGCGGACCATGCGCCGTACAGACTGCTCGAGGCTCGTTCCGCCCTCCAGGGCACCCACGATCCCCGCCCGGTACTCGGCCATCGCCTCCTCGACGAGGCGCTCGAAGATGTCGTCCTTGCCCGCGAAGTGGTGATAGATGCTGCCCACGCTGAGGCCGGCGCCGGCGCAGATGTCCTCGATCGTCGTGGCGGCCACGCCCTTGGCGTCGAAGCACTCGAGCGCGGCGTCGAGGATCCGGCGCCGGCGCTCCGGCGTCGTGCCCCACTCACCGTGCCTGCGTTGTCGCTGAGCTTCCATTCTTTTGGAGTATAGTTCTAGAACGTGTTTCTAATATAGGACTGTAGGAGGACACCATGACTGCAGACCGAGACAGGCTCGCGCGCCTCGCCGACGAAGTGCTGTCGGCCTGGAACACGCAGGACGTCGAGGCCGTACTCGACCGTTACACCGACGACCTCCTGTACCTGGACCCGAACACCCGTGGCCCCGTGTTCGGGCGCGACGCGATGCGCGCCTACCTGACGAAGCTGTTCGGCCGCTGGACCATGACCTGGGCGGCCGGGGAGATCTTCCCGCTCGGCGAGACCGACGGCGTCGCGATCCGCTGGACCGGCACGCTCGCGCCCGCGGGCGAGGAGGAGTCCGTCGCGATCGGCGGGCTCGACCTCGTGATCCTCGAAGGCGACCTCGTGAAGCGCAACGAGGTCTACTTCGATCGCGCGCCGGTCGCCGCGCTGATGTCGGCCGCCGCCGCCCGGGGCTGAGCGGCGGCGGCCTCTCCCGCGCGGCGGCCTAGCCGCCCGGGAGGCAGCGCATCGACGCGTACGGGCACTGGCCGACCGGCGCCTCGAACGACCGCACCTCGCTCATCGGCACGATCGGCAGCGTCAGCCGGGTCTTGCCGGGGCCGAGGTACAGGGTGCTCTGGCCCGGCAAGGTCTTCTGGATGTAGTTGTAGTCGTTGTCGTCCAGCGGCGGAGCGTGAACCTTCACGACCAACTGGTGGCCGGGCAGGAAGACGTGCCCGACCGGGAACACGTCGATCAGGTACTGACGCTCCTCGCCGATCGGCACGTCCTGGCGCATCTCGTGCGGCCGGTACGGGCGGTAGATCTGCCCGTCCGCCGTCTTCTGGGACTCGGCCTCGTCGATCTGGTCGTGACTGGTGCGCAGCACGCCGCGGTTGAGGTACAGCAGCGTGCCGTCGGGCGAGCGGTCGAGCAGCTGCACGAACAGCTCGGTGTCCGGAGCCGTCGACGACACGTTCAGGTGGGCCATGATCGGCCCGGCGATCGCGGTCGGCTGGTTGAACTCGAACGTCGACAGCTCGACCTCGTCCGGCCCGGTCGGGCTCGACACCTCGCCGCCCGTGTTCACGCCGGCCTGGTAGGAGTAGGACTGCCGGTGCGAGCCGTTGATCCAGGTCGCGCTGCCGGGCTCGGCGGCGTCCTGGTCCCAGACCAGCCTGCCCCCGTCCGTCGAGTACAGGTCGGTGAACTGCGTCTGGCCGAGCGGGAACCCGTCCGACTTGATCTCGCCGACGGCCTTGCTGCCGCCCTGGTAGCCCAGGATCACGCGCGAGGTCTCGGTCGGCGCCGTCTTCGGGCCGAACGTGGTCGCGAGGTCGACGGTGCCGCTCTTCAGGCCGAGGTCGGCGGAGGACTTGTTCAGCATCCAGTAGTCCATCCACGCGATGCGGTCCTCGAAGATGTCGCCCTCGGTGTTCGTCCCGTGGACGCCGTTGACCAGCACGAGTCGCTTGGAGATCGAGTTCGACAGGTGGTCGTACACGTTCGTCGGGCCGCGCGGGCCGGTCTGCTCGTCCTGGTAGGCGGAGGTGATGTGCACCGGGACGTTGATGCGGTCCACGTAGTTGACCAGCGAGCGCGAGTGGTACCAGTTGCCGTCGGTGTCGTCGAGGCCGTGGATCAACGGGTCCTCGAGCAGCGCGCGCCGGCGCTCGGCCTGGTTGGCCGCGCACTGCGGGCTCGTGTCCTCGACCGGGTACAGGCCGCCGACGGTGCCGCCGCCGACGTCGTACACGACGCGGATCGCGCCCGTCCACAGCAGCGGGAAACCGTAGTTGGTGACGCCGCCGGGGTAGGTGATGTCGCGGTAGACGTCGCCGATCAGGCCGGAGGCGCTGACCGCCTTCAGGTGCTCGGGCCGCGTCGAGGCCACGAACATCCCGGTGATGCCGCTGTAGGAGTGGCCGAAGATCACCACGTTGCCGTCCGACCACGGCTGCTTGGCGATCCACTTGTCGATGACCTCCTTGCCGTCGAGCGCGGAGCGCCAGCTGAACAAATCGAATTCGCCCGACGAGCAACCCGTTCCGCGCACGCTGGCGAGCACGGTCACGTAGCGGTCGTCGACGTGGGAGGCGTGCGCGGCACGCGTCCCCGTCTGCAGCGGGAACGGCAGGCCGGTCTGGTCGGCGAGGTGACCGAGCGGGGTCTTGCCCTCGTCGGAGCCGCTCTCGTAACCCGACATCTCGAAGAAGGTCGGGCACTTGCTGACGAGGCAATGCGGCGGGACCTTCACGTTGATCGCGATGCTGCCCCCGTCCGACATCTTCACGTAGTTGGTCGGCGCGGCCTGGGCCGGAGCGGCGAGTACGAAGGCTGCGAAGACCGCAGCGAGGACGGCAAGGCGCTTCACTGATCCCCCCCTATTCGAATGAACCGACGCAGGTTGCTGGACGCTTGGGCGCCTATGTACCCGGAACCGCGGGTCCGGTAAACGTCCGTTCAGTCCAGGGGCGCTGTACGGTCGCCGCGTGAACGCGTTCGTCGCCGCCGGCGCCGGCTTCCTGCTGGCAGTGCTGTGGTTCGACCTGATGTTCGACGTCCAGGTGCTGCGGGGACAGCCCGACGCGGCGGTGGCGTCGATCTCCGCCTACTACCGGCGGGTGACCACCGACGCGAGGCCGATGAACATCCTGATCGGCGCGGCGATGGCGGGAACGCTGGCCGCGATCGTGGTGCAGATCGCCGAGGGCGAGGCGCGGGCCTGGGTCGGATGGGCGTCGCTCGCGCTCGCCGGGGCGGCGATCGCGCTCGCCGCGGTGCACACCTTTCCGGCCGCCGTGCGGCTGGGGGCCCGGCGCGACCCGCCGGAGGCCCAGGTCAGGCTCGCGCGCTCGGTCTGCCGCGACCACCTCGTGTGCTTCCCGGCGATCGCCGCGGTGATCGTGATCCAGCTGGCGTTTGGCTAGATGCGCGCGGCTTGAAGCGCCTCGTCGCGGTCGGTGTAGGTCTGCCAGCGCGCGATCTTGCCGTCCCTGATGTCGACCACCCAGGTCGCCTGCATCGTCAGGTCCACGCCGCTGGTGCGCCCGCGCGCGACCCAGTGCCCGAACACGACCAGCCGGTCCCCGACGTCCTCGAAGCCCTCCGCGTGAGGTACGAAGGTCTCCCAGTTGGCGTCGATCTCGTGCTCCCACCACTCGCGCACGCCGGCGTGTCCGCGGTAGGCCTTGCCCTCCATCGCAGCTCCGAACGGGATCACCTCGACGTCCGGGTGCACGTGAGCCAGGAAGTCCTCGACGTGATGGCGGCTGAACGCCTCCCACGCGTCACGCAAGAGCTCGAAGTCCTCCCGGGGCACGCCGGAAGTATCCCCCAGCGGTAGGCTCGACAAGATGCCCGACGTCGAGATCGACGGCCTCCGGATCGCCTACGAGCGGGCCGGCGAGGGCCC
This sequence comes from uncultured Solirubrobacterales bacterium, assembly GCA_963768885.1. Classification (GTDB taxonomy): domain Bacteria; phylum Actinomycetota; class Thermoleophilia; order Solirubrobacterales; family JBBDJG01; genus DASRIA01. Next base: position 39,875 of record CAVYJN010000010.1, on the reverse strand, counting down.
GCCGCTCGTGTTCCTGCACGGCGTGCTCGGCGACAGCCGCGAGTGGCGGCGGCAGACCTCCGCCCTTTCGGACGAGTTCACCGTGATCGCGTGGGACGCACCCGGCTGCGGGCGCTCGTCGGACCCCGCGCCGCCGTTCGGGATGGCGGACTGGGCCGGCGCCCTGGCGGGCTTGCTGGAGGCGATCGGCGTGGAGCGGGCGCACGTCGGCGGCCTGTCATGGGGCGGGTCCGTCGCGCTCGAGCTCTACCGGCTCCATCCCGAGCGCGTGCGATCACTCGTCCTGATCGACACGTATGCGGGCTGGAAGGGCTCGCTGTCCCCGGAGGAGTGCGCGCGGCGGGTCGAGTCGTCGCTGCGCGATGCCGAGATGCCGGCGAGCGCCCTGGCGGCGCGCTGGCTGCCGAGCCTGCTGCCGGAGTCCTCACCGCCCGCGCTGGCCGACGAGATCGCCGCCGTGATCGCCGACTCGCGGCCCGCGATGCTGGGACTGATGGCGCAGGCGATGGGGAGCACCGATCAGCGCGACCTGCTGCCACACATCGACGTGCCCACGCTGCTGCTCTGGGGCGAAGCCGACGAGCGCTCGCCGCTCAGCGTCGCCGAGCAGTTCCGGGAGGCGATTCGCGGCGCGAAGCTCGTCGTGATCCCGGACGCCGGGCACATGAGCAACATGGAGCAGCCGGAGCGGTTCAACGCCGAGGTGCGGCAGTTCTGCCGGGAAGCCGCCTGACCCGCATGCGCCTGCAAGCTCTGCTGAGGTCGCTGGCGCAGGTCCGTTCCGACTGGCGCCGGGGACGCCGCTACGGCTATCCGCGGTGCTGCATCGCGATGTTCTGCTGGGACACGCTCTGGTCTGTGCCGCCGAGCCTCACGCGCGTCGTCTCGCAGGGGGTGGAGCCGGCCGACTCGACATGCGACTGGGTGCCCTGCGGGGTCTTCCATGACGGCGGATCTTCCCTCTCCCCCGTCGCGCGAGCGCGCCGGCTCGCCTCCTACTGGTGGCACTCGCTTCGCGGGCGCCGCACGCCGCATGACCGGGTGCGGGCTCCCTGGAGGGCGCGTGAGCAAGGCAGCCCGACCGTCGCGCCCGGGCCGGTCGAGGAGGCGTGGGCCGAGCTCGACGCGCGGATCCTCGATCCCGGGCTGGACTGGGTGTAGGCGGTGCCGGGTCCCGACGTGGCACCCCTGCGCTGGGACGACGGCGCGCTGCTCGTGCTCGATCAGCGCCGCCTGCCCGCAGCGGAGACCTGGATCCGGTGCGAGACCCCCGACGACGTGGCGCACTGCATCCGCACGCTCGCGGTGCGTGGCGCGCCCGCGATCGGACTCGCGGCCGCCTACGCGATGGCGCTTGCCCCGCAGTCGCGCGAGGCCGCGGCGCTCCTGCGCGCCACCCGCCCCACCGCCGTCAACCTCGGCTGGGCGATCGACCGCTCGCTCGCGGCCGAGGACCCGCTGGCGCTCGCCCTCCAGCTGCACCGCGACCAGCTCGCGGCCGACCGGCGCATGGCCGAGCTCGGCGCGGAGCGCTTCGCCGCGGGCGACCGCGCGCTGACCCACTGCAACACGGGCGCGCTCGCGACCGGCGGGATCGGCACGGCGGGCGGGGTGCTGCGCGCGGCCTGGGAGCGGGGCCGCCTCGCGCAGGTCTGGGTCGACGAGACGCGGCCGCTGCTCCAGGGCGCACGGCTCACCGCGTGGGAGCTGGGGCGCGCCGGCATCCCGTACCGCGTGATCGCGGACTCGGCGGCGGGCGGGCTGATGTCGCGGGGGGACGTCGACCGCGTGGTCGTGGGCGCGGACCGGATCGCCGCGAACGGCGACGTGGCGAACAAGGTCGGCACCTACCCGCTCGCGGTGCTGGCCGCGCGACACGGGATCCCGTTCTATGTCGCGGCGCCGGTGTCGACGATCGACCCGGCCACCGCGACGGGCGCCGCGATCCCGATCGAGGAGCGCGACCCGGCCGAGGTGACGGACGACGGCGCCGCCTTCAACCCCGCGTTCGACGTGACCCCCGCCGAGCTGGTGACGGCGATCTTCACCGAGGCCGGAGTGCTGGAGCCGCCGTTCGAGGAGGCGATCGCGCGTGTCGTCGCGGGCTGAGGTCGTCGCCGCCGCGCAGGAGATGCACCGCCTCGGCCTCGTGGTGGGGACCGCGGGGAACGTGAGCGCGCGCGACGGCGACGCGGTGCACATCACGCCGGCCGGGTTGGCGTATCCCGACATGACGGAGCACGATCTCGTGACGCTCGCGCTCGACGGCGAGGTCGTCGCCGGCGAGCGCGCGCCCTCGAGCGAGTGGCGCGTGCACCTGGCGGTCTACGCCGCGCGGCCGGAGGTCGGCGCGATCGTCCACACCCACAGCGTGCAGGCGACCGCGTGGAGCTGCCTCGACGAGCCGCTCGACACCGCGGTCAAGGAGTTCCGGCAGGCGGCGGGCGGCGAGGTATGGACCGCCCAGGACGCGCCTCCCGGCACCGACCAGATCGCGCGCTTCGCCGTCGAGGCGCTGGAGAGCCGCAATGCCGCGCTGCTCTACCGGCACGGCGTGCTCGGGCTGGGCGAGTCGCCGGCACGTGCGCTCGTGATGTGCCAGGTGATCGAGCGCCACGCCGAGATCGCGTTCCTCCTGCGCTCCACGCGTTAGGCTCAGCGCCGACCCTGGCGTTATCTGGAAGGAGGGCCCGATGGCCGTTGCGATCGTGATGGAGATGCCCGGTACCGGCACCGAGATGTACGACGCCGTGAACGAGAAGATGAACGTGAACGACGACCCGCCGGCGGGGCTGATCTGCCACAGCGCGGGCTACACCGCGGACGGCAACTGGCGGATCTTCGACGTATGGGAGTCGCAGGAGGCCTACGACCGCTTCTCCGACGAGCGTCTGGGGCCGGCAATGAATGAGGTGTCGCAGGGCCAGGCGCCGGCCGGCGAGCCACGCCGTGAGTCCTACGAGCTGTACAACGTGATCAGCCCGTAGCGGTACCCTTCGCTGCGATGCCCCGCGCGCAAGTCAACGGGATCGAGATCGAGTACGAGACCTTCGGGGACGCGACCAAGCCCGCGCTGCTCCTGATCATGGGCCTCGGGGTCCAGATGCTGGGCTGGGACGAGGGCTTCTGCCGGATGCTCGCGGACCGCGGATTCCACGTGATCCGCTTCGACAACCGCGACGTCGGGCTCTCGACCCACACCGAGGCGCCCGTGCCGAACGTGCTCGAGCTGATGGGCGGCAACTACTCGAGCGCCTCCTACACCCTCGACGACATGGCCGAGGACACCGCCGGGCTGCTCGACCACCTCGGGATCGCGGCGGCCCACGTGGTCGGCGCCTCGATGGGCGGGATGATCGGCCAGACGCTTGCCGCGAAGCATCCCGACCGCGTGCTCTCGCTCACGTCGATCATGTCCACCACGGGCAACAGCGAGGTCGGTCAGCCCAGGCCGGAGGCGATCACGGCGCTGATCACCCCCATGCCGGCCGACCGCGACGGCTACATCGACGCGGTCGTGCGGAGCTTCGACGTGATCGGCTCGCCCGGCTACCCCGCGGACGGGGAGCGGCTGCGCTCCGTGATCGCGGCGTCCTACGACCGCGCGCACAACCCCGAGGGCTTCTTCCACCAGCTCGCCGGCATCATGGCGTCGGGCGACCGCACCGAGGCGCTGCGCTCGATCAAGGCGCCGACGGTCGTGATCCACGGCGAGGAGGACCCGCTGATCGTGAAGTCCGGGGGCGAGGCGACGGCCGCGGCGATCCCCGGCGCGAAGCTCGTGACGATCCCCGGCATGGGCCACGACCTGCCGCCGGAGCTGTGGCCGCGGTTCATCGACGAGATCGTCGAGAACACCGAGCGGGCGGCCGTCGGCGGTCCCGCGCACGGCGCCTGATCGCCCATCTCGACATGGACATGTTCTTCGTCGCGGTGGAGCTGCGGCGAAGGCCCGAGCTGCGCGGCAAGCCCGTCGTGGTGGCGACCGGCACCGACCCGAGCGCGCGCGGGGTCGTGATGGCCGCCTCCTACGAGGCGCGCAAGTTCGGCGTGCACTCCGCGCTGCCGCTCGCGACCGCGCACCGGCGCTGCCCGCAGATGGTGCTGATCCCGCGCGACATGGAGCACTACATCGAGTGGTCGCGCCGCGTGATGGGGATCGTGCGCGAGGAGGTCGCGCGCGTCGAGGTGGTCGGGCTCGACGAGGCCTACCTCGACCTCGGCGACACGGGCTTCCCCAAGAGCGAGTGCCGCCGCGTGAAGCACCGGATCCGCGAGGACACCGGCCTCGTCTGCTCGATCGGGCTCGCGCCGAACAAGCTGCTCGCGAAGATCGCCTCGGACCTCGACAAGCCCGACGGGTTCTGCGTGCTCACGCCCGAGGGAATGCTCGAGGCGGTGGGCGACAGGCCCGCGTCGCTGATCCCGGGGGTGGGGCCGAAGACGTCCGAGCGGTTGCGGGGCGCGGGCGTGCGGACGGTCGCCGACCTCGCCGGGGCAACCGACGAGGCGCTCGCCCGCGCGCGCGTCGGAGCCGACCTGCGCGACCGCGCGCGCGGCATCGACAACCGCACGGTCGAGACCGATCGCGAGCGCAAGTCGGAGAGCTGCGAGACGACCTTCGCGCAGGACGTGTCCGACAGGGAGGTGATGGTCGAGACGCTCGATCGCCTCTCGGCGCGGGTGTGCGAGGGACTGCAGCGCAACGGCTACCGGGGCCGCACGGTGACGCTCAAGATCCGGCTGCGGCCGTTTCGCACCTACACGCGCTCCCGGACCCTGGAGGGGCCGACCTCCGACCCGGCCGTGGTGGGCGAGGTGGCCCGCGAGCTGCTCGGCCGCGTGGAGATCGACGCGCCCGTGCGCCTGCTCGGCGTAGGCCTGTCGGGCCTCGAGCGGGTGTCAGCTGATGACGAGCGGCTTTTTGCGCAGGCGTAGAGTGGGTAGGGAACGAGAATGAGCATGGCCAACATCCCTTACAGAGCCGGAAAGTTCTTCGCCCGCCGCAAGGCGATGCGAGGCGTGCCACTGCTGTGGGCGTTCGCCGTGGCCGAGGCGCTGGCCACCACGCGCCGCCACTTCGACGGCGTGGACCCGCGGGCCCGCCGGCGCGCCGTCGCGCTCGTCCGCAAGTCCAAGGGCCGGCCCTCCAATCTCACGCCGCACGAGAAGCGGGAGATGCGCGACCTCGTCGGCGAGATGGACCTGTGGCAGCTGAGCAAGGACCTCGCCGCCGTCGCATCCCCGGTCGGCATGCCGGGGCACCGCAAGAAACAGCGCTAGCCTCCCGCCCATGGGCAGAGTCGCGTTTGTGAGCGGCGGCGGCCGCGGGATCGGCCGTGCGATCGCGCAGAGACTGGCGGACGACGGCCACGCGGTCGCGATCGGCGACATCCGCGAGGCGGCGCCCGTCGGCGATCGCGGCGTCGCGGTGCTGTGCGACGTGACGGACGGCGGCTCGGTGGCGGGCGCGACGCGGCAGGTCGAGGACGCGCTGGGGCCGATCGAGATCCTCGTGAACTGCGCCGGGTGGGACGAGATGCGGCCGTTCCTCGACACCGACGAGGACTTCTGGGACCGCGTGATCGAGGTGAACTTCAAGGGCTGCCTGCGCACCACGCACGCCGTGCTGCCCGGGATGGCGGAGCGCGGCTACGGGCGGATCGTGAACATCGGCTCCGACGCCGGGCGCGTCGGCTCGTCGCTCGAGTCCGTGTACTCGGGCGCGAAGGGCGGCGTGATCGCGTTCACGAAGACGATCGCGCGCGAGGTCGCGCGCCGCGGCGTGACCGCGAACACGGTGTGCCCGGGACCGACCGACACCGACATGCTGCGCGAGGTGACCGGCGGCGACGAGGGCGCGAAGGTGATCGAGGCGATGACGCGCGCGGTGCCGATGAAGCGGCTCGGGCAGCCGGCGGACATCGCCGCGGCGGTCGCGTTCCTCTGCTCCGACGAGGCCGGGTTCATCACCGGCCAGACGCTGAGCGTGAGCGGCGGGCTCACGATGGCATGAGCGAGGAGGAGACAGTCCGGCGGATCCTCGCCGCGTGGAACAGCGGGATCGAGGCGTTCGTCGAGTTCCTCGCACCCGATGTCGAGTGGTACGCGCCGCCCGGCTTCCCGGAGGGCGAGGTGTGGCAGGGCCGGGACGCTGTCGCGGAGGTGCTGCGCGGAGTGTTCGGGTCCGTCTTCACCGGCCAGGGAGTCGACCCGGACGAGATCGTCCGCGGGCGCGACGCCTGGCTGCTCGGTGGCCGCCAAACCGTGGTCCACGAAAGCGGCATGACGCTCGAGTGGGAGGAGTTCGTTGTGTTCCAGCTCGAGGGCGACCTCGTCAGGCGGAGCTGGATCTTCAGCGACCGCGAGTCGGCGGCGCGACAGGCGGGCGTCGATGCGTGAGGAGGCCGTGATCCGTGCCGCGATCGACGCGTGGAACGGCGGCGGCGTGGACGCCTTCCTCGAGCATGTGACGCCGGACATCGAATGGCACGCGCCCCCCAACTTCCCCGAGGGAGAGCTCTGGCGCGGCCGCGACGTCGTCGGCGCCGCGCTGCACGAGCAGTTCGGGGCGGTGTTCAGCTCCGGGCACGTCGAGGTGAGAGACGTGACCAACGGCGCGCACGGGTGGATGCTCGAGGCAAAGCACTCCGTGGAGGGCCAGGCGAGCGGCATGGACCTCGCCTGGTCCGTGTTCCTCGTGCTGGAGCTGGAGGACGAGCTGATCCGCCGGATATTCGCGTTCCTCGAGCGCGAGCCGGCCGCGAAGCAGGCTGGAATCGATGGATAGGGAGGGCTGAGATGCAGGTCGTGGAGGCAAAGGCGCATTCGGCCGCGCCGCGCGAGAAGGTGTGGGAGCTGGTCGCGGACGCGCGGGGCTGGTCGCGCTGGGGCGCCTGGCGCTCGGCGGAGCTCGAGCGCGAGGGCACGCCGCCCCCGGGCGGCCTCGGCGCCGTGAAGGCGCTCACGAGCGAGACGCGCCGCCCGATCGTCTCGCGCGAGGAGGTGACGGTCTTCGAGCCGCCCGTCGCGCTTCGGCTACAAGCTGCTGTCGGGGCTGCCGCTGCGCGACTACAACGCGGCGATCACGCTCACCGAGGCCGCCGGCGGCGGCACCGACATCACCTGGCGCTCGCAGTTCGACGGGAAGTACCCGCTTATCGGCCCCGTGTTCCGCCGCGCGCTGCAGAAGTTCACACTGGACGCGGCCGAGCGCCTCGCGCGGGAGGCCGAGCGCGAAACCCCCTCCAACTAAAGGAGCCCATATGGCAGAGCTGACAGACGTCCTCTACGAGGTGGAGGACGGACTCGCGACGATCACGATCAACCGGCCCGAGCGCATGAACGCGTTCCGCGCGCGCACGATCGACGAGCTGAACCACTGCATGAAGCGCGCGTGGGCGAGCGCCGACGTCGGCGTCGTTTGCATCACGGGCGCCGGCGATCGCGCGTTCTGCACCGGCGGCGACCAGAAGCAACGCGCCGAGACCGGCGACTACGGGCCCTCCGAGAGCGGCCTGTTCGAGGTCGAGTACCTGCACCGGCTGATCCGCGAGATCCCGAAGCCCGTGATCGCCGCGGTGAACGGATACGCGATCGGCGGCGGCCACGTCCTGCACGTGCTCTGCGACCTGTCGATCGCCTCCGAGAACGCCGTCTTCGGCCAGAGCGGGCCGCGTGTCGGGTCGTTCGACGCGGGCTTCGGCTCGGCCTACCTGGCGCGCGTCGTGGGCGAGAAGCGCGCCCGCGAGATCTGGTTCCTGTGCCGCCAGTACAGCGCGGAGACCGCGCACCAGTGGGGGCTCGTGAACGCGGTCGTGGCGCCCGAGGCGCTGCGCGACGAGGTCCGCCGCTGGGCCGACGAGATGCTCGCGCTCTCCCCCACCGCGCTGCGGTTCCTGAAGCAGTCGTTCAACGTCGACACCGAGCACCTCGCCGGCGTGGGACAGCTCGCGTTCAGCGGGCTCGGCCTGTTCGTCGGACTCGGAGGAGGCCGAGGAGGGGATCCGGGCGTTCAGCGAGAAGCGCCCGCCGGACTTCGCGCGCTTCCGCGCGGGCGTTTCGGCATAGTCCCGGTGATGGCGAGCTGGAGCGAGGTGGAGGCCGAGGCGCCCGTGGTCGCCGCGGTCGCGCGCGGCTTCCTCGACGCCCACGTGCACAAGACCATCGCGACGCTGCGGCGCGACGGCTCCCCGCGCATCAGCGGCACCGAGATCAGGTTCGCCGAGGGCGAGCTGTGGTTCGGCAGCATGTGGCGCTCGATGAAGGCGCGCGACCTGCAGCGCGACCCGCGCTTCGCGCTGCACAGCGGGTCGGCCGACCCGCCCGGCTGGAAGGGCGACGCGAAGCTCGCCGGTCGCGCCGAGGAGATCACGGACCCGGAGCGGATCGCCGCGGTCTACGGCGACGAGGTCACGCCCGGCAAGTCACACGTCTTCCGCGCCGACGTCACCGAGCTGGTCGTGGTGACGCTCGGGGATCCCGCCGACCACATCGTGATCGAGTCCTGGCACCCCGGCCGCGGCGTGGACCGCCTGGAGCGCGCCTAGATCGATCTAGCCCGTCAGGCGGCCGATGATCGCGCCCGCGATCGGGAGCGCGATGCCGCCGAGCGGCAGCCCCGCGACGGTGCCGCGGCCGCTCACGAGGACGGCGCGCCCGCCCTGGCTCTTCAGCTCGGCGTCGAGGCGGATCGGGATCGCCGTGTTGGCGGGGCGGCCGCCGATCGCCTCGATCAGCGTGCGCAGCGTCGGCGGCAGCGCGCCGAGCGCGAAGTCGGCCAGCTGCCCGGCGGAGGTGCTGCCCCGGTAGGTGAAGGAGTAGTTCTCGTCGCCTTCGTCGCGCTCGAGCAGCACGCGGTTCGCGGTGAACGGCCCGACCTCCGAACGCAAGAGCTGCACCTTCACCTCGTCGAAGCCGTCGAGCTCCTTGAACGAGCCGCCGCGCAGGTCCTCGATCGGGATGTTGATCCCGCGCGCGTCGACGTCCAGCACGTCGCCGTCGTCGAACAGCAGCCGGATCGCGGGGATCGCCTTGACCGTCACGTCCGCGCTGCCGCCGTCGCGCGTGAGCCGGTCCTCGACGTCCTGCTCCGCCCGGTTCGGAATGATCGCCTGCGTCAGGCCAAATGCCAGCCCGACCACGATCGCTGCCCCAATCACCCACCGCATGCGGCGAAGCTTCACATACCGGGCGTGTCCGGGGGTCGCTTCTCCGCCGTCAGCGCGTGCCGGCGACCACGGCCTGCTGCTCGAGCCGCCGCTTCAGCGCTCGCAGCGAGCGCTTCAGGTTTCCGCCCACGATCGGCGCCGCGAGCCGGTCGGTGACAACGCCGAGCACGCCGCCTTCGGCGTGATAGCCGAGCCGCAGCGTGACGTCGGTGCCACCGTCCTCGCGCGGCCGCACGCGCCAGCGCCCGCGCTGGTCGATCCCGGTGATGCTGGTCCAGGCGATGTCGTAGGGCGGCTCGAACTCGACCAGCTCGATCAGGCCGCCGACCTCCACGGAGCCGACCTTCATGCGCATCGCGTAGCGCGCGCCGAGGCCGGTGCGCTTGCCGCCCTCCACCTCCCAGCGCGTGATGCCGGCCATGAAGTGCGGGTAGTTGAGCGGCTCGGTGATGAAGTCCCACACCCGCGCGGGCGGGACGTCGACGGCGATGTGCTGCTCGACGCGCATTTCGCGCTCAGCCGACCAAGGGGAGGCGCCGCTCCGCGGCAAGCCGGTCGAGCGCGCGCTGCATCCGCGTGACGACCTCGTCGTAGACCGCGTCCACGTCCGGATGCTCGCCGAACTCGCGGCGCAGGTCGATCGGCTCGAGCACCTGGATCGTGATCTTCGCCGGCAGCGGGACGTGACCGAGCAGGTCGCCGACGTTCACCCCCCACGGCAGCGCGAGCGAGATCGGCAGCACCTTCAGCCGCAGCAGGCGGTCGAGGCGCAGCAGGCGCGCGAGCCGCTCCCCGCGCGTGAGGAAGAGCGCCGTCTCCTGGCCCCCGATCGAGACGACCGGCACGACCGGCACGTTGCGCGCCACCGCGAGCCGGATGAACCCCTTGCGCCCGCCGAAGTCGACCTTTCCCGACTGCCAGGAGGGACGGTGCGTCTCGTAGTCGCCGCCGGGATAGACCAGCACCGCGGCGCCCATGTCGAGCGCCTTCGACGCGTTCTCGGGCGAGGCCGCGATCGTGCCGCCCTTGCGCAGCCGCGCGAGCGGCGGCATCGCGAGCACGAGGTTGTGGGCGAGCTGGTAGAAGCGCCGCTCGACCCCGAAGAAGGTGCTGAACGCGAGCGTGAAGATGAACGTGTCGGGGATGATGTTCCCGCCGGAGTGGTTGCCGACCAGCAGCACGGGGCCCTTCGGCGGGATCCGCTCCAGCCCGCGCACCTCGGCGCGGAAGTAGAAGCTCGCGAGCATCCACAGCCACGGCAGGTTGTCGCGCAGGAAGTCGGGGTCGCGCTCGTGCAGGTCGGCCGCCGGCACGCGCTTCTGCACCTGGTCCTGGACGGTGGAGGCAAGACGCGCGAGCATGCCGCCGTCGCGCTGTCCGTTCGTCTGTCGCGGCCCGCCGTTCGTGCTGGGAGTAGCCAGGCCGGGTGGCCCGGGGTTGCCGGGGTGCCCCGGCGCGCTCACGCGGCGGAGCTCTCCCGTTCCGCGATCCACTTGGGCCGCGGCCAGGTCGAGGGCGGCCCGGCCGGCTTCCTGATCCGGTCGGGGTCGCCGGGCGGCAGGTCGGCGAGCGCGCGCCGGACGACGTGCCGGCGCAGCTGCTCCGCGACGGTGCGGGTCGCAAGCTCGATCACCTCGTGGCGGCGCTTCGTGCTCATCAGGTTCCCGCCCATGATCTCGAGGTCCTCGGCGGTCGGCTGGATCAGCACGACCTTGGTGCCGGCGTCCTCGAGCCGCTTCTTCTCGCTGCCCAGGCGGCGTCCCGAGGCGGAGCGCATGAAGGCGTGGAGGCGCTCGACCGGGTGCCTGCGCGGGATCGAGTGAAGCGACGAGGTCGGGTTCATGCAGATCACGAGATCGAGGCCCTTGTGGCGCAGCACGTCGAGGTTGGACGGCGAGTGCATTCCGCCGTCGACGTAGCGGCGCCCGTCGATCGTGACCGGATAGTAGAAGCCGGGGATCGCGCAGGACGCGGCGACCGCGTCTGCGAGATCGACGTCGGGATGGGGGGAGCGCTCGCTGCCGAACGCGACGCGCCGGCCGGTGGCGTAGTCGCAGGCCATCACCCACAGCCCGCGGTGGTCGCACCAGCCGTGCGGGACCACGCGGCGGATCGTGCGCTTGAGCGGCTCGGTGGAGATGAAGCCGCGCGGCAGCCATCCGCTCAGCACCGCGCCGGGCGTGTGCCCGCGCGGGTTGGAGAGGCTCTTGAGCGCGAGCTTCCAGGAGCCCGGGCCGATCGGGGGAGGCGCCTTCTCGAGGTTGAACACGGCGCCGGCCGAGCGGTCGGCCTCGGCGGCGGGCCGGCCGTTCGTGTCGAGCAGGCCGTCGAAGGTCTCGCCGCCGGAGTGCGCCACCATGAACCACGGCGGCACGCCGGAGGCGCAGAGCGCCCCGATCATCGAGCCGGCGGACGTGCCGACGATGTAGTCGGCGGTCGCCGCGTCCCAGCCGGTCTCCTGGGCGAGCGCCTGAAGGCCGCCGGTGAGCCAAGCTCCGCCGATCACCCCGCCCGCGCCGAGAACCAGCCCGACGCGCGGGCCGGCCGCTTCTTGACGCTCCGTCACATCTGGAGCGTACGGCCCCGGCCGGGGCGGGCGCGACCGTAATGTCAGGAAGAGATCCTCAGTAGGCGCTACTGAGCGATCGTCTAGGTGTAGCGCGCCTCGTCGGCGTAGCGCTGCTGCGAGCCCGACCAGCTCGCCGAACTCGTCGAACGCGAGCATGCGGTCGTACATGGCGGCGGTGGTCTCCTCGGTCTTGAGCTCGGTGAGGACCTCGGTGACCGCCTTGGCGGCGGCGTACAGCGCGGCGAGCGGGCAGACGATCAGCTGGAAGCCGAGCTCCTTCAGCTCCGTGCGCGTGAGGTGCGGGGTGACGCCGCGCTCGATCATGTTCGCGACGAGCGGTGCCGGCAGCTGCGCGGCGATCTGCTCGAGCTCCTCGATGGACTGGGGCGCCTCGACGAAGAGCGCGTCGGCGCCCGCCTCCTTGTAGGCGAGGCAGCGCTCGATCGCCGCGTCGAGTCCGAGCGGCTGGCGCGCGTCCGTGCGGGCGACGATGAACAGGTCGCGCTCGCCGCGCGCGTCCGCGGCGGCGCGGATCTTGGCCGCGTGCTCGGCGGTCGGGATCACCTGCTTGCCCTGGAAGTGGCCGCACTTCTTGGGCCAGACCTGGTCCTCGAGGAAGACGCCGGCCGCGCCCGCGTCCTGGAAGTCCCGGACGGTGCGGATCACGTTGACCGGGTTGCCGTAGCCGGTGTCGGCGTCGACGATCACGGGCGCGTCGGAGACGCGCGTGACGGCGCGCGTCGCCTCCGCCATCTCGGACTCCGTGAGGAAGCCGAAGTCGGGCTCGCCGAGGCGCGCGGCCGACACCGAGTAGCCGGAGATGAAGGTGATGTCGAACCCGACGCGCGCGGCGATGCGCGCCGTGAGCGCGTCGTAGACGCCCGGCATCAGGACGGTGTCGCGCGCGACGAGGTCGCGGATCTGCTGGGCGGGGGTCGTCATGGGACCTAGCCTAAGTGTTCGGGCGCGAGGCGCTCCGCGTGTGCCAGCGTCGTCGCGTCGAGCGGGGCCGGCTCGACGTCGGGAAGCTCGGCGATCAAGGCCTCGACCGCGTCCTCCCATGTGACCCCCGTCACCTCGTCGGCGACCGCGCCCGCCGTCGCCGGGTCCCAGTCGAGCCCGAGCGCCTCGTAGACGGGGACCAGCACGTCGCGCACGCGCTCGCCCTCGTCCACCACGATCACGCCGCCGATGTGCCAGGCGCCCTTGATCAGGCGCTGGCCGATCCCGGCGAGCTTCGTGCGCCCGCGCGCGTTGACGCGGTAGTCGCCGGGGCAGTACTCGCGCGGCACCTCGCCGACGCGCGCGTCCACGCCGAGGCGCCGCAGCGCGCGCTCGACGATGCCGGCGATGTTGCGGAAGCGCTCGTGCGTTCCCGACCACGTGTCGTCGGCGCGGCCGGCCCACGCGAACGCGATCGTGTGCTCGTGGAAGACGGCGGCGCGCCCGCCGGCGAGCCGCCTGACCGCCTCGAAGCCGCCGTCGCGGGCCGCCTGCGCGGCGGCCGCGTAGCCGGGGCTCGCCAGGTCGAGCTTGCCGAACGCGACCATCGCGCCCGGCCGCCCGATGCGGAACGTCTCCGGCAGCTCGCCGCGCGCCACGCGCTCGAGCACCGCGCGCGAGACGGCGGTGTCGAAGGCGGGGCGGTCGGTCAATGAGGTGCGGACGAGCTGGATGCAGGTAATCCTGCCCGACGGAGGCGCGTCAGGGGCGCCAGACCGACAGCGCCAGGTTGCCGCCGGCGCCGGTCGGGCTCGTGTTCCAGGCGAGCGCCACGCGCCGGCCCAGCGGCTGCGAGACGGCCAGCGACCCGGAGCCCACCGGAGCGTGTTCGAGCGCGCCACCGCCCACCGGCTGCACGAGCACCCCGAACTGCACGAACTGCCCCGCCGAGCCCGGACCCGCGAGGACCTTGTCCCCGCCGCCGTCGCGCGCGACCGGGACGATCCCGAGCGGCGCGGCCGCCGGTGTGGCGACGCTCCCGTCGGCGGCGACCGTTGTGACGAGTGTCCCGCTGAGATCACCCCAGCTGACGGTCCCGCCGTCTCCTGCGATCGCCACGGCGTGGGCGAAAGCGGCATTGTTGTTCGAGGGAAGCGTCAGCACGGGCCCGAACTTCCCGCCGTCCAGGATGGTGGCGAACACGGGGCCGGGCGTGTTGCTGGCGGATATGTCGGACGTGCACCTCCCGCCGACCCAGCCGGCCACCCCGCGGCCCTTGCCGGAGAGCGAGAGCGTCGCGCTCAGCGCCGGCCCGCGGTCGAGGATGGTCCTGAACCGGTGGCTGTTGGGACCTGCGCGCAGCACGACCGCGTCGCACTCGCCCGCCACGTACGCGGCGCCGGCCGTGTCGAACGCGGGGACGGCGCCGGTCGAGTCGTACGGCGTGAACACGACGTTGGGCCGCTTCAGCGCCTTGCGGTCCCGGAAGGAGTGTCCGCGGGTGCGCCACGCCACGACCAGGTTCCGGGACTCCGCGCTGCCGTCGATCCAGAGCAGCAGCACCCTCCCGTGCGGCGCGACGGCGAGGCGCGGCTTGGTGATGGCACGGCCGATCACGCGCCGCTGCTTCCAGTGCCCCGTGAGCGGGCCGTAGGCCGCATAGATCTTCCCCGGGCCCGATGCTCCGCCTTCGTTGCTGCGGGTGTTCACGATCCACGCGACCGTCGCCTCGCCCTTGTCGTCGAGCGCGACCGCGAGGCCGCCGGTCGAGGCGCGCCGGCTCGACCAGATGCGGCGCGTGCGCAGGCGCCCGCCCGCGGTGCGCACGGTCAGGTAGACCGCGGTCCCGAACGCGTGCCCGGGGTTGGTGCTGCGGGCCCATGCGACCACGGTCTCGCCCCGGGCGTTGACCGCCATGCTGGTCGTCGTGTAGCCCGCGATGGAGGTCGTCTGCGGCGCCGACCAACCGGCGAGCGCGGCGCCGGGCCAGGCCAGCAGCGCGACGGTCGCGGCCGCCGCGAGGGAAAAGACCTTCATGACGCGAGCCTAGGAGGCGCGGCGCGGCGCGTCATCAGGGCGGAGCCGTGAGCTTCTCAGTAATACCCCACAACCGGTGCCGCCGACGGCCCCCGCTACCGTTGGGGCATGCCCAAGACCCTCGTCGTCGCCGAAAAGCCCTCCGTCGGGCAGGACATCGCCTCCACCCTCCCCGGCTCGTTCAGCTCGAGCAAGGACAAGACCCACCTGGTCGGGGACACCCACGTGATCACGTGGGCGATCGGCCATCTGGTCGGCCTCGCCGAGCCCGACACCTACGACCCGCGCTTCAAGAAGTGGCGCTTCGCCGACCTGCCGATCGTCCCGGACGAGTTCCGGCTGGTCCCGAACGACGAGAAGGCCAAGAAGCAGCTGAACGCGATCCACAAGCTCTTGAAGGACCCCGAGATCGCCGAGGTCGTGAACGCCTGCGACGCCGGCCGCGAGGGCGAGCTGATCTTCGCCTACGTGTACGCGACCTCCAAGGCGAAGCCGCCGGTGCGCCGGCTGTGGCTCAACTCGATGACGAAGAAGGCGATCGCCGACGCGTTCGAGCACCTGCGCGCGGGCGAGGAGATGCAGCCGCTCGAGGCGGCCGCGCGCTCGCGCTCGGAGGCGGACTGGCTGGTCGGCATGAACGCGACGCGCGCCGCCTCGATCCGGCTGCGCGCGGCCTTCGACGGCGTGGTCTCGCTGGGGCGGGTGCAGACGCCGACGCTCGCGCTGGTCGCGCGGCGCGAGGAGGAGATCCGCGCGTTCAAGCCCGAGCCCTACTGGCTCGTCGAGGCCGACTTCGCGGCGGACGCGGAGCGTCTCTACGCGGGCCGCTACCTCGGCGGCAAGCGGATCGACGAGGCGCTCGCGGCCAAGGTCGTGGAGGACTGCGCCGGCAAGCGCGGGGAGATCACGAAGCTCGAGAAGAAGGAGGAGCGCGAGCGCTCGCAGCTGCTCTACGACCTGACCTCGCTCCAGCGGGAGGCCAACACGCGGTTCGGCTTCTCCGCCAAGCGCACGCTCGGCGCCGCCCAGAAGCTCTACGAGCAGCACAAGGCGATCACGTATCCGCGCACGAACTCGCGCTGGCTGTCGAGCGACATGATTCCCGAGATCCGCCCCACCGCCGAGCTGGTCGGGCGAAACGGCGAGTACGCGAAGGGCGCGGCGTACGTGACCTCTCTGAAGGACCTGCCGCTCGGGCGCGTGGTCAACAACAAGAAGGTCGAGGACCACCACGCGATCATCCCCACGAAGTCCGCGCACGACCTGTCGAAGATGCGCCCCGACGAGCGCAAGATCTATGACCTGGTCGCAAAGCGCTTCCTCGCGATCTTCCACCCCGATGCCGTCTTCGAGCGCACGCGCGTCGAGACCACGGTCGCGGACCACGTCTTCCGCACCAGCGGGCGCGTGCTGATGGAGGCGGGCTGGCGCTCGGTCTACGGGCAGGAGGTCGACACCGGCGGCGGGACCGAGGACGACTCCGGCGGCGACCAGATGCTGCCCAAGCTCGAGCAGGGCGAGCAGGTCGACGTGCGCCGCGTCGAGTCGCTGCGCAAGGAGACGCAGCCCCCGCGGCGGTTCACGGAGGCCTCGCTGCTCGGCGCGATGGAGGCCGCGGGCAAGGACATCGAGGACGTGGAGCTGCGCGAGGCGATGAAGGACTCCGGGATCGGCACCCCCGCGACCCGCGCCGCGATCATCGAGCGGCTGATCTCCGTCGCCTACATCGAGCGCGAGGGACGCGCGCTGCACGCCACCGAGAAGGGCATCCAGGTGATCCGCCTGCTCGGCGAGCACGAGCTGACCTCCGCGGAGATGACCGGCGAGTGGGAGCGGCGGCTCGAGCTGATCGCGCGCGGCGAGGAGAGCCGGCCGTCGTTCATGAACGACATCGTGCGCTTCACCGGACGCACGGTGGAGCAGCTCGACGGACTCAAGGACGTGAAGATCGAGCGCGCCAACCTCGGGCCGTGCCCGGTCTGCGGCCGCGACGTCAACGAGAACCGCAAGGGCTACTCGTGCTGGTCGAGGGACGATCCCGGCTGCGGGTTCGCGATCTGGAAGAAGAAGGCGGGCAAGATGCTCCCCGTGTCGGTCGCGAAGGAGCTGATGGAGAGCCTCAAGCAGTCGATCGAGCGCGGCGACGAGCCGCCGACCGGCCGCACCGCCAAGCCGGTGACCGGCTTCAAGGGCCGCTCGGGACGCTCGTTCCGCGCCAAGCTGAAGATCGTGCCCGCCGACGAGGGCAAGTGGCGCGTGGACTTCGACGAGGAGTGGGCCACGGGCGAGCCGCCGAAGCAGGAGGAGACCGCGGCCGAAGAGGCGGCCTAGGGCCGCGCGAAGAACTCGAGCGTGCGGTCGTTCACGAGCTCGGGCCGCTCCTCGCCGATGAAGTGGCCGGTGTCCGGGATGAACTCGATCGTGAAGTCGTCGGCGAACTCCTTCGTCGGCCGCCGCAGGAACGACTTCGGGATCGCGAAATCATCGGTGCCGAACAGGAGCTTCGTCGGGACCGTGAGCCTCGTCTTCTGGTAGCGGCCGGCGCCGACTGCCCCGAACTCCTTGGTCAGGAAGGTGCGGTAGAGCTGAACGCTCGCGTTGGCGCGGTCGGGCTCCTGCAGCGGCTTGATGTATGCGTCGAGGTCCTCGTCCGACCACGCCTGGGGGTTGGGCGACGAGCCCTGGATGACGCGCCGCACGAAGTCCGCGCGATTCCGGAGCAGCCACCCGCCCGCCGGGCTGGCGATCACGGCCATGTACCAGAAGCGCCATGCGTGCACGAGTGTCCGCGGGTCGCTCTTGGCCCAGAGGTGCGGGATGTTCAGGGCGACGTAGCGCTCGATCCGCGCGGGCGCGCGCACGCAGAGGATGAACCCGATCCACCCGCCCCAGTCGTGCGCGAGCAGCTTGACGCGCTCGAGCCCCATCGCGTCCATCAGGTTGAGCACGTCCGTGGCCATGTTCTCCTTGTCGTAGCCGCCGGGCGGCGCCTCGCTCTGGCCGAAGCCGCGCAGGTCGGGCGCGATCACGCGGTAGCCGGCGCCCGCGAGCGCGGGGATCTGGTGGCGCCACTGGTACCAGTGCTGCGGCCAGCCGTGCAGGAGCAGCACCGGGTCGCCGTCGGGCGGGCCCGCCTCGACGACGTGCATGCGCAGGCCGGCGGCGTCGACCTCGCTCTCGCGGATGCCTTCGATGCGGGGAGCGACGGTGGTCATCCTGCCGCGCAGCCTAGCCGAGTGATCAATTTCCCTCGCCAAGCGCCGAGGTCCTGACTAGGCTGGCCCGCGTCTGTGTTTCGCTCCCGTGTCGCGGCGGGATGGATTTGGCCAGGGGAGGCCCATGTCAACTCGCAGGGATGCTCTGATTGCTGTCGCGACCGTGGTGCTCGCAGTGCTCGTTCTGCCGACGGGCGCCGGCGCGACCACGCTGCCGCCCGGTTTCACCCAGACGACGGCGATCACCGGGCTGAACCGCCCGATGGACGTCGAGATCGCGCCCAACGGCCGCGTGTTCGTGGCCGAGAAGAGCGGGATCGTGAAGACCTACACCGACCTCGCCGACACGACCGCGACGGTCGCCGCCGACCTGCGCACGAAGGTGCACAACTTCTCGGCGCGTGGGCTGATCTCGCTCGCCGTCGATCCCGCTTTCCCGGCCAGGCCGTACATCTACGTCTATTACGACCTCGACGCCAAGATCGGCGGCACCCCGCCGCTCTACGGGACCGCCGGAGCGACGAACGACAGCTGCGCGAAGGCGACGGGCGGGCTCGACGAGAACTGCATCGCCGCCGTGCGCGTGTCGCGGCTCCAGATCGCGGGCGAGGCGATGACCGGGTCCGAGCAGGTGCTGGTCGAGGACTACTGCCACCAGTACCCGTTCCACACGGGCGGCGGACTGGAGTTCGGCGCCGACGGCTACCTGTACGTGTCGGGGTCGGACGGGTCGACCGCGCAGATGTGGGACTACGGGCAGAACGGCACGCCGGCCAACCCGTGCGGCGACCCGCCGGGGACCGTGGGATCGCTGCTCACGCCGCCGACGTCCGAGGGCGGGCGGTTGCGGGTCCAGGACCTGCGCACCGGCGGCGACCCGCTCGGCCTGGACGGAAGCGTGATCCGCATCGACCCGGCGACCGGCGCGGGCGCACCGGGCAACCCGCTCGCGGGGAGCGCGAGCGCGAACGAGCGCCGCATCATCGCCTACGGGCTGCGCGACTCGGTGCGCCTCGCCGTGCGCCCGGGCACGAACGACATATGGGTGACCGATCGCGGCGGCGGCTACTGGGAGGAGTTCAACCGCGTCCAGGGCGGGGCGACACCGACGGTGCTGAACTACGGCTACCCCTGCTACGAGGGCGGGATCGACGCGAACGGCAACCCGTACGCGCGGATCCGGCCCGCGAGCGACGCGATGAACCTGAACATCTGCGAGAACCTCTACCGCGCCGGCAACCAGACGGTCGCGCCCTACTGGGGCTACGACCACGAGCTGGACGTGGTGCCGGGCGAGGCGTGCACGCGCGACTCGACGGGGTCGCCGGCGGGGAGCCTGCTGACGGGCGTGTCGTTCTATCCGGTGTCGGGCGGGAGCTTCCCGTCCACGTATCGCGGCGCGCTGTTCTTCTCCGACCGGCTGCGGGACTGCATCTACGCGCTGCTGCCCGGCTCCGACGGCTTGCCCCAGCGCGGCAAGGTCGTGCTGTTCGCGGCCGGCGCGATGCGCCCGATGGACATCGAGGTGCTGCCGGGCGGCGACATGCTGTACGTCGATCAGGACGCGTACGAGGTCAAGCGGGTCTCGTACACGGCGGCGGGGAACCGCGCTCCCGTCGCGGTCGCGACCTCGAGCATCACGTCCGGCGTCGCGCCGCTGGCCGTAGCGTTCGACGGGAGCGGCTCGAGCGACCCCGACGGCGACGCGCTGAGCTACGAGTGGGACCTCGACGGCGACGGCGCGTTCGACGACTCGACCGCGGCGAAGCCGAGCTTCACGTACGCAGCGGCCGGCACCTACCGGGCGCAGCTGCGGGTGGCGGACGGCCGCGGCGGCTCGAGCACCGCGGCGGTCACGATCACGGTCACGGCGAGCGGGGCGACCACGCTGACCTTCACTCCCGACGCCGATGCCCGCGTCCAGCAGTCGAACTCCGGGCTCGAACTACGGGACCTCGAACTACCTGCAGGTGAGGGGTGGGACCAGCCTGGTGACCGAGAGCTACGTGCGCTTCCCCGTGTCCGGGATCACCGGCCCGGTCACGAGCGCGAAGCTGCGCCTGCGGGCGCTGAGCAACGGCACGGCGGACGGCCCGGCCCTCTACACCGCCTCGAGCGCGTGGTCGCAGTCCACGATCACCTGGGCCAACCGGCCGGTCCGCGCCACGACCATGATCGGCGACCTGGGCGCGATCGCGGGCAACGCGACCGTCGAGTACGACGTGAAGCCGGTCGTGGGCGGGAACGGCACGATCACCTTCGCGCTGATCGGGACCTCGGGCGACGGCGTGGACTTCGCATCGCGGGAGTACTCGGACTCGACGCGGCGGCCGCGGCTCGTGGTCACGTTCGGCGGGTAGCGCTCGCGGGGACGAGCGCGCGTAGCTCGGCGAGCATCGGCGCTGGATCCTCGAACACGTCCCGCCAGGTGTAGCGCCGGAACTCGTCGCCGCGGGCGCGCGCCTCGCGTTCGCGGCGGCGGTCCTGCTCCCACGCGTGGCGGGAATGGTGGTAGCGATAGCTGTCGAGCTCGACGGTCAGGCGCTGCTCGGGCCAGCGGCAGTCGACCCGCCGTCCGCCGGCCGGGCGGTTCGTGTGCGGCAGCGCGAGGCCCGCTTCACGCAGTCGCGCGAGGAACCTCGCCTCCAGCCGGCTGAGGGTGACGTGCACGTCGCCGCGCATCACCGCGCGCAGGTTGGCCGCGCCCGGGCTGTTGGGCCGCCGCGTCAGCACGGCCTCGACCATCGCCGGGGTGGTGTGGTAACGGACCCCGGCCTCGTGGCAGGCGCGCGCGAGGTCGTCGGGTCCCAGCGCTCCCGCCAGGTCCACAAGCGTGCGGGCGACGCTCGTGACCGGAATGCCGCGCCAGATCGTCGCGTCCTGCTTCAGATCGGCCCGGCGGGTCCGGATACCCGCGACGGACCGCTTCGTCGGCGCCGTGACCTCCGGGCGCCGGCGGCCTCCCTTTCACCACCCCGAGCAGGTGGGCGGCCGCTGCGCCGCTCAATGCCGCTCCCTTGCCACAAGCCAGCACCGCGGCCAGGTAACGAGCCTCGGCACTCGGTGCTCGATGGCCCACCCGATAGACGCCCCGGTGCTCGGGGGAGAGCGTGCCGGTCCGCAGCCGCTCCTCGATCTGCCGACTGCTCATGCCGGCCCGCAGAAGCTGCGTCCGCGTCACGACTCCGTGCGACCGGCTCGCCATCCGCGCAAGCGTCCGCTCCGCAGCTGTGGTCGATATTCCACGCATATCGTGGTAAAGCGACCACGGCTTGGAAATTATGCGGGCGGTCCTCTCGGCAGCAGTTCGTAGTGCATCGTGCGGTAGCGCATCACGCGGTGGGTGAGCGGGACGAGCATCCGCTGGAGCACGCGATGGCGCCCCGCCAGCGCCTTCGCGGCCAGCAGGGCTTCGCTGCCGTCCAGCAGCCGCGCCCGCGCGTGGATCGCGGGACCCGTCGGCGTCCCCTTCAGGTTGGACGGGGCCGCCTCGACCTCCGGGTTGTTGCGAATGCGCTTGGTCTTCCAGGCCTTGTCGTAGCTGCGAAAGAACGCGCGCTCGCCGGCGAACGCGACGCTCACCGGCGTGCCGACGGGCGTTCCGTCGCGCTTGTAGGTCGTCAGGAGGATGGTCTTGGCGTCTCTGAGCGGTTCGAGCGTTGTGGGCACGGCGCCTCCTTTTGGTCGCCACCGATGATCTCGCACGCGGCCGCGTTACGATCGGCGCTCATGAAACGGGACGAAGCGCTCACGCCGCTTTCGCGCGACCATCACCAGGCCCTCCACCAGGCGCTGATCCTCAAGCGCGCCGACGAGTCGAGCGCCGCCGAGGCGCTGCGCGGCATGATCGAGTTCTTCGACGCTCACGGAGCGCTCCACTTCCGGGTCGAGGAGGACGTCCTGCTGCCCGCCTACGTGCGCGACGGCGGCGTCGACGCGACCGACGAGGCGATCGCCCGGGTGCTCACCGACCACGTCTGGATCCGCGCGCGGCTCGGGGCGCTGCGCGAGGCGGGCGAGGCGCGCGGTCGAGGAGGTGCGCGAGCTGGGCGTGCGCCTCGACGACCACGTGCGCCACGAGGAGCGCGTGCTGTTCCCGGCGATCGAGGCGGCGCTCTCGCCGCAGCAGCTCGAGCGCCTCGGCCGCGAAGTCGCGGCCGCCGAGGGCTAGCTCCGTAGTTTTCTCGGTTGCCCGGAGGCGCGCCCCGGGTAGCGTGTCTCGTGAAGAGATGCCCGAAGGTCCCGTCCTCGTGGTTGGAGCAACCGGCCGGACCGGCCGTCTGATCGTCGAGCGTCTGGCCGGGCGCGGCGTTCCGGTTCGCGCCTTGGTCCGGGATGCGGCCAAGGGAAGCGAGGTCCTTCCGCCGGACGTCCCGCAGTTCGTCGGAGACGTTCGCCGCAGCGAGACCCTGACGGAGCCGCTCGCCGGCGTGCGCGCCGTGATCGTCGCCACTTGCGGCGGCCCGGAGCCCGGCAACGACGCCGAGACGGTCGACTACTACGGTGCCTGCCACCTGATCCCGCAGGTGGCGGCGGCGGACGTCGACCTCGTCGTCTACATCTCCACGATCTACGCCACCCGCCCGGAGCACTACCAGGACGTGGAGCCGACGAGCCTGGGATGGAAGGCAAGGGCGGAAGAGGTGATCCGCAGCTCTCGCGTTCCCTATTGCATCGTGCGATCCGGCTGGCTCACCGACGGCGGTGGCGGCGACCCCCTCGCCGTGTCGCAGGGCGACATCGCCGAGGGCCGGATCTCGCGCTCGGACCTTGCCGAGGTTTGCACGCGACTGCTCTCACTTTCAGACGCACGCGGAAAGACATTCGAGGTGGTCGCGGCGCCGGCAGGACAGGCCTCGAGCCTCGCATCCGCCGTCGCCGCCCTGGCAGCCGACCCGGTTCGAACCTAGCGCCGGGGGGCCGCTTGCACGGCGCGGGATCCTGATTCCCTGAGCGGCCCCCCGCCTACCTACTTCGTGCGCTTGGATTCGCCCAGCGACTTTCCGGCGCTGTCCACGACCTCGCGGAGGAAGTCGTACTGGGTGTGGACGAGCCGGTCGGCCATCTCGAGCGCCGAGTCGACGATCTCCTGCCGCCTGGAAGGGCCTTCTCCGAGCGATGGCAGCGCCTGGTCAACTGTGTCGACGAACTTCTGCACCGCGTCGATCGCGGCTCGCTGAGCGCCTTCGACCGACTTCAGCACACCCTCGGACATGTCTGTCGTGCTGCTGACCGCGGACCTGACTCGGTCCTCCCTGCTCCTGCTCTTGGCCGCACCACGCGCGCGAGCCGCAGGCGCCTTCTTCGTTGTCGCGGCGCGCCGCGCCCGGGCCGGGGTCTTCGCCTTGGTCTGAGCCATCACCGTCTCCTCTCTTCAGTGCTGCGTCCCCCTACCTCGCCGCGACTCTAGGTCGACCCGGCGCGAGCGGCATCCGTAGGAACTTCTGTCGGGGCTCGTGGAAGCCACGGTCAATCGCCCTCGCGCCGCAGCCGGTAGAAGCGCGGGCGGGCGTTCCTCACCGGTCGCGGCACAGGGGCGCTCGACACGTCCAAGGCCCGCTCGTCGATCACCTTCCAGCCCGCGTACGCGACCTCGATGTCCGCGCGGCTCGCCCCTCGCGGCATCGGTCCCCTGCGCCCCGGCTCCCAGGCCAGCATCAGCAACGTCGCCTCGGGAGCGGCGACCGCGCTCACCTCGCGCCCGACCGCCTCGCGCTGCGCGGGAGTGAGGCCGTGCACGGTGCCGAAGTCCCACAGCAGCCGGAAGCCCGAGCCGACGCCGGCGGCGCGCAGCGCCGTCACGTCGCCCTCGATGAACCGCACCTCGACGCCGGCCTCCCGCGCCCGCTCCCGCGCGGTCGCGATCGCCTTCGGCACGATGTCGACGCCGGTCACGTCCCAGCCGCGCCGCGCCAGCTCGATCGACCACAGCCCTCCCCCGCACCCGATGTCGAGCACCGAGCCGTACGGCGGCTCGCGCCCGGCCTGCTCGCGGTCGAACAGCGCCGTGACCTGCTCCGCGGTGGGCCCGTGCTTCGTCGCTTCCTCCCACGGGGTGATGCCGAGCCGGTAGGCAAGCCTGTAGAAGACACTCACGGTGACCCTCCTCGATCGAGTGGCGCGCGGGCCGTTGACTGCCCATGCAGCAAGGAGTAAAACGGACGCAGTCGACCAAAGGAGGCGACATGGCTCGCAAGATCGCGGACTGCCGGCGCTGGCCCAGCGAATCGAACTGCTCGCTGACGATCATCGGCGAGGAGGAGGAAGTGATCCGGGCCGCCGCCGAGCACGCGGCCTCGGTCCACGAACACGAGGACACCCCGGAGCTGCGCGAGCAGATCCGCGAGTTCCTCGAGGACGAGGCGACCTACAAGGCGGGCACGCGCGAGAAGGAGCCGATGCCCGGCTAGAGGCCCGGTGCGGCGCCGCCCCCGCGACCTCGCCCGGGCGGCGCCCGCCCGTGCGCGCGCCCGGGCGCCGCGGCAGCCAGCCACGCCGCGGCGCCCAGGAGGATGACGGTGATCCAGCGCGTCAGGGCTTGCCGGCATCACCCTTGCTGTAGTCGCAGACCCCCGTCGGGAAGATCTCCTTCAGCCGCGCGACCTCGGCGGCCGAAGGCGTCCACGACCCGTACACGCCGCCGGCGATCGCGTCGTCGACCGACTGCAGCGCGCACTTGTACACGCCGCCGCGCAGCGGGCCGCCCGGCCACGATCCGCGAGGTCGAGTGCAGCGGGAACTGCTGCGTGCACTCGCCGGCGGGCTGGTCGTCGAGGATGCCGTCCCAGACGTGCGCGCCGTGCGCGATCTCCGTTCCGCCGGTCGTGAAGCAGCGGTCCGTCGCCAGCGCCGGCTTGTTGCCCGCCACGCCCAGCTCCGGGTGCGCGCGGATGTTCGCCATCCACTCGTCCATCACCGCGAACGCCTCCGGCGTCGCGTCGGTCTGGCGCGAGGGACGAGCGTCCGTGAACCAGATCACCTGGTTGGACGCGTCGCCGTCGTTGTCGAGCATCCGCTGGCGCGAGGCGAACGACTGGTGGCTGTTGTGCATGTCGAGCTCTTCCTCGAGGTAGTGCCGCCAGTCGATCAGCGGGATGTCGATCTTGCCGTCGAAGTACAGCCCCCGGTTGTAGGAGTTGTGCATCGCGATCGGATCGCCCTCACGCCGCGGCGCCGGCGTCGTGCCGCCGTCGGAGCTGAGGTTCATGTTGCGCGCGCTCCAGGGGTCGAAGCCCGCCGTCGCCGGTGGCATCGGCGGAGGCGGCGACGGGAACGGGAAGGCCTCCTGCACCATCTTGTCCGGGTCCTTCCAGCTCCCGACGGTCGCGTTCACCTTCAGGAACTCCGCCGGCGTGATGTGCCCGTCCGTGAGCGCCTTCAGCCCGTACTGCACGCCGACGTTGTCCCACGTCATGCGCGCGTAGCCGTCGGGCTGCACGCCGTAGATGTTCTCGAGGTCCTGCCAGTGGCTCCAGTGGACCTTCACCATCTCGGCCGGGTCCATGCGCTCGAGCCCGCCGAACGACTGGAACCACAGCGGGTTCAGCGCCAGCGGCGTGAGCCCGCGCCAGCCGTTCACGCACTCGCTGTTGCCGGGCGCTCCGAGGCGATACGGGTTGGGCCGGTTGGAGTCCGCGTTCAGGCCCTCGAGCCACTCGCGGTTGTTCCATGTCTGCCACTTCGCGTTGCCGCCGTCGGTGACGTCCATGAAGTACTCGAGCAGCTCGCAGTCGCCGACGTGGATCGTCTGGGTGACCATGTCGGGATACGAGTACTGCGGGATGCCGGCGTCGAGCAGGCCCGGGTGGTTCTGGCCGTAGACGTACTGCTGGATCCCGCCGCCCGAGCCGCCCACGCCGACCGTGTAGAGCGGCACGCCGTAGCGCTCGATGAACTCCTCCTTCGTCATCAGCGCCGTCTCGCCGCCGAGCACGAGGTTGTAGTGCGTGCTCGTGCGGTTGCCCGAGGAGTGCACGATCCCGTAGCCCTTGCTGAGCCCGGTGTCGTACAGCGAGCTGCCGCCGCCCGGGGTGCCCTGCCGGTGCCCGATCTGCACTCCGCCGTCGAACGTGTAGATCAGGCGGCGGTTCCAGAGCGAGGTGTCGGGCTCGTCGCCGGGCTCCTCGCCGAACGGGGCGAGCGTCGCGAACGAGTAGATGAAGCGGTTGATCGTGCCGCGCTCGCGCCGCACGACGTAGTCGACCGTGCGGCCGTCGAGCAGCGTCGTCTGCGCCATGTTGGACGGGCGGGAGCCGTCGCTCGGCAGCGGCTGGAACGAGCCGCCGGTCGTGCGGTAGAGGTAGTCGACCTTGGTCTGGGCCGAGCAGTTGAGGCTCCAGCCGGCCGTCGAGCCGTCGGGGTTCTGCACCCGGAAGCCCTCGCCGTCCTGGTTGTCCACGATGGGCTCGCCGAGGCCGGCCTGGATCGTGTTGCAGACGAAGAACTCCTGATGCGGACCCGAGAACATCGGGCCTTCGTTGGGATAGTTGGTGAGCCTCAGGCGCTCGATCGGGGGCGCCGCGGAGCGGCGGTTCGCCGTGACGGTCACCTGGTTGGCGCCGACGTCGAAGCCTTCGACCAGCCCGACGAGGTGGTCGCCCTCGCGCTCGAACGCGCCGGTCACGTCGGAGCCGTTGCGCTGCACGCCCAGCTTGTCGAGGAGGCCGGGCGGCGCGTCCACGCGTATCAGCGCATCACCCCCGCTCACCTGGTCGGCCCTGCTCGAAAGCACGCTGAGCTCGGTGGACTTCGCGTGCGCGGCCGGTGCCGCTGCCATCGTCGCCGCGGCGATCAGCGCCGCGATCAGTAGCTTCGGACGCATCCCAACCCCCTTCTCGGTTGTGCCGCCCGAACCTAGCACCGGGGGTGCGGTCCGGCAAGGGGGACGGGAGCGTCTCAGCGGATGTCGGAGCCGAGCCGGTCGCGCAGGCGCAGTGCCTCCGTCGCTTCCCCTACTCCGACAGCCCCAAGGCTTCGAGGGCTTCGGCCCGCGTGTCGAAGCCGCGCGACCACACGCATCTCCCGCGCCGCCACCGGTTTACCTGCCAGAACGTCTCGTCCCAGGGAATGTCGCTGCCCGCGCCTTGGCCGCGAAAGTGCACGCCTGCGACCGTCAGATCCCCGAGGTCGCGCACTTCGACAAGCTGCGTGGTGAGGTCGGGCCAGACGCCGAACACGTTCTCCCACCAGCGACGGATTCCGTCGTGGCCGTGATAGCTGCCCTCCATGGCGACCGCGCGCGGGACGTACTCCACGTCCTCGTCCATGAGTGCCAGAAAGGCACCGAGGTCGCGCCGGTTGAAGGCGTCCAAGGCTTGGCGCAGCCTCTCCACGTTCTCCTGCGACATCCGGCCCGCAGTATCGCTCACGCATGTTCCACGAGGCGGGCGCGTTGCCTTGCCTTCTGAACGGCGTCCGTGAGCGTCTCGATGTCGTAGGCGCCCGCGTGGCGCTTTCCGTTGATGAAGAAGGTCGGCGTGCCGGCGACACCGCTCGCGTCCGCGCTCGTCACGTCTTCCTCGACTCGGAGGGCCTGCGCGCGGCCGCGCAGGTCGTCCCAGAACCGCTCGACGTCGAGCCCGAGGTCTCTCGCGTAGCGCCCGAGGTCGAGCTCGGTGAGCTGGTCCTGGTGGTCGAGCAGCTTGTCGTGCATGTCCCAGAAGGCGCCCTGCGCGCCCGCGGCCTCGGCCGCCTCGGCCGCCGTCTGCGCGTGCGGGTGGACGTCGTTCAGCGGGAGGCTGCGCCACACGTAGCGCAGGTCGTCGCCGAAGGAGTCGAGCAGCGCGCGGATCACGACCTCCGCCTGGCCGCAATACGGGCACTCGTAGTCCCCGTACTCGACCAGCGTGACCGGCGCGTCCTCCGGGCCGCGGACGTGGTCCCGCTCCGGGTCGACGTCCTCCGCGAGGTCGCCGAGCTCGTCCGCCGTGCGCGCGAGCTGGCGCGCCCGCACCCGCGTGGGAAGCCGCTCGATCACGCGGAAGATGGTCCAGGCGACCAGCGAGGACACGACGGCCGCCGCGAACACGCCCAGCTTCGCCTCCTCGAGCTGCTGCCCCTCGAAGGCGATGCTCGAGATCAGCAGCGAGATCGTGAACCCGATGCCCGCGATCGCCCCGCCACCTGCGATCGTCGGCCAGCTCAGCGCGGGGCGCACGCCGCCGAGCCGCGATGCGAGCCAGGTGGCGGCGACGATCCCGAGCGGCTTGCCCACCACGTAGCCGAACAGGATCCCCAGGGTGATGGGTGAGGTCACCGCGTCTTCGAGCAGCTGCCCGTCCAGCTCGATGCCGACGTTCGCGAGCGCGAACAGCGGCACGATCACGAAGCTGGTCCAGGGATGCAGGCGGTACTGGAGCCGCTCGTTCGCGGAGATCGCGGACGCGACGGTCAGCTGCGCGGCGCGTGCGAGCTCGGGCGTGGGCTGCTCGCGGAAGGAGCGCGCCACCTCCGTCACACGCTCGAGATCGGTGCGCGCCGGCGGGTACGCGCTCGTGACGAGACCGACCGCGAGCCCGGCGATCACCGGGTCGATGCCCGACTCGTAGAGCGCGACCCAGATCGCGACGCCGACGATCACGGCGGTCGGTCCCCGCCACGCGATCGGCGCGTAGCGCAGCGCGAGCAGCACGCCGAACAGGGCGACGGCGATCGCGAGCGGAACGAACTCGACGGCGTCCGTGTACACGGTGGCGATCACCAGCAGCGCCACCAGGTCGTCGAAGACCACGAGGGTGAGCAGGCGGACGCGCAGCCGCGTGCCGCCCGGAGCCACCAGCGCGAGCACGCCCAGCGCGAAGGCGGTGTCCGTCGACATCGCCGCGCCCCACCCGTCCGCGCCGGAGCCGCCGGCGTTGAAGGCCAGGTAGATCAGGATCGGCAGCGCCATGCCGCCGAGCGCGGCGCTCAGCGGAAGGGTGATGCGCCGCCGCTCGCGCAGCTGCCCGACGTCGAGCTCGCGCTTGGCCTCGAGCCCGAGGACCAGGAAGAAGAACGTCATCAGGCCCTCGTTCACCCATTCCCGCAGGTCCTGCGAGATCCCGGCGTCGCCGAGGCGGATCGAGAGGTCGGTGGTCCAGACCGACTCGTAGGAGTCGGGCCACGGCGAGTTCGCCCACAGGAGCGCCGCGAGCGCGGCGCCGAGCAGCACCACGCCGCCGCCGGTCTCCGTGCTGAGGAAATCGCGCAGCGGCGCGGCGAGGTTCCGCGCCCATGCGGTGCGGCCGGTGGACGGGGCCGGCTGCGGTGCGGCTTGCACGGTCATCATCTGGGCGTCAGCCTACGTTGCGCTTGCGATGCCCGTGCTCGAGGTCAAGCAGGATCGCCCCAAGGTGCTGCGCACCTACACGCGGCTTGCGCCGGTCTACGAGCTGTGGGCGAAGCTGACGGAGTCACGCGCCCGCCGTCGCGTGCTCGAGCTGGCGGCGGTGCGCGACGGCGAGTCCGTGCTCGAGGTCGCGGTCGGCACGGGCGTCCAGCTCGCGGCGCTCGCGCGGCGCAACCGCTCCGGGCGCACCGTGGGCGTCGAGCTCGCCGACGGGATGCTCGAGAAGGCCCGCGGGGAGCTGTCGCGTGCCGGCCTCGACGGGTGGAGCTGGTCAAGGCCGATGCGCTGCACCTGCCGTTCGGGGACGCCGAGTTCGACCTGGTCGTGATGAGCTACATGCTCGACCTGCTGCCGCTCGCCGAGATCCCGGTGGCGCTCGCCGAGGTGAAGCGCGTGCTGCGGCCCGGCGGCCGGCTCGTGCTGTCGAACATGACCAAGGGCGAGCGCCCGCTGCACCGGATCTGGGACGCGATGTACGCGCGCGGCATCGTGCTCACCGCGAACTGCCGGGGCGTGCTCGCGGCGCCGGTGCTGGAGCAGCTCGGGTTCGCCGACGTGCACCGGGAGTACCTGGCGCAGATGGCGTTCCCGACCGAGGTCGTGACCGCGCGCAAGCCGGTCTGAGCTCGCAGCGCGATCGGGTGCGCATCCGCAACCGGGCGCGCCATAGGGTGCTCCTGCCGTGGCCGCCCGTTCAGCCCGCCCGAGCCGGACCGCCGAGTTCGTCGCGCTGTTCCGAGCGCTCGAGACCGTACGGCCGCCGGAGCAGCGGCTGTTCGAGGACGCCTACGCCGAGGCGCTGCTCGGCGCGCCGCTCCGGGCGGTGGTGGCGCTCGCACGCGTCCCCGTCACCGGCAGGCTGGTCTACGAGACCATCGACCGGCGCTGGCCGGGGAGCCGGCTCTGGATCGTGGTGCGCACCCGGTTCATCGACGACCACGTGCGGAACGCGATCGAGGAGGGCGCGACGCAGGTCGTGCTGCTCGGAGCGGGCCTCGACACGCGCGCCCATCGGGTCGAACGGATCGGCCGCGCGCGGGTCTTCGAGGTGGACGAGCAGGCCACCCAAAGCCTCAAGCGCGAGCGGCTCGCGCGCGTGCTCGAGCGGACGCCCTCCCACGTGCGCTACGTCGCGCTCGACTTCGAGCGCGACGATCTGACGTCCGCGCTGGGCGCGGCGGGCCTGCGGCCGGACTCGCCGAGCGTCGTGGTGTGGGAGGGCGTCACCTCCTATCTGGGCGCGGACGCCGTCGATGCGACGTTCCGCTCGCTCGCCGCGCTCACGGCTCCCCGGAGCACGGTCGTGTTCACCTATCTGCACAGCGACGTCATCACAGGTGAGGCTGACCTCCCGGCGGCGCGAGCGGCGGCGCGCGCGGTGCGCCGGGCCGGGGAGCCCTTCAGATTCGGGCTGGATCCGGCTCGGGTCGGCGGCTACCTGCGCGAGCGGGGCTTCGAGCTGGAGCAGGAGCGCTCCTGCGCCGACCTCGCGCGTGCGTATTTCGGGCCTGCGGACGGGCGGAAGCCCGAAGCCGCCTTCTACCGGATCGCCGTGGCGCGCCGGCGCGACTAGCGGACTGCTGGTCGCGCCGCCGGACGGCGACGCAAGCCGCGAGCGCAGCACCTTGCCGATCGAGTTGCGCGGCAGCTCGTCGACGAACACGACGTCCCGCGGGACCTTGAAGCGCTCCAGGTTGGCACGCACGTGGGCCTTGAGCTCGTCCTCCGAGGTGTCGGCGCTCGCGCGAACGACGACGAACGCCTGCAGCCGCTGGCCGAACTGCGCGTCCTCGACCCCGACCACCGCCACGTCGGCGACCGCGGGATGAGCGCGCAGCACGTCCTCGACCTCCTGCGGGAAGACGTTCTCGGCGCCCGAGACGATCATGTCGTCCTCGCGGCCGTCGATGAACAGCCGGCCGTCGCGGTCGAGATGGCCGAGGTCGCCGGTGTTCATCAGCCCGTCGACGGTCTCCTTGCCGCCGCCTCCCGAGTAGCCCTCGAAGAGGAGGGCGCCCCCGACGAAGACGTGACCCGTCCGCCCTTCCGGGACCTCGGCGCGCGCTTCGTCGAGGATCTTCACCGTCGTGCCGTACGGCGGGCGGCCGACGGTGCCGGGTGCGGCCCGCAGGTCGGCCGGGGTGGCCATCGCGCCGAAACCGGTCTCGGTGGTGCCGTAGATGTCGTAGAGCACGTCTCCGAAGACGTCCATGAACGCGGTCGACAGGTCGCGGCCCAGCGGTGCGGCCGCGGAGACGACCGTGCGCAGCGACCCGGTGTCATGGCGGCGGAGCACGCTCTCGGGGAGCTGGGCGATCCGTCGCAGCATCACCGGGACCGCGACCGCCATCGTGATCCGGTGCTCCTCGATCGCCGCGAGTGCCGCCTCCGCGTCGAACCTACGGCGGACCACGATGGTCGAGCCGAGGAACAGTCCGAGCGCGAGGAAGGAGAAACCGAAGCCGTGGAAGAGCGGCGGCCCGATCAGCATCGGCTCGCGCGTGCGGACAGGGAGCTGCGAGAGCATGCTCGTCGCGGGCCCGAGCACGGCGAGCCCCGACGGGTTGCGGGGCGCGCTCTTCGGCGTCCCGGTCGTGCCCGATGTGAGCAGCACGAGCCTGCCCTGCCGGCGCGAGGAGGGCACGCGCGGGGCAGGACGCGAGGCCAGCGCGTCGAGCGTGGGGCCGGCCGGGTCGCCTTCGTGCCATGCCGTGACGCGGTTGGCGGCGAAGCCCGCCTGGTCGAACGCGGGAGCGAACTCCTCGTCGTGCACGACGGCGGCGGGCCGCCCACGGTCGAGCAGGCGGGCGAGCTGGGATGCCGGGAGCTCGGTGTTGACCGGCAGCAGATCGGCGCCGCACCGCGAGGCGGCGAGAGCAGCTTCGACGAAGCCGCGATGGTTGCGGCACATGACCGCGAGCGCGCGATCGGGCCCCACGCCGAAGTCGTCGCGGAGGGCCGCGGCAATCGCCGCGGAGCGGCGGTCCAGCTCACCGTACGTGAGCGCTCCGCGCTCGTCGACGATCGCCCGGTGATCGGGATCGCGGGCGGCGGCGACGGCAGCGAGCGTGGCCAGCCCCGTGCCGAGCCGCAGGGGAGCGGCGGCCATGCGCACGAGGCGGTCCGGCCGCACCGGCGTGATGAGTCCGGCGCGCGACAGCGCAGCCAGCGCGTGCACCCCGAGCCGCATGGAGGAGAGGACGCGCTCGCCCGCGGCAGGAATGCGAGAGCCAACGGTCATTTCCCAGGCCCCCCGCCGCGTCTCGAGACGGTTGCGGCCGGCCTCTCGGTCCGGCTCCGCCTGCGTGCTCGACACCGCTGCCTTGGTGTCCTTCGTCCGGCGCGCGAGGAAGCCGGTCGCCACCTCCCACGGCCGGCGCGTGAGGGCGAACCCCGCCTCCGCCGCCCCCGCCCACCACGGGCTGATGACCTTCGGCCGGTCGACGATCGCCTTGCAGACCAGGCCCGCCGCCTCCTCGGGAGTCAGCCCGGGCACGTACCGGAACACCGGGGTGGGCGCGCTCATGCGCGTGTGGACCAGCACCATGTAGACCGAGGTGGTGGTGACACCGTCGGCCGCCGCCTCGATCGCGACGGTGCGCAGGAAGACGTCGAACGCGGACTTGGAGGCCTGGTAGGCGGCCCAGTAGGGCGCCGGGGGAATGCGCACCCCGACGGTCGAGACGTTGACGATGTGACCCTGCCCGCGCTCGCGCATCGACGGCAGCAGCGCCAGCAGCAGCTTGACCGGGCCGAGGTAGTTGACGTCGATCGTGCGCTGGAAGTCGTGGAAGCGCTCATAGGAAAGCTCGATCGAGCGCCGGATCGACTTGCCGGCGTTGTTGACGATCACGTCGACCTGTCCGTGACGCTCGAGCACCTGGGCGGCGAGCGCGTCCACGCTGTCGGGATCGGAGAGGTCGGTGGGATAGGCGTACGCGTCGCCGCCCCGCTGCCGGATCTCCGCACACAGGCTCTCGAGCTTCTCCCTTGAGCGTGCCACGACCAGCACGGTCGCCCCCGCCGACGCCAGCCGGCGCGCGGTCGCCTCGCCGATCCCGTAGGACGCGCCGGTCACGAGCACGACCTTGCCGGATACGGCCTCGCGGAGCTTGCGTTCGCTCACGCTGCCGCGCGGATTCACGAACCATCCCAGTGCGCGCGAAGCGACGAGCAGTGGGGGAAACCCTTGGTCTGCGGCCTGTCCTTCGGGCGTGTTCATCGACCCCCTGGTCGAGTCTTCGGGAAAGTCAGGCTAAGGAAGCCGGTAGGAGGCTGCATCCGCAAGCACCCGCGCCTGGACACGGGACAACTACGCAGCGCCGCCCCGAAGGGGCTCGCCTACGGCCGGGCGATTCCCGCCCCTGCCTCGGCCACGGCACGCGTGTCCGCGACGGTCGTGCCGTCCACGTACACGATGCTGTCGCCGCCCACCTTCGGGTCGCGGTAGATGCCGTTGCGCAGGTGCGCGCACGGGTACGCCTTGCACTGCGGCAGGCGGTCGACGCTCGGGCCGTCCTTCAGCGTCCAGGTGTGGATGCGGACCTCGTCCCCCGTGCGCTCGACGCGCTTCGAGTTGCCGTCGAGCGAGGGCTGCACCGGCCGGCCGTTGATCCATGTCGCGATGTAGCCGGTGCCCGGGTCGGTCGACCAGCGCACGTGCTGGAGGATCCTGATCCATTTGCCGCGGCGGACCGGCACCCTCCACAGGGACTTCATGGTCGCGTTGCCGCAGTCGTTCTCGGCCGAGTTGCGGTGCTCGAGCACCACGCCGACCTTCGGGAGGTTGCGGGTCACGATGCCGTTCGCCGGCGTTCCGCATGCGCCGGTCTGCTTGAGCTGCTGCACGAGCCCGCCGTCGTAGTCGAGCGCGCATTCGGTGCCGCAGAACGAGTACACGTGCCTGTCGAGCATGATCTGCTGAGCGATCCACGACTCGGTGCCGTTGTGGAACAGCACGCGCGAGCCGCCCACGCGGTCGATGTCCGAGGCGCCCGTGTTCGCCATCCCCAGCTCGCAGCGCTCGCCGTAGCTGTCGTCGCCGTCGTTGACCCGCAGGCGGTAGGCGCGGCGGCCCTGGACCGCGGGACGCTTCACCAGCTTCACGCGACTGCTCGAGGCGCAGGACAGGTCCGCCCATTCCGCGGACCAGCCACCGGACTTCGTGGCGCCCGCAACGAAGCGCACCTGACTGGAGGCGCTCTTCGACGCAAACGACGCGGCCTCTTGCGGCGCCCCGGAGGCTGACAGCGCGAGCAGGCTCGCGACGATGGCCAAGACTGCGAGGCGCCGGAACGTGCCCGGCGGCATTTGCGGGGGTTACCCGGATGTCAGGAAGCTGACACCCGGAATTTTCCGGGCACCGTCGCGGCTACGAGCCGGTCTTCGACTCGGCCCAGTCGCGCAGGCGCGGCGACAGCTCGAGCGCTGCGGGGCCGACCTCGACGATCTCGTCGACGGGGGTGTTCGCGCGCTGCGCGGCCACCATGATCGCCTCCGGCGAGGGCGCCTCGTAGAGGCAGTACGTGCGCCGCCGGTCCGCGCTCAGGAACGAGAAGAGCCAGCTCACGCCCTCCTCCGCGTTGACCTCGTCGATCAGCTTGACGTCGTCGTGCGAGAGGTCGAGCTGCTCGGCGAAGCTGCGCTCGATCATGTAGAGCGGCATGGTCCCGGGATCGTAGCGCGCCGCTCCCTACCCCTCGACCAGTCCGTGCCGGTGGGCGTAGGAGGCGGCCTCGGTGCGGTTCGCGGAGCCCGTCTTGCGCAGGATGCTGCGGATGTGGTTCGCGGCCGTGTGCTCGCTGATGAAGAGCGTCGCGCCGATCTCGCGGTTCGAGAGCCCGCGCGCGACGAGGCCGAGGATCTCGACCTCGCGCGAGGACAGGCCGGCGGGGAGCGCCGCGGCCGGCGCGGGCGACCCGAGCGCGCGGATGCGCCCGAGCAGGCTCGGCATGCCGATCTGCTCGGCGAGCGCCGCCGCCTCGGCGAGCAGCGCCGCGGCGCGGTCGCGCTCGGCGCCGTTCCGCGCGAGCAGGAGGCGCGCGTACTCGTAGGCGGTGTGGGCGAGCCACGTGACGGCGCCCATGCGCCGGTTCAGCTCCATCGCGCGCTCGAAGTGCTCCTCGGCGCGCTCCCATTCGCCGAGCGTGGTCGCGAGCATGCCGAGGTAGCGGTCGGCCGCCCCGTAGCAGGCGACCATGTGGCCGACCATCACGTTCCCGCCCGCGAACGGCGCGAGCTCCGGGTAGACGAGCGCGGCCGTGGCCTCGTCGCCGAGCGCCGCGCAGGCGTCGGTCAGGTACGCGAGCGAGGCGACCCACAGCGATTCGCGCAGGGCGTCGAGCCCCTCGCCGGCGACCTTCGAGAGCTCCCGCCTTGCCTCCTCCTCCATGCCGAGCTCGGCGAGCACGGAGACCATGCCCGGCCGCCACGGCCCGCTGCGCCCGGCCTCGCCGGCGAGCACCCGGACCACGGGAGCGAGCTCCGGCAGGCGGCCCTGCTCGCGGCGGATGCTGAACATCTGGATCCCGTACACGCCGGACGCGTCGCGCCCGGTCAGGAGGCGACCCCATTCGTGGGAGCGCGACGCCGCGGCCTCGGACTCCGCGAGGCGACCGTCGCACAGCGCGATCGCGGAGCGGTAGTGCTCGGCCACGTGGATCATGAACGGCTGCGCCGTCTGCTCGGCCGACTCGCGCAGCGCGGCGGCCTCCCGCCGGGCCCCGTCGATGTCGCAGAGCGCCACGAACGCCGGCACCCGCCAGGCCGTCGCGTCGGCGCGGATCTCGGTGTCGCCCAGCTCCTCGCCCAGCGCCTTGGCCTCGCCCAGCATGTCGAGGATCTCCTCGAGGGAAGTGGTCCCGCGCGACCAGTACGAGCGCGCCAGCACCGTCGCGAGGCCGAGGCGGTCCCGCCGCTCGCCGCGCCATCTCGACCGCGCTCGTGCGCACGACCGCGCCGCGCTCGCGGTCGCCGCGGAAGTCGAGCGCGCGCGCGAGGCCGCCGAGCAGCCCGACGCGCAGCGGCGAGTCGGAGTCGCCGAGCGCCGCGGCCGCCTCCTCGAGCAGCTCCACCGCACCCTGGTCGGCGAGCCCGGGGCGCCAGCACGCGTTCTCGTAGCCGATCGCGGCGCGCGCGAGCAGCTCCGCGTCGCCCAGCTCGCGGGCGATCTGCGCGGCGTTGTCGAAGGCCGCCAGCGCGTCGGGCGACTTGCCGCCGCGGTGGCTCGCGGTGCCGAGCTCGAGGAACACCTCCGCGCGCTCGCGCGGGTCCTCGATCTGCAGCTCGAGCGCCGTGCGCAGCCGCGCCGCCGCCTCGTCGAACGCGAGCGCGGCGGTGGCCGCGCGCCCCGCGCGGACGTTGTAGTCGATCGCGCGCTCCACGCCGCCGAACGGAGCGGCCGCGGCGAAGTGGTGCGCGAGGTCGGCGAGCGCGCGGGCCGAGCGCTCGTCGTCGCCCTCGAGCGCCTCGCCGACGGCGAGGTGCAGCTCCGCGCGGCGCAGGCCGGTGAGCCGGTCGTAGAGCGCGCGGCGCACGAGCTCGTGCGTGAACCGGTAGGCCAGCTCCGCCTGGGACGGGACCTCCTCGATCATCCCGCTGCGCGCGGCCTCCTCGATCGCGGCGTGCAGCTCGGGCTCCGCGAGGCCGGCGGCGCGGCGGACGACGTGCAGCTCGAACTCGGCCCCGGCGGTGGCCGCGAGCTCCAGCAGGTCGATCGTCCCGGGCGCCAGGCGGGAGAGGCGCTGGGTGACGACCTCGCGCACGCTCTCGGGGGTGCCGAGCTCCGTCAGCGGGCGGGTCAGGCGCAGGGTTCCGCCGTCGACCTCGACGACCCCGGTCTCGACGAGCGCGCGCCACAGCTCGCAGACCAGGAACGCGTTCCCGTTGGTGAGCTCGCCGATCGCGTTCGCGAGGTCGGACGCGCCGGCGCCGATCTCGCCGCCCGCGGCGCGGGAGACGAGCTGGGTCACCTCGTCGTTGGAGAGGCCGCCGAGCTTGAGGCGCACGACGTCGTCGGAGCGGCGCAGGTCGGCGAGCGTCTCGGAGAGCGCCTCCGGCATGTCGGCGTCGGTGTCGCGGAAGGTGCCGAGCAGCAGCAGGCGCGCGTCGGCGGCGGCGCGCACGAGATGGCGCAGGAGCAGGAGCGTCGGGGCGTCGGCCCAGTGCCCGTCCTCGATCACGAGCAGCACCGGGCGCCCGCGGCTGATCGCGGTGAGCAGGTCGGTCACGGCCGTGTGCAGCCGGTGGCGCTCGGTGTCGGGATCGGCCTTGACGGGGGGCGGCAGCTCGCCGACCGTGGCCGGGAGGTCGGGCAGCAGGCGGGTGAGCTCGCCGGCGGCCGCGCCGAGGGCTGCGCGGAGCTCGTCGGGGTCGATTACGCGCGCGAGGCGGTCGAGGGCCTCGACGAAGGGCCCGTAGGGCGTGCGCACGACCGCGTCGCAGGCGCCGTAGAGGACGAGCGCGCCCTCGCTCGCCGCCGCGGCGGCGAACTCGCGGACGAGACGGCTCTTGCCCGAGCCGGGCTCGCCGCCGACGAGCACGACGCGGCGGCCCTCGCCCTCGGCGCGTGGCATCAGCGCCTTGAGCGTCTCGAGCTCGGCGGAGCGCCCGACGAAGGGGAAGGTGGAGGTGAGGGAGAGCGAGCCGGGGAGTTCGTGCATGGGATAGTCAGATCTGATTATGCGGGGCCTTGCCGAGCCGTCAAGCTTGGGGCAGAAGTGGGTCAGGCCAGGTCATGACAGAAGGCCGTTCGGGCCCTAATGTCGCCGCTGCATCCCATCTTTCGAGGACAGGAGACCGAAATGAGCACAATCGCGACGCCCGCACAGGCCGCCAGGGACGAGCTGGAGGGGTTCCGGGGACAGCTGATCGGGCCGGCTGACGCCGGCTTCGAGGAGGCGAGCAAGGTCTACAACGCGATGATCGACAAGCGGCCGGCGCTGATCGCGCGGGTCGCGGACGCCGACGACGTCGCGAAGGTGGTGAACTTCGCCCGCGACCACGACCTGCTGCTGGCCGTGCGCGGCGGCGGCCACAACGGCGCCGGGCTTGGGGACGTGCGACGGCGGCGTCGTGATCGACCTGTCGGGGTTGAAGGACGATCTCGGTCGACCCGGCGGCGCGCACGGCGCGGGTCGGCGGCGGCTGCACCTGGGGCGAGGTCGACGCGGCCACGAACAAGCACGGGCTGGCGACGCCGAGCGGGATCATCTCGACGACCGGCGTCGGCGGCCTGACGCTGGGCGGCGGGATCGGCCACCTGACGCGGGGGTTCGGCCTCTCGATCGACAACCTGCTCGAGGCGGAGATGGTGCTCGCAAGCGGCGAGCGCGTGCGCGCGAGCGCCGAGGAGAATCCCGACCTGTTCTGGGCGATCCGCGGCGGCGGCGGCAACTTCGGCGTCGTGACGACGTTCGTGTTCCGGCTGCACGAGGTGGGCACGATCGTCGGCGGGCCGACGTTCTGGCCCGTCGAGGCGGCCACCGAGGTGTTGAGTGCCTACCGCGAGTTCCTGCCGGCCGCGCCGCGCGAGCTGAACGGCTTCTTCCTCTTCGGCTTCGTGCCCCCGGCGCCGCCGTTCCCGGAGGAGCTCCACGGGCGGAAGATCTGCGGGGTCGTGTGGTGCTACGCGGGCGACGACGAGGACGCCGCGGCGGCGGCGATGGCGCCGCTGCTGGAGGCGCTGCCCGAGCCGCTGCTGCACGGTGTGCACTCGATGCAGCACCCGGAGCTGCAGGGCGCGTTCGACGGCCTCTACCCGCCCGGCGACCAGTGGTACTGGCGCGCCGACTTCGTCAACGAGATCCCGGACGAGGCGGTCGAGCTACACGCCCGCTTCGGCGCGGAGCTGCCGACGGGGCAGTCGACGATGCACCTGTACCCGATCGACGGCGCGGCGCACGACGTGGCGTCGGAGGACACCGCGTGGGCCTACCGCGACGCGCGCTGGGGCGCGGTGTTCGCGGGCGTCGACGGCGACCCGGCGAACGTGGACGCGATCCGGAACTGGAGCGTCGGCTACCACGAGGCGCTGCACCCCTACTCGGCCGGCGGCGCGTACGTGAACATGATGATGGACGAGGGCCAGGAGCGGGTGCGCGCGGCGTACCGCGGGAACTACGAGCGGTTGGCGCGGGTCAAGGCGACGTACGACCCGGGGAACTTGTTCCGGGTGAATCAGAACATTCAGCCGGCGGGGTAGTACAGAGGCGACTACGCCGCCGCGACGCTGCGAGCAACCTCAAAGAGCTCCTCGGGCATCGGCGACGACAGTCGCCAGGTGAAGGCCACTGGCCTTTCGCCGCGGTGATCGACGTAGGAAACCGGGCCGAGGAACGTAAACGGCTGCGTGCCGAGCTCGAAGTTCTTTCGCTCTCGCACGAACAGCAACACGCGCGTGCCCCGTGCCTGGTGATTGATGTACCGCTTGACGCTCGGCTGTCGAGGAGTTTGCCGCGACTGTGACTCCCAATGAAAGAGCTCCCGATTGATCGCGTAGTCGCGGTACATGGTCGTCGGGGAGTAGTCCCGCTCGGCCTTGTGGAGGTCGATGAAGAACACGTCGCTTTGGGCCTGCGACACCCAGAGGATTCCCCCTTGCGTGACCTTGGGCTTGA
>CAVYJN010000009.1:0-15730 GCA_963768885.1 uncultured Solirubrobacterales bacterium | reverse complement strand
GTCGGCATGACCGTTTGTCTACCCCGGCGGTATCCGACACTCCCCGCCGTCCGTAAAGGCCACGGGCGAACTTCTGTCAGCCTCGGTCGGCCTGCTGTGGGCGCGTCGAGCTCTTCGAGCAGGAAGAGGAACGACGTGTAGTCGGCGCCGGTGCCCTGGTGGAGGCCGATCTCGCACGTGCGGTTGCTGCACAGGTGGGCGTCGAAGGAGCGGTCGCGCACCTCGGCCGCCTCGTCCGCGGTCGCCGCGGCGGGCAGCTCGGGATGCAGGAACCCGCGGTCGCCCGCGAAGCCGCAGCAGGTCGCCGAGGGCGGGACGTGGACCTCCTCGGCGAGCGCCCCGGCGAGCGCCGCGAGGTCGCGCGTGAGGCCCAGGTGGCGGACCGCGCACGGCGGGTGGACCGCGGCCGACCGCACGCGCCGGCGCACCTCGAGCCCCGGCAGGAGCCTGCCCGCCCAGGCGACCGGGTCGTGCACCGTCGATGGCCGCGAGCCGCTCGCGGCGCCCGTCGTCGAGGTGGGCCGCCATGTCCTCGACCAGCCCGAGCGCGCACGAGCTCGCGTCGATCACGACGGGGAGCGCTCCCTCGTCGGACCAGCGCCAAAGGGCGTCGAGCGTCCTCGCGGCCATGAGGTCGGCGCCGGCGCGGTAGCCCTTCGAGTTCCAGGGCGTCGCGCAGCAGTGCCCGGCCGCGTCGGGCGGGATCCACACCGGCAGGCCGGCGCGCCGTGAGACCTCCACCAGCGCCTCCGGCAGGCTCAGGGCCCGCTCCGAGCCCGGGGTCTCGCCGAAGATCCGGTTGATGCAGGCCGGCAGGTAGACGGCGGCCGCGCCCGCGCGCGCGGTGACCGGCAGCGCCGCGGGCGCCGGCCGCGGCATGCCCGCGGGCCACTCCGGGACGAGCTCCGCGCTCACCGCGGAGCGCACAGCGCGCGTCACGCCGCGCAGCGGCCCGTCGCCCACCGCGCGCCGCAGCACGTCGCCGGCGCGCAGCCCCCCACGTGCGCCGCGCTCCACCGCGGCCCACCGCCGCGCCGCCGCGAGCGCGACGCGCTCGGCGCGCGGCCCGTGCTCGCGTTCGCGCAGGCCCTTTACGAGCTTGCCGGTGTCGATGCCGAGCGGGCACGCGATCCGGCAGGTGCCGTCCGCCGCGCAGGTCTCGATCGCGTCGTACTCGTATTCCTCGAGCAGCGCGCGCAGCACCGCAGACCCCGCCGGTTGGCGCGCCATCTCGCGGCGCAGCACGATCCGCTGGCGCGGGGTCGTCGTCAGGTGCCGGCTGGGGCAGACCGGCTCGCAGAACCCGCACTCGACACAGGCATCGGCCTCCTCCTCGATCGTCGGCGCCGACTTCAGGTTGCGCAGGTGCACTCCGTTGTCGCGGTTCAGGAGCACCCCGGGCGCGAGCACCCCATCGGGGTCGGCGAGCGCCTTGATCCGCCACATCATCTCCGTCGCCTTCGCGCCCCACTCGCGCTCGAGCCACGGGCCATGTTGAGGCCGGTGCCGTGCTCGGCCTTCAGCGAGCCGTCGTACTTGTCCACGATCAGCGCGACCAGATCCGCCATGAAGGCCTCGTAGCGCTCGCGGTCGCCCTGCTCGCCGAACGCGGGCGTCAGCATGAAGTGCAGGTTGCCCGCGGACGCGTGCCCGGCCACCCCCGGGAGGAACCCGTGACGGGCGAGCAGCGCGCGGATCTCGGCGGCGGCCTCGGCGATCCGCTCCGGCCGCACGCAGACGTCCTCGATGATCAGCGACGTGCCGCGCGGGCGGATCTTTCCGAGCAGCCCGTGCAGGCCCTCGCGCACGCGCCAGTACACCTCCGTCAGCTCCGGGTCGCGCGTGAACCGCGCGGGCTGGACGAGGGTGCTGCCCGCGAACACGCTCATCGCCTCCTCCTCGAGCGAGGCGAGCGCGCCGGGGTCGTCCGAGCGGAACTCGACGAGGATCGCGGCGGCATCGTTGGGCGCGTCGTTCCATTCCTGGGGGATCGGGGCGAACGCCTGCGCGGCCTTCATCGCGAGCACCATCATCAGCTCCGTCGCGCTTGCGCCCATCGCGACCAGCGGCGGGACGCACGCGACCGCCTCGTCGATCCCGGGGAACAGCACGAACGCGGTCGAGGTGTGCCGGCCGAACGGCACGGTGTCGAAGACCACCTCGGCGACGAACGCGAGCGTCCCCTCGGAGCCGACGATCAGCCGCCGGAAGATCTCGAGCGGCGTGTCGGCGTCGAGGAAGGCGACGAGCCGGTAGCCCATCGTGTTCTTGATCTCGAACTTGCGGCGGATCCGCTCCGACAGCTGCGGGTCGGCCCGGATCTCGTCGCGGATCTCGAGCAGGCCGCGCGCCAGCGCCGGCTCGCGGGCGGCGAACTCGGCCTCCGCTTCCGGCGCGGCCGTGTCGATCACGGTGCCCGAGGGCAGCGCGAACGTCATCGCGCGCACCGTCCGGTAGGAGTCCGCCACCACCCCGCAGCGCATACCGCCCGAGTTGTTCGCGACCACTCCCCCGACGGTTGCGATGTCGGTCGAGGCCGGATCGGGCCCGAGGCGGCGCTCGTGCGGCGCGAGCACCGCGTTGACGTGTCCGAGCAGCGTCCCCGGCAGCACGCGGGCGCTCCCGCCGCCGCCCTCGATCTCGACGCCGCGCCAATGACGGCGGACGTCGACCATGATGCCGGCACCCTGCGCCTGGCCGTTGAGGCTCGTGCCGGCAGCCCGGAACGTGATCGGCGCGCCGCCGCGGCGGGCGTAGTCCATCACCTTCACGACGTCGCCGACGTCGCGCGCCATCACGACGGCGCTCGGGATCAAGCGATAGGGGCTC
Organism: uncultured Solirubrobacterales bacterium; assembly: GCA_963768885.1. GTDB lineage: Bacteria > Actinomycetota > Thermoleophilia > Solirubrobacterales > JBBDJG01 > DASRIA01. Next base: position 12,901 of record CAVYJN010000009.1, on the reverse strand, counting down.
GCGTCGGAGGCGTAGCGCACGAGGTCGGAGACGCGCGCGAGCACGCGGTCCGCGCCGAGCAAAGCGACCAGGTCCGAGCGCAGCGGCTCGGGCGTGCCGGAGGCCAGCGAGTCGGGCACCCGGTCGCCGGCCGCCTCGCGCGCCTCCGGTGCGATCCGCATCACCTCGGGTTCGAGCAGCGCCAACGAGCCCCCCGGCGCCTAACCCAGCGACATGCCGGGGGCGATCGGGACCTCGATCAGCTCCGGCGCCCCGGACGCGATCGCCTCGGCCAGCGCGGAGCGCAGCTCGTCCGCGCCCTCGACCCGCCGCGCGCGCATCCCGTACCCCGCCGCGATCGCCACGCTGTCGAGGCCGGCGACGTCGAGGCCGGGCGCGCCCATCTCGCCCTCGAACTCCGCGAACCACTTCAGGATCGCGTACTCCTCGTTGCGCAGGATCAGGACCGTGAGCGGCACCTCGTAGGCGACCGCACTCCACAGCGCCGCGATCGCGTACTGCGCGGAGCCGTCGCCGATCACCGCGACGACCGGACGCTCGGGCCTTGCGAGCTGCACCCCGATCGCGGCGGGGAGCCCGTATCCGAGGCCGCCGCCGGCGCCGAAGAAGTAGCTCCCCGGCCGTGAGAGGCGCAGCTGGTTGCGGAACGCGAGCACGCTCGAGGGCGCCTCGTTGACGAGCACGCCGTCGGGCGGGAACACCTCCGCGAGCACCGCCGCGGCCTCCGATGCCGTGATCGGGTCCGACTCGGGCGGGGGGTCGGGCGCCGGGCGTGGCGCCGGCGCGGACCGCTCGGACGCGGGGACCTGCGCGAGCAGCCCCTCGAGCGCGGCTGCCACGTCGCCGAGTATCGCGTCGCCCATCGGAGCGCGCACCGCCTCGTCGGGATCGGCGGTCAGCATCACCAGGGACGCGCCCTCGGGGAGCAGCGGCCCGGGGATGTAGGGGTAGTAGGTGAACACCGCCGCGCCCGCGACCAGCACGAGGTCGTGTCCTTCGAGCGTCTGCGAGACCGCCGCGATCGCGGGCGGCAGGACGCCTTGGAACAGCGCGTGGTCCTCCGGAAACCCGAGCCTCCCCGACCCCGATGCGGGCGCCGCCCACACGGGCAGCCGGCAGCGCTCCGCGAGCGCGACGGCGGTGTCCCATGCGCCACTCGCGTCGATGTCGGGCCCCGCGACGAGCACGGGGTTGGCCGCCGTCCCGAGTCGCCGCGCCAGCTCGGCGAGCGCCTGCGGGTCCGGCGCCGTGCGGCCGTGCACGGCGCGGGCGCCCACGTGACGGGTGAGGTCGTCGTCGGCCTCCGCAGCCCAGTCGTCCATCGGGATCGACACGAACACCGGCGCGCGCGGCGGAAGCGCCGCGAGATGGGTCGCGCGCGCGAGCGCGTGCGGGACGTCCTGTGGGCGCGGCGGCTCGTAGCTCCATTTCGTGACCGGGCGGGGCTGCGTCGTGGCGTCGCGGTTGGTGAGCAACGCCTCCATCGTCATCATCGCGCGCACCTGCTGGCCCGCCGTCACGACCAGGGGGCTCTTGTTCTCGCGTGCGTTGAACATCGCGCCCATCGCGTTGCCGACGCCGGGCGCGGTGTGGAGGTTCACGAGCGTCGGACGCCCGCTTGCCTGCGCGTAGCCGTCGGCCATCCCCACGACGATCGCCTCCTGCAGCCCCAGCACGTAGCGGAAGTCGGAGGGGAAGGCCGACAGGAACGGCAGCTCGGTCGACCCCGGGTTGCCGAACACGGTCGTCATGCCGTGCGCGCGCAGCAGCTCGTAGGTGGCGTCGCGGACGGAGGTCACCGGGCCCTCAGCGCTGCCGGGTCGACCGGCTCGTCCAGCTCCATGCGCGTCGTCGCCATCACGCGCGCGACCATCATGTACTGGCCGATCACCATCAGCAGCTCGACGATCTCGCGCGGGGACAGGGTGTCGCCGAGCGCCGCGAGCGTCGCGTCGGACGCGCGCGCGTCGCGCACGACCTCGGTGGTGAAGGCGAGCACGGCGCGATCCGGCGCGGAGAAGGCCTCCGCCTCCGCATCATCGCGCTCGAGCGCCGCGATCTGCGCGTCCGTCGCGCCGACCGACCGCGCGATCGCGACGTGCTGGACCCACTCGTACTCGGCGTGAGGGGTGAGGCGCGCGACCCGCAGGATCGCCAGCTCGCGTGCGAGCGGGTCGAGCGAGAGGTCGGATAGCAGTGCGGCGCCCCAGCGCAGCCACGGCCGGAAGGCCGTCTCCGCGTTCGCCATCATCCGGAAGATGTTGAGCGGCGGGACGCGGCCGAGCGCCTCGCTGACGTGGGGCGAGACCGATTCGGGATCGACGTAGGGGAGGCGCGCCACTGCGCGCCGATCCTATTGCGCCCGCGTCATCCGGGGGTATTCGCCCTTACGGAATATCAGGCGGCTTACCTTTTCGCGGCGGCCTTGCCGCCCTTGCGGCCGGCCGCCTTCTTCTGCGCCGTGGTCCCGCCCTGGCTCGAGTTCGAGCGGCGCGTGCCGCTCCCGCTCGACTTGCCGCCGCGGCTCGAGGCGCCGGGGGAGTTGGCGATCTTCGCCGCACGCTCCTTCGACATGCCCTTGTCCTTCAGCGCCTCGTACTGCTTCTCGTTCTTGACGTTTGCGCTCTTGCTCGGCACGGGAGCCTCCTCCGGATCGCTTGCCTCCGGAGGAGTACCCCGTACGGCGAAACGTGAACTGCCGGCCGTCCTACTGGAGGTAGCCCGACTCGCGCAGGTACGCGCGCGCCACGGCGCGCGGCGTCTCGCGGTCGACGTCGACCCGGGCGTTCAGCTCCTGCATCACCCGCTCGGTGAGCCCCTTCTGGACGGTCTCGATCGTCTCCTTCATGTCAGGCCCGGCCTTGTCGGCCGTGTCCTTGCTCGCCACGAAGGTGACGTTGCCCGGCGGAAACACCTTCTTGTCGTCCTCGAGGGTGATCACGTCGTTGCGCGTCGAGAGCTGCGCGTCGGTCGTGAAGATGATCGAGAGGTCCGCCTGGCCCTTGTCGAGCACGTCGTAGCGCAGCCCGATGTCGACCGGCGTGAACTTCTTGAACTTCAGGCCGTAGTCGTCCTGGAGCCCGAGCAGGCAGTCGACCCGCTGGCGGCACTCGGGCGACCCGTACAGGGTCAGGTCCTGGGACTTGCCCTCGAGGTCGGACACCTTCTTGACGCCGAGCTCGTCGGCCTTCTTCTTGAGCATGCCGACAGCGTTCGCGCTCGTGAACGGCGTCGGGGAGAAGGCGATCAGCCCCTCCTTCGCGAAGTCGTCCTCGGCCTCGCTCACCGCCTGCTCCGGATCCTTCGGGATGTCCTGCGGCTGCACGTCGAAGAACGAGGTGAGCGCGGTGCTCGTGTACTCGGGGTAGCCGTCGATGTCGCCGCTCTTCAGCGCCTTCAGGGCGATCTGCTCGGAGCCGAGATTGAGGTCCTTCTTCACCGTGTAGCCGACCGCCTGCAGCGCCTGCGCGTAGATCTCACCGAGGATGAACTCCTCGGTGAAGTTCTTGGAGCCGACCGTGATCGTCGTCCCGGCGTTGTCGGGGTTGCGCTCGATCGCCTGGCCGCTTGCGGAGGTGCTGTCGCTCGAGCTGTCGTTGTTGTCGTCGCCGCACGCAGCCAGCACGACCGTGCAGGCAAGCGCCGCGATCGCGGCGAGCAGGGCGAGCAGATGGTGACCGCGTCTCATCTTGTCTCCTCGTTCGGGGGGCGGAACGGCTCTGGAACGGGAGGAGCCTATCCGGTGGTGGTCGCCGCCCGCAGCCCCCGCGGGGAGACCGCACGCTGGATCGCCGCGAAGAGCACCTCGACCGAGATCGCCAGGACCGCGACCAGCAGCGCGCCCGCGAGTCGTCCGTCGGGGCCGTACACGTTCGCGCTCAGAATGTAGTCGCCGAGCGTCAGCACACCCGCGAGCGGCGCGATCGTGGCGGTCGCCACCACGTTCACCGCGGACGTGCGGATGCCGCCGAAGATCGACGACAGCGCCAGCGGCAACTCGATGCGCCGGACCACCTGCCGTGCCTTCAGGCCCATGCCTCGCGCGGCGTCGATCACCTCGCGGTCGACCTGCCGCACGCCGACGTAGGTGTTCGTGAGGATCGGCGGTATCGCGAGCAGCACGAGCGCCAGCATCACGTTCGTGAACCCGACTCCGATGTAGGCGACGAAGAACGCGATCAGCGCGAGGCTCGGGACGGCGCGCCCCACGTTCGAGACGCTGATCGCCAGCAGCTCTCCCTTTCCCGCGTGCCCGAGCGCGAGCCCGATCGGGATCGCGACCGCGCAGGCGATCGCGATCGCCGCGAAGCTCAGCTTCAGATGCTGCCAGGCGAAGTCGAGCACCTCGTTGATCCCCCCGACCTGCACACCGCCGGTCTGGGCCTCGCGGGTGTTGAAGATGAAGTCGAGCGCGTTGCCGAAGTCCGACAGGAACGCGAGGTGAAAGGTGAGCACGGGGTGGATCATGCGGGCTGCACCCTCCGCCACGGCGTCAGCGCGCGCTGCACGAGGAGCAGGATCACGTCGAGCGCGAACGCGAGCAGGATCGCCAGCCCGCCGGCCACCACGACGCCCGTCTTGAACGTGATGTTGCTCCCGGTGACGATCTGCTCACCGAGCCCGCCGGCGCCCGCGAACACGGCGAGGGTCGCGAGCCCGACCGTGCTCGTCGTCGCGATCCGCAGCCCGGCGATGATGTCCGGGATCGCGAGCGGCAGCTCCACCCGCCACAGCAGCTGGCGGTCCGTGAGGCCGACGCCGCGACCCGCGTCGCGCGCCTCCGCGGGCACGTTCTGGAGTCCCAGGATGATGTTCCTGAAGATGATCTGGAGCGTGTAGGCGGTGAGCGCGATGATCGCGGTCGTCGACCCTCGCCCCGTGATCGGCAGCAGCAGGAAGAACACCGCGAGGCTCGGCAACGTGTAGAGCACGCCGGTGAGCCCGACGATCGGGCCCACGAGCCAGCGGCGCCGGCGTGCGACCAGCGCGAGCACGAACGCGATCACGAACCCGATCGCGACCGAGGCGAGCACCAGGTATACGTGTTGGGCGAGCGGGTCCGTGTAGCGGTCGAAGTTGTCGACGATCCAGCCCGGGCAGAGCTTGTTCTGCGAGATGCAGCTCGCCTCGCTGCGGTCCCGGATCTCGACCTGCGCGAGCACGGGCGCGACCGCGGCGACGTCCATCATGTCGTCACGTGCATCGTGGCCTGCGGCGAGGTCAGGAACTCGGACACGATCTCCACGGATAGGACGCCCACGACGCGCCCCCGCCCGTCCACCACGGGCCCGTACTGCGTGTCGGATTGCAGCAGGTCCGAGAGCGCGTCGCGCAGGACGTCCTCGAGGTCGAGCACCGGGTGGGGCGACGTGTCGGGCTGCCGCGGGACCGTGTCGCGCTCCAGGTCCCGCTCCGACATCCATCCCAGCGGACGGCCCTCGCCGTCGATCACGAGCGGGTAGGGCAGGTCGGCTTCCGGCGATCGCCTCGCGCGCGGTGCCGGTCGGCTCGCCGGCGCGCGCGAGCGGCGCCTTCCAGAGGTCGATGTCGCGCACGCGCAGCAGCGAAAGGCGCTTGAGCGCGCGGTCCGCGCCGACGAAGTCCTCGACGAAGCCGTCGGCCGGGCTCATCAGCAGCTCCTCGGGGGTCGCGTACTGCGCGAGCACGCCCCCCCTGCGCAGGACGGCGACGCGGTCGCCCATCTTGATCGCCTCGTCGATGTCGTGGGTGACGAACAGGATCGTCTTGCGGATCTCCGACTGGAGGCGCAGGAACTGGTTCTGGAGGCGCTCCCGGTTGATCGGGTCGATCGCGCCGAAGGGCTCGTCCATCAGCATCAGGGGCGGATCGGCAGCGAGCGCGCGGGCGACCCCGACGCGCTGGCGCTGCCCGCCCGAAAGCTGCGCCGGGTAGCGGTCGCGCATGTCGGAGCCGAGGTCGGTCAGGTCGAGCAGCTCGTCGACCCGCGCCGAGATCCGCTTCCTGTCCCAGCCGAGCAGCTTCGGCACGACGGCGATGTTCTCGCCGATCGTGAGGTGCGGGAAGAGCCCGATCTGCTGGATCACGTAGCCGATGCTGCGCCGCAGCTCCGCCGCCGGGCGGGCGCGGGTGCTCTCGTCGTCGATCAGGATGTCGCCCTCGCTCAGCTCGATCATGCGGTTCGCGAGCCGCAGCGCCGTGGTCTTGCCGCAGCCGGAGGGCCCGACGAGCACGCAGATGTCGCCGGCGGGAACCTTCAGGGAGAGATCGTCGATCGCCGGCTCGGACTGCCCGGCATAGCGCTTCGTCACGTGGCGGTACTCGACCGAGGACGCACTCGGGCGGGCGGTATCCGTGCGTTCCCCGGCCACGGGCCGGATGCTAGCCGCTGCCGATCGAAGACCGGTCACCGGACTTCGGTCGGACAGCGGCCTCGCGCCGCCTGTGCGACCCGCACCTGGGGCCCGGGGTAGGCGCGCGAGAGCCAGCCCGCCAGCGACGCCGACCGCTGACGGTCGTCGAGGTGCAGCATCAGCGTCGAGCCGTGCAGCCGCGCGTCGGGTGCGATGCGCCGCAGGGTGTGCGGGAGGACGTACACGACGCCGGCTGCCGATGTCGTGCGACGGGGACTGCTCGTGCCCGCGGTCCCCGCGACCCGCATCGGGCGCGGCCCCCGCGTCGTCCCGATCGACACCCGCCCGCCTGCGCGCACGCCGAGCGAGCGGGCAAGGTTCTTCTCCACGACCACGCTCCCGGGCCCTGCCCAGGCCCCCGACACGAGCAGCGGGCGATCAACCGCCGTGTCCTTCACGGGTCGTGCCTCGAGCCATACCGAGCGCTCCCTGCCGTCATGGCGCAACGAGCTCTCGATGCCGGGAAGCGGCCCGGTCGACGCGGCCACGCCGGGAAGGCCCGCCACTACCGCGAGGTCGACGCCGGGAAGCGCGGTGACCTGTAGGTCGGCGGCGCGGTTGGCCTCGGTACCCGTGGTGCACGCACCACCGCCGGCTGCATGCGTGGCGGCCATCGCCATGGCGGCTCCGCCCGCCACGGCGATCACGAGCGCCAGGAGCCGGCGGTAGAAGGCTGGATGCGGCATCCAGCTGAGGTGCGTAGGGCTGGACGTCGGAAACATTTCGACCCCTCTCGGCAGGTTTGCAGTGCAGGCCCGGTGCACGCTATGTGTGGCTGCCCATCCGCACCGCCGGAATCGCACCGTTCCTGACGGCGAGTTTTCTTCACCGCTGCGCCGCGCCTCAGATAGGGTCGGCTCGCCGATGTCCGTTCAACGAAGCGGCGCGCCCTATGAGCCGGTCTTCATGCCGGCCCTCGACGAAAGCGAGCGCAGCGCGCTCACCGCCGCCGGCATCGTGCGAACGTTTCCCGCCGCGACCGCGCTCTTCCACGAGAAGCAGGTCGCCGACCGGGTGCTCGTGCTGCTCGCCGGATTCGTGAAGCTCAGCAGCTTCAGCGATGACGGGCGCGAGGTCGTGCTCGGCATCCGAGGGCCGGGCGACCTGCTCGGAGAGCTCGCGGCGATCGACGGGAGCCCACGGTCGGCTACGGGCATCGCGCTCGAGCCCGTCGACGCGCTCGCACTGTCGACGGCACAGTTCAACGAGTTCCTTGATGCTCACCCGCGGGTGCTCAGGGTCTTGCTGCGCATGCTTGCCCACCGGCTCCGCGATGCGGATCGCCAGCGCCTCGAGTTCGCTGCCAAAGAGTCCATGGGCCGGGTGGCGTCGAGGATCGTGGAGATGGCCGAGCGTTTCGGCACCGCCGGCGGCGACGGGATCCAGATCGACTTTCCCTTGACCCAGGAGGAGCTTGCCGGCTGGACGGCGTGCTCGCGCGACTCCGTGGTCAAGGCGCTGCAATCGATGCGCGACCTCGGGTGGATCGAGACCGGGCGCAGGCACATCTCCGTGGTCGACCTCGAGGCGATCCGCCGCCGCGCGGCTTAGATGCCTGATCCCACGCGCCGGGATCAACCATCTAGATGCCGAGAAAGCGGCATAACGGGTGCCGCCTAGTCCGTGGAAGCCGCGGCCCGACGAGGCGACACTGGTGCCATGGAAGTGCTTGGGGGCATCGGGGACGGGGCGAATGGATCGCACGAGTTCGAGACGGTTCAACTGGCCCATGCCGCACGGCTGTTGCAGGTCGGCAGCTGGGAGTGGGACCTCTCGCGCGATCAGGTCACCTGGTCCCGGGAGCTCTACAGGATCTTCGGGATGGCCGAGGAGTTCACACCGACCTACGAGGCCTTCGTGGAGCTCGTGCACTCAGAGGACCGAGAGCGCGTCGAGGACCTCATCCAGAGCGCCCTCGGGCTCGGCACGCCGCTCGAGTTCGAGCACCGGGTCGTGCGGCCCGACGGACGTGTTCGCACGCTGCATTGCCGCGGCGAGGTCGTTTACGAGGGCGGGCGCCCAGTGCGTCTGTTCGGCATCTGCCAAGACGTAACCGAGCGGAAGCGCATCCAGGACGAGATCGCGATCACGCGGTCGCTTGCCCTGTGCGTGGACGCTGCCGTCTCCGCTGACGAGGCATGGGCCGCGGTGCTGAACCGCCTGTGCGCGTACGGTGGATTCGCCCTGGGCCATGCCTGGACGGTGGCCGAGGACAACTCCTATCTCGAGTTCGGCAGCGCTTGGCTTGCGCCGGCATCACCGCACGGGCTGTTCACGAACCGTAGTCGCGCGATGACGTTCGAGGCGGGTACAGGTCTGCCGGGCAGGGCGCTGCTCGCGAGGCAGCCCGTATGGGTCGAGGACGTGAGGTCGGATGCCGGACTTCCCCGCGCGCAGTTCGCCCGGGAGGCCGGTCTCGCGGGGGCCATGGCGGTGCCCGTGCCGTCCGGCGCGCGGACCGTCGCGGTGCTGGAGTTCTTCGCGAGCGAGCCGCGCGTGCGGGACGACGCGGTCGCCGATCTGATCGCGCGGGTCGCGGCGCAGCTTGGCGCGATGCTCGAGCGCAAGCATTCCGACGATGCCCTTCGCACGAGCGAGGAGCGCTTCCGCCTGCTGCTCGAGAGCGTCGAGGAATCCGCCATCGTGATGCTCGACCAAGCCGGCAACGTGGCGAGCTGGAATCACGTCGCCGAGCAGGTGACCGGGTACCGCGAGGCGGAGGTCCTCGGTTGTCACGTATCGCGGCTCTATACGCCCGAAGCGCTCGCCGCGGGGGAGCCCGAGCAACACCTGCGGCAGGTCGCGGCCGAGAGCAGGATGGAGCACTCCGGCTTGTTGATGCGTGCGGACGGCCTCCATTACCGCGCGGACGTCACCATCACGGCGCTCCGGAATGGAGGCCCGAGTCCAAAGGGGTACAGCTACGTGATCCGCGACCTGACCGACCGCCGGCGGACCGAACAGGAACTGCAGCGCCTGCGCGCCACCACGAGCTGCACGCAGGACGCGATCATCAGCGTCACGTCCGCGCGGGGCATCGTCACGAGCTGGAACGCGGGGGCGCATCGCCTCTTCGGGTACACGGAGCGCGAGATGGTCGGGAGGCCGCTCGGCCTGTTCGACGCGGCCCTCGACCTCCCCCGGCTGCTCCGTGACGTCTCCGCGGACCACCGGTCCGAGCATCAGGAGACGCAGGTCGAACGGAAGAACGGCGGCGTCGTCGAGATCGCGATGACCGCCGCCCCGGTCCCGGGCGCCGCCGAGGTGACCCTGATCGCCCGTGACGTGACCGAGCGCAGGCGCACCGAGCGCTACCTCGAGCGGATGTTCGGCACCTACCTCGACCGCGACATCGCCGAGCACATCCTGCGCGAGGGGCCCGGGCTCCGGGCGCGTGAGGTCGACGTGACCATGATGTTCCTCGACATCCGGGGCTTCACGACCTTCGCCGAGCAATTTCGCCCGGTAGAGGTGGTCGAGACGCTCAACTGCTTGTTCGAGCTCGTCGTTCCGCTGATCGCCGAACGCCACGGGCATGTCGACAAGTTCGTCGGCGACGGGCTGCTCGCCGTCTTCGGAGCGCCCCAACCCCGTTCAAACCACGCTGCCCTCGCCCTCGACGCGGCACGCGCGATCGCGCAGGCGGCGCACGAGACCTTCCGCGGAGACCTCGAGATCGGCATCGGAATCGACTCCGGGACCGTCATCGCAGGCAACGTCGGCGGCGGCGGCCGGCTCGACTTCACCGTCATCGGCGACGCGGTCAACACCGCGGCGCGAATCGAGACGGCAACGCGTGAGACCGGCGACACGATCCTTTTCAGCGAGGCCACCATGCGCCGCCTCGGCGGTAGCGACCTCCGGGTCGTCCAGCGCCCCTGCGAGCGGATGAAGGGCAAGCGGAATGCCGTAGCCCTTTACGCGCTCGAGGCCGAGGCGCCACCCGCCGCGTTTGCGGGAGTCGGGCCGTGACGCTCCTGCTCGGCATGCGGGAGCTGCAGTGGAGTCGCCGGCGGTTCGCGATCGCCGTGCTCGCGACAGCGCTGGTGTTCGCGCTCGGCCTTCTGATGTCCGGGGTGAGCGCGAGTTTCGACAACGAGATCGATCGCACCGTCGAGTCCTTCGCCGCCGATGCATGGCTCGTGCGGGGCGAGAGCTTTGGCCCGTTCACCGGGCCGGCGACCATCCCGGCCTCGCTCGTGCGAACCGCCCGCGCGACGCCCGGCGTGCGGCGCGCCGATCCAGTGGCAGTGTTGCGCGCGACGACGACCACCCCGAGCCGGCGCAACGTCAACCTGCTCGGCGTCGTCCCGGGCGGGGTCGGCGCCCCGCCGGGATGGCAAAGCCGCTTGCTTGCCGACGGCGGGGCCGCGATCGTCGACGAGAGCGTCGGGCTCGACGTGGGGGAGGTCATCGTCCTGAACGGCCGGCCGATGCGAGTTGGCGCCCTGACACACGGCAGGACATACTTCGCGGGCATCCCGACGGTCACCGTCTCGCTTGCCGATGCACAGCGACTGGCCCTCGACGGGCGCCCGCTCGCAACCGCGATCGTCACCCACGGGCGCCCGGCGGCCTCCCCCTCCGGCATGGCGACGCTGGACGACCGCGAGGTGGCGCACGACCTGGAGCGTCCCGTGCAACAGGCGAAGCAGACGATCGGCTTCATCCGGTTGCTGCTGTGGGCAGTGGCCGCCGGCATCATCGGCGCGATCGTCTATCTCTCGGTGCTCGAGCGCACGCGCGACTTCGCCGCCCTGAAGGCGATCGGCGTTTCGACCCGTGACCTGCTCGGCGGATTGGTGCTCCAGGCAGTCGTGTTGTCCGCGCTCTCCGCGCTGCTCGCCGTGGCACTCGAAGAGGCGATCGCGCCGGCGGTCGCGATGTCGGTCGAGGTGCCGGTCGCTGCCTACGTGACCCTGCCCCTGGTGGCCGTGGCCGTCGGCGTAGCCGCGAGCTTCATCGCGCTGCGCCGGGCGATCGCGGTCGACCCGGCGATCTCGTTCGCCGCTTCGCGATGAGCCTGCGCTGCCGCGATCTGGTCGTCGAGTACTCGGTGGGGGGCTACGTGGTGCGCCCGATCGACGGCCTCGACATCGACGCCCGGCCCGGCGAGGTGTCGGTGCTCCTCGGCGCAAGCGGCTGCGGCAAGACCACCCTTCTCTCCGTGCTCGCAGCCATTCTTCGCCCCGGTCGGGGCAGCGTGAGGCTCGACGCCACGGAGGTGACGCGACTGCACGGCCGCGCGCTGAACGACTATCGCCGCCACCGGGTCGGGATCGTCTTCCAGTCCTTCAACCTGATCCCCAGCTTGACCGCCGCGGAGAACGTCCAGGTCCCGCTGCGCGCCGCCGGGACGGGTCGGCGGCTCGCGGGACGGCGCGCCGCTGAGCTACTCGCCGAGGTCGGGCTCGCGGAGCGGAAGTCCCATCGCCCAGGCGAGTTGTCCGGGGGAGAGCAACAGCGAGTCGCGATCGCCCGCGCGCTGGCGCTCGACCCGCCGCTGCTGCTGGCGGACGAGCCCACCGCGCACCTCGATCACGTGCAGGTCGAAGGGGTGCTGCGCCTGCTGCGCGAGATCGCGGATGCGGGGCGCATGGTGGTCGTCGCGACGCACGACGACCGTTTCGTGCCGCTTGCCGACCGCGTGTTCGAGCTGGGCGCCGGTTGTGACACGGCTCCGGTCGCCAGTGCTGCGGCGCCCCTCCTACGGCTCAGATAGAGGGCCGCCGTCAACCCCACCAGGCATTCGGCGAGCAGGCCCACGGCGACCAGGCCCGCTGCGAACTCTGCCGACTGCTCGTTCTTGGTGTGGCCACTGTGAGTCACGCCGCCCTCGCGACCTGAAGCGCGCCCGCCTCGATCGCCGCCTCGTGCCAGTCCACGGTCGCGTAGACGCGAACGGGGTTCGAGATGTTCTTGAACCGAAGCGGCCCGAGGCATTGAAGGGGGATCGACAGCCGCCGGCCCGCCGCTCTCCGGCTGGCCTCGGTGATGAGCAGCTGTCCGGGCCGGGCAGCATCGGCGACGCGCGACGCGACATTCACGACGCCCCCCCACCAGTCTCCGGCACGGCTGATCGCCGGGCCTGTGTGGATCCCGGCATGGATCGGCGGGCGGCTGATGCCCCAGAACGGCTCTGTCACGAGCGATACGCCGAGCCGCACGACACGCGCAGCGACCGCGCCGTGCACCATGACGGCGTCGCCCGAGCTCTTCACGACGTCCACGCCGTGGGCATCCGCGAGTCGCTGGACCGCCTCCGCGAAGCTGATCGCCATCTCGGCCGCGGCCTCATCACCCTGCAGCTCGGTGAGGCGGGAGTACCCGGAGATGTCGGCGAAGAGGAAGGTGTGTGACTGAGTCGCGGTCATCTACCCGTAAGGCGTGACATTCGAGGGAACGATGTGACACGACATCGTCCCCAACGAGCAGCTCCGCGCAGGATCTGTTGTCGATTGCGTGATCCTCGGGTCCGAAATTCGTGTCGCCAACTCGGATACGCGTAG
>CAVYJN010000008.1:0-371470 GCA_963768885.1 uncultured Solirubrobacterales bacterium | reverse complement strand
CCGGACGAAGAAGAGTGACGCCTGAGCAGCTAGCCCGCGAGCGCCGGCGAGGGCGCATCGCCGCCGCCGCGGCCTTCGGCTCCGGCATCGCCTTCGCGGTCGGCGCATTCTGGTACCAGGCGATCAACTCCGACGCCCCCGACGGCGATCGCGACGCCGCCGTCCTGCGGTACTTCGAGCGCCACGGCGGCGAGTACCTCGGCGCCTCGCTGCTGCAGGCGCTCGGGATCCTGCTCCTGATCGTGGTCGCGGTACACCTCTACCGCGCGACGAAGGACCGCAACCCGGACCAGTCGCCGGTCGTGCTGGCGGTGGGCGTATACGGGCCGGCCGCATTCGCCGCGAGCACGACCCTGCGCGCGATCACGCTCACGGTCCTGGCCGACGACTTCGCCGGCCGCGCCGTGCAGACCGAGCGGGGGGCGGAAGGCCTGCTGGACACCCCGGTGCTCGTCGTCGGCACGATCCTCGGCCTGACCGGGGTGCTCGCGCTCGGCTTTTGGCTCGTCAAGGGATCGCTGGACGCGATGCGGCTCGGGCTCCTCACGAGGTTCATGGGGGTGCTCGGGATCGCGCTCGGCCCCGCGCTGGTGCTCGGCTTCGGGCTGCTGGTGATGCCGCTGTGGCTGTTCGCGCTCGGGATCATGTTCGCCGGCTACTGGCCGCGCGGCGTGCCCCCGGCATGGAGCACTGGACGCGCCGAGCCGTGGCAGGGCCCGGGAGGCGCCCCCCCGGCCGAGCCTCCGGTGCCCTCCGAGGCGGCGGGCGCGGCGCGAAACGGGGAGGTCGAGGCCGTCGGGCCCGGCGTGCGCAAGCCCGGCTCCGAGCCGGACGGCGGCGGGTAGGCAGCGGCAATGGCGCAGCTCCCGCCGTGGGCGGCGCTCGCGCTCCTCGCCGTGGGCGCGGCCGGGCTCGGGGCCTGCGGCGATTCCAAGATCGACGCCGGCAAGGCGGAGGCCGCGATCCAGCGCGACCTCGCGCGCCGGACCGGGCTCGCGATCGCCTCGGTCAGCTGCCCCGACGACGTGGAGGCGAAGCGCGGGGACACGTTTCGCTGCCTCGCGGTGGCCCGCAACGGCGACCGTGCCTCGGTGCTCGTCACCCAGCGTGACGACGAGGGCACGGTGAGCTGGCGGGTCGTTCGCACCCGCTGAGACACGGAACGGCCCCGGGCACGGAGGCACCCGGGGCCGTGTTGCGCGAAAAAGGCCTCGGAGATTTGCCCGCCGAAGGCCCCGCGCGTCACCCGCGTCAGTTGTGCGAACGCTCGAACCTACTTGCGGTAGCCCATGCAATTACCTCCAAAGGGACAGACAGCAGGACGCATACGACCACTAGACCGGGCGGCGGTCCGGAATCTTCCCCTGCAAGGAACTTCCCATCGCGCAACAAGAAGGCCCCCGGCTGTTCGCCGGAGGCCTCTTTTCAAAGTCTTCGCGGTGTCGTTACTTGCGGTAGCCCATCGTGTCCCCCGTGATTGCGATTGCCGATCGTTACGACCAACAGACGGGGGAGGGGCTCGCTTTCTTCCCTCCGGGTGAGTCCGGCCTACGCGAGCGTGGCCTGCGCGCGCTCGGCGGCGGCCGTCGCCGTACCGACCAGGTCCCGGACCTGCATCACGCGCTCGTCCGACGTGGTGGTGCCGAGGTTGACCTCGACGAGCGTCGCGGCCGCGCGCGCGGCGCCCTGGGCAAGCAACGCGGCGGCTACGGCGTCCGCGCGGAGGGCCTGGTTGCCGCGTTCTGCGACGACCGCCGCGAGCGAGGCGACGTCGACGGCGGACTCGGCGATGTCGAGCGGGATCTGCGCCGCTCGTTCGAGCAGGGTGCCGAGGTCCGTCTCGCTTCCGCCGTCTCCGCTTCCGCGCAGGCGCGCGACGGCATCGGCATAGGCGTTCACGTTCTTCTGGGCGAGCGGCGCGACCCGCTCGCGCAACATGTTCGCCTGCGCCGCGGCGCCCCTCGCCTCGGGCCACTCGTCCCGGGATGCCCCGGCCGCCATCGCGACCAGGCCGGCCGCCATCGAGAGCGAGATCGCCGCGCAGTACCCGGCCCCCGGCATCGGCTCCGGCGATGCGACCTCGGCAAGGAACTCACGCAGCCCGAGGTCGAGGTAGTCGCGTGTCAGCGGCCGGCCTCCCGGCGCGGGACGACCGCAGGCTCGAGCGCGGCGGCGTACCCCTTCGCCTCGGCGATCCGCGCCGCCTCCTCCGCGCCGGCGGCCGCGTCGTCGTCGCGCCCCGCGGCGCGCATCACGTCCGCGTGGGCGAGCAGCGCGTCCACCTGGAGGCACAGCCAGTCCGTGTGTCGCACGATCCGCAGCGCACGGTCGGCGGTCTCCTCCGCGAGCTTGGTCCAGCCCTCGGCCGCGAGCAACCGCGCGCGCACCGAGAGCCGGGGCGCGCTGACGCTGGCGTCGCCGCCCGCCCATTCGTCCTTCACGGCGCGCAGCGTCGCCTCCGCCTCTTCGTTGCGGCCCTGGGCGCAGAGCGCCTCGGCAAGCGGCACGGCCGTCTCGCCGAGCGAGCTGTCGAGGCCCATCTCCGTCAGCACGTCCCAGCTCTCGCGCAGGGCGCGCTCGGCGGCGACCGGGTCGCCGGCGGCCAGCTCGAGACGGCCGCGGCTGCGCTTGGACCACTGCGACATGTAGCGCAGCCCCATGTCCTCGCTGATCGCGGTCGACTCCACGAGCGCCTCGCGCGCTTCGTCGAAGTGCCCGCGGCGCCCGAGGGCGACCCCGAGCACGTGGAGCATGTCCGCCTCCATCGCGCGCATCGACCGCTCCCGGGCCGCGGCCAGGTGCTCGACGGCGAAACGGGTCGCGCGCTCGAGGTGCGCGGGGCCGTCGAGCAGGCACATCCCCATCGCGAACGAGATCGCGTTCCAGTGCCTCGGGAGCGCCGCCGGGTCCGCGTGCTCGAGCGCCTGCTCGAGCGCCTGCTGGCCGTCGCTCGCGCGGCCTTCGTACATGCGCGCCTCACCGAGCAGCCGGAAGGCGTCGGCGAGCCCGCGCTCCTCTCCCGTGTGCTCGAGCAGCCGGATCGCGTGCTCGGCCTCGTCGACGATGCGGGTGGCCGTGACCTCCGGGTGCGCGACGAACCAGACGTGCGCGCGCCCGAGCCGCGCGAGCCCCTCGACCCGCCGCTCGCGCGCGGCGAGCGCGCGCTCGAGCGCCTCCTCGTAGATCTTGCCCGCCTTCGTGTGGTTCGCCGTGCCCTCGAGCGCCTCGCCGATCGCCGGCAGCAGCTCGAGTCGCGCGCGGGCGGTGGCCGGCAGCAGTGAGCCGGCGCGCTCGAGCAGGCCGGCGGCGGTGGTGTCCTCCCGCGCGCGCACGGCCCGGCGCCCGGCGGAGGAAAGGCGGGCCGCGGCCCGCTGCGCCAGCCCGAAGGAGCGCTCGTCGACCGCGCCGAGCTCGGACCGGTAGCGGTAGGCGCGCTCGAGGTGGTAGCCCAGGATCGCCTCGATCTCGATCATGCGCTGCGGGTAGCGCTGCTCCAGCCAGTCGGCAAGGCGTTCGTGCAGCTCCGCGCGGTCGTCCTTCGTGATCGACTCGTACGCGGCGTCGCGGATCATCATGTGGCTGAACGCGAAGCCGGTGTCGCCTTCGAAGCTGGACGGCTCGGGGGCGACCATCTGCTTGTGCGAGAGCGACTCGAGCAGCGCCGTCGTGTCGCCGTCGCCGGCGATCGCGGCGACGGCCTCCGCCCAGAACTCGCGCCCGACGACCGACGCCGCGCCGATCGCGCGGCGCTCCGGCGTCGTGAGCCGGTCGAGCCGCGCCGCGAGCAGCGCATGGATGGTCGGCGGGACGCTCATGTCCCCGGCCGCGCCCGTCTCACGCAGGTAGGCGATCATCTGCTGGAGGAACAGGGGATTGCCCTCGGCGCGACGGGCGAGCTGCTCGCGCACGTCGTCCGAGGCCACGTCGGCGGGCAGCAGATGGCGGATCAGCGAGCGCGTGTCGTCCGCCGTCAGCGGGCCCAGCTCGAGTAGCGCGGAGTCGTGGGTCTCGCGCGCCCACGCGGGGCGCTGTTCGAGCAGCTCCTGTCGCCCGAGGCAGACGAGCATCAGCTGCGTGCCCGTCGAGTGCTCCAGGAGGTGCTCGATCAGGTCGAGCAGCGCGGGATCGGCCCAGTGCAGGTCCTCCATCACGAGGACCACCGGTCGTGCGCGCGCGAGCGCGGAGAACAGGTCACGCACCGCGGCGGTGAGGTCCTCGCGCGGGGTGGTCGCCTCTTCGAGGCCCGCGGCCTGGAGCACGCGATCAGCGAGCAGCGCCGCCCGGGGGTCGGGCGCGAGCTCGCGCTCGAGCGCGCTGCGCGGGTCGGCCCCGCCGGCAAGCTGGCGGACGATCTCCCCGAGCGCCCAGAAGGCGATGCCCTCGCCGTAGGGCAGGCAGCGCCCCACGAGCACGGTCGCGCGCTCGGACAGCGTGTCGGCGACCTCACGGGCGAGGCGCGTCTTGCCGATGCCGGGGGCGCCGAGCACCACCGCCCGTTGCGGGCTGCGTTCGTATGCGACGCGCTCGAACGCCTCGCGCAGGACACGGAGCTCCGTCTCGCGGCCGAGCATCGGCCCGGCGTCGGCCGCTTGCCGATCGCCGGCGGCGAGCAGCCGCCAGGCGTGGACCGGCTCGGACTTCCCGCGCGCGGCGAGCGGCTCGATCGGCTCGGCCTCGACGGACTCGCCGACCAGCCGGCGCGTGCCCTCGCCGATCAGCGTCTCCCCCGCGGCGGCGGCCTGCTGGAGGCGCGCCGCGACGTTCACCGGGTCGCCGGTCACGAGCGCCTGGCCGGCCGAGGCGTCGCCGGCGACCACCTCGCCGCTGTTGACGCCGGTGCGGATCGCGATCTGCACGCCCCAACCCCGCTGCAGCTCCGCGTTCAGCCGCGCGAGCTCCTCCTGGAGCTCGAGCGCCGCGCGCACGGCCCGCTCGGCGTGGTCCTCGAAGGCGGTCGGGACGCCGAAGACCGCCATCACCGCGTCGCCGATGAACTTCTCGACGGTCCCGCCGTGGCGCTCCACGACGTTCGATGCGGTCTCGAAGTACCGCAGCATCACGCGCCGGACCGCCTCCGGCTCCAGTCGCTCTCCGAGCGACGTCGAGCCGGCGACGTCCGTGAAGAGGATCGAAACCGGCTTGCGCTCGTCGGAGCCGAGGACCCGTCCCAGCCGCGCTCCGCATCCCATGCAGAAAGCTGCGTCGGGTGGGTTCGGCCTACCGCATCTCCCGCAGCCTCCCACGAAGCCAGTCTATGGGAGCCCTCGGCCTCGCGCAGGTGATTTCAGCGCCCGCGCAGGCCGCTTCTCACCAGGAAAACGGGCCGTCTAGGAAGCGGAAAGCTTCTCGCGCAGCTCCGGCAGCAGGCTCGGGTCCACGTCGTAGCCCGCCTGTGCCAGGGCCTGCTCGAGGTCTGCGGTCACGGCCGCCCGGAAATCCGCGTCTTCCTGTGCCCGCCGGGCGATCTCGTCGATCTCCTGGCGGGCGCGCGGCAGCTCCTGGGCTGCGCGGACCCAACCTTCGGGCGCCGGGGGCAGTGTCTTCAGCAGTGCGGCCAAGCGTTCCTCGTCATGTCGCTCAAGGGTCATTTTCTAGTTACCTCGTGGTCATCTGACGGCTCGAACCGCGGTTTTCTTCCCTCGAGTTGCAGACGGAGCTTCCGCAGGCAGCGGGAGATCCGGCTGGCGATCGTGCCCGGCGGCAGGTCGAGCGCGTCACCGATCACCTTGTAGCTCTGGTCCTGCGCGAAGAAGCGGTCGAGGATCTCGGCGCAGTGCTCGGGCAGCTGCTTCATCGCCTCGTGCACGTAGAGCGCCTCGTCGACCTCCGCGAGCTCGTCCCGGGTCGCCGGGGTGGTCTCGAGCAGTTCGTCGGCCGCCACCTCGCGCGAGGTCGAGCGCAGCTTGTCGACGCAAAGGCGCCGGGTGAGCGTCCCGATCCACGGGCGCACCGCCGTGTCGTCGCGCAGGTCGTCGAGGTGCTGCCAGGTGCGTGTGAACACGTCCTGGAAGACGTCCTCGGCGTCGTGGTCCTGCAGGCGGTAGACGCGGGTCGCGATCGCGTACACGTACCGCGAGAAGCGGTTGACCAGCTCGTCCCATGCCTGCTGGTCGCCGCGCCTGCAGCGCGCGACGAGATCCGCGTCGGCAACGGTCGTTAGTGGCATCCGCAGCTATGAAACCACGTTCAATAGAGGCCGGGCAACTCTGGTAGCCGAGCGGGCGCTCAGCTTTCCTCCTGCAATGCGTGCTTTAGGGGACGAACACGCCCTGGCGCAGGAACACCGTGTTGGGCTCGGTCGCGACGTCGCCGTCGGGCCCGCCGTCCACCACCCGCACCTGGCCGAGCTGCAGGATCGTGCGCCGGCGCTCGACCACGGCGCCCGGGATCAGCGTGTCGAGCGTGGTCGTGAGCGAGCAAGTCGATCCCACGGAGGGATCGGCGGTCGGCGTGCACGGCGTCGTGAGCGGGAAGCGCACGTCGCTCGCGGTGGAGGTGACGCCGCCGTCGTGATCGGTCATGCGGGTGGAGGCCTGCGCCTGCACATCGCCCGCGTAGTCGGCAAGCGTGCCCTTCACGCGCACGTCGGAGATCTCCACGCGCAGCGCGAGGTCGGCCTCGTCGGCCGGCGTGGAGGGATCGCCGAGGATCGCCTTGTAGCTCACGAAGCCCGACATGTTCGCGGGCGCGTCGCCGACCGTCAGCTCGGCCGACTCCTGGGCGGGCGGGTTGCAGGAGCCATAAGCAAGCGGCGGCCCGTGCGTGCGGTTGGGTGAGGTGCACGAGGCGTACGCCGGGACGAGCGAGATACGCATCGGGGTCGCGCCCTTGGGGCGGGGGTAGGGAGTCGGGAGGGGCTGCCAGTCGGGTTGGTCCCCGGTATTCGGCAGGACCGTCACCGAGCCGCCCGACGAGTTCACCGTGGCGAGGTCGTACCTCTGGCAGGCGTTGAGGCAATCCAGGCCCTTGTAGTAGACGACCTTGGTCCGGTCCGGAGACCACGCGGGTTGACTGGTAAAGCAGCATTCGATCCTCGTCCGATCCGAGCCGTCCGTGTTCATGGTCGTGACTTCCCACGTGGCATCGGGCTCGCACGGGGAGCCGCACCCGTCGTGGCTGAACACGATCCTGCCCCCGTCCGGCGACCAGTTCGGCTCCTGGTTGCGGCCGCCCTCTTGCGACGGCGTGATCAACACCTCGCCGGTGCCGTTCGGATTCACCAGGTAGATGCCGCCGTAGGGGCCGCCGCTCTGGAAAACGGACCTGAAGAAAGCGATCTTGCCTCCGTCGGGCGACCACGCCGGCTGGCTCTCGGGACCGGCGTCGGCGATGGTGTGTTCACCGGATCCGTCGCTGTTCGCAATCACGAGGTCCTGGTCCGTGCCGATCAACCTCGTGAACACGAGCTGGGAGCCGGTGGGCGACCAGGAGGGCTCGAAATCGTCGTTTGGATTGTTCGTGACGCGCGTTTGGCCGGTTCCATCGGCATTCATCGTGTAGATCTCGTCGTTGCCGTCACGATTCGATGAGAAGGCGATCTTGGTTCCATCCGCAGACCAGGCAGGCCCGAAATCGTGGGCCGAGTTGCTCGTGAGCGGGGTCTTCCCGGACCCGTCCGGGTTGATGAGGTAGATCTCGTAGTCGGTGGCGAAGCTGACCTCGCTGAAGGCGATCTTCCCGTTCTGCCCCGGGAAGGCGGCCTGTGCGGGGGTCGCGGCGATCAGGGCAAGCAGCGATCCGAAGACCAGCGCGCGCACGACTCCATCTCTGATGGCTTCCCCTCCCGCCGGTGATAGGCCAACGAGCTTAGCCGAGGCTCAATCAAGTATCCAACCCGACGGCTACTCCGTGTCGTGGCTCGAGGTCACCTTCTGCTTGAGCGCGTCCATCACCGTCGGGTCGCGCAGCGTCGTCACGTCGCCGAGCGCGTGCCCCTCCGCGATGTCCTTCAGCAGCCGGCGCATGATCTTGCCCGAGCGCGTCTTGGGCAGGTCGTCGGCCCAGACGAACCGCTTCGGGCGCGCGAGCTTGCCGATCTTGATGCCCACGTGCTCGCGCAGCTCGGCCTCGAACCCGTCCGGCGGGTCGCCGCCGCCCTCCATCGTCACGAACGCGACGATCGCCTGGCCCGTCGTCTCGTCGGGCTCGGGGACCACGGCGGCCTCGGCGACCTTGGGGTGCGACACGCACGCGGACTCGACCTCCATCGTCGAGAGCCGGTGCCCCGAAACGTTGATCACGTCGTCTGTGCGGCCCACGACCCAGAAGTAGCCGTCCGCGTCGCGCCGCGCGGCGTCGCCCACGAGGTAGACCTCCGGCCCGTGGCGCGACCAGTAGGTGTCGACGTAGCGCTGGGGCTCGTTGTAGAGCGTGCGGAACATCCCCGGCCACGGCCGCGTCAGCACCAGGAAGCCCCCGCCCTCCTCGACCTCGTCGCCCTGCGAGTCGTAGATCGCGGCCTTGATGCCCGGGAACGGGACGGTCGCCGAGCCCGGCTTGGTGCGGGTGATGCCCGGCAGCGGGGTGATCATGATCTGACCGGTCTCGGTCTGCCACCAGGTGTCCACGATCGGGCAGCGCTTGCCGCCGATCACCTCCTGGTACCACAGCCAGGCGCGCGGGTTGATCGGCTCGCCCACGCTGCCGAGCAGGCGCAGCGACGAGAGGTCGTGGCCGTCGGGGTGCTCGCGCCCCCACTTCATGCAGGCGCGGATCGCGGTCGGCGCCGTGTAGAAGATCGTGGCCTTGTAGCGCTCGATGATCTCCCACCAGCGGTCCTTCCCGGGATAGTCCGGGGCGCCCTCGTAGAGGATCGAGGTGCATCCGTTCGCGAGCGGCCCGTAGACGATGTAGCTGTGCCCGGTGACCCAGCCGATGTCGGCCGAGCACCAGAAGACGTCGGTCTCGGGCTTGATGTCGAACACGAGGTTGTGCGTCGCCATCACGCCCGTGAGGTAGCCGCCGGCGGTGTGCACGATGCCCTTCGGCTTGGCGGTCGTGCCGGACGTGTAGAGCAGGAACAGCATCTGCTCGGCGTCGAACGGCTCGGCGGGGCAGTCCGGTGAGGCCTGCTCGACGGCCTCGTGCCACCACACGTCGCGCCCGTCGGTCCACGGGACGTCGCCGCCCGTGCGGCGAACCACCACAACGTGCTCGATCGACGGGCACTCGGCGAGCACCGGGTCCACGGCCGCCTTCATCGGGTTCGGCTTGCCGCGGCGCAGCGAGAAGTCGGCGGTCACGAGCACCTTCGCCTCGCAGTCGATGATGCGGTCCTTGACGGCCTCGGGGGAGAACCCGCCGAACACGACGGAGTGGGGCGCGCCGATGCGCGCGCAGGCGAGCATCGCGGCGGGCGCCTCCGGGATCATCGGCATGTAGATCGCGACGCGGTCGTCGCGTTCGACCCCGAGGTCCTTCAGCACGTTCGCGAAGCGCTGTGTCATGTCGAGCAGCTCGGCGTAGGTGATCGCGCGGCGCTCGCCGTCCTCGCCCTCCCAGTGAAAGGCGACGCGCTCGCCGATCCCGGCGTCGACGTGGCGGTCCAGGCAGTTGTGCGAGACGTTCAGCTTCCCGCCCACGAACCACTTGGCCCACGGAGGGTTCCAGTCGAGCACCTCGCTCCACGGCTCGGCCCAGTCGAGCTTGCGGGCCCAGCTCTCCCACCAGCCCTCGGGGTCGCGGTCGGCCTGCTCGTAGACGGCCGGGTCGGAGGCGTTCGCCTGAGCCGTGAACTCGGGCGGAGGGTCGAACACCTGCTCGTCCCCGAGCAGCACCTCGAGCTCCGCGGCCTGTCCGTCTGACATCTCTCTCCTCCTCTGGCGGGGTCGCGGCGAGTATAGGCCGGGACCCGTGTGCGTCGGGTGATGCGGTTTGTTCGGGCTGAGGCCGACAAATCCGCATCACCGTGGTGGTGCGGCGGCGGGCGCCGGGGTCCGACCGCGGGGCGAGTAGCATCGTCGGCCCGCCGTGGAGTACCCGCAGGAACAGTTCACCGCCGCCGAGAAACGGCTCCTGGAGCCGCACTTCACGAACCTCGACTCGCCCGTGTTCTGCATCGTGGACCTTCCCGAGGTCACGAAGGGCGCGCTGTTTGCGCGCTATTCGCGCTACGGGGGCACGCTGCGGCGCCTGTACCTCGACGAGTTCGCCGAAGAGGTGGACGACGGCGGTCATCCTGCCGCAGACCCGGCCGGCGGCTCGCCGCCGGCCGGCCATGTTCGTAGGCTGATCAGCGCGCTGATCAGCTCTACGAGCGCGTCTTCCTCGAGTTCGGGGACGACTCGGTCGCGCAGCTCGGCGGGGCGCACCTCGCCTGCGAGTGGTCGTCGAACGTGCTCACCAAGATCCTCCAGCGCGGCCGGCTCGCCGCCTACCTCGAGCAGTCCACGCGCTACATCCCCTACGACCGGCGCATGCCGAGCGGCCGCTACCGCTACTACTGGGACGAGCGGCTGGGCGCCCCGTACGCGGAGGCGATGGAGCGCATCTTCGACCTCTACTCCGCCGGGCTCGAGCGCATGCGCGAGTGGACCGCGGAGCAGCATCCGCGCGGCGACGAGCCCGTCGCCGGTGTGGGAGCGCTCGATCAAGGCCAAGGCGCTCGACGCGATGCGCGGTCTGCTGCCGGCCGCGTCGCTCAGCCACGTGGGCGTGTATGCGTCGGGGCAGGCCTACGAGCAGCTGCTGATGCGGCTGCTGGCATCGCCGCTGCCCGAGGCCCGCGACTTCGGCGAGCGCGCGCTGCGCGAGCTGCGCGCGGTGATCCCCGCGTTCGTCAAGCGCGTCGACATGCCCGACCGCGGCGGGGCATGGATCGAGTACCTGCGCGACACGCGGGAGCGCGCGTCACGCGCCGTCGCGCGGTTCGGCCTCGACGATGCCCGGCAGGCGGAGGAGCCTCCGTCGGTGCGGCTCGAGCACGCGGAGGGCACCGAGCTCGACCTGATCGCGGCCTGCCTGTACGAGGCGGGCGACGCGTCCGAGCACGAGCTGCGCGCCGCCGCGGCCGAAATGAGCGAGGCCGACCGCGCCACGCTGATCGCCGAGCTCGCGGGCATCCGCGGCAACAGGCGGCACAAGCCGGGGCGCGGGTGGGAGGCGCTGCACTACCGCTTCGAGATCGTCTCCGACTACGGCGCCTTCCGCGACCTCCAGCGACACCGGATGCTGACCTGCCAGTGGCAGCGGCTCGGCACCGGGCTCGGCGCCGGCGTGCCCGAGGAGGTCGACGCCGCGGGCTACGGCGACGCCTACCGCGAGGGCCTCGAGGCCAGCCGCGCCGAGCACGACCGCCTGCTGGCGCTCGGGCTCGTCGAGGAGGCGCCCTACGCCGTCTCGCTCGCCTACCGGATCCGCTACGTGCTCGACCTCAACGCGCGCGAGGCAATGCACCTGATCGAGCTCCGCTCGGGCCGCGAGGGGCACGCGAGCTACCGCGCCGTCGCGCTCGAGATGCTCGACCGGATCGCCGCCGTGCATCCCGCGGTCGCGGCCGCGATGACGTACACCGACCGCGAGACCGAGGCGCGGCTCGAGCGCCTCCAGGGCGAGATGCGCCGCCACGCCCGCCTGCAGGCAGCCGGCCGCTAGCTAGCCGCGGAACGCGAACAGCTCGTCGGTCTGTGGGGTGACCTCGAGCGGCTGATCGGGGTCCTGCGGGTCGCGCGGCTCGAAGCCGTGCGAGCGCAGTCGCTCCGCCACCGTGACCGGGTCGACGCCGCGATCCGGGTGGACGTCGAGCAGGATCCACATCTCGCCGCCGGCCGCGAGCGTGCGGGCCGCGCCCGCGAGGACCGCGAGCTCCGCTCCCTCGACGTCGACCTTGAGCATGTCGGGAGGGGGACAGCCGATCTCCTCCAGCAGCCCGTCCAGGGTGCGCGTGCGCACCGTGACCGCCGCTCCCTCTCCGGGCAGCAGGGAGTGCCAGCCGCTGCGCTCGCCGATGTAGAGCGGGGCCTCGCCCTCGGAGTCGCTCAGCGCAAACTCGTGCAGCTCCACGTTGGAGTAGCCGTTCAGCTCCACGCTGCGGCGGATCCACCGGCAGTTCTCGGGCGAGGGCTCGATCGCGACCACCCGGCCCTGCGGGCCGGCCGTGCGCGCTGCGATCAGCGCGAAGTCGCCCTTGTTCGAGCCCACGTCCACGAACGTCGCGCCCGGCCGCAGGAGCCGCTGCACGGCGGCCACCTTGCGGGGCTCGTAGGCGTTCTCCGCGCGGCGGCGCATCATCGGCGACTCGTCGACGTCGAGGTAGATCAGCCCGCCCGCGAAGGGGTAGGGGCGATGGCGCTCCTCTTCCCCGGGCATGCCCGGTCAGCCGAGGCCGAGCGCGCGCCCGGCGTCCACCGCGATGTCCAGCAGCGGGTCCGGGATGATCCCGAAGAACACCGTCGCGGCGGCCGCGAGGCACGCGATCGCGACGATCTCGGGGGCCGCCCCGGACGGGCGCGGGCCGGCGGGCGCGGCATCGGGGGAGCCGCCCGCCATCGCGGGCACCGCCCGGTGGGCGGGACCCGCCATCCAGACCGCCGCGATCACCCGCAGGTAGTACGCGAGCGAGACCATCGAGCCGATCACGATCACGATCCCGAGCCACGTGAAGTCGCCCTCCACCGACGCCTCGATCAGGAAGAACTTGCCGATGAAGCCCGCGGTCCCCGGCAGGCCCGCGAGGCCGAGCATCGCGATCGTGAGCGGCCACGCGAGCGACGGTCGCGACGCCCCGATGCCCGAGACCGCGTCGATGTGGTCGCCGAGCGTCGTCTCCCGCTCACGTGCGATCACGACCGCGAACGCGGCCATGTTCATGAACAGGTACACGGCCAGGTAGAACACGGTGGCCTCGACGCCGAGCCGGCTGGCGACGACCACGCCGGCGAGCATGTAGCCGGCCTGCGCCACGCCCGAGTAGGCGAGCATGCGCTTCAGCGAGTCCTGGCCGATCGCGCCGATGTTCCCGACCACGATCGTGATCGTCGCGAGCGCGGCGAGCGCGACGTCCCAGTCGTCCTTCGCCGGCAAGCAGCGCGACGTCGAAGAAGCGCAGGATGATCGCGAACGCGGCGGCCTTGGTCGCCACCGCCATGAACGCCGTGACCGAGGTCGGCGCACCCTCGTAGACGTCCGGGGTCCACTGGTGGAACGGCGCGACCGACGCCTTGAACGCGAGCCCCGTCAGCGCGAGCGCGATGCCGGTCAGCAGCAGCGGGTCGCCGGTGATGCCCGACTGCGAGATGCCGCGCGCGATCGCGTCGAAGTTCGTGGAGCCGCTCGCCCCGTAGATGAACGCGAGCCCGTAGAGCAGCGTGGCCGAGCCCACCGAGCCGATCACGAGGTACTTGAGCCCCGCCTCGAGCGACGTGCGGCGGTGCAGGTCGAGCGCGCACATCACGTAGAGCGGGATCGACAGCAGCTCGATGCCGAGGAACAGCGTGACGAGGTTGGTGGCCGCCGCCAGCACGACCATTCCCGTGACGCTCGCGAGCAGCAGCGCGGAGTAGTCGGCGAGGCTGCTCGGCACGTGGGGACGCTCCCGCAGCGACAGCACGAGCGCGAGCGCCGCGGCGGTGAAGAAGAGGAAGTTGAGCGACAGCGAGAGGTCGTCCGAGCGCAGCGCCCCCTCGACCAGGGACTTCGGCTCGCCGAACTGCCAGACCGACAGCCCGAACGCCGTCGCGAGCGTGACCAGCGCGGTCGTGACCGCCAGCACCCGGCCCGCGCGGCGCGGGAAGAGGCCGGCCAGCAGCGTGAGGCACGTCCCGGCGGTGAGCGCGATCAGCGGCGAGAGGCCGCCGTAGTCGATGGTCGGTGCGTTGAGGGTGCTCATCGCGAGGCCGCGACCTCGACCTGGGGCACGACGGAGTCCTCGGAGCGCTCGAGCACGAACTGCGGGTAGAGCGCGAGGAACACGATCACGGCGACGATCGGCACGAGCACGGCGCCGTCACGCAGGCTCATCTCCCGCGACTCGGCGCCCGGCGCCAGCGGGTTGTGCATCGAGCGCTGGTACAGGCGGATCATGTACACGGCGGCCAGCGCGACGCCGGCGCCGGCCACGATCGCGTAGACGATCTTGGCCTGGAACACCCCGCTGAGGATCAGGAACTCGCCCATGAAGTTCGCGGAGCCGGGCATCGCGAGCGTCGCGAGCGCGACGATCAGGAACAGCGCCGCCAGCACGGGAGCTCGCGTCGCGAGGCCGCCCATCCGCCGCAGGTCGTCGGTGCCGCCGGCGCGCGCGGCCAGCAGCGCGATGATGAAGAACAGCGGCACGACCACGAGCCCGTGGTTGACCATCTGGAGGACTGCTCCCTGGGCGCCCTGGTCGGTGAGCGAGAAGATCCCGAGCGTGATGAAGCCGAGCTGCGCGATCGACGAGTACCCGACGACGAGTGTCGCCGACGTCTGCGTGAACGCCATCACCGAGCCGTAGAGGATGCTCGCGACGGCGATCACGAGCAGCAGCTCCTGGTACTGGACCGCCGCGTCGGGGAACAGCGGCAGCGCGATGCGCAGGAACCCGTAGGCGCCGACCTTCGACAGCACCCCCGACAGCACCGCGACGACCGGGGTCGGCGCGTTCGTGTAGGCCCCGGGCATCCACCCGTGCAGCGGGAAGGCGGGCATCTTCACCAGGAACGCGAGCGCGAACAGCAGGAAGATCCATTGCTGGCTGCCCTCCGAGAGCGGCCGCTGGAGCAGGGTGGACAGCTCGAACGAGACGTTGCCCCCGTCGGCCGCGAGGATCCCCGTGGCCGCGGCCGCGGCCAGCATCAGCAGGCTCCCGACCAGCGTGTAGATCACGAAGGTCGTGGTCGCCCGCACCCGGTCGGGCCCTCCCCAGATGCCGATCAGGAAGTAGAACGGGACCAGCATCAGGTCGAAGAACAGGACGAACAGCGCGAGGTCCTGCGCGCAGAAGGCGCCGAGCACGGCGGTCTCGCCGAGCGCCAGCATCAGGTAGTAGGTGCGCGGCCGCTCCCAGCCCCCGAGCAGCGAGCCGCCCGTCGCGGCCGCCCACAGCAGCGCGGTCATCAGGATCAGGAACAGGTTGAGCCCGTCGAGGCCGAGCTTGTAGTGGATCCCGAGCGCGGGGATCCAGTTCACGTCGGTCACGTGCTGGAGCCCGCCGGAGGACTCGAAGCCGGCGAGCAGGCCGATGCCGACGCCGAGCGTCGCGAGCGAGAAGGCGAGCGTCACCACGCCCGTCGTGCGCCCGCCGCGGCCGGCCGGCAGCAGCGCGGCCAGCACGCCGCCGGCCAGGGGCAGGAACACGAGCACGCTCAGCATCAGCGGCTCACCACCAGGAAGTAGAGCGCGAGCGCCGTCACGCCGGTCATCAGCAGCAGCGCGTAGTAGCGCAGGACGCCGGACTGCGCGATCCGCACGACCTGTCCGCCGGCGCGCACGACGAGCGCCGTGCCGGAGACCATGCCGCCCACCACGTAGCGCTCGAACACGTTTGCCGACCACGAGCCGAGGGCGAGGGTCGGGCGCACGATCGCGCGGTCGTACAGCTCGTCGAAGTACCACTTGTGCGCGAGGAAGTCGTGGAGGCCGCGGAAGCGCTCGACGAGCCGCGCGGTCGTGCCCGGGCGGCGCACGTACATGTGCCACGCGAGCCCGATGCCGATCACGGAGGCGAGCGCGCCGAGCGCCAGCGCGAGCGCCTCGAGGCCGCCCGACACCTCCGTGTCGATGTAGCGCGAGTCCGCGAAGCTCGGGTCGAGGAAGCTGTCGACGACGTGCGTCACCTCCGGGACCTGCAACAGCCCGGCGACGATCGACAGGAACGCGAGGATCGCCATCGGGACCTTCATCGTGGTCTCGCGCTCGGCGATGTGGTGCTCGGGGCCGGGATAGCCCACGTCGGTGTCCTCGGCCTCCCCGGTCATCGGGTTGACGGGGTCGCCGTGGGCGAGGTGGCCGCGCTCGAGCTCGCGCGCCTCCTCGTTGGGCTCGCCCCCGAACACGCGGAACACGATCCGGAACGCGTAGAAGGCGGTCATCACCGCCGCCAGGGTCCCCGCGGCGTACAGCAGCCAGTAGGCGCCGCCGCGCTCCGCGGCGAACGCGAGGATCTCGTCCTTGGAGAAGTAGCCGGACATGCCCGGGAACGCCGCCAGCGCGAGCGCGGCGACGAGGAAGGCGATGAACGTGAACGGCATCGCGCGGCGCAGCCCCGACATGCGGTCGATGCTCTGCACGCCGGCCATCGCCGCGATCACCGAGCCCGCCGCCATGAACATCAGCGCCTTGAAGAAGGCGTGCGTCATCAGGTGGAAGAAGCTCGCGCCGTAGGCGGCGATCGAGACGCCCATGATCATGTAGCCGATCTGGCTGATCGTGGAGTAGGCGATGATCCGCTTGAGGTCCGTCACGACCAGCGCCACCGAGGCCGCGAACACGAGCGTGAACGCGCCGATCGCGGCCGAGATGTCGGCCGCCGTCGGCGCAAGCTCGAACAGCGGGTGCGTGCGCGCGATCAGGTAGACGCCGGCGGTCACCATCGTGGCGGCGTGGATCAGCGCCGAGACCGGGGTCGGGCCCTCCATCGCGTCGGGCAGCCAGGTGTGGAGCGGGACCTGCGCCGACTTCGCGAACGCGCCGACCAGGATCAGCAGGCAGACGGCGACGATCACCCACTCGTTCTGGGAGTAGACCTCGCCCGCGCGCGCGAACACGGCCCCGTAGTCGAGCGCGCCCGTGTCGCGCTGGAGGATGATCGCGGCGAGCACCAGCCCGACGTCGCCGATGACGTTGATCACGAACGCCTTCATGCCGGCGTAGGTCGCGGTGCGTCGCCGGTACCAGAAGCTGATCAGCGCGTAGGAGGCGAACCCGACGAACGCCCAGCCGACGATCAGCAGCACGAAGTTGCCGGCCAGCACCAGCAGCAGCATCGAGAAGACGAAGAAGTTGAGGTAGCTGAAGTAGCGCCGGTAGCCGCGGTCGCCCTTCATGTAGGCGACGGAGTAGACGTGGATCAGGAAGCTCACGCCCGACACGACGAGCGCCATGAAGACCGCGAGCGGGTCGACCAGGATCCCGACCTGCACGTCGATCCCGGCGGTGCTCGCGTAGGTCCACAGCGAGGACGTGACCTGGCGCGCCTCCTCGGGCTTGTCCTGCAGCTGCACGAGCGCGCCCACCGCGTTGAGGAACGCGAGGCCGATCGCCGCCGACCCGATCCAGCCCGCGGTGCGGCCGGGAAGCACGCGCCACAGGAGCGCGATCACGATCGATCCCGCGAGCGGGAAGGCGATCACGAGCCAGCCGTAGGTGGCGACGCTCACCCGCGCAGCTCCGACATCTCGTCGACGTCCATGGGGAGCCGGCTGCGGTACATCGCGACGATCAGGCCGAGGCCGATCACGACCTCGCAGGCCGCGACGATCATCACGATCAGCGCGAAGACCTGGCCGTCGTGGGTGCCGGTCATGCGCGAGAACGAGGCGAGCGCGAGGTTGCCGGCGTTCAGCATCAGCTCGAGGCAGATCAGGACGACGAGGGGCTGCGGCGCGTGAGCACGCCGGCCGCGCCGATGCAGAAGATGAACGCCGAGAGGACGAGGTACCAGACGATGTCCAAGGCCTGCCCGCCTCCTCCGGGCTCTCGCGCCTCGCAAGCACGACGGCTCCCACCGCGGCGATCAGCAGCAGCAGCGAGACGACCTCGAACGCGACCAGGAACCTCGTCAGGAACATCTCCCCGATCGCGGAGGGCGAGCCGAAGCCTGCGGCGAGGTCCGGGCCCTCGGTGTCGAGCGCCTTGAGGCCGGACCCGACGATCGCGACGCACAGCTCGACCAGCAGCGCGAGCGCGAAGAGCGGCGCGAGCCCGCGGAGCGCAGGGTTGGGCTCGGTCAGCGCGTCCTCGAGGCCGCCGACGTAGGCGACGACGAACACGTAGAGCACCATCACCGCCCCGGCGTAGACGATCACCTGCGCCGCCGCGAGGAACTCCGCGTTGAGCAGCAGGAACAGCACGGCGAGCGCGAGCAGGTGCACGACCAGCGAGAGCACGCTGTAGAAGGGATTGCGCAGCAGCACCACGCCGGCCGCGCCGGCCACGGCGAGCAGGGCTGCGAACCAAAAGGCGACCACGTCCATGGAGAAGCGGGCTACTCCCCCTCGCGCCTCAGCGGCGTGCGCTCGACCGGTTCCGCCAGCAGCATCTCCTTGGTGAAGATCAGGTCCGAGCGGTCGTAGTCGGACAGCTCGTAGTCGTGGCCCATCGTGATCGCGTCGAACGGGCACGCGACCTCGCAGTAGCCGCAGAAGATGCAGCGGGTCATGTTGATCTCGTAGACCTCGGCGTAGCGCTCGCCCGCCGAGACCCGGTTGTCCGGCGTGTTCTCCGCCGCGACCACGCGGATGCAGTCGGACGGGCATGCGGCGGCGCACAGCGAGCAGCCCACGCACTTCTCGAGGCCGGTGTCCTCGAAGCGGTTGAGGCGGTGGCGGCCGCGGAAGCGCGGGTACACCGGCGTCTTCTGCTCCGGGTACTGGATCGTGACCGGGCCCTCGACCAGGCGGCCGAGCGTCGTCTTCAGCCCGCGCAGGGTCTCGCCGAACACGCGGGACACGGCACCGAGGCCGCCGGGGTCGGGGCCGCGCTGCACGGCGATCGCGTCTGGTTCAGGTCGGTAGGCCATTGCACCTCATGTAGTCGAGACGAGGACGGCGGTCACCAGCAGGTTGAGCGTGGCGAGCGGCAGCAGGATCTTCCAGCCGAAGCTCATCAGCTGGTCGTAGCGAAGCCGGGGCATGGTCGCCCGGATCCAGATGAAGAACACGACGATCGCGAGCATCTTCAGGACCATCCAGAGCGGGTCGAGGCCGCTCGGCCCGGGGCCCATCCAGCCGCCGAAGAACATCGCGGCGCCGAGGCCGGCGATCACGATCATGTTGATGTACTCGGCCATGAAGAAAGACCCGAACCGCATGCCGCCGAACTCGGTGTTGTAGCCGGCGACGAGCTCGGCGTCCGCCTCGGGCAGGTCGAACGGAGGCCGGTTGGTCTCGGCGAAGCCCGCGACCGTGAAGATCAGGAAGCCGACGAACTGCGGGATCACGTACCAGA
This sequence comes from uncultured Solirubrobacterales bacterium, assembly GCA_963768885.1. Classification (GTDB taxonomy): domain Bacteria; phylum Actinomycetota; class Thermoleophilia; order Solirubrobacterales; family JBBDJG01; genus DASRIA01. The sequence goes on along the minus strand of CAVYJN010000008.1, from coordinate 352,387 downwards.
CGGTGTCCTGCGCCTTGACGATGTCCACCAGGGACAGCGAGCCGGCCATCATCACCACGCCGATCAGGGACAGGCCGAGCGAGACCTCGTAGCTGATCAGCTGCGCGGCCGAGCGCATCGCGCCGAGGAACGAGTACTTCGACCCCGAGGCCCAGCCGCCGAGCACGAGGCCGTAGAACGCCAGCGACCCGAACGCGAACGCGTACAGGATGCCGATGTTCACGTCGATCCCGTAGAGGCCGAACTTCGAGCCGAAGCCGCTCTCGACGTCGCCGAAGGGGATGATCGCGATCGACGCGAGCGCCGTGATGATCATGATCGCCGGCGCGATCGCCATCAGGCGGGGGACGCCGGTCGAGGGGTAGAACTGCTCCTTCGAGATCAGCTTCACGACGTCGGCGAGCGGCTGAAGCAGGCCGTATGGGCCGACCCGGTTGGGCCCGTAGCGGTTCTGGAAGCGGCCGAGCAGCTTGCGCTCGAGCAGGAGGAGCATCGGCACGACGCCCATCACGAACGCGAAGATCACGATCGACTTGATGATCCAGACGCCGGTGGTCTCGACGAAGGTCGTGTCGGCGAGGACCATCACTTGGGGGCGACTTCCACCAGTACCGGCGCTCCGTCCTGGAGCACGGTCGCGTTCTCCTCGCTCGTGCCCTCGACGAGCGTCGCGGTGCCGCGCTTGGCTCCCGCCCGGATCTGCACGCGCGCTTTCACCGCGTGACCGTTGGAGCGCACCTCGACCCGATCGCCGGACTCGACGGCGAGGCGCTCGGCGTCGAGCGGGCTGAGCTCGAGCTGCTGGGCGGCGACGAGGTGGTGCAGCGACGGGGAGCGGTCGGTCACCCACGAGGCCCAGAGCCCCGCGCGGGTCGCGAGGCGCAGCGCTCCGTCGGCCGCGGCGAGGGGCGCGGGGGGCTCCGCCGCGGGTCCGAAGCCCGGCTCGCCGAAGGCCTGACGCGCGGCGTCCGCGCCGGGCTCGCGCTCCTGCCAGCGCACGCCGCGGCCGCCGATCTCGTCCATCGTGATGCCGGCGTAGAAAGGCACGTCCTCGGCGAGCTGGGTGAGCACGGCGGCCGCGCTCACCGAGCGGCGCACGTCGACGCCGAGCCGCCCGGCCACGTCCGCGATCACCTGCCACTCCGCGCGCACCGCGCCGGGGTGCCCGATCGCCGGGCGCAGCCGCTGGAGGCGGCCGTCGGGATGGGTGATCGTGCCCTCCTTCTCCGCGTAGGACTCCGCCGGGAAGACGACGTCGGCGTGGCGCTCGGCCGCCGCGCCGAGGAACTGCTGGTGCGCCACGACGAACCCGGCCTGCTGCAGCGCCTCGTCCCACTGCTCGCGGCCGCGAAGCTCGCGCAGCGGGTCGCTGTTCACCAGGTAGAAGGCCTTGACGCTCCCGGACCCGAGGGCGGCGTCGCGGGCCCGCGACGCGGTGAGGCCGGCCGGCGCGTCGGCGAGGCCGGGGCCGATGCCCGCGACGCAGCCGACCTCGCGCAGCCCGCGGCCGTTGGTGCCGGCCGGAACCTCGATCAGGCCCGAGCCGTCGGCGGCGTCGAGGCCGAGCACGAGCCCGAGGTCGGCGAGCGCATCGAGTGCGCCCGCGCCGCGCTCGCCCCAGCCGACGCGCTCTCCCCAGAGGACCACCACGTTGTCGGCCCCCGTCAGGAGGGCGGCGATGTCGCGCAGGTCGTTGGCGTCCACCTCGGCGGTCTCGGCGAGGCGCTCGAGCGGATGATCGGCGAGGAACCCGGCGAGCCCGGAGTGCCCCGAGGGAGCGGATTCCTCCTCGCCGGCGCCGCCGTTGCCGTTGGTCGGCTGCTCGGCTTCCAGCAGCGCCTTCTGGAGCGCGCGCAGGAGCGACTCGGCGGCGCCCGGCGCGAACCGCAAGACCTCCGAGGCGCCGCCGTCGAGCGCCGTGGGAGCGCTGGAGGCGACCACGAGCCGGGTCCCGAAGCGCCGCACGGCCTTGCGCAGGCGCAGATCGAAGATCGGGGCCTCCTCGCGCGGGTCCGTCTCGACGACGAGCACCGCCGAGGCGCGGTCGACGTCGCCGATCGCCGCGGCGAGGTCGGGGTGCGAGAGCCTGCGCGCGACCGACGGCGCGAGCGCGCCGCCGGCGCGCGCGTCGACGTGCGGCGAGCCGAGGCCCTCCCGGAAGAGGCGCTGGAGCAGCCAGCCCTCCTCGTTGGTCGTCTGACCCGCGATCACCGCGGCGCTCTCGGACCCGGCACGCGCGAGCCCCGCGGCCGCCGCCTCCAGCGCGCGCTCCCACGTCGCCGGGCGCAGGTGCCCGCCGTCGCGCACGAGCGGCTCGAGCACCCGCTGCTCGGGACGCGTCGACTGGTATCCCCAGCGGCCCTTGTCGCACAGCCAGCCGTCGTCGACCGCCTCGTTGTCGCGCGGCTCGACGCGCTCGACGCGCTCGTCGCGGATGGTCAGCTCGACGTTGCACTGGCTCGGGCAGAGCGTGCAGAGCGTTCCCGCTCCCTCGATGTCCCAGGGGCGCGCCCTGAAGCGGTACGACGTGTTCGTGAGCGCCCCGACCGGGCAGAGGTCGACCACGTTGCCCGAGAACGGCGCCTCGTAGGGGCGGCCGTCGAAGGTGCCGACGAAGGTGTGGTCCCCGCGTTCGAGGAATGCGAGCTGCTCGTCCTCGGCGACCTCCTGCGAGAAGCGCACGCAGCGGTAGCAGAGGATGCAGCGCTCGCGGTCGATCGCGATCAGCGGCGAGAGCGCGATCGGCTTCGGGAAGTTGCGCTTGTCGTCGACGAAGCGGCTGCGACCCGGGCCCCATCCGTAGGAGATGTCCTGGAGCGGGCACTCGCCGCCCTTGTCGCACACCGGGCAGTCGAGCGGGTGGTTGACGAGCAGGAACTCGACGACGGCGTTCTGCGCGTGCTTCACGCGGTCGGTCTGCGTGTAGACGACCATGCCGTCCTTGACCGGGGTGGAGCAGGAGGTCTGGAGCTTGGGAATGCCCTCCACCTCGACCATGCACATGCGGCATGCGCCGACCGGCGCGCCGAGCTTGCGCTCGTAGCAGAAGAACGGGATCTCGACGTCCCCGCGCTTGGCCGCGTCCACCAGCCATTCGCCCTCGGGCGCGCGCACCTCGCGGCCGTCGATCGTGAACGTGATCCAGCCGCGGTCGGGCATCAGGCGGCCTCGTCCGCTGCGGGCACGGCAAGCCCGACGTCGTCGGAGATGGAGATCGGAGTGCCCGTCCCGCCGTCCACCCGCGCGTCTGCTTGCAGACGCGCGGCCTCTATGTGCGCTCGAACTCTTCCCGGAACTTCGCGATCATCGATCCCACGGGCATCGCCATCGAGTCGCCCAGCACGCAGAGGCAGTTGCCGATGATGTTGTGCTGCACGTCGGCCATCACGTCGAGGTCCATGGGCGTCGCCTCGCCGCGGTCGATGCGCTCGAGCATCTTCACCGTCCAGTTGGTGCCCTCGCGGCACGGCACGCACTTGCCGCACGATTCGTGCCGGTAGAACTCGGCCAGGCGTAGGGCGACCGAGACGATCGGCACGGAGTCGTCGATCACGATGATCGCGCCCGAGCCGAGCATCGAGCCGGCCTCGGCCATGTGCTCGAAGTCGTAGGGCAGGTCGAGGTCGGCCTCGGTCAGGACCGGGGCCGATGAGCCGCCCGGGAACCATGCCTTCACGCGCCGCCCCTCCGGAGGCCCGCCCGCGAGGCCGTGGACGATGTCCCGCGCGGGGACGCCCAGCTCGACCTCGTAGTTGCCCGGCCGCTGGACGCAGCCCGACACCGACACGACCTTCGTGCCGGGCGAGCGCTCGGTGCCGAACCGGCGGTACCACTCGGACCCGTTCGCGATGATGTGCGGGACGTTCGAGAGCGTCTCGACGTTGTTGATCAACGTCGGGCCCTGGTAGAGGCCCTGGTTGGCGGGGAACGGCGGCTTCAGCCGAGGGTTTCCGCGCTTGCCCTCGAGCGAGTCGAGCAGCGCCGTCTCCTCGCCGCAGATGTAGGCCCCGGCGCCGCGATGGACGACCAGGGAGCAGCCGAACCCGGACCCGAGGACGTCGTCCCCCACGTAGCCGCGCGCGTATGCCTCCGTGACCGCGGCATCGAGGATGTCGGCCTCCTCCTCGTACTCGCCGCGGATGTAGATGAAGGCGTGGGTCGCGCCGGCCGCGTAGGCGCCGATCAGGATGCCCTCGATCAGCTGGTGGGGGTTGTGGTGCATCAGGTCGCGGTCCTTGAAGGTGCCCGGCTCGGACTCGTCCGCGTTGCAGCACAGGTACTTCTCGATCTCGCCGTGCGGCAGGAAGCTGGCCTTCTTCCCCATCGAGAACCCGGCGCCGCCGCGACCGCGGAGGCCGCTCGACTCCAGTTCCTTCAGCACCTGGTCGGCGGTCATCTCGGTGAACGCCTTGCGCAGCCCCGTGTAGCCCCCGACGCGCTCGTAGGTCGCGATCCGGTTCAGCTCCGGCACGTCGGCGTGCTTGAAGAGGATCTGCACGTCGCTCACCGCCAGCCTCCGACGGGCGGCTTGCGCTTCTCGGGCAGCAGGTCCGCCGCGGCGTCGCCCGCCCGCAGCCGCTCGGCGATCGTGGCGGCGTCCGCGGGCGTCAGCGGACCCCGGTAGTGGCCCTCGATCGACGCCATCGGGGCCATGTCGCACGCGCCGAGGCACTCGAACGAGCGCAGGTGGAACCGGCCGTCCGGGCTCGAGCCGCCGACCGGCGCGCCGGTCGCCTCCGACATCGCCTTCAGCACCGACTGTGCGCCGCGCAGCTGGCACGAGATGTTCGTGCACATGTAGATCGTGTGGCGACCCACCGGCTCCAGCTCGAGCATGTCGTAGAAGGTCGCGATCGACTCGAGGTAGGACGGGCTCACCCGCATCACCGCGGCGACCTGGACGATCGCCTCGGGCGAGAGCCAGCCGTGCAGGTCCTGCGCCGCGCGCAGGGCGGGCAGGACGGCCGACCGGTGGTCCGGATAGTTCGACATGTGGTGCTCGATCGTCGCCCGCAGGTCCTGCGGCACGCGCACGTCGCTCGGCTCGGGGACCTCGGCGGGGTCGGCGCCCACGCGCGCCCCTTCCCACACCTGGGCGGCGAGCCTGTTGCGCGACCCGGGGACCCCGCGGAGGTGGTCGAACTTGCTCATCGGTCGATGCCTCCCAGGATCGGGTCGAGCATGGCGAGGTTCGTGATCATGTCGGCGATGTAGCCGCCGACGACCATCTCGCGCAGGGCCTGGAGGTTCACGAACGACGGGTCGCGCATGTGCACGCGCGCGGGCTTCGCGGACCCGTCGGCCAGCACGAAGCAGCCCATCTCGCCGCGCGGGCTCTCGAGCGGCACGTAAGCCTCCCCCGGGGGCACACGGAAGCCCTCGGTGACGAGCTTGAAGTGGTGGATCAGCGCCTCCATCGAGGTCGCGAGCTCGTGGCGGGGCGGCAGCGCGACCTTGCGGTTGGTGGTGATGTGCGGGCCTTCGGGAAGTCCCTCGATCGCCTGCCGGATGATCTTGCAGGACTCGCGGATCTCGGCGACCCGCACGCGGTAGCGGTCGTAGCAGTCCCCGACCGTGCCGATCGGGACCTTGAAGTCGAACTTCTCGTAGGAGGAGTAGGGAGCCGCCTTGCGCAGGTCCCACGGGTTCCCGGCGGCGCGCAGGAGCGGCCCGGTCACGCCGAGGTCGAGCAGGCGCTCCTCGCTCACGATGCCGACGTCCTTCGTGCGCTGCAGGAAGATCTCGTTGCGGTCGAGGATCGCCTCGTACTGGCCGACGCGCTCCTCCATGTCCTCGGTGAAGCGCAGCGTCTTCTCCGCCCACCCCGCGGGGATGTCCTCGAACACCCCGCCGACCTGGATGTAGCGCGTGTGCATGCGCTGCCCCGACGAGTACTCGAACAGGTCGAGGATCTTGTCGCGCTCGCGGAAGCAGTACCAGAAGATCGAGATCGCGCCGAGGTCGAGCGCGGTCGTGCCGAGCCAGACGAGGTGCGAGTGGATCCGGTTCAGCTCGCAGTGGATCACGCGCAGGTACTGGCCGCGCTCGGGGACCGTCTCGTCGAGCAGGCGCTCGACCGACATGCAGAATGCCATCGCGTTGAAGTAGTACGCGAGGTAGTCCATCCGCTCGACGAGCGGGATCACCTTCCAGTAGGCCTTGTCCTCGCAGGTCTTCTCGATGCCCGTGTGCACGTACCCGACGTAGGGGTGGGCCTCCAGGACCTCTTCCCCGCGGAGCGTCACGAGCAGGCGCAGCACCCCGTGCGTGGCGGGATGGTGCGGCCCGAAGTTGATCGTGAGCAGCTCCTCCTCGGTGGCCTCGGCGGCGCCGTTGGAGGGCGCGGCGGTGACCCCGACGGCCAGCTCGCGCACGCTTCCCGCCGGCTCGCTCACTCGTACCACCTCGGGGTGCCGTGCTCGTTGTGCGTGAACAGGACGGGCTCGCCCCCGATCGGGAAGTCGCGGCGCTGCGGGAACCCCTCGTACTCCTCGGGCATCAGGATGCGGCGCAGGTCGGGGTGGCCGCGGAACCGCACTCCGAACATGTCGTATATCTCGCGCTCCTGGAACGCCGCGGTCGGGAACAGCCCGACGACGGACTCGATCTCGGGCAACTCCGGCATCCCGGGGTCGGCGAGCTCCGCCTTCACGTGCAGGCGCTCGACGCGCTCCATGTTGAGCAGCTCGTAGTGGATCCCGAAGCGTGGCTCGCGGGGCAGGTAGTCGCAGCCGTGCACGCTCGCGAGGAAGTGGTAGTTCTGGTTGGGCGTCTCGCGCAGCCAGGTCAGCGCCCGGAGCACCGCGCCGGGCTCCACGATCAGCGTCGCGATGCCGTGGCGGTGCTCGGTGCCGGCCACCGAGCCCGGCACCTGCGCGCCCAGGTCGTGTGCGATCAGCTCCAGTCCGGTTGCGTCGGGCACGGCCGGGAAGTCACTCCCTGCCGACCGCGAGGCCGTCGCCGAGCTCCTCCGTGCCCTCGGCCCGGTAGCGCTCGCGCCAGCCGAGCGTCGGGTCGCCCTTGATCTTCGCCTGGAGCTTCAGGATGCCGTGCAGCAGGGCCTCGGGGCGCGGCGGGCAGCCCGGCACGTGGACGTCCACGGGCATGAACTTGTCCGCTCCCTGCACGAGCGCGTAGTTGTTGAAGACGCCGGCGCTCGACGAGCACGCTCCCATCGCGATCACCCATTTCGGCTCGAGCATCTGGTCGTAGATGCGCCGCACGACGGGGGCCATCTTGATGGAGACCCTCCCGCTCAGGATCAGCATGTCGGCCTGGCGGGGCGAGGCGCGGAACACCTCCGCCCCGAAACGGGCGCTGTCGTAGCGCGCGGTGACGATCGACATCATCTCGATCGCGCAGCAGGCAAGACCGAAGGTGGCGGGGAAGAGCGCGTTCGAGCGCGCCCAGTTGAGCGCCTTGTCGAGCGTCGTCGTGAGGACCCGCTGCTCGACGTAGGTGTCGAGGTCCTTCCCGGAGAGGTCGATGCCCCGCAGCATCTCGCTCGCGCTGTGCTGCCGGGCCAGCAGATCGTGCGAACCCTCGGTCGATGGGAGCCCCGCGGGACGCGGGGCGACCTTGCTCCTCTCTATCTCCACTCGAGCGCCCCCCGGCGCCAGACCCAGACGAAGGCGACCCCCAGGAGGGCGACGAAGATCAGCGTCTCGATCAGCACGAACGTGCCGGCGGCCTTCAGGTGCACCGCCACCGGGTAGAGGAAGATGACCTCGATGTCGAACAGGATGAAGAGCATCGCGATCAGGTAGAAGCTGATCCCGAAGCGGAAGCCCCGCTGCACGTCGGAGGGCAGGCCGCACTCGTAGGGCGCGGACTTGATCGCGGACGGGCGGCTCGGGCCCAGTACGCGGTTGAGCGTCGCGAAGGCAACGCCGACGACCGTGCCGAGCGTCAGGAACACCAGCACCGGCAGGTAGCTCTCGACCAACTCGTTACCTCTCCAGGTGCGGGGCTGGGGGGGCGATATTCCGCACTGGAATCGAGTTATATCAGCTTTGTAACAATGTGTTACATAGTGCTTTCCGTCTCAATCTTGCGCCTCGTCGGGGACCTCGGTGACTGAGCTTCACCTGGTCGTCGGGGTCGCCGTGCTGGCCCTGAACGTGGTGGTCGGAGCGTGGGGCGTCGCCGCCGCGGCGCTGGGGCGGACCCCGGTCTCCTTCTGGTACGTGCTGCGCGCGGCCCAGATCTCGGTCGTCGTGCAGGTGCTGCTCGGGGCGATCCTGCTGATCGCCGGCCACGAGCCCAAGGACGCGATCCACTACATGTACGGCAGCGCCCCGCTGCTCGTGAACCTGATCGCGGAGGGCATGCGGACGGGCGCCGCCGAGCGAGAGGTGCCCGAGGGAGTCGAGTTCAGCGGCCTGCCGGCGGGCGACCAGCGCGCCATCGCCCTGCGGATCGTGCGCCGCGAGATGCTGATCATGAGCTTCGCGGCCCTGCTGGTCGCGGCGTTCGCGCTGCGCGCCGCCCAGGTCTCGGGCGCGCTGTTCTAGCGCCGCCCTAACCCGCGGGGCCTTCGAGCGCCCGGTCCACGTCCGCCGGCGCGGGCTCGCGCGCGGTGAGGCTCCAGTAGCTGCTGTCGAAGAACACGAGCGGGTCGCCCTCGACATGCCAGAGGTCGACGACCTCGCCGAGGCCGACCAGGTGGTCGCCGCCCGGGATCAGCTCGCGAAGCTCGCAGCCCAGCCATGCGAGACAGCCTTCGATCGCGGGAACGCCCGACCGCTCCTGCCATGCGATCCCCTCGAACTTCTGCTCCTCGGGGAGCTTCGAGGCGAAGCGCGCCGCGACGTCCTCCTGTTCGTGGGAGAGGTACTGCACGCCGAACCGGCGCGAGCGCTCGACCGCGGCGAGCGTGCGCGCGGTGCGCGCGAAGCAGACGATCATCAGGGGCGGTTCGAGCGACAGCGACGTGACCGCGTTCGCGGTCATCCCGCTCGGCCCGCCGGGCCCGAGCGAGGTCACGACGCAGACACCGGTTGCGAAGCGCCCGCAGGCATTCCGGAAATCCGCCTGGTCGATCGGCCCGGCCATGGCGCGGAATACTCCCACCGCAGGCGTCGATCGCGAAAGAAGGCCCGGCACCGACCCATTCGCCGCCGTCATGTGCGAGCGCGCCTCTCGAATAGTGGAGGCCGCACCCGAGGCAGTTGAAGCTCGTAGAGCCCGCTCTGCCCGGCCGGCGCCGGACGGGAACCTTGTTCGCCCTGCGGCGCGGCATCCCTTCCGCCGCGCCGCTCTTGGGATCGCCGCCGACCTACGGTCGTCCCCGTACGGAATATCGAGAGGGCTTCGCCCTCACCTCAGTCAAGAGGGCCGACCTACGGTCGTCCCCGTAGTAACTAATATGCCGCTCCGATGAAGCGCCCCCGCATCGCGATCGGCCTCGTCGCCGTCCTCGCCGCACTCACGACGGCCGGCTGCGGAGACGACGGCCAGCAGGTCGACACCCCCGGCGCGACGCTGTTCGCGGAGCGCTGCGCGGGCTGCCACACGCTCGAGGCGGCCGGCACGGAGGGCAGCAGCCAGAAGGAGCGCGTCGCCGGGCCGAACCTCAACAACCGCCGCGAGACGAAAGAGCAGGTGCTCTACGCGATCCGCAACGGCGGGTTCTCCGGCGCGATCATGCCGCAGAACATCGTCGTCGGTAAGGAGGCCGAGGCGGTCGCCGACTTCGTCGCGAAGTACGCCGGCAAGTCGGCGAAGGGCCCGCCCGGCCTGAATTCCGGCTCGACCGGCAGTTCCGGCTCCGACTAGAAACAGGCCGCCGCCACGCTAGACCTCAAGCTGATCCGCAGCGACACGGAGAGGGTGAAGGCGGCCCTCGGGCGCCGGGGCGCGGCCGACAGGGTCGACGAGCTGCTCGACCTCGATGCACGGCGCCGCGCGCTGCTCACCGAGGTCGAGGAGCGCCGCGGCGCGAAGAAGAAGGCCTCCGAGCGGATCGCGCAGGCCAAGCGGGCCGGCGAGGAGGCTCCGGACGCGATCGCCGAGTCGAACGCGATCGGCCGCGAGCTCGGGTCCCTGGAGCAGGACCTGGCGGACGCGGAGCGCCGCATCGACGAGCTCCTGATCACGCTTCCGAACCTCCCGGACCCGAGCGCGCCGGACGGGTTCACCGAGGAGGACGCCGCGCTTGTCCGCGTCGTGGGGGACCCGCCGGCTTTCGGATTCGAGCCCCGGGACCACCTCGACATCGGCACGTCCCTGGGGCTGATCGACATGGAGGCCGCGGCGCGCGCCTCGGGCTCGCGGTTCGCCTACCTGAAGGGCGACCTCGCCTTCCTCGAGCTCGCGCTCGTCCAGTACGCGCTCCGCAAGCTGGCCGGGAAGGGCTTCCAGCCGGTGATCCCACCGGTGCTGGTCCGCGAGGAGCCGATGTTCGGGACAGGCTTCCTCCCGACCGACCGGGCGCAGATCTACGAGGTGCCCTCGGACGACCTCTTCCTGGTCGGGACCTCGGAGGTCAGCATTGCGGCCCTGCACGCCGACCAGATCATGGCCGCGGACGACCTTCCCCTCCGATATGCGGGCTTCTCGACCTGCTTCCGGCGCGAGGCGGGCGCGGCCGGGAGGGACACGCGCGGGATCTTCCGCGTGCACCAGTTCGACAAGGTGGAGATGTTCTCGTTCGTGGATCCCGCCACCTCGGGCGACGAGCACGAGCGCCTGCTCGCGATCGAGGAGGAGATCCTCCAGGAGCTGGAGATCCCCTACCGGGTCGTGAACGTGGCCGCCGGCGACCTCGGCGCGTCCGCGGCCAAGAAGTACGACTGCGAGGCGTGGATCCCGGGCCAGGGCCGGTATCGGGAGCTGACGTCGTGCTCGAACACGACCGACTACCAGGCAAGGCGCCTGCGCGCCCGTTTCCGGGCGGAGCCCAAGGGCTCACCGCGGCCCGTCCATACCCTCAACGGGACGGCGGTCGCGGTGGGGCGGACGATCCTCGCGATCATGGAGAACCACCAGACGGCCGACGGGGGCTTCGACGTCCCGGCGGTGCTGCATCCTTTCGGCGGTCCCGCCGTCGTCCCCGGCCCCGCCTGAGCGGACGGCCGTGAAACCTGCCGGCGGCCGGGGCGTATCCAGCACTACGGGACCGGGCCGGTCCAGCCGAAGACAGAACGATGGAAAAAGTGTCGACGGCGCGCGGCTCGTTCCCTAGAATGGCTGTGGCGCCACCCGCGCAGTCGGACACGATCGTCCGAGCCTGGAGTGGCGGGGCAAGGAAGTCGGAACAACAACTAGGTCTTGGCCATGTCCCGTGTCGGGTTAATCCCGCGATGGTGGCTGGCCGAATGTAAGTAGCACAGGGGTCATGGGCGATTCCCGCCGCCCGGATCCTCATATTTCTTCACGCGGACGTGAACAGAGGCTTAAAGAACGGAGTTCAGCAAGTTTCGAGGATGTAGAGCGTTTGAAGGATTGGACGTTTTAACGGTCATGGGAACTAACGACCTATTCACGAAGGAGATCGGCTCGGCACTGAGGCTTGGGCGGCTACGCCGTTCCGGCGCAGGAGAGCCGGGCCTGGAGGCCACCACCCGCCGCGTCAAGCCCGTGTGGCTCGACGCGCTGATGCTGGTATTTGCGGGGATTGCGACCGAGGCCATCTCGTCGGCGCTCGGCGAGCCCGCCGCGCCCGTGTCCTGGGTCGTCTTCTTCAGCTCCCTCGTGCTCGTGATCTTCGCGGTCCGCGGCATGTACGCGGACCGGCTCCGCTCGCATCTGCTCGACGAGATCCGCTCGATCGTGTCGGCCACCGCGGTCGCCACGATGACCGTCATCTCCCTGCGGGTGGTGCTGACCGACGACCCGCACACCGCAGCGCAGACCGCTCAGACCTGGATGCTGGCCGCGCTCGCGCTCTCGGCCGGGCGCACCGGGCTGTTCATCTCCCGCGCCCGCGCGGTCTCGCGTGGCGAGGGCGGCAAGGCCACCCTGATCGTCGGCGCCGGCCGCGTCGGCCAACTCGTCGCCAAGCGCCTCGTGGAGCGGCCGGAGTTCGGCCTGCGCCCCGTCGGCTTCCTCGACAACGACCCGCTCGAGCTCGAAGGCCAGACGGTCGACCTTCCGGTCGTCGGGGCCAGCTGGGACCTCGAGCGCGTGATCGAGGAGCGCGGCGTCGAGCACGTCGTCTTCACCTTCTCGACGGCCCCGCACGCCGTGATGCTCAGCATGGTGCGACGCTGCCGCGAGCTCGGCGTGTCCGCCTCGCTGGTGCCGCGCCTCTTCGAGGTCTCGGTCGAGCGCGTGTCGGTCGAGCACCTCGGCGGCCTGCCGCTGCTCGAGATGCGGCCGATCGACCCCAAGGGCTGGCAGTTCCTCGTCAAGTACGCGATCGACCGCGTGGTCGCGGGGATCGCGATCGTGCTGATCTCGCCGATCCTGATCGCTCTCACGCTCGCCGTGCTGATCACGTCCGGCCGGCCGATCTTCTTCCGCCAGCGGCGCATCGGCCTCAACGGCGAGGAGTTCGACATGCTCAAGTTCCGGACGATGAAGGGCAGCCCGGAGTCGTCCGGCCACAACCACGGCCACTGGGTCTTCGAGTCGCTCGACAGCAGCCAGTCGCTGCTCGGCGACGCGAAGCCGAACGGCAACGGCAACGGGAACGGCAACGGTCACGTCGCAAACGGCAACGGGAACGGCAACGGGCAACGGTCACGTCGCAAACGGGAACGGCAACGGGAACGGGGAGCCGGCCCACGCGGACGGCGAACTCGCGACCGCCACCGCGGAGGCGACCACCGAGATCAAGGTGCAGGCCTCCGACGAGGACCGTCGCACGCCGATCGGCCGCGTGCTGCGCCGCTACTCGCTCGACGAGCTGCCGCAGCTCATCAACGTCCTGCGCGGCGACATGTCCCTGATCGGGCCCCGGCCCGAGCTGGGCACCTTTGTGAGACTCTTCGAGGAGGCGGTGCACCGCTACGGTGATCGCCACCGCGTCAAGTCGGGCATCACCGGCTGGGCCCAGGTTCACGGCCTGCGCGGCAACACATCGCTTGCCGACCGGGTCGAATGGGACAACTACTACATCGAGAACTGGTCCCTATGGCTCGACATGAAGATCGCCGTCATGACCGTCGGCTCCCTCCTGCGCTGGCGGGAGGACTGACGGCCCGACACCCGCGTGCCGCGGCCGGCCGTCGGCCGGCTCTTGCCGCAGGGGCGGCCCTGGTCGCCTTCCTCGCGGCGATGCTGATGACGGCTGCGCCGGCGCGCGCGGCCTCTCCGGACGACTACTCGGCCGCCGACCAGTACGTCGAGACCCTTCCCACGAGCCGCGGGCCGAGCGCCACGAAGGAGTCCGAGCGTGGGCGCAGCGGCTTGCCGGCGCGCCTGCGGGACAAGCTCTACGCCCAGGCCGGCACCGACGCCGCATCGCTCGAGGAGCTTGCGACGTCGGGCGAGTTCGGGGCGCCTCAGGGAACGGGCGCCGGCGCCGATAACAACGCAAAGCGCGGCTCCTCCGGCTCGACGCCGGCCGTACCGACGGCTTCCGTCAAGGCCGTGCGAGACAGTGGGGGAGACCTGCTCTGGCTCCTGCTCGCGCTGCTCGCGATCACGGGCCTGATGGTCGGGGCGGTCGCCTATCAGCGCCACAAGAACAGCCAGTCGGGTTAACACGGGGCACGCGGTGCCCCACGACGTCGCGGGCCCCGAGCGGCCTGCGCAGCCTCCCGCTGCCCCGCGCCGCCTGAACGAGTCGGCGCCGGCCCTGGCGGTGATGCTGCTCGTGGGGGCGGCCACGTTCCTGCTCGGCTTCAACGACGGCAGCTACCAGCTCACCGACCGCTCGGCCGTCGCGATCGCGGCTTGGTGGGCGCTGGCGATCGGCATCGCGCTCAAGGTGTGGCCCGGAGCGCGCGTGCCGCGGGCCGCGATCGTGGCGACCGGGTCGATGGCCGCGCTTGCCGTGCTCACGCTGCTCTCGACCGGCTGGGCCGCATCGGACGAGAAGGCCTTCCTCGAGTTCACGCGCGTGCTGATGTACGTGGGCGTCCTGGCGCTCGTCGCGGTCGCCGTGCGCGCCCGTCACGCGGCCGCCGTGAGCGACGGGCTTGCGCTGGGCATCGTGGGCGTCGTGCTCGTCGCCCTCGCGAGCCGGTTCTGGTGGGGCGACGTCGGTCCCGGTGCGCCGCCCTCCTTCTTCCCGGTCAGCACGCGCCTGCACTACCCGGTCAACTACTGGAACGGCCTCGCGATCCTCGCCGGGCTCGCGCTGCCGCTGCTGCTGCGCGCCGCGGTCGCGCCGCGGCCCGCAATCCTGCGCGCGCTCGCGCTCGCCCCTGTGCCCGCGATCACGGCGACGATCTATCTGACCTCCTCGCGGGGCGGAGCCGCGGCGGCCGCGTTCGGCGTGCTGGTCTTCCTCGCGCTGACGTCCCGCCGCACCAGCGCGCTCGCCGCGACGGTCGTCGGCGCGGCGGGGGCGATCGCGGCCGTCGAGGTGCTGCTGGCGCGCGACGACCTCGTGAACGGCCCGCTGTCGGCGCCCACCGTCGCGAGCGAGGGCGAGAGCGCGGCGCTGCTGCTTGCGCTGATCGCCGCCGCGTGCGTCGCGGCCTACTGGGCCTGGAGCCGGTTCGCCGACTGGCAGCCGCGCGTGCCGCGCGCGGGCCAGTTCGCGATCGCGGGCGCCTGCGCGCTGATCGCGATCGCGGGGCTCGCGGCGTTCGATCCGGCCGGCAAGTTCGAGGACTTCAAGCGCCCGCCGGGGGAGACGAAGTACGCCGAGGGCGACTTCACGCGCTCCCACCTGCTGAGCTCGACCAGCACGGGCCGCTGGCAGCTGTGGGCCGCCGCGGTGGACGAGTGGCAGACCAAGCCGGGCTTCGGGCGGGGCGCCGGCTCGTACCAGGCCTGGTGGATGCAGCACGCGGAGTTCCCGCTGTTCGTCCGCGACGCGCACTCGCTGTGGCTCGAGATGCTCGCCGAGCTCGGCATCGCCGGCTTCCTGCTGATCGTGCTCGCGTTCGGCACCGGGCTCGGCGCCGGGGTCGCGCGGATGCGGCGCGCCGGGGCGGACCGGCCCCTGATCGCCGCGCTTGCTGCGGTGGTCGCCGCCTTTGCGCTCGCGGCCGCGATCGACTGGATGTGGGAGCTGACGATCGTCGGCCTCGTGGCCGTGGTGGCGCTCGGGATGCTGGTCGGTCACGCGACGCTGCCGGCCGAGGATCCCGTGCGGGCCGACCGGCCCGAGCGCCGCGATCACCGGCGGGATCTGCGCAGGCGCGCGCTCCGCACCGCCGCGGTCGCGGTCTCGCTGGCCGCGATCCTCTGCGTGGCGGTGCCGATGCTCGGCCAGAAGCGGCTCGAGCAGAGCCAGTCCGCCTCCGAGCGCGGCGACGTGGCCGAGGCCGTCGATGCGGCCGAGGGCGCCCGCTCGCTGCAGCCCTGGGCGGCCTCCCCCTACCTCCAGCTCGCGCTCGTCGAGGAGCAGGCCGGCAACCTCGGCCGCGCGCGGACCTACATCGGGGACGCGCTCGAGCGCGACCGCAGCGACTGGAGCATCTGGCTCGTTGCGGCGCGCATCCAGACCAAGGCTGGTTTCATAAGAGAAGGGCGCCGCAGCCTCCGGCGTGCGAAGTCGCTCAACAGCAAGTCCGAGTTGTTCGCGGATCTGCGGGCCAAGGCCCGCGAGCGCTCCGCACGGTAGGCCAACCGCCTTGATGCACGGAATAGCTAGACGGCTTCGCCGTCACCTGAGACTGGCGCCGCTCCTCTCGATTGCGGCGGTCCTCGCGCTGCCCACGGCTGCGTCCGCCGCCGCGCGGCCGCTCGCGCTCGGGTTCCAGGACTTCGACTACACCCAGACGCACTTCGACCGGATCAAGGCCTCCGGCGCCGGAGTCGTGAAGATCAACATCTCCTGGCGCGCGGTGGCGCCCACCAACCCGCCGGCGAACTTCAACCCCGCGAGCCCCGTCGAGCCGAGCTACGACTGGGAGCCCTACGACTCCTACGTGCGCGCCGCCGTCGCAACCGGCCTGCAGCCCCTGCTCACGGTCGAGCAGGCCGCCGCCTACGCCGAGCGCGACAAGAGCGGCTCGCCCGGGACCGGCAACCCCGACCCGGTGCAGTTCGGGCTGTTCGGGGAGGCGATCGCGCGTCGCTACAGCGGCGCGATCCCGGGCCTGCCCAGGGTGCGCATGTTCGAGGCCTGGAACGAGCCCAACGCCAACTTCTTCCTTTACCCCCAGCGCGCCCCCGACGGGCGCAACGCGTCGCCCGCGCTCTACCGCGAGCTGGTCAACCAGTTCGCCACCGGGGTGCACCGGGTCCACCAGGACAACATCGTGGTGGCCGGCGCGACCTTCCCCTTCACGATCAACCGCGCGAGCGGCGTCACGATCGGGCCCTATCGCTTCCTGCGCGAGGTCCTCTGCTTGTCCGAGAAGCTCGCGGTGGTGCCGGGGTGCGGGCCGCCGGTGCAGCTCGACGTGCTCAGCCACCACCCTTACACCTCGGGCGGGCCCACCCACAAGGCCGGGCACCCGGACAGCATCTCGCTGGGCGACATGAAGCGCCTCCAGCGCCTCCTGAAGACGGCGGTGCGCAAGGGGCGCGTTTCCTCGCGGGTGCCCGTGCGCTTCTGGGTGACGGAGTTCGGCTGGGACACCTCGCCGGCCGATCCGGGCGGCGTCCCCCTCGCCCTGCATGCGCGCTGGGTGTCCGAGGCGCTCTACCGATCCTGGGACGCGGGCGTGTCCCTGTTCATCTGGTATCGGCTCCGCGACGGCCCGGCGGCCGGCGCCGTGCAGTCGGGCCTCTGGTTCCGCTGCGAGACCGACATCG
The DNA here is from genome assembly GCA_963768885.1 of uncultured Solirubrobacterales bacterium. Classification (GTDB taxonomy): domain Bacteria; phylum Actinomycetota; class Thermoleophilia; order Solirubrobacterales; family JBBDJG01; genus DASRIA01. Next base: position 335,563 of record CAVYJN010000008.1, on the reverse strand, counting down.
CATGCGACAAGCCGAAGACGCGCTCGTTGCAGGCCTTCCGCTTCCCGTTCGTGGCGTTCCGGAGCCGCCGGCACGTCGACGTGTGGGGCCGGGTCCCGGGCGGCGCGCCCCGCGCGAAGGTGGCGATCGAGCGCTCGCGGGGCGGCAAGTGGAGGCGCGTGAAGCGGCTGCGCAGCGACTCGACGGGGATATTCCGGGCCCGCCTGAGGGGCCCGCGCAAGGGCTCTCTGCGGGCGCGGCTGCTGTCCTCGAAGGAGGCCTCGGTGCCGTTCTCGCTGAAGCGGGTCCGGGACCGGCGTTTCAACCCCTTCGGTTCCACCGGCTAGCAGCCGATAATCCACCCGTGACGTTCGCGCCGCAGCAGTCCCTCACCGTAAAAGTAGACGTCAGCGTGCTGATCCCGGTCCTCAACGAGGAGCGGCACATCCGCGAGAGCGTCGAGGCCATGCTCTCGCAGAGCTACGACGGCGAGATCGAGTTCCTCTTCATGGACGGCGACTCGGACGACCGCACGAAGGAGATCCTCGAGGAGATGGCGGCCTCCGACCATCGCATCCGGGTCCTCGACAACCCGCAGCGGCGCACGACCTTCGGGCTGAACATCGGGCTCGAGAACGCGCGCGGGGACTACGTCGTCCGGATGGACGCCCACACCCACTACCCGGCGGAGTACGTGGCGAAGGGCGTCGAGCGCCTCGAGCGCGGCGACGTCGAATGGGTCACCGGCCCGCAGATCCCCCACGGGACGGGCAAGTGGTCGCGGCGGGTGGCGATCGCGCTGCGCTCCTGGTTCGGCGCGGGCGGCTCCGGCAAATGGGAGGCGGAGGAGGAGAAGGACATCGACACGGGCGTGTTCACCGGCGTCTGGAAGCGCGAGACGCTCGACAGCTACGGCGGCTGGGACGACGGCTGGCCCGTGAACCAGGACTCCGAGCTGGCGGCGCGGTTCTTCGAGCGCGGCAGCAGGATCGTCTGCGTCCCGGAGCTGGGGGCGCTGTACACGCCGCGCGACTCGCTCGAGTCGCTCTGGCGCCAGTACTGGCGCTACGGCTACTACCGCGCCAAGACGAGCCGCTACCACCCGACGAGCATGCGGCGCTCCGCCGTGTTCCCTCCCGGCCTCGTGATCGCGCTCGCGGGCGCCGTGCTGGCGCCGCGGCCGCTGCGCCTCGCGTGCAGGGCGGCGGTCGGGGCATGGGCGGCCGGCGTGGTCGCGGCGAGCGCGCCGACGGCGCGCGAGCAGGGCCCCGCCGAGGGCGCCGGGCTCGCCGTCGTGTTCGCGACCATGCACCTGTCCTGGGGCGCCGGCTTCCTGCGCGGCTGCGCGGCGTTCGGCCCGCCGTGGGCGGCGCTCGCGCGAATCGCCGGGCTGAAGCGCGGCGGCTGAGGATCGAGCGGCGATGCGGCTGGGCGTCTACACCGATTACCACTACTGGCGCGAGGGCGACTCCTACTACGCCGAGCGCGCCTTCTTCACGTTCATCACCAAGCTCGCGGGCATGGTCGACCGGCTCGTGCTCTTCGGGCGCCTCAACCCGGAGCCGGGCCGCTCGCACTACCGCGTGCCGGACGAGATCGACTTCGTGCCGCTGCCGTTCTACACGAGCCAGGCCGACGCGCTTGCCGCGCTGCGCGCGATGGCGCGGTCCCTGCGCCGCTTCTGGCGCACGCTCGACGACCTCGACGCCGTCTGGCTGCTGGGCCCGCATCCGCTCGCGGTCGCGTTCGCGCTGCTCGCCGCGCTGCGCGGCAAGAAGGTCGTCCTGGGCGTGCGCCAGGACATGCCCGTCTACGTGCGCAGCCGCCACCCCGGCAAGCGCTGGATGATGGCCGCGGCCCATCTGCTGGAGCACACCTTCCGCCTGATGTCGCGCCGCTTCCCGGTCGTGGTCGTGGGCCCGCAGCTGGCGGCCAACTACAGCGGAGCGCGTGAGCTGCTGACGCTCTCCGTGTCGCTCGTGGGCGAAGATCAGATCGTCGACCCGCAGGAGGCCGCGGAGCGTGTCTGGAACGGCGGCGAGCTGCGCGTGCTGACCGTGGGGAGGCTCGAGACCGAGAAGAACCCGCTGCTGCTTGCGGACGTGCTCGCGCGGCTGCGCGCGAGCGACCAGCGGTTCCGGCTGCTGGTCTGCGGCGAGGGGCCGATGGCCGACGACCTGACGCGGCGCCTGGAGGAGCTGGGCGTCTCCGACGCCGCCGACCTGCTCGGCTACGTGCCGATCACCGACGGCCTGCTCGAGGTGTACCGGTCGAGCCACGCCTTCCTGCACGTCTCCTGGACGGAGGGCCTTCCGCAGACGCTCTTCGAGGCGTTCGCCGCGGGCCTGCCCGTGGTCGCCACCGCGGTCGGCGGCGTGCCGGCGGCGGTCGGTGACGCGGCGCTGCTGGTCGAGCCCGGCGACGCCGACGCGCCCGCCGCGGAGCTGCTGCGCCTCGCGGGGGACCCCGCGCTGCGCGGCGACCTGATCCGGTCCGGCGTCGAGCGCGTCCGCGCGCACACGCTCGAGGCCGAGACCCGGCGAGTCGCGGACTTCATCGCCGGAGCCTGACTCAGGCTGCTGCCGGGAGCCCGCTCGCTCCGGCGCCGACCAGGCGCTCGTAGCGGTCGACCATGTCCTCGGCCCAGCGGCCGAGGCCGAGGTGCTCGCGCAGCCAGGCGTGCCCGGCGAGCGAGTCGGCGCCGACCTGCGCGGGGTCACGCGCGAGCAGCGACGCGATCGCGTCCGCCATCGGCCGGGGGTCGAGCGGGGCGATCACGCACGCGGGCACGTGCTCGCCCACCAGCTGGTGGCCGGGGATGTCGCTCACGACGGCGGCCGTGCCGCTGGAGAGCGCCTCGAGCACCGAATAGGGCGTTCCCTCCGCGCGGCTCGGGGCCACGAACACGTCGGCGGCCGCGTACATCTGCTGGACGCGGTCGGTCGGCTCGAGCACGATCAGCTCGTCGCCGAGGCCGAGCCGTGCCGCGAGCTCGCGGGCCGCGTCGCCGCCCCCGACGGTCGCCGCGGTCACGTCGGTGCCCGCCTCGCGCAGCCGCTGCACGGTCTCGGCGAACACGTCGCCGCCCTTGCGCATCCAGTCCCAGCCGAAGTGCACGAGCAGCGGCCGGCCCGCGGGCAGCCCGAGGTCGTCGCGCGCCGCGCGGCGCTGATCGCTCGTGAGCACCGGGAAGCGGTCGACGTCGACCGCGTTGTGGAGGAACTCGACCTTGGCGCGCGGCGCACCGCGGCGGGTGACCGTCTCCACCAGCTCGGTGCTGACGCACAGGATCTGGTCCGCTCGGCGGCCGAACGTCGCGTACTTGAGGTAGTTGCGCGCGAACGCGGCCGCGCCCTTGAAGTGCGGTGTGTGGATGTGCCAGACGACGGCCGTGTGCTCGCGCTTCGAGCCGGCCAGCGCGGCCGCCACGTCGAAGGCCGTGAAGTGCGTGTGCAGGACCGCGGGGCCGTCGTCCTCGGCGAGCATGTCCGCGACCCACGCGGTCAGGTCGCGGCGGGAGGCTCCCTCGGGCGAGAAGCGATACGGGATCGAGTCCTGCTCGAGCTCGCCGAGCCACGCGCGCTCGCGCGAGACGGGCGTGAACACCGCCTCGCGGCTCCAGCCGCGCCGTTCCGCGGCGCCCATCACCGCGCGCAGCATGGGGATGAACGACCCCGGATAGGGACCGCCGTAGCCTGCGAGGTGGATCAGGCGCATGCGCTGCAACTTAGCGTGGCCGTTACCCGGTTCGGTGCGTCAGGGCGCGGCGGATCGAGAGCAGCTCGGCGCGCCGGACCTCGCCGGTGAGCAGCAGGCACACGCAGTAGGTCGCGATGCCGCTGGCACTGCCGGCAAGCCAGTCCAGGATGGTGAGGTTCTCGGTGCCGAAGCCCATCATCACGAGCGCCATCGCCGCCGCGGCGACCGCCGTGCGCGCGAAGGTGGCCGCGATCGGCCGGACCTGCAGCCCGATCAGCTGCTTGCAGATCCAGAAGTGCGCGGGCACGTAGATCAGGTAGGCGGCGTCGGCGCCGATCGCGCTCCCGACCACGCCGATCTCGTTCAGGAGCACGATCGAGACGACGAAGTTGACGACCAGGGCCGCGATCGCGACGGGGATCCGGCGGCGCGCCTCGCCGAGGTAGTTGACTCCCACCGAGACCAGCGGCGCGAGGCCGAACAGGTAGATCAGCGGCGCCAGCGCGCGCAGCACGTCGGCGGACTCCTCGAACCCGCCCCCGAGGATCGTGTCGACGATCGGGCCGGCCCATACGACGACCGGCACGACCATCGCCGCCTGGAGGATCATCAGGTAGCGGATGCCGGTCTGGAACGCGTCCACGTTGGGGCCCGCCCCGCCGCGCGACAGGCGCGGCGAGATGCCGGCGGAGAGCGCGAGCCCCGGGTAGTGCAGGAAGGTGATCAGCTTTGCCGGGGCCTGGAACACGCCGACCGCGGTGGTGCCGAGGATCGCGCCGATCAGCAGGATGTCGATCTGGGTGATCACCGCGAAGACCGCGTCGATGATCAGCAGCGCGCCCGCGTAGCGGGCGATGTCGCGCAGGCGGCCGCTCGGGTTGCCGCGCATCGAGAGCGTGTGCCGGTTGACGGAGCGCACGATCAGCACGAACGCGAAGATCGCGCCGAACGCGTAGCCGATCGCGCGGCCGAAGGCGGCGCCGGTCACGCCCGCGCCGAGCAGGACCAGCGTGATGCTCGCACCCGCCTCGACGGCGCTCTCCGCCGCGATCAGCCGCAGCGTGAGCGACACGCGGCCGAGCGCCTCGAAGGCCGTGCGATAGAAGCCGACGAGGCTCTGGCCGAACACGGCCAACGCGACGCCGCGCAGCGGCCAGACCATCTGAGGCGTGTCGTAGGCGTTCGAGATCGGGCCCGCGAGCGCGAACAGGATCACGCAGATCGCTCCCGAGGCGATCAGCTTCAGCTTCAGCCCGTCCGCCAGCACGCGCGCGATCGCGTCCTCCTCGCCGCGGTGCTCGGCCACGTAGCGCGCCGTCGACTGGGAGATCCCGAAATCTGCCGGCAGGAACACCAGCGACGCGACACTCAGCGCGAGCGCGAAGATTCCGTAGTCCTCCGGGCCGAGCCGGCGGACCAGGAACACCGTCAGGATCGCGGTGAACCCGGCGGTCGCGAGCTGCGCGGCGAGCGCGAAGGCCGTATTGCGCCGGATCGTGTCGCCCCCGTCGGGCTGGCGGGTTCGACTGGCCGGGGACATCAATGGCTCACATCGGCGGGTGCGCCCGCATCCCTGAACAGGAGCGGGATTGCTGGGCGCAGCGTACCGGGAGCGGAAACCGGCGGTTCGCACAACCGTCCACGCCGGGGCCGTTGCGGGCTCAAGGCCATCGCCGGGCTCTCCGAGTGCATAGGCAATGCCGGCGTGCCTGGGAGGGCACGCAAAACAAGCCAGGGAGGGCTGTAATGGCAAGGGGAATCACAGGCAGGAAGCTCATGCGCGGGCGCACGGCGCTCGGCGCGATCGGAACGGCGGCCGTCATGGTCGCGGCAATCACGGGCAGCAGCCCCGCCGCGAGCTCATGTGACAGGGTCGCATCCACGTCGGGCTCGGACTCCGCGGCGGGCAGCGCCGCGAGCCCGTACCGGACCGCACAGAAGCTGGTCGACTCGCTCGCGCCCGGACAGACCGGATGCCTGCGCGCCGGCACCTACGAGGAGAACGTGACGATCTCGAAGGGCGGCAGCTCCGGCTCGCCGGTCACGCTGTCCAGTCACCCGGGCGAGCGGGCCACGGTCCGCGGGCGGTTCCGGGTGAAGGACTCCGCGAACTTCGTGGTCGTCGAGTCGCTGGACCTCGACGGTCGCAACGGCGACAGCCTGCCGAGCCCGAGCGTCTACGGGGACGACGTGACGTTCAGGGACAACGACGTGACCAACTATCACTACACGGCGATCTGTTTCCTGCTCGGCTCGAGCGACTACGGTCGCGCGGTTCGCACCACGATCGAGCGCAACCGGATCCACGACTGCGGGCGGCTGCCCGCCAACAACCACGAGCACGGGATCTACGTGGAGCGCGCGGACGACCTCCGCGTCACCGACAACTGGATCTACGACAACGCGGACCGGGGCGTGCAGATGTTCCCGGACTCGCAGCGGGCGTACATCGCGCGCAACGTGATCGACGGCAACGGGCAGGGCGTGATCTTCACGCGCCAGTCCGCGGGCAACGTGGTCGAGAACAACGTGATCTCGAACTCGGTGCTCCGCTGGAACATCGAGGACTGGGACCTGACCGGCACGGGCAACGTCGCGCGCTCCAACTGCGTGTGGACGACCCGCACCGACTCGTACGCGCGTGGCGGCGGCATCATGGTGAACCCCGACTTCACGTCGGTGGGCAACCTGATCGCCGACCCCGAGTTCGTCGACCGCACGGGCAAGGACTTCCGGCTCCGGAGCGGCAGCCCCTGCGCCGCGCTGCTCGCGGCAGTGGGGACGCCCCCGCCGGCGCCGCAGCCGAGTCCCGCCCCCGCACCCCAGCCGGCGCCAAGCCCGCAGCCCGCGCCCGGCCCGGCGCCGGCCCCGGCGCCCCGGCCGGGTCCTCCGCCCCAGTCGGGTCCCGGTCAGGGCACGGACGCTCCGCCCGTGGTCGAGATCACCGCGCCGAGCGAGGGAGGGCTGTTCGCCCGCACGCTGCGGATGACGGCGAAGGCGTCGGACGACAGGAAGGTGGCCCGCGTCGACTTCTACGTCGACAGCAAGCTCGTGCACCGCGACACGTCGGCTCCCTACGAGGACACCTGGCGGGCCCGCGGCCTCGGGTACGGGCGCCACACGGTGACCGCGAGGGCGTATGACAGCGCCGGGCAGCTGGATGCCGACGCCGTCTCGGTCAGGCGGGTGCGGGACCTCGCCGCCGCGAAGGCGCAGGCCAAGCGCGCCCAGCAGCGCAAGCGCCGGCACTGACCGCGGCGCACATGAGGGGCATCTGAGAAGGCAGGGGGGAGCGGCGCCGCGGCCATCGTGAGAAGGCCGCGGCGCCGCCGTTCCGGCAGATGCCCATGTGCGCATTCCGACAAGCCCGTGAGCAACCCGTTGCAGCCCTTGAGGGCCATGCGTGGGGCCGCCGATGGGAGCCTCGAAAGCGACTTCGGGGGGAAACCCAAGGATGAAATTCCAGACTCAGCAATCCACGACACATGCAGCAACGTCCGCAGTTAGGATCTCGCGTCGTCTGTCGGGCGCGAGAAAGGAGTCCAGCGCGTTGCAGCTCAAGTCCATGGCCGCCCTCGCGGCCGTCGCCTGCGTCTTCGTGGTGTCCGGAGCCACGGCGGCGGGCGCCGCGGCGTGCGACAAGGTCGCCTCGCCGCTCGGCTCGGACGCGTATCCCGGCTCGACGGCCGAGCCCTACGCCACGTTCGAGCACCTGGCGAACGCGCTGAAGCCGGGACAGGCCGGGTGTCTGCGCGCCGGCGTGTACCAGGGCGACTCGAAGATCACCCGCGGCGGGACCGGCCCGGCGCCGACGACGATCACGAGCTACCCGGGCGAGCGCGCCACGGTGCTGGGGCGCATCCACGTCGCCGACGAGGCGAACAACGTGGTGATCCAGCAGCTGGACCTCGACGGCCGCAACGGCGACAACCTGCCGAGCCCGACGGTCAACGGCGACAACATCGTGTTCCGCGACAACGACGTCACGAACCACCACACGACGATCTGCTTCGTGCTCGGAAGCGACGGCTACGGGCGGGCTCGTGGAACGGTGATCGAGCGCAACCGCATCCACAACTGCGGTGAGATGCCTCCGACGAACCACCATCACGGGATCTACGTCGAGGCCTCCGACGGAGCGCGCATCACCGACAACTGGATCTACGACAACGCGGACCGGGGCGTGCAGCTGTTCCCCGACGCGCAGGGCACCTACGTCGCGCGCAACGTGATCGACGGCAACGGCCAGGGCGTGATCTTCTCGCGCGAGTCCGCGAACAACGTGGTCGAGAACAACGTGATCTCGAACCCGGCCCTCCGCTACAACATCGAGGACTGGGAGCTCAGCGGCGGCGGCAACATGGCCCGGCGCAACTGCGTCTGGAGCACGCGTGACGCCCGCAACCCGGGCGGCATCCAGCCCGGCCTCGCGGTCGCGGTGGTCGCCAACCTCGTGACCAACCCCGATTTCGTGAACCGGGGCGGGAAGGACTTCAGGCTGCGGCCCGGGAGCCCGTGCCTGAACTTCGCCGCGGGGTTGACGCCGCAGAGCCGCAAGAAGCCGAAGAAGCGCCACCGCCCGGTGCGGCTGCGCGCCAACACGCGGTCGGTCTGGCCGGGCGGCCACCTGCGCCTGCGGGCGAAGGTGAAGTCGGCCGCGGCGCGGGCATCGGCCTCCCGCAAGGCGGTGCTGAAGGTCAAGCGCGGCGGCAAGTGGCGGCGCGTCGGGACGATGAAGCTGCACGGCGTGCGCTACACGGTGTCGCCCCAGCTGGGCAAGGTCGGGCACCGTCCGGCACGCCGGTTCGGGAAGACCCACGTCCGGCGCCACTCGCACACGCTGAAGCTGCGCGCGATCGTTCCGGGCGTGGGGCGCTCGAACGTGCTCCGCGTGCGAATCGGCAAGTAGCGCGGCGGCACCCGAACGACGGCGGGCGCGGCGGCTCAGCGCCGCAGCGCCCGCCGGGCGCGGTCGAGCGCGCTCCACGCGCGTGACGCGCGAGCCCGCCGGACGCCCGGCGACACCTTCATCCTGAAGCGGCGGTCGTCGTCGCCGTGGTACACGCCGACGCGCGGCCACTCGAGCGGCCGCGCCGCGTGGAAGCGCGCGGGCAGCGTGCAGGCCGCCTCGTACCCGGCGCGTCCGGCCGCCGCGACCACGCGCGGGTCGTAGTCGCCGTAGGGATAGGCGATCGTGCGGCACGGGCGCCCGAGCCGGCGCTCGCACTCCTCGCGCGACGCGGCCATCTCGCGGTCGAGCGCCGCGGCGTCGAGTCGCGTGAGGTGCGGATGCGAGCAGGTGTGCGAGCCGATCTCCCACCCGGCCTCGGCGAGGCCGGTGATCTGGGCCCAGGTCATCGGCCGCAGCTCGGCCTCGTGCTCGGTGCCCATCCACTGGTCGATCCCGGGCCAGGCCATCGGCCCGTCGCGATCGGGATAGTCGGTCGGGACGAACACTGTCGCGGTCAGCCCGAGCCGGTCGAGGATCGGCTTCCCCAGCTCCAGCACGGAAAGGTAGGCGTCGTCGAAGGTGACGACCATCGTGCGCTTCGCGGGCGGCGCCGTGACCGCCTCGTGGAACGTCGCGCCGACGTACCCGCGCCCCGCGAGCAGGGCGAGCTGGCGCTCGAACGCCTCCGGCGTGACGGAGAGGTCCGCGGGCCAGCGCGGGCTGACCGCGTGGTAGCAGAGGACGAGTACGTCGCTCACGCCGGGCGCAGCCGCCGCATGCGCTTCGACATGAACTCGTTGCGCGGCACGGCGAGCCGGAACATCACCTTGCGCGCGAACGCCCGGCTGCGGCTCGTCCGCGATTGCGCATACCGCGCGAAGCGACCGGCGGCCGCGGCGAACTCCGGCCGCGGCGCGATCACGTTCATCGCCTCGAGCTGGCTCGTGTGAAGCGCGTGATAGAAGGAGCTTGCGACGTTCAACACGGGGTGGGGGAAGAGGTCGTAGCGCGACCAGTAGCCGGTGTCCCACCGGTGCAGGTTGCGCGCCAGCGTGTCGGCGCCCTGTGCGAAGGCGCGCGCCGCGTCCGCGTCGTGCAGGCCCTCGCCGACGTCGTAGAGCCCCCACAGCGCGAAGATGCCGCCGTTGAGCACGAAGGAGGGCGGGTCCGTCGGGTACTCCTCGGGCCACGGGCTCCCGTCGAGCTGCGCCTGCACGCCGCCCTCGGCGCTCGGCAGCGCCATCGCGCGCACCGCGCGCCGGGCCGCGGTGGCGTAGCGCTCGTCCCCGGTGGCGAGGTGCAGCCGCGTGAGCAGGCTCGCGCCCTCGCCCTGCGCCATCGCCGACGGCCATCCGGCCGCCAGCTGGAAGGTCTTCGTGTACGGCAGGCGGTTGAGCCACAGGCCGTCGCGCGGGCCCCCCTCGACCTGCTGCGAGAGCGCGTACTCGCCGACGTCGACCGCGTTCTTCAGCCACTGGTCGCCCTCACCCGCCAGGTAGCGCTCGTAGGCGCCGAGCCCCCATTGGTGCACGCGGACCCACAGCCGGTCCTCCAGCACCCCGAGGGACTCGTGCGGCCACTGCGCAGCCTCGGCCTTGACGCGCAGGTCGATGTAGTAGCCGCGCACGCCGTCGGGCCCGAACTGCGTCCCGGCAGGGAGCGAGAAGCTGCGTGCGCTTGAGAAGAAGCCTGGGTAGCTGCGGGACATCTCGATGCTTTTCGACCGCCGGGGGCTGGGGCATGATATTGGCCGCATGTCTCCCACCCCCGACGGCAAGCTGCGGGTGGTCACGCTCGTGGATCGCCTCGGGACCGGCGGCGCCGAGCGCCTGGCGATCCAGACCACCACGCGGCTCGACCCCGAGCGCTTCGAGCGCACGCTCTGCGCGAGCCGGCGCTTCGACGTGGCGGTCTCCAAGCGCCACGTGTCGAACGCGCTCCAGGACCTCGAGGACGCGGGCGTGCGCGTGATCGGGCTGAAGCGCACCTCGGCCCGGCAGGTCTGGGCGTGGTGGCCGCTTTACCGGCTCCTGCGCGAGGAGCGCATCGACGTGCTGCACAGCCACAAGTTCGGCTCCAACCTGTGGGGAACGGTGATCGGGCGCATGGCGCGCGTGCCGGTGATCGTCGCCCACGAGCACACCTGGTCCTACGAGGGCAAGCCGTGGCGGCGGATCGCCGATCGCGAGGTGATCGCCCGCGGCTCCTCTGCTTTCATCGCGGTCTCGCGCGAGGACCTCCGGCGCATGATCGAGATCGAGGGGATCGACCCGGACGACGTGATGTTCATCCCCAACGGGATCCCCGCGCCGCCTCCGCCGAGCGGCTCCGACGTGCGCGCCGAGCTCGGGATCGCGCCGGACGCGCCGGTGATCGGCACGGTCAGCGTGCTGCGCCCGCAGAAGGCGCTCGACGTGCTGTTGCGCGCGACCCACGTGCTGATCGGGGAGTTCCCCGGTCTGAAGGTCCTGATCGCGGGGGAGGGAGACCGGCGCTTCGCGCTCGAGGACCTGACCGCGGAGCTCGGCCTGGAGGACGCCGTCATGTTCCTGGGAGTGCGCACCGACGTTCCCGACGTGCTCGCCGCGCTCGACGTCGCCGTCAACTCATCCGACTTCGAGGGCAGCGCCCTTTCGCTGATGGAGTACATGGAAGCCGCCAGGCCCGTCGTCGCGACGCGCGTGGGCGGCAACCCGGATCTGATCCAGGACGGAGTCAACGGGCGGCTCGTGGAGCCGCAGGACCCCGGCGCGTTCGCGGCGGCCGTCGCCGAGCTGCTGCGTGATCCCGAGCGCGCGCGCGAGATGGGCCGGCGCGGGCAGCAGCGCCGTCGCGAGGAGTTCGACATCGACGTGATGGTGCGCCGCCTGGAGCAGCTGTACGTGCGGCTGCGGGGCGAGGCCGGTAGCTAGTCCAGCCAGTCCACGACGGCCCGCGTCACCTCGGACGTCGCGGCCGTCCCGCCGAGGTCGTACGTGAGCGTCTTGCCCTCCCCGATCACGCCCGCGATCGCGGCCTCGAGGCGATCGGCGGCGGGGTCCTCGCCGAGGTGGCGCAGCAGCATCACGCCGGACAGCATCATCGCGAACGGGTCCACGCGGTCGTGGCCGGCGTGCTTGGGCGCCGAGCCGTGCACGGCCTCGAACACCGCCGCGGCGTCGCCCACGTTCGCGCCCGGGGCCACGCCGAGGCCGCCGACAAGGCCGGCGGCGACGTCCGAGAGGATGTCCCCGTACATGATCGGGGACAGCAGCACGTCGCAGGTCTCGGGATGCGACACCAGCTGGTGGCAGACGTTGTCCACGAGCCGGTCGTCGAAGTCCACGTCGGGGTAGCCGCGGGCCACTTCACGGCACGCCTCGAGGAACACCCCGTCGGTGTGCCGCATGACCGTGGCCTTGTGGACCGCCGTCACGCGGCGGCGGCCGTTCGCCCGCGCGTACTCGAAGGCACGCCGCGCGACCCGCGCCGCGGCCGGGCCCGAGAGCGGCTTCAGCGAGATCCCGGTGTCCTGCGAGAGCTCGACGCCGCGCGTTTCGCGCACGAACTCGCGCAGGCGCGCGGCATCCTGCTCGTCGTAGGCGTACTCGATGCCCGCGTACAGGTCCTCCTGGTTCATGCGCACCACCACGACGTCCGTGCCCGGAAAGGGGGTCGGCGCGCCCGGATAGTGCTTGCACGGCCGGATCCCGGCGTACAGCTCGAGCTCGTTGCGCAGCGCGATGTTGATCGAGCGGAACCCCTTCACGGCGGGCGTCGAGGTCGGTCCCTTGAGCGCGACCCCGCGCTCACGGACCGAGGCGATCGCCGCTTCGAGCACCGCGGGGCCCTCGGCGGCGTAGGACTCCGCGCCGAGCGCCCGGACGTCCCAGTCGAACTCGACCCCGGTGGCCTCGAGCGCGCTTCGCGCCGCCTCGCACAGCTCCGGCCCGATGCCGTCGCCGGGGATCAGTGTGACGCGGTGCGGCATGGACAAAAAGTAAGGCCGACTGCGGGCGGATCCTCTACTCTGGACTGCGCAAGGATGGCAACGCCGCAGGTCAGGTCGCAGGGAGCTGACCGCCTGCGACCGGCAAGCTCAAGTGCCGGACACCCGATGGCGACGTTAAGACGCGTAGGCGTCTATCGACGGAGGTTTCACATGGTTGGAAAGCCGCAGTCAGCCGAGATGCACCCAGGGCCGGGATTTCGGCTGCGATACGAGATCGAGCGCCCCGACCCCGAGACGGTCTCGGGCCTCGGCCGGCACGAGACGCCGGACATCTCGGACCTCATGAACAGGCTCTACGCGATGGAGCCGGAGATCCGGAACATGACGGACCCGGACCTGCGGCTGGTCGGTCCGGCGTGCACCGTGAAGGTGTACCCCGGCGACAACCTGATGGTCCACAAGGCGCTCGACGTCGCCCAGCCGGGTGACGTGATCGTGGTCGACACGAGCTCCTCGTCGCTGACGGCGGTCCTCGGTGACCTCGTCTGCACGAAGGCGCGTCACCGCGGCATCGCGGGCTTCATCGTGGACGGTCTGATCCGCGACCTGCCGGCGATCCGGCGGCTCGGCGATTTCCCCGTGTTCGCGCGCGACGTCACCCCGAAGGGCCCGCTGCACCGTGGCCCGGGCGAGATCGGGCACCCGATCTCCTGTGGCGGCATCGTCGTCAACCCGGGCGACGTGGTCGTCGCGGACCTGAACGGAGTCGTGGTCGTGCCGCGCGACATCTCGGACGAGCTGCTGATGCGGCTCGACTCGAAGGCGGCGAAGGAGTCGGACTACGTGTCCGCCGTGGCGCGTGGCAACTTCAACAACGACTGGGTCGACGCGATGCTCGAGGCGAGCGGAGTCGAGGTTCGTCAGCCGGCGAAGCACTAGGACCGACCGCGCCTGCGGTCTCAAGGACGAGGAAGCGGGGAGTACGAGGCGAAGGAACGCGCATGGCCAAGGTTGCACCGAGACATATCGGCCGTGCGCGTCCGCGCCGCAATCCCCTGCTGACGACGGACAGCCCGCCCGCGATCATCCTGGGCGGCGGGGGCACGGCGCTGCCGGTGGCGCGGAGCCTCGGCGACGCCGGGATCCCCGTGTTTGCGCTGGGCACCGAGACGGACCCGGTGCGCTATTCCCGCCGCTGCACGTCCTTCGTGACGCTCGGCCGTGAGCCCGGGATGCAGGAGCGCTGGCTCGAGTGGCTGCGCAGCGCGCCCGTCGGGTCCGTGATCCTCCCCTGCGAGGACGAGGGCCTCGACCTGATCGCGCGGAACCGCGAGATGCTGCTCGACCTCGGCCTCGTGCCGTTCGAGGCCGACGACGACGTGCTGCTCGCGATGCTCGACAAGCACGAGACGTACAGGCTGTGCGCGGAGCTGGGCATCGAGGCGCCTTTCAGCTTCACGGTCAACAGCGAGGAGGACATGGCCGTCGCGCTCGAGCGGGTCGCCTATCCCTGTGCGCTCAAGGGGGTCCACTCCCACGAGTTCGTCCGTCACTTCCCCGGGATGAAGGCGTTCGTCGTGAACTCCGACGAGGAGATGCGCAATGCGCTGTCACGGACGATCAGCCTCGGCGTCGAGATGATCGCGACCGAGATCATCCCCGGCGGCGACGACCAGTTCTTCTCCTACTACAGCTACATCGACGAGGACGGGCAGCCGCTGCTGCACCTCACGAAGCGCAAGCTGCGCCAGTACCCGATCTGGTTCGGGTCCGGCTGCTTCCACGCGACCGACTGGAACCCGGAAGCGGCCGAGATCGGGCTGCGGTTCTTCGAGGGCGTGGGCGTGCGCGGCCTCGCGAACGTCGAGTTCAAGCGCGATGCCCGCGACGGCCGCCTGAAGCTGATCGAGTGCAACCACCGCTTCACCGCGGCCACCGGCCTGCTGCGCGCCGCCGGCGCCGACCTGCCGCTGTTCGTCTACAACAAGCTGATGGACCGGCCGCTGCCGCGGATCGAGGGCTACAAGACCGATCTGACGATGTGGTATCCGATGCGCGACATCCGGGCATTTCTCGCGTACCGCCGCCACGGGCAGATCTCGTTCCGGCATTGGGCACGCACCATCGTCGGGCGCCGCCACCATTACCCGGTCGCGAGCATCAGGGACCCGCGCCCCGCGATCGCGCACAACCTGCGCATCGTGAGCCGCCTGCGCGGCCTGCTCGGCCGCCGCCGCGCCCAGCGCGACTTCTAGCCGCACCGGCCGCCGCCGGGAAGCCACCCGGCCGGTCCGAAGGCTGGCGCCCCGGACCGGCCGGAACTGCTCGATGGAAGAGTCGGAACTCCCGGAATTCGCGGCTAAGCGAAGTGCGGAGCTCCCGGAATTCGCGGCTAAGCGAATTCCGTCCTATTCAGCTCAGATCAGGTCGAGCACGCCGCGCTCGGCGAGGCGCTTGACCGCGGCCTGGACCTGGTCGGCGCCGACGCCGTCGTTCGACAGCTTCTCGGCGACGCCCTGCACGGACTGGCCGTTGAGGCTCTGGAGGACCTTCACGTCGACGTCCTCCAGCGGCACCGGCGGGTTGTCCCACACCTCGGCCACGCGCGTGTGGTCCCACAGGCGCGAGTACTGCTCGGTGACCGACTCGAACCGGCGCGCCAGCACCGGCCGCGCCTGCACGAGCTCGCCGTTGCCGCTCTGCACCAGCTTCATCGTCTCGTTCCGCCGATGGTCGGTCGAGGGGTCCTCGCCGAGCGGGTCGGAGTTGAAGTCGTTCAGCTTCAGGTACAGGTTGCGGGCGTTGGACGCGTTGTGGCGCACGTGCCAGATCGCGGAGCCCTCGAACATCACCACGTCGCCGCCGGCGTCGTGGATCTCGACCCGCTCCGCGCCCTTCACGATGTTCTCGGGGCGCTCCTCGAGCGGCAGCTCCTTGCGCATGTGCGTGGAGATGTTGAACGGGGTGCGGCCCCGGTCCGTGAACGGGTACAGGACCAGGTAGGAGTTCTCCGGGATCGTGATCGACAGGCCCATCGAGATCTGCGAGGCGAACCGGTCCTTGTGGGGCGGCGGCTCGGCCGGCACGTCGTCGTTGTAGGCCTTGATGTGCCGCTCCGACAGGGTCATCGTCTCCCTGTTGAGGTCGCAGACGGACGACACGGAGTCGAACAGCTCGCCGGGGAAGTCGGTCTCCTTCGGGAACTCGTAGAGGGCCTGCTGCTTCTGTCCGCCGATCGTGGCGCCCTCGACCTTGTGGGAGCCGAACTCCCGATCGACGAAGTCCTTCAGCGCCTGGTGGAACTCGGCGCTCTGGCCGTTCTTGATGTGGACCCAGCCGTGCTTGGCGAAGTGGTCGCTGTAGTCGGCGGGGTCGAAGTCAAACACCTTCATGGTGGAGTTCTCTCCTTGACTCTTCGAGCAGCCTCCGGAGGATGGGGACCGCTACGCGGGTGGCATTTACTTCGTCGGCGACCTGGTAATGGTAATGAAGACCTGGGGTCCCGTTTACCTCGATTATCACGCCGCCTGACTCTCTTAAAGATCGGCTCAGATCGGGAGTTATTAAGTCCACGCCGGCAAGCCGCACCCCGACTTGCGTGGCGGCGAGGCGCGCCTCCTCCACCAGCTCGGGGGCGATCGGCTCCCGCACCGTCTCGTTGTCGGAGATCCGGTTCTGGCTCGTGACCGTCTTCACGGCGACGGTTTCCCCGGCGGGCAGGACCGACCGCAGCGACAGGCCGCGGGCCTCGAGGGAGAACAGGCAGTCCAGGTCGACGCGCAGGATCGGCATCGAGACGGGGTGGGCGGGGTCGAGCCGGGAGGCGTTCTCGGCGCCGATCAGCTCGCGGATCGTCGAGCGGCCGTCGCCGGTCACGCGCGGCGGCCGGCGGCGCACCGCATCGAGGAACTCGCCGTCGCAGAACAGGAACCGGTACATGTCGCCCTCGGCCTGGCGCTCGATCAGGAGCCGCCTCCCGATGCGGGCCGCGCGCAGGCGCGCGCGCAGCAGCTGCTCCGGGGTCCGCACGCCCGTGGTCGCACCCGACCCGGAGGCCCCGCCCGTGGGCTTCACGACGCACGGCCCGTCCGCGCGCGCGAGGAACTCGAGCGCGCCCTCGAGCTTCGACGCGTCGAACTCGTGGTGCTCGGGCAGCGGCAGGCCGGCCCGCGCGAGGATCTCGTGCACGGCCATCTTGTCCAGCGCGAGCTTGCAGCGTGACGGCGTCGTCGAGCGACACCCAGTGCCGCCAGACGCGCGCCCGCGCTCCGTCGTCGCGGATCTCGAAGAACTCGCCCGATATGACCGACAGCTCCGCGCCGAGCTCGTCGGCCGCCTCCTGCCAGATCACGCGGTAGGCCGACTTGCGAGGGTCGCTCGCGAGCGCCGTGAGGCGCTCCTCCTCGCGGCGGCGCTGGAGCGCGTAGCGCAGGCCGGTGGAGCGCAGCAGGTCGAGCCGCACGCCCAGCTCGCGGCCCGGGCGCCCGGCGCGGTCCAGCGCCCCGATCATCCGGGAGATCGGTCTCATCGGCCTCGCGCGGCCGCGGCGTGCGCGGGCACCGGGCGCAGCGCGCGCGCCGGCTCCGGTTCGGGCCGTTCCTCGGCGGCCTCGGGGTAGGTGCGCCGCGCGACGCCGTAGATCGCCGGGCCCGAGGCCGAGCAGCAGCCAGAGCTGCTTGCCGTACTGCTCGGTGATGAAGAAGTCGGCGGCGAGGATCCCGACGAGGGCGATGACCGCCCCCCGCGCGACGATCTCCATGGGCAAGTCCCCGGCGCGGCCGAACCAGCGCGCCGCCCGCAGCGAGCACACGATCGAGAAGCCGATGATCGACAGGAAGAGGGTGAGCCCGACGATGCCGAGCTCGGCGAGCACCTGGAGATAGGAGTTGTGCGCGACCTTCGGCGTGTCGATGATGAACTCGTCGCGCTCGATCGCGCCGGGCGAGACGAGCAGGTAGTGGATCGAGGAGACGTTGAAGTTCCCCGAGCCGATCCCGAGGATCGGCTTGTCCTCGACCATCCGCCATCCGACCTTCCAGATGTCCGTGCGTCCGCTGCCGCCCTGGACGGTCGTGATCCGGTCGCGGGCGTCGACGCCCGCGAACGAGGCGAAGTAGATCACGACGAAGAGGCTCGTGAGGACCGCGACGATCGTGGCCTGGACGCGGTAGCGACCGGTCATCAGGCAGGCTGCGACCCCGGCGACGCACAATGCGATCAGGCCGCCGCGCGAGACGGTGTAGAAGATCCCGAACAGGAAGAGGAACGCCGCCGCGATCGCCGCGATCCGCAGGGGCGGGTTCTTCTTCGACACGACGCTCAGGACGACCGCGAACGCGGTCCCGGCCACGAGCAGCGCGGCAAGCTCGTTGGGGTCCCCGATCGTGCCCGAGATGCGCACGGTGAGGTCGTCCTCGTAGGTCGGCGGGTTGAGGATCGCCGGGACCGTCGCGCAGGTCGCGCCGGCGAGCCACGCCCAAGCCAGCCAGGTGACGTGCTTGGGCTCACGGATCGCCGTGTAGACGATCAGGAAGAGCAGCATGTTCTGCAGGTAGCGCCACGACGTGTCGATCGCGCGGCCCGGCGCCTCGGCCCAGTAGGAGCTGAGCAGCGCGAGACCGAGGAACAGGACCATCACGTAGGTGAACTTCGGGAACGCCTGGATGAAGTTGGTGTCCTTGTCGTTGCGCGTCGAGATCGTGGCGATCCAGGAGAACAGCAGCAGGAACCCCGCGACCTTCAGGAAGCTGAACGACCGGTCGCTGGTGACGAGCAGCAACTCGAGGAACGACAGGTACGCGAACAGGCACAGCCCGATGGTGAGGTTGACCAGCACGACGGCGACGAACGCGAGCCCGAACGCGCCGGCGATCGCGTACTTCGGGTTGATGCCCGCGACCACGCCCATCAGCAGCGCGAGCCCGAACAGGATCAGGTACCAGGCCTTGTCCGGGAGGTCGGGGACGCCGCGGAACCGGATCGGCGAGCTGAAGGTGCCCGCTCGGATCACGCCGGCCGGCACTCCGCGAAGCGAGGCCATGGTGAGACTCAGCGCGAGAGCGCGGCGGGCCGGGTCTCCTCCGGCATCCGCACTGGGCGCTCGGTGTAGTAGCCGTACTCGCTCGTCGGGCTGACGCCGACCAGCGCGAAGCCCGCGGGCTTGATGTTGTACTGGCCGAGCAGCTCGCCGAGGCGCGTGAGCTTGTTGATGTGGGTGCGCCCGAGCCGCACGACCACGACGACGTCGTCGGTCATCTGCACGAGCGGAAGGGCGTCGATCACCTCGGTCAGCGGCGGCGAGTCGATGATCACGATGTCGGCCATGTCCTTGGCGTCCTCGACGAGGTCCTGGGCGGCGGGAAGCGAGAACTGGTCCGCCATCCACTCGCCCGCGCGGTCCACGAGCAGCAGCTTGAGGTTCTCGCCGTAGGCCTCGGTGGTGAGCAGCGCCTCGTTCAGGGGAAGCCCGTCGATCAGCACGCTCGCGATCCCGCGTGTCGCGCGCACGCGCAGGGCGCCGCCGATCTTCGGGCCGGCGCAGGTCCGCCTCGATCAGGATCACGCGCTTGCCCGCGAGCGCGAACGATGCCGCGAGGTTGAGCGCGGTGGTCGTCTTGCCCTCCGCGGGGCCGGCCCCGGTGATCATCACGGCGCGTGTGCGGCCGCCCTCGCGGCGGGGCGCCGTGAGCGTCGCGCGCAGGGTCCTGAACGCCTCGACGCCGGCGGGAGAGAGCTGGTGCGGCGCGACGACCTCGCGGGCGCGGCCGCGGCTCTCCTCCGGGATGCGGGCGAGCACGGGAAGCCGGTAGAGCGCGCGCAGCTGCTCCTCGCGGCGCAGCCTGGGGTCGAGCGTCTGCGCCGCGAACGCTCCCCCGATGCCGAGCACGAGGCCGGCGATGATGCCGGCGAAGATGCTGAGCTTGCGCTTCGGCCACGAGGGCGACGTCGGCTTGTCGGCGCGGGTGTCCACGCGCATCGTCGGGTCACCGCCCGCGCGCAGGGTGCGCAGCTCGCTGAGCTGCTGGCGCAGCGGGTCGGCGGCCTGGCCGGGCAGCTCCTTGATGGTGCTGACGCGTGGCTCGAGCGCCTTGATGCGCCTGTCGACCGCCTCGTTGAACTTCTCCGTGCGGTCCTCGATGGCGGCGTCGGCGAACGTGTTCGCGAGGTTCTGTGCCGACGACGCGCTCGGCCCCTTGGCGGTCACGATCACGAGGTTGCTCTGGGCGAGCGGCTCCGCGATCACGTCCTTGAGGAGCGAGCGGGCGCTGCGGTCGGTCTGGAGGTTCTCCTTCGCGCGCCGCGCCACGTCGATCGTGGTCACGAGGCTGGAGGCCGTCGAGACGTCGCGCGTGGGGTCGCTGGACGCGGTGATCGGGCTGAGCCCGGTGAGCGTCACGTTGTCCCGGGGCACGGGCGTGACGAGGATCCGCGCGGCGGCCTCGTAGGTCTTCTCGGCGGTGCCCACGTAGAGCACGGCGGCAAGCGTCGTGACGAGCACCGTCAGGACGATTAGCTTGAACCGCTCCCTGATGGTCTGGATATAGCGGCGCAGTCCCTGCTGCTCGCCCGACGGGACCAGCCAGTCGGTCTGTGTCTGGATGGAGTCGATCAATTCCGTTCGGAGGTGCCCCGGGGCCAGCAAAGGATAGCCCTCAACGCCGCGGCGCCCGGAGGTTCGAGGGAGGGTCGTGCTCGGCGGAAGGTCGGTTGCACGCTTCTTCTATCGGCAACCACCTCTCATAGAAGCAGTTTCTGCCCGGCCCGTCCACGATTTCTTGCAGGGACGGCACGCCTATTCTTGAGGCCTGCGGCCGTCCGCGCGGCGGCCGGAGCCCAGGAGGGGTGGCAGAGCGGACGAATGCGGCGGTCTTGAAAACCGTTGGGCGCCGTGAGGCGTCCCGGGGGTTCGAATCCCTCCCCCTCCGCTTTAAGCAAGCGCATGCCCCGCCGCGGTTCCGGCCTGTTAGGTTCGGCCCGGACGACAGCGGCGAACAGGAGGAAACGATGGGAGCAGAGGAAAACGCGGCGATCATGCGGCGCGCTTACGAGGCCTTCAACAAGGGCGACATCAACACGCTCATCGAAATCTTCGACGAGAGTGTCGCGTGGCACTTGCCGGGGCGGAGCTCCATGGCGAAGGACTACCAAGGCCGCGACGCAACCCTCGCCTACTTCGGCCTCATAGGACAGGAGACAGGCGGCACTTTCCGCGCCGAACTGCAGCACTTGCTTGCAGATGATGAAGACCGCGTGGTCGGCATCCAGCGCAGCACCGGGGACCGAAACGGCAAGCACCTGGATGTTGGCAACTGCATTGTCTTCCAGCTAAAGGACGGCCGGGTTACCGACGGTCGGGAGCACTTTCACGACCTCTACGCCTGGGACGAGTTCTGGTCGTAGCCCGATTTGCGCGAGCGCATCGTGCGATGCAGGCACCTGATCCGCTCGCGAGCCTCGGGGTTCGAAAACCTCCGGCGGTGGCGGACTCGGAGCCCTCAGCCGATCTGCTCCGCCAGCTCGACGATGATCCCCTCGGGGCCGCGGACGTAGCAGAGCCGATAGCGGTCTTCGTAGCGCTCCACCTCGCCAACGAGCTCCCCGCCGCGCGCTCGCACGCCGGCGACGGCGGCGTCGATATCGTCGACTGCGAATGTGACATGGCGGATGCCCGGGGTGTTCGCCGGCGCGTGCCGGTCGCCGCCCCGGCCCGACGGGGCGTGAAACTTCGACAGCTCGAGCCGTCCGTGGCCATCAGGGGTCTCCAACATCGCGATCTCCGCCCGGACGCCCTCGAGACCCACCACGCGGTCCACCCAACCGCCCTCGACCGATCCCTCGCCCTGCAGCTCGAGTCCGAGCTCGACGAAGAACGCCGTCGCGGCCGCGAGGTCGTCGACCACGATGCCCACGTGATCCATGCGTTGGATCGTCATGCGCTCAACGGTAGGCGCCCGCGCGGGCGGCCTGACGGACCAGGTGGTCGCGCTCGGCGACGTCCGTGGCCCGACGGGCGGCATCCGCGTACGCCGTGGCGGCGGCAGGGAGGTCGCCGCTGAGCTCGTGCAGGTGGCCGCGGACGGCGTGCCACCGGTGCCGCTCGCCGAGCACCTCGCGCAGCCGGTCGGTCTCGCGCAGCCCGGCGGCGGCGCCGAGGACGTGGCCGACCGCGACCGCGCGCCCGAGCACCGCGGCGGGGTCCTGGCGCACCGGGTCGTCGGTGAGGGCGACGAGGTCGTCGTACCAGGCGAGGATCTGCGGCCAGTCGGTCTCCTCGGCGCTTGCCGCGTCGTCGTGCAGGGCGGCGATGGCGGCCTCGACCTGGTAGCGGCCGGGGCGCTGAACGGCCAGCGCCGACTGCAGGACGCGCACGCCCTCGGCGATCTCGCGGGTGTCCCACAGGCCGCGGTCCTGCCGGTCGAGCGTGACGATGCGACCCTCTGAGTCGAATCGCGCCGGGAGGCGGGCGTGGTTGAGGAGCATCAGCGCGAGCAGCCCGCGCGCCTCCGGTTCCTCGGTGGCGAGGGTGAGTTGGCGGGCGAGCCGGATCGCCTCGCCGCGCCAGGTCCACCCGGCCCGCGTGGCCGGCCGTGTAGACGAGGTAGAGCACGCGCAGCACGACGGCGAGGTCACCGGGCTGGTCCAGGCGGCGCCCCCGCAGGGCGCGCTTGGCCCGGCTGATCCGCTGCGCCATCGTCGCCTCCGGCACGTAGAAGGCGTCGGCGATCTCTTGGGTGGTGAGGCCGCCGACGGCGCGCAGGGTCAGCGCCACCTGGGAGGCGGGCGCGAGGTCGGGGTGGCAGCAGCAGAAGAGCAGGAAGAGAGTGTCGTCGCCCTCCTCGGTGGCGGCGGGCGGCGGCTCGGCGTGTGTCGCCTCCTCGCGGCGGTGGCGGGCGGCCTCGCTGCGGCGGGCGTCGACGAGCCGCCGGGTCGCGACCGTCGCCAGCCACGCGCGCGGGTCGCGCGGCGGGTGCTCGGGCCACACCCGCAGCGCCTCCAGCAGCGCCTCCTGCAGCGCGTCCTCAGCGGCATCGAAGTCCTCGCCCCGCCGGACCAGGCCTGCGAGCACCCGAGGGACGAGGGCGCGCAGCGCGCCCTCGTCCAGCCGTCGCACCGGCTCGTCGATCACGCCGCGTCAGTCGTCCGAGGACGCTCCCACATGACCTCCCGGACGTCGATCCACTCGTACAGCGGCTCCCCGCCCGGGCCGGGCTCGGAGGAGACGTAGGCCGCGAGCTCGACCGCACGCTCGTGCGAATCGACGTCGATGATCCACCAGCCGGCGACCAGGTCGCTGGTTTCGGGGTGCGGGCCGTCGGTGGTGACGGGGGCGGCGTCCGGGCCGCCGTAGCGCACCCAGGTGCGCGCCGGCGTGAGTGCCTGTGCGTCGACGTACTCGCCGTTCTCCTCGAGCAGCTCGCTGACGTGATGCTGGAAGGCCATGTGCGCCTCCACGTCCTCGGGGGCCCACTGGTCCATCGGGGGCACGGGACGGTGCGGCTCCGGGCCGCCGCGGTAGTGCTTGAGGAGCAGGTACTTCGGCATGGTGGCCTCCTGGTGTCGTGGGCCGCGCCTGTCGTGGCCCTTCACCTGGTGAGCGGAGCCGGTCAGAGCTTCTCGACATGAAATCACTCATGGGGGGGTCGAATCCCTCCCCCTGCGCTGTCGGCCTACGGTCCCGTGATGGAGCGGGGGCTGACGCCGTGCTCGCGGTAGCGCAGGTCGTGCACGTACTCGGCGAACTCGGCGGCCGTCATGTACATCGCGTCGTTGCCCAGGCAGAGCTGGATGTCGTGGATCACGTCCCATTCGCCTCCCACCCGCGCCTTCGCGGCGTCGCGCTTGGCGTCCTTCACCCATTCCGCCAATGTGTCCACGATCGTCAGCAGGACGTCCGGGGACGTCGCCGTGACCCTCACACCGACGAAGGTCGTCGCGCCCGTGCCCTCCTCGACCGTGCGGTAGCGCGCGTGGCCCGTGACGTCGCCGACGTCGCGCATGCGGCCGCCGAACGCGAGCAGCGCCGTGACCGGGACCAATATCCCGAGCATGGATGGCCGAAGGGAGGGAAGACGGGGCATCCGGGTGTCTCCGGCGCGCGCCGCATGATGCCCGCGGAGCGAGCCCGTTGGTGCAGAATCCACGCGGCCGCGGCTACCGCCTGGCGGGAGTGCGGCCGAGCGGCAACCCTACTACCTTCCCGCGGCTCGGCAAAGCGCCCGGTCAGGGATGCGCGCGCCGGTCGCCGGCTCAGGCCAGCGGACGCGCCCGGCGGCGCCCGCCGCCGGTCCGGCGGCGCAGGCGATCGACGTAGTCGGCGAACTCCATGACGCTCATCCTGATGGTCTCGCCGGGGACCACGAGCTCGATCTCGTCGACGGTGTCCCACTGGCCCTGGGCCCGCGCCTCGGCGGCGTTCCGCTTCGCGGCCCGGACCACCTCGACGAGCCCGTCGAGGCCGTGGAGCAGAGCGTCGGGAGAGGAGGCCGTCAGCCTCACGCCGACGAAGTGCCTCCCCAGCTCGTCGACGCTGCGGTGGCGGCGCTGTGCCCTGACGCCGGTGTCGCCCTCCCCGCCCTGAGGTATCGGCCCGCCTTCCACGGCGTGCACACTACTCCGGCCCCGCGGCCCGCACCACCCGGCGGCCGCGTCGCGCACGCGTCCCTGCGTCACTCGTCGGGCCCACGCCGCCGTGCGCGCGCCTCGCGCAGCGCGCGCGGCGCGTATCGCCGCCACGCGTAGTGCATCGCGGGCGCGGGCCGCCGCGGGTATGCGCGGAACACCCGGTGGCGTCGCTCGCTCGTGGAGAAGCGGAGCTTGTAGTCCTCGTCGGAGCCGAGCAGCTCGTGCGCCTCGATGCCGTCGGCGAAGCAGCGCTCGATCGTCGCCAGCTCCAGCACGAGGCCCGGGGCCAGCGGCCTGAACTCCTCGAGGTAGCCGCTCTTCGGGCTGTAGAGGCGGTTGCCGTGCAGGATGCCGAGGTCCCACGCGGCCATCTTCCCGTCGATCCAGACCGAGGAGATGCGCAGCTCCCCGCGCGCGTCGAAGCGCTCCGCGAGGCGGCGGTAGAAGGCCTCGTTCTCGGGCCGGGAGAGGATCGCCGAGCCCTCCTGGCGCTTCCAGCCGCTCGACTCCACCTCGAACCCCGCGGTCAGCTCGGCGCCGAGGTCGGACGGCGGCTCGATCAGCCGCAGCTCCGCGCCGTGGTCGCGGACCAGCTTGCGGTACAGCCTCCACATGTTCTTGTGCCACTTGGACTTCCTGGCCGCCTTGTACTGCTCGAGCGTGCCGCGCGTGTCGACGATCGGGGAGACGATGTCCGGCTCCACGAGGTGCATGCGACGCGCCGTCCGCGCGGCGTCGGAGAGCGCGTCGATGCCCGCGTCGCCCTCGGGCAGGCGCTTCACCTCGAGCAGGCCGTAGCGCTCGCGCAGGGCCGCCTCCGCGACCCGGCGAAGCGCGTCGCCGTCACGCGCGAGCGGGCGGCAGACGCAGCTCTCGACGTTGGTCATCGTCTCGAGGCGCTCACCCGTGGCACAGAGAGGCAGCAGCGCGACCAGCTCGCCGGCGTCCCAGACCGTGCAGACGCGCATCGTGCGCCCGCCGCCGTAGCCCTCCCACCACGCCGCGTACCAGGCGCTGAGGCTGAACGGCGTCGGATCGAGCGCGGCGAGGTCGTCCCAGGCGGCGGCGATGCCGAGCAGGCCGTCGATGTCCTCGATCCACCTGACGTCCCGTCCCACGGGCGGGCATCGTAGAGAGCCGTTAGGCGGCTTGGCGAAGCTCGACCGGGACCACCTCGAGCGTCAACGTCCGCCCGCCGCGCACCACGGTCGCCTCGACCGGCCTGCCGATCAGCTCGGCGCCCATCAGGCGCTGCACGTCCATCACGTCCGTGACCGGCGCGCCGGCCAGCGACACGATCAGGTCCTCGGGCCGCAACCCCGCGCGGTCGGCCGGGCTGTCCGCGACGACCTCGACGACCTCCACCGCGGCGCGTTGCCCCAGCTTCGCGTGTGCGCGGGGCGGTAGGGGCCGCGGGCCGCCCGCGATCCCGAGGTAGGCACGGCGCACGCGGCCGTCGGTCATCAGCGTCGCCACGATCCCGCGGGTCGCCGGGTTGATCGGGACCGCGAGCCCGAGCCCGATGCCGGCGACCGCCGTGTTGACCCCGACGACCTCGCCGAGGCCGTTCACGAGCGCGCCTCCCGAGTTGCCCGGGTTGAGCGCGGCGTCGGTCTGGATCACGTTGTCGATGATGCGCACGGTGCTGCCCTCCCGCGCCGGGAGTGAGCGGCCGAGCGCCGACACCACGCCGGCGGTGACGGAGCCCGCGAAGCCGTGAGGGTTGCCGATCGCGACCACCAGCTGGCCCACCCGCAGGCGCTCGGCGTCGCCGAGCGTCGCGGGCACCAGGTCGCCGCGCCTGCGTGCGCACCACGGCCAGGTCGGAGAGCGCATCCGCGCCGACGATCTCGAACGGCGACTCGCGGCCGTCCACGAACGCGGCACGTCCCTGGCGGCCGCGCCCGGCGATCACGTGCGCGGACGTGAGCACGAATCCGTCGGGCGTCAGCACGACCCCGCTGCCGGCGCCCGCCGGCATGCGCCCGCGGCGGGTGACGCGGGTGACCCTGAGGTTCGCGACCGACGGGCCGAGTCGCTCGGCGACGCCCGCGACCGTGCGCGAGTACGCGTCGAGCGCCTCGACCTCGCGGGCCGCGAGGTCGCGCTCGACCTCGTCGCGGCCGCGGCCGTCGACGGCGGCTCGGCCCGCTGTCCCCGCGGCCGTCATGTCGCCGCCTCCTGCGCGTCGCGGTCGAACGCCACGGCGACGTCGCGCTCGTCGGTGCCGCGCACGACCCGCAGCGTCAGGCCGGCGCCGGGCTCGATCGCGTCGAGCGCCTCGTAGAGGTCGTCGACGCCCGCGAGGGCACGCTCGGCCACGGCGACGAGCAGGTCGCCGGGCTCGATGCCGGCCGCCGCGGCGGGGCTCCCGTCCGCGACCGAGCGGACGAGCAGCCCGTCGCGCGGGGGCAGGCCGACGGCGCGCCGCAGGCGACGCGCGACGCGCGCCGGCGCGATCGCGACGCCGAGGCGCGGGGGCCGCGCGCCGCCGCCGCTCCAGAGTCGCTGCGCGCGCTCGGCGAGGCGCTCGGCGGCGGGGATCGCGACGATCAGGCCGCCGTCGAGCCGCACCGCGTTGAGCCCGAGCAGGCGCCCGTCCAGGTCGACGAGCGGCCCGCCGCCGGACCCGCGCGGGAGGGGAGCGGTGTGCTCGATGCAGCCGGCGATCGTGCGACCCCGCGGGCCCGCGTATCTCCCGCCCCTGCGGCCGAGACGAACCCGGGGGTCGCGCGCAGTCCGCGCCCGCCGGGGTTGCCGAATGCGATCACGGCCGTGCCGATGCCGGGAGCAGGGCCCGCGGGGTCCCACGCGACCGGCTCGACCTCGCCGGTCTCGGCCGCAACGGCGGCGACGTCGAGGTCGTGATCGACCCCCGTCACGCGACCGCTCTCGCGCCGTCCATCGGGAAAGGTGACGGTGACCTCCTCCGAGCGCAGGTTGTGGGCCGTGGTGAGGATGCGCCCGGGCGCGACCACGAGGCCGCTGCCGCGACCCCATCCCGCGCCGAAGCCGACGACGGCGGGGCCGACCCGCGCGACGGCCCGCTCGATCGCCTCTTGAAAGTCGGTGATGGTGCTCATCGATTACCTCTTCTCGGTGATGCTCGAGGGGGATGCCGTAGAGTGCTCCCTGTGACTAGCAAGTTGCAAGTGACCACCCTACCAAGGGCGCCGAGCGGGCCGCTCGGCGGGCTAGGATCGAGCCCGATGCCGGATGCGGACGCCAACGAGCAGCGCTCGCCGCTCGCCGCGGCGCTCGCGGCCGTCGGCGACCGCTGGACGCTGCTCGTCGTGGAGGGCCTGCTCGCCGGCGCGATGCGGTTCAACGAGCTGCAGGAGCGGACGGCCGGGATCGCGCCGAACATCCTCAGCAGCCGGCTGCGCAGGCTGGAGCAGGAGGGGCTCGTGGTCGCGCAGCCCTACTCCGAGCGCCCGCGGCGATACGTCTACGAGCTGACGGCCTCCGGGCGCGAGCTCGCCGGCGCCCTGCGGCTGCTCGCGGACTGGGGCGCGCGGCACTCGGAGGCCGAGCCGGTCGTGCACCGACACCTGCGGGACCGCGCTCGAGGCGCGCTGGTACTGCCCGAGCTGCGAAGCGACGGTCGAGGAGCCCGACGAGGAGGGCGTGCACTACGCGTGAGCCGGCGGGTTCGGGCAGCCGCGGCGCGGCTTCCCCGAGGCCCGCGCCTACAATGCGGCGAGGCTGCCGACGGCGGCCTGCTTGGAGAGGTGGCCGAGAGGCTGAAGGCAGCCGCCTGCTAAGCGGTTTGGGGGGTTCACACTTCCCACGTGGGTTCGAATCCCACCCTCTCCGCTGAAGCGCGTAGTGCGATACCGGTCGGCGCTCAGGGGACGAAGATCCCCTGGCGCATGAACGGCGTGTTCGGCGACGTGGCCGCGATGTCGTCCGCGCCGCCGTCGAGCACCTCGATCGCGCCGAGCTGCCAGATCGCGCGGGCGCCCTCGACCACCAGGCCCGGGACGAGCGCGTCCGCGGTGGTCGATGTGGCGCACGACGCGCCGACGGTGGTGTCGGCCGTCGCGGTGCACGACGCAGGGAAGCTCGCCGTGAAGTCGGTCATGGTGGCGGCGTCGACCGGGGTGGACCCGCTGTACTTGTCGATCAGGCGCATCGGCATGGTGGCGAGCAGCTCGCCGGTGTAGTCGGCAAGGCTGCCCTGCCGTCGGACGTCGACGAGGTCGAGAGTGATCCTCAGGTCGGCCTCGTCCGCCGGAGTGCCCGGATCGCCGACGGTCGTCGCCAGGCGTACGAATCCGGACGACTTCGCGGGCGCGCCGTTCGAGTCGGGAGCCCCGACCGTGAGATGCGCGGACGAGGGTTCGGGAGGGTTGCACGACGGGTCGTTGGCGCCGGGACCGAGCGTCGGCGGCCCATGGAGGCGGTTCGGCGCGGTGCACGGCTCGAACGCCGGGACGAGCGCGACTTTCAGCGGCGTGGCGCCCTTGGGCCGCGGGTAGGTCGCGAGCTGGCGGATCTCGAAGACGTCGGTCCCGCTGTCGGTGTCGGTCGAGACGAGCTTCTCGGCGGACGCATACCAGACCCGCGACCCGTCCTCCGAGGAGCCGACGAAGAACGCCGCCTGGGCGCCGTTGGCGTCCGGCGAGCCCTGCGAGAGCTTGGTGGTCGTGCCGCCCGTGCGCTCGTACACGTCCGGGAACACGTCGGAGTCGCTTGCGAGCTGCTCCCCCGTCTCGAAGAACACCCGGCTGCCGTCCTTCGAGGCTCCACTGAAGAAGGCGTCGAAGCTGCCGTTGGCTCCCGCCGGCCCAGTCGAGACGAGCGAGGTCGTTCCCTCCGCGCGCTCGTAGATGTCGAATCGTCCATCCGTGTCGGACGCGACGAGCCCTTCGAGCGTGCCGATCACGGCGCGGGCGCCGTCCGCGCTGACGTCCTGGAGCAGCGCGTCCTGGTTGCCGTTCCCGCCCGCCGGCCCGGTCGAGACGAGCGTGGTCGTCCCGCTCGAGCGCTCGTACACGTCCACGGCGCTGTCGCTGTCGGAGCCCGTGAGCTGCTCGGCGGTCTGGAAGAAGACGCGCGAGCCGCCGTCGGACCATCCCTTCAGCAGCGCGTCCGGCGACCCGTTGCCCCCGGCCGGGCCGGTCGACAGCAGGGTGGTGGCCCCACTCGCGCGCTCGTAGACGTCGATCGAGCTGTCGGTGTCGGAGGCGACGAGCTGCTCGTTCGTCTCCATGAACACCCGGCTCCCGTCGCTGGAAGCGCCGCGGAACGCCGCGTCGTTGGGGCCGTTCCCGCCGGCCGTCCCGGTCGACAGCCGGGTCGTGACGCCGCCGGCGCGCTCGTAGACGTCCCCGGACGCGTCGGTGTCGCCGGCGACGAGCGACTCCGACGTGGTGAAGAACACGCGCGTGCCGTCCGCCGAGGCGCCGCGGAAGATGGGGTCGAAGCTGCCGTTGCCGCCGGCCGAGATCAGCGAGGTCGTCCCACCGGCGCGCTCGTAGAGGTCGCGCGTGGTGTCGGTGTCGGCTCCCGACATCTGCTCGCGGGTGCTGAAGAACACCCGTGTGCCGTCCGCCGATGTGCCCTCGAACCTCGCGAAGAACCCGCCGTTGCCCCCCGCCGACGCGAGGGTCGTAACCCCGTTCTCGTACTGGTAGACGTCACCGCAGCCGTTCGGCAGCGGGTCGTCCACGTTGCATTCGTCCGTGTCCGAGGCGACCAGCGGCTCGACGGTGCTGAAGAACACCCGCGTGCCGTCGGCCGATGCGCCTTCGAACTCGACGTTGGCGGTGGCGAGGTTCCCGCCCGCCGGACCGAGGGAGACATGCGCCGTGGTGCCCGCCGCCGTGCGCTCGTACACGTCGAAGCGAATGTCGGTGTCGCTCGCGGTCAGCGGCTCGACCGTGCGCAGGAACACGCGGGTGCCGTCCGCCGATGCGCCGACCCACTGCGTGGGAGTCGCCGCGTTGCCGCCGGTCGAGCCGAGCGAGACCTGCGTGACGGTGTTGTGGCCCGCGCTCGCCGTCCCTGCAAGCGCGGCGAGGAAGGTGACCGCCAGGGCTGCCGAGAGGACGCCGCCGCGCATATCGATCCGGGGTCTCACGGCGCGAACTCGAGGGGAAGCCGCTTGATGTCGGACTTGAAGGTCCTGATGCAGTTCTCGTAGCGCGTCGACACGAAGTACACGTATGCGGTCTGATCGATCGTCGAGAAGTTGCGATCGGGGCTGTCGTGGTCCACGAACGACGGGTAGACCGCCGGGTCGGGGTCCCCGCATTGGTAGGTCGCCTGCGTCTCGGTGGGCATGAGCAGCTGCCGCGGGGTCCAGTGGATCAGGTCATCCGAGGTGGAGAAGTAGAAGCCGCGGACATACTCGCCGTAGGAGGGCTGGTAGACCGTCGACGTCCCGGTCACGATCCATTTCTGCAGGGACGTGCTCCACACGACGCTGCGGTTGAGCTCGCCCAGCTCTTCGGGAGACAGCACCTGGCACACGTGGCGGCTGAGCGAGCGAGCCGAGTCCCGGTAGGGGTCGATGAAGCGGACGTTGAAGCCCTCGCCGTCCCATGCGCGCCAGGACTTCGGGTCGGCGAGGTTCTGCGTCCGCATCAGGCAGACTCCGCCGGTCTGCCGCCGGTACTTCGCCGAGACCAGGATCATGTCGTAGAACCAGCCGTCCTTCACGACGATGTTGCTCGGCGAGAAGTAGCCGTAACGGCCGTCGCCGGGGACGGAGCGGTAGGGCATCGAGGCCACCAGGTGCTGCGGCGGCGCCGGCTGGGTGTAGGAGTCGCCCCGGTTCGAGGACTGCGCGAAGGTGATCGTGTTGAAGCGGCACTCGATGTAATCGTCGCCGCAGTACCCGGGATGCACGAAGCCGTGGTATTCGCTGTGGACCAGCGCGTAGACCTGCTGCCCGTCCGGCGTGTAGATCCCGGACAGCCACTCGGCGTCGTCGTACTCCGACGGCAGGGGATTGTTCGAGTTCGACATCAGGACCGTGCAGTCGCGGGTCAGGTGATCGAAGTCGGGACCGATCAAGCGGTTGTTGAAGATGCTGCCCTGCCCGGTGACGATCTGGACGCGGTTCAACGAGTCCCTGAATGCCCGCACCGGAATGTCGGGCCAGTCGAAGTCCTGGCACCGCTGGGTGTCGTAGTTGTAGACATGCTCCGCCGGTCCGGTGATGCTCACCGACACGGCGTGTGCGGCGGGGGCGCAGAGGGCAAGCGAAGCAAGCGACAGCGCAAGCAGCAACAAGCGTGCTCTCACTCGACCCCCCATCATCGCCAACCGTACCACCGACCAGAGACCCCGGGGCGGGGCATCGGGGCGGACCGACGCGCGGGGATGAGGAAACCGGCGCCTCTCTAGAATGACGCGAACGCGCCCGTAGCTCAGCCGGATAGAGCGTCGGTCTACGAAACCGAAGGTCACTGGTTCGAATCCAGTCGGGCGCGCTTACGTCAGCCCCGCTACGGCGGGGTTTTCGTTGTCGGCGAGGGACGCCCCTAGTACGAAAACGGTCGGGGGGGCAACAGATTGGGCAACACCCCGGAGGCCGGTAGATCGCGCGGCTGTGCTGGCGGTCGGGCCTACTTGTACGCGATGCCAACGTCGCGGTAAACCGCGGCCGCGCTGTCTTCCTCACGGACGCTAACCCGGACGTTTGGGTGAAGGAGGTCGAGCATGACCAGCTTGCCTTTGAGCGCCGTCCCGAGGTCGCCCTTGTCGTTCTTGCTTACAGCCTCGATCCGCAAGAAGCTGTCGCCGTACTCCTCGGCGAAGTCAGCCAGGGCGCGAAGCTTCGCCAGCGCGTCCGTGAGGTGGTGCCCATGCGGGTCCACAATGGCGGGGGCGAGTTCCCCGCCAGACTTCTTCGCAAAGAAGACGAAGTCCGGCTGCATCGACCGCCACCGCTCGCCGTCATGCCACGGCACCTGCACGGCATCCTTAGTCGCCGACGACGGGTTCCGGTACCAGGCGACGGTCCCAGCCCTACCGATCTCGGTATCGAGCACCGTGACCTCCCAGCCGCCAAGCTTGCCGATCGGGAAATGCCCCTGCTCGTCAGACAGGACGTGCTTCTCGCGGGTAGGCAAGGGCAACTTCTCCTCGCCCTTGAGCTCGTAGGTCATTTCGATGCGCGACACCGGCACCACCACGTCAACGCGCTGGGGTTCCTTAGCCTGCTCCTTGATCTCGTCGTAGGCAGCCTGTCTCTCTTCGTTGAGACTCTTGATCGCGGCGTGGTGCGCTGCCAACCACGACGTGATCAACTGATCTGCCGCGACATCGCCCGCGCAGTATCCCGCAGGCTCAGGAGTCGGCTTGAGCGTCTTGACTTTCATCCGTCCGACAGCCCGGCGGCTTCGAGGGCCTCTTTGCCCATTGAGCACCGGTTTCCCCACTTGCCTTGCGACCCTAGCCGGAAATGGCAATAGCGGATAACGTCGGCAGATCACGTTCCGACCGGGGGCTCCGCCCGCTTGGAACGAAAGGTGCACATGACGAGTCTGCTCTACAAGCTCGGTCACCTCTGCTCGCGCTGGCGCTTCGTCGTGATCCCCATCTGGGTCGCGCTCATCGTCGGCGTCGTCGTGGCCGCGGAGGGAATCGGGTCGGAGACCACCGACAACGTCACGCTGCCCGATACCGGTAGCCAGGACGCGAGCGACCTGCTCAGCGGGCGCTTCCCGAGCCAAGCGTACGGCACGAACCCGCTCGTCGTCGCGACCGACACCGGGAAGCTGACCGACTCGAAGTACTCGAATGCGATCGCGTCGTCGGTCAGCAACCTGAAGAAGACCGCTCACGTCAACGCCGCCGTGAGCCCGCTGAGCCCCGAGGGCGCCGCGCAGCTCAGCAAGGACAAGAAGATCGGCTACATCTCGGTGACGCTCGACGTCGGCTCGGGAAACATCACCGACGGCGAAGCGAATGCGGTTCTGAATGCTGCAGATCCAGCTGAGAAAGTGGGCTTGCAGACCGCCGTGGGCGGCTACGTCGGGCAGGAGCTCTCCAAGGCCGACTCGGGCAACAGCGACAAGATCGGCATTCTGGCCGCGGTGATCATCCTGCTGCTCGTCTTCGGCTCCGCGGTCGCGATGGGCCTGCCGATCATCACCGCCGTGCTCGGCCTGCTCTGTGGCCTGAGCGTGATAACGCTGCTCAGTCACCTAACGGACGTGCCGACCACGGCGCCCACCGTGGCGACGATGATCGGGCTCGCGGTCGGGATCGACTACTCGCTCTTCATCGTCACCAAGCACCGCGCGCAGGTTGCGCAGGGGATGGAGGTCAGGGAATCGATCGCCCGTGCCATCGCCACCGCGGGCGGAGCGGTCCTGTTCGCCGGCGGGACCGTCGCGATCTCGCTCCTGGCCCTGGTCGTCGCGGGAATCCCGCTGGTGACGACACTCGGCTACACGGCGGCGATCGCAGTGGTCTTCGCGATCCTGGCCTCGCTCACCCTGCTGCCGGCCCTTTTCGGCCTGCTCGGAGACCACATCAGCTCGCTCCAACTTCCGTTCGGTGAGCGCCGGGCAGCAGGCCAGTCTCCGCTTTGGACGAGGGTGGCGACCGGGGTCACGAACCACCCATGGCCGGTGATGGCCGTGGTGCTCGCGGCGTTGCTCGCGCTCTCGATACCGACCCTCTCCTTGCGTCTCGGCCAGCCGGATACGGGGGAGGACCCGACCGACACCACGGCGCGGCAGTCCTACGACCTGATCACGAAGGGATTCGGGGCCGGCACGAACGGCCCGTTCCTGATTGCGGTGGAGCTGACTACGCCCGCCAAGCCCGACGCAAAGAAGCAGCAGCAGGTGACGCAAAAGCAACAGCAGCAACAGCAAAGCGAGCAGCAGCAGATCGAGCAGCTCGAGGCCGAAGGCGTCCCGCCGAGCCAGGCCCAGCAACAGGTTCAATCGAGCTCGCAGGTCCAGCAGCAGAACCAGCAGCTTTCCCAGGAGAAGAAGCAGGCCGACTCGCCCGCAAGCGATCCGCGTCTGACGACGCTCCAGAACGACCTCGCCAAGACGAAGGGCGTCAAGTCGGTCTCTCCACCTCTCGCCAACTCGAAGGGAACCGCGGCTGTCTACACGCTGATCCCGACCACCGCGCCCTCGGATCTCGACACCGAGGACCTCGTCTCGCGCCTGCGCGACGAGACGATCCCGAAAGCGACCGCGGGCCAGGGGATGGAGGCGTTCGTCGGCGGCCAGACCGCCGCCTATGTCGACCTGGCCGACAAGATCACCAGCAAGCTCGTCCTGGTCATCCTTGTCGTCGCGGCCCTCAGCTTCCTCATCCTGATGGTCGGCTTCCGCTCCATCCTGCTCCCTGCGCAGGCGGCCGTCATGAACCTCGTCTCGGTGGGCGCGGCGTACGGAGTCATCACGCTCGTCTTCCAGGAGGGCCACGGCATCGGAATCGTCGGCCTCGACGGCGCGACGCCGGTCGTGAGCTACGTGCCCCTGATCATGTTCGCGATCCTGTTCGGCCTCTCGACCGACTACCAGGTGTTCCTGCTCACCCAGATCCAGGAGCACTTCCGGGAGGGCAAGGGGGCGAAGCGGACGGTGATCGAAGGCCTCGGCTACTCCGGCCGCATCATCGGGGCGGCGGCGCTGGTGATGATCAGCGTCTTCGGGAGCTTCATCCTCAACGACGATCCGACGATCAAGCAGTTCGGCCTCGGCCTGGCCACCGCCGTTGCGATCGACGCGATCGTCGTGCTCCTGTTCGTCCCCGCCCTGATCACGCTCGCGGGCAGAGCGACGCTGTGGTTCCCACACTGGCTCGACCGAATCATTCCCCGCGTCAGCATCGAGGGGGAGGGATTCTTCGCACCGGGCTCCGCTGCGGCGGCGGCGGGCCGGAAGTCAACCGCTCCCGGCCGATAGCCTGCCTTGCATGTGAGCACGGCCGCGTGGCGACCGTCGAGTGGCTCTGGAGGCTCAGGAGTCGGCGTGAGCGTCTTGCTCCGACAAGCCCAGGGCTTCAAGCATCGTAGATAGACCGAAATCGCTTCAGTGCGGCGGCGTCCGCGTCGCCCGGCAGCGCATCGTCGGCAGACGCGCCTCGCCTCGAGATCGCGTCTCCTGCGACATCGCCCGCGCAGTATCCCGCAGTCTCAGCGATGCGGCCTCGCAATCCGCGTGCAGAGCCGCTCAGCCCGGATCATCAAGAGCAGCGCCGTGCTATCGCCTGCACGCTGGGGCCCCGCTGACAGCGCCGCGACCTATCCCAAGAGCTTCCCCAAGGGGAGGGGGAGCGGTGCGGAGCCCCCGATGCGCCTAACGTCCCTAGCCGTCCCGGCATTTTTCGGGCTTCGCGCGAGGCCGTTACCTGCCGGCCGGCCATGCTTCACCGGTAGGGCAGAAGACGGCTACCTCGCGCGCGAGGCGGCTCATGGCGCGGACGCGACCCGTTCCTTGACGATCTCGGAGAAATCACGCCCCTCGCGATCCGACTGCACGAGCGTCTCTTGGAACTTCTGCCAGCTCAAGACGAGCAGCTCGACGTCGTCGACCGCGCGTACGGTCGCTGTCCTTCGCGTCTCGGCGAGGATCCCGACCTCGCCGAAGGACTGCCCCCGCCCGAGCGTCGCGAGCTTGACCTCGTCGCCCTCGGGGCTACGGCGGCTGATCTCGACCTCCCCCTGCGCAACGACGTAGAAGCGGTCCGCGAGGTCGCCCTCAGCGACGATCGTGTCACCAGCCGCGAATGACACCCTTTCGGCTTGCTCCCCGAGCGAGTCGAGCTCCGGGCCGACGAGGTCGGGGAACACCTTCGCGAACCAATCGTCCTCGGCCGTGAGCGTCGCATCACCTGGGGTCCAGTCGACCGGGCACAGCGCCCCGGTGCGAAAGGCGCGCAAGACCCGCAGCACCTCGTCGACGCTTCGGCCGACGTCGTGCTCGGTCACGCTCATGTGCAACAGCACGCCGTTCGGGTCGATGATGAAGGTGCCGCGATGCGTGGCCCCGTCCTCCAGCAGCACGTCGAAGGAACGGCTCAGCTCGTGGAGACGTGTCGGCGATCACCGGATAGCGGACCTCGGCGAGACGCGGATCCGTCTCAAACCATGCCTTGTGGCTGAAGCAACTGTTCGTGCTCGCCGCGAGCAGGACCGCGTCCTCGCGCAGGAAGTCGGCGTGGCGTTTCGCGAAGGCCGCGAGCTCGGTCGGACAGACGAACGTAAAGTCACCTGGGTAGAAGAACAGGACGACCCAACTGCCGCGGTGACTCGAGAGCTGGAACACGATCGGGGTGGGCTCGCCGCGAAGGTACGCCTGCAAGGTGTGATCGGAAACGGGCTGGCCGACTGTAAGCGCCACTGTTACCACCTTCATCCTGCGGTTGACGGAAATGCCCGTAGGCATGGCCGAGTTGTCTGACTCCCGCTAATAAATGTGCAGCTTGTCCAGGAGCGCGACCGGGTCATCGAGGGACTGGAACAGATCCTTGTTGGTCTTGATCGTCTTGCTTTGCATGTACACGCGAAGCCACTGCTTGTAGATGTAGAGCTCATAGCGATCGAGCATGTCTTTGAGTGGCAGGTTACGCTGCGCGATGAGTCCCGCCAGG
The DNA here is from genome assembly GCA_963768885.1 of uncultured Solirubrobacterales bacterium. Lineage (GTDB taxonomy): Bacteria > Actinomycetota > Thermoleophilia > Solirubrobacterales > JBBDJG01 > DASRIA01. The sequence continues at coordinate 298,805 of CAVYJN010000008.1, read as the reverse complement.
AACATCGCACACTCGAAACCGAGCGAAATCGACTGAAAGTACGGAGAGCCAATGGCCGAATCGCCGACCAGGAACACAGGCGTGGTGGCGAACGGGTGGTTGCTCGGCCCCGCTGTGGCCCACTGACGGCTGGTCGCATTACGAGCCCGGTAGAGATTCAGGGGTATCCGGATGATCTCAAGGTCGCCGATGAGCTCGCCATTCGTTTCCCGCTTGATCTTGTCGATGAAGCGGTCCATCGACTGGGCGACACTCGGAAAGTTGCTGCGAAGCCACTCGCCGTCGAACTGTTTCGGCATCGCCTCATACTCCTCGGGGGTGATGCTGACGATGCCCGTTACGTGGCTGACACTTCCGTCGTAGAACACGCGGTGAACCATAGGAATGAACTTGTAGTGCGCGTTCTCGACATTCTTGTAGTACTTGCAGTACTCGTTACAGGCATATGTCTGGCCGTACAGGAAGGTGATGACGAGCGCGTGTTCGAACAAGAAATTGAGCGTGTTCGCGCCGCCCGTCCTCGTCGCCGGAGCCGGGTGCCAGGTGATCTCGAAGCAGCGACCTGCTGCCCGTGCAATCGATCAGGACGTCTCCCGGCTCGAGCATCGCAATCGCGTCCTCCGCCGTTACGGCGCCCGCGGTGCGCTCCACCGAATTCGACCCGCGTGAATCGATCAGATCGCTGACGGAGCGCTCGATCGCGTTGAGCGGGCAGAACCCCAGTTCCCATTCCCGAAGAAGTGCCATCAGGTCCGAGGGAATGGACTGTCTGAACGCGAGGCCCTCCGCGAGCTCCGGTGGATCGAAGACGGCCTCGACGTTGTCTCCATCGAAGTGATCGGCACGGTAGCCCTCGGCCGAATCCGCGACGAGGTACGAGGCGAGCCGAACCATCCGGGTGCGCGTGTATTCGCGACGCTTCTCGTAGAGATGCACGGAGAGGCCACTCAGCGGCTGGAGCAATGCCGTCAACATGAGGCCGACGGGTCCTGCGCCGAGGACATGCACTCGGCCTCCGGAACGTAGGGACTCCAGGATTCCGAAACCGGATTGCGGCATCCGCCTCCTCGCTCGGGCCAGCGCTGATCGCAGCGGATCAGGAATGTACCAGCCCGATGCTCGCTTCTTGTCCGTGTCGCCGGCGCGCGCCCGTCTCTATCGCCATGGACGACAAGGAGAAGTTCAGCCACCCGTTTGGCTGCCTGTCGCAAAGCGAGAGAAGCGCTAGCCGGCATGCGACCAGGAGGACTGGTCAAGCTCGACGGCTCGGCTGCGGCGCTCACGCACTGCCCGCAGCGAGTTGGGCGCGGCCTTCTCGGCCGGCCAAGGCGCCGTGAGTTCCGTGCAGGGCATCGCGGGACAAGTTGAAACGTTGGGCCGAGCATGTCGCGAAGGTCCGTCGAGAGCGGGAGGCTGAGCAGCAGGGCTGACGGTGCTCGATTGAGGTCCGGGCGAATCCGGAGGCCGCTCTCAACCCCCATCCCAATCGGACCGCGACGGAGGTCATCTACGACCCCGAGGGCGACGAGGACTCCGAGTAGGGCAACACCGGGGCAACGCAAGCCACCGAATCCGGACGCACTCGGGGGTAGGGTCGCCCGCCGATTCCGCTTTAGAATGGACTTCGACGCACCCGGCCGAACGGCGTTGGCGAGCTACGAAACCGAAGGTCACTGGTTCGAATCCAGTCGGGCGCGCTCTGGGACGGACAGGCTTGGCCGCCTACGGGCGATCGTAGAATGCCGATCGGGTGTTCCACGTCGCGACGGTGCATTGGGAGACGGACCGGTGGGTCGACGTGCAGCTCGGCTACCTCGAGCGCCACCTCGGGGCCCCTTACCGGGTGTACGCCTATCTCGACGGGGCGGCCGCCGCCCACGCGGGGCGATTCCATCTGGTGCTCGGCAGCGAGCAGCTCAGTCACGCCGAGAAGCTCAACTCGCTGGCGGACCGGATCGCCGAGCGCGCCGACCCGAGCGATGTGCTCGTGTTCATCGACGGCGACGCCTTCCCGGTGGCGCGGCTCGCGGAGCCTGTCGCGCAGATGCTCGCCCAGCGGCCGCTGGCCGCGGTACGGCGGGCCGAGAACCTGGGGTCGCCGCAACCGCACCCCTGCTTCTGCGTCACTACGGTCGGGTTCTGGCAGGAGATCGCGGGCGACTGGTCGGAGGGCCATCGGTGGCAGAGCACGACGGGCGTGTGGGAGACGGATGTCGGCGCCAACCTGCTGCGCACGCTCGAGGAGCGCGGCATCGAGTGGACGCCGTTGCTGCGCTCGAACCGCCGCGATCTGCACCCACTGCTGTTCGGCGTCTACGGCGATCTCGTCTACCACCACGGCGCCGGGTTCCGGGAGCCGCTCACGCGCGTGGACCGCCGGCACGTGCAGGAGCGCGTGACCGCGCTGCGCGGCACCGAGCAGGAGCTTCGTCGCAGGCGGCGCGAGCTGCGCGAGGAGCGCGCTGCCGAGAACGCGCGCCTCGACATCGAGGTCTACGAGCGCCTGCGGGTCGACGACAACTTCTGGCGCGAACTGTTCTACTGAGTCCATGGAATCCGGTGCACGCGCTGAGGCCGAGCCTCTCGTGGAGATCCTGAGCGTTTCGGCACCGCGGGAGCTGCCGGACGAACTCCGTCACGCCCGGCTCCATCGACCGCAGGCGGGCAGTGCCATGGATGCGTTCGTCCTCGATCTGGCGGGGACGGTGATCGCGCGTGAGGGTCGTGCGCGGTCCGTCGAGGTGCTCTCGGACGGTATCGCCGTGAAGGAGATCCCGATCACGTTCGCGCGAGCCGAGGTCGCGCGCTCTCTTCCGGGTGTTCCCGAGGACACGCCGTGTGGCTTTCGCGCTCTTCTCGGCGCCCTGCGGCTGGGCCTGGACTTCGAGCTCGAGCTCAGGGCAGTCCTCGAGGACGGGCAGCGCATCCCGATCGGGTCGCTGCGGGGGCGGCGGGCACGGCCGAGCGCGTCCTTCGCGCCGACCCTGCTCCCGATCATGCTGACGGGACTCGGCCGCACGGGCACGACCTGGCTGATGGGGATGCTCGCTGCCCATCCGAGCATCGTGATCCACGACGTGCCCCCGTACGAGAGATGGCCCGCGCGGTACTGGGCCCACATGTTGAAGGTCCTTTGCGACCCTACGGACCCCGCCCATCCGGAGCGCGCGAACCTGTTCGACCCCGACAGCACTCACGTGTCGCCGATCCCGTTCCACGGCTTGGTGGAAGCCTCCCAGCACGAGCTCGGAGCATGGCTCGGGCGGACCTACGTCGAGAGGCTCGCGTCCTTCTGCATGCGCAACATCGAGGACTGGTACGCGATCGAAGCGCGTGAGCAGGGCAAGCAGCACCCCATCTACTTCGCCGAGAAGAACTTCCTGTCGCGGCCGAGGCCGGCCGAGCCGGTGTCCGAGCTCTATCCCGACGTCAGGGAGGTGTTCCTGGTCCGGGACTTCCGCGACATGGCATGCTCGTGGATCTCGTTCCACGGGCCCCGGGCACTGGGCACCGCGCTCGGAACCAGCAAGCTGATCGACGAGGTGATGCCGGGGCTCGCGCAGCGTCTGACGGCAGACTGGCGGAACCGCGGGGACCGCGCACACCTCGTTCGCTACGAGGACCTGGTGTTCCGCCCGGTGGAGACGCTCGAGGGCCTTTTCCGCTATCTCGAGATCGACGCATCCGAGCGCACGATCGACCAGATCGTGGGCGCCGGCTCGGGAGAGGCCCGCTTCGAGTCACACGGGACGTCCCCGGCTCTCGAAGAGACCGTGGGAAGGTGGCGGCGCGAGGGCGACGAGTCGTTCCGCGCCCATCTGACCGACGCGTTTCGTGAGCCCTTGACCGAATTCGGCTATCTGGACGCCGTCAGAGGCGAGCGAGGATCTCCGCCTTCTTTGCCTGAAACTCCTCCTCGGTGACGATCCCTCTCTCCTTGCTGCGCTGCAGCCGCTCGAGATGGCTCCAAGGCCTCAATCCGCGGTGGAACAGGGTCGGATGCACGATCGAGAGCGGACGGCCCTCGGTGCACTCGAACTCGCGTTTCAGCTCCGGCAGCGTCTCGAGATGGGCTTGCTCGACGAACAGCAGCGAGTTCTGCGCGTACCACACCCGTACGCTCGGGTTCTGCCATATCTTCGGGCGAACGCAATCCACGGCCACGAAGCTGCATTTGCGGAAGAGCTGCTGCCAGTAGTCGGGCCATTGCTCGTTGACGTGCCCGATCCCGCCCTGATGTGGAATCGCCGCGGAGAACAACACGACGGGTGCGAGGCGCGTGAGGCTCCGGACGAAGTCGGCGGCCGAGTCCTCCGGTAGGTGCTCCGCCACCTCGAGCGACAAGGCCAGGTCGAAGCGACGATCGAGGGTCACTCCCGTCCGCAGGTCAGCCGGGACGAAGTGATCCGTGGGGATCTCCAGAGCCTCACCCACGTAGTCTCCGTCCAGTCCACAGAAGTCGCTCACGCCCTGCTCCTCGAAGACCTTCAGCCACGTGCCCGTACCGCAGCCGACGTCGACCACCGACCGGGGATGCAGCAGCTGCACGACCAATGGGACCACGACCTCCGCGCTGCTTCTGACGCCCTGATAGATCGCGGTCTGCTGGTAGCCCTCGAAGAATTCGCGGTCGTAGCCCGGCTCACCCATGGCGGTCACCTGCCGAGCGCCGCTCGCAGCGCAGGCGAGAACATCAGGATCGACTCATCCGTCTTGCCTTCGTCCGCTTCCCTCTGCCTGAGCTGCTCGAGGTCCGCGGCGGTGGGGATGTGGCGACGCCGACCGATCGCTCGCCAGCGCTCGAACTTGGCAACGAACTCCTCTTCGGATTTGTAGTGGTAATGGTTCAAGCGGAGCCGCTCGAAGGAAGGCGGCACCAGCGTGTGGCCGTCGACCGGGAAGTGATTCTCATCCACCGCCGACATGTAGGAGTAGGCGCAATGGTGTCCACTCACGTATGACGTGACGCGCGTGGGGTCGACGATGCTCTTCATGTTCATGATGGGGTCCGGTTGCTCGATCCTGCGGAGGTAGTTCTCGACCACCAGGCCCTGCGGTCTCGTCCGATGGCCTCCCGTCCCGTACATGACCCAGGCGACCGCCACACCCGGCCAGGCCTCGTAGTCGGCCAGCACCTCGGGCAAGGGTCGCCCCGTCGGGGAGAACAGGAATTCGTCGACATCGATGAAGGCGATCCAGCGCGAGTCGTAGCGATGCCAGCGGATGCAGTCGTTGTAGGCAGGTACCTGCGGGTCGAAGACGGGCCACGGTCGGACGGTCACGACCCCGTCCTCGAGATAGGGCGCGAGCACGTCGAGGTGATCGTCCTCGCTGAGGTTGTCGTACAGGAAGAATCGCTCTACCCCCACGAGCCGGTGGAACTCGATCCACTCACGCAGGTACGGGGCCTCGTCGCGGTAGATCGCGCAGATCGAGAGGTAGGGCGCTCCGTCGCCCAGCGCCCTCGGCCCCTTCCATGGGTCAGCCGTCCAGAAGTCGGCGTGCTCGCCCGCATCCTGGATCAGGCTCTGTGCGTCGACCATGTCCTGCACCTCGACGCCCACCGCCTCGAGCCTGGCCCTGACGTCCTCGGCGAACGCCAGGTGCCGCCTGTACTGCTCGACGAGTGAGATCCGGTACGTCCATTCGTACCCGAGAGCCTGCTCGAGCAGGTCGAAGACCTTCGGGCGGACGATCGGAAGATCCTCCGGGGCGCACGCGAAGTTGAACAGAGATCCGATCGCAAGCACCGCGTCGTCTCGCCCGATGTCCGGATTGGCCAGCAGCTCGGGAGGGTCGAGCAGCGCCGGCCGCTCCTGTGCGGCCGCCTGCAGGAACGAGGCGAATCGTTCGACGGGTCCCAGGCTCGGATCAAGAAAGCAAGCGAGGGCGCGTCCGAATGCCTCCGGTGCGGCGAGCACTTGGAGCCACCTCTGGTGCGGTCGCTCCGTGAGGTCGTAGGGGCGGCCCGCGATGTTGCTGGTCGTGATCGCGCGGAACTGGTCCAGCCACGGCTCGCCTGCACTTGCGAGCGTCAGGATCCGGCGCAGCTCCTTTGCAGCCTCCAGCCTGTAAACGCGCTCCTTCGAAGCGAAGTTCTCGCTCGACCGTGCACGGCGCAGGTAGTCGAGCATTCGCGCCCATCTGGCGTCGTTCATCCGCGAAGACACCGCGCCTTTGGGCTCGTCGCTCGCACGGCCATCGTTATACACTGCCGCCGATCGTGGCCCGCTGGCTGAACTCGTATCGCGCCGCACGCATCGCCGACGGGTGCCATCGACCGACAACCCGATGAAGCGCTTCGTGGTCACCGGTTGTCCGCGTTCGGGCACCGCTTACACTGCCGCCCTCTTCAGTGCCCTCGGCGTCCGCTGCGGCCACGAGAAGGTATTCGGAATCGGCCAGGCCGCGGGGAACGTGCCGGTCGACTGGACCGGCGCCGACGGCGACTCGTCGTTCCTCGCCGTTCCGTTCCTGCCCCTCGATGATGCCGTGGTGCTGCACCAGGTCCGGAATCCGCTCGAGTTCGTCCGCTCGATCGTCGGCATCGCGTTCCTGTCCGAGCAGCGTCGCGAGAAGCCCTTCCCGACCATCATCGAGCGCGAGGCTCCCGAGGTCTACGAACCGGACCGCCAAGCCGACCGCGCCGCCCTGTTGTGGCGGATTTGGAACACGCGGGCGGAGGCGCACGCCGACATCACCTACCGCTTGGAGGATCTCGACGTCGCGCTGCTCCTGCGCCTCGCCGAGCTGCTGGAGCTCGACCTCTCCGAAGGCCAGGCTGCTCAGGCGCTGGACAGCGTTCCGCGAGACGTCAATCGACGCAATCGAAACGAGAAGATCTCGTGGGCCCGCATCGCTCCGATCGTCGCGGAGCTGGCGGCCCACTACGGCTACGAAGTGCCCGTCGCCGACCGTGCCGGCTAGCGCGCGCGACGTCCGACGCGGCGGACAGATCCCCGATGGATGAGGAGCGTTGGGAGAGGCTGCTCGAGCACCTCAGGCAGGCGCGCTCGCGGCCGGAGTTCGATGCCGAGGAGCGCCGGTACCGGCTCGCGGTCGCGGCGGAGCTGCGGGCGGTCGTCGAGCTCGCGGCCGCCGGTGCCCCGTGGACGCAACGCTTCGAAGCGGTCTTCACGGGCATCTTCAACGGCCGCCGCTATGACCTCACCGATCGCTCGACGAGGCGGTGGGTCAAGAGCTTCTCGACGCAGGAGCTGGGCCGCGCGATGGGTTGCTTCCTCGACGAGGCGGCGACGCCGGCCGAGCGCTTCGCGGCCTTTCTGGGCGCCGCGGCGGAGCAGCGGCCGCAGCTCGCGGCGCCCGCCGAGGACCTCGTGGAGCCCGATCCCGATCGCGCCGCCGTGCTGGCCGTCGGGTCGCTGCTCGCGTTCGGGTGCGACCCGGAGGCGGTCCCGGTGATCCAGCTGGAGCGCTGGAGCCTGGTCGAGCGGACGCTCGGCCTGGCGACCAGCTTCAGGTTCGCGCCTGCGGAGGAGTTCGCGCGGCATCTGGCCTTCGCCGCCGACGTCCAGCATCGCCTCGGGGCTGCCGGGGTGGAGGCGTGCGACATGCTCGACACTCAGAGCCTGCTCCAGCTGGCCGCGACGCAGGCCGACTTCTGGGCGGCGAACAGGCAGCGCGGCTACGTGGCGGGGGACCGGTCGCGGACGCCCAGCCCGAAGCCCTATCTCTCCGTCTGCGCGATCTACCGCGACGAGGCGTCCAACCTCGCTGAGTGGGTCGAGTTCCACAGGCTGGTGGGCGTCGAGCGCTTCTTCCTCTACAACAACTTCAGCGAGGACGACCACATGGACGTGCTCGCCCCGTACATCGACGACGGGCTCGTGACGGTGCGCGACTGGCCGGTCCTCGACGGCCGGGTCGGTCAGATCGCCGCGTACGACGACGCCCTGCGGTGGCACCGCTACGACTCGCGCTGGATCGCGTTCATCGATCTCGACGAGTTCCTGTTCTCCCCCGGCAGCTCATCGCTCCCGGACGTGCTCTCCGAGTTCGAGGAATGGCCCGCGGTCGCGCTGCGCTGGGCGATGTTCGCCACCTCGGGGCACGAGACGCGCCCGCCGGGGCTCGTGATCGAGAACTTCCGCCGCAGGATCGACTTCGACGGCAACATCAACATGAAGACGGTCGCCGACCCGACACGCGTGACGCGGTGCCTGAGCGCGCACCATTTCGAATACCCGTACCTGTCCGCAGTCGACGAGAACCACGTCCCCATGTGGGGCACGCGGACGGCGACCGACTCCGTCGAGCGCCTACGCCTCAACCACTACCACTGGAAGTCGAAGGAGGAGTACGTCGCGAAATGCGCGCGGATGCATGCGATCGGCCGTCCCCGCGACATTCCAGGGCCAGAGCACTTCGAATGGCTCGCACGGGCCGAGCGCAGCGGCGCCGACGACGAGGCGATCCTGCGCTGGGCCCCCGCGCTGAGGGACGCGTTGGCGGCGCGCTGACCGCTTCCGCGAGCGCCTACGGGACGAACAGCCCGGGCCGCGCGAACGCGGTGTTGGGCTGGGTCGACGCAAGTCCGTCGTTGCCGCCGTCCATCACGGTCATGCCTTCCAGTTGCCAGACCGTGCGCCGGCCCTCCGGCACGGCGCCGGGCAGGATGGCGTCCACGGTCGTCGACAGCGAGCAGCTCGAGCCGATGCTCGTGCTCGCGGTCGGATTGCAGGGCACCGTGGCGGCGAGCGGCAGGTCCTCGGTGGTCATCGGCACGCCCGCATCGCGGTCGGTGATGCGCAGCGTCACGATGCCCTGGAGCTCGCCGGCGTAGTCGTCGAGGCCGGCCGTGAGCCGCACGTCGGAGAGGTTCGCGGTGAGCCGCACGTCGGCCTCGTCCGCGGGGGTCGAGGGGATGCCGAGGATCGCGTCCCACTTCACCGAGCCGGTGAAATTCGGTGCCACGCCGTTTGCATCCTGAGTGCCCACGGTCAGCTCGCTCGGCTCGCGCGCCGGCGGGTTGCACGAGGCGACCGACAGCGAAGGCCCGTGCATGCGGTTCGGGTCCACGCACTCCTGGAAGGCGGGCACGAGCGAGAACCGCACCGGGGTCGCTCCCTTGGGCCGCGGATACCCGGTCGTGACGGTCTGCCGCGTGTTCGTGAAGGTGCACGTCACGTGCTCTCCCGCGCCCACGTCGATCGCGGTCACGGGGCTGCCGTCGTCGCAGGTGGCGGAGGTCGGGTCCCATCCGGTGGCAGCGGTCTGGCTCACGGAGTAGCCGGCGCCCGGGGTGACGCCGGTGAAGTCCTTCTGATTCGGGAGGGTGCCGTCGGAGTCGTCGTCCAGCGAGAAATTGGTCGGCCCGAAGTTCGGCGGCGAGAACGCGAAGCCGTCGTCGAGCCCGGATGCCTGGAAGGCGAAGTCCTGGGCGTCGTTTGGCACAGCGTCGAGCACGACCGTGACGGTGCCCGGCACGTTGGCCGAGTACACGTCGGGCGCGCCGTCGCTGTCCGCGGTCACCAACGACTCCGCCGTGCGGAAGAAGACGCGCTGCCCGTCGGCGGAGACGGCCCTGAAGCTCGCGTCGAAGGCGCCGCTGCCGCCGGCCGGGCCGGTGCTCAGCAGGAATGTCACGCCGCCGTAGCGCTCGTAGACGTCGGTCGTGGTGTCCGTGTCCACGGGGTCGAGCGACTCGGCGGTCTGGAAGTACACGTGCGTCCCGTCATCGGACGCGCCCCCGAATAACGAGTGCGCCTGGCCGTTGCCGCCCGCCGGGCCCAGGGAGAGCCGGCTCAGGGACCCGGTCTGGTACTGGAATATGTCCTGGTACTGGTCGGCGTCGCCGGCGGTGAGCGGTTCTTCCGAGCGAAAGAAGACGTGGCTGCCGTCGGTGGACGCGCCGACGAAGTACGCGTTCGTCGCGACGGTGTCGTTGCCTCCCGGGGTGATCATCGTGAGCGATCCGCCCGAGCTCATGTAGACGTCGTTCGCGCTGTCCCGGTCGGTCGGAGAGGGCAGGAGCCTCTCTGCGCTTTCGACGAAGACCTTCGAGCCGTCCTGCGACGCGCCCGCGAACAGCGCCGGCGCACCGCTCTTGCCCCCGCCGGCACTCATCGAGTGAATCGTCGTCGTGGTCGCGTTCTCGCGTTCGTAGATGTCGGTTCCCGTATCGGTGTCGGCGGCGAGCAGGGACTCGGCGGTGTGGAAGAAGACCTTCGTGCCGTCCTGCGAGCTCCCGTCGAAGGTGGCGTTCGAGTCGGCGTTGCCCCCGTCGGGGCCGGTCGACAGGAGGGTCGTGGTGCCCCCCGCGCGCTGGTAGACGTCCTGGCCGGTGTCGGTGTCGCTCGCGACCAGCGACTCGGCGGTATGGAAGAAGACCCTGGTTCCGTCATCGGTCACCCCCGCCACGTCCGCGCCGTACGGCCCGTTGCCGCCGGCCGGCCCGGTGGACACGAGCGACGTGTTGCCGCTGGCGCGCTCGTAGACGTCGAACGACTGGTCGTTGTCTGCCCCCACGAGCGCGCCGCGCGTCGTGAAGAACGCCCTCGTCCCATCCGCGGACGAGCCCGCGAAGAAGCTGTCGTAGGCTCCGAATGCGCCTGCGCCCGGCCCGGTCGACACCAGGGTCGTCGCGCTTCCCTCGCGCATGTAGACGTCCAGCGAGTTGTCGGTGTCCTCGGGCCTGAGCCGCTCTTCGGTCACGAAGAAGAGCCGCGTGCCGCCGGCCCGGATGCGCCCGGACAGGGCCGGATAGGCGCCGTTGCCGCCCGGCGAGCCCACGCTGGCAAGCGTGGTGTTGGGGCCGCTGCGCGAATAGAGGTCGAACGAGGAGTCCGTGTCGGCCGAGGTGAGCGCCTCGGGGGTGGAGAGATAGGGACGGTTGTCGGTGTCGATCGGCGCGGCGAGGTCCGCGGGCAGGGGGCCGTTGCCGCCGCCCGGGCCGATCGACTCCAGCGACACCTTGGAATGCTGGCCGTGGGCCGATGCCGGCGCCAAGACGAGCACGACCAAGCCGGCCAGCGCCAGCCGCGCTGCTCCCCTGCATCTCACCTTGTCGAGTCTAGATGCTCGGATCGGCCACGGCGAGGGTCGGTGCCGGCCGGGGGCGCGGCCGCATAGGCTTGATCCAACCGACGAGAGGGGGTATCGATGCAGATCCGCGCGGCCGTGCTCGAGGAGTTCGGAACGCCGCTCCGCGTCCAGGACGTGGACCTCGAGGAGCCGCATGCCGGAGAGGTGCTCGTGCGGCTCGAGGCCTGCGGCGTCTGCCATACGGACCTCTACACCGCATCGGGCGCCGACCCGTCGGGGTACGCCCCCACGGTGCTGGGCCACGAGGGTGCGGGCGTGGTCGAGCGTGTCGGGCCCGACGTGCGCTCCCTGAGCCCCGGCGATCACGTCGTGACGATGTTCTCCCCGCAGTGCCGGGAGTGCATCCACTGCCGCAGCCCCCGCACGAACCTCTGCCTCGCGATCCGCGAGCAGCAGAACCTCGGCTACCTGCCCGACGGGACGACGCGGCTCTCCCGCGACGGCGAGCCGATCCGCCACTTCATGGGAACGTCGACCTTCGCGGAGTACGCCGTGCTGCCCGAGATCGCCCTTGCCAAGGTGATGCCCGAGGCTCCGCTGGACCGCGCCTGCCTGTTCGCGTGTGGTCTCTCCACCGGGCTCGGCGCCGCGATGTTCACGGCCAAGGTCGAGCCGGGGAGCACCTGCGTCGTGTTCGGCGCGGGGATGGTCGGGCTCGGCGCGGTGGCGGGCTGCCGGCTGCAGGGTGCCGAGCGGATCGTGTGCGTGGACCTCTCCGAGAGCAGGCTCGCGCTGGCGCGCGGGCAGGGCGCGACGGACACGCTGGCCGGCGGCGAGGGCGCCGTCGATCAGGTCCTCGACATGACGGGCGGGTTCGGCGCCGACTACACGTTCGAGGCCACGGGCAACGTGGGCGTGATGGCCCAGGCGGTCGCGGCCGCGCGCATGGGGTGGGGGCTGTGCACCGTCGCCGGCGTCGCGGGAAAGGGCGAGACGCTCGACATCGTCCCTCGGCTCCTGATCACCGGGAGGCGGGTCTGCGGCTCGTCGTTCGGCGGGGTGAAGGGCCGCGACCAGGTGCCCCAACTCGTCGAGCGGTATATGGCCGGGGATATCGACGTCGACGCGTTCATCTCCCACCGCCTGACGCTCGACGACGTCAACCGCGGGTTCGAGCTGATGGAGGCGCAGGACGGCATCCGCAGCGTGATCGGCTTCTGAGCCTTGGCAGCGGCTGGTCTCACGGGCCGGTGCGACCGGCGCTTCGCCGCAGTGCAGGACGCACTCGCGGAGAACTTCGCGGTGCGCGGCGAGCGCGGCGCGGCGGTCGCGGTGATCGTCGGGGGAAGCCCGGTCGTCGACATCTGGGGCGGGTGGATGGACCAGGCGTGCACTCGCCCGTGGCATCGCGACACGCTCGTCGGCGTCTTTTCGGTGGGCAAGGCGATGGCCGCGCTCTGCCTGCTGATCCTGGGCCAGCGAGGGCGGCTCGACCTCGGCGATCGGGTGTCGCGTCACTGGCCGGAGTTCGCGGATGCGGGGAAGGAGGCCGTCACGGTGCGCATGCTGCTTGCCCATCGCGCCGGCCTGCCGGCCGTCCGCCGCGAGCTGCCCGAGGATGCGAGGTACGACTGGGAGCTGATGGTCGACGCGCTCGCGCGCGAGGAGCCTTGGTGGAGACCGGGGACCACGCACGGCTACCACGTCAACACGTTCGGGTTCCTCGTCGGCGAGATCGTGCGCCGCGTCGCCGGGGAGTCGATCGGCTCCTTCCTGCGCCGCGAGGTCAGTGGACCGCTGGGTGCCGACTTCCACCTCGGCCTCGCCGCGCGCGAGGACGACCGCGTCGCGGAGTACACGTTCGGCTCGGAGCCGTCGGGATCTCCCGCCGCGGGCGCGGTCGACGACGAGCGGCGGTTCCTCCTGGGCCGCGTGTACCTGAACCCGCCGGGGCTGTCCGGCCTCGGCACCGTGAACACGCGTGCGTGGCGGGCCGCGGAGATCCCCTCGGCCAACTCCCATGCGACCGCGAGGGCCGTCGCCCAGATCTACGACGCGCTCAACGGCGGGCGACTGCTGGACGCCGACATCCTCGCGGACGCGATCGCGGAGCACTCTTCCGGCGCGGACTTCGTGCTCGGCCGCCCTTCGCGCTTCGGGCTCGGCTTTCAGCTCACGCAACCCGAGCGCCGGCTCGGCCCGAACGCACGGAGCTTCGGTCATTTCGGGGCCGGCGGCTCACTGGGGTTCGCCGACCCGGACGCCGGGATCGCGTTCGCCTACGTGATGAACCGCTCCGGTCCGCGCTGGCAGAACCCGCGCAACCGCGCCCTGGTCGACGCGCTCTACTCGTGCCTGTGAGGAGAACCTCGCAGTGGGCTTCCCGGCGCAGGCCATATACTCCGCCCACCTGGAGGCGGGGGCGGACACCAAGCTGTTGACTGCCGAACAGCGGGAGCAGTTCGACCGCGACGGCTTTTTCGTGATCGAGGACCTGGGTCTTCCGATGGAGGTCTTCGACGGCGCGGTCGAGGACTTCGTGCCCCACTTGCTGGAGGAGGCCGGTGCCGAGGTCTGGGGCGACGACGGCGTCTTCTACACGTCCCACCGCATCATGGACGCGTGGAAGATCAGCGCGAACATAAAGGCGATCGCGACCGCGCCGCGCGTGCTGGGCATCCTCGAGGAGCTCTACGGGCGAAAGCCGCTCCCGTTCCAGACCCTCAGCTTCAAGATGCCGACGCAGCAGCGCGCCCACTCCGACACGATCCACTTCAACTCCAAGCCGCCCGGGTTCATGGCGGGCGTGTGGGTCGCGCTCGAGGACATGGACATGGACAACGGCCCGCTCTTCTACTACCCGGGCAGCCAGAAGCTGCCCGAGGTCACGATGCAGGACGTCGGGGTCGAGGCCGACTACTCGCAGTACCTCCACTACGAGGAGCACATGCAGAAGGTCGTGGCCGAGGCCGGCCTCGAGATCGAGTACGGGCTGATCAAGAAGGGGCAGGCGCTGATCTGGTCCGCGAACCTGCTGCACGGCGGCTCGCCGGCGAAGGACCCGACGCGCACGCGCAAGAGCCAGGTGACCCATTTCTTCTTCGAGGGAACGCGCTACTACACCCCGCTGATGTCGAAGGACCTCACCACGGAGGAAGGCATCTTCTGGCGCGAGCCCGAGTGGATCACAGGCTGATCCACGGCTAGCACCCGGCAAGCACCCGTTCACCGCCGCGCGCCGAGGTCAAGCGTGCCGCCCCGCGCGTCGATGCGACCGCAGGGTCCCTTGCGCAGTTGCCGAGCACAGCCGAGCCGCAGGACGCGCGCCCGCGTGGCGGCGGCGTGCGTGCTCGCCCTCGTGCTGTGCGCTCCCTCCGCCGCCGGCGCCCGTCGCCCCGCGATCGAGGGCAGGGTGGCCGCCTCCTACACGCTGCTGGCGCTCGCCTCCGACGGAAGCAGCCGGTCCGTGCGCGACGTGCGGGGTGATTTCAGGCTCGTGCCGCCCGCCCGCACCGTCACCCTCCACCTGCTCGGCTCGAAGGGCCGCTACCTGGGCCCGGTCGTCGTGCGCCGCCGGGGCCGCACCGCCGTCGTGCGCGTGCGTGCCGGAGCGAAGCTCGGGACGCTGCGGGTGCACGAAGGCTGGGCGAGCGCGGGCCACGAGGTCTCGACCCGTCGGCTCGGACGTGGCCGGCCGGCGCGGGCACGTGCCGGAGTGCCGATCGGGGCGGGCGTACTCGGCCGGGTGCGCTCACGCCCTGCCGGGCCGTCCGGCGGCGGCCGCGACCAGGACCGCGACGGGATCCCGGGACGGTTCGACGTCGACGACGACGGCGACCTGGTGCTCGACACGCGCGAGCGCCGGGGCGCGCGCGGCGGGAAGGCCGGCCTGTCCGCGGTCGGCGGCCTTGCGGCCTGCGTGGAGCCGCTGTGCTCGGGGACGGCGGCGGTCGATGTCGTGGGACCCGACGACGCCGACACCGCCCTGGTGGTGGCGATCGCCGCCGCAGTGCTCGCGCTCGCGAGCCTGATCTGGCAGGCGGCGAGGACGCTCCGGCGCCGGCGCCGGGGCAACATCGAGGTCGAGGCGCGCCTCGGGCTGCCCGTCTACTCGCAGGGAGCGGGCCGGTGGGCGGTGTTCATCGAGGTCTTCAACCGCACCGACCATCCGGTGCGCTGGACCTCGGCGGCACTCGAGATGCGTGACGGCCGGATCTTCTACCTGATGGAGCACCCGCCGGGCGGCGACCTGCCCGCCGTCATACAGCCCCAGGACTCGCACCACACGTGGGCCGACTGCCACGAGCTCGAGCGGCAGGGTCTGGCGCTCGACGAGGCGGTCGTTGCCGCGGCCAAGCTCGCGACCGGGGAGATCTTCCGCTCGCGCGCCAAGCGCCTCGCAAGCCGCCGCTCGCGAGTCTTCGGCTAGAGCGCTCGGCTACTCGATCGGGCCCGAGCCGCCCGAGTCGTCGCCTGCACCCGGCTGATCGTCGGGCGGGCCCGAGCCGCCGGTCGACGGCGGTTGCTCCGCGGCGGGCGGCTCCGCCGGCGGCTCCGGCTGGGTCTGGGGGACGTCGACCGGGGTCTCGACCGCGGGTGCCTCGACCGCGACCGCCCCCTCCGGCGCCGGGTCGGGTGACGTCGCCGGGATGTCGAAGGTGAGCGACTCGGGGGCCGGTTCGGCGCTCTCAGCCGCGGCGGGCTCCCCGGTCGATGCCGGCTCACCGGCGTTCGCCGGCCCCGGCTCCGCCGGAGGCGCTGCTGCCGACGTGTCGGGCGACGTCGTCGTCCCGGATGCCGCGGCGGGAGGATTGCTCGCAGGCGGAGTCATCGACGAGGGCAAGGGCGACGTCAGGACCGCCCCCGGATGCACCGGGGTGACGCCGGATCCCGGAGCCTCGGCGACCCGCTTCTCGGCGCCGTGGGCCGAAACGGGGTGCACGGTGCGCGTCTCGCTGGCGACGAAGCCCCCGCCTCCCACGACAGCAGCCGCGGCGACCACCGCGGCGGCCTTCTGCATCGCGGTCGCGGCGTGCTCGACGGTCGTGCCGGCGGACACGGTCACGTGGTTGATCGCGGCCTGGGCGTGCGAGGCGAAGGACAGGCCACCTCCGCCCGACGAGAGCTGCCCGGTCTCCTCGGAGCGCCGGTTCAGGAAGCCGGGGAGCGGAAGCAGCGCGGCAACCTTCGACAGGCCGCGGCGCACGCCGCCGCGCTCGTCGTCCACCATCGGGCCGAGGCCCATCACGAAGGCGTCCCGGCGACACACGGCGCAGCCTTCGGTGTGACGCACCAGGGCACGGCGGTCGCGGCGGCGGCCGACGCCCTCGACGGCCTGCGCCATGAACATGCGCATCTTGCGGCACCGCTCGCCCGTGGAGATCTCCCCATACTCGTCGCGCAGGCCGCGGCGGGCCCTGAACAGCAGGCTCTCGACCGCGGAGTGCGAGATCCCCAGGCGCGTCCCGATGTCCTCGTAGCTGAGGCCCTCGAGCTCGCGCATCACAAGGATCTGGGCCTGCTGCTCCGGCAGGTCCCCGAGCGCCTGGCGGAGATGCCTGAACTCCTCCTTCTGCGCGAGCGTGGCGTGACTCGACGGCGCCTGCCTGAAGAGGCGGATCTCCTCGCCGGGCGCCATGCCGGAAGCGTCGAAGAGCACCTCCTCGCCGCGTCCGCGGCGCCTCATCGTGTCGACGCAGGCGTTGTGCGCGATCCGGTAGAGCCATGGCCGGAACCCGGCGGGCCGGTCGAGCGTGCGGATGCTCCGCAAAGCGGAGAGGAACGTCTCCTGCACCACGTCCTCCGCCCGCGCGTCGTCGCCGATCGTGCGACCCGCGTAGCGGGCGATCTCCGGACGGTAGCGACGGAAGAGAGCGGCAAAGGCCTCGGGGCTTCCCGACTGGGCCGCGACGACGAGACGCTCGTCCGTGGCCTCAGGCGAGAACGCCGTCACGTCTGCGGTCTTCAATTCGGTTTTCCCCCTGCCCGGATCCGACCGGGCCCGTCTGGCTTCCTGAGGTCCGGCGGGTGGCCGGAGTTGGCGCATAATAACCTCGCGCGCGGGCGTGAAATTGCGTTAACCGGAACTTAACGTGACACTCCGTCATCCACTGCCCTGTAGGGTTCGCGCGCACGACAGTCGCTCTCCAATTGCTTTCCCGAGGTTTGCAGGTGCGTTTCTTCGAAAGATCGATTTTCACGGCGGCGGCACTCGCGATCGCGCTCACGGCGATCGGCTGCGGCGGCGACGACGGCGGCAGCACCGCGCCCGCCGACGACCCGGAGATCGTGGCGGCTGTCAGCGACAAGATCGAGGAGGCTGCGCTGCGGATCGCGAACTCGACGAAGGACCGCCACCTTCCGGGCCCCTATGAGGCGAAGGTGGTCTGCCTGACCCCTGACCAGGCGAACGCGTCGGGGACCAACCGTGACTCGGTCCAGTGCCACGTCGAGACGTTCACGACGCCGACCGCGAAGCGCAAGCAGGCCTACGTCTGGAGCGAGGACTGGCGGGTCCCCGTTCAGGACGGCAAGCTCGGGGAGCCGGAGATCGTCGGCGAGTACCGGATCAGGAACTACCTGCGCAAGGACAACCGGCTCAACTGCAGCGGCGGCGAGACGCCGTCGGAGCGCTGCACCGGCGACTACCAGCAGCCGCCTGCGCAAGGTGTCGCGCCGGGCGGGACCTCGCCGCCCACGGACGGGCAGCAGGAAGTCCCGATCCAGCCCTGAGCGGGGCAAACCGTCTACAGGCCCCGGACCCGATCCGCGATCGCGCCGGCCGCGAGCGCGATCCGGGACACCGGGCGTCCGTTGCCGACCATCATCCAGCGGCAGTGGCGGTCCTCGGCGCCGTACCAGTACTTGTATTCCTCGTCCCCGACCATCAGGTCGTAGTAGGAGCGGCCCGCCTCGATGCTCGCGCGGATGCTCTCCCCGATCGCGAGCTTGCCGAGGCCGAGGCTCGCGACCGAAGGGTCATACGCACCCATCCACGAGTAGTAGCGGTCGTCGTCCATGAGGTTGACCTCCACTCCGACCACCTCGCCGTCGTGGCGGAACTCCCACACCTGCGCCAGGCCCAGCGGCACCAGCTCGACCATGGCGTCGGCGACGAAGTCGCGGAAGCGGGGGCTGGCGTGCTCGGGGTCCATCTTCTTGTCGCGGCTCTCCCACCACCGCACCCGGATCGCCTGCCAGCGGTCGATCGCGTCGCGCAGCTCGCGCGCGTCGGTCACGTCGCGCAGCTCGAGGCGGCCGTCGTCGAGCCTGCGCATGTGGCGCCGCAGGTCCTTCCGCCGCTTGCGGGGAAGGGCGGCGAGGTACTCGTCGAACGTTCCGGGGAGCGCGATGCCCGGATACGGGGTGGGCCGGCGTGCCCGTACCCGCAGGCCGGCTTCGCGCAGCGCCGCCTCGAAGGCCGAGCCCTCGCGCATCCCGCCGAGCAGGAGCGCATGCCATTCGTCCGCGCGCATCCGGATCTCGGCGGCGATCGTCGCGGCGACCTCGCTGCGGAGTGCGGGCACGGCGAGGACTCCCCAGTAGTTGCCGGGCGGGCGGCCGAGCTCGGTGAGGACGCGGAACGGCCCGCGCCGGGCGGCGACGAGCGGCGCCAGCCCGACCAGCCCGCCGTTCTGCCGCACCGTCACGATCCAGGCACGCGAGTCCGCGGACCAGTGCGGCCACCACACGCGCGCCCAGCCCGCCGACGAGAACGGAGTCGCCTCGGGGTCGCGCCGGTAGAGCTCGTGCCAATCCGGGAGCAGCGCGTCCAGAGGCCCGCGATGGACCTCCGCCCGCAGACCGGGCGCGGCCACTACCGCGTGCGCCGGCCCATGTGGAGCACGCGCAGGGCGCGGTCCAGCACGGCCCACGCGCCGAGCAGGAAGCCGGGCAGGGGGTCGCCCGCGGCCCACGCCGCGCCCGTGTGCGGCCGCGGCGCGCGGTCGAGCAGGCGGCCGGGGGCGCCGCGCGCGGCCGCCACGAGATCGGCCTCGAGCCAGCGATAGGTGACGCCGGTGCGATAGCGCTGGGGCGGTCCCACCGGCCGCCCGACCGTGACCGCGTGCCAGAGCGCGGGCAGGTTGGTCCCGCACGCGATCGCGAGCGGCAGGCAGCGGTAGAAGCGGGGGTTCACGTCGAGCAGCACGTGGCCGGCCGGCGTCTCGACGAAGTCGACCTGCGCCAGGCCCCAGTAGCCGGTCCGGCTGAGCATCGCGGCGGTCTGTTGCACGAGCGCCTCGTCGGGCTCCACGCTGGTCGCAAGCGCGATCGATCCCGCGGCGGACGGCCAGGTGCGCTGGGTGACGTGCTGGAAGCGGGCGACGACCTTCCCCTGGCGGTCGAGCACCAGCTCCACCGAGGTCAGCGGCCCGCTCAGCCACTCCTGGACGAGCAGCGGCTCGTCGTCGGGCACCGGCTCCAGCAGCGGCTCGAGCTTGCCGGGCCCCTCGATCAGGTGCGCGGTCTTCAGCGGGCTCACCGGTCGTGCGGGCTTCACCACCACCGGGTCCGCGAAGCGCATCGAACGCAACTCGCCGGCGGGGCCGTGGAAGAGGGTCTCCGCGGTCGCGACGCCGGACTCCTGCGCCGTGGTGACGAGCCGGCCCTTGTGCCGCACGCGATCGAGCACGTCACCGTCGGGGAAGGGCAGGATCACGCCGCTCCACTTGGAACGCTCCGCGACCATGACGTCGATCGTCTCCTCGCGGCTGGGGTAGACCACGAGGGGCCCGCACTCCTCGGCCAGCTGTCGCAGGCGCTCGGCGTATCCGGCCGGATCGCCGATCACGCTCGGGGACACCGCGCGCCCGGCGCAGTGCCGCGACCACAGACCCGGCGCCGTCCACGTCGGTCCGACCGCGAGCACGCGCAGCCCCGCCCACCCGAGCCCTCTGATGCCGGCGACCGCGGCGTTGAGGTGCGCATCGGGCACGAGCGCGTCCACGAGCAGGGGATCGCCGTCGCGAAGCCACTCTTGCGGAGCGACAGCCGGTTCATTGACGCGGGTCGAGGGGGAGGAGGGCACAGACGACAGCACTTGGCGGAAAGGGTATCCGTGCCCGCAGCCGCGCACGACCGCCGGCGGCTGCCTATCGGTAGCCGAAAGCCTCGAGCGCGGGCCCCAGCGCCCGCTCGCACTCCGCCACGAGGTCGGGGGCGAGGTCACGCCGCCAGCGCCCGATCGAGGCTGCGGGGTCTTCGCTGGTCCGGTGGTCGTCAAGCTCCGGCAGCTCCTCGCGCATCGCCTCGAGCATGTTCGCGACCGTGGCCGGCGAGGCATCGACGCCGACATGACCGAGCACGGCGGCGAGCGTGGGCTGCGGGTCGCTCACCAGATCCTCGTAGCGGACGAGCCGCGCCGACTCGCGCCTGCGCTCCCATGCCCGTACGAGCGCCGTCGCCCATCCTCCGAGCGAGTCGACGTACTCGGCGTCCGAACCCGCCTCCGCGCGCCCGAAGCCCTGCACCCCGCGCTTCTTGTTGAAGGAGAGGATCGAGCAGACCATGTCGCGGAAGTCGCGTACGAGAAAGAGCTCCCGCGACCCGGGATACAGCTCCCTGATCAGACCGGCCGCACGCAGGTTGAACTTCTCCGCGAACCACGGCGCGTCGCCCGCGTCCGTCGTCGCCGCGATGCGGTCGTAGGTCGCCTCGATGCGCTGCTGGAAGACCGGCGCGAGCGACTCCACGGCATCCCCTCCGAGCCACTCCTGGACGGCAGTGTCGCGGAGTCCCCACGGCGCGGGCGCGCCGCTCCCGAGCCACCACGCGGGGTCGTCGACGTCCGGCGGCGGCGCCACCTGCCGGATGTAGCTCGAGGGCTCGGCGAGCGAGAGCAGCACGTCGCCCCAGTAGCTGGCGATCCGCTGCTCGAACCGGTGCGGGCGGTAGACCATCACCTCCGGGTGCGCGGCCAGCAGCCGCATCAGGAGCATCGACCCGGTGCGGCCGAGCGTCGTCACGGCGACCGGCTCGCGCCGCGGCGCGAAGGTCGAGCGAAGCGGGACGCGCCGCCCGGCGATCGTGCCGAGCGCGAGCGGCTCGCCGCGCTCCGGCACGGCCCTCACCTCGAGCTCGAACTCCGGCGCAAGCCGCAGCGCCCCGACCAGCGCGTGGAAGCCGATCGGCTCGTCCGGCGGCAGCCCGTGCTCGGCGGCCGTCCGGGGGCGCTCGACGTCGAGGGGCACGCGGAAGACCCGCTGTCCGTCGTGGAGGCCCTCGACGGCGCCGACCCGGCTGCCCGCGGCGCCGATCGCCCAGCCGCGCACGTCGAGCAGCCAGTCCGGGCGCTCCTCCGACGGTGCCGGGGCGTCGAGCGAGCCGGTCAGACCGGCGGACGCCGGCGCGGCACGGACCTCGAGGACGGTGGTGCGGGTCAGGGGACGAAGACGCCCTGGCGGGCAAACAGCGTGTTGTCGCCGTGGGTGGAGGCCTGTTCGTCCGCTCCGCCGTCGAACACCTGGACGTCGCTCATCTGCCAGATCGTGCGCTTGAGCTCCGTGACCGCGCCGGGCAGCACGGCATCGGCCGAGGTGGCGACCGCGCAGGTGGCCCCGAGGTTGCCCCCGCCCGACGTTGCGGTGCACGGGATCGTGAAGTCGAATGGGACGTCGGACACGGTTCCAACCTCGTTCAGGGCGGGGCCGTTGAGGCGGTCGGTCATGCGCAGCGTGACCGTACCCAGGAGCTCGCCGGTGTAGTCGTTGAGGTCGCTGAGGCGGCGGATGTCCGTGATGTTCGCAGTTATCGCCACGTCGGCCTCGTCCGCCGGCGTGCCGGCGTTCCCCAGGATCGCACTGAACACGAGCGTCCCGCTCATGCTCGCCGTCCTGCCGTTGAGGTCCGGGGTGCCGACCGTCAGCTGAGAGGAGGTCGGGGACGGGCCGCTGCACGAGGGGAACTCGAGGCCCGGCCCGTGGACGCGGTTCGGCGTGGTGCAGGGTGCGAACGCCGGGACGAGGGACGCCCGCAGCGGGGTGGCGCCCTTGGGCCGCGGGTAGCCGTGCTGGTTGACGAACGTGCAGGTGACGCTCTCGCCGGGCGCGACGTCGATGTTCGTGACCGGGCTTCCGTCGCTGCAGGTCGCGCTGATCTGCTGCCACCCGTTCGAAGGCGACTCGGACAGCGAGTAGCCGGAGCCGGGCACGACATCGGCGAACGTGCGCGTGTTGGAGAGCGCCGGGTCGGAGTCGTCGTCGAGCGTGAAGCTGGCCGGGCTCAACCCACCGCCCGCAGTGAACGGGAAGTTCTGGGGGTCGTCGGGAAGCGCGTCCTTGACCACGACGATCTCGCCGCGCTTGCGGTTGGAGAACGTGCAGGTGACGGTCTCGCCGGCGGACACGGAGATGTTCGACGACCGGGCTGCCGTCGTCGCACGTGGCGCTCGTCTGGTCCCATCCGCTCGGCACGGTCTCGGCGAGCGAGTACCCGGAGCCCGGGCTCACGTCGCTGAACGTGCGCGTGCTCGAGAGCGTGCCGTCGGCGTCGTCGTCGAGCGCGAAGCTCGCGGGACTCAGGCCGCCGCCCGCGCTGAAGGAGAAGTCCTGCGGATCGTCCGGGGTCGCGTCCTTCGTCACGACGATCTTGCCGCGCTTGTCGTTGGTGAAGGTGCAGGTGACGATCTCGCCCGGCCCGACGTCGATGTTGGACACCGGGCTCCCGTCATCGCACGACGCGCCCGCCAGCTGCCAGCCGGCGGGCAGGCCCTGTGCGATCGAGTAGCCGTCGCGCGCCTCGACGTCGCTGAACGTGCGCGTGTTGGACAGCGTGCCGTCGGAGTCGTCGTCGAGCTGGAAGCTCGCGGGGCTGAGGCCGCCCCCGGCCGTGAACGAGAAGTCCTGGGCGTCGCCCGGCTGCGAGTCCTGGACCACGACGATCTGGCCGCGCTTGCGGTTCGTGAAGGTGCAGGTCACGTGCTCGCCCGGGCCGACCACGATGTTCCCGACCGCGCTGCCGTCGTCACAGGTCGTGGACGACAGGTCCCATCCGGACGCCGGGTCCTCGGACACCGAATAACCGCCCTGCGCCGACAGGCCCGTGAACGTGTGGCTGCTGGGCAGCGTCCCGTCGGAGTCGTCGTCGAGCGAGAAGCTGCCGGGCGTGAGGCCCCCGCCGGCCGTGAACGAGAAGTCCCGTCCGTCGGCGGGCTGGGCGCTCTTGACGACCGTGATGCTGCCCTGCTGCTCGTGGGTGAAGGTGCACGTCACCGTCTCGCCGGCCCCGACGACCACGTTGGACACCGGGCTGCCGTCATCGCACGTGGCCGAGGCGAGGTCCCACCCGGCGGGCGTCGCCTGCGCGAGGGAGTAGCCCGATCCGGGCACGACGTCGTCGAACGTCCGGGTGTTGGTGAGCGTCCCGTCGGAGTCGTCGTCGAGGTCGAAGCTCGTGGGGCTCAGCCCGCCCCCGGCCGTGAACGGGAAGTCCTGCGCACTGTCGGGGACCGCATCCTCGACGACGACGACCTTGCCGCGCTTGCGGTTCGTGAAGGTGCACGTGACGTGCTCACCGACGGACAAGGCGATGTCGGACACCGGGCTGCCGTCGTCACAGGTCGCGCCGGTCTGGTCCCAGCCGCTCGGCACGGTCTCCGAGACCGAATAGCCCGAGCCCGGCGCGAGGTCGGAAAACGTCCGCGTGTTCGAGAGCGTCCCGTTCGCGTCGTCGTCGAGGTCGAAGCTCGCGGGGCTGAGGCCGCCGCCCGCCGTGAACGAGAAGTCCTGCGCGTCGTCCGGGGTCGCGTTCTTCACGATCGTGAGCGTCGCCCGCTTCGCGTTGTCGAAGGTGCAGGTGACCGTCTCCCCTGCGCTTACGGCGATGTCGGACACCGGGCTGCCGTCGTCACAGGTCGCGCCGGTCTGGTCCCAGCCGGTGGGCACGGTCTCCGACAGCGAGTAGCCGTTGCCGGGAACGACATCCTGGAACGTCCGGCTGTTCGAGAGCGTGCCGTCGGCGTCGTCGTCGAGCGCGAAGCTCGCGGGGCTGAGGCCTCCGCCCGCGCTGAAGGAGAAGTCCTGCGCGTCGTCCGGGGTCGCGTTCTTGACGGCCACGATCTTGCCGCGCTTGCGGTTGCTGAACGTGCAATGCACCGTTTCGCCGGCTGACACGGAGATGCTCGAGACCGGGCTGCCGTCGTCACAGGTCGCGCCGGTCTGGTCCCAGCCGGTGGGGACCGACTCGGACAGCGAGTAGCCCGAACCGACCGGCACGTCGCTGAACGTGCGCGTGTTCGAGAGCGTCCCGTCGGCGTCGTCGTCGAGCGCGAAGCTCGCGGGGCTGAGGCCTCCGCCCGCGCTGAAGGAGAAGTCCTGCGCGTCGTCCGGCGTCGCGTCCTTCGTCACCACGATCTTGCCGCGCTTGCGGTTCTGGAAGGTGCAGGTCACCGCTTCGCCCGGGGCCACCTGGATGTTGGAGACCGAGCTGCCGTCGTCGCAGGTGGCGCTGACCTGGTCCCATCCGGACGGCACGGTCTCCGACGCGGAGTAGCCGCCGCCGGGCAGGACGTCGGTGAACGTGCGCGTGTTCGACAGGGTGCCGTCGGCGTCGTCGTCGAGCGCGAAGCTCGCGGGGCTGAGGCCTCCGCCCGCGCTGAAGGAGAAGTCCTGCGGGTCGTCCGGGGTCGCGTCCTTGACGATCGCGATCTGCCCGAGCTTCTCGTTGAGGAAGGTGCACGTGACGTGCTCACCGGCGGAGAGCGAGACGTTCGACACCGGGCTCCCGTCGTCACACGTGGCGCTCGCCTGGTTCCAGCCGGTCGGCACGGTCTCGGCGAGCGAGTATCCGGATCCGGGGGTGAGGCCGCTGAAGGTGCGCGTGTTCGACAGCGTGCCGTCGGAGTCGTCGTCGAGCTGGAAGCTCGTCGGGCTGAGGCCGCCTCCGGCCGTGAAGTCGAAGTCCTGCGCGTCGTTGGGCGCGGCGTCCTTCACGACGGTCAGCTGCGCGCGCTTTCGGTTGGAGAACGTGCAGTTCACCGTTTCGCCGGCGTTCACGACGATGGCCGATACGGGGCTGCCGTCGTCACAGGTGGCGCCGGTCTGGTCCCATCCGCTGGGGACGGTCTCGGACAGCGAGTAGGAGCCGATCACGAGGTTGTCGAACGTGCGCGTGTTCGACAGCGTGCCGTCGGCGTCGTCGTCGAGCTGGAAGCTCGCCGGGCTGAGGCCGCCGCCGGCTGTGAAGTCGAAGTCCTGCGGGTCGTCGGGGGTGGCGTCCTTGGTCACGACGATCTTCCCGCGCTTGCGGTTCAGGAAGGTGCAGGTCACGACCTCGCCCGGAGCGACGTCCACGTTCGTGACCGGGCTGCCGTCGTCACATGCCGCGTTGATCTGGTCCCAGCCGGACGGCACGCTCTCGGCGATCGAGTATCCGCCGCCGACAGGCACGTTGGCCAGCGTCTGGGTGTTCGACAACGTCGGGTTCGTGTCGTCGTCGAGCGCGAAGCTCGCGGGGCTGAGGCCGCCGCCGGTCGTGAAGCCGAAGTCCTGCGGGTCGTTCGGCGTGGCGTTCTTGACCACCACGATCGAGCCCCGCTTGTCGTTGGTGAAGGTGCACGTCACGTGCTCGCCCGCCGACACCGCGATGTTCGTCACGGGGCTGCCGTCGTCACAGGTCGCGCTCGCCTGGTCCCAGCCGCTCGGCACCGTCTCGGCGATCGAGTAGCCCGAGCCGGTGGGGACGTCGTCGAACGTGCGCGTGTTGGACAGGCCGGGGTCGAGGTCGTCGTCGAGCGAGAAGCTCGCCGGGCTGAGGCCGCCGCCGGCCGTGAACGAGAAGTCCTGCGGGCCGTCGGGGACCGCGTCCTTGACGATCGTGATCTGCCCGCGCCGGTCGTTCGCGAATGTGCAGGTCACGGTTTCGCCCGCCGACACGCCGATGTTGGAGGGTGAGCTGCCGTCGTCGCACGTCGCGCTCGCCTGGTCCCAGCCGGACGGCACCGTCTCGGCGAGCGAGTAGCCGGAGCCCGGCACGACGTCGTCGAACGAGCGCGAGTTCGAGAGCGTCCCGTCGGAGTCGTCGTCGAGCGCGAAGCTCGCCGGGCTGAGGCCGCCGCCGGCGGTGAACGAGAAGTCCTGGGCGTCGTCCGGCCGAGCGTCCTTCACGGCGATGATCCGGCCGCGCTTGCGGTTGGTGAACGTGCAAGTGACGGCTTCGCCGGGGCCGAGGTCGACGTTCGACACGGGGCTCCCGTCGTCACATGTCGCGCCCGTCTGGTCCCAGCCGCCCGGCACGGTCTCGGCGAGCGAGTATCCGCCGCCCGGCGTCAAGCTCGTGAACGAGCGCGTGTTCGACAGCGTGCCGTCGGAGTCGTCGTCGAGCTGGAAGCTCGCGGGGCTGAGGCCGCCGCCCGCCGTGAAGCCGAAGTCCTGCGGGTCGTTCGGCTGCGAGTCCTTCACGACCACGAGGCTCGCCCGCTTGCGGTTGGAGAAGGTGCAGGTCACCGATTCGCCGGCGGAGACGTCCACGTTCGTGACCGGGCTGCCGTCGTTACAGGTCGCGGCCGTCTGGTCCCAGCCGCCCGGCACCGTCTCCGCGAGCGAGTAGCCCGAGCCGGGCGCGACGTTCGTGAAGGTGCGCGTGTTCGAGAGGGTCGGGTTCGCGTCGTCGTCGAGCGCAAAGCTCGCGGGGCTGAGGCCGCCTCCGGCCGTGAAGCTGAAGTCCTGCGCGTCGTCCGGCGTGGCGTCCTTCACGACGATGATCTGACCGCGCTTGCGGTTGGAGAAGGTGCATGTCACGACCTCGCCGGGGGCGATGCTCACGTTCGAGACGGGGCTCCCGTCGTCACATGTCGCGCCCGTCTGGTCCCAGCCGCTCGGCACGCTCTCCGACAGGGAGTATCCGGACCCCACGGGCACGTTGGTGAACGTGCGCGTGTTCGAGAGCGTCCCGTCCGCGTCGTCGTCGAGCTGGAAGCTCGCGGGGCTGAGCCCGCCGCCCGCCGTGAAGCTGAAGTCCTGCGGGTCGTCCGGCGTGGCGTCCTTGGCGACCACGATCGTGCCGCGCTTGTTGTTCGTGAAGGTGCACGTCACGTGCTCGCCCGCCGAGACCGTGATGTTGGAGACGGAGCTGCCGTCGTCGCAGGTCGCGCTCGCCTGGTCCCAGCCGCTCGGCACCGTCTCCGCGATCGAGTAGCCCGAGCCGGTCGGGACGTCGTTGAAGACGCGCGTGTTCGAGAGCGTCGGTTCGAGGTCGTCGTCGAGCGCGAAGCTCGCGGGGCTCAGCCCGCCGCCGGCGCGTGAAGGTGAAGTCCTGGGCATCGTCGGGGACCGCATCGTGCACGATCGTGATCTGGCCCCGCTTGTCGTTGGTGAAGGTGCACGTGACGGTCTCGCCCGCGGACACCCCGATGTTGGAGGGTGAGCTGCCGTCGTCACAGGTCGCGCTCGCCTGGTCCCAGCCGCTCGGCACGGTCTCGGCGAGCGAGTACCCGGAGCCGGGCACGACGTCGTCGAACGAGCGCGTACTCGAGAGCGCGCCGTCGGCGTCGTCGTCGAGCGCGAAGCTCGCGGGACTGAGGCCTCCGCCCGCCGTGAACGAAAAGTCCTGCGCGTCATCGGGCCGGGCGTCCTTGACCACCACGATCCGGCCGCGCTTGCGGTTCGTGAACGTGCACGTGACGCTCTCGCCTGCGGAGAAGTCGATGTTGGATACGGGGCTGCCGTCGTCGCAAGTCGCCCCGGTCTGGTCCCATCCGCTCGGCACCGTCTCCGAGAGCGAGTAGCTCGACCCGGGCACGACATTCGCGAACGTGCGCGTGTTCGACAACGTCCCGTCGGAGTCGTCGTCGAGCGCGAAGCTCGCCGGGCTGAGGCCGCCCCCGGCCGTGAAGTCGAAGTCCTGCGCGTCGTTGGGCTGCGCGTCCTTCACGACGGTCAGCTGCGCCCGCTTGCGGTTGGAGAAGGTGCAGTTGACCGTCTCGCCGGCGTTGACGATGATGGCCGATACGGGGCTGCCGTCGCTGCACGTGGCGCCGGTCTGGTCCCAGCCGCTGGGCACGGTCTCCGCGACCGAGTACGAGCCGATCACGAGGTTGTCGAACGTGTGTGTGTTCGAAAGCGTCGGGTCCGAGTCGTCGTCGAGCTGGAAGCTCGCCGGGCTCAGTCCGCCGCCCGCGCTGAAGTCGAAGTCCTGCGGGTCGTCGGGGGTGGCGTCCTTGGTCACGACGATCTTCCCGCGCTTGCGGTTCAGGAAGGTGCAGGTCACGACCTCGCCCGGAGCGACGTTCACGTTCGTGACCGGGCTGCCGTCGTCACAGGCCGCGTTGATCTGGTCCCAGCCGGACGGCACGGTCTCGGCGATCGAGTATCCGCTGCCCACCGGCACGTTGGCCAGCGTCTGGGTGTTCGACAACGTCGCGTTCGTGTCGTCGTCGAGCTGGAAGCTCCCCGGGCTGAGGCCGCCGGACGCCGTGAAGCTGAAGTCCTGCGGGTCGTTCGGCGTGGTGTTCTTGACCACCACGATGGAGCCGCGCTTGTTGTTCGTGAAGGTGCACGTCACGTGCTCGCCCGCCGACACGCCGATGTTGGAGGGTGAGCTGCCGTCGTCGCAGGTCGCGCTCGCCTGGTCCCAGCCGGACGGCACGGTCTCGGCGAGCGAGTAGCCCGACCCGGTGGGGACGTCGCTGAAGACGCGCGTGTTCGAGAGCGTGGGTTCGAGGTCGTCGTCGAGCGCGAAGCTCGCCGGGGAGAGCCCGCCGCCCGCCGTGAACGAGAAGTCCTGCGCGTCGTCGGGGACCGCGTCGTGCACGACCGTGATCTGGCCCCGCTTGTCGTTCGTGAAGGTGCAGGTGACGACCTCCCCGGCGGACACCCCGATGTTGGAGGGCGAGCTGCCGTCGTCACAGGTGGCCCCGGCCTGGTCCCATCCGCCCGGCACGGTCTCGGCGAGCGAGTAGCCCGACCCCGGGACCAAGTCGTTGAACGCCCGGCTGTTCGAGAGCGTCCCGTCGGCGTCGTCGTCGAGCTGCGAAGCTCGTCGGGCTGAGGCCGCCGCCGGCGGTGAACGAGAAGTCCTGGGCGTCGTCCGGCCGCGCGTCCTTGACCGCGATGATCCGGCCGCGCTTGCGGTTCGTGAACGTGCACGTGACGGTCTCGCCGGCCGCGAGGTCGACGTTGCCCGGTGGGCTGCCGTCGCTGCACGTCGCGCCGGTCTGGTCCCAGCCGCCGGGGACCGTCTCCGCGACCGAGTAGCCCGCGCCGGGGGCGACGCTCGAGAAGGTGCGGGTGTTCGACAGCGTCCCGTCGGAGTCGTCGTCGAGCGCGAAGCTCGCCGGGCTGAGGCCGCCGCCGGCCGTGAAGCTCGAAGTCCTGCGGGTCGTTCGGCTGCGAGTCCTTGACGACCACGAGCGTGCGCGCGCTTGCGGTTCGAGAACGTGCAGGTCACGGTCTCGCCGGCGGAGACGCTGATGTTCGACGACGGGCTGCCGTCGTCACAGGTCGCGGCCGTCTGGTCCCAGCCGCCCGGCACCGTCTCCGCGAGCGAGTAGCCCGAGCCGGGGACGACGTTCGTGAAGGTGCGCGTGTTCGAGAGCGTCGCGTTCGCGTCGTCGTCGAGCGAGAAGCTCGCCGGACTGAGCCCGCCGCCGGCCGCGAAGCTGAAGTCCTGGGCGTCGTCGGGCGTGGCGTCCTTCACGACGATGATCTGACCCCGCTTGCGGTTGGAGAAGGTGCACGTCACGTTCTCCGCAGGCGCGAGGTTGATGTTCGAGACGGGGCTGCCGTCGTCGCATGTCGCGCTGGTCTGGTCCCACCCGCTCGGCACGGTCTCGGCGACGTTGTAGCCCGACCCGGGTGCCACGTCCGCGAACGTGCGCGTGTTCGAGAGCGTGCCGTCGGAGTCGTCGTCGAGCGCGAAGCTCGCCGGGCTGAGGCCGCCGCCCGCCGAGAACGAGAAGTCCTGCGGGTCGTCGGGCGTGGCGTCCTTGACGATCGTGATCGACCCGCGCTTCTGGTTGGTGAAGGTGCAGGTCACCGTTTCGGCCGGGCCGACGTTGATGTTGGACACCGGACTGCCGTCGTTGCACGTGGCGCTGGACTGCACCCAGCCCGCGGGCACGGTCTCGGCGATCGAGTAGCCGGAGGCAACCGGGACCGAGGCATAGGTCTGCGTGTTCGTCAGCGCGGCGTCCGCGTCGTCGTCGAGCGCGAAGCTCGCCGGACTGAGCCCGCCGCCCGCCGCGAAGCTGAAGTCCTGCGCGTCGTTGGGCTGGGCGTCCTTGACGACGACGATCTGACCCCGTTTCGAGTTCGTGAAGGTGCAGGTCACGTTCTCGCCGAAGGAGACCGTGATCGCCGAGACGGGGCTGCCGTCGCTGCAGGTCGCGCTCGTGAGGTCCCAGCCGGCGGGTATCGGCGTCTCGCTGACCGAGTACGTCCCCTGGCTCAGGCTGGAGAAGACGCGCGTGTTCGACAGGGCGCCGTTGGTGTCGTCATCGAGCTGGAAGGTCGCCGGGGAGAGCCCTCCGCCGGCCGAGAAGTCGAAGTCCTGGGCGTCGTTCGGCAGCGCGTCCTTGATGATCGTGAGGGAGCCGAAGGGCTGGTCCACGAACGTGCAGGTGACGGTCTCGGCCGGGCCGACGTCGATGTTCGAGACCGGGCTGCCGTCGCTGCACGTGGCGCTCGTCAGGCCGTACGTCGAGGGCGTGCTCTGCGAGACCGAGTAGCCGTTGCGCGCCTGGAGGTTCGTGAACGTGCGCGTGTTGGTGAGCGTCGGGTTGTTGTCGTCGTCGAGCGTGAACGACGTGGGAGAGAGCCCTCCGGCCGCCGTGTAGGGGAAGTCCTGTCCGTTGTTCGGGACGGTGTCCTGGACGATCGTGATCTGACCGCGCTTGAGGTTGGTGAAGGTGCAGGTGACGATCTCGCCCGCGCCCACCCCGATGTTCGTGGGCGAGCTGCCGTCGCTGCACGTCGCGCTGCCCTGGTCCCATCCCGAGGGCACCGTCTCGGAGACCGAATAGCCGGTGCCCGGGGCGATGTTCGTGAACGTCTGAGTGTTCGACAGCGTGCCGTTCGAGTCGTCGTCGAGCGCGAAGCTGGTCGGGCTGAGTCCGCCCGACGCCGTGAAGGAGAAGTCCTGGGCGTCGTTGGGCTGCGCGTCCTTCACGACCACGATCTGGCCGCGCTTGAGGTCGGTGAAGGTACAGGTCACGATCTCGCCCGGGCTCACGGCGATGTTCGACACCGGGCTGCCGTCGTCGCAGCTCGCGTCGCCCAGCACCCAGCCGCTCGGAACGGTCTCGGACAGCGTGTAGCCGCTGCCGGGCGTCACGTCGTTGAACGTGAAGACCCGCTCGAGCGTGGGATCCGCGTCGTCGTCGAGCTGGAAGCTGGTCGGCGAGAGCCCGCCACCGGCCGTGAAGGAGAAGTCCTGCGGGTCGTTGGGCTGGGCGTCCTTGACGACGATGATCCGCCCCGGCTTGTTGTTCGTGAAGGTGCAGGTGACGGTCTCGCCGGCGGAGACGTTGATGTTGGAGAGCGTGCTGCCGTCGCTGCACGTCGCGCTCGACTGCGTCCAGGCGGGCGGGAGGGCGTCCTGGGCGACCGAGTAGCCCGCGCCCGGGGGCAGGTTCGTGAACGTCTGCGTGTTCGGCAGCGTGCCGTCGGAGTCGTCGTCGAGCTGGAAGCTGGCCGGCGTGAGCCCGCCGCCGGCCGTGAAGCCGAAGTCCTGGGCGTCGTCGGGCACGCTGTCGACCACCACGACGATCTGGCCGCGCTTCTGCTCGGTGAACGTGCACGTCACGTTCTCGCCCGGATCGACGTCGATGTCCGTGGGCGGGCTGCCGTCGTTGCAGGTCGCCGAGACCGGGTCCCAGCCCGGCACCGCCGTGTGGGTCACGGCGTAGCCCGACCCCGGCGTGACGCCTACGAACGCCTGCTGGTTTGCGAGGGTCGCGTTCGCGTCGTCGTCGAGCGCGAACTCGGTCGGGCCGAAGTTCGGGGGTGTGAACCCGAACCCGTCATCGAGCCCGAATGCCTGAAAAGCGAAGTCCTGGGGATCGTCCGGGAGCGAGTCGAGCGCGACTGTCACCGTGCCGGGCACGTTGGCCGAGTACACGTCGGCGACGCCGTCGGAGTCGGCCGTCAGCAGCGACTCGGCCGTGCGGAAGAACACGCGCTGGCCGTCCGGCGAGACCCCCCGGAAGGTCGCGTCGAAGGCGCCGTTGCCGCCGCTCGCGCCCGCGCTCACGAGGTAGGTGGTCCCGCCGGAGCGCTCGTACACGTCGGCGCTCGTGTCCGTGTCCGTCGCCACCAGGGGCTCGGTCGTTTCGAAGAAGACACGCGTGCCGTCGTCCGACGCGCCGCCGAAGCGGGCGGCGGCCGCGCCGTTGCCCCCGGACGGGCCGAGCGTCAGTCGCGTGAGCGTGCCGCCCGACGTCGAGTACTCGTAGATGTCCTGGTACTTGTCCGTGTCGCCGGCAACCAGCCCCTCTTCGGAGCGGATGAAGACACGGGTGCCGTTCGCCGAAGCACCGACGAAGTACGCGCTGGTCGCGATCACGTCGTTGCCGCCGGTGCTGACCTGCGTGAGCGTCCCGCCACTGCTCATGTAGACGTCGTTCTGGGAGTCGCGATCCACGGGCGCGGCGATCAGCTTCTCCGCGCTTTCGACGAACACCTTCGAGCCGTCCTCGGAGGCGCCGGCGAAGAACGTGCCCTGGCCGCCGTTCCCGCCGCTGGGGCTGACCGAGTGGATCGTCGTGGTGGCTGCGTTGGCCCGCTCGTACACGTCGATCGCGGAGTCGGTGTCGCTCGAGACCAGCGGCTCGGCCGTCTGGAAGAACACCTTGCTTCCGTCGGCCGAGCTGCCGTGGTAGGTGGCACTCTGCACACCGCCGCCCCCGGTCGGGCCCACCGACAGCAGCGAGGTGGTGCCGCCCGAGCGCTGATAGACGTCCTGGACGAGGTCCGTGTCGCTCGCGACCAGGGACTCGGAGGTGTGGAAGAAGACCTTCGTGCCGTCGTCGCTGATCCCGGCGAGTTCGACGTTCCCGCCTCCGTTGCCGCCGCTCGGGCCGGTCGAGACGAGCGTGGTGCTCCCGCCCGAGCGCTCGTACAGGTCGAACACGGAATCGGTGTCGCCCCCGACGAGGGCGCCGCGGGTGGTGAAGAAGACGCGGCTGCCGTCGGTCGAGACGGCCGCGAAGTAGCTGTCGTAGGCCCCGTTTGCGTCGCCCCCCGGTCCGGTCGAGACGAGCGTGGTGGTCGTGCCCTCGCGCATGTAGACGTCGAGCGCCGAGTCGGTGTCCGACGGGGACAGGCTCTCGTCGGTCTGGAAGAACACCTTTGTCCCCGCCTGGATCGCGCGGCCGAAGTTGGCGGCGTAGAGGCCGTTCCCGCCGGTGGCCCCGGTCGACAGCAGGGTCGTGTTGCCGCCGGTGCGGCTGTAGAGGTCGATGGACGAGTCCGTGTCGGACGACGTGAGCGGCTCGGCGGTGGCGAAGAAGACGCGCTTGTTCGCGTCAGTCGCGCCGACCGTGTCGGCGGCCAGGGCGCCGTTCCCGCCGGCCGGCCCGATCGACTCGAGCGACAGCTTCGAATGCTGCGCGTGGGCGGCCGCGGGCATGGCGGCGAGCGCCGCCAAGGCGGCGATCACGAGCCGCCTCGCGGAGAAGGTTCCCGGCTTCACGCAATCGGCCCCGGCGAAGCACCCCTGCTTCTATCAACTACCCCCGTGCCTCCCACGACTGCGAGTCTAGTGCGTGCGGAGCGAGCGCGCCCTCATGTGGCCCGTCCGCTCGCGGCAGCCGCGCGCACGCCGGACCCCCCGTGGTAGCCTCTCCTTCGACGATGAACGGGGGGCCAAGTGCAGGGGCTGTTCCTCGGCGTCTGGGAATGAGATCGTCGCGCGGGGCGTGGGCATTGGCGGCCCTCGCCGTGCTGCTGTGTCTCTGGACCAGCGCCGATGCTGCCGTGGCGCAGCCCAACATCCTCGTGATCCTCACCGACGATCAGCGCGCGGCGGGCACGATGGACGTCCTGCCTCAGACCCGTGCGCTCTTCGAGACCGGCGGGACCAAGTTCAGCCAGGCCTTCGTCACCACGCCGCTCTGCTGTCCGTCGCGCTCCTCGATCTTCTCGGGGCGCTACGTGCACAACCACAACGTGCACGACAACGAGTCGTCCCAGTCGCTCGACACCCGGTACACGATCCAGGAGTACCTCAGGCAGAGCGGGTACAGGACCGGATACTTCGGCAAGTACCTGAACGGATGGAATCTGCTCCGCAACCCGATGTCGTTCGACGACTGGTCGATCTCGTCGGCCGGCTACACCAACTTCCGGGCCAACGAGAACGGGGTGGTCAAGGCGATCAACACCTACGCCACCACGTACTTCAAGGACAACGCGATCCGCTTCATCAACGAGTCCGAGGCGCAGGACGCGACGCCGTGGTTCCTGCAGATCGCACCGACCGCGCCGCATGCGCCGTTCCAGGCGGAGCCGCTGTACGCCAACGCGGCCGTGCCCCCGTTCAACCAGCCCCCGAGCTACTTCGAGGCGGACAAGCGCGACAAGCCCGTCTACGTCCAGAACGAGAACGACGATCCGGAGACGATCGAGGCAACCAGGATCGGACAGCTCCGCACTCTGATGTCCGTCGACGACCTCGTCTCGCAGGTGTTCGCGACGCTCGACGCGAACGGCGAGACGTCGGACACGCTCGCGATCTTCATGTCCGACAACGGATACGAATGGGGCGAGCACGGGCTCGACACGAAGGGCTTCGCGTACGACGAGTCGGTGCGGGTCCCGATGTACGTGCGCTGGCCTGGTCACGTGGTGCCCGGCGCGGTGGACTCCCGGCTCGTGGCGAACATCGATGTCGCGCCGACGATCGTCGACGCCGTGGGCGGCCTCCCGGTCTCCGCCCCGATGGACGGCCGCTCCGTGATCGACCCCGCCCAGAATCGCTCGCACCTGCTTCAGGAGCACGCGTCGATCAACGGGGAGCCCTCCTGGGCCGCGATCCAGACGCAGACGTCCCACTACATCGAGACCTACTCCCCGGACGGTCAGACGATCCGGTTCCGCGAGTACTACGACCTGACCGCCGATCCGTTCGAGCTGAACAACCTGCTCGGCGACGGCAATGCGGCGAACGACCCGAACACCGCGTCGCTTTCGGCCCAGCTGGCGCAGGACCGCGGCTGCACCGGCGCGAACTGCCCCTGACGCGCCGCCCCTGAGGGCAACCGGGACCGATTCCCGGAGCTTT
Source organism: uncultured Solirubrobacterales bacterium (assembly GCA_963768885.1). Taxonomy (GTDB): domain Bacteria; phylum Actinomycetota; class Thermoleophilia; order Solirubrobacterales; family JBBDJG01; genus DASRIA01. Next base: position 263,588 of record CAVYJN010000008.1, on the reverse strand, counting down.
GGCTATCCTGGCCCGGCGCCATGACCAGACTCCACGGAACATGGGCGGCGGCAGTGCTCGTCGCCGCGACACTCGCGCTCGGCGCCTGCGGCGGCGACGACGAGGGCGACAAGTCCTCGACCGGCGCCGGGACCGTCGCGACCACGACGGACACGACCGCCTCGACCAAGTCCGGCACCACGACGCGCGAGCGCACGGGCACGACCGAGGACCGCACGGAGCGCACCCAGACCCGCGAGCGCGGGGACGACAAGGGCGGCGGCGGGGGCTCGGGCAGCTCCGGCGGCGGGTCCGACGACAGCAGCGGCTCGGGAGGCGGCAATTCCGGCTCCGGCTCCAAGGGCGAGGATCTCACCGCGACCAACACGTTCAGCACGGCCAAGACCGTCTGCCGCAACTTCCTGCCGAAGGCGCTCGCGAAGGACCTGAAGGACGGCGACAAGGACCCCGCCGACATCGCGAAGTCCTACTCACGCGGCTTCCCCAGCGACCTGCGCAAGAAGGCGTACGACGGCTGCCTGGCCGGCCTCAAGGCCAGGGACTGATTTCGGACGGAGCACGAAGCGGTCGGGCGGGGGCCCTCACCGGAGGCTAAAGACGGTTTGTAGGCCTCCGGGGAGGGTCCCCGGCCGGCCGCCCACGGTTGAGGTTCAAGCGGGAACGAGAGAGGGCGGCCCGGGGGCCGCCCTTCTCGGTCAACCTGGGAGCTTCATGCTCGCCAAGTAGCTTGGTGCCCCGCCCCCGCGGGCGGGATGAAGGCTATGGAACGAACACTCCTTGGCGCATGAATACCGTTTCGTCGCCGTCGCCGCAAGTGCTGGGGCAGCCGCTCCCGTAGCCCGAGCCGTTGGGGCCGGCGTCCTCGACGGCGATCGCGCCCAGCTGCCACACCGCGCGCCTGCCCTCGACCACCGCGCCCGGCAGCAGCGCGTCCATCGTCGTGTTCAGCGCGCAGTGGCCGCCGACCCCCGTGCCCGCGGTGGTCGTGCAGCCGAGCGGGATCTCGAGCGGCGTGTCCGCGACCGTGCCGTCCTGCTGCTGCGAGGGGCCGTTCCCCTTGTCGGTGAGGCGCAGGTTCGCGCTCGCCAGCAGCCTCCCGGCGTAGTCCGATCCCTGGCCGGACGGGCACGCCGCGTCGGCCTGCCTGCAGCGCACGTCGGTGATGTCGATCGCGATGCCGACGTCCGCCTCGTCCGCGGCGGTGGAAGGGTTGCCGACGATCACGCCGAGGCGGAGGCTCCCCTGGGAGTTGGCCGCGGCGCCGTCGGCGTCGGGCGTGCCGACCGTGAGCGTGCTCGACTGCTGTGCCGGCGGGGCGCACGAGGGATGCTCGAGCGGCGGGCCGTGCATGCGGTTCGGCGAGGCGCAGGGCTGGTAGGAGGGCACGAGCGGGACGCGCAGCGGGGTCGCGCCCTTGGGCCGCGGATAGGACAGCGACGCGCTCGCGAGCCGTCCCCAGTTGCCGGCGTCGTCCTTGTACATGACGGCGAAGTAGCGGTACTGGCCGGCGAGGTTCGAGACCAGCTTGGTCTGCGTCTGGCCGGCCGCGGCGGTCGCGGAGAAGTCGCCGACGACCGTGCCGTCGCCCGGGTGCTCGATGGGCTGGTTGGACGCGAGGATGCGGTACTGGTCGCCCTGCCCGCAAAGCCAGTCGTCGCCGGGCGCCGTCCACGAGAGCGTGACCGCGTTGTCGCCGATCAGGTTGAACCCGAGCGCGGTCGGGGTCCCCGGCGGGCGCGAGTCGGTCCCGTAGGCGCCCGTGTTCCACTCGTCGTGGCGTGAGGTCCACCATTCGTCGTTGGTCCCGCACGCCGGACGGTCCGTGTCCCACATGAAGCCGAAGCCCTCGCGCGTGAGGGTCATGACCTCGAGCTGGCCGTCGCCGTCGGCGTCGCCGATCGTCGGCGTCGCGAAGAGCCAGCCGCCGGTGAACTTGGGCCAGCCCGTTCCCTCGAGGCCCGCGACGTTGAAGTTGCGCAGGTAGTAGAGACCGGTGCCGACGAGCACCTCGTTGCCCGGCGCGTCCGAGATGTCGGCGACCGCCGGGCTCGACAGCAGCTGGAAGTCCTCGACCGCCTGCGGGAAGGTCGGCAGCGAGGCGCCGGTCTGGGCGTTCCATGCCTGCACCACATGGTTGTAGGGAAGGTTCTGGCCGACCGCGACGCCGAGGTTGACGACCTGGTTGAGCGTCACGCCGCCCTTGATGATCTCCGGCCCCGCGACGCCGTCGATGTTGGCCGCGATCGGGTTCTCGAACAGGTTGATGACCTTCGACTTGTCCACGTGCTCGCCGCCGTCGGGCTCGGAGTCGTACTGCGCGGCGTTCGAGCCGTTGCCGTTCGTCGCGGTCACGTCACCGCTCGCCACGTTGCCGACCGCTTCGAGCTCGGGGTCGCCGTCGACGTTCGCGAGGACGTGGTCGACGCCCGGCCCGACGAACGGAAGCGCGTCGGGCACGATGCCGTTCGGCGACGTGGGCCAGCCGGGCAGGACATCGCCGTTGCGGTCCACCGCGTAGACGCGGCCGCTGCCGCCGAGCACGTTCGCCAGGAGGTTCGTGAGGAAGTTCGAGAACCCGCCGGCCGCGCCGCCGCCGGGAGTCTGGGGGGCGGAGGGGTTGTCGTCGAACTCCTGCGTCGGCGTCACGATGTCGAGCTTGCCGTCGCCGCTGACGTCGCCGAGCGCGGCGGTCGTGATGATCTCGGCGCCTGGGATGCTCGGGTCGCGCAGCTTCTTCGGGAAGCCGGGCACCGTGTTGCCCTCTCCGTCCCACACGTAGACGTGCTGGTCGAGCGCGGGAACGACGATCTCGAGGCTCCCGTCCTGGTCGAGGTCGCCGAGCGCGGGCGACGCCGTGAAGCCGCGCTTGACGTGGTTGTTTCGCGTCCGGTCCTGCGGGCGCGACAGCGCCGGGTCGATCCGCACGGGGAATCCCGCGACGGGAGATCCGTCGGCCTCCCATGCGTATACGTGCTCTCCGGCCGAGTCCACGATCTCGGGCTCGAGGTCACCGTCGATGTCTCCGATCGCGGGCGTGCGCAGCACCTCCCGCGGTGGGTCGACGGAGTCGAACGAGTCCGAGCCGAGGTGGACGTTGGGATAGAGCCGCGTGCGCACCGGCTGGCCGTTGTTGAAACCGGGGAGCGGCTGCCCGTCGTGGCTCAGGACGCGCAGCTCTCCGCTCGAGTCCGCGAGCACGGTGTCGAGCGCGTTGTCGCCGTCGAGGTCGAACATGCGCGGCGAGGCCTCGCCGCCGGTGCCGAGGTCCTTCGAGTAGCCCTCGTGCAGGGTCGCGTCGCGGTAGGCGAACAGCATCTTGCGGTCCTCCGCGCGATTGCCCGCCGTGTCGGTGACCACCACGCGGACGGTGAAGGCGGGCTCGTTGGGGTCCTTGTCCCCGGGTCCCTTCGACGGCGCGGTGGGGTCGGTGGTCGCTCCGCCCTGTGCGCGCGCGTCGAGCTCCTCGCGGACGGCGTTGAGGTCGATGATCCCGACCGAGCCGTCGAGCGGCGACGTGCGGGTCTGCACGTTCACCTCCCTGAAGTCGCTCTCCTGGGGCTCGATGCCGGGTGCCCACTGGAGCCTGTAGGTGTAGCCGGCCGCGCGCTTGGCCGACAGGCGCGCGTCGATGTTCACGACCTCCTGCTGGTTGACGTTGAGGGGCTCGAACCACTCGGGCGAGGTGATCAGCGCCTGCGGCGGGATCTTGCCCTGGTCGATGCGCTCCAGCGCGAGCCCGAGGTCGGGGCGGCCGTACCCGAAGTGCTGGTCCCATCCGGGCTGCGCGGGGTCGGGGACGCCCAGGCCCACGGTGTTCTCGGCGACCACGTCCTCGGCGGTCTGCGTGATCAGCTGCTTGACCTCGTTGGGCTCGAGCTCGATGCCCTCCTGGCGCGCGAAGGAGCGCACGAGCCCGGCCGCGCCCGCCGCCTGGCCGGTCGCGGCCGAGCCCGTGACGGCCGGCATCGCGATGTGCGCGTGCCCGCCGTACTGGGTCGTGCCCGAGTTGCGGAACCACGTGCCGATCGGGGCGTTGGTCCCGAGCGGGACGCCCTGGTCGTTGAAGAAGTCCATGAACTCCTGCGGGGGGTTCTCGCCGAGCCCGTGCACGTCGGCGACCGTGCCCTGCACCTGCATCGCCTCGTCGTAGACCGTCGGGACGTTGTGGTCGGCGGTGTTGAGGTCCGACGACACGATCGCGAAGAACACGCCCTCGCGGTAGGCGTGCTCGAACGCGCGCCGCGCGAAGCGCGAGTTGAACAGCGCGCCGACCGCGCCCTCGACGACCTCGATGTCGTTGTCGGCGGCATAGAGGGCGGCCTGGGCGAAGTTGTTGGTGTCCGCCACGAACGTGTCCCAGACCCGCATCGGGACGATCTGGCACTCGGGGCATACGCCCGTGCCGCCCGCGCCCTCGTTGGTCTGCTGGCCCGCCTCCTCCGCGCGGCCGGAGCCGTGGTTGCTCGCGCTCGAATAGCTGGACGCGTCGTAGGGGTTGTTGTCGTCGTCGAAGAAGTCCCAGCCGGCGATGTCGTCCAGGTAGCCGTTGGCGTCGTCGTCGGAGCCGTCGGCGAAGGCAACGATCAGGTCGCTTGCGTCGAGGTGCCCATCGGCGGCCGGCTCATCGTCGTGGCCGTCGGAGGGCGACACGCGGTTGTCCGATGCGTAGTCGTCGACGTTGAAGGCCCCGTCGGAGTTGCAGTCGTAGACGGTGCACGTGTCCGCTCCCTCCTTCGGCAGCGGCAGCTCACCCCGGTTGATCGCAACCTTCTTGCGCAGCGAGCCCTTGTCCCAGCGGATGCCGGTGTCGAGGATCGCGACCTGGACGCTCGGCGCCCCGGCCGAGTACTTCCACGCACGGTCTGCCGACACGCCCGCGAGCTGGCCGAGCGGGTTGCGGCCGGCGAGCGTGTTCTGGGCGGAGAGGCGCTGCGTGTGAGGGTCGGTCGGGTTGTGGTAGAGCGCGGTCAGCTGCGATCCGTTGGGCGCGAACCCGAAGCGCTCGAACTGCTGGCCGAAGGTGTTGGTGCAGCTCGCGCCCTGCTCGTCGTCGGGCTCGCAGCGGTCGAAGTCCGGGTCGTTCGGCGTGTTGACCCGCACGCTCTCGCCCGGATTCGTGCCGGGGAAGGCGCCAAGGGCGGGGGCGGCAAGCGCCAGGAACAGCACCGCGATCAGCGGTATGCGACCGATCCGGCCCAGGCTTGTTCTGACTCCGACGCGGGACATGGCCCCCTTCCCCCTCTGATTGACCCCTCAGGAGGCAGGGGTACCCATCACGGGCGATCTCGTAAACCACTGTTCACCAGGCGCAAGTTTCGGCCGGCCGCTCCGTTCCGGCATGTAGGGACGGGTTCGAGCGGAGCCCGTCGGCTGGAACGGACATGGAGGGGTCATGGGACACGCCAGGACGGCATCGAGCAATCGATCGAGGAGCCGAGGTTGAGCGCCGTCGCGGCCGCCGGCCGCGCGCAGCGCGACGAGGAGCTGTTCGAGCTCAGCGCGGACGGCGACCCGGCGGCACGTGAGGAACTCGTCGCGCGCTTCCTGCCGATGGCCCACAGGCTGGCCCTGCGCTACCGCCGGCGCGGGGAGCCGGCCGAGGACCTCGTGCAGGTCGCCTGCATGGGGCTCGTGAAGGCCGTCGAGCGCTTCGACCACCGCCACGGCGCGCCCTTCGTGGGCTACGCGGTACCGACCATCGTCGGCGAGCTGAAGCGCCACCTGCGCGACACGAGCTGGGCCGCCTACGTGCCGCAGCGGATGCGGGAGCGCGTGCTCGAGGTCGAGCATGCGACCGAGCGCCAGCGCCGCGCGCTGGGCCGCTCGCCGACCACCGGCGAGGTCGCGTCGGACCTCGGGGTGGAGCCCGCCGACGTGCTCGAGGCGGCCGAGGCGGCGACCGCCTACGACGCGGTCTCCCTCGACGCGCCGGTCCCCGGGCAGGAGGGCGAGGCCTCGCGAGGTGACGCGCTCGGGGCGCACGAAGAGCGCTACGACCTGGTCGAGTACGAGGTCACGCTGGGCCCGGCGATCCGGGCGCTGAACGCCCGCCAGCGGGTGATCCTGTGCCTGCGCTTCGAGGAGGACATGACCCAGTCCGAGATCGCCGCGCTGCTCGGGATCTCGCAGATGCACGTCTCGCGTCTGCTGCGGCAGGCCCTCGCACGGCTGCGAGCCTACGCCCGCGTCCGCTACGGGACGTGATCCGCCCGGCCCGGGACTCCCCGGGCGCTTGTGCCATGATGAGCCCGATGGGCACCACCGACGCGGCCGCCGCGTGACGCACCCTCCCGTCCCGACTGCATCGTGAGCACGCAGCCGAACGCCGAGTCCTCCGGCGCCGACAAGCAGGCTGCGGCCGCTCCGGAACCGAAGACCCGCCCCGCGGGCCCGAACACCCGGGAGGACCGCCGCCTGCTGATCCGCTACCACGAGCAGGGCGACCTGGCCGCGCGCGAGCAGCTGGTCGAGCGGTTCCTGCCGCTCGCGCGCCAGCTCGCGCGGCGCTACCAGCGCCAGAACGAGCCGCTCGACGACCTGATGCAGGTCGCGAGCATGGGGCTGGTGAAGGCGATCGACCGCTTCGACCCGAGCCGCGGCACGGCCTTCTCGACCTATGCGGTGCCGACGATCCTGGGCGAGCTGAAGCGCTACTTCCGCGACTCCGGCTGGGCCGTGCACGTCCCGCGCGGCATGCAGGAGCGGGTCATGAAGCTCGACCAGGCCTCGCAGGAGCTGCATCGCCGGCTCGGCCGCTCGCCGTCGGCCGGCGAGCTGGCCCAGGAGCTGGGGCTCACCCCGGAGGAGGTGCTCGAGGCGATGGAGGCCGCTTCCGCCTACGACGCGATCTCGCTCGAGGAACAGCGCAGCGACTCCTCGGACTCGCAGGACCCGACGTACGCCGACTCGCTCGGATCGGAGGAGGAGCGCTACGAGCTGGTCGAATACGGCGCGACGATCGCGCCGACGATGAAGGCGCTGAGCGAGCGCGAGCGGCTGATCCTCCACCTGCGCTTCGTCGAGGACCTGACCCAGTCGGAGATCGCCGATCGCATCGGCGTCTCCCAGATGCACGTCTCACGCCTGATCCGCCGTGCGCTTGCGCGTCTGCGCGCGGTCGCGCGCGAACGCGATCTGTAGCGCCACCGCCGGTGGTGTCGGGAGGACGTCGTGCCGGGCTCGCGGACCTCGCGCGCGAGGTCGAGTCGTGCCGGCTTTGCCCGCGGCTGGTGGCCTGGAGGGAGGCGGTCGCGGCCGACCCGCCGGCGCGCCACCGCGGCGAGCGCTATTGGGCGCGCCCGGTGTCGGGCTTCGGGGACCCGGCCGCGCGGCTCCTCGTGGTCGGGCTCGCCCCGGCCGCGCAGGGCGGCAACCGCACCGGGCGCGTCTTCACGGGCGACCGGTCCGGGGACTGGCTGTTCGCGGCGCTGCATCGCGCGGGCTACGCCAACCAGCCGACATCCGAGCACCGCGACGACGGCCTGCGCCTGACCGGCGCCTACGTGGCCGCGGTGGTGCGCTGCGCGCCGCCCGCGAACAAGCCCGCTCCCGCCGAGCGCGACAACTGCCTGCCCTACCTCGTGCGGGAGCTTGACCTGCTCGCGGACGTGCGGGTGCTGCTCGCGCTCGGGCGCTTCGCCTGGGACGGCGCGCTGCTGGCCCTGCGCGCGGCGGGGATCGAGGTGCCGCGCCCGCGGCCCGCGTTCGGCCACGGCGCCGAGGCCGCCGTCGGGCGCTTCACGCTGCTCGGCTGCTTCCACCCGAGCCAGCAGAACACGTTCACGGGCAGGCTCACCGAGGAGATGATGGACGCGGTCCTCGCGCGCGCCCGCGCGCTCGGCCGGCGCTAGAGCGAGTGCGTCTCCCCGGGCGCGAGCACGACGACCTTCGAGCTCGTCTTCGACTCGACGTCCACCTTGAACGCCTCGGCGTCGGTCTCGATCGGCGGGAACGTGTTGTAGTGGCACGGGATCACGGTCCCGGCGCCGATCATCTCGGCGGCCACGACGGCGTCGTGGCGGTCCATCGTGTAGTGCCCTCCGATCGGGATCAGGGCGACGTCGACGGGCGTGCGCTCCGCGATCAGGCGCAGGTCTCCGAACAGGCACGTGTCGCCGAGGTGGTACACGGTCGTGCCGCCGATGTTGATCACGAGCCCGCTCGCGTAGGTCACCGTGCCGTCCGGCGTGGTCGAGCTGTGGAACGCCTGCACGAGCTTGACCCAGCCCCAGTCGAACTCCACGGTCCCGCCGAGGTTCGGGTCGGAGACGTTCTCCACCCCCTGATCCCCGAGCCAGCCGATCGTCTCGACCTGCGAGACGCATTGCGCGCCGGTGCGCTTGGCGACCGCCGCGGCGTCGGCCAGGTGGTCGATGTGGGCGTGCGTGACGAGGATGTGCGTCGGGTCCACCTCATCGGCGGTGACGAGCGCCTTGGGGTTGTTCGGCTTGAGGAACGGGTCCACGAGCACGCGGCTGTCGCCGTCGACGAGCTCGAACGTCGAGTGGGCGATATAGCGGATGTCCATGTGCACCTCCGATGGAAAAGGGGGTCAGGAGCCTAGCCAAGCTCGCGCGCAAGCTCCCAGCCGACCGCGACCCCGACCAGCATCCCGATCCGGGTCTCCTCCGCGAGCAGCGTGCGGAAGCGCGTGAGGCGCTCGGCCGGGTCCTCGAGCGCGGCGACGCTCGCGACCTGCTGCTCGTGGGTGGAGTCGAACCAGCCGCCCTCGGCGAGCGCGGTCGCGAGGATCTGCTGGAGCTGCGGCGCGGCGCTCGCGACGCGCCGCTCGATCTCGTGGAAGCGCTCGGGGTCCGTGAGGGCCTCGAGCGCCGCGCTCAGCTGCTCGTCTGTGAAACGCTGGGACATCGCTGGCGATGAATAATGCTCCGATGGCGCTCGAAGCACCCCTCCGGCTCACGGACCTCTCGCACGGCGCCGGCTGCGCGTGCAAGATCGGACCGGGGCAGCTGCGCGCCGTGCTCGCCCGCCTGCCGGCCCAGGTGAGTCCCGCGCTGCTGGTCGGGTCCGAGACCTGCGACGACGCGGGTGTCTACCGGATCTCGGACGAGCTGGCGCTCGTGCAGACCGTGGACTTCTTCACGCCGATCGTCGACGACCCGCGCGACTTCGGCCGCATCGCCGCGGCGAACGCCCTCTCGGACGTCTATGCGATGGGCGCGGAGCCGCTGACGGCGCTGAACCTCGTCGCGTTCTCGCCCGAGCTCCACGGCGCCGACACGCTGGCCCTGATCCTCCAGGGAGGCGCGGAGATGGCCGCGCGCGCGGGCGTCCCGATCGTCGGCGGCCACTCGATCGACGATCCGGAGCCCAAGTACGGGATGGCCGTGACGGGCGTGGTGAACCCGCGCGCGATCGTGCGGAACTCGACGGGCCGCGCGGGCGACGTGCTGTTCCTGACGAAGCCGATCGGCGGCGGCGCCGTCACCACGGGCGCCAAGCGCGGGACCGCCGGCGACGCTGCGATCCGCCGCTGCACCGAGGTGATGACCACGCTCAACGCGGATGCCGCGCGCGCGGCGGCGGCGGTCGGGCCCAGCGCGATGACCGACGTGACCGGCTTCGGCCTGCTCGGCCACCTCCACGAGTTGTCGCTCGCGAGCGGCGTGGCCGCGCGGGTGGAAGCCGCCGCGGTCCCCTCGCTCCCCGATGCGCTCGACCTGCTCGCGGGCGGTGCGCTGGCGGGCGGCAGCCGCCGCAATCGCGAGTGGCTGGCGCCGAACGTGCACTTCGCCGATTCGATCGCGGAGGCGCGGCGGTCGCTGCTGTGCGATGCGATGACCTCGGGCGGGCTGCTCGTGGCGACGGCCCCCGACCGTGCCGCGGACATGGAGGACGCGCTCGTGCATGCCGCACCCGACAGCGCGCGCATCGGCACGCTCCACGGCGGTCCCGCGGGCCGGATCGCGGTCGTCTAGCCCCTAGGGGCGCTTCGGCAGGAGCAGCCCGGCGATCGTGCCGGCGACCGCGCCCGCCAGGCCGGCCCATGCGTCCGCGGTCAGCTCGAGCAGCGGCATCAGGCCCAGCACCGCGGCGATCGCGACCACCCCGAAGAGGTCGCTCTCGGTGTCCTCGCCGCCCTGGCGGCTGCGCAGGTCCCTGACCGCCCACGCGCACACGAGCCCGAGCGCCGAGGCGTTGCCGCCCATCGCGACCGGGAAGTCGACGGTCTCGCTCGCGAGATACATGCCCGCGGCGCCGCTGCCGAGGAAGACGAGCAGCATCACGGGAGCCCCGTAGCGCCGCTCGAGGCTCGTCCCGAAGATCATCACCGCGACGGCCACGGCGAACAGGTAGCCGACGTTCTCGTAGACGAACTGCGCGGCGATCAGGCGCCACCAGTCGCCGTCGAGCGGCCCGATGATCGCGCCGAGGTCGTAGAGGCCGAGGTTTCCGCTGCGGTCCGCCAGATAGAGCGCCGCGCTCACCAGCACGATCGCGATCGACGCGTACGGGCGGCGCGCGGAGAGCCAGTCGAGCGACTTCTCCTCGCGGCGCGGACGGCGCAGCCGCCGGCGCCGCTTTGCCGGGGCGAGCTCGGCGGCCTCGCCCTCGGGGCGCAGCTTGGGGGCGCGCTTGCGCAGCCGCTGCCCGCAATACGGGCACTCGGTGATGTACGGGCTCACCTCCGAGCCGCAGTTCTTGCAGACCACGTTGAGATCCACCTGCTCCGCCACGTCAGAAAAGATAGCCCGGCGCGAGCCCGGCGTCGGCCGACCGCGTGAAATCGCGGATCAACCCAGTGCTCGGGCGGGAGTCCCCTCGACGGGCCAGCCGTTGTCGGCCCAGGTGCCCACGCCCCCGTCGACCACGTGGAGCACCTCGCGGGCGCCGTGGCGGCGCAGCAGGCTGGCGGCCACCCCGCTGCGCTGGCCGGAGCTGCAGATCGCGGCGATCGGCCGGTCCGGGTCGAGGCCGTCGGGGATCCCGCGCACGTCGTGATAGGGGGTGAAAACCGATCCCGGTAAGCGCCGCTCGTCCCACTCGGCGCGCTCGCGCACGTCGAGGATCTGAAGGGCCGGGTCGCGCTCGGCGCGCGCGTGCAGGGCGGGCACGTCGATCCGCTCGATCCGCTCGGTCACGCGCTTCTCCTCGCGCCAGCTCGTCATCCCGCCGGCGAGGTAGCCGCCGATGCGGCTGATCCCGACCGCCCAGGCGAGATGCGCGGAGTGGATCCCGTCCTCGTCGTCGCGTCCCACGAGCACCACCTCCTGCGCCCGGTCGGCGACCCAGGCGAGCCTCGTGCCGAATCCGGCCTGGACCGCGGGGATCGAGACCGAGTCGGGCAGATGGGCCTCGTCGAACTGGAGGCCCGTGCGGACGTCGACGACGAGCGCCCCGGCGGCCCGCTTCTGCTCGATCTGGCGCGGGGTCAGGGGGTTGGCCTCGACCACCTCGCGCATCAGTGGCCCACGGTTGATGTCGACGACCGCCTGGAAGTTCGGCGGCTGGGGAGGCAGGGAGCCCGTCGCGCGCTCCACGAAGCGATCCTCGTCCTCCTCGCGCAGGAGGTCGTTGTGCTCGCGCTCGAAGCCGATCGTCGACGACACCTTCATGTCCATCCCGGGGCCTCCGCAGAGAGATCCGCCGAGGTGGCCCGGCCAGACCTCCACGCTGTCGGACAGGCCGAGCAGCTGCTCGTGCAGCGAGTGGAAGATCGCGCGGGCACCCTCGTCCTTGTCGACGGCCAGGTCCGGCCGCGCGATGTCCCCGACGAACAGGGTGTCTCCCGTGAGGACGGCCCAGGGCTCGTCGCTTCGCGCGGTGTCGATCAGCGCGAAGGCGGTGTGCTCGGGCCGGTGGCCGGGAGTGTGCATCGCGCGGACCCGCACGGCGCCGAGCTCGAGCGTCCAGCCGTCGTCGAAGGGCTCGTGGTCGTAGTCCGGTCGCGCCTCCCGGTGGATGTGGATCGTCGCGCCGGTGGCGGAGGCGAGGCGGCCGTGACCGGAGATGTGGTCTGCGTGATTGTGGGTCTCGAGGATGTGCTCGATCGACACGCTCATGTACCTGGCGAGTCGCAGGTACTCGTCGATCTCCAGCTTGGGGTCGACCACCGCGGCGACGCCGGCGTGCTCGTCGCCGACCAGATAGGAGGCGCAGCCCAGGTCGTCGTGCGTTATCTGCCGGAAGATCACCCCGCCCCGTTTATATCGGAGGGCGCACCACCGCGGCGCGACCCGCGGCGAAAAGGGAAAGCGGCCGCCGGGGCGGCCGCTTTGGGGCCTCCCCCTACCGTGGGGGAGGGCATATCTGTGTTCCCGACCATATTCGGGGTATCTGAGACGAAACTGAGAGGAGGAGGAAGGCATGGACACAGTCGGAGCGACGGACGGCGAGCGCGCGGACTTCCCCGCGCTCGGCACCCGCTACATCATCCGGGGCGAGGCGACCGGTGGCCGGTTCGCCCTGATCGAGCACGAGATCCCGCCGCGTGCGCTCGCCGCCCCCACGCACATGCACGGGCGCGAGGACGAATACTCGTTCGTCCTGAGCGGGAGGGTCGGGGTGCAGATCGGCGAGGAGGTCACGGAGGCGGGCCCCGGGGATTTCGTCGCGAAGCCACGCGGGGTGCCGCACGCGTTCTGGAACGCGGGCGACGAGCCGGCTCGCCTGCTCGAGCTGATCTCGCCGGCCGGGTTCGAGCGCTACTTCGAGGAGATGGCGCCGATCCTTCAGGCGGGCGGGCCGCCGGACCTCGAGCGCCTCGCCGAGGTGCAGGCTCGCTACGGCCTGCAGATGGACCGGGAGTCGATCGAGCCGCTGAAGCAGCGACACGGGCTGAGCTGAGCTAGCCCACCTCGCCGCGCACGCCGGCCGCCGTGGCCGCGACGATGCTGCGCACGAGCGCGACCATGTCGCGGTTCGCGCGCCACTCGGCAAGCTGGCGGTCGGCGCCGGTCCCCCGCTCGGCCAGGTCGATCACTCCCTCGAGCTCGCGCTCCGCGCCGAGCTCGCGGGCGTGCGGCGCGAGCCGGTCCACGAGCCGGCGCGCAAGCTCCGCGGCCGGGACGCGGGCGCTCGACGGCAGGTCGATCAGCTCGCCGTGCATGCCGTGGCGCGCCGCCAGCCACTTGTTCTCCTCGAGCAGCTCGGCGGGGAAGGTGCCCAGCTCGTAGCCCTGGTCGAAGTGCTCGGACAGCTCCTTCGCCATCGCCTGCACGAGCGCCGCGATCGCGATCGTGTGCTCGAGGCGTGTCTGCGCGTCGCAGGAGCGCACCTCGATCGTCCCCAGGTTGGGGTGGGGCCGCACGTCCCACCACAGGTACGTGTAGTCCGTGACCGCGCCGGCCTCGACCATGAACTCGATGCGGGCGCAATAGTCGCTCCAGCTCTCGAAGCGGGGCGGGATGCCGACGCGCGGCAGCAGCCGGAACAGGGGGGTGCGGCAGGACATCAGGTTCGTGGGCTGACCGCGCCAGAAGGGCGAGTTGCTCGAGAGCGCGAGCAGGATGGGGAGGTGGACCCGCAGGCCGTTGGCCACGTGGATCGCCTTGTCGGGGTCGTCGATTCCCACGTGCACGTGCAGCCCGAACAGGAGCTCCTGGCGGGCGACGAAGCCGAGCGCGTCGACGATCTCGTGGTAGCGCTCGCGCTCGACGATCCGCTGGTCCTCCCACCTGGCGAACGGATGCGTGGCGGCGGAGCCGATCGTCAAGCCCTTCGACTCGGCCGTCTCGCGCACGCGCCGGCGCAGCTCATCGAGCTGGCCCGCGGCCTCGCCCGCGTTGCGGCAGACGTCCGTCGCGATCTCGAGCACCGACTGCAGCAGCTCGGGCTTGACCTGGCCCTCGGTCTCGCTCGGAACGGAGAGGATCATCTCCTCGACGGCCGACACCAGCTCCATCGAGGACGGGTCCACGATCATCAGCTCCTCCTCGACCCCGAGGGTGTAAGGAGGCCCTGTGAAGTGGTGCTCCATGACGGGGTCCCCGGCTGGGCCGGGGCCTGAATATAGCCCTCGGAGGCGCCCCCGGCGCCCCGGCAGGCAGCCTATACTCCGCCAGGTCTGTGCAACGACGAGGAAGGATCTGATGGCGGTTAGTGTCGAGTCGAGCTCCCTTTTGGCCACCCTCTCCCCGGGCAAGCGCACGCGTCTGCGACGGCTGCTGTACGAGTTCGGCCCCGGCGAGGGAACCCTGCTGCTCCTCCCGATCGACCAGGGGATCGAGCACGGGCCTCGCGACTTCTTCCCGAACCCCGCCTCGAAGGACCCCGAGTACCAGTTCCGCCTGGCCGCCGAGGCCGGCTACTCCGCGATCGCCTGCGGCTACGGCATGGCGAGCAAGTACTACCCCTCGTACGCCGGCCAGGTGCCGCTCCTGCTGAAGCTCAACTCGAAGACCGACGTCCCTTCGTCGGACGAGGCCTTCTCGCCGTGCAACGCGTCGGTCGAGGACGCGGTCCGCCTCGGCGCCGACGCGGTCGGATACACGCTCTACGTGGGATCTCCCAAGCAGGAGGACGACCTGATCCAGCTCGGCAAGGTGCGCCAGGATTGCGACCGCTTCGGCATGCCGCTGGTGATCTGGGCCTACCCGCGGGGCCGGGACATCGAGAAGAAGGGTGGCCAGAACTCGCTCTACGCGATCGACTACGCCTCGCGCGTCGCGATGGAGATGGGCGCCGACGTGGTGAAGCTGAACATGCCGAAGCTGAGCCCCGACAAGGACAAGGACGCTCCCGCGCCCTACAACGAGATGGAGGTCACCCAGGAGGAGGCCATCCGTCACGCGGTCGAGTCAGCGGGCCGTGCGCTCGTGGTCCTCTCGGGCGGGTCGAAGATCGACGACGACAAGCTGCTCGATCAGACGCGCATGATCATGGAGGCGGGCGGCTCCGGCGTGATCTTCGGCCGCAACGTGTGGCAGCGCGACTGGAACGCCGCCAACGACATCATCGATCAGATCAAGCAGTCGCTGATCAAGTCCCGCACGCGCATCCCCTAGAGGGGAGCGCGGCCCGCGCGCCTACCAGGTGCCGCCCGACTGGGCGGAGCAGCCGCCCTTGTCGGCGGATCCGGTCGAGCACGTGCGGCTCGTCGCGCCGTTCGAGTCACGCGACAGGGTGAACACGGCGGCGCCCGCGTCGCGGTCCGCGGTCACCGTGACCTCGTAGTCGTCCGAGCTGGAGGTCACGGAGAGGCGCGCGCCCGCGTTGTTGAGGGTCGGCTCGATCGAGCGCAGGGAGCTCAGCGTGCACGAGGCATAGGACCCGTTGCTGTCGGTCTTGCAGGTCTCGAAGGCCTGGGCCGCGGAGGTGGCGGTCGCCTTCGCCTCGACGTCGTTGCCCTTGTTGCGCTGGTTCAGGAACGAGGGGATCGCGATCGCAGCCAGGATCCCGATGATCAGGATCACCACGAGCAGCTCCACCATCGTGAAGCCTGCGTCGTCGAGGACAGGGCGAAGCCTTGTGGGGGGCAGCGTCATTCGGCGTATGAAGGGGGGTGGGGCGGGCGTGGGGTGCGCCCGGTCCTGATATCGGCGCGCCCAGAACTTGCCTGAATACCAGGCGGTCTTCTCGATGACTAGACGAGTGGCTGCCGCCCGGCGAACCCGGCGTCCGGCCTGTGCCACCACGCGACGCGGTCCTCCCCCGACCGCCAGCAGAGGTAGATCTCCTCGCCGTCACGGATCGACGGGAAGTCGACGAGCCCTCCCGCCGCGTCGCGCAGCACCACATCCACGGCCTGCAGCTCGCTGGCGGCGGCGAGCAGCGTGATGGTCGCGCCGGCGACGGCGCGGCCGGGATAGCTCCCGCCGCGATCCGGGTCGATCAGCTCGAGCGCCCTGGTGCCCTCGGGCGACAGCAGCTCGCCGAGCGCGTCCCGGATCCGGGCGAGCCGCTCGGACACCCACGGCAGCGCGGCGTTCGCCTGCTCGACCGTGTAGTGGCGGGCGTGTTGCGGGCTCTCGACCGCCTCGTCCACGGTGGTTTGGCGTCTACCGGTCGATCTGGAGCGGAGGCGCCGGCGGCACCTGGCCTGCCGGGGTCGGCGCGGCCTGCGGCGCGGCGGCCTGCTCGACGCCGAGCGCCTCCGCCAGCTCGCCGGACTCGAACATCTCGGTCACGATGT
Source organism: uncultured Solirubrobacterales bacterium (assembly GCA_963768885.1). Taxonomy (GTDB): domain Bacteria; phylum Actinomycetota; class Thermoleophilia; order Solirubrobacterales; family JBBDJG01; genus DASRIA01. Next base: position 247,495 of record CAVYJN010000008.1, on the reverse strand, counting down.
CGCAGCCGCCGACCAGCTCGCCGCCGATGAACAGCTGCGGGATCGTGGGCCACCCCGAGAGGCCGGAGAGCTCCTCGCGGATACGCGGATCGGGGAGGATGTCCATCGCCGCGTACTCGACGCCCGTGTTGTTCAGCATCTGGGTCACGCGCGCGGAGAAGCCGCAGCGCGGTTCATCGGGCGTCCCCTTCATGAAGAGCATCACGCGCTCCTCGTCGATAGCGCGCTTCAGCTCGCCGCGAATCTCTTCGTTGTTCATCGCATCTCCTTGGAAGCGTCGAAACTTGAATCGGGGCTCCTCGCAGAACCCTCGGAGCTCCCGTCATTCCCGCCTAAGGGAATCACGGTTTTTATCGACAGAGCGTGTATAGGCCCGCCGATCTCGCCCTCGAACACGTCGTAGACCAGCTTGTGCTGCTGCAGGCGCGACAGGCCCGCGAAACCTTCGTAGACGACCTCCGCGCGCAGGTGGTCCCCGCCTCCCGTCAGGTCGGTGACGTTCGCCTGCGCACCCGGCAGGGCCTGCTCGATGCGCTGCTTGACCTCTTCGAGCGGTGGCATCCCCCGACATTCTAGGCGTCGACTAGATGCGGAATACCGGGACGAGCCGTTTCTCGTGCTCGGCGTCGATCCGGGCGATCACCTCGATCTGCTCCTCGAGGCCCGAGCCGCGCAGCTTCGTCGCGAGCAGCTCGTCCACCTGGAATATGCCCGCCGAGTTGTTCATGTCGATCTCGATGCGCACGGCCTTCTCCTCGCCGGGCTCGATCTTCACGGCCTCGATCGCCGCGGCCGAGAGCGAGTGGATGTTCGGGCGCCCCGACTCGAACGGGATCCGCGACCGGCCCTCCGCCATGTCGAGCGCGTCGGCCACCCGCACGATCCCCGCCTCCACCGTGAAGGGGTCCCCGCGGCGGCGATGGGCGATGATCGCGTGCATGGCCTCGGCCGCAAGCACCGAGCGCTCGGGCTCGTCGTAGCTCACGGCAAGCAGGTCGCCGAGCTTGTCGGCCGCGAGGAACAGGCTGTACGCCTCGTGATCGTTGCGGTGGATCGACATTCCCGCGTCGTGCAGCAGGCAGCCGGCCGCGATCACGACCTCGGCGTCCTGCGCTCGCATCCCGTGCCTGCGCACGGTCTCGGCCTCGACGCCGCGGCGGTGCAGCAGGCGGTAGAGCCGCAGCGCGATGTTGACGACGATCTGGATGTGGATCCAGGAGTGGTCGGACATCGCGAGCCGCTCCGCGTTCACCTGCGCCATGTGCCACCACGCCTTCAGCTGGTCGTCGGCGTTCGCCGCGTCGAGCAGGCCCTCGAGGCAGCGGTTGCCGCGCGTCGGGACCTTGATGCGGATCGGCTCGACGGCCTCGCGCAGTGCGGCGGACCGGGGACGCGCCATGCGTCCAAAGTTAGGGGCGCCGCCGGACGACGTGACTACGTCAGCCGGGTGCGCCCGCGGCGGGAGGCGCCATCGGATCCGCGTGGTCCCCGCCCGGCTGCTCGCGCGCGATGTATTCCTCGAGCGTCATCGGCAAGTCCCGCACCCGCTCGGCAACGTCGAGCAGCTCCGTCATCGTGGCCTCCTCCTCGACCTGCTCCTTGAGGAACCACTGCACGAACTGCTCGCTGAGATAGTCGCCCTCTTCGCGCGCGACCGAGAAGAGCTCGCTGATCTGCGCGCTGACATTGCGCTCCTGCTCGAGGGCCTGCCGGATCGGGGCGATGTGGTCGGGGAAGTCCGTCGACGGCCCCGCGACCTCGCGCAGGCGCACAGGCGAATCCGTGTCGAGCAGGTACTTGACCATCATCATCGCGTGGCCGCGCTCCTCCACCGCCTGCGCGTAGAAGAAGCGGGCGAGCTGCGGAAGCGTCTGCGCCTCGTAATGGGCGCCGATCGCGACGTACTGGTGAGAGGCCGCGAACTCGTTTGCCACCTGGTCGTTGAGCGCCTGTACGAAACGTTCTGCGGGCATGCGTCTCCTCGGTAGGGATGGGCCCCGGAGCCTACCTGCCCGCCGCGCGCGGAGCGGGCCGTACATGGTTGCGGCCCAACCCCTCCGGGGAGCCGCAGCCGACCAGCACCATCGCGAGCTCGATCTCCTCGCGCAGCAGCTCCAGCAGGTCGCGCGCGCCGGGCTCGCCGCGCGCGGCGAGGCCCCACAGCGGCGCGCGGCCGGCGAGCACCGCGCGCGCTCCGAGCGCGAGCGCCTTGACGACGTCGGCGCCGCGGCGGATGCCGCCGTCGACCAGCACCTCGATGCGGCCCTCTACCGCGTCGACGACTTCGGGCAGCGCGTCGATCGTCGCGGGCGCGCCGTCGAGCTGGCGGCCTCCGTGGTTCGAGACGATCACGCCCGCCGCGCCGTGCTCCGCGGCGAGCGCCGCGTCCTCCGCGGTGACGATCCCCTTCACCAGCACGGGGAGGTTGCAGTCGGACACGAGCTCCTCGAGGTCCTCCCATCCAACGGTCGGGTCCATCAGCGAGAACATGTCGGCCGGCGTGCCGGCGGTCGCCTTTCCCGCGGCGGCCGCGAAGCTCGGCACCGTCACCTCGGCGGGGATCACGAAGCCCGTGCGCAGGTCGCGCTCGCGCCGGCCCAGGCGGGGCGCGTCGACGGTCAGCGCGATCGCGCTGAAGCCGGCCTCCTCGGCCTGGTCGATCAGCGCCCTGGTCACTCCGCGGTCCCGGAAGCAGTAGAGCTGGAACCAGCGCGGCGCGCCCGGGGCCGCCGCGGCGAGCTCGGCCGGGGTCGAGGTGGCAAGCGTCGACAGGACCATCACGGTTCCGGCCGCCGCCGCGGCGCGCGCCATGCCCGGCTCGCCGTCGGGGTGCGCCATCCGCTGGAAGGCGACCGGGGCGACCAGGAGCGGCATCGATACCGGCGTGCCCAGCACGGTCGTCGCGGTGGTCGCATCGCCGACGTCGACCAGGGTGCGCGGGCGCAGCTGCCACCGGCGGTAGGCCTCGACGTTGTCACGCAGCGTGTACTCGTCGCCGGAGCCCCCGGCGAAGTACCAGTACGCCCCAGGGTCGAGCCGCTCGCGCGCGATCCGCTCGTAGTCGGCGACGTTGCACGGCTCGACCGGCAGCCCCTCGGCCGCGGCCGCCGCTTGCTGGAGGTCGCCCGACACGTCCGGGAACATAACGCCGTGGGCGCCGGCGGACAGGGGCCGGGGGAGCGAGAGCAGGCGATCAGCCTGCTCGTGGTCGGCCTCGTGCTGGCCTTCGCCACGCCCTTCCTGCTCCCGGCGGGCCTGATCGCGATCGCTGTGGCGGTGATGCTCGTGCGGCGCGGCCACCATCGCTACGCGCTGGTGGTGCTGCTCCCCGCGGTGTTCGCGCTCGTGTTCGTGAGCCTCGCCTTGCTCGACTGAGAAACATGCCGCGATTCTGCGAGCAGAATCGCGGGTGGGGTCAGGGACGGTCGTGCCGAGGGACGGCTGTCTACGGTGCGGCGGTGCGGCGCTCCCACATCTGGAGCGGGCCGAGGTCGCGGAAGCCGAGCTTCGCGTAGATCGGGTAGCCCATCTTCGTCGCCTGGAGGCTCGCGGTCGTGCAGCCACGCTCGATCGCCTCGCGCATCGTCAGGACCATCAGCTTGCGCGCGAGGCCGCGGCCACGCGCCTCTGGGAGCGTCGCGACGAACGAGATGCAGCAGTCCCCCTCGTGGTCGTGACCGCCCGCGCACGCGACGGGCCGGCCGTCGACGCGCGCGATGTTGATGACGACGCCGGGCATCTCGCGGATCCCGGTCACGAAATCCGGGGTCTCGAAGCCGTAGGCGCGGTCGTTCAGCTCCATGAAGGACCGCACCGACGGCTGCTCGACGAGGTCCAGGTCGTCGGGCGCGGGAAGGTCGAAGCCTTCGAGCTCCGTGCACATCACCGCGGGGTCCGCGTCCATCCGGTGGCCGGCCTCCGCGAGCAGCGCCGCCGTACGCTCGTCGCCGGTGTGGACCCAGACGGTCCACGCCCGGATCCCGGCCTCCGTGTACATCCCGGCCAGCTCGGGCAACGCACGTTCGAGGTCGGCGGCCGAGCCGTAGACGACCGAGTTCATGAGCGATCGGTCGGGTGCGACCGGCACGACGGACGCGCTGACGCCCGCCAGCTCCAGCACCCGCGCGCCCGGCGAGGCATTGCCCGTGAGGCGGCAGAACTCGCGGAGATTGGCGTGCATCCGCGCATAGAGCGTGGAGTCGTCCATGTCGCCCGGCACTCTAGGGAGTCTTGAGTTTGGCGTGTTCCGCGTCGATAGACAGAACAGCCCCTGGATGAAACCGGCTGGTTCATGACACCACTGCTGATAGTCGCGGGGTTCGCCCTGGTCGTGCTCCTGTGGGGGGTGTTCACCTACAACGCCCTGGTGCGGTGCCGGAACCGCGTCGACCAGGCATGGAGCGGGATCGACGTGCAGCTGAAGCGACGTCGCGACCTGGTGCCGAACCTCGTCACGGCAGTCGAGGCATATGCCGCGCACGAACGCGACGCGCTGAAGGAGCTGACCGACGCGCGCGCCGACGCCACGGCGGCCACCGGGCGCGTGTGGCGCGAGCGATGCGAGCGGCGCCTTTCCGGCGCGCTCCTCGCGGTCAACGTCGCCGCGGAGGGCTATCCCGAGCTGAAGGCGTCGCGCGGGTTCCAGGAGCTTCAGCGCCAGCTCACCGAGGTGGAGGACGACATCGTCGGGGCCCGCCGGATCTTCAATTCGAACGTGCAGCGCTTCAACGACCTGGTGCAGACCTTCCCGGCGGCCTCGATCGCGCGGTTCGCGTCGTTCACGCCGCGCCAGTACTTCGACGTGGAGACCTCGACGGAGCGGGCCGTGCCGTCGGCGCAGGTCGACGGCGGCCGGCTCGCGGGCGGCCAGGCCGCGGCATGAGCACCGCCGGGACCGGCGAGATCCCGGCCCGTCTCGATGCCGACTCCACACGCGCCGTGCACATGCGCCGCATGGTCGGGAGCGGCGGCGCGCTCTACTCGCTGGTGATCGGCGTCGTGGGCGCGGTGGTGCTCGGCGCGTGGCTGCGCGAGCCGCTGGTGATGCTCGGGGGCGCCGTGCTCGTCGTGCTGACGATCGCCGCGATCTGCTTTCGCGCCGCCGACCGCCGCGCCGAGCAGGAGTTCTTCCTCAGCTTCGCGCGCGCACGCGGGCTGGCATATGCCCCGCGCGCCGAGCTGCTGCCGCTCACGCCCCTGCTGGGCGCGGGCGACAGGCGCGAGTGCCGCCACTGGATGCAGGGGCCGCTCGCGGAGGGCCTGCCGCAGTGCGGCCTCGGTCACTACGTCTTCAGGGTCCGCCACGGCAGCGGCGAGGGGGAGCGCTGGACCAGCCACGACTTCACCGTCTGCGTGGTCGAGATCGAGCAGGGCATCGTGCTCTACCCGGGTGTGTTCGTCGCGCGCCGGCGCGATCTCGTCGACCGGCTCGGCGGGGGGCGCTGGCTGAACACCGGCTCGCGCCGCCGCGTGGAGCTCGAGAGCGAGGCCCTGCACGAGCGCTGCGAGGTCTGGGTGGAGCGCTCCCAGGACGACGTGCAGCTGCTGCGGCTCTTCTCGCCGGCGTTCGTGTCCTGGCTGGCCGAGCATCCGCTGCACCCGTGCTTCGAGTACCGGGCCGGCACCCTGGTCGTGTATCTCGAGCGCCGGGTCGAGGACGCAGGGCGCCTCGGCTGGATGCTCGACGCGACGGCGGCGATCGCGCGCCGCCTGCGCGACGAGGTCGCCGAGACGGCCGTCACGCGCGCCGCCTGACCGGCCACGGTTTACCCTCAGCGCGTGGAGGCGCTCACGCCGCAGAACCCGCCGAGCGGCGTGCCGAAGGGGGGCGACCTGCGGGAGCTCGAGGTCGCGGGGCTCGCCCACGTGGCGACCGTGTCGTTCCTCGCATCGCGTGCGATCCCGTCGGTCGGGTTCTGGATGGCGCTCGCGGGCGGTGCCGCGCTGGCCCGCGCGGGCGAGCGGCGCGGCCTGCGCTGGGGATACGGCGCAAGCGCCGCGGCGATGCTGCAGACGGTCGCGATCATCGGCCCGGCGCGCTTCACGGTGCCGCTCACCCAGGCGCTCACGGCGCCGCTGCTGGGCTCGCTCGAGGCACGCGGCGCGTCGGTCGCCCGGCAGATGCTCGTGTGCGGCGTCATCAGGCTGCTTCAGAACGCGCTCACGGCGAGCTTCGTGATCGTCGTGCTCACGGGGGTCGACGCCTACACCGCGGTGTACGACCGCTTCGCGGGCCTGATCCCGTTCGTGCCCGAGGGCGAGACCGCCGCGCTCGTCGCGACCGTCGCAGGCCTCGTCGCATGGGCCGTGTTCGCCAGCGCCGTGCAGGTGACGGTCTACCGGCGCAGCCTGCACGCCTGGCCCACGGGCGAGGACCCTCTGCACGTCCACGTCGAGGCCACAGCCGGCGCACCGGGCGCACAGGGGCGCTTCGACCCGCGGGCCGTGACGCTGGCAGCGGCGATCGCGTTCGGCGTGCTGCTCGCGAGCATCTCGTGGGGGGTGCTGGCCGCCGTCGCCGCATGGCTGGCGCTGGCCTCGGCGACGTGCCGCGGCGATCGCGACGTGGTCCCCACGGGCGTCGCGCTGGCGCTCGTGTTGGCGGCTGTCGTGCTCGTCGGGACGGCGCTGGGCGGGCTCGGAGCCGCGGCGGCGCTCGCGCGAGCGGCGCGCGCGGGACTGCTGGTGCTGGTCGCCACCTGGCTGCGCGCCGCGGCCGGAGCGTCGGGCCTGCGGGAGGTGTCGCGGCGCGGCCTCGGGCGCCTCGGCCGGCTGCCGTCGGCCCGGGAGGCGGGCTTCGTGATGAACGACCTCGGGACCGGGCGCGAGCTGGTGCCCGCCGCCCGGTCGGTGGTCGAGGCGCTGCGGTCGGTCGAGCGGCGCCCGATCCCGGTCCTCGACGCGGTGCTCGGCTGGGTCTCGGCGGAGTCGCGGCGGTTCAGGCCGAGCGCCCCCGAGCGGCCTCTCCGGCTGCGCTTCCGCGCGGCCGACGTGGCGCTCGCCGCGCTCGCGGCGGCTCCGCTCGCGGTGCTGTTCTCCTGAGCCGTCAGCGATGCCGCCAGAAGCTCGTGAGCTTCGCGGCACCCATCTTGTCGAGCCCGATGTGGACGTGGTCGCGATGCGCGATCGTCGCGTTCACGTGGCGGCGCGGCTTGCCGCGCTTCGAGTAGCAGGCCGAATAGCGCAGCGGGCGGTCGGCTCCCGACCACCAGGCGCGGCAGTCCCAGATGATCTCCTGGACCCCCATGCGACGCGCGAGCGCATGCGGGTTCCCGGCGCTGTCCGGCGCCAGCAGCATGCGGATCAGCCGGTCGCCGGCGCGGCGGCCCGCGGGCGTACGCGCATCGAGGTGCCAGTCGAGCGCGCGGCCCTCGGCGTGCAGGGAGTAGTTGCGCGGCCCGAGCTTCTCGCAGCGCATGATGCCCCAAGACTCGCCCGCCGCGTGGCGGCCGAGCCACCTCTGGAGCGACAGCGCGCCGGCGCGCGGGTGGCGCACGCAGCGACGCGCGTGGTCATAGCGGTAGTCCTCGATCGGAGTGGCCGCGAAGCGGTCGGCCGGGTTGTCGCGCACGGGCCGGAACACGGTCGGGAAGGCGACCGCGGACGCGGGGAGGAGGGCGAGCAGGGTCGCACCGATCGCACATGCGCGGCGACGCATCTCGTTGCGCTTCGACACGCGCGGGGGCCGATCGGAGCGCTGCGCCCGCGGCCCGGACGGATGTCCGGCCAAGGACGCGCGGGATTGCGGAACCGCCGGATGGGTAGTCTGATCGCCGTGGACGCCAACGCCCTCGACCACGTCGCGCTGTGGGTCGCCGATCGCGATCGCCTTGCCGCACTGCTCTGCGGCCATCTCGGCATGCACGAGATCGAGCGCACCGACGACTTCACGCTCGTCGGCGCGGACGCGCGGCGCGGCAAGCTGACGCTCTTCGCCGCGGAGGGACCGCGCGAGCCGGGCGCGCTGGTGCGCGTCGTGCTGCGGGTCGGCGACCTCGAGCGGGCGGTCGCGCAGCTGCCCGGCGGGCTCGACACGAGCCGGGTCGACGGCGGCGTCGCGACCTTCGACGGACCCGAGGGCCTCGGCCTGGGCCTGGTGGAGGTCCCCGACACCGACGTCGAGTACGACATCGACCATGTCGTGCTGCGGGTCCCGGATCCCGCGGCGAGCGCGCAGCGGTTCGCGACGCTGGGCTTCGACCTCGAGGACGACCGGCTGCGCGTGGGCGACAAGTGGATGGCGCTGGAGCCCGGCGATGGGAGCGCCGCCGAACGCCCGCTGCTCAACCACATCGCGCTGTTGGTGGACTCCGGCCAGGAGCAGCTCGCGGAGGCGAAGCAGCGGGGGGTGGGCGTCGCCGAGGTGCGCGACGCGGCCAACACGTTCGCGGTCTTCGTCTGGGGGCCGGACCGCATCAAGCTCGAGTACGTCGAGCACAAGCCTGGCTTCGCGCTCGTCTAGCCCGGATCTCGTCGTCGCCGGCGCCGGCATGGCCGGACTCTCCGCGGCCGCACGCGCGCGCGAGCTCGGCGCGCGGGTGACGCTGCTCGAGAAAGGGCGCCGCGCCGGGGGCTCGATGCTGCTCTCGAGCGGGGTGATCTGGCGCCATCGGGACTTCGAGCGGTTCCGGTCGGAATGCCGGGACGGCGACCCGGAGCTCCAGCGCGCGGTGTTCGACCAGCTCGACGGGGCCCTCGCCTGGCTCGAGGAGCTCGGCGCCCGGCCCGCGGCGCGCGACACCGGCAACCCGCTCACGACCGGGGCGCGCTTCGACACGCGCGAGCTGACCGCGGTGCTGCTGGGCGCGTCCGGCGGGGAGGTCCGCCTGGGCGACCCCCTGCGCGAGCTTTCCGGCGACGTGCCGGTCGTGCTCGCGACCGGCGGCTTCCAGGCCGACCGCGCGCTCGTGGAGCGGTACGTGACGCCGGCCGCCGCGGACCTGATGCTGCGCGCGGCGCCGTGGAGCGAAGGCGACGGGCTGCGGCTCGGGCTCGCAGCCGGGGGGCGGGCCTCCGCGGGGATGGGAGAGTTCTACGGGCGCAACATGCCCGCTCCTCCGGCGCGCGTCGGGGAGCACCAGTTCGTGGGGCTCGCGCAGCTGTACGCGGCGCACGCGACGGTGCGGAACGCCGACGGGGAGGCGTACGTCCCGCGCACCTGGTCGGAGATCGACGTCGTGCAGTGGACGGCACGCCAGCCGGGCGCGCGCGCCTGGTACGAGGTGCCCGACGAGCACCGCGCGATCCGCGTGCGCGAGCGCACGGTCGGTGACATGATCGACGCCGCCGTGGCGGCCGGCGCGCCCAGCGAAAGGCGGGACGGCGCGACGTCGGTCGAGCTCGTGGCCGGGATCACCACGACCCTCGGCGGACTGCGCATCGACCGTGACGCGCGCGTCGGCCCGGGCGTGTTCGCCGCGGGCGCGGACGCCGGAGGCGTCGCGACCGGAGGCTATGCCAGCGGCCTCGCGGCCGCGCTGGTGTTCGGACGGACCGCTGCCGAGCGCGCCCTCGGCCAGTAGGTTCCACGGCCCGTGCGGCACGCCTTCGGCACATCCGATCCGCTCACGCTCGGCATCGAGGAGGAGTTGCTGCTCGTCGACCCGCACAGCCATGCGCTCGCCGACGTCTCCGAGCGGGTGCTCGCCGCGCTCGACGTTCCCGAGGCGCTCGCGGCGCACGAGGCGTTCGCCTCGGAGGTCGAGCTGCGCAGCCCGGTCTGCCGCAACGCCGGGGAGGCGGCCCGCGCGGTGGCGGCCGCGCGCGGCGCCGCCCGCGCGGCGGGCGCGACGCTGATGGCCGCGGGACTGCACCCCGACGGGCAGTGGGGCACCGCGCGCCTCACCGAGCAGGAGCGCTACCGCACGCTCGAGCACACGATGCGCAGCCTGATCCGGCGCACTCCGGAATGCGCCTTGCACGTCCACGTCGGCGCGCCCGACCCGGACGGCGCGATCCACATGCTCAACGGCCTGCGCGAGCACCTCCCGCTGTTGCAGGCGCTCGGGGCGAACAGCCCCTACTGGTTCGGCGCCGACTCCGGTCTCGCGAGCGCGCGGTTCTCGATCGTGCGCTCCTACCCGCGCCGCGGCGTGCCGCGGTTCTTCTCCGGTTGGGACGAATATGCTGAAACCGTGGGGGAGGTGGGCGCCGCGGGGGACTTCGACGACTACACGTGGATCTGGTGGGACGCGCGCGCGCACCCGCGGCTCGGCACCGTCGAGGTGCGCGAGATCGACGTGCAGTCCTCGCTCGAGGACGCGGCCGCGATCGCGGCGCTGGTGCATGCGCTCGCGGCGCGCGCGCTCGAGTCTCCGCCGCGCGAGACGCTTCCCGCCGAGGCGATCGCCGAGTCGAGCTTCCGCGCCAGCCGGGACGGGGTCGCAGCGACGATCCTCCACGACGGCGCGGTACGGCCCGTGGCCGACGTCGCGCGCGCGGTCGTCGAGCAGGTCGCCGGCCACGCCCGCGAGGCCGGCTCGCTCGACGCGCTGGAGGGCGTAGAGCGGATCCTGCGCGAGGGCGGGGGGGCCGCGCGCCAGCGCGCCGCGGCACGGCGCGGCGGGATGAAGGAGCTGCTCGCGCAGCTCGTGCGAGACACCGGTGAGGACCCATGGCGGAGTTGATCCTCGGGCCGATGGTGCGCTACCTCGACGATCGCAGCGCGACCGTCTGGGTCGAGACCGACGAGCCCTGCGAGGTCGAGGTGCTCGGCCGCCGCGAGCGGACGTTCTGCGCGGAGCGCCATCACTACGCGATCGTGCCGATCACCGGTCTCGACCCCGGCGAGACGTATCCGTACGAGGTGGCGCTCGACGGCGAGCGGCGGTGGCCGCTCGCGGACTCGCGCTTCCCGCCCAGCACGATCCGCACGATCCATCCCGACCGCAGGATGCGCATCGTGTTCGGCTCCTGCCGCGTCGCCGTCCCGCACGAGGAGCCGTGGAACCTCAGCCCCGACGAGGACGAGCGCGGCCGTGAGGTGGACGCGCTCCATGCGCTCGGGCTGCGCATGATGCGCGAGGATCCCTCGGAGTGGCCGCACCTGCTGCTGTCGATCGGCGACCAGGTCTACGTCGACGAGGATGCCCCGGAGACCCGCGAGTTCATCCGCTCGCGCCGCGACACGAGCCTGCCGCCCGGAGAGGAGGTCGCGGACTTCGAGGAGTACACGCGCCTCTACCGCGAGTCCTGGGGGCCCGAGGTGATCAGGTGGCTGTTCTCGACGCTGGGCACCGTGATGATCTTCGACGACCACGACGTGCACGACGACTGGAACACGTCGATCGCGTGGCTCGAGGAGATGCGCGCGAAGCCGTGGTGGGACGAGCGCATCACGAGCGCGCTTGCGTCGTACTGGATCTACCAGCACCTGGGGAACCTCTCGCCGGCCGCGCTCGCGGAGGACGAGCTGCTCGAGCAGGTGCGCGGCGACGAGGACGCGGGCGCGCGGCTCCGCGAGTTCGCGCGCGCGGCCGACCAGGGCAGCGACGGCAGTCGCTGGAGCTTCTGCCGCGATCTCGGCAGGGTCCGCCTCTGCGTGTTCGACTCGCGGGAGGGTCGCACCCTGGGAGAGCGCCCGCGCAAGATGATCGACGACAAGGAATGGGAGTGGATCACCGACCACGCGGGCGGCGACTTCGACCACTACCTGTTCGCGGACACGCTGCCGTTCCTGCTCGTCCCGGCGCTGCACCACGTCGAGGCGTGGAACGAGGCGGTGTGCGCGGGCGCGTGGGGCGAGCGCCTCACCGGCGTCGGCGAGCGGATCCGTCGTGCGCTCGACCTCGAGCACTGGCCCGCCTTCAACGAGTCCTTTCGCCGGATGGTCGCCCTGATCGGCGAGATCGGGTCCGGGCGGCGCGGGTCGCCGCCCGCGACGATCATCGCCCTCGGCGGCGACGTGCATCACGCCTACCTCGCCGAGGTGGCCTACCCGGCCAAGGACGGCGTGCGGAGCGCCGTCTACCAGGCGGTCTGCTCACCCTTCCGCAACGCCCTCAGTTCCCACGAGCGCTTCGTGGTGCGCAATGCCTCGCGGCGCGGGATGGAGCGCGTGGCGCGCCTCCTCGCGCGCTCCGCCGGGGTGCCGGACCCGGAGATCTCGTGGCGGCTCGCGCAGCCTCCGACGTTCGACAACCAGTTCGCGACGCTCGACCTCGACGGCCGCAGCGCTGCTCTGCGGATCGAGCGCACGGTCCGCGATGCGGCCGACAACCGCGCGATCACGACCTCCCTCGAGCGCCGTCTCGCGTGAGTCTTGAGCGGCGCGGCGCGCATCCCGTTCCTCGATCTCGAGCGCCAGCACGAGGAGCTGAGGCAGGAGCTGGTTGCGGCCTTCGAGCGCGTGTTGAACGACAGCGCGTTCATCCTCGGGGAAGAGGTGGAGAGCTTCGAGCGCGAGTTCGCCCAATACTGCGGGGTGCGGCACTGCGTGGGAACCGCCTCCGGCACGGCGGCCCTCACGCTGGCGCTGATGGCCGCCGGAATCGGGCGCGGCGACGAGGTGATCGTGCCCGCTCACACGTTCATCGCAAGCGCGCTCGCGGTCCTGCATGCCGGGGCGGTCCCGGTCCTGTGTGACGTCGACGACGGCACCGGCCTGATCGACGTCGAATCGGCCCGGGCGGTCGCGGGCACGCGCACCGCGGCGGTGCTGGCCGTGCATCTCTACGGACAGCTCTGCGAGATGGGGCCGCTGCGTCGGCTCGCCGATCGTCACGGCCTGCTGGTGATCGAGGACGCCGCTCAGGCGCACGGCGCAAGCGACGGAGGGCGGCGAGCCGGCTCGCTGGGCGCCGCCGCCGGCTTCAGCTTCTATCCGAGCAAGAACCTCGGGGGGATCGGAGACGGAGGCGCGATCACGACCGACGACGACGGGATCGCCGAGCGTGCGAGGAGCCTGCGCAATCTCGGGCAGCGCGCCAAGGGAGAGCACCTCGTCCCGGGCTTCAACGAGCGCCTCGACGGGGTCCAGGCCGCCGTCCTGCGCGTCAAGCTCCCGCGGCTGGACGCGTGGAATGCCGCCCGCCGGGCCCGTGCCGCCTCGTATCGCAAGGCTCTGGACGGCTCGGCCCCCCGGACACTTTCCGTGCGCGACCCGGATGCCTGCGTCTATCACCTGTTTCCCGTCAGGGTCCCGGATCGCGACGCGTTGCGTGCCCACCTCGCCGCCGCCGGTGTCGAGACCGGCGTCCACTATTCCCCCGCCCTGCAGGGGCAACCCGCGCTGCGAGGCGTCCGGATGGGCGGCTGCGAGCCCGAGAACGCTGCGCGCTGGGCGGCCGAGGAGGTGTCGTTGCCGATCTACCCGGCGCTTGCCGAGGACGAGATCGAACGCGTCGCGGCGCTCTGCCGAGACCGCTAAATCGCTATTAGCAGGGGCTTCGACGACCCCGTTTGTCGAACGGAAAAATTCGCCATCTCGGATCAACCTCAGCTGGTAGGTTGCCGCGAACGACGGCCCGCGACGGCAACGTGGATCGCGCAGGAGGCGGTACGGATGCTCAAGGTAGGGGTCGTAGGGCTTGGCTACTGGGGGCCGAGTCTGCTACGAGCTTTGTTCGAGATAGCCGATGTCCAGGTCGCGTGGATCTGCGACCTGGAACCCGACCGCCTGGAGCGGCTGAAGCGGCGCTATCCGGGTGTGTCGGCCACCAGGCGCATCGACGACGTGCTCGCGGACCCGAGCGTGGACGCGGTGGTGATCGCGACTCCGGTCTACACCCACTTCTATCTGGCCGCGCGCTCGCTCGAGGCCGGCAAGCACACGTTCGTCGAGAAGCCGCTGGCCGCGTCCTCGGCCGAGGCGGAGGAGCTGATCCGGCTCTCCGAGCAGAAGGGCCTCGCTCTGATGTGCGGGCACACCTTCATCTACAGCCCGGCGGTGCGAGCCGTGAAGGCCCTGCTCGAGCGTGACGACCTGGGCCAGGTCTTCTTCGTCTCATCCAGCCGCGTGAACCTCGGGCTGCACCAGCGCGACATCAGCGTGGTGTGGGACCTGGGGCCGCACGATTTCTCGATCCTGCTCTACTGGCTCGGCGAGATGCCCACGAAGGTGCGCGCGGTCGGCCGTGACTCGATCGTCAAGGGGGTTCCCGACGTCGCCTTCGTGACGCTCGAGTTCCCCTCCGGCCTGCTCGCCAACGTCGAGCTGAGCTGGCTCGCGCCCAGCAAGCTGCGTCGCACCGTCGTGGTCGGAAGCAAGCGGATGGTCGTGTACAGCGACGGGGACGCCGAGCCGATCAAGGTGTACGACCACGGAGTCGTGTACGAGGATCCCGAGACCTTCGGGCAGTACCACCTCTCCTATCGCACGGGGGACATCGTCTCGCCCAAGATCGACACGGCGGAGCCGATCGTCGTCGAGCTCGAGGACTTTGTGAGCTGGGCGAGCGCGGGCAGGGCTCCGGAAGGGCACCTCGAGCTGGCGCGCAACGTCGCATGCCTGACCGAGGCGGCCGAGAAGTCGCTGGTGGAGGGCGGCAACGAAGTGCCGCCTGCAGCGCGTCGCGGATGGCTGGATCCGTCGAGTCCCTGAGTTGAGCGCCACCGCGGCCCCCCGCGAATGGCGGCACCTCGACGGGGAGCGCGCGGTCGCGACGAGCTTCGGTCGCCGCGATTACGTGATCCGCCGCCTGCTCGCGCTCGCCGATGCCGCCGCGTGATGGTCGCGCTGTTCGCTGATGGTGGCGATCTCCGGGAACGCCCACTGTTTCCCACCTGCTGTGGGGCGTGCTGCTGTTCCGGTCTGGATCGGCCTGCTGGCCGCCTACGGTCTCTACACCCGGGACATCAAGCGGATCAGCCACTCGACCGTCGACGACATCCCGTGGATGCTGCACGCGGTGCTGGTCGCGTGCCTGCTGACCTGGGTCTACTTCAACGTCCTGCCGATTCCGAAGCTCGAGTCTCTTCGACGTGCTGCTGCTCGGCGGGATCGCCGTGGTCGCGATGCTCGATCCTGCGCTCGCTCACGCGGCGGCTCGCCATCCAGGTGCTTGGGGCCGAACGAGTCCTCTTCGTCGGAGACCAGCCGATGGACTTCCTGATGAGCAAGATGAGCGGCGCATCCGGAGTACGGGCTGGAGCCGATCGGCGTGGTCCCGGCATCCAGCAGGGCAACGGCGAGCTGGAGGAGGCGATCCAGGCCTACCGCGCCCGACCGGATCGTGCTGTGCGAGCACGACCTCGACGGAGCGTGAGCTGCTGGCGCTTGATCCATCGGTGCCGCGAGCTGTCGCTCAAGGTCAGCGTCCTGCCGCAGCTCTTCAGCGCGCTGGGCCCGTCGGTGGAGGTCGACGACGTCGAGGGCGTGACGGTGCTCGGCATCAATCCTCCCGTGCTCTCGCGCTCGTCCCGCTGCATGAAGCGGGCCTTCGACCTCGTCGCCTCGGTCTCGGCGCTCGTCCTGTGCGCTCCGCTGATGGCGCTGATCGCGCTCGCGATCAAGCTCGACTCGCGCGGACCGGTGTTCTTCAAGCAGCAGCGCGTCGGGCGGGGCGGCAAGCCGTTCCGGCTGATCAAGTTCAGGACGATGGTCGTGGGAGCGGAGCAGCAGACGGACGAGCTGTTCGGCGAGAGCGCGGACTCGAACTGGCTCAAGCTCGACCACGATCCCGCGGATCACCCGCGTCGGCAGGATGCTGCGCCATCGCGAGCCTCGACGAGCTGCCGCAGTTCTGGAACATCGCTCAGGGGTGAGATGAGCCTCGTCGGGCCCGCGGCCGCTGATCGCGTCGGAGGACCGCCAGATCGCCGGCTGGGCGCGCAGCCGGCTCGAGCTGACGCCCGGCCTGACCGGTCTGTGGCAGGTGCTGGGCCGCACCAGCATCCCGTTCGACGAGATGGTCAAGCTCGACTACCTGTACGTGACGAACTGGTCGCTGTGGGCCGACCTGCGGCTGATCCTGCGCACGGTCCCGGCCGTCTTCACGCAGCGGGGCGCCAACTAGCGGGCTGCTCTCTGAGCGTCGTGAACGCGGCTGGTCGGCGGCACCGGATCGTGATGCTGCTGGAGAACAATCCGTACCCACAGGACGTGCGCGTGCGCAACGAGGCCGAGGCCCTTGCGGGCAGCGGGCCACGACGGTGACGGTGCTGGCTCCCCGCGCTTCCGGGCAACGTGGGATAGAGCGGGTCGCGGGAGTGATCGTGCGCAGGTACCGCCTGCCGGTCTCCTCGGGTGGCGCTCCGGGGTTCCTGCTCGAGTATACCGTGGCTCACCTCCAGCTCCTCGTCCGTGGCGTCTGGCAGCTGCTGCGCGGAGCGGACGTCGTTCACCTTCACAATCCGCCCGACACGCTGTTCCCGATCGGTCTCGCGGCCAGAGCACTCGGTCGCAAGGTCGTGTTCGACCATCACGACCTCTTCCCCGAGCTGATGGCCGACAAGTTCGACTCGCCCCGGCCTCACAGCGCTCGCAGCCGCGGCTCAGCGGGCCAGCCTGCGCGTCGCCACGCGTGTGCTGGTGACGAACCGCTCGCAAGCCGACATCGTGCTGGCCCGCGGCGCGCTTCCTGCAGGCCGGGTCACCATCGTGCGCAACGGGCCGCGACGCGCCACGCTGGCGAGCCGTCAGCGAGCAGAGGAACGGTGTCCTATCCGACCCTCACCTGGTCTTCGTCGGCGAGCTCGACACGCAGGATGGAGTGCTGGCGCTCCCGGACCTGCTTGCCAAGCCTGGCCTCGAGCAGGCGACGCTCACGGTGGTCGGCGACGGCGCCGTTCGCGACGAGCTGTGGGCGCGTCTTCGCCCGGGCCGGGATGACCGAGCGGGTCCGCCTCGTCGGTCAGGTGGCGCACGATCGAGTGCCCGAGCTGCTGGGCGCCGCCGACATCTGCATCGACCCGGCTCCCTGCACGGAGCTGAACCACCGCTCCACGATGATCAAGGTTGCGGAATACCTCGCCGCCGGCCGTCCCGTGGTTGCGTTCGCCCTGGCAGAGACCCGCCGCACGGCGGACGATGCCGCGCTCTACGCCGACTGCGGGGACCTCGACCATTTCGGATCGCTCGTCAGCCGCTTGGCTGCGGATGGCGAGCTCCGGGCCAAGCTGGGTGAGCTGGCGGCGAAGCGTGCCGGAGAGTTGGTCTGGGAGCGCTCGGAGGTGGAGCTGCTGGAGGCGTACGAACGCCTCTAGCTCGGGGCCGCGCTTGGGCGTCCTTAGCCGTTGGGCGAGGTGCGTTTTCGACTGCCTCGACAGGAGGCAGCTCGTGACTTGGGAGCGTCGTGACGAGGGCGCTCGTGTGCTCGCGATCACCAACCTATGGCCACGTGAAGACGAGCCGGCGTACGGACCCTTCATAGCCGCCGCGGTAGATGGGCTCTGCAAACAAGGAGCAGCCTGTGACGTCTTGTTCATACGCGGCTACCGCTCGCCGGCCGCCTACCTCGCAGGCGCCCTCGCGTCGCTGCTCCTGCCGCTGGCGTATCCGCACAAGTACCTCTTGGTGCATTGCCATGGCGGTGAGACAGCATTCGCCGGACGATTCTTCCTTGGTGGCCCGGTACTGGCCTCCTACCTGGGAACGGACATCCTGGGTACCCGGGTGGGCGGCCGTCTCCTCCGTACCAAGTACTGGTTACGCAGCCGTGTCTTGAGGACGCACGCGGCGACGATGTCAGCCACCACCACGAAGTCTCTTGAGATGGAGACCCTGCTGGTCTCACGCGCACGGTCTCGCAATACGGTGATTCCGGACGGTGTCGATCGTGAGCGATTCCGTCCTCGTGATCGTGACCACGCGCGCGCCGAACTAGGCTGGCCGGGCGATGGAGCCGTCGTGCTGTTCGCGGGTCGCGCTGAGGCCCCTGAGAAGAGGCTCTGGCTCGCACGGCAGGTGGTCGAAATTGCAGGCACTCCGGATACCAGACATCGAACTGCGAGTAGCCAGCCGTGTGCCGCCGAACCAGATGCCGCTCCACTACGCGGCGTCTGACTGCCTGCTTCTGACATCGGCAACAGAGGGCTCGCCCAATGTCGTCAAGGAAGCACTCGCCTGCAATCTACCGGTCGTCGCAACGCCTGCGGGGGACGTGCGCGAGCTACTTAGAGATGTAGATGCCTGTGCGGCATGCGAGGCGGATCCGAACGTACTTGCGGGTGCGCTCGTCGACATTCTCAGCCTCCACACACGATCAGATGGTCGCGAACACACCGAGCACTTCGAGCACCGAGGTGGCCGCAACGAAGACGATTGAGTGCTATCGCGCGTTGGGCCTGACTTAGACGATGGCTCAATCGGCTGCGCGAGCCAGGGCCATCGCCGGACCCAGAATCAGGGCGAGGGTAATGGCGGGCACCCAGTCGAACAGCGCGGGGCTTCCGAGGGAATCGATGAGGATCACGGCCAAAGTACAGAGGGCGGCGAGTGGCACCCAGCGCATCGCCGGTGTCACTACACGCAATCGGCGGACAAGGGCGACGACCAGAAGGGCAAGCCCGATCACATAGGCGGCAAAGCCGGCATACCCAGTCTCGCCGAGGACGCTTGGCCAGGCCGTGTCGTTGATGAAGTGTGGATACGTCCGCGAGAGACCGTAGACAGAACTCAACTCGTACTCGTCATATATCGGGCTGTAGTGCAGCCGCGATGGATAGCTGGCATACCGCCCAAATCCGACTCCTAAAGGAAAGTTGTCGGCAGCGATCCGTTCGCCCGTGCGGTAGAGCTGGGCACGGACGGTTTCCTGTGAGGAGGAGTAGAGGGACACTTGCCGGGCGATCACGCTCGACTGCAAGGCGTACCCACCCGCAACCAGCAGCAGACCGACGAGCGCGACAGTAGCCGCGCTGCGCCCACGCACCTGCTGATGCGCGAGAGCAACGATTATCACCACGGTGGTAAGCGACAGAAAGCCCTTGAGGCGTAACGACAGCAAGACCGCTCCTGCGAACAACAGGGCAAATGCCAGATCCGACCGGCTGCGAGTGCCTGCGAAGCGGGCGAAAGTGAGCGCAAAGAGGAGGCTCATGAACAGGCTGAATTGCTGGGGGTGGTAGAAGATCGAGTGCACCGCGTCGGTACGCGCATCACCGGCGGCGACGTCGACGCCATGGAAACCGAGGGAACTCGATGCGGCCCCGTGGGTCAGAAAGTCTGCGAATCCCAATCCGGCGACGACCGCGCCGATGCCGGTGACCGCTGGGTAAACACGTGCAAGATCCTCTTGCTTCCAGGGTAGGAGAAGAGCGACCCCGACCATGATCCAGAGCTTGAGTCCGAGCCAGGCTCCCGGAACAGCCACCTCGAGCGGTACGTCATGGAGCGCCGCTCCACATAGCCCGAACAGGAGCACGCCAATACCGGGAAGCACCAAACGCAGAGGAAGCCGGGTCTCGGTGCGCAGCGCGCGCCAGACGGTGAGGCCGACCAGCAGCAGCACCACCACTTCGTCGGCTTGAGCAATCCGCCGCCCGGCTGGAGAGTCGTAGCCGGCGAGTACCGCTAGCGGGACGTTGAGCACCGCGACGATCCACAGGCAAATGAGCGCTCGGACCGGGTCGCGCACGTAGATGGCGACCCCGACCACGCCGAGAGCCAAGCCGAGAACGACCCCCAGCGCCACCGGACCGTGTCCCGTCCCCGCTGCGGCCCCAGCCGCAAGTGCGAGCACGAATCCGGTTGCCCCGATACCCAGGAGCCTCGCGCGCGGTCGATCGCGGGTTGAAAGGGTGGCGGATGGTGCGAGCACGTGGAGGCCGAAATTGGGATTCAGAGACAGGAGTGAGCGTGCATCTGCCCGCCCGCCCGGCGGGTTCGAAGCCTAGCGCGGCTCACCCAATCGGTCGGCGCAGGATCGTGTAGATCCCGACGGTCGCGAACCGCTCGAAGGCCGGAACACGCCGAAGTTGGTCAAGAACTCGCAGCATGGGTTTGTCGCCCCGGTTGAACTCCATCGACACGACCTCGAAGCCGGCGGCTTTGATGTCGCGGCGGAACTCACGCGGCGTAAGGCCGTTCAGTCCGAGGTCGCCGAGGCTGTTTACCGCGTGACCATGGCGGCTCTGTGCGGCACGAAGAACAACCCGCGTGGGGACGCACGGCGTGGGCCCAAGGCACCTTCAGGCCGGTGCGGCGGTGGTCGCCGAACGGACTGTAGTACAGGGGCGAGAAGCCGGCCCAAAGCTCGCCGCCGGGTTTGAGCGCGCGGTAGAGCGCGGCGAGCATCGAGCGCAGATTGCCGACGTGCTCGAATGTGTCCTTGGACAATGCGATGTCGAAGCGCTCGCATATCCCGAGGTCGACGAGGTCGGCGGCGCGGAACTCGGCGCCGGGATCCGTAACGTGGCACGTGGCGAACTCGATGAGCTTCTCGTCCACGTCGATGCCAAGGACCTGGCCACCGGCCTGAGCGACCTCCTGGGTCAACGCGCCGTGGCCGCACCCGACATCGACCACGAGCTTGCCGGCGAACTCTGGGCGCTTTCCAAACCTGCGCCAAAACTCGTCGTTGGAGGCGCGCTGATTCGCGAAGTATGCGGCCTCGTCGGCGGCGGTGGCACCGGTGCGAGTCATTCGCCATCCTCTGTCACGGGCTCAGGCATGTGGGTAGGCGCCTTGTACCCGCTGCGGCTCCATCGGCTCTTCGACCGCAAGCCGCCGCAGAGGACGACAAGGCTGACGGCCGCTGCGATCGATACCGCTGCGGCGATCCCCTCGACGCCGAATAGTGGCGCAAGGATGGCGATTCCGGCAAGAAGGGTGACCAGGGAGACCAGCTCCACGGCGCTGCCGAGGCCTGGGTACCCGGCTCCCCGTGCCCCCTCGATCAGAACCCGGCGGGCGCTGTAGAGGAGGGCACCGACCAGGAGGATCCGGGCTACGGCACGGCATCGGCGAACTCATCGCCGAACAGGAACGGCAGGAGCCAGCCGATGCTGAGCCCTCGAGCGCGAGGACGATCAGGGCGCACAGAGCCGACGCGATCCAAAAAGAAGCGCCACATCGCCGAGCGTCGCTCGGAATCAGCGCTCGCCGCGACGCTGGGGTAGGTCACCATGCCGATGCTCTGGGCAACGAATCGCGGCAGGTTCGTGAAAGCGACGCCGGCCACATAGAGGCCGAGGGCGCTGAGCAACAGGAAAAGGCCGGCCACGGCCTGGTCGAGTTGGTAGTACTCGCTCGGAGACGTAGTGCCGAACCACCCGCGTATGCCGAAACGCAGCATCGCCCTGCGTCCCGGGAGCGACGGGGGAGACTCGTGGGACGCGGGCAGCCGACGAATCGCCATGCTCAGCGTCAGGGCTCCGGTCAGGACGATTGCTCCCATCCAGGCAGCCGTGAAGTCGAACAGCTCGTCAACCCCGGTGAGAAAAAGGCCGACGACGACCGCGGCATAGACCACGGCGGGCAGGATGCGCAGGACGTTGATCGCCCTGAAGCGATGCTCTCCCTGGAGCAAGGCCAGGCCGTACTGTTGAGCCAGTATCGCCGGCACGGCCGGGAGGTGCAGATGTCGCCGCGCTCCGGACCGCCGGCTCGCTAGACGCGAGCACGACGAGCAGAACGGCCACGTCGAGCGTCATGAGCACAGCGGCCTGCACGAGGGCCGGAGCGGCGAGCGCACGCACCACCGCGCCACCGCTCCGGGGATATCGGGCCATGTAGTACGTGGCGGAGACGGCAGGTGCGACTCCGAGCTGGGCGGCGATGATCGGCAGAAGCGCTGAACAGCACGAGATGACCCCGGTCGTCCACGCCCAGGCTCCGTGCCGCGAGAATGCCGCTCACCGCGATGGTGAGCTGAATGCTGAATGCCGCGAGGGTGGCGCCCACCACGGTGGGCGGAGCCGAGCGCAGCCGGTCGCGCAGACTCACCGGTGTCTCCGTCTCCGACTCGAAGACGTTAGAAATGCTCCGTGCTCCATGCCGTTCTCAATTTGCCGCCTCGCGCGTGGCAGGTCATCCGTGCGCTTGACCGGAGGCGGCCCCGCGTAATGCTCTGAGCATGCCCGTCATGGCAACCATCTCGCTCAAGACGAAGTCAGGGACGGCCACGATGACA
This sequence comes from uncultured Solirubrobacterales bacterium, assembly GCA_963768885.1. Taxonomy (GTDB): domain Bacteria; phylum Actinomycetota; class Thermoleophilia; order Solirubrobacterales; family JBBDJG01; genus DASRIA01. The sequence continues at coordinate 225,485 of CAVYJN010000008.1, read as the reverse complement.
GAGAAGTCCCTCCGGCCGCGCCCTTGTCACAGTTGATCCAGGCGACAGCAGCTTCGTCGGGATTCGCAGCTGCGAGACCACCTACCCGCAGCGGATCGTCCAACGGATCCTCGACGTGAAGGGGTTGGTAGCGCTTTGTGATGAGCTGAGTCGCGAGGAGGATCCTCTCTACGTTCGTCTCGAGCTGAAATACGGCGTGCTGGGGTTCGTTCCACCGGAGTGGTTCGCCGGCAGGCGCATTCTTGACTTCGGCAGCGGATGTGGATCGTCGACGATCGTTCTGAGCGAGCTCCTGCCCGACAGCCACATCGTCGGAATTGAGATTGAGCAGGAGTTCGTGGACCTGGCCCGGGAACGCACCGCATTCCGAAAGCTCGATGTGCAGTACTTCCTGTCTCCGAGCCCCCAGAGGGTTTCCGCCGGGCTCGGGCCGTTCGACGGGATCGTGTTCAGCGCCGTTTACGAGCATCTGCTGCCCGCAGAGCGTGCGCCGTTGCTGCAACTCCTATGGGCAAATCTACGTCCAGGGGGTTACCTGTTCGTGAACCAGCTTCCGCATCGCTGGTTCCCCTACGAGCACCACACGTCCCATCTGTGGGCTGTGAACTACCTTCCGAGGCCACTGGCCGGACCAATCGTCCGTCGCTTCTGGAGAGCACAGCTGCAGTCCTGCGACTGGGACGCGTTGCTGCGCCTGGGCCTGCGCGGTGGCACTCCGGGCGAAATACTTCGTCGCCTTCGGTCCTTCGACGACGGCAAGCCGAGCATGGTGATGCCGGCGATGCCCGGGATGAAGGATCACTCCGACCTGTGGCTGGCCTACACCTCCGAAAAGGCCTCGAACGCCAAGAAGCGTGTCGCTCGGTGGGGTTTCAAGGCAATCGAGAGACTCAGCGGCCAACCCTTCAACCAATCCGTCATGGTGGCGTACCGGAAGAACGCCTGATGCAAATTGCCTTCGTCCTGTGGAACGGTCATCTCGGTGGCGCGGAAACGTTCAGCAGTTACCTCGCCGCAGAGATGCGCGAGCATGGAGTGGATGCCCGCGTTGTGTTCGTGCAGGGTGGCGATCCACTTGCAGCGCGCCTAGACGATTTATCTGTGCCATGGGTTGCGCTGGAATTCCCCCGGGGCAGGACTGTGGTCCGCAGGCCTCGCGCGTACGCAAGAGCTATTCGCGATCATGGCCGGGACGGCGCGGTTCTGATGTGCGGCGGGTACCTCGCGACTTCCTTGCGGCTTGGGGGGTACAGAGGTCGCATCGTCGCTGTGGAGCACGGGACCATGCTCCGGGACGGGCGCCTCCCAAGATCGCGTCGCCGGTTGCAGGCTTGGGATCGCGCCGTCAGCGCCCACGCAATCGACGTTGAGGTCGGCGTCTCAGAGTTCATGCTGGGCGAGATGCTGGGGCGACCGCATGCTAGCGACGTTCGCTGCATCCCTTACGGGATCGCTGTTGATCGGTTTCGACCGGATCGGCCGCTCGAGGATCGGGATCCGCTTCGCGTCGGTTGGGCTGGTCGCATGATCCCGGGGAAAGGAGCCGATCACCTCCTGGAGGCCACCCGGATCTTGGCGGACAGGGGCCGCGCGGTGCGCATACGAATGGCCGGGGACGGACCCGTGCGTGCTGCGCTGGGTGAGCTGACCGAACGCTTGGAAATCGGGGATCGAGTCGAGTTCGTCGGCCGGACGCAAGACATGCCCGGCTTTTGGAACTCGTGCGACCTGGCCATCGCTTCATCTGCAGGATTCGTCGAGTCCTTCGGGTTGACCCCTCTTGAGGCAGCAGCATGCGGGCGTCCAGCGGTCGTGTCGCGCAGAGGCGGACTCGTCGAGACCGTGTCCGATGCTGAGACGGGAAGCGTTGTCCCACCAGGTGACGTTCAGTCGCTGGCGAATGCAATCGCGCGGTACGCGGCCGACAGACACATGCTGCGATCACAGGGGGAAGCTGCTCGGGACAGAGCCGTCCGCGAATTCAGCATGGCGCGGTGTGCCTCGTCGTACCTAGCTGCCGTGGCATAGGTGGTATCAGCTCCCTTCGCGCGGCGTCCGCGTCCGACGCCGACGGCCCGGCGGGAGCACCGCCGACGAGTAGTCGCGAATCTCCGTTGCGAGCCTGCGGGCCTTGGCTCTGAGCGGTGTCCGATACGGCTGGGTGGCACGAGCTTGGCGCCGCGGCTCGAATGAGATCGAGAGCTGTCCAGGAGTCTCGGCCGCGTCATCGACGACGAGTCCCAGCTCGCCGTGTTCAGCCACCTCCACCTCGGCGCCGTTGATCCGGGCCATCTCCTGCGCTGCCATGCGGGCCCCAGGCTTCAAGACGACGGCGATCGGCAGGTCCCGGTCAGTCCCGACGGTGACAGCGTTCGAGAACAGGCGAACCTCCCGTGTCTGTCCCGAGCGCCGCCATTGATAGTTGCCGTTCAGTACGACCTCGATGCTTCCCCAAGTCGGGTTGACCTGCCGGTCGAGAAACTCGGAGACATCAAGCGTGCGGGCCATGCCGTTGCGAAAGAACTCGTGGTGTGTGTACACGACCAGCGGTTTGCCGAGCCATGCTTGAAACAAGAGTTTCTCCTTCGGCTCTTCCGCCCGGAAACGATTGATGATCGGGAAGCCTCGAAAGGACATCTCGGCCGGGTACATCTCATACAGGGGGTCGTGGATGTCCGTTTCCGCCTTGAACGGAAACGCCCGCGTGGCGACCGTCGCCTGAAACCCGGTCCTCCGCATCGCCTCGAGCCAGGTGGAATTGCACGCACCGTGAGGGAAGGTCATCGCTCGCGGGAAGCTAACTCCGGTGGCTTCCTCGTGAGTTCGCATGCGCCTCAGGGCTTCGCTGAGGGCGGCGACGGCCTCCTCGCTTGTGACTTCTCGGGCGAATTCGCGCTTCAGATGCTCGACACCGTGCGGTACGAGCGACACGTGTCTCCGATTGTCGGCCACGAACCTGGCCACGCGCCGGCTTGTCTTCTTGTAGTCGAGCGGGATCATCGCGATTGTGAAATGCAACTCACGGTCCCTCGCGGCGGCGACCAGTGAGCGGTAGTCCATGAATCCGTAACGCATGAAACGGAGATTCGGATCGTCGATCATGAACGTCGCGTGGAGCTTCGGCGTCCGCCACCCCGCGTCTCCCAGCGCCATCCGCGCGAACATCATGAGCGGCAGAAGGCAAGCAAAGCGGCTGGGGCGGAACTCGTTCTGCAGCCGGCCGGCCGATTCGGCCTCGAGCGCTGACGTCATCGAGACGAACACCTGTGGCTTGCCTCGAGCGCCTGAGGAAGATGCACCCTCGTTCCGAGGAGATCAGTCGATCGATATCGCCGCTGCCGGGCGCCACCGCAGCCACGACCCGATCGTGCTGCTCGGCCATGTCCAGGCCGCAGAACGGCCAGACGAGTTTGTCATCCGAGAATTGGTACGTGTGGACCGGCCCGGGGTCCGCTATCGCGAGGCCGGGCAGGCCCAACTCGTGCATGACACGGGAGCCGTCGTCGGAGATGCCGGTTTCGGCGCGAGCCGGAAAGAGGAACAGCAGGGATCTGTTCACTCTGCTTCCTCAGCGCCTGAAGCTGCGCGGGCGAGTAGGCCGCCAGCGCGTCGATGGTCGCGATGATTCCCCGTGCGCGCGAAGACGCTTCGAGCGCCCTACCCCCGAGCAGCTCGAGGGCACTCTGAATATGGCGTCCCGCGCCTCCCACATCGCCGAGCACGACCACGAAGTCCTCATGCCGGAGTGGGGAACGGAGTGCGCAGGACACTCTAGGTCCTTACTGGGTGTATCAATTGGCTTCAACCTCCACATTGCGCATCATGCGATCGTCGCGCGGACAATTCCCACTGCATACCCCTACCAGAGAAGTGCCGTTGAATGGCTGACGCTGGAAGGCGTCGCCCCGGAGGGCTCCTCAGCCACCGGTTCCGGGCCCGGCGCTGGCAGGAATTCGTGCAGCGCTTTCCCGGGATCGAGGACATGACTGTGCTCGACCTGGGTGGGACCGCTGAGGCGTGGAGCGTCGCGCCCGCGATGCCAGAGCGTCTGGTCCTGCTGAACGTGCAGCCCCAGCGATCGAGCTTTCCGGGCATGGAAACCATCGTGGGTGACGCCTGCTCGCCACCGGCCGACATCCGGAGCCGGCATTTGATCTCGTGTTCTCGAACTCGGTGATCGATCAGGTGGGAGGACACTCGCGCCGCCTGGCCTTCGCGGAGCAGGTACAAACGCTCGCCGACCACCATTGGGTGCAGACGGCGTACCGCTACTTCCCCCTGAATCCATTCTGGCTCTTCCCGGCTTTCCAGTTCCTACCCGTCAGGGCGCGCGTCGCGCTCACCCGGCGGTGGCCGCTGGGCAGCGAAAGGACGAGCGACGCGAGAGCAGCAACGGCGCGGGTATTGGCCATTGAGATGCTGTCGGAGACGGAGCTTCGCTACTACTTTCCCCATTCCGAGATCTGGCGAGAGCGGGTCCTCGGGGTCGTCAAGTCCCTGGTCGCCGCGGCCTGATGCGAGAAGCTAGTCTTGGGCGGGGCAGGACCCCCGCTGGGTTGCCGCGGGAAGCTTTCGCCTGAGAGGCCCTGAACAACTCCGAATGACCGACCAGCACTCCGTGCCCACGTCTGACCTTGAGCGGCTGCTGCGCGTGTTGCGGCGGCGGCGCTGGTTGATTCTGCTCTGCGTTCTCGCGGCGACGGGCTCAGCGGTGGCATTCTCACTGCTACAGGAGAAGGAGTACACCGCCAAGGCGTTGCTCCTGTTTCGCGACCCCGGCGTCGACCAGAGGCTGTTCCAGTCCTCTGCCACGCCGACCGTGGATCGGGCGCGGGAGGCGGCGACCAACCTGAGGCTGGTGTCGCTTCCACGGGTGGCGGATCGCACGGCGGCTCGGCTGGACGGTGTTACCAGCAAGACCGTCCAGGACAAGGTCGACGTGGAGAGCGAGGGCCAGTCCGACGTCGTCGCGGTGGCCGCCACCGACTCGCAGCCGAGTTCGCCGCAAGACTCGCCAACACCTTCGCCGAGCAATACATCGCGATCCGACGGGCGGCGGACCGGCGGCGATCCGCCGGGCGCAGACGGCTCGTCCAGCGCCGCCTCGACGACGTGAGCGGCGCCAACCGGCGCGAGCTCGAGGCGCGCGCGGACGACCTCAAGATTCTTGCGGCGCTGCAGACCGGCAAGGCGGAGCTCGCGCAGCCGGCGGCCGTACCCTCGACTCCCACTTCACCGAAGCCAGTGCGAAACGGACTTCTCGGCGGGGTCATCGGTCTGGTCCTGGGACTCGGTCTCGCCTTCTTGCTCGACCGCGTTGACAGGCGCATCAAGGATGTAGGAGAGCTCAAGGAGACATACGGCCTGCCCGTGCTGGGAGCGGTTCCGGAGAGTCGGGCGCTCCGAAAGACGGAGAGCGGCAGGAACGGCGCGATCGCGTCCCGGCCCGGAGTGGGAGGCCTTGCGCAAGCTGCGAGCGCGGCTCCGCTACTTCAACGTCGACCGCAACATTCGCTCACTCCTGGTGATGTCGGCCGCTCCGGAGGAGGGTAAGACGACGATCGCCTCGAACCTCGCGATCGCGACGGCGATCGGCGGGCAGGCCAGTGTGCTCCTGCTCGAAGCGGACCTCCGCATGCCGGCTCTCGCGGAGCGTTACGACCTGGCTCCATCTCCCGGACTCGCGGAGGTGCTGACGCACGACATCCCTGCCTCGGAGGTGACCCAGCGAATGCCGGTTCCGAACTGGTCGACCGGCGATGCGGAAGTAGACGTCATCGTCGCCGGTGCCGCGCCGCCCAACCCCTCGGAGCTGATGGAGAGCCGCAAGATGAGCGCGCTCCTGGCCGACCTGCGCGCGGCGTACGACCTGGTGATCATCGACACTCCTCCGGGCTCGCTCGTCTCGGACGCGACGCCCTTGGTGCAGCAGGTGGACGGCGTGATCGTCGTGTGCTGGCTCGACACCAGCAGGCGAGATCGCGCCCTGTATCTGCGCAACGAGCTCGAGAGCCTCAATGCGCCGGCGCTCGGACTCGTGGTCAACCGTGTCAAGACCGGAGCTGACGGCGACTACGGGTACCGGTACGGCTTCGAGCAAGGGGAGCCCACAACGCGTCGAGCAGCGTCTCAGTCCCTGGCGCGGATGGGCGCCTCGGGCAGCGACGGCAAAGCTTCGACCGCCAGGTGAGCCCCACCGCTGGTTCCCCTCCGGCTGCGCGTCACGACAGTTCCTGACGCAGCTTGCGCAGCGCCCGATACACCCGTCCCTCGATCGTCGTGAGCCGTTCACGCTGCAGCTCGGCGATCTCGGGCATCGTCATGTCGGCTCCGAATCGCAGCGCGATCGCCTCCTGCTCCGCAGTGCTGAGACGTCCCAAGGCGCGCTGAAGATCGCTGTGCTGATCGACGGCCTCGGCCGCCGGCTCGCCGTGGGGTAGGACGGCAGGCCGCTGGCGTTCCAGCGCCCTGCCCTTCCGCGTCACGACGGCGACCGTGGTCGCGCAGCGCATTCAAGGCGATGGTGTAGAGCCAGGTCTTCTCGCTCGCGCGCCGGCGATCGAACAGCCGCCGCCCCCGGAGCGCCCGCTCGAAGGTGTCGGCGACCAGGTCCTCCGCCAATCCCCGGTCGCCCGTGCGGTAGACGAGGAAGCCGAACAGCCCTTGGGCGTGCTCGGCGTAGAGCTCCGTCGAACTTCTCCTCGCCGATCATTGGTGGACGAGCCCCGGCCGCATCCGCCAATCATGTTCGATCAGGAATCGGGTCGCTCGTTCGTATAAGGGCGTGCGATGGCTCATCTCCCAGAAGACGGACTGCCCCCTGACCTGCAAGAGATTGCCGATCGGCTGCGGGGCGAAAGGCCGGAGCCAAGCCCGATAGAGCTCGATCGGATCAAGCTGCTGGCGATGAAGCGTGCGCGGGGCAGCGGGCGTTCGGCCACTCCCCGCAGCCGAGGCCTGATGCGGTCCGGGCTCATGAGTCCGGCGCTGTCGATCGCGCTCGTCATCGTGGGAGCTCGTCGCCATCGCGGGCGCGACCACCGGGTCCCCGACGTCGTGGGGCGGCTCGAAGGGAAACAGCTCGCACGTGCAGTACTGCAAGGAAGAATCGAAGTCGAGCTTCTCGTCGCGGTCGGGCTCCTCCAAGTCCAGGTCGAAGGACGAGTGCGAGGAAAGCTGCGACGACAAGGTGAAGGCCAGCAGCTCCTCGAACTCCAGGCCGGATTCGAAGTCGAAGTCAGGGTCGAAGAAAGAATCGGAGGAAGACTCGAAGAAGCACTCCAAGAAGCCGGACGGCGACGAGTGCGACGATGACTAGCGGCGAGGGTCACCGCGTCGACAAGTAGAACGGCCGGGCTCCGGCGAGCAGGACCCTCGCCTGCGACCTCCACTCCCTGGGCGAAGCTGTCCTGAAACGTCTCGCCATCTCGATGGCCTCTGCGTCGCGAGGGTTCATGCGCAGCGCCGCAACCGCCGCCTCGCGCGGATCGAGCCCCGCCGACGCACGCGCTACCGCGAGGTCGTAGCGGTAGACCCAGTTCTGCGGATCCCGGTCGAGCGCATGCTCGACATCCCGGATCGCGTCACGCCGACGTCCCTCACGTAGGCGGCAGAACGCCCGCACCTCGTACGGCTCGGGCCGGAAGCCCAGCACCGAGATCGATGAATCCGCGGCGTCGACCGCCTCGCGGCAGTCGCCGCGAGCGAAGGCGTCGGCGCTGTCGTCGAGGCGGTTCTGCGAGACCAGCACGACGGCCGGGACTGCGGCGAGTGCCAGGCATGCGACGGTTGCCGCGATGCGCAGTCCCGGCGCGATGAGCGGCCGCCGTGCCGTGCACGGCGCGGCTGCGCAAGCGCCGCGCCTCCGAGCGCGAACACCCACAGCGTGACCGCCGGCATCTCCCAGTCCCAGTCGACACCCGCGTGAAGCACCCACACCAGCACGGCGGCGAAGGCGACCGCATACGGCGTTCGGGACGGGCCGCGGGTCCGGGCGCCAAGCGCGACGACGATCGTGCCCAGCGCCAGAGCACAGCAATCGCCAGTCCGACCAGACCCAGTTCGGCGAGCACCTCCACGTACAGCGAGTGAGCATCACGCACGGTGAGCGTGATCGGCCGCTCCCGCACCCACACGTTCTGGTAGGTGCCGGCTCCCTCACCCTCCAGCGGTGAGCCCCGGAACGTCTGGACGGCTACGTCCCACTGGTCGATCCGGCCGTTGTTGGAGGGGTCGGTGAGCCGCGTGCGAGGGTCTCCCAGCTGGCCAACCGGCGTTTCCCCACGCTCAACGAAGCGGTCGTACTTGTCGCCGACGTAGCCGGGCGCCCCGAGCGCGACCAGGGCGACCACTGCGGCGACCGCTCCGGCGCCGAGGGCGACGGGCAGCAGCCGACGGGCTCGTGCCGGTAGCGCGTCCAGGCTCAGCCGGGAATCGAGCCTCAGCAGCAAGAGCCGCAGGAGCGCGGCGGTCACGGCGCACGCTCCCACCACCAATGCGACCTCCTTGCCCTGGTCGACGGCGGCCGGGCTGGTGGGGTCGGCCGTGGCGAGCAGGTCCGCGCCGTACGCGGCCACGATCGCGACCACGGCCGCCGGCACGGCCGCCACGAGGCCGCTCAGGAGAGCCGGCGGGCGTGCGATCGCCATGTACGTGATCAGTCCCACGATGCCGGCGGCGATCGCGCCACGCGAGAAGGTGAAGAACAGGATCGTCGTCAACACCGGCACGGCCGCGGCTCCGAGCACTCGCACGGCGGGCGGTTCACTCCGGCTGCACGCGAAGTGGAAGCAGAGGATGGTCCCGACGGCGGCGAGCAGGCCGAGCGCGTTCCAGTAGGTGAGCGGGTAGCTCAGCCGCTCGTCGGCGACGGTTCCCGCGATCGGCCAGACGTCCGGCAGCACGCGGGTGATCAACCCGCAGACGCACACGACCACGATCGCCACGGCCAGGCCGCGCAACATCCACTGCGATCGCCGGCGCCGCTGCGCGGCAGCGAGCCGAACAGGAGCAGCGCGAGCAGGTAGAGGACGACGCGGTCGAGCTCGAGGGCAGCGCGCCCGGGAGCGTCGGACCAAGCTCCGGAAAGGCCGGTCCACACCGCGATAGAGCGCGAGCGCCCCGGCAGCAAGCGCGAGTGGCCTGCCATACCCCTCGAACGGTGCGTCCGCGAGCGCGATCCGCAGCGCCAGCGTCCCCGCGAGTATCAGCGCCGCGAAGGCCTGAGTGTTCGGGTAGAAGCCGCCGGCGTTGAAGCCGAGGTAGATCGTGAGCGCGCCGGGGAGCATGAGGAGCGCCGCCGTGCCCACGCGACTGGACGCGTTCATGCGCGCAGTATGCAGCGCTGGATCATCGCGCCATGTTCAGATTGCAGCCGCCTTGTACGCGGGAGTAGGGTGTAGCCCGTTCGCAGCGGGCAAGGGTCCCGACTCGACTTGGCACTGTTCGAGAGGCACACCAGGAAGGCACGGAAAGCCGCGGCCCAGCCGGGGCCGCACGTGGTGGAGCCATGCCGATACAAGCTCGTGGAGGACGAAGCCAGGGCGGCCGAGAGCGTTCGACCGGCGGAGCGCGGCGAGGCGGTGGTGAACGTGCCGCCGGTCGTGCCGGCCAGACCTTCCCCGGCCACGGGGGCAAGCGAGCGACACGCCCGTCCGATCCTAAGCGGGGGGACGCTCGCGACGCCCCACGAGTCCCTTTCCGCGGCTCTCGAACCGGAGCTGCGACGGGTCATCGACACGGCCGTTGCGAAGGTCGCGGCGATCGAGCTGGACGCGATCCAGCAGACACGAGAGCTCACGCAGCGGGCCGCACAGGAGGGCCGTGAGCACCTGGAAGCGGCGCTCCAGAGAGCCTCCGAGCTGATGAGTGCCTTGGAGCTGTTCGCGACCACCGTCAACGGGATGGTTTTCGCGCTCCGGCTCGAGGTCGACGAGGCGCTCGAGGTGTTGGAGCAGGTCACCGAGGCCGAGTCGGACCTCTCGCGCGAGCCGGACGCCCGGCAGGCAACCGTCGGCGAGGCGGAAGCGCCCGAGCCCGGGCCGGAGGCGCAGACCGCGCCGGCGGCCGAGCCCACCTCTCGGCGCGAACCCGAGATGGAGCAGAGCGCAGGGCCGGTGGCCGCCGAGCCGAGCACGAACGGCGCAGCGCCCGAAGCCGAACCCGAAGTCGAGCCGAGCCCGGAGCTGACGGAGATGTTCCGCGAGCAGATCGTGAAGATGAGGGACAGCGGCAAGACCCGCGAGCAGGCCGAGCGCTCACTGTTGCGATTCAACCTCGGTCGCCGTTTCCTGCCGCTGCTCGACGAGATCTACTCCGGCCAGCCCGACGACGCTGGGGCGCCCGAGATCGGGCAGCGCAGGACGCTGCTGCGGCGGCTTTTCGCGCGCCACTAGGTCGTTCGACGGCCGGCTGCACGTGTTCCCGGCGAAGCAGCGTCCGCATCAACTCGAATTGCGGTTTGTGCCTGCGCAGGGTAGATTCCTTGCGTTCGCAGCCAGAGCAAGGGAGGCTCGTCTTGGCCATCACCGACAAGAGCAACTCAGAGGACGTCACGCCCGAAGCGATCACAGGGATGGGACAAAGCGTCGCCGGGCCCGCGCAGAGCGCCGCGAGCAATCTGCCGGCGGCTCTCGAGCCCGAGCTGCGGCGCATCATCGACACCGCAGTCGCGCGCGTGGCGGCGATCGAGCTGGACGCGATCCGCGAAGCCCGCGAGCTCACCCAGCGCTCCGAGCACGAAGCGCGCGAGGCGCTCAGGTTCGCGCTCGACCGGGCGTTCAACCTGATCAACAGCCTCGAGCTGCTCGCCTCGACCGTGAACGGCATGGCGGAGGCGCTCAAGGTCGAGCTCGACGACGCGATCACCGCGCTGCGAAACGTGCCCGAGCCCGAGTCCGAGCTCGCCCGCGAGTTGGCCGCGGCGGAGCAGGCGCCCGCGCCGGTCGCCCAGGAGCCGGCGGTCGCGCCGCCCGCCCCCGAGCCTGAGACGGAGGTCGCGCCGCCCCCGCGCCCGAGCCCGCGGCGGAGCAGCCCGCGCCCGAGCCAGCCCGTCGCGGCCGCCCCGGAGCCTCGCACGCGAGGAGCCGGTCGCCGTCGAGCCGGAGCCCGAGCAGCCGGCCGAGCCGCGCATCAAGCTGACCCCGATCGTGCGTCCGGCGCCGAGGTTCCCGAGGCCGTGCAGCAGCCCGCGGAGCCGGTGCCGGCGGCGCCGGAGCCCGAGCCGGAGCTCGTGACCGTCGGCGCCCCCGCGCAGACCGCGGCCCCGGCGCAGCCGGCGAAGCACAAGAGCCAGCCGCCGCACTCCCGCAAGGGCCGCGTGCGGCGCTTCTTCACGCGCTAGCGGATCGGGCCGCCGGTCAGCAGCGACTCGCCCCTGACGGGATACGCTTCCCGGGATGGACGAGGGCCACGCGATCTCATACAAGCTGCTGGAGCGGCGCACCGAGGTGCGCTCCTCCGACGGCGAGCTGGTCGGGCACGTCGAGCGGGTGCTCGAGAACCCCCAGGAGCACATCTTCGACGGCATCGTGATCGCGACTTCGAACGGGCTGCGGTTCGTCGACGCCCCGGAGGTCGGGCGGATCGCCGAGCGGCTGGTCACGCTCACGATCGACGCACAGGAGGCGGCGGCGCTGCCCGAGCCCGACCCCGGCGCCCCCGAGTTCCGCGCGAACACGTCGTCCGGCCGTCTCTCGCGCCTGTTCGGCGGCGCGTGGCGCCGCCGGTAGCCGCCGGCGTAGTCCTCAGCCGGGCAGGCCCGCTTGCTTCCACTCGCGGAAGGCCGCGATCAGCCGCTCGCGCAGCTCGTCGGGCAGCGGCTGGTCGTCGAGCCCGCGCAGCGCCCCGACCACGATCTCGATCTGCTCGACGTAGTCGACGCAGTGCCCGCACATGCGCAGGTGCTCCTCGAAGCGCTGCGCGTCGCCCGGTTCGAGCGCACCCTCGAGATGGTCGGTCACCAATTCGACCAGCTCCTGGCATGTCATCTGCTCGGCTGTGTCGAGACCGTTGTGATCCATCGCTCGTGGCGTTCTTCGATTGCAGCGGATACCCGGCTGCGCGCGCGACCTAACTGCTTTCGCTGTTGTGGTCCAGTGGAAGTCGGAGGAATTACAGCGGCGCCCTCCGTAACGATCGCGGCCAGGGGAGACTCGGCGTGCATGGATCTCGCCACACCAACGCGCGCCTTCGAGTCATACGGTCCCGCGTTCGCCGCCGTCCTCGGTGACGAGCCGCGCCTCGACCGCATCGTCGAAACCGACGCACACGAGGGCCCGGTGTACGTGCGCGAGGAGCACGCGCTGTACTTCACCTCCCTGCCGCGCGACGGGGTGGTCGCGATCCGCCGGCTCGACATCGGGTCCGGCGAGGTCGACACGGTGCGCGACGCGGCGAACGGCGCCAACGGCATGACCCTTGCCCCGGACGGCCGCTTGGTCGTATGCGAGCAGGGCAGCCACGCGGAGCCGGCGCGGATCACGCTGGTCGACCGCGCGAGCGGCGCGGCCGAGACGTTGTGCGAGCAATCGAGCGGTGCTCCGCTCAACTCACCCAACGACGTGGCGGTCGGCGCCGACGGCTCCGTCTGGTTCACCGACCCCAGCTACGGTCACCTTCAGGGCTTCCGGCCCGCGCCGCACACGGGCGACCACGTCTACCGGGTCGATCCTTCCTCGCGCGAGGCCGAAGTCGTCTCGTCGTCCTTCGACAAGCCCAACGGCATCGCGTTCGCGCCGGACCAGCGCACGCTCTACGTGACCGACTCCGGCGCCAACCAGGAGGAGGGCTCCTTCTACGACGACCGGCCCCACCACGTCGTCGCGTTCGACGTCGTCGACGGCAGGCGGCTCGAGCACGAGCGTGTCTTCGCGGTCACCGACGCGGGGTTCCCCGACGGGATCAAGTGCGACAGCGACGGGCGCGTGTATGCCTCGTCGTTCGCCGGGGTCGACGTGTTCGACGCAACCGGCGCGCAGATCGGCCGGATCGCGCTCCCGGGCGCAGTCAACTTCACATGGGCCGGGCCGCGCTCCGACGTCCTGTTCATCACCACCGACACCGCGGTCTGGGCCGCGGGCCTCGACGCGAAGGGAGCATGACCATGACATTCGTACGCACCCGCAGGGTGATCGACAACGCCGGTGCCGACGCGGTGATCTCCGCATGACGTGGTCCCGCACGCCGAGAGAGCCGACTTCGACGACTCCGGCTGGGATGTGCTCGCTCCGGCGGACACGACGCGTCGCCTCGGGAACGGGCGCGTCAGCTTCAACTGGTACCGGATCGACGTGACGCTCCCGGAGGAGGTCGGCGACCTCGACACGGCGGGCGCGACGGTGGTCTTCGAGGTCGTGATCGACGACTACGCCGAGGTGTGGGTGAACGGCGAGCTTCCGCTCGTGCTCGGCGACACGGGCGGCCCGGTGGTGGGCGGCTTCAACGCCCCCAATCGTGTGGTGCTGACGCGGGACGCGCGTCCCGGCGACCGCTTCCAGATCGCCGTGTTCGGCATCAACGGCCCGATCTCGACGTCGCCGCGCAACTACATCTGGATGCGCAGCGCCACGCTCGACCTCTATGCGCGGGACCGCGCGGCGGCCGTCGAGCGTGCGCCGTACGAGCTCGCCGAGCTCGATCCGCGGATCGAGAACGTGGTGCCGCGCCAGGCGGTGCTGGAGCGTGTCGCCGGCGGGTTCGAGTTCACGGAGGGCCCGGTGTGGCGCGACGGCGCGCTGCTGTTCAGCTCGCCCAACACGAACGCGATCTACCGCCTCGTCCCGGGCGAGGGCGTCACGGTGTTCCGGCCCAAGAGCGGTTACACGGGCACCGACATCGGCCGCTTCCACCAGCCGGGTTCCAACGGCCTCACGTTCAGCCCGGACGGCCTGCTGACGATCTGCCAGCACGGCAACCGCCGGGTGATCCGGGTCAACCCGCACGGGGACACCACCGTGCTCGCGGACAGCTTCGACGGGCACCGGCTGAACAGCCCCAACGACCTCGTCTACCGCTCCGACGGGGCGCTGTACTTCACCGATCCGCCGTTCGGGCTCCCGGGCGTCTTCGACGACGCCGCCAAGGAGCTGCCGTTCAGCGGCGTCTTCGGCGTGCGCGACGGCGAGGTGTTCCTCGTCAGCGACGAGCTCGAGGGGCCGAACGGCCTCGCGTTCTCTCCCGACGAGCGCTACCTGTACGTGGGGGACTGGGACCTCGGGCACAAGGTCGTGATGCGCTACGAGATCGCGTCGGACGGCGCCGCCACCAGCGGATCCGTGCTCTGCGACCTCACCTCCGAGCACGGGGACGACGCGATCGACGGGATCAAGGTCGATCGTGAGGGAAACCTGTACGTGTGCGGCCCGGGCGGGATCTGGATCCTGTCGCCGGCGGGCGAGCGGCTCGGCCTGCTCGAGCTGCCGGAGGACCCGCACAACCTCGCGTGGGGCGACGACGACGGACGCACGCTCTACGTGACCGCGCTGACGAGCATCTACCGGATCCGGCTCGCAATCCCCGGCATCCGTCCCGCGTAGGGAGAGAGGAGCTGAAAGATGAGCAAGGGACTGGAACCGGGACGCACGATCCCCGACTTCGAGCTACCGGACGAGAATGGCGTGCGGCACCGCCTGTCCGACCTCCAGGGCGAGGACGCGATGGTCCTGATGCTCGGCCGCGGCGAGCACTGCCCGCGCGAGCGCATGCACCAGCGCGAGATGGTCAGGTTCCACGAGTGGTGTGACCTCGCGTTCACGCGGCTCGTGACGATCCTGCCCAACGAGCCGCACGACGTCTACAAGCTGAGGATCTCGAGCGGCGCGCACTGGCCCTACCTGTGCGACGAGAAGCTCGAGGTGCGCAGCCGTTTCGAGATCGACGAGTACACCGACGAGCACCACGACAACGCGGTGGTGCCGCATACGCTGATCCTCTCGCCCGGCCTGAGGATCGAGCGCGTCTACGTCGGCTACTGGTTCTGGGGCCGGCCCTCGATCTTCCAGCTGTGGGACGACCTCGCGGAGATCTTCGGCCGGACCAAGCCCGACTTCGACCCCACGACGGCCGAGGCACGGGCCGCGTTCGCCGGTGCGCGCGACGGCGGGAAGAAGCGCGCCGCGAAGGCGCCCAGGAAGCGCAAGATCGCGACGCCCGCGTAACACGCCGCCCCGAATCGATTATGAGCACGCATGAGAAAGGCCCGCCGAAGCGGGCCTTTCTCGTTCGCTCGCGGTCGCGCTCGGGCGCTCGCGTCAGACCTGGGGGTCGCTCCCGCTCGCCCCGGTCAGCGGCACTGCCTCGACGCACTGGCCCTCGACCTTCGCGAAGCCGGTATTGCCCGACGCCGTGAAGGGGTCCTCGTTGCCGTGGCACTCGAGCTCGTCGCCGCCCTTGTTGTCCTGCACGAACTTCTCGACCGGGCCGCTGTTGCGCTCCACCTCGAGGTCTCCCCCGACGCTGTTGCCGCGCACCACGAACTCGATCTCGGCCGTGTTGCGCTCGGCCTCGAGGTCATCGCCGACGGTGTTGCCCGCGCAGTCCACCGCCTGCGGGTCGCCGAGCAGGATGTCGATGCCGCTGCGCTCGACCTCCAGGTCGTCGCCCACGCTGGTGCCGCAGACCTGCACGACCTCGGCCGTGTGCTCGACCTCGACGTCGCGGCCGATCGTGGCGTTGAAGACGAAGACCTGTGCGGTCCGGTACGACTTCACGCTCTCGCCGACCGTGGAGCCGGTGTCGATGAAGAGGGTCAGGGCATCTCGCGCCCTCACCTTCCCGCCGATGTCGGTGTTGGTGGCCTGGAAGAAGGCGTCCTTCGAGACGAAGACGTCGCCGCTGACGGTCGAGTCGGTGAGGGTGCACGAGGCACCTTCGGGCACGACCACCTCGTCGACGTTGACTCCGCTCTCGTCGGCCTCACAGGTCAGCACGTTGCGGCACTGGCCCTCGATGTCACGCCAGCCGGTGTTGCCGGAGGCCGTGAACGGCTGCTCGTTGCCCCAGCACTCGAGGTCGTCTCCGCCCTTGTTGTCCTGCACGAACTTCTCGACCGGGCCCTTGTTGTGCTTCACCTCGAGGTCGTCCTGGATCGTGTTGCCCCGCACGACGAACTCGATCTCGGCGCGGTTGTGGCGCAGCTCCAGGTCGCCCTTGCTGACCGTGTTGCCCGCGCAGTCCACGGCCTGCGGGTCGCCGATCAGGAGGTCGATGCCGCTGTCGCGCACCTTGACGTCGCCCTTCGTGACCGTCGTGCCGCAGATCTGGACCACCTCGGCCGCGTCGTCGACGTCGATGCCCTTGCCGATCGTGGCGTTGAAGATGAACACCTGCGCGGTGTCATCCGCGTGGACGGTGCGGCCGACCGTCGAGTCCGTGTCGATGAACAGCGTGAGCGCGTCGTCGGCGCTGACCTTGCCGCCGATGTCGGTGTTGGTGGCCTGGAAGAACGCGCCCCGCTTGACCCGTACGTCCCCTGCGACCGTGGAGTTGTTCAGGGTGCACGACCCGTCGCGCGGGACGACCAAGTTGTCGAAGCTCCCGCCCGTGACGACGGTGTTGCACTCGGAGGTGGTCGCCGCCGCGGGCGATGCCATCGCAAAGAGTGCGAGGAGCGTCACCGCGAGGATGACGAGCTGCCTCCGCATGTTGTCTCCTTCCCTAGTCCCCTGCCCACTTCGGGATCCCTGGAAAGGGAGCCCTGGGCGATCCACGGCGATCCTATCGCCTGTCCAGCTGCTGCCGACCGGTTCTCGTCAAAGTTTCGACCCGTAGCGTCGCGCCGGTGTACTTCCCCGGCTGATCGGGGTACGGTCGGCCCAGACCGCAGTTCCCCGGCGAAAGGAGTTGGAGATGTATGCATCGATCCGCCAGTACCGCTCGAGCGACGTGGCGGAGGTGGGCCGGCGTGCGGCCGACGAGTCCACCGGGTTCGTCCCCATCGCCCGAAACACGGACGGCATCTCCGCCTGGTATCTCGTCGACGCCGGCGACGGGATGCTCGCGACGATCACGCTATGCGAGGACGAGGCCGCCGCGAACGACTCGGTCGAGAAGGCAAGGGCGTGGGTCGCCGACAACGCCGCTGACCTCGTGGAGGGCACGCCGACCGTCACGAACGGTGAGGTGAGCGCCCAGACTTGACCGCGGTCCAGTCCGAGTACGGCACGATTCCGGCCTCGGGCCTCGGCTCCTCGTCCAGCATCGCCAGGTACTCGAGCAGGTGCCCGTCGGGGTCCTGGAAATACACGGCGCCGGCGGGCATCCAGCCGAGCACGTCGGGCTCCGCGGTCTCCCGGCCGAAGAACGAGAGCGGCGTGACGCCGTGCTCGCGCAGGCGCTCGGGCGCACGCAGCAGGTCCTCGCGCGCTACGGCGAACGCAATGTGCAGCTGCATCCGGTTGACCGAGGACCCGATCCCCCAGAGCCCCAGCATCGCGCGCCCCGGGTCGCCGATCCACAGGAAGGCCGCGTCACGCTCGGGTAGGTCCAGCGCGAGCTGGAGGCCGACCACGTCGCGGTAGAACACGGTCGAGCGGCCCACGTCGGCGACCGTCAGATGGGTCTCGAACAGCCCGCGAACGGGGGTGACGTTGGGCATGGCCCAACTCTAATTGCGGGGCGTCTAACTAGGCCGCGCTGAGCACCGGGGTCGCCGGCTCGCGGCTCTCCTGCACCACCACATGGAGCACCGGCAGCCCGAATCCCTGGCATGCACGCCCGACGAGGTCCCGCTCGAGCCAGTTCGAGCGCCCCTCCTCATGGGTCGCGATCAGGATCTCGTCCGCCGCGAACAGCGGCAGCGCGTCGGCGATCGCCTGCATCGGGTCGGCGTCGGCGACATAGCCGAGCGCATGCACTTCGGCGTCGCGCAGGCGCGCGATGCATTGGTCCAGTCGCACCTCGGCCTGTGCCCGCGCGTCGTCGGAATCGGACGTCCAGTGGCGGATCCGCGAGTTCAGCGCGGGGGCGATCACCAGCACCTCGGATCCCGCGTCGCGCGCGCTGCGGCGCACGGCCTCGTGCAGGGCGTCGCCGGCGATCGTCTCGTTGGCCACGACCAGTGTTCTCCAGGGCTCCATCGTGCCTCCTCTCGTTTTCATGCCCGCACCCAACCAGCCGGGCCTCAACGTTCCGTTAGAGCGGGCTAACGCTTCTCTAAGAAGACACGGAGCCGATGGGCCGACGGTTCGGTCAATCTGTGGGCATGAGCGGTGGTGTGACCAGGCGATCGTTCCTGGCCGGCGGTGCGCTGGCCGCCGCCGGGCTGTCCGCGCGGCCGTTCTCGACTCTCGATGCGCTCGCGGCCGGGTCGCCGGCGGGTGCGGCGGCGGTGGTCGGGAGCCCGCCGCTCACGAACGCGGGCTACTGGGAGTTCGCGGACTGGCTGCAGCCCGCGATGGACCGCCTCTGGAGCGACTCGCAGAACGTCTACACGAACGACACGAGGATCAACTCGTCGGCGCTGATGACGCACGCGATCGCCGCGTTCGAGGGCCACGAGGGGCGGGCGCGGAACGACGGGCGCGCGCGGCTGCTCGCGGCGAGGCTCTGCGAGGAGCCGCCCTTCCGGTCCCCGCGCAACGGGCGGCCGACGCCGCGTTCCGATCCGCGGTCCGAGGACCAGCTGCACGCCCCGGGGTGGGTCACCAACATGGCGAAGCGCGACAGCGCGATGCACCTGTCCGTCGATCCGAAGGCGGCGCGCGCGCTCTACTACGCGTGGCGCGCGCGCGAGCAGCTCGGGTTGTCCCCCGCGCTCGTGCAGCGCATGGTCACGTGCGTGCGCTCGGTCGCGACGTCACCTTTCTTCCGCTACCCGAGCATCCGCCTCAACCAGATCAACTTCGCGGCCGAGCTGCAGGCATGCGCGGCCAGCATGAGCGAGGACCCCACGCTCCTGCGCCGCGACTACCGGCTGCAGCTGACCCGGTTCCTGCGCGGGTCGAAGCGCGCCGTGCGCCCGTGGCGCATCCCGAACCTGGGTCCGAGCTACAGCTTCCACCGCAACCCGTTCCAGCGCGCCGGCTACAAGCAGAACATCGAGTCGGCGGAGTACGCGAACATCGTGCTCGACGTCATCTACTACTACGAGCAGGCGCGGCGCGAGGGCATGACGCCCATCTCCGAAAGCCACGCGCGCACGCTGCGTGCCTTCGTGAGGCGGGCGCTCCCCGCGTACTGGACCCACAGCGGATACGTCAACTGGGACACCGGCCTCTACCTGTACCGCTGGCACCTCTCGCGCTACTGGGCCTGGTGCTGTCAGGGGCTGCTCGCGATCGCCAGCTCGAGGAACTTCGTCACCGACAACGAGCGTCGCTGGGCGAAGTTCATGTTCGACCGCTCGCTCGACACATACGAGCGCTTCACCGAGCGCTGGGACGACGACCGCCGCGAGCCGGGCTCGAGCCTCTACGGGATCACCACGAAGTTCACCGAGGGCAAGCACTTCGAGCTCGCCCGCTTCCAGGCCCTGGCCGCCGAGGCGGTGCTGCGCGGGATGGGGGACGACCCCGCCGTGGAGCCGCCCCCGATGTACGCGTTCGACCCGTCGATCGGGCGGCTCACGATCACGACCCCCAGCTACAACACCGCGATCGTGCCGGTCAGCAACGGCGCGTTCCCATACGGGGGAATCGACATCGCGCGCTGGTTCGACTCGCGCCAGCGCGTGATCTCCCACATCGGGGGGCGCGCGCCCGCGGGCTTCGGCATGGCGGTCCGGGCACCGGACGGCCGGCTCGTCACCGCCTCGCAGCGGCCGCGCACGCAGCCTCCGAAGGGGCGCATCCCGCTGATCCTCAACCGTTCCCCGCGCGGGCCGGTCACGCGCGGTCAGCGCTACCCGCGCTCACCGTACGCCGGCGTCTTCAACGAGATCGAGACCGGCGGGCTGATCGACCGGGCGGGAGTCCGCTTCCGGTCGCGCTACCGCTTCACGGCGGACCACATCCACGTCCACTGGCAGGTCACGCGCAGCCGTACGGACGCGCTGTCCGCCGAAGTGCTCTTCCCGAGCTGGGAGGAGACGGCCAAGGTGAACGCCGTGCTCGCCGACCGCACGATCCAGCTCGCGCGCGTGCCGGGCGGCAGCACCCAGGTCGACGTCGCGGCCGTCCGCCACTTCTTCATCGACGGCGGCGAGGGCGGGTACGCGGTGCTGGTGCGTGCCTTCCCGCCCGGCGCCGTCGCGCGGCTGCTCTTCCCGTCGCCCCAGAGCTCGAACCCGCGGCCGGGGCCGAGCCTCGTGATCCGGCTGGCGCCCGCCTCGCGCTGGCACGACCTGAGCCTGCGCGTGGCGATGGCGCCGGCGCGCACGGCGGCCGAGGCGGCCGCCGTCGTCGCGCGGATCTAGCGACTGCCGTTGCTCAGGAACTCGTACGCGAGGCCGGTTGCCGTCGCGTAGACCGCGTGATGGAACACGTCGATCGCGATCTCCTCCTTGCCCCACAGCGTGATCGGCGGGGCCACGTCGAGGGTCGGGAGCATCACCACCGCCTGTCCCCAGACCGCGGCGCCGTGGGCGGCCGTCGCCGCCTTCGGCGGCAGCGGTGTGGATCCGAGCACTCCGCGCAGCGCGCCGAAGCCGGTCCCGTAGCCCCAGTGCACCAGGTTCGAGAAGCGGCTCTCGGCCTGCGGGCTCTCGAAGTGGTCGATGCCTAGCACCTTCTCGGCCGCCTTCGCGGGCGCGTTGGAGAACTCGCGCCCGCGCAGCTTCGCCTCGAGGGTGCTCGAGACCGTCATCGCCGCGGTGCCGACGAGCCCCGCGGCGAGGCCCTTGCCGATGTTCGATGCGACCGTGGAGATCATGCCGGCACCGCCTCTCTGGGCTGTTCCTCGCGGATGGTCTTCGCCCCGAGCCGCTCGGCGAGGTGATCGCCGACCCGCAGGGAGTTCGCGATCGCGGTCAGCGCCGGGTTGACCGCGCTGCTCGAGGGGAAGAAGCTCGTGTCGACGACATAGAGGTTGTCGACGTCGTGGGCGCGGCAGTTCACGTCGAGCGCCGACGTCCGCGGGTCCTCGCCGAAGCGCACGGTGCCGCACTGGTGCGCGACGCCCGCGATCGGGATCCGCTGGTCGCGGACGAGGGTGTTGGGAACCAGCCGCTCGTGCATGTCGAGGTGCGTGAGGAGGCCCTTCAGCTTGGCGAGCAGTCGCCGGTGGCCCTCCTCGTTGACGTTCGAGTAGTGCACGTGGATGTTGTCGCCGCGGTCGACGCTCACGCGGTTCTCGGCGCGCGGCAGGTCCTCGGTCGTGAGCCAGAAGTCGACCGCGTGGCGGCCCATCCAGTCGAGCGCGAACTTCGGCGCGAACGCGGGCGCGCCCGCAGCGAGGATGTCGCCGTCGGTCTTGCCGAGCATCTGGATGTGGCCGAGCGGGAAGTCGAAGTCGTCGGCTCCCCAGTAGTAGTCGTTGACGCCGAGCGTCTTCTGGAACTGCGTCGGGTTCGGCTCCTTCGAGAGGGCGATCACCGCCGAGTTGATGTGCGCCATGTAGTGGCGCCCCACGACGTCGGAGGAGTTGGCGAGCCCGCCCGGATGCAGGTCGCCGGCGGAGCGCAGCAGCAGCGCCGCGGAGTTGACCGCACCGCAGGAGACGACCACGACGTCGGCCGAGTAGACGACCCGCACGCCGTCGCGCTCGGCAACGACGCCGGTCACCGTGCGGCCGCTCGGGTCGGTCTCGAGGCGCTCGACCTTCGCGCCGGTGACGAGCGTGACGTTGTCGTGGGCGATCGCGGGGCGCACGCAGAGCACGTGCGCGTCGGCCTTGCCGTCGACCATGCACGGAAAGCCGTCGAACTTGTTGCAGCGGATGCAGGCGCTGCGCTCGCGGTCGGCCTCGTTCAGGAGCACGCCGACGGGGAGATGGAACGGCTGGTGCCCGGTCCGCACGAGGTCGTCGTGCAGCTGCTGGATGCGCGGCTCGTGACTGACGGCCGGATACGGGAAGGGGCCCGCGGCCGGCGGCTCGGTCGGGTCCTCGCCCCGCTCGCCGTGCACGTGGTACAGCGCCTCGGCCTCGTCGTAGTAGGGCGCGAGGTCCTCGTAGGAGAGCGGCCAGGCGGGGGACACGCCGCCGTGGTGGCGCACCTCGCCGAAGTCGCGCTCGCGCATCCGGAAGAGGATCGCCCCGTAGAACTTGGTGTTGCCCCCCACGAAGTACTGCTGGTGGGGCTTGAAGGGCTTGCCGTCCTTGTCGATCCACTCCTCGCCCGACAGGTAGCGCTCCTTGCCGAACACCTCCGCGGCGTCCCAGTTCTCCTGCTCGCGCGGGAGGTATCCACCGCGCTCGAGCAGCAGGATGCGCTTGCCGGTGGGGGCGAGGCGATGCGCGAGCGTGCCTCCGCCCGCGCCGGTCCCGATGATGATGACGTCGTAGTGGTCGCTCATTGGAATCTCCTCCGGAGGTTCTGCCTAGACGAGGGCGATCGGCGCGGTCCAGGCGCCGGTGGCGCCGCGCAGCTTGGGGTGGGTGAGGATCAGGGCGAAGTCGCGCACTCCGTCCGCGGCGAGCGCGGACGTGTCGAGGTTCTCGACGATGAAGACGCCGTGCTTCACGTTCAGCATCTGGGGGACCTCGAACGGGCGGTCGGGGTCCTCGGCGGGCACGGCGCCGTAGCTCCACGTGTCGCAGCCGGTGAGCGCGACCCCGCGCTCGACCAGCCAGTCGGCGAGTTCGTATCCGGGGCCCGGCTCGCCCGCGAGGTATGCGTCCGGGTCGGTCCAGTGCGAGCCCCAGCCCGTGTGGAACAGCACGGCGTCGCCGGGCGCGGGCTCGATGCCCCCGAGGTCGGCGGGGGTGATGACGTCCCCGACCCCGAGGCGCTCGACGCCGCGGGTCGTGGGGACGTCCACCAGCCAGCCCCGGGTCACGATCTGCGGGATGGTCTCGGCGCCCAGCCGGCAGACGCCGTGGCCCTCGGCGAGCTCCGCGACGGTCCAGCCGTTGTAGCCGCGGTCGCCGATCTGGAGATGGGACAGCGCGTCCAGGTGCGTCCCGATCTGCATCGTGCCGGAGACGTTCTCGATCATCCAGTTGACCTCGTTGGCGCTCACCCCCTCGCGCATGTTCACGTGGTGGGCCGTGGTCACGAGCGTCTGGCGGAAGTACCTGCCGGGGAACACGGGCGCGCTCTCATCGAGGACGTGACTGAGGTCGTAGAGCCGGCCGCGTCGCACCAGCGACATCGCCTCGAGGCGCTTGGCCTCCCCGATGTGGTTGAGCATCCCGAGCTGGTCGTCCGCGCCGAACGGCGAGGGCCACCAGCGATCTGTCGCGACGGAGACGCTCACTCCGAGGACCAGGGCTCGCGGAAGTCGGCGAACAGGGTCAGGCCGCCGTCGACGAAGATCGTCTGGCCGGTTATGTAGGCGGCGTCGTCGCTGGCGAGGAAACAGGCGACTCCGCCCATCTCGTCCGCGGTGCCGGCGCGGTTCAGCGGGATGTGCCGCGTCACCTGCTCGGCCTTCGCGGGGTCGTCGACCCACGCGCGGTTGATCGGCGTGATCGTCGCGCCCGGCCCGATGCCGTTCACGCGGATGTCGTTGCCCGCGTACTCGAGCGCGAGCGTGCGCGTGAGGTTCTGCATGCCGCCCTTGCTGACCGAGTAGCCGAGGTAGTCGGGCTTCGGGATCAGCTGGTGCACGCTGGAGACGTTGATGATCGAGCCCGGCGTGCCGCTGTCGAGGAATCGCTTGATCGACTCGCGCGCGCACAGGAAGGAGCCGCGCAGGTTGACGCCGAGCACCTTCTCGAAGTCGGCCTGGGAGAGCTCGTGCGAGGGCCGCGAGATCTGGATGCCCGCGTTGTTGACGAGCACGTCGATGCCGCCGAGCCCGTCGACGGTCTCCTGCACCATCCGCACGACGTCGTCCTCCTGGGAGACGTCGCCCTGCACGAGCACGTCCTGCACGCCGTGGTTGCGGACGCGGTGGATGCAGGCGTGGACCTGCTCCTCGGTGTCGGCGGCCTCGTCGGGCGTGGTGAGGTAGTTGATCGCGACGTTCGCGCCGTGCTGGGCGAACCGCACGGCGATCGCCTGCCCGATCCCGGAGCTGCCGCCGGTCACGAGCACGTTCTTGCCCTTCAGTCCCGGCATCGCCTGCTGTCGGCTCTCGGTGGGTGCGACGGTCATCGGCTCCTCCTGGGATCGCGGTTTCGCAGCGTTAGTGCTCCCGGCGGGGCTGTCGTTACAGGTGGGCCCGCCGCGTAACGCCGCCGTCGCTTGCCGGACTACCGCGGCATGGAGCTCGAGTTCACCAACCTTCTGCTGATCGCCGTCGCCGCGTTCGTCGCGCCGTTCGCGCTCGGCCTGGCGCCGCGCCTGCGCGTGCCCTCGGTCGTGCTCGAGATCGTGATCGGCATCCTGATCGGGCCGGCGGTGTTCGGCTGGGTGGCCGAGGACCAGCCCGTCGAGGTCATGGCGCTGATCGGCCTCGCCTTCTTGCTGTTCCTCGCCGGGCTCGAGATCGACGTCGACCGCCTGCGCGGCCGCGCGCTCAAGGTCGCGACCGCCGGCTTCGCGCTCTCGTTCGCGCTGTGCCTGCTGGTCGCGGGCGGCCTCAGCGCCGCCGGGATCACCGACACGACGCTGCTGATCGCGATCATCCTGTCGGCGACGTCGCTCGGGATCGTGATCCCGGTCCTCAAGGACCAGAACCAGGTCGGCTCCAACTTCGGCCAGCTCGTGATCGCGGGCGCCACGATCGCCGACTTCGGCGCGGTGATCCTGCTCTCCATCTTCTTCTCGCGCGAGGGCGCGAGCACGTCGAGCCAGCTGGTCCTGCTCGGCGGCTTCGCGGTCGCGGCGGTGCTGGTGGGCCTCGCCGTCGCGGGGGTCGAGCATTCGATGCGGATCCGCGACACGCTCGTGCGCCTCCAGGACACGACCGCCCAGATCAGGGTGCGTGCCGCGTTCGTCCTGATGGTCGGGTTCGTCGCCCTTGCCCAGGGCCTCGGGCTCGAGGTGATCCTCGGCTCGTTCGCGGCGGGCGTGATCTTGACCGTGATCGACCGTGACCGCGCGATGACGCATCCGGAGTTCCGCCACAAGCTGGAGGCGGCCGGCTTCGGCTTCTTCATCCCCGTGTTCTTCGTGACGAGCGGCGTCCGCTTCAATCTCGACGCCCTGTTCGCGAGCACGAGCGCGATGGTGCAGGTGCCGCTCTTCCTGGTCGCGCTGCTGATCGTGCGCGGCCTGCCGGCAATCCTCTACCGGCCCCTGATCGGCGCCCGCAACACCGTGGTCTCGGGGTTGTTGCAGGCCACGTCGCTGCCTTTCATCGTCGCTGCCTCGATGATCGGGATGGAGTTGGGCAAGCTCGACGAGGCCACCGGCGCCGCGCTGATCTCCGCCGGGCTGCTTTCCGTGCTGGTCTTCCCGGCGCTGTCGCTCTCGGTCCTGCAGCGCGGCGCCCACGCCGAGACCGGCGAGGCGCCCCGCGAGGCGCACGGCGGCATGCGCCTCGAGCCCGGCATGTAACCGGGCGTCAGCGCAGCTCCTCCGCCAGCAGGTCCATCAGCAGCGCGTCGCGCCAGCGGCCGTCGGGCGCACGCTCGGCGCGGCGCAGGACCCCGACGGGGCGGAAGCCGACGCGCTCGTAGCTGCGAATCGCGCGTTCGTTCTCGACGGCGGGGTCGATCGTCGCGCGATGGTGTCCGTGCTGCCCGAACATGTGGCGGAGGATCGAGCGCAGCGCGTCCGCGCCGAGCCCGCGCCCGTGCAGGGGAGCGGCGATGAAGAGGTCGAGCGCGACGTTGCGGTAGTCGGGCTCGTTCTCCTCGGTCACCTCCACCAGGCCGCCGACCTCCCCATCGACCTCGACGGTCCAGCAGGCGGTGATGCCGGGGTCGTTGACCTCGTCGCGCATCCTGTCCTCGTCATAGGAGCCCCACCAGCGCGAGACCTCGGGGACGTTCACCTGCGCGGTCAGCTCCGCAATGTCGCTGTCGCGCACGGGCCGCAGGCGGACGCGTTCGCCCCGCAGCTCGATGTCTGGGCCGTCCGGTCGCACGTTCGTGCGCCGAACCTACCGGTCGCTCGCTGAGGCCGTCCGGGGCGCGGTGGGAGCGATCGGGCGCGTGTTCGCGCGACATCCGTCCATATCCGGCTGGCTTTCCGGGCACAGCGGCCGATCAGAACCTAGGCTCGTCTCGGCGCTCGCCCCCCGACGAGCGGTTCGCCATGGAGCACGGAAGCTCACCGCACCCAAAGCGCCACCTCGCGCACGCTCTCTTCGCGACCTTCTCGGTCGTGCTCTTGCCCGCGCTCGTGGTGACAGCGCTACAGGTGACCGACCACGTCGGCTCGAGCATCGCCGCGCTCCTGATCGGCGCGGCCCTGTCGGTGGTGATCGCCACCGCGGGATCGCGGCTTTGGGCGCGGCGCCCACGCGACATCGTGTTCTCCGACCTGATGCTCTGGGGATTCCTGCGGCGCATGCGCACCGAGCGCCGGCTGGCGGAGACCAAGGGCATGCTCGGGCTGACGCACGAGGGCTCGGCGCTCGCCCCGCACGTCGTCGGCGAGCAGGCCGCCCGGGCGCTGGAGAGCCTCGGCGCGGCGCTCGAGGCGCGCGACTCCTACACGCACGGCCACACGCAGCGCGTCGCGCGACATTCGCACATGATCGCCAAGGCGATGGGTCTCTCCGACGAGCAGGTGGCGAAGGTGCGGACCGCCGCTGCGGTGCACGACGTGGGCAAGATCTCCACCCCGCGCGAGGTCATGAACAAGCCGGGGAAGCTCACCGACGACGAGTACGAGGTGATGAAGCGCCACGCGATCGTCGGCGCCGCGATGGCCGCGCGGATCGACGACCCCGAGATCACCGCGATGGTGCGCCACCATCACGAGCAGCTCGACGGCAGCGGATACCCGGACGGGCTCGGCGGCGCCGACATACCGCTCGGCGCGCGGATCATCGCGGTCGCCGACACCTTCGACGCGATCACCTCCGCGCGTCCCTACCGCGCCGCCCAGCAACACCGGCGCGCGATGCGGATCCTGCGGGAGGAGGCCGGGACCCAACTCGACCCGCGCGCGGTCGAGGCGTTCCTCGGCTACTACTCCGGCCGCCGCTCGATCGCGGGGTGGTCCCTGATCGCGGCGGTGCCGCAGAAGCTCGCCGCCGGGCTCGGAAGCCTCCTGCACACGACCGGCGCTGCCTCGATCACCCAGGGAGTGGCCGCCATCGGAGCCGCCGCCGCGATCGCCGGCGGCGCCGGCGAGGTCGCCGTCAAGCACAAGCGTGACCACCACCGGGCGGGCGGCGCGGCCGCGGCGGGGCACGTGCAGGCCGGATTCGCGGTGTCGCCCACCGGAGGCGTGCTCGCGCCCGCCGTGGGCACGACGCCCGCCGATGCCAAGCCGGTCCAGGCAAAGCCGCGTGGCGACGCGCCGCGGCACGGCTCGCCGGGCAGCGGCGATCTTCGCGAGGCGCCGGCCCGGCCTCCGGCCGCTGCGACGCCGGCGTCCGAGCAGCCCAAGGGGGCCCAGGGCGGAGGCGGGGGCCAGGCGGGCTCGCAGCCCGGATCGGGATCCGCCAAGAAGGATCCGCAGCCCGTCGCGGACGAGCCCGTGGGCAACGGCAACGGGAGCAAGGCCCCCCCCGGACAGGCCAAGAAGGAGCCCGCGGCCGTCCCACCGGAGCCGGCACCCGCTCCCACGGACACCAAGCCGCCGAAGTCCAAGAAGTAGGGCCCGCGCGTAGAGTCCCCGAGGGCCGTTCGTAACGATCGCCCTCGAAGCCAGTCTCTAGGCGCATGAGCGCTACCGACACAACTCAAGCCCCCGTCCACACGCCGCAGTCGCTCGAGGCCTTCCGCCCGATCGCCGACTACGGCCTACTCGCCGACTGCAACTCGGCGGCGCTGGTCGACACGCACGGCTCGGTGGACTGGCTCTGCCTGCCGCGTTTCGACAGCCCGGCCCTCTTCTCGCGCCTGCTCGACCCCGATGCCGGCCACTGGTCGATCCGCCCGGCGGAGTCGTTCACGAGCGAGCGGCGCTACCTGCCCGGCTCGCTCGCGATCGAGACCACCTTCACGACGGACGCGGGCGTGGTGCGCCTGACCGACGTGATGGCGTTCGCCGAAGGGCAGCGCGGACACGGCCTCGGGATGGACTCGCCGCACGAGATGCTGCGCAGCGTCGAGTGCAGCGAGGGCGAGGTGGAGCTCCTGTTCGAGCTCGCGCCGCGCCCCGAGTACGGGCTGGTGCGGCCGCTCTTCCGCCGCACCGAGGAGGGCGGACGCACCTTCGGCGGGCCCAGCCAGGTGGCGGTCAGCGCGTCGGTCCCGGTCGACGTCGCGGGCTCGACGATGCGCGCCGCTTTCACCCTCGCGGCGGGACAGCGCGCGGACTTCGCGCTGCGCTGGGCCCCGGTCGAGGCATCCCAGGTCGAGCCGACGCCCGCGGCCGAGGTCGTGCAGCGCATCGCCGACACCGTCGACGCCTGGCGCTCCTGGGAGGAGCAGCACGACATCTACGACGGGCCGCACCGGGACCTGGTGAGGCTCAGCTCGCGCGTGCTGCAGGGCCTCACGTTCCGCCCGACCGGCGCGATCGTCGCCGCGCCCACGACCTCCCTGCCGGAGGACGAGGGCGGCGAGCGCAACTGGGACTACCGCTTCTCGTGGATCAGGGACGCGAGCCTCACCCTCGAGGCGCTCTACATCGGGACGTGTCCCGACGAGGCCGAGGACTTCGTCTCCTTCATGACCAGCTGCGCCGGCGGCAAGGTGAAGGACGGATCGCTTCAGATCATGTACGGCATCGGGGGCGAGCACGACCTCTCCGAGCGCGAGCTCCCGCATCTGCGCGGGTGGCGCGACTCGCGGCCCGTGCGGGTCGGCAACGGCGCGTGGGACCAGACCCAGCTCGACGTGTACGGGGAGCTGCTCAACACCCTCTCGCTCTACAGGGAGCGCCTGGGCGACCTGCACCCCGAGATCCAGGAGTTCGTGTCCGAGCTCGCCGACGCCGCCGCCGAAGGGTGGCGCCAGAAGGACGCCGGCATGTGGGAGATGCGGGGCGAGCCGCGTCATCACCTGTCCTCGAAGGTCCTCTGCTGGACCGCGCTGGACCGCGCGGTGAAGATGGCGCCTGCACTCGGGAGCTTCGCGAAGGCGGAGGCGTGGGCGGAGGAGCGGGACAGCGTGCGCGCGGCGATCCTCGAGCGTGGCTGGAGCGACAAGCGCCAGGCCTTCGCCCAGTCTTTCGACTCCGACGAGCTCGACGCCGCACAGCTGCTGATGCCGATCCTCGGGTTCCTGCCCGCGGACGACCCGCGGATGCGCTCGACGATCGACGCGATCGCCGCCGACCTCACCGAGGAGGGACTCGTGCTGCGCTATCGCAACGCGAGCGAGGGCGTCAACCCCGACGGCCTCGAGGGCGAGGAGGGCACTTTCGTGATCTGCTCCTTCTGGCTGGTGTCCTGCCTCGCCAAGGCGGGCGAGGTCGAGCGCGCGCAGCAGCTCTTCGACCAGCTCGTCGGGTACGGCAACGACCTGGGCCTGCTCGCGGAGGAGATCGACACCAAGCGGGGCGAGCTGCTGGGGAACTTCCCGCAGGCGTTCAGCCACATCGGTTTGATCACCGCTGCACGGGAAATAGACGAGGCGAGAGCGAGGATGGGGTCTTGAGCGACTACGACGTGATCCTGCTGGGCGGCGGCGCCGCATCGGAGCACTGCGCCAACGAGCTGGCCGAGGGCGGCCTGCGCGTCGCGATCGTCGAGCGTGAGCTGGTCGGCGGGGAATGCTCCTACTACGCCTGCATGCCGTCCAAGACGCTGCTGCGCCCCGGCGAGGCGCTCGCCGACGCGCGCCGCGCGCCCGGCGCGCGCGAGGCCGTCTCGGGCGACCTCGACGCCGGCGAGGCGCTGAAGTGGCGCGACTTCATGGTCAGCGGCTACGACGACTCGGGCGCCCGCAAGTGGGCCGACGAGCAAGGGATCGAGGTGATCCGCGGGACGGGCCGGATCGCCGGCCCCGGCACCGTCGCCGTCGGCGACGGCACCTACACGGCCGAGCACATCGTGATCGCGACGGGCTCGGACCCGGTGATCCCGCCGATCGAGGGGCTGCGCGACCTCGAGGGCGTGTGGACCAACCGCGAGGCCACGGGCATGAAGGAGGTGCCGGACCGGCTCCTGATCCTCGGCGGCGGCCCGGTCGGCGTCGAGATGGCCCAGGCGGTCACGCGCCTGGGTGGCTCGGTGGCGCTCGTCGAGGGCGCGGAGCACGTCCTCTCGAGGGAGCCGCGGCCGCTCGGCGAGGCGTTGCAGAAGGCGCTCGAGGCCGACGGCATCGAGCTCCACTTCGGGCAGTTCGCGCAGGAGGCGCGCCGCCACGGCGACGGCTACGAGCTCGAGTTCCCCGACGGCAAGGTGCTGCGCGGCGACAAGCTGCTGGTCGCGACGGGGCGCAAGCCGCGCGGCGAGGGAATCGGCCTCGAGACCCTCGGGATCGAGCCGCGCAAGGGCGCGGTCGAGGTGGACGAGCGCATGTCGGCGGGCCCGAACGTGTGGGCGATCGGCGACGTCACGAACATCTGGCCGCTCACCTACGTCGGCAAGTACCAGGGCCGGATCGCGGCGGCGAACATCCTCGGGCACGAGGCCCGGGCCAACTACGAGGCCGTGCCGCGGGTCGTGTTCACCGACCCGCAGACCGCCTCGGTGGGCGAGGCCGACGGCCCGGTCACGGTCACCGTCTCGATGGACAGCGTGCCGCGCATGTCGACCTACTACCGCGATTACGAGGGCGCCGGCTTCCTCACGCTCGTGTCCGACGGCGAGCGTCTGACGGGCGCCTACGCGGTCGGCCCCGAGGCGGGGGAGTGGCTCGGCCAGGCGACGCTCGCGATCCGCGCGCGCGTCCCGATCGACGTCTTCAAGGACACGATCCAGCCCTTCCCGACGTTCTCGGAGATCTACCTGCACGCCGTGCAGGAGCTCACGAAGGTGCCGACGGCCGCCTAGACCCGGTCCCCCGAAGCGGCTCACCGGCGCCGCCGGGAAGGTCATGATCCGTTCGTGCCGCCGTTCCCCCGTCCGTCACGCCTGCTGCTCGCGGCGCTGCTCCTGGCCGCCGCGGCCGCTCCCCTCGGCGGCTGCGGCGCGGGAGAGCCGCCGGCGGGCGCCCGCGCGGCGGCCGAGCCGGGCGAGCCGGCCGAGGCGATGCTGGCCGAGCCGGTCCGCTGGCAGCGCTCGGTGGCGGTCGGCCTGCCGCACGCGGGCCGCCTGGTGCGCGGGGTCCAGCTGCCCTCGGAGGGGGAGGACTTCTTCACCTGGGACGGGGTCCGTGACACCGTGCCGAACCGTGACTGGCGGCGCTGGGGGACCGATCGGCTGTTGCGGGTCCTGCTGCAAGTGCTGAGCGAGTTCCGCGCCGCGAACCCCGGCGCGCCGAGGGTGGGCATCGGCGACCTCAGCCGCCCGCGGGGCGGCAACTTCGGTCCGCGGTTCGGCGGGCGCGGGCACGACTCCCATCAGAACGGGCTCGACGCCGACGTGTACTACCCGCGGCTCGACGGGCGCGAGCGCGGCCCGGCGAGCGTCGCGCAGATCGACCGGGCGCTGTCTCAGGACCTGGTCGACCGCTTCGTGCGCGCGGGCGCGCGTTTCGTGTTCGTGGGCCCGCGCGTCGGCCTGCGCGGCAAGCGCCGGATCGTGCAGCCGCTCGCCTACCACGACGACCACATGCACGTCCGCATCCGCTAGGTCTCAGGTCTGGCTCTGCTCCATGTCCAGCGACAGGGAGTTGATGCAGTAGCGCCGGCCGGTCGGGTCGGGCCCGTCGTCGAAGACGTGGCCGAGGTGCCCGCCGCAGCGCGCACACACGACCTCCGTGCGCACCATGCCGTGACTGCCGTCCTGCCGTAGCTCGACCGCCTCGGACGTCGCGGGCTCGTAGAAGCTCGGCCAGCCGGTCCCGGACTCGAACTTGGTGTCGGAGCTGAACAGCTCGTTGCCGCATGCGGCGCACCGGTACATGCCGTCTTCCTTGCTGTAGGTGTACTGCCCGCTGAAGGGAGGCTCTGTGCCCTGGCGGCGCAGGACCTCGAACTGCTCCGGCGTGAGCTCGCGCTGCCACTCCGCCTCGGTCTTGTTGATCTTCGTCGTCACTGGTGTGCACCTCCCGTATCGGGTTCCTGGGGCATGGTCTGCCCGGAGAGCCCATTGTTACGCCCCGCCCCGTGGCGCCCGCCGTTCAGGTGAGCGCGATCAGCTCGAACTCGATCGCGCCGTCCGCGGCCAGCGCCACTCCCATCGAGTGGTGCGGTGCGCGGCGCCGCTCGGTCGGGCTCCCCGGATTGAAGATCTGGAAGTCGCCGTCGCGCTCGTGCAGCGGCAGGTGCGAGTGCCCGAACACGACCGCGTGGGTGTCCGGGAAACGGCGTCGCAGGCGCGCGAGGCGCCCGGCGGAAGGCCCTGCGTCGTGGATCATCGCGACCCGCACGCCCTCGAGCTCGAGCAGCGCCTCGTCGGGCAGGCGCTCGCGCAGGTCCCAGCCGTCCATGTTGCCCGTGATCGCGCGCACCGGAGGGCCGATCGCCTCGATCTCGAGCAGCGCGTCGACGCTCATGATGTCCCCGGCGTGCGCGATCAGGTCGCAGCCGCGCAGCACCTCGACGCATTTCTCGGGCAGCCGCCGGCGGCCGCCGGCGATGTGCGTGTCGGAGATGATCCCGACCCTCATTCGGCAACGGGCAGGCTCAGGCGCAGGCGCGCGCCGCCGCCGTTGGCGCGCTCGGCCGTGACCGTCCCGCCGTGCGAGCCCGCGACCTGCCGCACGATCGCGAGGCCGAGGCCCGAGCCCGGCAGGCCGCGCGCCGCGCGCGCGCGGTAGAACCGGTCGAACACGTACGGGAGGTCCGCCTCGGCGATGCCGGGGCCGTGGTCGCGCACCGACACCTCGCCGTCGTGCACGCGCACCTCGATCTGGCCTCCGGGAGGGCTCCATTTGGCGGCGTTGTCGAGCAGGTTGGAGATCGCGCGGTCGAGCCGCGCGGGCACGCCCTTCACGAGACTCGGCTCGAGCTCGGTGAAGAAGACGCGGTCGGGAGCGTGCCGGCGGGCGCGCTCGACCGCGTCGGTCACGAGCATGTCGAGCCGCACGTCCTCGGCGACGAGCGCCGGCTCGTCGCCGCGCGCGAGGTCGACCAGGTCCGTGACGAGCACGGTCAGCTCGCCGAGCTGGGCCACGACGTCTTTCAGCAGCCGCTCGCGGTCCTCCGGCGGCAGGGCGTCGGAGGACAGCACCTCGATGTTCGTGCGCAGGCTGGTCAGCGGAGTGCGCAGCTCGTGCGAGGCGTCCGCGACGAGCTGGCGCTGCGCCTCCTGCGAGGAGGCGAGCGCCTCGAGCATCGTGTTGAAGCTCGCGCCGAGGCGGCTGAGCTCGTCCGTGCGGTCCGCGCGGATGCGGCGCGAGAGGTCGCGCGTGCGCGCGACGTGCTCGGCCGCATCGGTCAGCTGCTTGACCGGCGTGAGCGCCGCGCGTGCGACGAGCAGCCCCAGCCATACCGCGAGCGCGACGCCCCCGAGGCCGACCAGCGCGAGCGCGAACGCGAGATCGCGCAGCGTGCGGTCGACGTCCTCGAGCGGGCGCACCGCCTGCACCGCGTCGCCGGTCGGCAGCGGCGCCGTGTAGACGCGCGCATGCACGCCGCCGATCGTCGCGTCGTAGAAGAACGCCTCGTGATCGCCGCGCGCGACGTCGAGCACGTCCCCGGTGACCGGCAGGCGGATCCGGCTCCCGCGCGGCCTGAGAACGGAGCCGTTGGGCCGCACCACCTGGGCGTAGGCGTCCCGGCTGCCGAGCGGGCCGCTGGGCAGCACCAGCACGTTCTGTCCCGGCGCCGTGCCGGGAAGCAGCAGCTCGGCCGGCACGGAGATCCGGTCGGCCACGTCCCGCAGCCGGTTGTCGACGTCGCCGCGCAGCTCGTTGCGCACGATCAGGAACGTGATCCCCGACGCCAACACGACGGCGACCGCGACCGAGAGCGCGGTCAGCAGCGCGAGCCGCTGGCTGAAGGACGAGCCCGCTACCCGCTCGCGCAGGCGGGTGCCGATGCCGGGAGACCCTGCTCGCAGACCGGCGCTCATTCCTCGCGCAGCACGTAACCGATGCCGCGCACCGTGTGCAGCAGCCGCGGCTCCCCGCCCGCCTCTGTCTTGCGCCGCAGGTAGCTCACATAGACCTCGAGCGAGTTCGAGCCCGGGCCGAAGTCGTATCCCCAGACCCGGTCGAAGATCACCGGGCGGGTCAGGACCTGGCGCGGATGGAGCAGGAACAGCTCCAGCAGCGAGAACTCCGTGCGGGTCAGCTCCACGGGGCGCGCGCCGCGCTTCACCTGGTGCGAGACGGGGTCGAGCTCGAGGTCGGCGAAGTGGAGCACCTGGCCGGCCGCACCGGCGCCCGAGCGGCGCAGCAGGGCGCGCAGCCGCGCGAGCAGCTCGTCGAGCGCGAAGGGCTTCACGACGTAGTCGTCGGCGCCGGCGTCGAGCCCCGCGACCCGGTCGGAGACCGCGTCACGCGCCGTCAGCATCAGCACCGGGGTGCGATCGCCCGTGGAGCGCATCCGGCGGCATACCTGCAGGCCGTCGACCTCGGGCATCATCACGTCGAGCACGACCGCGTCGGGCTCGGTTGACGCAAGGGTGGCGAGCGCCTCGGCGCCGTCGGCCGCGAGCGCGATCTCGTAGCCCTCCAGCCGCAGGGCGCGCTCGAGCGAGTCGCGCACGGCCGGCTCGTCGTCGACCACCAGGATCCTCACGGGCCCAGTTTGACGCTCCTAGCTGAAATTTGGCTGAACGGCGCCTGCAAATGGCCGCCTGTCGAACGGTTGCCGGTGAAGGGTCAAGGCCGCCGCTTCCCGATCCGATAGCGGTTGGCAGAGGAAGCCGCTGGCGCGGCAAGGCCCCGGAAAGGCCTGTGATGTCCAAATTGATCCCATCCGCTGCTGTCGCCGCGCTGATCGGCCTGGCGGCGGCGCCGTGCGCGCTTGCCCAGACCCAGCCCTCCGGGGGAGTGTCTTCCTTCGACATCGGCCAGACCGGCATATCCGTCGGGGTCGATCCCCAGAAGGGGGTCACGGCGGAGGTCGATGCCGGTGGGACCGCGGGCGCGTCCGTCGAGGCCGGAGCCGCCGGGGCGAAGGTCGAGCTGCGCCAGGGCGCGGTCTCCGCGCCGCCCGCATCGACGCCTTCGCAGCCGTCCGGACGGGAGTCTCGTGATGTCGCGCAACCGACCGGCGGAGACGCCGGGGGCACTGCGCCGGCCGGCCCGGGAGGACGCGCCGACTCGGCGCCCGCGGGCCGGGAGCGCTCCGCGCGGAGCACCGGCTCGGGTGCCGCGCGCCGGCTCCGGCGCGGGCGCGGCGCAGGGCACCGGCGACACCTCCGCACGCAGGTCCGATCGCCGCAGCGGCGGGAAAGCCCGCGGGCAACGCGCCGAGCAGCGCGGCGTCGCACCGTTCCTCGACTTCATCGAGGAGATCCCGAGGGCCGTCTGGGCGGGCCTGTTCGCGCTGGGCCTGATCGCGATGGCGCTGTGGCTGATGTGGGTCCGGGGCCGGCGGCGTCTCGAGCGCAACGCCTGGGTCGACGCGGCGTCGGGCACGATGAACGTCGTCGCGTTCGAGACCCTGCTGGCTCAGGAGTGGACCCGCTCGGGACGCTACCGCCGGCCGCTCGGCCTGCTGCTCTTCGACCTCGAGGAGGGAACCCCCGACGGCGGTCGCCGCGCGCTCGGAGACCGGCGCGCGCGCCGCGCCTGGGATGCGATCACCGCGCGCGTGCGCGAGGCGGACACGGTCGCCCAGCTCTCCCGGTCGCGGTTCGCGGTGATCTGCCCCGAGTCCTCCCACGGGTCGGCGGAGACCCTGGCGCACGCCCTGGAGAGCGCGCTCGAAGCCGAGCAGGTGCACGCGCGGGTCGGCATCGGCGAGCGCTTGGAGAGCGACCGCGGCCCCGCGGACCTGATCACGCGTGCCGCGGCCGGGCTCGAGCAGTCCGGCTCCTGGGCCGGGGTGAGCGACTCGGCGCGCGAGGACGAGCGCCGCCCGCTGCACGTCGCCGCTTGAGGCCCTCCTGCTAGGGGGACGGCGCCGCGAACAGGCGCGGGTCGTTCGTGATCACGCCGGTGACGCCGAGGGTGTTGAGCTCGCGGATACGCGGCGCGTGGTCGACCGTCCAGACGTACAGATCGCCCCCGGCGCGGTCGATCGACGCGACGAGCGCAGGCGTGACGAGCCGCCAGTGCGCCATCACGGCATGACAGTGCCCGTCGCGCAGGGCCTGTCCCGCCTGGCGCGGAAGCGTGCGGCGCATGACCGAAAGGACGGCCAGCGCGGGGAGGATCATCAGCTTCGAGGAGGTGTAGTCCCGGCGCGCGCGGGGCACCGACCAGCCGACCCTGAGGTCCGGGTCGTAGGCGCGCAGCCGCACGAGGCTCTCCCTGTAGGTGGACGAGACCAGCGCGCGCTCCCGAAGCCCGGCGGTGCGCAGCGCGTCCACGACGCGGGTCTCGTATCCGGGGAGCTTCAGGTCGACGATGAACTCGATGCCGGCGAAGCGGTCCGAGGCGAGATGGGCGAAGCCCTCGGCCACCGTCAGCGGCTGCCGCTCGGCGGCGTCCTCGTAGTCGTGCGCGAGGATCAGGCGGTCACGCTCCAGGTCGGCGCTCGCGGGCGGGCGCTCGGGGAGCACGTCCAGCTCGATCATGTCGACCCCGTGGTGCACCGCGGCGTCGAAGCTCGCGAGCGTGTTGCCGGGCTCGATCAGGTCCGCTCCCTTGTGGCCGATGCGAAGCATGTCCCTGAATGATGGACCATCCATGTGAGGATGCTGTTAATAGACTGCGAAGCCATGAGCGAACTCATCCACACCTGCTACCGAATCACCGACATCGACCGCTCCGTCGCGTTCTACAACGCGCTCGGCTTCGAGGAGATCGCCCGCATGCCGATCCGCGACGAGGCGGTCAACGTCTTCATGAACCTGCCGGGCGACGGGGAGAAGCCGCGCCTCGAGCTGACCCACAACTTCGGCGTCGGCTCCTACGATCTCGGCACGGGCTACGGCCACATCGCGATCACGGCCGACGACCTCGATGCGACCCTCGAGAACCTCGAAAAGCAGGGGATCGAGCCCGAGAAGCCGCCTTACACGGTGCGCGAGGGCGGCTCGCGCCTTTGCTTCGTGCGCGACCCGGACGGCTACCGCATCGAGTTGATCGAGAAGAGCTGACCAACACCGAAGAGGACATCTTCTTCGAGTTCGAGGACGCGGGTGAGCCGCGGGTCTCGTATCTGGTCTGCTCGATCCCGCGCTCCGGCAGCACCCTGTTGTGTGACCTGCTGGCGGCCACCGGGGTCGCGGGCGCTCCGATCGAGGTGTTCCACCCGGACTTCATGCGCGTCCTCGCACGGCGCTGGGGGACGGAGACGACGGAGGCGTACGTCGGCCAGTTGCTGGCGCGCAAGACCGGTCCGAAC
This sequence comes from uncultured Solirubrobacterales bacterium, assembly GCA_963768885.1. Taxonomy (GTDB): domain Bacteria; phylum Actinomycetota; class Thermoleophilia; order Solirubrobacterales; family JBBDJG01; genus DASRIA01. The sequence continues at coordinate 187,981 of CAVYJN010000008.1, read as the reverse complement.
GGCGTCTTCGGAGCGAAGGCCCACTGGGCCCAGTACCACCCGCTGTTCGGCGAGGCCGACCCGCGGACGGTGCTGCCGAACCTGCGCCTGATCCTGATGAGCCGGCGCGACCGCCTGCGGCAGGCCGTGTCCTGGGTCCGCGCGCTCCAGACGCTGCGATGGCACTCGGGCGGGCGCGAGCGGTCGGAGCGCGAGGCCTCCTACGACCCCGAGCACATCTCCCGCAAGGTCGATCGGATCGGCCGCGAGGAGGATGCCTGGAGAGGGCTGTTCGAGCGTCACGGGATCGAATCGCACCTCGTCGTCTACGAGCAGCTCGTCGCCGACCAGCGCGGGACCGTGAGCGACGCGCTGGAGTTCATCGGCGTCGAGCCGCCCTCCGATCTTCCGGCCGTGCCGCCGCCGCTCGAGCGCCAGGCCGACGCCCTCTCGGAGCAGTGGGTCGAGCGCTACCGCGCCGAGACCGACGTGACGCAGCGCCCCTAGATGCCTGCGGCCGCCAGGGCCTGCTCGCGCTCGGGGAAGACCTCCATCCGCAGCGCCTTCCCGGCGCGCATCGTCCACAGGTGCGCGGGCCGGGTCTCGACCTCGACGCCGCTGCTTCGCCCGCGCCCGGTGGCGCACACGAACGCGACGACCCGGTCGCCGGCCTCGAAGGATCTCTCGACCTCGATGCTGAAGTGCTCGAAGGCCTCCAGGTAGCTCTCCATCAGCTCCCTGATGCCGTCGTGGCCGCGGTAGGTCCCGGTGTTCATCCCGCTGTCGGGAAGCGTCCACTCGACCGCCGGGTCGAGCATCGCGAACATCGCCTCGAGATCGCCGCGGTTCCAGGCCTCATAGCCCGCGCGGACGATCTCGGCGTTCGATCTACTGCGCCGGTTCGTCGCTCGAGTGCTCCTCGAGGCTGTCGCCGTACACCGGCGCCAGCAGCTGGTCGACCGGCACGTGGTCGTCCGTCAGCTCGACGGTGTCCTTCTCCGCGAGGAAGGGCCGCAGGCGGTCGAGGCCCACGATCGTCTGGAGGCGCGGCAGGTCGCGGTTGGCCGCCACGACCACGAACGTCGCACGCTCACCGGCGACCGGCTGGCCGGGCACCGTCATCAGGCCGACGTTGCGGAAGGTCTTGGTGAGGGTGGCGATGAAGGAGCGCAGGAAGTCGTAGTCCTTGCCGTCGACGACGTTGACCAGGTAGAGCCCCCGCGGGGACAGGTGGTCGGCGACCTTCTCGTTGAACTCCTTGGTGGTCAGGTGGTACGGCACCGCGATGTCGTTGAAGGCGTCCCCGAGCACCAGGTCGTAGCGCTCGTCCGCGGGGCGCTCGTTCAGCTCGAGCCGGGCGTCCTCGTGCTGGATCTCGATCTCGGGCGAGTCACGCAGGCCGAGGTGCGAGCGCGCGACGTCGGTCACCGCGGGGTCGATCTCCGCAACGATCGACTTCGCATCGTAGTTGGCGGCGAGGTAGCGCGGGAACGAGTATGTGCCGCCGCCGATCTGGAACGAGCTGATCGGCCCGCGCTTGCGGAACGTCGACTCGGTCACCTGCTGGTAGAGCTTCTCGTACGGATAGATCAGCTCGGCCGGGTTCTGCGGGTTGACGATGCCGTGGATCAGGAGATCGAGCCGCAGCTCCTTGAATTGGCCGGTGGCGTCGGGCCCGACGTCGATGCAGAAGTAGTTGCTCTCCTTCACGCACTTGCTGTCAGCCGAGACCGCGAGCCCGAGCGCCGCGATCAGCACGACCACCGGCACGACCCCGAGCGCGGGCTGGCGCCGCACCGCGGCCGCGACCCGGTTGGTGTCGGTGATGTAGGGGTGGCTGAGTGCGGCCAGGATCAGGAGCAGCACGACGATGCCGGCGACGATCGCGCGCGTGCCGAACCACGAGATCAGGGCGAAGCCGGTGAGAAAGACCCCGGCGATGCTGCCCGCCGTCGCGGCCGCCTGGATGCGGCCCACGACCCGCCCGGTGCTGTCGAGGGAGCTGAGCGAGAGCTTCACGATCATCGGGGTGGGCGTCCCGAGCAGCACCGACGGCAGGAAGAACATGATCATCGTGATCCACAGCACCTGCAGGATCGCCGCCCACGAGCTGGGCGCCGCGAACGCGTCGACGTCGCGCGCGAAGAACAGGATCAGCGCCGTCGCGGCGGCGCTGCCGAGGTAGAGCGCGGAGATCGTCGTGCGACCGGGGCGACGGTCGGCGAGCCGGCCGCCGAGCCAGTTGCCGAGCGCGAGGCCCGCGAGCACGACGCCGATCACCGACGTCCAGGTGTAGAGGGACACGCCCACGTTCGGCGCGATCAGGCGCGCGGCGACGATCTCGAGCACGAGCAGCGAGCCGCTCCCGAGGAACGCGAACACCTCCGGCAGCGGCAGCGGACGCAGGTCCCCGCCGATCGCGGTCGGCCCCTTCGGGATATGGTCCGGTTCTGTCAAGGCCGCGCGGACCCTAGCGGAATCGAGACCCTCGATACTGCGTTTGATGCCCTCCGCCCGAGCACTCGCGACCTGCTTCGCGATCGGCGCCGTGGTCGGCACGGCGCTGGACGGCATCCACCTCCTGGGCGATGTGCTCACCTACGAGACGCAGGCGTTCGGCGAGTGGGCCTGGTTCGTCCCGATCGAGTTCGGTCTGGCCGGCGTCGCGGCGGGCATCGCGATCCCCGCGGTCGAGCGCGCGGCGGGGCCGGCGGCGTTCCCCCCGCTGAGCCTCGCCCGCCGGGTCGCCGAGCTGTTGCTGTTCGCGGGCGCCTACGGCGCGACGGCGCTGTGGGACGGGGACGGCGCACAGTGGGTGACGGCGGGCCTGCTCCTGCTGGTCGCCGTGCGCCTCGCGGTCGCCCCGATCCGGGGCGACTGGGTCTACGCGCTGTCGGCGGCCGTGCTCGGGCCGCTCGCGGAGATCGCGATCCTCGGCACGGGCGCCTTCGACTACGCGCACCCGGACGTCGCCGGGATCCCGATGTGGCTGCCCGCGCTGTGGGCCAACGGCGGCCTGCTGATCAGGCGGCTGCTGGCGCCGGTGGTCCTACCCATCCCGGAGAAGCACGAGCCCGCCGAGCACGCCGACGTACGCGCTGCCGTCGGGGCCGAGTGACACCGGCGCGTAGTTGTTGTTGAAGCCGAGCCCGGTGCCGGCGAGGCGGCTGTAGACGGTCTGCCCCGTGGCGAAGTCGATCGCTGTCAGGTACCACGGGTCGCTCGGGTGCTCGGGCTTCGTGTACGTGTAGACGAGGCCGTCGGCGAGCGAGAGCTTGGGCACCACGGAGGGCGCACGCTCGTCGCTGTGCCAGACGGTCCGGCAGCGCCCGTTGTCGGTGAAGTCGACGCGCTCGATCCCGGGCGACGTGGTCGCGCCTTGGGTGGTGCTCGTCACTCCCGCGTAGCCGTGGTTGTTCTCGACGACGAGCGAGTTGCCGATGCCGATCAGCGAGTTGTCGGTCGCGCTCGCACCCGGCGCGAAAACCGCGCGCCGGCAGACCAGGCGTGAGCGCTTGACCGTCTTCGCCCGCCTGTACACGACCACCCCCATCGGATCGGCGTTGTCGGCGATCGCGACGTAATCGGAGCCGAGCACGGTGGGCGTCGTGCCGGACCCGGGGCTCACCTGCCCCGGCTTCTGGACGCCGGAGTTCGGGTACTGCTCCCTCCACGTCACCGCCGGCGCCCCGGACGCCGTCGCGTCCAATCGGTAGAGCGCCGCGTCGGACACGATGTAGACGCCGCCGCTCTCGTCGACCGCGAACGAGTTGGTCACCTGTTCGGAGAGGTCGAGCGTGCGGACGGCGCCCGACTCCGGATCGACGGTGCCGACCACGCCTCGCTGGGACACGAACCACAGCCGGCCGGACCAGTCGGGCAGCACCGAGAAGAGCTTGTCCCCCTGCGCGGTCACGCCGCTCAGGTCATAGTCGCGCTCGAGCGCGAAGCCCGGCCCGAGCGGCCCGTCCGTCTCGCCCACGACCCAGACGTGGCGGGTCGTCGTGGGGATCACCGCGCGGTCGCGGTGGTCCAGGTAGAAGTAACCGCCGCCCGAGAAGTCGTTGAAGGGGTTCGACGTCCCGGGGGAGCGCGGCGGCAGCGGGAACGCGGCGAGCAGCGCAAGCGTGCGCGCGTCGAGCATCACGAGCCGCGGGCCCTCGAGGCCGACGCAGATCGAGACGATGCGGCCCGCCCGGTCGAACGTCACCGAGGCGCACTCGGCGCCATGGAAGGTGGACAGGCGCTCCATCTCGCGCCCGAGCGGCCCTCCGCCCGCGTACGTGTCGCTCATGTAGGCGTCGTCGTGGATGTTGCTGCGGCCGTTGGCCGCCATGAACGGGTGCGCGGGCGGCGGTGTGGCCGAGATCGGGTGGGGCGTGGCGGCCGCCCCGGTGAACTGCGGGGGCGGGTCGGAGTCCGGCGACTCGGGGATCGGCTGGGGCGGCACCTGCCCGAGGGCGACGGCCGGAAGGGCGAGCACCGCGAGGACCGCGGCGATCACCGCGGAGCGAATGGATGAAGCAGAGCCAGTCCGACGCATCGAGAGTCGGCCCTCCCCGAGCCTCCTACCGATCTACCCCGGCGCGGGGGCGGCCCAAACCGCCGATGCGGTGGGCGCCTTGCAGGCGCAGGCGACCGGCGCGCTCCGGCGAACTCCTGACTAACTTGCCCGCACAGGGGGAGAAATCGCGCCGTAGAAGGAGGAGAGGATGCCCAGCAACAGACTGGATGACCGGAACTGGACGGAGGCGGTCGACCGCTACGTCGCCACGGCGAAACGCCCCCGTCGCGGGCGCGCTGGACAGGGGCGCTACGTGCTCGCGAGCGCGGTGGTGCTCGCGGTCGCGGTGTCGCCGTTTGCCGTGGGCGCCACCGGGGACGTCCTGCGGGAGGGCAAGCGCAACCCCGGCAGCGGGTCGGCCAAGAACGAGACCGAGCTGATCTCGTCCTCGAAGAGCTACGGGACGCGCCAGTCGAACATTCGCGACGGCAACGGCGGCGGGGCGATCTACGGCTGCCGCTCGAACCCCGGGCGCGAGGCTTGCATCAGGTCGAACAACCTGCAGAAGGGACGCGCGTTCGAGTTCGAGACGGACGGCGACGAGGCCGGCCGGATCGAGACCAAGAGCGAGGGGGGCAGGCCGTTCACGACCAACGCCACCGGGGTGGCGACCGGCCTGAACGCGGACCGCCTCGACGGGATGCACGCGGGGAAGATCGACTTCCGCGCGCCGATCAACACCGCCTCGACGCGCGTGCTCGACCTCGGTGGCCTCGTGCTGACCGCGACATGCGCCGCCGGACCCGACCTCGACGTGCGCGCCGCCTCGACGATCGCACACGCGACGCTGCACGTGTCGTGGAACAAGGACCCGGGCAACGTGCCGTTCTACCGGCAGGACAACGACCTCAATCCGGGCGAGAGCTTCTCGCTGCTCGCCCAGAACGACGACGGCTCGCAGGGCACCCTCGTGTACACGACCCCGGCGGGCGTGAGCGTGTCGGCGGCCTTCCTCGGCGAGGAGGCGAACGCGTTCGGCGGCACCGCGGCCTGCGCGTTCACCGGCACGGCGATGGCGGGCTGACAGCCCTCTGAGGGCGAAGCCCGCTCGATGTCTTCCGACTCGCGGGGGCGCTGCGGCGCCCCCGCGATAACTTCCCCGGGTGTCCACCGCCCGGCCGCTCACCGGTGAACTGCGCGTCGTCCTTGCCGCGTTCGCCGCGCTCGCCCTGACCGCCGGCTTCCTCCTGTTCCCGCTCGCGGAGGAGACCGACCGCTTCTTCTCGTGGACGATCAAGCCGCCGCTGACGGCGGCCTTCCTGGGGGCTGCCTACTGGGCGGCGTTCGTGCTGCTCGGTTGGACCGCGCGCCGCCGGACGTGGGAGGAGGCCGTGCCGACGATGGTGCCCGTCACGGCGATCGCGGTCCTGTTGCTCGCCGCCACCCTCGCGCACCTCGACAAGTTCGATCTCGACTCCCTGTTCGGGTGGTTCTGGCTCGGCGTCTACTGCGCACTGCCCGCGGCGCTCGCGCTGCTGATCTGGCGACAGCTGGCCGTGCCGGCCGAGTCCGCCGACGACGTCTTCACGCCCGTGCCGGCCGTCCTGCGCGCGGTGCTCGCGGTGCAGGCGCTCGTGATGGGAGGGCTGGGGGTCGCGCTGTGGGTCTCGCCGTCGAGCGCGGACACGGTCTGGCCGTGGCTGCTCACGCCGCTGACCGCGCGTGCCGTCGGCTCCTTCCTGATCGGCTTCGGCGCGGCGGCCGCCTTCGCGGTGACGGACAACCGCCTCGAGCGCTTCCGGGGATCGGCCTACGCCTACGCCGCGCTCGGTGCGCTGGAGCTGCTCGCGGCGGCGGTCTTCAGCGCGGACTTCGACGACGGTGAGGCATGGGCGTTCGCCGCATTCGCCGCCTCGGTGCTGCTCGTGGGCCTCGCGGGGTCAGCCGGAGTGACCGGCGCGCAGCGCGGCTAGCGCCGAGTCACGGTCGTAGTAGGCGTCGACGCGCACGCCGCGCCCTTCCCGCATCAGCCACAGATGCGCGTAGCGCGATTCCACGTCGATCCCGCTCCCCTTGCCGCGCGCGTTCAGCCTGATGAAGAGGAGCACGCAGTCGTCGGCCTCGCGCACGTCCTCGATCTGCTGCTCGAAGTTGTCCCATGAATCGAGGAACTGCTCGAGGAAGGCGCGGATGGTCTCGCGCCCGCGGTAGCTGCCGGCCTCGGGCAGGTCCGAGTGCTCGACCCACTTGGCGTCGTCGTCGAGGACGGCGACGGTGCCGTCGATGTCGCGCCGGTTCAACGCCGCGTACGAGTCTCTCAGCTGGTCGAGGATGTCCGCCATCGCATCCTGCACGTTACGTCGTCTTGACGATCACCACCGAGCAGGGCGCCTTGTGCGACACGCTGTTGGGGACGCTGCCGAGCACGCGGCGCTGCATGCCCTTGTTGCCGACCACGAGCAGGTCGGCGTCGTGCGCCTCCGCGATGTCGACGAGCACGTCCGCCGGGTCCCCCTCGCGCGCCTCGGTCACGGTGTCGATGCCGCGGCCGCGCGCGCGCTCGGCGGCTTTCGCGAGCGTCGCGTCGACCTCCTGGGTGGGGTTGATCGTCCACTGGATGTCCTGTGGCGCATCGCGCTGGTCGCGGCGGACCTTGTCCTCGCTGACCGGCCGGTACGAGCTGCAGATCACGACCGTGGCACCGAACTTCTCGGCCACGTCGAATGCGAAGTCGACGGCCTTGTTCGCCGTTTCCGAGCCGTCGGTGCCGACGGCGACCTTCTCGATCATCTCGCTCATCCTCCTGCCGCCGGGGTGTTGGATGTTGGCGCGGTTATGATGGCCTCCCCGAGGACGTGGAGGAGTATTTGCGCTTCCCGCTCTGGTTGCAAGCGATAGTGGTCACATTGCTCGGCGCCGTGCTCGTCGTCGCGGCCGTCACCAGCGTGGTCGACGGCTGGGAGGACTGGGTCGTGCTCGGCGGCATCCTGGTCGCCGTGCTCGGCATGGCGATCGCAATCAGCAATCGTCGTTATCCCACCCGCAAGCGGACCTTCACGAAGGACTCCGACAGCAAGTGGTAGGCGCTCCCGCCGGGGCGCGGTCCGGCCAGGCGGTCCGGAAGGCGACGATTGAGGACGTGCCGCGGTTGGCGGAGGCGCTTGCGCGGGCGTTCGACGGCGACCCGCCGATGCGCTGGTTCCTCCCCGACCCACAGACCCGGGTCGAGCGCGCCCGCCGGCTGTTCGACGTGATGCTGCGCAGGGTCCACCTCACGCGCGACTACTGCTACACGACCGAGGGGCTGGCGGGCGGCGCGCTCTGGGTGCCGCCGGGCAACTGGCGTCTCGGGGTCGTCGATCAGGTCGCCCTGCTTCCCGGGATGCTGAGGGTGTTCGGTCGCGGCCTCGGGCGGGCGCAGCGTGGGCTCACCGTGATGGAGTCGGGCCATCCCCGCACGGCCCACTACTACCTCGACTCGCTCGGAGTCGAGCCGAGGTGGCAGGGCAGGGGGCTGGGGTCGGCCCTGATGCGGCCGGTGCTCGAGCGCTGCGACGCGGAGCGGATGCCCGCCTACCTCAATGCCGGCTCGCCGCGCAGCCGCGACCTCTACCTGCGCCACGGCTTCCACGTGACCGAGGAGTTCCGGTTGCCCGACGGCGGGCCGCCGCTGTGGCGCATGTGGCGCGATCCGCACTGACGGGGCAGAATTCCCGCAAATAGCGGGAAAAGCACAAGTGCCTCTTCTTTTTCCGCCCCGGCACCCTGCTTTAATGCCGCGCACCTCGCCGCCGAGTCCGTGGTTGCCCTGGGCGCCGCGGAGCGGGGGACCCAATTGGCCGCGGCAGTCGCGGCCGGGGGCTAATCGGCCACACCGGTGGCCGACGCGCAACCAGATCCGATGGTGATGGAGCGCGAGCCCGTCAGCTCACCTCGTAGGCGGCGCCGACAACAGAAGGCTCCTTGGCCCCCATGCGAGCGACCGGACGTCACCCGAGCATGCATGCCGCCGTGCGGCTTGCCGCCGCCTGTGCACTTGCACTGGCGGCCCTCGCCGCGATCCTGATGTCGTCCGCACACGCGGCGCGCGTCGTCTACTCCGGGTCGAGCGGCAAGGACCGGATGCGCGGCAACGCGCTCGCCAACACGATGTACGGCGGCCGTTCCGCCGATCGGATCTTCGGCATGGGAAGCAACGACATGCTCCGGGGCGGGACCGGCCGCGACACCCTCGGCGGCGGCAGCGGCGACGACACCGTGGTCGGCGAGGAGGCGCGCGACCGGCTGCTGGGCCAGGCCGGCAACGACCGGCTCGAGGGCGGGACCGCCGGCGACCGGATGCGTGGCGGCGCCGGGAACGACGTGCTGCTCGGGGAGTCGGGCGACGACCGGTTGCGGGGCGGCCCCGGGGACGACGCGCTGCAGGGCGGGTTCGGCCGCGACCGCGGGTTCGGCGGCGGCGGGAACGACGCGCTCGACGGCGGGCCGGCCGGCGACCGGATGATGGGCGGCGCCGGCAACGACCACGTCGAGGGCGGCTCGGGCGAGGACCGCATCAAGGGCGGGCCCGGCGACGACCTCCTCGTCGGAGGCAGCGGGCGCGACACGATCCGCGCCGGTGCCGGCAACGACGTGATCAACGCGGTCGAGCCGACCGGCGCGCTGTCGGAGGGCCTGATCTCGTGCGGCGCCGGCTACGACACCGTGTCGGTGGACCGTCGCGACCTGCGCGCGACGCGCTTCCGCAACTGCGAGGTCGTGGCCGAGGGCGCGCCTCCCCCGCCCGACCCTGCCCAGGGCTACCGCCAGATCGGTGGCCGGGGAGCCGACACGCTCGTGGGCGGGGGCCTCAACGACACGCTCCTCGGCGGCGGCGGGAACGACAACCTCCAGGGCCTGGGCGGCGATGACGTCATATGGGGCGACCACGTGCCCGGGTCGAGCGGGGCGGACACCGTGTTCGGAGGGCCGGGCAACGACACCGTGTTCGGCAACCGCGGCCCCGATCAGCTGCGCGGCGAGGACGGCGACGACCGTCTCTCCGGCGGGCGCGGCCCCGACACGCTCGACGGCGGCCCCGGCAACGACGAGCTGCGCCCCGACACGGGCCCCGACCAGGTCCTCGGCGGCGACGGCGACGACTTCGTGCAGGCGTTCGGCGGAGGCAAACACGACCGCGTCGACTGCGGCCCCGGCAACGACATCGCGTTCGTGGACCGCGGCGAGTCGACCGCGAACTGCGAGACCGTCCGCCACAAGTAGCGCTCGCGGCCCGGTCTACCGGAACTCGACCGCCACGGGAAGCGCGGTGTCGCGCCAGCTCGCGAGGCCGTCGCTGCCCTCCGAGTACTTGTCATGGAGTAGCCCGCGCGCGAGGGAGTCCTCGGCCGCGTCCTCGACCAGGCGTGCGCGCCCCTTCAGCGTGCGGCCCGCGATGCGCACGCGCACCGACGGGTCGCGCATGAGGTTCCTGACCCAGTTCGCCCGCCGCCCGCCGCCCGCCAGCATGTACAGGACGTCGTCGTGCAGGCCGAACCAGATCTCGATCTCACGCGGCTCCCCGGACACGCGTCCTGTGGTCGTCAGGTAGCAATAGTCCTCACCGGCCGGCGCGGGTTCGAAGGCCATGTTCTCGAGCGTACAAGGGGACCGGTTGAGCGCCGGGAATGCGGGTAGGCGACCGAGACATGGATGCGACAGGGGAGGAGCCCCACACACGCGGACCGCGTATCGGCCCGGCGGAACTCGACTTCAACGAGCGCGAGATCGTCCTGCGCGCGGACCTCGCCGATCGCGACGAGCACGACTGCATCTGGTCGCCCGTGCGCTTCCTGATGCGCGGGCCGCGTCCGCCCCGTCCCGGTGAGCGCGTGGTGCTCGTGGACGTCGCCGGCGGGTCCTGCATCGGGCGGGTCGCGTCCCTCAGCGGCTGGGAGGCGTGCGTGTGCCCGGAGTGGGACACCTGGAGTGGCCCGTCGCACCCGCCGGCGCGTCGCCCGGCGCCGGGCTGAACAGTCCGACCCGGAGCAAAACTGACCCGCGAGTCTGGATTCCGGTGACGGTATCCGGATAGACTCGCGCGTCTGGGGGTTGCAACGACAGGAGGGGCGATGTCCTTAGCTGGCAGGTTCTGGGCCGTGCTGTGCGCGGCCTCAATTCTCGTGCTGGGCGCCCAGGCGTCCGTCGCGTTCGCGCAGACCGCTACCGACCATTCCAAGGCGGGCGAGGCCTTCGACGTGCTGCCGCCTGGCCAGGGCGGGACGTTCCTGTTCACGCCGAACTCGTCGGACCAGGTCCCGCTCTACGACGGCCTCACGCCGAAGCGGGCCAACGTCACGGCATCCGACCTGCCCAACTTCTTCAAGCAGAACGTATTCGGGCTCGGCAACCTGTCGGTGCAGCGCACGCAGACCTTCCCGGGGCGGCCCAACCTCGTCGTGCGACGCGACAGCTTCAGCGTGCCGCACATCGAGTCCGACAACCGCTCCGACGTCATGTACGCGGTCGGGTACGTGACGGCCGAGGACCGCATGCTGCTGATGGACACGCTGCGCGGCCCCGGCCGTGCGGCGGTGATCGACGCCCCCGGACTGAACCCGTTCCAGCTTGCCCAGTCGTTCGTGCCGTTCAACCCGTCCCAGGAGACCGAGGACTTCCTCGCACAGCAGGTCGACCTCGTGCTTGCGAGGCCGGGCGGACAGCAGCTCATCGACGACGTCGACGAGCTACCTGCAGGGCATCAACGACTACCGCACGATTGCCGGGACGTCCGGTCGCGCGTGGAACCGCAACGACGTGATCGCGATCGCGGCGCTGATCGGCGCGGTGTTCGGCAAGGGCGGCGGTGACGAGGCACGGCGCGCGCAGCTCCTGTCCGCACTCCAGGACCGCCTCGGCGAGCGCAAGGGCGAGCAGGTCTGGAACGACCTGCGCGAGCAGAACGACCCCGAGACCTCGGTCTCGATCGACGGCAAGTTCCGCCTGACCCACCCACGCCCGAACCAGAACGGCAACTCGATCGTCGACGCGGACAGCATCGACAACTCCGCGGCGCAGGCATCGTCCGTGAACCAGGCGATGCAGGAGAGCGCCAGCAACGCGGTGCTGATCGGGGCGAACCGCTCGGCGACCGGCCACCCGTTCTTCGTGGCGGGGCCGCAGGTTGGCTACTTCTACCCACAGATCCTGTACGAGGTCGACGTGCACGGGGGCGGCATCGACGCCCGCGGCGTGACCTTCCCGGGATCGGGCCCCTACGTGGAGCTCGGCCGCGGGCCGGACTTCTCGTGGAGCGCAACCTCCGCGGGTAACGACAACATCGACATCTTCGCCGAGGAGCTGTGCGGGGACGACACGCACTACCGCTTCGACGGCGAGTGTCGCGAGATGACCACGTTCGACGCGGGCCGTGTCGGCTTCGGCGCCGGCACCCCGGTCATCTTCAACGAGACCGTGCACGGGCCGGTGATCGGCTACGCCACGGTCGACGGCGAGCGCGTCGCGCTCTCGTCGGCGCGCACCACCCGCAACCGCGAGGTCGTGAGCGCCTTCGGGTTCGCGGAGCTGAACGACGGTTCCGTCCACGACGTCGACAGCTTCTTCGACGCCGCGAACGACATCGAGTTCACGTTCAACTGGTTCTACGCGGACAAGGACGACGTGGCGATGTTCTCGGGCGGACGCCTACCGGTGCGCCACCCGCAGGTGGACCTCGGCCTGCCGACGAACGGCAGCGGCAAGTACGAGTGGCGTGGGTTCCTGGACAAGGACAAGCACCCGCACGGCACCGCCCCGGCGGACGGCGCCATCACCAACTGGAACAACAAGCCGGCTGGTGGATGGCAGGCTGCGGACGACACGTGGGGCTACGGCTCCGTGCACCGCAACGAGCTGCTCGAGGTTGCGGTCAGCACTGCCCAGACGCACACGCTGGCGTCCACGGTCGGCGCGATGAACTACGCCGCCACGCAGGACCTGCGCATCGCGCAGGCGTTCCGCGGCATCAACGCGGTGCTCGGCACCGGCGGGGCGCCAAGCGCCCGTGCGCAGCAGATGTTCGAGCTGCTCCAGGACTGGCGCGACCAGGGCGGTAGCCGCCTCGACGCCGACAACGACGGGGTGATCGACGACCCCGGCGCGGCGATCATGGACCAGGCATGGCCGAAGATCGCCGATGCCGTCATGGGGCCCGTGCTCGGCCCGCAGCTCGGTGACCTGGCGAGTCTCATGAGCCGCGACAACCGGGCCAACAACCAGGGCTCGGCGTACAACAGCGGCTGGTACGGCTACGTCGAGAAGGACCTCCGCACGCTGGCCGGCCGGCCGGTGGTCGGGCCCTTCAAGACCAAGTTCTGCGGCGCGGGCGACCTCGTCGCATGCCGCGACTCGCTGTGGGCGGCACTCGAAGAGGCGGGCAACGAGCTCGAAGCCGTCTTCGAGAACCCAGACCCGACCGTGTGGAGGTCGGACTCATCGGCCGAGAGGATCTTCTTCTCGCCGGGCTTCCTGCCCTTCACGATGCGGTGGACCAACAGGCCCACGTTCCAGCAGGCGATCAGCTACGACTCTCACCGTTAACCGGTAGGCAGCAGCAGCGCGCGACGGGGCGCCGTTCGAAGAGCGGCGCCCCGTTTTCGTTCCGGCGCGCGGCTTCGCGCTACCCCCAATACCATCGTTCCAGTGGCTTCAGCAGCTTCACGGCCCGTCGAGCCGAACAGGTTCAAGCGCGACGAAAAGATCCTCGTCGGCAAGGACGGTTGGCTGTTCCTCGACAACGACACGAACATGGTCGTGAAGCAGCACACCGGCGACCTGCTGTTTGCGCCCGAGGAGCTGAGGCAGTGGCAGGTCGTCCTGGAGAACCGCACCGCCTGGGTCGAGAGGCTCGGCGGGGGCTACTTCTTCCTCGTCCCTCCCAACCCGCACACCGTGTACGCCGAGAGGATGCCCGACGACCTACCGCTGTCCGGGGTGCGGCCGGTGACGCAGTTGCTGGACCGCCTGTCCTCGTCGGGATCCTTCGCGACCGTGCTCTATCCCGTCGAGACGATGCTGGAGGAGAAGAGGAGCTTCGACCTGTACTCGTCAGTCGACTCGCACTGGAACGGACGCGGTGCGTTCGTCGGTTACAAGTGTCTGATCGGCGACATCGAGCGGCGCTTTTCCGTTCGCCGGGTGACGGACGACGACGTCGGCTTCGTCGACAAGCCACTGGAGGGAGACCTCGGCCACAAGGCCGACCCGCCGCGGTTGGGGCACAGGACCTATGCCCACATCCTGCGCAGGAGCGCTCGCCTGGTCGCCGACAACTGCGTCGAGCACACGGGCAGGATCCTCGTCACGGAGTGCAGCGAGGCGCCGGCCACGACCTGCGTCGTGTTCGGCGACTCCTTCGCGTACGCGATGCTCCCCTTCCTCGCCGAGTCCTTCCGGCGGGTGGTGTTCACACAGCTCGCGACCCTCGACCGGGAACTGGTCAGGAGCGAGCGGGCCGAGGTCGTCATCAGCGTCCTCAACGAGCGTTTCCTGATCGAGCCTCCGGGGGACGAGGGCGCCTATTCGGCGATCGAGTGGGCAGACGACAAGATCGCCAAGGGTGCGAACTCGATGCCGAATCTCGCGCCGATCTGGGGACAGGAGGCCCCGCTGGTGGATGTGCCGGCGGCCCTCGCCGAAGGCGGGCGGGCCGCGCCCGAATCACGGTACGAATAGGCCCTGGCGCATGAAGACCGTGTTGCCGGGCGTGTCGACGTCGCCGTCGGGGCCGCCGTCGAGCACCTGCAGCTGCGCCAGCTCCCACACGGCGCGGGCGCCCTCGTCGACCACTCCGGGAGTGAGCGCATCGAGGGTCGTGACGACGCTGCAGGTCGCGCCCACCGCGGTGTCGGCCGTCGCGGCGCAGCCCGCCGTCACGGGAAGGTCGAGCTCCTGCAAGGTGCCCGAGTCCGCGCCGCCCGCGCCGTTGGCGCGGTCGGTGATGCGGAGCGTGTTGCGCACCTGCAGCTCGCCCGTGTAGTCGGCCAGCCCGGCCTTGCTGCGCACGTCGGTGAGCGAGAGCCGCATCGCGACGTCCGCCTCGTCCTCGGGCGTGCTGGGCGCGCCGACGACGGCGCTGAGCGCCACGTAGCCCGCCGAGTTCGGCTGGGCGCCGTTGGCGTCGAACGTCCCGACGGTCAGCTGCGAGGAGGTCTGCGCCGGGGGATTGCACGATCCGCCGGCGAGCGGGGGTCCGTGCACCCGGTTGGGACTCGCGCAGGAGTTGTAGGCAGGCACGAGCGCCACCCGCATCGGGGTCGCGCCCTTCGGCCGCGGGTAGGCGTCGTTCAGGACCGTGAGCACGAGCTCCGGGCGGCGGGCGACGGTTGCCGACTCGCGGGAGTCGAAGAACACCCCGTCGGACACGGAGTTGGCGAGGCGGAAGCTGACCTGTCCCTCGGTCGTGATCGCCGGCGTCACGTCCCACTCGGTCCACACGCCCGTCGCGATCGTGCCGGCGTCCGACAGCGCGCCGCCGGTGGGCGCGGGCCGGTTGCTCCAGTTCAGCGTCGACTCCGTCCATGCGCTCGAGGTCGGGTACACGGCCGGTCCGTTGGCCGTGTTGGTCACGGAGAAGAGGCGCAGCTTGGCGCTCTGCACCTTCCCCTGGAGGCCGTCGATCAGGAAGCGGATGTAGGACTCCTGCTCCGGGTCCGTCCCCCCATCCGTGCGCAGCGCCACCGCAGAGCCGAAGTTCGCCGCCGGGTTCGCCTCCTCGACGTACGCGTCGGCGTTCGCATTGAACACGAGCGTCGAGGTGCCCGGCGCGCGGGGCGCGAAGCGCGCCGTGTAGGTGGTGTTGGACGTCGGCGTGACGTTGTGCGTCTGCTCCTGGCCGTCGGACCAGGACGAGAACTCGTAGCTCGTGTTGCCCTTGACCTGCGGCGACGTCGCGTTGATCGTGTTCGCGGAGCCCTCGATGACCGTCGAGGTGACGGGCGCGGTACCGGCGTCGGGCCCCGTCGACACCGTCATCCCCGGCGGGTCGCTCGTCGCCGTGAGGCTCACGGTGCGCGGATCGAGCTGACGCGACACCGTCACCACGTTGCCGTCCGAGTCGGTCGCGGTCAGCTTGAGCTCGAGGGTCGACGGGTATTCGTGGTCGGGCGCCACGAACGAGCCGCTCGCCGTGTCCGCGAAGCTCTGGATCCCGTGGTCGTGGCAGTTGCCGGGAGTGATGCAGTGGTTCACGATCAGCTGCCAGTCGAGCGCGGCGGCGGGGAGCGTGCCCTGATCGGGGTCGGTCGCATGGCCCGAGAAGTTGATCGCCTGGTCGACGCCCCAGGTGGTGCCCGCGGTCGGCGCATCGATCACGGGGGCCGGCGGCCCGCCCCCGACGTTGATCGTGACCGTGTCCTCGTCGAAGGCGCCGCTCGTGTCGGTCACCCGCAGCTTGACGTGGTACGTGCCGGCGGTCGGGTACGTGAAGCTCGGCGTGACGGAGGTGGAGTCGTCGAGCTGGCCATCATCGTCGAGGTCCCAGGCGTAGGTGAGCACGTCGCCCGCGTCGGGGTCGCTCGACCCGCTCGCGCTGAAGTTGACGTTGAGCGGTGGGTTCCCGGATTGCGGCGTGGCGCTCGCGACCGCGGTGGGCGGGTCGTTGCCCGGGCTGCCGGCGAAGCGGATGCGCTGCACGGTGCCCGTCGCGATGTCCGGGTAGAAGAGGTCTCCGCTCGACCCGATCTCCAGGTCCACGGGAAATCCCGCGTCCTGCGCGAACGCCTCGCGCGTGCTCGGATCGGGCAGCCCGTTGGCGTCCGCGCGCATCGCCCAGATGCACTGGCGCGAGTGGTCGGACCAGAACAGCGCGCCGTCGTAGGCGTCCGGGAAGCTGCTGTTCGCGGGCGCGAAGGTCAGGCCGGACAGCGCGGAGCCGTCCGCCTCCAGGCAGTTCTCGCCGGCCACGATCTTCTGGCCGTGGCGGTAGGCCCAGTACGGCGGCGCCGCGGTGCCCGCTGTGTACAGGCTCTCGCACAGGTTCAGGTCGAGCTGGTCCATCGTGCCGTACCGGACCGATGTCGGCTGGCCGCTCGAGTTGAGCCCGCCCTCGTAGCAGGGCCAGCCGAAGTTGGGCGGCGGGCCGAACGGCGAGGGGATGCGGTCGAACTCCTCCCAGGCCCCGGCGCCCACGTCGCCCACCCAGACGTCGCCGAAGCCGGGCCGGATCGCCAGCCGGAACGCGTTGCGCGTCCCGTACGCGATGAAGCGGCGCTCGTTCGCGTTGGTGCTCGAGAACAGCGGGTTGCCGGGAACGCCGGCGCCGGTGTCGGGATCGATCCGGATCACCGCGCCGCTCAGGCCGAGCGGGTCCGCGCTGGTGCGGATGTCCTGCGACCGCAGCCGCCCGCCCTCTGCGGTCGGAGGCGACATCGCTCCGCCGACTCCCCCCGGCGGGTCGCCACAGGGGTTGACCGGATTGCCGTCCTGCCCGTAGTCGGCGAAGCCGAAGCTCGCACCTTCGCCGCCGGAGTAGTAGAGGTTCCCGTCCGCGCCGAACTCGAGCCCTCCGCCCGCGTGGCTCGGGTACTGCTGGCACCAGTCCTCGACCAGGACCTGCTCCGCGCCGGTCATCGTCTCGCCGCTCACCTGGATGCGTGAGATGCGGCCGCTGACGACGCATCCGTCCGCGGTGGCGCCGGGCGGAGTGGGGCAGGGGTCGGAGGTCTGGTTGGGCTGGCCCCAGCGCGGCGCCGTGCCGCCGATCGCGGCGTCGTGCACGTAGTACATGTACACGTACGGCTCGGCCGGGAAGTTCGGGTCGACCGCGATGCTCATCAGCCCGCGGTCCCAGTAGTTGTGGACCTTCGTGCGCAGGTCCGCGACCTGCGTCGCGGTCGTGTCGGAGAGGTCCGTGAAGGTCTTGATGATGCCGCTCTTCTCGGCCACGAACACGCGGCCGTTGGGCGCAAACTCGACCGCCATCGGCTCGGTCAGGCCGCTGAAGGCGCTCGATTCCTGGAAGCCGGGCGGCAGCGTGACCGCCCGCGCGGGCGCCGCGAGAGCGATCGTGGCAAGCGCGGCCACGACCACGCAACGCGCGGCCACGGGAAGGTGCAAGCGAAATCCGTGACGCATGGCCCCCTGCTCCGGTCGCGGTTGGGCGGACCGGTGATCGGCGAATCCAGACCGCCGCAGGGTACCACCGGCGAGATTGCCCGACACCCGTCTAGGGCACGAATATTCCGGGCCTCGCGAACACCGCGTTGCCCGGCGTGTCGACGTCGCCGTCCGGGCCACCGTCGAGCACCTCGACGCCGTTCAGCTGCCATACGCCACGGCCGCCCTCGCGCACCGTGCCC
This sequence comes from uncultured Solirubrobacterales bacterium, assembly GCA_963768885.1. Classification (GTDB taxonomy): domain Bacteria; phylum Actinomycetota; class Thermoleophilia; order Solirubrobacterales; family JBBDJG01; genus DASRIA01. Next base: position 170,164 of record CAVYJN010000008.1, on the reverse strand, counting down.
GGGGCCAGCGCGTCCGCCGTCGTGGCGACATCGCAGTCGCTGCCGCTGAGCGGGTCGAGCGTGCCGGCGCACGGCACGGTCACGGGCAGCGCGAAGTCCTGGATCGTGGCGGTCGCGCCGGGGGTGGTCCCGCGCTCCGTGAGACGCAGCGTCGCCCTGAACTGCAGCTCGCCGCCGTAGTCGAGCAGGGTGCCGCTCTCGCGGACGTCGGACAGCTTGAAACCGAGCGACACGTCGGCCTCGTCCTCGGGCGTGGCGGGATTGCCGATCACCACGCCGAGGACCGCGGACCCTTGCGACGACGCCTGTAGCCCGTTCGCGTCCGGCGAGCCGATCGTGAGGGCCGACGACTCACGCGCGGGCGGGTTGCACGACGGGTGCTCGAGCGGCGGCCCGTGGACCCTGTTGGGCGCGGTGCACTCGGCGTAGGCCGGCACGAGCGAGAACCGGCTCGGCGTCGCGCCCTTCGGCCGCGCGTAGGCGTCGTTCGCGACCGTGACGACCAGCTCCGGCCGGTTCGCGGGATTCGACGCCTCGCGAGAGTGGTACGAGACGCCGTCCGTCGAGGTCTGGGCGAGGTGGAAGCTGAAGGTGCCGTCGGCGGCGACCAGGGGCGTCACGTCCCATTCGGCCCAGGTGTCGCTCCCGATGGACCCGACGTCGGAGATCACGCCGGTCGTCGCAGCCGGGCGGGTCGCCCAGGTGACGCCGGCCTCGGTCCACCCGTTCCCCATTCCGCGCAGGGCGGGCCCGTCGGCGGTGTTGGTCACCGAGCGCACCCGCAGCTTCGCGCTCGTGACCCTGCCCGTGACGCCGCCGACGATGAAGCGCAGGTAGCTCTCCGCGGCGTCCAGGCCGCCGTTGTCGGTGCGCAGCTGCACGTCTGCACCGAGGTTGGTGTTCGCAAGTCCCGCCTCGACGCGTGCGTCCGCGGCCGGGCTGAAGGTCAGCGTCGACTGGCCCGGCGCGAACGGCGTGAAGCGCGCGGTGTACGAGAGGTTCGCGGACGGCACCGTGATCGTGTGGGTCTGCGCCTGGCCGTCGGACCACGAGGAGAAGCGCTGCGTGGTGTTGTCGAGCACCGCCTGCGCGGGCGCTGAAAGCGCATGCGAGGAGCCGACGATCACCTGCTGCGTGGCCGGCGTCGCGCGCTCGACGCCGTCGAGGGACACCGGCAGCCCGGACGGGCTCGAGTTCAGGCCGAGCGTCTGGACGCGCGGGTCGAGCCGCCGCGTCTTCGTCTCGGTCTCGCCGTTCGAGTCCGTGACCGTCAGGCGGATCTCGATGTAGGCGGGATAGCTGTGGTCGGGCGCGGTGAAGGAACCGGCGTCGGCGTCCTGCACGTCCGCGAGCTCGTCCTCCTGGCAGTCGCCCGGCGTGTCGCAGTGCACGAGCACGACGCTCCAGTCGAGTGCCGTGGCGGGCAGGGCGCCGTCCTCCTGGTCGGTGGCCGACCCCGAGAACGAGATCGCGTCGCCGACCGCCCACGTGGTGCCCGGCGCGGGGGTGGCGATCGTGCCGACGGGCCCGCTGCCGACCGTGACCGTGAGCGTGTCGGTGTCCGAGGCACCCGAGGTGTCGGTGACCCGGAGCGTCACCTCGAACGTGCCGCCCTGGAGGAACGTGTGCGTCGGCGCGGTCTCCGTCGAGTCGTCGAGCTCGCCGTCACCGTCCAGGTCCCACTCGTAGATCAGCAGGTCGCCCGGATCGGGGTCGCCGGTGCCCGCCGAGCCGAAGGTGACCGTCAGGGGCCGGTTCCCCGTGACCGTGTCGGCCTGCGCGGCGGCCGTCGGCGCCTGGTTGGAGGAGTTGCCGGCCCATGTGATCCGCTGCACCGCCTCGGCGGCCTGGTCCACGTAGAGGAGGTCGCCGCCGGGCGCCACCTCGATGTCCATCGCCCGCTCGGCGCGCTGCGCGAACGGGATCACCCGCCCGCGTTTCGGCAGCCCGTCGGGCCCCGGCAGCATCGCGTACATGCAATCGCGCAGGCGGTCGGCGAAGAACAGCGCGTTGCGGTACGCGGCGGGGAAGGAGCCGCTCGCCGGATAGAAGTTGATGCCCGAGATCTGGTTTCCGAGCGGCTCGCCCGTGTTCGGGTCGGTCTGGCAGTCCTCGCCCTGCACGACGGGAAGCTCGTGGTCGTAGCCCCAGAAGGGCGCCGACGTGGCGGTGACCTCCGCGTAGAGGCTCTCGCAGATGTTCAGGTCCTGGTCGTCGCTGCGCGGGCGCACGCGCGCGTAGGGGACCCCGTTCGCGTCGAGGCCGCCCTCGTAGCAGGGCCAGCCGAAGTTGCGCACCGGGTCGGTCGGATCGGGCACGCGGTCGAGCTCTTCCCAGTACCCGCCGCCGCGGTCGGCCACCCAGACGTCGTTGGTCCCCGGCCGGATCGCGAGCCGCGCCGGGTTGCGAAAGCCGTGGGCCAGCATGCGGCGCGCGTTGGGCTCGGCGCTGGCGAACATCGGATTGCCGGGAACGCCCTCGCCGGTGTCCGGGTCGACGCGGATCAGCGAGCCGTCGAGGCCCAGGGGGTCACCGCTCGTGCGCAGGTCCTGCGCGCGCAGTCGCCCGCCCTCCGCCGTCGGCGGCGACATCGGTCCCCCCACCGGGCTGGGCGGGTCCGCGCACGGGTTCATCGGGTTGCCCAGCTGTCCGTAGTCGAAGATCTCCCAGCGCGCCCCGTCGCCGGCGGACACGTACAGGTAGCCGTCCGCGCCGAACTCGATGCCGCCGCCGGTGTGGAACGGGAACTGCTGGCACCAGTCGTTGATCAGGACCTGCTCGGGACCGTCCAACTGATCGCCCTGCACGCGCAGGCGCGACACGCGCGAGGACACCAGGCAGTTGACGAAGTCGGGGCCGCCGCCCGGACACTGGTCCTGCGTCTGCCCGGCCGCTCCGAAGGTGGGCGGGGTGCCCCCGATCGGGGCATCGAGCGTGTAGTAGACGTACACGTAGGGCTCGGCGGGGAAGTCGGGGTCGATCGCCATCCCGAGCAGGCCGCGGCTCGAGTAGTTGTGGACCTCCGTGCGCAGGTCGGCGAGCATCGTCGGCGTGGGATCCTCGAGGTCGTCGAAGGTCTTGATCACGCCGCCCTTCTCGGCGACGAACACGCGCCCGGTGGATGCGATCTCGAGGTCCATCGGGTCGTTGAACCCGGAGATCGCGGTGCTCTGCGCGAAGCCGGGCGGCAGCGTCACGGCCGTCGCGGCAGGCACCTGCACGAGGCCCGCCGCGAGCGCGACCACCAGCAACGGCAGCCCGGGTGCGTATGAGCGGACGGCTGACCCGGCCGCGGCGATTGGGCGCAGCAAGAACGACAAGAAATTCCCTTCCGGCCCCGAGCCGTCCGTGAGGGCCAGTGGTGGCGAATCCGGCCGCGCGAGCCTAGCAGCAGCGGCCCGCGCCGCGATAGGGCGATGTCAGCCTGCTTTCCCGCAAATAGCAGGCGAATCAGGAGTCCGCAGGAGCGGTGGTCGTGCTACACGCGTTTACGGAACGAATACGCCCTGCCGGGCGAACACTGCGTTGCCGGGCGTGGCGGCGTCGCCGTCCGGGCCGCCGTCGAGCACCTCGACCGCGCCGAGCTGCCACACGGCGCGCGCGCCCTCGTCGACCAAGCCGGGCGTGAGCGCGTCGAGCGTGGTGCTCACGGAGCAGGTCGCCCCCGCGGAGGCGGCGGTCGCGGCGCAGGGGACGCGCACGGGCAGCGTGAGGTCCTCGAGCGTCAGCATCCCGGAGGCGCGATCCGTGATGCGGAGGGTCGTGCGGGCCTCGAGATCGCCGGTGTAGTCGTCCAGGCCGGCCCGGTTTCGCACGTCCGTGAGCGAGACCTGCACCTGCACGTCGGCCTCGTCCTCGGGCGTCGCCGGGTTCCCCGTCGTCACCTGGTAGAGCACCAACCCGTCGGACCCGACGGGGGCGCCGTTCGCGTCCGGGGTGCCCACGGTGAGGTGCGGCGACGAGGGCGTGGGTGGGTGACACGAAGGGTGCTCGAGCGGCGGTCCGTGCATCCGGTTCGCGCTCTCACAGGCGTCGAAGGAGGGAACCAGCGACACCCGCAGCGGCGTCGCCCCCTTCGGCCGCGGATATGCGGCGTTCGAGAACGTGACCACGAGCTGCGGCCGGAACGCCACGGCCGAGGACTCGCGCGAGTTGAACGTCACGCCGTCGTTGATCGCGCTCGCGAGCCGGAAGCTGCGCGCGCCCTCGCCCGTGACGGCCTGCGTAACGTCCCATTCGACCCAGTCGCCGGAAGCGATCGCGCCCGCGTCGGAGAGCGCGCCCGTGTCGGGCGCCGGCTTGTCGTTCCACGTGATGCCGCTCTCCGCCCAGCCGCTCGGCGCGCCGAAGACGGCGGGGCCGTCGACGGTCCCGCTGGTGGCGTGCAGCCGCAGCTTCGCGCTCGTGACGGCGCCGGAGAGGCCGCCGACCAGGAAGCGCAGATAGCTCTCGGCGCCGTCGCTCGAGCTGTTGTCGCTGTCGAGCGCCGTGGCCGAGCCGAAGTTCGTGTCGGGGTCGAGCCGCGCGACGGGCGCGTCCGCCTCGGGGGCGAACGTCAGCGTCTGGGTCCCGAGCGCGGTCGACGCGAACAGCGCCTGCACGGCCGCCCCGGCGGTCGGCACCTTCACCGTGTGGGCGGGGGCCTGCCCGTCGGACCATCCCGCGAACAGGTGCGAGGTCGCGTCGAGCGTCTGCGGTGAGGGGGCCGAGACAGTGCTGGTGGAATTGGCCACGACCGTCTTCGTCAGCGGTGCGGCCTGCGTCTGGCCGTCCACCCCGACCTGCGCTCCGGCCGGCGAGGAGTCCACGGTCAGCTGGGCGGTGCGGGGCGCAAGCGTGACGCTCCTGGTGTCGACCTGGCCGTCCGCGTCGGTCGCCCTCAGTCGCACCTCGATCTGGGCCGGGTCCGCGTGGTCGGGGGCCGTGAAGGAGCCGCCCGCGGTCCCCGTGAACGAGCCGACCTCGTGCTCGTGGCAGCTCCCCGGGGCGGAGCAGTGCTGCGCCACCACCGACCAGTCGAGCTTCTCCGCGGCAAGCGCGCCGTCCTCCAGGTCGGTGGCCGAGCCCGAGAAGGCGATCACGTCGCCCGCGCGCCAGGTCGTCGAGCCCGTGGGGGCCGAGATGCTCGCGACGGGCCCGCTCGCCACGGTGATCGTGCGCGTGTCGGTGTCGCTCGCCCCCGAGGTGTCGGTCACGCGAAGGGCGACCGTGAACGTGCCGCCCGCGAGGTAGGTATGCGACGGCGCCGCCTCGGTCGAGTCGTCGAGCTCCCCGTCACCGTCGAGGTCCCACTCGTAGGTCAGCACGTCGCGCGCGTCCGGGTCGGTCGAGCCGGCGCCGTCGAAGCGCACGGTCAGCGGCCGGTTGCCGGCCGTCACGTCGGCGCTCGCGAGCGCGGTCGGAGCCTGGTTGGTCGCGTTGCCGACCCACCTGATCCGCTTCACGTTCGAGGCGTCCTCGTCGACCCACAGCAGGTCGCCGGCCTGGGTGGCCTCGATGTCGAGCGGGCTCGCGGAGTCCTGGGCGAAGGCCACCACCCGGTTGCGCGCGGGCAGCCCGTCCGGTCCCGGCAGCATCGCCCACATGCACTCGCGCAGCTCGTCGCCGAAGAAGAGCGCGCCGCGGTAGGCGGGCGGGTAGTTCCCCGCGGTGGGATAGAAGCCGAGCGCCCATATCTTGCCGCCCGGCTCGCCCGCGTCCTCGTCGATCGAGCAGCTCTCACCCGGCGTCACCAGCAGTTCGTGGTCGTAGGCGAAATAGGGAGCGGTGGTCGCGCTGCCCTCGGCATACAGGTCCTCGCAGATGTTCAGGTCCTGGTCGTTGCTGCGCGGCCGCACCCGCGCGTAGGGCACGCCGTCGTCGTCGAGGCCGCCCTCGTAGCAGGGCCAGCCGAAGTTGCGGATCGGGTCGCCGGGCTGCGGCACCCGGTTGATCTCCTCCCAGTAGCCGCCGCCCCAATCGCCCATCCAGACGTCGTTGGTGCCGGGGCGGACCGCGAGCCGCGCGGCGTTGCGCAGGCCGTAGGCGAGCATGCGCCGCTCGTTGGCATCGCCGCTCGTCGCGAGCGGGTTGCCGGGCGCGCCGGCGCCCGTAGCCGGGTCGATGCGGATCAGCGATCCGGCCAGTCCGAGCGGGTCGCCGCTCGTGCGCAGGTCCTGTGCGCGCAGCCTCCCGCCCTCGGCGGTCGGCGGCGCCATGGTGCCCCCGACCGGGCTGGGAGGGTCGCCGCACGGGTTGGCGGGCCCGCCGAGCTGACCGTAGTCCCACGTCCCCCAGCGCGCTCCGTCGCCCGCGGACACGTACAGGTATCCGTCCACGCCGAAGTCGATGCCGCCCCCGGCGTGGTAGCCGAACTGCTGGCACCAGTCGTTGAGCAGGACCTGCTCGGGTCCGTCCATCACCTCGCCGTTTACGCGCAGGCGCGAGACCCGCGCCGAGACGGCGCAGTTGACGACGTCGAGGTCGCCGGGGCAGGCGTCCTCGTCCTGCCCGGGCGCGCCGAACACCGGCGGCGTCCCGCCGACCGGGGCGTCGAGCGTGTAGTAGAGGTAGATGTAGGGATTCGTGGGATAGCCGGGGTCGATCGCGAGCCCGAGCAGTCCGCGGTTCGAGTAGTTGTGCACCTCGGTGCGCAGGTCCGCGACCGTCGTCGCCGAGCTGTCGGACAGGCTCGTGTACGTCTTCACGGTCCCGCGCTTCTCGGCCACGAATACCCGTCCGTTGGGCGCGACCTCGACGTCGGTCGGGGCGACCAGGTTGCGGATCTGCGTGTTCTGCTGGAAGCCGGGCGGCAGCGTCACGGCGGACGCCGACGCGGCCACGACGGCCGAGCACGCGGCGACCAGGACCGCGAGGTGCGCGATGGTCTTGATGCAGCGGTAAGCGGGCACGGCCCTCCTTGACCCATGCACGATTTCGCGGCGGGGCCGCGAGCGAATCCGGCAAATTGACCGTAGCAGCGCGCGCAGCTCACTGCCAGGCGGATCTCGGGTCGATGGTCACCTCCGGCATCTTCCACTCGCTATTCGTCGCGCCGGCGGCTACGCTGCTCTCGTTCTGTGGAACCGGGGGGGCCGGCGATGGGCGGGCCAGGGAGGGCACCGATCGTGAGAAGGATCTCGCTTACCGTGCTGGCAGGTCTGATCGGCCTGTGCGCTGCCGCGCCGACGGCGAGCGCCTTCGGCGTCTTCGGCATCAAGCAGAACGACAACGCCGGCTTCAACTCGATCTCGGGCGACGGCCGGTATGTCGCCTTCGAGACCTATGCCACGAACCTCGGCCCAGGCGATGCCGACGCGCTGCGCGACATCTACGTGCGCAACACCGAGACAGGCGTGACCGTGCTGGCCAGCCGCGCGACCGGTCAGAACGGAGCAAAGGGGAACGCCGAGTCCCAGTATCCATACATGTCCGCGAACGGCCGCTATGTCGCCTTCCAGTCACGCGCGAGCAACTTCGACCCCGCGGACACCGACACACGGCCAGACGTCTACGTGCGGGACCTCGTCGCCGAGACGACGACCTTGGTGAGCCGGGCGAGCGGCGTCGCCGGCGTCGACGGCAACGGCGACTCCCAGTCGGGGGGCATGTCGGCCGATGGTCGCTACGCCGTCTTCTCCACCAACTCGAACAACCTTGACCCGGACGACCTCAACAACGCGACGGACGCGTACGTGCGGGATCTCCAGACCAACACGACCACGCGGGTGAGTCGCGCGAGCGGACTGGCCGGTGCGAGCGCTGACCGCGGGGGCTCGGCTCTTTCGATCTCCGATGACGGCCGCTACGTGGCATTCAATTCGAGCAGCACCAACCTCGATCCCGCCGACACGGACATCACGGTCCAGGACGTGTACCTGCGCGACCTCCAGACAGGCTCGACCACGCTGGTCAGCAGGGTGGGCGCATCGGGCGCGAAGGGCAACGGCTATTCGACCGGTGTCATCTCGGGCGACGGTGGCAGCATCGCGCTGGCGTCGGATTCGACCAACCTGCACCCGGACGACACCGACGCGACCACCGATATCTACGTGCGCGACCTGGCGACCAACCAGGTGACCCTGGTGAGCCGGGCGTCCGGTCCGGCGGGAGCCAAGAGCAACGGAGTGAGCGGGCCGATCACGCAGCCCATCTCGGCAGACGGGTCTCGCGTGATCTTCGAGACCCGCGGCACCAACGTCAGCGCGAGCGATTCCGAGACCTTTCCCGATGTGTACGTGCGCGACGTGACGACCGACACGACCTATTTCGCCGGCCAGACGACCACCGGCGGCAACAGCAACTTCGCCACGACGGTGCCCACGATCGCTGCGGGCGGGCGCTACGTCTCCTTCCTCACGGGGTCGACCAACATGACTCCGGACGACACCGACAGCAAAGGCGACATCTACGTGCGCGACGTCGACGGCGGCGCGACCTATCTCGAGAGCCGCTGCTGTCCCGGCTATCCGCGACCCAAGGGAGCGACGCCCACGCGGGTCGCGCTTGTGCCGGCCCTGGAGGCCTGCACCGCACCGAACCGGACCCATGGCCCGCCACTCGCATTCGGCTCCTGCAGCCCGCCGCAGCCTGCATCAGACCACGCCACCGTGGGCACTCCCGACTTGAACGGAAGGCTGCTGAACAGCACCGGGTTCGTGACATACGCGACGGTCATCGGAAACCCCTCCACGGGCACCGATGAAGCTGACGTGGCGATTCAGGTCAACATGCGCGATGTGCGCAGCGTCGGCACCCTGGATGATTACGCCGGGGAGCTCGAGGCACGCGCCGGACTGCGGCTTTCTGACCGGTCCAACGGCGCGGCCGCGGCAGAGACCGGCACGATGCAGGACTACGACTTCTCGGTGGCCGTTCCGTGTGCACCGACGGCGGACACGACGATCGGCGCGACCTGCGGGGTCGTGACAACCGCTGACGCGGTCCTGCCCGGCATGGTGACCGAGGGCGCGCGGGCGGTCTGGGGGCTCGGACAGGTCCGGCTCTACGACGGCGGCCCGGACGCGGACGGTGAGACGATCAGCGGCAACACGCTGTTCGCGGTGCAGGGCATTTTCGTTCCCTGATACTCATCGCCCGCCGCGCGCGAACTCCTCGTCGCTCATGCGGGCGACGGCCGTTCCCACGGCGATCCCGCCCGCCAGCAGCACTGCGGAGGCCGCGATGAAGTACGCGTTGCTGATCACGACGATCTCGAGCGCCGACAGCACCGCGCCGAGCGCGAGCAGCGCGGCCGCCCACATCGGCACGGCGCCCTGCCGTCCGAGGCTGATCGCGAGCATCGTGAAGCCCGCGATGAACCCGACCGTGGGCACGTAGTAGACCAGCGACCAGTTCGACTGCTGCACCTCGTGCAGCGCGATCTCCACGGTCGACGGCGCGACGCCGCGGTTGTCGTAGACGTCGCCGAGCGTCCCCCACGTGAAGCCGTCGAGGGTGATCACCGCGGCGAACGACATCAGGCCGACGAGCCCGAGCGCTGCGGCGACGAGGCCGAGGCGCGGCCTGTGGCGGCGCACCAGGAAGGCGAGGCCGAGCACGGCGACGGCGAAGATCAGGATCGCGAGGAAGCCGAGCGCGTGCGCGAGCTGCCAGCGGTCGGGGTGCTGCGCGATCTCGGTGAGCTGGCGCGCCTCGTTGTCGCGCTCGAACTCCTCCGGGTGGATGATGTTGTCGAGCAGCAGGAGCGCCGGTGCGAGCATCAGCGCGGCCGCGGTCGCGCGCCGGTACAGCCCGGCGTCGGGAGGAGTCGTCACGACAGCAGCTCCTCGAGGTTCGACGGCTTCAGGCGATGCTTGACCACGTCGTCCGGCGCGGAGGACTGCGCGATCTGGATCAGGGTCCCGTGTGACCTCGACGGCCGCAGGAACGCCTCCTTCCAGTGCGGGTCGTCGAGGCTCTTGTCGACCAGCTCCATCCCGAGCGCCTCGAGGTGGGCGATCGCGGCGTGGATGTCGTCCGTCTTGAAGGTGATGTGATGGAGCCCCTCGCCGCGTCGCTCCAGGAAGCGCGAGAGAAAGCCCTCGCCGAGCGGCTCGAGCAGCTCGACCTTGCCCCCGCCCGGGAAGCGCAGCTGCAGCCAGCGCCAGGTGTCCTCGACGTCGCCGCCCATCAGGTACTCGCCGCCGAGCGCGTCGCGGTAGAGCTTCAGCGCCGGCTTGATGGAGTGCACCGCCACGGCGACGTGGTCCAGCTCGAGCTTCACCGCGGCTCAGCCCGAGGGTGATCCCATTCGCAGCTCGTGCGAGCGCCGCGCGATCAGCCCGGCGAGCCCTCCCGGCCGCGCGCGCTTTCGCTCACGGCGCAGCGTGCGCATGTACGGGTAGAAGTCGACCTGGATCGTGTGCCGCGGCGAGCGCACGTAGCGCTTCGCCATGCGTTCGTCCTCGCGGCGGATGACGTCCCGCATCACCGCGCGGGAGGGCAGCTCGACCTTGCCCTCGAGGATGTCGGCGACCCACTCCGACTGCAGCTCCGCGATCGGCATGATCGCGCCGAGCGGCTGGATCAGGCCGATGAAGTAGAGGCCGGGATGCTCCGGCGAGACCACGCGCCGGTAGAGCGGGATCCGATTGCCCGGCGCGCTGATGAAGTCGTCGGGGAAGAACGGGAACGTGATCTTGTAGCCGGTGCAGTAGACGATCACGTCGATCTGCTCCGTGCTGCCGTCGGTGAACCGCACGTCGTCGCCCTCGAGCCGCTCGATGTTGGGCTTGACCGTGATGCGCCCGTGGCCGATGCGGGCAAGCAGCTCGGACGAGATCGTCGGGTGCGCCTCGAGCAGCTTGTGGTCGGGCTTGGGGAGGCCGTATGCCTCCATCTCGCCCTGCGCGGTCTTGATGAACCGCTCGTACATGTAGCGCTGCAGGGCGAGCGGCAGCCGGCTCGTGAGCTCCGAGCCCAGCTCGTCCGTGGGGCGGCCCTTGAGGTACTTGGGGATGATGTACGCGCCCCGGCGCATCGCCAAGTAAGTCATGCGCGCGACGCGCGACGCCTCGACCGCGATGTCGGTCGCCGAGTTCCCGATGCCGAGGACGAGCACGTTGCGGTTCTCCATGCCCTCCGGTGTCTTGTAGTCGTGCGCGTGCATCTGGCGGCCGTTGAACTCGCCGGGGAACGGTGGATCCGGCCGGCGCGCGTCCCAGTGGTGGCCGTTGGCGACGAGCACCGCGTCGTAGCGTGTCGTGGTCCCGTCGTCGACGGTGACGTTCCAGCCGCCGTCCGCCGCCGGCTCGACCGCCTTCACCTCGGTGCGGAAGCGGATCCTGTCCCGGAAGCCGAAGTGGTCCACGTAGGCGTCGAAGTACGCGGCGATCTGGGCGTGGTTCGGGTAGTCCGGATAGTCGTCGGGCATCGGATAGGTCGCGTAGGCCATCAGGCCACGTGAGGTGTTGATGTGGAGCGACCGGTACGCGGACGACATCCCGTTGTCGTTCATGTAGCGCCAGTTGCCCCCGACGTCGGACCCCTTCTCGATGCAGTCGAAGTCGAGGCCCCGAGCGTGCAGGACCTGGCAGGACGCGATGCCTGAGGACCCGGCCCCGATCACGCAGACACGGGGCCCGTGTGCGCCGTTTCGCGCCGCGCGCTCCACCTGCTGTGTCCCGGCCTCCACCGCGTCGGCGATGCTAGTGGATCGTTGGACCGCGGTCGCCTTCCGGGTCATTCGGGCTCGTAACCGAGTTGCGCGAGGAGCGGCCCGAGCTCCTCGCCGCACCTGGAGCGCAGCTCCGCGCCCAGCTCGTCGCGCCAGCGTCCGATCGACCGGGTGCCGCTCGCCGTCGTGCGGTGAGCCTCCCCTTCCGGGCCGCTGTCGTGCACGGGCTCACATATCGCCGCGACGAGCTCGGGACCGTGCTCCAGCTCCAGGTACTCGAGGACGCCCGCGAGCGTCGGCTGCGGGTCGAGCACCAGGTCCTCGTAGCGGACCGTGTGGCTGCGGTCCCGGTGTGCGTCGCGGTGGCGCATGAGCTCCTCGATCGCGGCCCTCAGTGCGCGAAGGTGCTCCTCGTCGCCGCCGTGACGGTCGCGACCGAACAGCTGCACCCCTCGTATTGCGCTGTAGGAGCGCATCGAGCAGAACACGTCGCGCCAGTCGCGCACCAGTATCACCTCGCGGCTGCGCGGATAGAGCTCCCTGAGCGTGGCCGTGATCGCGTCCGGTCGCGCCTTCTCCGCGAAGTATCCCGGGACGAGGCCGGACTCCTCTCCGATCTTCGCGTACACGGACTCGATCCGATCCTGGCAGTAGCCGGCAAGCGAGAGAACATGGTCGACGCCCATCCATCGCTCGAGTGGGTCGTCCTCGAAGGACTCCTGGGGCTCCGCGCCTCCCAGCCACCACCCGCGCTCGGCGCGGTCGGGCAAGCGGCCGTGCGCGAGTTGCCGCACCGAGCTGTCCGGGTCGGAGAGCTCGCGGAAGACGCTCGACCAGTAGGCGGCCGGGCGTGGGTCGGCCGCGAAGGGATGGTAGGCGGCGATCTCCGGATGGCCCTCGAGGGCCTGGACCAGGACGCTCGATCCCGAGCGGCCGAGGGTCGTGACGAGCAGCGGCTGGACCGTAGGCTCGAAGGACGATCTCAGCTGCGATCTGCGCCCCCTGATGCCGGCCAGCCTCGTGCGCGTCCCGTCCTCGAATTCCGCGTACAGCTGCAGATCGAACTCACGCGGTTGCGCGGCGCAGCCGACGAGAAACGAGAAACCGCAGGAGACGCCCCCGCCTTCGCCCACCGGGTCTCCGTTGTGCGCCAGGCCGCGACTGACACGCCCACCGCCGACCACGGAGATGAGACGGATCGCGGGGGCGTCGCGGCGGACCACGACTGAGCCCCGGACGGGAAAGAGATAGCCGGGAACCACCTGGCCCGGTCGCGGAGCGTCCAGCTCGAGGCCGAGCAGCGAACTACCGGCCGGCTCCGGGGCGACTTCGGCGATCTCGACGGCCGGGCGCACCGAGGCGCTCTACGGACAGCCGTGGGCGGAGCCCCGCCACGGCAGGCGCACGATGCGCTGGGCGTCGTTGTTGCCCTCGTTGGTCTCCCAGACCCGGTTCTTGGGGTCGGCCCGATGCACATAGGCAAAGCACCCGCGCAGGCCGGTGACGTCGATCCACTGCTCGTAGTAGTGGGCCGGGTAGACGTCCGACCAGCCGACGGACGTCCCGACCGTGACCTTGCGCTTGCCCGGGTCCTGACTGCACCCGGGGAAGACGCGCGTCCGGGGTGAGCGCGGGGAGGGGCTCGTGTGCTTGAGGTCGCGCAGGCAGTAGATCACCTTCGGGCCGGTGCGGACCAGCTTTACGCGATGCCCTCCGGGGTCGACCGACCAGAGCTCGAACCGTGCGGCGTCCTCCCACTTCCAGTAATGGCCCTGCCCGGGGATGTGCTTGAAGTAGAGGCGCGCCCCGGTGCGGGCGACCAGCCGCGATCCGTCGACGCGGTAGATGTGCTGGCGCGCGCTCATCGTGCGCGCGCCGGTGCGCGTCCCGCGGAGCATGATCGGCCCCTTGCCGCGGCTCTTGACGTTGTTGGTCGCGCGCAGCACGGTCCGCCCCTCGTAGCGGTCGAGCTGGAGGTCGGCCGGCACCCCCATCTGGATGTCCGGGCACCGCAGGCGGGCCGCATGGGGGCCCGTGCAGGGATTGGCCTCGTCGGCCGCGAGCGCGCGGCCGGGCGGCGCCGCGCCGGCGGCCGCCGATCCGGCCCACGCGGCGAGGGCGAGCAGCAGCGGGGCGGCGGCGCGGGGGAGGTGCAAGGTCGCGGAAGCGTAACGGCGTCCCGCGCGGTCGCGCTCCGTTCCTCCCCCGGCGCCGGAACCGCCCCCGCCCGTCGATCGGCAGGGGTTTGACAACCGTGCCGGATCGGGTACTCTACAACTCGTTGAGAAAAGCTAAACAAGCTGAATAGGTAAGAGAAGGAGTACCGATGACCGACAGCAGCCGCCTCACGAAGCCCGATCTCACCGATCCCTCCCAGTTCGAGCGCGCCTACCGGGACCTCTCGCCGGGGGCCCGCAACGCCGCCGTGCGCGTGCTCGGCGACCACGCCGCGGCCGAGGACGTGGTCCAGGAGGTCTTCATGGACCTCTGGGAGCGACCCGCCGCCTACAACCCGGCCCGCGGCCCGCTCGGGTCCTACGTGTCGATGGTCGCGCGGGCGCGGGCGATCGACCGCTGGCGCTCCGGGCGCGCCTTGGCGCGGGCGGTCGACCGCTCCACCCAGGAGGCCGGCGGGCCGCGGGTGCACGAGAGCGCGGCCGAGGGCGTGCTCCGCCGGGAACGCTCACGGCAGGTCCGGCGCGCGCTCGACGGCATCCCGAAGGCGCAGCGGGACGCGCTGATCCTGACCGGGACCGGCCTCGCGCAGCACGAGATCGCGCGCCTCACCCGCACCCCGCTGGGAACGGTCAAGGGCAGGGTCCGGCTCGGGATGAAGAAGGCGCGGACCGCGCTTGCCGCCGCCTGATGGTCCGAGCGCGTACCTTCCCCCGTTGTCCATGAACGAGCCCGGATACGGAATCGGCGATGTGTCGGAGCGCACGGGGATCGCGGTCCCCGTGCTGCGCATGTGGGAGTCGCGGTTCGGGTTCCCCCAGCCGCGGCGGCGCGAGAACGGCCGCCGCCGCTACAGCGAGGCCGACGTGCGGCGGCTGCGCCAGGTCGTGCGGCTCCGGGAGGGCGGTCTGGCGCTCCCGGCCGCGATCGAGAAGGCGCGCAGCACCGCGGAGGACCTCCCCGCGACGGTCTTCGCGGGACTGCGCCGCAGGCGCACGGACCTGATCCCGGCGGTGCTCACCAAGCGCACGATGCTGGGGATCAGCCACGCGATCGAGGACGAGTTCTGCGCGCGCGGCGAGCCGGCCGCGCTGTTCGGCTCCTTCCAGCGCGAGCGGTTCTACCGGCGCTCGGAGCAGCGGTGGCGGGACCTCGCGCGAACCGCCGACACGGCGATGGTGTTCGCCGACTTCGAGCGCAGGCGCACGCCCAAGTCAGGGCCGGCCGAGCTCCCGCTCGATCGCTCCGACCCCGCCTCGCGCGAGTGGGCGCTGGTCTGCGACGGTGAGGGATACGCGGCGTGCCTGGCCGGGTGGGAGCTGCCGGGCCAGGAGGGCGTGCGCGACATGGACCGGCGCTTCGAGGCGCTCTGGAGCGTCGAGGCGGACGTCGTTCGCGACGCGGTCGCGGTCGCGCTCGCGCTGGCCTCGCGGTCGGCGCCCGACCTCGTGGACGCCGTGCCCGCCCGCCTGCGCGAGGAGCCGCCGCCCGCCTCCGAGGACCTGCGCACCCTCGTGTCGTTGACCAACCGGATGCTGGCCTACTCGGAGGCGACCGAAGAGGAGCTGCGCGCCCGCGGCCGGGCGACGACGCGGTCGTAGGGCGCTGCAACAGGAGCGTGGCGCGGAATCAGTTACGTGTGGGCGCCGGGGTGTGACGTTTGGCGCGCGCGGGTGTCGCGGTCCGGGCCGATCAGGGCCTCGGCGGTGTCGCGGCGGTAGTCGAAGATCCGGCGCAGATCGCGGCGCACGAACGCGGCGTGCGCGAGCGCGCCGAGCGGCCCGTACGGGATCGCGTAGCGCACGACGTCGCGCATCAGCGTGCCGCGCTCCGTGGGCTCGAACGTGTGCGTGTGCTCCCACAGCCGGTAGGGCCCGCGCACCTGGAAGTCCGTGAACAGGTGCGGCGGCTCCCATCTGTCGATCTGGGTGATCCAGCGCACCGGGAACCGGTGGAGCACGAGCGAGTACTCGATCCGCGCGCCGGCCGTGAGCGCGTCGGGGCGCGGGTCGAGGATCCGGAAGTGCAGCCACGGTGGCGTGATCCGCTCGAGGTTGTCGATCTCGCCGTAGAAGCGAAACGTCTGATCGACGTCGAGCGCGAGCTCCTGCACCCGCTCGAGGGTGTGCACCTTCACGCGGCCCGTGCCGCCGGCACGTATCGCAGCCGCTGGGGAAGGAGCGGGATCACGGCGCGCTTCACGTATTCGGCTCCGCCTGCGACCAGTGCGCGCCGCATCCAGGCCGGCGGCAGCGGGCGGAACCCGTATTCGCGCCTGATGCGGTCGGGGAGGAGCGCGACCGTCACGAAGTTGACCGCCTCGACGAGCGGCCGCGCGGCGAGCGGCACCGGCGGCTCGAGCACGATCTCGCGTGCGCGCGTGCGGGCCCAGTCGTTCACGTGCAGCGTGTCGCCGGCGAGCATCTCGTCGCCGTAGGCGCGCAGGTCCTCCAGGCCGTCGGGCATGTCCCGCTTGCGCAGGCCGAAGAGCCGGCCGACCACCCTGTAGTCGGCCCAGAACGCCGCCTGCTCGTCGTCGCCGAGCGCGCCGACGTACTTCTCGTAGACCACGATCGCGCTGTCGACCAGCGTGTAGAGCACCCACAGCAGCAGCTGCGGGTCGTCGGCGCGGTATGCCGTGCCGGCCTCGAAGGGGCCGGCGGGCCGCTTCAACGTCCCGCTCACCCGGCGGTGCATCGAGCGCACCCGTCGCGTCACGCGGTCGGCGTCCCGGCGCGTGCCGAACGTGACGGTGTTCATCACCTCGGCGGTGCGCATCAGCCGCTCGTAGGGCTCCTCGAGCGCCGACGAGTGCGCCAGCAGGCCGGACACCGCGAGCGGGTGCGCCGCCTGCATCAGCAGGGCGCGTGGCCCGGCCAGCGCCATCGCACGCTCGCGATGGACGCGCCGGATCGGCGATGCATCGGTGAAGTACTCGACCATGCCCTACACGGTACGTGGCAGGGCGATCGGCGGGATCACGCGGCGCGGCGAGGGCGCCGACGCTACTTGCCTAGGCCGCGGCTTCGCCCAGCCCGACCTCGACCTCCGCCTCGAGCGGCAGGCCGGTGTCGGACAGGTACTCCTCGAGCGCGTCCACGCACCGCGGGTCGAACTGCAGTCCCGCGTGAAGGCGCAGCTCCTCGAGCGCCGCGCGCTGCGACTGGGCGGCGCGGTAGGGACGGTCGCTGGTCATGGCGTCGAACGCGTCCGCGACGAGCAGGATGCGCGAGGCCAGGGGGATCGCGTCGCCGGCGAGCCCGTTGGGGTAGCCGGAGCCGTCGAAGTGCTCGTGCGAGTGGCGCACCCAATCGGCGATCTGGCTCAGGCCCTCGACGCGGTTGATCAGCTCGGCGCCGGTCTCGGGATGCCGCTTGACCTCCTCGAACTCCAGCTCGTCGAGTGAATCCGGCTTCTGCAGGATGCGGTCGGGCAGCACGACCTTGCCGATGTCGTGGAGCATCGCCGCGATGCGCACGTGGGCGAGGTCGGGACCGGACCAGCCGAGGCGCTGCGCGATCCCGGCGGCGTAACGCGCGACGATCGTGGAGTGCTCGATCGGCGTCGCCATGCGCGCGTCGACGGCGCGCGCGAGCGTCGCGGCCCACGTCAGCTCGCGCCGCCCGGCCGGGAAGTGGACGTCGTCACCGTGCTTGTTGGCGTAGAGCTGGCGGTCGGCGTGGCGCTGCAGCTCGTCGTGGTCGACGCCGTCGACCGGGAAGCACGCGGTTCCGGTGGAGACGGCCACGCGCTCGGACAGCAGCTTGCGCGCGCGGGTCGCGATGCGCTCCGCGCCGCTCTCGCCGGCATTCGGCGCGAGGATCGCGAACTCGTCGCCGCCGAGGCGCCCGACGGAGTCGTGCGGTCGCACGGCGCGGTTGAGCGCCTCCACCACCCAGCACAGGAGCTCGTCGCCCGCCGCGTGGCCGTACATGTCGTTGACGGCCTTGAAGTTGTCGAGGTCGAGCAGCACGAGGGCGACGGGGCCGCCCTCCCGCAGGGAGCGGTCCAGCTCCGCGGTCACGCGTTCCTCGAAGCCGCGCCGGTTGAGGCATCCCGTCAGCGGGTCGGTGCGCGACATCCGCATCAGCCCCTCGCGGTGGCGGTCGTGGTTCTGGGCCTGCCAGGCGCAGAGCACCGCCGACATCGCGAGGCACGCCGCGATGAACGCGACCTGCGTGGGGTCGGGCTCCCCGTAGATGTCGCCGACCGCGACAAAGGCGATCATCACGATCGCGCCGACGGGCACGAACAGCCGCAGCGGGTAGAAGACCGCCGCGAACACCATCGGCAGGAAGAAGACGTAGGTGAGGGGGCTGGTCGCGCCCTCGTCGCACGCGACCGCGACGGCGATCAGGGCGATGTCGACCACGCTCCAGGTCATGAAGAACGCGTCGCGGAAGCGGGTGCGCAGGAGACGCTCGACGGGGAGCACCTGGATCAGCAGCGCGCCGACGGCGCCGGCGCCGAACATCGTCGCGATCACGTCCCGGTTGGGACCGTCCCAGGTCGCCGCGACGTAGGCGAGCCCGGCGGCGCAGCATGCATAGGTCAGCCAGACCCCGGCCTTGACCATGTCGCGCCGGAGCTGCGCGTCGGAAACCTCGACCGTCCCTGTCGAGCCCTTGCTTCTCACTCTCGGTAAATCGGCTCAGGCGAGACCGAGCATTAGCCGCGCGCGGCCGTTATTGGTCGTGCCGCTCCAGCCTGCGTCTGTTGCGGCGCCGCGCGAGGGCGCTCCCGCCCAGCGCCGCGAGCACGATGAGGCCGATGCCCGCCCAAATCGGGACACCCCCGTCTTGGTTGTCGTCGGCCGTGTCCTGGTCCTGACTGGACGCGCGTTCGGTCGTGGTCTCGCTGTCGCTCGGCGGCGTCGCCTCGGGCTCGGCCGCGGCCGTCAGCTTCAGCGTGGGCGCCGGCTCCGACGTCCCCGCCGGGCCGATCCAGCGCACCACGTCGCCGTCGTCGTAGCGCTGGAGGACCTTGAAGCTGAGTGTCGCGCCCTCGCTGCGCGGCAGTCCGACCAGCAGCCGGAAGCGGCCCTTCTGCTCGCCGGTCAGCTCGCGGCCGGCCGGGGCCGTGAGGGTCAGCCGCCCTCCGGGGCCGCCGGTGGTGGTCGGTCGCCATCCGCGGACCGACAGGGCCTTCGCCGAGGTGACGCCGGGCGGCATCTGGATCACGATCGCGCGCGTGGCGGCGTCGGTGCGCTCGTTCTCGACCTCGAACGTCAGGCGCGCGTCGCCGCCCGCGGGCGCGCGCTCGGGACGCACCTCCACGTGTGCGGATGCGCCGGACGCGGCGAGCGCGAGCAAGCAGACGGCGAGGAGCGCGACACGTGTCATTGCACGTCGGCCTTCAGGGTCTTGTTCGTGCCGAGCACCTCGCAGGCTCGTGCCTGCTCGACCTTGTCCGCCGGCGCGGGCTGGTGAGCGTGCGGCGCGTATCCCTGCTCCGGTGGGAAGGGCCAGGGCTGCGTGCCCTTGACGATCACCTTGCCGGTCGCGTCCGTGCAGCGGACCTGCACGCTCGTCGCGCTGCCCGCGACCTCCACCTCGGGATCGTCGATCGTGAGCAGCAGCTCCGGCTCGCCGGTGAGTCCCACCGAGCGCTCGACGAAGAACTTGTCGCCACCTTTCTTGCTGCCGCCGGACGTCGCCGCCCAGATCGCGAGCGGTGTCACGACGAGGATCACGATCAGGAGGACGGGCCCGTAGCGCTTGAGATCGAAGCCGCGCAAGGCAGCAACCCTAGACGATCGGCTCGCGCCTCCCGGCAGCACGCGGCTCGCGGCGTCGCGGCTCCCCGGCCACCCGCCCGCGTGGGGCGGGTGGCCGCCGGCGCGGGAGCCGGAGTCATGTGCCGCGCCCTACGGCGCCGGCACCGCGTCGTGCGCCACGAAGTTGCCCTGCCGCACCAGCACGCCGTCCGACACCGGGTCCGGGCAGTTCTGGAGCGGCTGACCGATGGGGATGCCCAGCACACCGTCGCCGCTCGACTTCGACCCCTCCCCGGCGTCCACGCCGAACGCGAAGATCCCGGAGCCGACCGGCGGGAAGCCGATGCTCGACTCGTCGATGCGGCCGGATAGGGACACGTTGTGGTCCTGCACCTTCATGCAGGTGACGTGGCCGCGCAGGTTCACGGTGAGGGCGCCCTCGAGCGTGGTCCAGAAGGACCCGCGCGGGTTCTCGCCGGTCGCGGTGCTGCGGGCGTTGACGTGCAGCTGGACGTCGAACGGGCCGAACGGCGGAACGACCACGAACACGCTGCCGGTGCCGTTCACGAAGTCGAAGCCGGGTCCCACGCCGTCGTTGTGGGTGGCCGCGGCGGGGCCGGCGGTCAGCGCCGCCACGCACATGGCCAGCGCGCAGCCGGCGAACAGTTTCCTCATCGATCCCTCCTCGGTAGGTCCGGGGCCCCCCTGCGGACTGCCCGGCAGGCGTCTATCCGACCATGTAGAAGTGCGCGTGTCAACGCGCAAGCGCTCGCGCACCGACCGGCCGGAACGCGATCCCGTAGTTAGAATCGCCCTGCTGGCAGGCATGGTCCCGCTCCGCGGGAGCGAGCGGCCGTGGCAGCTTGAAGGGATGTCAGAAGAGAGCCATATCCGGTTCGTGCGCGCCCTCTGGGAGGCCATTCGCGAGGGCGGCATCGAGGCGGCGTTCGAGCGGGCGCCCGGCGTGCAGTGGAGGCCCCACGCGGCCGGCGGTCAGGTGCTCACCAGCGAGGAGCTGCTCAGCTTCTTCTCGGACTTCCAAGGTGAGCGGGAGCTGCTCGAGGTCGTGCCGTACTCCTACCACGCCCACGGGGACCATGTGCTCGCCTCGGGCAGCTTCCGGCTGCGAGGCCCGGGCCGCATCTCGGAGTTCCAGATCCACTGGGTCTACGAGTTCGAGGGCGAGCGCCTCGTGCGCGGCTCGTCCTACGCCACGCGCGCCGAGGCGCTCGAGGCGATCGGCGTCAGCGACCTTTGACGCCGCTGCTGCACGAGCGGTGGCCGCGGCTGCGCGAGACGCTGCCACACGTCCGGCTCGGGGACGGGCCCACGCCGGTGCGGCGGCTGGCGGCGCTGGCGGCCGCGGCCGGCTGCGACATATGGATGAAGGACGACGGCCGGTACGGCGAGCTCTACGGCGGCAACAAGGTGCGCAAGCTCGAGTGGATCCTCCCCGACGTCGAAGCACGCGGGCGCACGACGATCGTGACCGTTGGAGCGCTCGCCACCAACCACGGGCTCGCGACGGCGCTCTACGCGCGCTCGCGCGGCCTGCGCTGCGTGCTCGTGCTCGTGGACCAGCCCGTCGACGACCACGTGCGCCGTCAGCTCGGAAGGCTCGAGCGCTCCGGTGCGCGCATCTACCGCACGCACGGCACGTACCGCACCTATCTCGCGGCTCCCTGGATCATGCTGCGCCATTCGGACCTGCGGCACGTGCGGCCGCCCTACTTCCTGACCGTGGGCGGGTCGTCGCCGGTGGGCTGCGTGGGCTTCGTCGAGGCCGCGCTGGAGCTGGCGTCGCAGGTCGAGCGCGGCGCGCTGCCGGAGCCCTCGCACGTCGTCGTTGCGCTCGGCTCGGGCGGCACGGCCGCGGGGCTCGTCGCCGGCCTGCGGCTCGCCGGCCTGCGCACGCGGGTGGTCGCGGTGGTCGTGAACGACAGGACGCCCGTGGGCGCGGCGTCCGTCGCGAAGCTCGCGGCCCGCACGATCGATCTCCTGCGGCGGCGCGGGGCGCCGCTTCCGGCGATCGCGATCACGCCGGACGACCTCGACGCCGAGCGGGGATGGCTGGGCGAGGGCTACGGCCATCGCACGCCCGAGGCCGAGGAGGCGCGTGCCTCGGCGGCGGCGCTGGAGGGGTTGGAGGTCGATCCCGTCTACACCGGCAAGGCCCTGGCCGCGCTGCTCGCGCTGCGCGAGCGGGCGGCGTTCGGCGAGGGCCCCGTGCTCTACTGGCACAGCCACGATGCGGTCGATGCGCCCGGGAGCGGGGCGTCCGGCTAGATCGGGCGCGGCGGTCCGGCAGCGGAGGCCCGGGGTCGGGGCTCGGCGTGGGAGGGACGGGGTCGGGCGCGGGGGGCGCCGGCCCGGGATCGGGCAACGGCGTCGGCGGGCGCGGCGCGGGGTGCTCGCCCTGATCCGCCGGCGGCTGTGGCTCGGGGATCGCGGGCGGCGTGGGCTCCGGGGTGGGCGGCGGCGTCGGCTCCGGGATCGGAGGAGGCATCGGCTCGGGCACGATCGCGGGCCCGGGAATGTCGGGAGGGGCCGGCTCCGGCTGGATCTCGAGTCTCATGTCGAACGGGGTACCCCTGATCCCGTCAGGTTAGTCGAGCGAGGCCTCGAGCCGGTCGGCGAGCCGCTTCATCCCCAGCGCCCGCGCCGCCGCGGCCCCTCCGCGGGCGTCGGTCGGCCGGTCCGGCGGGAGCTTCACGTCGACCTCGCGCAGCGTGGCGATGTCCTTGAACGCGCGCAGCTGGTCGGCGCCGTCGCGCAGCGCCGCCGCGACGCGCGGCCGCTCCGCCGTCGGCTTCGCGATCGCGCCCTCGAGCGAGCCGTGGCGCTGGAGCAGGTCGGCGGCGGTCTTCTCCCCGATGCCCGGCGCCCCCGGGATGCCGTCGGAGGGGTCGCCCCGCAGCGCGATGAAGTCGGGGACGAGCCCGGGCGGCACGCCGTAGCGCCGGCGCACCTCGCGCTCGTCCACGCGCACCGCGCCCCGCTTGCCGGTCGTCATGTAGAGCACCGTGCAGTGCGGGCCGACGCACTGGAACATGTCGCGGTCGCCGGTCAGGATCAGCGTGCTGCCGCCCGCGCGCTGCTCCGCGATCGCATACGACCCGAGCACGTCGTCGGCCTCGTATCCGGGAGCGGCGACGGACTCCCACCCGAACGCCTCGAACAGCCGGGGCGCGAGCTCGAACTGGCGGTCGATCGCCGGGTCCTCCTCGAGCTCACGGCGGTCGGCGTGGTAGTCGGCGAAGAGCTCGACGCGATAGTCCGCCGCGTCCTGGCCGAAGGCCATCACCACCGCCCTGGGCTGGTGGGCCGCGATCTCCTGGAGCATCAGGTTGATGCTGCCGAGCAGCGCGTTGACGGGGTGGCCCTCGCCGTCCTTGATGCTCGCGGGCAGCGCGTAGTACGCGCGGAACAGCAAGGAGGGCGCGTCGACGACGAGAAGCGGCTGGCGGTCGGCCACCCCGGGCAGTATGCCGACGTGCCGCGATTAGGCGGCCGCCGGCCGGGTAGCACGACTACATGATCCGCGACCTGATCCTGCTGCCGGGGGTGCCGCGCCGGCTGCTCGACGACATCGGCGAGATGAAGGAGCTGATCCGGGAGCTGCTGCAGACCGAGCACGAGCTCACGCGGACCTCCCAGTCGATGGACTCGAAGATGGACAAGCTCGACGCCGCGAACGAGCGACTCGACCGCGCGCTCGAGGAGCTGCGGGGCTTCAACCAGAAGCTCGTGCGGCTCGACGCCCGCCTGCGGAACGTCGAGCAGGAGCTGAGCGTGGTGCGCGGCGGCATGGAGGAGGTCGCGCAGGCGCTGCCGGAGTTCGGCAAGGGACCGCTCGAGAAGGCCAAGGACGCGCTGGCCGGAAGCTAGCCGGGCACCCGCGCGATCGTGATCAGGTACTCGGGCGCGACGCGGAACGAGCCGTCGCTGTTCATGTTCTCGCGCTCGTAGAGCGCCGTCAGGTCGTCGCGAAGCGCGTCGTACTTGCCCTGTGACTCGAGCGCCGCGCGCGCCATCACCAGCGGCCCCAGCTTCTCCTCGCCGTAGGCAATCCACGCTTCGACCGAGTCGTCCTCGAAGTCCACGGCGGTGCGCTCGAACTCGAGCTCGACGCCGTGCGGCTCCAGCAGCGAGCGCATGTGGTCCTCGTTCCCCCACATGCTGGGCGGCTTCAGCTCGGGGGGCGGCGGCGGCATGTGCGACGTGACGGTCTTGAACATCTGCCCGTTGGTCCCCTCGGGAGTCCAGGCGGCGACGGCGATCGTCCCCCCGGGGCGCGCGACCCGCACGAGCTCGGCCGCCGCGACCTCGTGGCGGGGCGCGAACATCGTGCCGAACGCCGACAGCACGCGATCGAAGGACCCCTCCTCGTAGGGCAGCTCCTCCGCGTCGCCCTCGACCCATTCGATGTCGACGCCTGCTTCCGCGGCGCGGCGGCGCGCCGCATCGAACAGCTCGGGCGTGAGGTCGAGGCCGGTCACCTTGGCCCCGCGCCGGGCAGCGACGAGCGCGACGTTGCCGCTGCCGGTCGCGACGTCGAGCACGTCCTGGCCGGCCTGCACGTCGGCCGCGGCGACGAGACGATCGGCGACCGACTCGATCCGGTGCGCGACGTCCGGATAGTCGCCCGAGGACCAGATCTTGCGCTGCGCCTGCTTGAAGCCCTGTACGTCCAGTGCCATCGCGTCCTCCTAGAGTCGAAGCTTGTCCGCCGCGGCGATCTCGGCGCGCATGTTGCGCTCCATCATCTCGCAGGCGGCCTTTGCCTCACCCCGTTCCGGCACTACTCCTCCCGCTCGGCGCGCTCGCGCTCTTCGAGCTTCTCCTGCAGATACTCCGACTTCTCGGCACGGCGTTCGTGCGTCTTGGCGTCCTCCTCGGACCCGGAGTCGCGCGCGCGCCGCATCTCCTCCGCCTTCTTGCGCTGCTGCTCGGCGTGCAGGTCCTCTGCATCGCTCACGTCCCGGTCAACTCCTGCAGGTAGGCCCGCTCGGTCTCGACCAGGCTGCCGTCGAGCCGTGCGACCGGGCGCAGCTCCGGCCGGCCGACCGTCGCGGCGTGCTCGGTCAGCGTCGCCGTGCCGAGCGGCTCCTCGCGCATCCAGCTCGGCTTGCCGTCGGGCTCGCGGAAGTGCGGGATCACCTCCTCGGCCATCAGGTACGTGTTCTTCATGACGAGCCAGTGGGGCATCGAGCCCATGTGCCCGCCCGCGCCCAGCACGATGCCCGCGCCGAGGTCGTCGGTGAACTCGGTCAGCCGCTCGATCACGGTCTCGGGCGAGCCCACGATGATGTAGCGCTCCTCGATGAGCTCCTCGTAGGTCAGCTCCCAGTGGTCTTTCATGTTGTGCTTCACCTTCGCCCCGAGCATGCCGGCGAACGACTTCTTGCTCGTGTAGCCGGGCGGGAACCAGTGATAGGGCGGGATCTTCAGCCCGTTCTGGAACAGCCACATCATGTGCGGCTTGGCCTCGCGATGTGCCTGCTCCTCGGTCTCGGCGACGTACGTGGGGATCGCGGCTGCGAGCTGCTTGGGCGACGCCTCGTAGCCTGACTCCTCGGCCGCGCGCCGGTACATGTCGTAGTTGGCCTTCGTGAACCACTGCGGCGCGAACACCATCATGAACGGGTAGCGGCGCTCGGCGGCCTTCTTGATGGTCTCCATCGAGCCGGAGCCCGGCAGCCAGACCGGCGGGTGCGGCTGCTGCAGCGGGCGCGGCCACGGGTTCACGTAGGGCAGCCGGAAGTGCTTGCCCTGCCAGCCGAACGGGCCGGGCTCGGTCCACGCCCTGATGATCAGGTCGTGCGCCTCCCAGAAGCGCTCCTGCGAGTAGCTCGGGTTGGCGGCGTAGGAGTAGTACTCCATGCCCGTGCCGCGCACGAAGCCCGAGATGATGCGCCCGCCCGAGATCACGTCGAGCATCGCGATCTCCTCCGCCACCCTGACCGGATTCGCATGAAGCGGCAGCGCGTTCCCGATCACGCCGATCGGGATGCGCTCGGTCTTCGCGATCAGGTACGACGCCATGATGTCCGGCGAGGGCATCGTGCCGTAGGCGTTCTGGTGGTGCTCGTTCACGCACAGGCCGTCGTAGCCGAGCCGCTCGCCCGCGATCAGCTGCTCCAGGTACTCGTTGTAGAGCCGGTGGCCGACCTTGGGGTCGTAGTGGGAGTTCGGCAGCGTGACCCAGGTCGACTCGATCTCCTCGCCGGGCGGGATGTACGGATAGGGCATCAGGTGAAACAGGTAGAAGTCGAGCTTGTTCATCCTCTCGCCACCCCCTCGATGAAGCCGCCGATCACGGCGCCGACCTCCTCGGGCTGCTCGAAGGCGAGCGCGTGGCCGGTACCCGGGATCGTCTCGATGCGCGAGTTCGGCAGCAGCTCCGCGTAGCGCTCGGCCATCTCGTCGCAGATCAGGCGGTCGTGCTCCGCGCGGACCACGAGCGACGGGCACGCGACACGGCGCAGCCGCGTCTCGAGCTTCAGGTCGTACTGCGACGTCCACGCCAGGCGCGCGAGCGTGGCGCCCTCGCCGTACTGGTGCACGATCTCGTCGAGCGACTCGAAGTCCGGCACCACCAGGTGCATGTTGGCCTTGTCGTTGAAGATCAGGTCGAAGAACTCGTCGGGCATCATCGCGACGGGGTTGGGGATCGGCTTGCCCTCGATGCGCAGGCCCGCGGGCACCATCAGCGTGAGGCTCGCGAGCCGCTTCGGGTAGAAGCACGCGAACTCGGCCGCGAGCCAGCCCCCGAGCGAGTACCCGACGACGTGCACCTTGTCGAGCCCGAGCACGTCGAGCAGCTGGTCGTAGTGGATCACGAGGTCCTCGAACCCGTCGAGCCACTCGGGCATCTCGGTCTCGCCGTAGCCGGGATGCTCGGGCGCGATCACGTCGACGCGCTCCGACAGCGCCTCCAGGTGCGGCAGCCACATGCGTGTCATGCCGGCGCCGTGCAGGTAGAGCGTCGGCTCCCCGGTGCCCTTGCGCCGGTAGGCAACCCGCAGGTCGCCGACCTCGAGCCAATCGGGCTCGGTGTAGAAGTTCCGTGGCCGCGGGACCGCCGCGACCGGCTGCGTAGCTGCCATGGGCACCCCTCTCCGTGTCGCTCCTCGGGCGTGAGCCTATCCCGCCCCACGACGAAGCGGCCCCGAGGCGAGAGCCCCGGGGCCGCGATGGCGGGAGGGCCCGCCGCTTTCCGGTCAGAAGTCGCCTAACTCGGCGGGAGCAGCACCTTGTTGATCACGTGCACGACGCCGTTGGAGGCCTTGATGTCCGTCTTGACCACCTTGGCGTCGTTGACCTTCACGCCCCTCTTCGTGACCCGCACCTTGACCGAGGCGCCGTTCAGGGTCTTGATCGAGCTGCGGCGCACGACCTTCTTGGCCGTCAGCCTGCCGCTCGCGACGTGGTAGAGCAGCACCGCCTTCAGCTGGTCGGGGTCGGCGGCGAGCGCGTCGAGGGTGCTCTTGGGGACCTTCGCGAAGGCGGCGTCCGTCGGAGCGAAGACGGTGAACCTGCCCTTGCCGTCGAGGGTCTCGACGAGGCCCGCCTGGCCGAGCAGGGAGGTGAGGGTGTCGAACTGGCTTGATCCGCCCGCGATCTCGGCGATGGTCTGCTTCTTCGTGCTCTTCTTCGCGCCGGCGCTGGAGCTCCCGGCGACGAGGCCGATGGCCATCGCCAGCACAGCGACAAGGGCTGCAAGGCGGGTGTAGGTGGACTTCATGAGTTCTCCTTCCAGGGAGCTTAGACAATGTCTTGACAATGATTCGACAAAGTAGCGCCCTGTGGATCACTTGTCAAGTGTTTGTCTAGACAGCGTCCAGGGTTGGTCCTATACTGGCGCCGATGGCCGAGCAGATGGTGAGAATCGGAGAGCTGGCGCGGCGGACGGGGGTCAGTCCCGACGTGCTGCGTGCCTGGGAGCGGCGGTACGGTCTGCTGCGCCCGGTGCGCTCGCCCGGCAACTACCGGCTCTACTCGAGCGCGGACGAGGGCCGCGTGCGGTCCATGAGCACGCATCTCGCCGGAGGAGTCCCCGCAGGGGATGCAGCCCGCATCGTGCTGTCGGAGCCCGAGTCCGCCCCGGCCGGTGACTTTCGTGCGTCGGCGGAACACCTGCGGCGCGCGCTCGAGGACTTCGATGACGCGGGCTCGCAGGCCGCGCTCGATGCGCTGCTCGCCGCCTTCGGCTTCGAAACCGTGGCGCGCGAGGTGGTGTTGCCCTATCTCCGCGGCCTCGGCGAGCGTTGGAGGCGGGGCGAGACGACCGTCGCCCAGGAGCACTTCGCGAGCGTCGTCCTGCGCGGCCGCCTGCTCGGGCTGGCACGCGGCTGGGACCGCGGTTCGGGCCCGCGCGCGCTGCTCGCGTGCGCCCCGGGCGAGATGCACGAGCTCGGCCTGATCGTGTTCGGGCTCGCGCTGCGCGAGCACGGCTGGCGCATCACCTACCTCGGCGCCGACACCCCGATCGACACCCTGCAGGCAGCGGCCGCGGCGCTGGCGCCGGCGGCCGTGGTTGTCACCGCGCTCACCCCCGGGCGCATCGCGCCGGTGTGCGCGAGCATCTCAGCGCTCGCGGAGGAAGCGCCCGTATGGCTGGCCGGAGCCGGTGTCGACGAGTCGCTCGCCGCGGGCTGCGGCGCCCGTCTGCTTCACGGCGATCCGGTCGAAGCCGCCGCCGAACTCGTGCAGGCGGCGGTTCAGCGCGTCTAGCTCTCTTCGAGCAACCGGCGCAGCATGCTGGAGCTGATCGTCTCGCCGCCGAGCATGCGCACCCGGTTCGCCAGTTCCTTGTCCGATGTGGCGACCACGATGGCCGAGGGCTCGGCATCCGCGCCGACGATGTCGACGATCACATCGTCGGCGGCGTCGGGCCCGCGCGAGCTCGCGAAGCGCACGTCGATCTCCCCGGCGGTGTCCGGCAGCTCGAACGGCTTCGAGTCGAGCACGACCATCAGATCCTCTCCGCTGCGCGCCCCGTAGCCGGCAAGCTCCTCCACGAACTCGGCCATCGCGGCGCGGCGGTCGCGCCACCATCCCGTCGGGCGCGAGCCGATCACGTTCATCCCATCGACGATCAGCCGACGGCGCGCGGCGGTCACCTTGCGCCGAGCTGCTCGATCGGGCGGGCGGCTCAGGCCGCGGCGCTGAGGCCGCGCGGCGCCGCGTCGTCCTCGTCGGCGCCGGCGGCAGGTCGCGCGAGCCCGCGGTCCAGTCTCAGCGAGCGGAAGAGCGGGCTCGGGCGCTCGGACATCTCCGTGCCACACCGTGGGCATTCCTTGCGATCCCTGTATGCAATGCCGCCGTACACCGTCAGGCGGCATGCGGGGCAATGGATGTATGGCACTGCTGTCAACCGATTCTCCCCTCCCAAGGGCTCGTCGGGCGGGCGGGAGTATTACTGACCGCGGGGTAAGTTTCAAGCCCCGGTGGACAATTGCACCCGTGTCCCGTTGGACGCGGTGTCCACACGGCGCTCCACGACCACCGTGGTCTCGCCGCCGGGGACGAGCGTCACGTGGCGGCTCCGTTGCGCTTCGGGGGCCGGGTCGGGGGCCTTCAGCCGCACGCCGCGCAGGACCGTCCGCAGCACGGTGCGGATCTCGTATTGCGCGAACGCGGCGCCGATGCAGCGCCGCACCCCGCCCCCGAACGGGATCCACGTATAGGCGTGCGGCTGCGCGTCGAGGAAGCGCTCGGGACGGAACGCCTGCGGCTCCGGGAACAGGTCCGGCCGCATCTGCACGAGCGCGATCGCGGGCACGACCACCGTCCCCGCGCGCACGTCCCAGCCGCCGATCCGCATGTCGGCCTTGGCGACGCGCGCGACGTCGATCACGACCGGTCGCACGCGCAGCGTCTCCTTCACGACGGCGTCCATGTATGTGTCGTCGTCGAGGTCGTCGAGCAGGCGCTCGAGCGCCTGCGGCGTGCGCAGCAGCCGCTCGAAGGCCCACGCGAGCGCGGTCGCGCTGGTCTCGTGGCCCGCGGTCAGGAGCGTGATCAGCTCGTCGCGCAACTCCTGGTCGCTCATCGCGCTGCCGTCCTCGTGGCGGGCCTGCAGCAGCAGCGAGAGCATGTCGTCGCGCGCGCCGGCGTCGGGGTCCGCACGTCTGAGGCGGATCTCGTCGTAGACGAGGTCGTCGACCGCGCGGCGCACCCGCTGGAAGCGCACCCACGGGCTCCAGGGCCCGAGGTTGCGGCGCAGGAAGGGAAGCCACATCACGACTCCGCTCGCCTCGGTCAGGCGGGGGAGCACCGCGCGGAACTGCGCGAGGCGCTGCTCGCCGCGGATCCCGAACACGGCGCGCAGGATCACGTCGAGGGTGATCGCCTGCATCCGGGGCCGGAGGCCGAACGGCACGCCGATCGGCCAGCGCTCGATCTCGCGCGCGGCGATCTCCTCGATGAGGTCGCCGTACCGTCGTACCGCCTCGCCGTGGAACGGCGGGAGCAGCAGCTTGCGCTGACGCATGTGGTCGTCCTCGTCGAGGGTCAGCAGCGAGAACTTCCCGAGCACGGGCTCGAGCGCGCGCCCGTTCGCCTCGCCGGCGTGAAGCGCGCGCGGGTCGCCCGTGAACACCTGCCTGACCAGCTCCGGGTCCGCGAAGTAGGCCATCCGGCCGAAGCCGGGGAAGTTGATGCTGAACGCGTTGCCGTAGCGCCGGCGCTGGCGCTCGAGGAAGCCGACCGGATCGCGCGTGAACGAGAACGCGTTGATCGGTCCGGGAACCCGTGAACCGGGCGGCAGCGTCGCCACGGGGCGAGTTGTACCACCGTCAGCTCGACGGCCGGTCCGCGAGCACCCGCACGTCCACGTCCGGCAGCTCTCGCAGCAGCCGCATCGGCAGCGGGTCACGCAGCCGGCCGAGTCCGCGGCCGCGCCGCGGCCGGCCCATCAGGATGTACGTCGTGCCGCGCTCCCGCGCGACGCGGCCGGCCACGCGGGCGACGTCTTCGCCGGTTTCCACGAAGAGCGCCGCGCCGAGCACGGACGCGAGGCGCCGCAGGCGCTCGAGCTGCTCGCGCTCCGCCGCCGAGGGCTCCGACTCGGGATCGCGCACGATGAGGATGTCGAGGTCGGCGGCGAGCCGCTGCGACGAGCGCCATGCGCGCCGCACGACGGGCTCGGCGCGGGCGTCGAGCGGGACGAGCACGAGCAGCCGCTCCGCGATCGGCGGCGGCGGCGGAGCCGAACAGCCGCTCCTCGCGCTCGAACAAGGTGTCCCGCACTAGGCGCTTCGCCTCCACGTCCTCCGCTACCTGGCGCAGCGCGACCTCGCGCAGCGCCTGGAGGTTCTCGACCTTGAAGAAGCCGCCGAGCGCGGCCGCGACCCGTTCCGGCTTGTACACCTTGCCCTCGCGCAAGCGCGAGATCAGCGCCTCCGGAGTGAGGTCGAGCAGCACGACCTCGTCGGCGCGCGAGAGGACCTCGTCGGGGACCGTCTCGCGCACGCGCACGCCGGTCAGCTCGGCGACCTGGTCGTTGAGGCTCTCGAGGTGCTGCACGTTCACCGTGGAGAAGACGTCGATGTCCGCCTCGAGCACGTCCTCGATGTCCTCGTAGCGCTTCGGATGCTCGAGCCCGGGCGCGTTCGTGTGGGCGAGCTCGTCGATCAGGGCGAGCTCCGGGCCGGCGCGCGAGCAGCGCGGGCAGGTCCATCTCCTCGAGCGTGGTGCCGCGGTAGTCCAAGCGGCGGCGCGGGACGACCTCGAGGCCCGCTGCGATCGCCGCGGTTTCCTCGCGGCCGTGTGTCTCGATAAAGCCGATCACGGTGTCGCGCCCGGACTCCGCCTCGGCCTGCCCCTCTTGAAGCATGCGGTACGTCTTGCCGACGCCCGCGGCCATGCCCAGGAAGATCTTGTGACGGCCGGCCATCGCCGGTTCAGCCTATGCGCCGAGCAGGTTGTGGACGAGCAGGTCGACGAGCTTGATCCCGATGAACGGCGTGATCAGCCCGCCGAGCCCGTAGACCAGGAGGTTGCGCCGCAGCAGCGCGGTGGCGCCGATCGGCCGGTACCGGACACCTCGCAACGCGAGCGGTATCAGCAGCGGGATCAGCAGCGCGTTGAAGACAATCGCGGAGATGATCGCCGACTCGGGCGTGCCGAGGGACATGACGTTCAGCTTGTCGAGCGGCCCCGTGTCGCTGCCGGCTGCGGCGTAGGTGCTCGCGAAGATCGCGGGGAGGATGGCGAAGTACTTGGCGACGTCGTTCGCGATCGAGAAGGTCGTGAGCGCGCCGCGCGTGATCAGCAGCTGCTTGCCGACCTCGACGATCTCGATCAGCTTCGTCGGGTTCGAGTCGAGGTCGACCATGTTCCCCGCCTCGCGGGCGGCCTGCGTGCCGGTGTTCATCGCCACGCCGACGTCGGACTGGGCGAGGGCCGGTGCGTCGTTGGTCCCGTCCCCGGTCATCGCCACGAGCCGGCCCTGCTCCTGCTCTTGCTTGATCAGCGCCATCTTGCGCTCCGGCGTCGCCTCCGCGAGGAAGTCGTCGACGCCGGACTCCTCCGCGATCTTCTTCGCTGTCAGCGGGTTGTCGCCGGTGATCATGACGCTGCGGATGCCCATCGCACGGAGCTGGTCGAAGCGCACGCTCATTCCCTCCTTGACCACGTCCTTGAGGTAGATGACGCCGAGCACCTGGCTGTTGCGCGAGACGGCGAGCGGCGTGCCGCCCTCGCTCGCGATCCGCTCGAGCTCGGATTGCAGCTCCGGGGGCGCCTGGCCGCCTTCGGCGGTGATGTGCTTCGCGATCGCGTCGCCCGCGCCCTTTCGCAGGCGATCGCCGTTCAGGTCCACGCCGCTCATGCGCGTCTCGGCGCTAAAGGGGACGAACTTGGCGCTGGGGTCGAAGTGGCGCTCGCGGATCCCGTACTGCTTGGCGAGCACGACGATCGAGCGGCCCTCCGGCGTCTCGTCCGCCAGCGAGGCCATCTGCGCGGCTTCGACCAACTCGTTCTCGGGTACGCCCGGCATCGGCACGAACTCGACGGCCTGCCGGTCGCCGAGGGTCAACGTGCCGGTCTTGTCGAGCAGCAGCACGTCCACGTCGCCGGAGGCCTCGACCGCGCGCCCCGACAGGGCCAGCACGTTGCGGCGCACGAGCCTGTCCATGCCCGCGATGCCGATCGCCGACAGGAGCGCGCCGATCGTCGTCGGGATCAGCGCGACGAGCAGCGCGATCAGCGTCGCGATCGATGCGTCCGTGTTCGCGTAATCGGCGAACGGGCGCAGGGTCACGACAGCGGAGAGGAACACGATCGTGAGGCCGGCCAGCAGGATGTTGAGCGCGACCTCGTTCGGCGTCTTGCGGCGCGCCGCGCCTTCGACGAGGCCGATCATGCGCTCGAGGAAGCTCCTCCCCGGCTCCTGCGTGATCTCGACCACGATCCGGTCCGACAGCACACGCGTGCCGCCCGTGACCGCCGAGCGGTCGCCGCCGGCCTCGCGGATCACGGGAGCCGACTCGCCCGTGATCGCGGACTCGTCGACGGAGGCGATGCCTTCGATCACGGTTCCGTCGCCCGGGATCACCTCGCCGGCCGTGACGACCACCACGTCGCCGCGGAGGAGCTCCGAGGCGGCGACCTCCCGGCCGTCGGCGCGATGCGCGACCGTCTCGGTGCGCATCGCGCGCAGGCTCGCGGCCTGTGCCTTTCCCCGGCCCTCGGCCAGCGCCTCGGCCAGATTCGCGAACACGACGGTGAGCCACAGCCACAGCGCCACGGTGAAGGTGAACCAGGCCGGCTCGTCTCCACCGCCCAGCGGCGGGCCGCCGAACACCTGGATCAGCCAGCCGCCCGTCGTGATCACCGCGCCGATCTCGACCACGAACATCACCGGGTTGCGGAACTGGACGCGCGGGTCCAGCTTGTGCAGCGATGCGACCAGCGCGGGCCACATGATCACGGGATCGAACAGCGAGCGCGACTTGGTCTCGGTCATGCGGGCGGGAACTCCTTGTCGAGGGCGAGGTTCAGCTCGAGCACGTTCACGCCGGGCTCGCCCAGGAAGCCGGCGAAGCGCCCGTCCGTGTTGTCGTCGATCAACGTCCTGACGCGCTCGAGCGGGACGCGACGCACCCGCGCGACGCGGTTCGCCTGGATGCGCGCGTTGGCCTCGGATATGTGGGGATCGACGCCGGAGGCGGAGTTCGTGACGGCGTCGACGGGTATTCGCCCCGTCGTCAGTCCCGGTGTGAAGGGGCGCTCCAGTGAGAGGAATTCCGCGATCCGCTGCTTCGTGAGGTCGGACAGCTCCTGCTGGTTGGGGCCCTGGTTCAGGAAGCCGGTCGCGTTCGCGGCGTAGTCGGTCTGCGAGGGGCGCGGCTGGAAGTAGCGGCGGTCACCGCGGAAGTCCTGCGCTATCAGGCTCGAGCCGACGACCTTCCCGTCGCGCTCGATGCGGCTACCGTCCGCCTTGTCCGGAAACAGCACCTGGGCCACACCGGTGACGAACAGCGGATACAGGAGCCCGAATACCACGGTGGAGAGGACCACCGCGACGATCGAGGCGACGAGGTCTCTGCGCAGGTAGCTCATCTCAGAACAGTTGGGTGGTGAGGCCCTCGGTCAACGGCCCGAGGGCATAGGCGGGCAGGAACGTGAGGGCGGCGACGAGCACGACGACGCCGATCAGCAGCACGACGAACACGGGCGAGTCGGTGCGGAAGGTGCCCGGGCCGGCGGGCGTGATGCGCTTCTTCGCCAGCGAGCCGCCCACGGCGAGCGCTGCCAGCAGCGGCACGAACCGCCCCAGCAGCATGGCGAGGCCGCCCATCAGATCGGCGAAGGTGATCCCGAAGGCGCCGGCGTTGCCGGGCGCATTCGGCTGCACGAAGCCGGTGTAGCCGGCGAACGCCGAGCCGTTGTTGTTCGTCTGCGACGTGTAGGCGTACAGCGTCTCGGAGAACCCGTGCGGGCCGCTGTTGAAGATCGAGGGCGCGCCGTACTTGCTTGCGATCGCGAGCGCGGTCAAGGCCAGCACGGCGATCGGCACGAAGACGGTCCCGATCACGACGAGCTTCATCTCTCTCGCCTCGACCTTCTTGCCCAGGTACTCGGGCGTGCGGCCCACCATCAGCCCGGCGATGAAGACGGTCAGCAGGACGAACAGCAGCATCCCGTACAGGCCCGAGCCGACCCCGCCGAAGATCACCTCCCCGGTCGCCATGTTGGCGAGCGGCACCAAGCCGCCGATGCCGGTGTAGGCCTCGTGGCCGGAGTTGACCGACCCGTTGGACGCGTCCGTCGTCGCGGTTGCCCACAGCGCCGAGTTGGCGATCCCGTTGCGCTGCTCGGCGTCCTGCAGGTTTCCGCCCGTGCTGCCGTCGGTGGCGCTCATCTCGATTCCCGCGTCGCGGAGCACGGGCGACCCGTGCTGCTCGGCCGGGTAGGCCATCACCACGCCGGCGATGAACATCGCCAGCATCGCCGAGTAGAGGGTCCAGCC
This sequence comes from uncultured Solirubrobacterales bacterium, assembly GCA_963768885.1. Classification (GTDB taxonomy): domain Bacteria; phylum Actinomycetota; class Thermoleophilia; order Solirubrobacterales; family JBBDJG01; genus DASRIA01. The sequence continues at coordinate 135,196 of CAVYJN010000008.1, read as the reverse complement.
CTGGCGGCGGCTGCCGACCATCCGCCCGAAGGTCGCCGTCAGCCCCGCCGGGATCAGCAGGATGAACAGCACCTCGATGAAGTTCGCGAGCTGGGTCGGGTTCTCGAACGGCATCGCCGAGTTCGTGTTGAAGAAGCCGCCGCCGTTGGTGCCGAGCTGCTTGATCGCGATCTGCGAGGCGGCCGGGCCGAGCGCCAGCGTCTGCTCGCCGCCGATCGCCGTCGTGAAGGACGGTGGGCCCGGCGAGCGTCTGCACCACGCCCTGGGAGACGAGCAGGAGCGCGCCGATCAACGACAGCGGCAGCAGGATGTAGAGCAGCGACCGCGTCACGTCCACCCAGAAGTTGCCGAGCGTGTCCGCGCTGCGCCGCGCGAAGCCGCGGATCATCGCCGCCAGCACGGCCATGCCGACCGCGGCCGACACGAAGTTCTGCACCGCCAGGCCGGCCATCTGCGACAGGTACGACATCGTCGTCTCGCCGCCGTAGTACTGCCAGTTGGTGTTGGTGACGAACGAGGACGTCGTGTTGAAGGTGACGTCCCACGGCGCCGCGTTGAAACCGGTCGGGTTGAAGAAGTGGATCCCCTGCGCGCGCAGGATCACGTACAGCGCCACCCAGAACAGCGCCGAGAACACGACCGTCGTGCGCGCGTAGCTCTTCCAGCTCTGCTCGCGCGCGGGGTTCGTGCCGAGCGCACGGTAGGTCAGGCGCTCGACCGGTCCCAGCACGCGCGCAAGCGCGACGTGCTCGCCCTGGTAGACGCGCGCCATGTAGGCGCCGAGCAGCGGCGTGAGCGCCGTCAGCACGGCCGCGTAGAAGGCGATCTGAAGCCAGGCCTGGGCCGTCACGACCGGGCCTAGAGCTTCTCTCCGCGCACCAGCGCGTAGACGAGATAGGCGAAGACGAGCAGCGAGACGATCAGGCCGAACAGCTCCGCGGCGCTCATATGCGGTCGAGCACCTCGATCGTGAGCAGGATCACGGCGAACACCGCGAGCGCGATCGCGACCGACAGGATGTCGCCGGAGAAGCCGGCGGCCGCGATGACGCCGGAGAAGGTCACCTGGTCGTCGCGACGCGGGACATGCCCAACAGGGTCGTCCCTCGCCCGTGAAGCATCCGTGAAGGTTCGGCGCGTCGCGTCAAGATGTCGTCAAGATCGGCCTGGAGGCCGCCCGCCGCTACGAGCTGAAGCGGTAGCCCACGCCCGGCTCGGTGTGGATGTGGTGCGGCCCCTTGCGCGGCTCCACCTTCCGGCGCAGGTTCGCCATGTGGGTGCGCAGGGTCGCGACGTCCTCGACGTAGGCGGGCCCCCACACGTCCTTCAGCAGGGCGGCATGGGTCATCAGCCTGCCTTGGTTGACCATCAACGCCTTGAGCAGCCCGAACTCGGTGGGGGTGAGATGCACCTCGACACCGCGCCGGCGAACGACGTGCGCGGCCACGTCGAGCGCAAGGTCGCCCGCCTCGATCACGGGCAGCTCTTCGCCCGACGGCGCAGCCCGCCGCAGCGCGGCCTCGAGGCGGGCGACCAGCTCCTTGGGCCCGAACGGCTTGGTCACGTAGTCGTCCGCGCCCGCCTGGAGCGCGCGCACCTTCTCGTCCTCCTCGCCGATCGCGGACAGCACGAGGATCGGGATCGGGGACCACTCGCGGATCTGGCGGGCGACCTCGACGCCGTCCCCGTCGGGAAGCATGATGTCCACGATCGCCGCGTCGAGGCGCTGGACCGCCGCGAGGTCGAGCGCCTCCGCCGCGGTCGAGGCCGGCACGACGTCGTAGTCGGCCTCGCGCAGCACCACGCGCAGCGCTCTCAGGATCTGCGACTCGTCGTCGCAGACGAGGACGCGTCCACGCGACGCCGTCACGTCGTGCCGGCGGGCGTGGGCGCCGGCGCCGGAGACTCGGCGCCGGTCGCCTGCTCCAGCGGCAGCTCGAGCGCGAAGGTCGTGCCCTGGTGCGGCAGGGACTCGACCCACACACGGCCTCCGTTCGCCTCGATGAACCCCCGCACGATCGCGAGGCCGAGCCCCGACCCGCGGTGTCCCGTGCGTCGCGTGCCCGCCGTGTAGAAGGGCTCGAACACGCGCTCCTGCTGTGCCGGCGGGATGCCTGGTCCGCGGTCCACGACGCGCACCATCACGCGGTTGTGCAGCGGCTGGGCGCGCACCAGGACGGGATGGCCGCCCGAGTAGCGCGCCGAGTTGCCGAGCAGGTTCACGAACGCCCGCTGCAGCTGCGAGGGGTCGGCCTTGATCAGGGGGATTTCCTGCGCGAGCTGTAGATGGAAGGTGTCGTCCGGCAGCCCGAGCTCCTCCACCGCCGAGTGGATCACCTCGCGCAGGTCACACCAGTCCGGCTGCGGCTCCGCGGCCCCGGCTTCCAGCCGCGACAGGTCGAGCAGGTTGTCGATCAAACGGGACAGGCGTTGGGTCTCCTGCGTGATCACCGCCGCCAGCTCGCTCCGCTCCTCGTCGGTGATGGAGCCGCTCTGGAGCGGTCCCGCGGCGTTCAGGATTGCCGTGAGCGGCGAGCGCAGGTCATGCGAGACGGCTCGCAGAAGGGCCGTCTTCAGCACATCGGTACGGCGCAGCGCAGCGGCCTCGACGCGGTTGGAGAGCAGCTCGTCGCGCTCGATCGCCGCGCCCAGCAGCGCCTCGAGAGAGGGAACCACCCGTTCTTGGAGCCGCGCAAGGGTCGCCTCTGGAAGGTCGGTGGGCACGAGCAGCGTGCCGAGTTGCCGCGCGCCCTCGCGCAGTGGGAAAGCGAGACGGCGGGGGTCCCCGTCCACGGCCCGCAGCTCGATCGCGGCGGAGGGAAGTCCGAGCGTCGTCGCGATGCGGTGCGTGACGGTCGCGAGCGCGCCGTCGAGGTTCTCGGCGCGCAACAGCAGGCGGGCCATCTCGGCGGCGAGGTCGGCCTCGCGACGACGCTCGTCCGCCCACTGCGCCTGCTGGCGTGCGCGCTGCGCGAGCTCACTCGCGACGAGTGCCGCGACGAAGAACACGCCAAGCGCCACCCAGTGCTCGCCCTCCGCGATCGTGAAGCGGCCGGTCGGCTCGATGTGGAAGAAGTTGAACGCGAGCGCGCTGGCGACCGCTGTGGCGATTCCGAGCCACGCACCCCACAGAGTCGCGACCAGGAGCACCGCCAGCAGATAGACGACGCCGAGCGACAGCGCCGGTGCGATCTCCTTCAGCGGGTAGACGATCAGCGTCGTCGCCGCCACGGCGAGCGCCGCGACCAGGATGCCGGCCGCCCGGTTGCGCGGTGCGATGATGGATGAGTCGCCGGCGTTCATCTCATGTCAGCCTACGCCGCCCATCGCATGGATCGAAGTGCGCGGCGACCGACGCCTGAACATCGAGTGGGCTTCGCCCACACCTAGATCTTGACGATCAGCTTCCCCACGTTGTCGCCGTCGAACAGCATGTTCACCGCGTCCGGCGCCTTCTCGAGGCCGTCCACGACCGTGTGCCTGTCCTTCACCTTTCCCTCCGCGACCCACTGGCCGAGCTGCGCGATCGCCTCCGGGAAGCGCCCGAAGTAGTCGAGGATGATGAAGCCCTGGATCGTCACGCGGTTCGTGAGCACGCGCCGCAGCGAGGGGCCGGGCTCCGGCTCGTCCGCGTTGTACTCGGAGATCAGCCCGCAAAGGGCCACGCGCGCGTTCAGGTTGAGCCTTCCGAACACCTCGCGCATGATCTCGCCGCCGACGTTCTCGAAGTCGACGTCGACGCCGTTCGGGCAGGCCTCGCGCAGCTGCTGCCTCCATCCGGAGTCGTGGCGGTCGATCGCCGCGTCGAACCCGAGGTCGTCGACCAGCCACGCGCACTTCTCGGCGCCGCCCGCGATGCCGACCGCACGCGCGCCCTTGAGCTTCGCGATCTGGCCCACCACGGAGCCCACCGCGCCCGCCGCCGCGGACACGACCACGGTCTCGCCTTCCTTCGGCCTGCCGATCTCGAGCAGCCCGAAGTACGCGGTGACGCCGGTGAGGCCGAGCGCGCCCAGCATGCACTCGATCGGCAGGCCGGTGTCCCCGGGGACCGGGGTCAGCGGGATCTCGCCCTCGCCGGTGACGACGTAGTCCTGCCAGCCGGTGAGCCCTGTCACGAGCGAGCCCTCCGGATAGGTCTCGTCGTCGGAGGAGATCACCCGGCCGAGGCCGACGCTGCGCATGCACTCGCCGATGCCGACGGGCGGAAGGTAGGTCGGCTCCGCGCCGATCCACGCGCGGTTGGTGGGATCTACCGACACGTAGAGGTTCTGCACAAGGGCCTGGCCGGCCCTGGGCTCGGGCACGGCCTCCTCCACGAGTTCGAAGGTCGAGTCGTCGATGCGGCCGCTGGGCCGCTCGCGCAGCACGTATCTACGGTTCACGTTGTCAGCCATCACGTCTCCTTGGGAGCTCCGGTCGCCTCGCGCAGGAAAGGGAGCACTTGCGCGCCGACCTCTGTGGGGTTGTCGATGAAAGGCCAGTGCCCGCTGTCCGGGAGCACCACGATGCGGGCGCTCGGGAAGGCCTGCTTCTGGGCTTCGGCGAGGTGGAGCCCGAGATAGGGGTCGTCGGCGCCCCACACCACGAGCGCGGGAATGTCGTACGGGCGCACCGCATCGGCCTGGCGGCGCGCGGCGGGCCGCGGATTCGACTCCGCGCGGTAGTGCTTCAGCACGGCCCGCCTGGTCGAGCGGTCGAAGTTGTCGTACATCGCGTCGAGGAATTCGCGTGGCAGCTTCCGCTTCCGGCCGAGGTTGGTGAGCGTGCGGAATGTCGTCCGGGTCGTGGTCGCCATCAACAGCTCGCCGAGCACCGGCGTCTGCCAGACGCGGGCGATGATGTGCCAGTGGTAGTCGATGAACGCCCCCGTGGTGATTGCAACGACGCTCGCGACCCGATCCGGATGGCTCGCCGCCCATTCCATGCCCCAGGGGCCGCCGAGGTCGTGCAGCACGAGGTGCACCCGCTCGACGCCGAGCTCCGAGAGCGCGGCGTCGAGGAACCGCACCTCGCCGGGCACCGAGTAATCGAAGTCCGGCGGCTTGTCGGCGCGTCCGAATCCGGGCATGTCGAATGCGAGCGCGCGCGCGAAGGTCCCGACGTGTCCGATCAGCTCCTCCCAGTCGCGCGACGACCCCGGGTTGCCGTGCACGAACACCACCGCCTCGGATGCGCCGGGCGGTCCCGCTTCGAGGAGCCGCGTGCGCAACCCCGCGACCGTGATCTGCCGCTCGGCCGGTACGACGGCGTGGGTTGAGGTGGAGGCCTCCATCGTCGGGCGGTGGCGCCGCCCGCGCAAACCCTAACCGCTAGTGGCAGGCCGTCACGCCGGAGTCGGTGAACGTTCCGCCGGCGACCGGCACGAACTCCCACTCGTAGCCCCACGACAGCAGGTCGACCCGGAGGATGCCGAACGTGCTGTTGTCGAGTGCCTCGCTGTTCGGCTCAGGCTTGGTGGCGACCGGGCGCAGGAAGCGCCCGCCCGTCCCCACGACGAACTGGCGGATGCCGTCCCACGAGTCCGCGAAACCGTCGGGCGTCTGCGGTGCGAAACGCTCGTAGTCGTGATCGTTGCCGCTCATCACGAATTCCGCGCCGTGCTCGTACAGCGCCTGCCAGAAGCTGCGTGTCATCGGGTCGTTGCCGTGCTTCTCGCCCGAGCTGAAGCGCGGCGTGTGGAAGTAGGCGGCCGTGCAGACCGAGGGGTGCGCGGCGAGGTCCGCTCGCAGCCATTCGACCTGCGGCGAGCCTTCGTCGCACCCGCCGGGAACCTCGTCGCAGTTGCTGTTGAGCACCACCACGTGCCAGTCGCCGAGGTCGTAGCTGTAGTAGCCCTGGAGCGGATCGCCGGCCGCCTCGCCGAAGTACGAGAAATACGGGGCCGCGCGCTCCGCGCGGTACTCGTGATTGCCGATCGCGGGACGCGTCCTCTCCCGGTGGCGGCCCCAGGTCGGGTCGTAGCAGTTCGCGAAGTCCTCCGCCGAGCCGTTGTCGTATGCGAGATCGCCGAGCGGCGCGACCGTGCCGAGCAGGTCGTCGAGCAGCGTGGCCGTCGCCTCCGCGCCCGGCGAGCAGTCCGCGATGTCGCCGGCGGCCAGCAGCTGGGCGACCTCCGGCTGGGGATCGGGGTCCGGGTCGGGATCGGGGTCGGGATCGGGGTCCGGGTCCGGGTCCGGGTCGGGATCGGGCGGGGGATCGGGCCCCGGGTCGGGGGGCGGCGGGTCGCCCGCCGCGGGCCCCGGGTCGGGCAGGGGCGCCGGCACCGCGGTGCCGGTGATCGGAGCCTTTGCGATCGGTGCCGGCCGGCGCACCCGCTCGCAGCCGAGCACCACGTCGAAGCTGTCCACGACGGCCACGTCCCGGCCGCCTCCGCAGACCACCCGGTCGCGGATTCCGTCCCGGGCGCGCATGCGGTCGTCGCCGGGGCCGCCGTTGAGGACGTCGGAGCCGCCGTCGCCGCGCAAGAGGTCGTCGCCCCGGCCGCCCCAGAGCCGGTCGCGGCCCGGCCCGCCGCGAAGCGTGTCGTCGCCGCCTCCTCCGAGCAGGCGATCGGGACCGCCGCGCCCCGAGAGCACGTCGTCGCCGCCGCGGCCCATGATCACGTCGGCCCGCGCGGTCCCGGAGATCCTGTCGTCGGATGCCGTCGCGCGCGGCCGGGCCTGGGCGGCCGCGGGCACGATCACGAAAAGGGCGATCAGGGCAGCCGCGATACGGCGCCCGTACGTGTGGTGCGTGCGAACCAAGAGTCCTCCGTGACAGGGGTGGCCGAGCCCCTCCTGGGCTGGGCGCACCTGTTCCATTCATAGCGGGCCCGCGCGCTGCCCGCCAGTATCTTTCCCCCGCCGGCGGCTAGTTCAACCGCTCGACGATCGTCGCCTGGCCCTGGCCGCCGGCGACGCACATCGTCTCGAGCCCGATCGTCTTGTCGTCGGACTCGAGGTCGTTCAGCAGCGTCGTCATGATCCGCGCCCCGGTCATGCCGAAGGGGTGGCCGAGCGCGATCGCGCCGCCGTGCGGGTTCATCTTCTCGAGCGGGATCCCGCACTCGCTCATGATCGGGATCACCTGCGCGGCGAACGCCTCGTTCAGCTCGACGACGTCGACGTCGTCGATCTTCATGCCGGCGCGCTCGAGGACCTTCTTGATGGCGCCGATCGGGGCGACGCCCATGAGCTCCGGCTCGAGCGCGGCGGTCGCCGAGGCGACGATCCGCGCGCGCGGCGTGAGGCCGAGCTCCTTCGCCTTCGTGTCGGACATCAGCAGGACGGCGGCGGCGCCGTCGTTGAGCGGACACGAGTTGCCGGCCGTCACCTTGCCGTCCTCGCGGAACGCGGGCTTCAGCTCGGCGAGCTTCTCGAGCGTCGAGCTGGCGCGCGGGCCCTCGTCCTTCGCGACGACCGTCCCGTCGGGCAGCGTGACCGGCACGATCTCGCGGTCGAAGAAGCCGGACTCCTGCGACGCCACGGCGAGCTCCTGCGAGCGCTGCGCGTACTTGTCCATGTCGGCGCGGCTCACCTCCCACTTGTCCGCGACGTTCTCCGCCGTCACGCCCATCGCGATGTACGCGTCCGGCTGGCCGTTCTTGCCCTGGAGCTTCTCGTTCTGGTCCGCGAGGCCGGCCGCCTCCTGGCGCTCGTTGTAGCGGCTGACCCATTCCACGCCGGCGGCGATGTACGTGTCGCCCTCGCCCGCGCGGATCGCGTTGGACGCCTGCCGGATCGCCTCGAGGCTCGACGCGCAGTAGCGCGAGACCGTGACGCCGTTGACGGAGTCGGGGAGCTGCTCGGAGAGCAGCACCATGATGCGGCCGATGTTGAACCCCTGAAGGCCCTGCGGGAGGCCGCATCCGGCGATCACCTCCTCGACCGACTCCGGCTTCACGCCGGCGTTGCGCTCGAGGAGCTGGTCGATCACGAAGGCCCCGGTGTCGTCGGGCCGGAGCCCGGCCAGCTGGCCCTTGAAGGCGCGGCCGATGGGGGTGCGGACGGCGTCGACGATCACTGCTTCAGGCATGAACTCAGGTCTCCTTGTCGCTTTGCGGCGGGAACTCGGGCTGCGGGGAGCCTACCGAACGGCTAGCATCGCAGCTCGCGCGGCCCGAGTCCTTCGCCGGGTTGCCGGGCTGGGGCACGAAACGCCACTCGTAGGCGGAGTCGGCGAGACGCAGGTGCAGGACGCCGAGCGATTGCGCGATCCGCACCTGGCTGTTGGGCCGTGGCGGGTCCGCGAACCGGCGCAGGCCGGTGCCGCCGGTCCCCACCACGAACTGGCGCACGCCCGCGGGGTCCGCGGCGCCGGCGGCGCTCTGCGGCGCGAAGCGCTCGTAGTCGTGATCGTGGCCGCTCAGCACGAGCTCGGCGCCGGTGGTCGCGCAGCGCCCTGAAGAGCGGGATCGACGGCAGAGGAGCCACCGTGCGCGTTCCCGGAGCTGAACGCGGGGTGGTGCCAGTAGGCGAGCGTGCAACGCCGCGGATTCGCGGTCAGGTCGGCGCGCAGCCATCGCTCCTGCGCCGATCCTGCCCCGCAGCCGCCGACGTGCGTGCAGTTGCTGTTCAGCACCACGACGTGCCAGGCGCCGAGGTCGTAGCTGTACCAGCCCTTGCCCGGCTCTCCCGCGGCCGCGCCGAAGTAGCCGAAGTAGCCGGCGGCGCCCGGCGTGCCGTACTCGTGGTTCCCCACCGACGGCCGGGTGCGCGCCTTGTGCCTTCCCCAGGTCGGCTCGTAGCAGCGCGCGAACTCGTCCGCGGTCCCGCGCTGATAGGCGTTGTCCCCGAGGGTCGCGACGGTCCCGGGCAGGGAGTCCACGAGCGCGGCCGTGATCGCGGGCCCCGCGGTGCAATCCGCGATGTCCCCGGCCGCCACCATGAACGCGTCGGGCGCCGCCGGACGGCGCACGGTCTCGCAGTCGCCGTCGGGCCGGGCCGTCGTCGCCCCCGCGATCGCGTCGCGCGCGTCGAGCGTCGCGGTGTCGCGGCCGGCGCCGCACGCGATGCGGTCGCGGCGGCCGTCGCGCGCACGGATCGTGTCGCCGCCGCCGCCGCCGCGCAGCGCGTCGGCGCCGGCGCCACCGGTCAGCCGGTCACGTCCGGGGCCGCCGTACAGGCGGTCGTTGCCGCTCCCGCCGCTGAGGCGATCCCGGCCGTGGCCGCCGGAGACGAGGTCGCGGCCGCCCATTGCCCCGCAGCGTGTCGGCGCCGCGCAGGCCGCGGAGCACGTCCGCGCGCGCCGTGCCCACCAGCACGTCCGCGCTGTGCGTGCCCCGCGCGACGCGGGCCGGCGTGGCCGGCGGGAGGGCTGTCGCGCAGGCGCAGACGAGCGCGAGCGCGCAGCCGAGGACGGTCTTTCTGCGGAACGGGCGGGCCACGAGGTGGGCGTTGCGGACGGCATCCTGCCGCCCGGGCTCAGTTCAAGTTAGCCGAACGGAACGCAGGCGGCGCGCCTTCTCCCGGGCAGGCGCGCCCGCCTGTCGTCGGCGCTAGCCCCCCTCGACGGGCGCGTACCCGTACCAGTCTCCTGTTGCCTGCACGACCACGCGCGAAGCGCGACCTTCGAGCAGTGACCAGGCGTAGAGCCACATCTCGTCGTACTCGTCCATGCTCAGGGTCAAGCGGTTCAGCTGTGAGTCGATCGCCCCGATCGTGACTCCCTTGTCGGCGAGGCTCTCGAGTTGCGAGCGAACGACGTCCCTCTCTCGAGATTCCAACGCAACCTCCCTCCGGAGCCGGCGGTTTCCACTTGGGACGATCCCGCAACACGCGCCCGGATGGAAGGGCACGGGCCCGGATTCCGGCGGAAATTCCGGGGTCCGTCAGGCGACTTGCCGGCGCCGCGGGCGCTCCAGCCGCACGAGCTCCGCGGGATAGGGCGCGAAGAAGGTCTGGCCGGCGAGATAGGGCACCTCGAAGCGCGCGCCCCACGCGCCCACGATGCCGTTCGCCGCGCTCAGCGCGACCTTGCCCTGCCGGTAGGACTCGAGGGTGGCGAGGAAGTGCTCGCGCTCGCGCGCGCTCAGGCGATCGGACACGTATCCGAGCGCGTGCATCAGCACGTTGACGTTCGACCCGGCGCGTGCAGGCCGTGCGAGCGCGGCGCCCAGGCCGGCGCGGTAGGAGTCGACCAGCCGCCGGCGCGGCGTCGTGCCGGCCTGCTGCGACGAGGCGTCCGAGCGCCCGCATGCGCGTCTGGTTGTGCGCCATCAGCAGCAGCTTGTTGCGGGCGTGAAAGGCGACGAGCGCGGCGGGGCCTGCGTCCGCCACCTCGCGGAGCCCGGCGAGCGCCCAGAGCTTGGTCAGGAAGTGGTCGCGCAGGCGCAGGTCGTTGAGGCGTCCCTCGTCCTCGACGGCCGCGTAGGGGAACCGCTCGAGCACGCGTCCCGTGAACAGGCCGGGGCCGTTGCTGTGCCCGGCGCCCTCGGCCTCGGAATGGAACAGCTTCGCGTTGCGGATGCCGCACGAGGGCGAGCGGCTCTTGAGGATGAAGCCGTCGGCGTCCCCGACCCCGGAGAGGAAGCGGCGCGAGAAGGCCTCCATGCTGCGCGTGACGTCGCGCCCGGTCTTGGGCTGCACCATGCGCGGGCCGTCCTCTGATCGCACGAGTCGCACCGGGTCGCGCGGGACGCCCAGCCCGATCTCCAGCTCGGGGCAGATCGGCCGCAGCTCGATGTGCGGCTCGAGCTCCTCACGCAGGCTCGCGCGGATCACCTGGCCGTTGTAGCGGCAGGAGTCGAAGTCGATGCAGCGGCTGATCACCACCACCGGTCGAGGAAAGGCGCTCACACCTGGAGGTTCGCACGGAGGCGCCCCGGCGGATGCGCCGGCTGGCTAGCCGTTGACCAGCTCGGCGACGCGGCGGATCATGTTCGCGTCGCCGCCGATCAGCAGCGTGGTCGCGATCGACTCGCGCCACGCGTCGAGCTCGTCGCGGATCTTCTCGGCGGGCCCGATCAGGGCGAGGTCCTCGACCAGCCTGGTCGGGATCGCGGCCGCGGCCTCGTCCTTCTTGCCGTCGAGGTAGAGGTCCTGGACCTTGCTCGCCGCGTCCTCGTAGCCGAGCCGCACCGCCACGTCGTAGTGGAAGTTCCGGCCCGCGCGCGCCCATCCCGCCGAAGTAGAGCGCGTACATCGGCCGCAGGAAGTCGGCGGCCTGCTCGACGTCGTCGTGCACGATCACCGGCACGGTCGCCATCACCTCGAAGTCGTCCCAGGAGCGGCGCGCGCCCTCGCGCGCGAAGCCCTCGGCGAGCGCGTCGCGGTAGAAGTCCTGGTTGCGCGGCGAGAAGAACAGCGCCATCCATCCGTCGCAGATCTCGGCGGCGAGCGCGACGTTCTTGGGCCCCTCGGCGCCGAGGAAGATCGGGATGTCGGTGCGCACCGGGTGGATCGTCGAGCGCAGCGGCTTGCCGAGGCCGGTCCCGTCGGGGTAGGGGAGCGGGTAGTGCGGACCGTCGTTCGTGACGCGCCCCTCGCGCGCCACGATGTCGCGCACGATCTTCACGTACTCACGCGTGCGCGCCAGCGGCTTCTCGAAGGGCATCCCGTACCAGCCCTCGACCACCTGCGGTCCCGAGACGCCGAGGCCGAGCACGAACCGGCCTCCCGAGAGGTGGTCCATCGTCATCGCCGCCATCGCGGCGGCCGCGGGCTGGCGCGCCGACATCTGCATGATCGCGGTGCCGAGCCGCACGTTCCTGGTCTTCGATCCCCACCATGCGAGCGGCGTGAGCACGTCGGAGCCGTAGGCCTCGGCCGTCCAGATCGAGTCGAACCCGAGCCGGTCCGCCTCGGCGATCGCCTCCTCGACGCCGGGCGGCGGCCCGGCGCTCCAGTAGCCGGTGTTGAGGCCGAGCTTGAGGTCGCGCGCCATCGAGCGCGCACACTAACGCAGCGTCAAGGAATACTGCAGCGAGTGATCGACCTCCATTGCCACATCCTTCCCGAGCTCGACGATGGCGCGCGCAATCTCGCCGACAGCGTCGAGATGGCGCGCGTGGCGCAGTCGGACGGCATCAGGCTCGTCTGCGGAACGCCCCATATCCACCCCGACCACAAGGTCGATCCGCACGAGCTCGAGGGACGCGCCCATGCCGTCAACGAGGAGCTGGAGCGGCAGGGGATCGACGTGCGGGTGCTGCCCGCCGGCGAGATCTCCGAGCCGATGCTGGACGAGCTCTCCGACGAGGTGCTCGAACGGGTCGCGCTCGGAGACGGCCGCTGGCTCCTGGTCGAGCCGCGGCCGGGGCCGCTCAGCCAGCACCTCGAGGACGCGGTGCTGAGGTTGGAGGAACGAGGCTTTCGCAGCGTGATCGCGCACCCGGAGCGGCACCCCGGGGTGGACTTCCACGACCGGCTCGCGGCGCTCGTGGAGATGGGCGCGCTGGTGCAGGCCACCGCCGCGCTGGTCGCGGAGGGGCCGGCCTCCGACTACCTGCTGACGCTCGCCGCGGAGGGACTCGTCCACCTGCTCGGGTCGGACGCCCACTCCTCGCACGGCGGACGGCCGCTGCGCCTGTCCGACGGGCTCAGCAGGCTCGCCGAGGTCGACCTCGTGCGGCCGCACCTGGGCTGGGTCACGAGCGACGGGCCGGCCGCGATCCTGGCCGGCGAGGACGTCGCGCCGCCCTGGGCGGCGCCGCTGGTCTAGTCAGTCCAGCGGGCGCAGCTCGACGCGCGGCAGCAGATCGGAGATCACGTCGCGCGACCCGGTGCCGAGCCCGTGGCGCAGGAAGTTCGCCGCGCCCGCGGCGGCGCCCACGCGCAGCGCCTCCTCGAACTCCATCCCGCGCGCAAGCGCGGCCGCCAGCGCCCCCACCATCGAGTCCCCGCTCCCCTCCGCCGCTCCGCGGCCGAAGCGCGGTGGCGCGAGCTCCCATGCCTTCTCGCGGGTCAGGATCAGGGCGGGGTCGCCGCCCCGCGTGCCCATCACGCAGCCGGCGCCCGCCTCGAGCACGCGCTGCGCGGCGTCGCGGAACTGCCCGGGCTCGTCCACCGGGCCCTCGATGTACTCGGCCAGCTGCCAGTCGTCCAGCTTCACGAAGTCGGGCCGGCCCTCGAGCGCGCTGTTGAGCCGCGGCGGCGAGAGGTCGACGATCGTCTTGGTGCCGCCGGCCCGTGCGTCGGCGACGAGGTCGCCGAAGATCTGCGTCGGCATCGCCTCGGGCGGGGTCGGCCCGCACACGACCAGCACCTCGCTCTCGAGCGCGGCCGCGACCGTGACGGAGAACAGGTCGTCGACCTCGTGCCGCGAGGGCGGGTCGGCCCACGCGCCGGCGATGATGTTCCGCTCGCCGCTGCGGCGGTCGATCACGTAGGTGCCGGTCGTCGCGCTCGCCTTCACCAGGCGCAGCTCGACGTCGAGCTCGTCGAGCAGCGGCCGCAGGACCTGGCCGGTCTCGCCTCCGATGAACCCGCAGAGGATCGGATGGGACCGGAGCTCCGCCGCCATCCGCGCGACCCACACGCCCTGGCCGGCCGGGTGCATGTGGACGTCGTCCTGGTCCTCTCCGCGGAGCTCGATCGTCACCCCGAGCAGCGGCTGCGGACTGAAGACAGTGACGGGCGGCGGCGACACCCGCGGCACTCTAGCCGGGCGATGCCTCGCTCAGCCGCACCTCGTCGCCGGCCCGCACCCCGTTGTCGCGCGCCCAGCCGGCATTGACCTCGAGCACGCGGTCGGCCGGCTTCGACGAGGAGTAGATCGGGAGCTTCGACTCGGGCGTGCCCGGGCGCGGCGCGGGCACGCGCGCGCTCACGTCGACGACGCGGTCGCCGCGGATCCAGACCATGTCGAGCGGAAACCGCATCCCCTTCATCCAGAACCGCGTGGAGGTGCTCGGCAGCACGAAGTACATCCCCGCGTCGCGCGCGAGGCGGGCCCGGCCCGACAGCCCGCGGGCGCGCTCGGCGTCGTCGTCGGCGACCTCGGCGCGCACCGTCGCGTCGCCGACGCGGACGTCGACGGTGTCCGCGGTGGGCTGCGTGGCGGTCGGCGCGGCCTGGGACGTGTCATCGCCCGAGTCGCCGCACCCGCCGGCGACGAGCGCCGCGAGTGCGACCAGCGTGACGATCACGTGACGCTTCACACGGCTATTGCAGCAGGTCGCGGCGCCGCGGCCGGCGCTACGGAACGAACAGGCCCTGGACCGCGAACAGGTCGTTGTCCGCGGTGGCGGCGATGCCGTCCGCCCCGCCGTCGGAGACCCGCACCTGGCCGACCTGCACGACCGCGCGGTCGCCGTCGTGCACGGAGCCGGGCACCACCGCGGTCGCGGAGGTGGCGATCGCACACGTGCCGCCCACGGCCGTGCTGCCGGTACCGGCACACGACAGGGTCACCGGGAACGGGAAGTCGACCACGGTCGCCGGATCCGTGCCCCCGCCCGCGGAGGCGTCGTTGAACTTGTCCGTGAGGCGCACCTGCATGTTCGCCTGGAGCTCTCCGGTGTAGTCGCTCCCGCCCGCGGCATTTGCCGCGCCGCACGTCGGCCCGGCGGCCGCGCAGCGCACGTCGGTCAGCTCGGCGGCGATGCTCACGTCCGAGTCGTCGGGCGCACCGGGCGCGCCGACCTGCACGCCCAGCTTCACGAAGCCCGACGAGTTCGCGCCGGCCCCGTTCGAGTCCGGTGAGCCGACCGTCAGGTTGGACGACGCCTGGTGCGGCGACCCGCACGACGGGAACGCGAGCGGCGGCCCGTGGAAGCGGTCGGGGGACGTGCACTCGCGGTAGGCGGGCACGAGCGGGACCCGCAGCGGGGTTGCCCCCTTGGGGCGCGGGTAGCCGCCGGGCTCCGCGATCTCCGTCACCTCGAGGTTCGGGTCGGCCGCGATCTCGTCCTCGCAATAGGCCTCGTCGACCCATTGCTTGTGCGAGAACATCCGGGTCTGGTCGGCGAAGTACGGCGAGTTCGGGTTCGTCGACTGCGAGTACGTGAGGATCGAGCGGGTGTCGACCGGGCAGTCGGCGTCGCCGGTGAACTGGGCGACCATCACGAAGCTCGAGCCGTGGGGCACGTTGTTGTACCCGGGGTCCGCGCCCGAGCCCGTCCAGCCGACGTTGATCGCGTTGAACACCCCGACGCCGCCGGGACCGCCGTGGATCGGGATCCGCTCCGCGCCGCGGCGCTCGTACTGGTAGTCGCCGAGCGGCGCGTCGAGCGGGATGCCGGCATCGCGCAGGTCGCTGACCGCGTCCGCGAACGACTGCTCGACGGCCGGGTTGGCGATGTTCAGCCCGTACGGCGTGTGCACCGGGTCGGCGAAGTCGAACTGCGTGGTGTAGAGGCCCGGGGTGCCGGCGACCGGGACGGCGCCGAGCGCGCGGCTTGCGAACCTGCGGAACAGGATCGCGCCGCGCGAGTCGAGGTCGTCGTGCAGGTCCCACGCGCGCAGCACGGGGCACGCGGCGCTCACGTCGACCGGGCCGCTCGACCCGACCATCGTCGGCGTCGCCTCGCAGAAGGCCGCCAGCTCGTCGCGCCAAAGCTCGCCCGCGTACTGGCGGTTGTCGAACACGATGTCCTGCAGCTGGGCGCGCGTGAAGCGGTTGCCGGGCCGTCCGTCGACGCCCGCGAGCCGTTGCTCGGCCATCACGAAGCCCGAGCGCTGGCGCAGGGAGCGCTCGGTGCGCTCGTCGCCGATGATGCGGTCGAAGCCCTCCAGCGGCTGGTCGGGGTTGGAGATCCAGTAGCTGTCGTTGGAGTTGAGGACGTAGTCGTCCCGGCGCAGCTGCGGCAGGTTCGACGGGCCCGAAGATGCCCGGCTCCACGGCGTCGGGGTCGCTGCCCCACTCGCACGTCGACAGCGAGCCGTCGAGCACCGGCAGCCCGAGTGCCTGGTAGGTGGCGTTGCCGAGCGCGGTGTTGCAGGTCGTGGCCTGCTCGTTGGTGACGTGCGGGACCACGGAGATGTCCGCGTAGTAGGCGTCGCCGTCGGAGTCGGCGGCGATCGTGTTGACCCACGGCACGCCCTGGTTGCGCTTGATCACCTCGTCGAGCTCGTCGACGTCCTGCGCCTGGTTGACCTCGAAGAAGTGGTTCAGGTAGCGGAAGTTGCCGGCGTTGGCGTCGCCGATCGCCCAGGCGGTCGCCGGGGTCCAGGGGAACAGCGGCAGCCCGAGGATCGAGGTGAGGATCGGGCCGTGGTGCGATGAGTAGAGCGTGCGCGTGCGCGGCTCGAGGTTGCCCTCGGCGTTCTTCGCCTGCACGGTCACGTCCTCGGCCTTCATCTGGCGGACCTCGCCGTCGTACAGGTAGCTGGTCGGCGAGCCGGGCACGAGCTTCAGCTCGAACGGCGTGAAGCGGAACGCGGTCGACACCGTGTGGCTCCACGCGAGGTTGTCGGTGTGGCCGATGTTGATCACCGGCACGCCGAACAGGCTCGCGCCGCTCACGTTGATCTGCCCGGGGATCGTCAGCTGCGCCTCGAAGAAGCGCTCCGAGCCGTCCCACGGGAAGTGCGGGTTGCCGAGCACCATGCCGCGGCCGTTGTCGGTCGCGTCGCGGCCGAGCCCGTAGGCGTTCGAGCCGATCCCCCCGAGCGGCAGCTGCTCGCCGAGCTGCCCGATCATGTCGTCGACCTCGGCGGGGGTCGGCGGTGTCGGGCCCGACGCCGACCGGCGGCTGCGCGCCGCCGATGCCGTCGATCGCGACGCCCTGGCTCGCGATCAGCCCGAGCTGGTAGAAGCGCTGGTAGGCGTCCATCTCGGTGATCGGGCGCACCCACTCCGCGCCGCGGCACCGCGGGTCGGTGATGTCGTCGACGCCGGTCTCGGCGAGCCACTTGTTGTAGCCGGCGACGTAGCCGCGCACCGCCTGCTTGATCTCGGGCCGCGGCCCGCGCGGCGCGTCGAGCGCGAGCAGCCTCTGGATCGTGCCGTTGTCCTTGATGCGCTGGTAGAAGAAGTCGCTGTCGAGGTTGTTGTTGGTGGTCCCGTTGCCGCCCTGCGAGTAGGAGCCGTCGGGGCCGAAGAAGCGCGAGCGCTCGCCGTTCGTCGTGACGTACATGTCGGCGAGCACGCAGATGTTCGCCCTCGCCGCCGCGTACCCGTAGCCGAAACCGAGGCCGGGGAAGTCCGAGGCCACGATGTGGGGGATGCCGTGGGAGGTGGTCCGGATCGTCGCCTGGAGGCCGCCGGGCGCGCCGGTGACCTGGGCCTCCGCGACGCCGGCCGGGCCTCGGCCCGCGAGCGCGAGCGCGGCGAACGCGAGCAGCAGCCAAGCGACTGCGACGACGTTGCGGAAACCGACCCTGCTCCCCATGCTCCCCTCCCGACGCTGACTGTGGACGGCGTCGGCATACCCGCCGGGGCCGCTTTTGAACCGTCGTTTACTTCGGGAAGGTCAGGCCGACCAGCGCACCGGCAGCGAGTGCATCCCGTAGATGCCGGTGATCGTGTCGTAGACCGGATCGCCGCCGAGCGCGAGCCCGGGCATGCGCGGCGCGAGGAACGCGAGGCCCTCCTGCAGCTCGGCGCGCGCGAGGTTCGACCCCAGGCAGAAGTGCGGGCCGGCGCCGAACGTGAGCGACTTCGCGGCGCCCCGCGGGGATGTGATGTCGAAGCTGTTGGGGTCCTCGTCGCCCTCGGCCTCGCGGTTCGCGGTCCACTGACACGCGATCACGACGGTGCCCTTCGGGAAGAGGACGTCGCGGAACTCCACGTCATCGAGCATCACCCGCGCCGTGAACGGCGCGACCGGCTCGAAGCGCAGCACCTCCTCCGCGGCCTGGGCGGCGAGCGCCGGGTCGCGCGCGAGCAGCTCCCACTGGTCCGGGTTGTCGGCGAACATCCGGATGCCGTGCGAGAGCTGGCTCTGGGTGGTGTCGACGCCGCCGTTCAGCACGTCGCGCGTGAGCGCCTGGCACTCCTCGTCCGACAGGCGGTCGCCCGCCTGCTCGGCCGCGATCAGCTCGGAGACGAGGTCCTCGCCGGGCGACCGGCGCCGCTCCTCGACCAGCTTCCAGACATACGCGTCGAATTCCTCGGCGGCCCGCTCGAGCTCCTCGCGGCGCGTCATCAGGGCGATCGCGTCGAACTGCTGCTGGAGCAGATTGGAGAGCCGGTGCAGATCGGCGGCGTCCTCGAGCGGCGCGCCGACGACCGTCGCGATCATCAGCGCCGGATAGGGCTTGGCGAAGTCGTGCACGAAGTCGCACTCCCCGCGACCGGCGACGTTCTCCCACAGTTGCGCGAGGAACCGGCGCATCGCCGGCCGGTAGCGATCGGCCGCCTTCGGCGTGAACGAGGGCTGCACGAGCGAGCGCAGGCGCGCGTGCTGCTCCCCGCCGAGCGTGAGGATGTTGCGCGAGAGCGAGTTGCGCAGCGGACCTTCGGTGATCCCGAGCAGGTCGAACATGTAGGCGCCGGGGAACTCCGCCTTGCGCGATCGCAGGAAGAAGCCGGCAGCCTCACGATCGAGCACGAAGTAGCCGAACTCCGACGACGCGATCCACGACCGCGCACGCAGGTCGCTCATCACCTCGTGGAAGCGGTCCCCCCGCAGGTCCGGGTCGGTGTAGTCGAAGGTCGGGAGATCTAGCTCGGCGACAACCGTCACACGCAGAAGCTATCCGAGCGCGGCATCGGCTGCGCGCTCGCCGATCGCCGCGACGAAGGCCTCCACGACGCGCGGGTCGAACTGCGTGCCGGCGCAGCGGCGGATCTCCTCGATCGCGACCTCCGGGCTCATGCGGGTGCGGTACGGCCGCTTCGAGATCATCGCGTCGTAGGCGTCGCAGACCGCGATGATGCGCGCGCCGAGCGGAATCTCGTCCGCGGCCAGGCCGTCCGGATAGCCGGTGCCGTCGAAGTGCTCGTGGGTCGCGCGCACGAGCCTCGCCGCGTCCTTGAGCGCGGGCGCGGCGGCCATGATGCGCTCCCCGATCACGGTGTGCGTGCGGATGAAGGCCCATTCCTCGGCGTTGAGCGGGCCCGGCTTGTCGAGGATCGACTCCGGGATCGCCGTCTTGCCGATGTCGTGCAGGGACGCCGCCTGCAGCAGCGGGCCGCGCGCCTCGGGGGTCACGCCGACGCGCGCCGCGACCGCGGCGCACAGCGCCATCACGTCGTGCATGTGGCTGCCCAGGTCGGCCGAGCGCTCGGACAGCACCTGCAGCAGCGCGTCGGTCGTCTGCTTGCCCGCCGCCGATGCGCGGCCGAGGTTCTTCTGCGCGTACATGCGCCGGTCCGCGAGCCGCATCGCGGTGGAGGAGTCGTTTGCCTCCTCGTGCGGCAGCAGCACCCAGCCGAAGGAGGACGTCACGGAAAAATTGTCGCCGCGCTCGGAGAGCGCGGCTGCTGCCCGTTCGACGACCGCAGCGGAATCCGACGGGGTGACGTGCGCGAGGATGCAGAACTCGTCGCCGCCCATGCGATAGGCGTGCCCGCGGCCGGCCATCGTGTCGCGCAGCTGCTCGCCGAGGCGCCGCAGCAGCGAGTCGCCGGTGGGGTGGCCGTAGGTGTCGTTGTACGACTTGAAGCCGTCGAGGTCGAACGCCGCGAGCAGCAGCGGGGTGCGCTCGCTCGCCACCGGCAGCATCGCCTCGAGGTCTGCCATCAGGCGGCGCCGGTTCCCGATCCCGGTGAGCGCGTCCTGGTTCGCGAGCGCCTGCGCGACCTCGCTCTCATCACGCAGGGCCTGGCGCTGCGCGCGCAGCGTGGCGAGCAGGATCATCGACATCGCCGAGAGGGCGATCCACAGCAGGATGCTCACCGCCAGCTCGAGCCCGGACTCGGAGGTCCAGCCGCGATACAGGACAGGGACGGTGGCCGCGACGAGGACGGCGGCGAGGAACGGGGCCACGCGCCGCGGCGGGTGCACGGCGGCGGTGTAGACCGCGACCAGCAGGTACAGCTCCTGATAGGCGGATGCGCCGTCTGCGGAGAGCGCCTGCAGGACCGGGAGCTGCGCGAGCGCGACGTAGCTTCCCGCCAGCAGCGCGCCGAACCCGGGGCCGGGCCGCGTCACCCAGCGATAGCCGCGCAGCAGCGAGTGCACCACGATCAATGCCCCGACCCCGGCGGCGGCGGGCGCGTAGCGCCCGGTGGGAGGGGCAAGCGCCAGCACGATCGCGGCGACCGTGCCGTAGATCAGCCACATCAGCCCGCCCAGCCGGCGCGCGTTGTCCACGTCGTTCCCGGCGTAGGGATCGGGCCGCCGCGCGAAGAGCGTGCGGATCACGTCCCACAGGGACCGGGCGCCCTCTCCTTGGCGCATTGATCAGTAATCGGACGCTGGGCCGGAAAGATGAAGGGTTCAGCGGGCCAGGACCGCGCCCACGACGCGCTCGGCATCGCGCAGGTCGTCGAGGACGACGTCGGCCCCGGCGGCCTCGAGCGCGCCACGGTCGAAAGGACCGGTCGCGACCCCGACCGCCCGCGCGCCGCCCGCCCGCGCCGCCGCGACGTCGAGCGGGGTGTCGCCGACCAGCACGGCGCTCCCGGGATCGACGGCCACGCCGAGCTTGCGCGCGGCCCGGCCACATGCGATCGCGACCAGCTCGGCACGCATGCTGTGGTCGGACCCGTACCCGCCGATCTCGAAGTCGACCAGCCCATCGAGATCGAACGCCGCGAGCTTCACGCGGGCGTTGGCGGGGATGTTCCCGGTGAGCAGTCCCTGCACGACGCCGGGCTCGCCCGCGAGCCGCTCCAGCGCCTCGCGGGCCCCGGGGTAGGCGCGCCCGCGCCGCCGCAGCTCGCCCGCCCGCGCCGCCATCGAGTGCTCGAGCGCCGCGCGGAACTCGTCGAGCACGCCGTCGTCCGAGCGCACGCCGGAGCGTTCGAGCAGGTCGGCCGCGATCTCGAGGTCGGTGCGGCCGGCGAACGGGACGATCGTCTCGGGCGGACGCCCGACCACGCGTTCGAACGCCTCGACGAACGCATCGCGCCCGAAGGGCGCGGAGTCGACGAGCGTCCCGTCGATGTCCCAGAGTACGAGGGCGCGCAGCTCTGGCCAGTCCTCCGGCATGGTCGCGTGATTCTAGGGATGGCTATATTCGGCGCCGTGGACTCCGCCCATGTCGTCGTGTACGTCGAGATCCCGGCCGGCTCTCGCAACAAGTACGAGTTCGATCCGGAGCTCGGCGGCATCGTCCTCGACCGTCGCCTCTTCACCTCGATGAGCTACCCGGCCGACTACGGCTATATCGAGGGCGCGATGGGGGAGGACGGCGACCCGCTCGACGCACTCGTGTTCGTGGGGGACCCGACGTTCCCCGGGTGCCGCATCCGCGCGCGCGTGATCGGGGTCTTCTACATGGTCGACGAGAAGGGCTCCGACGAGAAGGTGCTGTGCGTCTCGCAGAACGACCCGGCGTGGTCGCACGCGCACGACGTGCACGACCTGCGCCCCGAGTTCCGGGACGAGATCGAGCACTTCTTCCAGGTCTACAAGCAGCTCGAGCGAAAGAAGACGGCGACCCGGGGCTTCGGGAACCGGGCCGAGGCGCTGGAGGTCATCGAGGCCGCCCGCGTCCGCGCGGGCTGATCGCCCGGGCGCACCGCGGTTGCCGGCCCCGCCGGACCTCCCCTATGGTGGGTTGAGGCCCGCTGGAGTAATCACCGGGGCCAGGGATGGCCATGGCAAGGGGAAAGATCTGCGCGGCGGTCGCCGCACTGATGTCGTGCGCGTGCATGTCGCCGGCGCTCGCCCACGGGGCGACGATCGTCGTCGACGGCGACGACGCCACACCCGACGCCGCCGGATGCGGCGACGCGGCGAACCCCTGCGACACGATCCAGGGCGGCGTCGACGCCGCGGCGAGCGGCGACACGGTGCGCGTGCTGGCCGGCGCCGACCCGTACGCCGAGGCCGTGCGGATCGCGACCAAGGACCTGCGCCTCGTGGGGCCGCGCGAGGACGTGCCGGGCGCCCAGCGCCGCGGCGGCGACCTCTCCGCGGAGGCGGTCGTGGACGCTCCGGACGGCGCTCCCGCGGCAATCACCGTGGACGCCACGGGCGTCCGTGTCGCCGGGCTCTGGTTCGCGGGCGCCGCGACCGCGCCGGAGGAGTCCTTTGCGGCCGTCGAGCTGACGACGAGCCGGGGGGAGGTGCGCGACAACGTGATCGTCGATCACAGTCCCGGGGTCAAGCTGGCGGGTGACCACCACCTCGT
Source organism: uncultured Solirubrobacterales bacterium (assembly GCA_963768885.1). Classification (GTDB taxonomy): domain Bacteria; phylum Actinomycetota; class Thermoleophilia; order Solirubrobacterales; family JBBDJG01; genus DASRIA01. The sequence continues at coordinate 113,088 of CAVYJN010000008.1, read as the reverse complement.
CTCCCGCAACCTCTTCCTGCAGGACGCGGCGGGCGACGGCTCCTACGGGGTGTTGGCCGACACGCCGCTCTCGGACCTCGCCGTTCGGCAGAACCGCTTCGAGGGCGCCGACGACGCGATCGTGCTCGAGGGGGCCGACCGCAAGGAGAGTGTCGCGGTCCTCGACAACACGATCGTCGGCCTGGGCGCCGCCGCCGCGGGGATGGAGTTGGCCGGGCTCGCGGCCGAGTCGAGCGTGCGCGGCAACGTCCTGCTGGGAACGGAGACCGGCATCGCGGTGTCGGGCGCGGACGGCCTGCGCATCGACGCGAACACGATCTCGGGGACCGTCCGGGGCATCGCCGTCGGCGCGAGCGCCGGCCTGCCGGCCAACCGCGACGTCACGGTCATTCGCAACCAGATGGTCGACTTCGGCGACGCCGCCGTGACGGGCAGCGCCGCGCTCGCGATCGACGCGGACGCGCTGGGAACGGACCTCGTCGTCGTGGCGAACCGGTTCGCCGGCGTGGTCCCCGAGGGCGTGCCCGCGATCCTGGCGGGGGACCAGAGCGACGGCAGCCACGTCGTCGCGGCCAACAACTGGTGGGGGTGCAGCGGCGGGGCCAACGCTCCGGGGTGCGCGGTCACGGCCGGGGCCGCGATCGTCACGGCACCGTGGCTCGTCCTGTCCGCCGCCGCGATCCCCTCCGACGCTCCCGCGCCCGGCAGCGTTCGCCTGAGCGCCGACATCCAGCGCAACAGCGCGGGCCAGGACGTCGCCGAGGTGGCGCTGCTCGGCCCTCTGCCGTTCGGATTCGAGAAGGTCGAGGGACCGGGCACGCTCGGCGCGACGGACTCGGCGGGCGGCGGCGCGGCCCAGTCCGCGATCGGGTCCGCGCTGCCCGGCCATACCGTCGTGCGCGCGCTGCTGGACGCGGCATCGGCCGGGGTCGCGCTCGAGTTCACCGCCACCGCGGCCCCCGCGCCCGTCGCGCCGGCGTTCGTGGACCTCCCGCCCTGGCTGAGGCAGGTGCGCTTCGCGCCGAAGGACTTCGTGCGCGGACGGGCCACGACCTTCCAGTTCGAGCTGTCGGAGCCCGCGACCGTGCGGCTCGTGCTCGAGCGCATGACGAAGGGGCAGGTCAAGGCGGGTCGCTGCGTCAAGCCCGCGAAGAAGGCGCGCGGGGCCAAGTGCATGCGGCAGCTGCCGGCGGGGGTGCTGACGATGCAGGGCGCGCCGGGTGCGAACGAGCGCATCTTCATGGCCCGCATCGGCACGCGGCGCCTGGCGACGGGCCGCTACCGGGTCACGGTGACGGCGACGGACGCGGCCGGCCAGGTCTCGCCGACGAAGCTCGCCTCGTTCATCGTGCTGCCCCGCGAGTCGCGCTAGTCGCCGCCGGCGGCGATGCCGACCGGGCAGCTGACGCCCGTCCCGCCGAGCCCGCAGTAGCCGTTCGGGTTCTTGGCGAGGTACTGCTGGTGGTAGTCCTCGGCGTAGTAGAAGGGCCCCGCCGGCGCGAGCTCGGTGGTGATCTCGCCGTGCCCGGCTTCGTTCAGCCGCTCCTGGTATCTGGTCCGCGAGGCCTCCGCGGCGGCGCGTTGCTCGTCGTTTGCGTAGTAGATCGCCGAGCGGTACTGCGTGCCGACGTCGTTGCCCTGGCGCATGCCCTGGGTCGGGTCGTGGCCCTCCCAGAAGATGCGCAGCATCTCCTCGTAGCTCGTCTGCTCGGGATCGAACACGACCAGCACCGCCTCGGTGTGGCCCGTGCTGCCGGAGCACACCTCCTCGTAGGTGGGATTGGGCGTGTAGCCGCCGGCGTAGCCGACCGCCGTGGTCCACACGCCGCCGGCCTGCCAGAAGAGCCGCTCGGCGCCCCAGAAGCAACCCATCCCGAACACCGCCTGCTCCAGGTTCTCGGGAAACGGCGGGGCGATCGGGTTGCCGAGCACGTCGTGGCGGTCGGGCACGGGCATCGCCCGGTCGCGCCCGGGGAGCGCGCGCTCCGGGTCGATCATCTTGGACTTGATGCGGCCGAGGAGGAAGGACATGTCTGCATGGTAGTGCGAGGCTGCGGCCGTTTCGTTACGTCCGCCTGCGGTGAGAGGCTCGCGCTCCTCAAGCCGACTGGGAGGTCTACATGCGTGGTCTGGAACGGTTCGCGCCGCTGACGGGGTTGTTGTTCGTCGTCCTGGTCATCGTCGCCGTGATCGTCGGAGGCGAGTCGCCCGGCGCGAACGACCGCATCGGCAAGGTGCTCGAGTACTGGCAGGACAACGACGGGAGGGCGATCGCGGCCTCCATCATCGCCGCGTACTCGGCCGTCGCACTGCTCTGGTTCGCGGGGGTTTGGCGGGCCACGCTCGCAGCGGGCGAGGGGGTTCCGGCACGCTTGGCCAACACCGCGTTCGCCGGGTTGATCCTGATGACCGTGGGATGGTCGATGCTGATCGCCTTCAACTTCATGGCCGCCGAGACCGTCGGCGACGTCGCGCCGCAGGTCACGCAGACCTTCTCCGCCCTGCAGTCGGACTTCTACTTCCCGCTCGCGATCGGCCTCTCGGTGTTCCTGCTGGCCAGCGCGCTCGCGATCGTGCGCGGTGCGATGGCCCCGACCTGGCCGGGATGGGTGGCGCTCGTGCTGGGCGTGTTGTCGGTCACGCCGGCCGGCTTCTTCGCCTTGCTCGCGGGGCTGCTCTGGATCGCCGCGATCAGCGTGGTGCTGTTCGTGCGCGGAGGGCGGCTGGCAACGGCGGGCGCCGGCGCCGCGGAGCCGATCCCGCCGCCCGACTAGGGAGTCCGTCCGGCTCTGATCAGCTCGCGCTCGTCGAGCGCGACCGTCGTCAGACCACCCGAACTTTGGCAATCCGCGTCCGAGGGGTGGACGCGGATTGCGGAAGTTCCGTCGCGACAGCGCCCGGCCGGCGGCGTCCTACTGCGGGTAGCGCCAGTCCGGCCTGTAGACCTTCTTCGCCTCCTCGGGCGTGTCGACCTTGGCCGCGCAGGTCGGCTCGGCCGCGACGGTGTCCGTGTAGACGCCGCCCCCGCCGGGACCGAAGTACGCCTGGTACTCGGGCGGGAAGCCCGGCAGCGTGCGCGGGTCCAGCGGCACCCCGCCGACGCGCGCGTTCGCGATGAACACGCCGCCGATGCCGCGCGCCTTGTCGAAGAAGTAGCGGCCCTCCCAGTTCCACAGCTCGGGCCCGGCTCCCTGGACCACGGAGCCCGTCCAGTGATCGCTCTGGTGGTAGAAGCACTTCGGGACCGCGGCCGCGACGCGCGCCGGCTCGAGCAGCAGGAAGTCGACGATGCCGAGGTCGGAGACGTTCTGCTGCGTCTTGTCGTACCTCACGCAGAACGGGTCCGCGCCCGGATCGGGGAAGGCCACGCCCAGGCCGGTGTCCTGGGTCTTGCACCGGAACGGGTTCTCCCCGTCGTAGGGGGCGATCGGCGCGGCGAGGGCCGGAGCGGCCAGACAGAGCAGCGAGGCGGTGATGACGGCGGTGACGGCAAGCGTGCGGTGCACGGGTCCTCCCCTGGAGATCGACGCTGGTCGGGCGGAGCTGATGAACAAATGTTCAGCACCGCTCGTTTCGGGGTATTACCCGCCAGGCGTCGGAAGAAACGCCGAAAGGCCGGCCGAAAGGCAGCGTCGGAGCCGGGGAGGGTCGCAGGGGCGTGAACGAGTTCGAAGCATTGCTTTCCCGCCGTCAGGTGCTGGGGCGCGCGACGGTGCTGGGCCTCGGGGGCCTGGTGCTGGGCGCGCTCCCGGGCGCCGACCGGATCCTCTCGACGGTCGCGCCCTCGGAGGCGGCCGTGAACCTCGCCGACGCGACGCTGCAGGCGGTCGCCGACACCTTCATCCCGGGCCGCCGCGCGGCGACCACGGACCTCGGCAACGAGATCCATCCCAAGGCGATCGCCGGCGTGCACGGCGAGCCGGGCGCGGTCGAGGCCGACGCGCTCGCGCTGTACCACCATCCGCTGATCGGCTTCGACGCGCTCGAGGCCGCATTCCTGGCCGAGGTCGAGGCCCGCTCGCTGCCGCGGCTCGGGCAGTTCGTCGACCTGTCCTTCGCGAAGCGCGTCGAGGTGCTGAAGGAGGGCCTAGCGGCGTCGAACCCGGGCGTCACCGTTTGGGAGGCGGCGGCCGCGGTGCCGTTCGCGGCGTTCCTCGCGGAGGCGACGCAGCCGAACGCGGCGATCGACGGCGCCTGCGGATACCAGGTCATGGGCCACCCGGGCATCGCCCCGAACGGCTACGCCGAGTACTCCTACGGGCGCAAGCTCTCGCGCGAGCGCACCTCCGCCGGGAGCCTTCCGTAGGGATGGCCGAGCGCGTCGACGTCTGCATCGTCGGGTCCGGGTTCGGCGGGTCGATCTCCGCCTACCGCCTCGCGGAGCTCTACCGCGCGGCGGGCGAGTCGCCGAGCGTGCTCGTGCTCGAGCGCGGCCGCCGGCACAAGCACACCGACTTTCGGCAGTCGACCGACATCGAGCACCTCTCCAAGGTCTACGGGCTGGTCCAGGGGCAGGGCGCGCAGGTCGTGGTCGGCGACGGCGTCGGGGGCGGCTCCAACCTCTACCTCGCCGCCTCGCTGAGGTCCCCGAGCGAGACCTTCGAGCGGCGCGACCGCAGGCCCGACGACGGCCCCGCGCGGCGCATGTGGCCGGACGAGATCAGCCGCCCGGCGCTCGATCCGTACTACGCGCGCGTGGAGGCGGCGCTGCGCGTGCAGCGGCCGACCTGGAAGCAGGTGGCCAAGTCCGGCGGCCTGTGGGCGAAGACGCTCGACAACGCGGGCTACACGTGCGACCGCGTGCCGCTCGCGATCGACCTCGACCGCTGCATCCAGGCGAAGTGGTGCCACACCGGCTGCATCTACGCGGCGAAGAACTCGGTCATCACGAACTACCTCGCCTCCGCCGAGGCGCTCGGGGTGCAGGTGCGGCCGAGCTCCCAGGTGGAGCTGATCGCGCCGAGCGCGTCGCGCCCGTACCGCTACCTCGTGACCGTCTCGGAGATCGACAACGACAGCGCGGACCCGACGCGCGCGCCGACCGGCCGCACGTTCCAGGTGGAGTGCAAGGTCCTGATCCTCGCCGCCGGCGCGATGGGCACGTCGCCGCTGCTGATGCGCTCGCGCGCGACGCTGCCGAGCGTGTCCGGGCACGTCGGCAAGCACCTCGGCGTCAACGGCGACCACATGGCGGCGATCGAGTACGACGAGCAGAAGGTGCGCGACGTGCTCGGGCTGCCGGGCTACGGCCAGTTCTACAAGGGGAACCACATCACGACGATGACCTACGACTTCTGGGCCGGGAAGCCGGGGAACGCGAACGACGGCAAGCGGTTCACGCTGCAGGAGATCTACCTGTCACCGCTCGCCCACACCCTCTACGACGACGGGCGCGACCCGGCCGGCGAGCCCTCGTTCTGGGGGCAGCAGAAGAAGCAGGCGCTGTCGACCTTCAGCAACCACGTGGAGATCCTCGCGATGGTCGAGGACACCCACGACGGCGAGTTCATCGCGCCCCCGCCGAGCGGCAGCCACGTGCGCCCGAACGCGGGGCCGGTCGGCGTCGGGACCTTCACCTACGAGCTATCCGACCAGTCGGCGCAGGTGCGCGAGGCCGCCGACGCGGCGATCCGCGACGTGGCGCAGCGCTCCGGGCTCGGCCGGTTCATGAAGCTCAGCATGCGGCACGTGTTCGCGGCGCACCCGCTCGGCGGATGTCGCATGGCCGCCTCCAAGGACTACGGCGTCGTGGACCACCGCAACGAGGTGTTCGACAACGAGGGCCTGTTCTGCATCGACTCCTCCGCGATCCCGACGTCGCTGGGAGTGAACCCCTCGCTCACGATCTCGGCCGTGTCCGAGCGCGCGGTTGCGCAGCTGATCGATCGCGCGGCCGACTACGGCCTGCCGGCGAAGCCGGCCGGTTTCGCGCCCGGCATGCCGGGTGTCACGCTCGGGCCGCACACGACTCCGGTGCGCCGCCGCTCTGACGACGAGATCGACGCGAAGGTCCGCAGCTACGCCTAGCCGCCGGCGTCAGGCCGTGCGGCGGCGCAGTGTCAGCGCCCCCAGCACGAGCGACGTGACCATGAACCCCGCGATCACGGCGACATCGCGGATGAACTCGCTTCCGAGCGGGCCCGCGCGCGTCACGTGCGCGAGCGCGTCGTAGGCGTAGGTGAGCGGCATCGCGTCGGAGATCGTCTCCAGCCACGACGCCATCCGCGAGCGCTCCACCAGCAGGCCGCACAGCAGGATCTGGGGAAGCACGAACGCCGGCATGAACTGCACCGCCTGGAACTCGGTCGTCGCGAACGCGCTCGAGAACAGCCCAAGCGCCATCCCGAGCAGGCCGTTCGCGACCGCGACGGCCGCCACGAGCACCGCCGAGTGACCGGAGTCGAGGCCGAGCAGGCCGAACCCGAGCGCCGCCGCGAGGACCGCCTGCACGGCGGCCACCGCGCCGAACGCGATCGCGTAGCCCACCAGGATGTCGAGCTTCGCCAGCGGCATCGTCATCAGGCGCTCGAGCGTGCCGGTCGTGCGCTCGCGCAGCATCGTGATGCTGGTGACGATGAACATCGTCGAGAAGGGGAAGATGCCGAGCAGCGGCACGCCCACGCGCGCGAACGTCTGCTCCTGCCCGTCGAACATGTACCGCGCGAGCACGAGGAGCAGGCACGGGACGGCGAGCAGCAGGGCGATCGTGCGCGGGTCGCGCCGCAGCTGCCACAGCACTCGCCCGGCGGTCGCGACCGCGATCGTCGGGTTCATCGCGCCGCCTCCTCCTCCGAGCGGATGATTCGCAGGAAGGCCGCGCCCACGTCCGTCGCGCCCGTCGCCGCCTTCAGCTCCGAGGGAGAGCCGGAGGCCACGATCCGGCCCTCGCGCATCAGCAGCAGCGAGTCGCAGCGCTCGGCCTCGTCCATCACGTGGCTCGAGACGAGCAGCGTCACGCCTGCGTCGGCGAGCCCGCGGAAGGCCGACCACAGCTCGTCGCGCAGCACGGGGTCGAGGCCGACCGTGGGCTCGTCCAGCACGAGCAGCTCCGGATCCCCGAGCAGCGCGGTCGCCAGCGACGCACGCGCCCGCTGGCCGCCCGACAGGCGATCCACCATGTCAGCGCCGAACTCGGTCAGCCCCACCGTGGCGAGCACCTCCGCCACGCGCTCGCGCGACGCGCCCAGCACGCGCGCGAAATAGCGCAGGTTCTCGCTCACGGTCAGGTCGCCGTACACCGAGGGCGCCTGCGTGACGTAACCGACCCGCGGGCGCAGCGCCGGGGTGCCGGCCGGCTCGCCCAGCACCCGCACCGCGCCGGCCGCCACGACCTGCACGCCGACGATGCTGCGCATCAAGGTCGTCTTGCCGCAGCCGCTCGGGCCCAGGAGGCCGGTGATGCGCCCGCGCGGCAGCTCGAGGGAGAGGCCCGGGATCACCACGCGGCCGCCGCGCACCACCCGCAGCCGGTCCACCTCTACCGCGCTGTCCGTAGAGATGCCGGCTGCGCTCACGAGTGAGGAACGCGCGACCGTGACCACTGCGTCACGGGCCGCTCCTGCAGCTCGCCGTCGATCTCGACGTCGACGCGCTCGTCGAAGAACGCGAGGTAGTCCTTGATCCGCTCGGCCTCGTGGCGGGGATCGGGATACGACCACACCAGGTCGTCCTCCGCGCCGAGCGACCAGTACGTCGCGAAGCCCTTGTAGGCACAGCCGGTGCGCGTGTCGCTTGTGGCGAGCAGGTCCATTCGCACGTCCTCGCGCGGGATGTACCAGCGCGGCGGCAGGCTGGTCTCGTAAAGGACGCGCGCGCGTGTGGTATCGGCAAGGGTCTCGCCGTCCACGCCGATCCGCACGTGGCGCGAGGTGTCGAGGATGTCGACGCGGTGGTAGGGGTCACGCGCGTGGACGATCGCGGGCTCGTCCTCCTCGAACCACTCGTCCATCTTGCCCCAGTAGAACGCGAGGTATCCGGACAGCGGCGGCGCTTCGGCGATCGGCTCGGGATAGCCCCATACCGCGTCCTCGGCGACGCTGCCGCCGGCGTGCACGGACCAGTACGAGGCGACGCCCTTGTAAGGGCAGGTGGTGTGCCTGTCGCTCGGGACCAGGAGGTCCATGCGGACCTCCTCGCGCGGGAAGTAGTAGATCGGCAGGTGCCGGTGCTCGTGCAGCAGCTTCGCGTGGCGGCTGTCGACGACGGTCTCGCCGGCCAGCTTCGCCCTGATCCGCCGCGGCGAGTCCTCGAAATAGATCAGGCCCTTGATGCGTGGGACCTCGAAGTTGAAGGTGCCGCCGGGGCGGTGGCCGAACGGCGCGGTTCCCACCGTCAGTGACATGGACTGCCACGCTAGCAGCCGTTAACCTCCGGCCCAGAGGATGGAGAGCGGCACCGCAGAGCGAGCTTCCGCGGAGCTGCCGTCGGCGCTGTCCGCGGCGACTCTTTGCGAGGCATTCCAGATCACGGCCGGTGAGCGGCCGGATGCGGTCGCCCTGCGCACCCCCGGGGACGGCATGTCGGTCACCTGGGCGCAATATGCGGACAGGGTGCGGGGAATCGCGGCCGGTCTCGCAAGCCTCGGCGTGCGCCGCGGCGACACCCTCGCGCTGATGCTCGTCAACCGGCCGGAATTCCACATCGCGGACGCGGGCGCGATGCACCTGGGCGCCACCGCCTTCTCCGTCTACAACACCTCCACGCCCGCGCAGGTCGACTTCCTGTTCAACAACGCGGGCAACCGCGTCGTGATCACCGAGCGGCAGTTCCTGCCCGTCGTCCTGGAGGCGAAGAACGGCGCGCCCGCGCTCGAGCACGTCGTGCTGATCGACGGCGACGACGAGGGAACCATCTCCCTCGCGGAACTCGAGCAGATGGGCGACGCCGGCTTCGACTTCGAGGCGACATGGCGCTCCGTCGAGCCCGACGACGTCCTGACGCTGATCTACACGTCCGGCACGACCGGCCCGCCGAAGGGCGTGCAGCTCACGCACCGCAACCTGATGGCGGAGATCCGGGCGGTGGTCGACCGCCTCCCGACGAAGCCGGGCGGGCGCATCATCTCCTTCCTTCCGTCCGCGCACATCGCGGACCGCTGGGCCTCGCACTACCAGTCCTCGATGGTGCTCGGCTTCACGCTCACGTGCCTGTCGGACCCGCGCGCGATCGTGCAGACCCTCCCGGAGGTGCGCCCCACCGCCTGGGGATCGGTGCCGCGCATCTGGGAGAAGATCAAGGCGGCGCTCGAGGCGCAGGGCGTGACCGACCCGTCCGCGCTGCCCGAGGAGCACAAGGCGGCGATCAGGCAGAAGCTGGGCCTCGACGAGTGCGCGTGGCTGGTGGTCGGCGCCGCGCCGACCCCGGTCGAGGTGCTGGACTACTTCGCGGCGCTGGGCCTGCCGATCTGCGAGCTGTGGGGGATGTCCGAGACCTCGTCGTGCGCCACGATCAACCCGCCCCACGCCGTCAAGATCGGGACGTGCGGGCCGCCGCTCCAGGGCGTCGAGGTCAAGCTGGCCGAAGACGGCGAGCTGCTGGTGCGCGGCGACATCGTGATGACCGGATACCGCGGCGAGCCCGAGAAGACGCGCGAGTCGCTCGACGCCGACGGCTGGCTGCACTCGGGCGACGTGGCGGAGATCGACGCGGACGGCTACGTGAAGATCGTCGACCGCAAGAAGGAGCTGATCATCAACGCGGCCGGCAAGAACATGTCACCGGTCAACATCGAGGCGCGGCTGAAGACCGCCCATCCGCTGATCGGCACCGCGGTCGCGATCGGCGACCGGCGCCCCTACAACGTCGCCCTGATCGTGCTCGACCCCGACGTCGCGGCGGCGTTCGCCAAGGAGCTCGGCATCGAGGACGGCGGGCCCGCGGCGCTGGCCGACGACGAGCGCGTGCAGAAGGTGATCGCCGACGCCGTGGAGGAGGCCAACTCGCACCTCTCGCGCGTCGAGCAGATCAAGAAGTTCGCGATCCTCCACGAGGAGTGGCAGCCCGGCGGGGAGGAGCTGACCCCGACGATGAAGCTCAAGCGCCGCCCGATCGCCGAGAAGTACGCCGCCCAGATCGAGTCGCTGTACGCCTGAGCGGGAGGCCCGTCAGGTCTTGCAGGCGTTGGCGCGCTCGTGCGCGTGGTTGCGGTCGCCGCAGCCCTTTCCGGGGCGCGGCGGCAGCGACTCGAACCAGATCGGGCTCGAGACGACCTCGATCGTGCTGCCGCGCTCGAGCTGGAGCCGGTAGCGGCCGTGCTCGGTCACGTGGAACCGCAGCACGTGGTCGTTGCTCGTGACCGTCTCCGTCGAGATCGTCTGGCCGTCCTTCACGACCTTCAGCAGCAGCGGGTCCGGCTTCGAAAGGTCGATGCCGCCCGCCACCCGCGCCGTGAAGTCCGCCTCGTTCCCGCGCACGACGTCGCCGATGATGCCCACGTCGCCCTTCTTCCCCGGCACCCGTGCGACCAGCCGCACGTCGGGCCCCTTGTTACCGACGAGCTTCACGTACGTGTGGCGCGCGCGCACCCCGCGCTCGATGCCGGCCTCCGAGAGCTCGTCGGTGTGGACGACCGTCGTGGCCGTCCCGACCGGGGCCTGTGGCGAGAGGAACCCGGCGGCGCGGCCGGCGTTGTGGGAGTCGCTCGACCCGACCGCCGCGATCCGGTGGCCCAGGTCCAGCGCCCGCTCCCAGAACGCGATCGCGGCGGGCGTGAAGAAGTTGGTGGGCGGCGGCGGGCCCGTCGAGACCTCGATCGCGTCCACCTTCGAGAAGTCGGTCTCCGCGTCCGTGTAGTCCCACGGGCAGCCACGGCAGAACTGCTGGAAGAAGGGATCGGTCGAGGGGAAGATCGTGGGGTGGTTGATCTGCGTGAACCCGCCCGCGGCGTGCACGTCGTCGAACAGCTCACGCGGCGGCCGCGGCCCCCGTTTCATCACCAGCGAGCCGTCGTGCTCGCGTTCGAGCACGGGGCCGGTGCGGTAGTCGACGTACTTGGCGCTCGTGTGGTTGTTCGTATGCCCGCGGTAGGTGATCACCTCGGAGCTGCGCGCGACCAGCTTCCCCGGATAGTCGCCCTGGTAGCGGCCGATCTCCCCCCAGGCGGTCGGGACGACGTAGTCGGAGAGCGTCACGAAGTCGAGCCCGGCCCCGCCCTGGGAGATCGGCCTGAACGCGAAGCCGAACGTCTCGGTCATCGTCGCGTCGCCGAGCGCCGAGTGCTCCGCATGGACATGGAAGTCGCCCGCATACCAGCCGCTCCCCGTGCGCGCGGGCGCCGAGTCGTAGGGCGCGGGGACATAGGGCTCGTCGGCGAACGCCGGATCGTCGGACAGCTCGATCTCCACGCGCCAGCCCACCTTCCCGTCGGCGTCGCCGAGCTCCTGCGGGATGATCGCGGCCAGCCCCAGCTCGACCGCCCACTCGCCCGGCTTGACCGGTCCCGGGATGAAGCCGCGCGTGGTCTTGCCCGGCTCGTTCGTGCGCGGGTTCGCGAGGTAGGCGGCCTCGCTCTTGAAGCCCTCGCCCGAGACGATCACGTCCGGGTGGCTCGAGCCTCCCCAGCCGCGGAACTCCTCCTCGTCGTAGAGCTCGCCCGCGGTGTCGCGCGCCTCGTAGAGCCCGAGGTCGAGCGTGTGGCGCACGAACGGCCCCAGCGGCGGGTCCCAGCAGTACTTCACCCGCACGGCGGTCGTCCCCACGGGGACCGCGAACGGCAGCAGCACGAAGCTGCCCTTGAGCTGCGAGTCGAAGTCGCCCGTGAAGACCTGCGTGGGCGTGATCGATGCGCCCGGGCACGACGAGGGGCCGAGCATCGCCCCCGGCGGCTGCGCCGCCATCGTCGCGTGGGCGCCGGCGACGGCGGGTAGGCACAGCAGCGCTGCAACCGCGAGCGCCGCGGCGAACCCTCCCGACCCCTGCTTCCCGTTCCCCCTTCGCAACATCCGAGACCCGGACCCTAACGCAAGATCCCGGGCTATCCTCGAGCATCTTCCGTAACGACCGGCCCCGATCTTCGACTGTGCCCGCATGAGATCCTCACTCGTTGCGATCGCCGCGCTGCTGACCCTCGTGCTCGGCGCGGCCGCATGCGGGGACGACGAGTCCTCGAACGCCGCGACCACGGAGGCCGCGACGACCGCGACCGCCCCGCCGGAGCCGGCGTCGACTGCAAGGCGCCGCGGCAAGGCGATCAAGGTCGCCGGCAGCCGCTACGGCCGCATGCTGTTCGACGGCCGGGGCCGCGCGATCTACCTCTTCACCAGGGAGAAGGGGAGCACGAGCCGCTGCTACGGGCAATGCGCGGTGGCCTGGCCTCCGGTCTACACGAACGGCAGGCCGCGCGCCCGCGACGGCGTCGACGGCGACCTGCTGGGGACCACGCGGCGCCGTGGCGGCCGCCGCCAGGTGACCTACAACGGACACCCGCTCTACTACTACGTCACGGACACCAAGCCGGGCCAGATCACCTGCCAGGACATCACGGAGTTCGGCGGCACCTGGCTGGTCGTCGCTCCTTCCGGGAACGCGATCCGGTAGCTGCGGGCGCAGCTTCCCGGAGATTCGTCCAAACCCCTTCCCGCGGTCCCGGCCGTCGGATATGTTCGGCGCTCTCCGAGGCGCTTGGGGGCGCCCCGGGCAATCGATGGGGAAGGGGGACGCATGAGAGGGACGAAGGTCGCTGCCTTCGTATTCGTGATCGCCGCCGTGCTGGGCACGGTGGCACCGGTCGCCGGCGCGGGGCCGACGTCGTCTACCACCGCGATCGTGGCGCTGGGCGACAGCTTCAGCTCCGGTGAGGCGGGCCGCTGGAACGGCAACAGCCTCAACATCTTCGGTACCCGGGACGGGACCGACCGTGCCGCGCGCTGCACGCTCGGCATCTTCTGCAGCTACGACGCGACCCGCGTGTACGGCAGCTCGTACTCCAACGGCTGTCACCGCGCGGACGTCGCGCCGATCAAGAGTGCACCGATCAGCGTGAACGAGAGGATCAACCTCGCGTGCTCGGGCGCTCAGACGAAGAACATCTGGCGTGGCACACAAGGCGGCCAGGCGTTCAAGGGCGAGGCGCCACAGGCGGACCAGCTGCTGCCGATCGCGCAGCAGAAGAACGTCAAGCTGGTGCTGCTCAACATCAGCGCCAACGACCTCGGGTTCTCGGACCACGTGATCGACTGCACGGTCGCGTGGACGCTCGGCTACACCTGCAACGCGCAGGAGCAGGCCGAGATCGTGGCCGCGCTGCCGGCCGCCGCGAACGGCCTGCGCAAGGCGGTCGACGAGGTGCGCGCGGTGATGTCGGCCGCGGGCTACTCGACCGCGCAGTACAAGTTCCTGATCCAGGGCTACTCCTCGCCGGTGCCGGTGGGGGCGAACATCCGCTATCCGCAGTCGAGCTGGGACCGCCTCACGGTGGGCGGCTGCCCCTTCTACGACGTGGACGCGAACTGGGCCAAGAACACGGCCACGCCCACGATCGTGGACAACATGAAGACCGTCGCCGCGGAGAAGGGCGTGCGGTTCCTCGACGTGCGCGACGCGCTCAACGGGCACGAGGTCTGCCACAAGAGCTCGAGTCTCGTGACGAGCTCGGGGCCGAACCCGGTCACGAAGGAGTGGGTGCGCTGGATCAACACGGGGATCACCCAGGGCGACGCCCAGGAGTCCCTGCACCCGAACGCGTACGGCGAGCGCGCGATCGGAAAGTGCATCTCGCTGTCCTACGCCCTCGCGAGCGGCAATCACACGTGCCGCAACACGCCGGGCGCGGACTACAACGCGATGACGCTCACCGCGATCCCCTGACGGGCTGAGCGACAGGCGTTGAACGAGACGAGGCCCCCGTCCCGGCGGGGGCCTCGTTCTTCGTGGCGTCCAGGGGCTGTTCTAGACGCGGCGCCGATCTACTAAGGGATGTCCACGTATCGGGCGATACGAGCGGGGTAGCAATCAGCCCCCCACCCAAGGAGTCACAACAGATGCGTCGGAAGCTTCAAGCCCGTGTCCAGGAGGAGAAGGGTTTTACCCTGATCGAGCTCCTGGTCGTGATCCTGATCATCGGCATCCTTGCCGCGATCGCCATTCCCTCGTTCCTGAACCAGCGGAGCAAGGGCAACGATGCAGAGGCGAAGTCCACGGCCGTCACGGCCGCCGAGGCGTTCGAGACCTGTGCGACCGACAACAACGGCGCGTACTCGTCCTGCACCCTGGCTTCGCTCCTTTCGATCGAGCCCACGCTGAACGACGCCGGCGCACGCCTGTCGGTCAGCTCCGGCTCGAACAACTACCAGGTCGTCGTCACGTCCAACCGTGACTCGAACGCGGCGACCTTCACCCTGTCCCGCGCCGCGGGCGGCACCACGGCACGCACGTGCGCCACCGGCTCGGCCGACAAGGGCGGCTGCTCGGCAACCAGCGGCGGCACCTGGTAACTGACTGAATCCCGGCGAGGCGGCGCGTCACCTCCCGCGCCGCCTCGTCCGTTGGCGCTGCGCCTGTGCGGCGTCGCTGAAGGAACTGTGGCCGGGCTCGCCCGGCCACTGGTAGGTTCCTTGCCTTGCAGGAGGCAGGGAAGTGATTCGCGGCAGCCGCGCGGCGGCTTCAGTGCTCTGCGCCCTCGTGGCGCTGCTTCTGCCTGCCGCGGTCCGGGCGGCTCCGGTGCCGCTCGAGCTGGTCTCCGCGCCTGCCGCGGGGCAGGGCGGCGGGCCCGCCCAGGATGCCTGCGACCTCTCGATCCAGTGTCTCGACTTCGAGGCCTCGGCCGACGGCGCGCGGGCGTTCTTCTCCACGACCGAGCGGCTGGCCGCGACCGACCTCGACGACAACAAGGACGTCTACGTGCGCTCCGGCGGCGCGACCGTCCAGGTCTCGACGGGCCTGCCCGGCGGGAACGGCAACTTCGACGCCACCCTCCAGGGCATCTCGAGCGACGGGGCGCGCGCGTTGTTCGCGAGCTACGAGTCGCTCACGCGTGACGATCTCGACCTCACGTCGGACGTGTACGTGCGCGACAGCGAGGTGCGGCTCGTCTCGACCGGCCCCGCGAGCAGCAACCTCCAGCTCGACGTCTGCGCCCCCGGCACGCCGTCGGCGCTCGCCTGCGTCGGGCTTGCTCCCGCGGCCGCGGGAGCGCCGGTGTTCTTCACGACCCCGGAGTCGCTCACCTTCGACGACCTCGACGGCGGCTGCCTGTCGGTTCCCGAGTCCTGCCTCGACGTCTATCAGCGGGTCGGCGCCGGCACGACTCTGGTGTCGACCGGGACCAGCGGCGGGGAAGGAGCGGTGCTGCTCGCCGCCTCGCGCGACGGCTCGCACGTGTTGTTCAGCACCCGCACCTCGCTCACGCCGGCCGACACCGACTCGGCGCTCGACATCTACGAGCGCTCCGGCGGGACCGTGAGGCTGGTGTCGGGCGGCACCGCGGCGGTCGACGTCGTGAACGACGTGCGGATCTCGGCGGGCGGGACCCATGTGCTCTTCGCGACCGCCGAGCCCCTGCTGGCGGCGGACACCGGTTCCGCCGTGGACGTCTACCAGCGCGCGGGCGGCGCGACGACGCTTGTCTCCGGGGGCGGTGCGAGCGACGCCTGTGACACCGTCGAGGGCTGCGAGTGGCTCGAGATCTCGGCGGACGGCGCCCGAGTCGTGTTCGAGACCGCGGACGCGCTGGTCCCCGAGGACACGGACTCCGCGATCGACGTGTACGAGCGCTCGAGCGGCGGGTTGGAGCTGGTCTCCGGCGGCGGGCCGGGCGGTCCGCCCGCGTACCTCGACTTCATCTCCACCGACGGGACGCACGTCGTCTTCTCCACCGCGGAGCGCCTGGACCCCGCGGACACCGACGGCGCGATCGACGTGTACGAGCGCGCGGGCGGGGCGACCACGCTCGTCTCGGCGGGGTCGCAGAACGGCAACGGGCCGCTCGACGCGGCGGCGGAGGGGACCTCGGGCGGTGGCGGGCGCGTCGTGTTCTCAACCGTCGAATCGCTGGTGCCGGAGGACACCGACGAGGCGAGCGATCTCTACGTGCGCGCGGGCGGCGCAACCTACCTGGTGACCGGCGGGGAGTTCGACGAGGGCGCCGATTTCCTGGACATGTCCGAAGGCGGCGGGCGCGTCTTCTTCGCCACGGCAGAGCGCCTGGCGGCGGCCGACGTGGACACGATGGTCGACGTCTACGCCGCCGACCTCGCCGGCCTGCCCGCGCCGCCCGAGGAGGAGCCGCCCCCCGCGGGCGGCGGCGGGGGTGGCGGCACCGGCGGAGACACCGGAGCCGGCACCGGCAACGGCGGCGGCGGAGCCGGAGCCGCCGGTGGTGGTGCCCAGGCGGTCGCGCCGCCGGCCGGGGCCACGACCCAGAAGAGCGCTTCGCAGGCGCGCATCGCCGCGGCCTTCGGACGCAAGGCGCGCGCCACCAGGTCCGGCATCGTGTCGTTGCGCGTGAGCTGCGGCGGCGGCTCGGCGTGCAGCGGGCGGATCGCGCTGCGGTCCTCCCGCCCCCCGCGCGCGCTCGGGTCGAAGCGCTTCGGCGCCGCGGCGGGCCGGACGGTGAGCGTGCGCGTGAAGCTCTCGAAGGCGGCGCGGCGGTCGCTCGGCCGGGGGCGGCGCGTGAAGGCGAGCGTCACCGTCCAGACGCTCGACCCGTCGGGCAAGCTCCTCTCGTCGGTGGTGCGGACGCTGACGATCGACCCGCCCGCCCGCCGCGACTAGTCAGGCCGCGGCGGTCGATCCCGCCTCGCGCTGCCGCTGGCGCTCGGGCGCGATCTCGACCACGTTCCAGGCCAGCCCCACGCGTCGCAGCGTGCGGATCAAGAGGGCGGACGGGTCGACCTCCCACCAGCGCAGGCCGTGGGTCGCGGAGCGGGGGAACGCGTGGTGGTTGTTGTGCCAGGCCTCTCCCATCGAGGGGAGCGCGAGCCAGAAGACGTTCGTCGACTCGTCGTCGGTCGCGAAGCGGCGCGAGCCGAAGAAGTGGCAGACCGAGTTCACGCTGAACGTCACGTGGTGGTAGAGGAAGACCCGGACCAGGCCTCCGCAGACGAGCGCCGCGAGGGCACCGCCGAGGTTGCCGGACCAGGCGTATCCGAGCGCGAAGGGCACGAGCAGCCCACCCGCGACGATCAGCGGGAACGCGCGGCTGATCGCGACCATTCCACGGTCCTCGATCAGGTCGCGCGCGTAGCGCCGCGGGTCTGCCTGGTGCCCGCTCGTGAGGAGCCAGCCGACATGGGAGTGGAACAGGCCGCGCACGCTCGCGCGAAATCCCACGCCGAAGCCGTGCGGGCTGTGGGGGTCGCCCTCGGCGTCGGCGTGCGCGTGGTGCTTGCGGTGGCTCGCGACCCACTTGATCACCGGGCCCTGGACCGAGAGCGACCCGAGGACGGCGAACACGTACTTGACGGGGCGGAAGGTCTCGAACGAGCGGTGCGTGAGGAGGCGGTGGAAGCCGACGCTGTTGCCGAGCGCCGACAGCACGTACATCACGGCGAGGATCGCCACCTCGCGCGGGCCGATCAGTCGCTCCCAGGTCAGGAACAGGGCGACGAACAGGCCCGCGAAGGGGACCGTCACCCCGATCAGGTTTCCGATGCGCTGGCGAGTCGGCATGACCGTTTGTCTACCCCCAGCAGTATCCGACACTCCCCGCCGTCCGTAAAGGCCACGGGCGAACTTCTGTCAGCCTCGGTCGGCCTGCTGTGGGCGCGTCAGCTCTTCGAGCAGGAAGAGGAACGAGGTGTAGTCGGCGCCGGTGCCCTGGTGGAGGCCGATCTCGCACGTGCGGTTGCTGCACAGGTGGGCGTCGAAGGAGCGGCCGCGCAACTCGGCGGCCTCGTCCGCGGTGGCCGCGGCGGGCAGCTCGGGATGCAGGAACCCGCGGTCGCCCGCGAAGCCGCAGCAGGTCGCCGAGGGCGGGACGTGGACCTCCTCGGCGAGCGCCCCGGCGAGCGCCGCGAGGTCGCGCGTGAGGCCCAGGTGGCGGACCGCGCACGGCGGGTGGACCGCGGCCGACCGCACGCGCCGGCGCACCTCGAGCCCCGGCAGGAGCCTGCCCGCCCAGGCGACCGGGTCGTGCACCGTGATGGCCGCGAGCCGCTCGCGGCGCCCGTCGTCGAGGTGGGCCGCCATGTCCTCGACCAGCCCGAGCGCGCACGAGCTCGCGTCGATCACGACGGGGAGCGCTCCCTCGTCGGACCAGCGCCAAAGGGCGTCGAGCGTCCTCGCGGCCATGAGGTCGGCGCCGGCGCGGTAGCCCTTCGAGTTCCAGGGCGTCGCGCAGCAGTGCCCGGCCGCGTCGGGCGGGATCCAGACCGGCAGGCCGGCGCGCCGTGAGACCTCCACCAGCGCCTCCGGCAGGCTCAGGGCCCGCTTCGAGCCCGGGGTCTCGCCGAAGATCCGGTTGATGCAGGCCGGCAGGTAGACGGCGGCCGCGCCCGCGCGCGCGGTGACCGGCAGCGCCGCGGGCGCCGGCCGCGGCATGCCCGCGGGCCACTCCGGGACGAGCTCCGCGCTCACCGCGGAGCGCACAGCGCGCGTCACGCCGCGCAGCGGCCCGTCGCCCACCGCGCGCCGCAGCACGTCGCCGGCGCGCAGCCCGCCACGTGCGCCGCGCTCCACCGCGGCCCACCGCCGCGCCGCCGCCAGCGCGACGCGCTCGGCGCGCGGCCCGTGCTCGCGTTCGCGCAGGCCCTTTACGAGCTTGCCGGTGTCGATGCCGAGCGGGCACGCGATCCGGCAGGTGCCGTCCGCCGCGCAGGTCTCGATCGCGTCGTACTCGTATTCCTCGAGCAGCGCGCGCAGCACCGCAGACCCCGCCGGTTGGCGGGCCATCTCGCGGCGCAGCACGATCCGCTGGCGCGGGGTCGTCGTCAGGTGCCGGCTGGGGCAGACCGGCTCGCAGAACCCGCACTCGACACAGGCATCGGCCTCCTCCTCGATCGTCGGCGCCGACTTCAGGTTGCGCAGGTGCACTCCGTTGTCGCGGTTCAGGAGCACCCCGGGCGCGAGCACCCCATCGGGGTCGGCGAGCGCCTTGATCCGCCACATCATCTCCGTCGCCTTCGCGCCCCACTCGCGCTCGAGCCACGGTGCCATGTTGAGACCGGTGCCGTGCTCGGCCTTCAGCGAGCCGTCGTACTTGTCCACGATCAGCGCGACCAGATCCGCCATGAAGGCCTCGTAGCGCTCGCGGTCGCCCTGCTCGCCGAACGCGGGCGTCAGCATGAAGTGCAGGTTGCCCGCGGACGCGTGCCCGGCCACCCCCGGGAGGAACCCGTGACGGGCGAGCAGCGCGCGGATCTCGGCGGCGGCCTCGGCGATCCGCTCCGGCCGCACGCAGACGTCCTCGATGATCAGCGACGTGCCGCGCGGGCGGATCTTTCCGAGCAGCCCGTGCAGGCCCTCGCGCACGCGCCAGTACACCTCCGTCAGCTCCGGGTCGCGCGTGAACCGCGCGGGCTGGACGAGGGTGCTGCCCGCGAACACGCTCATCGCCTCCTCCTCGAGCGAGACGAGCGCGCCGGGGTCGTCCGAGCGGAACTCGACGAGGATCGCGGCGGCATCGTTGGGCGCGTCGTTCCATTCCTGGGGGATCGGGGCGAACGCCTGCGCGGCCTTCATCGCGAGCACCATCATCAGCTCCGTCGCGCTCGCGCCCATCGCGACCAGCGGCGGGACGCACGCGACCGCCTCGTCGATCCCGGGGAACAGCACGAACGCGGTCGAGGTGTGCCGGCCGAACGGCACGGTGTCGAAGACCACCTCGGCGACGAACGCGAGCGTCCCCTCGGAGCCGACGATCAGCCGCCGGAAGATCTCGAGCGGCGTGTCGGCGTCGAGGAAGGCGACGAGCCGGTAGCCCATCGTGTTCTTGATCTCGAACTTGCGGCGGATCCGCTCCGACAGCTGCGGGTCGGCCCGGATCTCGTCGCGGATCTCGAGCAGGCCGCGCGCCAGCGCCGGCTCGCGGGCGGCGAACTCGGCCTCCGCTTCCGGCGCGGCCGTGTCGATCACGGTGCCCGAGGGCAGCGCGAACGTCATCGCGCGCACCGTCCGGTAGGAGTCCGCCACCACCCCGCAGCGCATACCGCCCGAGTTGTTCGCGACCACTCCCCCGACGGTTGCGATGTCGGTCGAGGCCGGATCGGGCCCGAGGCGGCGCCCGTGCGGCGCGAGCACCGCGTTGACGTGTCCGAGCAGCGTCCCCGGCAGCACGCGGGCGCTCCCGCCGCCGCCCTCGATCTCGACGCCGCGCCAATGACGGCGGACGTCGACCATGATGCCGGCACCCTGCGCCTGGCCGTTGAGGCTCGTGCCGGCAGCCCGGAACGTGATCGGCGCGCCGCCGCGGCGGGCGTAGTCCATCACCTTCACGACGTCGCCGACGTCGCGCGCCATCACGACGGCGCTCGGGATCAAGCGATAGGGGCTCGCGTCGGAGGCGTAGCGCACGAGGTCGGAGACGCGCGCGAGCACGCGGTCCGCGCCGAGCAAAGCGACCAGGTCCGAGCGCAGCGGCTCGGGCGTGCCGGAGGCCAGCGAGTCGGGCACCCGGTCGCCGGCCGCCTCGCGCGCCTCCGGTGCGATCCGCATCACCTCGGGTTCGAGCAGCGCCAACGAGCCCCCCGGCGCCTAACCCAGCGACATGCCGGGGGCGATCGGGACCTCGATCAGCTCCGGCGCCCCGGACGCGATCGCCTCGGCCAGCGCGGAGCGCAGCTCGTCCGCGCCCTCGACCCGCCGCGCGCGCATCCCGTACCCCGCCGCGATCGCCACGCTGTCGAGGCCGGCGACGTCGAGGCCGGGCGCGCCCATCTCGCCCTCGAACTCCGCGAACCACTTCAGGATCGCGTACTCCTCGTTGCGCAGGATCAGGACCGTGAGCGGCACCTCGTAGGCGACCGCACTCCACAGCGCCGCGATCGCGTACTGCGCGGAGCCGTCGCCGATCACCGCGACGACCGGACGCTCGGGCTTTGCGAGCTGCACCCCGATCGCGGCGGGGAGCCCGTATCCGAGGCCGCCGCCGGCGCCGAAGAAGTAGCTCCCCGGCCGTGAGAGGCGCAGCTGGTTGCGGAACGCGAGCACGCTCGAGGGCGCCTCGTTGACGAGCACGCCGTCGGGCGGGAACACCTCCGCGAGCACCGCCGCGGCCTCCGATGCCGTGATCGGGTCCGACTCGGGCGGGGGGTCGGGCGCCGGGCGTGGCGCCGGCGCGGACCGCTCGGACGCGGGGACCTGCGCGAGCAGCCCCTCGAGCGCGGCTGCCACGTCGCCGAGTATCGCGTCGCCCATCGGAGCGCGCACCGCCTCGTCGGGATCGGCGGTCAGCATCACCAGGGACGCGCCCTCGGGGAGCAGCGGCCCGGGGATGTAGGGGTAGTAGGTGAACACCGCCGCGCCCGCGACCAGCACGAGGTCGTGTCCTTCGAGCGTCTGCGAGACCGCCGCGATCGCGGGCGGCAGGACGCCTTGGAACAGCGCGTGGTCCTCCGGGAACCCGAGCCTCCCCGACCCCGATGCGGGCGCCGCCCACACGGGCAGCCGGCAGCGCTCCGCGAGCGCGACGGCGGTGTCCCATGCGCCGCTCGCGTCGATGTCGGGCCCCGCGACGAGCACGGGGTTGGCCGCCGTCCCGAGTCGCCGCGCCAGCTCGGCGAGCGCCTGCGGGTCCGGCGCCGTGCGGCCGTGCACGGCGCGGGCGCCCACGTGACGGGTGAGGTCGTCGTCGGCCTCCGCAGCCCAGTCGTCCATCGGGATCGACACGAACACCGGCGCGCGCGGCGGAAGCGCCGCGAGATGGGTCGCGCGCGCGAGCGCGTGCGGGACGTCCTGTGGGCGCGGCGGCTCGTAGCTCCATTTCGTGACCGGGCGGGGCTGCGTCGTGGCGTCGCGGTTGGTGAGCAGCGCCTCCATCGTCATCATCGCGCGCACCTGCTGGCCCGCCGTCACGACCAGGGGGCTCTTGTTCTCGCGTGCGTTGAACATCGCGCCCATCGCGTTGCCGACGCCGGGCGCGGTGTGGAGGTTCACGAGCGTCGGACGCCCGCTTGCCTGCGCGTAGCCGTCGGCCATCCCCACGACGATCGCCTCCTGCAGCCCCAGCACGTAGCGGAAGTCGGAGGGGAAGGCCGACAGGAACGGCAGCTCGGTCGACCCCGGGTTGCCGAACACGGTCGTCATGCCGTGCGCGCGCAGCAGCTCGTAGGTGGCGTCGCGGACGGAGGTCACCGGGCCCTCAGCGCTGCCGGGTCGACCGGCTCGTCCAGCTCCATGTGCGTCGTCGCCATCACGCGCGCGACCATCATGTACTGGCCGATCACCATCAGCAGCTCGACGATCTCGCGCGGGGACAGGGTGTCGCCGAGCGCCGCGAGCGTCGCGTCGGACGCGCGCGCGTCGCGCACGACCTCGGTGGTGAAGGCGAGCACGGCGCGATCCGGCGCGGAGAAGGCCTCCGCCTCCGCGTCATCGCGCTCGAGCGCCGCGATCTGCGCGTCCGTCGCGCCGACCGACCGCGCGATCGCGACGTGCTGGACCCACTCGTACTCGGCGTGAGGGGTGAGGCGCGCGACCCGCAGGATCGCCAGCTCGCGTGCGAGCGGGTCGAGCGAGAGGTCGGATAGCAGTGCGGCGCCCCAGCGCAGCCACGGCCGGAAGGCCGTCTCCGCGTTGGCCATCATCCGGAAGATGTTGAGCGGCGGGACGCGGCCGAGCGCCTCGCTGACGTGGGGCGAGACCGATTCGGGATCGACGTAGGGGAGGCGCGCCACTGCGCGCCGATCCTATTGCGCCCGCGTCATCCGGGGGTATTCGCCCTTACGGAATATCAGGCGGCTTACCTTTTCGCGGCGGCCTTGCCGCCCTTGCGGCCGGCCGCCTTCTTCTGCGCCGTGGTCCCGCCCTGGCTCGAGTTCGAGCGGCGCGTGCCGCTCCCGCTCGACTTGCCGCCGCGGCTCGAGGCGCCGGGGGAGTTGGCGATCTTCGCCGCACGCTCCTTCGACATGCCCTTGTCCTTCAGCGCCTCGTACTGCTTCTCGTTCTTGACGTTTGCGCTCTTGCTCGGCACGGGAGCCTCCTCCGGATCGCTTGCCTCCGGAGGAGTACCCCGTACGGCGAAACGTGAACTGCCGGCCGTCCTACTGGAGGTAGCCCGACTCGCGCAGGTACGCGCGCGCCACGGCGCGCGGCGTCTCGCGGTCGACGTCGACCCGGGCGTTCAGCTCCTGCATCACCCGCTCGGTGAGCCCCTTCTGGACGGTCTCGATCGTCTCCTTCATGTCAGGCCCGGCCTTGTCGGCCGTGTCCTTGCTCGCCACGAAGGTGACGTTGCCCGGCGGAAACACCTTCTTGTCGTCCTCGAGCGTGATCACGTCGTTGCGCGTCGAGAGCTGCGCGTCGGTCGTGAAGATGATCGACAGGTCCGCCTGGCCCTTGTCGAGCACGTCGTAGCGCAGCCCGATGTCGACCGGCGTGAACTTCTTGAACTTCAGGCCGTAGTCCTCCTGGAGCCCGAGCAGGCAGTCGACCCGCTGGCGGCACTCGGGCGACCCGTACAGCGTCAGGTCCTGGGACTTGCCCTCGAGGTCGGACACCTTCTTGACGCCGAGCTCGTCGGCCTTCTTCTTGAGCATGCCGACAGCGTTCGCGCTCGTGAACGGCGTCGGGGAGAAGGCGATCAGCCCCTCCTTCGCGAAGTCGTCCTCGGCCTCGCTCACCGCCTGCTCCGGGTCCTTCGGGATGTCCTGCGGCTGCACGTCGAAGAACGAGGTGAGCGCGGTGCTCGTGTACTCGGGGTAGCCGTCGATGTCGCCGCTCTTCAGCGCCTTCAGGGCGATCTGCTCGGAGCCGAGGTTGAGGTCCTTCTTCACCGTGTAGCCGGCCGCCTGCAGCGCCTGCGCGTAGATCTCGCCGAGGATGAACTCCTCGGTGAAGTTCTTGGAGCCGACCGTGATCGTCGTCGCCGGCGTTGTCGGGGTTGCGCTCGATCGCCTGGCCGCTTGCGGAGGTGCTGTCGCTCGAGCTGTCGTTGTTGTCGTCGCCGCACGCAGCCAGCACGACCGTGCAGGCAAGCGCCGCGATCGCGGCGAGCAGGGCGAGCAGATGGTGACCGCGTCTCATCTTGTCTCCTCGTTCGGGGGGCGGAACGGCTCTGGAACGGGAGGAGCCTATCCGGTGGTGGTCGCCGCCCGCAGCCCCCGCGGGCGAGACCGCACGCTGGATCGCCGCGAAGAGCACCTCGACCGAGATCGCCAGGACCGCGACCAGCAGCGCGCCCGCGAGTCGGCCGTCGGGGCCGTACACGTTCGCGCTCAGAATGTAGTCGCCGAGCGTCAGCACACCCGCGAGCGGCGCGATCGTGGCGGTCGCGACCACGTTCACCGCGGACGTGCGGATGCCGCCGAAGATCGACGACAGCGCGAGCGGCAGCTCGATCCGCCGGACCACCTGGCCGTGCCTTCAGGCCCATGCCGCGCGCGGCGTCGATCACCTCGCGGTCGACCTGCCGCACGCCGACGTAGGTGTTCGTGAGGATCGGCGGGATCGCGAGCAGCACGAGCGCCAGCGTCACGTTCGTGAACCCGACGCCGATGTAGGCGACGAAGAACGCGATCAGCGCGAGGCTCGGGACCGCGCGCCCGACGTTCGAGACGCTGATCGCGAGCAGCTCGCCCTTTCCCGCGTGCCCGAGCGCGAGCCCGATCGGGATCGCGACCGCGCAGGCGATCGCGATCGCCGCGAACGCTCAGCTTCAGGTGCTGCCAGGTGAAGTCGAGCACCTCGTTGATCCCGCCCGACCTGCACGCCGCCGGTCTGGGCCTCGCGCGTGTTGAAGATGAAGTCGAGCGCGTTGCCGAAGTCCGACAGGAACGCGAGCGTGAAGGTCGGAGTCGATCATGCGGGCTGCACCCTCCGCCACGGCGTCAGCGCGCGCTGCACGAGGAGCAGGATCACGTCGAGCGCGAACGCGAGCAGCACCGCCAGCCCGCCGGCCGCCACGACGCCCGTCTTGAACGTGATGTTGCTCCCGGTGACGATCTGCTCGCCGAGCCCGCCGGCGCCGGCGAACACGGCGAGCGTCGCGAGCCCGACCGTGCTCGTCGTCGCGATCCGCAGCCCGGCGATGATGTCCGGGCATCGCGAGCGGCAGCTCCACCCGCCACAGCAGCTGGCGGTCGGTGAGGCCCATGCCGCGCCCGGCGTCGCGCGCCTCCGCGGGCACGTTCTCGAGCCCGGTGATGATGTTCCGGAAGATGATCTGGAGCGTGTAGGCGGTGAGCGCGATCATCGCGGTCGTCGTACCCGCGCCCCGTGATCGGCAGCAGCAGGAAGAACACCGCGAGGCTCGGCAGCGTGTAGAGCACGCCGGTGAGCCCGACGATCGGGCCGACGAGCCACCGGCGCCGGCGTGCGACCAGCGCGAGCACGAACGCGATCACGAAGCCGATCGCGACCGAGGCGAGCGTCAGGTACAGGTGCTCGAGCAGCGGGTCCGTGTAGCGGTCGAAGTTGTCGACGATCCAGCCCGGGCAGAGCTCGTTCTGCGACGATGCAGCTCGCCTCGCTGCGGTCGCGGATCTCGACCTGCGCGAGCACGGTCAGCGACCGCGGCGACGTCCATCACGTCGTCGACGTGCATCGTGGCCTGCGGCGAGGTCAGGAACGTCGGAGATGATCTCCACCGAGAGCACGCCCGACCACGCGCCCCGCGCCCGTCCACCACCGGCCCGTACTGCGTGTCGGACTGGAGCAGGTCCGAGAGCGCGTCGCGCAGGACGTCGTCGAGGTCGATGCACCGGGTCCGGGGCGCGAGTCGGGCTCGCCGCGGGACCGTGCTCGCCGGTCGAGGTCGCGCTCCGACATCCATCCGAGCGGCCGGCCCTCGCCGTCGATCACGAGCGGGTGGGGCAGGTCGGCGTCCGCGATCGCCCGCGCGCGCCGTCGGCCGCCGGCTCGCCCGCGCGCGCGAGCGGCGCCTTCCAGAGGTCGATGTCGCGCACGCGCAGCAGCGACAGGCGCTTGAGCGCGCGGTCGGCGCCGACGAAGTCCTCGACGAAGTCGTCGGCCGGGCTCATCAGCAGCTCCGCGGGCGTCGCGTACTGCGCGAGCACGCCGCCCTTGCGCATGACGGCCACGCGGTCGCCCATCTTGATCGCCTCGTCGATGTCGTGGGTGACGAACAGGATCGTCTTGCGGATCTCCGACTGGAGGCGCAGGAACTGGTTCTGGAGGCGCTCCCGGTTGATCGGGTCGATCGCGCCGAAGGGCTCGTCCATCAGCATCAGCGGCGGGTCGGCCGCGAGCGCGCGCGCGACCCCGACGCGCTGGCGCTGCCCGCCCGACAGCTGCGCCGGGTAGCGGTCGCGCATGTCGGCGCCGAGGTCGGTCACGATCGAGCAGCTCGTCGACCCGCGCGCGCGATCCGCGCCCGCTCCCAGCCGAGCAGGCGCGGCACGACGGCGATGTTCTCGCCGATCGTGAGGTGCGGGAAGAGGCCGATCTGCTGGATCACGTAGCCGATGCTCGCGCCGCAGCTCCGCCGCCGGGCGCGCGCGGACGCTCTCGCCGTCGATCAGGATGTCGCCCTCGCTCAGCTCGATCATGCGGTTCACGAGCCGCAGCGCCGTGGTCTTGCCGCAGCCCGACGGGCCCGACGAGCACGCAGATCTCGCCGGCGGGACCGTCAGCGAGAAGATCGTCGATCGCCGGCTCGGCCTGGCCGCGGTAGCGCTTCGTTGCGTGGCGGTACTCGACCGACGACGCGGCTCGGGCGGGCGGTGCGGTGCGTTCCCCTGCCACGGGCGGGATGCTAGCGCGGGCGGGTGCGAAATTCGACGCGCACGATCGCTGAGCGCCCAGCTACGCTGGGCTTCGGATTCGCAATCGGCGCCCCCGCTGGCGCCCCTCTACATAGGCAGGTCAGGGAGGACCCATGGCAATCAGGGGACCACGGTTGGTCAACCTTGTGTTGGCTTTGGCGACGGTGTTGGCATGCATCGTCGTTCTGTTCACGCCCGCGGGCGCGGACGCCGTCACGTTGCCGCCAGGATTCGAGCAGACGTCGATCCTGCCGGGCGTGGCAAAGCCGCAGGACATCGACATCGCGCCCAACGGGCGGGTGTTCGTGGCCGAGAAGAGCGGCCTCATCAGGACGTTCGACAACCTCGACGACACGACCGCGACGCTGGTCGGCGACCTTCGCACGAAGGTGCACAACTACGGCGCCCGCGGGCTGCTGTCGATCGTCGCCGACCCCGGGTTCCCGGGGAAGCCGTATGTGTACGTCTTCTACACGCTCGACGCCCCGATCGGCGGCACCCCGCCGGTCTACGGCGGCTCCAGCTCGTTCGACAACTGCGCGAAGGCGACGGGTGGCCTGGACGAGAACTGCATGGTCGGCTCGAGGATCTCGCGCCTCACCATCTCCGGTGACACGATGACGTCGGAGCAGGTGCTGGTGGAGGACTACTGCCAGCAGTACGCGGCACACGCTGCGGGCGGGCTCGAGTTCGGCGCCGACGGCATGCTGTACGCCTCAGGCGGCGACGGCTCGACGTCGCAGTACTGGGACTACGGGCAGGCCGGCACGCCGGCGAACCCATGCGGCGACCCGGGCGGCGCGAACCCCACGCCTCCGACCTCGGAGGCCGGGCGCCTGCGCTCGCAGGACCTGCGCACCTCGGGCGACCCCGTCGGCCTCGACGGCTCGCTGATCAGGATCAACCCCGCGACCGGCGCGGCCGCCTCGGGCAACCCGCTCGGCAGCAGCTCCGACGCGAACACCAAGCGCATCCTCGCCTACGGCTTCCGTGACGCGACCGAGGTCGCGATCCGGCCCGGCACCAACGACGTGTGGGTGGCGGACCGCGGCGGCGGCTACTGGGAGGAGTTCAACCGCGTCTCGAGCTTCAGCTCGGTGCGCAACTTCGGGTGGCCCTGCTACGAGGGAGGCCTCGACGCGGGCGGCAACCCGTACAACCGCATCCGCCCGAAGAGCGAGGAGCAGAACCTGAACATCTGTCAGGGCCTGTACGACGCCGGCAACGCGGTCAGCGCTCCCTACTGGGGCTACGACCACGAGCTGCCCGTCACCTCCGGTGAGAACTGCGAGCAGGACAGCCTCGGGTCGCCGGCCGGCAGCACGCTGTCGGGCGCGGCGTTCTACCCGGCGGCAGGAGGGACGTTCCCGCCGCTGTACAGCAAGGCGCTGTTCTTCGCGGACCGCCTGCGGAGCTGCATCTGGGCGCTGCTGCCCGGAGCGGACGGGCTCCCGAAGCGCGGTAGCGTGATCCCGTTCGCGGGTCTCGCGATGCGCGCCACGGACCTCGAGGTCTCCCAGACGGGCGACCTGCTCTACATCGACCAGCGCGACGACGTCGTGCAGCGCATCCGCTACAACGTGGCGAACACGCCTCCGGTGGCGGACGCGACCTCTGACGTGACCGGCGGGCCCAACCCGCTGACGGTCAACTTCAGCGGTCTCGGGTCGACCGACGCGGACCCGGGTGACACGCTCACCTACGCATGGGACCTCGACGGCGACAACCTGCTCGACGACTCGACGTCCGCCAACCCGGCGTTCACCTACGAGACGCCCGGCACCTACACGGTGACGCTGCAGGTCACGGACACCAAGGCCGCGACCAGCACCGACACGGTCGTGATCACGGTCAGCGACAGCGGCCTCAGGACGCTGCGGTTCTCGCCGATCGCCGACGCCCGTGTCGAGCAGGCGAACTCGGGCACGAACTACGGGACGTCCAACAAGCTCCGCACCGACGGCAACCCCAAGGTCGAGAGCATGTTGCGCTTCAACGTCACGGGCATCGACGGCATCGTGCAGAGCGCGAAGCTGAAGCTCCGCGCGCTGGCCGACGGCACCGCCGACGGCCCGACGCTGCACTCCGCGGCGGGCGGCTGGACCGAGACCGGCGTCAAGTGGTCCAACCGGCCGGCGTTCGCCGCCGAGCTGGGCGACAAGGCGGCAGTGGCGGCCAATTCCCTGGTCGAGTACGACGTCAAGTCGCTGGTCACCGACAACGGCGAGGTCAACCTCGGCCTGCGCTCGTCCTCGAGCGACAGCCTCGAGCTGGCCTCACGTGAGGACACGACGGCGGCCAACCGGCCCGTGCTCGAGCTGGTGGTGGCACCGCGGCCGCCGGACCCCGACCCGGACCCGACGCCCGACCCGGACCCGACGCCGGACCCGACGCCGGGCCCCGGGACGTCGCCGTTCCTGCCGATGGCCAACGGGAGCACCCCGCCGGTCATCGTCAAGACGAGCCCGGTGCTCGCGCTGGCCGCGGCAAGCAGCCAGCACGTCCTCGCCAAGAAGGCGATCGTCGTGCACGGCAGCTGCGCCGCACCCTGCATGCTGAAGGCCACGGCGACGGTGTCCCTCCCGGGCGCCAGCCGCGCGCTGAAGCTGCGGGCGGTCACGCGCAGCGCGTCGAGCGGCAAGCAGGTGCGGCTGCGCCTGAAGCTGTCCGGCAAGACCCTGCGGGCCGTGCGTCGCGCGCTTCGCGGGGGCAAGAAGGTGACCGCGACGGTGACCGTCGTGGCCACCGACGTGTCCGGCGGCACGACCACCGCCAAGCGCAAGATCAGGCTGAAGCGCTAATGGCGGAAGCACCGATCACAGAACAGCAGCTCGCGGCCTACGAGCCGCGCACGGCAAGTGGCGCCGCGTTGAAGGAACGGCTCGAGGCCGCGACTCAACCCGGCCCGCAGCCGCCGAGCCCTACACGGCGGGTGCTGCGCTGACAACGGTCACGACCAGCACGTCCGAGAAGAGCCCGCGCATCGCGCGGGCTCTTCCGCGCTCAGGGGGCCGGACGCGCGTGCTTCAGCCGTCCCCGCCCAATGCGGCCGCAGCGGCGGAGCCGGTCTCGGCCGAGAGCCAGCCGTGGGCCAGGGGGTCCGTGCCCGACTCGGCCACCCGCCGCATCTCGGCGAGCGCCGGGCCCCGCAGCTGCGCCTTCACGGTGGCGTAGGCGTCCGAGGGCATGTCGCCCAGCTCCGCCGCCATCTCGAGCGCCTTGCCCATGACCGCGTCGCGCGCGGTGATCTCGTCCACGACCCCGAGCGCGAGCGCGTCCCGCGGATCGATCAGGTTCGCGCGCAGCACGAGCAGGCGGGCGACCGGAGCCGAGAGCTCCGCCGTCACGACCGCGAGGGCGTTGGCGGGATAGGGCACGCCGACGCGGGCCTCCGTCAGCCCGAGCTTTCCCTGCTGCGAGCCGACGCGGTAGTCGGCGCACAGGGCGATCACGAGGCCCCCGGCGATCGCGTGGCCGTTCACGCCGGCCACGACGGGGCACGGGAGCCCGTACCAGGCGGCAACCAGGCGGTTGACCCCGACGACCATCTCGAGCTGCGACTCCGCGTCGAGCGTGGGCACGAGATTCAGGTCCAGGCCGGCCGAGAAGAACCCGTCCCGGCCCGTGATCACGACCGCGTCCGGCTGCGACCGCGTGAGGTCCTCCGCCGTCGCGAGCAGCTCGGACCCGAGCTCGATGTCGAGCGCGTTCGCCGGAGGGCGGTCGATCCTGACGACCGCGACGTTCTCGCTCGGCTCGACGGAGACGTGGCGCATCACAAGCGCAGTATGGCGAGCGGGAGGGGAGCGGTGTCCCCGGCTAGACGACCAGGTGGGGGTACTCGCGCTCGAGCATCGCCCGGTACATGCCGAACACCGGCTTGGTGATCGGGATCAGCCTGAGCGCCGCCTTCACGTCGCCGCCGCTCTTGATCCGGCGTCGCGCGAGCGCCATGGGCACGTTCTCCTTGCCCTGGAAGTACTTGTTCGCGACGTCGGAGTCCATCGTCATCTCGACCTGTGGCTTCCACTCGACGTCGTCGGACCACACCCACCGCAGGTTCTGGTCGCCGCCCGAGTCGTTGAAGGTGATGTTGACGACGGCGTCCTGGTCGGGGAACTCGAACCGCTGCGGGACCCGCGCGTCGCGCAGCTTCGGCCCCATGTCGGGATCGGTGCTCATGATCGTGAACACCTTGTCCATCACCTCACGAAACTCCCGCCCGGAACCGAACTCCGCCATCGCGCCGCGAGTCTAACCAACCTCCGTGGTCGGGGGAGCGCGCTAGGCTCGTTGGATGGCGAAGGTCTTCGACTCGATCGACACGGCGCTGCGCGAATGGATCGCGAAGCAGCACATGTACTTCGTGGCCACGGCGCCGCTCGACGGCGAGGGCCACGTCAACGTCTCGCCCAAGGGGCCGATCGGGACGCTGCGGGTGCTCGACGACCGCACGGTCGCCTACCTGGACCTCGTCGGCAGCGGCGCGGAGACCATCGCGCATCTGCGCGAGAACGGGCGGATCGTGGTGATGCTCTGCGCGACCGAGGGACCGCCCCGGATCCTGCGCCTGCACGGGCGCGGCGAGGTGATCGTGGCCGACGACCCGCGCTTCGAGTCGCTGATGGAGCGCTGCGGCTTCGAGCAGCCGGCGGTGGCCGAGGCGCGCCGCGCGGTCGTGCGCGTCGACGTCATGCGCATCGGGGACTCGTGCGGGTACGGCGTGCCGCTGATGAGCTTCGAGGGTCACCGCCCCCACATGGAGAAATGGGCGTCGAAGCGGCTTCGAGCGGACGGCCCGGACGCGCTGCGCGACTACCAGCGCGAGAAGAACGCGCGCAGCCTCGACGGCCTTCCGGCGGTCGAGCTGGCTGACGACCTAGCTGTCGAAGCCGAGTCCGAGCCGGTCGAGCAGGCGTAGCCACAGGCCCCGCCGGCCGGCGTCGCGGTCCGCCGCGGCGAGCCGGTTGCGGGTGAGCTCGATCGCCGCCCAGCGCAGCGGCTCGGGCGGGAACGGGAGCGGCCGGCGCTTCACGTAGGTCAGTTCGGTCGCCTCGGTGCGACGCCCCGCGAGCAGGTCCAGCGCGACGCGCGCGCCGAAGCGGCTCGCGCCGATCCCGAGGCCCGTGTGCCCGGCCGCGTACGCCACGCGCCCGCGGTGCGAGAGCCCGAAGAACGCGGAGAAGCGGCTGCAGGTGTCGATCGGCCCGCCCCAGCGGTGCGAGAAGCGGATGCCCTCGAGCTGGGGGAAGGTCGTGAAGAAGTGCTCGGCGAGCCGCGCGAACGTCGCGTCGCGCTGCGCGCGGTGCGGGCCCACGTCGTTGGCGAAGCCGTAGATCGCGTCGTAGCCGCCCCACAGGATCCGGCCGTCGGCGGTCAGCCGGTAGTAGTGGAAGCGGTTCCCCGCGTCCCCGACGCCCTGGCGGTTGGCCCAGCCCACGGCCGCGCGCCGGGCGGCGCTCAGGGGCTCGGTCGTCAGGACGTAGTCCCACACCGGCACGATCCGCCGGCGCACCTCGGGCAGGGGGGAGCGGAAGGCGCCGGTCGCCAGCAGCGCGCGGCGCGCCCGCACCCGCCCGCCCGCGGTCGCGACCTCGACCCCGCCGCCCGCCGCGCGAACGCCGTCGACGGGCGTGCGCTCGTGGATGCGCACGCCGAGGGTCGCCGCCGCGCGCGCGAGGCCCCACGCGAGCTTCGCCGGGTCGAGGATCCCGGCCCCGCTGCGCTGCCACAGGCCGGCCCGGTAGGTCGGCGAGTCGACCTCCGCGCGCACCGCCTCGCGGTCGAGCAGCTCGGCTTCGTGCCCGAAGCGCCGCATCTGCTCGGCGTCCTGCTCCAGCCAGGCCTCCTCGTGCGGCTCGAGCGCCACGGTCAGGTCGCCGCCCAGCACGAGGTCGCAGTCGATCGCGTGGCGCTCGAGCGCCGCGGCGGTTTCGGCGAAGTTCTCGAGGCCGAGGCGCTCGAGCACCTGCATCTCGCCCGGGAACCGCGCGAGGCCGTTGTCGATGCCGTGCGTGAGCGATGACATGAAGAACCCGCCGCTGCGGCCGGTCGCCCCGAACGCGACCGTTTCGCCCTCGAGCAGAACGACGTCCGCGGCAGGGTCGTCCTCCTTCGCGAGCAGCGCCGCCCACAGGCCGCTCAGTCCCCCGCCGACGACCGCGAGGTCGGCCTCGGTCGACCCTTCGAGTTGTGGACGAGGTGCGGGCGCGGCCCCCGGATCGAGCCAGAACGGGTGCGGGACCGCGTCCGCGTAGGACCGCCGGGACGATTCGCGCGGCGGCCCCTCGCCCCACGGCCGCGTCATTGGTTCACTACCTCGTGGCGGGACGCGTCATGTGGGTGGGCTCGCCGGGCGAGACCTGGTCCGGGTCGTTGAACTCGGCGCCGGGCGGCGGCGGCACCGGCCCGTCGAGCAACGGGTCTTCGGTGTCGCGCATCCAGCGCTCGAGCATTTCCGCAAGCTCCTGCCTCACGGGCTCGACCGAGGGCTCGCCGGCCAGGTTGCGCGCCTCGTTCGGGTCGAACACGAGGTCGTACAGCCGCTCCCGCTCGACCGGCTGCTCGCCCCATCCGGCGCGCATCAGCATCTCCTTGCTGGGGCTGTCGTCGGTGTTCACGAGCACCGGGGTCGTGCGGCCGTCGAAGCGGCGTATGTACTTCCACCGTTGCGTTCGCACCGCCCGCTGGGGCTCGTAGGCGGCGTGATAGGTCCCTTCGGCGAAGATCACGTCGCGCACGGCCTCGCGCTCTCCGCGCGCGATCGGCATCAGCGACTCGCCCTGGAGGAACGACGGCCGCTCGATGCCGAGCAGCTCGCAGACCGTCGGGAAGAGGTCGATGTGCGAGACGAGCGAGTCGACCACCCGGCCGCCCGTGAAGCCGCCGGGCCCACGCACGATCAGGAACACGCCGATGCCCCGGTCGGTGAGAGTCGTCTTCGCGCCCGGGAAGGCGATCCCGTGGTCGGTCGTGCAGATCACCAGCGTGTCCTCCGTCAGCCCCATGTGGTCGAGCGAGTCGAGCACGGCGCCGATGCCCTCGTCGAGCGACCGGGCGCTCGCCACGAACGCGGCCATGTCGGCGCGCGTCTCGGGCGTGTCGGGCAGGTTCGGGGGAGGCCGGACGTAGCGCTCCTCGCCGGCGCTCGGGCGGAAGAACTCGCGATGGGTCTCGAAGAACCCGACCGAGAGGAACAGCGGCCGCCCCGGCGGATCGCGCAGCACGTCGATCGTGACCGGGGCCACGTCGCTCGCGCGCGTGGTGGCGATCTTGATGACCTGGTCGTAGCCGATCACGTCCGGGCGCTTGGAGACGTGCTGCTCGCCGATCAGCACGGAGTGGTAGCCGGCGTCGTGCAGCGTGTGCACGATGTGGTGGTCGTAGTCGTTGAGGGACCAGCCGCGATGCGCGAGCCCGAGCATGCCGTTCGTATGGGCGTACTGCCCGGTGAGCAGGCACGCGCGGCTGGCCGAGCACGTGGAGGCGGCGCAGAAGGCCTGCCGGAACATCACGCCCTCCTCCGCGAGCCGCTGGATGCTGGGCGTGGGCACCCCGTACCCGTAGGGCTGCACGTAGCGGCCGGTGTCGTGCGAGTGCAGGTAGAGGATGTTGGGCCGCCGACCCTCCGGCATGCTCAACCGAAGGCCGGCACGCGCAGGTCGAAGTCGGCCCTGAACTCGCTCACCCACTGCTCGGAGACGTCGTCGGACTGGCGCGCCGTGCGCGGCGCGCCGAAGCGCGCGGCGGGCGGGTGTCCCGCGCCGATGTGGCGCAGCATGCGCGCGACGGTCTCGTGCATCGCCGGTACGAACTCCTCGTAGGTCAGCGTCAGCGGCTCCGCCTCGATCGCGCCGAAGTAGGTCTCCCAGGCGCGGTCCGAGGCGATGATCCGCCTGCGCAGGTGGTCGATCGCCTCGAAGCTGTATCGCAATGCCGGGGCCGGCGGCATCCCGCTCGTGCCCGCCGCGTCCTCGCGCCAGTGCCAGGTCTGGATCGCGCGCCACAGCGACACGGCCTGGCGCACCTTGTCCGTGCGGCGCAGCCATACGTAGCGCAGTCCCGGGAACACATGCGAGAGGACCGCGTGCGGCGACGAATCGGAGACGGCGGGGGTGAGGGGGGAGAGCCTGGCGACGAGACCGGCCACGTAGGGCCACATGATCTTCACGCCGCAGACGCCGTTGTCCGTGGTCGCCCTCTGCTTCACCCAGGCCACGTAGTCCGCGAAGCCGGCAAAACGGCAGGGGTCGTAGAGCGCGTGCTCCGCAAGGTGGCGCGCGGGGCCGTCGAGCGCCGGCACCACGTCGGCCGCGACGCCGTCGAGATAGTCGCGCGGGGTCATCGGCAGTCCCGTCGAGGGCAGCTGCTGGAAGTACTCGTTCGGGCGGCCCGCGATCCCCGTGCCCTCCAGCAATTCGCACAGGAGCGTGCTGCCGCTGCGCGGGGTGGTGCAGATCAGGTACGAGTCGGCCGGCTCTCGCATATCGCTCACCAGCGCCCTCTACCCCATGGCGGGATGTCCGAACGCGGGGGTGTAAGTCTGGCGCAAGGGGCAGCGGAATACCATGCCCGTGTGAGCTCCGTGTTCGACCACGAGCTGCGGGTCCGCTACGGGGAGTGCGATCCGCAGAACATCGTCTTCAACGCGAACTACTTCCTCTACTTCGACGTGGCCTTCACCGAGCTGTGGCGGGAGGCGATCGGGCCCTGGGAGGAGATGGTGGAGCGCGGGATCGACGCCGTCGTGGCCGAGGCCAACGCGCGCTTCCGGGCCCCCGCCCGGTTCGACGACGTCCTCACCCTGCGCTCGCAGGTGACGCGGATCGGCACGACGAGCGTGACCACGCGGATCGACGTCCTGCGCGGCGCCGATCTACTCGTGGAGGGTCGCCTCCAGCACGTGTGCGTGGACGCGCGCACGTGGAAGAAGACGGAGCTTCCCGAGTGGGTCCGCTCGGGGCTGCGGCGCTTCGCCGCGCCCGATGCGGAGCAGGCCCCGATCGGCCCCGTGAGCGGGTGACGATGGCGAAACGCAAGCGCCGCCGCGCGGATTCCAAGCAGCCGGTCGCGACCGTGGACTACGCGGACGCGCAGGGCAACGTCCTGACACTGCGCGAGACCGTGTCCGCCGGCACGGTCGCGAAGCTGGCCGAGCCGACGGGCGGCGCCGCCGCGACGGCCGACGACATGTGGCGGCGGCGCACCGAGATGCTCTTCGAGCGCTTCGCGGTGGGCTGGACGATCGCGGGACTGCCCCTGGAGGGGCAGAAGGAGCTGCTCGCCCGCTACCGCATGGCCGACCACGACACGCAGCGCTGGGTGCGCGAGACGATCGACGACCACCTCGAGCGCCACCAGCCGGAGCTGATCTGATGCGGGCCGCGGCGGCGCTGCTCGCGATCGTGACCGTCACGCGCATCGACCCCTAGCGCGGGGCGGCAACCGGCTCCTCCCGCGAGGTGGGCGTCCTTTGTAGCGCCACGCGCAACGCCGGCAGCCCACCTGGGCCGGGCCCCGTCGTTTTTCGCTCCTCCCGCGAGGTGGGCGTCCTTTGTAGCGCCACGCGCAACGCCGGCGGCCCACCTCCGGCGCGGCGCCGGGTCAGGCCGGCGTGAGCTCGCCGCCCTGGACCGCGACCATCGCGGCGTAGCGGCCGTCGGCGGCGAGCAGCTCCTCGTGGCTGCCGAGCTCGACCAGCCGGCCGCGGTCGAGCACGGCGATCTGCTCGGCGTCGCGAACGGTCGAGAGGCGGTGCGCGATCGCGATCGTGGTGCGCCCGCGCGCGAGGTCGTCGAGCGCGGACTGGACGGCGCGCTCGGTCTCGGTGTCGAGCGCGCTGGTCGCCTCGTCGAGCACGAGGATCGGCGGGTCGCGGAGGATCGTGCGGGCGATCGCGATCCGCTGCTTCTCGCCGCCGGAGAACCGGTAGCCGCGCTCGCCGACGATCGTCTCGTAGCCGTCGGGGAGCCGCTCGATCAGCTCGTGTATCTGCGCGGCGCGCGCGGCCTGCTCGAGCTGTGCGTCCGTCGCGCCGGGCTTCGCGAAGCGCAGGTTGTCGGCGATCGACGAGTGGAAGAGGTGCGTCTCCTGCGAGACCACTCCGACGGTCGCGGCCAGCGAGGCGTGCGAGAGGTCGCGCACGTCGATCCCGTCGATCGTGACCCGCCCCTCCTGCACCTCGTAGAGGCGGGCGAGCAGGTACGCGAGCGTCGTCTTGCCCGACCCCGTCTCGCCGACCAGCGCGAGCGTCGTGCCGGCGGGGACCGCCAGGTCGATGTCGCGCAGCGTCCATGCGCCCTCGGCGCCGTACCGGAACCCGACGCGCTCGAACGCGACCGCCCCCGTGATCTGCTCCGCGGGCAGCGTCACCGCGCCGTCGCGCTCCTCGATCTCCACGGGGAGGTCGAGGTAGTGGAACACGCGCTCGAACAGCGCCAGCGAGCTCTGGAGGTCGACTCCCACGGAAAGCAGCGACTGCACTGGGAAGAACAGGCGGGTCTGGAGCGTGGTGAAGGCGACCAGCGTGCCGATCGTGATCGCGCCGCCGCCGTCGGCGATCGTGAGGCCCGCGAACAGGTAGATCAGCGCGGGCATCGCGGCAAAGCTCATCTGCACCGAGGCCATCCGCCAGCGGCCGGCCATCCGCGAGCGGACCTCGAGATCGGCGAGGTCCGCCGACTCGCGCTCGAACCGCTCCGCCAGCTCGGGCGCGCGGCCCATCGTCTTGCCGAGCAGGATGCCCGACACCGACAGCGACTCCTCCACCAGCGACGACATGTCGGCGAGCCGGTCCTGGCGCACGGCGGTGATGCGGCGGCGCTCCTCGCCGACGCGGCGCGTGAGCCACACGAAGAACGGCAGCAGCCCGAGGGCCGCCACCGCCAGGCGCCAGTCGAGCAGGAACATCGCGACGGTCGCCGCGAGCACGGTGGTCACGTTCGAGACGATCGAGGTGGCGGTGCTCGTCACGACGCTCTGGACGCCGCCGATGTCGTTCGCGATGCGCGACTGCACCTCGCCGGTGCGCGTGCGCGTGAAGAACGCGAGCGAGAGCCGCTGGAGGTGGCGGTAGACGGCCGCGCGCAGGTCGTGCATCACGCGCTGCCCGACGGTGTTCGAGAGGAGTGTCTGACCGACTCCCAGCACACCCGTCGCGATCGCGATCGCGATCATCCCGGCGACCAGCGCGGCCAGCAACTGGGTGTCCTGCTGGGGGATCGCCTCGTCCAGCACGGCGCGCAGGAGGAAGGGGGAGACCATGCCGAGCGCGGCCGAGACCAGGATCAGGAAGAGCACCGCGCCGAGGCGGCGCCGGTAGGGCTTGAAGAGGGCGAGCAGCCGCCGTCGGTCGACCGCGGTCGCCTGCCGATCCATCAGCACCGGCGCCCCGCGCCGCAGTCGTGTCCGACCAGGCGCTCGAGCGCGCCGCGCAGTTGCGCGCGCTCGGCCGGCGCGAGCGGGGAGAGCAGGTCCTCCTCGGCGGCCTCGGCGGCGTGCCAGGCCCGCGCGAGCCGCTGCCGGCCGGCGGGCGTCAGCTGCACCAGGTGGCGGCGCCGGTCGCGGGGGTCGCGCGCCCTCACGAGCAGGCCGTCCGCCTCGAGCAGGTCGAGCAGGCCGACGAGGTTGCTGGGGTTGATGCGCAGGGCCTGCCCGACCTCCTGCTGGGAGAGAGGGCCCGCTTCCGCCAGGTAGTTCAGGACCGAGAACTCATGGGTCCGCATGTTCATCGCGGCGAGCGCCTCGCCGAGCCGGTAGCCCGCCATGCGCGACAGCCGCACGATCAGGAGGGCGAGCCCGGTGGCGCTGGAGCGGGATTTCGTCTGCATACCGCGATGTTAGCGACAAACCATGTTGGCAACAAACCATTGGTGGCTATAATGATCGTCGTGACGGGGGCGAAGCCCCCTCGATATCCCTTCGAAAGAGGCTCCATGGAAAACCTGATCCTTGTTCCACTCGACGACTCGATCCTCTTCCCGGGCATGTCGGCGACCATTGCCGTGGAGACCGGGAACGAGGAGCGCGTCCTGCTGGTCCCCCGCACCGACGGGGAGTTCGCGAGCGTCGGCACCGTCGCCGACGTGGTCGAGCGCATGCGGATCCCCGGGGGCGGCACCGCCGTCACCGTCGAGGGAGTCGCGCGCGGCGTGCCGGGCGCCGCCAACACGGACCCGACCGGGACCCTGCGCGTGGAGGTGAGCGTCCACGCGGACCCGGACCTCCAGAACGAGCAGGTCCGCGGCCTCGAGCGCGAGTACCGCGCCGTCGTGGAGGAGATCCTCGACCTGCGCGGCGCCGACGCCCGGATCCGGGCCTTCGTGCGCTCGATCACCGGGCCCGGCCCGCTTGCCGACACCTCGGGGTACTCGCCCGACATCAGCCTCGCCGACAAGGTCGGCCTGCTCGAGACGCTCGACGTCACGGAACGGTTGACACGAGCTTTGGAGCTCCAGCGCGAGCGGCTCGCCGAGCTGCAGGTGCGGGCGAAGATCCGCGACGACGTGCAGCAGGGCGCCGAGCGCCAGCAGCGCGAGTACTTCCTGCGCAAGCAGATGGAGTCGATCCGCAAGGAGCTCGGCGAGGACGAGGGCTCGGTCGCCGAGGAGTACCGCACCAAGATCGAGGAGGCCGGCATGCCCGAGGCCGTGCGCGAGCAGGCCGAGAAGGAGCTTGCGCGCCTCGAGCGCATGGGCGACT
The DNA here is from genome assembly GCA_963768885.1 of uncultured Solirubrobacterales bacterium. Classification (GTDB taxonomy): domain Bacteria; phylum Actinomycetota; class Thermoleophilia; order Solirubrobacterales; family JBBDJG01; genus DASRIA01. The sequence goes on along the minus strand of CAVYJN010000008.1, from coordinate 73,576 downwards.
CGTCGGGCGAGTCCTCGATGATCCGCACCTACCTCGACTGGCTGATCGCCGTGCCGTGGTCCAAGCGCTCCGAGGAGCGCCTCGACCCGGTCCACGCGCGGGAGGTGCTCGACGCCGACCACGCGGGCCTCGAGGACGTGAAGGACCGGATCACGGAGTACATCGCCGTGCGCAAGCTCCGCCGGGAGCGCGGCATGACGGAGGAGGGGCGCGCCGCCGGCGCGATCCTCACCCTGATCGGCCCGCCCGGCACGGGCAAGACCTCGATCGGCGAGTCGATCGCCCGCGCGACGGGCCGCGAGTTCGTGCGCATGTCGCTCGGCGGCGTGCGCGACGAGGCCGAGATCCGCGGCCATCGAAGGACTTACATCGGGGCCTTGCCGGGACGGCTCGTTCGCGCCCTCAGGGACGCGGGCACGATGAACCCGGTGATCCTGCTCGACGAGGTCGACAAGGTCGGCGCCGACTGGCGCGGCGATCCCTCGTCGGCGCTGCTCGAGGTGCTCGACCCGGCCCAGAACCACAGCTTCCGCGACCACTACCTGGACGTGGAGCTGGACCTCTCCCAGGTGCTGTTCATCGCGACCGCCAACATGGCGGAGACGATCCCCGGGCCGCTGCTCGACCGCATGGAGGTCGTGCGCTTCGACGGGTACACGACCGAGGAGAAGGTCGCGATCGCACGTGGATACCTGCTGCCGCGCCAGCTCAAGCGCAACGGGCTGCGCGACGACGAGGTGACCCTCGACGATGCGGTGCTTCGCGCGATCGTGTCCGACTACACGCGCGAGGCAGGGGTGCGCAACCTCGAGCGCGAGCTGGGCAAGCTGCTGCGCAAGACCGCGACCCGCCTCGCGTCCGGCGAGGAGCAGGCGCCGGTCGCGATCGACGTCGACGCGCTGCGCCGCGCGCTCGGGCGCCAGCGGTTCTTCCAGGAGTCAGTGGAGCGCACGGCCGTCCCCGGCGTCGCGACCGGCCTGTCGGTCACCGGCGCGGGCGGCGACGTGCTCTTCATCGAGGCCACCGGCATGCCCGGGAAGGACGGCCTGGTGCTGACCGGACAGCTCGGCGACGTGATGAAGGAGTCCGCACGGATCGCGCTCTCGTACGTGCGCGGGCACGGCGACGAGCTGGGCATCGCGCCGGACGCCTTCGAGGACCGCGAGTTCCACGTGCACGTGCCGGCGGGCGCGATCCCCAAGGACGGGCCGAGCGCGGGCATCACGATGACGACCGCCCTGGCCTCCCTGCTGAGCGGCCGGCCGGTGAGGCACAACGTCGGCATGACCGGCGAGGTCACGCTCCAGGGCCGGGTGCTGCCGATCGGCGGGCTCAAGCAGAAGGTGCTGGCCGCGCACGCGGCCGGCCTCACGGACGTGATCCTCCCCGAGCGCAACCGCGGCGACCTCGACGACGTCCCCGAGGACGTGCGCGAGAAGATGACGTTCCACCCCGTGATGACGATCGGCGAGGTGCTGAGCCTGGCGCTCGAGCCGGCGCCGGTGGCCGTCAGGCCGGGCGGCTGAGCCGCTCCGGCTCGGCCGAGACGCAGCCTTCGAGGTGGGCGAGGATCGCCGCGGCGACCTCGCCCTCCGCGTCCGTGGTGAGGAGATGGCCGCAGGAGTCGATCAGCTCGAGCTTCGCTCCGGGGATCAGCGCGGCCAGGTCGCGCCCCCGGTCGGCCGGGACGAGGCCGTCCTCGAGCCCGTGCACGACGAGCGTCGGCAGGCCCTCGAGCTCCCGTAGGCGGGGCCGGGTGTCGTGCCCGGCGATCGCGCCCAGCTGCGCGTAGACGGTGAGCGGGGAGGTGTTGTCCTCGAGCCGGCGCGCGAGGTCGTCGCGCACCCGCTCGGGCCGCTCGCGCAGCGTGCTGCGGGCGTAGAGCGCGGGAGCGACGAGCGGGAAGGTGCGCTTCGAGCCCAGCAGCGGCCGCAGCCCCGCCGTCGCGAGCAGCCGCCAGGGCGGCGCGCCGGCGCGCCCGCCCGGCGTCGTGCAGGCGAGGGTCAGGGATCGCACGCTGTCGCCGTGGTCGAGCGCGAGGTGCTGCGCGATCATGCCGCCCATCGAGGCGCCGATCACGTGGGCGGAGTCGAGTCCCGCGTCGTCCATCACGGCGCGCGCGTCGTGCGCGAGGTCGCGCATCGAGAGCCGCCGCCGGACGGGCGAGGAGTCGCCGGTGCCGCGGTTGTCGAACACGATCGCGCGGTGGCGCCGCGCGATCCAGGGCAGCAGCCGGAACCACAGGCGCGAGCTCGCGCCGAGGCCCATGATCATCAGCACGGGCTCGCCGTGTGCGTCGTCTTCGTGCGGTCCCTCCTCGCGCCAGGCGAGCCATCCGTCGTGAGTGCGCACGGTAGGCATGCGCATAGTGTTACGGTCCGCGCGGAATGACGGATCGCTCGCTCAGCGGCAAGACCCTGTTCGTGTCGGGCGGAAGCCGCGGAATCGGGCTTGCGATCGCGGTGCGCGCCGCGCGCGACGGCGCCAACGTCGCGCTCATCGCGAAGACCGCCGAGCCGCACCCGAAGCTCGAGGGCACGATCTTCACGGCCGCCGAGACGATCTCGGAGGCCGGGGGGAACGCACTCCCGATCGTCGGCGACATCCGTGACGAGCAGCAGGTCGCGGCCGCGGTCGACCAGGCGGTCGAGCGGTTCGGCGGGATCGACGTCTGCGTGAACAACGCGAGCGCGATCAACCTCGCCGGCACGGAGGCGCTCGAGATGAAGCGCTACGACCTGATGCAGGACATCAACACGCGCGGCACCTTCCTGGTCAGCAAGTCGTGCATCCCGCACCTGAAGCGCGCCGAGAACCCCCATGTGCTGACCCTCTCGCCGCCGCTGCTGATGGACCCGAAGTGGTTCAAGGGCCACGTCGGATACACGATCGCCAAGTACGGGATGAGCATGTGCACGCTCGGCATGGCGGAGGAGTTCCGCGAGGACGGCATCGCCTTCAACTCGCTGTGGCCGCGCACGATCATCGCGACCGCGGCGGTCCAGAACATCCTCGGAGGCGACGAGGCGATGGCCCGCGCGCGCACCCCCGAGATCTACGCCGACTCCGCCCACGCGGTCGTCACCCGGCCGAGCCGCGAGACGACCGGCAACTTCTACCTCTGCGAGGACGTGCTCGCGGAGGAGGGCGTGACCGACCTCTCGTCCTACTCCGCGGGCGGGCCCGACGCCGACCTGGTCCCGGACCTCTTCGTGGAGTAGCCGCGCAGGCGCCCGAGCGGCGCGAGCGCCGCGAACGCGGTGCGCAACACGGGATCGGGACCCGCGAGGCGGAACACGTCGCGGTACTCGGTCAGCAGCACCGACATCGCGAGCGGGCTCGGAATGCCGCTCTTCATCACGCGGCCCTCGCGCTGCAGCGCGTCGAGCGCCTCGAACCACTCGAGCGTGCGCCCGGCCGGGGAGGTGCGCCACAGCACGCGCGCCGGCTCCGCTCCCGCGTTCCACATCTGGTGGACCGCACGCGCGGGGATGTCGATCGTGTCGCCGGCCTCGAGCAAGCGCTCGGTGCCGTCGACGCGCGTCGTGAGCCGCCCGGCGAGGACCTCGAAGTGCTCCGCCTGCTCCGGGTGGAGGTGCTTGGGCGGCGGCGACCCGTGCGGCCCGTAGTGCGCCTCGACCTCGAGCGCCTCCGGCGCGGCGCTGCGCACGGTGACGGATTCGGTGGGGGTCAGCTTCAGTGTGGCCATCGGCCTAGCTTTCGACGAGCCGGAAGACGTCCCGGTACTCGGTGAACGCGGCCCCGAACTTCGCTCCGTCGCCGTCGCGCTGGAACGCGTCGAGCGCCTCGAACCACTCGAGCGTGCGACCCGCGGGCATCGTGCGCCACAGCATGCGGGCCGGCTCTTCGCCCGCATTCCACATCTGGTGCACCGTGCCCGCCGGTATGTCGATCGTGTCGCCGGCGCCAAGCACCCGCTCGGTGCCGTCCACGAGCGTCGTGATCGAGCCCGCGAGCACCTCGAAGTGCTCGGCCTGGGCGGGATGGAAGTGCGGCGGGGGCGCCGCGCTGCCGGGCTCGTAGGCGGCCTCGACCTCGAGCGCCTCGGGCGTGGCGCTGCGCACGGTCACCGTGGAGCTGGGCGACAGGCTCAGGGTCGTCATGGGGGCAAACCGTACAGGCGCCGGCGCCGGCGCCGGCGGCGCCGCAGTGTGTTATAGGTGAGCGGCCCGCGGCTGGCGCCGCGGCGCAATCAGGGGTCATTCAACTTTGGGGGGTTCGAGATGTTGCGTAGCACGCGCCTCGTGGCGCTTCTATCCATCCTGCTGCTGGCCGGGGCCGTGGCGGCCTCGCCCGCGGCCGCGTCGAAGCCCGTCCAGCTGTCGCTCGGCGACTCGTGGGCGTTCGGCTTCGGGGCCACCGTCCCGAGCGAGGGCGGCTACGTCCCGCAGCTGCACCAGGTCCTCCAGGACCGGTTCGACTGCTCGCCGTCCGACAACGCGAAGCCCGAGCAGGGCTGCAACCAGCTCGAGCTGATGAACATCGCGGTCGGCGGCGCGACGACGCCGTCGATGATCGCGAACCAGCTGCCGACCGCCCTCCCGCTGCTCGAGGAGCGCAACGGCAACGACAACCCGCGCGACAACGTCGAGGTCGTGACGGTCAGCATCGGCGGCAACGACGTCACGAACCCGATCATCGCCGCCTGCCTCGGCGGGCTCACCGCCGAGCTGCATCTCGACGATCTCGTCCGAGTTCGCGGCATACACCAGCGACCTCGACTCGGCGCTGTCCGCGCTGCGCGAGGCCGCCGGGCCCGACGCGCGGATCGTCATCAACACCTACGACAACGGGATCGCGCAGTGCGTGCTCGGCGGCGTGCCGGGCGCCGTGCAGCTCGCCAACATCGTGCTCGAGGGCCTGCCGCCGTTCGTGCCGCTCGGCCTGCACGACATCATGCGCGACGTCGGGGCCGACTACGACGTCGAGGTGGCCGAGGTGTTCGGCGACCTCGCCCCGTCGGACTGGGTCGGAGGCAACGACTGCCTGCACCCGAACGACACGGGCTACGACAAGGTGACGGACGCCTTCGCCGAGGTGCTCGTCCCCTAGTCCGCCTGCGCAACACGCTGCAAGGAAAGGGCCCCGCACACGCGGGGCCCTTTCTCGTTCCCCTAGGATCGCCCGCCATGAGCGACTACACCGTGGTGAAGCTGGAGGAAGTGCCGGACCTGTTCGGCGGCAAGTACCCGGGCACGATGCGGATGCTGACGCAGCCGCTCGGCAACGAGCAGGTCGCGATCACGCACCGTCACATGACTCCCGGGTCTGGCGGCAAAGGGGGCTACGGCCACCGCCACAAGACACAGGAGGAGATCTACTTCGTGGTCTCCGGCAAGCTCGAGTTCAAGCTCGACGACGAGGTGCTCGAGCTCGAGGGAGGCAGCGTCGTGCGCGTGGCGCCCGAGGTCGTGCGCTCGGTCTGGAACGAGGGTCCCGACGACGCGCAGCTGATCATCGTCTCGACCCGGATCGACAACCCGCGCGAGGACGCGGAGATGATCGAGGGCTTCTGGCCCGAGTAGGGCGCGGCGCGTTCCTCACTCCCAGGCCCCGGCCGCGATCGTGCGCAGCGCCCGGATGCCCGGCGTGAAGAAGTAGCCCCCGCCCCTTGTGACGACGAACGGCTGCTTCGGTCTGGGCAGGAAGACAGGCGGGTGACCCTGCAGGGTCATGCCTTCATCGACGTCACCGGCGGTGAGCAGGTCCCGCTCGCCACCGACCCAGAATGCGTCACCGTCGTTCAGCCACTGTCCCTGGATGACCTCGAACTGACGCGAGATGCTGGCCTGATGGCACACGAACATCAGGCCGCACTCCTCCTGCGCCGGGTCGCGCCCGTAGGGCATGCCGCGCCTGATGATTCGATGCCGCTTGGTCAGGCGTCCCTGCCAACCGAGCGAATCACGCGGATTCGCGCGCCGGATATGAGCTCCGAGCGGGCAGGTTTCGCCCACGGGATCGTGCTTGTAGCGGAAATCGTTGACACGGCTCTCCGGTCCCGTGTCCCTGGCCAGCTCCGGGTCGGCCTCGTTCGGGGACTTCATCAGAGGGGTGCCGTCGCGCCACCTTCCAACGATGCCGGCGGCAATCCATTCCTCACGGTCTGGATCGCCGGGCGACAGCTCGCGGCAATAGTCCCTGAAAGCCGCGACCCTCTGCTCGAGCTTGCGCACGACGGTGTACGTGCCGTTCGGTCGCAGCGGCGGCGCCGGACAGTCCGCGTAGGTTCCGTCCTCGGCCGGGTAGCCCAGCACGAACTCTCCGGGTGCGACGTCACGCCAGCGGCCGAATCGGATCGCGGTTCCGCCGCCCCTGCGCGAGTACGGCCCGGCGTTGCCCTTGATGGTCGGTTGCGCGAAACCGTCGGCAAAGCCGAAGTGCTCACGCATCGGCTCTCCGGTTCCTGGGCGCTCGAGCAGCCCAGCCGGTTGCTCGTGTTGGACAGCCAGATCTGAGCCCAGTCTTTCTTCCGACAGACATGCCGTTCGACCCTGGTCGAGCGCGGGCTGATCCAGCGCGAACAGGGTCACCATCACGTGGGGCTCGGTGTGCCAGACCTCGTCTTCCCAATGTTGAGGGTCGTTGGGCCCCGTGTCACCCAGGGACTCCGCGCGCGCCCTCATCCCCACCCGGAAGTCCTCCGGAAAGGTCTTCAACAGCGGCTCGGGTAGACCCAGCGCACGCAGGCCGTTGCACGAGACCGAGACATTGATCGCGTAATCCGGTTTGATCGCATCCGGTCGGCGTTCCGCGGTGGTGACCTGATCGGCCGTCGCGCCGAGCCAGGCGCGGCCGGCGACGTCGTCCTCGATACGCACGAACGCGTAAAGGGCGTGGCGGTATGCGATCCCGTAGTTTGCGAGCACGTTGCCCTGGACGTCAGCTTGCTTCACCCGGTACTTCCAGGGCGGCCTGATCATCGGTGGCCCCCCCACCAGAGCGGCCGTTGGGCCGGCCTCCTGCGCCACGCTCGCTCGAGGTCCTCGGTCGTGGGCGCGGAGCGCCGGACCACATCCGGAGCCAGGTCGTGGCGAAACTGCATGCTCGCGAAGATCTCGGTCTTCGAGTCGGGATAGCCGGCGAACGAGAGGTGGGGGACGATGTTGTTCAGCACGATGTAGTCGCGGAACTCGTCCGCGCTCGCCGGGGCCGGGTAGCCGGCGCAGTTGCCCCAGATCGCATCCGCGACGTCGCCGAGCTCATGCTTCATCGAGCGCAGGTAGTCGGACATCTTCCCCTCGTACCAGCTGGTGAACAGCAGGTAAGAGGTTTTGTCGATGGTCCGATCCGTGCCTTTGTACGGGAGCGGGGCGACGATCGACCAGCGCGCCATATGAGTCCCGGTCACGTTCTCCAGCGGGCTCGCAGGCAGGTTGTTCAGGCCCTCGAGCACCGAGCGCAGAATCTCCTCGCGCCCGGGCATGATCGGTGCGATCGCCGAGACGGTGTCGCGCGGCTCCGTCTTGAAGCTGTGGCTCAGCGCGCGCGCCCTTGGTGCCTTGGCCCGCTTGCGGCGGTAACGCGGGGGAGGCTCGTAGTCCTCCGCGGCGAACTCGTAGAACCTGCGTCTGGTGTCGATCGATTTGATGACCGTCCTCGTCGAGGCCTCCGGATATGCCGAGTAGAAGTGCAGCGCCGGAGTGAAACGCTTGTCGACGTATTCCAGGAACGGGCCGACCGGCTTGGGGCGCGGAAATCCGTATCCGCCCCAATTCGCGCGGACCCCGAGCGTCACGACCAGGCAGAACGCCTCCACGTACTCGCGCCAACCCCTGTTGAAGTTGCTCTGGAAGAGCAGATATGGATGGGGCAAGCGCTCCCCGTTGGGGTCGTTCGCGGGGATCCTGTCAAGGATCGACCAGTGCGCGAAGTGAATGAACGACAGCCGCTCGAGCCGCCCGAAGGGGTAGAACCTCGTGCTGTACCGGAGCAGGAGCATGTTGAGTCTTCCAACCCTCCGGTGCGCCCATGCCCGCCACGGCGGGATCGGCGAGATGAGCGTCATCGGTGAAGCGTGAGTGTCCTCACCCGGTCTCATGGTGAAGCGACGCTAACCGCGCCTTCGTCCTGTCTCGATGCCGGTCCTCACGGAGTCAAACGGGAAGGGACTCGGGGGAATGGTGTTCCTTGCCGTCTTCATCCTTGTAGCGGACTTCGATCTTGTCGTTCGCGAGGTCGAGCACGGCGTATCCACACAATCGCCACTCGTCTCTCTCGTCGTCCTCGTAGCCCTGGTCGTACTCCCATCCGCCTTGCTCCTGGGCGACGTGGTTCACGGCCTGGGGCATCGCGCCGTTCCCCACGCAGGCGGGGTAGCGAACCTTCGCCGTCTTCGCGAACCGCCGGCAGATGTGCTCGTGGCCCCAGAACCAGGCGTCGAATCCACCGGCGTCGAGGACCGGTTTGAGCTTCTGCGAGAGGTTGCCACCCAGGTTGTGCCTGCTCAGGTACTGGTGGTGCGACATCAGGACGGTGCGACGGTCCTGCGGCGCGTCCGTGCATTCCTTCACCCACTTGGCCTGGGTGTCGTTGATGTAGCCGTCGAGGCCGAGCCCGTACACCTCCCAGGCCGTGTCGAGCCCGAGAAACTGCCAGTACTTGTTCCGGAGCATGAAGTAGCTCGTGCCCCGCCCGTCGGGTGTGCGCTGCCTCGCGAACCGCGGATCGGCGAGGATCTTGTCGAAGTAGCCGTACCCGCCGGAGTACATGTCGTGGTTGCCGTTCAGCGCCCATGAGAAGCGATTGGCGTCGCCCTGTTTGATCGGCCAGAGGTCGAGCACGTGTTTCTGGGCCTCGGACGTCTCACCAGTGAAATAGACGTCGCCGAGGTGGACCAGGTGTGCCTCCTTGCCCCCGGCCGCGTCCAGGTCGGCCTTGATCAGGGTCGCGATCTTGCGCGCGCTCGCGTTGCCCATGCCCCAATCGCCGACGAGGACGATGCGGGCGTCCGTGGCGATGTCGAATTCCGGAGGCGGCTTCGACTCGACGAACTTATGTGGGCCACGAAGCTTTCTCTTCGCCAACGCCTTGATTACGTGGTAGGCCATTCTCGCGTCGTTGACGATGTCGCCCAGACCGAGGTACACGGCCGTCGCCGCAGGGCCGCCCGGCCCGGTCCGTTCGGGCGACGGCTGGACCAGCTCGGGATCGTGTGTGGTGAGGAAGTCCTGCAGTGCCGTCTGCACCGTGGCCAGAACGGGGTCCGTCGGCAAGTAGGCCTTGCGTTCCTCCATTGACAGCGACTCGACCTCGGGTCCTTGCCCGTCGATGGCCTCCCGCAGCTCCGCGGCGACCGCCGGGAGCTGCTCGTCGGCCTGCTCGATCTCGAGCTCTGCCTCGAGCTCTCGTGGACGTGATTCCAGTGTTCGGAGCGCGGTGCGGGCGCAGGCGAGCACGAAAGTCTTGTCGAGTACCCGGTCGATCACTTAGTTTGCGTTTCTCCCAGATGCAAGGCGCGGAGTCAACCCGTCTGTGTCGCCTCGCATCGCCACCATCAACGGGACACATACGGAGGTGACGGCTCGGTGACTTCAGAGGTAGGTCTGGTCCTCGCCGGAGGCGGTGCGCGTGGCGCTTACGAGGTCGGTGCGCTCTCCGAGCTTCTGCCTCGCCTGAAGCCCGACGAGCGGCCGACGGTGATCGTCGGGACGAGTGTCGGTGCGATCAACGCCGCATACGTCGCGGCGACGGCGGACCGGCCGCCCGGCGAGGCCCTGGAAGAAGGCTGTGAGATCTGGCGCGACATGCGCTGGGAGAGCGCCCTGTCGCCACTTCTGTCGATGGCGCAGGTCCGCCTCGCGTTGCGCTCGGCCGCCGACGCCCTGGGCATCCCCGGCGCGCACGGTTGGAGCATGCTCAATCCCGCCCCGCTGCGCGCGACGCTCGACGCGCGGATTCCCTTCGAGAGAATTCACGCCAACGTCGAGTCGAAGCACATCAGGGCGGCTGCCGTGGTCGGGACGCGTGCGTCCACCAGCCTGAGCGTGGTGTTCTGCGACACGAACGCAGGGCAACCCCAAGCCGACGACCGCCGCGGCATCACCTACGTGCGAACGTCGGCGCTGTCGGCGGAGCACGTCATCGCCTCGGCCGCGATCCCGGGTGCCTTCCCGGCCGTCGAGATCCATGACCCCCCGTCTGCGCGCGGCTGGTACTACGACGGCGGCACCCGGCTCAACACGCCGATCAGGCCGGCGCTCGACCTCGGGGCGGGACGGATGATCATCACGGCCCTTCACTCGCCTCGTCTCGGCTCGACCCTGGGCGACGGCGAGCGCCCTCAGGTGCTCGACGGTGTGGCCCAACTCCTTCAGGGCGTCCTCGTGGATCCGCTGATCAACGACGTCCACACGCTCGCCACCATCAACCGGCAGATCGCGGAAGGAGGCCAGTCTGGCGACGCCTCTCTCAAGCCGATTCCCTACATCCTGATCGCGCCCGAGCAACCGAACGAGATCGGCGACGTTGCCACGCGGTGCTACCAGCGGCTGCACGGCCGGCGAAAGCTCTTCCGGCGGCGTGGAAGCGTTGCCCGGCTCGGACGCCTCCTGGACATCGGAGACTCCCCGTGGCGGGGCGAGTTGCTGAGCTACTTCTTCTTCGACCCGGAGTTCGCGAACGAGCTGATCGAGCTTGGCCGCCGTGACGCGCGTCGCTGGCTGTCCGTTGCGCATGACGACGGCGTCTGGCAGCTCGGTCCCGCTGTGTGACGTTCACTCGATTCGCCACACGCGGCCCCCACAGCGGCTAGATTTTGACTGGGTCCACTTTGGGAGTCACCACTTGTGCAGGACACTCAGCGTCAATCGCTGATCGGTAGGAACAGGGAACTGGCGCAACTTCAGGGTGGACTCGCCGATGCCCGGAACGGGCACGGCGGCCTCTTCCTCGTCACGGGGGAGCCCGGGATCGGCAAGACGCGGCTCGCCGAGGAGCTCAGCCGGCACGCGAGCGAGGACGACATGCTTGCCGTCTGGGGGCGCTGCTGGGAGAACCCCGGCGCGCCCGCGTACTGGCCGTGGACGCAGGCGCTTCGCGCGCTGATCGAGGCCCGGGACCCGACTGCGCTGAAGGCGGAGCTGGGGGGAGGCGCCGACTGGATCGCCCAGATCGTTCCAGAGCTCCGCGAGCGCGTGCCGGGCATCGAGCCGATCGGGTCGCTGCGATCCGAGCAGGCGCGCTTCGCGCTCTTCGACGCGGTGACGCACTTCCTGTGGAACCACAGCAGGCGCGAACCACTGCTGATCGTCCTCGACGACCTGCATGTCGCCGACCGCGAATCCCTGGCGCTGCTCGACTTCATGGCGCGGTCGCTGGGCGACGCGGCCGTGGTCGTGATGGCCGCCTACCAGGACGCCGCCGCGCGCGAGCGATCCGAAGCGGTCGCGAGGCAGTTCGCGACGCTTGCGTTGAAAGGGCGCCGCGTGGCGCTCGAAGGCATCGGCGAGGAACAGGTCGGCATGATGATCGAAGCCGAGATGGGAAGCATGCCGCCCGTCGAGCTGGTGCGCGAGCTCCACGCGATTACCGAGGGCAACCCGCTTTTCGCCGGCGAGGTCACGCGCCTGATCGCCGCGGACGGACAGCTCGCGGCGTGGACGGCCGGCAGTGCCGGGCGCCTCCCTTTGCCGGACACCGTGCGGGAGACGATCAGACGCCGGTTCGAGCCGCTCGGCATGGCGGGTGTCCAGTTGTTGAAGGCCGCTGCCGTGATCGGGCGCGAGTTCCGTCTAGGCACGCTCGAGCGGGTTGTCGCTGCCGGAAGTGAGCAAATTGTCGACGTGCTCGATCAATCGCGCGCGGCCGGGCTGGTCGCCGACGTGCCCGGCTCGATCGGGCGCTTTCGTTTCACCCACGGCCTGATACGGGAGACCCTCTACGAGGAGCTGCGATCGCGCGAGCGCAGCGACCTGCACGCCCTGGCGGGAAGGGCGTTGCTGGAGGTGCACGGGGACGACCCGGAGCATCTTGCGGAGCTGGCCCATCACTTCGTGAAAGCGGCGGAGTCGGGTGGGGACGCGGAGCGTGCCCTGGACTACGCCGAGCGTGCCGGCGCAGAGGCGATGCGGGTGCTGGCCTACGAGCGCGCCGCCGAGCTCTTTCAGCAAGCGATCAAGGTGAGCGACCTGCTGCCTCGCGACGAGGAGCGTTGTGCGAGGCTCATGCTCTCGCTCGGGACTGCCCTCACGCGGGCACAGGATCCCTCGGCACGCGAGGTCCTGATTGCCGCGGCGAATCTTGCGCGCTCCGCCGACCGGCCCGAGCTCCTCGCTCGCGCCGCGCTGGGGATACACGTCTTCAACCTCCGGCCCGGAGAGCCTGATCAGGATTCGATCAAACTCCTCGATGAGGCGCGCGAGCGAATTGGCCCCGCGGACCGCGAACTGCTCGCTCGCCTCCTCGCACGGATCGCCACCGCCCTGTACTACGAGCCCGGCACGGCGGAACGCAGGAACGAGCTCGTGACCGAGGCCGTCGAGATTGCGCGCAGCCTCGAGGATCCGGCGACGCTCGCTTACGTGCTGATCAACGGGCAGCTCGCGACCTGGGGCCCGGACACGACCGAGCGTGACCTCGATTGGGTGGAGGAGCTGCTCCTGTTGACCGAGGAGGCGGGTAACGCGGAGCTGGCGCTCCAGACACGCACGCGGCAGATCGACTATTTGCTCGAGCTCGACGACCTGAGCACAGCCGACGACGCGCTGGCCGCCCTCGAACGGACCGCGGCAGACAGCCCAGATCCGCGAGCGCGCGCGTATCTGCCGCTGCAGCGCGCGCGCTGGTCGACCATCACGGGGGAGTATGCCGAGGCGGAGCAGTGGAACGCGGAGGCGGCCAGCGTGGGCAGGGCGCTGGATGACCGCATGATCCAGCTGCTGGCGGTGGCGCAGCTCACGATGATGCGTTGGACCCAGGGTCGGATCGGCGAGGTGGAGGAGCTGGTCCACAGCTACGCGGTCGCCGCCCCACGGATCGTGGGCTGGCGCGCGGCTCTCGCGCGAATCTATTGCGAGCTCGGCCGTGAGCCGGAGGCGCAGCGCGAACTGGATCGGCTCGACCAGACCGGCCTCTCGAACCTGCCGCGGTACAACGGCTGGATGAACATGATGGCGCTGCTTGCGGAAGTGTGCCGCCATCTTGGGGACGAGCGGCGAGCCGCCGCCGTCTATCAGCTGCTGCTTCCCTTCGCGCGTCGTAACGTCGTGACGGCCCAATGCGTCTTCGACGGCCCGGTCACGCGCTTCCTCGGCATCCTCGCCGCCACAACGAAGGACTGGGACACGGCCGCCACGCATTTCGAGACCGCACGGATCGCGTGCGCGAGGATGCATGCGCGCCCGTTCGAGGCGCTGCTCGACATAGATGAGGCTCGGATGCTCGCGTCCCGCGACGGGCCCGGGGACCGTGGGCGCGCGCTGACCCTGCTCGACCGAGGCGGCCGAATCGCCGGCGACCTTGGCATGGAGAGGATCGTCGAGCAGGCTGAGCGGATGCGGGACGGCCTCGGGGAGGTCGAGCCTGAACCGTTCCCGGAGCCTTCAGGCCCAGGCGAGCCTCCTCCCGTTCTCAGCGCCTCGCTGACCCGGAAAGGCGACGTGTGGGCATTCGACTTCGGCGGCCGGACGATCCACATCCGGGACAGCAAAGGCGTTCGGTGTCTGGGGACCCTGCTCTCGAGCCCGGGCATCGAGATCCACGCGCTCCAGCTTGCCACTTCGCCGACACCGTCATCACGCGACGGTATCGGCCGCGACGACGGCCTTGTGACCGGCGACGGCGGCGACGCCGGGCCGGCGCTCGATGCCGAGGCCAAGGCCGCCTATCGCGACCGGCTCGAGGTGTTGCTGGCGGAACTTCACGAGGCCGAGTCGTTCAACGATCCCGAACGGGCGGTCGCTGCGCGAGAGGAGATGGATGCCCTCGCCGGCGAGTTGGCGGGCGCTGTCGGGCTCCATGGGCGCGACCGCAAGGCCGCCTCGAACGCCGAACGCGCGCGCGTCTCCGTCACGAAAGCGATCCGCATGACGCTGAAGCGGATCGACGAGATGGATGCAGACCTCGGTCAGGAACTTGCCTCGACCGTGAGGACCGGGACGTTCTGCTCCTACGAGCCCCATCGCCGCAGGCCGGTCACATGGACGGTGAAGGGAGATTGATGGAACCCGGGTCGATGGAGCGCATGGCCGAGCTCTCGCTGAAGGAGATCGAATCGGACTTCGGGTATTGCCCCGGCTACCGTGCGGCGCAGGCAAAGGGCGTCCTCTGCCGCGGGACGTTCAATGTGGCAGCCGGAATACCGAAGCTGACGCGGGCGAAGGCCTTCGCTCCTGGTGCGGAGACCCCCGTAACGGTCCGGTTCTCCGATTTCACATCGGATCCCTCCAGACACGACGGCAGGCTCAACGTCCGCGGTCTCGCGGTCAAGTTCCATCTGGATGAAGGCGAGCAGGTGGACAAGGATGAAGGCGACCAGATGGACATCACAGCCCTGCGGATGCCCCGGTTCTTCGTCGGGACCCCCGAGAAGTTCTTGCGTTGGCAGCGCACCATGTCGCGCACGTGGATCGGCCTGCCATTCCCGAATCCGCGGGCGGTTCTCTACTGGCGCAAGGGCATCACTCCCGCGGTCGGAGTCCGTCAAGCCAAACCATTGTGTCGCGTCGACAGCTATGCCGGTTGCCACTACAACTCCTTGCACGCCTTCAAGTGGGTTGTGAGCGACGATGACTCTCGCTACGTCCGCTACTCGTGGATCCCCGAGGTCCCCGAGCAGGCGCTGCGCCTGTGGCAGCCGCGCTTCTGGAAGGCTCCGCACCGCAGCGATCCAGACTTCCTGCGCACCGAGCTGACACAACGCCTCGCGACCTGGCCGGCGCGTTTTCGCCTCGAGGTCCAGATCGCGCGCCAGAACGACCCGGTGCACGACGCGAGCGCGAAGTGGGCCAAGGGGGGACAGCGGATCGCGGTCGGCACGCTCGAACTGACGGAGATGGGCCCCTGGGACCTGAACGGCGACGAGCCGCTGCGGTTCGATCCCACCCGCATAAGCGACGGCATCGAGCTCCCGGAGAACGACAGGCTGCTGCCGTTCCGCGCGCAGGTCTACGAGATGTCCGCGCGGCGCCGCGCGGACGGATACAACAGACGACGTCGTCAGCCTGTCGTGATTCCGCAGCTTGTCCCGGCACAGCGTCTGGACCCCGCAAGAAGACTGCGGGTCAGTGACGAGGACGGGATCGACATCTGTTACGACACAAGCGGAGCCGACCGTGGAAGGCCGCTGCTCTTGATCATGGGTTTCGCCT
This sequence comes from uncultured Solirubrobacterales bacterium, assembly GCA_963768885.1. Lineage (GTDB taxonomy): Bacteria > Actinomycetota > Thermoleophilia > Solirubrobacterales > JBBDJG01 > DASRIA01. The sequence continues at coordinate 58,247 of CAVYJN010000008.1, read as the reverse complement.
GCCCCATGACTTGGTGGCGCCGGGAGTTCTGCGAAAGGCTCGAGCAGCGGGGGTTCAACCTGATTCGCTTCGACAACCGCGATTCCGGGCACTCGACGCGAGTCAGGGCCAAGGTCGGAAGGTTCAGGAGCCCACTTCGAGCGCTGCTGGGGCTGGGTGCGCCCTACACGATCGACGACATGGCCGATGATGCGGCCGGCCTGCTGGCCGGCCTCGAGATCGAATCGGCGCACGTCATGGGTATTTCCCTCGGCGGCATGATCGCGCAGTCCCTCGCGATCAGGCATCCCGCTCGCGTGCGCTCGCTGACCTGCATCAATTCGAGCCCGCGGACGCGGCGATGGCCTCCCTCGAGGTTGCCGTCCCTGCAGATTCTGCGACAACTGGCGCGGCCTCAGCCCACCGGGTCAAGGGCGAGTTGGATGGACTACGCGATGCCCCTGTGGCGGCTGCTGAACGCGGGTCCGTTACCACCGGAAGATGAGAAAAACGTGCGGGAGTTGCTCGGCGTGCAATGGGGATGGAACCGCGGCGTGGACCCCAACGCCGACCTCCGGCAGCTGCTTGCGGTGCTGGCCTCCAAGGACCGCACGCCCGCTCTCGGGAAGTGGCGGAAGCCGACCACGATCATCTGGGGATCCGACGACCCATTCGTGCGGCCGGTCGGTGGAGTGGATACCTTCGAGGCGATCGACGGCGCGCGCGGCGTCGAGATCGTGGGCATGGGGCACTTCACCCCATATCGGACGTGGCCGATCGTGATCCAGGAGGTCGACCGTGTGGCGCGCGAGGCCGACGGACCCGACGATCGCGAGGGATTGGGGCCTCGGCGTTTTCCGAGGCGCCCCGCCCGTATCGTGCCTCGCGCCGAGCCCTAGGCGTTCGGGAGGAGCCGCTGGTCGTTGCGATGCGCGCCTACGGCGAAAGCCGCACCGGGAACGTCTTGAGCTGGTTGAGGAACGGCGACTCGACCACCTTGGGCGTGCCCGCGACCTCCATCGCCGGGTAGCGCGCGAGCGTCTCCTCGAGCAGGATCTGCAGCTCGAGCCGCGCGAGCGCCGTGCCGAGGCAGAAGTGGCGCCCGCCGGCCCCGAACGCCTGGTGCTCTGGGTTGCGCCGCACGTCGAAGCGGTCCGGGTCCTCGTAGCGGGTCTCGTCGCGGTTCGAGGACACGTACCACATGACGACCTTCTCGCCCTCGCGGATCTTCTGGCCGTTCAGCTCCGTGTCGGCGGTGGCGGTGCGGCGGAAATGCGCGAAGGCGGGGAACATCCGCAGCGACTCCTCGACGGCGCTCGGTATCAGGGACGGGTCGTCCAGCAGGATCTGGCGCTGGTCGGGGTTCTCCATCAGCGCCCGCATCGCGCTGCAGTACGTGGCCTTCGTGCTGTCGTTCCCGGCGGCGACGAGCAGGAAGAAGCCCATCACGATCTCGTGCTCCTCGAGCTTCTGCCCGTCGATCTCGGCGTGCACGAGCACGCTCGTGAGGTCGTCGGTGGGGTTCTCGCGGCGGTCGGCGATCATCACGCGGCAGCGCTCGAAGATCTCCGGGATGTCGCGCTCGAGCACGCCCGGGACGCCCTCCGGGTTGAGGTCCGGGTCGCCCGCGCCGAGGGTCGAGTTCATCAGGTTCGCCCACACCGCGTCGTCCTCGGGCGGGATGCCCATGAAGCTGCCGATCACCCGCGAGACGACCGGCTGCGCGACGTCGGTGACCAGGTCGCACGTCTCGCGGCCCTCGAGCCGGTCGAGCACGTCGACGGCGATCGCGCGGATCTCGTCCTCGTGCGCGGCGATCCGCTTCGGCGTGAACCCCGCCTGGAACAGCGCCTTGATGCGATCGTGCTTGGGCGGGTCCATCCCGATGAACATCGCGCGCAGCAGCTCGATCGGGAAGATGTCGGTGACCGCGGTCACGCCGCCGCGCTCGGATGAATACGTCTTCCAGTCGCGGCTGACCGCGTGGACGTCGTCGGCGGTCGTGACCGACCAGAAGCCCGCCTCGTCCGGGTACTCGGTGATCTTCTTCGTCCAGTGCACCGGGCACTCGCTGCGCAGCTCGCGGAACAGCTCGTGCGGCGGTCCCTCCATCCACAGCTCCCGCTCGGTGACCAGCACGTTCTCGAGATCGCTGCGGATCGATGTCATTGGAACCTCCCGGGGTCGCGAACCTGAAACTGCATGCTAACTGCGAACATGCGATCCGAGGTGAGCGAATGACCCCATCCGACCCCGGCGAGGCGATCACGCCCGCGGGCCTCGAGGCGCTGAAGGCCGAGCTCCACGAGCTCGAGACCAACGGCCGCCGCGCGATGGGTGAGCGCCTGCTCGCCGCGCGCTCGCTGGGCGACCTCAAGGAGAACGCGGAGTACCACATCGCCAAGGAGGACCAGGCGCACATGGAGGGCAAGATCAAGCGACTTCGCGAGCGCCTGCGAAATGCCGCCGTGGTGGAGGCCGACGCGGGCGGCGCGACCTTCGCCTTCGGCCGCACCGCCGAGGTTCGCGACGAGGAGACGGGCACGGTCCACACGTGGACGATCGTGGGGCCCACCGAGGCCGACCCCGGGCAGGGGAAGCTCTCCGCCGAGTCCCCCGTCGCGGGCGCCCTGCTCGGACGGCAGCCCGGAGAGACGGTCGAGGTCGAGACCCTGCGAGGCGCGCGGAAGTACCGGGTCGAGAAGCTCCTGCCCTGAGCCTCACGGCGCGGGTAAGCTCACGGGCCATGGCGGTCGCAGAGGTACAGGGCATCGACGGGATCAAGGCGCTGATCGGCAAGGAGATCGGGCCGGGGTCCTGGCGCGAGGTGCGCCAGCAGGACATCGACGCGTTCGCCGACCTCTCGGGCGACCACCAGTGGATCCATACCGACGTGGAGCGGGCGCGGCGGGAGAGCCCGTTCGGCACGACGGTCGCCCACGGCAACCTGACGCTCTCGATGATCGACGGGTTCAGGCTCGACCTGATCTCTTCGACCGGCTTCGCGCTGGGCGTCAACTACGGGTGGAACAAGGTGCGCTTTCCCGCCCCCGTGCCCGCGGGCAGCCGTGTGCGCGCGAAGGCCGAGGTCGTCTCGGTGGACGACGTCGGCGGCGGCTGGTGGCAGGTCGTGACGCGCTTCACGGTCGAGGTCGAGGGCTCAGAAAAACCCGCTTGTGTTGCCGACAGCGTCGGCCGCGCGCTCGTCGCCGGCTGACCCGCGTTCGCGCTCAGTCGTGCCGGACGACGACGAGGTGGCCGTCGGGTCCGACGCGTAGCGAGCGGTCGCCGCGCAGCAGCTCGAGCACCTCTTCGCCGACGACATCGCGCCGCCACCCCGTCAGCAGGCGGTTCGAGGCCTCGGTCCCGTGGCGGACCGCCTGGAGCACGACCTCGCCGACCTCGGCGCGGTTCGCGATCATCTCTGGAGCGATCCGCTGCTCCTCGCAGCGTGCGCGGATCAGCGCCTCGACGAGCGCGCTGAGCGGTCCGAACCACGGCGGCAGGTCGGGTCGCGCGGGCAGCGCGATCGGGGCCGCGCGCTCGCCGCGGCGCAGCGCGGCGAGGATCTGCTTGCCGTGGCGCCGCAGGATTCCCTCGCCGACCCCGCGCTCCTGCTTGAGGGCCTCGAGGGACGCCGGGCGCCGGCGCGCGAGCTGCGTGACGAGGCGGTCCGGCAATACCGAGCGGATCGGCCGGTTCTGCTCGCGCGCGGTCTGCTCGCGCCAGATCGTCAGCTCGCGCGCGACCGCGGCCTCGACCGGCTTGAGGTCCGTCGACGCCGAGAGGCGCCGGAACACCTCCTCGGGATCGCGCTCCTCCGCGCTGGCCGTCTCGAGCAGGCGACACTCCTGACGGGCCCACTCGAGGCGCCCGTTCGCCTCGAGTCGTTCCCGCAACAAGGCGGCCAGCGCGATCAGGTGCTGGACGTCCTGGCGCGCGTATGCCAGCTGCTGCTCGGTGAGCGGGCGCTGGTCCCACCGCGTGAAGCTCTCCGACTTCCGCAGGGACCTGCCGAGGACCTGTCCGACCAGGTACTGGTAGCTCGACTGGTGCGTCGTGCTCGTCAGCGCCGCGGCGATCTGCGTGTCGAAGACGTTCGTCGCCCTCGCTCCCCAGGCCTGCTCGACGATCGCGAGGTCCTGCCTGCCGGCATGCACCACGACCTCGACGCCGGGGTCGGTGAGCGCCGCGAGGAGGGGGCCCGGGTCCTCGTCGGCGAGCGCGTCGATCGTCGCGACGACCGGCTCCCCGCCGGGCTCCGCAGCGGCGAACTGCACGAGGCACAGGCGTGGGAAGTAGCGCCCCTCCGACATGAACTCGGTGTCGAACGCGATCTGCCCCGTTGCGACCGCGCGCTGGGCGACCTGCTCGATCGGCGCCTCAGGGGTCACTCAGGCAAGCTTGCGCGCGGCGAGCCCGAACGGGCTTCCCTCGGAGTCCTTGCAGATCGCGAAGCTCTCGCCGGGGTGGACGATGCTCCCGCCGAGCGCCTCGACCTGCGCGAGGGCGGACGGCATGTCGCGGACCTGGAAGTACGGCAGCGAGAACGAGTCGCCGGGGCCGCGGCCGCGCTCGTGCACTCCGATTGCGGGCTCTCCCGCGGTGGTCTGCCAGCCCGCCCCCTGGTCAGTGGCACGGGCGGCCAGCTCGACGCCGAGCAGTCCGTCCCAGAAACGGCGCGCGCGTTCGGGGTCGTCGGCGGGGAACTCGACCAGCGCCACCGGGGAACGGTTGCGCGCGCCGTTCTCCAGCAGGCCCTTCAACCTGCCCAGGTCCCGCCGCAGACCGGCCCGCAGGATCGGGCCGAGCACGCGGGCGAACGGGCGAAGGCCCCGCCGCGGCGTCAGCTCGATCTCGTAGCCGAAGGCGCTGCCGCCGCCCACCGTGAGCGGCCGCACCGTGCGCCTCCCGCGAATCTCCCCGCTGGTGCCGTTGCCGGTGAACTCGTAGGCGCTGCCGGGCTCGACGTGCGTGACCGTGCAGTCGGTCGTGAAGGTCCGGCCGGCGAACTTGACGACCTCGTGGACGCGCGTCCCGACGGCGGGCGGACCGGGCGGATCCGGGGTCATCTCCGTGAGCCCGCCGCGCCAGCGCTCGTCGAACGAATAGTCGGCGATCGCGTCCCAGACCGCGGTCTGGGGGGCGTCGATGCTGACGGACTCGTCCAGGCGGACCGTCGATTGCATCGGCGCAGCATATGACCCCGCCGCCGGCCGGCGGCGTCAGGCCGGGCCCGACAGGCCCTCATCGCGCTCTCATCTTCCGCGCGTACAACCCTGTCCCGGTGGCCCGTCGAAGCGGTCACCCCACCACGACACGGGAGCACTGACAATGAGGAAGCCGACCCTGATCGCGGCGGCCCTGGCATGCATGGTCGCCGGGCTGACGATCGCCGCCTGCGGCGACGACAACTCGGAGGCCGACGCCAATCGTGGCCTGCCCCAGACCAGCGAGCCGGTCGACCTCGACCCGGCCGACTTCACCACGGACATCGACAACCCGTACTGGCCGATGAGCCCGGGCAGCAGGTGGGTCTACCGTGAGACCGACACCAAGGGCACGAAGGAACGCGTCGTCGTGACCGTCACCGACAAGACGAAGAAGGTCGCCAACGGGGTCACGGCACGCGTGATCACCGACGTCGTGACGGAGAACGGCAAGCCCGTGGAGATCACCGAGGACTGGTACGCCCAGGACTCCGACGGCAACGTCTGGTACCTCGGCGAGGCGGTGCGCAACTTCGAGGGCGGCAAGTTCGTCGACCGCGAGGGATCGTTCGAGGCGGGCGTGGACGGAGCGCAGCCGGGGATCGCGATGCCCGCGGACCCGGAGCCCGGCCTCGCCTACCGGCAGGAGTACTACAAGGGAAAGGCCGAGGACCGGGGGGCGGTGGTCACGGTCGGCGAGGAGCGGGTCGAGGTGCCGGCCGGCTTCTACAACGAGGACGTCCTGATGACGCGCGACATCGTGCCGCTCGAGCCGAAGGTCGAGGAGCTGAAGTTCTTCGCGCCGGGCGTCGGCCCGGTGCTGAGCGTGCACACCGACGGGGCGGGCGGCCGCGCCGAGTTGGTCAGCTACCGGCGCGGGGGGTAGGCGGCACCGGGCTGCCTGCCTTCCAGGCCCGGTAGCGCTCCGGCATGCAGCGCGCGCACGGCCGGTAGCCCGCGGCCACGGCGGTCGCCTCGTCGGCGAAGAAGACGCGGTGGCGCACGTACTTGCCCTTGGCGATCCAGCGCAGCGCGCCCGCACAGTCGAGCCGCCCATAGACCTTGTTGCGCCGGTGCCCGCCCAGGGTGCCGGGGGTCGCGGAGGCGTACGGGCGTCCGTCCGCGCCGACCAGCGCGTACGTCACGCGAGCGTGTGGACCCCGGCCTCGAGGTCGAGCAGCGTGCGCTTGCGCTCGAGGCCGCCGCCGTATCCCGTGAGGCTGCCGTTCGCGCCGATCACGCGATGGCACGGGACCACGATCGAGATCGGGTTTCGGCCGTTGGCGGTGCCGACCGCGCGCGCGGCCGAGGGCGCCCCGATCCGCCGCGCCTGCTCGCCGTAGCTGATCGTCTCGCCGTAGGGGATCTCCTGGAGCGCCCGCCACGCGCGGCGCTCGAAGTCGTTTCCCGCCATCGCGAGCGGGAGGTCGAAGGTGGTGCGCCGCCCTTCGAAGTACTCGGCGAGCTGCGTGCGCACCTCGTCGAACGGCTCGTCGCTGCGCTCCCAGTCGCGACGGACCGCGACGGCCGTCCGCCCCTCCTGCATGTAGAGACCGCGCAGCGCCTCGCCGTCACCGAGCAGCAGCAGCTCGCCGATCGGGCTGTCCATGGTCGTGTAGAGCATCGGTTTCCTCGCTCGGTCGGTTGCGGTTCGCATACTGAACGCCCGGCCGGCCCGGAACGTGAGGTCACACGGCCAAGGCCGCCCTCGGTGGCTCAGGCGCCTGCCGGGACGGCCTCCTCGTTCTTTGCGCGCTCGGCCTTCGCCGCCTCGCGCAGCTGCTCGAAGCGGATCACGTGGCCGCCGGCGCCCCAGCTGCCCTCGGCTACCTCGTGCATCAGGACCCAGACGCGCAGCGCCTCCTCCTCGGGGATGCCGGCCGCTTCGCGGACCAGACGGGTCGCCGCGTCGACCAGCTCCTCGCGACGGCGGTCCGAGAGCGCCCCCTGCGGCGTCGTCACGTCTACCTTGAAGGTCGGCTTCTCGACCGGCCGGCCGGCGGCGAGCACCGAGTCGGTCGGCAGCTCGTGCACGAACGACCACGTCACGTTGCGGAAGAACTCGGTGTCCGGCGCCCGCTCGGCGCGCAGCAGCGCGGTGGTCAGGTCCTCCAGCAGCTGGGCACGGGCCTCGGGCTCGAGTGCGCCCTTCGGATAGGTGAGTTCGAAAACGGGCACTGCGGCCTCCCTCGGTCGGTGGGTGGGTCTATGACGCGCATCATAAGGCTAATATGACGGGCGCCATATGAGCACCTCGTCACAGATAGACCCGCGGGAGCGGATGATCCGCAGTGCCGCGATCCTGTTCCGCGAGCGCGGGGTCCACGGCACGTCGTTCTCCGACGTGCTTTCGCACAGCGCCGCGCCGCGGGGCTCGATCTACCACCACTTCCCCGGCGGCAAGGCGCAGCTCGCGGAGGAGGCGACCCGTTACGCCGGGGACTTCATCGCCGGCGGCCTCGCGGCGGGGCTCGCCCAGGAGGACCCGGTCGCTGCGATCCGCGCATTCGCGGCGCTCTGGCGCGGCATCCTCGAGCGCAGCGACTTCAGCTCGGGCTGCCCGGTCGTGTCCGCGACGCTCGAGGGAGAGCGCACGCCGGCCGCGCGCGACGCGGCGGGCGCCGCGTTCCGCCGCTGGGAGGACCTGCTGAGCGAGGCGTTCAGCCGGCAGGGCGTCGCGCCGCAGCGCGCCACGTCGCTCGCGACGCTCGCGATCGCCGCGATCGAAGGAGCGATCGTGCTCTCGCGCGCGCAACGCTCGAGCGCCCCGCTCGAGCGGGTCTGCGACGAGCTCGAGACGCTCGTGGCCGCCGCCGTCGAGGACGGCTAGCCCGGTGCGGGCTGAGCCGTGAGCCCGGTTCGGCAGGACGTTCATGTCGTCGGGCGGCGGCTCGATCCCGAGCACCACCGCGTGCGCGACTTCCTGACGCGGTCCGCCCAGCCGTTCGAGTGGCACGAGGCGGGCTCGGCGACCGCCGACCGTCTGCTCGAGCGGGTCGGGGCCGAGGGCGCGGAGCTGCCGATCCTCGTGGAGGGGGAAGAGGCCCACGCCGGCGCCACGGTCGAGCGGATCCAGGAGCTTTGGGGCATGCTCGCGCCGCCGTCGCGGGCGGCTTACGACATCGCGATCGTCGGCGCCGGGCCGGCCGGTCTGGCGGCCGCCGTCTACGCCGCATCCGACGGCCTCTCGACCGTGCTGCTGGAGCGCGATCTGCCGGGCGGGCAGGCCGGCCACACGTCGGTGATCGAGAACTTCTTCGGCTTCCCGCAGGGCATCGGCGGCGCGGAGCTGGCCAGGCTCGCGGGGCGCCAGGCCGAGCGCTTCGGCACCGAGATCGTGTTCCGCGGCGTGGTAGGGGACGAGCACTGGCTCGACGGCACGCACCGCATCGCGGTCGACGGAGGGCATGAGGTGAGCGCGCCGATCGTCGTGGCCGCCCCGGGGATGGATTGGCGCCGGCTCGAGGTCGACCGCGTCGATGACCTGCTCGGGCGCGGGGTCTACTACGGCGCGGGCCGCAGCGAGGCGGTGCAATGCGGCGGTGACGACGTGCTCGTGGTGGGCGCGGGCAACTCCGCGGGCCAGGCGGTCCTGAACCTCGCCAACGCCGGCGCCCGGGTGAAGATGATCGTCCGCGGCGAGCGGCTGGGAAAGACGATGTCCGCCTACCTCGTCGAGCGGATCGAGCACCACCCGCTGATCGACGTCCGCTCCAGGACGGTGGTGGGTGCGCTGCACGCCCACGGGGAGCTCGAGGCCGTGACGGTCGAGGGCCCCGGGGGCGCGGAGCGACTTCCCGCGAGGGCGCTCTTCATCTGCATCGGAGGGCAGCCGCGCACGGGCTGGGCCGCGGGCTCGGGGATCGCGCTCGACGCCGCGGGATACATCCTCACCGGGCCCGACCTGCTCGACGGCGGCAGGCGCCCCGAGGGATGGCCGCTCGATCGCGACCCGCTCGCGCTCGAGACGAGCCGGCCGGGCGTGTTCGCCGCCGGCGACGTGCGCCACGGATCGACCAAGCGCGTCGCGGGCGCGGTGGGCGAGGGCGCGATGGCGGCCGCGCTCGCGCATCGCCGCCTCGACGAGCTTGCGCGCTGACGCCGGCGTCAGTCCCCGATCACCACGTTCTCCTCGCCGAACCAGATCGGCGAGCCCGGCAGGTCGATGAAGCGCCGCTCGTCCGCGAGCAGCTCGGCTCCGGCGGCCTGGCCCGCGTCACTCGAGTAGGCCGCCACGACGTCGTCGAGGCTGTCCCACCACAGCTCCGCGACGCCGTCGAAAGGGCGCACGTCGCCGCCGCGCGGAGCGGAGATCGCGTCGTCGAGATCCGTGTCACGCGTGTGCACCTGCACGTACCGCCGGATCCGCAAGGTCTCCGCGTGGCGCGCGACGATCGGAGCGTGCCGCTCGCGCCAGTAACGCTGGAACTCCTCACGCGTCATGCCGTCGCGGCGGCGGAGCGCGAAGACGAGCTTGATCACGTCTACGCGGCCTCGGGGTACGCGGCCTCGGCTCCCGCCCGCTCACGCTCGGCGTGAGCCTCCTCGCCGGCCGGCGAGGAGCGCAGCACGCCCACGGCCACCCCGATCGCGGCCGCGATCAGCACGGCGCCGATCAGGTAGGCGAGGTGGTAGCCCGAGTTGAGCGCGGCATCCGCGCGCCACGCCGTCGGCGCGCAGCGCGTCGGTGCGCTCGGTCGCGAGGGTCGCGAGCACGGCGAGGCCGATCGCCCCGCTCACCTGCACGGTCGTGTTGACGAACCCCGAGGCCAGCCCCGAGTCGCTCGGCGTGGCGCCCGACATCGCAAGCGTCATCAGGGCGGGGAAGGCAAGGCCTGCGCCCGCGCCGAGCAGCAGCATCACGGGCGCGACGTCGATCCAGTAGTTCGCATCCACCGGCGCGCGCGCGAACAGCAGCAGCCCGCACGCGGCGAACGCGAGGCCGGCGATCAGCGCGGCGCGCGCGCCGATGCCCATGATCAGGCGCTCCGCGTAGCCGAGCGACAGGGTGCCCATCACCAGGCAGGAGGGCAGGAACGCGAGGCCGACGCCCGAGCGGGCTGTAGTCGAGGATTCCCTGGAGGTAGAGCGCGCCGAGGAAGAACATGCTGAAGAACCCGACGACCAGCAGCGCCATCACGAGGTTCGCTCCGGTGACGTTCCTGGAGCGGAACAGCCGGAGCGGCATCAGCGGGTTGCGCACGCGCGCCTGGCGCAGCACGAACGCGGTCAGCAGCGCGACGGAGACGCCGCCGAGCCCGAGGGTCGCGGTCGATCCCCAGCCCTGCTCGCCGGTCTGGAGGAGCGTGTACACGCCGAGCATCAGCCCGCTCGTGAGCAGCACCGCGCCGGGAATGTCCGCGCCTTCCCGCATGCCGATGCCCGCGCGGTCCTCGACCAGCCGCAGCGCGCCCACCGCCGTCGCGGCGCCCACCGGAATGTTGATCAGGAAGATCCAGTGCCAGCTGATCGCCTCGGTCAGCACCCCGCCGGCGAGCAGGCCGATCGAGGCGCCGGCCGACGCGACGAAGCTGTAGACGCCGATCGCCTTGGCCTGCTCGCGCGGCTCGGGGAACATGGTCACGATCATTCCCAGGATCACGGCCGACGCGATCGCGCCGCCGGCGCCCTGGACGAACCGCGCTGCGATCAGCATCTCCTGGCTCTGGGACACGGCGCACAGCGCCGATGCGGCGGTGAAGACGGCGAGGCCGATCAGGAAGATGCGCCGCTGCCCGATCAGGTCGCCGAGGCGACCGGCGAGCAGCAACAGGCCGCCGAACGCGATCAGGTAGGCGTTCACCACCCAGGCGAGGTTGCTCTGCGAGAAGCCGAGATCCCCCTTGATCGAAGGCAGGGCGACGTTCACGATCGTGGCGTCGAGGACGATCATCAGCATGCCGCCGCACAGCACGTAGAGAGCAAGCCAGCGGGCGCGGTCGTTTCTTGTGTCAACTGTCACGTCGTTGGTTCTCCTTCACGTTCCGGTTGCTCTCGATCCCATGTGTCGAAACGTAGACCGTCCGTCGACCCAAAACTCATCGCCGCTCGCGCGGCTGCTACGAGACGGCCTTGGCCTTCGACCACTCGGCCTTGTGCGCGCGCTTCGCGGCCTGGTAGTCGAGCAGCGCCTGCGGCGAGTCGACGTCGCCGAGCGTCGGATGCCACGGCACGAGCTCGCGCGCGGCCTCGACGCCGAAGCGCTTGGCGAGGACGGCGCCCAGCGCCTTGACCTTCATCTCGCCGAAGCCCGGAAGCCCGGCGAGGTTGGCGCGCAGCGCGTCCGCATCCGCGGCCTCGTTCCATACGCGCGCGGCGTCGCCGTCGTAGCGGTCGCGGACGTGCACGGCGAGCTCGTGCACGCGCCGGGCCATCGACCCCGGGTAGCGGTGGATCGCGGGCTTGGCGCGGAAGACCGGCTCGAGATCGGCCGAAGCGAGGGTCGCGGCGTCGATCGCGCCGAGGCGCTCGCGCAGCTCCAGCGGGCCGGAGAACGCCTTCTGCACCGGGACCTGCTGGTCGAGCGCGAACCCGATCAGCAGCGCCATCGGATCGGAGGCGATCAGCGCGTTGGCCTCGTCGGAGTCCGTGAAGTACAAACGATCGGGCACGCACCGATCGTACCGGGCCGTGCACGTATGCTCCCGAGGGTGAACTCCTCCCGCGAGCTCGAAGGGCAGGTCGCGCTGGTCACCGGCGGCGGCCGTGGGATCGGCCGGTTGATCGCCAAGGAGCTGAGCGACGCGGGCATGCGCGTCGCCGTGGCGGCGCGAAGCTCCGGACAGGTGGAAAAGACCGCGCGCGAGATCGGCGGTCTCGCGGTGACCGCGGACGTCAGCAAGGAGGACGACGTCGAGGCGATGGTCTCGACGGTCGAGCGCGAGCTCGGGCCGATCGACGTTCTCGCCAACAATGCCGGGGTGATGGGCTCGTGGGCCCTCCCCTGGGAAGAGGACCCGGCCGACTGGTGGCGGGTGTTCGAGATCAACGTGCTCGGGGCCTATCTGTGCAGTCGTGCGGTGCTACGCGGAATGGTTGAGCGCGGCCGCGGCCGGATCGTCAACACGGGCAGCGGCGCCTCGTACCTGCCCTCGGGCGGTGGGCCGTCCGCGTATGCGGCGAGCAAGGCGGCGCTCGGGCGCTTCGGTGAGCTGCTCGCCCGTCAGGTCGCCGATCTCGGCATCGCCGTGTTCACGATCAGCCCCGGCCTCGTGCGCACCGAGCTGACCGAACCGTTCGGCGACGACCTGCCGTGGACGCCGCCGGAGCTCGCGCCGCGCCTGGTCCGGGTGCTCGCGAGCGGGCGCGCCGACCGGCTCGCCGGCCGCTACATCCACGCCGAGCACGACGACATCGAGGCGCTGATCGAGCGCGCCGACGAGATCGAGCAGCGCGACCTGAACGCGATCCGCCTGCAGCGCTAGTCGCTCATCCTGGACAGCTCCTCGATCGCGCGATCGAGGCCCGCGGCGAGCGTGTCGAGGTCATCGACGGCGTCGCGGTCGGCGCAGAGCGAGAAGGACATCGCTCCCGCGGCGGAGATCACCGAGACCCGCAGGGCGTGGTGCTGGGCGACCTCCGCGAGTGAATAGAGAGCGCGCACGGGGGCGCCCTTGACGTACACCGGCCCGCGCGGGCCCGGCACGTTGGAGACGTTGAACGTGAACACGCGCGGGCTCATGGCCCGGTGGGCGACGGTGCGGTGCATGCCGAGGTGGTAGAGCGTCTCGGCGTCGTGGTGGCGCTTGCGGTCGGCCGTCTCGCGATTGATCGCAATCAGGCGGCGCACCGGATCGGGCTCGGACACCGGCAGGTCCACGAAGAAGTAGGAGTCGCGATTGCCGGGCGCGCTCCCTTCCGCGTCGTGGTGGTGGAGGCTCACCGGGACCTTCACCCGGATGCCCTCCTCGGAGGCGTCGCGGCTTTCCAGCCATGCGCGCATGCCGCCCGCGACTACCGCGAGCACCACGTCGTTGAGGGTGATGCCCTCGCCGTGGGCCTTGCCGACGCGCTTCAACTCGGCGAGCGGGGCGGACGCGAAAGCGACCTTGCGAGCGGGGCCGATGTGCCGGTCGAGTGGTGACGGGGCGGCCGTGCGTTCGAGCTCACGGCGCAGGGTCGACCGGTCGCGCTCGAGCGCGCCCACCCGCTCCAGCCAGCGGCGCGGCGAGACCGCCGCCCGTGCCGCGCCCGCCGCGCGCCCGGCGACGCGCTGCACGTGGTCGCCGACGCCGAGCGCCAGCAGCTCGGGCCGGCTCAAGCCGCGCGCGGGCTGCCAGTCGGCCTGCTCGGGCTCAGTCGCCTGCGGCTCCTCGTCCCAGAGCAATGCCGAGCCGAGCTTGACCGCGCTCACGCCGTCCGCCATGCAGTGGTGTATGCGCCAGACGAGCGCGGTCGAGCCGTCGTCCAACCCGTCGATCACGTCGAGCGCCCACAGCGGACGGTCGCGCTCGAGCCGCTGCGACATCAGGTCCGCGACGATCTCGCGCAGCCGCGCACCGTCCACCGCGGGGCCGCTCGGGACCGGCCGCACGTGCCTGGCGATGTCGAACTGCGCGTCGTCGACCCACACCGGGTTCGCGATCCCGAAGGGACTCGGGGCGAGCCGGCGGCGAAAGCGCGGAGCGCGGTCGAGCCGGCACGAGATGTGCGCGCGCAGCTCCTCGACGCCGGGCGCGGGCTCGCCCGCGCGAGGCTCGAGGATCACCACCTTGCACGTGTGCCCGCGGACGTTCCCGGACTCGAGCTTCAGGATCTGGGTGTCCTGGTCGTTGAGCCGATCGACTTTCACAGCCTGCATGCTGACACCGATCTGCCGGTAACGATTCAAACAATCGATGCGGGGTACATCAGCCGTTACCACGGCAGGGGGAAGCAGCAAAATGAGGGAGGTGGGTCAACATGGCCCCAACCAGCACACGCCGCACTGCCCGTCGGTCTGGATCGACCAGCCGTAACGGCAACGCGCCTACCCGCAAGACCAGTGCGTCGTCGAAGCGCAGTAGGACACCTTCGCAGGGACGCACGCGGAGGTCGTCGCGGTCGACTCCGAACCGATCGCGAAGCTCACGCGCACGCAGCTCGGCGAAGCCACAACCCGCAAACGCGGTGACCGGCGCGCTGAGCAGCGTCGGGGACAACGTCGGATCGGCCGCGGAGAAGGTCGGCGACACCGTCGGCACGGCGGCCGGCAAGGCCAAGGTCCCCGCGCTCGTCGGAACCGCCGCGGCGGCCGGCATCGTGGGAGGCATGGCGCTCGGCTCGCGAGTGCTGTCACGCGGTAAGGGATCGGGCAAGGTGCCGATGCCGACCATGCGCGGCAAGGCGCTCAAGTCGGTTGCCAACGAGGTGCAGAACGTCGGCAAGGAGATCAGCAAGGCCGGCTTTCGCCTCGGAGTCGGCGACCTCGACATGGAAGTCCAGAGAGGGAAGCGCAGCAAGGACACGCGGGACTCTCCGCTCGAGGTCCTGCTCAACGGCCTCACCTCGAGGCGCTCGAAGCGCTCCTAGCGGCAGGGGACGGGGCGCGCGTCGCCGATGCGGCGCCCGCCCGTTCCCGGCTTCATCCAGGTCGGTTTCTTGCAGGGCGGAACGGCAACTGCTCGTGCGCGCCCTCTTCGATCACCAGCGCGGTCGACTCGGGGACCGCGAGCCACGCGCCCGGCAGGTCTCCGAGCGGCTCCGAGACGATCGCGTGGTCGGTGTCGCTCAACTGCTGCAGCCGCGGGTTGTCGGGGTGAAGCTGCTTCGAGTGCGCTCACGTCCTGTGAGACGAACAGGCTGCGCGAGTCGTGCTGTGTCGAATAGCGCACGCCCCACAGCCGCTCGCCGTCGCTGAACCCGAGCGTCATCTGGACCGGATTTTCGATGCCGTGCCCTTCGGCGGTCGCCTCCACGAACCCGACCGCGCGCTCGACGGCTCCGATCGGATCCTGTTCGAGACCGAACGTGAGCGCGAGGTAGAAGAGCACTTCGGAGTCGGTCGAGCCGCCGATCGCGTCGAACAGCGACGGCTCGATCGCGAGCACAAGGTCCCTGTGCATGTCGTGGAAGCCGTGCAGGAGGCCGTTGTGCACGAACAGCCAGCGGCCGTGGCGAAAGGGATGGCAGTTGGTCTGCTGGACGGGGCTCCCGACGGCCGCCCGGATGTGCGCGAGGAAGAGGTGCGATTCGACGTGCCGCGCGAGGTCACGCAGGTTGGCGTCGTTCCACGCGGGCTCGACGCTGCGGTAGCGGCCCGGAGCGTCGTTCATGCCGGCCACGTACCAGCCGAGCCCGAAGCCGTCGCCGTTCGTGGTCTCCGCGCCCATGCGCGAGTGCAGGCTCTGGTCGATCAGCCCGTGCTGGGTGCGGAACAGCAACTCGTCGAGCAGGAGGGGCTGGCCGATGTAGGCGTTCCAGCGGCACATAGGACGATCAAGATCTGACCGAGAACAGCTGCCACTCGCCCGGCACGCCCTTCAGCTCGTGCGAGCCGCGCGGCTCGAACTCGAGCCCCGAGCCCGCGACCAGATCGGTGACGGTGCGGGAAACGAGCACCTCGCCGGGGCCCGCCTTGGCGCCAACGCGCGCGCCGATGTTGACTGCGATGCCGCCGACGTCGTCGCCGATCAGCTCGCACTCGCCGGTGTGCAGGCCTGCGCGGATCTGCACGTCGAGCCGGCGCACCGCGTCCCGGATCGAGCACGCGCACTCGATCCCGCGAGCGGGCCCGTCGAAGGTGGCGAGGAAGCCGTCGCCCATCGTCTTGACCTCGTGGCCGGCGAAACGCGCCAGCTCGGCGCGGACCGTGCGGTCGTGTCGCTCGAGCAGCTCGCGCCAGCGGCGGTCGCCGAGCTCGGAGGCGTACTTGGTCGAGTCGACGATGTCGGTGAACATGATGGTCGCCAGCATGCGATCGCTGCGTCCCCCTCGGCGGTGGCCCGTCAGGAACTCCTCGGTCGCGTCCACCAGGGGCTCGATGCCGCCGAACAGCGGACCGAGGTGATCCTCCCCTTCGAACTCGATGATCTTCCCGTTGGCGACGTTCTCCGCGATGTAGCGCGCTCCCTCCACCGCCGCGACCCGCTCGCCTTTCATGTGCATCACGAGCGTCGGAGCCTGAACGGTGGGCAGCAGTTCGCGCACGTCGATCTCGGCCGCCGCCTGCAGCAAGGCCTTGGCCATTCCCGGGCTGGCGCAGGCGCGCTGCATCTGGCCCCACGCCTCGAGCGCCTCCGGATTGTCGGCCTGGCTCGGCATGAAGAGGCCGGCAAGCGCCCCCTCTCCCCATGACTCGTCGATCTCACGCCACATCCACTCGCAATCGGCCTCGGACCAGCCCCAGGGCCAGTCGGGACCGGTGCTGAAGCGCGGGGTCGTCCCGTACAGCACGAGCGCCTCGGTCATGTCCGGGTAGGTCGCGGCGAACAGCAGCGCCATCGGCCCACCTTCCGAGATGCCGAACAGCGCGACGCGCTTCGACCCGACCTCGTCGAGCACCGCCTTGAGGTCGGCGATGCGCTGCTCGAGCGTCGGCACGCCGATGCACGGGTCCGACAGCCCGGTGCCGCGCTTGTCCATGATGATCGTGCGCGCGTAGGTCGCAGAGTTCTCGAGCGCGTATCTGCGCGTGGGCTGCTCCCAGTTCAGCTCGACGTTCGAAATGAAGCCGGGGATCTCGATCAAGTCGAACGGCCCCTTGCCGAACGCCTGGTAGGCGATGCTGACGTCGCCGCTCTTCGCGTAGTGGGTCCTGGGCCGTGTGAGCGCCATCGCGGCCGAGTCTACGGCCAAGCGCACACGAGCGCTACGCGGTGACGATCGCGGGTTGGCGCGCCTCGTGATCGGCGCCGACCTCGGCCTCGGCGGCTGACAGCGCGGCGGCCCGGCGGCGTGCCTTGCGCTCCGCGGCGGCCAGCAGCACGGCCGGCACCAGCGCCGCGACCGAGAGCAGAAGCGCGTACCAGAAGGTGTGCGCAAAGGCCTCGGCGAGCGGCGCGGCCACGCGCGTGCGCGCGGCGTCGCCCAGCGCGCCGCCCGACACGCCGCCCTGCGCGCCCTCGCCGAGCGACGAGATGATCCGGTTCTGGAGGATCACGATCAGCAGCGCGGCGCCGATCGAGCCTCCGACGCGCTGGAGCACGTTCAGCGCCGGCGTCGCGCGCGGCACCTGGCTGCGCTCGAGCGTCGCGTAGGCGGCCGCCATCGCCGGCATCAGCGAGCCGCCCAGCCCGATGCCGCGCAGCACGAGCGCCGCGCTCACCAGCCAGTACGAGGTGCTCGGGCCGGCCTGGGTGAAGATCGCGGTCCCCGCGATCAGGAACATCAGCCCCACGATCACCACGCGGCCGCCGCCGAAGCGGTCGGTCGCGCGGCCCCCCACGTACATCCCGATCACCGCGCCGAGGCCCTGCGGAGCGATCAGCAGGCCCGCGATCAGCGGCGATTCGCCGCGCGCGATCTGGTAGTAGAGCGGCAGCAGGATCATCGAGCCGAACAGCGCGATGCCGGTCAGGAACACCGTCGCCGCCGCGGCGGCGAAGCCGCCGGAGCGAAACAGCCCGACGTCGACGATCGGATAGCGCGTGCGCAGGCCGTGCACGACGAAGGCGAGCGACCGCGAGCGACCCGAGCACGAGCGGCACCCACGCGCTCGGCGTGGCGAGCGTGCGGTGCGCTCCGTACTCGGAGATGCCGAACACGATCGCCGCGACCCCGGGGGAGAGGAGTGCGAGGCCGCGCCAGTCGAGCACCGGGCGCTCCTGCCCGTCGACCGCGGCGCGGCCGACCGCGCGTCCGGAGGGAAGCAGGCGGCGCGCGAGCAGCAGGCCGGCGATCCCGACCGGAAGGTTCACGAAGAAGATCCAGCGCCACGACAGGTTCTCGACGATCGCGCCTCCGATCACCGGACCGAACACGGGGGCGAGCAGCATCGGCACGCCGACGATGCTCATCACGCGACCGATGCGGCCCGGGCCCGCGGCCTGCGCGAGCGTGATCATCCCGATCGGCATGATCATCCCGCCGGCGAAGCCCTGGAGCACGCGGAAGCCGATCAGCGACTCGGCGCTCCACGCCAGGCCGCAGAGGCCGCTGGTCACGACGAACGCCGCGACGGCCGTCATCCAGACCCGCTTCGGGCCGAAGCGCTCGGCCGACCACCCGGTGAGCGGGATCGCGGTCGCGAGCGCGAGCAGGTAGCCGGTGCTGACCCACTGGATCGTCGAGAGCGGCGCCCCCAGCTCGATCCGCAGGGTCTCGAGCGCGACGTTGACGATCGTCGTGTCGAGGATCGACATGACCGCGCCGATGATCACGACCACCGCGATGCGGCGGACGTCGCGCGGAAGTGCGGTCGCCCATCAGGCCTCGGGAGGCGAGCGCCGGCGGGGTCACGGATGCAGGTCGTCGATCGCGGCGGCAAGGGAGTGCAGAAGGCGCGCGGCGGCGCGGCGCTCACCCGGGGAGAGGCGGTGGAAGACCTCCTCGCGCGCCTCGGCGATGCGCGCGCGCTTCGCGGCGACGAGCCTGCGGCCCTCGGCCGTGAGCTTGATCTCGACGCGCCGGCGGTCCCCCGTCTCGGAGCGGGTGCGCTCCGCGATGCCGCGCTTGACGAGACCGTCGAGCATCCGGCTCGCGGTGGGCGGCGCGACGGCGGCGGCCTCCGCGAGCGCGCACATCGGCAGCGGCTCGGGGCTCGTCGCCAGCGGCTCGAGCAGGTGGAACTGCGACGCGCTCAGCTCGGGCACGGCGGGGGCCCGGTTGAAGCGCCCGCGCGCCGTGCGCACCGCGCGCATGAAGTCGTCGAGCCCGGCGGTGAAGGCCTCGACCTCACCGCGGTCTGTCCTGGAGGGGGCAGACATTAGTTAGCAGGCTAACAAATTGCCCGAGGAAAGTTGTGCGGCCGGTCAGCGCCAGTCGAAGGACTCGCGGTGGATGCGCTTGGCCGGCACCCCCGCCACCCGCAGCTGGGCATGGAAGCTGCGGAGCATCCCCTGGGGGCCGCACATGAAGACCGACAGGTCGCGGCGGTCGCCGTCGGCGACGGCGAGCACGCGCTCCGGCGTGAGGCGCTCCTCGACGCTCGTGTCGATCAGGTGCGCGTTCAGCGCTTCGTGGCGCTCGGCGATCGCGTGGATCTCCTCGGCGAACGGCGTCTCGCCCGAGCCCGTGTAGAAGAAGTCCACGCGATGCGGCAGGTGACCGTCGAGCGCGCGCAGCCAGCTCAGGAACGGGGCGACGCCCACGCCACCGGCGATCCAGACCTGCCGATCGGTGCCGCGCCAATGGCTGAAGCGCCCGTGGGGGCCGCCGATCACCGCGGGCATGCCCGGCTCGATCAGCTCCTGCAAGCGCGAGGTGTAGTCGCCGAGCGCCTTGACCGTGACGCGGACCACGCCCTCGCGGGGAGCGCTGGAGATCGTGAACGGATGCCGGTGCCAGCCGTCCTTCGCCTCGAGGTAGACCATCGCGAACTGGCCGGGCACGAAGTCGACGTGCCGGCCGATCGGGCGCATCACGACCTCGACGAGGCCGTCGTCGATCTCATGGACCGCCGCCACCTGGTAGTCGTGCAGCGACAGGAAGAAGTCCGCGAGCAGCTCGCGGTAGACGTAGAAGCCGATCCCGATGGCGCCGACGGTCACGTAGCTCCAACGCAGGACGGGCGCGTCTCCGAACGGCGTCCCGTCGAGCAGGCCGTGCGCGAAGCCGGCCGCGACGAACAGCCCCGTGGTCCGGTGCAGCGCCCGCCAGCGCTCGTAGCCGCCGAAGACGCCGCGGACGTCGCGCACGACCGGCGCATCGCGCGCGGCGAGCACGAGGCCCCGCAGGGGCGCCGGCACCACCGACTGCCATCGCGGGAGGATCGCCCACAGCGCCAGGCCCGCCAGGCCGATCGCGCCGATCACCCCGAGCGGGCTGCCGAGCGCGGTGCCATCCGGGTTGGACGACAGCAGCATGTGCGGCGCCAGCAGGACGAGGCCGGTGATCGCGACGCGGCGATGCCAGACCGCCGCGCGGTCGATCCCGTCGAACCATTCCTCGACCCAAGGCAGCGTGCTGATCAGCACGAGCCCGATCGAGAGCAGCAGGATCGCCTCGGCGCCCAGCATCTGCCCGACGTAGCTGCGGGTGTGCGCGCCGCTGGGGCGCGCGACGATCCACAGGATGCCCTGGGCGGCGACCAGGACGCCGATGGTCGCGGGCCCGACCGCCCGGGGGAACAACCTGGCGCGTTGCGCCGTCACCTAGGGATAGACCACGTCGCCGCTGTCGGCGTCGACCACGGCGATCGCCGACGACGGGCACGCACGCGCCGCCTCGAGGATCAGGTCGGGCGGACCGCCGCCGATCACGGCGGCCACGTCATCGAGCTCGAAGACGCCGGGCGCGACGTCGACGCAATCGCCGTGCGCGGCGCACGCGCTCTCGTCGATCCGGGGAACGAGGGTCATCTTTGCTCCTTTGCGTTCGGTCGTATGCGTATCGGTGTGAAGTCATGCCGCGTGCCGCGGCGCGGGAAGTACGAATCGCACCCGCGCGGGCGAGAGCTCGCGCAGACCCACCTGCTCGGACTCCCCGCTGTCGTGCACGAGCACGCCGCCGTGGTGCTCGAGCCACTCGCGCGCAGCCGCCGGGCCGGAGAGCAGAGCCGCCTTGGCCAGCGTCTCGGCTTCGAGCGCCGTGGGTCCCAGCGCCGTCACGCCGACGAGCCCCGTCCAGGCCGGCTCGCCCGTCGCCGGATCGAGCAGATGATGTGCGAAGCCGCCGCTTTCCGTGCGCCACAAGCGGACGTTGATCCCGGAGGTGGCGACGCCGCCGTCCGCGATCCGCAGCACGAGCGCGTGCTCGCGCGTGAGCGGGTGCTCGACCTCGATCTGGTACGGGTCATCCTTCGCGCCCGGGCCACC
This sequence comes from uncultured Solirubrobacterales bacterium, assembly GCA_963768885.1. GTDB lineage: Bacteria > Actinomycetota > Thermoleophilia > Solirubrobacterales > JBBDJG01 > DASRIA01. The sequence goes on along the minus strand of CAVYJN010000008.1, from coordinate 37,165 downwards.
GACCCGCAGGTCGCCGCCGCAGTCGACGGCGAAGCGCGCATATCCGCGCAACAGACCGGCCGCCAGGTCGGCGGCGAGGCCCTTGCCGGCGCCGCCGCTGTCGAGTCGCACGCCGGGCGGGCGCTCCACGGTGCCCGCCTCGTCGTCGACGCGGACCTCGCGCCAGCGGCTGCGGGGGTTGGGATGCGCCGGATGCGGGCGCGGGGCCGCCGCGAGCGCCGCGGGCACCGGAGCGGCCGGGACGCCGTCGCGGGAGCTCGCGTAGCCGAGTTGCTCGAGCTCGCCCACGAGCGTGGGATCGACGAGCCCACCCGTGCGCTCGGCGGCCCACAGCGCGGCCCGCGCCGCGCTTCGCAGCAGCTCGGACGCCGGGACCACCCGCCGCGGGTCGCGATTCAACGCCGACAGCTCGCTGTCGGGCCTGAAGCGGGAGAGCCGCCGGTCGAAGTGGGCGAGGCACGCGCGCACGCCCTCCGCGGCCTCCGCCGGGCCGGGCAGGCCCGGCTCCAGCGGCTCACCGACCAGCACGCGCATGTCGCTGCCCATGCAGCGGAACGCAAGATCGTGCTCGCGGCCGCTCATGACGTCCTCGTGACGGGCGCCGCGGGCGGCGGCGGGGCCTGTACGACCTGGACCGGCGCCGACCTGACGGTCGAGGGGGCGGCGGGCGCCGCCGCTGCGGGTCCCCGGCTTGCCGCCGGCCCGGAGCTGACCGCGGGAGCGTCCGTGATGATGACCCGCCGGACGACGACCCGGCGCTCCACGATCCTGCGCGGCGCCGGCGATGCGGCCGCGGGCTTCACGGCGGGGTCGTTCCCGGCCCGCATCTGCCCGCCGAGGATCGCCAGCACGATCAGGAAGCCGCCGAGCGCGGCGACGATCACCGGCGCCGCGCCGGGGCCGCGTCCGGGCTTGGACCGCTCAGTCATCGCCACCCTCGTGCTCGCTCTCGTGCTCGTGCTCGCCGCCGCCCGCGCCGCTCGTGCGCGTGCGGACCGGCCGGTTCGCGGCCGGCGCGGGGCGCGCGGCCGGTACCGGCTGCTGGGCGACCACGACGGGCTTGGGCGGCGCAGCGGCGACGGGCGCGGCCGCGCGCGGCGGGTGCTTCGGCGCCTTCGGCTTGCGGTGGATCCGGATCGTGTGCCGGATCACCTGCGTGCGCACCTCGACCGGAGGCGGCTTCTGCCCGGTTGCCGTCGCGTCGCCGTGCGGTGCTCCGATTGCGAAGCCCGCCAGGCCGCCGAGCGCCACCAGCGCGAGGGCCGCGAGGATTCGTGTTGCTGGTCTGGTCATGCCGTCTCCTTCAGTTGTTCGGTGCCGGGGAAGGTCTGCGAGCCGGACTCGATCAGGTGCCGCGCGCCGGGTAGCGCATGCGGCCGGCCCACGAGCAGCGCGGCCACCGGCCTGCCGGCCCGCCGGAAGATCGCCGTGTAGTCGCGCTTCGCGGGCGTGCCGTCGATCTCGACAAGGTCGCCGTCGCGGCAATCGCCGACGCACTGGATGCGGATCCCGTACTGGTCCGACCAGAAGCTGGAGAGCACCGTGCGCCCCGGCGCGAGCCCGAGCATCGCCCGTGCCGCCTCCGACCCGGAGCGGGCGGCCGCCTCCCAGTGCTCGCTGCGGACGTGGACGCCACGGCGCTCGTCGAAAGGCATCGCCGCGTCACCCGCGGCGTACACGTGGGGGAGTGCCGTGCGGCCGCCGCTCGAGACGGGCACGCCGCCCGCGGGAAGCCCCGATCCATGCAGCCATTCGGTGGCGGGCGCCACGCCGATGCCGACCACGACCGCGTCGCAGGCGAGCCGCCGGCCGTCGGACAGCTCGATCTCCTCGACCGCCTCGCGGCCGTGGAAGGCCGCGACCGTCGTGGAGCACAGGACCTGCACGCCCTGCTCGCGGTGGAGGTCGCGGAACCAGCCGCCGAGGTCGTCGCCCAGCACCGCGCCCAAGGGGGCCGGCGCCGCCTCGACGATCGTGACCGCGGCGCCGAGCGACCGCGCCGTCGCGGCGACCTCCTGGCCGATGAACCCGGCGCCGATCACGACGAGGTGCGCGCCGGGGCGCAGCGCGCGCCGCAGCGCCCGTGCGTCGGCCAGGTCGCGCAGCAGGTGGACGTTCTCGAAGTCGTGCGCGCCCGGCAGCCGCCGCGCGCTCGACCCGGTCGCGATCAACAAGTCGTCGTAGGGAAGCTCGTGCCCATCGTGGAGGTACAGGCGCCGCCGCGCCGCATCGAGCCCCGCGGCGCGCCGGCCGAGGAGCAGCTCCACCTGCTGGTCGGCGTACCAGCCGGGCGGCCGGTACGCGAGGGAGGCCTCGTCGACCTCCCCCGCGAGCAGCTCCTTCGAGAGCGGCGGGCGGTCATACGGCGCGACCGGCTCGGCGGCGACGATCCGGATCGGCCCGTCGTAGCCCTTGCGACGCAGCGTCTCCGCGCAGCGCTGGGCGGCAAGGCCGCCGCCCGCGATCACCACCCCGTTGCGGGTCGCCATCAGCCCTGGGCCTCCGCGATCGCGGGGCGGCGCCGCGCCACGGGGGCGCGCTTGCGGCGCGGCAGCATCCGCACCAGCAGCAGGAACAGGATCGGCGCCCCGGTGACCAGCAGGAACGCTCTGAGCCAGGTGGTCGAGGCGTCGGTCCCGGCGCCGAGCGCGTGCACGACCCCGAGGACGTACACGGCCGAGGTGGCGCGGTGCAGCTTGCGCCACACGCGCGTCCCGATGCGCCGGCGCGCGTAGAAGGACAGGCCGAGCAGCGCCGCGAGGTAGCCGGCGACGATGCCGAGCCCCGTGAACACGGGCCGGTAGGACATCGTGAACGGGACCACGACGCCGCCGACGCCCGGGTTCAGCCAGGAGTCGCCGAGCAGCGTGATGCCGTGTACCGCGATCGCCACGAGGCCGGTCAGCGCCAGGTGCTCGTGCAGCTTCGCGAGCACGCGGTTGAGGCCCGGGCGGCGCAGCAGCCTGGTCGCCATCAGCAGGCCGATGCCGACGGAGGCGGTGACCAGGCCGAGCGCGACAACGCCCGAGGCGCGGCTCGAGAGCCACCATATGTAGTCGTAGGGATTGGGGCCGCTCACGCGATCAGCCCCCACCCGACGACTTGGTCACGAGCGGGGCGCTGCTGTGGCTTGGGGCCGGGGCGGCGGCCTGCTTGGCCGCCACCGGAACGACCGTCCCCAGTCCCGGGTCGTGTCCGGCGCGCAACTGTGCGGCCAGGAGGAGCACGATCACGAGGAACACGCACGCGGCGGCGGTGGCGACCGCGGCGATGCTCGGCGCTCTGCGCCTGGTGGTGTCGCTAGTCATCGGCGCCACCGCCCTCGTCATCTCCGAAGGCCGCGTGCGGCGCGGCCTGATGGACGACGGTGCCGGTGCTCTGGGCATGCGTCGTGGAGGGCGGCGACTGAGGATGGCTGAGCGCCAGCCCCGCGAGACCGCCGAGCGCCACGATCGTGAGCGCCGCGGCGACCTTGGGCCTCAACCGCGACATGGCGTTCTCCTTTCGGAAACTTCCAACAAGACACGCTCAATGCTCGCGGGACGCTCCCCAAGGGCGGGGCAAGTCCGGGCAAAGCCTCGGTAAAGGTCCGGCTAGGAAGTGGGAGGCCGCCGATCGTCCCCTCAGGCGGGCTCAGGGATCGCGGAGTGCTTCAGCGAAGAGCCTGCACCGGAACGCGGTCGTCGTCGCCGGACGTCGAGGCGGAGGTTTCGTCACCGCCCCGATAGGGACCCGGCTTCGGCCGAGGTCTCCCGCCGGGAAACGCAAGGCGCAGGATCGTCCGCTGCACCATGCCGAGCTGCGTCAGGAACGGGCCCGTGTTGTATGGAAGGGCGTAGCGCTCGCAGATCTCCTTCACGCGGGGTGCGATCTCCGCGTAGCGTGTGCTGGGCATGTCGGGGAACAGGTGATGCTCGACCTGGTAGCCGAGGTTCCCGCTGATGACGTGGAACAGCGCGCTGCCTTCGATGTTCGCCGCCCCTGCCAACTGCCGCACGTACCAGGCCCCGCGCTCCTCGTCAGTCGCTTCCTCCTCGCCGAATGTGTACGTCTGGTCCGGGAAGTGCCCGCAGAAGATGATCGCGTAGGACCACACGTTGCGGACCATGTTCGCGGTGAAGTTTGCCTTCGCGGTCGAACGGAACGCGCGTGCTCCGCTCCGCGCCGCTTGTCCACGACGCCCGCGGGCGATGTCTATCGCGGCCGTCGCGAGACCACTCATCAGCGGCCACGCGACGTAGTCCTTGACGACCTGGCTCCGTGCCTTGCCGAGGATTCCCTTGAACTCGCGCTTCACCTGCGCCTTCGACTTCTCGCCCTTGCGGATTGCCTCGAAGTCGAGGTCGTGTACGGCGACCCCCCACTCGAAGAACGACGCGAGCACCAGGTTGTAGAGCGGCTGGAGCAGGTAAACGGGATGCCAGCGCTGGTGCGGGTCGATTCGCATGATCTCGTAGCCGAGGTCACGGTCCTTGCCGCGGATGTTCGTGAACGTGTGGTGCACGTAGTTGTGCGAGTGCTTCCACGCCTCCGATGTCGACGCGGTGTCCCAGTCCCATGTCGAGGAGTGGATGTATGGGTCGTTCATCCAGTCCCACTGGCCGTGGAGCACGTTGTGGCCGATCTCCATGTTCTCGAGGATCTTGGCGAGCGACAGCGACCCCGTGCCCGCGAGCCAGGCCGGCCGGTTGCGCGAAAACAGCAGCAGCACCCGGCTCATCACGAGCAGTCGGCGGTGCATCTCGATCATGCTTTCGATGTAGCGGCGGTCGCGCTCGCCGAGGTCGTTGTAGACGTCGTCGTGGATTGCGTCGAACTCGCGCGCGAGCTCTTCGATCTGCTCTGCGCTCAGGTGCGCGAGCGGGCTCTCGATCAGCGTCGTGGACATCGGTCGTCCTTCCTCTGGCGGTTCATGGGGTTATAGATGGATCTCGACGGCGCCCTCGGGCGCGTTCACGCATGTGCGGACCATCTCGTCGGGCTGCCCGTACACGTCGCCGGTGCGCAGGTCGCGCACCTTGCCGGAGCAGAGGCGACCGACGCATGTGTGGCAGATGCCCATCCGGCAGCCGAACGGAAGCGTCGCGCCGGCTTTCTCGCCTGCGACAAGGATCGGGGTGCCGCCGTCGCACACGGCCTCGACGCCGCTGGCACGAAACCGCACGGTGCCGCCGGCGCCGTCACCGGGATCGCCGCCGATCACGGGCTGGAAGCGCTCCATGTGAAGGTGGGCGAGATCACCTTCTCGGTCCCAATGCCGGGTGAGGGTGTCGAGCATCGGGCCGGGCCCCGAGACGAACGCCTCGCGTGCGCGCCAGTCGGGACAAATCAGGTCAAGGTCCTGGGCGGACATGCGGCCCTGTTGCGCGGTGAGCCGCAGATGCAGGCGAAAGCCGGGGTTGCGCCGGGCGAGGTCGCTCAGCTGGCTGCCGAAGATCACGCCGTCGCGAGTCCGCGCCGAGTGTGCGTGCACCACGTCCGACACGACGCCGCGGCGGTCGAGGCTGCGCAGCATGCTCATCACCGGCGTGATGCCGCTGCCCGCGCTCACGAACAGCAGCTTCTCTGGCACGGGATCGGGCAGCACGAACGTGCCCTCGACGCCACCGAGGCGCACGATCTCACCGGGCTTGGCCCTCGTCACGAAGTACGGCGACACCTTGCCCGAGTCGACCAGCTTCGGCGTGATGCTGATCCATCCATCTGGCCGATCGGGGTCGGAGGTGAGGGAGTAGGCGCGCCAGTGGTGGACCCCGTCCACGACCACCCCGATGCGCAGGTACTGCCCCGGTTGATGACCCATCCATTCGTGGCCGGGGCGGATCACGACGGTGACCGCATCGGCGGTTTCGCGCTCGATTCGCTCGATGCGACCGCGCAGCTCACGGGTCGACCACAACGGGTTGATCAGCTCGAGATAGTCATCGGGCAACAGCGGCGTGAACAGGGCGCGCACCGCGCGCAGCGCCGTGCGCTGCACCGGGTGGACCTTCGGAGGCGCTCCGCGTTCCGCCATGGCCGGTAGCATAGGGAAAGAATGAGAACATCTGTCAACCAAGCGTTCTCAGCGTGGGAAGGCATGGAATGGCGTCACGGGTGACGCCGCTTCGGCAGGTGCGCGAGCGCGAGCTGGTTGCCGCTACGCGTGCGCTGTTCGACGAGCAAGGGATCCAGGATGCGCCGGTCGAGAAGATCGCCCAGACGGTCGGGATCGCGCGCGGCTTGATCTACAGGCACTTCTCCTCGAAGGAGGAGCTCTACGTGCTCACGGTCACGCATTACCTGGATGAGCTGGCCGGAGAGCTCGATACCGCGTTGAAACGTCAAGAGGATCCGGCAGCGCGGCTCGAATGCTGCATCGAGACCTACGCGAACTACTGCCTGCGCTACCCGGCGTTCCTCGACTGCACGCTGGCGCTGATGCGCCGCCCCGCGCGGGAGCTGCACGAGAGCGTGTCCGAATCGGTCTGGCTCCGGCTCGGCCAGGGCATCGCGCGGTGCTCGGACCACATCGCCGCAACCCTGCGGGCAGGGACGGAGTCAGGCGCATTCAGCGTGGCCGACGCCGACTACATGGCGAACGTCCTGTGGACGCAGATCCTCGGCACCATGCACCTCGCCCGCATCCGGGTCGGCGTGCGCCAGCTGGCCCCCGGCGTGCCGGAGCTCTTCAAGGTCGCGCCGGACGAGCTCGTGCGCACATGTGTCGCCAGCGCGATGGCGACCGTCGTTCCACGAGCGGGCTAGTGCGCTAGCCCGATCCGCCCTTCGAACTCGCCTCAGGTGTCGTAGCGTCGCCGCATCACGGTCAGGCCGACGAGCCGGGAGACCACCATCGCCACGTAGGCCAGCCCGGCCAGCTGCTCGATCATCACGAGGGACCGCGCGAACGGCTTGACCGGTATGACGTCGCCGAGGCCTGTGCTCGAAAGGGTCGTGAAGCTCATGAACAGCAGCTCCATCCAGCTGCGGTCGCCGTTCGGGTCGACGGCGGCCGTGAAGCTCAGGGGCTCGATCGCCTGGCATACCGTGTAGGCGTAGGCGAACGCCCAGGCCACGAGCGTGAACGTCGCGCCGACCGCGAAGAGCTCGTCACGGGTGATCTCGTGGTCGGCCAGCATGTACGCGAGCAGGGCGCCGGCGGCGTAGAAGTAGAGGACGGACTCCAGCGCCGAGGAGTACGGCAGCAGGTCGTCGCTGCCGGTCACGGCCTGGATCAGCAGCAGCACGGTCGCCGGGATCCCGAGCAGCACCCCGACCCAGGTCAGCGCCGGCGAACGGCGGACGGCCAGCAGCACGAGGCCCAGGATCGCGATGCCGAACACGCTGAACAGCGCGCGACCCGCATCGCTGCTCTCCATGAACGGATAAAGCAACACCGCTGCAAGCTGGGCGAAGAGCAGCATTGCCGAGGGCTCCCGTCGCACCAGCGCCAGCACGCGAGCACCGTAGCCACAGGTCCGGTCGTCGAATCCAGGATCCCGTGACGTATGGTGCCGGTATGGCCTCCACCGACCTCTCCGTGCTGCGCGGTCAGCGCGTGCTCGTGACCGGCGCGGCGCGCGGCATCGGCGCGGCGCTCGCGGAACGGCTCGCGTCACGCGGCGCGCGGCTCGCGCTCGTCGGCCTCGAGCCCGAGACGATGGCGGAGGTCGCGAAGCGCTGCGGCGAAGGCACATTCGTGGCGGAGTGCGACGTGTCGGACAGCGAGCAGGTCACGCAGGCCGTCGACGCCGCAGCCGAGGCGCTCGGAGGCCTCGACGTGGTCGTCGCCAACGCGGGGATCGCCACCGGCGGGCCGCTGCGCTCGCAGGACCTGCGCTCGTGGGAGCGGGTGATCGAGATCAACCTGCTCGGCGTCATGTACACCGACCGGGCCGCGCTCCCGCACCTCGAGCGAAGCGGCGGGTATGTCCTCAACATCGCCTCGACGGCGGCGGCGCTGCGCGGCCCCGGGCTGAGCGCGTACTGCGCGGCCAAGGCCGGGGTCGAGGCGCTCAGCGACTGCCTGCGCGTGGAGATGCAGCCACTCGGGGTCGACGTCGGCGTCGCGTACTTCCTGTTCCTGGACACCGACATGGTCAACGACGGGGAGCGCGAGATGCCGCTGATGCAGCGCGCGAAGGCCGAGATGCCCGGCGCGCTCTCACGCACCCACCCGCTGCCCCCGGCGATCGACGAGGTCGTCGCCGCGATCGCGCAGCGCCGCCGCCGGGTCGCCTACCCGCGCTGGTTCCTCAAGGCTCTCCCGTTGCGCCAGCTGTTCGCGTCCGCGTTTGCCGAGCGCCGCTCGGGCAGGACCGTGCCCGAAGGGATCCGCGAATACGAGCGGATGGCCGCCGAGCGCGGCGCAAGTGCCGCGTCGGCGAGCGAGCGCACCCGCCAGGTCGCCGGGCTGTAGCGGACGCGCGCGCCGCGAGCACACGGTAGGCCTCAGGCGAGAGGGCTCAGGGCCTCCTGCGGCGCCTGGAAGGACCGGCCGGCATCCTGTTGGAGCAACTCGAGGAACGCGTGCACGACATCGGGATCGAACTGCGTGTACGCGCAGCGGAAGAGTTCGGCGATCGCCGCGTCGTGACTCATCGCGCGCCGGTACGCGCGGTTCGAGGTCATCGCGTCGAATGAGTCGGCGACCGCGATGATTCGAGCGCCGAGCGGGACTTCGTCGCCCGCGAGCCCGTCTGGATAACCGGCGCCGTCCATGCGTTCGTGACTCGAGCGCACGAGCCTCGACGCCTCGGTCAACGCCGGCGCGGACGCGACGATGCGCTCGCCGATCACGGTGTGCTGGCGGATGAACTCGAGCTCGTCGTCGTCCAGCGGCCCCCGCTTGTTCAGGATCGCGTCGGGTATCGCCGCCTTTCCGATGTCGTGCAACGCGGCCGCCTGCTGGAGGGGGCCGAGTTCCTCCTCGGCAAGTCCGAGCCGTCGTCCTACCTGCGCGCAGAGCGTGCTGACGTGATCGAGGTGCACCCGCAGGTCCTGGTCGCGCTCGTGCAGGACGCTGAGCAAGACCTGGGTGCTCTGGCTTGCCGCGGACGCACGGCCGGCCTTCTTGCGCGTGTACATTCGCTGGTCCGCGCGCAGCATCGCGTCGCTGCCGGTCCCGTCGTCCGGCAGGATCGCCGTTCCGCACGAGGCCGTGACCGCGAAGCCCTCGCCACGCTCGGTGAGCGCCCGCCGGGCCTCGGCCTCGATCCGGGATACATGGGTGCCCCGGAGCGATCCGAGCACGCAGAACTCGTCACCACCGACGCGATACGTCGAGGCTCCCACCTGCTCCATCGCGACTTGTAGCCGTTGTCCCAGGCGCTGCAGGAGCGCGTCGCCCGCGCCGTGGCCGTACCTGTCGTTGTACGTCTTGAACCCGTCGAGGTCCGCGAACACCAATGCATGACGCAACCCGCTCGCCTCCCACGGCGCGTGCTCGAGGTCGCGCAGCAGCTTGCGACGATTGCAGAGGCCGGTGAGGGCATCCTGGTTCGCCTCACGCTGTGAGCGCACCAGCATCCGCACGTTCTGGCGGAAGGTGAGGGCGAGACGGGCGAGCACGGCGAGGATCGAGCCGGTCGCCAGGGCGAGCGCGAGATTGTCGACTTGCTCGAAGTGGTCGTAGACCAGCATGCCGAGCGCGACAAGGCCGAAGGTGAGCGGCACGGCGATCGAGCGGCGTTCGGCGGTCGTTGCGTCGCTGTGCGTTCGCGCGCCGGCCGCCCGCCACGCCGCGGCCGAGATGAGGACGGCGGCCCACTCCCACCCGGGGTCGTAGAACTCACCCTCCACATATGTCCCCGCCGCCGTCTCGAACAGGTAGAAGCTGTCGACCACCGCGAACACGAGCAGGCCGCACAGGATCGGGGCCATCGGCCTCCACAGGTGCCACCCACCCATCCCGATCGCCGCGACGGCGAGGCCGACCAGCAAGAGGTCTCCGAGCGGGTACGCAAGGTTGGTCGCGACGACCGCTGCCGATCCCCCGGTCGTCTCTTGCACGGCGTCGAACACGATCGCGGCGCCCACCGCGGCCACGGCGAGCGCGCCGAGCGCTCCGTCGATCCACATCGCCCCGGTGGGGCGCCCCAGGTAGCACTTCAGCAGCTGGCTGAGCCCGGCGAGTGCCAAGGGATAGAACGCGAGGTATCCGACGTCGGCCCAGGACGGGAATGGGGCCTCCGCGGCGTCCCAATACAACGCCGTGTACACGAGGTTCCCTGCAAGCCATGCGCCCAGTGCTGCCCCGAGCAGCAACCACGCGGCTCGTTCACGCCGGAACCAGAGCCCCCGCAGCACGCACAGCGCCGTCGCGCCGGCGAAGAGGCCGTTCGAGAGGATCTTCTGGAAATTCGAGGTCGCCGATTCGGGGAGGACATGGAACACCACCTCCACCGAGTACGCGATTGCGAGCAGGGCCAAGAGGCCCACTCCGGCTCGTGCGAGTCGTATCCCGCGGTCCACGGGCGCAGCCCTCCGCGCGCGTGGCGCGGACTCGTGCCTGCCCGGTTCTCCTGGGTGACCGGCCACTCGATAGTTGGGTACCCACACCCAGAGGCGGCAGGCAGGGGTTGGACGTTTGTCGTACGCGTCGCGCGTGCGTAGCGCGCGCGATTCCCTCGCCCGGCTGTCAGGTCGGCCTGATGACCATCACGACGACGACCGCGCTGACCAGGAGCAGGTTCAGCCGCCCGACGATCGGCACCCAGTTGCGGCCCGGGGGCGGCGGGAGCCCCTGCTCCATCCCGGCGATCGCGCGGCCGGCGCGGGGGCTCAGGTAGAACAGCCCGATGGTCGTCGCCGTCACGAGCCCGATCAGGCCGAGGCCGATCCACAGGTCGCCCCAGTCGAAGTACTTCTCGGTCATCCATGCGCCCGAGCCGAGCACGATCAGCGCGAGCGGCGTGAAGATCTTCGGGCCGGCGAAGTGGGCGAGCCGCATCGCGGCCAGCCGCGATCCCGGGTCGCCGCTCCTGGCGGCCAGCAGCATCGCGATGTTGAGTAGGAAGCCGCCCCCGACCCAGAACGCCGCGGCCAGGACGTGGATGCTCAGCAACACTGTCAGCGTGGTGACCACGGCGCCGGAACCTACAAGGCGGGGTCGACGTAAACCGCTGCCTCGGCCTATGCCTCGCGCGACGCGGTGATCTCCTCGAGTCGCTCGGCGGACGTGACGAGCCACGCCTTGACGGCAGCGATCTGATCCGGATCGAGGTCCGCTTCGATGGTCTCTTCGAGTTCCCGGACGGCGGGAGTGGCGGCCTCCAGGCGCCGCTCCCCTTCGCGCGTGAGCGTGACTTCGAGGATGCGACCGTGGGTGGGGTGCGGGTGGCGCTCGACCAAGCCGTCACGCTCCAGCACAGCGAGCACGCCGTTCATCGCCTGCGGGGTCGTGTTGCAGGCCCGTGCGAGGTCGGCCCCCGACATACCCGGGTCTCTTGCCAGCACGCTGAGCACCGCGTACCGGGCGCCGGTCAATTCATGGGCGTGCAGCGCGGTCTCCAGCGCGCCGTGAAACGCGTTCCAGGCCTGGCGGAGTAGGTAGCCGCTACGTCCCTCGACTCCTCGGTACCGCTGTCCGACTCGTGGCGAGCTCACGTAGGGAAATGTTATCAGGGTCTTGACAAGATATAAAGGACCTGTCATGATCGCAGGGACTTGATATCGATCCCGAGGAGGCACGCGATGACTGCTCAAGCCACCACTCCACGCACCACTCGAGCGCAGATGGACGCGCTCGTCGAAGGCCACTACCGGGCCGAGGAGACCGGCGACCTGGAGGCGATCGTCGAGGGGTTCGCTTCTGACGCCGAGCACGACGTCGTAGGACGCCCCGGTGACCCGCTCCACGGCGGAGACCAGATCGAGGGCTTCTATCGAGCGCTGCTCGCGGAGCTGCGAATCGACCGCTTCGAGCCTGTCCGGCGCTGGTACGGCGACGACCACGTCGTCGACGAGTCGGTTCTGCACGCGACGGCGAACGGCATGCCCTTCGGACTGGAGGGGCGCGGACGGCCGGTGCGGGTGCGGTTCCTGCACATCTTCGACTTCAGCGACGGCCTGATCAGCCGGGAAAGCGCCTGGATCGACCTCGCCGCGATCCAGCAGCAGCTCTCCGGCTAGGGGCCGGGACGCCTAGCGCTTGACGCCGACCTCGGTGCCCTCGGTGTAGCGGATCGCTTCCCCCGTGGGGGGCTGCACGAGAAACATCTCGCGCTCGCCGCGCTCCCACGCCTCCCGCACGCCGGGGACGCCGAGGTCGAAGTCGGGCCTGATCTTCTGCAGCAGGGCGCGCAGATCGAGGCGCAGCTCCTCCACGGAGGGCCGGCTCCAGTACCAGTAGCCGTTGTAGATCCTGAAGATCCGAAGCCCGGGCTCGAGCACGAACGTGTGCGGGATCATCGGGTCGTGCACGGGGTCCGTGTACTCCTGGATGTCGAGGTCCCGCTGCACAACCCGCTCCGGATCGGCCAGGAACGGCCATTCGGCGCCCAAGCTGTCGCGGAACTCGTTTATCTCGAGCTGGTTGTCGGTCGAGATGACGACGATCCGGGTGTAGCCCACCCTGAAGTCCGGATACGCGTCCACCAGGGCGCGCAGGTAGCGGTGCTCCTTGGGGTCATAGCCGCCGCGGGACAGGTGCAGCACCATCGGGTTCGCGCCCTGCAGCTCCGAGAGGGTGCGCGCCTTGCCGTCGTGATCGGCCAGCTCGTAGTCGGGGAACTCGGCGCCTTCTCGTATATCCGGTCGCATGGCGGCCTCCGTTCGATCGAGTCGCTGGTAGCTCATTGGTCCGAGCTCGCCGGCAGGTGTTACATCGCCCCTCAAGCCGGTCCGCGCACGGCGGACACGTTCAGGCGCACGTAGTCCAGCGGGAGGCGCACCCCTGCCACGACCGCGGCGGCGAACCGCTCCCGTCGCTGCGCCGGCAGACGCGCGAGGTGCGCGGGCAGGATCGACGTGCGCACGAACGCGTCCACGTCCTGCGGATGCGTCGGGCGATCCTGCAACCAGCACCGAGTCGCGGTGAAGCCCGCCGCTTGCAGGCGCCGTTCGGTGTCGCGCGGCCCCGCGAACATCCAGGGTGACCAGCCGACGAGCTCCGGAGCGGTCTCGGGGGCGACCGCGTCGATCACCTCGCGGACCCGCGCGATGTTGCCCTTCCCTCCGCACTGGACCTCGAGCGCGGCGCCCGGCCGCAGCGCCCGGGCCAGCCGCGGCCAGAGACGGTCGTGGTCCGTGACCCAGTGGAGCGTCGCCGTCGAGACGATCGCGTCGACGGGCTCGTCGAGCTCGAGGTCGAGGACGTTCTGGCACCACACGTGCGCACGATCGCCGAGGCGCCTGCGCGCGAGCTCCACCATGTCCGCCGACGCGTCCAAGGCCAGCACGCGGCCTCGCGGCACGAGCGCCGCCAGCGCCTCCGTGACTCGCCCGGTGCCGCAACCCACGTCGAGCACCGTCGCGTCCTGCGCGATGCCCTCGAGCCGCGCGAGCACGTCCGACGCCCACGCCTGCTGCGGGGCGCTCGACTCGTCATATGTGCGCGCGTCCCAGGGAGTGGGCATCGCTACGAGTGACCGACCGAGGCGTCGCCGCCCGCAGCCGATCAGATCATTGATCGGTGTGTTCGCTCGTAGGCAACGGCTCGAGCACGAAGACCTCGACCGCGAGGTCGGGGTCGATGTGGTTGTCGCTCATGAAGCCGATCACCTTGCGTCCCATGAGCTCCTCGACCTCGCGACTGATCTCCTCCTGCATGACGCGCTGCCAGCGTCTGCGGAGGTCGAGCACGGCCGCGCCTTGGCCGGCGTCCGCGAGCGTCTGCTCACCCCGGGTCATGCTGTCCTGCAGCACGACGAAGACGCCGTTGTCCCCGAGCGTGGTCTTCGCCTTTGTCGGGCCCCGGCCGGTCGTGCGGGCGAGCGCCCTTACGACGGTGTCGGAGATCGCGGCCGCGAGTTGTCCGCCGTGCAGCCCCTGCTCGGCGTTCACAGTGTTCTCAGCACGTCCGCCGTGGCGGCGAGCCTCTCGGCGTTGTACCAGGCCGGAGTGAACCCGTGAGCACGCTCTCCGTGCGCGCGCGTCCGCGCGAGCAGTTGGTCGAAGCTTGCCGCACTGATCGTCTCATCACAGCGAACCGGGTGCACGTCGGTGCACCGCAACTCGAACACCTGCGGAGACAACGGCCGGCCGGGTACGGTACCTGCAACGAATGGGCTCATGATGGAAGCCCCTTTTCCGGTCGTCCCCTGGCCGGTCCGACCAGGGCACTCCCATCGCGTGACCTCAACTGTCCTCTTCCGGAGAGACGAAGTCAAGCGGTAGCCCGGGCGCGATTCGAACACGCGAGGCCTCCGTGGCCACCCGGCGCGGGCTGCGAACATCGATCCCGATGAGCGCGGTGATCGAAACCGAACGACTCGCCAAGCGCTACGGCGCGGCGCGCGGGATCGAGGACGTAACGCTGAGCGTCGAAAGCGGCGAGGTGTTCGGCTTCCTCGGCCCCAACGGGGCGGGCAAGACCACGACCATCCGCATACTGCTCGACCTGCTTCACCCGACCAGCGGCTCGGCGCGCCTGTTCGGGCTCGACTCGCGGCGCGACAGCCTCGCGATCCGGGCCCGCGTCGGGAACCTGCCGGGCGACTTCTCCTACGACCCGCACCTGACGGGCCGCGAGCTGCTCTCGTTCCTTGCCGAGGTTCGCGGCGTGCGCGGCCTGGGCCGGGCGCCGGTGTTCGCGGAGCGCTTCAAGGCGGATCTGGAGCGCCCGCTCGGCCATCTCTCACGGGGCAACCGCCAGAAGGTCGGCCTGATCCAGGCGCTCTTCCACGATCCCGAGCTGCTGATCCTGGACGAGCCGACGAGCGGCCTCGACCCGCTCGTGCAGGAGGAGTTCCTCGACGTCGTCCAAGAAGAGCGGGGGCGCGGCACGAGCGTGTTCATCTCCTCGCACGAGCTCGACGAGGTCCAGCGCGCCTGCGACCGCGTGGGCATCATCCGGGACGGCCGCCTGGCGGCGGTCGAGAACGTGGCCGACCTCACCCGCCGCGCCTATAGGCACGTCACGCTGGAGTTCACGGCGCCCGTCGACCCCGCCGAGTTCGAACGGCTCGCGGGCGTGAGCGAGCTCGCGTCCGACGGGACCCGGATCACCTTCAAGGTCGAGGGCGGCCTCGACGCGGTCGTGAAGGCGGCCGCGCGCCACACGATCCACGACATCGAGGTGGCGCAGCCGACGCTCGAGGAGATCTTCCTCACGTATTACGGCAGGGACGGGACGCGATGAGCGCGGTCGCAACGCGGGCCGAGCAGGTCGAGCGGGCGCGGCCGCCCGCCCCGTCGAGCCGGCGCTCGCTGCGCGCCGTCGTGCGCCGCGGTCTGCGCGACCACCGGCGCGCGCCGCTCACCTGGGGCGTGCCGCTGGGCGCGATGTGCGCGCTGATCGTCGGGATCTATCCCTCGATCGAGGACTCCCTCAAGGAGATCACCCGAAGCTACCCGCAAGGCCTGAAGGACGCGTTCGGCATCGAGGAGCTGAACTCGGTCGAGGCATACCTCGACGCCGAGATGTTCAGCCTGATCGTCCCGCTCGCGATGGGCTTCTTCGCCGTGCGCTCGATCAGCCACGCGATCTCGGTCCCGGAGGAGCGCGTCTATCTCGACACCGCGCTCGCGGCGCCGCTGTCACGGCGCGTCCTGGTCCTGGGCGCGTTCATCGTCACGGCGCTGGCCTGCGCCGCCGTGCTGCTCGTGGTCTACGGGCTGACGATGGTCGTGGGCGTCGCGGCGGGGACCGGCCTCTCGGCCGGAAAGACGGCCGCGGGCGTGGCGAACGTGTGGCCGCTCGCCGTCTTCTTCGCCGGCTTCGCCGCCCTCGTCGCGGGCTTCCTGCATCGGTCCGCTCCCGTGACGGCGATCGCCGCGGGCACGCTCGTGGGCATGTACGTGGTCGACCTCGTCGGCAAGCTCGCCGATTCGCTCGAGCCGGCCCGCTACCTGACCGTGTTCAAGTACTACGGGTCCGGCCTGACCGAGGGAATCGATCCCATTGCGTTCGCCGGCCTCAGCGTGTGCGGAGCGTTGCTGGCGTTTGCCGGCGCGTTGCTCTTCGAGCGCCGCGACGTGCTGGCGTAGCGGTCAGGCCCGCGTTGCCACGGTGATGATGTATTCCTGCTCGAACCGTGCCTTGTCGGGGGTACCCCGGTTCCACTCCTCGCAGAACCGGTCGAGCGCCTCGTCGAACTCCGCTTCGCGGCCGGCCTTCTGGGCGTTGGCGCGCGCCACGATCGTCGGGCCGTACTTCGCTTTGAAGTGCTCGCCGTAGTCGGTGGGGCGCTCGAAGGCGGTGATGTCGAGCATGTCGCGTTCCATCGTGCGCCATTCGACGCGATCGCCGAACAGTTCCTTCACGTGCTCCTCGCTGCCCCACAGCGGCGGCGGTTGCGCGCCGGGGGGAGGTGGTGGCGCGAACGGTCCCATCGTCCGGAACAGCGCGCCGATCATGCCCTCGGGGGTCCAGCTCATCAGCCCGATCGTGCCACCCGCGCGGCACACGCGGACCAGCTCGTCGGCGACGGCCTCGTGGCGCGGCGCGAACATCGCGCCGATCGATGACATGACGACGTCGTACGACTGATCCTCGAAGGGCAGCTTCTCGGCGTCGGCTTCGGTCCACTCGAGCTCGAGCCCGCTCGCCTCCGCGCGGCGACGGCCCGCCTCGAGCAGCTCGGGCGTCAGGTCGCTGGCGGTGACGCTCGCGCCGCGCTCCGCCGCGGGAAGCGAAGCGTTCCCTGTGCCGGCGGCGACGTCGAGGACACGCATGCCGGGGCCGATGCCACAGGCCTCCACCAATTGCGGCCCGAGCGGCAGCAGGAACGTCTCGACCATCGACGGGTAGTCGCCCGACGCCCACATCGCACGATGGCGACCCTTGAGCTCTGAATCCGGCATGGTGGACACGGCACGCTCCTTTCGCTGGCGGAAGGGCTGAAACCTACCGCCGCGTGGCGTGCCGGTGGCTCAGGCGGTCAGCGGCCCGGGATGCAGGACCTCGGGGTCGTGACCGGGCAGAACCGTGTGCCCGGCGTCGCGGAGCGCCCTGAGACGTTCGGCGGAGCGGCTCTGCGCGGCGTGGTCGTCGCCGAAGATCGGGAACCGATGGTCATCCAGCCCGCTCGCGAAGTGCGTGACGTCGGCGCCGAGGACCAGGTCGCCGATCTGGACGGACTGGTGCCCCGGCGTGTGTCCAGGAGTCAGCAGGAGGCGGACCGACCCGTCGCCCAGGAGGTCGTGGTCGCCGTCGACGAGTTCGACGTTCCGCTCGGTGCCGCTGTAGGCGCGGGGGAGGTAGAAGTTGCGTTGGATTGCGGCTTTGTCGTGCCCGGCGGCCCATTCGGTGCGCTGGACGACGACCGGCACGTCGGCCGGGACGAGCGACAGTGCGCCGGCGTGGTCGAAATGCAGGTGCGTGAGCACCACTTTCGTGAGCGTGGTCAGGTCGACCTGGTCGGCGACGCTCAGTTCCTGCTCCAGTCGGAACAGCGCAAGCCCCTGCGGGCTCCCGTAGAAGCCGCCGGGATCGGCGACCGCCGCCGGGTGAAGGCCGGTGTCGATCAGGATCCGCTCGGTCGCCGTCTCGACGACGTATGCCGGGACGGGGAAGCGGATCGACTCATCCGCGCCGGCGCCCGCCCGTATCAGGCTCGCTGTCGCCGTCAGCCACCCGACGTTGAACATCTCGACGTTCATGAACGGGATGGATACCTGCGGTCTGGCAGGCAGCGGTCAAGGTATGGCCGGATCAGAGGGATATGCGTCCTTGCGGACATCTCCTTCGCGGTTCATGATCATGCTCATGGCGCCGTCCAAACGTCAGGTCGTGCTCGTCGGCTTCGACGGCATGCAGCTGCTCAACCTCGTCGGCCCGGCCGAGATGCTCGACGCGGCCACCCAGGTGCTCGGTGGCGGACGCGGCTACCGGGTGGTGATCGCCACGCCCGGCGGCACGCCGGTCCGCGGATCGGCGGGCATGAGGCTGGCTGCCGACAAGTCGCTGGGTCACGTCCGCCCGCGCGCGGTCGACACGATGATCGTCGGCGGCGGCATGCGGGTCGGCGAGGTCGTCGACGACCGGCGGCTCGCGTCCGGGCTGCAGCGCGTCGCGGCCGGCGCGCGCCGCACGTGCTCGGTCTGCACGGGCGCGTTCCTGCTCGCCGGCGCCGGGCTGCTCGACGGCAAGGCCGCGACGACCCATTGGGCGTTCTGCGGCCAACTGGCCCGCCGCCATCCTCGCGTGCAGGTGGAGCCCGATCGGATCTTCGTTCGCGATGGGGAGACCATGACCTCCGCCGGCTCCACCGCGGGCATGGATCTCACGCTCGCCCTGATCGAAGAGGACCACGGGCCTGACGTCGCCCGCACCGTCGCGCGCTGGACGGTCATGTTCCTCCAGCGGCCAGGGGGCCAGTCCCAGTTCTCCGAACGCCTTTCGCTCCCGGGCACGATCGCCTCGCCGATCCGCCAGGTCCTCGACACGATCGTCGCCCAGCCCGCCGCCGACCATCGCCTCGCCCAGCTCGCCAAGCGTGCCGCCGTCTCGGAACGGCACCTGCGACGCATGTTCGCCGACCAGACGGGAACGACTCCCGCCCGGTTCGTCGAGCGGATCCGGGTCGAGGCCGCGCGCGAGCAACTCGAGCGCACCACGAGGCCGATCGAGACCGTCGCGGCCACCTGCGGCTTCGGCAGCCCGGAGACGATGCGCCGCGCCTTCCTGCGAGTCCTCGGCGTCGGGCCGTCCGACTACCGGGCGCGATTTCGCTCGACCGGCGACCACGAACTCGCCGCGTGACGAGCCCGGGTCTGGAATAACACCTGCCCAGCACGGTGTTCGGCCCGGGCGCCTACAATTTGGGGCCACCGTCCGCCGCCCCCCGCAGCAGGCAGCGTGAGCCGGTACCCCGTCGCAGTGCTCTGTGGAGAGCAACTTGGCCCTTTCGTCAGTTCGCCGCATCTCGTTCGCAGTCACGATCGCTCTCCTGGCAATCGCGATCGCGCCCGGTACCAGCCCGGCCGCTCCGAAGACCATCTCGGTTGACTTCGGTTGGTCGCCCACGGCTCCCACCCCTGGCCAGGTGGTCACGTTCACGGCAGCGAACCCTCCGGCGGGCGTCACCGCCAAGAGCTACGACTGGGACCTGAACGGCGACGGCGGCATCGACAAGCACGGCAAGACCGCGACGTGGAGCTACGCGGCGCCGGGCCCGGTCAGCGTTCGGCTGGGCGTGAAGGGCAACGGGAACCGCCGTGGCGAAGCTATCCACATCGTGTCGGTTCAGGCCGCGGGCGGCGGCGGCCCCGCCCCGAGCCCACCGACCGCATCCTTCACGATCGCGCCCGCCGCGCCGCTCGTCAATCAGCCGGTGCTGTTCACGTCCACTTCCAGCGACCCGGACGGCACGATCAACGAGCAGGTCTGGGATCTCAACGGCGACGGCAACTACGACAACGGCGGCGGCGCCACGGCGCTTCGCGCGTTCGCCGACGCCGGGGACTACGTGGTCGGGCTCCGGGTGACGGACGATTCCGGGCTCGTCTCCTTCGACTCCCAGACGCTGACGGTCCTACCGCTGCCGGCGACCCCTGTCATCTCGCAGAAGCTGGGACTGCGGCTGCTGAGCCCGTTCCCCGTCGTGCGGATCGCGGGCCGGATCACCAGCCGCGGGACCCGCGTACGGCTTCTGCGCGTGGACGCACCCGTGGGGACGACCCTCTCCGTCCGCTGTAGCGGTCGCGGCTGCCCGTTCAAGAAGCAGGTGCGGGCGGTCCGGACCAGCGCCAAGTCGCTCACGGCGGTCAAGGTGCGCATTCGCCGTCTCGAGCGGCTGCTCCTGCCCGGCGTGCGGGTGCGCGTCTACGTCACGGAGCGCGGGGCGGTCGGGAAGTACACGAGGCTTCGCTTCCGCGCCGGCCACGCGCCTGTGCGCACCGACCGCTGTCTCATGCCGGGATCATGGGCCCCGACCGTGTGCTCTGCTCTATAGGGGCTGACTACCGCGGCGCCCGCGCGGTAACGGCCCATGTCGATGACGGGGCGACGACGGCGCCGCCGTCGACGACGTAGTCCGAAAGCGCGGCGCGAAGGTCGGCGGCGATCTTCGGCCTGATGTCGTCCACGCGGTGGCCCCACATGCGCAGTACCTCGGCCGCCGGCCCGAGCGCCATGTTGAACGCGACGGCGTGGTCGAGGTCGTCCCCGATCTTGTACGGCAGGTCCTGGCGCGCGAGGCGGATGTCCTCGAAGCGGGCATGCTTGAGCACGTCCGTCACGGTGTCCGCGTTGGCCATCGAGAACGGCCCGGGCCCGCAGCGCGGCACGTCGGATTCCTCGGGCTCCTCGAGGTACTCCGCGACGACCAGCTCGGCCCGGTGCATGAACTCGTTGTCGAGCTTGTGCCGCCAGACCACCATGTTCAATAGTCCGCCGGGCGCGAGCGCCTCGCGCACGTTGCGAAGCGCGGCCACGGGGTTCGCGAAGAACATCGTCCCGAACCGCGAGAACGTGTAGTCGAAGGTCTGGCCGAGCTTCGTCACCTCGACGTCGCAGGTCGCGTAGCTGACGTTCTCGAGCCCGGTCTCGGCGGCCTCCTCGATCGCCGTCTCGATCATCCGCTCGGCGACGTCAACGCCGTGCGCATGGCCGGCTGGGCCGACGAGGCCCGCCAGCCGCGCCGTAGTGTCGCCGAGCCCGCAGCCGATGTCGAGCACGCGGTCGCCCTCCTGCGGCGGGTTGGCCGCGAGCGCGTTTTCCCCGTGGTCGCGCAGTCCCTCGGCGACGATGCCGCGGTACTCGATCCAGATGTCGAAAAGCGGGCCGTTCCATGCCTCCGTCGCCTCGACGTTGTCCTCGACTACCCGGATCGCGTCCGCCATGATCGCTGAGTCTACGGCTCGCCTGATCCTGCTGGCGACATCAGGTCCTGCAGCCGGTCGAGGCTGTCCGTCCAACCTTGATCGTGAAGGGCGCGCCGGCCCTCAGTGGCGAATGCGCGCTGCGTAACCACCAGCTCGGTGGACTCACCCAGATCCCCGAACGCCAGCGTGACCACCGTCTCTTGATCGTCCGGATCGGGATCCTCCCATCGAAACGTGTAGGCGAGCTGCGCAGGAGGATCGACTTCGCGGAACTCTCCGGAGAGGTAGAAGAGATCGCCATCGGGAGGCTGCATCGCGATCCGATAGTTGCCGCCGAGGCGGAGGTCCAGCTCGACGCTTGGAGCGGTGAACCCTTTCGGACCCCACCACTTCGCCAGCTCGTCCGGCTCGGTAAAGGCCCTGAACACGCGCGCGCGAGGCGCGGGCAGGACCCGCTTCATATGTAGAGCCGACTCACCGGGTCGCATCGTGATCACTCGCCTCTGTCGCATGCATTATGCGGCAGGATTGCCGGCCGGCGAAGTAGGGTCCGCAGATGGCCGATGTCGGCGATGTCATCGAGAACCCGGCGACCGGGCAGCGGCTGACCTTTCTCGCGACCGCCCGTGACACGGCCGGCGAGGTGTTTCGGGCCGAGGGCGCCTTTCCGCCCGGCGGCTTCGCGGGCGTCGGGCACATCCATCCGCATCAGGACGAGCACTTCGAAGTGCTTGCCGGGCGTGCGGCCTTCCAGGTCGATGGCCGGGAACAGGTGCTCGGGATGGGCGAGACCATCGACGTGCCCGCGGGAACGAGGCATACCTTCGGAAACGCCGGCGACGAAGAAATGCGCGTCCTGTTCGAGTTCCGTCCCGCGCTCGACTCGACCGAGCGCTTCTACGAGGTCTACTTCGGCTTCGCCCAGGAGGGTCGCGTCGACGCGAAGGCCATGCCCGGCCTCCTGGACATCGCGACGGTTTGGCCGTTGGTGTCCGAGCACGCGGTGCTTGCCAAACCGCCCGCCTGGGTGCAGCACCTGCTCTTCCGCGTGCTGGCGCCCATTGCGCGGGTGTCGGGACGCCGAGCTCCCAGGTGCGAACGCACGCCCGCGGGGAGCTGAACGCCCGACGTGCCGGAGCTGGCCCTCAAGCGCGCTGGCGGGATCGCCTACCGGGAGGCAGCGCCCGCACAGGTTTCCGATCGTTCGCCGGTGCTCTGCATCCACGGGTGGCCGCAGAGCTCCTACATGTGGCGTCACCTGCTTCCCGCGCTCGCGGCGGCGGGCCGCAGAGCGCTGGCGCCGGATCTCGCCGGCTTCGGCGACTCGCCGCCCGATCCGCCCGGGACCTTCGAACACCAAGTCGAGGCCGTCGAGCGCTTCCGCCGCCAGATCGGGCTCGACCGGGTCGTGCTGGTCGTCCACGACACGGGCGGTTTGATCGGCCTGCGTTGGGCGTGCGATCACCCGGACGCCGTGGACGGACTGGTGATCACCAACACGGGATTCTTTCCTGACGCCGAGTGGGCCGAGATCGCCAGGACGATGCGAACCCCGATTCAGGGCGAGGCGCTCGTGGACAGCCTCTCCCGCGAGGGGTTCGCCACGTTGCTCGCGGAGGCATCCAGCGAGTTCGACGACCGCGCGCTGGACGAGTACTGGAAGGCGTTCTGCAGCGCGGGAGGCCGCCGCGGCATGCTCGAGCTATATCGCTCCGTCGATCTCGACGAGCTCAGGCCCTACCAGGGGAGGCTCGCCGCGCTCGCTGTGCCCACGCTGATCCTGTGGGGCCAGGAGGACGAGTACATCTCGCTCGACTACGCGTCGCGTTTCGCGCGGGAGATCCCCGGCTCCAAGCTCGTGTTGCTCGAGGGCGTTCGCCATTTCCTCTTCGACGATGAGCCGGAGCGCTGCACCCACGAGGTGATCGACTTCCTTCAGCAAGCGGGGATCTGAGAGGCGCGCGGTGAAAGCCGCCGAGCTCTGGCGCCGCGGCCAAGAGGGCTGGCCGCGGAGCTACCCCATCGCGCAGTTCCCGAACGCGCCGCTGCTCGTCGCGTTCGCCGGGTGGCTGCTCGCGGCGCTCTCCGGTGGCACTGCACACGACACCGGCCGCGCAGTCTTCATCCTCGGCCTCGGCGTGTGGGCCTGGGAGGAGGCGGTGGACGGGACGAACGGGTTCCGCCGCCTGCTCGGCGCGGGAGCGCTCGTCTGGCTCGTCACCCGCCTGGCCGGCGAGCTGTAGCTGGAGCCGTGGAGAATGTCGCCCGTGGACGTTCCGGAGACTCGTTACGCGCGCAGCGGTGACCTGCAGATCGCCTACCAGGTGGTGGGCGAGGGGCCGCTCGACGTCGTGGTGGTCTCGTCGTACCTGTCGAACATCGAGCTGTTCTGGGAGCTGCCGTCCTTCTCGCGCTTCTACGGTCGGCTCTCGTCGTTCTCGCGGCTGATCCTGTTCGACCGGCGCGGGAGCGGGATGTCCGATGGGATCGCCGGCGCGACGCCGCTCGAGGAGCAGATCGATGACGTCCAGGCGGTGATCGACGCGGTCGGCTCCGAGCAGCCGGTGCTGACCACGATGCTCGAGGGCTGCGGCCTGACGGCGCTGTTCGCTGCCTCCCATCCGGACCTGGTGCGGGCACTCGTCCTGGTGTCGCCGCAGCCCCGCCTGGTGGCAGGACCGGGATACGAGTGGGCGCCGAGCGTCGAGCAGCGCGCTGCGCTCGTCCAAGACATCGTCGAGACCTGGGGCACCGACTCGCCCGCGAACCCCATCGCTGCGCTTGTCGGCGGCCAGGACGAACGGCTGCGGCGTCTGATGGCGCGCCTACAGCGTCTCGCGATGAGTCCTGCTGCCGCTGCCGCGGTCGCTGGCGACGATCGGCGAGACGGACGTGCGTGACGTGCTGCCGAGCGTGCAGTGCCCGACGCTCGTGCTGCGCCTCGAGCACGACACCTACCTTGACGAGCGCCACTCGCGCTACGTCGCCGAGCACATCCCGAACGCCCGCTATGCGGAGGTTCCCGGGGAGGGGGCGGCCTGGTTCGGCGAGGAGGACGCGGTCGCGGACGAGATCCAGCACTTCCTGACCGGAGTGCGGCGACCGGTCGTCAGCGACCGCGTGCTCGCGACGGTGCTGTTCACCGACATCGTCGGCTCGACCGAGCGCGCCGCCGAGCTCGGCGACGGCGCTTGGCGGTCCCTCCTGGAGCGCCACGACGGTCTGGTGCGCGAGGAGGTCGAGCGCCACCGCGGGCGGTTCGTGAAGTCACTCGGCGACGGCGCGCTGGCCGTGTTCGACGGTCCCGAGCCGCGCGATCAGCAGCGCGACCGCCATCCGCGACCGGGTCCGCGACCTCGACCTGGAGATTCGCGCCGGCCTGCACACCGGCGAATGCGAGCTGCTCCCCGACGACGACGTCGGCGGGCTCGCGGTCCACATCGGTGCGCGCGTCAGCAGCCTCGCCGCACCGGGCGAGGTGCTCGTCAGCAGCACCGTCCGCGACCTCATCGTCGGCTCGGGCCAGACGCTGGCCGACCGCGGCGAGCACGACCTCAAAGGCGTGCCCGGCCCGTGGCGGATCTTCGCCGTCGAGACGTAGGCGGCTGTTGCCCGCGAGTCGTGTGACCCGGCGGGCTCGCGCCTAGGGGGTTACGACCAGAACTCGTCCCAGGCGTAGAGGTCTTGAAAGTGCTCCGCACCCTCGGTGATCCGGCCGTCCTCGATCTGGAAGACGAGGCAGCACTGGACGTCGAGCCGCTTGCCGTCTCGTTCCGCGGTGTTGTGATGGATGCCGACCACGCGGTTGTCATCGTCCGCCGCCACGTGCTGCAACTCGGCCCTGAAGGTTCCCTCCGTCTGCTGTCCCAGCTGGCCGAAGTAGGCGAAGGTCGCCTCGCGGCCCTCGTGGTCGCCGGCCAGCGAGCCCCGCCCCGGCGTGCGCCACACGGCGTTCTCGTCGAAGAGTTCGGTGAGCGTGTTGATGTCGGCCGTGTTGAAGGCCTCGTAACCGCGCCGAATGATCGCTGCGTTCTCGTCTGCTCCCATCGCGTCCCTCCTGTTCGCCGCTATCGGTCTGCGAGCGAACCTACCAGGCAAGAACGAGCGGGATGCTCTCGCCCTTAGTACGGGAACAGCAGATCGCCGAGGAAGAAGATCAGGGCGCTCGCGCCGATCAGGAGCGGGATGAACAGCAGGCCCCGGCGTCCCGGCTCGCGCGCGAGGGCGCCCAGGGGCGGCTCGCGCAGCAGCGCCCACGCGGCAACGGCACCCGCGGCGATTCGCGGCGGCGAACGCCAGCACCGCCAGGCCGTCGGGCAGCGGGTCAGTGAAGAAGCCGTCGTCCTGCCGCCCGCTGCCGCCGGTTACCACGACGTAGGCCACGAGCGCGGCGACCGCGAGCCCGTCGAGGCAGAAGGCCAGTCGAAGCGGTGAGCCGCCATGCCCGGTCGCTGCAGCGTGCATGGTCGCCTCCTCGTGCTTGCCGACAGGTCGCCCGGAACGTTATGCGCGCAGGGCCGGCCCGCCATCCGGTCGCACTACGCCCAAGGACTGCTCAAACTACGGATTGGGCCTTGGCGTCCAGTCTCGCACCACGTAGGCTTGCCCCGATGACGCACAGCGGCGAGCAGCCTGCGACCTCGAACACGTCGGCGAGCCCACCTCAGCCGCAATCGCACTGGACCGCAGGCCGCGTGATCGGCATGGTCTTCGCCAGCATCGGCGGACTGATCGGCCTGGCGCTGCTGGTCGGCGGCATCGCGGTGATGGCCACGTACGCCTTTGGCTCGCGATGACGACGGCTACTTCAACTCCGATCGCAAGCAGATCGACAGCGCCACCTACGCGATCACCACGGAGGACATCGACCTCGGCGCGGACGAGGCCGACTGGGCCCCGGACAAGGTCCTCGGCAACGTCCGGGTCCAGGTCGAGGGCGCCAAGCCGGTGTTCGTCGGCATCGGGCGCGACGACGACGTCGATCGCTACCTCGGTGGCGTCGCCCACGACGAGCTGGTCGACTTCCACGGCGACGACGCCGAGCTCGACCTGCGCGAGGGCAGAGCGCCGCGTACGCCGCCCGGCGAACAGGACTTCTGGGTCGCCGAGTCCGAGGGCGCCGGAGAACAAGCGCTCACCTGGGATGCCGAGTTCGGTCGCTGGACCGCGGTCGTGATGAATGCCGACGCAAGCCGCGGCATCGACGTCGAGGCCGATGCCGGGGTCAAGCTGGGCTGGGCGATCTGGGCCGGCCTGGGGATGTTCGTGGTGGGTCTGCTGATGAGCGCCGGCGCCGTGGCCGTGATCCTGCTGATCGGACGGCGTGCAAGCGGGGACTCGACGACGGGCTGACCGAAGAGCCCGCTCGTCGCCGAACGCTACGCCGGCGCGGCGTGGGCCGCCGTTGGATCGCCGGCGCGCGCCCGCCACTCCCGTTCGATCTGCCGCATCATCGGCGGGTACACGATCAGGTGCCGGAACGGCCTGATCGCGGCCATGTAGGCGTTCCCGAGCAGTCCGTTTGGCTTCACGCAGACGGCCATCTGGCCGCGGTAGCCGCCCGTCTCGTCCGGGACCCAGCCGAGGTGCATGACCCCGTGCATGGTCCGGTTGGCGATCTCCGCCGCCCACTCGTCGTCGATCAGGTACAGCGAGGTGAAGGGGAGCGCGTCGAAGTCCGGGCCGGATGGGGCGTCGCGCAGATCCGCCGGCAACCGGTCGCGGAGCGTCGGCACCCTGGAGCCGACGCCGGCGTCCGGGCCGTCCCAGCCGAGCAGCTCCCCGAGCTTCCACCGGATCGCCCAGAGCGTGCGGGCGACGCGGGAGGAGCCTTGCGACGGGTCGCCCGAGGCGAACCGCTCCACCAGCCGGGGGAAGTCGTCCGGGCCGCCCGGCGTCGGCAGCGCCCACACGTCCTCGAGCCGGAAGTCGCGCGTGAACTCGTGGATCCGCCAGGGCCGGGAGGTGTGCGCGGTGTTCGGGAGCCTCATTGCCAAGCTTCGATTCACTCGGTGCCGTACCTATTCTGCCAAGCGCACGCACGCGCAGCGCCCTGCTCGAGTCGGCCGGGGCTCCACCGTCTTCCGGACGGACTGCGCTAGCGCCGCAGCCGCTCGGGGCGGTAGTCGATCGCCTCGCAATGGCGCAGGCGGTACCTCGGGCGGCTGCGGTGCGACAGGTACACCTTGTCCCGCCCGCCGCCGCAGTCGATCACGCCCCGGCCGAAGTGACCGTGGATCAGGTCCCGCTGGGGACCGCCGTTGATCCTGTTCCAGCCGTGACTGGCGTAGAGGTGGTCGCGGCCGGGGCCACCGTGCAGCTCGTCGTGCTGGCGGGTCGGCTGACAGCAGGGCTTGTAGTCGCCCCAGATCACGTCCGCCGCTCCGTGGCCCTCGATCGTGTCGTCCCCATGGCCGCCCAGGAGCTCGTCGCTGCGCCCGGTACCCGAGATGTGGCCGTCGCGGTCGTGGGTGTGCATCGTCAGGACGCCGTCGATCTCGGGCCAGTCCTTGTGGCTTGCCTTGCCGAACGCGGGCACGGCGACGGCGGCGATCAGGATGGTCGCGACGCATAGGGCCCTTCTCAGGCGATGCGCTCCCACGGGGCCTGGCTCGGCCGGTCCGGTCCGGCCTTGAGCGCCACGGGCTCAAACGGACGAATATCCGGCCGGTGTGCGGGGCGCCGCGCGAAGCCTCGGAGGCCACTTGACGATAGGAAGATATCTTCCTATCGTTGTGGCTATGGCGCGGCGCAAACCTGGAACTCTGCTGCCTCTCGAGACCGAGATCCTCGAGGTGGCGCTGTCGATGCTGCGTTCGCGGCAAACCACCTTCCACGGATTCGGTCTCGCTCAGACGATGCGGGAGCAGAGCGGCTCGCGTTCCTTGACGGGCCACGGAACCCTGTACAAGGCATTGAGCCGGCTTGAGGAGTTCGGTCTGCTCACTTCCCGGTGGGAGGATCCAGCGGCGGCTGAGGGGCGACCGCGTCGCCGACTGTACGAGCTCACCAAGCAGGGGGCTCGTGTGGCCGAGCAAGCCTCAGCCGACAAGGCCGATCAGGCCACTGGACGTTTCCCACGCGTCGCCTCGGAGCTCGCATGACACCGGAGCGCATGGCCGAGCTGGTGGCACGGTGGGTGCGGTTCTACACGCGGGACCTGCCCGGTCCGATCGCCAAGCGTCGGTTCGACGAGATCGATGCCGACGTCCACGACCACATCGCATACGAACGGGCCCGTGGGACCAGCGACCGGCGGATCGCTCTCAGCATCTTGTCCCGGATGGTTCGGGGTCTCGCCGCTGACAAGTCGTGGCGCGGCCGACACCGATCCGCCCGCGGGGTTGCGCTCGCCACAGCGTTCATCTTGTTGGTGCCCTTGTTGGCGATGCAGTTCACCGACGAAGTGGCCTGGGGTGTGTTCGATTTCGCTGTCGCCGGCGTCCTCCTGGGAGGGGCAGGTCTTATCCACCAGCTGGCAGCGAGTAAGGCGGGCAACATCGCGTACCGTGCAGCCATCGGTGTTGCACTCGCCGCAGTGCTCTTTCTCGTCTGGTTGGTCCTTGCCGTTGGGGTCATCGGGGATACGGGCGACCCCGCCGACTTGATGTACGTCGGGGTGCTCGCCGTCGGATTCATCGGCGCCGCAATCGCGCGCTTCCAGCCACATGGAATGGCACGCGCGTTGCTCGCGACGGCGCTCGCTCAGGCGCTGGTCGCCGTGATCGCGCTGATCGCCGGGAAGCACCAAGTCCCCATCAGCTCCGTCTTTGAGATCCTCGGGCTGAACGGGTTCTTCGTCGCGCTCTTCATCGGATCGGCCTGGCTCTTTCGGCAGGCTGCGCCAAAGCAACCTCCGGCGGACGCAGCGCAGGATTAGGTCCGCCGGCGCTTGCGGCGAGCCGACCCGGCTAAGCCGGCGGTGGACGGGCGGTCGCCGGCGTGGCGCGCTCGAGCCGGTCGGCCAGCGCCCGCAGGTGGTCGACGAGCTCCGCCGGCTCGTGCACCTCCAAGTCGACGCCGAGCATCGCGATCCGCATCGCAAGCCATGCGAGGTCGTCGTCTCCCGTCCGGTATTCGCAGGTGTGATCGTCGATGGGCTCGAACCTTCCCCAGTGGGAGGAGAAGCGCCTCGCCATCTCGGTCGCCGAAGCGTGCACGGTGACGCGCGCCTCGAACCGACTCGGCGCGCCCGCGATGCTCTGTGCGACGTACGCGGACGCGTCCTTGGCCGGCAGCTTGTGCGCCTCGAACCTGCTTCCGGTTGCTTCCGGCCGGTCCAGGCGGTCGACGCGGAACGTCCGCCAGTCCTCACGGCGGCGGTCCCAAGCGACGAGGTACCAGCGGCGACCCAAGTTGACGAGCGAATGCGGCTCCACCTCGCGGCGCGAGTCGACCCCTTGGCGGCTTCGATACGTGAACCGCAGTCGCTCAGAGTCGCGACACGCCGCCGCGACCACCGTCAGATGCTGCGGGTCTACCGTGGGGCCGCCGGCAGAAGGCGCGATCGTCGCCGACCCGAGAGCGCTGACGCGGCGGCGCAGATGGGCGGGCAGGACCTGTTCGAGCTTGACCAGGGCGCGGATGGAGGTCTCCTCGATGCCGGTCACGGACGCCCGCGCGGCGGTGCGCAGCCCGACGGCGATCGCGATCGCCTCGTCCTCGTCGAGGAGCAGCGGGGGCATCTGGGTTCCGGCGCGCAGCCGGTAGCCGCCCGCCGGGCCGCTCAGCGACTCGACCGGGTAGCCCAGCGCGCGCAGGCGCTCCATGTCGCGCCGGATCGTTCGCCCGGACACCTCCAGCCGTTCCGCCAGCTCCCCGCCCGGCCAGTCCCGGCGTGCCTGGAGCAGCGACAGGAGCTCGAGGAGTCGGCTCGAGGTCTCGCTCATGCGAGTTCCATCCTCTCCGACATTTAGGACAGATCCTGACCTAAAAGGCTCGTAGGGTGCGGTCACGTGCAGACGACCGAGAGGAGACGCAATGCCCGAGCGAGACCGATACATCCCCGGCGTCCCGTGTTGGGTCGACACGAGCCAGCCGGATCCCGAGGCCGCCCGTGACTTCTACAGCGGCCTCTTCGGCTGGCAGTTCGAGGACGTGATGCCGCCCGGGTCGGAGGGCAAGTACTTCATCGGGCGCATCCGCGGCGGTGACGTCGCCGCGGTCGGGTCGATCCCGGAGGGCGCGCCACCGATGGCGATGTGGAACACCTACATCTGGGTCGACAGCGCGGACGAGACCGCGTCGAAGGCCCTGGCCGCCGGCGGCAAGGCCCTGATGGAGCCGTTCGACGTGATGGACGCGGGGCGGATGGCGGTGCTCGCGGATCCCGAAGGCGCGGCGTTCTGCGTCTGGCAGGCGAAGCAGCACAAGGGCGCGCGCGTCGTCAACGAACATGGTTCGTTGAACTTCAACGGCCTCAACACCCGCGACGTGGACGGCGCGAAGTCCTTCTACGGCTCGGTGTTCGGCTGGCAGACGCTCGCGCTCCCCGGTGGCGCCGAGATGTGGACGTTGCCCGGGTACGGCGACCACCTCGAGGAGCTTCACCCCGGCGTGCGCAAGCAGGTGGCCGAGGTGGGCGGTCCTGCCGGCTTCGAGGACGTCGTGGCGAGCATCAACCCGATCCCCGGAGACCAGCCGGACGTCCCGCCGCACTGGAACGTGACGTTCGCGACCGACGACGCCGATGCCACGGCCGCGAAAGCGGGCGAGCTGGGCGGGAA
Source organism: uncultured Solirubrobacterales bacterium (assembly GCA_963768885.1). GTDB lineage: Bacteria > Actinomycetota > Thermoleophilia > Solirubrobacterales > JBBDJG01 > DASRIA01. Next base: position 6,530 of record CAVYJN010000008.1, on the reverse strand, counting down.
GGTGGTCGTCCCGCCGTTCGACGCGCCCTGGGTCAGGATGACCGTGCTCAGCGACCCGCAGGGAGCGACGTTCATCGCGAGCAAGTTCGTGCCGGAGAACCGCGAGCTCGCGAGCAAGGCCGACGCGACGGCGAGGGCGGCATAGCTGATCGACACCAGGCCGCTCATGTGAGTAGGCTGACAGCCGCACGGGCACATGGCGGCCGATCTCGTCATCGAACTCGAGAACACGCCTGGGGCGCTGGCGGAGGTGGCGGCCGCGATCAGCGATGCCGGAGTGAACATCTCGGCTGCCACGTGCATCGGGTCCGGCGAGCGAGCCGAGCTGCACATCCTCGTCCCGCACGCCGAGGCCGTTAAGCATGCGCTGGCGATCTCCCATGTCGGGGTCACGCGCGAGCGCGAGGTAGTGGTGGTCGAGGTCGAGGACCGCCCGGGCGTGCTCGCCGACCTGACGCGGAAGGTCGCCCGCGCCGGGGTCAACCTCGATCTCGTGTACGTCGCGACGAGAAACCGGGTGGTCTTCGGGGCGGGCGACCTCCATGCACTGCGAGCTGCGCTGGACGCGTGAGTTGACGGCATGCTGACTGGTCATGTCGCGACGCGGTTGCGCTGCGCGCGATGACTACCAGGCTTGGTCACACAAACACCTCCAATAGGAGTACCGTCTGAATGGAGTGCTGGCCCTGCGGCCAGAATCTTCAGCTCAAGCCGGAATGCCACCGACGGCGCATTGCGCGCCACGAGGCGATAGGCGGGGGCCACTGGCTTTGACTGCGGGGCCGGTGCACTACTTCTTTGGTGACTGACGCCCGCGAGGTCCAGCTGTCGTTCTGGGACCGCATCGAGCGCGCCACCGTCGAGCAGAAAAAGAGGAGGCGACTATGCCCAGGTGCTTCGTGCAACAGTCCGACGGCGCTCCGAGTTGGAAGACGGTGGCGACCGCGCCTTCCCAACAAAGCGCTCAGTCCCTGTCCCGTCGTCTCGAGAAGGCCGGGAACGATCACGATCGCGGTCCGAGCAAGCGCTACTTCCGTGCGATGTCACGGCGCGCGCTCTTGCGCGAGGGCGGCCTGGATGCCTGCATCCGCGCTGAGGACGACCTCGAAGGGCTCGAGCTCGAGCGGGCCACGCTGCGGATGCGCAGCTAGCGTTGCTGAAGACATGACGCGGCCTGGACAGGGCAGAAGCCGTGCGTCCCTCTCGCCGAGGACTGCACGCCAGAGGCTCAGACGGCGTTCTCTTGATCGGGTGATCGAGATCGTCGAGAAGAGCAACCTCACGCCGGCAGAGCAGAAGCAGGCCGCGAAGCTCCGTCGTCTTCTGAACGACTCTGACTTTCCAGAAGCCGACTGACCGGAGGTCGGCACTCGCCCGATGTCGAGTCCAGAGCTTGCAGAACTCGAAGAGATCAGGGCGCTGATCGCCAGCGGCCGGCATCTCGGCGTGCTGAGCCATGGCGAGGTGGCGACGGTGGTCGCCGAGCTCGAATTCGACGAGACCGAGATCGAGGAGCTACACAGGTTCCTCGAGGGGTGCGAGATCGAGCTGGTCGATGACGTTGCGACACAGCCGGCCGCTCCCCCGCCCAACCAGGCCCAGGTCGGGAAGCCCACGACGCCGCTCGACCTCTCGCCGGACACGACGACCGACTCCCTTCAGCTCTTCCTGAAGGGCATCGGCAAGGTCCCGCTGTTGACGCGGCCGCAGGAGCTCGCGCTGGCGAAAGGGATCGAGCGAGGGGAACTCGACGCCAAGCAGAGAATGATCGAATCCAACCTGCGGCTCGTCGTCGCTTACGCCAAGAATTATCGCAACCGGGGGCTGCCCTTCCTCGACCTCATCCAAGAGGGCACGATCGGGCTCGTGCGGGCGGCGGAGAAGTACGACTACCGCAAGGGGTTCAAGTTCTCGACCTACGCGACCTGGTGGATCCGCCAGGCGCTGGCCAGGGCGCTCGCCGACAAGTCCCGCACGATCCGGATTCCCGTTCAGATCAACGAGAGGCTCGCCAAGATCTGGCGGGCCGAGCGGCGGCTCGTGACCAAGCTGGGGCGCGAGCCGACCGTCGACGAGATCGCCGAGGCAACCGGGCTCGGGCCGGAGGACGTCAAATCGATCAAGCGCTGGGCGCAACCTCCCGTCTCGCTCGAGATGCCGGTGGGCGACGAGGAACAGTCAGAGTTAGGGCAGTTCATCGCCGACAAGGAATCTGCGTCGCCCCACGAGCACGCGGCCGAGATCATCACCAAGGCGGCCCTGCGCGAGGCGCTCGAGAATCTCTCCTACCGCGAGCGGCGCGTGCTCGAGCTGCGTTACGGGCTCGGCGGCGAGCATCCGCGCACGCTCGACGAGGTCGGCCGCACGTTCAACGTCACGCGCGAGCGCATCCGCCAGATTGAGAACGCGTCACTGCGCAAGCTGCAGGCCCTCGCCGAGACGGATCGGCTGGGCGCGGTGAGAGAAGCCGGCGACTTCATCTGACGAGCCAAGCGTGTGGGGTGCTTAGGTCTGCGCAAGTGCGGCGGTTCAGGCCGCGAGTGGCAGCGCCTCGCGGGTGCGGCTGAGCGCCCGGCGCAGCTCGTGCGGGGAGTCGCTTGTGACGGCGTCGAGGCCGAGCGGCAGGAGCGGCTCGAGCATTGCGGCGTGGTTGACTGTGCCGGTCGTGACGCTGAGTCCGAACGCCTGGAGGGTTGCGACCAGCGCGGGCGAGAGGAGGAAGTGCTCGACGCATACGCCGTGGAGGCCGACGCGTCGCCCCCAGGCCGCGAGCGTATGCATGCGGTAGTCGGCGATGATGACCAGCCGTGCCCGGAAGCCGAGCTCGGCGGCCAGCTCGCATGCATCGGACCAGAAGCTGATCACCTCGGTCTGCTCCCGCGCCGGGTGGTCGCGAAGGCGCTCGCAGAGAGCTCGGGCAGTGTGTCGTGCGAGGACTGGATCGGCGTGCGCCTTGACCTCGAGTTGGAGCGTCGCGCCGGGCGGCACGAGTTCGAGCAGCTCGTCGAGCAGCAGCGGGCGCTCGTTGCTTGGAGTGCCGTCCGGGTGGCGCAGTCGGCCCGCGCGGATCTCCACGGCGGTGCGTTCGTGGGCCCAGCCGGACACCGTGGTGCCGACTTCGAGCAGCGGGTCGTGCAGCAGCACGAGCTCGCCGTCGGCGGTCAGGCAGCAGTCCGTCTCGAGGCCGTCGAGAGGCCGCCGGAGTGCGCGGGCAAGCGCCGCGGCCGACGAGTCAGGGCCGTAGGCGCGGCCGAGGCGGTGGGCGTAAAGCGCCGGGAACACTGCCATAAGTGTCGCGACGCGCGCGCGCTCGGCCGTTACACGTCTGCAACCGTCAGGTGAAAAGGCTGTTAAGACAGCCGTCGGGCAGCGTTCTAGGCGATCAGCCGGCCCATGATCCGCGGGTGGCCGTCGACCTCCACGTCGATGAGCGACTCGGCGTGAGAGAAGCCTGCGATCCGGGCAAGCCGCTCGAGGGCGGTGTGCCCGAACCCCCAGTAGACGAACTCGTCGCGCGCGTAGACCTCACCGGGCTCCGAGACGTGGATCGCGGCCCCGCCTCGATCTTCACGGCGTACGCCGTAGGTCTCGAGCAGAACGCTGCCGCCGCTTGCCGTCCGCCCGCGCAGCACACGTAGCAGCCCGAGAGGGTTCTCGACTCGGTGGAGGATGCCGAAGCAGTAGACGAGGTCGAAGCACTCGTCGAGTTGGTCGAGCTCGAACGCGTCCATCCGTCGATACTCGACGGCCGAGTCGAGCAGGCGATGGATGGCGCCGAAGCCCTCGCCGCCCTCCAGTTCGACGTCCCACCGGGAGGCGACCCAGAGCCGGTACTGCTCGTTGTCCGCCGCCACGACCCTGCCGGCACCCCGGTGCTCGGCGAGGAAGGCGTAGAAGCCGTCGAAGGTGCCGACGTCGAGCACGCTCATCCCGGCGAAATCGTTGGGAAGGGTGGAGATGCGGTAGCGGTGGTCGCGCGCGGCGCCCGCCGTGTAGATGCCCTCAGCGCGGTTGAGCGCGAAGGTGTGGAACCAGAACGGCACCCTCTCGACGGTGGCGCGAGCGAGAGCCGGGTCGACCTCGATCGGCAGCAGGTCGGCCACCTGCCGCTCAGCCTCCGTGACGATGAACCGGTCCCCGGCGCTGCCCTCCGCCGCCCTCGTCATCTCCATGCAGATACCTCCTGTCGGCGCGTTCCTCTTGGCTCCCCCCCAACCTGCCGGCGGGAAGGCGCAAATAGGCCTTGTTGGCTAGGCGTTGCGCGTCGCAATCCGCCCCGCGCATAGGTCTGTTGGGCTAGATCAGCTTGACGTTGACGGCTTTGGGACCCTTGTCCCCGGCCTCCGTGTCAAAGGAGACCTTGGCACCCTCGGTCAACGATTTGAAGCCATCTCCGTCGATGGCGCTGTGGTGCACGAACAGGTCCTTGCCTTGGTCATCCGGCGTGATGAACCCAAAGCCCTTGTCGTCGTTGAACCATTTCACTGTTCCGGTTGGCACGCGGTACCTCCACGGGTCGTGTGCTGGGCCACGCTGAGGATGCTCGGTCTCGGGCAACTACTGCGCCAACCTGCACTGCTTTCACCGGGCGGTTGCACCCGGCCATCGCCCGGGAGGCTAACAAGGTGGGCCGGGGCAAGCGTGTCGGCCTGTTCGCTCCTGCGAGAAGCGCGCCACTCAGAGGGGCGATGCGGCAGAGTGGAGGGAGCCTGCCCATCGATACGCCAACGTTCGTGCGGGTGCAGGTAGCGTTGTCCAATGTTGTCCCCCGGTAAACGCGACTCTGCTCCGTCGCTCCCTCCGATGTACGAGAGCCGTTCGCGCGCGCACGCCGTTCGACAAAGGTGGTCGCGGCCTTGGTGACCGCGGACGAGATCTCGCGCGTGCCGGTCTTCGCGGCGCTCGACCCGGCCGTGTGCGCACAGCTTTCCCGGGTGGCGGCGGATGTCAGCCTCATGCCGGGCGAGTACGCGGCGCACGAGGGCGACGAACGGGCGCTGTTCGCCCTGCTCGACGGGCGCATCGAGGTGACGAAGCTCGTCGACGGGGTCGAGCGCGTGATCGGCGAACGTCACGTTGGAGATGTCATAGGGGAGGTGCCAATCACGCTCGGGACCGTGTTTCCGGTCGGGTTTCGCGCAGCGGAGGCGTCACGCGTCATGCGGGTAGAGCCTCACGACTACCACGCAGTGGTAGCCGTGGAGCCCGACGTCGGAAAGAAGATCGGCGGACTGGCGGCCGACCGGATGGGGGGATCGCGAGGACTGCAGGGGATCGCGGCCGAGCCGCCGCCGCCCCGCGCGATCGTGGTGGGGCATCGCTGGGATGCTTCGTGCTCCGACCTGCGGCGTTTCCTCGACCGCAACCAGATCACGTTCAAGTGGCTCACGCCGGATCTGCCTGATGCTCCGGCGCAGTGGGGAGGCCCTTTACCGCCCGAGGGAGACTGGCCTGCGATCCGGGTCGTCGATGGCAAGACCGTGGTGCGACCACCCTTCCGCAGGGTGGCCGAGTTGCTTGGTCTCGGTACCGAGCCCCTCGCTGCGGAGTACGACGTGGTGATCGTCGGTGCCGGCCCGTCGGGCCTGGCCGCGGCGGTTTACGGAGCCTCAGAGGGCCTGCGGACGATCGTGATCGAGCGCGAGGCGCCGGGCGGGCAGGCCGGGACATCGTCACGGATCGAGAACTATCTCGGCTTTCCGTCCGGAGTCTCCGGGGACGAGCTGGGCAGCCGCGCGCTTCAGCAGGCGCGGCGCCTTGGCGCGGAGATCCTTGTGACCCGATCGATCACGCGGATAGATGCCGCGACGCGTCAGGTGTACCTGGACGGCGGCGACGTGCTGCGTGCACGGACGATCATCCTCGCCTGCGGAGTTTCGTGGAGGCACCTGTCGATCGAGGGCTTCGATCGGCTTGCCGGGAAGGGCATCTTCTACGGCGCCGCGCGCAGCGAAGCCGCCAACGCGCACGGTCTGGACGTGCACATCGTGGGCGCGGGCAATTCGGCAGGACAGGCGGCGATGTTCTTCTCCCACCACGCACTGAGCGTCACCATCCTCTGCCGCGGTGCCACTCTCGAGAAGAGCATGTCGCACTATCTCGTCGACCAGATCGCGGCGCGGCCGAACATCCGGACGTCGCTCCGAAGCGAGGTGACGGCCGCGCACGGCGACGGCTCGCTCGAGGCGATCGACGTCCGCAACTCCGAGACCGGCGAGACGACGCGGCTCGATTCGGGTGGGATGTTCATCTTCATCGGAGCCGACGCCGAGACGGCGTGGCTGCCGCCGGAGATTGCGCTCGACTCGAAGGGCTTCGTGCTCACGGGCTCCGAGGTGAGGGCCACGGGCCGGTGGGCGCTCGAGCGCGACCCGTACCTCCTCGAGACGAGCGTTCCCGGCGTCTTTGCGTGTGGCGACGTGCGGTTCGGCCCGGTGAAGCGCGTCGCCGCGGCGGTCGGCGAGGGCAGCATGGCGATCGCCTTCGTGCACCAGTACCTCAAGGACCCCGAAGCCGGCTTGGATCCTTAG
>CAVYJN010000007.1:0-725205 GCA_963768885.1 uncultured Solirubrobacterales bacterium | reverse complement strand
TCTCGGCCTGGCGCACGGGATCCTGGTAGGGCGCCGAGAAGGAGGACCCGAACAGCTTCTGGTCCAGGGCAGGGTCACGGAACAGCAGCTCGGCGGAGGCCGCGTACTGCTTCTCCTCGCGCAGCGCCAAGCCGACGGCGGCAGCCCGCGGTCAGCACCACGGTGAGCACGATGACACGCCGATCTGGCGTCGCAGGATGCCCCAGATGGCGGCAAGGTCCAAGCCGTCGGATTGCTGCTTGTCGCTCACAAGTGGGTGCGCTCTGTCCCTGAGCCGCGAAAGAGAAGCGAGATCGCGATCAAAGGCAAAGGTAGCATTCGCTGACTTTCTGGCCCACACTTGTTTGCAGGCGGCCCGGGGCCCGGGAGCTGCCGGGGCAGGCATTCTCCCGCATTGTCAATGGAACGACAAAGGAATCGACGGATCGAGACGGCGCTGTCATGAGCGCCGTGCCCGCGAGACCAGCCGTGGCCGGCCTGCGGCCGCTGCCCCCGAACCCTGAACCGGCGCGCGATGCTCGCGTGGGGCGGCATCGCCGTGGCCCTGCTCCTGGGGGCGCTGGCCGCAAACCACCCGTCTTCCTACCGGCTCGTGCTCGCGGTGGCGCTCGCGGTCAACCTCCTGATCGTCGCGACCCGCTGGCCCGGCGCCGCGGCGGTCCTCACTCTCGCGTACCTGCCCCTGCTGGCCCTCGTTCGCCGGCTGTTGATCGCCGACGCCGGGTGGACCCAGTACGACCCCCTGCTGCTCGTGGCGCCGCTCGTGGCGCTCTTCCTCGTCGCGCGGCTCTTCGTGCTGGAGCGGCGTGAGCCGGCGCGCGACGGAATCTCGAAGCTGGTCTGGGCGCTGCTCGCGCTGACCGTGCTCCAGAGCTTCAACCCCATGCTCGGCAGCATCGTCGCCGGGGCAGGCGGGTTCATGTTCCTCGGCGTCCCCCTCCTGTGGTTCTTCATCGGGCGGGAGCTCGCCGATCGCAGGGTCGTGCTCTCGATCCTGTACGGGGTCGTGGCGGTCGCCGTGGCAATCGGCGCCTACGGACTGTGGCAGACGGAGGTGGGACTCCCTTCCTGCGGATGTGGCCTGGGTCGACCTGAACGGCTACCAGGCGCTGCAACATCTACGGCGTCACGAGAGCGTTCGGCACTTTCTCGAGCAGCGCCGAGTACGGGATCTTCCTGGGCGTGGCGGTGGCGATCTCGGTGGCGATGCTGGTTCATCGGCGCGGGGTCTTCGCGCTCGCGATCCCGTTCCTCGCGGTGCCGTTGTTCCTCGCGGCGGGAAGGGGGTGGTGGTGCTGGTCGTGCTCGCCGCGCTCGTGGCGGTCGGCCTGCGCACCCGTAGCACTCGCCTCGCGCTGGTGATCGTGGCCGTCGGGCTGGTTGCCGCTGCCCTGGGAGTCAGGTCCTACGCCCCCGAGGCCGGCGATCCGAGCTCTGCGTCCACGAACCCGTTCGTCGCGCGCCAGGTGGGGACAGGGCTCTCGAATCCCCTCGACCCCGAGCAGTCGACCCTTCTTACCCACGTCGACCTGGTCGCGGCCGGAGTCGAGCAGGGAGTCCTCCACCCGTTCGGGCAGGGCACCGCGGTCACGAACATCGCCGCCGATCGGTTCGGGATCGGCAGCTCCACCAAAGGGACGGAGGTGGACGTCTCGAACGCCTTCGTGGCGCTCCGGCCTGATCGGGGGCTTGCTGTTCCTCGCGCTCGTCATCGCGACGTTCCGGCATGCCGTGACGTCCTACCTGCGCCGTCCGGACCCGGCAGTGTTGGCGGTGATCGCCTTCCTGTTGGTGACGGCCGGGCAGTGGCTGAACGGCGGGTACTACGCGCTCGCTCCCCTGACCTGGTTCCTCGTTGGGTGGGTGACGGGGCGACCGCAAACGCGTGTCTGAGGAGGGCCACGCCAGCAAGGACCGTGCCTGGTCTCGGACGCAGGCATTCACCTTCGGCTCCAGCACCCTGACGCTGATGGTGAACGTCGCGACCGGCGTGCTGATCGCCCGCGCGCTGGGAACGAGCGGCCGTGGTGAGTTGACCGCGATCCTCGCTTTGCCGACGACGATCACGTGGGTTTTCGCGCTGGGCTGTTTCCAGGCGGTCTCGTATCATCACGCCAGGCATCCCGAGGACGCAGGACGGCTGATCGCAAGTTGGCTGGTGCTCCTGGTCCCGCTCTCGGCGATCGCGATCGTTGCCGGCTACGCGTTGTTGCCGACGCTGTTCGCGGCGCAGACCAGGCGGCGAGGGAGCTAGCCCAGATCTTCCTGCTGACGATCGTCTTCCAGCTTCCTCTCCCGACATCACGTTCGGGATCGTGCTCGGCGACCAGGACTTCCGCTTCTACAACACGATCCGCGTCCTGCAGCCGACACTTACCGCTCTCGCCTATCTCGTGCTTTGGCGCCTGGACCAATTCTCGGTCGGCAGCGCGCTGCTTGCCACCTTCCTCGTGGGGCTTGCGGTCGCCAGTGTCGTGATCGTGCGGATTCTGCGTCGCCATGGCCTGGGGCGCCCGAGCGGACCCTTGATGAGGTCGACGCTCTTGGTACGGCGCGCGCGCCCACGGCGCGAACGTGGGCGGCGTGGTCAACGCGCGCCTCGATCTGGTCATCATCCCGGCCTTCCTGGCGGCGTCGAGCGTGGGCCTTTACGCGGTTGCGATTTCCGCCATATCGGTGATCCCCATCATCGCCGGGGCTCTCTCCGCGCTGGTGCTTCCGCGCGCCGCACGCCAGGGTGCGGAGGGAGCGCGGACGGTTGTCAGATCCCTCCACACGACGCTAGCGGTGGCGTTGGCGCTCGCTGTCGGGCTGGCGATCCTTGCGAAGCCCGCCATTACGCTCGTCTACGGGTCCGCGTTCGACGGCAGCGTGCTGCCGCTGCGCCTGCTGCTGCCTGGGACCGTTCTCTATGCCGGCGCCGGCGTCCTCTGGTCGGGCCTTTACGCGGTGAACCGTCCCTTCACGGCGACCATCGCCCAGGTGGCTGGGGCGCTCGTCACGGTAGTCGGGCTGCTGCTGTTTCTGCGAGTGGGCGGCGTCAACGCTGCGGCACTCGTCACGACAGCCTCGTACACGGTGGTGTTCGTGGCGGCTCTCTTCCTCTACCGCAGGGCTGCGGATCTCGGATGGGCGGACCTTCTACCGGGGCGCCAGGCCACCCCAGGACAGGTTCCGGCCGACGCCCAGATCAAGCCCGTGGTGGGCAGATGAGCGCCCCAGACGACGCGAACGGGACTGTCAAGGATCCGCCCAGGGCGGGCTGCGCAGGCCCACGATCTCGGTCTGCGTCTGCACGCGCGATCGTCCGGCGAACCTCCGGGCCGCGCTTGCGTCGCTCGCGGCCGCCGAAGAGCTTCCGGACCAGGTGATCGTCGCGGACGACAGCGACGGTGAGGAACGCGTGACGTCTGCCGGGAGTTCCCCTTCGTCACCTGCCTCAGCGGTCCGAGGCGGGGACTGTCCGCGAACCGCAACGTCGCGATTGCAGCGTCGTCAGGCGACTACATCTCGTTCCTGGACGATGACGCGACGGTGTCGGCCGACTTCATCCGCACGAGCCGAAGCACTCCTGACCGACGCCGCTGCCCACACCATCTTTACGGACGTGTCTCTGGAACGGTGTGCTCTTCGAGGCGCCGGTTCCCGCACGTTCCTGGGGCACTCCGGCGCAACTCGTCGAGGGCGTGTCGAAAATATTCACATGGCTTGTAGCAATATTTTCCCCGGTCAGCTTTCGACGGAGTCGCTTTCGACGAGTTGATCAGATACGGCTACGACGAGATCGATATCGCTAACGAGTTGCGTGCTGCGGGATTCCACATTGAGTTCCGGCCCGAATTGCTGAATTACCATTCGAGCGCGGAGAAGACCAGGGAAGACGATCGGGTACGCGATCTCGAAGCGACTCGTGCGCGCTTCTACACAACGCTCAAGTACCACCTTCGACATGGGCGCACCGCCATGGTGCCCGTCTACGTAGTGATCGCGTCCCTACACGAAGCAGCACATCGTGCCAAGTCGCGCAACGGCCCTTCTGCATTCAGCGCCTTCCGAAATATGTCTTGGGCCCTGAGAGAGGCACGACAGACCGCTCGGCGCCAGGGAAGTCGGTGAACTTCGACGCGCTTGGCAGCGCTTCTAAGAATCTTGCGCGGGCGGTGATGCCATCCGTTGCATACCGGCTCTACCGACGACGGAAGATTGCGAGGGAGATAGAGGGCTATCGCTCACGCCAGGTCGTACATACCTATTGCGGATTCCAGCTCCGGCTCTCCCTCGAGGATCCGCTGGCCGAGGGTTGGTACGACTTTGACTGGCCGCTTCTACCGGAAATCGAAGTGCTGCAGCAGCACCGCCTGACGTCCGGCGTCCGGGTCTTCGATCTCGGCGCCCACCAGGGCCTCGTCGCACTGGTCCTGAGCAGGATCGTCGGAGAAGAGGGTTCGGTCATCGCCGTCGAGGCGGAGCCACACAATGCCCGGTGGCGAACGCAACTGCCGGCTGAACGGTGCGCATAATCTCGTCGTCAAGAATGCTGTCGCAGCCGACCGCGAGCAGCGCTTCCACTTTCAGCCTGGGCTGAATGGTCGCCGTGGTGTCCGAAAGGCTCGGGCGCATAGGCGCAGTCGGGATTCCGGGTGTGACCACCGATGGGCTTGCCTCCGAATACGGCCCCCCCGACGTGGTCGTGGTGGACGTAGAAGGATTCGAGGCCGGCGTGTCCTCGCAGGCGCGCGAGAGACGATCCGCGGGCAGCGACCGGACTTCCTGGTCGAGGTACACGTCGGATGCGGCTTGGAAGGGGATCTGGGTGGCTCCGTCGAGGAAGTGCTCTCGTGCTTTCCGGAAGAGGACTATCGCCTCCTCTGCGCCCTCGATTCCCCAGACCATCACTACCGATTCGAGCCGCTCGACCAAGACTCAGGAGGAATGCAGCAGAGGTTCTTTCTGCTGGCGCTGGGCAAGGGGGACTAACGACGCGCCAGCTCCCGAACGGCGCGACTGATTTCCTGTGCGTAACGCCGGCTGGAGAACTGCGTGGCGCGGTCCCGAGCAGCTTTACCGACTCGCAGCGAGAAGCCCGGTCGGTTCAGACAGTCGAGGATCGCTCCGGCGACTGTCCCCGCGTCCTGTGCGACCAGCACTCCGTTGACGCCGCTTGTGACGATCTCGCTCGGGCCTCCGGGAAGCGTCCGGCGACCACCGCCTTGCCCATCGCCATCGCCTCGACCACCGTAATGCCGAAGGGCTCGTTGGTGGAGGGCAGCGCGATCACGTCCATCGCATGCATCCACCGCGGCACGTCGTCCTGAAATCCTGCCAGGGTGGACGTGTTGCTCGAGGCCCAGCGCCGTGATCCGCCCTTGGAGTTGGTCGGGGTAGTCGGGCTCGAGCGCGTGTTTCCCGCCGACGATCACGCAGTGTGCGTCCCGAAAGGTGTCCAGCACACGCGGCATCGCATCGACGAGCACCCCGGCGCCCTTCCACCGTTGCAGTCGTCCGAAGAAGCCCACCAGCGGCACCCCGGTCGGCAGCCCGAGCTCCTCTCGCACAGCCTCCTGCGGCGGGAGCCGGCCGGGGTCGAAGCGCTCGAGGTCGATGCCAGGGTGCACGACCCGCCGGGGGCGAGCCGGGTGCAGCCGGGCCTGCGCCGTCGCCGCCGCCTCGGAGGTAGCGATCACTCCCTGCGCCGGGAGGATCGTCGCCAGCCGGTCCATCCACGAGCTGTTCGGGATGCCGTGCTGATACCAGATCGCCGGCAGCCGTGCGCTCGACGCCGCCACACCGCCATACAGGTGAGCCTTCGTCATCCAGCTGAAGATCACGTCGGCGCGCCGGCGCCGCGCGATCGACCGGATGCGGCGATCGTCCGGAGGTAGCGGGATCCCTGGCGCAGGCGACCCGCCCGCACGACATCAACCGCCACTCCGGCGTCCCGGAGCTCCCGGACCATGGGCCCTTCCTCGAGAAACACGACAGCCCACTCGACACCGTGATCGCGCTCCGCATGAATCAACTGCCGAAGAGCAACCTCCGCGCCACCGCGCTGCTCGGCGAGCGGCATCACGATCAACACCCTCATCGATGAGAATCTCTGTCGTGATAGCGACCTCGGCGGCGGCCCGAGTTCCTCACGCGCTGTCTCGGAGGCCTCGAGCGCCAGGACCGGATGCCCGACGAAGTCATCGTCATCGTCCGGGAGGAGGACGCGGAAACGCGAAGGCTGCTCGATGCCAATCGGTTTGGAAAGCTGAACGTGAACGTGGCGACCATTCACGAGCCCGGCCTCGTGGCCGCTTTGAATCGTGGTCTCGAGGCGGCGACCTGTGACGTCGTTGCGTTCACCGACGACGACACGGTCCCACGCCCCGACTGGCTGGAGCGGATCGAGAGGCATTTCGCCGCCGATCCGTGCCTGGGAGGGCTTGGGGGAAGGGACTGGCTGCATCCGCCCAGCGGTGAAGTGGATCAGCTCACGGTCGGCAAAGTGCGGTGGTACGGGCGCATGGTCGGGAACCACCACCGAGGCGTCGGTTCTTCCAGGCCGGTGGACGTCCTCAAGGGCGCCAATATGAGCTTCCGGCGACGTGCGCTTGGTAAGAGCCGCCTCGATGAGTTGCTAGAGGACCAGGAGCGCAGGTTCATTGGGAGATCGATCTGTGTCTCGCGATCAAACAGTCGGGGTGGAAACTTGTATGACCCGGCCGTTTCGGTCGACCATTATCCGGCGGAGCGCTTCGAAGACGATTCGCGCTCTGGCCCCGTGACGGGAAAGACCCTTGAGGACGTTATCCACAACGAGACGTACCTGCTGCTCACGTGGCTTCCATGGTGGCGCAGAGTGGCCGCTCTTCTTTACTGGTTGCTGGTCGGCACTCGCAATGCTCCGGGGCTCCTCCTGCTGATCGAGCGCCTCGTGCGCGCTTCCGATCGGAGATCGACGCTGCGCCGTTACGTCGCCAGTGTCAACGGTCGCCGGGCGGGCGTGCGGAGTTTCCGCCGGGCCCGCTGAGCTCGATCTGTCATGACCACTGACCTCAGGACCCTGGTCCTCACACCCGACTTCCCGCCCGCGGTGGGCGGGATCCAGACCGTCGTGGACCGCGTCGTCCAGCACGCGGAGGGCCTCGACCCGCGCGTCGTCACGCTTCGCCAGGAGGGTGATGCCGCGTACGACGCCGGCCTCCGGTTCCCAATACATCGCGTCGCACGGCTGCCGCTGGGGTACCGGGCGACCGTGGGGATGCTCAACGCGAGCGCCGTATGGCAGGCTTTCCGCCATCGGCCGCAGGCGATACTCAGCTGCCACGTGGTGACGGCCCCGGCCGCGGCCCCTGATCCGGCGCACGCTGCGCGTCCCGGTGGCGCAGTACCTGCACGGCTACGAGCTCACGGCGCGGCCGCGCCTGACCTCGTTCGCCGTGCGGAACGCGGACGCCAACATCGCAGTCAGCCGCTTCACCCGCGACCTGGCGATCGCCGCAGGCGCGGCCCCGGACCGGGTGCACGTGATTCCCAACGGGGTCGATCCGCCGGAAGCGTCCCTCGACGCGGAGCGCGACCCGATGCCGACGGTGCTCACGGTCGGCCGGCTGCACCGGCACTACAAGGGACACGACGTGATGCTGCGCGCGCTTCCCCTGGTCGACGCGAAAGTGCCCGACGTGCGCTGGGTCGTGGTCGGCGACGGCCCGCTTCGAGCCGAGTTGGAGGCCCTGGCCGCGACCAATGGCCTTCACGACCGCGTGCTGTTCGCAGGACAGGTTTCCGACGCCGAACTGGCGGTGACCGTGTGGTTCCGGCGCGCGCACGTGCTCGCGATGCCGGCGCGGACACCGGCCTCCGGCGCCGGCGAGGGCTTCGGGATCGTGTTCCTCGAGGCGAACGCCTACGGACTGCCCGTCGTGGCCGGCGGGGTGGGAGGAGCCCTCGACGCTGTCGTGGACGGCGAGACCGGGCTGCTCGTCGATCCGACCGATCACGCGGCGGTCGCGGATGCGATCACCGGCCTGCTTCAGGATCCCGAGCGTGCGCGGCGGCTCGGGGCCGCCGGCGCCGAGCGGGCGCGGCGCGAGTTCGCGTGGCCCTCGATCGCCGCCCGCGTCGAGGCGCTGTTGCGCTTGATCGCCGAGCGGCCGCGGTAGCGGGCTCGGTCAGGCGCGCGTCGGCGCGCCAAGCACCTCGCGGTAGGCGCCAAGGACCCGCTCGACGTGCGCTTCGCGGCTGAAGGCGGCCGCGGTCTGCTGTGCCTGTTCGCTCATGCTCTGCCGCAGCGCGGCGTCCGCGAGCAGTTCCGATCGCCGCGGCCCACCGTCCTGGCTCTTGCGGCTCCACGAGACGACCGTTGACGCCGTCCTCGATCAGCTCGGCAGGGCCCCCGACGCTCGTCGCGATCACGGGCGTTCCCATCGCCATCGCCTCGACCACGGCCCTTCCGAACGGCTCCTCCCAGGACGGCGCCAGCAGGAGGTCCAGGGCGCGCAGCACGTCCTTCCGGGACGTCGCTGCGCTCGCCCATGAACCTCACGTCCTCCTCGAGGCCGAGCTTGCCGACAAGCTCGTGGAGCGAGCGCAGGTAGGCGGCGTTGTCGTAGCGCGTGGCGGCGCCGGTGAACTTGACGCTCCCGACCAGCAAGAGCTTCGCCGCGGGCACGCGCTCCTTCAGCAGCGCGAGCGCCTCGATCGCCGTCGACTGCCCCTTCCAAGGCGTGATCTGCCCGAGGACGCCGAGCAAGGGGACATCGGGCGCCAGGCCGAGGCGGGCGCGCGCCTGGCCGCGCCCGATCCGCGCGGGGTCGACCCGCTCGAGGTCGATCGGGCTGTACGCGACCTCGAGCCGGTGCGCGTGGTTGTCGCGCTGAAAGCTGTCCGCCGTGAAGCCGGGAGTTGGCCAGTACCAGGGCCGCGCCTTGCGCGATGCAGCGCCGGGTTAGGTCGGCGGCGCGGCCGGCGGGCAGGCAGTCCTTGACGTAGACGACCACGGGAGGGCCGCCGGCGCGGGTCGCGAGGATGGCCGCGAGCCCCGCACGCGTCGAGTTGGCGTGCACGATCTCCGGCCCGGTGCGCTCGTGCGGCGCGCCGCACGGCGAGCGCGGAGCGCAGGATCTGGGCCAGGCCGACCGGCGTCTGGACGGGATGCAGCCGGAGGCTCGCCGCGATCGGCGGGATCGCGACGGTGCGCGCGCCGCGGGATCGAAGCTCCGCGGCCAGCTCACCGTCGGGGCACGCCGACCAATGAGCTGACCTCCTCCGGCATCCCGAGGACCAGTTCCAACAGGGACAGCTCGGCGCCGCTCGCGATCCCGGTGTGGTTCACGAACAGCACCCTCATGTGAGCCGGTTCACCTCTGCGGTGAAGCGCTCGACGAACCGCTCGCGCGAGAACTGCTCGGCGTGGCGCCTGATCCGCGCGGGCGAGAAGGACTCGAAGTCGGTCTGCGCGATTGCCTGCGCGAACGCCTTCGGCGTGTCCTGCTCCACGAGGACCCCGGTCTCGCCGTCGACGACGGTCTCGCGCGCGCCGCCGGCCGCGACCGCGACCACGGGCCGGCCGGCGGCCTGGGCCTCGACCGCCGCGATCCCGAACTCCTCGACGTTCGGCACGACCAGCGCCAGCGAGCGAGCATAGAGACGGCCAGCTCTTCGTCCGACACGCTGCCGAGGAACTCGACCGCTGCCTCCGCGTGGACCCCAGGCGCGCGAGCTCCGGCCCGGTGCCGACGACCTTGATCGGCCTGCCGGCCAGGCGGGCGGCCTCGATCGCGACCTCGACCCGCTTGTGCCGGACGATCTGGCCGACGAAGAGCACGTAGTCCTCGGGCGTGCCGGCTCGAGAACCGCCGACCTCGACGGGCGGGTGGATCACCGGAGCGTCGCCGCCGTAGAGGCGCTCGATCCGCTCCCGGGTGATGGCCGAGTTGGCGACGTAGTGGGTCACCGCGCCGCCGCGGCGAGGTCCCAGTCGCGCTGGCGGTCAAGCGTCCGGCGCAGGAGCGGCCTCGCGAGGGCCGGGGCCTCCGCAGCGCCCGGTCGCGCTCGAACCAGGCGTACCGGAAGGGCCTGTGGCAGTAGCAGACGTGGAGCGCGCCGGGGTTGGTCCGACCCCGTGCGCGAAGGCGCTGCTGCTGGAGACGACCAGGTCGTGGCCGAGACCGGCAGGCGCTCGACGGCGCGCGGAAGAGAGGCAGCAGGTAGCGGAACCGGCGCTGCCGCCGGGGAGCCGCTGCAGGTAGGAGGTGTGCACCTCACGGGAGGCGAAGCCGATCCGCCGCGTCGGCGTCGAGAGGAGCGTGTGTAGATCGGCGCCTCGGGCCAGCAGGCCGCGATCTCGGCGAACGTGCGCTCGGCCCCCCGCATCACGAGCAGGTAGTCGTGGACGAGGGCGACGGACATGCACCCACCGTTCAGTACTGGGCCAGCGTGCCGGCCCGCTTTGCGTGGTCTACGGCGGCGGCGAAGATTGCCATCGCCCCAGGGACGGCGATCGCGCAGAAGGCGATCAGCAGAGCCAGCTTCCCCAGCGATGGATCGCCTCCCAGTAGCGCAGCTCGCAGGACGTCCAGCGCCCATGAGAACGGCAGTGCCCGTGCGATCGCCTCGAGCCACCCTGGAAGCAGCGACAGCGGGAAGTAGACGCCCGCCAGGACGGCGATGCCAACCGTTGCGAAAGCGACCAGGGTCGCGACCTGCTTGAAGACGATCGTGAACGCAGCAACGACCACTCCAACCGCCGCGAATAGGCCGAACGAAGCGGGAACCGCCACGATCAGTACCAGCAGCGACGAGAAACTGATGGAGAGCTCCAGCCCGAATCCCACGACCGCGATGGCCAGCATCAGAAAGCCGGACACCGCTGAAAGCAGCAGCTTCGTAGCTCGCGCTGCCCAGCACCACCAGGGATTGGCGGGCCGGTGTCACCAGCAAGGCCTCGAGCGTGCCTGTGGTCTGATCAGTCCGTAGCTGCAACGCGAACGCCGTAAGGCCGGTCTCCATGAACTTCATGAACGCGAGCCCGACCACCACGAATGCGAAATAGCCCTGATCGAGGGGCGTGAGCCCGGAGTCGTCGACTATCTGGCTCAAGTAGAAGAACAGGAACAGCGAGACGACGATCTGAAAGATCTCGAGGACGAAGTTGAGCCGGTAGGACCGCGCGATCGCCCAGTCCCTGCGTAAGAAGACTGCCAGGAGGGAGGGAGCTCGAACCATCAGGCGTCGGCTTGGAGCAGGAGGTGCTCCAACTCGGCTGTGTCGGCGGAGGCGCCGCCGGTGCCCCGCAGCCGTCCCCCGAGGAGCACGAATACATGAGACGCGACAGCAGCGGCCTCATGCAGATCATGAGTAGCCATCAGGACGGCAGTCTTTTGTTGCCGTGCAATCCGAAGGATGAGGTCGCTGAAGTGCTTCCTTGCCAGGGGGTCGAGGCTGCGAGTCGGCTCGTCCAGGAGGAGAACCGGCGGAGAACACACGAGCGCACGCCCCAGGGAGAGACGGAGACGCATGCCGGAGGAGTAGTCGCCGAATGGCCGGTCGGCTGCCTCGGTCAGCCCGACCTCCTCGAGCAGCTCGACCGTGCGCCGCTTTCGGTCGATCTTCGAAAGCCCGTAGAGCGCGGCGAAGAACTCGAGGTTGTGCCGACCGGTCAGGCGCCAGTACCAGGAGCGCTCATCGGCCAGAAGGAAACCGATCGACCGGCGAACCGCTCCCGGCTCGCGGCGGAGGTCATGCCCGGCGACTCGGATTTCGCCGGAGTCCGCGATCACCGTGGTAGCGAGGATCCGCAGGAGTGTGCTCTTGCCCGATCCGTTGGGACCCAGCAACACACCGATCTGCCCTCGCTCGACCGTAAAGCTGATGTCGTCCAGCGCGGTGACCGAGCCGAACCTCTTGGAAATCCCGCGAGCAGAGATACCCTCGAGCGAATCTTGTTGCGGGTACGCGACCGGCTGCCTTCTGCGATCTACAGTGCTGACCCGCGGCAGACTACGAAAGCCGCCGGGTGCCAGCTACCAGGGAGTGCACCCGGAACCCTGGCTAGGCGTTGTTCCGGAAGCCGCCGCCGCCCATGTCGCCGTTCTTGCTGAGCGAGCCGAGGGTGATCTCCTCGAGCGGGCCTATGATGGCGATGCTCGGAGGCTCGTAGGCGGCCGCAACCTTCGGTTCGGCATTCCGGTTGTGATCCAAGTCCTTCATACGGGTAATCCCAGTCCTTTGGGTCGACTGAGGCGATGGTAGCAAGGGGCCCCGATCCAGGGCAAGCGCGGGGAGCCTACGGCTCGGAGTTCGTTGGCCTCTCACACACGGAGATGCTCTTGCCGCTCCCGGCCGGGCACTGGCCGCGGGTCTGCATCGAGTGCGAGCGTGGATCCGACCCGGTCGGTGCCGACACCTTCGGGGACGAGCGGGCGACGATCGAGCTTGGTGCGGGCGAGAGCGCGTTGCTGGACCGGAAGAGCGGGACGGCGACGTTCGTCAGCTTGGCCGACCCGGACGATGGGCGGCTGATCCACCCGGTGCTGGCGTCGGTGGGAGCCGTATTCGCCTGGTGGCGAGGCCATATGGTGTTCCATGGTGGCGCCATCGTGATGGGAGGTGGCGCATGGGGCCTGCTCGGGTCAAGCGGATCCGGAAAGAGCTCGCTGTTGGCCAGCCTCGCTTTGGCCGGCTACGGGGTGCTTACCGACGACGTCCTGGTGGTCTCCGGGCAGCTTGCGCTCGCCGGGCCGCGGTGTGTCGATCTGCGCGACGAGACCGTTCGCTCCCTCGGGCTGGCCGACCGTACCGATGTCGTTCGGGCCGGCCAACGTGAGCGTCTCCTTATCGGATCTGTGCCACCAGAGGTCCCCTTGCGGGGTTGGATCTTCCTGGCGTGGGGTCACGAGGTGCAGCTGGAAGCCCTCGGGCCCGCCGAGCGGCTCGAGAGCCTTGCCTCCAACCTCGTCGGCCTCCATCCGACCGAATTTCTTGACATGGGAGGCTTGCCGGCCTGGCGGCTCACCAGACCGCCGGAATGGCGCTCATTCGAGGCCACAGTTGAAAGACTTGTCGATATCGCCACCGGTTGAAGCGGCCAGCCAGGCGGCTTGCACGAGCAAGCTGCTTCTCATGTCCGGCAGCTCCGATGTCCACGTGTCGCGGAGAGCATCGGCATCGACGAGATCGGCTGGAATCCCATCGCCATCCCAGTCGGCCGCGAACCGCCGGGTCTCCTCCGCCCAGAAACCGCGTGTGAAATCCGCCTTGTCCGGCCGGGAGAGCACCTCGGGCGGCAAGAGTTGCCCGAACAGCCGGTTCATGGTCCGGCTCCGGTCGCCGAACCCGCTACGGCCGCCTTCACGCGATAGAGCAGCTTGAAACACCGGGTCCAGGAAGGGATGTATCACGGTCGTGCCCGCATCGCGGGCCAAGAGATCCAGCGCGTCGCAGACCACGCCTACGAGACGGCTTCGAGTCCACCACGGGACACGCCGGCTCCACACCGGCGGCTCGCTGGCCCACCAGTCGGCCCAGGCGCGATCAATCTCGGCTCGGGCATCCGGTTTCAGCCACCCGACACCCACGGACGCCCGGCGTCGCAACCACGGCCGCCTCAGTCCCGGTGGCATCGCCACCTTCGCGATTCGTAGCGCGTCCCGTGGCTCGCGCCGCACTCGCCCGCGGAGAGCGTCCCAGGCACGCTGGTAGTGCCACGAATCGAACAGGCCGTCACCGTCAATCCCGGTCAGCGACGTGCCGCCGCCGCATCCTCGAGAGCCGGCAGGGCGACGTAGGCAGCCGCGGGAGCAACCAGGCCATGACGCGCCATGACGCTCGTTGCGAGCGGACCGAGCAGCTCGAGCTCGTTGTCGAAGGTGCGACGGTGCCAGTCCGGTAACCCCAGATGCCGGATGACGATCTCCTGCCACTCCGATTCGTGCGTGTCGGGGAGTGCTGGAAAGAGATTCGTAGAAGGAACTGGAAGCGACAGTCCCCGCTTTCGTGCCACGCGGGTCGCGGTTGCGAGCACGATCGACGAATCCCGCCCGCCCGAGAAGTCCACCATGCACGGTGGTTCGAGCAGGCCAGGAAGCACCGCGCGCTCGAGCGCTTCGAGGGGGGTCAGCGCCCGATCGAGCTCGGGAAGGGGCACAGGATCCGGGCGGACGCCGATCGGCATGCCGACCGCAACCTCCAGCGGCGTGAGGCGAACGGTTGGATGAACGGGCGCTCGAGTCAGCGAATCAGGGGGCGGCGCAGCAGTTCCTCGAACCCTTCGGAGTGACAAGGGGGGTCGCCGTCAAGCCAGGCGTGCGCTGCGATGCCGGGGCCGGTACCGCGTACGCCGATCACCAGGTCCCGAGGGGAGCCCTGGGCGGCAAGCCACTGTTGGCGAACCGCTGCCTGCACCAGACAAGCCTCCTTGCGGAGACGAAGCGCGGCCGACACACCCAGGTCTGCGCTCGACGGCAGCCGAGGGGGCGGCCGAAGGCACATCGCGTTGATCCCACCTTCCCGTAGCTGCCGTCGTGCGCGACGCGCGGACCAGTACGCCCACCATGCGGCACGCAGGGTTCGTGGGTCGCAGAGTCGCGCGAAGCGCACCTGTCAGCGCTCCAACAGATTCTCTTCGTCGAGCGCCTGCACGAACGAGTCGACGTCGCGCTCGGCGTCGTCTCGCTCCAGCCCGTACGCGTCCATCAGCCGATCGACCAGCTCTTCTCTCGTCGCCCCCTCGAGCAGTGCCGGCCACAGGACGGCGCCACTGCGGTTGACCGCCATGTAGACGCTCTTCCGCGTGTCCACAGCCACGATCTCTTCCTCTAGTCGACGCCATTCGACAGCGCCCGAACGGATACGCAGGTGACGGCTCATCGGCTTGCGCGGCGTGCCCGGCCCCAAGCGATCAGCCCCGCAGGGAGCTTCGCCAGCTTGTATGCGACGCGCCAGCAATAGGCGACGGCGAGGCCCAGCGCACCACGTCTCGCGAGGGGCCAGTAGAGCCGCATGTAGGCACGAGCCGGAAACACCTTGCGCCAGGCCAGCCTCGCTTTCGCGGCGACACCGTGGGTGGTGCGCAGCTCTTCCATGGTGAACGCGATAGTCGGCGCCGTGCCCGCGTGCAGCAGCGCCTTCACGGAGCTGTCCGCTTCGACGCCGACCCGCTCGACGATGGCCCGTCCGGCGGGCAGCAGCGAGAGGCCGGTGGCAAACGCGCTCACCGCATCGAGGCGCCCCGCAAGCTCGGCGGCTTCGCTCCACATGTCAAACGGAAGGATCTCCAGCGCGCGCTCCAGGTCTCTCATCGGGGTCTGTTCACCGCGACCGTGGTGGGCCGCATGCAGCGCGACCTGCATGGCTCGAGCGATCGGGGTGAGCACGTCGACCTCTGCGCCCGCGACCGTGTCCGGTTCGACGTGTGCGGACAGAACCGCCCAGACCAGGGCCGGATCTGCGTGCATGCCGTGGAGGGTGAAGTGGAGATCGACGGTATCCAGTCCCCGTGTCCAGAACAGGCCTTCCTCGAGCTCTCCCGGGCGCAGCGACTCGTAGCCGTAGCGGAAGCCCAGCGCCAGCAGGACGTCCTCGGCATCGCGGGCTTGCTGTGAGGGCACGAGCAGGTCGCAGTCGCCGTAAGGCCTGTGCTCGCCGTCCGAGTACAGCCATCGGCCGATCGCCGGTCCC
The DNA here is from genome assembly GCA_963768885.1 of uncultured Solirubrobacterales bacterium. Lineage (GTDB taxonomy): Bacteria > Actinomycetota > Thermoleophilia > Solirubrobacterales > JBBDJG01 > DASRIA01. The sequence continues at coordinate 709,542 of CAVYJN010000007.1, read as the reverse complement.
TTGAGGAGGATGCTCGGGACCTCTCGTTCCCGCAGCGCCGAAACCACCTCCGCCGTGACGAGATCCACCGAAAGACTGCGGGCGGTCTCGAGCATTGCCCGCGACACTCGAGTGGCTGCTGGGTCGCCGCGACCCGCTGCGCTCTTCACATTTCGAGAGTACCTCGCACCTGCGTCGTTGGCACTATTCAAATGGACATCGCGGCCGGCTCCCGACGAACAATCAAAGGCACCGCGAAGAGGTTCCTCCCGCAGCGATACCTGATCAGGCGAATCCGCCGGCATCAACAGGAGGTGCGGAGGCGGGCCGGCGTGCCCGGGCTCGCGCGGTCGTTCGCGCAGGAGCACGGCACGATCGTGAGGTGTGGTCCCATCGCCGGGCTCGAGTACCCAGCCGCCCGGATCAGTGAGGTCGACGCTCCCATAGCCAAGCTGCTGGGCACATATGAGGAGGAGCTTCACGACGCGGTCGAAGACGTCCTTCAGGACCCGCCGGCGACCTTCGTCGACATAGGGGCCGCGGAGGGCTACTACGCGGTCGGTCTCGCGATCAGGTCACCCCACACGGTGGTGCACGCGTTCGAGATGGATGGATGGGCGCGCGGGCGGCTGAGGGAGCTGGCCCGCCTCAACGGAGTCGCCGACCGTGTCCATGTCAGACGGGCATGCACCCCACGAGCGCTTGACGACCTCGGGTCGACACGGGCCTTCGTGCTCTCCGACTGCGAGGGAGCGGAAGTGGAGATATTCACGACCGAGGTTGCCCGCGCGCTGACGGACAGCACGGTGCTGGTGGAGTTGCACGACGATCTGCTCGGGATCGACGTTCTGTCGGTCCTCGGGCCGCGCTTCGCCGCTACGCATACGGTCGCCGAGATTAAGTGCACGGAGCGGGTCCCGGGTCGTTGTCCAGAGCTCGCGTCGCTGTCGGACGCCGACCGCCGGCTCGCGCTCGACGAATTCCGCGGGACCTCCATGAGGTGGGCCGTCTTCAAGCCACGTGCCGCGGCCCCCAGGAATGTATGACCCCCGATCGCCTGAGGCTCGCATGCCACGGCTGGGTGCAGGAGCATGCCGGCAGCGTCGCGTCCGCCGGACACGTCGTGTTGGAGGAGCTGCTGCGCCGCGGCGTCGCCGTCGACCTCTTCGCGCACCGTGCCCATGTTCCGCCGCCGCCCCGGCTGACCGAGGCCGGCTGCCGCTACTTCGGCTTCGACCAGGGTGGAGTCCCGCGCGTGGTCGGCCGGATCCCGGGGACGCTCGGGTCGATCAGCGGGCGCCTGCTTGCGCCGCTCTCGCGCCGCTATTGGCGGCGCACCTTCCGGCCGACGCTCCTCGCCCGAGCACGAGCGGGCGCCCTACGACGCGGTGCTGACACTCGGCACGACACGGATCCTGACCGTCGCCGGCGTGCCGAACATCACCTGGCTCGCAGTCGCCCTTCCAAACCGAGCTGGAGGTGATCAGGCGGCTGCGGGGCCAGATCGTGTCGGCGAACGGATGGCCGTTCTACGCCCTGGCCGTCGCCAACTACAGGTTCAAGTCGCTCGCCGCGAGATACGAGCCCACTCCCTCCGAGCACCTGATCGTCGGCAGTCGCGTGGGCCCGCGACGCGATCGTCGCTGAGGGCATGCCGCCGGATCGCACCCATGCGGTGCCCTACCCGGTGGACCTCGAGCTGTTCCGTCCCGGGCCCCCGGTGGATCCGGACCCGGAGCGACCCGTGCTGCTGTCGCTCGGCCGGCTCGACCCACGCAAGCGACTCGACCTCCTCCTCGACGCGTTCGCCCTCGTGCTCGAAGCGATACCGGGCGCACGGCTGCGGATCGTGGGCCGGCCGGGCGCGGCGCCCCGGCAGCTCTCGCTCCTGGACCGATTCGCGCGCCGGGACGCGGTCGAGTACCAGCCGGCGATCCCTCGCACCGAGGTACCGGCTCTGCTTCGAGCGGCAGGCGTTCTGGTCCAGACGAGCGAGAACGAGAACTTCGGCAGCGCCGTGGCGGAGGCGCTGGCCTGCGGGACGCCGGTCGCCCTCGGGCCCACCAACGGGACGGCGGACTACATAGACGGCAACTCGCGGGTCTTCGCCGAATACAAGCCCCGTGCCGTCGCGGATGCGATCCTCGCCGTGCTCGGGACCAGGAGTGGGTCTCCGGACGAGGTCTGTGCCACGACCCGCGCCGCCGCCGAGCGATGTTTCGCTCCTCCCGTGGTCGCGGATCGCCTCTTGGAGATCATCGACGAGGCGATCCGGGGCCCGCACGCTGGATGAGAGCCGCTATCTCGCTATCCTCCCTGAGGCGTCGAATCGCCCGTCCGGGCCGCACCTGCTGGAGCCCTCACGTCTCATATTCGTCTTTCCAGCCCTTTCGAGAGCGGGAAACAGGTTTGGTACTATGTGCGGTCGCGCGTAGTTTTGCCTGCCCCTTCGCCCAAACGCACCGAATTCCGTTTGAGCCGAACCTAGAGGAGCCGCCAGTTGGCACGTCTGGACCTTGCACGCCAGCGTAGAAGTTTCGCGTCCCTTGAAAATGCCCTAGAGCTACCCAACCTCATCGACATACAGCGCAGGTCCTTCGAGTGGCTGACCGACGCCCAGAAGGGCGGCCTGCGCGAGACGATCGACGACATCTCGCCGATCACGGACTACACCGGCAACCTGGCCATCGTGTTCGGGGAGCTGTGGTTCGACGACCCTCCGGCCTCGATCGCAGAGTGCCGCGAGAAGGACATGATCTATTCGCGACCGTTGAACATGAAGGTCGCGTTCCAGAACCGCGACACGGGCGAGATCCGTGAGCAGACCGTGTTCATGGGCGACTTCCCGTGGATGACGGACTGGGGCACGTTCATCATCAACGGCACCGAGCGCGTCGTCGTGACGCAGCTCGTGCGCTCTCCGGGCGCCTACGTGATGGGGCCGAAGGACCGCGAGAAGCAGGTGCTGATCGCCAACCTGATGCCGGCCCGCGGCTCGTGGCTCGAGCTCGAGATCGACAAGAAGGGCCGGGTCTACGTGCGCGTGGACCGCAAGCGCAAGCTCCCGGTCACGGTGCTGCTGCGCGCGATCGGCCTCGAGAGGGACGGCAAGCGCCTCGAGACGGACGAGGAGATCCTCTCCGTGTTCGACAACTCCGTGTTCATCAAGAACACCCTCGACGCCGACCCCGAGAACATAAAGTCCGAGGAAGGCGCGCTGATCGAGCTGTTCAAGAAGCAGCGCCCCGGCGAGCCGCCCTCGCTGGACGCGGCGAAGAACCTGCTCAACCAGCTGTTCTTCGACCCCAAGCGCTACGACCTCACGCGCGTCGGCCGCTACAAGCTGAACTCGCGGCTCAACCTCGACGTCGACCTCGACACGCGCGTCCTCACCCGTGAGGACATCATCGCGCTCGTGCGCGAGCTGGTGACCGTGCCCCGGCTGCTCCAGGGCCGCCGTGGGGAGCCCGCGCTGTCGGAGGAGCAGGAGGCGATCAAGGACTACGCCGCCGAGGCGCAGGACGCGTCGTGGGTCTCCATCAAGGACCACCTCGACGAGTACGAGCACTTCGGCAACCGCCGCCTGCGGACGGTCGGCGAGCTGATCCAGGAGGCGTTCCGGATCGGCCTCTACCGGATGGAGCGGGTCGTGCGCGAGCGCCTCACCACCGAGGACGCCGACACGATCACCCCGCAGACCATCATCAACATCCGCCCGGTCGTGGCCGCGCTCAAGGAGTTCTTCGGGTCCTCGCAGCTCTCGCAGTTCATGGACCAGACGAACACGCTCGCCGGGCTGACCCACCGCCGGCGCCTCTCGGCGCTCGGCGCGGGAGGCCTCACCCGCGAGCGGGCCCCGATCGAGGTCCGCGACGTGCACCCGACCCACTACGGGCGCATGTGCCCGATCGAGACCCCGGAGGGACCGAACATCGGCCTGATCGGGTCGCTGTCCTCCTACGCGACCGTGTCCGAGCACGGCTTCGTCCAGACGCCCTACCAGGTGGTCGAGGACGGCGTCGTCACGGACAAGGTCGTCTGGCTCGACGCCACGCAGGAGGAGGAGAGCGTGATCGCGCAGGCGAACGCCGAGGTCGACCCCAAGACGCACAAGCTCAAGGGCCAGGTGCTCTGCCGCTCGCGCGACGGCGACGTCGTCACGGCCTCGCCGAAGCAGGTCGATCTGATGGACGTCTCCCCGACGCAGATCTGGTCGGTGGCGACGGCACTGATCCCGTTCCTCGAGCACGACGACGCGAACCGCGCCCTGATGGGCTCGAACATGCAGCGCCAGGCCGTGCCACTGCTGCGCCCGCAGTCACCGCTGATCGGGACGGGGATGGAGGCGCGCGCCGCGATCGACACGGGCGACGTCGTCAGGGCCAAGGAGGCCGGCGAGGTCACGTATGTCGATGCCGAGCGGATCGTGGTCGGCAAGTCCGAGCACGAGCTGGCCAAGTTCATGCGGTCCAACCAGGGCACGCTGATCGACCAGCGCCCGCTCGTAAACGTCGGCGACAAGGTGCCGGAGGGAGCAGTGCTGGCCGACGGGTCCTCGACCTCGGCCGGGGAGCTCGCGCTCGGCAAGAACGTGACGGTCGCGTTCATGTCGTGGCAGGGCTACAACTTCGAGGACGCGATCGTGATCTCGGAAAGGCTCGTGAAGGACGACGTGCTGACGTCGATCCACATCGAGGAGTACGAGATCGACGCGCGCACCACGAAGCTCGGCGACGAGGAGATCACCCGCGACATCCCGAACCGCTCGGAGGAGTCGCTGCGCAACCTCGACGAGCGTGGTGTCGTGCGGGTCGGGGCCGAGGTTGCCTCCGGCGACCTGCTCGTCGGAAAGGTGACGCCGAAGGGCGAGACCGAGCTGACCGCGGAGGAGAAGCTGATCCGCGCGATCTTCAAGGAGAAGGCGCGCGAGGTCAGGGACACCTCCCTGAAGGTGCCCCACGGTGAGGGCGGCGTCGTGATCGACGTCAAGATCTTCTCTCGCGATGGAGGCGACGACCTGCCGCCGGGCGTGAACGACCTGGTGCGCGTCTACGTGGCGAGCAAGCGCAAGATCGCCGAGGGCGACAAGCTCGCCGGCCGGCACGGCAACAAGGGCGTGATCTCCAAGATCGTGCCCGAGGAGGACATGCCGTTCCTCGAGGACGGCACGCCCGTGGACGTGATCCTGAACCCGCTCGGCGTTCCGAGCCGGATGAACGTCGGGCAGATCCTCGAGACCCACCTGGGCTGGGTGGCCGCCAACGGCTGGTACGACGACGGCTCCGAGGCCTACAAGCAGGCCCACAGCAACGGCGGGCGCGACCACGGGAAGGTGTACGTCGCCACGCCCGTCTTCGACGGCGCGACCGTCGAGCAGGTCGACGAGGCGCTCGTGCGCTGGCAGAAGGAGTCCGGCTCGAAGATCCAGTTCGAGGTGGACGAGCGCGCGCGCCCCGGCGCACGCTGCTCGGGCAAGGTGACGCTGTTCGACGGCCGCTCGGGCGAGCCCTACGAGTCGAAGGTGACCGTCGGCGAGATGTACATCCTGAAGCTGCTGCACCTCGTGGACGACAAGATCCACGCCCGCTCCACCGGTCCCTACTCGCTCGTCACCCAGCAGCCGCTGGGCGGCAAGGCGCAGTTCGGCGGCCAGCGGTTCGGCGAGATGGAGGTGTGGGCGCTGGAGGCCTACGGCGCGGCGTACACGCTCCAGGAGATGCTCACCGTGAAGTCCGACGACACCGTCGGCCGCGTGAAGGCCTACGAGGCGATCGTCAAGGGCGAGAACATCCCCGAGCCGTCCATCCCGGAGTCGTTCAAGGTGCTGCTGAAGGAGATGCAGAGCCTGTCGCTCGACGTGAACGTGGTCTCCGAGGAGGGCGCGGACATCGAGATCCGCGAGGAGGAGGACGACCTCCTGCGCGCCGCCGAGGAGCTCGGCATCGACCTGTCGGGCGTGCGCGCCACCGACAAGGACGGCAAGCAGCCGGCCGGGACGGCCGCCGACGAGACCGAGGAGGCGGAGGTCACCGAGGGCGACCTCGCGGCCGAAGAGGTCGCGCCGGAGGCGACCGCGGAACCGGTGGAAGAGGAATGAGCAGGACGATCGACGGGGCGACGACAGCGACTAAGGCAAAGGAACACACTTGATCGACATCAATAATTTCGACGCAATCGAGATCAGCCTCGCCTCCTCCAAGCAGATCCGGAGCTGGTCTTCGGGCGAGGTGACGAAGCCCGAGACGATCAACTACAGGACGCTCAAGCCCGAGAAGGACGGGCTCTTCTGCGAGCGCATCTTCGGTCCCACGAAGGACTGGGAGTGCTACTGCGGCAAGTACAAGCGCGTCCGCTACAAGGGCATCGTCTGCGAGCGCTGCGGCGTCGAGGTGACGCGCTCCAAGGTGCGCCGTGAGCGCATGGGGCACGTCGACCTCGCCGCGCCGGTCTCGCACATCTGGTTCTTCAAGGGCGTGCCCAGCCGCATCGGGTACCTGCTCGACATCGCTCCGAAGGAGCTCGAGAAGGTCCTGTACTTCGCGGCCTCGATCGTCACCTGGATCGACGAGGAGGCGCGCACGAAGGACCTCGGCAAGCTCGAGAAGGACGTCGACAAGGTGCTCGACTCCTACGAGGGCGAGAAGGAGCAGCGCACGCAGGAGCTGCGCGAGTCCCTCGCGCGGCGCCTCGAGTACCTGAAGACCGGCAAGCAGACGGGCTTCAACGACGAGGACCACCTCTGGGCGGACTCGCTCGAGATCAACGTCAAGAAGCTGGCGGACGCCGACCGCGAGAAGCTCGAGAAGGAAGTCAACAAGGCGTTCGACCAGGACATCACCGACACCGAGGCCTACATCGAGGACGCGGCCGAGCGCATGCGCCAGGCCTGGGAGAAGTTCCAGGACATGACCGTCAAGGAGGTCATCGCCGACGAGGCGCTGTTCCGTGAGCTGAAGGACCGCTTCGGCTCGCCGTTCGGCTGGGGCGAGTACTTCCGCGGGGGCATGGGCGCCGAGGCCGTGCGCGACCTGCTCGAGCAGGTGGACCTCGACGCCTCTGCCGAGGAGCTGGAGCTCACGATCAAGAGCTCCAAGGGCCAGAAGCAGAACAAGGCGATCAAGCGCCTGAAGGTCGTCTCCGCGTTCCGCAACTCGAAGAACCGTCCCGAGTGGATGATCCTCGAGGCCGTCCCGGTGATCCCGCCGGAGCTGCGCCCGATGGTCCAGCTCGACGGCGGCCGCTTCGCGACCTCGGACCTGAACGATCTCTACCGCCGTGTGATCAACCGCAACAACCGCCTCAAGCGGTTGCTCGACCTGGGCGCGCCCGAGATCATCGTCAACAACGAGAAGCGCATGCTCCAGGAGGCCGTCGACGCGCTGTTCGACAACGGCCGCCGCGGCCGGCCGGTGACCGGCCCGGGCAACCGCGCACTGAAGTCGCTGTCCGACATGCTGAAGGGCAAGCAGGGCCGGTTCCGCCAGAACCTGCTCGGTAAGCGCGTCGACTACTCGGGCCGTTCGGTGATCGTCGCCGGGCCGTCGCTGAGGCTGCACCAGTGCGGCCTGCCGAAGCTGATGGCGCTCGAGCTGTTCAAGCCGTTCATCATGGCCCGCCTCGTCGAGCGCAAGGCGGTGCAGAACATCAAGGCCGCCAAGAAGATGGTCGAGTCGATGATCCCCGAGGTCTGGGACGTGCTCGAGGAGGTCATCCACGAGCACCCGGTGCTCCTGAACCGCGCGCCGACGCTCCACAGGCTCGGCATCCAGGCCTTCGAGCCGGTGCTGGTCGAGGGCAAGGCGATCCAGATCCACCCGCTCGTCTGTCACGCGTTCAACGCCGACTTCGACGGCGACCAGATGGCGGTGCACGTGCCGCTCAGCGCCGAGGCGCAGGCCGAGGCGCGCATCCTGATGCTGTCCGCCAACAACATCCTGTCGCCGGCGCACGGCGGGCCGCTGGCCACGCCGTCGCAGGACATGGTGCTGGGGGTCTACTACCTGACCTACGGTCCCACGGCCGAAGAGCTCGAGGCGATGGATCTACACGAGCTTGAGCGCAAGCAAGGGCGGCGCGTGCCGATGTTCCGCACGGCGCAGGAGGCGGAGCTCGCCTACGAGGACAAGCAGTTCCGGCTCCAGGACATCGCCGTGTGGCGCCCGCCGACGGGCCACCACGTGACGACGACGGTGGGCCGGATCCTGTTCAACGACCGCATCGAGCGTGCGCTGGCCGCGACCTTCGACGACGGCGCGGAGTCCGAGGAGAACCTGTTCATCAACCAGACGCTCACGAAGCGCGAGATCAGCACGCTGATCTCGAACCTCGTCGTGCGCCACGGCGCGGGCAAGGTCGCACTCGTGCTCGACGCGTTCAAGGACCTCGGATTCCACTACGCCTCCAAGGCGGGGATCACGATCTCCAAGAACGATGTCGAGGCGCCGCCTGAGAAGGAGGCGATCCTCGAGCAGACCGAGAGCGACGTCGCGGAGGTGCAGTCCCAGTACGAGATGGGCCTGATCACCAACGAGGAGCGCCGCGAGAAGGTCGTCGACAAGTGGACGGCCGCCTCCGACCAGGTCGCGAAGGCCGTCGAGACCAACCTCGACCGGCTCAACCCGATCTACATGATGGCCAACTCGGGTGCGCGTGGTTCGTTCACGCAGATCCGCCAGCTCGCCGGAATGCGAGGCCTGATGGCGAATCCGAAGGGCGACATCATCGAGCGGCCGATCAAGGCCTCCTTCATGGAGGGCCTGACGGTGCTCGAGTACTTCATCTCGACGCACGGCGCGCGCAAGGGTCTCGCCGACACCGCGCTGCGCACGGCGGACTCGGGCTACCTGACGCGTCGTCTGGTCGACGTCGCACAGGACGTGATCGTGCGCCTGCACGACTGCAAGACGCGTGGCCACATCGACATGGCGCTCTACCGCGACGACGGGCGGGTCAACGACAACCTGATCGGCCGTGCCGCCGCGTCGAAGTTCTCGACCAAGCGCAACCGCGAGCTGCTCAAGAAGAACGAGGTGATCGACCGCGAGTCGCTGCGCGAGATCGCGGAGGCATACGCCGACGAGAAGGAGGCCTTGGTCCCGGTGCGCTCGGTCCTCAAGTGCGAGGCCGAGACCGGCGTGTGCCGCCTCTGCTACGGCGTGGCGCTCGCCACGGGCGACCTGTGCGACCTCGGAGACGCGGTCGGCATCGTCGCCGCCCAGTCGATCGGCGAGCCCGGCACCCAGCTGACGATGCGCACGTTCCACACCGGTGGTGTGGCGGGCGCGGACATCACGCATGGTCTGCCGCGCGTCGTCGAGCTGTTCGAGGCGCGCAAGCCCAAGGGCGTCGCCGAGATGGCGCGCGAGTCCGGCAAGGTCGCGATCGAGGACGACGAGAAGTCGCGCAAGGTGATCGTGCTCGACGACAAGGGCGAGGAGCACGTCTACACGCTGCCGCGGCGCACGCCGCTGCTCGTGCGGCAGGGCGACAAGATCGAGGCCGGCCAGCAGCTCAACGAGGGCTCGCTCTACCCGGCCGAGCTGCTCGAGGTCCGCGGCCGCGACGACGATCGAGCGCTACCTCGTGGACGAGGTGCAGCAGGTCTACAAGTCGCAGGGCGTGGACATCAACGACAAGCACATCGAGCTGATCGCGCGCCAGATGCTCAAGCGCGTGCGGATCGACCGCAAGGGCGACACCGACTACCTGCCCGGCGCGCTCGCCGACCGGCACCAGCTCAAGCGCCGCAACGACGACATCAAGAAGGCCGGCGGCGAGACCGCGATCGGCGAGCAGGTGATCCTCGGGATCACGAAGGCGTCGCTCGCGACCGACTCGTTCCTGTCGGCCGCCTCCTTCCAGGAGACGACCAAGGTGCTCACGGACGCGGCGCTCGAGGGCAAGGTGGACCGCCTCCTCGGCCTGAAGGAGAACGTCATCATCGGCAAGCTGATCCCCGCGGCGACGGGCCTCAAGCGCTACCGCACGCTGGAGATCGAGCCGGCCGTGCCGATCGAGCGTCCCACCGCGGACGAGATCGGCCTGCTCGACGAGGACCAGCTCGCAGCCGAGCTGGGCCTCGAGGCCGAGGGCCTCGAGGGCCTCGGCGCGGAGCTGACGGGCGAGTTCGGCGACAACTTCGGCGCCGACTTCGACCTGGCGGAGGGCGGCGACGGCCGCGCGCCCGCGCCCTCCGAAGGCAGCGGGGACGACCTCTGACAACCGGCCGCCCGTCGGCAAGCCGACGGGCGGGTCCGGCTAGGGACGGGCGGGTTTCAGGCTCGCCCGTTCTGAATCTTGTCTGCCCATGCGATCAACGTGTCCACGTGCTCATCAGTCATGCCCTCGTGCCTGACGGTCTCGATGATCAGCGTCGGCCCGGGCCGCTGCTCGGCCCAGGCATGACAGGTCTCGTCCACGTTGTCGTCGATCCAGGCGAACGGGCGGGAGTCGCCGGCATGGGCGGCGATCGCGTCGATCTTCCAATGCGCCGAGCCGGCCGCGACGCGGCCGTCGAAGGTCAGGTACGGCAGGTGCCCCGGCAGCTCCAGCAGGTGGGGGAGGTAGTCGTTCGCGGTCTCCTCCCAGCCGGTCGCCCACACCAGCTCGTAGCGGCCGGCGAGCATCCGCAGGTGGCCGCCGGAGGCCGCCGATATGTAGTGCATCACCCCGTTGATCGAGTGCACGCGACCGGGAGGGCATTCCGAAAATGGCGCATTCCCGGACGCGAGCCCGTATCCTTCGCGAAAGCCGAAAAGGCTGATCACCCCGTCCACGTCGAGGAAGAGCAGGGGTTTTTCGAGGCGTGTATCCATCGTCACTTGCGTCGAGCGGAACCTGTGTGGAGGTCCGGTGTTAAGGGTATGTATCCCCAACGATTCGACGGATGTCGAGTCAGAGCCGGATCTCTTCAAGCTCGAAGGGTACGTGGCCGAGAGCTAGAACACCGCGCCTGAGACAGTCGGCGCGATCCCTCCCCCCAACTCCCCCCACCTGATCTAGATGACCGTACAGCTCGGACTGTTGCTCGCCCTCGGGTGCGCCTTCGCCACGAACCTCGCTTTCCTCTGGAAGCACAGGGGTGCCGTCGAGGCGCCCGCGGTGGACATCCGCCACCCGGGACGCAGCGCGGCCGGCCTGTTCACGTCGAAGTGGTGGACGCTCGGCTTCTCCGTCGCCCTCGGGGCCTGGGTGCTCCACGTCGGCGCGCTGGCGCTGGCTCCCATCTCGCTCGTGCAGGCAGTCATCTCGGGCGGGCTCGTCTTCCTCGCCGTGCTCGCCGACCGCTGGTTCGGCTTCGAGCTCGGCAGGCGTGAGTGGATGGGCGTCGCGCTCACGGCCATCGGCCTCGCCTTCCTCGGCCTGACGGTCCAGACCGGCTCGGAGGGCTCGCACTCGAGCTACTCCATCTCCGGGATGATCGCCTTCGAGAGCGCGATGATCTTCATCGGAGCGCTGCTGCTGCATCTCGCACCGCGTCGAGGGCCTGCGCCACCGCCGCGGCCTGATGCTCGGCGCGGCGGCCGGAATCCTCTTCGGGGTCTCCGACATCTCGATCAAGGCGCTCACGGGCACGGTGCCCGGGGACCTGATGTCGATCGTCAGCCCCTGGACCCTCGTCGCCGTCGCGGCGTCGGTGGCCGCCTTCTACGCGTCCGCCCGCGGCCTGCAGGTGGGCGAGGGCATCTCGGTGATCGCGTTCACGTCGGTGGCGGCGAACCTCAGCGCGATCCTCGGCGGCATCCTCGTGTTCGGCGACCCGATGGGCGGAGACGCGTTCGAGATCGTCGCCCGCGGCATGGCCTTCGCGATGGTGCTGGTCGCCACCGCGCTGATGCCCGCGCCGATGCGCGCCGCCGCCCGCACGGCCTAGCGGTCCGGACCGACCCGGCCGCATTGCCTGCGGCTTCCCGCGCCGGTGGTGTCATGCCTTTTGCCCCGTATAGGGGTAATTTGCATGCCACCGTCGCCGCGCCGCGCGCCAGAGCGGTGCTGCTACCCTTCTTCGCCGCATGCCGAGCATCAACCAACTCGTACGCAAGGGCCGGGTGCGCCCGCGCAAGAAGGTGTCCACCCCGGGCCTGAAGTCGAGCCAGGGCGGCAAGCGCCGGCTTGCGGCGCCCCAGCGCCGCGGCGTGTGCACCCGCGTCTACACCACCACGCCCAAGAAGCCGAACTCGGCGCTGCGCAAGGTGGCGCGTGTGCGGCTCACGAACGGGATGGAGGTCACGGCCTATATCCCGGGCGAGGGCCACAACCTGCAGGAGCACTCGGTCGTGCTCGTGCGCGGAGGACGCGTCAAGGACCTCCCGGGAGTGCGCTACAAGGTCGTGCGCGGCACACTCGACGCGGCCGGCGTGTCGGACCGCAAGAAGGCTCGTTCGCAGTACGGCGTGAAGGCCGGCTAGCGAGTGCCGCGCCGCGGCGACATCTCACCTCGCACGCTCGAGCCCGACAAGGTCTACAACAGCCGCCTCGTCCAGCAGGTGATCAACAAGGTGATGATGGACGGCAAGAAGTCGACGGCCGAGAAGATCACCTACGACGCGCTCGACCTCCTCGCGAAGCGCACGGGCAAGGAGCCCGTCGAGGCGCTCGAGCAGTCGATCAAGACCCTCACCCCGGTGCTCGAAGTTCGTTCGCGCCGTGTCGGCGGCGCCACGTATCAGGTGCCCGTCGAGGTTCCGGCGCGCCGCGCCCGCACGCTCGCGGTGCGCTGGCTCGTCGAGTTCGCCCGCCGGCGCCGCGAGAAGTCGATGGCGCAGCGTCTCGCCAACGAGCTCGCCGACGCAGGTGAGCAGCAGGGCGACGCCTACAAGCGCAAGGACGACATCTACCGCATGGCGCAGGCCAACAAGGCCTTCGCGCACTACCGCTGGTAGCGCACTAGGTCTGCTCGATCGCGGCGGCCCCGCCGGTGGGCTGCACCGCCTCCTCGACAAGCTCGGCGGACAGGGTCTCCAGGTCCTTGCCGTGCGGCTCGATCCGCACGACCATGAAGCCGATGCCGACCAGCAGGACCGACACGGCCAGGAACAGGAAGGCGGGCGTGAGCGCGTCGAGCGTCGCCTCCGGGTCCACGAGGTCGCCGGTGCCCGCGAGCAGCGCGATCACGAGCGGCCCGATGATCCGCCCCACCCCGCTCACCGCCCACGCGAGTCCCATCCCGTGCGTGCGCAGGCTGGTGGGGAACACCTCGGGCGTGTAGGGCGCCAGGTTCGCGAAGCCGCCGTCCGCGAAGAAGGCCGCGGGAATCAGCGCGAGCAGGAACAGCGATACGCCGGCCACCTCGGTGTCGCTGCTGAACGCCGCCAGCGCCAGTGGGGGCGCCGCGCCGAAGCCCATCATCAGCCCGCACGTCCGCCGTCCGAGGCGGTGCGGCATGAACGAGAAGAACAGGCGCCCCGCAAACGAGCCGAGCGCGACCAGCAGGAACAGCACCGCGGCCTCGTCGGAGCTGATGTCGAGGATGCGCTCGAGGAAGGTGGGACCCCACAGCACCAGGCCCGACACCGCGATCGAGGCCCCGAGCCAGGCGAGCACGGTGACGGTGACGCTCCCGCGGTAGCGCCACAGGTCCGCGTAGGAGGTTCCGGTCTGCGGCGGGGCGGGCGCCTCCAGCGCAAGGTCCTCCTCGGGGCGCTCCGTGAGCCAGGCCACGACCCGCCTTGCCTCGCGCAGCCGTCCCTTGTCGGCGAGCCAGCGCGGCGACTCGGGGACATAGGAGGCGATGAACGGCACCATGACCACGGGCAGCACGCCGATCGCGAACGCCGCCCGCCACGGCAGCGCGGCCGCGACGAGCGCCGCCACCATGATCCCCACGGGGACCATCGCGGTCGTGACGAAGCCGACCACGCGGGTCCGCAGCCGCGTCGGCGTGAACTCGAGCGCGAGCGGGACGGCGATCACGGCGACGCCCGCGACCCCCGCTCCCACCACCAGGCGCAACGCCGCGATGTACCACCAGCCGCCGTCGGGCGCCAGCGCCAGCGCGCCGGTGGCGAGCGAGAACAGCAGGATGCCGGCCATCAGCGGCAGGCGCCGGCCGAGGCGGTCTCCCGCCCGGCCCCAGACGATGCTGCCGGCGATCGCGCCGACGCCCGCCGAGAGCAGCATCACGGCGGCCTGGCCGAAGGTCAGGTCCCATTCGTCGGCGAGGTCGGGCACCACGAACGCGATCAGGAAGAAGTCGAAGAGGTCGAGCACGGCGCCGACCATCACCGCGCCGGCGAGCACGTAGAAGCGGCGCGAGAGCGGAGCCTCGTCGAGCGCCTCGAGGATCGGGGTCCCGGCGCCCGTCACGAGCGCCGGCGCCCGGCCGCGGCGGCCCGCCGGGAGAGATGCAGCGCGAGGGCCGCGGAGCCGGCGAGCGCCATCAGCGCGCCCACGAGCTCCACCCAGAACCCGCTCTGCGGGTCGGCGTTGCCCAGCTCGAGCTCGCCCTCCGTGAGTCCCGAGGACGTCACGTCGGGCAGGTCTGCGATCAGCACGATCCCGAGCGCGATGACCGCGAGCGCGACCGCGGCCCAGGCCGGCAGCCGCTGTCCGGTCCACCTCGCCAGGCCGGCCGCGGCGACGATCACGAGGCCGATCATCCCGAGCGCCCACGCGTGCTGGTCGGCGCCGGTCTGGATCGACCCCGCCGCGTTCGACGTGGCGCCGCTGGGCGTCACGACCCGGTACAGGTCGAGCGTCTCGGCGTAGATCAGCAGCAGCCCGCCGAGCACGGCGACCACGAGCGCAATGTCCGGTGCGCGGCGCCGCAGCACCCGCAGGAAGCCCAGGAAAGCGCCCTCGAGCGCCGACTCGAGCGCGCGCAGCGCGCCTCGGCGAGGGGCTGCCTCGGGCGCTTCGCTGTCGCTCTGGGCCTGGATTTTTGCCATAGGGCCTCTGCTATCCTTGCCGGACGTCGACGGGCGCAGAAATGCCTGCCCGGAGCGCCTCAGGGGAGCCGCTCAGGGGGGAATCGCCCGCGATCCCCCGAAATGGATTCCCAACGCAGATAGCCGACCGCTTGCAGGCCGCCATGCAATCCAGGCCCGCGAGGGCTCTTTTTTTGCCCTGACCCAGCCGACTCGATAGAGAACTCATGCCTCGATCCATCCCGCTCGAAAAGCTACGCAACATCGGCATCATGGCCCACATCGATGCCGGCAAGACCACTACGACCGAACGCATCCTGTACTACACCGGTCGAACCCACAAGATGGGCGAGGTCCACGAGGGCGCTGCCGTCATGGACTGGATGGAGCAGGAGCAGGAGCGCGGCATCACGATCACGTCGGCCGCGACCGCGTGCGAGTGGCAGGACCACCGCATCAACATCATCGACACGCCGGGCCACGTGGACTTCACCGTGGAGGTGGAGCGCTCGCTGCGCGTGCTCGACGGCGCCGTCGCGCTGTTCGACTCGGTGGCGGGCGTCGAGCCCCAGTCCGAGACGGTCTGGCGCCAGGCCGACAAGTACCGCGTGCCGCGGATCGCCTACATCAACAAGATGGACCGCACCGGCTCCGACTTCGACGCCGCGGTCCAGACGATGAAGGACCGCCTCGGCGCGCACCCGCTCCCGATCCAGCTTCCGATCGGCGCGGAGGGCGACTTCAAGGGAGTCGTCGATCTCGTCTGCGATCGCGCGCTGGTCTGGAACGACGAGCTCGGCACCGCATGGGAGGAGCATGAGGTCCCCGCGGACCTGACCGACCTCGCGCACGAGGCCCGCACCCACCTGATCGAGGCCTGCGCCGACTACGACGACGAGCTGATGGAGGCCTACCTCGCCGAGGAGGAGATCTCCCCCGAGCGGATCAAGGCCGCGCTGCGCCAGGCGACCCTGGACATCAAGGTCACGCCGGTGCTGTGCGGGTCGAGCTTCAAGAACAAGGGCGTCCAGCCGCTGCTCGACGCGGTGATCGACTACCTGCCCTCGCCGCTCGACGTCCCGCCCGTGACCGGGGTCGAGCCCGTCAAGGGCGAGGCCGAGGGCCGCCAGGCCGAGCGGCCGGCCGACGACGACGCCCCCTTCGCGGCGCTCGCGTTCAAGGTGATGGCCGATCCCTACGTCGGGAAGCTCACCTACTTCCGGGTGTACTCCGGCCGCCTCGGGACCGGCTCCAAGGTGATGAACGCAAGCACCGGCCGCCAGGAGCGGGTGGGCCGCATCCTCGAGATGCACGCGAACCACCGCGAGGAGCGCGAGGACATCTACGCCGGCGACATCGTCGCCGGGGTCGGCCTCAAGCAGACCTCCACGGGCGACACGCTCTGCGATCCGAATGCCCCGATCAAGCTCGAGACGATCGTGTTCCCCGAGCCGGTGATCGCTGTCTCGATCGAGCCGAAGACCAAGGCCGACCAGGAGAAGCTCGGAACGGCGCTCGCGCGCCTCGCCGAGGAGGACCCGACTTTCCAGGTGCGCTCCGACGACGAGACCGGCGAGACGCTGATCTCGGGCATGGGCGAGCTCCACCTCGAGGTGATCGTCGACCGCATGATGCGCGAGTTCAAGGTGGACGCGAACGTGGGCCGGCCCCAGGTGGCCTACCGCGAGACGGTGCGCCAGCCCGTCGAGAAGATCGAGGGGCGCTTCGTGCGCCAGACCGGCGGCCGCGGGCAGTTCGGCCACGCCGTGATCAACCTCGAGCCGGCTCCCGGCGAGGGCTTCGACTTCGTCAACAAGATCAAGGGGGGATCGATCCCCTCCGAGTTCATCCCGGCCGTCGAGCAGGGGGTCGAGGAGGCGCTCGAGACCGGGGTCAAGGCCGGCTATCCGATGGTCGACGTCCGGGTCACGCTCGTGGACGGTTCGTTCCACGACGTCGACTCCTCGGAGATGGCCTTCAAGATCGCCGGCTCGATGGCGCTGAAGGAGGCCGCCCGTAGGGCCAAGCCCGTGCTGCTCGAGCCGGTGATGGCCGTCGAGGTCGTCACGCCCGAGGAGTTCATGGGCGACGTGATCGGCGATCTCAACCGCCGCCGCGGGCGGATCGAGGGCATGGAGCCCCGCGGCAACGCACAGGTGATCCGGGCGCACGTCCCGCTGGCCGAGATGTTCGGCTACGCCACGGACCTGCGTTCCGCGACGCAAGGACGCGCCACGTACACGATGCAGTTCGACCGCTACAGCGAGGTGCCCTCGGCCCTGTCCGAGGAGATCAGCGAGCACCGTAGCGGCGCGCTCGTGGGCGCAGCAACGTAAATAGGGCGTCCGTCTGCCGGGCAGACGGACGGGTTTGTGGCGGGATGGGCGCGCCGTTGCCCGCCCCGCGCGGGGCCCGAGCCCGAATCCAGCTATATTCTCGCGGTTGGCCCGCGTGGCGCCCCGGCGGCCATGCCCGGCCCTTGCCGTGAGCCGAGTCCCGTCTATCGAGACCAAGGAGCTAAGAAAGTGTCGAAGCAGAAGTTCGAGCGCGACAAGCCACATGTGAACGTTGGGACCATTGGTCACATCGACCACGGCAAGACGACGCTGACCGCGGCCCTCACGAAGGTGCTGGCCGAGAAGGGCATGGCGGAGGAGACCAAGTTCGACGAGATCGACAAGGCCCCCGAGGAGCGCGAGCGCGGGATCACGATCGCGACCGCCCACGTGGAGTACTCGACCGACAAGCGCCACTACGCGCACGTCGACTGTCCGGGCCACCACGACTACATCAAGAACATGATCACCGGCGCCGCGCAGATGGACGGCGCGATCCTGGTCGTGTCCGCCGCCGACGGCCCGATGCCCCAGACCCGCGAGCACGTCCTGCTCGCGCGCCAGGTGAACGTGCCCTACATCGTCGTCTTCCTGAACAAGGTCGACATGGTGGACGACCCCGAGCTGCTCGAGCTGGTCGAGGTCGAGGTGCGGGAGCTGCTCTCCAACTACGACTTCCCCGGTGACGACGTCCCGGTGATCAAGGGCTCGGCCCTGAAGGCGCTCGAGGGCGACGAGGAGGCCAAGAACGGGATCATCGAGCTCACCAACGCGCTCGACGAGTACATCCCCGAGCCCGAGCGGGACCTCGACAAGCCGTTCCTGATGCCGGTCGAGGACGTCTTCACGATCACGGGCCGCGGCACCGTCGCGACCGGCCGCATCGAGCAGGGCAAGGTCAACGTCGGCGACGAGGTCGAGCTCGTGGGCATCCAGCCGGAGACCACCAAGACGGTCTGCACCGGCGTCGAGATGTTCCGCAAGCTGCTCGACTACGGGCAGGCGGGCGACAACGTCGGCACGCTGCTGCGAGGCGTCAAGCGCGAGGACATCCAGCGCGGCCAGGTGCTCGCGAAGCCGGGCTCGATCACCCCGCACACGAAGTTCAAGGCCGAGGTGTACTGCCTGACCAAGGACGAGGGCGGTCGCCACACCCCGTTCTTCAACGGCTACCGGCCGCAGTTCTACTTCCGCACGACGGACGTGACGGGCGTCTGCCAGCTGCCGGAGGGGACGGAGATGGTGATGCCCGGTGACAACACCCAGATGGAGATCGAGCTGATCCAGCCGATCGCGATGGACCCGCAGCTGCGGTTCGCCATCCGCGAGGGCGGCCGCACGGTCGGCTCGGGAGTGGTAACCGAGATATTGGAGTAGGACCGAGAGCCGGCGTTTCGCCGGCTCTCGTCAAATCGGATACGACCGGGGCGGGGCCCTGACGGGGGCTTCGCCCCACGTACGACCAGAGACGAGACATTGGCAGCGATACCGCAGAACAAGATCCGAATAAGGCTGAAGGCGTACGACCACGACGCCATCGATCGTGCTGCCGCCGAGATCGTCGAGACGGCGGAGCGGACGGGCGCGACCGTCTCGGGGCCCGTGCCGCTGCCGACCGAGAAGAACGTCTACGTGGTGATCCGGAGCCCCTTCAAGGACAAGGACTCCCGCGAGCACTTCGAGATCCGCACGCACAAGCGGCTGATCGACATTCATCAGCCCTCGCCGAAGACGGTGGACTCGCTGCAGAGGCTGGACCACCTGCCGGCCGGCGTGGACATCGAGATTCGTTTGTGATGGCGGGCATCCTCGGAAGAAAGCTCGGCATGACGCAGCTGTTCACCGAAGAGGGCGAGCGCCTGTCGGTGACCGTGATCGAGGCGGGGCCGTGCGCGGTGACCGCCGTGCGCGAGCCCGAGCGCGACGGCTACCGGGCGGTGCAGCTCGCGTTCGGCGAGACCAAGGAGTCGCGCATCAGCAAGCCCGAGCGCGGGCACCTGAAGCGCGCGGGCGCCGGCGCGCTGCGCCATCTCGCCGAGTTCCGCGTGTCCGACGACGACGAGCGCGCCTACGAGATCGGCCAGACGCTGAAGGCCGCAGACGTCTTCGAGAAGGGCCAGAAGGTGAAGGTCAGCGCCCGCTCGAAGGGCAAGGGCTTCCAGGGCACGATCCGCCGCCACGGCTTCTCGCGCGGCCCGGTGAGCCACGGCTCCCACAACGTGCGCGCGCCGGGATCGATCGGCGCGAGCGCCACCCCTTCGCACGTCATGAAGGGCACCCGGCTCCCCGGCCAGATGGGCAACCGCCGGATCACGCAGCTCGGCCTCGTCGTGGTCGACGTCGACAGCGAGCGCAACCTCCTGATCCTGCGCGGCTCCGTGCCCGGCCCCGAGGGCTCGCTGGTGGAGGTGCGCAATGGCTGATTCCGGCCCGACCGCCCGCCGCCTGGAAGGACAGGGCACCGTCTCGCTGCCCGCCGAGATCTTCTCCGAGCCGTTCCACAACGCGATCGTCTACGAGGCGGCGCGCGCCGAGCTGCTCGCCCGCCGCCGCGGCACCGCCGCGACGCGCACGCGCGCGCAGGTCAGCGGCGGCGGCGCCAAGCCCTGGCGCCAGAAGGGGACCGGGCGCGCTCGCGCCGGCTCGATCCGCCCCCCGCACTGGACGGGCGGCGGCGTCGCCTTCGGCCCGAGCCCCCGGGACTACACGGTGAAGGTCAACCGCAAGGCGCGCCGTCGTGCGCTGCGCGCCGCGCTCAGCGTCCACGCGCGCCGCGGGAGCCTCGCGGTCGTGGACGCCCCCGCATACGACACGCCCTCGACGAGCCGCGCCGCCGAGGCGCTCTCCGCGCTCGAGGACAGGGGACGCGTCCTGCTGCTGCTCGGCGCCGAGGAGGCCGACTGCTCGAAGTCCTTCCGCAACATCGCCCGGGTGGTCGTTCTGCCGGCGACCGACGCCGGCGTCGCCGACGTCGTCGGGGCCCGCACCCTGGTCGTGTCCGAGGCCGCGGTCGAGGAGCTCGCCCGGGTCGCGGCCGAGCCCGAGCGCGCGCAGGAGGCCGCATAGCCATGGACGCCCGCCAGATCCTCCGCAGCCCCGTGATCTCCGAGAAGAGCTACGCGCTGATCGCGGACAACAAGTACACGTTCCGCGTGCATCCGCAGGCACACAAGACCCAGATCCGGGCCGCCGTCGAGGAGGTCTTCGACGTGCAGGTGACCGAGGTGCGGACCATGAAGATGAAGTCGAAGCCCAAGCGCCGCGGCTGGACGACCGGTCGCACGCGCGAGTGGAAGAAGGCCGTGGTGCAGCTCGCGCCCGGCGACCGCATCGAGCTGTTCGAAGGGGCGGCCGCGGCCGAGTAGCGCATGGCGATCCGCAAGCACAAGCCCACCACCCCCGCACGGCGCTTCGCGACCTGGCTCGAGCGCGAGGACCTGACGCGCTCGAAGCCGGAGAAGTCGCTCGTCGAGGGCAAGTCCAAGAGCGGCGGGCGCAATGTCCACGGCCGCGTGACCAGCCGCCACCGCGGCGGCGGCGCCAAGCGGCGCTACCGGCGCATCGACTTCAAGCGCCGCAAGGACGGCATCCCCGCGAAGGTCGCGGCGATCGAGTACGACCCGAATCGTTCGGCGCACATCGCCCTGTTGCACTATCGCGACGGCGAGAAGCGCTACATCCTGGCGGCGCAGCGCCTGACCGTGGGGATGGAGGTGATGTCGGGCGAGAACGCGGACATCCAGGTCGGCAACTCGCTGCCGCTGGCCCGGGTCCCGACGGGAACCGTCGTACACAACGTGGAGATGACGCCCGGGCGTGGCGGCCAGCTCGGCCGCTCGGCCGGAGCCGCGATCCAGCTCGTCGCGAAGGAGGGGCGGACCGCCACGCTGCGTCTTCCCTCGGGCGAGATGCGGATGGTGCCGGCCGAGTGCCGCGCGACGATCGGCACGATCGGCAACGCCGATCACGAGAACGTCACGATCGGGAGCGCGGGGCGCAAGCGCCACATGGGCATTCGCCCGCAGACGCGCGGGACCGCGATGAACCCGGTGGACCACCCGCACGGCGGCGGCGAGGGCAAGACGACCGCGGGCCGTCACCCGGTCACGCCGTGGGGAGTGCCGACCCTCGGCTACAGGACTCGCAAGAAGGGCAAGAAGTCGGACAAGTACATCGTGCGCGGCCGGCGCAGAGGAAAGAGGCGATAGAGAGTGGGCAGGTCTACGAAAAAGGGCCCGTGGGTCGAAGAGCGGTTGATGCAGCGCATCATCCGCATGAACGAGAGCGGCGAGAAGCGCATGGTCAAGACCTGGTCGCGCGCCTCGACGATCTTCCCCGAGATGGTCGGCCACACGATCGCCGTGCACGACGGCCGCAAGCACGTGCCGGTCTTCGTGACCGAGTCGATGGTCGGGCACAAGCTCGGCGAGTTCGCGCCGACACGGCTTTTCCGCGGCCACGCGGGTTCGGACAGGACGGCACGGGTGAGGTAGTGGATGGCGGACGAAGAGAAAAAAGACAAGAAGCCACCGGCCGAGAAGCCCAAGCCGAAGCCCCGCGCCAAGGCTGCGGCGAAGCCTGCGGCGAAGTCGGCGGAGTCCAAGCGCGGCGCCGCCAAGCCGAGGGCGCGCAAGGCGGCCGCGAAGGACGAGCCGAAAGAGGGCCCGAAGGCGGACGCCAAGCCCGACGCGAAGGCCGAGGCCAAGCCTCCGCGCAAGCCGGCCCGCAAGCCGGCCGCGAAGAAGGCCGCCGCCGAGAAGCCCGCCAAGCCCGCCGCGAAGAAGCCTGCCGCGAAGAAGGCGCCGGCTGCCGAGCGCGAGGCTCCGCAGCGGCCGCTGGTGCGCGCCCGCGCCAAGTACGTGCGCTCATCCGCGCGCAAGGCGCGACTGGTGATGGACCACGTGCGCGGCCACTCGGTCTCGGAAGCGCGAGCGCTTCTTCGTCACAGCCCGCGTGGCGTCGCGCGCGACGTGGAGCGGTTGCTGAACTCCGCAGTCGCCAATGCGGAGAACAACCACGATCTCGTGGGCGACGACCTGTTCGTGAAAGAGATCTATGCCGACGAGGGGCCGACGCTGCGCCGCTTCCGGCCGCGCGCGCAAGGCCGTGCGACGCGCATTCGCAAGCGCACGAGCCATCTGACCGTCGGCCTTTCTACGAAGGAGTGAGCTAATGGGGCAGAAGGTTCATCCCGAGGGTTTCAGGGTCGGCTACATCCATGACTGGAAGTCCAACTGGTTCAACGAGCGCGAGTTCGCCGACTACCTGCTCGAGGACATCAAGATCCGCGAGCACATCGAGGGCAAGCTCGGCCATGCCGGCCTGTCGGACATCCGCATCCGCAAGGACAAGAACGAGGTCACGGTCGACATCCACACCGCGCGCCCCGGCATCGTGATCGGCAAGTCCGGGAGCGAGGTGGATGCGCTGCGCCGCGACCTGCACCGGATGACCGCCAAGCAGGTGCGGGTCAACATCCTCGAGGTCAAGCGCCCGGAGCTCGACGCCAAGCTGGTCGCGCAGTCGATCGCGGAGCAGCTCCAGAACCGTGTCGCGTTTCGCCGCGCGATGAAGCGCGCGCTGACGTCGGCGATGCGCTCCGGCGCGACGGGCGTGCGGGTGCAGGTCTCCGGCCGCCTGGGCGGCTCCGAGATGGCGCGCACGGAGGGCTACTCCGAGGGCCGCGTCCCGCTGCACACGCTGCGCGCGGACATCGACTACGGGCTGTACGAGGCCCGCACGACCTTCGGGCGCATCGGCGTCAAGTGCTGGATCAACAAGGGCGAGGTCATGCCCGAGGGCTACATCACCACCGACAACGTCGACGCACCGCTTCCCCAGCGCGGACGCGGCTCCCGTGCCCGCGACGCCGACGGCGGCCCGCCCCAGCAAGGTGGCGGCCGCGGCGGACCCAGGGGCGGCGGCGGCCGCGGCGGCGGCGGCGGTCGCGGCGGCGGCGGCGGACCCAGGGGCGGCGGCCCGCGTGGCGGCGGCGGCCGTGGCGGCGGACAGGGGAGGGGCGGCTGATGCTCAGCCCCAAGCGCGTCAAGCACCGCAAGCAGCACCGTGGCCGCAGGGCCGGGGCGACGAAGGGCGGCAGCACCGTCCAGTTCGGCGAGTACGGCCTGAAGTCCCTCGAGGCCGCGTGGATCACGAACCGCCAGATCGAGGCGGCTCGTATCGCCATGACCCGCAAGATCAAGCGCGGCGGGAAGGTCTGGATCAACATCTTCCCCGACAAGCCCGTGACCAAGAAGCCGGCCGAGACCCGCATGGGATCCGGAAAGGGCTCACCGGAGTTCTGGGTCGCGGTCGTCAAGCCCGGCCGCGTGATGTTCGAGCTCGCCGGCGTCCCGGAGGAGCTCGCCCGCGAGGCGATGCGCCTGGCCGGCCACAAGCTTCCAGTGAAGACCAAGTTCGTGATGCGCGAGGACCAAGCGATGAAGACGAAAGAGGTCCGCAATCTCGACAACGACCAGCTCGTCGACAAGGTGCGGGAGTTTCGCGACGAGCTCTTCAACCTGCGCTTCCGCAACTCGACGGGTGAGCTCGAGAACACCGCGCGGCTGCGCGAGGCGAAGCGCTCGCTCGCGCGGGCGTACACGATTGCGAACGAGCGCAATCTCGACATCGAGACCGAGCTTCGAAAGGCATAGACGAGGACGTGATGGCGGAAGAAGAGAAGAACGACCAGCAGGCACCCGAGGAAGAGACCCCGGCTGCCGAGGAGACCGCGGCGCGAGGAGACCCCGGCCGCCGAGGAGACCCCGGCGGAGGAGCCCGCGGCCGAGGCTGCCCCTGAGGCCGCCGAGCCGGCCGCGGAGGCCGAGCCCGCCGAGCAGCTGTCGCCGCGCGAGCGACGCCGGCGGGAGCGCTCCCGCGCCGACGGCCCGGGCGGCCCGCCCCGGTCGACCGAGGATCGCCTGCGCGAGCGCGCGGAGCAGCGCGCCCACAAGGCCCAGGAGCGCCGCCGGTGGCGGCACAAGCGGCGCGAGAAGCGGCGCGCAGCGCCACAGGCCGAGACCGCTCAGGCCGTCGCGGAGCCCCGCGAGCCCGGCAAGCGCAAGTCGCGGCAGGGCGTGGTCGTCTCGAGCAAGGCGGACAAGACCATCACGGTCCGAATCGACCGCGTGGCGCGTCACCGCGTCTACGGAAAGGTCGTGCGCGAGACGGGGACGCTTGCATGTCCACGACGAGCGCAACGAGGCCAACGAGGGTGACGTCGTGCGCGTCATCGAGGCCCGACCGCTGTCGCGCACCAAGCGCTGGCGCCTGGACCAGGTGCTGGAGAAGGCCCGCTAGCACCGTGATCCAGGCCGAGACAAGGCTGAAGGTGGCGGACAACACCGGTGCGCGGGAGCTGCTGTGCATCCGCGTCAAGGGCGGGTCGCGGCGGCGCTACGCGGGCGTGGGCGACGTGATCGTCGGGACCGTGAAGAGCGCGACGCCGCAGGGCGCCGTCAAGAAGGGCGAGGTTGTGCAGGCGGTCGTGGTCCGCACCCGCCGCCAGCTCGGCCGCAAGGACGGCACGTACATCGCCTTCGACGAGAACGCGGCCGTGCTCATCGACGCCGGCAACAACCCGCGCGGCACGCGCATCTTCGGCCCCGTCGCGCGCGAGCTGCGCGAGCGCAACTTCATGAAGATCGTCTCCCTCGCCCCGGAGGTCCTGTAGCGATGGCCGCCAAGATCCGTCGCGGCGACACGGTCCAGGTGATCGCGGGCAAGGACTCCGGCAAGCAGGGCCGGGTGCTGCGCGTCGAACCCGAAGAAGAGCAAGGTGTTCGTCGAGGGCCTCAACATCGTGAAGCGCCACCAGCGCCCGCGCTCGCTGAAGGACACCCAGCGCGGCGGGCAGGTGGGCGGCGTGATCGAGAAGGAGGGCCCGATCCACATCTCCAACGTGATGGTCGTCGACCCTCGCGAGAACGCGCCCACGCGCGTGCGCATCGAGCGCACCGAGGAGGGCCGCCGCGAGCGCGTCGCCGTGCGGTCCGGCCAGAAGCTGGCGGAGGGCAACTGATGTCGGCCCGGCTGAAGGAGCGCTACGAGGGCGAGATCAAGCCGCAGCTGATGGAGCGCTTCGGGTACTCGAGCGTGATGCAGGTGCCGCGCATGCAGAAGATCACGGTCAACATGGGCGTCGGCGAGGCCAAGCAGGACACCAAGATGCTGGACGCCGCCGCGGAGCAGCTTGCGACGATCACCGGCCAGAAGCCGGCGATCCGGCGGGCGAAGAAGTCGATCGCCGGTTTCAAGCTGCGGGAGGGCATGCCCGTCGGCGTGGTGGTGACCCTGCGCCGCGAGCGCATGTGGGAGATGTTCGACCGCCTCACGTCGATCGCGATCCCCCGGATCCGCGACTTCCGGGGCCTCAACCCCCGCTCGTTCGACGGGCGCGGCAACTACACGCTCGGCTTGCGCGAGCAGATCATCTTCCCGGAGGTCGACTACGACGCGATCGACCAGGTGCGCGGCCTCAACGTGACGATCACGACGACCGCGCAGACCGACGACGAGGCGCGTGAGCTGCTGCGGATGCTGGGGATGCCGTTCCGCAGCGACGAGGGCGGCCCGACCGCGGCCGAGATGCGCCGTCAGCAGGAAGAGGCCGAAGCCAAGCGCGCGGCCGAGCAGGAGGCCGCGGAGCAGTTGAAGGCCGAGCGCGGCGAGGCAGAGCCCGCCGAGACGGAGACCACCGAGGAGAGCCCCGCCGCCGAGGGCGAAGGCTCAGCAGAGACCGAATAGGAGACAATGGCCAAGACCTCACAGAGAGTCCGCCAGCAGCGCGGAAGCAAGTTCAAGACACGCAACTACAATCGCTGCCGGCGGTGCGGGCGCTCACGGGCGTACTACCGGAAGTTCGGCCTGTGCCGCATCTGCCTGCGGGAGATCGCCCACCAGGGCATGATCCCGGGCATGACGAAGTCCTCTTGGTAGCAGCGAGGGTGGAGCTGACTTGACCGACTCAGTCGCAGATTTCCTTACGCGCATACGCAACGCGATCCACGCGGATCGCGACGACGTGATCGTGCCCGCTTCGCGGCTCAACCAGGAGCTGGCGCGGGTGCTCCAGCAGGAGGGGTACATCCAGGGCTTCGCGGTCGAGAAGACCGATCGCCCGCCCGGCTCGAGCAACCGCAAGACCACGGCGGAGTTCGAGGCGCTGCGGATCCAGCTGCGCTACACCGAGGACCGCGAGCCCGTGATCAGCGGGCTGCGCCGCATCTCCAAGCCCGGGCGGCGCCAGTACGCGAATGCCGACCAGCTCCCCCGCGTGCAGGGCGGCATGGGCACGGCCATCCTGACCACCTCGAAGGGCGTGATGACCGCCTACCAGGCGCGCGACGTGCACGTCGGGGGCGAGGTCCTCGCCCACATCTGGTGATCGAGGCAGGTTTCGCATGAGCCGCATCGGCAGACTTCCGATCCAGATCCCCGACGGCGTCGACGTCCAGATCGATCCCGGTCTCGTGCGGGTCAAGGGCCCGAAGGGCCAGCTTCAGCAGGCGGTCTCGCCCGACCTCTCCTTCGAGCGCGAGAACGGGAGCCTGGTCGTCAAGCGCCCGACCGACCGCGGCGAGCACCGTGCGCTCCACGGCCTCACGCGGAGCCTCGTGTTCAACATGGTCGAGGGGGTCACCAACGGCTTCGAGAAGCGCCTCGAGATCCAGGGCGTCGGCTACCGCGCCAACCTCAAGGGCCGCACGCTCGAGCTTGCGCTCGGGTTCTCGCACCCGGTCCGGCTGGACGCGCCCGAGGGGATCGAGTTCGAGGTGCCGGCGCCGACCCAGATCGTCGTGCGCGGCATCGACAAGCAGGTGGTCGGCGAGACCGCCGCACGGATCCGCAAGTTCCGGCCGCCCGAGCCCTACAAGGGCAAGGGCGTGCGCTACGTGGGCGAGTACGTCGCCCGCAAGGTCGGCAAGCGCGCATGACGACGGCCGTGCTCGAGAAGCGCGCGCGGCGGGTTCGGCGCCGCCGCCGGATCCGCGCGAAGGCGACCGGGACCGCCGAGCGGCCGCGCCTGTCGGTCTACCGCTCCAACCGTGGCGTGGTCGCCCAGTTGATCGACGACCAGCGCGGGCACACGGTGGCGGCGGTGCGGTGGTTCGAGCCGGACCTGCGTGACCTGAAGGCGGTCGAGCAGGCAAAGCGCGCCGGCGAGGTGCTGGCGCAGCGTGCCAAGGAGGCCGGGATCGAGACCTGCGTGTTCGACCGCGGCGGATACAAGTACCACGGGCGCGTGAGGGCGCTCGCCGAGGGCGCCCGGGAGGGCGGCCTGAAGTTCTGACGGTCGGCTCGGAAAGGACCCTTTAGTACCCTCAGCCCATGGCTCGCGACGATCGCATCAACCCCCAGGGACTCGACCTGCAGGAGCGGGTCGTGGCCATCAACCGCGTCGCCAAGGTCGTCAAGGGCGGTCGGCGCTTCTCTTTCACGGCGTTGGTGGTGGTCGGCGACGAGGACCAGATCGTCGGGGTCGGCTACGGCAAGGCCAACGAGGTCCCGCTTGCGATCCAGAAGGCGGTCGAGCGGGGCAAGAAGAGCCTTTTCCGCGTTCCCAAGCACCACCACACGATCACGCACAAGACCGTCGGGCGCTACGGATCCGGCCAGGTGCTGCTGAAGCCCGCCTCGGAGGGAACGGGCGTGATCGCCGGCGGCCCCGTTCGCGCCGTGCTGGAGCTGGCCGGCATCCGCGACGTGCTCTCCAAGAGCCTCGGCAGCCAGAACCCGATCAACCTCGTGAAGGCGACCGTCGCCGGCCTGCACGGCCTCAAGCGGCCCGAGGAGGTCGCGGCGCTGCGCGGCAAGACCGTGGCCCAGGTGCTCGGCCTGTCCTCCGAGTCCGGCGAGACGCAGCGCACCGTCGATGGCGTGCCCGCGGGTGACGGCGAGGCCGCCCCCGCCGAGGCGGCGCCGGCTGCCGCCGCGGAGTAGCCCATCATGGCTTCCAACCTCGTGATCACCCAGTCCAAGAGTTCCGCGGGAGCCAACGGCCCCCAGCGCGACACCTTGCGCTCGCTGGGCCTGCGTGGCATCGGCACGTCGACCGAGCGCCCCGACCGCCCGGAGGTACGCGGCATGCTGCGCGTGGTCGCGCATCTCGTGAAGGTCGAGGAGGGCGCGGGTGCCTGACGACGCCGGCATCGGCCTGCACTCCTTGCGGCCGCCGCGCGGCGCGCGCAAGCCGCGCAAGCGCGTCGGCAGGGGCGAGGGCTCCGGTTACGGCAGGACCGCCGGGCGCGGCCAGAAGGGCGCGGGCGCGCGCTCGGGCAACAAGCGCAAGGCGGGCTACGAGGGCGGCCAGATGCCGCTGCACATGCGCATGCGCAAGCTGCGCGGCCCCCACATGAAGAAGTCGATGCCGTTCGAGCCTTTCCGCACCCACACCCAGCCCGTCAACCTGACGGACCTCAACCGCTTCGAGGACGGCGCCGAGGTGACACCTGACACGCTCCGCGCCCGCGGCCTCGCGACCCGCAAGCAAACCCCCGTGAAGGTGCTCGCGCGCGGCGACCTCGAGCGCAAGAACCTCGTCGTGTCGGCGCACGCGTACAGCGCGAAGGCGCGTGAGGCGATCGAGGGCGCGGGGGGCAAGTGCAACGTGATCGAGGCGAAGCAGCCCTGGAGGCGCTCCAAGTGATCGCAACGATCGCAAACGCATTCAGCGTTCCGGAGATCCGGAAGAAGATCATCTTCACGTTCTCGATCCTGGCCCTCTACCGCCTCGGGGCGGTGGTGCCGGTGCCGGGCGTCGACGTCGACGCAGTCAAGAACATCGGCGACAGCTTCAACGGCTCGAACATCCTCGGATTCCTCAACCTCTTCTCGGGCGGAGGGCTCCAGAACTTCGCGATCTTCTCGCTGGGGATCATGCCCTACATCACGGCGTCGATCATCCTGCAGCTGCTGACGGTCGCGATCCCGACCCTCGAGAAGCTCCAGAAGGAGGGCGAGGTCGGCCAGCAGAAGATCACGCAGTACACGCGCTACCTGACCGTGGCGCTCGCGACCGCCCAGTCGATCGGCTTCGTGTTCCTGTTCCGGACGATCGGCCGCCAGTCCGGCGAGAGCATCGTCGGGACGCTCACCTTCGGCAAGCTCTTCATGATCGTCGTAACGCTCACCGCGGGCTGCACGCTGCTGATGTGGATGGGCGAGCTGATCACCCAGCGAGGCATCGGAAACGGCATCTCGCTGCTGATCTTCGCCTCGATCATCGCCGGCCTGCTGCCCGGCATCCAGGGCTGGTGGACCAACCCGGACCAGGTCTTCAAGGTGATGATGCCGTTCATCGCGCTCGGCGTGATCGTCGGCATCGTCTTCATCCAGGAAGGGCAGCGCCGGATCCCGGTGCAGTACGCAAAACGGGTGGTGGGACGCCGCATGACCAGCGGCGGCTCGACCTACCTGCCGCTGCGCGTGAACATGGCGGGCGTGATCCCGGTGATCTTCGCCGCCTCGATCATGGCCTTCCCGCCCACGATCGGCGAGCTCACCCAGGCGCAGTGGGCGCAGGACCTGTCGGCGTTCTTCAACCCGAACGGATGGGCGTTCATCGTCGGGGAGTGCTTCTTCATCTTCATCTTCACGTACTTCTACACGGCGGTCACGTTCAACCCCGTGGACCAGGCCGACAACCTGAAGAAGTACGGCGGGTTCATCCCGGGGGTGCGGCCCGGCCGGCCGACGGCCGAGTATCTGGACCGCATCCTCGCGCGCCTCACATTCCCGGGGGCGATCTTCCTCGCCGCCGTGGCCGCGTTCCCGACGCTGTTGTTCAACCAGACCAGCGCGAACTTCTACTTCGGCGGCACCTCGCTGCTGATCGCGATCGGAGTGGCGCTCGACACGGTGAAGCAGTTGGAAGCGCAGCTGATGATGCGCAACTACGAGGGCTTCTTGAAATAGCCCCGTCGTGCCCGAGCTCAACTTGATACTGCTCGGTCCACCCGGCGCCGGAAAAGGCACCCAAGCGGAGCGCCTGGTGAAGGACTTCGGACTCCCGTATCTCGCGACCGGGAACATGCTTCGCGACGCCGTGCGCGATCAGACGGAGCTGGGCAAGAAGGCGAAGGAGTACATGGACCGCGGCGACCTGGTCCCGGATGAGCTGATCATCGCCATGATCCTCGACAGCCTCGAGAAGCAGGACACGAGCACCGGTTTCATCCTCGACGGCTTTCCCCGCACGGAGCGGCAGGCGCAGGCGCTGGACGAGGAGCTCGAGAAGCGCGGGCGCTCGCTCGGGGCGGCGCTCCTGATCGACGTGGGCGAGGACACGGTCGTCGAGCGGCTGTCGGGGCGGCGCGTGTGCGTGAAGGGCCAGCACAACTTCCACCTGAAGTTCGACCCGCCCAAGCACCCCGAGCGCTGCGACGTCGACGGCAGCCGGCTCGTGCAGCGCGACGACGACAAGCCCGAGGTGATCCAGCACCGGCTCGAGCAGTACCACGAGAAGACCGAGCCGCTGATCGACTACTACGACCGGAAGGGGATGCTCCGGCGCGTCGACGGGGGCCGCGACCCGGAGAAGGTAAGTGACGCGATCAGGGCGACGCTGGCAAGCCTGAGGTTCGAGGAGAAGGTCTAGATGCTCGATCCCACGACCACCTGATGATCGTCCGCAAGACGCCCGAGGAGGTCGAGGTGATGGCTGCCGCCGGGGAGATCGTCGCGGGCTGCCTCGCGATGCTGCGCGGCATGTGCCGCCCGGGGGTCACGACGGAGGACCTCGACCGCGCGGGGGACAAGTTCATCCGCTCGCGCGGCGGCGAGCCGGCGTTCAAGGGCTACCGCGGGTTCCCGGCCTCGATCTGCACCTCTCCGAACTCGATGGTCGTGCACGGCATCCCCGGCGAGTACCAGCTTGCGGCGGGCGACGTGCTCTCGATCGACGTCGGCGTCGAGTACGAGGGCTGGGTGGCGGATGCGGCGCTGACCGCGGCGCTGCGCCCCGTGAGCCCGATCGCCTCGCGCCTGCTCAAGGCCACCCGTGAGTCGCTCGAGGCCGCCGTCGAGCAGTGCCGTCCCGGGAACCGGCTGGGAGACGTGTCGCACGCCGTGCAGGAGCGCGTCGAGCGCGACGGCCTCTCGGTGATCCGCTCCCTCGTGGGCCACGGCATCGGGCGCCAGATGCACGAGGACCCCCAGGTCCCCAACTTCGGTGAGCCCGGCCGCGGCATGGAGCTCGAGGAGGGCATGGTCTTCTGCGTGGAGCCGATGGTCTGCGCGGGCGGGCACGCCGTGCGGATGGGGGAGGACAACTGGGCGATCTACTCCCAGGACGGGTCGCTCACGGCGCACTTCGAGCACACGATCGCCGTCACCGCCGAGGGCCCGCGGATCCTCACGCCGTGGCACCTCAAGGAGGACCGGGCCGCTGCCTGAGCCGATGCCCGCTCGCGCCCTGAGCGAAGCCGGTCCTCTGCTAGCATTCACGGGTCGCGCGCGGCGTTTCGTCGTGCTGCGATGTAGGGCTCGCTGGCCCAACTCCTGGGGCCGGCAGGGCAATCTCTTCAGAATTGGACGAACGTGAAGGTACGAGCCTCGGTCAAGCCCATGTGCGAGAAGTGCAAGGTGATCCGCCGCCGCGGGGTGGTGCTGATCATCTGCCAGAACCCGAGGCACAAGCAACGGCAGGGTTGAAAGCGGTCAGGTAGGAAGAAATGGCACGAATCGCAGGGGTCAACATCCCGCTCAACAAGCGCATAGAGATCGGCCTCACCTCGATCTACGGGGTCGGGCGCTCACGGTCGCTCGAGGTGCTCGGCAAGACCGGCATCTCGCCCGACACGTATGTCAAGGACCTCACCGAGGACGAGGTTCTCAAGCTTCGCGAGGCGATCGACAACGGCGACGAGATGGTCGAGGGTGACCTCCGACGGGAGCGCTCCCAGGACGTCAAGCGCCTGATCGAGACGGGGACCTACCGCGGCCAGCGTCACCGGCGCGGGCTCCCGGTGCGCGGTCAGCGCACCAAGACGAATGCGCGGGGCCGCAAGGGGCCGCGACGCGGACAGGTCGCCCAGAAGAAGAAGGTGTCGAAGTGACCGGCCGGACGGGGAGCGCCTAACCCGTGCCGCAGGCAAGACCGGGACGCGCGCGTGGCCGCCGCCGCGTGCGCAAGAACATCCCCGTGGGCCAGGCCCACATCAAGACTTCGTTCAACAACACGATCGTCACGCTGACCGATCGCGAGGGCAACGTGATCGCATGGGAGTCGGCCGGCGGAGCCGGGTTCAAGGGCTCGCGCAAGTCGACCCCGTTCGCCGCCCAGGTCACGGCCGAGGCGGCCGCCAAGAAGGGCATGGAGCACGGGCTTCAGAAGGTCGAGTGCTACGTCAAGGGCCCCGGATCGGGCCGCGAGACCGCGATTCGCTCGCTCCAGGCGGCGGGGCTCGAAGTGACCGGCGTCAAGGACGTGACGCCACAGGCCCACAACGGTTGCCGCCCGCGTAAGCGCCGGCGGGTCTAAATATGAGGAGCGAGCGCCGCAGGCGCGAAGCACAGGACTTTAGGTGGGCGAAAGCCCTAGATATTTAGGACATAAGGAAGACATGGCCAGAGACACATCACCACAGTGCAAGCAGTGCCGCCGCGAGGGCCAGAAGCTGTTCCTCAAGGGTGAGCGCTGCCTGACGGACAAGTGCTCGGTCGAGCGCCGCCCGTACCCACCCGGGGACCATGGCCGTGGCCGCGTGCGCCAGTCCGAGTACCGGCACCAGCTGCGCGAGAAGCAGAAGGCGCGCCGCTTCTACCAGATCCTCGAGAAGCAGTTCCGCAACTACTACGACAAGGCAAGCCGCCAGCCCGGTGTGACCGGCGAGAACCTTCTGCGCCTGCTCGAACGCCGGCTCGACAACGTCCTGGTGCGGCTCGGCTTCGCAGCGTCGCGCCGTCAGGGGCGCCAGCTCATCACGCATCGCCATTTCCTCGTCAACGGGCGGCGTGTCAACGTGCCCTCGTACCAGCTCAAGCCGGGCGACGTCATCTCCGTTCGGGAGAACTCGAGCGCGATTCCGGTCATCCGCGAGGCCACCGAGGGGACTGCCACGGTCCCGGCATGGCTGCAGGCGGACTTCGACTCGCTGACGGCGAACGTGCTGCGGCTGCCGGAGCGCGACGAGATCAGCGCCCCGGTGCAAGAGCAGCTCATCGTCGAGCTGTACTCCAAGTAACACCCAAATACAAAGCCGTTCGCGGCCAAGGCCGCGACCGGGTCTGACTAGGGCCGACCCCCGTCGGCCGCTAAGGAGGAAGACCCACAGTGTTGGACTTTCAGATACCGAAGATCACCGCCGAGCAGATCGAGGACAACAAGGGCAGTTTCACCGTGGAGCCGCTGGACCGCGGCTTCGGCTACACGTTCGGCAACTCGCTGCGTCGCGTGCTGCTGTCGTCCCTCGTGGGCGCCGCGGTGACGTCCGTGCGAATCGAAGGCGTCGCCCACGAGTTCTCGACGATCAAGGGTGTGAAGGAGGACGTCACCGACATCGTCCTGAACCTGAAGGACGTCGTCTGCCGGATGCACACCGACGCCGGTGAGGTCGAGGCCCCGCTGATCGCGACCGGCCCCGGCGAGATCACCGCGCGCGACATCGACCTCCCCTCGGGCGTCGAGATCCTCAACCCCGACACCCACATCGCGACGCTCGAGAAGAAGGCCAAGCTCGAGGTCTACCTGACGATCGGGCGTGGCCGCGGCTACCGCCCGGCCGAGAGCAACAAGTCTCCCGAGCAGCCGATCGGGGTGATCCCGATCGACTCGATCTTCTCGCCCGTGCGGCGCGTGAACTACAACGTCGAGGCTGCCCGCGTCGGACAGCGGACGGACTTCGACAAGCTCACGCTGGACATCGAGACCGACGGCTCGGTGGACCCGCAGGCCGCGCTTCGCGAGGCGGCCGAGGTCCTGATCCAGAGCCTGTCGATCTTCACCGACCCGAGCCGGATCGAGGGGCTGCGCCTCCCGCCCGGCGATGGTGCCGGCGACGGCGTTCCGGGCGGCCTCGCGGCGATCCCGGCGGCCGACGGGATGGACGACATCCTGATCGAGGAGCTCGAGCTGGGCGTGCGTTCGTACAACTGCCTCAAGCGCGCCGGGATCCAGACCATCGGCGACCTGGTGCTGAAGTCGGAGAACGAGCTCAGCGCGATCCCGAACTTCGGCCGCAAGAGCATCGAAGAGGTCAAGGAGACCCTTCGCGTTCGGGGCCTTGGATTGCGGGACGACTAAGATCCCCTCGCGATGCGCCACCAGAAGAAGAGGAACAAGCTCTCCCGCGACGCGGGGCACCGCAAGTCCCTGATCCGCAACATGTGCGGCCAGGTGCTGCAGCACGAGCGCGTGAAGACGACCGAGGCGAAGGCGAAGGTGATCAAGCCGGAGGTCGAGAAGCTGATCACGCTGGCCAAGCGCGGGGACCTGCACGCGCGGCGGCAGGCGCTCTCGGAGCTGAACCAGGACAAGTTCGTGGTGCACAAGCTGTTCGAGGAGATCGCGCCCCGGTACGCGGAGCGGCCCGGTGGCTACACGCGGATCCTGAAGCTGGGGCCGCGGCGGTCGGACTCGACCGAGATGGTGTTTCTCGAGCTGGTTTGAGGTCTTGGACGATGGCCTCCGGGGGAGGGGTCTGCCCCAGGCCATTCGGCTGAGTCTGGTTCAGACCCCTCCCCCTGCGGCCGGCCGTGGCTGACCTGAAGCTCACGCTCGAGTACCACGGCGGGGCGTTTCGAGGCTGGGCCGCTCAACCCGGGCTGCGGACCGTCGAGGGGGTTCTCTCGGACGGTCTTGCGACCGTCCTCGGGTCGGCACCTCCGCTATCCGTCGCCGGGCGGACGGATACCGGGGTGCATGCGCGGGGGCAGGTGGTCAGCTTCTCCTGTGAGGAGGAGCCGTGGCGGCTGGTGCGGTCGCTCAACGGTGTCCTGCCGCACGACGTGGCCGTGCGGGCCGCCGAGGCTGTCCCCGACGGGTTCGATGCGCGCCGGGACGCACGCGGGCGGACCTACTGCTACCGGGTGCTGGACCGGGGGGCGCCCAGTCCGTTTCTGCGCGACACGGCGCTTTGGTGGCCGCACGGCCTCGACGAGGACCTGCTTGGACGCTGTGCGCGGGCGCTTGTCGGGAGGCACGACTTCACCGCCTTCACCCCCACGCAGACCGACCACGTGCGGTTCGAGCGGGACGTGATGCACGCCGAGTGGCGACGTGAACAGGAGCTGCTGTGCTTCTGGATCTCGGCCGACACGTTCATGCGGCACATGGTGCGCGTGCTGGTCGGGACGATGCTCGAGGTGGGCGCGGGGCGCCGCGACGTCGATGGGTTCAGCCGGCTGCTGACTGGCGCGCCGCGCTCACAGGCCGGCCCCACCGCCGAGCCCCACGGGCTGTTCCTCGAGCGCGTGACCTACTAGCACCCGGAGTCCTGCCCGGAGCCGGTCGGCTCCACCGTGCACTCGACGTATGCCTCGTCGTTGTAGACGCGCATCGAGCTGCCCGTGGAGACGTCTCCGATGCGCTCGTGGTAGGTCAGCGAGGTGTTGTTCTGCAGCTGGAGGGTCTTGCCCGCGAGCGCCCCGACCAGGTGGAGGTTGTTGGCCATGCTGATCGACGAGCTCGGCGCGTAGACGGCCATGATCATCGAGCTGCTGAAGCTGTTCTCGAAGGACACGCTCGTCGCCGTCGTCGGGCTCCCCGCCACGTGGAGCTGAAGCGTGGTCGGGTCGCTGTTGAGGTTCACGATCCCGGTGTTGTTGCGCAGCCGGACCGACCCCGAGCCGGCGCCGCAGCTCTCCGGCGAGTCGATGAAGATCTTCAGCGGAGTGTTCGGGTCACGTACCGCGACGATCAGCTGCGAGCTGTTGTTCATCTCGAGGTTGCAGAAGTTGTAGACGCCGCCGCTCAACGTGAGCGTCGCGTCGTTGTTCAACACCAGCGAGCGGGTGGTCGGGTTCCAGCTGATCTTGTCGCACGACGTGCACGTGTCCGCGGGGCTTCCGGTGCCGCTGATGGCCGCGGTGAGGCGGGCGTCGTCGTTGACCGTCGCCGAGTCCGCGAGGTCGACCGGTTGCAGCTGGAAGTCCTGCTGGGCGGGTGTCGTCGAGAACCCGCCGCACACGTTCGCGCTGTTGAACAGCGACAGCGTCTTTCCCGGCCCGGGTGTGGCCGGGCCGCAGACCTGGGCGCTGTTCCTGAGCGCGATGTTGCCGTTCGAGCCCAGGCCGCCGGTGATCTGCACGCTGTTGCCGATGTCGACCGACGACAGGCTGATGGCCGCGTAGCCCGGGGCGAACAGGGGTGCTCCGGTGGCGGCGTTGACCGTCTGCTGGATCCGCCGCTTCACGCCGTTGGCGGTGCCGCTCGACACGATCCTGCGCTGCGCCAGCAACTGGCCGTTGGCCGTGAGCGCGGTGGACGACGTGACCGTCGCCGTGTACGAGGCGCCGTTGCCGAGGTCCTCGGTCTGCGGCTCGCACCAGCCGTCCGCCTGCACCGGCACGGCGTTGAGCGCGCCGGTCGTGGCGTCCTTGGCCACGCACTGGGTCACGCCCGGCTGCAACAGGTTGATCTGGTAACGGAGAGACTGAACGCCGGCGTACGCGGCCTGGGCCGCGCGCTTCACGCTGATGTCACGGAAGGACTGGTGGTTCGCGGCGATCGACGCCTTCGCGGCGACGGTCGCCAGGCCTCCGACGACCATCAGCACTCCCAGCGCCACGGGAAGCGCCACCCCGGACTCCTGGAGGCAGAAGTGACACATGCGATGCGAGCGATGCTCGCCGCAACTGCAGAGGTTCTCGTGCTTGCGCTCCGGGTCGCGGTGACCCGGTGCCCGGCATCCGCCTACTTTCCACATCTCGACCTACCTTCCATGGCCCTGGTCGTACTGCGAATCGTTCCACATGACGGGCTTGACGCGAAGCAAACTGGACGGGTGTTGGGTTTCAAGGTTCAGCACCCCGAGTCCGGCGCGGCCCCTGTCGGCGTCGCCGTGCATTCGATGTAGTGCTCGGGCTTGAACAGGCGCAGGGGGCTGCCGGTGGTGATGTCGGCGATGCGCTCGTGATAGGTGATCCGCGCGCTGTTCTGGAGGTCGATCGCCTTCGACGCGATCGCACCGGTCAGGTGGGCGAGGCCGCGGATGCGGATCGTCGAGTAGGGCGCGTACACGGCCATCACGAGGTCCTGCGGGAAGTCGATGCCCTCGAACGCGACCTGCGTGGCGATCGTCGGGCTGCCCACGACCATCAGCTGGAAGGTCGTCGGGTCGGTGTTCAGGTTGAGGATGCTCGCGGAGTTGCGGACCGTCACGGACCCCGTGCCGGCTCCGCCGCAGTTGCTCCGGTGAGTCGATGAACAGCCTGATGCCCGTGCCGAGAGGGCGCACGGCGACCTTCAGCTGGGCCGTGTTCTCGATCTCGATCCCGCAGAAGCTGTAGAGCCCTCCGCCGAGCGTGAGGGTCGAGTTGTTGCGCAGGCGCAGGATCCTCGTGGCCGGGTCCCAGTCGATGCCGGAGCAGTCCGTGCACGGGTCCTGGCTGTCGGTGGCGGGCGGGTTGCCGATCCGGAAGTTGTCGTTGTCGGTCGGGGCGTTGCCCTGGTCCACCGGCTGCAGGTTGAAGCTCTCGGTGGCGGGAGTGGTGTCGCTGCCGCTGCAGATGACGGCCGAGTTGCGGACCTCCACGGTCTTGCCGGGGCCGGCCGTGACCTTGCCGCATACCTGGGCGCTGTTGCGCAGGTAGATGTTGCCGTTGGAGCCGACGCCGCCGTCGACCTGGACGGTGTTGGGGAGGGTGAGGCCGTCGAGGCTCACGCCGCCGTAGCCGTTGGGGAACACGGGCTCCCCGGTCGCGGCGTTCACCTGCAGCATCAGCCGGCGCCTCACGCCGTTCGCCGTGCCGGTCGAGACGATCGAGCGCCGCGACAGCGTCTGCCCGTTGGCGTGCAGCCATTGCGCGCCCGACACCCGCATCGTGAACCCGGCGCCGTTGCCGAGGTCCTCGCTCTGCTCACGGCACCATCCGTCGGACTCGACCGCGCCGACCTGGAAGGTGCTGTTGCCGGGGTTGTTGTACGCGCACTGGGTGGATCCCGGCTGCATGAGGTTCGTCCGGTACAGGGCCGCCTCGAGTCCGGCGTTCGCCGCCGCGAGCGCGGCCTTGACGTTGCGGTCGCGCAGCGACTGGTGCTCGCTCGTGATGGCGGCCCTCGCGGTCACGGTGGCAAGGCCCGCGACCATGAACAGCACCGAGATCGTGACCGGGAGCGCGACTCCCCGCTCCTCGTGGAGGCGTCTCATCCTCACAGCGGAGTGGTGGTCGCCACCTCGAGCAGCGACGGATAGAGGGGGTGGTCGTAGACGAACAGCAGGTCGCCGGTCGATTCCTGGCGGGCGTGCAGCGCGAGCACGAGGCGATGGCCGGCTTCGAGGTCCTCGGCCTGCGGAAGGTGGAACGTGAACGTCACGCGGCGCACGGAGCGCGGCCATTGAGAGAGGTCGTAGGTGGCCTCCCCGATCACCCGGTCGGATGGGATTCCCCCCTCGGCGGTGCGGTCAACCAAGGTGGCGCACAGCCTGCCCGACGCGCTGGCTCCCGCGAGCGTCGCCGTGAAGAGCGACACGGTCACCTGGCCGTCGAGGTGGAAGAGCTGGGGCAGGGCCCCGGTGCTCCACGCGTGCACGCTCCACTTGCTCGGGCCCTGCGGGTCGTCGGCCTGCGCGGATGGGTAGGAGTGCACGCAGCTGGTACCGGCCCTCGCCGTGGCGAGCCCGCCGTCGTATGTGCCGGCGAGGTCGCTCGAGTACTCGAACAGCGGCGTGCTCGGGTCGCCGGGCGGGGCGCTCGCGGCCATCAGGTCGGGCTGCTTCTGCGGGCTGGGGTGCTCGCACGTCGAGTTGTCGTCCGCGGCGTCTCCATGGGCGGCTGTGTTGCGCACCGGGTGGCTCCCAGTCTGCGCCTGGCGTGTGCCCTGCCCGCAGGGCGTGTCGTACAAGTAGAAGGACTGCGCGGTGACCGGGCTCGCCTCCGCCCGGCGCGCCGCCGGGGGGCGCCTGCGTGCCGGGGGGCACGGTCGCCGGGTCGGCCACGATCGTCGAGACCCACACGGGCGGCCTGCGGGTCGGGCGGAACGCCGGATCGAGCGCCGCGGCGACCGTCAGTCGCTTGGTGTTCTCGCCGCCGTCGCACAGGGAGAGCGGACAGGTCTCGTCGCGCCAGCTCACGTAGCGGTAGAG
This sequence comes from uncultured Solirubrobacterales bacterium, assembly GCA_963768885.1. GTDB lineage: Bacteria > Actinomycetota > Thermoleophilia > Solirubrobacterales > JBBDJG01 > DASRIA01. Next base: position 670,116 of record CAVYJN010000007.1, on the reverse strand, counting down.
CTTGCCGGTGATGGTTCCTCCCGCGGTGCCGACGGCGAACGTCTGCGGCCCGGGCTCGACGCGCGGGCTCGCCCCCTCCCCGGCCGTCAGCACGAGCGGCTCCGAGAAGCCGGAGCGGACGGTGAACGACGTGCCGGACACCTTGGAGCCGGGGTGCAGGGGGTCGCTCGAGGACACGGGGCTCGAGGTGAGGGCGAGCTCTCCGTAGGCGAGGGTCGAAAGCCGCTCGAGCTCGGCCTGCGCCTGCTGGACGGCCACGTGCTGCGCCTGTGCGCTCAGCGCCGTGCGGTCCGCGGAGCCGAACACCTTCATCGTGGCCGCGACGCCGAACGACATCACCGTGACCGCGATCAGCACCTCGATGAGGGTGAAGCCTGCTTCGTCTCTGCTGGGCGCCCTGGGCATGTCTTTCCCAGCAGATGCTTCGACCTGGACGCTCCCGAGAGAGAGCGCGGAGCGTCCAGGCTCAACGCTTGGCCGGTGCCCCGGCTAAACGGTTGATCTAGTCAGCAGCCGTCGGTGGGTGCGGCCGCGCCGGCCGGAGCGCTGGTGCACTCCTTGTAGCTGCCCGTCGTCGCCTGGTAGAAGCGGATGTCGGTTCCGCTGACGAGGCCGTTGATCGACGAGTGCCAGCTGAACACGGCGTTGTTCATGCAAGGTCAGGGACTTCGCCACGATCGCGCCGACGAACTCGACGTTGTTCTTCTGGTTGACCGTCGGTGTTCGGTGCGTAGACGCCGACCGGGCTGCTCGTGGTGCTCGGGGGCAGGTCGAGGGTCGTCGCCTTGGTCGCGCTGCCGCCCATGATCAGCTTGAGCGCATGGGCCGGCGAGTAGAGGTTCTCGATGTCGCCGTCCCAGACGACGGAGCCCATGCCGGTCGTGCCGCCGCAGTTCTCCGGAGTGTCGATGTAGATCGACAGCGGCGTGGTCCGGTAGGGGATCTGCAGGGTCCCGCTCGTGAAGTTGAGGCGGCAGAGCAGGTAGGTGTCGCCGCTCAACGTCAGGGTCCCACCCGTGATGTTGAGCACGCGGGTCGCTTGCGTTCCAGGAGATCTTGCTGCAGTTCGAGCAGGTGTCCTTGCCCGCGGAGTTGAGGTTCGACAGCCGCGCCGTTGTCGTTCGTGGCCCTCGGACCGCTGAGGTCCACCGGCTGGAGGTCGAACTGCTCGGAGAGGTTGCCGACCTTGTACCCGGCGCACTGCGTGAAGTTGCTGCCGATGCTCGGCAGCGGCTTCCCGGGCCCGGCCATCACGTCGCCGCAGACACTCGCGTTGTTCTTGATCTTGACTGTCCCGTTGGACCCGATGTGGCCGTTGAAGATCGCGTTGTTCATGAGGTCGACCGCGTCACGGACGGCGATCACGTAGCCGGGTGGGAATATCGGACGTGCCCGTTCCCGCGCTGACCGTGACCGCGGCGCGCCGGCGCACCCCGTTGACGATGCCCGTCGACACGACCGTCCGCTGCCGTACGACGAGGCCGCTGCTCGTGGTGATGGGGGTGCCCGCGGCGGAGATCTGCATGCTGTAGCTCGCGCCGTCGCCGAGGTCCTCGGTCTGCGCCGTGCACCACCCGCTCGATGTCGCCCCGTTGGTCAGGGCTCCGGTCGAGGCGTTCTTCAGGACGCACTGCGTATCGCTCGGCTGCAACAGGTTGGTCTGGTAGACGGCCGCCTGGAGGCCCGCGTTCGCCGCCTGGGCGGCGCGCTTGGCGTTCTTGTCGCGAAAGGACTGGTTGCTCGAGACGATGCCCGCGCGGGCCGCGACCGTGGCGAGGCCCGCGACCACGAACAGCACGGCGAGCGCCACCGGGAGGGCGACTCCGCGTTCGTCCGTGAAGCGAGAGAAGAGCATCGGCATGGCTCCTAGAAGGGCGTGCTGGTCTCGAGCTCGAGCAGCGACTTGTAGTCGGGGTGGTCGTAGAGGATCGCGAGGTCGTTGGCCGACTCGCCGCGCACCTGCAGCACGAGCACGAGACGATGGTCCTCGTCGATGTCCACCTGCGGCGAGACGGTGAAGGTGAAGCTCAGCCGGCGGGTGGTCGTGGGCCAGCTCGCGGCGTCGAAGGTGGTCGAGGCGATCGTGGTGTCGGAGGCGATTCCGCCGCTCTCGGTGCGCTCGATCAGCGTCGCGCACAGGAACCCGCGGCCGGACAGGCCGCCGAGCGTCGTCGTGAAGATGCGACACGGTGGCGCGCCCGCTGAGATGGAAGGCGTCGTCGAACTCGTTCGTCGCCCATGCGTGCACCGACCACTTGTTCGGCACCGCGGTGTTCGATGCGTTGGCCGCCGAGTAGTTCGTGACGCAGCTGCTGCCCTTGCGCATCATGGCCAGGCCGCCGGGGTAGTCGCCGCCGAGGTCGGCGGAGTACTCGTACACGGGCGGGTCGCTGCCGCCCGGCGGCTCGGTCCACATCAGGTCCGGCTGCTTCATCGGATCGCTGTTCGCGCAGGTGGAGTAGCTGGAGGAGGACGGGCTTGTCTGCGCGGTGCTGCGGGTGTAGTGATTGGCGCTCGGAGTCTGACGCGTCGTCTGCCCGCACGGGGTGTCGTACAGGTAGAAGATCTGCGCGCTCGTGCTGCTGCCGCCGCCGCCCGTGCCGCCGGCGGTTCCCGGTGTAGCCCTCGGGCGCGGCGCTCGGGTCCGAGATCACGGTCGAGAACCACACGGGCACCCGCTGCACGTTGTTGCCCTGCGGGTCGACCGTGACGGCCACGGTCACGCGCTTCGTGTTCTCGGTCCCGTCGCAGATGGTCGCGGGGCAGTTCTCGTCGCGCCACGAGACGTAGCGGTAGATCTTGCCGGTGATCGTCGAGCCGCCGGAGCCGACGTCGAAGTTGTCGGGGCCCGGGTCGACCTGTGCGGTCTCGCCCTCGCCGGCGGTCGTCACGAGCGCCTCGGTGAGGCCCGCGCGGACGTTGAAGTTGCCGCCGCTCACGCGGTTGTTCGGGTTCAGCGGGTCGGTCGAGTTCGTCGGGGTCGAGGTCAGCGCGAGCTGGCCGTACCGCAGCTTGCTGAGGCGGTCGATCTCGGCCTGCGCCTGCTGGGCCCCGACCTGGCCCTGCTGGGCCGCCAGCGTGGTGCGGTTGGACGCGCCGAACACCCCGATCGTGGCCGCCACGCCGACGGCGCTGAGCGCCACGGCGAGGAGCAGCTCGATCAGCGAGAACCCGCTCTCCGAGGCCGGGGACGGACGGTCGCGTGTCGAAGAAGCGCTTGATCATGTCCCGTCCGCCGCGAGGTTCCTGAGGGCAAAGCCGCCGTCGAAGGTGATGGGGTTGCTCGCGCCCTGGACCTGCACCTCGAACCGCGTGACGACATAGGTCGGGTCGATCGAGTTCGGCTCGAGCGAGAAGACGTCGGCGTTCTGGAGGTTCGTGATGATCGGCACCGGCCCGGTGCTGAGCGCGCCGCCGACGGCGCCCTCGTACCGGTTGCAGGTGCCGGTCGAGCAGTCGTAGCGCACGCGCCGCTGCACGGAGGGCCCGCCGCCCGAGGGACGCACCCAGGTGGTCCCGTCGATGATCTGCGACGAGACCGGGGTGATCGACGTCGCCTGGCGCATCTCGCGCGTCATCCGCTCGACTCCGCTCTGCTCCTGGATCAGGGCGCGGACGCGATTGTTGGTCTCCTGCTGGCTCTTCGCCCCGACGTTGTAGAGCGCGTAGATCCCGAGCAGCACGATCGCGAGCATCGGCAGCACCACCAGCAACTCGATCAGGCTCACGCCGCGCTCGCCGCGCAGGCGGCGAATCGCGCCTGGCAGCGGGCGGCTGCAGGCAGAGGGGGAGCTGTCCGTGTCTCGATGTGCTCGCACTTCCGTGGCGGGCCGTGTCTCGATGATGGGCCACGGACAGCTTCGTCCCACTCGACGGAAATTGTCAGCCGAGATCCCCCGTTCTCGACACATATACGGGGAATGGACGCATTCCGTGTTTGCGCGGGAGGCGCCCACGGGCCGCCGTTCGCCCCTCACTAACATGCTTTCGACCCGATGAGAGTGCTGCTCACCAACGACGACGGGATCCAGGCCACCGGGCTGAACGAGCTGCGGCGCGCGCTGCTGCGGGTCCCTGGTGTGGACCTGGCCGTGATCGCGCCCGACTCCAACCGCTCGGCGAGCGCCCGCAGCATCACGACGCGGCAGCCGCTTTGGGTCGAGGAGATCGAGTTCGGAGACGGCACGAGGGGGTTTGCGACAGACGGCACGCCGGTGGACTGCGTGCGCTTTGCCACCCTCGGCCTGATCGGCGATCCCCCTGAGCTGATCGTCTCCGGGATCAATCATGGGGCCAACCTGGGCGACGACATCACCTACTCGGGCACCGTCGCGGCGGCCCTCGAAGGGGTCGTGCTGGGGCTCCCCGCGATCGCCGTCTCGCAGCAGTCCCAGAAGCGCGAGATGGACTTCCGGCTGGGGAGGGAGTTCGACTTCACGGCGGCGGCGACGTTCACGGCGCGCCTCGTCGAGATGCTGCCCGAGCGCCCGCTCGCGCCGGGCACGCTGCTGAACCTCAACTGCCCCGCCGTCCCGCTCGGGGAGCTGGCCGGCGCGCGCGTGACCCGGATGGGGAAGCGCATCTACCGCGACCGGCTCGAGCTGACCGGGGAGGACGGCGAGGGCGGACGGCGCAAGCGCTACCGGATCTACGGCGACGATCCCTCCTACCATGCCGAGGACGGGACCGACTTCGCCGCGATCGACGCGGACACGATCTCGGTCACCCCGCTCCACTTCGACCTGACCGACCTCGGCAGCATGGAGCAGCTCGAGGGCTGGGACCTGTCGGGCCTGCTGGAGCGCGAGGCGCCCGCTTCCTCCTGATGGCCAAGGCAGGGCGCAGGGCCCCGGACCCGGCCGCGCGCGCGGAGGAGCTGCGCCGCCAGATCGAGTACCACGACCACCGCTACTACGTACTCGACGATCCCGAGATATCGGACACCGAGTACGACGACCTGATGCGCGAGCTGCGCGCGCTCGAGGAGGAGCATCCCGAGCTGGTGACCTCGGACTCGCCCACGCAGCGGGTCGGCGGCCGCCCGCTCGAGCGCTTCGGCCAGGTCCGCCACCTGCTGCCGATGCTCTCGCTGGCGAACGCGCGCGACGAGGACGAGTTGCTCGCCTGGGAGCATCGGTTCCGCAACCTCCTCGCAAAGCGTGATCTCACCGACCGGCGGGTGACGTACGTGACCGAGCCCAAGGTGGACGGGCTCGCGGTCTCGCTCGTCTACGAGAACGGCGCCCTGGTGCGGGGCGCCACCCGCGGCGACGGCGAGATCGGCGAGGACGTCACCCGGAACCTGAGGACGATCGGCGACATCCCGCCGCGGATCGATCGTGACGCGCCGCCGCTGGTCGAGGTGCGCGGCGAGGTCTACCTCCCGCTCGCAGACTTCGCGCGCCTCAACGAGCAGCAGGCGGCCGCCGGCCAGAAGACGTTCGCCAACCCACGCAACGCGGCTGCCGGCTCGCTGCGCATGCTCGACCCCGAGGTCACCCGCTCGCGACCGCTTTCGATCTGGTGCTACGGCGTCGGCGCGTCCGAGGGCCTCGGGCACGAACGGCATTCGGAGTCACTCGCGTGGCTGCGAGATCACGGCTTCAAGGTGAACCGCGAGGTCGAGTCCCACGATCGGATCGACTCGGTGCTGGCGGCATGCCGGCGCTGGGAGGACCGCCGCGACGAGCTCGACTTCGAGATCGACGGCGTGGTCGTGAAGATCGACGAGTACGACGTCCAGGAGGCGCTCGGCGTCGTGGGCCGTGAGCCGCGCTGGGCGATCGCGTTCAAGTTCGCTCCCACGACCGCGGTCACGACGCTCGAGAAGATCGCGGTCAACGTGGGTCGGACCGGGAACATCATCCCGTTCGCGATCCTCGACCCGGTCCAGATCGGCGGCGTCACGGTCAGCAAGGCCACGCTCCACAACGAGGAGGACATCGCGCGCAAGGACATCCGCGAGGGCGACCAGGTGGTCGTGATGCGCGCCGGGGACGTGATCCCGCAGGTCGTCTCACCGGTGACGCAGCGGCGCACCGGCAAGGAGAAGCGCTACCGGCCTCCCAGGAAATGCCCCGAATGCGGCACGCCGACGGTCAAGCCCGAGGGCGAGGTCTGGACCCGGTGCCCGAACCGCAAGGACTGTCCCGGTCAGATCGTCCAGGCGCTCAAGCACTTCGTGAGCCGCGGCGCGATGGACATCGAGGGGTTCGGCGAGAAGCTCGTGCTGCGGTTCTACGCGGAGGGCCTGGTGCGGGCGCTGCCCGACATCTACGGGCTGTCGGTCGAGCAGCTCGAGCCGCTGGAGGGCTTCCAGCGCCGGTCCGCGGAGAACCTGATCGCCGCGATCGAGGCCTCCAAGCGCCAGCCCTTCCACCGCGTCCTGTACGGGATCGGCATCCCCGGCATCGGCGGCGTCAACGCGCGGGCGCTGGCGTCGCACTTCGGCTCCATGGAAGCGCTGATCGACGCCTCCGAGGAGGAGATCGTCGCGGTCGAGGGCATCGGGCCCGTGCTCGCCGCGCTGATCCGGGAGACCCTCGACGAGCCGCGCAACGTGCAGCTGGTCGACGACTTGCGCGCGGGCCGGCCTCAACCTGGAGCAGGAGCGGGCGGGTCGCGACGGGGGAGGCGGCCTCACCCTCGAGGGCACCACGTTCGTCCTGACCGGCACGCTCGGGGGGATGTCGCGCGACGAGGCGACCGAGCGCATCACGGCGGCCGGAGGGAAGGTGACGGGGTCGGTCTCAGGCAAGACCGACTTCGTGGTCGCGGGCGAGGAGGCCGGGTCGAAGCTCGAGCGTGCGCGGGAGCTCGGCCGGCCGGTGATCGACGAAGCGGAGCTCGAGCGCCTGCTCGGCTCCTCGTAGCGAGGTGGTCCGCGTTTGTAGTGCCACGCGCTACATCGGCAGCCCACCCCGGTTTCGGGGTGCGGGCGGGCGAGCCCAGCGGGCCTGCGCGGCGCTCTGGGGGCCGGCGTAGGAGGCGAGCAGCGCGGCGATGCGGTCCTGCGCGCGGCGGCCCGCGAACACGTTGATGCGGTTCATCAGCACCGCGAACGTCACCGTGTCCCCGTCCGGCGCCCGGCAGTACCCGGCGAGCGCGGTCACGCCGGACAGCGTGCCCGTCTTCGCCCGGCAGCGCCCCGAGGCGCGCGTGCCTCGCATTCGCTTGTGCAGCGTGCCGGTCTTCCCGGCGAGCGGAAGGGACCGGTAGAAGGAGTCGAACCAGGGCTCGGCGCGCGCGTCGAGGAGCAGGCGCCCGACGTCGCGCGGGGAGACGAGGTTCGCGCGCGAAAGGCCCGAGCCGTCGGCCACCTTCGCGCTGAACCCGGCCTCGCGTGCGAACGACCGCGCGACACGCGCCCCGGCCGAGGTGGAGCCGACACTGCCGGAGCGCGCGCCGACGCCCTTCAGCAGCATCTCGGCGTAGTAGTTGTCGGAGACCTGGTTCGTGTGGCGCACGATGCTCGCGAGCGGCGGGGACTCGACCGACGCGATCGTCTGGGCGACCTCGGGAGCGCTCCCCGCGCGTGCCTGCTTCGCCACCGTGACCTCCGCACGCCGCAGGGAGACCCGCAGCCGCTCGGCAGCGAAGGTCGGTGGGTCTCGCTGCCAGCCCCGGCCGAAGGGCAGCAGCGTGCCGTGGTTGAAGGCGAGCGCCGAAAGGGGCCCGACGTACGGCGAGATGCCGAAACGGCTCGACGGGCCGCCGCGCAGGCGGTCGAAGAAGCTCTCGTCGCCCCACACTCGCCCGTTCACGCGCTCGAGGCCGGTGTCCGCGACGAGCCCTGCGAGCCGGTCGAGCGCGGCGCTGCCGAACGTGGGGTCGCCGGAACCCCGCAGGTACAGGTCACCGTCGAGGGTGCCCTCGGCGACGCCGCCGTCGGCGAGCACGGCGGTCTCGAAGCGCGCTTCGGGCCCGAGCCGGTCGAGCGCCGTCGCCGTCGTGACCAGCTTCTGCACGGAGGCGGGAACGCGACGCTGCGCCGGACTTCCACTTGAAGACCGTGCGGCCAGACCCTCCGTCGTAGACCCAGGCGCCCGATGCACCGCCGGCGGCGCCCATCTCACGCGCGAGCGCGGCCCGCAGCTTCGCCGGGTCCCGCACCGCCGCCCCGGCGCTCGCGGCGCCCGCAACGGCCAGGACCAGCACGAGGGCCAGCAGGAAGGTCGCGAGCCACCCGCGCTGGACGGCCGCGACCGCCGCCTGGGTGCGATTCACCGCACCGGTCCGCTCCAGCACGTTCGACACGTGGGCCCTGACGGTGCGCTCGGACACTCCCAGACGGGACGCGATCTGAGCATTGTCGAGACCCGCGACGATCAGTTCCAGCACCTCTCGCTGGCGGGGGGTTAGCGATGGGCGCCGCGGCGCCCCGCCACCAGCGGTGGCGTTCCTTATAGCAACGGTGAGCTCCGCGAGGGTGCAGTTCTTGGCGAGCAGGGCGCGGGCTCCCATCTGCGCAGCCGCGAGCGCGTCATCGGGCTGCGCGCGTTCGGCCAGGACGATCACCGCCGGTCCGGCGCTCGCCACGGCGCGCAGATCCGACGGGGACGGTGACTCGAGGATCGCTACGACCGCGCCGCGGGGGACCCGCGGAGGCGAGTTGTCGTGCGCCTCCCATACCCGGGCGCCGCGGCTTTCGAGCAGCGCGGCGAGGGCGCTCACGTACAGGGCGTGGCGCCCGCGGACGAGCAGGCCGAGGCCTGCCAGACGGTTGTCGGCTTCCGTGGTGACGGCGTTGTCGAGGGCCGGCTTTCACCCTCGCGAGACAATTGGCGGCTGCTGCTGCGCCTTCCTCCCCGAAGGCGCAAGAGCCATCGTAGGCCAGGACCCCGGGACGATGCGAGCCTTTTCCCGCCTCCCGGGACCGCAGCGCGCGGCGAGCCGTCAGGCGGCGGCCGGCACCAGCCCGATCACCTTCAGGCGCCGCGTCAGCGCCTGCGCGGCGAAGCCCCGCGTCTCGTCCACGCTCACCCCGAAGAACTCGTAGTCCTCCTGGCCCTCCGCCCACGGCGGGGTGAGGACGGCGTCGGCGACCTCCAGCGCCTCCTCGAGCGTGCGCTGGATCGTGGCCTTGTGGTCGGGGTTCTCCGCGACGGCGTCACGCAGGAAGCGCGCCCCGAACGCGACGTGGCGGTGCTCGTCGCGCGCGACGAAGTTGAAGCCGCGCACGAACCCCGGCAGCGTTCCCTCACGCTCGTTGAAGTCGATGATGTAGTGCTGGCCCGTCAGGGCGAGCATCCCCTCGATCACCATGTGGTAGAGCGTCACGGCCTCGATCAGCGCCGTGATGTTCGTCGGGTCGTTCGCGAGCGTGCGCACACGCGAGCCGAGCATCTCGTCGAACAGCACGTTGAAGGCCGGATTGAGGTGCTCGCTCGGTCTCCTTCAGCCGCGTCGCGAGCGAGTCCGAGTCGAGCACCCCGACCTCGGCGTAGAAGCGGTCGAAGAAGCGCACGTGGCGAGCCTCGTCGGCGATCTGTGTGGCGAGGAACACCTGCATGTCCTTCGTGGGCGCGGCGCGCATCATCGGGCCGAGCTCCTCGGTCACCTTCTGCTCGCCGATGAAGAACGCCGACAGCCCGTACATGCGCTGGAAGCGCTCCTCGTCGGGGAACCCGCGCCAATGCTCGCGGTCCTCGCTGAAGTCGAGCTCCTGCGTCTGCCACTGCTGGCGCTCCCACAGCTCGTACAGCTGGCGGTAGTCGAGCAGCTCCGTGCGGCCGCGGTCGGCCGACTCCATCAGGGCCGGGTCGGCGGTCTCCGCGAAGAAGTCTGCGAGTTCGATACGGGAGCTGAGCGTGGTCATTTCCCTCCAAAGCGTTGACTGGCGGGAAGGGTACCGGCGCCATGTCCGGATCGCCACTTACTGAACGGCCGGTCGCTACGTCCCTGGTATAAGTCCGTTCACTCCATGGGAGACGTCGTCGAACTCGAATCCTCGGCACCGGGGACCCCCGGACCGAAGCGGTCGAGCATCCAGAAAGCCCAGCGGCGGCGCGGTGGTCGCTCCAAGACGGCGCTCGTGCTCGGCGGCGGGGGCTTCACCGGGGGCGTCTACGAGATCGGGGCGCTGCGCGCGCTCGACCTGCTGAGCGTCAACCGCACCGTCAACGAGTTCGACATCTACGTGGGAACGAGCGCGGGATCGTTCGTCGCGGGCCTGCTCGCGGCCGGCCTCACCCCGGAGGAGATGTCCCGCGTGGTCAACCGCCAGGTGCCGACGCCGTTCCAGGACGTCGACCTCGGCGCGTTGCTGCGCCCCAACTACGCGGACTTCGCGACACGTGCCCTGCTGATGCCGCTGCGCCTCGCCGGCCTCGCCCGCAGCCTCGCCGGCCGCTGGCGCGAGGTGTCGCTGATGGACGTCTTCACCGGCCTGGCGGAGGCGCTGCCGTCGGGCCTCTACAGCGGGTCCGGCATCGAGCAGTACATCCGCGACGCGTTCCTCGAGAGCGATCGCACCGACGACTTCCGGCTGCTGGAGGCGGAGCTGTACCTGATCGCGACCGACCTCGACACCTGTGAGCGCATCGTGTTCGGCTCGCCGGGATGGGACGACGTGCCGATCTCGAAGGCCGTCTCGGCGTCGGCCGCGCTGCCGATGGTCTACCGGCCCGTCGAGTGTCGCGGCCGCCAGTTGATCGACGGCGGCATCCGCTCGACCACCAACGTCGACGTCGCGGTCGAGCAGGGCGCGAAGTTCATCATCGTGATCAACCCGCTCGTTCCCTACGTGAACGACTTCCAGAAGCGCATCCCGACGATCTTCGGCAGTCGCGTGCGGCGCGTGTCCGACATGGGCTACCCCCAGGTCGGCTACCAGGCGTTCAAGCTCCTCGCCCACGCACGGCTCCACGAGCACGTGAAGCACTGGCGGGAGCGCTACCCGGGCGTGGACATCATCCTGATCGAGCCCGACCCGAACGACGAGCTGATGTTCGGGACGAGCATCATGAACTACTCCTCGCGGATCGAGATCGCGCGACACGGCTTCGAGTCCGTGACACTGCGGCTGGCACAGGACTACCGCCACTACAAGCAGATCTGCGAGAAGCACGGCATCGAGATCTCGGCGCGCCGCGTCACCAAGATCCTGCGCCAGGCCGAGGAACAGCGCGAGCGCACGACCGCCTGGCGCCGCATCCTCGAGCAGACCACCGGCGCCCTGCTACGCCAAAGCGGCAGCTAGCCGGACCCACGGCCAGACCGAGTTTTGCGGCTAAGCAAAACTCGATCTATTTCTGATACATCGCGTCGAGCTCGCCCGCGTACTTCTCGTTCACGACGTTGCGCTTGACCTTCAGCGTCGGGGTCAGCTCCCCGGTCTCCTGCGTCAGGTCGTGCGGCAGGATCGTGAACTTCTTGACCTCCTCGACGCGCGCCACCTTCTCGTTGACGGTGTCGACCGCCTCCTGCACGAGCGCGCGCACCTTCTCGTTCTCGGCCAGTGAGGCCATGTCCGTGTCGTCGATGCCCTGCTTCTGGGCCCACGGCACGATCTCCTCGGGGTCGAGCGTGATCAGCGCGGACAGGAACGGCCGGCGGTCGCCGTGCACCACGGCCTGCGAGATGTACTGGTTCTGCTTCAACCCGTTCTCGAGGTTCGCGGGCGTGATGTTCTTGCCGCCCGCCGTGATGATGATGTCCTTCTTGCGGCCGGTGATGTAGAGGAAGCCGTCCTCGTCGACGCGGCCGATGTCGCCGGTGTGCAGCCAGCCGTCGACGATCGTCTCGCTGGTCGCGTCCGGGTTCTTGTAGTAGCCCCGGAAGATGTTCGCGCCCGCGGGCCAGGATCTCGCCGTCGTCGGCGATCTTGATCTCGACGCCGGGGAACGGCTTGCCGACGGACCCGAAGCGGAACTGCTCCGCCGTGTTGCACGTCGCCGCGGTCGAGGTCTCGGTCATGCCCCAGCCCTCGAGCACGAGCACGCCGCACGCGTAGAAGAACTCGAGGATCTCCTTCGCGATCGGCGCCGCCCCGGTGACCGCCTGCTTGATCCGGCCGCCGAAGATGTTGCGCACGTTCTGGAAGAGCGCGGCGTCGGCCTTGTCGAACGCCTCCTGCAGCTCGGGCGGCACCGTCTCGCCGCGGGCCTGCATCTGCGCGGACCTTCATCCCCAGCTCGCACGGCCTGCTCGAGCTGCGCCTTGTCGGGCGCGTTCGAGATCGCCAGCGAGTAGATCTTCTCGAACATGCGGGGCACCGACGGGAAGTACGTCGGCTTCACCTCCATCAGGTTCGGGATGATCTTCTGCGCGTCGCGCTCCCAGTAGACGATCGTGGCGCCCACGTCGATCGAGCCGAGCTGGATCAGGCGCGCGAAGGCGTGCGCAAGCGGCAGGAAGAGGTACGCGATCTCGTTCTCCATCAGGACGTTCTGCGTCTCGACCATGTCGAGCATGTCGCGCCAGTTCTGGTGGTCGATCACGCAGCCCTTGGGCGGGCCGGTCGTGCCCGACGTGTAGATGTAGGTCGCGACGTCCGAGGGCTCCACCGTTGCGATGCGCCGGCGGTAGTCCTCGTCGGAGCGGGTGCGGCCGCGTTCGCGCAGCTCGTCGAGGCTGATCGAGTCGTCGCCGTCGAGCGGCTCCATCGAGATCACGTGCTGCAGCTTCGGCAGCATGGCCTTGACCTTGCGGATCTTGTCGAGCTGGCTCTGGTCCTCGAGGATCACCGCGGTCGACTCGGAGTGCTCGAGCACGTACTGGCACTCCTCGGGCGAGTTCGTCTGGTAGATCGGCACCACGGTGCCGCCGGCGCCCAGGATGGCGAAGTCCGAGTACGTCCACTCGGGCCGCGTGTTGGAGAGGATGCCGACCTTGTCCCCGCGCTCGATGCCGAGGTCCTGCAACCCGAGCGAGATCTCCTTCGTGATCTCGCCCAGCTCCGGGTAGGAAACGTCGACCCACTCGCCCTTCGACTGGTCCTTGTACCTCTGCGCGACCTTGTCGGCGTGCTTCTCGACGGCCAGTGAAAGCAGGTCCGCCAGCGTGTTCGACCCGGTCGCCGCGGACTGGGGGGTCGTGGCCGTCTGGGCCTCCATCGATTCCTCCTCGCCTCGTTTCAGCGGGGAGCCTCACTCCCCGGAACGCGACGATTGTATCCGGCGCGAGCCACTCGCCGGGCGAGACGTTGCGTCCTTGCAGGCACTTGAAAGGGGACGAGCACGCCGGACACGCTCGTCGCGACCGCCCGCGGGCGGAAGGGCGCTACGCCTGTGCCACCTGGCCGTGCGGCTGGACCTGGCTCTCCTTCAAGGATGCGAGGAACAGGGTCTTGTCGATCTTGCCCTGGAAGATCGGCACGCCCATCTCCATGCACTTGGAGATGACCTCGCGGCGCTCCATCCCCGCTTCCCTTGCCAGCTCGGTAGGCGTCAGGTGATTTGCCAAAACTTTCCCCTCTCGTAGCCTGAAAGCCGGATCTCACACGGGCCTGGCGCGACCCCTCGATCCGGGCGCGACGACTCCCTTATACCGCGCCAGACGGACGTGTCAAGCGTTACTTGAGCGGGGGCCGACCTGCGCCCGCGGTGCGGGTGCGTACTAATGTCCGGGCCTGGGTATACCAACCCGGTGGCGCGGGGAATTCTTCGCGCCCACCCATAGGGACCTATCCAGGAGGCACGGGAGCGTTGAAACCCCTGCTGGCGGCGACAGCGACAGAGGCGACCGACGAGCAACTCGTGGCCGCCGCCCGAGCGGGCAGCGACGAGGCGTTCGAGGCCCTCTTCCGTCGTTACCGCGACCGCGTGGTGGGCTACGTGCGCGGCATGGTGTCCGATCACGGCCGCGCCGAGGACATCGTGCAGGAGGCCTTCATGTCGGCCCTGCGCGCGCTGCGCCGCTCGGACCAGGAGATCGCCTTCCGGCCCTGGATCCACGAGATCGCCAAGAACGCCTGCATCGACCACATCCGCCGCGCGCGCCGCGCGCAGGAGGTGTCGATCGACTCCGACGACTTCAGCCCGGCCGAGGAGGGCCGCATCTCGCAGAAGGCGGCGGGAACGGACGCGACCGTGGCACGCCGGCACGAGCTCGAGTCGCTGCGCATGGCGTTCGACGACCTTCCCCGCTCGCAGCACCAGATCCTGGTGATGCGGGAGCTCGAGGGCCTGTCCTACGACAGCATCGGCAACCGGATGGGTCTGACGCGGGGGGCGGTGGAGAGCATGCTCTTCCGCGCCCGCCGGCGGCTGCGCAGCGGATTCGACGAGATCGACACCGGCGCGCGCTGCCAGGGCATGCGCGCGACCATGGAGTCGATCGCGGACGGCACCGCACGGGCGCGCGAGCGCCGGCGGCTGTCGAGTCACCTCCACCACTGCAAGTCCTGCCGCCGCGCCGCCGTCGCACTCGGCCTGGACTCCCTCGTGCTCGGCCCGCGGCGGAGCCCGCTGCACCGCGCCGCGGCGCTGCTGCCGCTCCCGGCGTTCCTGCGGCGCCGCATCGAGGACCCGGGCCTGCTTGCGCCGGCGGCGCAGCTCGGCTCCGAGCACGGCTCGACCCTCGCTGCGAAGACGGCCGCGGTGGTGGCCGCCGCCGCGATCTGCGCGGGCGGCGTCGGCGTCACCAACAAGGCCGTGCGCGGCGAGCTGCCGCTCGTGGGCGGCTCCACGTCGTCCGCGGAGGCCGGCGGCGGGCGCGGTGCCGATGACGCCACCGGCGGGCGCGGGGGCACGGGCGGCACGGCCGCAGGCCAGGCGTTCGACGGCGCCGGCAACCCCCTCATGGGTGCCGCCGCCCAGCCGGGCGCGGCCGGGGCTGCCCCGGGCCAGGGCGGCCCGGCGGGACCCGGCGCGCTCGTGGGTCCGGGCGGACCCGCCGGCACGGCCCCGGGCGGGCAGCCGGTGGGCGGCCTCGGGGCCATCCCCGGAGGGACGCTGGGTGATGTCGGCAAGGGCAACGGCGGCACCGTCAAGACGGTCGACAAGACCGTCCAGGACGTGGGCGGGGCCGTCGGGCAGGCTCCCGCGAAGGTCAAGAACCAGATCAAGGCCGAGCAGAAGGCGCTCGAGAAGGCGACCAAGGTGAAGCCCCCGAAGATCGTCGACGGCGTCAAGCAGAAGCTTCCGAAGGTCAAGGTCAAGAAGGACGGGAACGGCGCCGGCGTCTCGCCGCCGGTGGGCCTCCCGCCGACGCAGCTGCCCGCCGGGCCGACGGGGCTCGCGGTCCCGACCTTGCTTCCCTAGCCGCGCCCGGGCCCGGGGCTCCACCGCGCAGCGACCTCAATAGGTACGCTGCGCTCCGATGGAGGGGCGCAACGGCGACACCTTTCTCGAGTCCCTCATGGACACGAGCCTCTACTCGATGGGGGCGTACTTCTCCGACCAGCATCCCGAGCTGGTGGACGAGGTGATCGCGCAGAGCGAGTCGATCGAGGACCAGGGCATCCGGTCCTTCGCCGATTCGAACGGCCTCACGCTCGAGCAGTGCTTCGAGACGCTGATGACGGGTCTGGCGGTCCGCTATTACAAGGCCGTCGCCGGCTAGCGTCTACGATTGGCGCTGCAGCAAACGCCTCGGGGCGTAGCGCAGCCTGGTAGCGCGCACCGTTCGGGTCGGTGAGGTCCCCGGTTCAAATCCGGGCGCCCCGATTAGCAAGCCGCGAGGGCCTGTTCCGGCTCCTGGAACAGCTTGGCCCGCAGGACCTTTCCGTCGACCACGGTCCACAGGATCGCGCCGCGCGCCTCGGTGGTCACTCCGCTGCCCCGGCCCCGGGCGCGCACGAGGTTCGCCGTCACGAGCCTGCCGGGGCCGCATTCGGTGGCCTCCTGGACGTCGATCGAGATCTCGGACCACGCCTCCCACATCTCGGCCCACAGGCGCTGCAGCCCGGCGTGCCCGAGATAGGTCCCGCGAAACGGGCTGCGGGAGTCCGACCAGTCGAACTCCATGTCCTCGTGGGCGCAGGACAGCAGGTTCTCGCGGTCGCCGTCGGCCCAGCTGGCCGTGAACCGTCGCGCAAGCTCGACGCCTTCGTCGAAGGTCACGCGTGCAGTATCGCTCCCTACGGGACCCCGCGGGACCGGCGTGCGCCGCCCTCGGCCGCCTCCGTGGCGCGGTGGGCCTGCGCGAGGCCGGCCCGCAGCGCGGCGGCGATGCGCAGCATCGCGCGCCGCGGGGCGCCGCCCGTGGCGGCCGCATGCGAGAAGCCGTGGATCAGGCCGGGCTCGCGCATGAAGGTCACGGGCACCCCGGCGTCGCGCATCAGGCCGGCGTAGTCCTCGCCTTCGTCGCGCAGCACGTCGAAGCCCGCCGTCACCAGGTGCGCGGGCGGAAGGCCCGCGAGGTCGGATGCCAGCACCGGCGACACGCGCGGGTCGGCGGCCGCGGAATCGTCGGGCAGGTAATGCTCGCGGTACCAGTCCATCTGGCGCTCGGTCAGGAAGAAGCCCTCGCGGAACAGGCGGTAGGACTCACGCTTGCGCGAAAGGTCCGTGACGGGATAGATCAGGAGTTGGAAGGCGGGAGCGGGACCTTCCTCGAGCGTCATCAGGCGCGCGACCGCGGCGCTCAGGTTGCCGCCCGCGCTGTCGCCGCCCACGGCGATCCGTGCCGGGTCCGCGCCGAGTTGCTCGGCCTCCTCGATCGCGAACCGGGTTGCGGCCAGGCAGTCCTCGAGCGGCGCGGGGAAGGGGTGCTCGGGCGCGCGACGGTAGTCGACCGCGAGCACCCGCACACGCGCCTCGCGCGCGAGGAAGCGGCACGGCTGGTCGTGGGTGTCGAGGTCGCCCACGACCCACCCTCCGCCGTGCAGGTAGACGAGCAGCGGGGCCGGTGAGGGCAGCGCGTCGGGAACGTACAGGCGCGCAGCCAGCGGGCCCTCGGCGCCCGGCACCTCCAGCGTCTCGACTCTCGCGACCGCCAGCGGCGATCCGGAGTAGAGCGCGGCCTCGCGGCGGATCTCGACGCGCGCCTCGGGCACCGGGAGCTCCTCGAACGACGCGCGGCCGAAGAGTTTCAGAAGGGTCAGCATCAGCTGGATCTCGGGGTCGAGCTGCTGGCCGTCGATGCGCACCCGGCGACCGCCCGCGGCCAGCAACTGAACGCGCGGCGGGAGCTTGCGCAGGCCGGTCACGAGGACCTTCTCGAGCGGGTCGGGGAGGACGCTCACGAACGCAAGATTACGCGTGATCCCGTTGACGCGAGGCCCAAGTCGACTCCTGTAACCTCGGCGCGCTTCGCCCTCGCACTCCGCGTCTCCATGGGATCCCTTGCCGCCTTCGTAACCGGACGTCGCACCAAGTGGGTCGTGCTCGCCCTCTGGGTGGTCCTGGCTGTCGTCTTCTCGGGCCCGGGCAGCAAGCTCGCGGACGAGACGAACAACGACACCGAGAGCTTCCTCCCGGACAAGGCGGAGTCGACGCAGGTCCTGCGTCTCCTGAACGACCGCTTCGCCGAGGGGAAGACGACGGAGGCGCTCGTCGTCTACCGGCGCGCCGGAGGCCTCGACGCCCAGGACAAGCGCAAGATCGCGCGCGACGCGCGGCGGGCGGCCGTCACGGTTCCCGTCGTCCAGCCGCCCACCCAGCCTTTCGGGTCGGGCCAGGAGGCCAACCAGGTGGCCAAGGGAGGGCGAGGTCGCGTTCACCGTCGTGACGCTTCCCGAGAACAACGACAAGGTCGCGGACTGGGGCAAGGACCTGCGCAAGGTGATCGACACGGACGTCCCGCCGGGCCTGGACGTGTACCTCACCGGCGACGTGGGCTTCAACACCGACGCCGAGGAGATCTTCGGCTCGCTCGACGCGAAGTTGCTGCTGGTCACCGTGCTGCTCGTGCTCTTCCTGCTCGGGGCGATCTACCGCTCGCCTGCGATCGCGTTGATGCCGATCCTCGTGGTCGGCTTCGCCTACACGGTCGCCCAGGGCCTCATCTACTTCTACGCGAAGTCCGGCGCGACGGTGAGCGACAACGCCACGAGCATCTTCGTGGTGCTGATGTTCGGCGTGGGCACCGACTACTGCCTGCTCCTCGTCTCGCGCTACCGCGAGGAGCTGCGCATGTGGGAGGACAAGCACGACGCGATGGCGCACGCGCTGGCGCGCACGGGCCCCGCGATCCTCGCGAGCGGGCTCACGGTGGCGATCTCGATGCTCGTCCTGCTGGTGGCCGAGAACGGGTCGATCCACTCGCTCGGCCCGGTTGCCGCGATCGGCGTCGCCTGTGTGCTCGTGGCCGGCCTCACGCTGCTCCCCGCGATGCTCGCCGTCGGCGGCCGCAGGGCGTTCTGGCCGCGCAGGCAGATCGTCGGCTACGACCCGGAGCACCTCGTCACCGAGCGGCCCGGCGTGTGGGGCAGGATCGGACAGCGCGTACTGACGCGACCCGGCACGGCGCTCGGCCTGACCACGCTCCTGTTCGCGTGCGGCGCGCTCGGGCTGCTCGCCTACAAGGAGGACTACAGCACCACCACCTTCTTCAAGAAGCAGACCGACAGCGTCGACGGGTTCAAGGTTCTCGAACGCGCGCTTCCGGCCGGCTCGCTGTCCCCCACGACGGTGCTCGTCGAGCGCGAGGACGGCCGCGTGCGCCCGGCGGACGTGGCCGTCGCACGGCGGCTCGCCGCGGACCACGAGGGCGTCGCGTCGGTCACGCCCGTTCAGGGGCGCTCCAGCGACGGGCGGATCGCCCGCTTCGACGTCGTCTTCCAGGACGACCCGTACAAGAAGGGGGCGCTCGACCAGGTCAAGGATCTGCGCCACCGCCTCGAGGGTGTCCCCGCCGGCACCCGGGCGCTCGCGGGCGGCGGCACCGCGATCCAGTTCGACTACGACAAGGCCTCGACCCGCGACCTGAAGCTGATCGTGCCGATCGCGCTGGCCGTGATCGCCGTGATCCTCGCGATCCTGCTCCAGGCGCTCGTCGCTCCACTCGTCCTGATCGCATCCGTGGTCGTGTCCTTCTTCGGCACCCTCGGCCTGTCGATCCTGTTCTTCCGCTTCGTCGTCGGGGACGCGGGAGTCGACAACGGCCTGCCCACCTTCGCGTTCATCTTCCTCGTGGCGCTCGGCATCGACTACACGATCTTCCTGATGAGCCGCGTCCGCGAGGAGGCCCGCCGGTTCGGCACGCGCGAGGGGATGCTGCGGGCTCTCAACGCCACCGGGCCCGTGATCACCAGCGCCGGGCTGATCCTCGCGGGCACCTTCTCGGTGCTGATGACGCTGCCGGTCACGTTCGCGTTCGACCTCGGCTTCATGGTCGCCGTCGGCATCCTGCTCGACACCTTCGTCGTGCGCACGATCATGGTGCCCGCGGCCGTCGAGTTGATCGGCGACAAGGTCTGGTGGCCGTCCACTCCCCAGGGCGGCTGGCGCGCGCTCGGCGAGAAGGACGTGGAGGCGGAACCGGAACGGCAGCCGGCGCCCGTGGCCTGAATGCGCCGCCGGATGTCGAAACCGATCATCTAGGATTCGACGCCCGCGTACCGAGCCCGCAAAGGAGCCACCGATGCCCTACAGCGTTCCCGACCTGCCCTACGACTACAACGCGCTCGAGCCCCACATCGACGAGGCGACCATGCGCGTCCACCACGACAAGCACCACCAGGCCTACGTAGACAAGGCGAACGCGGCGCTCGAGGGAACGGATTGGGCGGACAAGCCGATCGAAGACGTGCTGAAGAACCTCGACAAGCTCGGCGACAAGGCGACGCCGGTGCGCAACAACGGCGGCGGCCACTACAACCACTCGCTGTTCTGGGAGTGGATGAGCCCGGACGGCGGCGGCGAGCCCTCGGGCGACCTCGCGAGCGCGATCGGGTCGGCGTTCGGGTCGTTCTCGAGCTTCCAGGAGGAGTTCAAGAACGCCGGTGTGAACCGCTTCGGCTCGGGGTGGTCATGGCTCGTGCACGACGGCAGCGGCCTCGCCGTGGTCTCGACCGCGAACCAGGACAACCCGATCTCCGACGGCCAGACGCCGCTGCTCGGCGTCGACGTCTGGGAGCACGCCTACTACCTCAAGTACCAGAACAAGCGCCCGGACTACATCGACGCGTGGTGGAACGTCGTGAACTGGGACAAGGTCGCGGAGGGGTACGCCGCAGCCTCCGGCTAGCGCTGCCTCTGCTGCTCCGCGAAGTTCCGGATCAGCCGCGCGGTCGCGGCCGGCTTCTCGACGTGGGGCGAGTGCCCGGCGCCGTCGAGCATCACGATGCGCGCGTTCGGCACCTTCCGGTAGTCCTGGGCCGACTTCGGGTCGGCGATGTCGTCCTCGGCCCCGAAGATCACGAGCAGCGGGACCTGCTCGTCCGCCAGGCGGTCGTCCAGGCCTGACTTCTCGCGGTACGAGTCGGCGCCGTCGTGCGAGCCGTCGTAGGAGCTGTAGGTCATGTCCCTGAAGTCGTCGACGAACGCATCGGGCACGTCGAACCCGGGCGCGAACGCGGACCCGAGCCCGTCGCGGATCGCGCTGTCGGGCACCACGCGCCGGATCGCCTGGCCGAGCACGGGCACGAAGCCGAGCCGCGCGGTGAACGGCAGGCTCCCGTCGTTGCGGTCGGGACCGGTGTCGAGTATCACGAGCGACTCCACCAGCGGCCGGCGCATCTCGGTCAGGGCGGTCGCGACCGCGCCGCCCATCGAATGGCCGACGATCACCGCGCGGCGCACGCCGAGCTTGTCGAGCGCGGCGCTCACTCGCCGGGCCTGCTCCTCCATGCCGTAGCCGTCACGCGGCTTCTCGGACCCGCCGTGGCCGAGCAGGTCGAACGCGATCACATGGTGGTCCCGGGCCAGCGCCGGCGACATCTTGTCCCACCATCCGAGCGAGCACGCGAACCCGTGCAGCAGCACGATGTTCGGCGCGTCGGGCGGCCCGGACTCGCGTACCTGAAGGTCGCCGCCGGGCAGGTCGATGATCCGCCCCGCATCCGCCTTCGCCGCCTGCGTCTCGCGGTTCATCACGACCGTGTTGACCGCGAGCAGCACGACGAGGGCGATCAGCAGCCCGAGGAGGACCCGGCGCATGGCCGCAACGCTATCCGCTCACACCGGGAACCGCTCGCCGTACTCCTCGAGCTCGACGCCCAAGCCGTTGGCCATGAACGAGACCAGGTGGTAGAAGCCGGCGGTCGCCACGAGCTCGACGAGCTGGGGCGCGGGCCACGCCTTCGCGAGCTCCGACCACAGGCTGTCCGAGACCGCGCCGGTGTCGTGCAGCTCGTCCGCCAGCCGCACCAGCATCGCCTGCCGCGGTGACCAGCAGGGGTCGTCGGGCGTGCCGTGCACGGTCGCGCGCAGCTGGTCGTCGCTGAGCCCGAGCGGCCGCCCGTAGGCGACCGCGTGCACGCCCCATTCGTACTCGCATCCGCAGCGTGCGCGTGGTGCGGTGGATGATCACCTCGCGGTCGAGCGGGTCGATCTCGCCGAAGTTGAGGATGTACGAGCCGGTCTTGCGGAAGCGCTCGAGGATCGCCGGGTTGTGCGCGACGGTGCGAAACAGCTTCAGCGGCTCGACCCCGGGCGGCATCATGCGGCGCAGGGTCTCGGCGACCTCGGGGGAGTAGTCGTCGAGCGGCTGCACGCGCGGCGTGGTGGTCTCCGGCGTCATCGGCGGCCTCCTCTATGCTTCGATTATCGAAGCGCAACGGTACCACTTCGAAAAGCGAAGCGCAAAGTGACCACGCCGACGCCGGGCAAGGCGGTCAGGGGGTCGCAGACGGGCCGGCCGATCATGGCCGCGCTCGACCTGCTGGGAAGGCGCTGGGCGCTGCGCGTCCTGTGGGAGCTGCGCGACGGCGCGCCGCTCTCGTTCCGGGAGCTGCGCGAGCGCTGCGACTCGATGTCCACGAGCGTGCTCAACCAGCGTCTCGCCGAGCTGCGCGAGGCCCGTCTGCTGGAGACGGGTGAAGGCGGCTACCGCCTGACCAAGGCGGGGATGCAGCTGAAGGACGCGCTCGAGCCGCTCGACGGCTGGGCCAAGCGCTGGGCCGCGCTCGGGCCCGCTACCTGAACGGGCCGGTCCGCAGGTAGACGTCCTTCACGACGCCGAACGCCGGCTTCCTGCGCCCGAGGTCGTCGATCAGCCCCTTCTCGTTGACCGGCGGGTGGGGGAGCGGGTTGCCGCCGGCCCAGCCCGGCTTCACGCGGAAGTCGCGCAGGTTCCAGATCAGCGCCCCGCTCACGAAGGGCTTCTGGGAGAAGACGTCGAGGTGGTACTTGAGGAAGTCCGCCTGGAACTGGTAGGTCCCCTTCTCGGTCACGGGTCCGTCGCGGTTGGCCTCCGCCCCGAACTCGGTGATCACGAGCGCCTGGTTGGGGTAGTCGGAGTGCAGGCGGTTGAGATAGCCGCTGAGCTGGCCGCGGTCCGAGATCGTGCCGCGCGGGCCGTTGTACCAGCCGAAGTAGTCGTTGATCCCGAGCACGTCGAGCTCGAGGTAGATCCGCTGCTTCTCGACGGTCGGGAAGCCCGAGGTGGCAAGGCCGATCAGGCGTGAGGGGTCGAGGTCCTGCACCGTGCGCTCCGCCTTGCGGATGTACTTGCGCAGCCCCGTGCCGGGGCGCGAGGCATTCTCGTTCCCGATGCTCCAGACCATCACCGACGGGTGGTTGGCGTCGCGCTCGATCTCGTGTCGCAGCATGCGCAGCGCCTTGTGACGCACCTCCGAGATCGCGAACAGCCGGCTCGCCATGCGGAACACCGGGATCTCCGACCACACGAGGATGCCGTAGCGGTCCGCGAGCTCGAGCGTGTAGGGGTGCAGCGGGTAGTGCGACCGCGTGATCGTGGCGCGCAGGTCGCGCAGGTGGTTCACGTTCTCGCGCATCTGGCCGGGGGTCAGGGCGGCGCCCCGGCTGAGCGAGTCCTCGTGCATGCTCGCGCCGCGCAGGTTGACGTCGCGGAAGTTGAGCTGGATGCGACCCAGCCGGCTCACGCGGAAGGAGCGGATCCCGGTGTGGACGGTGTACTTCTGGACGACGCGGCCGCTGGAGGTGCGCAGCTGCAGGCGACCCGTGTAGAGCGTCGGCCGCTCGGGGCTCCAGAGCCGCGGGTTGCGAATCCGCACGCGCGCCCGGTAGCGGTGCTCGCCGAGGCCCGGCACCCGGTGCCTGCGGAACCGCAGGCTCTTGCCGCCGAAGCTGCCCGTGACCGCGGCGGTCGCCCCCCGCCGGTTCACGTTCCTGACGCTGACCTCGACGTTCATGCGCGCCGCGCAGGTGCGGCACCGCAGACCCGGCCTGAAGAACACGGTCGCGAAGTCGAACGTGTCCACGCGGCGCAGGTAGACCTCCCGCAGGATGCCGTTGTAGTTCCACCACCCGCCCTCGAAGGCACCCGACGCGCGCTGCGACAGCGGCGGGATGTCGAACTTCTGCCGGCGGCTGTCGACGCGCACCACCAGCCGGTTGACGCCCTTGCGCTTCGCGCTCTTGGCCCGCATCTCGAACGGCAGGTACGCGCCGACGTGAACGCCCAGCGGCTTGCCGTTGAGCCACACACGCGCGCGGTAGTTGACCGATTCGAAGCGCAGCACCCACTTCGACAGCGCGGACCCGCGCGGCAGCCGGAAGTCCTTGCGGTACCAGTGGACCGTCCCGATGTAGCTCCCGTTGGAGAAGTCGCCGGCGTTGGACGCGTTGGGGACGGTGGTGGTCGACCACCCGGCGAGGCTCTCCTGGCGCTGCAGGTTCTGCGCGAGGCCCGCGTCGGTGGGATCGGCGCGGTGGTGCCAGGTCCCGTCCAGCAAATAGCGGCCCGACGGGCCGTCCCGGTAGATCGATCCGGGCTTGGGCCGGTCGGCCGCGGCGGCCGGTGACGCGGCCGCGCATGCGACCAGCGCGCACAGCAAAGCTATCCCTGTGGGGCGGAACATGGCGTCGAAAAGGTAAACGGTGGACCCGCCGTATCCGCCGGTTCCAGGCTAGTCTTCGTCCCCAGCCAGGAAGCCGGCCCCGCCGGGGCCCACCGAGGAGGAACCTTTGAACGAGGTCGTGATCACGTCCGCGGCGCGCACAGCCGTCGGTCGCTACGGAGGAAGCCTGAAGGGCGTGCCGCCCACGGACCTGGGCGCCACGGCGGTCAGGACCGCGCTCGAGCGGGCCGCGATCGAGCCCGAGCGCGTCGACCAGGTCGTGTTCGGCAACGTGATCCACTCGGCGCCCGAGGACATGTACATGGCCCGCGTGGTCGGAATAAAGGCGGGCATCCCCAAGGAGGTGCCGGCGTTCACGGTCAACCGCCTGTGCGGCACCGGCGTCCAGGCGATCGTCTCCGCCGCGCAGACGATCGCGACCGGCGAGGCCGACGTCGCCGTCGCCGGCGGCGCCGAGTCGATGAGCCGCGGCCCGTACTGGATGCCCGACGTGCGCTGGGGCGCGCGCATGGGCGACACGGGGGTCGTCGACCCCGTCGTGGGCGGGCTGACCGATCCGTTCGACCACATCCACATGGGCGTGACCGCGGAGAACCTCGCCGAGTCGCACGACATCAGCCGCGAGGCACCAGGACGCGTTCTCGGTCGAGTCGCACAAGCGCGCGGCTCGTGCGCAGGAAGCGGGACTCTTCGACGACGAGATCGTCCCGGTCGAGCTCAAGTCCAAGAAGGGGTCGAGCGAGTTCGCGCGCGACGAGCACGTGCGGCCGGACGCGAGCATGGAGGGCCTCGGCAAGCTGAAGCCCGTGTTCAAGCCCGACGGCACGGTCACCGCCGGGAACGCATCGGGCATGAACGACGCGGGCGGCGCGGTGGTGCTGATGTCGGCGCAGAAGGCGGAGGAGCTCGGCGCGCCCGTGCGGGCGCGGATCCTGTCCTACTCGTACTGCGGCGTCGACCCGAGGATCATGGGCATCGGCCCGGTCCCGGCTGTGCGCAAGGCGATGGACCGCGCCGGTCGCTCGCTCGACGACGTCGACGTGATCGAGCTGAACGAGGCCTTCGCGGCCCAGTCGCTCGCGGTGATGAAGGACCTCGACCTCGATCCGGAGAAGGTGAATCCCAACGGCGGCGCGATCGCGCTCGGGCACCCGATCGCAGCCACCGGTGCGGTGATCACCGCGAAGATCCTGTACGAGATGGAGCGCAAGGGCCAGGACCTGGGTCTGGTGACGCTCTGCATCGGCGGGGGGCAGGGCATCGCGATGCTGCTGAGCCGCAGTTAGCCCGCGATACGCTTGCGTCGACGATCGAAACGAGGAGGAGAGAAGTGCCAGTCTTCAAAGACGAGAACGAGGTCTACAGGTACATCGGCAAGCTGTTCGAGGACCTCACCATGGACGAGGAGCTGTCCCCGAAGTTCCGGCGCGCTGACACGATCGTCCAGTACAGGTACACGAACCCCGACTCCCAGATCACGGTGAAGATGAAGGATGGGGAGGAGGGGCAGGTGGACTTCGGCCCGACCGAGATGCAGCCCGAGATCGTGATGTCGATGGAGGCCGACACCGCGCACAGGTTCTGGCTCGGGAAGGTGAACGTCACGATGGCGCTGGCGAAGGGCCAGATGAAGGCGAAGGGCCCGGTCGCCAAGATCCTGAAGCTCGTACCGCTCGTGAAGCCCGTTTTCCCGAAGTATCAGGCGATGCTCGAGAAGGACAACCGCGACGACCTCCTGAAGGCCGCCTGATGGCCCTCGACACCCGGGCGGCCACCGAGGTCAGGCACTTCCAGAACTACATCGGGGGCGAATGGGTCGACGCCGCGTCGGGCGAGACCTTCGACGTCACGAACCCGGCCACCGAGGAGGTGTTCGCGACCGTGCCGAAGGGCGACCGCGAGGACGCCCGCAGCGCCATCGAGGCCGCGCGGCTGGCCTACGACTCGGGCGAATGGTCGGGGATGGATCCCGAGGAGCGCAAGCGGATCCTGCTCTCGGTGGTGGAGAAGTTCTCCGAGCACGAGGACGAGCTCTCGACGATGGAGACGATGCAGGCCGGGATGACGATCCGCGCCACGAGCACGGTGGTGGTCGGCTACTGCATCAGCCACTGGGACTACTTCGCGCGGCAGGCCACGCGCCCGATGCAGGAGGCGCTCGAGCCGGTCAGCTATCCCACCCACTCGTACAACTTCGTATTGCGCGAGCCGATCGGCGTCTGCGCGGGGATCGTGCCGTGGAACTTCCCGCTCGTGATGGCGGTCTGGAAGCTGGCGCCCGCGCTCGCGATGGGCAACACCTGTGTGCTCAAGCCCGCGTCGAACACGCCGCTCACGGCCCTCAAGCTGGCCGAGATCCTGGACGGCACCGATCTGCCGAAGGGCGTGGTCAACGTGATCACCGGCGGCGGCTCCACCGTCGGCGAGGAGCTCGCTTCGAACCCGGGCGTCGACAAGGTCTCGTTCACCGGCTCGACCGTGGTCGGCCGCCGGATCATGCAGCTCGCCTCGAGCACGATCAAGAAGACGACCCTCGAGCTCGGCGGCAAGTCCCCGAACATCGTGTTCGACGACGCCGACATGGAGCAGGCGGTCGACGGCGCGCTGTGGGCGACGTTCTTCCATCAGGGCCAGGTCTGCGAGTCGGGCACGCGGCTGCTGTTGCCGGAGTCGATCCACGACGAGTTCGTCGAGCGCCTCGTGGAGCGCGCGAAGCAGATCAAGGTCGGCGACACGATGGACTACGACTCCGACCTCGGACCGCTCGTCTCGGCGCAGCAGCGGGAGACCGTCGAGAGCTATGTGCGGATCGGCAAGGAGGAGGGCGCGAAGCTGGTGCTCGGCGGCGGCCGTCCGCAGGGCGACGGCTACGAGCGCGGCTACTGGTTCGAGCCGACGATCTTCACCGAGGTCGACAACTCGATGACGATCGCGCAGGAGGAGATCTTCGGGCCGGTGCTGTCCGTGATCAAGTACAAGGACGACGACGACGCGATCCGCATCGCGAACGACTCGATCTACGGGCTCGCGTCAGGCGTGTGGTCGACCGACCCGGACCGCTGCCTCGAGGCCGCGAAGCGGCTGAAGGCCGGCACCGTGTGGATCAACGACTACCACCTGATCAACTGCATCGCTCCCTTCGGCGGCTACAAGCAGTCGGGGATCGGACGCGAGCTCGCGGGCTACGGCCTCAACGAGTACACCGAGGTCAAGCACGTCCACTGGGACCTCGGCACGCCGAAGGAGCAGAAGATGTTCGGCGTAATCCTGTCGGAATAAAGGCCGGAATTTCCTTAGCCGGAAATTCCGGGAGCTCCTAGGGTCCGGGTTTGCGGCGGGCCAGCTCGGTCTTCGCCTTTTTCCGGTAGCGGAGCATCTTGTTGAAGTTCTGCTTGTAGGTCTGGAACTTCGACTTCGGGATCTCGAAGCCGCCCACGAACTTGTGCGGCACCAGCGACCAGTCGCCGTTGTCGCGGACGAGGTCTCCGCGCACCTGGAAGTTGGCCTGCCACCGGAACTGGGGATCGTGCTCGTGCGCGGTCAGGCAGGCTCGGGTCGGGACCGCCGGCATCCAGTCGGGCATGGTGCCGAGCCGCACGCGGCCCGCCCCCCGGTCAGGCTCGATCCGGAGGCGGGTCGACATCGGGAAACCGTCCGGACCGACCACCGAGAGCACGGCGGTGTCGTGGCGGCGGCCCAGCTCGTCCATGCGGTCGTCCCAGGCGGGCGAGCCGCCCTCGGGCGCGGGCCGCTCGACCTCCGGCTCGGCGGAGCGCCGGGAGCGCACCTCCTCGAGGTGCGAGTCGTAGAGGGTCGGCTCGGCGGTGAAGTCGCCGGCATTCCACACGAAGACCCGCTCCGGGCGCACGTAGATGTAGAGGCGCATGTAGTACCAGTCGAAGAACCCGCGCATGAAGCCGGGAGGGTGCATCTCCTTCGTGGCCGGCAGCTTCTCGGAGCTCTCGCGCCAGTAGCGCTCGCGATTGGACTCGAGGTTGGCGTCGTCGACCGCCGCCGTGCCCTGCACGAGCACCGCGCACGGGGCCTCGATGCCGGACCCGGTGGGGTCCGAGAAGAGCAGCGAGACCTGCGGATGGCGAGCCGCGTCGTCGGCCTTCTTCGGGTAGCCGACCCCCGTGGTCACGTCGATCGCGCCGGCGCCGCGCCGGTAATAGGGCGTGACCGGCCACGTGATGGGCTGACCCGATGCATCGACGGTCGTCAGCTCCGTGGTGACGAAGCGCTCGAAGACCTGCTGGACGTCGTCCGGGAGCGAGGCGGTCATCGGGGCGAGTATAAGTTCCTCGCGGTGGAAGTGAACGGGATCAGGGTCGTGCTGACGGACGCGGCGTCCGAGGTGGTCGAGCGCGTGCGCCGGCAGCGGGGCGCGGACCTCTCCCTGGTGATCGGGAACGGATGCTGCGACTCGACGGCGCCCTTCCTGTTCGCCGACTACATCGGCGGCCCGAACGAGCTCGAGGTGACCACGATCGACGGGCTCCGCGTGCTGGTCGACCGGACCGTCGCGCCTTCCTTCGAGGGGCGCGAGGTCGTGGTCGACGTGAGCGAGGGGGACGTGCAGCCCGACAGCTTCTCGTGCGAGGCCGAACTGGGCTTTCGCTTCTCGCTCGACCGCCTGCCCGCGGTCTAGGACGGCGCCTCAGTAACCCCAGTCACCGGGCAGCAGGATGCGCGGCTCGTCGCCGCTTGCGTCGACCCGGGGCAGGATCGGCTCGACCTGGGCGTCCTGCGCCGCTGCCAGCGCCTCCTCGGCGTTCGGGTACCCGGCCAGCACCTGGAGCTTGTGGATCGTCGGGAAGACCAGCAGCATCTCCCCGCGCTGGTGCCGCGCGAGCGCCTCGGCGGGGGAGATCCAGGCGGTCTCCACGATCTCCTCGCCGTCGGGCTCCGGGGAGGAATGGGGCGGCGCGAGCGCCAGGTAGAACCAGGTGTCGTAGCGGACCTTCACCTGCTCCGGCGTGATCCAGCGGGCAAACGGGACGAGCGCGCCCGGATCGTCGAGCGCGACCCCCGCCTCCTCCTCGAGCTCGCGCACGGCCGTCAGCCGGTGGGCCTCGTCGTCGGTGCTGTCGCCGTCGACGGCGCCGCCGGGGAACACCCAGACGTTCGCCATGAACCGCGCGTGCGGTGTTCGCCTTCCCATCAGCACCTGGAGGCCGGCCGAGACGTGCTTGCCGCCGCGTCGCAGGAGGATCACCGCCGCGGCCGGACGCGCCTCCGCGGGCGGTCCCGCGTTGAGCTCCTCGATGTGCTCGTCGGCCACGTTCCGCTGTCTACAGGAGCCGGGGCGCGTGTGTCAAACTAACGCGCGTCTTGGCCGAGGCTGTGACAACCCAGAAATGGATCTGCGAGTCGTGCGGGTTCATCTATGACCCGGCGGAGGGCGACCCCGACGGAGGGATCGCTCCCGGCACGCCCTTCGAGGACATCGCCGACGACTGGTTCTGCCCGGTCTGCGGCGCCCGCAAGAAGGACTTCGTGCCGTACGAGGAATGACAGAAGAACACCGTCATTTCCTTAGGCGGAAATGACGGGAGCTCCGAGGTGACTTCGCCGCTAGGCTGCCGCGGCGAGGTCCCGCGATTCTGTTGCAGCGGTGATCGAGTCGGCCGCTATCTCCACCAGCTCCTCCAGCACGTCGGGCTCGATCGAGAGGGGCGGCATCAGCACGACCACGTCCCCGAGCGGGCGGATGATCGCTCCTCGGCGCCGCGCCTCGAGCGTCGCCGCATGGCCCATCCGCGCGCCCGGCTCGAAGGGCCCGAGCTCGATCCCGCACATGAAGCCGAGCCGGCGCACCTCCTTCACGTGGGGCAGCGGGGCGACGAGGTCGGACAGCAGCTGCTCGAGGAGCGAGATGCGGTCCTGGAGGCGCTCGAGCGTGCGCTCCTCCTCGAATACGTCGAGCGTCGCGATCGCCGCGGCGCATGCCAGCGGGTTGCCGGTGTAGGTGTGGCCGTGGAAGAAGGTCCTGAACTCGTCGAACTCGCCGAGGAACCCCGCGTAGACACGGTCGGTGGCGAGCGTCGCGGCAAGCGGCATGTAGCCGCCGGTGAGGCCCTTCGCGAGGCACAAGAAGTCCGGCGTGACGCCCTCGTGCTCGCACGCGAACATCCGCCCGGTGCGCCCGAACCCGGTCGCCACCTCGTCGCAGACCAGGAAGACGTCGTGGCGATCGCACAGCTCGCGCACCGCGCGGAGGTACCCGGGCGGCTGCAGCTGCATCCCCGCGGCGCCCTGGACGAGCGGCTCGACCACCACGGCCGCGATCTCGTCACCGCGCTCCGCGAGCAGCCGCGCGAGCGCGTCCGCGTCACCCGCCGGCACCCGATGGGCGTCGAACAGCAGCGGACGGTACATCGAGTGGAACAGCTCGATCCCGCCGAGCGAGACGGAGCCGATCGTGTCCCCGTGGTAGGAGTTCTCGAGGTAGGCGAACGACGTGCGCGACGGGCGCCGGTCCGCGGCCTGCTGCCAGTACTGGAACGCCATCTTCAGCGCGACCTCGACCGCGGTCGAGCCGCTGTCGGAGTAGAACACGCGCGACAGCCCGCCCGGCGCCAGCGCGACCAGCCGCCGCGCCAGCTCCTCGGCGCCCGGGTGCGAGAGGCCGAGCATCGTGGTGTGCGCGACCCGGCCGAGCTGCTCCCGCACGGCCGCGTCGATCCGCGGGTGACGGTGGCCGTGCACGTTGCACCAGAGCGATGAGACCCCGTCGATGTAGCGACGGCCCTCGGTGTCGACGAGCCACGTGCCCTCGCCCGCCTCGATCACCGGCGCGCCCTCTCCTTCGAAGCCCCGCATCTGGGTAAAGGGATGCCATACGGCGGAAGCGGGGGGTCCGAGCATCGCGCGATGGTAGCCTCGGCTCCGGTCGGGAAGCGTCCATCGATGAAGCGAGCGTCCAAGCGTGATCTGCCACCGCTCGGCCTGCTCGTTTTCGTGGTGGGGGCCGCCTCCCTGGGCGCGGAGATCGCGGCCGCGCGCCTGATGGCCCCGTTCTTCGGGGCGTCCACGATCGTGTGGGCGAACACGATCGGCGTCGTGCTGGTGTCGCTGGCCGCGGGCTACTGGCTCGGGGGGCGCTTCGCGGACCGCAACCCCCACAAGGAGGGGCTCTGCGCGGTGGTGCTGTTCGCCGGGCTGGGCATCGCCCTGATCCCGTTCGTCGCGGACCCGTTCCTCGACGTCTCGGTCGATGCGCTGGACGAGGTGTCCGCCGGGGCCTTCATCGGCTCGCTGGTCGCCGTCACCGTGCTGGTCGCGCCACCCGTGATGCTGCTGGGCGCCGCGTCGCCCTACGCGATCCGCCTGGCGGTCGAGCGCGTGGAGGAGAGCGGCACGGTCGCGGGGCGCATGTACGCGATCTCGACCGTCGGCAGCCTCGTCGGGGTACAGCTCGCTGCGCTCGCGCTGATCCCGTGGGCCGGCACGCGCCGCACCTTCCTCCTGTTCGGCCTGCTGTGCGCGGTCGTGGCCCTGACCGGCGTGCGCCGCCGCGTGGCGATCGCGGTGCCCGCGACGATCGTCGCGCTGCTCGCCGTTCCCGTGGGCACGATCAAGGCGGCCGGCGACGGGACCGTGCTCGAGGAGGTGGAGACCGAGTACCAGTACGCGCGCGTGATCGAGCAGCGCGACGGGGATCGCTCGCTCGAGCTGAACGAGGGCCAGGCGGTCCACTCCCTCTACAGGCCGGGCTCGTACCTGACCGGCGACTACTGGGACGAGTTCCTCGTCCTGCCGTTCGCGGCCGCAACCCGTCCGCCGCGGGCCGTCGCGATCCTCGGCAACGCGGCGGGGACGACCGCACGCGCGCTCGGCCGCTACTTCCCGCACACCACCGTTGACGCGGTCGAGATCGATCCCGAGCTGACGCGCCTCGGCCGGCGCTGGTTCGACCTGCGCAATCCCCGGATGGAGGTGCATCACGACGACGCGCGCCCGTACCTGCGGCGCACGGGCGAGCGCTACGACGTGATCATGGTGGACGTCTACCGCCAGCCCTACATCCCCTTCTACCTCGCGACGCGCGAGTTCTTCGAGCTCGCGCGGGAGCGCCTGCGGCCGGGCGGCACCGTGATCGTCAACGTCGGGCATCCGGAGGGCCAGGACGATCTCGACAAGGTGCTCGGCGCGACGATGGACGCGGCGTTCCGGGCGGTCGTGCGCGATCCCAGCGAGGACACCAACACGATGATCCTCGCAAGCGACGCCCCCGCCTCACCGGCGCGATTGCGCCGCGCCGCGCCCTCGCTGCCCGCGGACCTGCGCGGGCCCGCGCTGACTGCGGCCGCCCGCATGACGGCGCGCCTGCCGGGCGGCTCCGTCTACACCGACGACAGGGCGCCCGTCGAGTGGCTGATAGACAAGTCGATCGTGAAATACGCTGCCGACGGCGAGTGAGCGACGAGGGGGTTTTGGCTGTGGCTGAGGGGAACGGCAGACGGCGCTTCGAGGGCCGGGTGGTGGTGGTGACGGGCGGGGGCTCCGGACTCGGGGAGGCGATGTCGAGGGCGTTCGCGGCGGAGGGCGGCCGCGTGGCGGTCGCCGACATCCGCGAGGAGGGGGCGCAGAAGGTCGCGGATGCGGCCGGGGGCGACGCGCGCGGCTACGCGTGCGACGTGTCGGATCCCGCGGCGGTGCGTGCGCTGTTCGAAGCGGTTGCGTCCGACCTCGGCGAGGTGGAGGTGCTGGTCAACAACGCCGGCATCGCGCGCCGCAACCAGGAAGCCCAGGAGAAGATGCTCCAGCAGCTCCAATCAGCACTGACGGGCGGCGAGCGGGAGTCGCTGGGGGCGACGAAGACGTTGAGCGACGAGGACTGGGACCGGATGATCCGGGTCCACCTCTACGGGACCTTCTACTGCACGCGCGAGGCGCTCAAGGTGATGGAGGGCAACCGCCGCGGGACGATCGTCAACATCTCCTCCGTCGCCGCGCTCCAGGGGCTGCCCGGGGCGGCGGACTACTCGGCCGCGAAGGCCGGGATCATCGGGATCACGCGCGCCGTCGCGGCCGAGGTGAGCGGCTCGGGGATCCGCGTGAACGCGATCGCCCCGGGCTGGATCCGCACCCCGATGGTGCAGGAGGAGATCGACCCGCGGCTCCTCCCGATCTTGCTGGCGCAGGTGCCGCTCGGCGGGATGGGCGAGCCGGAGCACATCGCCGCTCTAGCGCTGCACCTGTGCTCGGACGAGGCGAGCTACACGACCGGCCAGGTGATCAGCCCGAACGGCGGGCTGCACCCGTACTGATCAGGCGGCGGCGCGTCGAGGCGCCTGCGTTTCGTGTCCCTGTGGGGCCGAAACCGCTGCCACCTCGGGTCGGGGCTCCGTCCAGCGTTCGACCGGGAGGTCGCGCTGCGGCCCGATCGCGCGCACGGCGAGCACCGGGAGCGTCTCGACCGCGACGCGCCCGAGCCGCGCGATCGTCTCGCGGTTGGAGCGCTCCAGCTCGCTCGGCTGCGCGGGCCACGGCGTGAGCACGACGGCCTTCACGGCCAGGCCCGCGGCCCGCGCGCACTCGACCGTCATCAGGGTGTGGCTGATCGTGCCGAGACCGGGGCGCGCCGCGACCACGACCGGCATGCCGATGTCGGCCGCGAGGTCGCGCACGAGATAGCCGCCCGACAGCGGCACCATCAGGCCGCCGACGCCCTCCGCGACGAGCACGTCGCCGGCGCGCGCCGCGCGCTGCGCGGCCGCGAGCAGCCGGTAGGGGTCGATCCGCTCCCCGGCGGCGGCGGCGGCGAGGTGCGGTGAGACGGGCGGACCGAAGCGGTACGGCGCGACGTCCCACTCCCGCTGGGACGAGCGCGCGGCGGCACGCAGCCGCTCGTGATCGGGCGCCAGGCCCGCGAGGTCCGCGAGGCCCGTGACGACGGGCTTGAAGACC
Source organism: uncultured Solirubrobacterales bacterium (assembly GCA_963768885.1). Classification (GTDB taxonomy): domain Bacteria; phylum Actinomycetota; class Thermoleophilia; order Solirubrobacterales; family JBBDJG01; genus DASRIA01. Next base: position 636,371 of record CAVYJN010000007.1, on the reverse strand, counting down.
GAGACCCTCCTGCCCTGCGCGGCGAGCGTCGCCGCGATCGCGGAGGCGACCACGGTCTTGCCGACCTCCGTGTCGGTGCCCGTCACGAAGACGCCGCTAGGCCGCATAGTCGAACACCCGCACCTGGGGCCGCGGCCGGGAGCGCCGGCCGATCTCGTCGTAGGCGGCGGCGATCTGCCCGGCCGCCCATTCCAGCTCGGCCGCGTTGTGGGTCGCCATCGCGGCAAGTCGCAGCCTCGAGGTCCCGTCCGGCACCGTGGGCGGCCGGATCGCCTGGGCGAAGACCCCGCGCTGGAGGACCTGCTCGCAGAGCGCCATCGCCTCGGCGGCGTCGCCGACGACGAGCGGGACGATCGGGGTCTCGCCGGCGGGGACGTCGAGCCCCTGGGCGACCAGGGCGGAGCGCAGCCGCGCCGCGTTGTCGCTGAGGCGCTCGACCCGGCGGGGCTGCTCGACGACGATCTCGAGGGCCGACAGCGCGCCCGCCACCACGGGCGGCGCCGGCCCCGTCGAGAAGATCAGCGAGCGCGCGGTGTTGACGAGGTACTTCGCCATCGCGGCGTCGCACGCGACGTATGCGCCGTAGGAGCCGAGCGCCTTCCCCAGCGTGCCCACGATCAGGTCGACCTCGCCCTCGAGGCCGGCGGCGGCGACGCTGCCGCGCCCGCCGGGGCCCAGCACGCCCGTCGCGTGCGCCTCGTCGACCATCACGCGCGTGTCGTAGCGGCGGGCGAGCTCGACGATCTGCTCGAGCGGCGCGACGTCCCCGTCCATCGAGAAGACCCCGTCGGTCACGATCAGGCATCCGCGGCCCTCCGACTGGCGCAGGCCCCATTGGAGGTGCTCCATGTCGCGGTGGCGGTACACGAAGGTCTCGGCCCGCGCGAGCCGGCAGCCGTCGATGATGCTCGCGTGGTTGAGCTCGTCGGAGAACACGACCTCGCCGGCTCCCGCGACGGACTGTATGACGCCCGTGTTGGCGAGATAGCCGGACCCGAAGAGCACGCAGCGCTCGGCCCGCTTGAACGCGGCGAGGCGCTCCTCGAGGCGGCGATGCAGCGTCATGTTGCCCGAGACGAGCCGGGAGGCGCCGGCCCCCACGCCGTAGCGCATCGCGGCCTCGGCGGCGGCCTCGCGGACCCGCGGGTGGTCGGCGAGCCCGAGATAGTTGTTCGAGCACATCAGCAGCACACGCCTGCCGTCGAGCAGCACGCGCGGCCCCTGGGGGCCGGAGACCATGCGCATCCGGCGGTAGAGGCCGAGGTCCCGTAGGTCCTCGAGGCGGTCGTGGATGTCGCTCACGCCCAGCCTCCCTGCCGTCTTCGCCTCAGGCGGCCTCGCGCGCGGACGGATACGCGGGCGGCTTGCTCTTCTTGCGCATCCGCAGCTGCGTGGAGGGGTCCCAGAAGTTGGCCTCCGACTGCGATGCGACCAGCTCGTCGATCGGTGTCTCGGGCGCGTCGCCGGCGAGCCATCCGGACCGGTTGTCGGGCCGCGGGTTCGCGCCGTTGTCCTCCTGGCGGGCGACGTTGAGGCCGAGGTCCTCGAACATCTCGCGGTCGTCCTCGGGCTCGGAGCCGAGCGTCGTCAGGAAGTTGCCCATCATCACGCCGTTGAGCCCGGCCTTGACGGCCAGCGGCTGGAGCTCGCCGAGGTTCTCGACGCGCCCGCCGCAGAGACGGAACAGCGCCTCGGGCAGGATCAGCCTGAAGATCGCGATGAACTTCACCGCGTCCCACGGGTCGATCAGGTCGCGCTCGCCGAACTTCGTCCCGGGGCGCGGGTTGAGCAGGTTGATCGGCACGCTCGTGGGGTCCAGCTCGGCCAGCTCGAACGCCATCTCGACGCGCTGCCGGCGCGTCTCGCCGAGGTTGAGGATCCCGCCCACGCAGGTCTCGAGGCCGGCGTCGCGGACGGCGTGGATGGTGCGCACCCGCCCCTCGTACCTGACCGTGGTGGAGACCTCGTCGTAGTAGCTGCGCGCGGTCTCGACGTTGTGGTGCACGCGCTGGATGCCGGCCTCCTTGAGCTGCCTGGCGCGGTCGCGCGACATGTGGCCGATCGACGCACAGCGCTTGAGGTTGGTGTGACGGGCGACCAGCCGCGCGCCCTCGAGCACCTTCGCGAAGTCGCGCTTCGACAGGCCCTGGCCCTGCGTGACCATGCAGAAGCGGTGCGCGCCTGCGGCCTCCGCGGCGCGCGCGTGCTCGAGCATCTGCTCGGGCTCCATCAGCGCATGCATCGGCGTCTCGGCGTCCGCGTACTTGGACTGCGCGCAGAAGCCGCAGTCCTCCGCGCATCCGCCGCTCTTGGCGTTCACGAGCGAGCACATGTCGGTGGACTCGCCGAAGTTGTCCTGCCGCACCATCCAGGCGACCTCGACGAGCCGCTCGATGTCGGCGTGATCGGTGAGCTCGCCGAGCTCGAGCGCTTCGTCGAAGGTGATCAGCGGCGGCATCCGGCGCAAATGTAGGCGCCGCCCCGGACGGCTATGGACCCTCGGAGCTCCCGGGATTCGCGGCTAAGCGAACTGACCCTCGGAGCTCCGATTGCGCAGCATCCGGCTCATCGTACGCGAGCGCTTCGAGCACGTCCAGCCGCGACGCCCGCCTTGCCGGCGGGATCGCCGCGAGCACGCCGGCCACGACCGCCAGCACCGCGAACGCGATCAGGCTGATCCACGGGATCGACAGGATGAAGCCCTCGTCCTTGAGCGCGATGGTCGTGACGATGCCCAGGAAGGAGCCGACGGTGAGTCCGAGCGCGGCGCCGATCAGCGCCGTGATCACCGACTCGTACCGCACGATCCGGCGCACGAGCTTTCGCGGCGTCCCGATCGCGCGCATCATGCCGATCTCGCGCGTGCGCTCGTGGATCGAGAGCACGAGCGTGTTGACGATCCCGAACAGCGAGACGATCACCGACAGCGACAGCAGCGCGTAGATCAGGAACAGGAACTGGTCCACCTGGCCCGTGATCTTGTCCTGGAACTCCTGCCGGCTCAGTGCCTCCGCGATCGGGAAGCGTTCCTCGAGGACGCGCTCGGCGCGGGCCTGGACCACCGTCGGGTCTGCGCCCGGCTGGACCGCCACGAACTCCAGAAGGTCGTCCCGGACGCCGAAGTCCCGCCTGATCACCGAGTTCGTGACGACGAAGTCGCCCACGAGGCCGCCCTTGTCCTCGTACGTGCCGTGAACCCTGAAAACCAGCTTGTTGCCGACCGGGGTGGTCAACTTGAGGGTGTCGCCTCGGTCGAAGTTGTTGCTCTCGGCCCAGTTCTTCTCGAGCACGATGTCGCGCGGGTGAAGGGTCGACAGGAGGTTCGGCGGCCCCTTCTCGATGTGCAGGTCCCAGATCCGGTCGAACGTGTGCGGGTCCACGCCGCTTCCGAACGGCTTCCCGCTGACCCCCTCGACCTTCGCCTGTGACGTGTTCAGCGGCGAGACGGTCTCCACGCCGGGCACGCGCTTGATCGCCTCGCCGGTGCGCGGGCTGATGTTGGAGAACCCGTCCTTGTTCTGCACGACGAACTCGGCCTTCATGTCCGCGCTGATCGTGTCGTCGATCGACGCCTTCACGCCGTCGGCGAGGATCGCCACGAACGTGACCAGCGCGAGGCCGATCATCAGCGCAGCCGCCGTCACCGCGGTGCGGCCCGGGTTGCGCAGCGCGTTCTCGCGCGCCAGGCGGCCGGCCACGCCGCGCAGCCGCTCGAGCGGCGCCCCGACGGCGGCGGCGATCGGCGGCACGAGGCGGGGGCTCAGCAACGCCACCGCGATGAAGACGCAGATCGCGCCGATCCCGAGGAGGCTCAGGGCCTGCTCCGCCGGACCGCCGCCGAAGAGGCCGGCGATCACCGCGGCCGCGCCGCCGATCAGCAGCAGCCAGGAGAGGATCCTGCGCCGGCGGGTGGGCGCGTGCGCCAGTGCCGCCTCCTCCCGCATCGCGGCCAGCGGCGGCACGCGGGTGGCGCGCCGGGCGGGGGCGAGGCTCGAGACGACCGTCACGACGGTGCCGACGAGCAGCCCGACGATCACGGTGCGGGTCTTGAACACCGTTCCCTCCTGCGGCAGGCTGGCCCCGAACAGCTCGAACAGCGCGTTGATGCCCTTGGCGGCGCCGAGGCCCACGATCAGCCCGATCGCCGACGCGGTGAGCCCGACGATCAGGGCCTCGAGCATCACCGACCGCAGGACCTGGCCGCGCGAGGCGCCCATCGTGCGCAGCAGCGCGAACTCCTTCGTGCGCTGGGCGACAGTGATCGAGAAGGTGTTGAAGATGATGAACGCGCCGACGAACAGCGCGATGCCCGCGAACACGAGCAGCAGGGTGTTGAGGAAGCTGAGGCTGCTCTTGACGGAGTCCGAGGACTCGTCGGCCGCCTGCTGGCCGGTCTTGACCTCGACGGTGTCCGGGAGCGCGCGTTCCAGCCTCCGCACCAATTCGGCCGGGAGCACGTCGGGCGCCGCTGCGACCTGGATCGAGTCCACCTTGCCGGCCTGGTCGGCCAGCAGCTGCGCCTCGGGCAGGGTCACGACCGAGATCGTCGTCCCGCCCAGCGAGGAGACGTCGCCGAACTTCGCCAGTCCGGAGATCGTGAACTCACGGCGGCCCTCGCGTCCCGCGAGGAAGATCTTGTCGCCGATCCCGAGGCCCTCGTCGTCGGCCGTGCCCTTGTTGATGGCCACCTCCGTCGGGCTCGCCGGCGGCTCGCCCTCGACGTAGTCGAGCGGGTCGAACCGCTCCGGCGGGCGCGAGAACAGCAGTGGTGGCGCGCCACCCGTCTTGACCTGATCGCCGTTCGCCTTGAAGATCGTCGCGAAGTCCTCGACGCTGCCGGCGGCGACCAGCACGCCCGGAACCTCCTTCACCCGCGCGACGAGCGACTCCGGGATCTCTTTCGCAACCGGCCCGGCGTCCGTGTCGAACTCCGAGCGGCCGCTGACGACGACGTCGACCCCCTCGTTCGCGCTCTCGAAGATCTTCTCGAACGAGCTGTTGATCGTGTCCGTGAACACGTAGGTGCCGGAGATCATCGCGACGCCCAAGAGGACGGCGAGCCCGGTCAGCAGCGCCCGCGCCTTGCGGGCGAACAGTCCGCGAAGGGTCAGGGAGGTCATCAGGTGGGGAGGCCGGCTTCCATCCCCGTGGTTCGCATCAGCTCGTGCACCTCGTCGCGCGTGCCCGACGCGGCGTCATGGCAGATGCGCCCGTCCCGCAGGACGACGATGCGGTCTCCGATGCTGGCGGCCCCGGCGTCGTGGGTCACCATCACGACGGTCTGGCCGAACTCGTCGACGGCGCTGCGCAGCAGGCGCAGCACCTCGGCGCTGGACTTCGAGTCGAGGTTCCCGGTCGGCTCGTCGGCGAACACGACGGCCGGCCGGGTCACGAGCGCCCGCGCGATCGCGACGCGTTGCTGCTGGCCCCCCGACAGCTCGGACGGGCGGTGCGCACGGCGATCCGTCAGGCCCACGGTCTCGATCAGCTGGTCGACCCAGGTGCTGTCGACGTCACGTCCGGCGATGGTCAGCGGAAGCGTGATGTTCTCCACGGCCGTCAACACCGGCAGCAGGTTGAAGGCCTGGAAGATGAAGCCGATCTTGTCCCGGCGCAGATCCGTGAGGCGGCGGTCGTCCAGGGTGGTGATCTCGACGTCGTCGATCGTCACCGAGCCGGAGGTCGGCCGGTCGAGCCCTGCAAGGCAGTGCATGAGCGTCGACTTCCCGGAGCCGGAGGGCCCCATGATCGACGTGTAGCGGCCGCGCTGGAATGCGACCGTGACGTCGTCGAGCGCGTGGACGGCCGTCTCGCCCTGGCCAAAGTACTTGTGCAGGTTCCGGGCGGCGACGATGGCCGACTCCGGCGAGTTCTCCATGAGCAACTTCCTTTCGATCGGCACCGTGCCCCGGTGGCCCTAGCGGCCCTGCCAGCGGGGCTTTCTCTTCTCGCCGAAGGCCCGAACGCCCTCGCGGAAGTCATGAGTACGGAAGGACGACATGCGCAACTCGATGACTTCGCGCTCAACTCTGTCCGATAAGCGCGGGAAATTCAACAGGTCCCGGATGATCCGCTTGTTCCCTGTCAGGGAGAGCGGTGCGTTGCCGGCGATCTCGGCCGCCAGCTCGACCGCCCGCGCGCCCACCTCCTCGGCGGGCACGGCCTCGTGGACGAGGCCGATCTGCTCGGCGCGCTCCCCCGGCACGTTGCGGCCGGTGAAGAACAGCTCGCGTGTGCGGGCCGGGCCGACGGTGTCGAGGAACTTCTGGATTCCCGTGTGGCTGTAGATCAAGCCCAGCTTGCCCGGCGGCATGCCGAGCTTGTATCCCGATCCCGCGATTCTCAGGTCGCAGGTGACGGCGAGCTCGAGGCCGCCGCCGAGGGCATGGCCGTTGATCGCGGCGAGCGTGGGGAAGGGGAAGCGGTCGACGGCCTCGATCGCGCGGCTGAACGGATGTGCGACGAGTCGCTCGGCCTCCTCGGCGAAGACCTCGTCCGGGATGTCGCCGATGTCGTAGCCGGCCGAGAACATCCCCTCCGACCCGGTGATGATCACGCAGCGGGTCTCGATCCCGTCGTAGAGGTCGTCCATGACCGTCGCGATCCCGTCGAGGATCTCGTGGTCGAGCGCGTTGCGCTTGCCCGGATTCCGGATCTCGAGCCGCGCCACGGCCTCCGCCGGCCGGTCGAGCACGAGCTTGCCCGAGGCGAGTTCAGCCATCCCTCACCCAAACCCGATTCTTCTGCTCGCAGAAGATCGGAACTCGATATTTCTGCTTGCAGAAAATCGGAACTCGATACCGATGTTCATTCAAGGACGACCAACGTATCGCCCTCGCTGACGGCCTGGCCCTCCTCCACGGATATCTCCTTGACCGTGCCCGCGTCCTCGGCCTCGACCGGCATCTCCATCTTCATCGACTCGAGGATCACGACGGTGTCCCCCTCGTCGACGGAGTCTCCGACGGCCACCTCGATCTTCCAAACGGTGCCGGTGATGTGAGCCTCGACGTCCGCCAAGCTGCACCTCCAGTTCGTGGGCGACGACGCCCCTGGGCCAGATTGGCGGCAGAATAACCCGCCGTGTCCCCCGAACCGCTCGGCCGCGTGGTGATCGTGACCGCGAAGGATGAGGCCGACCGGATCGGTGAGACGGTGCGGGCGGTGCGCGACGGCTTCCCCGGGGCGCGTGTGGTGGTCGTCGACGGCGGCTCCACGGACGGCACCGCGCAGCTCGCGGCCGCGGCGGGAGCAGACCTGATCCGTGCCGGTGAGCACGGCGGCAAGGGGCATTCGATGACGGTCGCGGCGCGCCGTGCGCTCGAGGACGAGGGCGCCCTCGACCGGGTGCATGTCTTCTGCGACGGCGACCTCGGCCTGTCCGCGAGCCGTCTGGTGCCGCTCGCCGAGGCGGTCGAGTCCGGTCGTTGCGACCTCGCGGTCGCCGCGTTCGCGCGCAAGCAGGGGGGAGGGCTCGGCATCGCCGTAGGGTTCGCGCGGCACGCGATCCGCTCGCTCACCGGCCTCGAGCTGCGCGCCCCGATCTCGGGTCAGCGGGCGATGCGCGGAGCGACGCTGACGCGACTGCTCCCGTTCGCGGACGGCTTCGGCGTCGAGATCGGCATGACCGTCGATGCCGCGCGCGCCGGGTTGCGGCTCGAGGAGGTCGAGGTCGACCTCGAGCACCGCGCGACCGGCCGCGACGCGGCCGGCTTCCTCCATCGCGGCCGCCAGCTCGCCCACTTCGCCCGCGTCTACGCCTCGCGGCGACTAGGTTCCCGGCGGTGATCCTCGCGATCGACCAGGGCACGACGGGCACGACCTGCCTGCTGTTCGACGAGCAGGGCCGCGTCCGCGGCCGCGCCTACCGCGAGTTCGGGCAGCACTTCCCGCGGCCGGGCTGGGTCGAGCACGACGCGGCGGAGATCTGGGACGTGACCCGCGTCGTCGCGCACGAGGCCCTCGTCTCCGCCGGCATTGCGGCCAGCGGCCTCGCGGCCGTCGGCATCACGAACCAGCGCGAGACCGTGGTCGTCTGGGACGAGGCCACCGGTGCGCCTCTGCACAACGCGATCGTGTGGCAGGACCGGCGTACCGCCCCGCGCTGCGACGAGCTGCGCGCGCAGGGGCTCGAGCCGCTCGTGCGCGAGCGCACGGGCCTCGTGATCGACCCCTACTTCTCGGGGACGAAGATCGAATGGCTGATGGAGAACGTCGATGGGCTGCGCGCCCGCACTGCGGCGGGCGGCGTCCGCTTCGGCACGATCGACGCGTGGCTCGCCTTCAAGCTGACCGGGCGGACGGTCACCGACTACTCGAACGCCTCGCGCACGATGCTGTTCGACATCGCCGCCCTGCGCTGGAGCGAGGAGCTTTGCGACGCGCTCGGCGTGCCCGTCGCGGCGCTGCCCGAAGCCGTGCCCTCCGCGCAGGTGCTCGGCGAGACGGACCCCGACGCCTTCCTCGGGGCGAAGGTGCCGCTGGCCGGCATGGCGGGCGACCAGCAGGCCGCGCTCTTCGGCCAGGCGTGCCTCGAGCCGGGCCTCGGGAAGAACACGTACGGAACGGGCAGCTTCGTGCTCCAGAACGCCGGGCCGCACCCGCCGCCCGTGGCGGACGGCCTGCTGAACACGATCGCCTGGGGCATCGGCGGCCGCGTCGACTACGCCGTGGAGGCGAGCGTCTTCGTGACGGGCGCGGCCGTCCAGTGGCTGCGCGACGGCCTCGGGATCATCGACGTCGCCGCCGAGACCGAGGAGCTGGCGGCTTCGCTGGAGTCGAACGACGGCGTGTACTTCGTGCCCGCGCTGACGGGCCTCGGATCGCCCCACTGGGACCCCTACGCGCGGGGCACGATCGTGGGCCTCACCCGCGGGACCGGGCGCGCGCACCTCGCGCGTGCGGCCCTGGAAGCGATCGCCTACCAGACCGTCGACGCGGTGCAGGCGATGGAGGCCGCCTCGGGCCGGCGCCTCGCCGAGCTGCGGGCCGACGGGGGCGCGGTGGTCAACGGCTGGCTCATGCAGTTCCAGGCCGACGTCCTCGGCTGCCCCGTAGTGGTGCCCGAGATCTCCGAGACCACCGCGCTCGGCGCCGCCTATCTCGCGGGAGCCGGCACGGGCCTGTGGACCGTGGAGGACGTGCGAGACCTCTGGCGGGAGGCCGTCAGATACGAGCCGCGTATGAGTGCAGACCAACGTCAGGCGCTGCTCCACGAGTGGCGCAGAGCCCTCGAGCGCTCGCGGGAATGGGCCGTGTAACCGCCCTCTCGGGCCGGGGTAGCAGACGACATCGCGATGAAGCCCCAGGTCTATCTCGACCCCCGCCCAGCCGAGTACTTCACGAAGTACCACGAGCGCGTGCGCCGGGGCCGGCCCGACTACATGTACCGGGTCGTGCGGATCGTGCTGACGCCGATCATCCTGCTGCTGTACCGCTACCGCGCGATCGACGTCGCGAACGTGCCCGAGCGCGGCCCGGTCCTGATCGCGCCCAACCACTTCAGCTTCTGGGACCACTTCTTCGTCGCCGTGCTGCTGCGCCGCGAGGTGCATTTCATGGCGAAGTCGCAGCTCTTCAAGCCGCCCGTGATCGACTTCATCATCAACCACGGCGGGGTGTTCCCCGTGCGGCGCGGCCACCGCGACCAGGAGGCGTTCATCACGGCCCACACGATCTTCGACCGGGGCGGAATGGTGCTGATGTACGCGGAGGGCGGGCGCTCGCGCACCGGCAAGCTCGGCGAGCCGAAGCCCGGCCTCGGCAGGCTCGCGCTCGAGGCGGGGGCGCCGGTCGTGCCGGTCGCGATCCACGGCTCCGAGAAGGTGCGCAAGGCGCGCCGCGGCATCATCCCCAAGATCACGGTCCAGTTCGGCGAGCCGGTCACCTTCGCGCAGGTCGAGCACCCGACCAAGGAGCAGTCGCAGGAGGTCGCCCAGCAGGTCTTCGACCGGATCCGCACGCTCTACGAGCCGCTGTCGGACCAGGGCCGCCGTGGAGTGCTGGCGCGCCTGCGCCGCGAGCGCCGCGAAGGCGCACCCGTCACGGGCTAGGCGTTCCTCCGCACGTGCCACTGCACGTGCATCTCCGCGACCGTGTTGCCGTCCGCATCGGCCAGCGCGACGTCGACCGGGAACTCCACCTTGCCGTCCGCGTCGAGCGCCGCCAGCAGGTCCTCCTTGGTCGCGCCCAGCGTCCCGGTCGCGGTGATCGGCCCCTTCGCCAGCTTCAGGTAGGCGATGTCGGCGGAGCGCGCGAGCGGGGTGATGCCGCCGAGGTGCTCCGCGAAGGCGCCCACGAAGGCGGCGCCCGAGGCCGCCTCGCCGGCCGAGAACAACGCACCGGCGTGCTGTGAGCCGACGTGGTTGTGGAGATCATCGCGCTCCGGCAGCCTGACGACGCCGCGGCCGTCGGCGACCTCTGTCACCTCGAGGCCGAGATAACGGTTGTAGGGGATCGCCTGCTCCATCCCTGCGCGAATCGGCTCGAAGTCCAAGGGGGTCACCTCCATAGGATGCGGGATCGTGGGAGACGCTAACGGCAAGCGTGACTTCGCCGTCGCGCGGGCGACGGTCCGCGACGGCGTGGAGATCGCCTACGTGCGGGAGGGCACGGGCGGCTTCCGCTGCTGCTGCTGCACGGCTGGCCCGAGACCAAGCGCATCTGGTGGCGGAACATCGAGCCCCTCGCGCGGGCCGGGTTCGAGGTGATCGCTCCCGACCTGCGCGGGTTCGGCGAATCCGGTCTCGCGCCCGACGGGTTCTACGATCCGGCGTCGTTCGCACGCGACGTGCACGCGCTGGTCGCCGAGGTGCTCGGACATGACCGCTGCGTCGCGGCCGGTGGGGACGTAGGCGGCGTCGTGGTCCAGGACCTCGCTCTGCGCTTTCCCGGCTTCGTGGTGCGCCAGTGCCTGTTCAACACCCCGCCTCCCGTGCTGCCCGAGCTGTACGAGCAAGTCGGGATTCCGCCGGAGGTCCCCCGCGAGGTGCGGATGGCGTCCGACTACTTCCGCCGGCAGGGACGCGACGCGGACGGGCTCGCAGCCGAGCTCGACACCCCCGACAAGCGCCGCCGCTACATCGCCCAGTTCTACGGCCCGCGGTTCTGGGCTGCTCCCGGCACGTTCACGCAGGAGGACGTCGACTTCATGACCGAGCCGTTCGCGGACGCCGCGAAGCTGCGCGCGAGCTTCGGGATCTACGAGACCGCGCTCGGCACCCGGAAGGTGAGCGACCCGCCGCGCCTGTTCGAGACCAGCCCGGTCCCGACTCTCGTGCTGTACGGACCCGAGGACCACGTCCTGCAGCGGGACTTCCCCGAGCGCTGCGAGGTCGCGTTCACCGAGCGGATCGGCCCCTTCGTGGTCGCCGGCGCAGGGCACTTCCTGCAGTGGGAGCGCGCTGACGTCCTGAACCAGAGTCTGGTCTACTTCTTCGCCGATCTGAGGGGGTAGCGATGGCGGTTCAACTGCAGGGCAGCACCGCGCTCGTGACGGGCGCGACCGGAGGCATCGGACAGGCGATCGTGCGCGCATTGCACGCCCGCGGCGCGACCGTGATCGCAAGCGGGCGCAAGCGCGAGGTGCTCGACGAGCTTGCCCGCGACCTCGCGCGCGTCGAGCCGCTCGTCGCCGACCTCACCGACGCCGCCGAGGTGGCCGCGCTCGTGTTCGGGCGGCGCATCGACGTGCTGGTCGCGAATGCCGCGCTGCCGGCCTCGGGCCGGCTCGAGAGCTTCAGCGACGAGGAGATCGACCGCGCCATCGACGTCAACCTCCGCGCCCCGATGCACACCGCCCGCGCGCTGATCCCCGGGATGAGGGAGCGGGGCTCGGGCCACCTCGTGTTCATCTCGTCCCTGTCGGGCAAGATGGCGAGCGCGGGCGCCTCCGTCTACAACGCGACCAAGTTCGGGCTGCGCGGCTTCGGCTTCGCGCTCAACGACGAGCTGCGGGGGACGGGCGTGGGCGTCACGACGGTGTTCCCGGGCTTCATCCGCGACGCCGGGATGTTCGCGGACAGCCGCGTGGAGCTGCGCCGTGGCGTCGGCACGCGCACGCCCGACGACGTGGCCCGCGCCGTGATCCGGGGCATCGAGACCAACCGCCCGGAGATCGACGTGGCGCCGTTCTCGCTCACGTCGGGAGCGCGCATCTTCGGCCTCGCGCCGCGGCTCGTGGCGGGCATCAACCGCCGGCTCGGATCGGTCGAGCTGGCGGACGAGATCGCCGACGGGCAGCGCGACAAGCGCTGACGCGCCGCGCGGGCGGCAGGGGTGCGGGCACCCTGCGCGTTCGGCGTGCCCGCGTCATTGCGCTTCTCCGGGCGCGCTGGCAGGCTCCCACCATGGATACCTGGCTGATCGTCGTGCTCGCGGTCCTCTGGCTGGTGTTCCTCGTGACGCTCGGCATCACGAGCATCCGGAAGGGCCACTGGGTCATGTTCCTGATCGGGATCTTCGTGCCGGTCTTCTGGCTGATCGGCGCGCTGATGCCGCCGAAGCGCCAGACCGCGGTCAGGTGACCGCGGCCGACCCGACCGGCTCCCGCGCGAACTCCGAGATCAACTCCGCGAGGCGCTCCGGCTGGTCCTCGGCGACGAACGTGTAGCTGTCCGCGATCCGCTCGAGCCGCCCGTTCGGGAAGTCGCGCGCGAGCCGCGCTCCGTACTCGGTCGGGAAGAAGTCCTTCTCCGTGCCCCAGGCGACGAGGACCGGCTTGTCGAACTCCTTGAAGTGCTGCGCGGCCTCCTGCGTGTAACGCGGGTTCACGCCCTTCAGCAGCTTGGTTGTGTCGCGCCGCACGCCGGCGTCCTCGAGGCCGGGCCGCACCCAGCCGTCGGTGATCTCCGCGGGGATCCCGCGCTTCGAGAGCCATCCGTATGCGATCGGCGTGTCTCGCAGCGCGGCGATCCGCATCGGCTGGAACAGCGCCGCCACGAATCCGGGGATGTGCGCGCCCAGGAACAGGTACTTGAAGAAGCTCGGCGGGAACTTGTCGTAGGCGTCGCAGTTCGTCAGCACGAGCCGGCCGATCCGCTCGGGGTGGCGCGTCACGACGAGCTGGCAGAGCGCGCCGCCGGTGTCGTTGCCGACGAGCGTCACGTTGTCGAGGCCGAGGGAGGCGATGAAGTCCGCGATCAGCTTCGCCGCGGCGGGTGGGGTGAGGTCGGCGTCGGGCGGGAGCGGCCGGCGGTGCGAGCCGAGCGGCAGGTCCGGGGCGATGCAGCGGTAGTCCTTCGCGAGCTCGGGCACCACCTTTCGCCACAGGTCGGCGTTGACGAGCGCGCCGTGCACGAACACGATGGGCTCGCCGGTGCCGCGCTCGCGGTACTCGATCGTGCCCTGGGGGAGCTGCGCCTCTTTCTTCTGTCCAAGTGATTCGGAGATCGCCATCGGTTTGCTCCTTCAGTTGAGTTTGTAGGTGACGAGGCCCTTCGCGACCGTCGTGCCGGCGCCGTCGGAGACGTCGACCTCGCAGAAGCAGATGCTGCGCCCGCGCCGTAGGACCCTTGCCTCGGCGAACAGGTCCGCGGCGCGCGCGGCCGCGATGAACGAGATGCTGAGGCTCACGGTCGTCCCGCGCGCGTTCTCGATCGACTCGAGCCCCGACCAGGCGGCGAGCGTCGCGGCGGTGTCGGCAAGCGCGCTGATCGCACCGCCGTGCACGACGTCGCCGACCGTCACGAGGCTCTCCGCGAAAGGCATCGAGAGGCGCACGCGCCCGGGCTCGATCGCGTCGGCCTTCATCCCCAGGTGGGCGCAGAAGGGGGAGTGCTGGACGTAGGCGCTCAGCACGTCGGTGACGGTCGCGGCCTCAGGCACTGTCGCGTCCATTCTGCTCGCTACGCTGGCCGGGGTTGCCATACATGCAGCCTGTATCTAACATACATACAGTATGAATGTCAAGAACCGGAAGGCCGAGCAGTCGGAGGCGACGCGCAACGCGTTGCTCGACGCCGCGCGCTCGCTGTTCGGCGAGCGCGGGTTCGCCGCGGTGTCGACCGAGGAGATCGTGCAGGCGGCCGGCGTCACGCGTGGCGCGCTCTACCACCACTTCAAGGACAAGCAGGACCTCTTCACCGCCGTGGTCGAGCGCGTGGAGCAGGAGATCCTCGAGCGCGTCGCGAGCGCCGCCCTCACCGAGCCCGACGTGTGGGAGCAGCAGCGGGTCGCGGTGGGGGCGTTCCTCGACGGCTGCCTGGACCCCGCCGTCCAGCGCGTGATCCTCACGGACGCGCCCTCGGTGCTCGGGCTTGCCGCGTGGCGGGAGATCGAGGCCCGCTACGGGCTGGCGCTGGTGCGTGCCGGCCTCCAGAACGTGATGGACGCGGGCCTGATCGAGCGACAGCCGCTCGAGCCGCTCGCCCACATGCTGCTCGGCGCGATGGCCGAGGGCGGCCTGCTGATCGCGCGGGCCGAGGACCCGGCCACGGCCCGCCGGGAGGTCGGCGACAGCCTCGACCGCATCCTGCGCGGCCTGCGTACCGCGTAGCCGCTACTCGTAGCGCGGCGCGAGCCCGGCCCACGCCTCGGGGTCGTGCCCCGGGATGATCAGCGCGTCCGGGTTCTCGCGCCGGTAGAGGCGGATCTCGCCGATCGAGCGGTGCCACTTGTGCTCGTCGGCCATCACCCACCCGCGGCGCTCGTCGTCGATCGTGCGCAGGAAGTAGACGGCGTCGCCGGTCACGAGCGCCTCGCGGTCGCGCAGGCGCAGGATCACGGACTGGTGGCCGTGGGTGTGGCCCGGAGTGTGCACGAGCCGGACCGACCCGTCGCCGAACAGGTCGAACGCGCGGCCGAAGGTCGAGTAGGAGTCGATCGTGGCGCTGTCGTAGGGCACCTCCTTGTACTCGACCGCGTGGTCGACGTGATGGCGCACGTACCCCCGCAGCCGCGGGCGCGCGGCGTGGAACGAGTGCCACTCGCCCGAGCCGAGCACGAACGTCGCGGACGTGAACTCCGAGATCGCCGACGCGTGGTCCATGTGCAGGTGGGTCATGACCGCGACGCGCACGTCGGCCGGCTCGATGCCCTTCTGCTCGCGCAGCTGCGCCGAGATCGCCTGCTCGGGCCGCATGTCGATGTTGTAGATCGCCGCATAAAGCCGGCCGAGATTCTGCTTCGGGTCCGTCGCGACCGACGGATGGAACCCCGTGTCGATGATGATCGGGCCGACGCCGGGGTGCTCGACGAGGAACGCGACGATCGGCAGCTTGACCTGGTCCTTGCGCGAGAAGAGCGCCTGCCGCACCGCCTTCAGCTTGCCGCCCGTCATCGCCATGAACTCCGGCGGCGAGTCCATGTACGCGCAGACCATCGGGTGCAGCACGACGCTCGCGCCCTGCCGGCCGCCGGGCAGCGGGCTCGTGAGCCGGCTGGGCTCGGCGAGCGCCATCGCCTACGCGTCCGCCCTGCGCTTCAGCAGGACTTTCGTGATCGACTTGCACACGGTCTCGTCGCGCTGGTTCAGGACCTGCTGGTGGAACGTCGCGATGCCCATCGTCTCGTCGCGCTCCTCCTTCTCCTTCAGCTCGACGTGCACGCGGATCGTGTCGCCGATCTTGGTCGGTGCGAAGAAGCGCACCTTCTCCATGCCGTAGAACGCGACGATCGGGCCCGGTTGCATCGGGACCAGGCCGGCCGCGTAGGAGAGCACGAGCATCCCGTGCGCGATCCGCTCGCCGAAGATCGACTTCGACGCCCACTCCGCGTCGACGTGCAGCGGGTACGTGTCCCACGTCAACGCGGCGAAGTTCACGAGGTCGGCCTCGGTGATCGTCCTTCCCTTGGTGGTGAACGAGTCGCCCACCTCGATGTCGTCCATGTAGCGCGCGAACAGGTCGGGCGCGGCCTTCGCGCCTGCGGCGCTCGCCTCATCGATCTGCGTCATGACACCTCCACGATTGCCTCTACCTCCACTGACATCTCGAACGGCAGCTCGGCCGCCCCGATCGCCGAGCGCGCATGCCGCCCGGCGTCTCCCCAAAGCTCGATCACGAGGTCGGTGAAGCCGTTGATCACCCCCGGCGTCGCGCTGAACCCGGGCGCGCAGTTGACCAGGCCGAGCAGCTTCACCCAGCCCGTGACGCGGTCGAGGTCGCCGAGCTCGCGCTCCAGCGAGGCGAGCATCGACAGCGCCGTGAGCCGCGCGGCCTCGTAGCCCCGCTCGGGAGAGACGTCGGCGCCGACCTTCCCGCGCACCAGCACGTCGGTCCCGTCCAGCGGGCCGTGGCCCGACGCGTATGCATACGGCCCGCTGACCCGCACCCACTTGAACGGCAGCACCACGCCGGGGGGCGCCCCCGGCGGCGCCGGAAGCTCCAGCTCCAGCGCGGCCAGCTTGTCGGCGACCTTTCCCATCAACGACCCATCGCTAGCCGTACATCCCGCCGAACTGCCCGCCGGTGACGTTGATCACCTGGCCGTGGACGTAGTTCGACATCGGCGATGCGAGGAACAGCACCGGCGCGGCGGCCTCCTCGGGCTGCGCGGCGCGCTGGAGCGGGATGATCATCGCGGCCATGTTGCGCATCTGCTCGGGGATGCCGATCGCGACCTCGGGCCCACCCTCGCCGGCCTCGATCGTCTCGCCCTTCTCCTTGGCCTGCGTGAGGCGTGTCTCCACGAACCCGAACGCGACTGCGTTCACGTTGATCTTGAACTGGCCCCACTCCTTGGCGAGCGTCTTGGTGAGGCCGGTCACCCCGGCCTTGCCGGACGAGTAGTTGACCTGGCCCGCATTGCCCATCGTCCCCGAGATCGAGGTGATGTTGATGATCTTGCGGAACACCTCCTGCCCCGCGTCGCGCTCCGCCTTCGCGGGCTCGCGCATGTGCGGCGCGACCGCGCGCGCCATCCGGAACGGCACCACGGTGTGTATGTCGAGCATCGCCTGGAACTGCTCGTCGCTCATCTTGTGCGCCGCGCCGTCCCACGTGTAGCCGGCGTTGTTCACGAGGATGTCGACCTTCCCGAACGAGTCGATCGCCTTCTGGACGACCTCGTCGCAGGCGCCCGGCTTGGTGAGGTCACCGGACACGGCGACGGTCTCGCCCTTGATCTCGCCGGAGGCCTGCTCGGCGATGTCGCCGTCGATGTCGTTGATGGTCACCTGCGCGCCCTCGGCCGCGAAGAGCTCGGCCGTGGCGCGGCCGATCCCGCGCGCGGAGCCGGTGATGATCGCGGTCTTGCCATCGAGTAGTCCCATGCGTCTCCTTCTGTGATCGAGCTTCCGGAAAAGGTGCCCGGAGCTTATCCGTGGGGCCTGGCCCGGGCACGCGCGAGGACGTAGACTTGCGGTCCAGTCGCCAATCGCCGCCAGGAGGTCGCCCAGATGTCAGCGCTCGAGCAGTCCGACACCACCGTTCGATCGAACGGGGCGGCGCCAGGACCAGGCCGGCCGCATCGCGGTGCACAACCCGGCCACGGGCGAGGTGATCGGCCACGTCGACGACATGACCGCCAGCCCAGGTCGAGGCGCTGGTCGAGCGTGCGCGGCGCGCCCAGCCCGAGTGGGAGGCGCTCGGCTTCGATGGGCGCGGCGAGGTGATGAGGGAGCTGCGCTACTGGATCGTGCAGAACCGCGATCGCGTGCTCGACGTGCTCGTGAAGGAGAACGGCAAGACGCGCGAGGACGCCCTGCTGGCGGAGATGTTCTACGTCTGCGACGCGCTCGGGTTCTGGGCCAGGCACGCGCGCAAGTACCTGGCGGACGAGCGCATCAAGACCCACTCGCCGCTGCTGATGGGCAAGCGGGTCGTGCTGCGCCACCGGCCCCACGGGGTGGTCGGCGTGATCGGCCCCTGGAACTATCCGCTCACGAACAGCTTCGGCGACTGCATCCCCGCGCTGATGGCGGGCAACGCGGTCGTCCTCAAGCCGAGCGAGGTGACGCCGCTCACGAACCTGATGCTGGGCGAGGCGATGCGGGAGATCGGGGCTCCGCCGGACGCGCTGCTCGTCGCGACGGGGGCGGGGCAGGCCGGCGCCGCGCTGATCGAGCACGTCGACATGGTGCACTTCACCGGGTCGACCGCGACCGGGAGGAAGGTCGCCGTCGAGGCGGCCCGGCGCCTGATCCCGGTCTCCCTCGAGCTGGGCGGCAAGGACCCGATGATCGTGCTGCGCGAGGCCGACGTCGAGCGCGCCGCGAACATGGCCGTGCAGTGGTCGATGTCCAACAGCGGCCAGATCTGCATCGCGGTGGAGCGCGTGTACGTCGAGGAGCCGGTCTACGACGAGTTCGTCCAGAAGGTCGTGGAGAAGACCCGCGCGCTGCGGCAGGGGCCGCCCGGTACGCCGGGCGGGGTGGACGTCGGCGCGATGACCAACGCGCCGCAGGTCGAGATCGTGCGCAACCACGTCCAGGACGCCCTCGACAAGGGCGCGGAGGTGCTGGTCGGCGGGAAGGCGTCGCAGGGCCCGGGGCAGTTCTTCGAGCCGACCGTCCTCACCGGCGTCGACCACACGATGAAGATCATGACCGAGGAGACCTTCGGGCCGACGCTTCCGATCATGAAGGTGCGCGACGCCGACGAGGCGGTGCGGCTCGCGAACGAGAGCCGCTACGGGTTGAACTCGAGCGTGTTCTCGAAGGACATCGCGAAGGGCGAGCACGTGGCCCGGCAGCTGCACGCGGGCAACGCGTGCGTGAACGATGCGCTCATGAACTACCTCGCGCTCGAGGCGCCCTTCGGGGGATCGCGGGAGTCGGGCCTCGGTGCGCGCCACGGGGCGCCGGGCATCCGCAAGTACTGCGCGACGCAGACCCTGCTGATCACCCGCTTCGGTCCCAAGAAGGAGTTCGGCATGTACCCGAACAAGGCCTGGCAGGCCAAGGCGTTCGAGCGCGTGATGGTCGCGATGTGGGGTCGCAGGCCAAAACGCCGTCGCTAGCCGCGGCCGCTTCGAAATCCGGCTCGCAAGGAGCGCTGTCGCGGTCTAATCTGACTGTGCGATGCGGCTTTCCCCCAGGAAGGCGGCCGCAGTCGTTGGATTCGCAGGGATCGCGCTCTTGGCAAGCGTCACCTCGGCCGCGGCTGCCACGCTGCCCGCAAACTTCGAAGAGCGCACGGTCGTCTCCGGGCTGACCGCGCCGACGGCGGTCGCATGGGCGCCGGACGGGCGCATGTTCGTCGCGCAGAAGGGCGGCAAGGTGCGCGTCGTGACCGCCGCCGGCAGCCTCGTGTCGGCGCCGCTGATCGACATCTCCGGCCACGTCCACACGAGCGGGGACCGTGGCCTGCTCGGCCTCGCCGTGGACTCCAGCTTCGCGTCCAACAAGTACCTCTACCTGCTCTACACCTACGACGCGGACCCCTCGCACGCCGTGGGGCCGAAGTCGTCCCGGCTCACGCGGGTGACGGTGAACGCCAACAACACCGCGTCGTCCGAGACGGTGCTGCTCGGCAACTACGCGACGCAGCCGTGCCCCGCCGCCTCGAACACCGTCGACTGCATCCCCTCCGACGGCGACTCCCACTCGATCGGGACCGTCCGCTCGGCTCCGGACGGCACGCTCTGGGTCGGCTCGGGCGA
This sequence comes from uncultured Solirubrobacterales bacterium, assembly GCA_963768885.1. Lineage (GTDB taxonomy): Bacteria > Actinomycetota > Thermoleophilia > Solirubrobacterales > JBBDJG01 > DASRIA01. The sequence continues at coordinate 616,832 of CAVYJN010000007.1, read as the reverse complement.
CGGGTCGAGCTACGGCGGCGTCGACGAGCGCGCGCTGCGCACGCACGACGAGCAGAGCTTCGCCGGCAAGCTGATCCACGTCGACCGCAACGGCAAAGGGCTGCCGGGGCACCCGTTCTGCCCGGCGAACGCCGACCTCACCCAGGTCTGCACGAAGGTCTGGGCCAAGGGCTTCCGCAACCCGTTCCGCTTCACGATCCGCCCGAACGGCCTGCCCGCGGTGGGCGACGTGGGCTGGGGCTCGTGGGAGGAGGTCGACCTCGCCCAGGCCGGCCGCAACTACGGCTGGCCCTGCTACGAGGGCCCCAACAAGAACGGCGGGTACTCGTCGTTCACCACCTGCAAGGACCTCTACGCCAAGCTCGGCACGCCCGGCGGGGTCACGTTCCCCGATCACTACTACGCCCACGACTCGGGCTCCGCGGTGGTCGGCGGCCCCACCTACACGGGCGGGCCCTACCCGGACGACTTCGACGGCGACATCTTCTTCGGCGACTACGTGAAGGGCTTCATCAAGCGCCTCGAGTTCGACTCGTCCGGCAAGGTCTCCGGCACCAAGGACTTCGCGGGCGACTGGTACGGGGTCGACCTCGAGCTCTGGAACGGCGGGCTGTACTACGTCGAGTTCGGCGACGGCAGCAGCGGTTCGGGCAAGGTCAAGGGCATCTCCTACGCGCCCGCGAACCGCACGCCGCTGGCCGTCGCGACGGCGACTCCGACCTTCGGCGCCGCGCCGCTCCAGGTCAGCTTCAAGGGGAGCGGATCGAGCGATCCCGACGGCGACCCGCTCACATACGAGTGGGACTTCGGCGACGGGACCGCGAAGAGCACGTCCAAGGACCCCGCTCACACCTATACGAAGGGCGGCGACTTCGACGCGCGCCTGAAGGTGACCGATTCGAAGAACGCCGGCGCGACGGCGACCGTGCGCATCTCGGTGAACAACTCTCCGCCGGCGGTCACGCTGACGGCGCCCGTGGACGGTGCGAAGTACCGGAACGGCGCGCCGGTGCAGCTATCAGGCGCGGCTACGGACAACGAGGACGGCGCACTGTCCGGCGCAAGCCTGTCGTGGAACGTGGTGCTCATCCACGGCACTCACGTCCACCCATTCCAGACCCTGACCGGCAAGACCGCAAGCTTCACGGCCTCGACGGACCACGACGCGGACTCCTACTACCGCGTGACGCTGACCGCCACCGACTCGAAGGGCCTCAGCACGTCGAAGACCGTCGTGATCAACCCGGAGACCGTGGGCCTCGAGATCGCGAGCGTGCCGGCCGGAGCGCCGATCTCCTACGCCGGGTACTCGCTCGTCGCTGCTCCGCACCGCGCACGCGCGGCGATCGACTTCCGCACCTCGGTCGCGGCGGCCGAGCGGTTCACCTCGGGCGGTCGCCTGCAGGAGTTCGTGGGTTGGTCGGACGGAGGCGCGATCGCCCACGACGTCACGATCCCGGCCACCGACATCGCGCTCGTGGCGCGCTACCGCGACGCCGGCCCCGCGCCCTTGCAGACCACGGGCGGGTTCGGACCCGGCGCGGACAAGCTCGGGCCGAGGATCGCGCTGCGCCGCGCCAAGGGACGGCGTCTGGGCGGCAGCGTCAGCGACCCGAGCGGGGTTTCGACGCTCAGGGTCGCGTTGCGCTCGGCTGCGCGGAAGGGCGGTTGTCGCTGGTGGGCCTCGAAGTCCGGCCGCCTCGCCCGCAAGAAGACTCGATGCGCGAAGCCGCGCTGGATGAAGGCTCTGCTGAAGCAGACGGGCGCGGGAACCTGGACCTGGACGGTGAACCTGAACGGGCGCCTCCCCAAGGGCCGCTTCGAGCTCGTGTTCCGGGCCGTGGACAAGGCCGGGAACCTCTCGACGACTCTCTCGTCGGGCAAGTCCTCGCAGCGCGTGAAGTAGCCTGCGCGCCCAGGTGGGCGGTGACGGCGTTCTGCGATTCCCCGACGGCTTCCGCTGGGGAGTCGCCACCTCGGCGTTCCAGTGCGAGGGCGCCGTCGGCAACCCGTCGAGCACATGGGCCCGGTGGGAGGCGCTCGGCCACGTGCGCGCCGGAAACCGCAGTGGCATCGCGTGCGACTGGTGGCGGAACGCCGAGCGCGACTTCGACCTCGCGCGCGACCTCGGGCTGAACTCGCTGCGGCTGTCGGTCGACTGGGCGCGCGTCGAGCCGGCCGTCGGGCGCTTCGACGAAGCCGCCCTGGCCCGCTACCGGGAGATGGTCGTCGCGCTGCGCGAGCGCGGGCTCGAGCCGATGGCCTGCCTGCATCACTTCGACCAGCCCGTGTGGCTGGAGGACATGGGCGGCTTCGAGAATCCGGCCTCGATCGACCTGTTCGCGCGCTTCGCGCAGCGTGTCGTCGAGGCGATCGGCGACGTCTGTCGCGAGTGGATCACGTTCAACGAGCCGAACGTCTACTCGACGGTCGGCTACGTCACCGGGGAGTTCCCGCCGGGCCGTAGGGGAGACACCCTCGCCGCGCTGCGCGTGCAGCGAAACATGGCGCGTGCGCACGCGCGCGCATACGCCCTGATCCATGAGGGGGTTCCCGGGGCGATGGTGTCCTGGGCCCAGCATCTGATGCGGTTCGTGCCCGACCGGCCCGGGCACCGCGGCGACCGGTGGGCGGCAGCGCTCAGCGACCGGATGTTCAACCGCCCCTTCCTCGAGGTCGTGGCGGACGGTCGCAGCGCGGGGCCGCCGGGCCTGCGCATCGACGTGCCCGAGGCCAGGGGAACCTGCGACTTCCTCGGCGTCAACCTCTATGGGTGCCGCCGCGTGCGCTTCTCGCCGCGCGACTGGCGTGCCGCTTTCAACCGCTTCGCGCCGCCGGCACCGGATGCGCCGCGGGGGGACCCCGGCGCCGAGGAGAAGTTCGGCGAGCCCTTCCCGGCGGGCATCCGCGCCCTCGATGAGTGGCTGGACCGGCTCCAGAAGCCCCTGGTCGTCACCGAGAACGGGTACGCGGACGCGCTCGACCGCGTGCGGCCCGCGGTGATCGTCGCGGCGGTGCGCAGCATGCACGAGCTGATCCAGCGCGGGTTCGACGTGCGCGGCTACCACCACTGGACGCTGGTCGACAACTTCGAGTGGGACTCCGGCTGGGACCTGCGGTTCGGCCTCTTCGCGCTCGACACGGCCACTCAGGAGCGCACCGCGCGCAGGAGCGCGCGGCTCTACGGCGAAGTCGCACGTGCGAATGCGCTCGATCCCTCGACGATCGTCCGATTCGCGGCCGCGGAGCTTCGGTCGTGACTTACGCGTTCCGATCACCGCCTCCATGGGGGCGCGTGGAAGGCTCGCGATCGCAGTGGCGGCTCTCTTGCTGGCGCTCGGTTGCCTCGTGACGGCTACCACGGCGGCGGGCCGCAGCGGCGGCTCCAAGGTACGGACGTCGTCCTCCGTCGAGGAGTCGATCCGCGATTGCGCGAACAGGCAGCGCCAGGAACGCGGGTTGAGGCACCTCGAGCGTGACCGTGCGCTCGACCGGGCCGCGCGCTTTCACGCTCGCCGGATGCTCGCCAGGGGCTTCTTCGACCACGAGGACCCCTCGGGCGACGGCCCGGCGGACCGCGTGAAGCGCTTTACGAAGCGCCGGTACGTGATCGTCGGCGAGAACATCGCCGTCGCCTACGAATCCCCGGGGGCGGCCTGCAGGGGCTGGATGGACAACCCCGGACACCGGGCCAACATCCTGCGCTCCAGATTCACGCGGGTGGGCGGCGGTTACGCGTCGGGAAGCAAGGGGTACGGCCGCTACTACGTCCAGGTCTTCGCCGACGTACCGGGCTGACGCTCGGGAAGAAAGCGCCTCCGACGTCCGTCCAGTAGTCGAGCTCATGGCCTCGAGGCGGGGCTACGATGCCTTTGGCTACGCGTGCAACGGTCTTCATGTGGTTGGGGATGGTCGCGCTGACGATCGTCGGTGTCGCGCCCGCGCAGGCAGTAGCGCCGTCGGCGTCGTTCACGTATCTCGCCCGCCGCTCCGTTCACCAACGAAGCCGTCACACTCGTCTCGACCTCGAGCGGTCCGGTCTCATCGCAGTCGTGGGACCTCAACGGCGACCATCTGCAATGACGCGACGGGTCCGAGCGCACAGCGGGCCTTCGCGACATCCGGCGTCTACTCGGTCACCCTGTGCGTGAGCGGCGGCACCGGTAGCTCGACCGCGACGGACATGATCACGGTCCGCAACCGGCCGCCCGACGGCCTCTTTCACGTATTCACCCGGAACGCCGGTCAGCGGCGACAGCGTCGTGCTGACGTCGATCTCGGCCGATCCCGACGGGCCGATCGTGGCCCAGGCGTGGGACCTCGACGGCGACGGCGCCTACGACGACGGTCAGGGCGCCACCGCGTCGATCCGCTTCCCGGCCGCCGGCGACTTCCCGGTCGGCCTGCTGGTCACAGACCGCGACGGGGTGGCCGGCGTGGCCCTGCGCGCGATCCACGTGCGGGCGCCGGCCGCGCAGTTCATCAACCCGTTCCCGGTCGTGCGGATGGTCGGCAAGATCGGGCGGCGCGGCACCCGGATCAGGGAGATCGTCGTGAAGGTCCCGCCGGGGGGCAAGGTCCGGATCAGCTGCCGCGGCGGCGGCTGCCCGGCGCGCGCGGAACGCACGGGAGGCGCGGGCCTCGCGCGCAACCTCCACATCCGGCGGTTCGCGCATCGCATCCTGCGGCCCGGCGCCGTGGTGCGCGTATGGGTCACGAAGCCGGGCGCGATCGGCAAGTACACGCGCTTCCGGATCAGGGCCGGCAAGCCGCCCAGCCGCATCGATCGGTGCCTGATGCCGGGTGACCGGCACCCGGTTCGCTGCGGTTCGTAGCATCAGCGTGTGCTGCTGACAGAGCTCGTCGAGGCCTCCGAGGCCGTGGGCGCGACCCGCTCGCGCCTGGAGAAGGTCGACCGCATCGCGGCGGTGCTGCGGCGCCTGGCGCCCGACGAGGTCGAGGCGGGGGTGGCGTTCCTGTCGGGTGAGCTGCGCCAGCGCCAGATCGGGGTGGGGTGGGCGATGCTGCGGGACCTCCCCGCGCCGGCCCGCGAGCCGGCGCTCACGGTGGCCGAGGTCGACGCCGTGTTCGAGCACATCGGCGCGCTCTCGGGGCCGGGCTCGCAGGCCGCGCGCCGCGCGGCGATCGCGGTCCTGTTCGCGCGCGCGACCGAGAGCGAGTCGCTCTTCCTGCGGCGGCTCGTCGCAGGTGAGCTGCGACAGGGCGCGCTCGAAGGCGTGATGGTGCAGGCGCTCGCCCGCGCGGCGCAGGCCGAGCCGGCCGCCGTGCAACGCGCGTTCATGTTGCGCGGCGACCTGCGCGCGGTGGCCGCGGCGGCGTTGCACGAGGGCCCGGAGGCGCTCGGCCGGTTCACTCTCGAGGTCGGCCGCGCCCTGCGGCCGATGCTCGCCCGGCCCGCGAAGGACGTCGCGGACGCGATCGATCGGCTCGGCACCGCGGCGATCGAGTGGAAGCTCGACGGCGCGCGCGTGCAGGTCCATCGACGCGACGACGACGTGCGGGTCTACACGCGCAGTCTCGACGACGTGACCGACCGCGTGCCGGAGATCGTCGCGGCAGCCCGCGCGCTGCCGGTCCGGGCCGCCGTTCTCGACGGCGAGGCGATCGCGCTGCGCGGCGACGAGCGCCCCGAGCCCTTCCAGGTCACGGGTTCGCGCTTCGCCCGCGAGCGCGACGGCGACGTCCCCCTGACCCTCTTCCTGTTCGACGTCCTGCACGTCGACGGGGAAGACGTGCTCGACCGCCCGGGCGAGGAGCGCGCCGCGCTGCTCGCCGAGCTCGTGCCCGAGGCGCAGCGCACCCCGCGAATCGTGGTGTCCGACCCGGCGGCGGCGCAGGAATTCCTCGACGCGACGATCGCGCGCGGCCACGAGGGCGTGATGCTGAAGGCGCTGGACCAGCCCTACGTCGCGGGCAGCCGCGGCAGCGGTTGGCTGAAGGTCAAGCCGGTGCACACGCTCGACCTGGTCGTGCTCGCCGTCGAGTGGGGCCACGGCCGCCGCCGTGGGAGGCTCAGCAACCTGCATCTCGGCGCGCGCGATCGCGCCGGCCCCGGCTTCGTGATGCTCGGCAAGACCTTCAAGGGGCTGACCGACGCGATGCTCGACTGGCAGACCGAGCGGCTGCTCGCGCTCGAGACGCGGCGCGAGGGACACGTGGTGCACGTGCGCCCGGAGCTCGTCGTCGAGGTCGCCTTCGACGGCGTCCAGGCGAGCCCGCGCTATCCGGGCGGAGTGGCGCTGCGGTTCGCGCGCGTGCTGCGCCACCGTCCCGACAAGCCCGCCGCCGAGGCCGACACCCTCGACGCGGTCCTCGCAGTGCGCCGCTAGCCGTCCAGGCCCAGGTGCTCGACGAGCCACGCGGTCTGCTTCGCGCGCTCGGCGTGATAGGCCTCGACGCCCGAGATCTCCTCCGCGATGCGCGCGGCGACGAACCCGAGCAGCGCCGGGCCCTCCGGCATCGAGGGCTCGATCACCGCGTCCCAGTCCTCGAGCGGCGGCGACTGGCCGAGCGCGAGCTCGTGACCGCGGTCGGCGCACATCCGCGTGTAGACGTCGCGCTGCTCGTCCCACGCGTCGATCCGCCGCAGCAGCCGGGCGCGCGGCGCGACCAGCTTCGTCTGCTCCTCCCTGACGTCGCCGGCGAGCTCGACCTCGTACATCGCACGGCCGACCCAGAGCGGGAGGTCGCTCGGCCGGCACGCATGGATGCCGCTGCGGCACGGCACGACCGCCGCCTCGACCCAGGCGCCCGGCTCGCTGTCGGGCATGGGCCATTCGAAGCCGCTGAAGACTCCGGTCCCGTCGTGGCGCAGGAACTTGTACGCGATCACGAGCGCTTCCATTCCCGGAAGGCGGTCATCAGCGCCTCGCGCGTCTCCGGTGGCACGTCCTCCTCGCGGATCCGGCCCACCGACGTGATCGTGGTGCGGATCTGGTCGACGTACCACACGCATCCCTCGCAGAAGTTGAGGTGCTGCTCGAACAGCGCCGTCTCGTCGGTCGGCAGCGCGGTCTCGAGGTAGTCGGTGACCAGCTCCACGACCTCCTGGCAGCTGATGTGCTCGTGTGAGTGGGAATCAGCCATCCGCAAGCTGCCTCTCGAGTGCCGCGCGCACGCGTGAGCGTGCGCGATGGAGCAGCACGCGCTGGTTTCCCTCGGAGACCTGCAAGGCGTCACAGACCTCCTCGCTGCTCCAGCCCTGGATGTCGCGCAGCGTGATCACCTGCCGCTGTGCGAGCGGCAGGTCCTCGATCGCCCCCTTGATCACCTCGAGGGTCTCGCGCCCCGCGAGCGCCTCCTCGGGCAGCGTGCTCCAGTCCTGCGGGTATCCGGCCCAGTGGCCGGGGAACGCGCCGTCGGGCCCGCGGAAGCGCTCCGGCTCGACGGCCGGCTCCTGGCCCTCCGGCGCCAGCGATGAGAAGGGAACGCTGCGCGCCTCACGGCCGCCGCGCGTCATCGCGGTGTTGGCGAGGATCCTCAGCACCCATGTCTTGAGCGAGGAGCGCCCCTCGAAGCGGTCGAGGCCCTTGAGGACGCCGACCCAGGCGTCCTGCACGACCTCCTCCGCCACCGCGCGGGTCTTCACGTAGCTGCGCGCGACCGCGAGCATGGTGCCGTGGTACATCCGCACGAGCTCCTCGAACGCGCGCTCGTCGCCCGCGCGCAGGCGCGCGAGCAGCTCGGCCTCATGGGCGGAGGGACCGGCGACGGGGCTTTCGACTTCGGTATGGGCCACGATCTGGGGGCACCGAACCTATCCGCGCCTCGGTGCGTCGTCCAGTCTCCGCGCGGGCGCGACCGTTACGGACCGATCTCACGTTTGCGCGGAGACGGCCGTTCTAGGGTTCGCGATGGTGGCGAGCCAACAGCAGAAGGGCGAGGAGTTCCGTGCGCTGCACGAGGGCGAGGCGTTCCTCATCCCGAACCCGTGGGACGCGGGCACGGCGAAGGTGCTGGCCGCGCTCGGCTTCGAGGCGCTTGCGACGACCAGCGCCGGATTCGCGTTCACGCTCGGGCGCCTGGACGGCAACGTGAGCCTCGACGAGGTGATCGACCACACCCGCGTGCTCGACCGCGCGACGAGCCTCCCGGTCTCGGTCGATCTGGAGAACGGATACGGGCCCGATCCCGAGGACGCCGCGCGCGCGGTCGCGAGAGCGGCGGAGGCCGGCGCCGTCGGCGGGTCGATCGAGGACTACGACCCGCAGGACGGCCTCTACGGGCTCGACCACGCGGCCGAGCGCGTGGCGGCGGCCGCCGAGGCGGCCGCGCGGCTCGGCTTCCCGTTCACCCTCACGGGCCGCGCCGAGAACCACATCCGCGGCAACCCCGACCTCGACGACACGATCGCGCGCCTGCAGGCCTACGAGCGGGCGGGGGCCGACGTGCTCTACGCGCCCGGCCTCCGCAGCGGCGACGAGATCCGCGCCGTGCGCGAGGCCACCTCGAGGCCGCTCAACGTGCTCGCGCTCCCCGGCCTGTCGGTGAGCGAGATCGTCGCGGCCGGCGGCCGCCGGATCAGCGTCGGCAGCGGGCTCACCTGGGTTGCGGTGGGGGCGATGGCGGAGGCCGCGAAGGAGATGCGCGACACCGGGGACCTCTCCTCCCTGAACGCGCCGGTCCGGATCAAGGACTGGCTCTCCTAGGTCCTGGAGAAGACCTCGTCCCACTCCCGCACGTGCCACTCGCGCACCACGCCGTTGCGCACGAAGGGATCGCCTGAGGCGAACGCCTCCGCGGCCTCGCGGGTCGTGAAGATCCCCATCGCGCCCTCGGTCTGAGGGTCGCCGAACGTGCCGATCATGAGCAACGTGCCGGCTTCGTGGAATCGCTGGAAGTGCGCCCTGTGCGCCGCCATGTGAACGGGCGCCTTCGACATCACGTCCTCGGCGGACTCGTAGAAGAGTGCGTATCTCATGCGTCGTCCTCAGGTTGCTCGGTCGCGCTGCCGGCCTCGGCGAGGCGGCGGTGCAGCCGCTCGCGCAGCTCCTCGGGAGTGTAGGAGCGGTGAGCACGACGCTTGCGGGCGACGACCACGCCGGTGGCCGCGACCCCGGCGAGGCCCGCGAGTCCGACCAGCTTCCAGGGCACGCGCATCGAGTGCGTAGGTTATGACCCATGAGCGAGACGGCCCTCTCACTCGACGACGCCGTCGCCACGGCCTCGACCGGCGACATCTGGCTGTTCCGCGGCCGGTCGGTGGCCGACAGGGCGATCCGCGCGGTCACGAACGCGCCGGTCAACCACGTCGGCATGGTCGTCGCGCTCGACGACCTGCCGCCGTTGCTGTGGCACGCAGAGCTCGGCCGCTCGCTCCCCGACGTCTGGACGGGCGAGCGCCGGCGCGGCGTGCAGCTGCACCAGCTCGGCGAGGCCGTGACGACGTGGAACGAGCGCTATCGCCAGCGCGCGTGGGTGCGTCAGCTCGAGGGGACGATCGAGCGCCGCCACGAGGACCGCCTGATGGAGGTGATCGACCGCTTCGACGGCCGGCCCTTTCCGACGAGCCTCGGGCTCGCGAGGCGATGGCTCAACGGTCGGGTGCGACGCTCGTCGTCGCTGGAGACGGTCTACTGCGCCGAGCTGGTCGCCACCACGTACCAGCACATGGGCCTGCTCCCGGCCGAGCGCCCCGCGAGCTGGTACGACCCGGGGCGGTTCTGGAGCGGGGATCGCATCGAGCTGGTGCCGCCCTTCGCGCTCACGGCCGAGGTCGCCGTGCGGACGTGAGGTCGCGCGGCCCACGGCGTTCCACCTAAGCAGGGACACCCAAAGGGCCGATAGCCCCATCACGGTGATCAGGTATCCGACCGCGCAGCAGGCGCCCACGATGGCGACCCGTGTCGCAGGCGTTGCGGCGCCCACGCTCGGAGGCCTGACGCGCCGCAGTCCCCCGGCCGTGGGGATCAGGCCGACCGTGCGCTTCGCGGTCGCGTTCACCCTCACCGCCGCGTACGTCGCCCTGGCCGTATACCTGTCGCAGCCCTGGCGGTCGGACCTCGAGACGGAGATCGGCCCGCTCATGTCATGGCTGATCCCGCTCATGCTCGCCTACATCCCGAGCGTGCTGATCGGGTTCCTCGCCTTCACCCTGGTCACCACCCGCTACCACGCTCCCAGCCTTGAACCGCCGGTCGGGCAGTGGCCGCTCGGGCGCTGGCCGGGGGTCACCGTGATCATCGCGGCCCGTAACGAGGAGCGCGCGATCGCACCGACACTCGAAGGGATCGCCGGGGCCTCGTATCGCGGCCCGCTCGAGGTAGTGCTCGCCGACAACGCCTCGACCGACCGGACCGCGCAGCGCGCACAGACCGCCGCGCGGCGCCTCGGGTTGCGCTATCGGCGCGTCTTCGAGCCGGCTCCCGGGAAACACGCGGCGCTGAACGCCGCCCTCGCGTGTGTGACCACGCCGATCGTCGTGACGGTGGACGCGGACACGACGTTGCACCCCGACGCGCTCACGCGTCTGGTCGCCCGCGTCACCGGCCGTCCGCAGGATCAGCACACGTGCGCTTGCGCGGGAGCGCTCGTCGCCGGGAACGCGGGAACGAACCTCCTGACCAAGATGCAGGGGTGGGACTACCGGCTGGGCATCAACGGCGTCAAGCGCATGCAGGCCGCCTACAACACCGCGCTCGTCGCCCAGGGGGCGTTCTCGGCCTACTGGACCGACGACATCCGCGCCGTGGGCGGGTGGCCCGACGCGATCGGCGAGGACATCGTGCTCACGTGGAACCTGATGCTCTCACGCGGGATCGTGCAGTACGAGCCGACGGCGCTCGCGTTCACCGTCGTGCCCGACCGAATGCGGCGCTTCATGCGGCAGCGGTCGCGCTGGGCGCGAGGCATGTTCGAGGGCCTGCGCATCAACCCGCCGCTTCGCCAGTCGCGCGGGCTCGCGAAGTTCGTGACGGGCATCGACTACCTGGTGCCGTTCCTCGACATCGGGTTCATCTTCTTCTGGGTGCCCGGCGTCATCCTGTTCCTGTTCGGACACCCTTTGATCTTCTCGTGGTGGTCGATGCTCGTGGTACCGATCACCCTGCTGATCTACGGGATGATGCGTCGCTGGCAGGAGCGCAACGTCTTCCGCCCGCTCGGCGTCATCCCAGGGCACGACAAGCGCGGCTACGTGGGCTACCTGTTCGCCTACCAGGTGCTGACGTCGTCGGCATCGCTTCGCGGCTACTGGCAGTACGCGACGGGCGCCGCGCGCCGCTGGAGCTGACGACCTACAGCCCGAGCTGCTTGCCGATGATCTCCTTCATGATCTCGTCGGTGCCGCCGCCGATCGGCCCGAGCCGCGCATCGCGCAGCGCGCGCTCCACGTCGTACTCGCGCATGTAGCCGTAGCCGCCGTGGATCTGCACGGCCTCGTCGGCGACCTCGACCGCCGCGCGGCAGGCGAGCAGCTTCGCCATCGAGACCTCCTTCAGCGCGTCCTGCCCCGACACGTACAGGCGCAGGCCCTGGTAGGTGAGGTCCCGGCAGGCCTCGATCTTCATCGCCATCTCGGCGAGCTTGTGGCGGATCACCTGGAAGCGCCCGATCGAGCGGCCGAACGCCTCGCGCTCCAGCGCATACTCGAGGGTGCGCTCGAAGACCGCCTGCATCCCCCCGACGGCGCCGAGCGCCATCGCGAGCCGCTCCCACTGGAAGTTGGCCATGATCAGGTAGAAGCCCTTGTTCTCGTCGCCGAGCAGGTTCTCCGCGGGCACCCGCACGTCGGAGAACGACAGCTCGCCCGTGTCCGAGGCGTGCCAGCCGAGCTTGTCGAGCTTGCGCGAGACCTCGAAGCCGGGCATCCCCTTCTCGAGCACGAGGAAGGAGATCCCGTGGTGGCCGCCCTCCTGCGTGGTCTTCACCGCCGTCACGTAGATGTCCGCACGCACGCCGTTGGTGATGAACGTCTTCGACCCGTTCACGACGTACTCGCCGTTGTCGCGGCGCGCGAACGTCTTCATGCCCGCGACGTCCGAGCCGCCGCCCGGCTCGGTGATCGCCAGCGCCCCGATCCGCTCGCCCGTCAGCGCCGGCACGAGCCAGCGCTGCTTCTGCTCCTCGGTGCCGAACTTGAGGATCGGCGGCATCGCGATCCCGGTGTGGCGCGCCGATCCCCGCCGCCACTCCGCCGGAGCCGCAGCGCGCCATCTCCTCGGCGAACACGGCGCCGTGCACGGTGTCGCCGCCCTGGCCGCCGTACTCCTCCGGATAGGAGATGCCGAGGAAGCCGAGCTCGCCCATGCGCTTGAACAGCGAGAGCGGGAACTCGCGTGCCTCCTCCCACGCGGGGGCGTGCGGGCGGATCTCCTTCTCGACGAACGACCGCAGCGACTCGCGCAGCGCCTCGTGCTCCTCGGTGAAAGGTGGGACCAGGGACGCCATCAGAACTTCTTCTTGAGCATGCCGAACACCCCGCGCATCACCTGCTTTTGCATCCGCTTCCCCTCTCGCGACTTCAGGAACTTGCCGACCGTCCCCGCACCGCCCCCGGCCGCCTTGGCCGCCTCCTTGTGCTCGGCCTTCGGGGGTGCCTCCTTCGCCTCCGGCGCGGCCGCCTGCTCGACCCGCGCGGCGAGCTTCTCGCGCGCGCTCTCGGCGTCCACGCGGGTCCCGTACTTGGCATACAGCGGCGACGCCTTGGCGAGCGCGTCGATGTCGTCGGCCGGCGCCATCCGTGAGGCCGGAGCGATCATCCGGGTGTGCACGACGGGTGTGGGCACGCCGGACTCCGAGAGGATCGTGACCGCCGCCTCGCCGATGCCCATCTGCGTGAGCAGCTCCTCGAGGTCGTAGAACTCGGACCTCGGGAACGTCGAGACGGTTGCCTTCAGCGCCTTCGCATCCTGCGGCGTGAAGGCGCGCAGCGCGTGCTGCACCCGGTTGCCGAGCTGTCCCAGCACCTCCGCGGGGACGTCGCTCGGTGTCTGGGTCACGAAGAACACCCCGACCCCCTTCGAGCGGATCAGCCGCACGGTCTGGGCCACCGAGTCGAGGAACGCGTCGGTCGCCCCGTCGAAGAGCAGGTGCGCCTCGTCGAAGAAGAAGACCAGCTTGGGCTTGTCGAGGTCGCCGACCTCGGGCAGCTCCTCGAACAGCTCCGCCACGAGCCACATCAGAGCGGTCGAGAACAGCGCCGGCTTGTCCTGGACGGCCGGCAGCTCGACGCAGGAGATCACGCCGCGTCCGTCGGGCGCCGTGCGGATCAGGTCGCCGATCTCGAGCTGCGGATCGCCGAAGAACTCGTTGCCGCCACCGTCCTCGAGGCCGACCAGGGCGCGCAGCAGCACGCCCACCGTTGCCGACGAAAGCCCGCCGATCCCCTCCAGCTCGGCCTTGCCCTCGTCCGAGGAGAGGAACGTCAGCAGCGCGCGCAGGTCGGAGAGGTCGAGCAGCGGCAGCCCCTTCGCATCCGCGTAGTGGAAGACGAGGCCGAGGCTCTGCTCCTGGGTCTCGTTGGCCTCGAGCACCTTCGCGAGCAGCTGCGGGCCGAAGTCCGAGACGGTCGCGCGCACGGGCACGCCGGGGCCGATCCCGCCGAGCGACAGGAACTCGACCGGGAAGGAGGTGGGCTGAAACGGCAGGCCCAGGTCCTGCATCCGCTTCTCGGCCGGGCCGCCCGCTTCCCCGGGCGCGGCCAGGCCGGACACGTCTCCCTTCACGTCGGCGATGAACACGGGCACGCCCGCGGCCGAGAGCTGCTCCGCGATGCCCTGCAGGGTCTTGGTCTTGCCGGTGCCGGTGGCCCCCGCCACGAGCCCGTGGCGGTTCATCATGCTCAGCGGCAGCTTCACGACGGCCTCGGGCGCCACGGCGCCGTCGTGCACGCCGCGTCCCGCGTCGATCGCGGGAGCGTCGGTGCCGTAGGCGGCGCCGATCGACGCGCCGAAGTCGCTCACGCCCGCACCCGGTCCTCGGCGTCGGGGCCGGCGCCGTCGCGCTCGCGCACCTCGTCCCACTGTTCCAGCGTCGTGTGGCCGCGTCCCGCGTGGTCGAAGCCGAGCAGGTCTCCGCGGCGGTTCTTCGCGTCGGAGTGGTGGTAGGCGCGGACCTCGGCGATCAGCCCGTCGCGCACGACGAACCACTCGGTGCCGCGGTCGATCCGCTTCTCCCCGTCGTGGCGGGGGTCGCGCCAGAGCATCGTCCACTCGATCACGACCTCGTCGCCCTGCTCGATCCCGTGCTCGAGGTGCCAGCTCGCGTCGAGGTGCTTGACGCCCTGCTCGGTGATCTCGCCGATCTCCCGCGCGCTGCGGTGCGGGCCCAGGCGGGTGTAGAAGTGGTTCGCGTCCGGTTGGAAGTGGCGCGCGACCTTCTCGACGTCGCCGGTGTTGAGGTCGCGGTAGTAGGCGCGCACGCGCTCGAGCGGGGTGAAGTCGTTCATCGCGGGTCCTTGGGCGGCTCGGGCGAAGGCGGCGACTCGGTCAGGTAGCGGCCGAAGTGGAAGCTCGTCACCCGGTACTGCTCGCGAAAGTAGAAGCGGTGCGCGTCACCGCGGTGCACGCCCGAGTCGAGCTGGATCGAGCCGCATCCCTCCTCGCGGGCCCTCCGCACCAGGTACTCGTTCAGCTGCCGGCCGTAACCGTGGGAGCGCCAGCGCTCGGCCGTCACGAGGTCGTCGACGTAGAGGTGCCTGCCGCTGATCAGGTTGGTCGCGATGCGATAGCCCGCGACCGCCCGCGGCTCGTCGCCGTCGAACACCGCCGCGACGCGATATCCCTCGGGCCACGCCTCGCGGTACAGCCGCTCGAACTCGGCGAGCGAGAGATGTCCTCGCAGCTCGTGCATCACGTCGAAGACCGGCGCGAGGCGGGGGTCTTCGGGGCCGACCTCGGCGACGCTCAAAGGCCGTAGGAGCGGCCGATGACTTCCAGCATGATCTCGTCGGTGCCGGCGCCGATGCGGTTCAGACGCATGTCGCGCCAGGCGCGCTCCACGCCGTACTCCTTCATGTAGCCGTAGCCGCCGTGGATCTGCACGCACTCGTCGCAGACCTCGAAGCCGATCCGCGAGGCGTACAGCTTCGCCATCGAGATCTCGCGCACCGGGTACTCGCCGTTCTGCACGCGCCATGCGGTCGTGTAGACCATCTGGCGCGCTGCCTCGATCTTGGTCGCCATCTCGGCGAACTTGTGGCGGATCGCCTGGAAGCGGCCGATCGGCCGCCCGAAGGCGTTGCGCTCCTGGGCGTACTTGAGCGTCGTGTCGAACACGCGCTGTGCGCCGGCCACCGACCCGGCGGCGCCGATCAGCCGCTCGCCCTGCAGCTCCCACATGATGTGGTAGAAGCCCTTGCCCTCCTCGCCGACCAGGTGCTCGACGGGGACGCGCACGTCCTCGAACGTCAGCTCCGCCGTGTCGGAGGAGTGCATCCCGAGCTTCTCGAGCTTGCGCGAGACGTGGAAGCCGGGCGTGTCCTTCGGGACCACGAACAGCGAGAAGCCGTCGTAGCCCGCGTCGGAGTCGGTCTTCGTCACGAGCACGATGAAGTCGGCGCGCACGCCGTTCGTGATGAAGGTCTTGGAGCCGTTGATCACGTACTCGTCGCCGTCGCGCACCGCGCGCGTGCGGATTCCCGCGACGTCGGAGCCGGCGCCCGGCTCGGTGATGCCGAGCGAGGAGATCATCTCGCCCTTGATCGAGGGCACCAGGTAGGTCTGCTTGAGGTACTCGGAGCCGAACTTGAGGATCGGCGGGGTCGCCATGTCGGTGTGCACCGCGATGCCCATCGCGAGGCCCCCGTTGTTGGAGTGCGCCATCGCCTCGCCGCGCATCAGCGACATGAAGTAGTCGCCGCCCTGGCCGCCGTACTCCTCGGGGAAGTAGACGCCGAGGAAGCCCAGCTCGCCCATCCGCCTGAAGACCGAGTCCGGGAAGCCCGTCTCCTCCCACTCGTCGGAGTGGGGCGCGAGCTCCTTGCTGCAGAAGCTCTGGATCGTCTCGCGTAGCTGCTCGTGCTCGTCGGTGATGCAGAAGTGCCGCTTGGGGGCGGTGAAGTCGGGCGTGATCTCGGTCGCGGCAGTCGCCATCTGTGAAAACCTCCGGTGCGCTGGGCTTGACAGGCCGACGAGGCAAAGCTACAAGAGAGGCCGGCAAAAGTAAACAGTAGGACTTCCTACTTCCCACTTAGGACCAGGCTTGCCCGACTTCGAGACCCTCCGCTACGAGATCCGCGACCACGTCGCGACGATCACGCTCGACCAGCCCGACACGCGCAACGCCCTCTCCAACGAGCTGCTCGGTGACCTGATCGCGGCCTTCGAGGCGGCCCGCGACGACGACGAGGTGCGCGTGGTCGTGCTCACGTCGTCGCACGAGACGACATTCTCCTCGGGCGCGAACCTCGGCGGGTTCGCCGCCGACGTGCCGCTGATCCACCGCTACCTCGGCACGGCGCGCTTCCCGCAGCTGTTCCGGCTGATCGGCGAGCTCGGCAAGCCGACGATCTGCGCCGCGAACGGACACGTGCTCGCCGGCGCGCTCGGCATCGCGCTCGCCTGCGACCTGATCATCGCGAAGGAGACCGCGACCTTCGGCACGCCCGAGATCAACGTGGGCGCCTTCCCCTTCATGATCATGGCGCTGATCTACCGCAACGTGCCGCGCAAGAAGACGAACGAGCTGCTCCTGCTCGGCGAGCGGATCGACGCGCACGAGGCCGAGCGGATCGGGATCGTGAACAAGGTGGTGGTGGCCGCGGACTTCGACGCCGCGGTCACGGACTGGGCGCACAAGCTGGCGTCGAAGTCACCGCTGATCATGCGGCTGGGCAAGGACGCGATGTTCCGCCAGCTCGACATGCCCTTCGAGGAGGCGCTCGCCTACCTGCGGTCGCAGCTCAGCCTCGCGATGTCCACGGAGGACATCGTCGAAGGGGTGCAGGCGTTCTTTGAAAAACGTGAACCGCAGTGGAAAGGTCGGTGAGGATGGCCACGGAGCCGAAGGTCGACAAGCAGCTCGAGCGTCAGCTCGAGGTCGTGAACGAGTTGTCGCGCGACCCGTCCGACGCGCATCTGGGCGAGGCGCCCTCGGCCCAGCCGACCGAGCACGGGGAGTCCAGCGGCCTGAAGCCGCTCGTCGACGACCTGCACGACCGGCGCGCACGGATCAAGCTCGGCGGCGGCCCCGAGAAGATCGACGGCCAGCACGCGAAGGGCAAGCTCACCGCGCGCGAGCGGATCGACCTGCTCGTCGATCCCGGCACCTTCGTCGAGATCGGCATGCACGGGCGGCCGCACTTCTCCCAGCGTTCGATGGAGGGCCGCGACGCGCCGGCCGACGGCGTGATCACCGGCTGGGGCGAGGTCGACGGTCGCCGCTGCGCGATCGTCGCCTACGACTTCACGGTGATGGCGGGCTCGATGGGCATGACCGGCGAGATCAAGGTCGGGCGCATGCGCGAGATGGCGCTTCAGAAGCGCATGCCGTTCATCTGGCTGCTGGACTCCGCGGGCGCGCGCATCCAGGAGGCGGTCGGGTCGCTGTTCGCCGGATCGGGCCACCTGTTCCGCGAGGAGGTGATCATGTCGGGCGTCGTCCCGCTGGTCGCCGGGATGCTGGGTCCGTGCGCCGCGGGCACGGCGTACATCCCCGGCCTCTCGGACTTCGTCCCGATGGTGGTCGGGCAGGGCGCGATGGCGCTCGCGGGCCCGCACCTCGTGAAGGCGGTCACCGGCGAGGACATCGAGATGGAGGACCTCGGCGGCGCCAAGGTCCACTGCCGCAAGTCGGGCGTCGGCGACCTCGAGGTCGCGGACGACCGGGAGTGCATCGACGCGATCAAGAACTACCTGTCGTTCTTCCCGTCCAACTGCGAGGAGCAGCCGCCGATCCGCCCCACGACCGACCCGATCGACCGCATGGACGAGGAGCTGCTCGACATCGTCCCCGAGTCGCCGCGGCACCCCTACGACATGTACAAGGTGATCGAGCGGATCGTCGACGACGGCGAGTACTTCGACATCAAGCCGAAGTGGGCGAAGACGATCATCACGTGCCTCGCGCGATTCGGCGGACGGCCCGTGGGGATCGTCGCGAGCCAGCCCAAGCAGCTCGCCGGCATCCTCGAGAACGACTCCGCGGACAAGGCGGCACGCTTCGTGAACCTCTGCGACGCGTTCAACATCCCGCTCGTGTTCCTGCAGGACGTGCCCGGCTTCATGGTCGGCATCGAAGGTCGAGCAGGAGGGCATCATCCGCCACGGCGCGAAGATGCTCTACGCGGTGTCGCGGGCGACCGTTCCGAAGGTCACCGTCGTGATCCGCAAGGCCTACGGCGCCGGCTACTACGTCATGAACGGGCGCGCGTACGAGCCCGACCTGATCGTCGCCTGGCCCGGCGCGGAGATCTCCGTGATGGGCGCGGAGGGCGCCGTGAACATCATCTTCCGCAAGCAGATCGAGGCGGCGGACGACCCCGAGGCGACGCGGAAGGAGATGGTCGACAACTTCAAGGCGATCATCGACCCCTACATCGCCGCGGGCAACGACATGGTCGACGACATCATCGACCCCCGCGAGACGCGGCCGCGCATCATCCGCGGGCTGGAGATGGCCGCGACGAAACGCGTCGAGCGGCCGTGGAAGAAGCACGGCGTGATGCCGGTGTGAGCGACTCTGACCTCGAGACGATCCACGCGGTCAACGACGCGGTCGCGAGCGGCGACGCCGGGCTCGTCGCGCAGCACATTCACCCGGACGTCGTCTGGGAGCACAACATCGGGACGGGCTCGCCGGAGGAGGGGGTCTATCGAGGTCGCGACGACGTCGTGCGCCTGTTCGAGCGCATCGTCGAGCCGTGGGAGTACATCCGCCCGGCGCCGCGCGACATCGACCGGCTCGGCGACGGCACCTATCGCGTCAGGGGCGAGTTGCAGGCCAAGCACCGCACGAGCGACACCGAGATCCACGCCACCTACGAGCAGCACCTCGAGATCCGCGACGGGGCGCTCGTCAGGGGCCAGATGACGACGGGGGAGATCTCGCTCGCGTGAGCAGCGACCACGTGGCAGTCGTGCGGCGCTTCGTCGACGCCTTCAACCGCAGGGACTTCGATGCCCTGGTCGCCGACCTGGGCCCCGAGGTGGAGCTGCACGAGTGGCCCGAGGCGCCGGGGGCACAGTCCTACCGGGGGCCCGACGGGTTGCGGCGCGCGATCGACAACTGGTTCGAGAGCTGGGAGTGGATGCAGATCGAGGTCGAGGACGTCCGGGAAGCGCCCGACCGGGTGATGGCCACGTTCGACCAGTGCGCCCAGGGCCGGGGCAGCGAGGCGCAGGTCGAGCTCCGCACGTACAACGTCTGGTCCTTCGAGGACGGGACCGTGCGGGAGATCCGCCTTTTCACGGAACGCGAGCCCGCGCTCGCCGTCTTCGGCGCGTGAGTGGGCACTTCGACATGGTGCGGGCGTCGTTCGCCGCGTACGAGGACGGGGACTTCGATGCGCTGCTGGAGATGATGCATCCCGACCTCGAGGTGCAGGACTGGCCCGAGGGACCCGACTCGCGGACCTTCCGCGGCATGGACGGGCTCATGCAGGCGCGGGCGCATTGGGCCGAGGCATGGGAGTCCGTGCGAGGCGAGCCGACGCGCCTGATCGAGGCCGGCGACAGCGTCTTCGCGTTCATCGAGATCACCGCGAAGGGCAGGGGAAGCTCCATCGAGATAAAGCTGGAGACGTTCGGCGTGTACTCGTTCCGTGACGCGAAGGTCTGGAGGGTCCAGTACTTCACGAACCGCGAGGCCGCGCTGGCGGCGGCAGGTCTTACCGAAGAGCAGATACGGACAGGAGGCGACATGAGCCGTTTCGAGGACCCGGTGATCATCACGTGCTCGATCTCGGGCGCGGTGGCGAACCGCGAGCAGTGCCCGGCGATCCCGTACACCCCGGAGGAGTACGCCGCGGAAGCGCGGCGGATCGTGGACGAGGGCGGGTCGATGATCCACATCCACGCGCGCACGCCCGACGGGACCCCGAGCTACGAGGTCGAGGACTTCCGCAACATCACGGACGCGATCCTGGGCGAGGTCGGCGACGTGATCATCAACTACTCGACCGGCGCGGTCGGCGTCCCGATCGAGAAGCGCATCGAGTACCTGCGCGAGCTGCGCCCCGAGGTGGGGGCGCTGAACATGGGCTCGATGAACTACGCGAAGTACTCGAAGCGGCGCAAGCAGTTCGTGTTCCACACCGTCTTCGAGAACTCGTTCGACACGATCATCACGTTCCTGAACGCGATGAACGAGCTGGGCATCAAGCCCGAGCACGAGTGCTTCGACTCGGGCCACATCGCAAATCTCGACCCCCTGCTCGACATGGGCCTGCTGCGCGAGCCGCTGCAGATCTCGTGCGTGATGGGCGTCACCGGCGGCATCCGGCCGAACGCGCGCAACCTCGCGCACATGTCCGAGCAGATCCCCGGCGGCGCCGGGGGGCCGAACGAGTGGGGCGTGATCGGGATCTCGCGCGACCAGTGGATGCTGGGCGCCGCGGCGCTCACCCTGGGCGGCAACTTCCGCGTCGGGCTGGAGGACAACTTCTACCTCCCGGACGGCCAGATGGCGCGCTCGAACGGCGACCTGATCGCGAAGGCGCGCCAGATGGTCGAGGACGTCGGGCGCCGCCCGGCGACCGTCGAGGAGGCGCGCGCGATGCTCGGGACCAAGAAAATGTCGTGGCCGCCGCAAGCGGCGACCACGGCCGCGGCGGGCTGAGGTCGCGATGCCCGGAGCACTCGAAGGCCTGCGCGTCCTCGACCTCACGCGCCTGCTGCCCGGTGGGTTCTGCACGCTGCTGCTGGCCGACATGGGCGCGGAGGTGCTGAAGGTGGAGGACACCGCGGGCGGCGACTACATCCGCTGGATGCCGCCCTACTACGGCGGGGAGGCGCAGCAGCGCGAGGGGACCGCGTCCGCCTACTTCCTCGCGCTCAACCGCAACAAGCGCTCCCTTCGCCTCAACCTCAAGCACGAGCGCGGCAAGGAGGTGCTGCTGCGCCTCGTGGAGGACTACGACGTGCTCGTGGAGAGCTTCCGGCCGGGCGTGATGGACCGCCTCGGCGTCGGCTACGAGGCGCTGCGCGAGCGCAACCCGCGCCTGATCTACTGCCCGATCTCCGGCTACGGGCAGGACGGCCCGCTGACCGCGCGCTCCGGGCACGACACCAACTACCTCGCGCTGAACGGGCTGCTCGGCCTCACCGGGCGGCGCGGCGGGCCGCCGATCCAGTCCGCGGGCCAGATCGCCGACCTCGGCGGAGGCGGGCTGATGGCGGCCGTGGGCATCCTCGCCGCCGTGATCGAGCGCGAGCGCTCGGGCGAGGGCCAGCTGGTCGACATCTCGATGACCGACGGCGCGCTGTCGTGGCTCGCGATGGTCGGCGGCCCGCTACTTCGCCGAGCAGCGGGTGCCGCACCGCGGCGACCCCGAGCTGGCGGGCGGGATCGCGTGCTACTTCCCGTACGAGACGAAGGACGGGAAGTGGGTGTCGCTGGGCGCGCTCGAGCCGAAGTTCTGGCAGAACTGGTGCGCCGGCGTGGAGCGGCCCGACCTCGTCGAGAAGCAGTTCGAGCACCCCGACTCCGACGCGGGCGCCGAGATCGCGTCGGTGTTCCGGCAGCGCACGCGCGACGAGTGGGAGGCGTTCGCCGGCGAGCACGACTGCTGCCTCGAGCCGATCCTCGACCTCGACGAGGCGCTCGGCTCGGAGCTGGTGCGGGCGCGCGGCATGGTGGTGGAGCTCGACCAGCCCGGCATCGGGAAGGTCAAGCAGGTGGGCGCGCCGATCAGGCTGTCGCGCACGCCCGCCGACACCAGCGGCGCCGCGCCGGCGCTCGGCGGCGACACGGACGAGGTGCTGCGCGAGGTCGGGATCGACCCCGAGCCCCTGCGCGCGGAAGGCGTCGTGTGAAGGACAACGGCCTGCTGCGCATGGGCGAGCTGGCCGAGGCCGCGGGCGTCTCCGCCGGCACGATCAAGCACTACCTGCGCGAGGGCCTGCTGCCCGAGCCGGTCAAGACGTCGCGCAACATGGCGTGGTATCCGCACGAGTTCGTGGAACGGGTGCAGCTCATCAAGCAGCTCCAGGAGGAGCGCTTTCTCCCGCTGAAGGTGATCAAGGAGGTGCTCGAGCAGGGCGGTGACACCGCCGGCGCGGCCGAGCGCCTGCGCGCGCTGATCGACCTCGAGGACCGCGTCCTCGAGCGTGCGCTGTCCGGTCAGGACTCGCGCGGCCTCAGCGCGCGGGAGGTGCACAAGCGCTACGGGCTGCCCGCGGAGGCGCTCGAGCGCCTCGAGAAGCTGGGCGTGCTGACGCCGCGCGTGCGCAACGGGTCGAAGCGCTACGGGCCTGACGACGTGCAGATCATCGAAGCGGTCGAGCGGATGCGCGCGTCCGGCTACTCGGAGGCGCTCGGCTTCACCGTCCACGACACGATGATCTACAAGCGCCATCTCGAGCGGATGGTGCGCGAGGAGGTCGACGTGATGATGGAGCGCGTCGCGGGGGAGATGGACACCGAGCAGGCGGCGGACCTGCTCGAGCGGGCCGTCGAGCCGATGCGCGACCTGGTCGCCGCGCTGCGCGCGAAGCTGCTCGTCTCGGAGCTCCAGGCACGCCGCGCCGCGCAGGGCTAGCCCGTACGGCCGCTGCTCCCAACCCTATAATCGCCACAAGTTGACTCACGAGTCAGTGCGCGCAGCGGCGATACAGCTCAACTCCAACCGGGAGAAGGACCGCAATCTTGCGACTGCGGGCGCACTCGTGCGCGAGGCGGCCGCGGCCGGCGCGGACCTGGTCGTGCTGCCCGAGAAGTTCAACGTGATCGGCACGCCCGAGGACCTCCGCGCCGGCGCGGAGCCCGTGCCGGGCCCGACCACCGACTGGGCCGGCGCGCTGTGCCGCGAGCTCGGTTTGTGGATGGTGGCCGGCAGCGTCGTCGAGCGGGTGGAGGGCGAGGACAAGCTGCGCAACACGTCGGTGCTGATCGATCCAGACGGTGAGATGCGCGCGTCCTACCGGAAGATCCACATGTTCGACGTGGAGGTCGGAGGGATCACGTACCGCGAATCCGACACGGAGACGCCCGGCGAGGAGGTCGTCGTGGCCGAGGCCGCCGGGCTCGAGCTCGGGATGGCGGTCTGCTACGACCTGCGCTTCCCGGAGCTGTTCCGGATCATGGCGGTGCGCGGCGCGCGCGTGTTCTCGCTGCCGGCCGCGTTCACCGTGCCGACCGGCCGCGCGCACTGGGAGATCCTCGTCCGTGCCAGGGCGATCGAGAACCAGGCCTTCGTGATCGCCTCCGGCCAGGTCGGTCGCCATCCGCCGGATCACGAAAGCTATGGTCATTCGATGATCGTCGATCCCTGGGGAACGGTGCTTGCGCAGGCTCCCGACGAGGAGTGCTTCGTCGTGGCCGATCTCGACCTCGAGGCCCAGCGCGACATCCGCGAGAAGCTGCCGTCGCTCGCAAACCGGCGCCCGCGCGCCTACCGCTGGCCCGGGGCGCTGCTCGAGGAGGCGCACGCGTGAGCGCCCGTCGCGACGGCGCCGCCGACAAGCGGCGCGTGATCCTCGACGCCGCCATCAGGGTCTTCGCGCGCGAAGGGTTCCACCGCTGCCGGGTCTCCGACATCGCCCGCGAGGCGAACGTCGCCTACGGCCTCGTCTATCACTACTTCAGGTCGAAGGACGAGGTGCTCGACACCCTCTTCACGGAGCGCTGGAGCCTGCTGCTCGAGGCGATCGCCGAGAACGACCGTTCCGACGCCCCGGTCCGGGACAAGCTCCATTCGATCGCGTCGTTCATCGTCGACTCCTACCGCAACGACCCGGACCTGATGAAGGTGATCATCGTGGAGGTCACCCGCGCGGCGAACACGTTCGGCCGCGCGCACCTCGGCGAGATCCGGCAGGCCTACGAGGGCATCAGCGCGATCGTCGCGAGCGGCCAGGAGGACGGCACCTTCCGCTCGGACATCTCGGCCGACTTCGCGACGCTCTGCTTCTACGGCGCGATCGAGCAGCTGCTGACGGCATGGATCTTCGACGAGATCAAGATGCCCGACGACGAGTTCGACAGCGCCACGCAGATGCTGGTCGAGACCGTCTGCGACGGCCTCGCCGTGCGCACCGGCGTCAGCGCCTAGCCCGCGCCGTAACCCTCGAGCTGTGCGCCTTGCCGCGCGTGTCGACGGAGCGGACCTTGATCCGCACCCGCGGTCGCCTGCCCTTGCGGACCTGCCGGCGCAGCTTCGACGAGAGCTTCACCGTGCCGCGCCGCAGCGTCACCTTCACGCGCCGGGAGCCCTTGGAGAGCTTTGCGATCGTGAGCTTCCGCGTGCCGGCCGCGCGCACTCCCGCGGCGTTTGCGCCGGCGGCCTGCACCTTCACGTTCTTGCCGCGCACCCGCTTGGGGACGAGTCTCGCGCCGCGCGGCAGCAGCACGCTGAGCGACTTGATGTCATCCGCGTCCGGGTGACGCGCGACGGTCAGGCTGAGCGTCGCCTTGCGCGTGGCGGCCCGTCGCAGCGAGGCGGTCGCGGAGGGCGCGCAGCCCTCCACGCCGAGTCGCGGCTTCGACGTGGTGCGCGCGCCGCTGTGGGCGTTGAACGTCACGTCGGCTTTCATCGTCCTGAACCTGGAGCTGTCCGCGCTCCTGAAGCACAGGTCGAACTTCGACTCGAGCGGCCCCTTGTCGCCGCCGTCGAGGCTCATCGTGAAGCTGCTCATCGGCAGGTCGGGGACGTCCGTCACCGTCGAGCGGATGTACTTGCCGGCGATGATCGCGGTGGCGATCCTGATCTTCGCGTTCACGCGCCCCCGGAGGTCGGCCACGAGCCCCGGGATCGCGAGCCCGGCCTGCTGAACGGCGTACACCGACCCGCGCAGCGGCTTGTCCACGAAGGAGGACGTCGCGACGGCGCTGCCCATCTTCGAGCCGGGCGGGCACGCGTCCGCGGCGCTCTGCGCCAGGGTGCAGATCGTGGTGAAGGCCGGGAGGTTGGGGCCGATCTCGAACGGCAGCGTGACGCCGTTCCCGAGGATCCCCGCCTCGCCGGTGCCCTGCGTGACGGTCACGTTGAGCGGCGGCTTCTGGCGCTCCCCGGTCTTGCCCGCCTCGCCCACCGACATCGCGAACGTGGGACGGAACGGCAGCTTGTCGCAGTCGGTCGGCGTGTAGGAGTCGACCGGGCCCGCGACGAAGCCGCCGTGGTCATACGCCTCACCCTCTCCGGTCGAGACCTTCAGCGAGCACGACGTGGGCCCGCGCGTGAAGTTGCGTCCCTGGACGGTCCCGAAAAGCGTGAACTTGAGGCGCCGGATCTGGATGTCCCCGATGCCGGCGATCGTGCGCGGCAGGTTGTCGAGGTGCCCGTCGAGCCCGTAGTCGCCCGTGTTGCGCACGTAGAACGGCGCCTCCAGGAACGTCTTCGTGGGTGCGGTGTCGACGATGATGCCGAGCCGCCCCGCCTCGGAGCCCTGCAGCTCCTCGTTGAAGATGCGGCCGTGCTCGGTGAGCACCGGTCCGACAGGCGGCAGCACGTGCACGTCCGCCTCGCTCGACCCGATCAGCGTGTCCGCCGGGCAGCTGTCCGCGAGGTACTGGGCGCGCGGGCATTTCGGAACCGCCTCGGGGTTTGCGACCAGGCCCTGTGCGAAGTGACCGATCGTGTGCTTGATGTCGTCGGTGTTCGGGATCCCCGGGTAGGTGAGTGTCGTCCAGCTCGAGGCATCCGGGCTCGCGCCCGCGGCCGTCGAGGATGCGACCAGGCGGAAGTCGGTCGCGACGACTGTGTGGTTGGCGGCGGCCTGAGCGGGCCAGGCCGCGAGGGCGACGATCCCCAAGACCAGGCCTTGTGTGAGCGCGCGAGCGCTCAGCCGGCGAATCCTCAGCTGCATTTGGCTCTCTCTCCTCGTTGCCGGGGCGCCCCGCGCTGTCCTCCCAGCGGCGCGAGGTCGTTCTGCTGAAGATTCGTTTGCCCCGCATCGCCGCTGATCTCACGAAAATGGCCGAATGACCGACCCTGGCCTCTGCTTTACTTCGGCCCGTGGCCGGCGACAACGACCTCGTCAAGCGCCTCATGTGGAGCGGCCTGGTCGCCGGCGTAGGCGCCCTCGCCGCGATTGCGGCCAACCGGGTGGCTACGTCCATCTGGAAACGGGTATTCGACGAGGACCCGCCGGACTGACGGCGAACGGAGGCCCGATGAGTGACTACGACGCCAGCCAGATCAGCCCCGAGATCATCACCGCCACGGACGAGCATGCCTCGTCGGTCAACGGCTTCGGCGCGACCACGCCCCAGCCGCCGGCGGCCGAGCGCCCCGAGGTGCTGCTCGGAGCCGCGTTCGCGGGCGGCTTCCTCCTGGCGAAGGTTCTGAGGCGCCTTGTCGGCTGACGAGAACGGCGTGCGCGACGACCGCTCGCTCGGCGAGGTCGTCAACCGCATCTCCGAGAACGCCTCGACGCTCGTGCGCGAGGAGATAGAGCTCGCCAAGACCGAGGTGGAGCTGAAGGTCAAGAGCCTGGGCCGCGGCGCCGCCGTCGCAGCCGCCGCCGGCTTCTTCGTGTTCCTCGGCCTGATCTTCCTTTTCCAGGCACTCGCCTGGGGCATCAACGACGTGCTCAACAGCCCGTGGCCGGGCTTCCTGATCGTCTTCGGCCTGCTGATGCTGTTCGCCGCCATCTCCGGGTGGCTCGCGTACCGCAGCTTCCAGGCCGGTGCGCCCCCCGTGCCCGAGCGCGCGATCGAGGAGGCCAAGCTCACCAAGGAGGCCATCGAGCACCCAGAACTGGAGGCGCCGGTCACTCCTACCGAGGAGGTGAAGAGCTAGCCATGCCCACCCGCAGCCCGGAAGAGATCCAGCACTCCATCGAGCGCACCCGCCGCGAGCTCGCGAGCTCTGTCGAGGAGCTCCGCGTGAAGGTCAAGGTCCTCACGGATTGGCGGCGCCAGATCAACGAGCATCGCACCGCCGCGATCGCGGGGGCGGCCGTGCTCGGCTTCGTCGTCGGCGGCGGCTTCGCCGCGTTCCGCCGGCGCCGGTAGGCGGCGCTACTCGACGAGGCTCGGCGGCACGCCGCCGACGCCCAGCAGGCCCGGCCCCACGTGGGTGCCGAGCACCGGCCCGACCTCCGACACGAACAGCGGCGGGCGCCCCATCAGGGCCTGCACCGCCTCGACCAGCCGCGCCGCCTCGTCGGGCGCCTGGATGTGCTGCACGACCCAAGCGTCCGACCCGTCGGCGTGCAGCTGCTCGGCGTACTCGATCAGCCGCCGCAGGGCCTTGGCCCCCGTCCGGACCCGCTCGATCGGGGTGATCTCCTGCTCGAGCGTGAGGATCGGCTTGATCTTGAGCGCCGAGCCCAGCCACGCGGACGCGGCGCCGATGCGGCCCCCGCGGCGCAGGTATTCGAGCGTGTCGACCGCGAACCACATCTTGAGCGCGGCCCGGGCCTCGCGGATCCGCGCGACGACGTCCTGCGCGGACGCGCCTGACGCGGCAAGCCGGGCCCCCGCGAGCGTGACCAGCCCCATGCCCCCGGCCGCGCTCTCGGAGTCGACGACGGTGACCCGGTCGACGCCCTTTGTCTGGGCGAGCTGCTCCTTGGCCTGCCGGGCACTCTCGACCGTCCCCGAGATCCCGCCCGATATGTGGACCGAGACCACGTCGAGGCCCTGGTCCACGAGCGGCTCGTACACGTCGATGAAGTCGCCGATCGAGGGTTGGGAGGTGGTCGGCAGCCGGTCGGTCGTCCGCAGCCGGTCGTAGAAGGCGTCGAAGTTCGGCATGTCCGCCTCCCGCTCGCTCTGGTCCTCCCAGTTCACGTAGAGGCTGACGAGCTGGATCCCGCGGCTCTGGACGAGCTCCGGGGTCACATAGCCCGTCGTGTCCGCGACGATGGCGACCTGCTGCACCGGACCCTTCTACCACTTCGGGCGCGCTCCCGGGGCGCCGCTACAATGCGTGTATCGCAGGTGTCACCGGCTCAAGGTGGCGTCGCGGAGCACCGAAGTAGTTCGATACGGAGGTTCACTTGGTCACCCTCACCGACATCGCCGCAACCAAGGTCAAAGAGCTCATGAACGGCCAGGCCGACAGCCCCGACACCGGGCTGCGGGTCGCCGTCCGGGGCGGCGGATGCTCGGGCTTCCAGTACGCGCTCGCATTCGACGAGAAGCGCGACGGGGACCAGGTCTTCGAGCACAACGAAATCCGGCTGCTCGTGGACTCCGAGAGCCTCGAGTTCGTCGACGGATCCGAGGTCGACTACGTCGAGAGCCTGCAGGGCGCCGGCTTCTCGGTGAACAACCCGAAGGTCATCGCAGCCTGCGGCTGCGGGCAGTCGTTTCGAACGGCTTAGTTCCTAAGCCGTTCGAAACAGGAAAACGTCATTTCCTTAGCCGGAAATGACGGGAGCTCCGTGGGCTCAGAAAGGCGATCCCTCGGAGCTTCCGGTTTTCGCGGCTAAGCGAAAACCGGTATTTCTCTAGGCCGTGCACTGGCCGAGCTTCCGGTCCCAGCCACGGTTGTTGCTAGCGGTCAGCAGAGAGTTGCCGCGGCACACCATGCGGCCGATGCCGAGATTGTCCTGCACGAACTTCGGCGTCGGGCCGGTGTTGTTCGTCACCTCGAGGTCGCCCCGCATGATGGTGTTCCCGCGCAGCACGAACTCGACCAGCGAGTAGTTACGGGTGACCATGATGTCCCCGCGCCTCACGACGTTGCCACGGCAGCCGACGGCCAGCGGGTCGCCGATCAGCACATCGGTGCCGCTGCGGCGCACCTCGATGTTCCCCTTGCGCACGGTGTTCCCGCAGATCTGCACGGCCTCCACCGTCCGCTCGGGCTCGATGTCCTCGCCAACCGTGCTGTTGTAGACGTAGAACTGGATCGTCCTCACCGCCTCGACGCTGCCACCCACCTTCGAGCCCGTGTCGATGAAGACGGTCTGGGCGCGCTTGCCTTCGACGTCTCCACGTACGATCGTGCCGGTCGCCTGGAAATAGGCGCCTCTCAGCGCTTTGACATCGCCCCTGACCGTCGACGCGGTCAGCGTGCACGCTGCGCCGCGCGGAACGGTGACGTCGTCGAAGGTCTTCCCTTTGTAGGCGCCGTTGCACCTCAGGTCGCGCGCCGCGGCGGGCGACGCGATCGCGAGCACGGCCACCGCCGCGACCGCAAATAGGCCGAGAACTCTCATGCGCTTCCCTTCCCTGGGGGGTTACCAGACAGCCCGATCCGTGGGCTATGCACCAGCGTAGTGGAGGTTGGCGACCCTCGCCGGGTTACTTTTCGCGCGCGGCGCCGTGCAGCAGCTCGTAGCGCGTGAGCTTCACGCGCGGCCGGGTGCCGCCGCCCAGATCCTGCTCGTGCGCGTCGATCCGCCCCCAGCCTTCCCAGCTGATCGGCTCGACGCCGCGCTCCGCGAGCAGGTCCGCGATGTCGCCGTCGTTCACCGGCGTGTCGAGGAGTCCCGCGTCGGCGTCCTCGAGCAGGCTGCTCGCCGACTCCTGCCCGTCCTTCTTGTTCGTTCCGATCACTCCGCTCGGACCGCGGCGGATCCAGCCCGTCACGTATTCGCCGGTCACGTGGTGCTCCCCGTCGACGACCCGGCCGGCGACGTTCGGGATCGTGCCGCGGCGCTCGTCGAAGGGGACCTCGGGGACGGCGATGCCCTTGTAGCCGATCGAGCGCAGCACCAGGCCGCAGTCGATCGTGTCGCGCTCGCCGGTCGGCCTGGCGGCAAGCGATCCGTCCTCCCGCGGCTCCAGCCGGTTGCGCTCGATCACGATGCGCTCCACCCGCCGGTCGCCCTGCAGCTCGACCGGTGAGGTCAGGAACTTCAGCACGATGCGCTTCGGCTTCCCCTCCGGCTCGCGCGCCGCGTACTCGCGCAGGATGCGCACGTTCTCGCGCGACGTCTTGTCCGACTCGTCGGAGTCGAGCCAGGCCTGCGATGCCTCGTCGAGCTCGAGGTCCGCCGGGTCGACGATCACGTCCGCCTGCTCGAGCTCGCCGAGCTCCAGCAGCTCAGGGTTCGTGAAGGCCGCCTGCACCGGCCCGCGGCGGCCGAGGATCACGACCTCCTTGACGGCGTCGGAGGCGAGCAGGTCGATCGCGTGATCGGCGGTGTCGGTCCTGCGCAGCTCGTCGGCGCTCAGCGCCAGCATCCGCGCGCAGTCGATCGCGACGTTGCCGTTGCCGATCACGACCACCCGCTCGCAGTCGCCGAGGTCGAACTCGCGGTCGGGATGGTCGGGATGGCCGTTGTACCAGCCGACGAAGGTCGTGGCCGCCTCGGAGCCCTGGAGGTCCTCCCCCGGGATCCCGAGCCGCCGGTCCGTCGCGGCGCCGATCGCGTAGATCACCGCGTGGTAGCGCTCGAGCAGGTCCGCCCGGTGCAGGTCGCGGCCCAGCTCGACGCCGCCGAAGAAACGGAAGCCCTCCTTCGCCGCGGTCTTCTCGTAGACCCGCACGACCGACTTGATCTTCGGATGGTCGGGGGCGACGCCCGCGCGCACGAGCCCGAACGGGGTCGGCAGGCGGTCGAAGAGGTCAACGCGCACGGGGCGCTCGCCGGCGAGCAGGTGCCCCGCGGCGTAGAAGCCGGCCGGCCCTGCGCCGACGATTGCGACGCGGAGTTCTTGATTCGAGTGCAAGGCTGAGGCTGCTCAGGGAGGATCGATGGCCGTGGCCCTCGCGAGCCCGTTGCCGTCGGTGCTCGTGGTGGTCATCGGCGCTTCGCCGTCGAGCGCGTCGAGTGCATGCCGGACGCTGCTCGCGATGCATGTGAAGATCGGCGTGTCGCGCAAAGTGTAGGCGCTCGACTCGCTCGGGCGCAGCTCGTGGACGAGGTCGAGGAAGTCCCCCGGCTCGTCACACTCGAACGAGACCACGAACTCCTGGTCGTCGAGGCCGAACGAGTACGTCGTGTTGATGCTGATCTGCGGGTAGCGGCGCCCGATCGCGATGTGCTCGCGCATGATGCGCATCCGTTCCTCGGCGGGGAGCCGGTACCACTCGCGCTTCTTCTCGAAGGGGTAGACGAACAGGTACTTGTGCTTTCCCGCCCGCACCTCGAGCCGCTCCTCCTCCGAGTACTCCGACTCCTTCGTCATCGCGAGGTAGGAGTACGGCGTGTCCGCCCACGCCATCAGGCCGCTCTGGCCGAGCACGACGTGGAACTCGTGGATGTCCGGGAGGCCCGGCGCGGCGGTCCAGAGCATGAGGTCGGTGTCGCCGCGCGTGCCGACCAGCGAGTATGCGCGGAGGAAGCGGTCCGCGGCGAAGTGGTTGCACGCGGCCTCGAACTCGCGCTTGTGCTCCTCCCGCTGGGCGGCGGGCAGCCGCCGCCAGGCAGGGTCCACCTTCAGAAACGTGAACTTGACGACATTGCGGTTCATGGCCCGGACACCAATATACGCAGCCCTGATCGCCGGTCTGGCTCTCACGCTGGCCGCGGCCGCGCCCGCGCACGCACAGGAGGCCCCGCGCACCGCGATCGTCTTCTGGCCCGGCCCGCAGCCCCTCGCCAAGCCACCGGCGCTGGAGCGCCTGGCCCAGGCGCCGGGGATGGATGCCTTCGGGTTCATGTCGACGATCCAGGGCTCCTATACGCCCGAGCAGACCTTCCTCGACATGAGCGCGGGCGCGCGCACCACCAACTCGCTCTACGACGAAGAGCTGGACGTGGACCGCATCCGCCTGGGAGCCGCGGGCCGGATCGCTTCGTGGGACGAGATCGCGGCGCGCGCGAAGACGCCGCCCGCAGACGTGGTCCCCGGGCTCCTCGCGTCGCGCGTGGGGACCGTCGCCTACGCGGGGCCGCGCGCATCCCGCAACCGCGAGGCGATCGTCGCGGCGGACACCGCGGGCGTCGTGGACCGGGTCTCCCTCGTGGCGCCCGCGGACGTCGCGGACGCCGCCCTGCGGCTGTGGCGCGATTCCGATCTGCTGGTCGCGAAGCTGCCGCCCGGGCCGCCCGGGCGCGGCCAGCTGCTCAGCCTGCTCGGTGCGCGCCGCGCGCAGGACCTGGTGCTCGTGATCCAGGACCCGAGCCACATCACGCGGCGTCTCGTCGCGATGGGCGCCGCCGGAGTCGAGGGCGGGGGAGCGGCGCTCTACTCCGGGTCGACCCGCACCGAGGGCGTGGTCAGCGCCACCGACGTCGCCCCGACCGTGCTCGACCGGCTCGGCGTCGCGGTGCCGGACGAGATGAGCGGCGAGCCGATCGAGGCGCGCGGCGACGCGACCCCGGCGGACCTCTCGGCGCTGCGCAACCGCCTCACCGACCTCGGCCCGCGGCGCTGGGCCGTGATCTGGCTCGGGCTGATCGGCGCGGTGCTGCTCGCCGGCCTGGCCGGGGCCGCGCTGCGCGACGCACGCCTGCCGGCGCGCGCGCTGCTGCTCGCCGCGATGTGGTTGCCGAGCGTGCTGCTGCTGACCGCCGCGCTCGCGCCGTCGAGCGTCGCCGAGACGGCGATCGTCGCGGCCGGTTGCGGCGCGCTCGCGCTCGCGACCGATCGGATCAGACCCTGGCCGCGGGCGCTCGTCCTGCCCGCCGCGATCGCGGTGATCCTGCACGTCGCGGACCTCGCGCTGGGCTCGGATCTCGTGCGCCGGTCGCTGCTTGGGCCGAACCCCGTGCTCGGCTCGCGCTTCTTCGGCGCGGGGAACGAGCTCGAGATCGCGCTCGCGGCGGTGGGGCTGCTCGGGCTCGGCGGTGCGCTTGCGACCCTGCCTTCGAGGACGCGCGTGTGGGGGTTCGCGATCGGAGGGGGAGTGCTCGCGTTCGCCCTCGCGTGGGGCAGGCTCGGCGCCGACGTGGGCGCGGTGCCGACGATCATCGCCGGCGCGACCGTCGCCGCGCTCGTGACCGCGGGCGCGATCACGTGGCGGCGGCGCATCGCGATCCTGCTCGTGGCCCCGGTCGCGGGGCTGGCGGCGCTCGCGCTGCTCGACCTCGCCACGGGCGGCGACGCCCACTTCAGCCGCTCGGTGCTCGAGGCGGGGGGCCTGGACGAGATCGCGGACATCGCGGAGCGCCGCGTGCGCCTCAGCTATCGCTCGCTGGGGCGGGGGGCGATCCCGTTCCTGGTGGTCTTCGCGCTCGCAGGGCTGGCGCTGGGCTTCCGCTACCGGGACAGGCTGCTGGCCTCGACCGCGCATGCACCCGGCGTGCGGGCCGCGGTCTACGGCCTCCTGGCGGCCGTGCTCGCGGGCGCGCTGACCAACGACTCAGGACCGATCATCCTCCTGATCGGCAGCAGTTACCTGCTGTTTGCGGCGGTGTACCTCGCCGCAGTGCCCGCTCCGGGCGCACAGGCCCCTGCGAGAGAGGAATCACGTTCCCTTGCCGCCGACCCTCGTTGATAGCATCGCGCGGATGCGGATCGCCCTGGTCTCGCCTTACTCCTGGACCTTTCCCGGAGGCGTGACGCGCCACATCGACGCCCTGGCGCGTGAGTTCGTCGCCGCAGGACACCATGTCCGGGTCCTGAGCCCCGTCGACCCCGACGACCGGCTCACACGGCTGCTGCACCGCCGTGCGCCCGACCCTGCGCCCTTGCCGGACTACGTCGTCCCGCTCGGTCGCACCGCGTCGCTCCCCATGAACGGTGCGATGTCGCGGCTGGCGATGACGCCGAGCAGCGCGGTGCGGCTGCGCAGCGAGTTGAAGGCCGGCAACTTCGACGTGATCCACGTGCACGAGCCGATCGCCCCCGTGGTCGGCTGGGACGCCTGCACGTTCGACGCCGGCGCACCCGTGATCGGCACCTTCCACGCCTACTCGTCGAGTTGGACTCCCAACACGATCGCGCGCGCGATCGGCGCGCGCCGCGTGCTCAACCGGCTGCATGGCCGGATCGCGGTCTCCGAGGCGGCGCGCTGGACCGGCGAGCGCTACTTCGGCGGCACCTACGACGTGATTCCCAACGGCGTGGACACCGGCGCCGCCCCGCGCGGGCCGAAGCCGGCCGGCGACGCGCTGCGGATCGTCTTCGTCGGCCGCGAGGAGGAGCGCAAGGGACTCCCGGTCCTGCTGTCGGCGTTCGCCGGGCTGCGCCAGCACATTCCAGTGCGGCTCGAGGTGATCGGCGCGGACAGCGACGGCGTCGAGCCGCTGCTCGCGCAGGTCGAGGGCGGGATGGACGGCATCGAGGTGCTCGGCCGGGTCGAGGACGACGAGCTGTGGCGCCGGCTGCACGCGGCCGACGTGCTGTGCGCTCCGTCACTGGGAGGCGAAAGCTTTGGGATGGTGCTGACGGAGGCCTTTGCCGCCGGCACGCCGGTCGTCGCCTCCGAGATCGCCGGTTACCGCCAGGTCGTGACCCAGGGCCGCGACGGGCTGCTCGTGCCGCCGGGCGACCCGCTCGCGCTCGCCGAGGCCCTGCGCTCGCTGTGGCTCGACCCCTCGCGGCGCCGGGAGATGGGCATCGCGGCCCGCCGCCGCGCCGAGGACTTCGCGTGGCCGCAGGTCGCGCGCCGGATATCGCACGTGTACGAGCGCGCGATCGAGGCGCCGGCCCCGGTGGGCAGGTCGCAGGTCACGCAGGCCAAGGCCGGTCTCGTCCAGGCAGACCTGACGCCGAGCCCGCGCGCCCGCCGCCTGCCCTCGATCGACCCGCCGCCGCCGAAGGTCTCGCGTGGCTCGCGGGCGCTCGCGGGGGCGCGCCGCGCCGCGCTCGGCCTGTCGGCCGTGGTGGGCGTGCTGCTCGCCTTCCTCGCGCTGCGGCGCATCGGCTTCGAGAACGTGTTCACGACGCTCGTGCACTCCAGCCCGAGCTGGGTGCTGATCGCGCTCGCGCTCTTCTCCACCTCGATGGTCCTGAGGGCCGTCTCGTGGTTCCACATCCTGAAGGCCGCGCTGCCCGACCGGCCGGTGAAGCGGCGCACGATCCTGAGCGCGACCTCGATCGGGGTGCTGATGTCCGCCACGCTCCCGGCCCGCCTCGGTGAGCCTTCGCGTGCGCTGATCGTGGCGCGGCGTGCGGGCCGGATGCGCGAGACGCTCCCGGTCGTCGCGGGCACGCTCGTCTCGCAGACGCTGCTCAACCTGCTTGCGCTGTTCCTGCTGGCCGTGGTGGTCGTGGGCAGCAACGACGTCCTGCGCGGCCACGAGGGCGTGCTGTTCGTGGTCAGCCTGCTGCCGGTCGGGCTCGCGGCGGTCGTCCTGATCGTGCCTTCGCTGGTCGAGGCCGGGCGGAAGTTCGGCTTCGGCGGCGGCGAGGGGGCGATCGCGCGTACGTTGCGCGAGGCCGCGGCGGCGCTGGTGCGACTGCGCAAGGGGCTCCAGGTGTTCCGGCGCCCGCGCCGCGCGGCGTGGGCGACGAGCGCACAGCTCGCCGCATGGGGACTGCAGCTGCTCGGGGCCTTCGCCCTGCTGCTCGCGATGGGCCTCGACAACCGCGCCGGCATCGGCGCGGCCGCGGCCGTGCTGTTCGCGGTCAACGTGACCGCGGTGCTGCCTGCGACGCCGTCCAACATCGGCGTCTTCCAGCTCGCCGTGATCACGGTCCTGACCGGCGCCTACGGCGTGCCGACGGCGGCCGCGCTCGGCTACGGGCTGATCCTGCAGGCGGTCGAGGTGCTGACCGCGGTGCTGTTCGGCGTGCCCGCGCTGATCCGCGAGGGCGTGTCGTGGCGCGACGTGCGCATGCGCGCGCTCGCCGCGACGCCGGTGGAGCTGTCTCCGCGGGGCGCCCCGCTACCCGAGACGCGCTAGGCGCTCGCGCGCCACTCGTGCCCGACTTCCCGGATCTCGGGAAGCGGGTTGTGCCGGAGCGTGCAGCCCGCGTAGCGGGTGAGGGCCGCGAAGGCGGCCGCGATGCGGCCGAGCAAGCCGCCGGTGGTGGGGAGTCCGTCGTCCATGCCTTTGATATCGAGTCCCACGACGTGAACCTTGACGTGGCGGGGCGCCGGGTGCGCCGATCGTCCAGGGGCTATACTGCGCGGTTCCTTGCGCGCGCGCCGTCCGCATGCGCTCATGTCGGCTCAACTCCCCTCTTTCCAGGAGGTTCTCTTGCCACACGCACTTTCCAACGTGCTGGGGTTCCCTCGCATCGGGGCCCAGCGTGAGCTCAAGTCCGCCACCGAGGCGTACTGGGCAGGGGATCGCTCCCTCGAGGATCTGACCGCCACCGCGAAGGGGCTGCGGGCCTCGCACTGGCAGCTCCAGCGCGACGCCGGGATCGACCTGATCCCGTCCAACGACTTCTCCCTCTACGACCAGGTGCTGGACACGATCGCGATGGTCGGCGCGGTCCCGGAGCGCTACGGCTGGGACGGCTCGAGCGACATCGACCAGGACACCTACTTCGCGATGGCGCGCGGCCGCCAGACCGGCGGCGTCGACGTGACCGCGATGGAGATGACGAAGTGGTTCGACACCAACTACCACTACATCGTCCCCGAGCTGCGGCGCGGCCAGAAGTTCCGCTTCTCCTCGCGGAAGGTCCTGGACTCCTACCAGGAGGCCAAGGAGCTCGGCATCCAGACCAAGCCGGTGCTCGTCGGCCCGCTCACCTTCCTGCTCCAGGGCAAGGCCGCGGATGAGGACTTCGACCGGCTCGAGCTGCTCGACGACCTCGTCGGCGTCTACGCCGAGGTGCTCGCGGAGCTCGGCAAGCTCGGCGCGGAGTGGGTGCAGATCGACGAGCCGGTGCTCGTCGAGGACCGCACCCCCGCGGAGCTCGAGGCGCTCGAGCGCGCGTACGCGAAGCTCGCCGCCGTCGAGGGCGCCCCGAAGATCGTGGTCGCGACCTACTTCGACCACGTCGGCGAGGCGTACCCGGTACTGACCCGCCTGCCGGTCGCGGGCGTGTCGCTCGACTTCGTCTACGGGCCGCACAACCGCGAGCTGGTCGCCCGCCACGGATGGCCCGAGGACAAGGCGCTGTTCGCAGGGGTCGTGAACGGCCGCAACGTTTGGATCAACGACCTCGCGGCGAGCCTCGAGCTGCTCGAGGAGCTGCGCACGCACGCCGGCGACAACCTCGTCGTCTCCACGTCGTGCTCGCTCCAGCACTCGCCGGTCGACAAGCGCAACGAGCAGCGGCTCGACGACGAGGTCCTGAGCTGGATGTCGTTCGCCGTGCAGAAGCTCGACGAGGTGGCCGCGCTCACGCGCGCCGTGAACGAGGGCCGCGACGCGATCTCCGCAGAGCTCGAGGCGAACACGAAGGCGCTCGAGGACAGGCGCAACTCGCCGCGCACGCGCAACCCGCAGGTGCGCGAGCGCCTCGCCAAGGTGACGGACGCCGACGCGAGCCGCGAGAGCCCGTTCGGGACGCGCCGGGACGCACAGCACGAGCGGCTCGGCCTGCCGCTGTTCCCGACCACCACGATCGGGTCCTTCCCGCAGACGACCGAGATCAGGACCGCCCGCGCGCGGTTGCGCAAGGGCGAGATCGACGAGCCCGCCTACCTCGATCTGATGCGGGGCGAGGTCGAGCGGGTGATCCGGCTCCAGGAGGACATCGGCCTCGACGTGCTGGTGCACGGCGAGCCCGAGCGCAACGACATGGTCCAGTACTTCGCGGAGCAGATGGACGGCTACGTGTTCACCGACAACGCGTGGGTGCAGAGCTACGGCTCGCGCTACGTGCGCCCGCCGATCATCTTCGGCGACGTGTCGCGCCCGAACGCGATGACGGTCGAATGGATCAAGTACGCGCAGTCGCTCACCGACAAGCACGTGAAGGGCATGCTCACCGGTCCGGTGACGATGCTCATGTGGTCCTTCGTGCGCGACGACCAGCCGCGCTCGGAGACGTGCAAGCAACTCGCGCTCGCGATCCGCGACGAGACCGCGGACCTCGAGGCCGCCGGCGTGGACATCATCCAGGTCGACGAGCCCGCGATCCGCGAGGGCCTGCCGCTGCGCTCGGACCGCTGGGACGAGTACCTCGACTGGGCGGTGTACACCTTCCGTCTGTCGGTGTCCTCGGTGCGCGACGAGACGCAGATCCAGACCCACATGTGCTACTCCGAGTTCGGCGACATCATGCGCCAGATCCAGGAGATGGACGCCGACGTCCTGCTGATCGAGGCGGCCCGCTCGAAGATGGAGCTGCTCGAGGACTGGAAGCGCACGGGCTACGAGAACGAGATCGGCCCGGGCCTCTACGACATCCACTCGCCGCGGATCCCCTCGACCGAGGAGATGGCGGACCTGCTGCGGCGCGCCGCCCAGGTGCTCGATCCCGAGCAGCTGTGGGTCGACCCCGACTGCGGCCTCAAGACGCGCCGCTACGAGGAGGTCGAGCCGTCGCTCAAGAACATGGTCGCGGCCGCGAAGCAGCTGCGCGAGGAGCTGGTTCCGAGCTCGCGGTAGTCGTTAGGGTCTGGCCCGCGTGAAAGGGCCGGCGGAGATCGTCCCGGGCGTGTACGGCCTGGGATCGGAGATGGTCAACTGGTACGTCGTCGACGACGGCGGACGCTTGACCGCGGTCGACGCCGGCATCCCCGGCTTCGGAAAGACACTCGAGGACGACCTGCGCTCGATCGGACGCGCGCCAAGCGACGTCGATGCGCTCGTGCTGACGCATTCCGACGCGGACCACACGGGCATCGCCCGCTTGCTGCAGGAGGCGGGCGCGCACGTCTACGTCCATTCGGCCGACGACGCGACGCTGCGCAAGCCGGGCCCCAAGAAGGGCGACGCGGCTCCCTGGCACACCCTGCCCTACATGTGGCGGCCGACGTTCTGGCGGATATTCGCCCATCTCGTGCGTGGGGGAGCGGCGCGCCCGCCGAAGGTGGAGGGCGCGGAGACCTTCGAGGACGGCGCGGTGCTCGGCGCACCCGGGAGCCCGACGGTGATCGCCACGCCCGGGCACACTCCGGGGCACTGCGCGATCCACTTCCCGCGCCACGGCGCGCTGTTCGTCGGTGACGCGATGTGCACCTGGAACCCGCTCACCGGGCGCCGTGGTGCGCAGATGATGCCGTCCGCGTTCAACGTCGACAACGCGCAGACGCTCGAGTCGCTCGGCGCGCTCGAGGGCGTCGACGCACAGGTGGTGCTGCCCGGGCACGGCGAGCCGTGGCGGGACGGCCCCGCGGCCGCCGTCAGCGCTGCACGCGCAGCCGGGCGGAGCTAGCTGTGGCGGGAGCCTTCGCCGGGCCCCGCCTGCGGCGCGGCGGCGGACCCGCCAGCGCGCGGATCTCCGCGTCGAGGAAGCCGGGCAGCTCGTCCACCTCGGGGAGGGCGTCGGGGTCGGCGTAGAGCCCGAAGCACATCCTGTCGCGATAGCTGAACATGCCGATCGCAAGCGCGTGCTCCTCCGCGAGGGGCACCACGGGGTAGGCCTCGCTCAGCTCCGCGCCCAGCATGTAGACGGGGAACCTGGGACCGGGGATGTTGGACACGGTCAAGTTGAAGACCCGCGCGCTGGACGCGAGCCGGGCAGCCCGGTCCTTCAGGAGGTCGGGCAGCAGTCCCAGCGCCCCGAGCACGGCGCCGGTGCCGGCGGGACGGCCCGACGCCTTGAACGCGGCGGTGGCCTGGTGCACCCGCTCGAGGCGACCCTCGCGCGAGCGGACCTCGACCGGCAGCTCGATGAATGCGAACGAGATGCGGTTGCCGAGGTCCCGGCGCTGGTCGTCGGCGCGCACACTCACCGGGACCATCGCCTTCAGCGGCTGCGGTCGCTCGCGCCGCAGCAGCGCCAGCTCGCGGAGGGCTCCCGACACGGCTGCCAGGCACACGTCGTTGACGGTCGCTCCCGCGCGGCGCTTGGCATGCACGATGTGGTCCATCCGCGCGCGATGGCGGACGAGCACGCGCGCGGGCCCGATCGGTGAGTTCAGATAGGAGGGCGGGGCGGAGCGAAGCAGGTCCTGCTCGAAGGCCAGCGCGGCGCGCTTCACGGTGCCCGCGATCCCGCCCTCACCGGGACGCCCTGCGATCCGGGCCATGCCGCGCGCCGCGCGCAACGGCTCCGCCGCATTGCTCGCGAACGCCTCGAGCGCGAGGCGCGCGGCGTTTGGGGGGTCCGCCGGACGCCACTCGTCCTCGGGCTCCGGCTCTGCGTCGGGAGACGTGTCGAACAGCAATAGCGCCAGTTCGACCGCGGACTTCCCGTCCACGAGTGCGTGATGCATCTTGAAGACGAGCCCGATCCGGCCGTCATGCAGCCGCGGCACGAGATACACGTGCCACAGCGGTCGCGCGCGGTCGAGCGGCTCCGACAGGACGGCGTCGGTCAGGACCCCGAAGCGCGTGAGCGACACCGGCCCGCCGTCTCCGAGAGCCGTCACGTGCCGGGCGATGTCGAACTCGTGGTCGTCGACCCACGTCGGCTCCGCGAGGCGAAGCGGGGGGAAGGCGAGCCGCTGCCTGAAGCGCGGCGCGTGCATCAGTCGCGCGGCGACCTTCGCCCGCAATGCCGCGACGCTCGGCCGGGGTCCGTTCGCCGGAGGCTCGAACACGCCGCTCCAGGCGACGTGCATGTGAGCGTTGGGGGTCTCCAGGCGGAGGAAGGATCCGTCGAGCGACGTCAGCCTCGTCATGCGGTCATGTTCGGCCCCGTGGCGCCGGATTGCTTCATGGCGGCGGTCGGTAATTCGGCACGCTCGTTCATACATCTGGTCCAAGCACCGCCCACATCCCGCATGGCAGGGCGGATTCGCCCGAATCCGCACTCACGGGGGACGTGTCCGACCAAAGGGAGAAACAGAGCTTCGAAATCTCCGACCTGTGTCTAAAGACCCGGGCACCCCTGCGGCCCAGAATGACGAGCGTTCCGTAACTGCGACCGCGGGCCCAGGGGGTCCGTTGGGTAAGGAGGAACGCTCAATGCAGCGAACCAGGTATCTGAAAGCGGCACTCTCCGGCGCCGCCGTGATGCTCGCTCTACCGGCAATGGCCTTCGCACAGGAAGGCCCGACGGCGGAGGACATCGTGTCGAGCCTCAACACCACGTGGGTGATCGTGGCGGCGGTGCTCGTGATGTTCATGCAGGCAGGGTTCGCCCTGCTGGAGATCGGGTTCTCACGGATGAAGAACGCCGGCGCCGGGGTCGCGAAGATCCTGACGAACTTCTCCATCGCCTCGCTCGCCTACTGGGCGGTCGGTTTCGCGCTTGCCTTCGGCGGCGCGGGGACGATCGCCGGCGACTCCGGGTTCTTCCTGGACGTGAGCTCGGTGCCGTCGGAGGCGGCGCAGCAGTTCCCGTTCCTGGAGACCTACAACATCAGCCCGGCGGCGTTCATGTTCTTCCAGTTCGTGTTCTGCGCGGTCTCCCTGGCGATCGTGTGGGGCACCACCCTGGAGCGCATCAAGTACGGCGCCTACGTCATCTACGCCGTCATCTTCAGCGCGGTGATCTACCCGATCATCAGCCACTGGATCTTCGGTGGCGGGTGGCTGCAGGTGAACGTCGGGATGCAGGACTTCGCCGGCTCGACGGTGGTCCACCTGATCGGTGCCACCGGTGCGCTGGCGGCATTGCTGTTGCTCGGCCCGCGGATCGGCAAGTACGGCCCCGACGGCAAGCCACGGGCGATCCCCGGGCACTCGATGCCGCTCGTCGGCCTCGGCGTGCTGATCCTCTGGCTCGGCTGGTTCGGGTTCAACCCGGGCTCGACGCTCGGAGCGATCGGCAACCGCTTCGCCGAGATCGTGGTGGTGACCAACCTCGCCGCCGCAGCCGGAGTCGTGGCTGCGGTCGCGACGATCTACGCGCTCCAGAAGACCGTCGACATCGGCATGGCCGGCAACGGCGCGATCGCCGGTCTGGTCGCGATCACCGCTCCCTCCGGCTACGTCGAGTTCTGGGCGGCGCCGCTGATCGGTGCGGTCGCCGGAGTGATCGTGGTGTTCGGCGTGCTCGCGATCGAGAAGGTGCTCGACGACCCCGTCGGCGCGCTGTCGGCACACGGGCTCGCCGGCATCTGGGGCACGCTGTCGTGCGGCATCTTCACGTCTCCGCGCTACGCGGAGCTGAATGCCGTCGGCGACCCGGGCCTCTGGTACAACGGCTCGTTCCACCAGCTCGGCGCCCAGGCGCTCGGCATCGGCGCGTCGTTCGCGTTCGCGTTCTCCGCGTCGCTGGTGGTGTTCGGCATCATCAAGGCGACGATCGGGCTGCGCGTCTCGGCAGAGCAGGAAGAGGCGGGCCTCGACATCGTCGAGCACGGCATGTACGGCTACCCGGAGCAGTTCATCCCGCCCGCCGACGGGGCGGCACCGCTGCCGGCCGGCAGGCCTGTCCCGGCGGCGACGGCGATGAGCGCCGGCGCTCCACGACCCGCGGCCAGCGAGACCTAGGAGGTACGGGTCATATGAAGAAGATCGAAGCATTCATCCGCCACGAGGCGTTCGAGCCGATCCGGCTGGAGCTGCTCGAGAAGGGGTTCCCGTCCCTCTCGGTCGGCCAGTACCGGGGCTCGGGACGTCAGAAGGGGATCACCGAGCACTACCGGGGCTCGGAGCTGACGATCCACCTGCGACCGAAGATGAAGCTCGAGATCGTGGTCGCGGACGGTGACGTCGGGCTGGTGACGGAGGCGATTCTCAAGCACGCCCGCACGGGCGACGGTGGGCGACGGGAAGATCTTCGTCCTCGCCGGTCGAGGACGCGATCCGGATCCGGACCGGCGAGCAGGGCGAGCAGGTCCTGCAGGCGCACGAAGCCGACGAGATACCGGCCGGCGTGTAGCCGGCCGCCAAGCGACGGGAAGAAGAACGGAAAGGCCGGGGGGCGCGCCGGAAGGCGCGTCCCCGCAGCCGCGGGAGACGACCGAAAGGAACGACTGATCCAGATGGCAACGACCGACAGCACGACGAGCACGGGGACTTCCAAGAAGGACGTCCTCTCGCTGGTCGAGGAGCACGACATCCAGTTCATCCGGCTGTGGTTCACGGACATCCTCGGCCAGCTCAAGAGCTTCGCCGTCGGCAAGGCCGAGCTCGAGGGCGCGCTCGACCAGGGCATGGGCTTCGACGGCTCGTCGATCACCGGCTTCAACCGGATCGAGGAGTCGGACATGATCGCGATGCCCGACCCGAACACGTTCGCCGTGCTGCCGTGGCGCCCGCAGGAGAAGGCGGTCGCGCGCATGTTCTGCGACATCCAGGTCCCGGGCGGCGAGCCATACGAGGGCGACCCGCGCTACGTGATGCGGCGCGCGCTCGAGCGGGCGCAGTCGCTCGGCTTCGACGACTACTTCATCGGGCCGGAGCTCGAGTTCTTCTACTTCCGCGACTCCGGGGTGAACGGCGGGACACCGCAGGTCCTCGACCGCGGCGGGTACTTCGACCTCACGACGCTCGACGCAGCATCCGACCTGCGCCGCGAGACCGTGCTCGCGCTCGAGCAGCTCGGCATCCACGTCGAGTACACCCACCACGAGGTGGGGCCCTCGCAGCACGAGATCGACATGCGCTTCGCGCGCGGCCTCGAGATGGCGGACAACGCGATGACGTACCGCATCACCGTCAAGGAGATCGCGATGAAGTACGGCGTGTACGCGACGTTCATGCCGAAGCCGCTGTTCGGCGAGAACGGGTCCGGGATGCACGTCCACCAGTCGCTGTTCACCGGTGGGCGCAACGCGTTCTTCGACCCCGACGACGAGTTCGGCCTGAGCGCGATCGCGAAGTCGTTCATCGCCGGCCAGCTCAAGCACGCCCGTGAGATCTCGCCGCTGTTCGCGCAGTGGGTGAACTCCTACAAGCGGCTCGTGCCCGGCTACGAGGCCCCGGTGTACATCGCGTGGTCGCGCCGCAACCGCTCGGCCCTGATCCGCGTGCCGATGTACCACCCCGGCAAGGAGCGGGCCACGCGCTGCGAGCTGCGCTGCCCCGACCCGTCGTGCAACCCGTACCTGACGTTCGCGGGGATGCTGCACGCCGGCCTCGAGGGGATCGAGAAGGGCTACGAGCTGCCCGACCCGATGGAGACGAACCTCTACGACCTCACGGCCGAGGAGCGCAAGAAGCTGGGGATCGAGCAGCTGCCCGAGACGCTCGGCGAGGCGATCGAGGAGATGGCCGGGCTCGGAGCTGGTGCTGAAGGCGCTGGGCGAGCACGTGTTCACGCGCTACGTCGACCTCAAGCGCGCCGAGTGGGACGACTACCGGGTCCAGGTGAGTGAATGGGAGCTCGAGCGGTACCTGCCGATCCTGTAGCGCCGGCCGAGCGTCTCCCGACGATCGTCGAGCGGATGCGCCGTGTCCACCAGCTGATGGTGGACGCGGCGCTCACCGGCGACGGGTTCGACCGGATGGCGGAGCTCGCGGCGGAGGAGGTCGGCCGGCCGATCGGCATCGTCGTGCCCGAGCTCGAGGTCGCCGTGGTGTGGCCCGGCGGCCACGCGGAGGAGCTCGCGGCGCTGCTGCGGGTCACGGAGGCGCGCGTCGCGGCCGCGCGCGCGCCGATCCCCCCGGAGGTCGAGCTGGTCGTCCCGATCTCCTTCGCGGACCGCCTGGTGGGAGCGGTCGGCATGCTCGCCGGCGAGGGCGACCTCGAGCCCGAGGCGAGCGAGTTCCTGCATCTCGCGGCTACCTCGAGCGCCGCGGCGATGGCCCTCGAGGAAGCGCGCGAGCGCGAGTCGGCCCAGGTGCCGGACGGCCTGTTCGCACGACTCCTCGCGGGCCCGGTCGCGCCGGACGCGGCGACGCGGCTCGCCACGGCGGACGGGCGCGACCTCTCGGGTGGTCTGGTGGTCGCCGTGACGGAGGTCGGTTCCCATCGCCCGCGTGAGGCGCTCTCCGTGGTGGCGTCCGAGTATCCCGATGCGGTCGCCGAGCTGGTCGGGCACCGCCTCTACGCGCTGCTGCCCGCGCGGCGC
This sequence comes from uncultured Solirubrobacterales bacterium, assembly GCA_963768885.1. Taxonomy (GTDB): domain Bacteria; phylum Actinomycetota; class Thermoleophilia; order Solirubrobacterales; family JBBDJG01; genus DASRIA01. The sequence goes on along the minus strand of CAVYJN010000007.1, from coordinate 572,005 downwards.
GGGGAGCCGCGCACGGCCGAGGACCTCGGCGCGCGGCTGCGCGCCTACGGACCGACCGGGACGTCGTCCCACTACGGCGACGCGAAGGAGCTTCCCCGCGCGCTCGCCGAGGCGGAGCTGGTGCTCGACGCGCTCGCGGAGGACTCCCCGGCCGCGCACGACCTGGTCGGCGCCGGCGGCACGGGGGTCTACCGGCTGCTCTTCCGCGCGCTCGCCTCCGACCCCGAGGAGGTCCAGCGCTTCTACGAGGACACGGTCGCGCCGCTCGTCGGGCACGACGAGCAGTACCGCGGCGATCTGCTGCCCACGCTCGAGGCCTACCTCGGCAACGACTGCAACATGAACGCGACCGCCCGCGCGATCTACGCGCACCGCCACACGGTCGCCTACCGGCTCGAACGGGTGAGGGAGCTGACGGGACTCGACCCCGCGGTCACCGAGGACCGCGAGCGCCTCGGGCTCGGGCTGAAGGCGCTGCGCATCGTGACGCGGCGTCGAACGGGGTATGAAACGTCGGATCCGGTCATATAATCGGCTCCACTAGGAGGTAGGGGTCGCGGGATCGCAGCGCGACCTCCGTCCGGGGGCTGGCCCCCGGTGAAGCCGGGCAACTTGATTCGTGACGACATAACCGTTCGCCTCGCCGGAGAGTCCGGCGAAGGCGTGATCTCGAGCGGCGACATCCTCACCACGGGCGCCGCGCGCACGGGCTACTGGGCGCTGACGTTCCGCACCTATCCTGCCGAGATCAGGGGCGGCCCGTGCATGTACCAGGTGCGCGTCGGCACAGCGGCGGTGCGTTCGCAGGGAGACAAGGTCGACCTGCTGATCTGCTTCAACCAGGAGGCGTTCGACCTCCATCACCACGAGCTGGCCGCCGACGGGCACATCGTGTGCGACGCGGAGTCGGTGAAGGTGTCCCCGCAGTACGAGTCGCGCGCCTCCGAGGTCGCGCTGGCCGCGATCGCGCAGGAGGCGGGCGGCAGCCGGCGCGGGAAGAACATGGTGTCGGTCGGGCTCGTGTGCGGGCTGCTCGGGCTCGACACCACGCGGATCGAGGAGATGATCCTCAAGCGCTACGCGCACAAGGGCGACGTGGGAGAGTCGAACATCAGGTCGCTGCGCGCCGGCTTCGAGCACGCCAGCGGCGAGCTTCCCTCCGGTGAGCACAAGCTCGCCCCCGCGCGCTCGCTCGACGAGGACCGGCTGCTCGTGTCGGGCAACCAGGCGATCTGCCTGGGAGCGCTGCAGGCCGGTCTGGGCTACTACGCCGGCTATCCGATCACGCCCGCGTCCGACATCCTCGAATGGCTGGCCGCGCGCCTGCCGCGCTTCGGCGGGGTCGCGATCCAGACCGAGGACGAGATCGCCGCGCTCGCATCGGTGCTGGGCGCGTCGTTCGCCGGGCGCAAGGCGATGACCGCGACCTCGGGTCCCGGGCTCTCCTTGATGGCGGAGCTGGTCGGGCTCGCCGGGATGGCCGAGGTGCCGGCCGTGATCGTCGACGCGCAACGGTCCGGTCCATCCACGGGCATGCCCACGAAGACCGAGCAGTCGGATCTCAATCACGCGCTCTTCGGCGGCCACGGCGAGGCGCCGCGGGTGGTGATGGCGCCCACGTCGGTCGAGGACTGCTTCCACGTGATCGTCGAGGCGTTCAACGCCGCGGAGAAGTACCAGGTGCCGGTGATCGTGCTCACCGACCAGTCGCTTTCGCACCGCCTCGAGACGGTGCCGCGTCCCGACCTCGACTCGTACGAGGTCGCGGAGCGCGTGAGCCCCAACGGCGCGGCGGAGGCGAACGGCTCCTACAAGCGCTACGAGATCCGCCCGGACGGCATCTCCCCGATGGCGGTCCCGGGCGCTCCGGGGGCCTACGTCTCGACCGGCATCGAGCACGACGAGGCCGGCAACCCGCACTACGAACCGGAGCTGCACGCGGTGATGATGTCCAAGCGCTTCCGCAAGCTCGATCCGCTCGCGGAGCGAGAGGGACGCGTCACGATCGCGGGCCCCGAGCGAGCCGACGTCGGCATCCTGGGGTGGGGATCGACGGAGGGCGCCGCGCAGGAGGCGGCCGCGATCTGCCTCGACCGCGGGCTCAAGGTGTCGACCTGCTACCCGCGCGTGCTCGCCCCGCTGCCGATCGAGCGCATCCGCCGCTGGGCGGAGGGCATGGACCGCGTGATCGTTCCCGAGCTCAACGTGACAGGGCAGTTCGCGCGCCTCGCGCGCGCCGACCTCGGGCTCGTGTGCGATTCCGTGACGAAGGCGACCGGGCTGCCGTTCACCGCGGCCCAGATCGCGGACTACATAACCGAGGGCACCGCACCGAGCGACGACAGCGGCGTGTGGCTGCCCGGCATGACGGGGGAGGCCCGGGTTGGCTGACGAGCTGAAGGTGAAGGCGAACTCCTACAAGTCCGGCCTGAAGCCGATCTGGTGCCCCGGCTGCGGGGACTTCGGCGTGCTCGCCGCGGCCTATCGCGCGTTCGCGGAGCTCGACCTCGATCCCGATCGCACGGTGATCGTCTCCGGCATCGGTTGCTCGAGCCGCTTCCCCGGCTTCGTCGCGACGTACGGGTTCCACGGCGTGCACGGCCGCGCGCTGCCCACGGCGATGGGCGTCAAGCTCGCCAACCCCGAGCTCGACGTGATCGCCGTCGGCGGCGACGGCGACGGCTTCGCGATCGGCGGCGGCCACTTCCCGCATGCAGCACGGCGCAACGTCGACGTCACCTACATCATCATGAACAACCAGACCTACGGGCTGACCAAGGGCCAGGTCTCGCCGACGTCGCTGCACGACCAGAAGTCGCCCTCGACCCCTTTCGGCAATCTCGAGGAGCCGATGAACGTGCTCGCGACGGCGATCGCCGCGGACTGCACCTACGTCGCCCAGGGCGCGAGCTTCCGCTCCAAGGAGTTGACCGAGCTGATCGTCGAGGGCATCAGGCACCCGGGCTTCAGCTTCATCGACGCGTTCAGCCCCTGCACTGCCTTCAACAACACCACGCAGGAGTGGAAGGCAGTCGGTCTACAACCTGCCCGCCGAGCACGACGCCTCCGACCGCGCCGGGGCATTCGCGGCCGCGTTGAGCGACCCGATGGGCATCGGCATCTACTACCGGTGGGAGCGCCCGACGCTCGACGGCCGCGTGCGCGCGATGCAGGATGCCGCCCCCGAGGGATCGGTCGCCGAGCTGGTGGACGGGTTCGCCCTGCGCCCGGCCGAGCCCGCCGTCACGCCGCGCTACTAGGTCCAGGCGAGCCGACCACCGTCGAGTCGCCGGGCGCGAGCACGCGCACCTCGACGGCCGGAGCGACTCGCTCCACGTGGTCGGCGAAGTCGGGCCCGGGGCTCATGAGAAACCGCCCCGGCCGGGAAGACACCGGCAGGAAGCTGCCCCAGTGGATCGGAATCGCGATCCGGGGGCGCAGCAGCCCGACCGCGCGCGCCGCGCGCTCGGGGTCGAGGTGACCGGGCCCCATCGTCGGCCCCCATCCCCACACCGGCAGCAGGGCCACGTCCGGGGCGGCGATCCGGGCCATGTCGTCGAAGAGGTCCGTGTCGCCGAAGAACACCGCGCTGGCAGAGCCCTCGATCCGGAAGCCCACGGTCAGGGACTCGCGCCCCATCGGCGTGCGTTTCGTGCGATGGAGGGCGGGGAGGGCGAGCACCGTGGCCGGCCCGACGGCCGCGCTGTCGCCGACCTCGAGCTCCTCGACGGCGCCGAAGCCCTTGTCGCGGAGCAGCTTCCCGACGCCGGCCGGGGCGATCAAGCGCGTCCCGGAGCCGAGCCGGCGCAGCGACCCGACGTCCAGATGGTCACGGTGCGCGTGAGAGATCAGCACGGCATCGATGTCGCCGACGTCCATCGCGGGCGCGGAATGCCTTCGCAGGTGCGCGACGCGCTGTCCGAGCACCGGGTCCGTCAGCAACCGCCGGCCGTCCAGCTCGATCAGCACCGTCGAGTGGCCGAGCCAGGTGAGTCTCAGTACCTAGCTCTCCTCGGCGAGGGAACGCGGCTGGCGATCGACGCGCACCGTGAAGCTGCCGGTCGCCGGGCTTCCGTCGAAGGACTCGGCCTTCGCGTTGCCGTCGATCCCGGCGTTCACGCGATAGCGCGGGTTGTACGTGCCGGCCCGCACGGGGCTCACCTTCCACTCCAGGGTGCGCTTGCCGCCGGCGCGCAGCGGACCCGTCGTCCAGCTGTTGGTGACCGCGGTCGTCGAGTTGTACGGCGCGTCGTTGACGATCCAGACCGGGCGCTCGGGGTCCGACAGGCTCGGGTCCTCGCGCCGCTGGTAGAAGTCGTCCACGGTCACGCCGAGGTTCGGGATCGTGCGCGTGTCCTTGTTCTGGACGACGATCCGGAGCGTGGCCTCCTCGGCGAGGTGCTGGCGGCCGGGGAAGGACGCGCTGATCACGTCGACCTTGTAGGTCCCGTCGGCCTCGTTCTCGTCCTGGGCGTCACTTCCGCACGCGCCGATCGCCAGGGACAGCGCGACGAGCGTCCCTGCCAACATCGCAGCACGGAATGTGGGTCTCCTCTCCAAAGAGGACCGAAACATACCAATGCATGGCCTATGGCCATGGCATATGCTTTGCCGCCTGAGCGGAGGTTTCGCGTAGGGCGAGGCCGCCGCGCAGGGAGGAGAAGCAACTGATCTCGAGGGAGCCAGTGCGTGGTTCGTAGCGCCGCCGACAGGGCCTTCCTGCCCGCCAAGAACCTGTTCGAGCAGGTCGGCGACATGATGATCCTGACCGGCAAGACGATCGTCTCGGCGATCCGCCCGCCCTACCCCTACGGCGGCGAGTTCATGAGCCAGTTCCTGTTCGCGCTGCGGCTTTGCTGGTTCCCGCTGCTGATCTCCACGATCGCCTTCGGCTACGGCGCCCCGGGCCTGCAGGCGGCCAACTTCCTCACGCTGTTCGGCGCCCTGGACCGGCTCGGGGGCTTCTTCGTGCTGGCCAGCATCCGCGAGTTCGCGCCCTGGGTGGACTCGATGATCGTGGCGGGCGTGGCCGGCACCGCGGTCACCGCCGACCTCGGCGCGCGCAAGATCCGCGAGGAGCTGGACGCGCTCCAGGTGTTGGGCGTGGACCCCGTCAAGAACCTGGTCGTGCCGCGCTTCCTGGCGCTGATGCTGGTGACCGGCCTGCTCGACGTCTACGCGCTGATCTTCGGGATCTTCGGGGGCGTGCTGGCGGAGCTGGTCTACCACCAGAACCTGGCGGGCTTCTGGGCCACCTTCTTCGCCAACGCCTCGGTCGTGGACCTCTGGGGCAGTGTCGTGAAGACCACGATCTTCGGCGCGATCATCGCGATCGTGTGCTGCTACAAGGGCATGACCGCCTCCGGCGGCGCCGCCGGCGTGGGCCGCGCCGTGAACGAGGCGGTCGTGATCGCCTTCTCGGGGATCTGGGCCTTCAACTACGTGTTCACGCAGACCTTGCTCGCGACCCACCCCGAGATATTGGTGATCCGCTGATGGCCGCCAAGCCCACCACCACCACCCAGCCCACGGGCTGGCTCGCGGTCCCGCGCGACTGGATCGCGAGCCTCGGCGACATCATCCGCTTCTGCGGCCAGTCCTTCGGCGACATCTTCAACGGCCGCGTGTTCCACTTCTTCGGCGAGGCCCTGCGCCAGGCCGGGATCCTGATCTTGGGATCGGCCCTGGTGATCTGGGGGATGGTCTTCATCTTGGGCCTGCAGTGCGGGATCGAGGGCGCCTACTTCAACCGCTCCGTGGGCGCGCCCGCCTACGCGGGCGTGTTCAGCGCCTGGTGCGACCTGCGCGAGATGGTCCCCTACATGTTCGGCTACATCATGAGCGCGAAGGTCGGCACCGGGATCGTGGCCGAGCTCGGCGCGATGCGCATCAACGAGGAGATCGACGCGCTCGAGGTGATGGGCGTGCGCCCGATCACGTTCCTCGCCGCGACCCGCCTGCTGGCCGCCTGGATGGTGCTGCCCTTCATCTACATCGCGGCCGTCGGGGTCGGCTTCTTTGCCTCCTACCTGGCGGTGGTGGAGCAGATCGGCGAGGTCTCCTCGGGGGGCTACTTCCTGATCTTCTGGATGTTCCAGAACCCCCCCGACCTCTTGTTCAGCGTGATCAAGGGGATGGCGATGGCGACCGCGATCGTGGCGGTCGGCTGCTACTACGGCTACACCGCCTCCGGCGGTCCCGTGGGCGTGGGCCAGGCCACCGCCAAGTCGATGATCCTCAACATGGTGCTCGTGCACCTGATCGGGATGATGGGCTCACAGATCTTCTGGGGTGCGAACCCGAGGGCTCCGATCGGGGGCTAGCATTGTGATCGCCGGTCGACGAATGAAGAGAGAGGTGTAGGCAGTGGCCGAGGAGAGCGCAGAGCCCCGGGTGGGCGGACAGCCCGGAGAGCAGATCAACGTCAGGGAGGGCGTGCGCGAGGGCGCCGACCCCTCCGAGAAGTTCGCATACCACGGTCCGATCCGTGACCACGGTCGCGAGGACACCGTCGAGTTCATCGACGTGGTGAAGCGGTTCGGCCGCAACACCGTGCTGGACGGCCTCAACCTCGGCATCCCCGACGGGATGATCACGATGATCCTCGGGCCCTCGGGCACCGGCAAGTCGGTGTGCATCAAGCACATGGTCGGCCTGCTCTACCCCGACGAGGGCGACGTGCTGGTCAACGGGCGCTCCGTGCCCGACATGACCGACGACGAGCTGTTCGACATGCGCAAGAAGTTCGGCGTCCTGTTCCAGGACGGGGCGCTGTTCGGCTCCATGAACCTCTACGACAACGTCGCCTTCCCGCTGCGCCAGCACACCGAGAAGGGCGAGGACGAGATCCGCGACATCGTCTCCCGGCGCCTGCGCGAGGTCGGCCTCGGCGGGGCGGAGGAGAAGATGCCGAACGAGCTCTCGGGCGGCATGCGCAAGCGCGCAGGGTTCGCACGCGCGCTCGTGCTCGAGCCCGCAGATCGTGCTCTTCGACGAGCCCGACTCCGGCCTCGACCCGGTTCGCACAGCGCTCCTGTGCGACCTGATCAAGGAGGTCCACCAGGAGAACGGCGGCACGTACGTCGTGATCACCCACGACATCGCCTCGGCCCGGCGGACGCCCGAGTACATGGCGATCCTCTGGCGCGGGAAGATCGTCGAGGCGGGGCTGCGCGAGGACCTGTTCGAGTCCGAGAACCAGTTCGTGCGCCAGTTCCTGTCCGGCGACTCGGCGGGGCCGTTGGGCATGGAGTGAGAATCAACAGACCGGAATTCGCTTAGCCGCGAATTCCGGGAGCTCCGAGGGCCAAGATCGCTTAGCCGCGAATTCCGGGAGCTCCGAGGCCTGAGGCAGTCGTACCGAGCAACCGCAGTCACTTGGTGCTCAGTCGCGTACCCTCATCCGTGAGCGGATGAGGAGCAGGTCCAATCTAGACGTCGGCGCGCTGCTGGGCCGGCTCACATCTTTCTCGGCGCGACGGGCGCCGCTCGTCGTCGCGGTCGTGGTGGTGCTGTCGTTGCTCGCCGCGCTGCTCGCGCTGCGACTCGACACGGACGCCTCCGTGTCGACGTTCGTCGACCGCGACGGGTCCGCCGCAAGGGCGACGGACGACCTGCACCGCAAGTTCGGCGACGAGCCGGTCGTGATCCTCGTTCGCGGCAAGCTGACCGGGCTGCTGCTGACCCAGGACGTGGGCCGAATGCTGAGTCTCGAGGGCTGCCTCTCCGGCAACCTCCCGCGTGACGCCGAGGCCCCGGCGCCGGTGTGCCGCAAGTTCGCCGCGCAACGGCCCGTGCAGGTCGTCTACGGGCCCGGGACGTTCATCAACGAGGCGGCCGGCCAGGTGCTCGACCGGTTCAACTTCGACCGTTCGCGCCAGCAGGCGGAGGCGGATCGCGCGGCGCGGGCCGCCCGCAAGGTGGCGGCCGCGCGCGGGCTCGCGCCTGCCGACCAGAAGCGCCTCGCCGACGCAGCGCGTCAGGTGGTGGACGCCAAGTACGCGCAGCGGGCGCTGGAGCTGGCAGTCCGCTACGGGCTGAGCAGCGCTCCTGCGCTCAACAGCCCGGACTTCGTCCTGCGGCTCGTGTTCGAGCCCAGCCTCGGCGCCGAGACGCCCAAGCCGCGCTTCGCCTACCTGTTCCCGGGGCCGAACGCCGCGCTCATCCAGGCGCGCCTGCGCCCCGGAATGAGCTCCTCCGAGCGTCGCGAGGCGATCGCGATGATCCGCGAGGCCGTCGCCGCGAAGCCGTTCAACCTCGAGTTCGGCAACTACGTCGTGTCGGGCACGCCGGTCGTGGCGGAGGGCGTCGCGGCGGAGATCTCCGATGCGCTGGGGATCCTCCTCGTCGCGGTCGTGATCGTGATGGCGCTCACGCTGCTGCTCGTGTTCCGCGTGCGCCGCCGCCTCCTGCCGCTCGCGTGCGCGCTCGCCGCCACGGCACTCACGTTCGGCGCGATGTCGGTCGCGGGGGCCTCGCTGACGATCGCCTCGATCGCGGTCCTGCCGGTGCTCGTGGGCCTCGCCGTCGACTATGCGATCCAGTTCCAGTCGCGTTTCGACGAGGCGCGCGCCGAGGGCCGCGACGACGTGCGCGCAGCCGAGCGCGCCGCGCAAAGCGGCGGGCCGGTGATCGCCACCGCGGGCGCGGCGACCGCGGCCGGCTTCCTCGTGCTGCTGCTGTCGCCGGTGCCGATGGTCAGGGGCTTCGCGGTGCTGCTGGTGGTCGGGATCCTGATCGCGTTTGCCGTGACCTTGACCGGCGGGTTCGCGATGCTCGCCGGCGAGCGCCGTCTGGCCGAGCGGCTTGCTCCCGCGCGGCGCCTCGGGGGACGGCTCCACCGCCGCCTCCAGGCACTCGACCGCCGTTTCGAGCCGGCCGACCGCCTGATCTCGCGGATCGCCGCGCGCGCCGGCCTGCTGCGGCGCGCAGGGACCTCGGTCGCGACCTTCGCCCGGAACGGAGTGCGCGGCCTCGCAGTCGACGCGCGGCTCGCCGGCGCCTGGGTGCGCGGGGTCGCCCGCGCGACGTTCACCGGGGCGGTGCGCAGGCCCGGGCGGGTGCTGCGGATCGCCCTCGCGCTGGCGCTCGTCGGGTGGATCGCGGGAACGCAGGTCGACACCGTTTCCGACATCACGAAGCTCGTTCCCGGGGACCAGCGTGAGGTGCGCGACCTCCAGACGCTGCAGACATTCGCGGGGACCTCGGGCGACGTGAACGTGATCGTGCGCTCGGACCGCCTGCTACAGCCCGATGTCGTGCGCTGGATGTCGCGATACCAGGCGGAGGTGCTGCGCCGGCACGGGTTCAGGACGGGCCGGCCGTGCGCGCAGGCACAGCTGTGCCCGGCGCTGTCGCTCACGAACCTGTTCGGCTCCGGCGCTCAGAGCGCACGCCGCACGGAGCGCGTGATCGACGCCCTCCCGCGTTACTTCTCGCAGAACGTGATCACGGCGGACCGCCGCACGGCGAACCTCGCGTTCGGCATCCGCACGATGCCGCTCGACGACCAGAAGGCGTTGATCGACGACATGCGGGCCCGCCTCGATCCGCCGCCCGGGGTCGATGCCCAGCTCGCGGGCCTGCCCGTGCTCGCCGCCGAGGCGCACGGGAGCATCGAGTCCAGCCGCTGGTGGCTCACGCTCGCCGGGCTGGCGGCGGTCTTCCTGGTGCTGCTGGTCGCCTACCGGCGCCTGCAGGCCGCGGCGGTGCCGCTGATCCCGATCGTGCTCGCGACCGGTTGGTCGTCGCTGCTCCTGTTCGTGCTCCAGATCCCGCTGAACCCGCTGTCGGTGACGCTCGGCGCGCTCGTGATCGCGATCTCGACCGAGTTCGCGGTGATCCTCTCGGCCCGGTATCGGGCCGAGCGGGCCCGCGGCCTCGAGCCCGAGGCGGCGCTGGGGCGCACCTACGCTCGCACCGGCGCTGCCGTGCTCGCGTCGGCGGCGACCGCGATCGCGGGCTTCGCGGTGCTGCTGGTCAGCGACTTCCCGATGCTGCGCGACTTCGGGGCGGTCACGGTCGTCAACCTGACGGTCTCGCTGCTCGGGGTGATGCTCGTGCTCCCGGCCGCGCTCATGTGGGCGGAGCAGCGCGGGCCGCTGCGCTTTCCCCGCTCGCGCGCGGAGGCGGCCGCGCTCGCCCGCGACGCCGGGCGCAGCCTGCGCGCGGGCGCCGGCGCGACGGGACGCGCCGTGCGCGGGGCCCCGGGAGCCGTGCGGCGTGCCGTGCCGAAGGCCGGTCGCAGGCTGCGCGCGGTTGTACCCTCGCGCAAGTGACCGACGACCGCGATCCGCCGATCGGCGACTCCGAGCAGGAGCGCGAGGCGGAGGAGGCACGCAGGGCCGCGCGCCCGTATTCCGTGGCGGTCGGGGTGCTGTTCCTCGGGTTCATCGTGTTCGCGGGGATCAACTCGCTCACGAACGACAGCCCGGGCCCATCCGGCCTCCAGGAGGGCACGCGGCTGCCGGCGTTCGCGGCCCCCTCGGCCACGGGCGACCTGGACGGCGACTCGAACGTCGACCCGAAGAAGGCCTGCCGGATCCAGGTCCGCGACGCGATCCGGATCTGCGACTACTTCGACCGGCCGCTGGTGCTGGTGGCCTGGTTCAGCAAGTGCGGTGGCCACTGCGAGCCGCTGCTCGACTCCGTCGAGCGGATTCGGAGGCGCTTCCCGCGGGGTCGCCTTCGTGGGCCTCGACATCCGCAATTCCAGGGAGGAGGCGCGCAAAGCGGTCGAGGAGCACGGCTGGGGCTTTCCGATGGCCGTCGACCGCGACGGCGCGGTCGGGCTGCTGTATTCGGTCGGCGTCGGGCCCACCACGTTCTTCGCCTATCGTGGCGGCGTGCTCGCGAGCAAGGCCCTCGGCGAGCTGTCCGAGAATGAATTGATCGACCGCGTCCGCCGGCTGCAGCGGACCTCGCGCGAGCGCCGTGACGGCGCCCGCATCGGAGGCGGCGTTGGAAGCTGAGGCGCCGCTGCGGCGGGGGTGGGTCGAGCCCTCGCTGCGCGCGGAGTTCCCCGGGCTCGCCCTCGTGCTCGCCGACGTAACCGCACGTCCGGGGCGCAGTCCGGCGGGCGTGAAGGAGCGCCTGCGCTATCTCTCCGACATTACGCACGGCGCACAGGCGCTGGCCCAGCGGCGCCAGCCGATCGCCTCGGCCTATCGCATCTTCTTCCGCCAGATCGGCATCGACCCCGAGCAGTTCCGCCCGCCCGCGGAGGCCGCGATGCTGGAGCGCCTCCGGGCCGGGCGCTTCCGGAGCCGCAACACGGTCGACGACGGACTCACGATCGCCGTCGTGGAGACGGGCGTCGCGGTGCGGGCCTTCGACGCGGACAGGGTCCAGGGCGACCCGGGCCTGCGGATCTCGCGCCCGAAGGAGAAGCTCGGCGGCGACGGATTGGAGCTCCCGGACGGCACGATCGTGATCGCCGACGAGCGCGACGCGATCGCGCTGATCTTCGGGGACGCGGCGCCCGAGCGGGGCGTCACGCCCGACACCACCCGCATCCTGCTGAGCGCGGTCCAGGTGGCGGGCGTGCCGGACATCAGCGCCGAGGAGGCGCTGTGGATTTGCAGCGACATCCTCACGAGCTCCTGATCCGCCGGGCGCCAGGGCCGCTGTTAGACTTGGCCGGCTGCCGGAGAGAGAGGATTGCTCGTGCCTGAGCTTGCGCAGCACCAATTCGCAGAGGACCGGGAACACCCTGCCGCGGCGCACGAGATCGCGCTGCTGCGCAGGGAGGTCGACGAGGCGGCCGCCCGCCGGTCGCTGCGTGGCCAGATCGCCAAGCTCGAGCGGGAGCTGTCGGCCCTCTTCACCGCCGCGCACCCGCGGCGCGGCCTCGACTGGCACGTGCGCGCGCCGGGCGGGCCCCGGATCCTCGGCGTCGGCGAGCTCGAGGCGCTCCGCGACGACCTCGCCGGCCGGCTCGAGGACATCCGCCGCGGCCTGCGTGAGCGGGGCCACGTCGAGACCCGCAACCGGGACCGGATCGATCAGATGATCGCCGAGCCTCGGCGGTTCAAGTGGGTTCGCGTCTCCAACGAGGACATCGGGGAGCCGGGCTGCAAGCACTGGCACTCGCGCCCGCGACTCGGACTGCTCGGCATGCTGATGGGCTGGTGGCGGGTCAAGATCTCCTCGGGCTGTCCATGACTCCAGGGGCGCGGGCGCCGTCCCGCGACCCCGTGCCCGCAGATGGCCGCTAGCCGCCGCAAGCGCAGGCGCTCGACGGGCTATACCGCGCCGGGCCGGCGCGGGCAGGGACCGGGCGTGCGCCCGGAGCAGCCGCCGGCGCCGCGCCGTGCGCCACGTGAGCGCCCGCCCGCGCCGTGGGGGCGCTTCCCGCTGGTCGAGCTGGTGGTGCTGCTCGGACTGATCCTGCTGATCACGGGGTTCTTCGTGAGCGAGCAGCGTGGGGCGGTCCTGATCGCCTGCGGGATCGCGCTCGCTTCGCTCGCAGGGCTCGAGCTGTCGGTCCGCGAGCATCTCGCCGGGTTCAAGTCACACTCGACGGTCCTCGCGGGCGCGCTCGCGGTGCTCGCGCTCGCGGCCGGCTACTTCCTCCTGCCGTCGAGCCTGCTCGCCGTCAACCTGCTGATCGGTGCGGTCGTGTTCGGCATCTCCTTCTACGCGTTCCGCGAGCTGTTCAAGCGGCGCTCCGGAGGACTCGGCTTCAGATAAGCGCCGGGGCCGGCGATGCCGGCCCCGGGAACGAACTTGGTGTGTGGCTGGGTCCTGCCGGTCAGGCTCCCGCGCGCTGCGCGGCACGGGACGTCTGTGCTTTGGTGGTGAGGAGCGCGGCCAGCGTCACCCGCTGCCGCTCGGTGAGGCTGCCGACGGTCTTGCTCTCGAGCAGGCTGATCGACTGCAGGAACTTCCGGCACCTCGTGCGCCCCCATCGCTTCTGGCTCATCAGCAGTTCGCTGACGGTCATGCTCTCCACCTCCCAAGGGCACGAGAGGACCACCTCTGCGGCGTCCACTCGACCCGCTGCGATCTTGCGCTTCAGTGCGGCCCTGGCGAGCCGCACGCGATTCGCTCGTTCGAGCGCGAGCATGTGTTGCGGACCAGACGTGACGGCAGCGTCCATCGCACCTCCCAGGTGTGGGCAAATAGTTGAGGATCGGGGATCAAGCTGTCCGGCCCGCTACGACCCCGACTCAGCCCGACGCGGCCAAGGCGAGACTTCTCCTCCCCTGCTCGCCAACCCTCAGCCGTTGTTCGAATCGGACGTGAGGCGTGTGGCCTGCTCGGGGGTCTTGCGTTCCGGTGGTCGGGAAAGGTAACGGATGCCGGACGCCGGTCAACATTTCGTTAACTGCGCCGGTCGCTAGGAGCGGGGTTTTTATGGGCAGAATCCCTTGTCCATTTTTGGACAATGTGACCCCCCTGCCTTCTCCCCTGCAAACCAGCGCTTTTGGCTAAGCCGGACGGCCTTTTCCGGACATTCGCGCACTCTCGACCAGGCTCGTGACGAACGTCTCAGGTGCCCGGCGCGAGCAGGATCTTGACGTCCTCGGTGGCCGGGCTCTCGAGCCGGTCGAACATCTCCTGCGCGCGCTCGAGCGGCGCGGTGCGCGGTGATCAGGTCGTCGGCGGGGAGCTTGCCGTCCGCGAGCAGTTGCACTGCCTCGTCGAAGTCGTCGCGCGTGTACGCGAATGCCGCGCGCATCTGCGCCTCCTTGATGATCAGCACGAGCTGTGAGATCTCGACCGGCTCCTCCAGCACGCCGAGCAGCACGACGATTCCCTTCGTGCGCACGAGCTCGATCGCGAGCTGCGGCGCGGCCGGGTTTCCGGCGCACTCGAACACGACGCTGGGAGGCTCGCCGCCGAGCGTGTCCATGACCCTCATGTGCACGTCCTCGAGGCCGACCGCCGCGACGCCGAACGAGCCCATGCGCCGCCGGCGGCGCTCGTTGCGCTCGATCACCACGATGTCGTCGATGCCCTTGGCCTTGAGCGCGAGCGCGGTCATGACGCCGATCGGGCCGGCGCCGATCACGGCGCAGGTGTCCCCGGGCCTGGCCTCGCCGATCGCGACGCCGTGGAGCCCGACGGCCAGCGGCTCGACCAGTGCTCCGTGCTCCAGCGAGAGGCCGTCCGGGAGCGGCACGAGCGTGGAGGCCTCGGTCACCACCGACTCGGCGTAGCCGCCCGGGTTCATGCCGAGGCCGAGGCCCGTGACGGCCGCGTTCATGCAGACGTGGGAGTTGCCGCGCCGGCAGCTCGGGCACTCGCCGCACGGCGCGAACGGATAGACCGTCACCCGGTCGCCGGCCGCGAAGCCCTCGACCGACTCGCCGGTCTCGCTGATCGTGCCGGAGAACTCGTGGCCCATCACCGAGCCGGGTGCGACCGCCTCGGAGTGGCGCAGGTGCAGGTCGGAGCCGCAGATGCCGCAGTAGGCGACGGCGACGCGCACCTCCGTGGGCCCGAGCCCGCGCTCCTCCAGCGTCGTCGGCCGGAGGCTGCGATCCTCGGAAATCGCGACTGCCCGCACGCTATTGCTCGGGGACCTGGTCCCGGACCGAGGCGAAGATCTCGAGCGCGCGGTCGAGGTGCTCGCGCTCGTGGGTCGCCATCACGCTGGTGCGGATCAGCGATCCGCCCGGCGGCACGGCCGGGTAGAGGGCGACGTTCACGTACACGCCGGCGTCCCAGAGCGCCTTCCAGAGCCGCGCGGTGGGGAGGTCGTCACCGATCACCACAGGGACGATGGGGGTGATCACCTCGGCGTCCCCGACCCGGCTCGGCGCGACCACCCGGTAGCCGAGGTCGGCGAGCCCGCGATGCAGGTAGGCGGCGTTGTCCAGCACTCGGGCGAACAGCGCCGGGCCCTCGTCCGAGCGACAGATCCGGACCGCCTCGAGCGCGGCGGCCACCGCGGAAGGGACCGCCGCAGCGGTGAAGAGGAAGGGGCGGGAGGCGATCCGCAGGAAGTCGATCACGTCGGCCGGGCCGGCGATGAAGCCGCCGCAGCTCGCGAGCGACTTCGAGAACGTGCCCATCCGCAGGTCCACGCGGTCCTCGGCGCCGTGAAGCTCGCAGGCGCCCGTGCCGCGCGCCCCGAGCACGCCCACGCCGTGGGCCTCGTCGACCATCAGGCGCGCACCGTGGGCGCGGCTCAGGTCGGCGACCGCGGCGACGTCGCAGATGTCGCCCTCCATGGAGTAGACGCCGTCGACCACGACCAGCACGCCGCCGCCGTCGCCGGCCGCGCGCTCGAGCATCCGCTCGAGCTTGTCGAGGCGCTGGTGGCGGAACGGCCGCAGGCGGGCGCCCGAGAGCTTGCATCCGTCGAGGATCGAGGCGTGGTCGCCCGAGTCGGCGATCACCGTGTCGGAGGCGCTCAGGATCCCCGAGAGGCACCCGAGGTTCGCCTGGTAGCCGGTCGTGAAGACGAGCGCGTCCTCGGTCCCGAGCCAGGCGGCGATCTCCTCCTCGAGCTCGCGGTGCAGGGGGATCGTCCCGTTCATCAGCCGTGAGCCCGTCAGCGCCGTGCCGTAGGTCTCGAGCGCCCTGCGGGCGGCGTCCTTGACGCGCGGGTCCCCGGTCAGCCCCAGGTAGTTGTTGGAGCCGAGCATCAGCCGCTCGCGGCCCTCCATGCGCACGGTCGGCCCCGCGGCCGACTCGACCTGCCGGAAGTACGGGATCAGGTCCTCACGGCGCGCGAAGTCGATCAGCTCGCGCCGCTCGTGGTCGCGGGCTTTCTGAAACAGGTCGGGGACGGTTGGGGTGGGCGCCTCTGGCATATCCGCTAGGTTGCCGCGCGTGCCGGTCGAGATCCAGCGTGTCGCATCCCGGCGCGACCTCACGCGCTTCATCAAGCTCCCGATGCGGCTCTATCGTAACGAGCCGAACTGGATCCCCCCGCTCGTGGCCGAGCGGCGGGCGTTCCTGGACCGCCGCAAGAACCCCTTCTTCAACCACGCGGAGGCCGAGTTCTTCCTCGCGTTGCGGGACGGGGAGCCGGTCGGGCGCGTCTGCGCCCACGTCGACCACCACTTCAACGAGTTCCAGGACAACGACTGGGGCCTGTTCGGGTTCTTCGAGTGCGAGAACGACCCCGAGACCGCCGCCGCGCTGCTCGACGCCGCCCGGGACTGGCTGCGCGATCGCGGCCGCGACCGCATGGTGGGACCGATGGACTTCACCACCAACGACGAGTGCGGGCTCCTGATCGAGGGCCACGAGCGCAAGCCGCTGATCCTCGAGGGCTGGCATCACCCGTACTACCTGGAGCTGCTGGAGGGATGGGGCCTGCGCAAGGCGATGGACCTCTACATGTGGGAGCTGCGTCTCGACAAGGTCGAGGACAAGGGCGGGTTCCACCCGCTGATCCACGCGACCGCCAAGAAGGTGACCGGCGAGCACGGCGTGACCGTCCGCCACATGCGCCGCCGCGACCTCGATTCCGAGATCGCCTCCTTCCTCGAGGTCTACAACAAGGCGTGGGCGCACAACTGGGCGTTCGTGCCGCTCGACGAGACGGAGGCACGGTGGTACTCGAAGAACCTGCGCCCCGTGCTCGACGAGCGGTGGACCTGGATCGCCGAGCGCGACGGGGAGGTCCTGGGGGCCGCACTCACGCTCCCCGACATCAACCGCTGCCTCGAGCACATGAACGGGCGGCTGCTGCCGTTCGGCTGGGCCAAGTTCCTCTGGCACCGCCGCAAGATCGACGCCTGCCGGGTGCTGGCCCTGGGCGTGAAGCCCGAGTACCAGGACCTCGGGATCGCGGCCGCGCTCTACGTGGAGCACCTCAACGAGGCCGATCCCGAGCAGAAGAAGATCTGGTGGGGCGAGATGGGCTGGATCCTCGAGACCAACGAGGCCATGAACCGCGCGATGGAGGGGATGGGCGGAAAGATCGTGCGGCGCTACCGGATCTTCGAGCGGGAGCTGGACGGGGCGGCAGAGCCGCCCGAGGAGCGGGCCTGGGAGACGGTCGAGGGCCTCGCCGAGTAGCGGGCGGCCCTCCCGCGGGGAACATCTAGGGCGCCGTCTACACTGGCGCCCTGATGTCAGCCGACCCCTCCACGAACGGGGGGCTTCGTCACGCCCCCGTCCCGGTCGCCCGCCCGGCTCGTGCCCTCGCGCCGCAGCGCAGGCTCGTGCTCGCGCTGCCCTTGCCGCGCGGCCCCGTGGCCCTGGCCGCGGGGGGCGTCACGGCGAGCGCCGTGCTCGTCGCCCTGACCCGGGTGCTGCGCCGGCGGCGGCGGGCGCGCCTCGGCCGCCGCGGCCGCAAGGAGCTGCGCCGCTCGGTGGTCGGCACCCGCTCGTTCCTCGTGGACGTGCACCTGCTGGGCCGCTGAGCGCCTAGAGCCCCTCGCCCGGCAGCAGCTCGTTCGTGAGGGTCTCGTCAACGTTCGGGAGGTCCTTCAGCACCCCGTTGTCGACCATCCACCCGCCGTAGTTGCGCCATTGGACCGGATTCATGTACCCGAACGGCTTGCTGCGGTCCTCCGGGAACAGCGCCGGGATCGTCAGCCGCACGCTCTCCCGGGTCGTGCGGGCGCGCAGGTCGCGGTTGTTGTCGATCAGGTTCCGGCTGGCGGTGGCGGGGTTCTTGCGCGCCGCGCGCGCCCCGCGCGAGACCGCCGAGATGAACAGCCGCAGGTCGTCGCGCTGCTCGTCGAGCTTGTCCGAGTTCGCGACCAGCACGAGCTCGTCGTAGTCGGGCACCCCGAGGCGGTCGACGGGCACGATCCAGGGACGCTGGCCGCGGCTGCGCAGCTCGACGCCTTCGACGTTCCAGAACGCGCCGAGCGTGGCGTCCACCTTCCCGGACAGCATCGCGGGCAGCAGCGAGGCTCCCACGTTCGTGCTCTTCACCGACGACTCGGGCACCTTCCCGCGCCGCAGGATCGTCTTGAGGTAGGCCTCCTGGTAGGGGATCCCGGCGGTGCCGACGCGCTTGCCGCGCAGGTCGCGCACGGACCGCACGCCCGACTTGCGCGTCGCCATCAGCGACGTCAGGGGCCGCTGCACCAGCGCGGCGACCGCGACCACGGGCAGGCCCTGCTCGCGGGCTAGGAACACCTCAGGCTCGTAGGAGATCGCGAGGTCGGTGCGGCCGGCCGCGACCTGCTTGATCGGGGCCGAGGGGTCGGAGGGGACGCGCGGGCGTACGTCGAGCCCCACGTCGCGGAAGTACCCCTGGTTCTGGGCCTCGTAGATCGCGACGTGATCGGGGTTCGGGAACCAGTCGAGCGTCAGGTCGAGGCCGTGGACCTCGACGCTCCCGTCCACGGGCTCCGACTTCTCGCCGCAGGCGGCGAGCGCCAGGCAGGCGGCCAGCACCGTGATCGCCGCGGCCACGCGCCTCATGCGTGCCTCCGCTCCGCGAACGCCCATGGGATCGCGCGGCGCTCGGCCAGCGTCACCAGCGCGAACAGGGCGATCGCCATCACGGAGAGGAGCAGGACGGCCGCGAACACCCGCGCGGTCAAGAGCTGTGCCATGCCCACCTGGATCACGTGGCCGAGCCCGGCGTCGGAGCCCACGAGCTCGCCGAAGACCGCCCCGATCACGGCCACCGCGACCGCGATCTTCGCGCCGGAGAACAGGTAGGGGAGCGAGGCGGGCAGCTCGAGCCGGCGGAACGTGTCCCAGCGGCTCGCGCCGAGCGTGCGGAGCATCCGCGCCTGCTCGCGGTCGACCGCCCGCAGGCCGTCGAGCGTGTTGACGACGATCGGGAAGAAACAGATGAGTGCGATCACGATCAGCTTGGGGCCCATGCCGAACCCGAACCAAATCACGAGGATCGGAGCGATCACGACGACCGGGACCGCCTGGGACGCGACGACCAGCGGGTAGAGCGCCCGTCGCAGCACCGGGGCGAGGTGGAGGGCCACGGCCACGGCGAGCCCGGCCGCCATGGCCAGGCCGAACCCGAGCAGCACCTCCTGCGCCGTGACCCAGGCGTCCGGGAACAGCAGCGCGCGGTCCTCGACCAGGGCGCGCGCGACCTCGCTGGGAGCCGGCAGCAGGTAGTCCTCGACCCAGCCGGCGCGCGCCACGATCTCCCATCCGCCGACCAGCAGCGCGAGCACGAGCGCCGGCGGCCCCCACCGTCCCAGGAACGAGCCCGCACGCCTCACGTGAGCGCCTCCAGGGCGCGCTGGCGCCGCGCGGAGAACTCCGCCGACGTCACCACCTCGGCACGGGGCGCGAGCCGCTCCCGCGCTCCCTCGATCTCCGCGCGGATCGTCCCCGGGCGCCGCGACATCACGAGCACGCGGTCGCAGACGTAGAGCGCCTCCTCGATGTCGTGGGTGACGAGCAGGGTCGTGCGCGGCTCGGCCGCGAGCGCCTCGAGCAGCCACTCCTGCAGCTCGGCGCGCGTGATCGAGTCGAGCGAGGCGAAGGGCTCGTCGAGCAGCAGGACCGGGCGCTCGGCCAGCAGCGTGCGCGCGAACGCGACCCGCTGCCGCATCCCGCCCGAAAGCTCGTAGGGGCGCGCCTGCGCGAAGTCCACCAGCTCGAAGCGCTCGAACAGGTCGAGCGCGCGGCGCCGGGCCTGCGCCTTGGACGTCCCTTGGAGCTGCGCCGCGAGCGCCGCGTTGTCGAGCGCCGAGCGCCACGGCAGCAACAGGTCGCGCTGGGGCATCAGCGCGCACGGGCCCTGCACGGCGACCTCGCCCGCGGAGGGCGGCTCGAGCCCGCAGATCACCTCGAGCAGCGTGGACTTCCCGCATCCCGACGGGCCCACGATGCCGAGCTTCTCTCCGGGGGCCATCGCGAACGTGACCGCGTGCAGCGCGGGCACGGGCCCGCCGCGGGTCTCGAACGTCTTCGTGAGGCCGTCGACGGCGACGGCCGCGGCGCCGCTTCGCGTTGGTCGCGACTCCCTCGCGGGAGCCTGTCTAGAGGCATCTGGCTTTTGCTCCCTTCGCGGGCATTACCCCACAGGTTCGAAGGGTCGGCGCCGGGCGGGAGAGCCTCCCTCAGGCGCTATCTCAGCCCGCTTCCCGCGAGCCCCCCTGGGTGGTCTTGAGCCGAGTGTATCGCTGCGCGCGGCCCGGGCTTGCCGGTGGCTCAGGCGGGGAGCTCGGGCCGTCCCGCGATCACGTTCACGAACTGCTCGAGCTGCTTCGTCGTCCAGCACTCGAAGGCGCCGTCGCAGTAGGGCTCGTAGGCGGCCATCACGGAATCGCCGTAGTTCCAGTAGAGCTTCGGCTCGGGGTTGAGCCAGAACGTGCGCCCCGCGCGCTCGGCGATGTGCCCGAAGATCGGGGCATGGGGCTCGCGGCCGTTCGTGCGCGCATCGCCCAGCACGATCACGGTCGAGCGCGGATCGAGGTCGTCGGCGACGCGCATCAGGAACTCGCGCCACACGCGGCCGTAGTCCGTGTACCCCGACACGTCGGCGACGCCCGCCTCGCGCGCGATGCGCTGCGAGACCGCCCGGAAGCTCCGCTCGCGCTCGAAGATGTCGGTGACCTCGTCGATCCGCTCGACGAACGCGAAGCTGCGCAGCTTGCGAAACGCGTCGTGGAGCGCGTGCAGCACCGACAGGAAGAACACGCTCGCGCTGGTCACCGAGGTCGAGACGTCGCACAGCACGTAGATCTCGGGGCGCTTCGGGCGCTTCGGGCGGTAGCGCAGTCGCAGCGGCACGCCACCGGTCTCGAGCGAGGCGCGCATCGTGCGGCGCACGTCCACCACCTGGCTGCGGCGACGGCCCCGCATCTCGTGGCCCGAGGTCGCGAGCCTGCGCTTGAGCTGCGCGACCACGCGGTGGACCTGCGCCAGGTCCTGGAGCGGGCCGCCCGGCAACGCGCGGTCGAACTCCGCGAGCGGCTTGGTCGGCGGCAGGCTCTCGGTGCGGTGGATCAGCGAGCGCTCCAGCTCGCGGCGCAGCATCGCCTCGAAGCGGCGCAGGTTGTCGCGGTCGAGGCCCTCGCCTTCCTGGTCGCCGTCGCGTCCGCGCTGGCGCAGCTCGAGCGTGCGGCGAATGCGCTGCACGTCGACCCCGATCACGCCGGAGCTCTCGCCCTGGCCCCCGAACGCCGCGACCGCCAGCCGCGCGAGGTCGCCCATCTCGCCGTCGTTGCCCTCGCGGATCGCGGCCTGGATCTGCTCGCGGAGGTCGTCGAGGTCGATCCGCCCGCCGCCCTCGAAGCGCGTCTCCTTGAGGCCCTTCTCGATCGCCTGCGCCTCCACCGCCCGGAAGAAGAAGCGGTTGAACACCAGCTCGAAGACCCGGCGGTCCTCCTGCGACTTCGCGAGCGTCGCGGCCAGCGCCTCGCGAAAGTCCTCGCGGTCGGTCCAGCTGACCTGGTCGAGCGCGCCGAACGCGTCGAGCAGCTCCGCGGTGCCGATCGCCACGCCCTCGCTGCGCAGCTCCTCGCAGAAGGTGACCAGCTGCGGCGCGAGGCCCGCGGGAGCGTTCGCCGGCAGGCCTCCGTAGAGGCCGCCGCGGCCGCCGCCGCTCCTACCCGCGCTCGGCCTGCCCGAGGATTCCATCGTCGAGCCGCACGCCCACGCGCTCGGCGACAACATCGAGGTCGGTGCGGTGCTTCACGATGATGCTCATGGTGCGCTCGAACACCGAGCGGTCGATGTCGGTTGCGCCGAGCAGGATCAGCGCGCGCGCCCAGTCGATCGACTCCGCGATCGAGGGCGGCTTCTTGAGGTCGAGCTTGCGCACCATGTGCACGATCTCGATCAGGCGGCGCGTGATCGTCTCCGGCAGCTCGGGCACGTGGAGCCGCACGATCTCGAGCTCGCGCTCGGCGTCCGGGTAGTCGAGCCACAGGTAGAGGCAGCGGCGCTTGAGCGCCTCGGTGAGCTCGCGGGTGTTGTTGGAGGTGAGCAGCACGAGCGGCTGCGTGGTCGCCTCGACCACACCGAGCTCGGGGATCGAGATCTGGAACTCGGACAGGACCTCGAGCAGCATCGCCTCGAACTCCTGGTCGGTCTTGTCGATCTCGTCGATCAGCAGGACGACGGGCTCCTCGACCGAGATCGCGGTGAGCAGCGGCCGGGTCATCAGGAAGTCCTTCGAGAAGATGTCCTCCTGCACGTCCTCCCAGCCGGTGCCGGCCGCCTCCGTCTGGATCCGCAGCAGCTGCTTGCGGTAGTTCCACTCGTACAGGGCCTTGGCCTCGTCGAGCCCCTCGTAGCACTGCAGGCGAATCAGCTTGCGGCCCGTCCAGCGCGACAGGGACTTGGCGAGCTCGGTCTTGCCGACCCCCGCCGGGCCCTCCACGAGCACGGGCTTCCCCAGCTGGTAGGCCAGGAACGAGACGAGCGCCGCGGCCTCGGAGGCGAGGTAGCCCGCGCCGGCCAGGCCGTCGCGCACTTCCTCGAGCGAGGTCGGGGGCGTCGAAGCTGACGCCTCGGACATGGGAGGGATGATACTTGCGTGGCTGTGATCCCCCTCGTCGCGACCGGGAGCGCCCTCGCCCAGGCCTCGCCGGACTTCTCCACCTCGCCCTGGCCGTTCATCATCACGTTCGGCGCCGGCTTCGCAATCGGGGTGCTCGGGCACCTCTACGGGTCGCGCCTGATGGTCGGCTTCGGGATCGCGATCGTGTTCGTCGCGACGCTGGTCCTGCCGCTCGTCCTCAGCATCTCGAACTGACCCCTGGGGGAGGTCAGCGCAGGGCGGACATCGGGTCGATCGCGGCGCCTGCGAGGCGCAGCTCGAAGTGCAGGTGCGGCCCCGTCGCGACCCCCGTGGCGCCCACGCGGCCGACCGTCGCCCCCGCGACCACCCAGCGCCCGGTCCCGACGCCGATCCGCGACAGGTGCGCGTACATAGAGCGCACCCCGCGCGGATGCTCGATCACCACGAGGTTGCCGTAGCCGCCCGCGTCCCAGCCCGCGAAGACCACGCGCCCCCGGCCGGCGGCCGTGACGAGCGCTCCGGTCGCGGCCGGGTAGTCCACGCCCGTGTGGAAGCGGTTGCCGCGCGGCCCGAACCGGTCGCCGATCGCGGCGCGCACCGGGTGCACCAGCCAGATCGGGGAACGCGGGATCGGCGCGCGCAGCGCCCGCAGCGTGCCCGGGCCCGCGACGCCGTCGGCCGTCAGGCCCGCGCGCGCCTGGAAGCGCCGCAGCGCCGCCTCGACGTGGCCTCCGAACCCGCCGTCGATGGTCCCGGAGGGAAACCCCCGCCACGCCAGGCGGAACTGCAGCGCCGCCACGTCCCAGCCCGAAGCCCCGCGCTTGACCGTGCGGCTGCCGAACCGCGGGCCCCCGCGCCGGCCCAGGGCGCGCCGCGTGGCCGCGCCGGCCACCCCGTCCGCGGCCAGGCCGTTGCGGGCCTGGAAGCGGCGCACCGCGGCGCCCGTGCCGGGACCGGCGACCCCGTCGATCGTGTGCCCGTAGGTTCCCACCGCGCGCAGCGCCACCTGGAGCGCGGCGACGTCCGGATTCCCCGCGGCCCGCGCGGTCGCGGGCGCCGCCGCGCCCGCGATCGCGAGCACGGCGCAGCACACGACCGCGCGCACCTAGCCCCCGAACCGGGACTTCAGCGCGGCCACGTTCGCGACGTAGCGCTGCGTGTCCGGCAGCAGGCCGATCCGGCGCACGGATGCCGCGCCCTGGTAGTAGGAGGCAAGCGCCAGGGCCTCGTCCCCGCCGGAGTCCGCGATCAGCTGGCGCAGGTACATCACCCCGGCGTTCACGTTCTCCACGGGCGAGCTCGGGTCGAGCGCGCGTCCCGCGAGCTGCTGCTCGATCCAGCTCCAGGTGCCCGGGAGGATCTGCATGACCCCCCGCGCGTTGGCGGCGGACACGACGCCGTTCTGGAACCCGCTCTCCTGCCAGGCGACCGCAGCCGCGAGCGCGGGCGACACGCCGTGCGCCGACGCGACCTCGCCGATCTGGCCCTGCGTGACCGTTCCCGGCGCAGGATTGGGCGCCGCCTCGGCGACGACCGCGGGCGTGGTCGTCGTGGCGGGGACCTCCTTCGCGGGCGGCGACCCGGTGGGGAGCTTCAGCGCCGTCCCGGTGAGCAGCGGCTGCGCCGGATCGAGGCCGTTCATCCATGCGAGCTGCCCGACGGAGATCCCGCTCGACGCGGCGATGCCGGACAGCGTGTCGCCTGCCCTGACGGTGTACGCCCCGAGCACGTGCGGCGCGGTTGGCTGCGCCGGCGCCTCTTGCGCCGGAGTCGGGGCGGGCGCCGTCCCGAGCGCGGCCGCGCCCTCGGCCTCGGACGGCACCTGGATCGTCGTGCCGGCGACGACCTGCGCGTCCTCGGGCAGGCCGTTGGCCGCGGCGACCGTGCGGGTGGTGAGGTTGCTCGCCGCCGCGATGGACCAAAGGGTCTCCCCGGGGGCGACGGTGTGGGGGACGCTCGCCGGTGCCGCCGCGGGCAGCGTGAGCAGCACAGCAAGCCCCAACGGCAAGCTGAGCCTGGACAGGATCTTCAAGACGACCTCCGCTCTGGATCGATTGCGTCGCGGCGGCGATGCAACTCTCAGAGGGTTGCCGCTATTTGCGGTCTCGAACGCTAGGCGGACGAATGTCGGAGCAGGCCGAGCGCGCCCAGCGTGCGTCGCACGCCGTCCTCGAGCGGCGTCGGCGCCCAGCCCAGCTCCGCCTGCGCCTTCGCCGACAGCGGATGCGCGTTCCAGTTGAAGAAGTAGACCTGGCCGCGCGACACGAGCGGCGGCCGGCCGGTCACGCGCGAGAGCGCCTCGCTGCCGGCCGCCATCGCACGCGCCAGCGGCACGGGCAGCGTGGGGGGGACCCGGCCCCGCCCCGCGACCGACACGACGAGCTGCGCAAGCTCGCGCAGCGTCACGTGCGCGTCGCAGAATATGTAGCGCTCGCCGTCACGCCCGCGGTCGCCGGCGAGCAGGTGCCCCTGGGCGAGCCCGTCGACGTAGACGACCCCGAGCCCGCCGGGCGGCAGCGCCGGCAGGCGCCCGCGGACCAGCGGCACGAACATCCCCTTGTCGAAGGACACGCTCGCGCTCGGCCCCGGCCCATAGACGCCCGAGGGGTTGACGATCACCACCTCGAGCCCGTCCCGGGAGGCGAGCGCAAGCTCCTCCGCGCGCTGCTTGGAGCGCTCGTAGGCGGTTCCCTTCGGGTAATCGGCGACCTGCGACTCGTCGAAGCGCGCGCCGCGCTCGGCGTGGAAGACGTCATGGGTGCTGGTGTGCACGAGGCGGCGCACGCCCGCGGCACGGGCGGCCTGCGCCACCGTGCGGGTTCCCTCCGCGTTCACGCGGTCGAACAGCGATTGGTCGCGCAGCCACTGCTCGGGGAGGCCCATCGCGTTGAACACGACCTCGCAGCCCGCGACCGCCGCTGCCACAGATGCGGGGTCCGTCACGTCGCCGCGCACGGCCTCGACCTTCGGCGGGAGCACAACCGCCGCGCGCGCCGGGTCGCGGACGAGCGCCCGCACCTCGTCGCCGCGCGCGGCGAGCGCGCTCGCGACGGCGTGTCCCACCTTGCCGGTCGCGCCGGTGACGAGCGCTCTCATCGGGGCGGCGCCGGGTCGCCCCAGGCGTGCGCGGTCTCCGCGTCGACGTCGGCGGCGACGGCCTCCCCCTGGCCGTGGTGGTAGCGCCGCCGCCCGCGCACGCCGGCGATCGCCAGCAGCACTCCCGACGCAAACGCGACGAGGAATCCCCAGCGCAGGTCGTAGTCGAGCGTGCGGCCGGGGAGAACCCGGGTGGGCGGATCGGCGATGCGCGCGAGCACCAGCACGCAGCACCAGATGCCCGCGCCGGCGGCGAGCGTGCCGTCCGCGAGCGGCAGGTGGAAACCGCGTCCTTCCGCGCGTCCGTAGAGCATCAGCAGCACGGACCCGGCGACGAGCACGAGCGCCAGCTCGATGAACGTGAACCTGTTCACGGCCCAGTAGGACAGCCCCGACAGGGGGTCCCGCCACCAGGGCAGGAACATGCTCGCGATGACGCCCAGGGCGCCGAGGCCGGCGAGCCGCTGGTCCGGATGCAGCGCGCGCGTGCCCCGCGCAACCGCGGCCCGGAAACCGCCGGCCGGGGCGCCGGGGTCACTCAATCGGTATGTCCTCGACAGCCGCCTCCGCCGAGCGCTGCGACTCCAGGTGCCGGATGTAGGCGTCGATCAGCGACCGTGCCGCGAGCAGGCCCTCGCGCTGGAGCGCCTGCCAGTGCTCCTGGAACTCCGGCGGCGCCGCCGCGCGGATCACGTCGGCCGTGCGGCAGATCGGGCAGAAGGGGACGCATTGGTGCTCGACCTTCGGGGGGCTGCCGCCGGTCGGGGGCGGACGGTCCTCGAACGACGAGAACGGGTCGTGGGGCATGTCGCCGAGCCCGGCGAAGGGGTCGTCCGGGGCCACTAGACGGCCTCGCGCGCGGCCGCGCGGGTCTCGGGGGCAGCGGCTCCGTCCTGGCGCTCGAAGCGCACGCGCAGCGAGCCGTCCTCGAGCTTCGCCTCGCGGGGCCTGAACGCGGCGAGCGAGGACGGCAGGACGATGTTGCGCTTGTGCGAGCCGACGCGCACGACCAGCTCGAGGCCGATCTTCTTGAGGTCGATCTCCGCCTTCGCGACGAACGGCACGCGCAGGCGCAGCTCGGCGGTCGTCCCGTCCATCACCAGTTCCTGGCTGAGGTCGCTGTAGAGCACCTCATGCGGCTCGCTGCCCGCGAAGACGCTCTCGCTCAGCCGCTCGAGCATCGGGGCGCCGACGACCTCCTGCTCGAAGAACGGCGCGCGCAGCACCGGCACCGGGGCGAACGCCTGCTCGACGAAGTCCATCTGCTCCTGCTGGAGCTCGCGCCAGGCCGCGAAGTAGCCGCCCTCGACGTCCTCGGGGAACACGCGGTTCACGACGACGGCGTCGGTCAGGTAGCCGTAGAGGTTGAGGTAGGTGAACGTGCGCTGCGCCTCCTTGATGACCATCCGGTCCGGGTTCATCACGAGCCGGATCGACGAGCGCTCGCGGTCGCGCAGGATCTCGCTCATGTCGATCAGGTTGGTCACCAGCAGCTGCACCTCCGAGAGCACGTCGTTCCCCGGCAGCGGCAGGTCGAGCATCGTGCGCGCGAACGGGCGCGCCGCGGTCACGAGGCGCTTCTCCCAGGGGAAGACCTTCTCGAGCCACCAGCGCGCGACCTCGGGGAACGACAGCAGGCGCAGGGTCTCGCCCGTCGGCGCGCAGTCGACCACGATCACGTCGTACTCGTCGGACTCGTGATGGCGCTTGAGCTGAAGCAGGGAGAAGATCTCGTCCATCCCCGGCGGGACCGTGAGCTCCTCGGCCAGGATGCGGTCCACCCCGCGGTCCGACAGCACGCCGGCGAGCCAGCGCTGCACCGCGTTCCAGTGGCGCTCGAGCTCGGCCTCGGCCTGCACCTCCTGGCCCCACAGGTTCGGGGCGACGGGCGTGGGACGCGCGCCCAGCTCGGCCTCGAGCGAGTCGGAGAGGCTGTGTGCGGGGTCGGTCGACAGGATCACGGTGCGCAGCCCGCTGCGGGCGATCCGCAGCGCGGTCGCCGCGGCCACGCTGGTCTTGCCGACGCCGCCTTTGCCCGTGTAGAGAATCGTGCGGGGCGTCATGGAATCGGCGATTCTACGCCGAACCGCCGCTTTTTCGAGCCCGCACCGCCCGTCTAGCGACGCGGCTTGCGCCGGGGCGCCGGCTTCACGCGCACCTCGCCCTGCGCCGACGAGGTGTTGCCGGCGAGGTCCTTCGCGTAGAGCGTGTAGGTGTAGGTGCGCTCCTGCTTCGTCTTGGGAGGGACCCAGCGGATCCAGCGCTCGCCGTGCGTGAACGAAGCGCTCGTGGAGAGGAACGTCTTCCCGCCCTCGCGCACGACGACGCCCACGCGGCCGACCTTGGAGAGCCTGAACCGGATCCGCACGCCCTTGCCCGCGACCGCCGGAGAGGGGACCGCGCGGTGGGGATCGAGCGTCGGGTCCTCCTTCAGGTAGGCCGTGAAGTGATCGGCGGCGTCGCAGTAGACCTGCTCGGAGGTGCCCTTGCAGAGGTTGCGCGCGAAGTCCCGGTTGAGCGTGTGGTAGTTCAGGTTCGCCTCACCGCCCGGCTTCCACGAGGGCCGCGCGTAGAGGGACCACGCCCCCGTGTCGAAGCTCGTGATGCGCGCCCGGCCGGCGCGGTCGCCGGCGCGGAAGCGCTCGACCGCGGCCGTGTCCCCGGGCGCGTACTCGGTGTAGGTGCGCAGGCCGTTCACCGCCTGCAGGTGCCCGTTCAGCACGTAGAGGCGCGGCGCGAAGCTGTAGAGCGCGTACCAGTCGCCGCCCTCCTGCGGCACGCGCACACCCGTGGGCGTGCGCCGGTCGAAGGCGCCCCGGGCGCGGGCGGCGACCTCGAGCAGGGACGGGTCGTTGAGGCGGTTCGCGGCGCGCGCGAGGGCCTGCATCGCGGTGCCCTGCGCCATGCCCGAGATCCACGGTGGCGAGCCTCCGTCGAAGGGGAAGTAGTACTCCCACGCGAGGAACCCGTTGCGCTCCACCCCCAGCTCCACGAGATCGTCCGCCATCGCGCGCAGGTCCGAGTTGCGGCGGCCGATCCAGTAGCCGTTCAGTCGCCCGAAGTTCGCGAGCGGGTGCAGCTGCAGGCCCTTTCCCGGCACGTACTGGAAGATCACCCTGCTGCCCCCGAGCTGCACGCGCGCTCCCGACGCCGGCGGACCGGCCTTGGCCCACCAGTCGCGGTTGCGCTTCAGCGTCAGCGACAGGGGCGCGAGCCGCGCCGCCAGCCGGCGTCCCTGCGCGAGCCGCCTCATCGTGTCGATCACGTAGCTGAGCTCCGCGCGGCGAGCGCCCGAGAGCGCCCGGCGGGTGCGCAGCGCCTCGGAGTACGTCGAGAGGTAGTCCGAGCGCTGCTGGTCGTCGATGCTGCCGTTCGCGAAGGCGCGCTCGATCGTCTTTCGCACCGGGTCCGGCTTCGCGCCCGCCGGCGCGGCCACGATGCACGCGGCCAGGATCGAGAGCGCGACCGCGGCGAGCGCGCGGAACGGCCGCGGGCGGGCTCCGGAAGTGGCGCACGGCTTGGGCACGTTCTGTATGTTGACCAGCGGTTTCGGACCGAGCGCCGGTTGCAGGTGCTGATGCACGCGCAGGCGCGACCCGGAGCCCGTCGAAACCAACGATCGCCTTGCTCTCCGCCCTCAGACGCCCCCTCCTGCTCGTCGCGCTCGCAGCCCTGGTGCTGGGGGCCGTGGCATGTGGCAGCAGTGGCGGCGGCGGCGACGAGGACGCCACGGCGGTCATCAACGAGACCTTCAGCGGCAAGAAGGACGTCAACAGCGGGAAGCTCGACATGGGCGTCACCGCGAAGCTCGAGGGCACCGGCGCGGCGGCCGGCATCGACGGGCCGGTCTCGCTCAAGCTGTCGGGGCCGTTCCAGAGCCGCGGCAACGACGCCCTTCCGGAGGTCGACCTCGACCTCAGCGTGAGCGGCGGCGGCCAGACGTTCACCGCGGGCGCGCTGACCACCGGGGACGAGGCCTTCATCAGCTACCAGGGGACCGACTACAAGGTTCCCGACGCGCAGTTCCGGCGCTACAAGCGCCAGATCGAGCGGGACGCGCGCAAAGACAAGACGCGCGACAACAACTTCAACCTCGCGGCGCTCGGCATCAACCCGCGCGACTGGATCGAGAATCCCAAGAACGAGGGCACGAAGGAGGTCGGCGGCGCCGAGACGATCCACATCAGCGCCGACGTGGACG
Organism: uncultured Solirubrobacterales bacterium; assembly: GCA_963768885.1. GTDB lineage: Bacteria > Actinomycetota > Thermoleophilia > Solirubrobacterales > JBBDJG01 > DASRIA01. The sequence continues at coordinate 542,339 of CAVYJN010000007.1, read as the reverse complement.
TGGCCGCGTTCGTGAACGACCTCGACGACCTGCTCGGACGCGCCTCGCAGCTCGGCGTCCAGAACCAGCAGCTCCCGAAGGAGCTCACGCGACAGCAGAAGAAGCAGATCGAGGACGCGATCCAGGACGTGCGCTTCGACCTCTACACGGGGAAGGACGACAAGATCCTGCGGCGGATCGAGGTCGAGTTCGGGTTCAAGCTGCCCAAGGCCCTCAGCCAGGAAGCCCAGGGGGTCGAGAGCGGCTCCGTGAAGATGGCGCTCGAGATCGCCGACGTCAACGAGGACCAGGACATCACGGCGCCGAAGGACGGGCGTCCCCTGTCGGAGCTTCAGAGCACGCTCGGCGTCGGAGCGCTCGGGGGGTCGACGGGCGGTGGGTCCGGGGGCGGCTCGTCCGGCAGCGGTTCCTCGGGCGGCGGCTCGTCCGGGGGCAACTCGGGCGGCGGCTCCACGGGCGGCACCGACCTCGGCTCGGGCGGCGGCTCGTCGGGCCTCGACAGCAAGCGCTCGCAGCGCTACCTCGACTGTCTGAGCAAGGCCGACAAGCCTGCCGACGTCGAGAAGTGCGCCGCCATCCTCGAAGAGTAGGAACACGGCTCACGGCTGTGCGGCCCGCGCAACGGCGCGGCCGCCGAGACGCACGCCTCTAAAGGTCCTGCGGCGCTTGCCGACCGGATCTGAAGAGCATGAACGTGCGTCTTCCCTCCGATCTCCAGCGGCTCGCGCCGTTCCTCGTCGTCGCCCTCCTCGGGATCGCCGGCCTCGTGCTGGTGACCCGCGGCCTGGGCGACGGGAGCGGCGGCGGCGCCTCCGCGCAGCAGGTGCTCGACCGCGCTTTCAGCGGCACGGGCAACCGCGAGGTGCGCAGCGGCAAGATGGCGATCACGGCGAGCGCCAACCTCCAGGGGGAAGCTCAGACGTCCGGCAACTTCACGGTCAAGGCCGACGGCCGGTTCGATCAGGCCGACGGCGTCGCGCAGCTGGACCTCGACATGAAGGTCAGCGGCAGCGGCCAGAACAGCGACATCGGCCTGCTGGTCGACGGCAAGCGCGGCTACGTCGAGCTCGAAGGTCGTTGGTACGAGCTCCCGGCGGGCACGCTCAAGCGCCCGGCGGAGGGCGCCGGCGCCCAGGGCCTGACCGCTGCGCTCGGCTTCGATCCCCGCGTCTGGCTGCGCAACCCCAAGAGCGAGGGAACCGCGCAGGTCGGCGGCGTCGCGACCGACCACGTCTCCGCCGACGTCGACGTCGCCCGCATGGCGAGCGACCTCACCGGCCTCGCGGACCGCGCGGGCCAGTCCGGCGCGCTCAGCCCCCAGGTCCGCGAAAGCCTCGACGACGCGGTCAAGCAGGCGCGCGTGGACATCTACGTGGGCCAGAAGGACGACGTGCTCTACAAGCTGGCCGTGAGCGCTCAGGTCGACGCCGAGCCCGGCGCTGGAGCCGCTCCCGTGCGAGGGGACCTGAAGTTCGACGTCGAGGTCAGCGACTTGGGCAAGCCGCAGAAGATCGTCGCCCCGCAAAACGCCGCGCCCGCCGCCGAGATCCAGGGCATTCCGGGCTTCAGCGGCCTCGGCTCGGCCGGCGGCGGCTCGGGCACGGGATCGGGCCGGACCGGTTCAGGGTCGAGCGGCTCAGGGTCGACGGGCTCGGGCAAGAGCGGATCGGACGCAGGCGGGTCCGCATCCAAGCGCGCCGAGCAGGCCTACCTCAGCTGCGTCCAGGGGGCACAAGACCCCGCCGCCCTGGACAAGTGCCAGGCGCTCCTGCCCTAGCGGCGCCCGGGGCCCGCTAGGCGCGGACCGGCTCGACGTCGAAGTTGCGCTCGTAGAGCTCGGCGATCCGCTCGAGGTCGTCGGGGCTCAGGTCGGGCGCCTCGGAAGCCGCGGCCCACTCCTCGAGGTCCGCGGCGTTCGACACCGTGGGCAGCACGGATGCGATCGCGGGCTGGGCGAAGATGAACTTGAGCGCCGCCTGGGCCATCGTGATCCCGTGCTCGTCGCAGAGGAAGCGCAGGCGCTCGACCTTCTGCAGGCCCTCGACGAGCCACTCGCGCGGGCGGTGGCTGCGGTGGTCGTGCTTCGGGAAGGTCGTCTCGAGCGTGTACTTGTCCTCGAGCAGGCCGCTCGACGTGGGGACGCGCGCGAGCACCCCGGCTCCCTTGCGCTCGGCCGCGGCCATGAGCTCGCGCCCGGGGTCCTGCTCGAGCACGTTGTAGACGGTCTGGATCGACGTGATGTCGTGCTCCGCGATCGCGCGCATGCCCTCTTCGCGCCAGCCGATCGCCGGCCCGAGGGCGACTCCGAAGTGGCGCAGCTTGCCCTCCTCGCGCAGGGCCTCGAGCTCGGCGAACAGGTCGTCGCGCTCGATCGCGTCCATGCGCGGATTGTGGAGCTGGAGGAGGTCCACGTAGTCGGTGCCGAGCCTGCGCAGGCTCGCCTCGACCGAGTTGCGGGCGTGCTCGGGGGACCAGTCCTGCGGCCGCTCGCCCTGCGAGTGCTCCTGGCGTCCCTCGTCCAGCACGTAGCCGAACTTGGTCGAGATCTGCACGGACTCGCGCGGCACGCCGGCGAGCGCGCGGGCGACGATCTCCTCGTTCGCGCCCTTCCCGTACACGTCGCCCGTGTCGAAGAAGGTGATGCCCAGCTCCAGGGCGCGGTGGATCAGGCCGACGCCGTCGTCCTTGCTGACGTCGCCCCACCAGTTGGAGCCGAGCGCCCAGGTGCCGAAGCCGACCTCTGAGCAGCGCAGGTCACTCGTTCCGAAGTTGCGGGTCCTCACGGGGGCTCAGTCTAGCCTGACCGTCCTCATCGCCCGGCCCTGACCGCCGCGCGTCACGCCGGTCGGCGGCCACCGAGAGCGCCATCCCGCCGGCGAGCAGCCCGAGCACCAGGGCGAGGCTTCCCTCCGGGGGCATCTTGTAGACGTCCTCCAGCAGGAGCTTGATCGCGACGACGGCGAGCACCACCGCGATCGTCTCGTCGAGGTAGCGGAAGCGGCGTATCAGCCCCTCGACCAGCACGAACAGGGCGCGCAGGCCGAGCAGCGCGAAGACGTTTGCCATCCAGATGATGAAGGAGTCCCGCGTGATGCCGAATGCCGCGGGGATCGAGTCGATCGCGAAAGCGATGTCGGCGGCGACGATCGCCGCGAGGCACAGGAAGAGCGGCGTGACGTGCAGGCCGCCGGCGGTCCGCACGAACCAGTGCCGCCCGTGGTAGTCGTCGGTCACCGGGAACAGCCTGCGCACCCCGCGCACGATCAGGTTGCGGCCGGGGTCCATGTCCTCGTCGACGCCGCGGAAGATCCGGTAGGCGAGAACCAGCAGCGTGGCGCCGAGCACGTAGATCACGAAGTGGAACTGCTCGATCAGCGCCACGCCCCCGAGGATCGCCAGGCCGCGCATCGCGAGCGCCGCCACGATCCCCCAGAAGACCAGGCGCGCGCGCTCCTCGACGGGCACCGCGAAGTACGCGAACAGCAGCAGGAAGACGAACAGGTTGTCGAGCGAGAGCGAACGCTCGACCAGGTACACGGTCGTGTAGAGGACGGCGTCGTCCTCGCCCCTGGCGGCCCACACGACCAGCGCGGCGAGCAGGCTCACCACGAGCCAGCCGATCGACCACACCAGTCCCTCGCGGAAGCTCGGTTCCCGGCCGCGCGCGAACAGCTTCAGGTCGATCCACAGGAAGACCACCACGGCGGCGGCGAGGGTCGCGATCGCGAGCAGGTCGTTCATGGGCGGTGCCTGGTTACCCCCGCGTCCCCGGGATGCGGCAGACTCTCGCGCTCATGTCCACCGACCAGCCCCGCTCGAGGCGGTCCTTCGGACGCTGGCTGCTCAGCGCCGAGGGATGGCCCTACCTCCTCGCTCCGCTGATCCCGGCGGCGATCCTGCTGGAGTTCACCCACGCCAGCCCGGTCGTGATCTTCCTCGCGGCGGCGCTCGGCATCGTGCCGACGGCGGCGATGATGGGGAAGGCGACCGAGGAGCTGGCGTCGCGCTCCGGTCCCGGCATCGGCGGTCTGCTGAACGTCACCTTCGGGAACTTCCCGGAGCTGGTGATCGCGTTCTTCGCGTTGCTCGCGGGGCTTCAGGAGGTTGTGAAGGCGTCGATCATTGGCTCCATCATCGGGAACATCCTGCTGGTGCTGGGCGCGGCGATGCTGGTCGGCGGCCTCGGCCGCGACAAGCAGGAGTTCAACAAGACGGCCGCGCACGCGCAGTCCGCGATGCTACTGCTCGCACTCGCCGCACTCGCCATGCCGGCCGTGTACGAGCTCGTCGTGGGCAGCGGTCTGCCGGCCCCCGGCGCGGAGTCCGTCAACTACGACCCCGAGGTCGAGAAGCTCAGCCTGGCGGTGGCCGTCGTCCTGATCTTCTCCTACCTGTGCGGCCTGCTCTTCTCGCTCAAGACCCACCGTGACCTGTTCAACCCCGACTACGAGGAAGAGGTCTCGGGGTGGAGCGTGCGGCGCGGCGTGATCAGCCTGGCGGTCGCCGGGATCCTGGTCGGCATCATGAGCGAGGTCCTGGTGGGGTCGATCGCCGAGGCCGCCGAGTCGATCGGGCTGAGCGAGTTCTTCATCGGCGCGATCGTCGTGGCGATCGTGGGAAATGCCGCCGAGCACTGGGTGGCGGTGCTCGTCGCCGCCAAGAACAAGATGGACCTCGCGGTCAACATCGCGATCGGCTCGAGCACGCAGATCGCGCTGTTCGTGGCGCCGCTCCTGGTGCTCCTCTCGTTCGTCTTCGGGGATCACCCGATGGCGCTCGTGTTCAACGGCTTCGAGCTGGCGGCGATCGTCCTGGCGATCCTGATCGCCAACCGGGTCACGAGCGAGGGCGAGTCCAACTGGTTCGAGGGCGTGCAGCTGCTGGCGGTCTACGTGATCCTGGCGCTGGCCTTCGCGTTCGCGTAGAATAGGCCGGAATTCGCTTAGCCGCGAATTCCGGGAGCACTGCGGGACGGGCTGCTTAGCCGCGAATTCCGGGAGCTCCGCGGGACGGCCGCGGCGTTATTCCCGGCCGGGGTCCTGGTCCTCTTCGCCCTCGTCGTCGGCCTCGTCCTCCAGCTCCGAGGCCGTGGCGCTGACGCTGCGGGCGTCGCCCGGGTGGTAGTGCGTCTGGAAGGCGATCAGCAGCTCGTCGCGGCGCTCCTCGTCGATCGGGACCTCGTCGGAGATCGTGACCCAGTCGGAGCCCTCGTAGTCCTCCATGTTGAAGATCTCGCCGTCGATCTCGGCCGAGTCGTCGACCACGATCAGCACCTCGGTCTGAGGATTGAGGTAGACGCCGGGGCGGGTGACGATCTCGTCGAGGGGCTGGCTGTCGGAAGCCATTGGCGCGTTATATCCCAAAGCGACCCCGCCTGAACAGTCAGGCGAGATCGCGCAACTGACGGTCGACCTCCTCCTCGACCGCCAAGGGAGCCTCGCCGCGCGCCATCCGCCGCTCGTTGCGGGCCACGACGAGCTGGCGGACCTCTTCCCGCAGCGCGGCGTCCTGCTGGTCGGCCTCGGGCTGGGCGGCGGGATCGAGCGCCATCAGCCGCTCGACCTCGGCCTCCACGTCGAGTGGCGGCTCACCTCTTCCCACCGCGCGGTCGTGGCGGGCCTGGACGAGCTGGCGGATGTCGTCCTCCCGCTCGGCGCGCGCGGCGGGGCTGTTCGCGACGGGGGTGGGGCGCGGCCGGGGCCGCTCCTCGAGCGACATCCCACCGCGCCCGAGCTGGTCCAGGAGACCGAACGCCCCGGAGAACAGGATCGCCGCGATCGGCGCCACCACGAGCACGACGATCCAGATCACGGTGCCGAAGTCCATGGGGCCAAGTGTGCCATCGCGAAGCCCGATCCGATGGGCGTCCGGTATTCTGTTGACTCACCAATCAGTCGTCTTGGCCCACGACCCGCCGGCGACTCCATCACCACTTTCCGACAAGGAGACCATCACGTGGTTGATCTCACTCTGACCGACGAGCAGAAAGACCTGCGCGAGCTGGCGCACAACTTCGCAGAGAAGGAGATCCGTTCCGTCGCGTGGGAGTACGACCGGGACGCCACCTGGCCACAGGAGGTCATCGAGAAGGCGCACGAGGTCGGCCTCATGAACGCCGAGGTCCCCGAGGAGTACGGCGGTTCGGGCCTACACGTCCTGGACGGCTGCCTGATCGAGGAGGAGTTCGGCTGGGGCTGCTCCGGGATCGGCACGTCGATCATGTGCAACGGCCTCGCCTCCGCCCCCGTGATCATCGGCGGCTCCGAGGAGATCAAGAAGGAGTACCTCGGCATGCTGATCGAGGAGCCCAAGCTCGCCTCCTTCTGCCTCACCGAGCCGGAGGCCGGCTCCGACGTCGGGTCGATGCGCACCCGCGCGGTCAAGCAGGGCGACAAGTACGTGATCAACGGCTCCAAGGTCTTCATCACCAACGGCTCGCACGCGAGCTGGTACACGGTCTACGCCAAGACAGACCCGGACAAGGGCCACAAGGGCATCTCCGCATTCGTCGTCCCGCGCGATGCGCCGGGCGTGTCGGTCGCGAAGAAGGAGGACAAGCTCGGGCAGCGCGCGTCGGACACCGCGCAGATCACCTTCGAGGACGTCGAGATCCCCGAGGAGAACCTGCTCGGCGAGGAGAACCACGGGTTCAGGCTCGCGATGATGACCCTCGACCGCACGCGTCCGGGCGTCGCCGCGATGGCCGTCGGCATCGGTCGCGCGGCGTTCGAGTTCGCGCGCGACTACTCCAAGGAGCGCGTCCAGTTCGGAGTGCCGATCGCGATGCACCAGGCGATCCAGTTCATGATCGCCGACATGGCGACCAAGGTCGAGGCCGGGCGCCTGCTCGTGTGGCAGTCGGCGGCGCTGCTCGACCAGGGCAAGCGCAACACGCTCGCCGCCTCGCACGCCAAGCGCTTCGCCGCGGACTCCGCGATGGAGATCGCCGTGGACGCCGTGCAGGTCTACGGCGGTTACGGCTTCATCAAGGAGTACCCGGTCGAGAAGCTGATGCGCGACGCGAAGATCATGCAGCTGTACGAGGGCACGTCCCAGATCCAGCGGCTCGTGATCGCGCGTGAGGTGCTGATGCCGCGCAAGGTCGAGCAGCCGGCCGAGATGGCCGGCGCCGGCGCCAACTAGCCGCGGTCGGCGGCGTCCCTTTCCACGATCCGCACGATGCGCGCGACGGGCCGGCCGCGACGCTGCCGGACGTCGACCAGCCAGACACGGCGCACCAGCATCTGTGCGCACACGCCGTCGCCTCCGTTCAGGGCACAGGGATTCGGCGCGACCCGGTACAGCGAGCATCTGACCCGCGCCCGGGCGCGCCAGCAGGTCCGTAGCCGCAGCGGCTGGGAGGACCGGATCACGCGGTAGCTCGGGTGCTCACGCACCGCCTCGCGCGCGGCGCTCCTCGCATCGCGCAGATCGATCCGCTTCGGCCCCGCGATCCCGGTGGGCGCGAGGACCAGTACCGCCGCCGCCGCGACCATCCCGGCGCCGGCAACCAACCCGACTCCCTTCACTTGCTCCTCCTCGAAACGAGTCTACCCCCGCCGCGCAGGGACGCGGGGCGCACTGGACGACCGGACGAGTCCGGGGGAACGATCCCGCCGCGACCCTAAAATGGCCCCGGCCATCGCGACCGAGCCCGAAAAAGATGCCGGCCAGGCCGCGGGCCAGGCCGAAGCCGCGCGGGTCGCCGCGGGCGAGGCGGCGCGTGCCGCGGATGCGGCGGGGCGGGTCCGCAGGGGTCGCCCGTCCGACGTCTTCGGCGGCGAGCTGCGCCGGCGCGACGTCTTCAGCCTGATGGTCTTCCACCTGATCGCCCGCTCCGAGAGCGGCGCTTCGTACGGGAATCAGCTGATCGAGCAGATCGAGGTGATCACCTCGGGGACGGTCAGCCTCAACCCGAACACGATGTATCCGCTGCTGCGCGAGCTCGAGAGCGCCGGCTTCATCGAGGGCCGCTGGGAGCACCCCGAGAAGCGCAGCCGCCGGATGTACACGCTGACGGACGGCGGCCGCGAGGAGTACGAGCGCCTGCGCACGGCGCTGGAGCCGTTCCTCGACCGCATCGTGCAGAGCATCACGCTGATCAAGGCCGAGATCTACGGCGGGGCGGCGCAGCCGCCCGAGATTCCATAGGCTTTCCCGGCCCCTAACAGCGGAGGTTCTCTACCGATGTTCGTATTCAAGACCGCCGTCGTCGGCGCGGGGACGATGGGCGGCGAGATCGCCCAGACCCTCGCGGCCGCCGATCTGCCGGTCGTGCTCAAGGACGTTGACCAGAAGTTCGTGGACCAGGGCCTCGCAGAAGGCCCGGCAGGTGACCGAGGGCCAGCTCCAGGGCCTCGTCAAGAAGGAGAAGCTGACAGAGGAGCAGGCGGCCAAGCAGCTCGAGCACACGGTCGGCCTGATCACCGGCACGACCGGCTACGACGGGTTCGGCGACGTCGACTTCGTGGTCGAGGCGGTGCCCGAGCGCATCGAGATCAAGCGGCAGGTCTTCGCCGAGCTGGACGCGGCGACGCCGGGACACGCGATCCTCGCGAGCAACACGTCGTCGCTGTCGATCACCGACATGGGTGACGCGACGCTGCGGCCGGACAAGGTCGTCGGCTTCCACTACTTCTATCCGGCCTCGGTGATGCGTCTGATCGAGGTGGTCGAGGGCGAGGAGACCTCCACGAGACGGTGCAGGCCACGATCAACTTCGCGCAGCAGATCCGCAAGATGCCGATCCGCTGCGGCGAGGTCCCGGGGTTCGTCGTGAACCGGATCCTGAACTCGGCCGCGAGCGAGATCTGGCGTTACAAGGACGAGTCGGGCGCGTCCGCCCAGGACATCGACAAGGAGATCGCGGACTCGCGCGTCACGCCGATGGGCCCGTTCTTCCTGAGCGACCTGCTCGGGCTGGACACGGTCCTGCACGTCGCGGAGCACCTGCACGACTCCTACGGCGACCGTTTCTACGTGTCGCCCGAGATGCAGAGCCTGGTCGCGGCCGGGAACTTCGGCCAGAAGACCGGCAAGGGTTTCTACGAGCACGGAAAGAACGGGGGCTGAACGACATGGAAGCGACCGCTACGCAGACCAGCGCGATCGTCGAGCGCTTCACGCTCAAGGCGTTCATCGAGGCGTGCCTCGTGCTCGAGGAGGGCGTGTCGAGCCTGCGCGAGATCGAGACCGGGATGATGATGGGCGCCGGCATCCTGCCGGGCCCGTTCGCGCGCGCGGACGACCGCGGCCTCGACGAGATGCTTGCCGCGCTCGAGCGCGCCGAGGCCGAGTGGGGCGACCGCTACACGGCGCCCGTGATCCTGCGGCGCCTCGTGTCGCAGGGCAGGCTCGGCAAGAAGACGGGCCAGGGGTTCTTCCCGTACCCGCAGCCCGACGCGGACTTCGACCAGAAGGAGACGGTGCTGCTCGAGACCCGCGGCGACGTCGCGATCGTCTGGCTGAACCGCCCGCCCGCGAACCCGCTCAGCCCCCAGGTGATCACGGAGTTCGGGCAGGTCTGGAAGCACTGCCACGAGAGCTCCCAGATCCGTTCGGTCGTGATCGCGTCGAGCAACATCTTCACGTTCTCGGCCGGCGCCGACATCAAGGAGTTCACGAAGATGGACGCGTCCGGCGGCGCCGGGCTGCTCGACTCCGGTCACGCGATGCTGCGTGAGATGGAGCAGTCGAGCACCACCACGATCGCCGCCGTGAACAGCATCGCGTTCGGCGGCGGCTGTGAGCTGTCGATGGCGTGCGACTTCCGTCTCGCGGCCGAGTCGGCGACGTTCGGCCAGCCGGAGGTCAACCTCGGCATCATCCCCGGGTTCGGGGGGACGCAGCGGCTGCCGCGCCTCGTCGGCGAGGCGAAGGCGCTCGAGATGAACCTGACCGGCGACGCGATCTCGGCCGAGGAGGCCTACCGCGTCGGCCTCGCGCACGCGGTGGTGCCCGACCAGGAGCTGCTCGACACCGCGCTCAACTGGGCGCGCAAGCTGGCCGGCCAGCCGCCGATCGCGATCGAGCAGATCAAGAAGGTCTCGCACAAGGGGGACCTCGACGAGGGCATCGCCGCCGAGAAGGGCGGGTTCGCCACCGCGTTCGGCTCGGAGGACGCGAAGGAGGGCATCTCCGCGTTCATCCAGAAGCGAAAAGCTCACTTCCAGGGGAAGTGAGCTTTTCGAACAGATACGGCCGTCGCTTAGCCGCGACGGCCGGTTAGCTGAGGGTGCGGGCGAAGCGTGCAGTCGACGGCTGTTGAGCAACTGGCGGAGCTGATCCGCGTCGTCGCAGCTGCACCGTCGCCCTGACCGGCGCGGGCATCTCGGTGCCTTCGGGCATCCCGGACTTCCGCTCGCCGGGGACCGGGCTGTGGGAGAACGTCGACCCGATGGAGGTCGCGCACATCGACGTGTTCCTCAACGATCCCGCGCGGTTCTGGTCCTACTACCGGCCTCGCTTCGGGATGCTCGCCGACAAGCAGCCGAACCCCGCACACCGCGCCCTCGCCGAGCTCGAGGGGCGCGGCATGCTCGACGCGGTCATCACCCAGAACATCGACACCCTGCACCGGCGCGCGGGATCGCGCCGCGTGATCGAGGTGCACGGGACCGTCGAGACGGCATCCTGCTGGGAGTGCGGGGAGACGTTTCCACGCGAGCGCGTCGAGACGTTGTTCGACTCCGAGGGGATCGCGCGCTGCGGATGCGGCGGCGCCGTCAAGCCCGACGTCGTGCTGTTCGGGGAGATGCTGCCCGAGGACGCGATGCGCGAGGCCCAGGTGCTGTGTGCCGGCGCGGAGCTGCTGCTGTGCGTCGGCAGCTCGCTCGAGGTGTATCCCGTGGCCGGCCTGCCGGGCGTCACACGCGCCGCCGGAGGCTCGGTGGCGATCGTCACCCAGGGGCCCACGCCCTACGACGGCGACGCGGCGGTGCGCCTCGACGGCGACGTGGTCGACGAGCTGGAGGCGCTGCTGCGCCTGCTGTGAGCCGGGTCGTCTCCGCCGAGCGTGTGGTCGACGCCCCCAGGGAGGCGGTGTTCGCCTACCTTGCCGACCTCGAGCAGCACTGGCAGCTCGCGGACAGGTTCATCGAGGTGGTGAGCCTCGAGCGGCCCCCGGGGGGAGGGCCCGCGGTGGGCGGCGTCGTCCGCGTGCGCGGCCCGTTCGGCCTCGGCCGCAGCGCACGCACCCGGGTCGTGGACGCGGAGGCCCCGGCGCGCCTGTCCGGCATCGCCGAGGTCGGGCGCCTGACGCGCGCCCGTGTGACATGGACCCTGCGGCGGTCGGGCATGCGTACGGTGGTGCGGCTCGAGGCGAGCGTCGAACGTGCGGGAGCGCTCGACGCGATGCTGCTCGCGGCGGGCGGCCACGCGTGGCTTCAGCGGCGCTTCCGCGTGCTGATCGCAGCACTCGAGCGCAGCACCGCGCTCCGGGCGGCCCCGGAGACGGCGTCGGCGACGTGAGTCAGGTGTAGCGCCGCCGGCGCACCGTGCGCTCGAGCTCGGCCACCATCCGCCCGAGCTCGGCGGCCTGCGCGTCCGTGAGACCGGTGGAGAGCGCGGCCCCGCAGAGCGCTGCCGCCCCCTCCGCGTACCGCGCGACCCCGGCCGCCCCGGCGTCGCCTTCGAGCTCCGCCGCGAGGGCCTCCGCGGCGACGCGGGTCTGCAGCGTCGCCTCCACAAGCCGGCCCGCGTCGAGGTCGAGCCGCGCGCGCAGCAGGAGCTCCTCGCTCGGGAACCCGGAGGGCCGCCGTCCCGTGAGGATGCCGGCAAGCTCCTCCTCCGGCGACAGCATTCGCCGGCGGACCTTCGAGCCGCGTCGGTCGGGCGGCAACAGCAGGGCGTCGTTCCATCCGCCGTTGACGAGGTCCGAGCCGCTGCCGTACCCGAGCCGCGCGCGCAGCGCCTGGCTGCTCGAGACGTCGCGCGCGTGCGCGTCCGCGGCCGCGACCCGGTAGGCGGACATCGCCACGTTCAGATGCTCGCTCGCCCACCGCAGCTCCTCCTCGTCGTGGTCGCTGCGCCCCCCGCAGCGCGCGAGCCATTGGCGCGCCTCCTCCTCGTCCGCGAACGGCTCCGCCGCGATCACCGTCACCCGCGTGATAGGCACCGGCTCGGGCTCGATGTCGCCGGACGGCAGCGCGACGGGACGACCGCGTCTCAGCCGCGAGGCGCGCGGCGCGTGCAGGGCCGCGAACACGACCACCGCGCGGTCCTCGCCGTCGGGGCCGCGCTCGAGGTAGCGGCCGTCAGGCGGGCCCAGCGCGAACGGGAAGTCGAGCTGACAGAACCGGAACAGCTGCCGCTGCGATGACGTGGCGGTCGGTCTACTCGCCGACGTGGGCCTGGCTGGAGCGCTGACCGCCGCCGCGCTTGCGCTTGACCTTGAGCGAGTACTTCGAGGGCTTGGTGCGCACGACCGGGTTCTTGATGTCGGCGATCCGGTCGACGAAGCGGTCCCACTGGTTGGCCGACAGGATGCGCCGCGCCGCCCGCCCGAGTTTCGCGTTGGTGCCGAGCAGCGGCCGGTAGCCGACGTGGATGTGGTCGGCGTGATCGCCCATCGCGTAGGTGGGGCCGCCGATGTCCATCAGGGAGATGATCTGCGTCGGCTGCATCGGTCCCTGGAGGGTCATGAGCTTGCGGACGGTGGTCTCGGTGATCGAGCCGCGGCCCTGGTGGCCGAGGATCGGGGTGTCGTTGATCTTCGCGATGTCCACCGCGTTGCCCGAGCTGTGGTGCGAGACGTTCCCCGACGAGGTGTAGTAGCCGTGGCCGCACTTCAGCGACGTCACGGTCGGGCGCAGGCCGGATGCGGCGAGGAACTCGAGCGTCGCCAGCACGCGGCGGTCGACCTGTCCGGTGCGGATGTCGAGGCGGCCGCAGGGGTAGATGTCGATGTCCGAGTTCGCCAGGACCCGGCGGGTCAGCGCCTCCTTGGACATGAGCAGGACCTGGCCGATGCCGGCCTCGTTGACGAGCGCGTTCTTGCCGGCGGCGCGGTAGATCGCGGTGGCCTCGAGGAGCTTCCATCCGTCGAGGATGGGCTTCGGGTCGATGCGGGGCGCGCCGCGGCCGGCGGGCCGCAGGGAGAAGTTGAGGTGCGGGCCGAGCTTCGAGCCGGGGCCCTCCTCGAGCTTGCCGATCCGCCCGAGCACGGTGCCGCCGATCACCTTCGACCCCTTCTTGAGGGTCTTGAGCTTCACTTCAGACGGCTTGAGCCTCAGGACCTTCGAGAAGTAGACCTTGAACACCTCGAAGCCGGCCTCGTCGAGAAGCTGTCCGGTCTGCTCGGCCGTCGCGCGGTTGCCGGGGCGGCTCGGGTCGGCGAACAGCCGCTCCTTCTCGATGTCGGCCTGCTCCGCCAGGCCGGTGGCCGAGCTCACGTCGGAGGCCTGGATGTCGGCGGCGTTGCCGGCGGGGTCGCGCTCGACGCGCTGGACGCCGGCACTCGCGGGGGAGGCCGGCTTCGGCAGCTTGTCGTCCTGGCTCGAGCTGCGCGCGCCACGGAACTCGTCGCGGACGCGGTGGTCGTCGAAGCTCTTCGGCACCGGGTAGCGCTTCGACACCTTGCCGAGGTGCGCGTACGTGTAGCGGTTGCCGTAGACGTCCTGGAGGATGATGAAGCGGCCGAGCTTGCGGCTCACGCCGACCTTCTTGACGACACCATCGTTCACGGCGATCACGGGCGCGCCCCGGCGCGCGTAGATGTTGATCGAGCGGCGGTGGTCGTTCGAGTTGACGATCTTCGCGGCGTTGTGGTTGCGGCGCACCTTCTTGCCGAGGCCGCGAAGCTCACGCTCCGCGAGGTCGTCGGCGTAGCGCGCGCGGGCGTGCACGGGGAAGTGACCCTGGGTCAGGCCGGTGAGCGAACCGACCAGGTCGGCGGGCAGGCCGGAGATCAGGCGTGCGCGCATCATGACCGAGTCGACGTACCAGTCGGCGTGGTTGTAGGCGAAGATCGCGCGGCGAAGGTCGTTGTCGGCTCCGGCGGCCTTGAGGTAGCGCGCCGCGGCGAAGATCGCGTCGACGGGGTTGTAGGGGTCGCGCTCGCCGTCGTCGTTCGCGTCCGTCCCGTACATGCGCCACGAAGACGGGATGAACTGCATCCATCCCAGCGCGCCGGCCGACGACACGTTCAGGTTGCGTCCGTAGTCGGTCTCGATCTCGTTGATCGCCGCGAGCACCTCCCACCGGATGCCGTACTGCGTTCCGGCCGCCTGGTAGATCGGAAGAAGGAAGGGAGGGATGCGGAACTTGCTGATCACGAAGTTCGGAACGCCGACGGGCGCCGGACCGGGAAGCCCGAGCGTGAGCGTCGGGTTGTTGCGCGTCGGCGTGCCGTCGGGCCGGCGAATCGCGCCGGGCTTCGTGCGCTCGCGCTTCTTCGGCTTCGCCTTCTCGCCCTCCTCGAGGAACTCACCCGGCGCCGGCGTCTTGTCGGTCTCGGGCTTGTCCGCGGTGTCGTCACCGCCGTTGTCGGGAGCGGCGGGAGTCTTGGGTGTGGGCGGGCCGCCGTCCTCGACCTTCTTGATCGGCGCGCTGAGCTCCGGCAGCTGGATCGCGTCGGGCGGCGTTCCCGGGGGAACGTCCACCGTGGTCACGACCTCCTGGCCGCCGACCAGGGTGATCGTGATGGTGCGCAGCTCTGCAAGCGCCGGGAACGAGGCAACGCTGAAACCGGCGACGAACAGGGTCACCGTCAACAGGCTGAAGAGGATCTTCCGCTTCATCTAGTTCTTGAGTCTCGTTTCGCGCGCGCCGTCTCGAATATCCCGCACCTGGTCGGGCGACGGGAACGTACTGCAAGAGGGCGTCACGCTACCTACCGGACCGCAACCTTGCAACGCTGAACCTTCCACTGCACGCAGGCAAACTACGCCGACGGCAGTCCCCTGCCTCAATCTCGGTGCCTCCCACGGGGTCATGATAGTTGGATCGGCTTGATTGCGCGGTACTTGACGAAAAAACGCGCACCGATGCGCCAGTTGCACCGGTACGCCGTGTCCGTTCATTGATCGTCCGGATCACAGCGTGACTTGAGCGGTTCCCGCGGGCGTCCAGGACCTGCGAAACCGGCGCCGCCCGGCAGGCCGATCGCGGGGCCCGTCGCCCATACCGGGAGGCAGAGCCTCGAGTTGGCTAACCCTCGAGTCCAAGTTGAGACTTCATCGGCCCGTCACGGGTGCGCAGACGACAGCAGCCGCCCGGGGCGCTCGTGCGCCCGGCCCGATTGCGCTAGGTTCCCGAATGCGCCGGGTCGCCCCCTTCCGGGCCGCGACGGCCACGCCACCCCCGCACCAGGAACCCATCCCAGAGGGAGTCCGCATATATGAGCAGCGCAGACAGTTTCAGCGATGACGCCGAGCAGGCCGGGCTGCGGAAACGCATCGCCGGACAGGCCGAGGACGCGATCGGGCGTCTCGCCGACGACATGCTCGAGAACCCCGTCGTCAACTCCGCGCTCTCGCGTGCCTTCTCGGCGCGCGAGAAGGTCGCGCACGCGCAGCAGTCGGCGATGGACGCATTGAACCTGCCGACCGCCTCCGAGCTCGAGAAGCTCGGGCGGCGCCTACGCTCGATCTCGCAGCGCCTCGAGGAGGTCGAGGACGCCGTGGACAAGCTCGGTGTGCGCATGGAGACGCTCAGCGACGAGACCCGGGCCCCGGGTGCGAAGCTGGCGAGCCAGCTCGACCGGATCGAGACCCGGCTGGAGCAGCTCGGCCGGGACGTCGGCACGCTGCGTCGCGATGCAGTCCGGGAAGGGATCCCGGGCGAGCCTTCCGCCGTAGTGCCGGAAGGCTGAGCGCCGATGACCGCCGCCCGCAGGTCAACGGCCAGGAAGTCGTCGCGCACCACGAACGCCAAGTCGGCGAACTCGGCGAAGCAGTCACGTGCGGGAGTCGACGCGGTGCGCCGCGCCGTCGAGCGCACCGTGCACACGACCGTCGGGTCCGCCGGGCTGACACGCGACCGCGCCCAGGAGGTCGTGGACGAGGTCGTCAACCGCGCCGAGCGCACGGCCGCGCGTGCGGGTCGCGGTGTGCGTGAGGCAGGCCAGCGGCCGGCGGGGGCCGCGGCAGGCGTGAGCGACCGCGTGCGCGAGGCGCTGCATGACCTGCGCCAGATGACCGGCGACGAGATGAAGGAGCTGCGCGGCGCGATCGAGCGCCTCGCGAGCCAGGTCGAGAGCCTCGAGTCCCGGGTCGCGGCGGCGACCAGGCTGCGCCGGCCCGGCGCGGCGAAGTCGGCCGCGCGGAGACCTGCCGCGAAGAAGTCGACAGCCCGCAAGTCGACGCGCACAGCGCAAGTCGACCGCGAAGAAGTCGACAGCCCGCAAGTCGACCGCGAAGAAGTCGACAGCCCGCAAGTCGACGGCGCGGAAGTCCGTGTCCCGCAAGCCGGCTGCGGCGAAGCGGACGCCGAGGAAGTCGACGCCGAGGAAGTCGACCGCGCGGAAGTCGACCGCGCGGAAGTCGTCCGCCAGGAAGTCCGGGGGCTCCCGCAGCCGGTCGCGCTGATGGGCCGCCGGGTCCTGATCACCGGCGTCTCGGGATTCTGGGGTACGGAGCTCGCCCGCCGGCTCGAACGGGCGCCGGAGGTCGAGTACATCGCGGGCCTCGACGTGCGACCGCCCGCGGCCGACCTCGGCCGCACCGAGTTCATCCGGGCCGACATCCGCAACCCGCTGCTGTCCAAGCTGCTGCCGCAGACCGAGGTGGACACGGTCGTCCACTGCGACGTGCTCCTGGTGCCGGAGCCCGGCAAGGCGCCCTCGCAGCTGCACGACATCAACGTGATCGGCTCGCTCCAGCTGCTCGCGGCATGTGAGAAGACCGAGTCGGTCCGCACGATCGTCGTGCGTGGATCGGCTGCGATCTACGGCGCCGAGCCCAACGCACCCGAGTTCTTCACCGAGGACATGGCCCGGCGCTTCCCGCTGCGGACACGGTTCCAGCGCGACATCGGCGAGCTCGAGAACTACTTCGAGAACTTCGCGCGCCGGTTCGCGCAGGTGACCGTGATGACGCTTCGGTACCAGCCCACGCTCGGCACGGCGATCGACTCACCGCTCACCCGGTACCTGCAGCGGCCGGTCGTCCCGACCCAGCTCGGTTACGACCCGCTCCTGCAGTTCGTCCACGCCGAGGACGCCGTCTCCGCGCTCGAAGCGGCCGTGCGGAACCCGGTCCGCGGACCGGTGAACGTCGCCGGCGAGGGAAGCGTGTCGCTCAGCCGGCTGCTGCGGCTGGCCGGGAGGGTGCCGGCGCCGATCCCGGCGCCGCTCTTCGGCATGGCGCTCGGGGCGGGTACGCGCATCGGGTTGCCGCGCCTCCCCGAAGAGGCCGTGCTCTGGCTGCGCAACGGGCTGACGATCGATTGCACGCGCCTCGTCGAGGAGGTCGGCTTCCGCCCGAGGTCGACGATGGACGCGGTCGACGACTTCGTCGCGGAGCTGCGCGGCCGGCGCGTGCTGCCGGACATGCGTGACGCGGCGGGGCTCGCGGCGTGAGCGCCGACCGCCACGCGATCCAGCGCGAACGCGCGCGGCGGCTGCGGCTCGACATCGCGGCCGAGGCCGAGGCGGCCCGAGTCCGGGACGCCGGCCCGCCGCCCTCGCGCCCGGAGCCGGAGGCCGCGCGCGCGGCGCTCGACTTCCTCTCGATGCTCCGCGAGGCGACGCGTCACGGGAGCGACCTCCCCGCGGCCGTCGAGCGGGCCGCGGGCACGCTGCCCGGCTCCGCCCGCGAGATCGCCGACCGCGCGGCGCGGCGGCTGCGTGGCGAATACGCGCAGGACGAATGGGGCTTCGACGAGGAGCTGGTGGAGATCGTCTATCCGTTGTTCGAGCTCATGTACCGGCGCTGGTGGCGCGTGCAGGCGACGGGAGTTGACAACGTGCCCGCGCACGGAGGGGCGCTGCTGGTCGCCAACCACGCGGGAGTGCTGCCGTGGGACGCCGCGATGATGAGCGTCGCGATCCTCAAGCACCATCCGCTGCCGCGGCACCCGCGGTTCATGGTCCTGGACTGGGCGTTCCGCCTGCCGTGGGTGAGCGCGCTCATGCGCCGCATCGGCGGCGTGGTCGCGTCTCCCTACAACGCGATCCGGCTGCTCGAGCAGGGCCATCTCGTGATGGTGTTCCCGGAGGGCTCGAAGGGGGCGGGCAAGCCGTTCTCGGAGCGCTACCGCCTCCAGCGCTTCGGGCGCGGGGGCTTCGTGGAGCTTGCGCTGCGAACCGGTGCTCCGATCGTGCCGGTCGCGGTCGTCGGGTCGGAGGAGATCTATCCGAAGCTCGGGGAGTCGCGGTTGCTGTCGCGCCTCACCGGCGCGCCCTACTTCCCCCTCACGCCCACGTTCCCGTGGCTGGGGGCGGCCGGTGTCATACCGCTTCCGTCGAAGTGGCGGATCGAGTTCTGCGCGCCCATCGACCTCTCCGCGCACGGCCCCGAGGCGGCCGGCGACCGCGCGCTCGTGTTCGAGCTCTCGGAGCAGGTCCGCCACACGATCCAGGAGGCGGTGTTCAGCAACCTGGTCGCGCGCGGGTCGGCGTTCATATAGGTCGCCGTATATGTTTTCGCCGGCGCATCCGCGCAGGTTCAACAAACGGGTGAGGAGAGACGCATGAGGTATTTCGTCACGGGGGCGACCGGCTTCATCGGGCGCCACCTTGTGAGCGAACTGCTCAAGCGCGAGGGCACGATCTACGTGCTCGTGCGCGAGGGGTCACGGGCCAGGCTCGAGGAGCTGCTGTCGTCATGGGACCCGGGCCCCGAGCGGATCGTGCCGGTGATCGGCGACCTGACCGCGCCGGGGCTGGGCGTCTCGGACGCGGACAAGGAGCGGCTGCGGGGCGTCGAGCACTTCTTCCACCTCGCCGCGATCTACGACATGTCGGCCGACGAGGAGAGCAACCGGCGGGCGAACGTGGACGGGACGCGACACGCCGTCGAGCTCGCGAACGAGCTCGGCGCCGGGGTCTTCCACCACACCAGCTCGATCGCCGTGTCGGGACGCTACCGCGGGCTGTTCCGCGAGGACATGTTCGACGAGGGCCAGAAGCTCGCGGATCCCTACTCCCGCACCAAGTTCGAGTCCGAGAAGCTCGTGCGCGACGAGGCGACCGTGCCCTGGCGCGTGTATCGCCCCGCGATCGTCGTCGGCCACTCGCAGACCGGCGAGATGGACAAGATCGACGGGCCCTACTACTTCTTCAAGGTGATCCAGCGCATCCGCGGCCTGGTGCCGCAGTGGATGCCGGTGATCGGCCTCGAGGGCGGGAAGATCAACGTCGTTCCCGTCGACTTCGTCGCCCAGGGGATGGACCACATCGCACACCAGCCCGGTCTCGACGGGCAGGCATTCCACCTCACCGACCCCAAGCCCAAGACCGCCGGGCAACTGGTCAACACGTTCGCGCGCGCCGCGCACGCGCCCGAGGCGAGCATGCGGATCGATCGCCAGATGATGAACGTGGTGCCGAAGCAGGCGCGTTCGATGATCGCGCAGCTGCCGCCCGTGCGGCGCATCACCGACGAGGTCCTCGGCGACTTCGGGATCCCGCGCGAGGTGCTCACCTACATCGACTACCCGAGCGACTACGACAGCCGCGACGCGCAGCGGGCGCTCGAGGGAACGGGCATCCAGGTCCCTGCGCTCGAGGCCTACGCGGACCGCCTGTGGGACTACTGGGAGCGCAACCTCGATCCCGATCTCTTCAAGGACCGCAGCCTGCGGGGCGCGATCGAGGGCAAGGTCGTCGTGATCACCGGCGCCTCGAGCGGCATCGGCCAGGCGCTCGCGATGATGGTCGGCGAAGCCGGCGGCATCGTCGCCCTGGTCGCGCGCTCGGAGGACAAGCTGAACGAGATCAAGGGCGAGATCGAGCGATCCGGCGGCGCGGCGACCGTGCATCCCGCCGACCTCTCCGACCTGGACGACTGCGAGCGGCTGGTCGCGGACGTGCTCTCCGAGCACGGCCGCGTCGACGTGCTGGTCAACAACGCGGGCCGCTCGATCCGGCGCTCGGTCGCGAACTCCTACGACCGCTTCCACGACTACCAGCGCACGATGCAGCTCAACTACTTCGGCGCGCTGAAGCTGATCATGGGATTCCTCCCGACCATGCGCAAGCGCAAGTCGGGGCACATCATCAACGTCTCCTCGATCGGCGCGCAGACCAACACGCCCAGGTTCTCCGCATACGTCGCGAGCAAGAGCGCGCTCGACGCGTTCTCACGCTCGATCGCATCCGAGATCATCGACGACAAGGTCTCGATCACGACGGTGTACATGCCGCTCGTGCGCACGCCGATGATCGCGCCGACCGGGATCTACGACGCGTTCCCGACCGCCTCCCCCGACGAGGCCGCGGAATTGATCGTGCAGGCCATGATCCAGAGGCCCAAGAAGGTCGCGACGCGGCTCGGCACGTTCGGCGAGGTGCTCTACGCGCTCGCCCCGAAGTCCGTCGACGTGATCCTCAACACGGCCTACAAGCTCTTCCCGGAGAGCGCGGCGGCGAAGGGCGAGAAGAAGAAGGACGCGGAGGTCTCGGCAGAGGGCGTCGCCTTCGCGCATCTGATGCGCGGAGTGCATTGGTAGTCCGCGACGCGCAGTCGGGGGTTCGCAGGCGAAAGCACTGGGGCTGGGGCTTCGAGGACGAGCAGCCCTCGCCGGAGGAGCTGCGCACGGCCGCGGAGGGCATCCGCGGCCACCTCGGGTTCGGCGACGGCAAGGTCGAGGAGCCCGTGCCGCTCGAGCGGCTGGAGCTGCCCGCACCGCGCCTTGCGCCGCCCGGGTCGCTCGCCGGCGTCTGCACGAGCGACCCGTACGAGCGCGCGTCGCATGCCTACGGGAAGGCCTATCGCGACATCGTGCGCGCCTTCCGCGGTCGGTTCGACCACGTGCCCGACGTCGTCGCACGCCCGCACGACGCCAAGCAGGTGGCCGAGCTGCTCGAATGGTGCGGCGAGCGGGGCGCGGCGGCGATCCCGTACGGGGGCGGCACCAGCGTGGTCGGGGGCGTCGAGCCGCGGGTCGGCGACGGCTACGCGGGCACCGTCACGATCGACCTCGGACGGCTCGACCGGGTGCTCGAGGTCGACCATGCCTCGCGCGCGGCGCTGATCCAGGGAGGCGCGACCGGGCCCGGCCTCGAGGACCAGTTGCGCGGGCACGGCCTGACCCTGCGTCATTTCCCGCAGTCCTTCCAGCTCTCGACGCTCGGCGGCTGGATCGCGACCCGCGCCGGTGGGCACTTCGCGACGCTCTACACGCACATCGACGACCTCGTGGAGTCGATCACCGCGGTGACTCCCTCCGGCGCGATCGAGACGCGCCGCCTGCCGGGTTCCGGAGCGGGCCCGAGCCCGGACCGCATGCTGCTCGGCTCGGAGGGCATCCTCGGCGTGATCACGCAGGCGTGGGTGCGGCTCCAGCGCCGGCCGGTCCACAAGGCCTCGGCCGGTGTGACGTATCCCGACCTCACGTCCGGCGTGGACGCGGTGCGGGCGCTCTCCCAGAGCGGACTTCACCCGGCGAACTGCCGCCTGCTCGACCCGGCGGAGGCGCAGGTGACGGGGGCCTCGGCGGAGGGCGCGTTGCTCGTGCTGGGCTTCGAGTCGGCGGACCACCCCGTGGAGGCATGGATGAGCAGGGCGCTCGAGCTTGCCGCCGACCACGGTGGGACGGTCACCCGGCGCGGCGACGGCAAGGACTCGGTCGGGGCGTGGCGCGAGACGTTCCTGCGCGCGCCCTACCTGCGCGACACCTTCATCGCGTGCGGCGTGATCAGCGACACGTTCGAAACCGCGATCACCTGGGACCGCTTCCCCGGGTTCCACGCCTCCGTGATGGACGCCACCGAGCGTGCGGTGCGCGAGGTGTGCGGCGACGGTCGCGTGATGTGCCGGTTCACGCACGTCTACCCGGACGGCCCGGCGCCCTACTTCACCGTGCTCGCCCCGGCCCGCCGGGGGTCGGAGCTGCAGCAGTGGGACGAGATCAAGGCCGCCGCGTCAGATGCCGTGATCGCGGGGGGCGGGACGATCACGCACCACCACGCCGTCGGGCGGGACCACCGGCCGTGGTACGACCGGCAGCGGCCCGACGGCTTCGCCGATGCGCTGCGAGCGGCGAAGGCGGCACTCGACCCCGCGGCGATCCTGAACCCGGGCGTGCTGATCGATCCCGAGGCCCGGTCGGGCGGCGTCTAAACTCGGGTCATGAGCGTCCTCGGGGAACCCGGCGAGCGCGACGAGCTGCACCGGCTGCGCGCCAACGAGATCTACCTTCCGCGCAAGGACACACGCGAGACCGCGAGGACGCTCGGGAGCGGGACGCTCGCCTGCCCCTCCTGCGACGTGCCGGTCGTCACGCCCGCGCCGGTCCCGATCGGGGCGGTGATGCGCTGCCCGTTCTGCCGTGAGCTGCACCCGGCCCGCAGCTTCCTGCGCATCGGCGAGGCGGACACCTCGCTCAACGTGGTGCGGGTCACCGCCCGCCTCGGCCCGTAACACGCCGGGCCCATCGCGGCATCGACCGTCTAGTAGCTTGGCGCCGTGCCCGGGGCCGATGAGATAACCCTCGCCGCCGCCGCGCGGCACGCGGGAGTGTCGACCGCGACCCTCAGGCGCTGGGGCGAGCAGGGCATCATCCCCGACTACCGCGGGCGCTGGACGCGCGCCGCCGCGGCACACGCCCGCATCGTGGCGCGGCTGCGCGAGCAGGGCCACTCGCTCGAGGAGATCAAGGCGGGCGGCGAGGACGGCCGGCTCGCCTTCGGGTACGTGGACGAGCTGTTTCCGTCCCGCGACAGCCGCTACGACCTCGCTGCGGCGGCCGCGGAGACGGGCCTCGAGCCGGCGCTGATCGAGCGTCTGTGGCGGTCGATGGGCCTGCCCGCGTGGATGCTCGACCACCTCGGCGAGGAGGATCTCGAGGCGCTGCGCTACATGGGCGCGGTGCTCCAGGCCGGCCTTCCGCTGGTCGCGTTCCTCCAGATACTGCACGTGTACGGCCAGGCGCTGCGCCAGATCGCGGACGCCGAGGCGCGGCTCTTCCGAATCTACGTGCACGAGCCCCTGATCATGGGCGGGGTCCCCTCGACCGAGATGTCGGAGGAGATGGGCGAGCTGATCTCGGAGCTGCTGCCGCAGACGACGCCGCTGATGGTCTACCTGCATCGCAGCTTCCTGCGGCATTCGGTCGAACAGGACGTGATCGCGAACATGTGGACCGACCTGCTCGGAGACGAAGGTGAGGCGCTCGGGCAGCTGCGCGTGGCGATCGCGTTCGCGGACCTCGTCGGATTCGTGCGGTTCACCGAGGAGGAGGGCGAGCAGGAGGCGCTCGACCTCGTCGAGAGCTTCGTCGCGTCGGTGGAGGCGTCGCTGCCGGGAAGCGCGCGCGTCGTGAAGAACATCGGCGACGGCGTGATGATCGTCGGCAACGACCCCGCGGCCCTGACGGACTGGGCGATCGGCTTCCAGGAGGGGTTCGAGCGCCGCTCCAGCCCGCGCATCGGGATCCACTACGGGCGCACGGTCTATCGCGACGGGGACTACTTCGGCGGCAACGTCAACCTCGCGTCGAGGGTCGTGGCGCGCGCGCACGCGGGCGAGGTGCTGGTGACGGAGCCCGTGGTGGAGACGGTGGGGGAGCGCACCGACCTCGAGTTCGAGCCGATCGGCGAGGTTCAGCTCAAGGGGTTCCGCGAGCCCACGCCGCTCTACATCGCCCGCGCGCCGGAGAGCTAGCCCGCGCGGAAGCGCTTGTGGTGCGGGCCGCGCTGCTGCACGAACAGCACGCTGCTCTTGCTCGACCGCGAGCCGGCGAACGCACGGCTCGTGCGCCTGTTGCCGGCGTAGTCGTAGGCCCGCACGAACCAGCGGTGCTTGCCGCCGCGCAGGCGGAACTTCGTGCGCGGGCGCGGGTCGCGCCCACCGGGCCCGTCCTTGTCCTTGACCGTGCGGACGCGCTTGCCGTTCAGGTAGACGCGGTACAGGCGGATGCCGCTGGAGTCGCGCGAGCGCTGCCACTTGAAGCCGAGCGCGCGCTTCCTCGTCGCCAGCCTGTTGCGCGGGCGGATCAGGGCGAAGGCGGAGGGCGGGGTGGTGTCGCGTGAGGGCCGCGTCGCCGGCGCGGTCGCACCGATCGCGCGCGCGATGTTCAGGCGGCCGCCGCTGACGGTTCTTCCGGTCAGGCTGGGGAGCCGGTCACTGCTCTGCATGAGGGCCGCCTTCACCTGGTCGGTGCTCGCCTGGGGAAAGCGGGCGAGGTAGAGCGCCGCGGCTCCGGTGACGAACGGCGCCGCCATCGACGTGCCGCTGAACGACGCGTAGCCGCTCGGGTCGGCGAGCGTCGGGACCGTCGAGTAGACGTCGTCACCGGGGGCCGCGAGGTCCACGGACTTCGAGCCGTAGTTCGAGAAGTCGAGCAGCCGGTCGGAGCGGTCCGTCGCCGCGACCGAGACGATGTTGGGGAGGTCGAACGCGGCCGGGTAGTCGGGCTTGAGGTCGGCGTTGACGCCCTCGTTGCCCGCTGCCGCCACGACCAGCGTGCCACGCTCGCCGGCGCGCTTGATCGACCCGAAGAGGGCCATGCTGAATGCGGGCCCGCCCCAGCTCGCGTTGATCACGCGCGCGCCGTGGGCCACCGCGTAGTCGATCGCGTTGGCCGCGTCGGCGGTGTTCCCCTCACCGTTCTCGTCGAGGAACTTCAGGGCCATCACGTTCACGTCCCAGTTGACGCCCGAGATCCCGATCGCGTTGTTGCCCTGGGCGCCGATGATGCCCGCGACGTGCGTGCCGTGGCCGCCGTCGTCGTCGGGGTTCGAGTCGTTCTCGATGAAGTCGGCGCCGTACACGTCGTCGTCGAAGCCGTCGCCGTCGTCGTCGTGACCGTTGACGGGGTCGCCGGTGTTCGTCCACGCGTTGCCGATCAGATCGGGGTGCTTGTAGGAGACGCCCGTGTCCACCACGGCGACGGTCGCGGGACTGCTCGTGACGGTGTCCCAGGCCAGCGTCGCGCCGACGTCCGCGCCCGACTTCCCGCCGAAGTGCCCGAGGTTGCGAAGTCCCCATTGCTCGCCGAACGACCGGTCGTTGGGGATCCGGTTGGCCTGCATCACATAGTTCGGCTCGACGAACTGGACGGCGCGGTTGCGCAGGAGGCGGGCGCTTGCGTCCTCGGTCTGATCCGGGTCGACCGTGACGACGGCTGCGTCCACGGACTCGATCCGGTCGGCGATCTCGCCGCGGGCCTTGTCGATCGCGCGCTTCTCCTGCCACGCGGTGGCGGAGGGCTTGAACCCGACGATCAGCTCGCCCGGCACCGCGTCGGCCGGGTCCTCGGCGCGCCCGCGGTCGGCCCCGAGCGTGGCAAGGGCCACGAGGGCGAAGAGCAGGAAGATGGACGTGAGCGCCGTGAGGGCATGGCGCGGCCGCGTTCTTGCGAGTCCGGCACGGGACATGAGTGGGCAATCGGCTCACGGCGAGCGTCACGAGATCCCCATCCGCGTTAAATACGAGACATGTCCAGTGAGCCCGTGGAGCGTGTGAGGGCCGCGATTCGCGCCTGCAAAGCGCTCGATTCCCCGGTGCGGGTGCTCTCGCTGCTGTCCGGCGGGGCGGACTCGGTCTGCCTCGTGCACGCCCTCGCGGCAGAGCTCGGTGCGGGCCGGGTCGTGGCGCTCCACGTCCACCATGGCCTGCGCGCCGCCGCGGACGAGGACGAGCGGTTCTGCTCGGCCTTCTGCGAATCGCTCGGGGTGCGGCTCCACGTCGAGCGCGTCGCCCTCGAGCCCGGCGGCAACCTCGAGGCGCGCGCCCGCGATGCCCGCTACGCGGCGGCCGAGGCCGTGCGCGTGCGCGAGGGGCTGGACCTCGTCGCCACGGGCCACACCGCCTCCGACCAGGTGGAGACGATTCTCTACCGGCTCGCCGTGTCACCGGGCCGCCGTGCGCTGCTCGGCATGGAGCCGCTGCGCGAGCGCATCGTGCGCCCCCTGCTTGACGTCGGCCGCGAGGACGTGCGCGACTATTGCCGCGCAGCCGGGCTCGCGTGGCGCGAGGACGAGTCGAACGCGGACCGCTCGCTCGCCCGCAACCGGCTGCGCCACGAGGTCATCCCGGCCCTGCGGGAGATCCATCCCGCGGCCGAGCGCAACGTGCTCGCGACCGCGGCCGAGCTGCGCGCGGAGCAGGAGGTCCTCGAGCGGGTCGTCGACGAGGCCGCCGTCCGCTGCGGCGCGGGCGGGCATCCGCCCGCCGTGGAGTTCGCCCGCCTCGCCGGCGAGCCTGCACCGATCCGGCGCCTGCTCCTGCGCCGGCTCGCGGAGCGCGCGGCCGGGCGCACGCTCGCGCTGGGCAGCGAGCGCGTGGGCGAGATCGAGCGCCTCGCGCGGCGGGGAGGAAGCGGAGTGGCCGACCTGGGCGGCGGCGTGCGCGCCGTGGTCGAGTACGGCGTCGTGCGGTTCCTCACCGAGCCCGGGCCGGGTCCGGCGCAGGCGGCCACGCTCGCGGTCCCCGGCAGCTGCCGGTTCGGCGCCTGGGAGATCCGCGCGGAGCGCGGTGGCGACGGGGGCGAGACCGGCTCCCTCGACGAGCCGGTGCTCGACGCGGCGCGGCTCGGTCCGGCGCTGACGGTCCGCGCGTGGCAGGACGGCGACCGCATGCGCCCGCTCGGGCTCGAGGGATCGAAGTCCCTGCAGGACATCTTCAGCGACCGCAAGGTGCCCCGCTCGCTGCGGCACGCGCTGCCGGTGGTGCTCTCTGGCGCTGAGATCGCCTGGGTGGCCGGGGTCGCGGTCTCCGAGGCCTTCAAGCTCGGCCGGCACACGGCCGCGACCGTGCGGCTGCGTGCACGCGCGGTCTCGGCTGCCGACCATCCGTGGGAATAGACTGGCCTGCGTGCCCGACTCAGAGCCCATCCAGCGGCCCGGCGAGGTGGTCGTCGAGGCCGACCGGCTTCAGCGCCGGGTGGCCGAGCTCGGAGCCGAGATCACGCGTGACTACGAGGGCCGCGAACTGTTCATGATGGGGGTGCTGAAGGGGGCGGTCTTCTTCGTCGCCGACCTCATGCGGGAGGTCCACGTCGCCTGCGAGCTGGATTTCATGGCCGTGTCGAGCTACGGCTCCGACACCGCCTCCTCGGGAGTCGTGCGGATCCTGAAGGACCTGGACTCGTCGATCGAGGGCAAGGACGTGCTGATCGTCGAGGACATCGTCGACTCCGGGCTGACCCTCAACTACCTGCTGCGGAACCTGCGCGGGCGCAACCCGCGCTCGCTCGAGGTGTGCGCGCTGCTCGTCAAGCCGGCGCGTCGCAAGATCGAGCTGCCGATCCGCTACGTGGGCTTCGAGATCCCCAACCGCTTCGTCGTGGGATACGGCCTCGACCTCGATCAGCGCTACCGGAACCTGCCCTACGTGGCCGCGATTCCCGAGCATCCCGGCGAAGGTCGTCTGCACGCGGCCTGACCGGGGTTCAGGGCCCACCGCGTGGCGCCGATATCCCCTTCATGATCCGCGGGCGGAGCGGCCCCGTAATCGCGCTGTATGACACAAGTCCCCTGCTAGGCTTGGTCGCGGCTGGCAGAGCCTTTCCGTCCCTTCGGTCCGAAGCGCGACAGGGAGGGATTTTTCGCGCCCCAGGCTGGATTAGATGAGTCGATTCCTCAAGAACGCCACATTCCCGATCCTGATCGTGGTCGTGCTCGCCTTCTTCGCGCAGCGCTTCCTGGGCCAGAGCGACGAGAAGCCCAAGCCCAACTTCGGCCAGTTCCTGACACAGGTCGAGAACGGCCAGGTCAAGAGCGTCACGATCAACACCCGTGACAACACGCTCGACGTCACCGCGATCGACGGCAAGACCAAGTACGAGACCGGCTATCCGGACAACTACGAGGAGGAGCTGGTCCGCGACCTGCGCAAGAACGACGTCGCGCTCTCCGTCAAGGGCAAGGGGGGCTCGAACTGGCTCTCGCTGCTGACCTACATATTGCCCTTCATCCTGTTGCTGGGCTTCTGGATATTCCTGATGAACTCGGTCCAGGGCGGGGGCTCACGCGTGATGAGCTTCGGGAAGTCGCGCGCCAAGCGGCTGTCCGTCGACTCGCCCAAGGTCACGTTCCGCGACGTCGCGGGCGTCGACGAGGCGGTCGAGGAGCTCCACGAGATCAAGGAGTTCCTCGAGAACCCCAAGAAGTTCCAGGCGCTGGGTGCGCGCATCCCGAAGGGCGTGCTGCTCTACGGTCCGCCCGGCACCGGCAAGACGCTGCTCGCACGCGCGGTGGCGGGTGAGGCGGGCGTCCCGTTCTTCTCGATCTCCGGTTCCGACTTCGTCGAGATGTTCGTCGGCGTCGGGGCCTCGCGAGTCCGCGACCTGTTCGAGCAGGCAAAGCAGAACTCGCCCTGCATCATCTTCATGGACGAGATCGACGCCGTCGGGCGACACCGCGGCGCCGGGCTCGGCGGCGGCCACGACGAGCGCGAGCAGACCCTGAACCAGCTGCTCGTCGAGATGGACGGGTTCGAGATGAAGGACAACATCATCCTGATCGCCGCCACGAACCGGCCCGACATCCTCGACCCGGCGCTGCTGCGACCGGGCCGCTTCGATCGCCAGGTGGTCGTCGACCGCCCCGACCGCAAGGGCCGCGCCCGGATCCTCGAGGTGCACACGCGCGGCAAGCCGCTCGCGAAGGAGATCGACCTCGACAACCTCGCGGGCCAGACGCCCGGCTTCACCGGCGCGGACCTCGCCAACCTCGTGAACGAGGCAGCGCTGCTGGCGGCGCGCAACAACAAGCGCGAGATCACCCAGCACGAGCTCGAAGAGGGCATCATGCGCGTGATCGCCGGCCCGGAGAAGAAGACCCGGGTGATGGGGGATAAGGAGCGCCTCGTGACGGCCTACCACGAGATGGGCCACGCGATGGTCGCGCACTTCCTCGACAACACCGACCCCGTGCACAAGATCTCGATCATCTCCCGCGGCCAGGCGCTCGGCTACACGATCTCGCTGCCGACCGAGGACAAGTTCCTGACCACGCGCGCCGAGCTGGCGGACACGCTTGCGATGACGCTCGGCGGGCGCGCCGCCGAGGAGATCGTCTTCAGCGAGATCACCACCGGCGCCGCGAACGACCTCGAGAAGGTGACCGCCACGGCGAAGCAGATGGTGATGCGGTTCGGAATGTCCGAGAAGCTCGGTCCGCGGACGTTCGGCCACGACCAGTCCCAGCCTTTCCTCGGACGCGAGTTCAGCGCGACCGCCGACTACTCGGAGGAGATCGCGCGCGAGATCGACGACGAGATCCGCCGCATCGTGGAGGAGGCGCACCAGACGGCGCGCCAGGTGCTGGGCGACCGTCGCGAGGACCTCGACCGCCTCTCACGGCTGCTGCTCGAGCACGAGACGATCGAGCGCGAGGAGTTCGAGGCGCTGCTCGCCGGCAAGTCGGAGGTGGAGGTCTTCGGCGCCCCGGAGCCCGAGAGCGAGCCGCCCGCCGCACCGCCCGTCGAGCCCGAGCGCCGGCGCCCCGTCGCAGAGCCACGCCCGCTTCCGCATCCGCGCCCCGGCCTCGCCGGCGGCACCGCGGAAATGCGGAAGGACACATAAACCGGAATTCGCTTAGGCGCGAATTCCGGGAGCTCCGTACTTCAGCCGCGAATTCCGGGAGCTCCGTAGGCCCAGAAAATACGGAATTTCCTTAGCCGGAAATTCCGGGAGCTCTGTAGCGCGGGGCGGCATATACTCGGCGCCGTGGCGACCGCGGCCGCGCGCACCTACGAGCAGGCTTGTGCCGAGCACCGCTGGCAGGTCCCGGCGCGCTACAACATCGCCGCGGACGTGTGCGACAAGCACCCGCGCGACAAGCTCGCGATGATCTGGGAGGACTGGCGCGGCAACGAGCGCCGCGTGAGCTGGGGTGAGCTGCAGGATCTCGCCGCCAGGAGCGCGAACGTGCTGCGCGACCACGGCGTCGAGCGTGGCGACCGGGTCGCGATGCTGCTGCCGCCCACCCCCGAGACCGCCGCGATGTTCTTCGGCACGTGGAAGGCGGGCGCGATCCTGCTGTCGATGTCGGTGCTCTACGGCGACGAGGGCATCCGCCACCGGATCACCGACTCGCAGGCGAAGGTGCTGGTCACCGACGCGGAGAACGCCGATCGCATCGAACGCGATCTCGTCGAGCACCTGATCGTGCTGGATGACGACCTGCTCGCCGGCGCCTCCACGAACTTCGAGACCGTCGACACCGCAGCCGACGACCCGGCGCAGCTCTACTACTCGTCGGGGACGACCGGGCTCGCGAAGGGCATCCTCCATGCCCACCGATACATCCTCGCGCACGAGGAGTTCGTCTATTGCCACGACCTTCGCGAGGACGAGCTCTTCCACGGCATGGGGGAGTGGGCGTGGGCCGCGGGCATCGCTCCGCTGCTCGGCCCATGGAGGCTGGGCGCGACCCAGTTCGTGTTCCAGCGCGAGGGTGGCTTCGACCCCGAGCAGCAGCTGGCCGTGCTGTCGAAGCACCGGCCGACGAACGTCTTCACGACGCCGACGGCGATGCGCTCGATGATGGGAGTGTCCGATGCGGGCCGGCGCCATCCGCAGGACTTCCGCGTCGTGTGCTCGGCGGGTGAGCCGCTCAACCCCGAGGCGATCCGCTGGTTCCGCGACCAGTACGGGGTCACGGTGCTCGACTTCTACGGCCTCACCGAGTCCTATCCCCTGGTCGCGAACTATCCGTTCATGGAGGTGCGCGAGGGCTCGATGGGCAGGCCGATGCCCGGGTGGGACGTGCAGCTCCTCGACGAGGACGAGCGCCCCGTCGAGCGTGGCCGGCGCGGTGAGATCTGCCTGCGAGCGCGGACGAACCCGCACTATCCGATCGGGTACTGGAACCGCCCCGAGGAGACCGAGGAGACCTTCGGCGGCGACTGGTTCCACACCAAGGACGCGGCCGAGCAGGACGAGGACGGCTACTACTGGTACTCGGGCCGGGCCGACGACGTGATCATCTCGGCCGGCTACCGGATCGGGCCGTTCGAGGTGGAGTCCGCCTGCATCGAGCATCCGGCGGTGCGCGAGGCGGCCGCGGTCGCCTCGCCGGACGAGCGCCGCGGGCACGTGGTGAAGGCGTTCGTCGTGCTGGCCGACGGGCACGAGGGCTCGGACGAGCTCGCCGACGAGATCAAGCATTTCGTGCGCGACCACCACTCCGCGTACGCGTATCCGCGCCGGGTCGAGTTCGTCGCGGATCTGCCGAAGACGCTCACCGGCAAGATCCGCCGGATCGAGCTGCGCGAGCGCGAGCAACAGCGCGCGACTTGACCGGCTTCGCCCGCCCGGCGGTGATGGGCGTGCTCAACGTGACCCCTGACTCGTTCTCGGACGGCGGCGAGTACATGGACGCGGAGGCGGCGGTCGCGCACGCCCGCGCGATGGCGAGCGAGGGAGCGGCGCTCGTCGACGTCGGCGGCGAGTCGACCCGCCCGGGAGCCGCGCCCGTCGGCGAGGCGGAGGAGCTGCGCCGCGTGATGCCGGTTGTCGAGGCGCTCGGTGGCGCCGGTGGCGTGCCGATCTCCATCGACACGTCGAAGGCGGCGGTGGCCCGCGCGGCGACCGCGGGTGGAGCGACGTTCGTGAACGACGTCACGGCCCTGCGGGGCGACCCCGGGATGGCGGAGGTGGTGGCCGCTTCGGGCGCCGAGGTCTGCCTCGTCCACATGCTGGGCGAGCCGCGCACCATGCAGGACGACCCTCGCTACGACGACGTGGTCTCCGACGTGAAGGCCCTCCTGGAGGAGCGACTTGCGTTCGCGGTGGCCGAGGGGATCGCCGAGCAGCGGGTCTGGCTCGATCCCGGCATCGGCTTCGGCAAGACGCTCCAGCACAACCTGGAGCTGCTGCGGCGCCTGGCCGAGATCGTGGCCCTCGGGCGCCCCGTGCTCGTGGGGGCCTCGCGCAAGCGCTTCATCGGCACGCTCACCGGCCGCGCCGAGCAGGACCGCGTGGCCGGGACGGTGGCGGCCAACGTGATGGCGTTCGAGCGGGGCGCCCACATGTTCCGTGTCCACGACGTGGCGGCCACCCGGGATGCCCTGGCGGTCGCGAGTGCTACCTTGGGCTAGAGGCCGCCGGGGCGGCGAGGCGCCGCAACAATCCCCATTTCCAGGCGGATTTGCTCCTATGGAGAGCTTCGAGGACAGGGACTACGAGGACCAGGGCGTCGGGTCATCGGACTCGTACGTGACGGTCGAGATCTCCGGCCTCTCGCTGTTCACCCATCACGGCGTCAGCGACGCCGAGCAGGCGACAGGCCAGCGCATGGTGTTCGACGTCACCTTCGACGTCGAGGACTGCGACGCGACCGTGACCGACCGCCTCGAGGACACGATCGACTACGCCGCGGTGTGCCAGGCCGTCGCATTGATCGCCACCGAGCGGTCCTATCGCACGCTCGAGCGGGTATGCACCGCCGTCGCGGACATGCTCGAGGAGCGCTTCGGGGCGAGCGGGATCGTGGTCCGCGCCACCAAGCCGGAGCCGCCGATCCCCCTGCCGGTCGACGAGGTCTCGGTGGAGGTCAGCCGCTAGGTGGGTCGCTGAGTTGGCCCGGGCCTGGCTCGGCCTGGGCTCCAACGTCGGCGACCGCCTCGCCAACCTGCGCGACGCCGTGGCGCGGCTCGAGGCGCTCGCTGCGGTGCGGGTCGATGCCGGCTCGTCCGTCTACGAGACGGAGCCGGTGGGCGAGGTGCCGGACCAGCGCGACTTCCTGAACGCCGTCGTGCGCATCGAGTCCGGGCTCCGCCCGCTGGAGCTGCTCGACGCGTGCAAGCAGATAGAGCGTGAGATGGGCCGCACCGGGGGCGCGCGGCACGGTCCGCGGCCGATCGACGTCGACGTCCTGCTGATGGAGGACGAGGTCCTCGCGTCGGAGCGCCTGCGCCTGCCCCATCCGGAGGTCACGAGCCGCCGGTTCGTGCTCGTGCCGCTGCTCGAGGTCGACCCTCCCGGCGCGGACGACCTGCGCGCGGCGCTGCAAGGACTGCCGCCGGGCCAGCGGGTGGAGCGTGTCGGCGAGCTCATCCCTCCTGACGGAGGCCGCTCAGGAATAATCCCGCCGTGCTCCTGACGATCGACGTCGGCAACACGCAGACCCACGTCGGCGCGTTCGACGGCGACCAGCTGGTCGAGCACTGGCGCTTCTCGACCGACCGGCAGTCGACGGGCGACGAGCTGGCGGTGGTCATGCACAACCTGCTCGCGCTGCGCGGGATCGGCTTCGACCAGATCGACGGCGAGGCCGTGTCGTCGGTGGTGCCGCGGCTCGTCTCGGAATACCGCCACATGTTCGAGCGCTACCTGGAGCGCGAGGCGCTGATCGTCGGGCCGGGAACGAAGACCGGCATGCCGATCCTGCTCGAGAACCCGCACGAGCTCGGCCCCGACCGCCTGGTCAACGCGGTCGCGGGCTACGACATGTGCGGCGACGCCTGCGTCGTCGTGGACTTCGGGACCGCGATCAACTACGA
Organism: uncultured Solirubrobacterales bacterium; assembly: GCA_963768885.1. Classification (GTDB taxonomy): domain Bacteria; phylum Actinomycetota; class Thermoleophilia; order Solirubrobacterales; family JBBDJG01; genus DASRIA01. Next base: position 508,785 of record CAVYJN010000007.1, on the reverse strand, counting down.
CGTGGTCTCGCGCGCGGGCGAGTACCTCGGGGGGATCATCAGCCCCGGCATCGAGATCTCGATCGAGGCCCTCACGTCGAGGGCCGCCCGCCTCACCAAGGTCGACATCGGGGAGCCCCAGGCGCTGATCGGGCGTTCCACCAACGCCGCGCTGCAGTCCGGGATCGTGTACGGCTTCGCGGCCCAGGTCGACGGCATCTGCGCCAAGCTGCGCGCCGAGCTGGGCGAGGGAGTCACGACGATCGCGACCGGCGGGATGGCAAGCGTGATCGTCGGGTTCACCGACAGCATCGACCACGTCGACGATCTGCTCACGCTCAAGGGCCTGCGGCTCGTATACGAGCGAAACCGCTGATCCAGCCTCCGCGGCGCAGCCCTGAAGGGGCGTGTCCGGCCGTCGCTATACTTGCCGATCCCCAAATGGGGTTCAGCGCCCTTTTTACGGCGCATTGCGGGTACTTTGACATGGCCAGAGAGACCGTCCTCACACCAGCGGGCTACGAGAAGCTCAAGACCGAGATCGACCACCTCCGCACGACCAAGCGGCGGGAGGTCGCCGAGCGCATCAAGGAGGCCCGCGAGTTCGGCGACATCAGCGAGAACGCCGAGTACGACCACGCCAAGAACGAGCAGGCCATGCTCGAGGCGCGCATCGCCACGCTCGAGGAGAAGCTGCGCAACGCCACCGTGATCGACCAGAAGTCGATCGACGCCGGGACCGTCTCGGTCGGCACCAAGGTCTGGGTCAAGGACCAGAAGTCGGGCCAGTCGGTCATGTACCACATCGTCGGCTCCGCCGAGGCCGAGCCCTCCGAGAACAAGCTCTCCAACGAGTCCCCCGTGGGCAGCGCCCTGCTGGGCCACAAGCGCGGTGACACCGTGACCGTGCAGGTGCCGCGCGGCCCGTCCAGGAAGCTGAAGGTCACGAAGATCGAGGCCGCGTAGAGGGACCGTCCGCCGTCGGCCGTTCGCCGTCGGCCGGGCCCCGCCTACGGCGCGGCTAGGCTTCGGGCGCTTGACCGCTCCCGACCAACAGCCGCAGGAGGCGGGCGGCGAAGAGCGCCTGCTCGAGGAGCGCCGCCGCAAGCTCGAGGAGCTGCGCGACGCCGGCGTCGACCCGTTCCCGTACGAGTTCCGCGACCGCACGCCCGTGGGCGAGGTGCTGAAGCGCCACGGCGGCCTCGCGGACGGCGAGGAGACCGGCGACAAGGTGAGGCTGGCCGGCAGGCTGACCGGCCGCCGCGGTCACGGCAAGGCCGCGTTCCTCGACCTCACGGACCTCTCCGGGCGCATCCAGCTCCACGCGCGCAAGGACGTGCTGGGCGACACGTACGAGGGGCTGGTGGGCCTCGACCTGGGCGACCTGGTCGGCGTCGAGGGCGCGCCGTTCCGGACCCGCCGCGGAGAGCTGTCGGTGCGTGCCGACTCCTGGAGCCTGCTGGCGAAGTCGCTGCGCCCGCCCCCCGACAAGTACCACGGGCTCGCGGACGTCGAGCAGCGCTACCGCCATCGCGAGCTCGACCTGATCGCCAACGAGGAGGCACGGGACCTGTTCGTCCTGCGCACTCGCGTGGTCGGCGCCGTGCGGCGGTTCCTCGACGAACGCGGTTTCCTCGAGGTCGAGACGCCGGTGCTCCAGCCGTTGTACGGCGGCGCGCTCGCGCGGCCCTTCACGACCCATCACAACGCGCTCGACAGGACCCTCTACCTGCGGATCGCCACCGAGCTCTATCTGAAGCGGCTGATCGTCGGTGGCCTCGAGAAGGTCTACGAGCTCGGCAAGGACTTCCGCAACGAGGGGATCTCCCACAAGCACAACCCCGAGTTCACGATGCTCGAGACCTACGAGGCCTACGCGGACTACACGGACGTGGCGGCGATGACCGAGGAGCTCGTCGCGTTCGTGGCCCGCGATACGGTGGGCACGCTCACGATCGAGCGCGACGGCGAGACGATCGACCTCACCCCTCCGTGGCGGCGCGTCACGCTCACGGAAGCGATCCGGAACGAGACCGGGATCGACATCCGCGTGAGCAACGAGCGCGACACCCTGCTTGCCGCGATGAGGCAGGCAGGCATCGACTCCAACCCGGAGCCCGGCACCGGGTGGGGCAAGCTCGTGGACGAGTTGCTGTCCAAGCGCGTCGAGCCAAAGCTGGTCGAGCCGACCTTCGTGCTCGACTACCCGGTGGAGCTCTCGCCGTTCGCGAAGCCCCACCGCTCGGAGCCCGGGGTGGTCGAGCGCTTCGAGGGCTTCATCGGGGGCGTCGAGGTGGCGAACGCCTTCAGCGAGCTCAACGACCCCGACGAGCAGCGCGCGCGCTTCGAGCAGCAGCAGCGCCTGGCGGTGGCCGGCGACGAGGAGGCGCAGCCCTTCGACGAGGACTTCCTCTTCGCGCTCGAGCAGGGGATGCCGCCCACGGGAGGGCTCGGGCTCGGCATCGACAGGTTGCTGATGATGCTCGCGGGTCGTCACTCGATCCGGGAGGTCGTGCTGTTCCCTGCGTTGAGAACACGATGAATGTCGGTCGTTGCACGGCTTTTGCGTTTCCGCGCGAGAACGGCTCGGCGAGGTGCTAAAACCGCATTACCACGCCGAGAGAGACCCGAAAGGGGGGGTCCGACCCGTTGTTACAATTGGGCACCGGCGCACGAAATCCGCCGGGGGGCTGATCTAGCGGGCACCATTTGCCGAAAAAGAAAGGCAAGGAAGCCTCCTCAGCCGGACAACCTCCCACCCATCGAACCGACGAAAGGTCTTACGAGCAGGTAGCCGACGTGTTCGAACGATTCACAGAGAGAGCCCGCCAGGTCGTCGTCCTCGCACAGGAGGAGGCCCGGCAGCTCAAGCACAACTACATCGGGACGGAGCACATCCTGCTCGGTCTGCTGCGCGAGGAGGAGGGGCTCGCCGCCCGCGTCCTCGAGTCGCTCGACATCACCGTCGAGCGCGTGCGCGCACAGGTGGTCCGCATCGTCGGCTCCGGCGAAGAGGTCACCTCCGGTCAGATCCCGTTCACGCCGCGCGCAAAGAAGGTCCTCGAGCTCGCGCTGCGCGAGGCGCTCAGCCTCGGGCACAACTACATCGGCACGGAACACATCCTGTTGGGACTGGTGCGCGAGAACGAGGGCGTCGCCGCGCGCATCCTGCTCGACTTCGACGCCGACTCGGAGAAGATCCGCAACGAGGTGATCCGGATGCTGTCCGGCCCCGGCAGCCGCCGCCAGGGAGCAGGCGCGGCCGGCGGGCCCGAGGGCAAGAAGTCCTCGAAGCTGCTCGACCAGTTCGGGCGCAACCTCACGAAGCTTGCCGCCGAGTCCAAGCTCGACCCGGTCGTCGGCCGCCAGACCGAGATCGAGCGCGTGATGCAGATCCTCTCGCGCCGCACCAAGAACAACCCCGTGCTGGTGGGCGAGCCGGGCGTCGGCAAGACCGCCGTCGTCGAGGGCCTCGCGCAGCGCATCTCCAACGGCGAGGTGCCGGAGCTGCTCAAGAACAAGCAGATCTACACGCTCGACCTCGCGGCCCTGGTCGCGGGCTCGAAGTACCGCGGCGAGTTCGAGGAGCGCCTCAAGAAGGTGATGAAGGAGATCACCCAGCGCGGCGACATCATCCTCTTCATCGACGAGCTGCACAACCTCGTCGGCGCGGGCGCGGCCGAGGGCGCGATCGACGCGGCCTCGATCCTGAAGCCGGCGCTGGCGCGCGGCGAGCTGCAGACGATCGGCGCGACCACGCTCGACGAGTACCGCAAGTACCTGGAGCGCGACTCCGCGCTCGAGCGGCGCTTCCAGCAGATCAAGGTCGACCAGCCCTCGACCGAGGAGACCGAGCAGATCCTGAAGGGCCTGCGCGAGCGCTACGAGCAGCACCACCGCGTGAAGATCACCGACGAGGCGCTGCACGCCTCGGCGGAGCTCGCCGACCGCTACATCTCCGACCGCTTCCTGCCGGACAAGGCCATCGACCTGATCGACGAGGCCGCATCACGCGCCCGCATCAAGGCGATGACCGCGCCCGCCCGTCTACCGCGACCTCGAGGACGAGATCGAGCAGACGCGGCGCGACAAGGAGGGCTCGATCGAGGCACAGGAGTTCGAGAAGGCCGCCGGCCTGCGCGACAAGGAGCGGCGCCTGACGAACAAGAAGCGCGAGCTCGAGGACCAGTGGCAGTCGGGCGAGGGCGGCGAGCGCCCGGAGATCGGCGAGGACGAGATCGCCGACATCGTCTCGATGTGGACCGGCATCCCCGTCTTCAAGCTGACCGAGGCCGAGTCCAAGAAGCTGATGCGCATGGAGGACGAGCTCCACAAGCGCGTGATCGGCCAGCAGATGGCGATCGAGGCCGTCTCGAAGGCGATCCGCCGCTCGCGCGCGGGCCTCAAGGACCCGAAGCGCCCGACCGGCTCGTTCATCTTCCTCGGCCCGTCCGGCGTCGGCAAGACCGAGCTGGCGCGCACGCTCGCCGAGTTCCTGTTCGGCGACGAGGACGCGATGGTGCGGATCGACATGTCGGAGTACATGGAGAAGCACTCCGTGTCGCGGCTGGTCGGATCCCCGCCCGGCTACATCGGCTACGACGAGGGCGGCCAGCTCACCGAGTCCGTGCGGCGCAAGCCCTACTGCGTGCTGCTGCTCGACGAGATCGAGAAGGCGCACCCGGACGTGTTCAACATCCTGCTCCAGATCCTGGAGGACGGCCGGCTGACGGACGCCCAGGGTCGCACCGTCGACTTCCGCAACGCGATCGTGATCATGACGTCGAACATCGGCGCCGCGGACATCGCGCGCAACACGCCGCTGGGCTTCTCCGTCTCGGACGAGACCGGGATGACCTACGACGACATGAAGAACCGGATCACCGGCGAGCTGAAGAAGGTCTTCCGGCCCGAGTTCCTCAACCGCCTCGACGAGGTGATCGTCTTCCACAAGCTCTCGAAGGACGAGATCAAGCTGATCGTCGAGCTGCTGATGCGCCACCTGCGCACCTCGATGGCCGAGCGCGAGCTCCAGATCGAGATGTCGGAGGGCACCAAGGACTTCCTGGTCGAGAAGGGCTGGGACCCGGCGATGGGAGCACGGCCGCTGCGCCGCGCGATCCAGCGCTACATCGAGGACCCGCTCGCCGACGAGGTGCTGAAGACGCCGATGACGCCGGGCTCGACCGTGCTGGTCGAGCGCGACGAGGAGGCCCGCCAGAAGGCCGAGGAGAGCGGCGCCCAGGAGGAGCTCAAGATCACGATCCTCGCGCCGGTCGAGAAGCCGCCCGAGGAGCAGCCGGTCCCGGTCGGCGGCTCCGACGAGGGCAACGAGCCCGACGGCGACTCCGGCGACTCAGGCGACGCGGGCGACCAGCCCGAGCCGCCCTCCGAGAACTAGCCGGCGAGGCCGGTCAGTCCTCTGTCTCGCCCTCGAAGAGGGCGAAGACGGCACCCTGTGGGTCGCGGGTGACGGCGATCCGCCTGTCCTGCTGGACCGACATCGGACCGGCCATCACCTGCCCGCCGAGCTCCGCGACGCTCGCCGCGCTCCGGTCCACGTCCGCCGAGGTGAAATAGGGCATCCAGTTGGGCGGCACGCCCATCTGCCTCTCCTGGTCTCCGAGCGGCCGAAGCCCGCCGTTCATCCTGTCGCCGTTGTAGATCATCGCGTACGGCATCTCCGCCGGCCCGACGTCCTCGTAGCGCCATCCGAGCAGTTCTGCGTAGAAGGCCTTCGCCCGGTCGAAGTCGGTGGTGGACAGCTCGTTCCACGTGAACGCGCCCGGATCGTTGACGAGCTGCGCGCCGATGTGGTTGCGCGGCTCCCACAGCGAGAGGATCGCCCCGGTCGGGTCGCTCAGCACCGTCATGCGGCCCGAGTCGAACACGTCGAACGGGTCCATCATGAGGTTGCCGCCGAGCCCGTTCACCTTGCCGGCGGTGTCGTCGACGGCCGCCACGGTGACGTAGTTGTTCCAGTGCGGGGGCACTCCGTGCGATCGCTCTTCGTCCCTCTGCTGGGAGGCGGCCCCGACCTGCTTGCCGCCGAGCTGGAACATCCGGTAGACGGCGCCGTCCCCGATCGGGTTGTCCTGGTGCTGCCATCCGAAGAGCCCCTCGTAGAAGGCCGTGGCGCCCTCGAGGTCGGTCGTCGCGAGGTCGACCCAGCTGAACGTGCCCGGGGAGTGGCTCGTGCGCTCGCCCACGGTGCGATGTTACATCCGGAAGGGAGCGTCGTGGCGGCGGACGAATGTCCGAGGACGGACAGCCCGCGGGGATGGGTACAAGCAGGACATGCCGGTATTCGCCCTCGTCTGCCTCGCCCTCGTCGCGATGGTGGTGGTGGGGCAGTGGTGGATCGAGGCGCTCGCCGGTCTGGCGACCGCGGGCCTCCTGCTCGGCACGCGCAGGGGCGCGCGCCGACTGCGGGACGGGTCGGATCACGGGGCGGAGGCGATGGACGAGGTCGTGCTGGCGGTCAACCGCGGCGGCCACGTCGAGGAGGTGCTCTCGGACCTCACCCGTCAGGCGTGCAGCATCATGCGCGTGGAGCGCGCGATGGTCCTGCTGCGCGACCCGTCCGATCCGCGCAGGTCGGTCGTCGCCGCGGCACATGGCGTTCCGCAAGACGTGATCGGCCACCACTTCGGCGTCGACGAGGGAATGGCGGGACGCGTGATGAGGACCGGAGAGCCGCTGCTGGTCGGCGACTATTCGCGCTTCACGCACCCCATCCGCCACCCGGTCGCCGACGGCATCCGCTCGGGCGGGGCGGCCCCGATCCGGCACGGCAGGTCCGTCCTGGGGGCGCTCACGGCGGGCACGACCGACCGGGGACGGCGGTTCGGGAAGGCGGAGCTCGAAACGCTCACGCGCCTCGCGGAGCTGGGCGCCGTGGCGGTCGAGCAGGCGCGGGTGCGCCAACAGCTCGAGCTCGCCGTCGAGAGCGGCGTCGAAGCGATGGCCGCGGCCGTCGACATGCGTGACAACTACACGGGAACGCACTCCGAAGAGGTGGTGCGCCTCGCACGTCGCGTCGGCGAGCGCATGGGGCTGCGCGACCGGGCGCTGTCCGAGCTGGAGTTCGCCGCCCGCCTGCACGACGTCGGCAAGATCGGGGTCCCCGATGCCGTGCTGCGCAAGGACGGGCCGCTCGAGGGCGAGGAATGGGAGGTCATGCGCCGGCACCCGGAGTGGGGAGCGCAGATGCTGCGCCGCGTGCCCGGTCTCAAGGGCGTTTCGCGGATCGTGCGCCACGCCCACGAGCGCTGGGACGGGGACGGGTATCCCGACCGCCTGCGGATGGCCGACATCCCGCTCGAGAGCCGGATCATCTTCGCCTGCGACGCCTACCAGGCGATGACCTCGGACCGCCCGTACCGCGATGCCCTGCGTCCCTGGGTGGCCGTCAGCGAATTGCGCGAGGGAGCAGGCGGCCAGTTCGATCCCGACGTCGTCGACGTGCTCGTGAACGAGTTGAGGGAGCAGCGCGCGGGGGCGATGCGGCTGTTCCAGCAGGCCGTGCCGTCGGGCTAGGGCCCGTCGGGTCTATCGCTTCTTGCCGCCGGGACGGCGCAGGCGCCTCGCGACACGTGCGGCGTGTCGCCTGTCACGCGCGGGCGCGACCCGGGCGGCGATCCCGAGGCGCTTGAACCGCCGGTCGTGCGCAAGCTGCAGCGCAAGCGTGGGACCGGGCCGGGGCGCGGACGACTGCGCGCGTGGCTTCAGGATGTGGGCCGTGGCGCGCGGGCGGCGGCCGGTCGGCACGACCACGTACCCGGTGTCCTCGCCCGCGAGGTAGAAGTAGACGACGTTCTTGAGGGAGATCTTGCGGCGCTTCGCCTTGGATGCCGCGAGGGTCACGCGGCGCCCGCCGCGGAGCACCGCCTCGACGCGCGCGGTCTTGCCCCAGGTCGGGAACAGCACGTCGACCGTGTAGCGGCCGCGAACGCGGCGTGCGATCGCCCAGCGGGTCTCGATGAAGCGTGATGTGAACTTGTGCGTGGTGTCGACCACGACCTCCCGTGTCTCCGTGCGTCCCTGCGCGACGAGCGCCTCGAAGGGGCCCGCGTAGGGCCGGGTCGGGTAGGGCTCGGCCGCGGACACCTTGCCGCGCGGGGACGAGAGCAGCGTGATCGGCTGGCGCAGCGGTGCGAACGAGCGTGGCCGCTGCGACGTCGCGATCTCCTTCGCGGAGTGGTCCCGCACGAGCACGCCGAAACTCGCCCACGGGCGCCCGCCGACGTTGGAGACGACGCGCTGGTCGCCGTCGTAGAGCCGGCACAGCTCCATGCCGCCGTACGGGAAGGCGTGCTGGTTCACCGGCAAGATGGCGGTCGAGTAGCTCGGCGTCGTGACCGTGAGCCTCCCGATGTCCGCGTCGAAGGAGTAGAGCGCGGGCGGCTGGGCCGATCCCATCGCGCCGAGCCCGAGCGCCACCGCCCTCGCGGCGTTCGCCTGCATCCGCGCGGCGAACATCTCGCGGATGCTCGGGCCGAGCGGGGCCACGTTGACGTCGTAGAGGTTCGAGGGCGCGATCCCCTTTCCGTCCACGGCCTCCTGCGAAAGCCGCTCGTACAGGCCCAGCCCGCGGTCGAACATGTGCTTCGCCCAGCCCGCGAGCTCGGGGGTGTTGTGGAACCGCGGCGAGACGGCGATCGCCAGCAGGCCCTGTTGCGCGAGCGCCCATGTGCGGCCGGCGTGCCAGCGCTTGAACCCGTACCCGGTGTCCCAGTTCAGGTAGCCGCCGTGCGTCCAGTACCCGCACACGATGTGCTCGACCCAGGCACGCAGCAGCCGGTAGTGCTCGGGCGGAAGGAGCGGCATGCCGGCCCGCACCGCCTGCTCGTGGTAGAGGATGAAGTGGCTCGTCTCGCTCGCGTACTCAGCGCTGTCGAGGTTGAACGGGTGCGTGGGGGGGCGGTGCGGGAGGTAGTGGAAGCGGTAGCCGGGGCCGAGGTTCGGCGATCCCCCGGGCGTGAGCGCGCGCGGGATGCCGTCGCAGAAGCGCGCGACCTGGGCGCGGTAGTCGTTGACCAGCAGCTCGGTGTCGCCCGTGACCGTCGCGAGGTGCGCATAAAGCTCGCAGTTCCAGTTGGCCTGGTTGAGGCGCACGTTGGGATAGCGGAAGAACGCCCCCCGGGCGCAACGGCTGATCCGGTCCGCGATCAGGTCGACGGTCTCCTGGGGCAGCCGCAGCACGCCGCGTGCGCGCCACGCGTACATCAACGCCTCGGCGACCTTCGGGTCGATCGACTTGTCCATCGCCGAATCGCGGGTGCCGAGGCTCTCCACCCAGCCCGGGTTGTGGAACTGGGGATCTCCTTCGGGAGAGGCGTCGCGCTCGCTCCACGGCGGCGACTGGCAGAGGCGCCGCGCGAGGGCGCGCGCGCGCTCGTCGTTGCGGCACGGCCCCTGGTGACCGGTGAGCGCGGCCACGGCGTGCGTCGTGAGCAACAGGGAGTTGTGGTAGATCCGCCCGACGCTGCTGTTGCCCGAGCCGTAGTGCTGGCGGTCCGGGAGCCAGAGCGCGTCGAAGTACGGCGCCAGCCAGTCCGCGAAGCTCCAGTAGTCCGCGTCCTTCAGCGGCGGTCGCGCGAGCCCCGGAGGAGCGAGGGCGCGATGCTCGGCGCCGTGGGAGCCGAACGCAAGCTCGGGTGCGGAGACGAGGCCGCCCGCGAGCACGCCCGCGCCCACCTGCCCGGAGCGCAGCACGAACCTCCTGCGTGTCAGCGTCGAATCTGCCATCGAAGATGGGAGCGGCCGCGTTCCCAGCGGCTGGAACACGCGGCCGGCGGCGACGGAGCGCTCGGCGGGGAAATCCGCCGGCGCGACGGCCCATAGGGTGACACGCCCGGCCGCCAGGCGCGCAGGCGCCTAATCCCGTCTCCCGCGGCCCTTATGTTGGCACGTCATGGCCAAGACAGCGACGACCTTCGCCTGCACGTCATGCGGCCAGGCCAGTTTCCGGTGGATGGGCCGCTGTCCGGGCTGCGGGGAATGGAACACCCTGATCGAAAGTGCCGCCCGTCCGCAAGCGGACGAGCGGGTTTCGCGCAGGGACGGGCGCAGCCTGGGACGTCGTTCCAAGGCGGCCGAGCCGCGCAAGCCGGTCGTGCTGGCCGAGGTCGAGTCCGGGGCGGTGGAGCGCCTGCGCACGGGCAGCGACGAGCTCGACCGCGTGCTCGGGGGCGGGCTGGTCCCCGGGTCGGTGGTCCTGATCGGCGGCTCGCCGGGGATCGGGAAGAGCACGCTGATGAGCGCCGCGCTCGCGAGCATCCAGTCCGCCGCCGGCCGCACGCTCTACGTGAGCGGCGAGGAGTCGGCGGCGCAGGTCAAGCTGCGCGCGGAGCGCCTCGGCGCGCACGCGCTCGCGGTCCCTGTCCTGGCCGAGACGTCGCTCGAGGTGGTGCTCGCCTCGCTCGAGCTGGAGCGCCCGCAGGCGTGCGTGATCGACTCGGTCCAGACGCTGTGGTCCGCGGAGCTCACGGGCGCTCCGGGCAGCGTCGGCCAGGTGCAGGAGGTCGCCGCGGCGCTCGAGCGCTTCGCGCGCGAGCGGGGCTGCGCCGTGATCCTCGTCGGGCACGTCACCAAGGAGGGCACCCTGGCGGGCCCGCGCGTGCTCGAGCACGCGGTCGACTGCGTGCTCCAGTTCGAGGGCGAGCGCGAGCGCAGCTTCCGCACCCTGCGCGCCCTCAAGAACCGCTTCGGCTCCACCAACGAGATCGGCGTCTTCGAGATGCGTGCCGGGGGCCTCGACGAGGTCGCCGACCCCTCCGACCGGTTCCTGCGGGACGCGGAGCCGGTGCCCGGCTCCTGCATCCTCTGCGCGATGGAGGGCACGCGGCCGCTGCTGGTCGAGGTCCAGGCGCTGGTCGCGCCGACCGACGTCGTGCCTCCGCGCCGGGTCGCGAACGGCATCGACCGCAACCGGCTGAGCATGATCCTCGCGGTGCTGGCACGCCACGGAGGCCCGTCGCTCGGCTCGGCCGACGTCTTCGTGAACGTCGCCGGCGGCGTGCGGATCGAGGAGCCCGGCGCCGACCTCGCGGTCGCGATGGCGATCGCCTCGGCGGCACGTGACGAGCCGCTCTCGCAGAGCGGAGCGCCGTCGGGGTGCTTCGGCGAGGTGGGGCTGACCGGCGAGCTTCGCTACGTGGCCCACGCCGACCGCCGCCTCGAGGAGGCGGCGCGTTTCGGCATCGAGCAGATCGTCCTGCCCGCGCGCTGCGGGAACGACGATCTCTCCGCCGCGGCGAGGGGCCTGGCGGTGCCGGCTCCGACGCTCGCCAAGGCGCTCGACGCGGCGCTGGGCGACCGGGCCGGGCGCAGCCGCGCGGCCTAGGCCCGCGGAGGCGAGTTCACCGGCGTGACGCGGCGTCGACCGGCCGCACCGCGCAACGAGCGAACTTTTGCCATCATTGGACGTCCATGCGAGTTGGGGAAGAGCTAATCGAGGAACTTCATTCTCGTCAAGAACCCCGACTCCTAAGAGCACTGGAGATGGTCGCGCCGGGCACGGCGCTCAGGGAGGGGATCGACAACTGCGTGCTCGCGCGAACCGGGGCGCTGATCGTGATCGGCGACGAGGACGGCCTTGCGCCGCTGCTCTCCGGGGGGATCAAGCTCGACATCGAGTACACCCCCGCCTTCCTCTACCAGCTGGCGAAGATGGACGGGGCGATCGCGGTCTCCCAGAGCGCCACCAAGCTGATGTGGGCGAACGTGCAGCTCACGCCTGACCCGACGATCCTCTCGCGTGAGACGGGGACGCGGCACCGCACCGCGGAGCGCGTTTCGAAGCAGACCGACGCGCTCGTGGTCTCGATCTCGGAGCGCCGCGAGGTGGTCACGCTGTTCGCCGGCGGCGCCAAGTACGTCCTCCAGGAGATTCCCGCCGTGCTCGCGAAGGCCAACCAGGCGCTCGCGACGCTCGACAAGTACCGCGCCCGCTTCGACCAGGTGTCGATGCGGCTCACCGCCCTCGAGTTCGAGGGCGGCGTCACGCTGCACGACGCCCTCACCGTGCTCCAGCGCTCCGAGATGGTCACCCGCATGGCGGTCGAGATCGAGCGCTACATCGTCGAGCTCGGCACCGAGGGGCGCCTGATCGAGATGCAGCTCGAGGAGATGCTGACCGGCGTCGCCGCCGATCGCTCCGCGCTCGTCAAGGACTACATCGTCGACCACTCCGAGGAGGCGTTCGCCGCGGTGATGGAGTCGCTGCCCCGGCTGCCCAACCAGGACCTGCTCGACTTCGGGCGCCTGGGAGAGCTGATGGGCTACGACCGCAAGCTGAACACCCTGGACTTTCCGGTCACCCCGCGCGGTTACCGCATCCTCGGGCGCATCCCCCGCCTGCCCGAGATGGCGGTCGAGAGCGTGGTGCGCGAGTTTGGAAGCTTCGACGTGATGCTGGCCGCGACGGCGGACGAGTTGGAGGCTGTCGAGGGCGTCGGTGAGCTGCGGGCGAAGGAGATCCGCGAGGGACTTCGCCGGCTGCAGGAGATCAACCTTGTCGACCGCTACCTGCAGACGTAGGCCGCGCTCGCCATCGAAACACGAGCAGAACCAAAGGAGGACACCATTCCCGAGGCAATACAAGAGGAGAACGGCGCAGTCGAAGTGGAGGCCATCGTCATCAACTACAAGGTTGGTGACAAGGTCGTGTATCCGCACCACGGCGCCGGGAAGGTCCTGAAGAAGGAGAAGAAGGAGATGATCGGCGAGGTGCGCGAGTACCTCACGATCAAGATCCTGCACAACGACATGACGGTGATGGTGCCGAGCGACAGCGCGGGACGGGCGGGCCTGCGGCGCGTGATCGGCGAGGAGGAGGTCGAGCGGGTGCTGGCCGTCCTGCGGGACGACATGAGCCAGATGCCGAAGAACTGGAACCGGCGCTTCAAGCACAACCGCGACAAGATGAAGACGGGGGACGTGTTCGAGTTGGCCGAGGTCGTGCGCAATCTCGCGATACGCGACTTCCAGAAGGGCCTCTCCACGGGGGAGAAGCAGATGTTCACGCGCGCCAAGAAGATCCTGGCGTCCGAGCTGATGTACGCGCTCGACATGGAGGAGAAGGACGCGGAGGACTACCTCGACGACCTGCTCGAGGAGACCAACACGGAGCGGGCGGGAGCAGCCAACTAGCGCGCCTTGGCTACCGCCCTCCTGGCGGCGGCCGGCGCGGGGGGGCGCCTGGGCGCCGACACGCCGAAGGCGATCGTAGACGTGGCGGGCAGGCCGTTGATGGCCTGGAGCCTGCTCGCCATGGATGCCGCCAGCACCGTCGATCGAGCGGTGATCGCTGCGCCTCCCGGGCTCGAGGAGGAGGTCGCCGCGCTCGCGTCGGCCGCGGCGCCGTCGCTCGCCGTGACCGTCGCGACGGGCGGCACGAGCCGCTCGCAGTCGGTGGCGAAGGCGCTCGAGCTGGCCGCCTCGTCGGACGAGGTGCTGGTGCACGACGCGGCGCGGCCGCTGGTCACCGCCGAGCTGATCGACCGCTGCGTGGCGCGACTGCGCCGCTGGGGTTGTGACGGCGTGGTGGCGGCGGCGCGCGCGGTCGACACGATCAAGGAGGCCGATGCCGGCGGCCGCGTGATCGCGACGCTGGAGCGAAGCCGCCTGTGGGCGGTCCAGACTCCGCAGGTGTTCACGTTCGCCGCGCTCAGCTCAGCGGTCGAGCGGGGCGATCTCGAGCGGGCCTACGACGACGCCCAGCTGGTGGAGGCGGTCGGCGGCGACGTGCGAATCGTCGAGGCTCCTCGCGAGAATCTCAAGGTGACGACGCCGCACGACCTGCGCGTCGCCGCGCTGCTGCTGCGCGACCGCGCCGCCTGATGCTGACGGACTACCACACGCACCTGCGCCCCGACCGCGCGGACACGCCTCCCTCCCGGTACTTCACCGAGGAGAACGTGCGGCGCTATCTCGACGCGGCGGCGGCCCGCGGGATCGAGGAGCTCGGCGTCGCCGAGCACGTCTACCGCTTTCGTGAGAGCCTCGAGATCTGGCAGCACCCCTTCTGGCGGGAGTGCGCGCACGACTCGCTCGACGAGTACGTGGAGTTCCTCGCGGGCATGCCCCTGCGGGTCGGCCTCGAGGTCGACTGGATCCCGGGTCGCGAGGAGGAGATCGCGCGGCTCATCGGCGACCGGCCGTGGGACTACATAATCGGCTCCGTGCACTTCATCGCCGACCGCGCCGTCGACCACGACGGCTACGACATCTGGCTCACCTCGAGCCCCGACGAGGTCTGGGAGTCCTACTTCGACGCGCTCGGCGACGCGGCCGCGAGCGGGCTCTTCGACGTGCTGGCGCATCCCGATCTCGTGAAGGTGTGGGGCAGCCGGAGGCCACAGCCGACGCGACCGCTCGCCGAGTTCTACGACCTGGCGATCGACCGGATCGCGGCCGCCGACGTCGCCGTGGAGGTGTCAACGGCGGGCTTGCGCAAGCCGGTCGGCGAGATCTACCCCGCGCGCGAGCTGCTCGAGATGTTCGTCGCCGCGGGGAAGCCCGTGTCGCTGTCGTCCGACGCGCACGAGCCCGAGGCGATCGGGCACGCATACGACGCCGCGGTCGCGCTCATGCGGGCGTGCGGGATCGATCGCGTGAGCGTCTTCGAGGGCCGCCGCCGGCGCGAGGTCCCGCTCGGATGAGGTCCGGGATCGGGTACGACGTGCACCGCTTCGGCGATGCCGGCCGGCGGCTCGTGCTCGGGGGCGTGGAGATCGAGGGCGAGCGCGGTCTGGCTGGGCATTCGGACGCCGACGCGGTCACCCACGCGGTGGTGGACGCGCTGCTCGGCGCGGCCGGGAAGGGCGACATCGGAGAGCACTTCCCCGACGACGACCCGGCTTTCGAGGGCGCCGACAGCATCGCGCTGCTGGAGCGCGTCGTGGGCGAGCTCACGGGCTGGCGGGTCGTGAACGTGGACGTCACCGTGATCGCGGAGCGGCCGCGGCTCGGGCCCCACAAGCGCCGCATGGCCGCACGCCTCGCCGGCGCGCTGAGGGTCGACGTGTCGTGCGTGAACGTGAAGGCCACCACCAACGAGGGCTTGGGGGCGATCGGCCGCGGCGAGGGGATCGCGGCGCTCGCGGTCGCGCAGATCGACAGCGACGGATGACCGAGCCGATCCGCATCCACGACTCCCTCAGCGGGGAGGTGCGCGCGCTGGAGACGCGCGAGCCGGGCAAGGTCGGCATCTACGCATGCGGCCCGACGGTCTACGGCCGGATCCACGTGGGCAACGCGCGGCCATACGTGGTCTTCGCGCTGCTCAAGCGGTTCCTCGAGCACGAGGGCCTCGAGGTGACGCTCGTCGAGAACATCACCGACGTCAACGACAAGATCTACGACGCCGCGCGCGCCGCGGGCGTCCCGTCGCAGCAGCTCGCGCGCGAGATGTCCGCCGCCTACCGGGCCGACACGGACCGTCTCGGGCTCGGGCGCCCCGACCACGAGCCGCTCGCGAGCGAGACGATCGACGCGATCATCGACCTGATCTCCGCCCTCGTCGAGCGCGGCCACGCGTATCCCGCCGGCGGGGACGTCTACTTCAGCGTGCGCAGCCACGATGGATACGGAAAGCTCTCGAACCGCCGCCTCGAGGACCTGCTGCCCGCGGACCAGGGGGAGCCCGACGCCGGCCAGGGGTCCAAGCGCGACCCGCTCGACTTCGCGCTGTGGAAGGCGCAGAAGGAGGGCGAGGACACTGCGTGGGACTCGCCGTGGGGCCGCGGCCGGCCCGGTTGGCACATCGAGTGCTCGGCGATGGCGGAGGAGATCCTCGGCCTGGACTTCGACGTCCACGGCGGCGGGTCGGACCTGATGTTCCCGCACCACGAGAACGAGATCGCACAGACCGAGGCCGGCCGCGGGCGGCCGCTCGCGCGGCTGTGGATGCACAACGGGATGATCCGCTTCGGCGAGGAGAAGATGGCGAAGTCGGTGGGCAACGTGACCACGCTGGCCGACGCGCTCGACGCCTACGGGCGCGACGCGCTGATCGTCTACCTGCTGGGCGGGCACTACCGCCAACCCCTCGCCTTCTCCGGAGATCGCCTCGAGGAGGCGCGCCAATCGGTGCGGCGGCTGGCGGACTTCGCGCGCCTGGCGCGCCGTTCGGGCGACCTGACCGCCGGCGCGCCCGACGACCCCCGGGTGTCGGCGCTGCGCGAGGAGTTCCTCGCGGCGCTGCGCGAGGACTTCAACACACCCGAGGCCCTGGCGGCGGTCTTCAAGCTGGTCAGCGAGGGCAACCGCCGGCTGTCCGCCGGCGACGCCCTGCCGGGCGCGGCCGCCCTGCTGGAGGAGATGCTCGGCGTGCTGGGCCTCGAGAGCCTGCTCGCCGGCGGCGACGAGGACCTGGACGAGACCGCGCTGCGGCTCGTGCAGGAGCGCGAGGACGCGCGGCTCGCACGCGACTTCGACCGCGCGGACGCGGTGCGCGACGAGCTGCTCGAACGCGGCTGGGAGGTGCGCGACACGCCGGAGGGCCCGGTCCTGGTTCCCGCCGGGACCAGATGAGCCGGCGATCCTCTTGGTGATCCTCCGGTGATTCCCTGGTGATTCTCTATGGGCGCAACGCCGTGCTCGAGGCGCTCCGCGGGCGGCGCCGGGTGCGCCGCGTATGGGCAGCCGACGACCGGCTCGCGGCCATGGCGGCGGCGCGCGCGCCGGAGCTGCGGGCACGGATCGCGGGCGCGGCGGAGCTCGAGCAGATCTGCGGCTCGCCGTCCCACCAGGGCCTGGTCTGCGACGCCGAGGCCTATCCCTACGCCGACCCCGACTCGCTGCTCGCCGACGACCACGCGCTGGTCGTGGCGCTCGACCAGATCCAGGACCCCCAGAACCTCGGAGCGGTGTGTCGCAGCGCGGAGGGGGCGGGGGCGGCCGGGCTGGTGATCCCGGAGCGGCGCTCGGCCGAGATCACGCCGGCCGTGTGCAGGGCGTCGGCGGGCGCCGTCGAGCACCTCGCGATCGCGCGCGTGCGCAACCTCGCCGACTACCTGGCGCAGGCCAAGCGGGCGGACGCGTGGGTGTACGGCGCCGACGCCGGGGCGGCCCGCGCGTACACCGACGTGGACTGGCGCGGGAGGGTGGTCCTGGTGCTCGGCTCGGAGGGCAGGGGCCTGCGCCCCCGGGTCCGCGAGGCCTGCGACGACCTCCTCAAGCTACCCCTGCACGGAAGCGTGGAATCGCTGAACGTGTCCGCGGCCGCGGCCGTCCTGCTGTACGAGGCTGTGAGGTCTCGTGCAGCAGCGCACGGGCACCCCTTGACAAGTCCACATAACACCGTACACTTGCCGCGCAAATCTAAGGTTGGACTTGAGGTTGAGCTTTGTGAAGGTTGAAGCTTGCCTCGAGTCTTCAACGTCGAGGCGCCAGGGGAGGTAGCGCGTCACGGCCGAATCCACGTGACCCCGCATGGGGACACGGGGTGAGGAGGTTGCTGTGGCCGTATCTCCCTCTCGCAGGGCCAGCACGAGAGGCCCCGAAGGAATCACGCAGGGCGCGACCGCGCGCAAGCTCGCGCGGCGGGTCTCCGGCCCCGCGCAGCAGACCGCCCGGCGCAAGCAGGGCGCACACCAGCCGGACGACGAGTACCTGGTCGCCCTCGCAAAGCAGGGCGCGACACACGCCACGGATCGCCTCGTGCGCCGCTACCACGGGTTCGTGCGCCTGAAGGCCTCGTCGTACTTCCTGATCGGCGGCGATTCGGACGACCTGATCCAGGAGGGCCTCGTCGGCCTCTACAAGGCGATCCGCGACTACCGGCCGGAGCGCGAGTCGAGCTTCCGCAACTTCGCGGAGCTGTGCATCACCCGCCAGATCATCACCGCCGTCAAGACCGCGACCCGCAACAAGCACACCCCGCTCAACTCGTATGTGTCATTCAGCCAGACCCCGGCCGCCGGGGGCGAGGAGGGCGAGCCGACGATGGCGGACGTGCTGCCCGGCTCGACCGTTCACGATCCGGTCAACCAGGTGATCTCGACGGAGGAGATCCAGAGCCTCGTCGGATGCATCACGAGCGTCCTGAGCGAACTGGAGAGCAACGTCCTGTCGCTGTACCTCGACGGCCGCTCCTACGAGGACGTCGCGGAGCGCCTCGAGTGCGACACGAAGACCGTGGACAACGCGCTCCAGCGCGTGAAGCGCAAGGTCGGGATGCACCTCGACTCGAGGGCGGTCCTGCAGTAGGGCCGCGCCCGGGGGCGTGCCGTCACGGGTTGCCCCGTCCTTCCCGGGGCGGGGCTAGGTCTCGACGCGCCTGGCGTATGCCGGCGCAGGACGATCGACGCGGCGGATCCCCGTCTTCTGGGGGCACGGCGCGGTCTTGCAGCCGGCCCCACCGCCGGCCGGTCCACGTCGCGGCCAGCGCGGCAGCGGCGGGAGCTTGCGGCGCGGGCCGCGGTCCTCGCCGGGCGCCTCCTCGGTCTCGGGCTCCTGCTTGATCGCCCACCACACCAGCCACAGCGCAGCGACCATCGGGATCTTGAGGATCACCACCATGTAGAAGAGGGTCCAGCCTTCCACGCACTTCTCCTTCGCCGAGTCGCACACCGCGGATCATCCGCGCCCAATTCTCGCCCTCGGGCGGAGTGTAGCGCCGCCGGGCAGCCGTGGGTCAGCGTCTGAACGTCTCGACGATCGAGTCGTGGTAAGCGCGGATTCGATCGGGGTCGGTGGCCACCACCGGCGCCCCCAGCAACAGGCGCTCGGCGCTCGCGGCCCGGCGCTCGAGCGCCGCCCGGCACTCGTCCTGAGTCCCCGCGACGGCCATCTCGTCGACCATCTCCTCCGTGACCAGCGCGGTCATGCCGGCGAGGTCGAAGCTGCGCCACAGCTCCCTGATGCGGGCCGCGACCTCGGTGAACCCGTGCAAGTCCAGGATGCGGTCGTAGGTGCGAACCGTCGCGTGGAAGGCGATCTGGCGCTTCGCGTCCTCGCGCGCCTGTGCGCGGTCGTCCGAGATCGCGGTCAGCACCCAGTCCGCGACGACGACGTCCGTGGCGGCGCGATCCTCCAGGGCGGCGCCCTCCGCGATCGCCGGGCGCATCACCTCGTCGATGTATCGGGTCGTCGCCATCGGATGGGCGACGACGCCGTCCGCGATCGCCCCGGCCATCCGCGTCATGCCCTCGTTGACCGCGGCCACATAGACCGGGATGCGCGTGCGTGTCTGGCCCGCGCGGCCGTAGGGGCGCACGCGCAGGCGGACCAGCTCCCCCTCGTAGTCCACGGCGCCCGCGCCCGCCGCGTCCCACACCGCCCGCACGGCCTCGACCGTCTCGCGCAGGCGGCTCGCAGGCCGCTCGGCGGGGGCGCCGAGCCAGTCCGTCCGCATGCGGCGCGTGCCGGTGCCGAGGCCGAGCACGAATCGCCCGCCCGACATCTCGTCCAGGTCGAGCGCCGTCACCGCCGTCAGCAGCGGGGAGCGGCCGAAGGCCCACGCGATCGCGGTGCCCAGCTCGATGCGCTCGGTCCCGAGCGCCGCCGCGGCCAGCGCGAGGGAGCCTGAGTGGTTGTGGAACTCCGGTGCCCAGGCGGACGCGAAGCCCGCGTCCTCCGCGCGCTTCGCGAGCTCGACGTTCTCGCGCTGCGTCGGCAGCTCGAGCAGGAGGCCAAGGTGCATGGCGTTGTTCTAACGGAGTCCGGCGGCGTCCGCCAGCAGGTCGACCTCGGCCGGGTCCTTGGAGGCGGCCGCCCCTGACCGTGGACCGCTACGACGACGAGTGGTCGCGGCTCGCGTGGGTGCAGGTGCTCGGCGCAGCGTTAGGGTTCGCCCGTGCGTATCGGCGTCTCGCTTCCGAACGTCGGGCTCGACCACGGCAGGGACATGCTCCTCCCCGTGGCGCAGTCGGCGGACCGCCTCGGCTTCGACTCGGTCTGGGCCGCGCACCACGTGGTGCTCCCGTACGAGCGCGCGAGCAAGTACCCCTACCAGCACTCGGGCACCGAGGTCGCCATGTCGCCGGGGATGCAGTGGCTCGACCCGCTCACGACCCTTGCGATGTGCGCCGCGGTGACCGATCGCGTGCGCCTCGGGACGAGCGTCCTCGTGCTGCCCTACCGCAACCCCGTGAACGTCGCCGCGGAGGCGGCCGCGCTCGACGTCGTGAGCGAGGGCCGCTTCGTGCTGGGCGTCGGGGCGGGGTGGATGCAGGAGGAGTTCCGCGCGCTCGGAATCGACCCGGCCGAGCGCGGGCCACGCACCGACGAGCACATCGAGGTGCTGCGCGCGCTCTGGACGCAGGACCCGGCGAGCTTCGACGGCCGCTTCACGAAGTTCGACGGCATCGTGCTTGCGACCACCCCCCGGACCGAGGGCGGACCGCCGATCTGGGTCGGCGGCAACACCGGCCCCGGCCTGCGCCGCGCGCTGCGTCTCGGGGACGGATGGCACGGATTCGAGGTCTACCCGGAGGACATGGCGCAGGTGAGGGAGAAGCTCGCACGGATCGGCGAGGAGGTGGGTCGTGACCCTGACGAGCTCACGCTGAGCGTCGCACGCGGGCTGATCCCGCCCGGTCGCGAGGAGGAGTCGTTCGTCCCGGACCGGCGGATGCTCGGCGGTTCGGCCGCCGCGATCGTCGAGGAGCTCGGGGCCTACGCCGAGCAGGGCGTCGAGGACGTCGTGATCCAGGTCAGCCTCCTCGCGCCGCTGGTTCCCGAGGCCCTGGAGTGGGTCGCGGCTGAGGTGCTGCCGCAGCTGCCGCGGTAACCCGGGCGGTGCTCGTTGTAGACTCGCGCACCGCGTGGCCCCCTATTACGTACTCGGAATCACAATGGTCGTCGGGGCGCTGGTGCTCTCCGCGATCGGCCTCACGCGTGAGGGATTTCCCCCGAGCCGGACGGTCGCCCGCGTGATCATCGCGGGCACGGCCCTGCTTGTGCTCACGGGCGCCGCGACGCTGCTGATCGTCACGGACAAGGAGCACCCTCGCGAGGAGGCCGCCGAGAAGGCCGAGCTCGCGGCCGAGCGCTCCCAGGGGGAGAACCCCGAGGGAGCTGTCCAGGGCGAGGGCGGAGGCAAGACGGTGCGCGCCGTCGAGGACGAGTTCTCGATCAAGCTCGCGGGCGGGAACTCGCTGAAGGCCGACAAGTACCGCTTCAGCGTCGTGAACAAGGGCAAGATCGACCACGACCTCGCGATCCAGGGCCAGGGGCTCGAGGAGAAGACCGCGCTGATCGGGTCCGGCGAGGAAGCCGCGCTGGAGGCGGATCTGAAAGCGGGGAAGTACCGCTTCTGGTGCACCGTCCCGGGCCACGCGCAGTCGGGCATGGACATCGACGTGTCGGTCGAATGAGCCATGACAGGCCGCTCCGAGCCGGGTTCGCCCCGTAGTATCGTCCGCCCCCGATGAGGACCCTCCGCAACCCGTTCGTCCAGATCGGGCTCTGGACCTTCGCGATCACGCTGGTGTTCGGAGTCCTCGTCTGGAGGCTGCCGTGGGAGCCCGAGTCGGCGGCCACGCAGGCCGGCCCGATCGACACGCTCTACGACGTGCTCGCGCTGATCTCCGCCTTCTTCTTCTCGCTCGTCGTGAGCGTGCTGATCGTCGCGGTCGTGCATTTCCGCAAGCGCTCGCCGGACGATCTGCGCGACGGGGATCCCATCCACGGCAACACCCGGCTGGAGGTCGTCTGGACCTCGATCCCCGCCATCCTGATGATCGGGACCGCGGTGTACAGCGGTCTCGTGCTGGCCGACATCGAGGAGACGAAGGCCAACCAGCAGACCGTCCGTGTGACCGCCGAGCAGTTCGCCTGGACCTTCGAGTACGCCGACGGCAAGCCGTTCAGGTCCGGGGCGCTGCACCTCGTGGAGGACACCCCGTATCTGATGAAGCTCACCGCCAAGGACGTGATCCACTCGTTCTGGGTGCCTCAGTTCCGGATGAAGAAGGACGCGGTTCCCGGGATGACCACGGAGGTCCGCGTGACGCCCACCCGGCCGGGGCGCTACACGCTGGTCTGCACGGAGCTGTGCGGGCTCGGCCACTCGACGATGCGCGCGAGCGTGGTCGTCCAGGACCAGGCCGGCTTCGACCGGTGGGCGGCGCTGCAGCGGAGCGGGAAGGGCCAGCAGCCCGGCGGCGTGGTCTCTCAGCAGGGCGGGCAGAATTAAGATGACCGCGATGGCGGTGGCCCAGCCAACCTTCTTCCGTCGCATGATGCGACCCGGATGGATCCGCGCAGCATGGATGACGCTCGCCGGCGCCGCGTTCGCGTTCGCGCTGGTCGTCGGCATCCGCGCGCTCTACGGCGTCTACGTGCTCGAGGAGGACCCGCTCGTCACCGTGATCCTGCTCGCGACGCCGCTCGCATTCCTGGTCGGGATCGGCGGCTTCGACTACTGGGCCCGGTACATCGTCGGCGCGCCCACGCGGCCCGACGACCATTCCGACCACGGCGCGCGCAGCTGGAGGGACTACTTCCGCGTCAACACCGATCACAAGGTGATCGGCGTCCAGTACACGATCACCGCGCTGTTCTTCATGTTCGTCGGCGGCGCGCTCGCCGAGGTGATTCGCGCCGAGCTCGCGCAGCCGGGCCAGCAGGTGGTCGACCCGAACACCTACAACGGGCTCTTCTCCGTGCACGCGTCGCTGATGATCTTCCTGGTCATCATCCCGATCTTCGCCGGCCTCGCGAACTTCGTGCTCCCGCTGATGATCGGCGCGCCCGACATGGCGTTCCCGCGCCTGAACGCCCTCAGCTACTGGCTCCTGCCGGTGGCCGGGGTGATGATGGTGTCGAGTTTCCTCGTGCCCGACGGAGGGGCCTTCAACACAGGCTGGACGGCCTACGCGCCGCTCTCGACGGACGCGCCTCTAGGCCAGCAGTTCTTCACGATCGGCGTCCAGTTCGCGGGCACCTCGTCGATCATGACGGCGCTCAACTTCATCGTCACGATCATCACGATGCGTGCGCCCGGCATGACGTTCTGGCGCATGCCGCTGCTCGTGTGGGCGAACTTCACGACCTCGCTGCTGGTCGTGATCGCGACGCCGTTCGTAGCCGGCTCGCAGTTCCTGGTCCTGCTCGATCGCACGCTGCACGCGAACTTCTTCGACGCGACGCAGGGCGGCGACGTGATCTCCTAT
Organism: uncultured Solirubrobacterales bacterium; assembly: GCA_963768885.1. GTDB lineage: Bacteria > Actinomycetota > Thermoleophilia > Solirubrobacterales > JBBDJG01 > DASRIA01. The sequence goes on along the minus strand of CAVYJN010000007.1, from coordinate 485,680 downwards.
CAGCACATCTTCTGGTTCTACTCGCACCCGGCGGTCTACATCATGATGCTGCCCGGGTTCGGGATCATCTCGGAGGTCATCTCGACCAAATCGCGCAAGCCGATCTTCGGCTACCGCCTGATGGCGCTCTCGCTGATGGCGATCCTGGTGCTCGGCTTCACGGTCTGGGCCCACCACATGTTCGTCTCGGGCATGTGGCAGTGGCTGCGTGTGCCGATGATGATCACCACGATGCTGATCGCTGTGCCGACCGGCATCAAGATCTTCTCGTGGCTCGCGACGCTGTGGCGCGGCGTGCTCGAGTTATCCACGCCGATGCTGTTCGCGCTCGGGTTCATCACGATGTTCACGCTCGGCGGGATCAGCGGCATCATGCTCGCGGCGATCCCCGTGGACATCCACACCTCGGACACGTACTTCGTGGTCGCGCACATCCACTACGTGCTGTTCGGCGGCAGCATGTTCACGATCTTCGCCGGCATCTACTACTGGTATCCGAAGATGACCGGCCGCATGTACGACGAGCGGCTCGGGAAGCTCCACTTCTGGATGACCTTCGTGGGGTTCAACGTCACGTTCGGTCCGATGCACTGGCTCGGGCTGGAGGGGATGCCGCGGCGGGTGGCGGACTACGCGGACAAGTTCGCGGCCTGGAACCTCGTCTCGTCGATCGGCGCGTTCTTCCTCGGCGCCGCGATGCTCGTGTTCGCCTACAACTTCATCGCCAGCTGGGCGGGCGGGCCGCGCGCGCCCGGCAACCCCTGGCGTGCCCGTACGCTCGAGTGGCAGGTTTCCTCGCCGCCGCCGATCTTCAACTTCGACGAGATCCCGCAGGTCGTCGGGGGCCCGTACGAGTACGGGGTGCCCGGCTCCGTGCACGCGGTCCTCAACGGCGACCGCGAGAAGGTGGCGGCCGGGGTCCCGGCGAACGGGAACGGCCACGCCGCGCCGTCGGGCAACGGCAACGGCAACGGTGACGGGCACGGCACGCGGCAGGAGTGAGCTTGGAGGCATCCCTCGACAATCCCACGCAGGAACCCGTCCACGTGCTCGTGGTCGCGAACGAGACGGTCGGCGGCCAGAAGCTGATCGAGGCGATCGAGCGCCGCGCCGCCCGGGGCCCGATTCGCTGCACCGTCGTGTGCCCGCAGAACACGCCGAAGCGGGGGTTCGTGATCTATGACGACTCCGCGCGCTCGGCCGCGCGCGTGCGCCTCGAGCTGACGCTCGAACGGCTGCGCGAGATGGGCATCGAGGCGCGCGGTGAAGTGATGGACCCCGACCCCTACCTCGCGACCCAGGACGCGATACGCGAGTGGGGAGCAGACGAGATCATCGTCTCGACCTATGTCTATCCACGGTCGGGCTGGCTTCGGCGCGACTTGGTGGAGCGCATCGAGAACTGGTCGGGGCTGCCCGTCGAGCACGTCGTCGTCGACCTGCGCGAGGAGCCCGTCCGCCACGTGCTGGTAGTCGCGAGCCGCACGATCGGCGGCCGTCCGCTGATCGACGCGCTCGAGCGCCGGTCCTCGTCTTCGCCGCACCGCTTCACCGTGATCGTCCCGCCGACGGATGCCGACGACGAGGACGCACAGACCCGCCTCGACGCGACGCTCGACGAGCTTCGCCGCGCCGGGCTCCAGGTGACCGGCTACGTGACGGAGCCCGACCCGTTCCGCAGCGTGATGAACACGCTCGCGCACCATCCCGCCGACGAGATCATCATCTCGACCCTGCCCAGCCAGAAGTCCCGGTGGATGCGCGGAGACCTGATCGGGAAGGTCCGCAAGGCCAGCGGCCGCCCGGTCGAGCACGTGGTCTCCGATCCGGCCGCGGATCGGGAGCCCGCTGGGACGGGAGCCGCCTGATGGAATCCGCATCGATCGCCGCGGGCGCACACGCTCACGAGCACCACGGCCCCCCCGAGGCGCACCACAGCTCGCGCATCGACTCCCAGCTGCTCGGGATCCTGCTCTTCATCATCTCGGAGGCGATGCTGTTCGGGTCGTTCTTCACGGCCTACTTCTTCGTCCGCGTCGTGCAGAACGAGCCGTGGCCGCCCGACCCCTTCGAGTTCCCGGTGCTGGTTGCGAGCATGAACACCGCGATCCTCGTGTCCTCGAGCTTCACGGTGCACTACGCCCTGCACTCCATCAAGCGGGGCAACCGACTCGGGATGCAGGTCGGCCTGGTGACGACCTTCCTGCTCGGCTCGATGTTCCTGCTCACGCAGATCAACGAGTACGCGAAGGCGGGCTTCGCGATCTCCGACGGCGCCTTCGCTTCGGTCTTCTACGGCCTCACCGGACTGCACGGAGCACACGTCTTCGTGGGACTCACTCTGCTTGCGATCATGACCGTGCGCGCGTATCGCGGCCACTTCTCGCCCGAGGCACACATGGGCGTGGAATGTGCCGGCATCTACTGGCACTTCGTGGACGTGATGTGGATCATCGTGTGGAGCACGGTCTACCTTCTCTAGCCGGAGCCAAAGGAGAGACGCGATGGTCAACCCGCTGAGATCCGAAGAAGACGCCTTCCGGTTCGTGTTGATCGTCGCGGCGCTGCTCGCGCCGATCGCCATCGTCGCCATCGTGTTCTCCACCGGCGCCGCCCTCGCGGTCGCCGGCGGACTCACGATCGGCCTGATCGTCGGCCTCTTCGTCTTCAGGCGCGACGAGCCGCGCGAGAAGATGCTGCTCGGCCGCAGGCTCGACGACCGCGACGACGGCCGTTACCGCATCCTGGTGGTCGCCAACGAGACCATGGGAGGGCGTGCGCTGCGAAACGAGATCGCGCAGCGGGGCGATCCCACGAGCGCGCAGATGAAGGTCGTGGTTCCGGCGCTCAACAGCAAGATCAAGCACTGGACGAACGAGGAGGACGACGCGCGCCAACAGGCCGGTCGCCGCCTCCAGCAGCTACTCGCTGACCTCCGCGCGGAAGGGTTCGACGTGGACGGCGACATCGGCGACGACGACCCCGTGCAGGCGATGGAGGATGAGTTGCGCCGCTTCCCGGCCGACGAGGTGATCATCTCCACGCACCCGCCGGGACGCTCGAACTGGCTCGAGCGGGACGTCGTGCAGCGCGCCCGCGATCAATACGCGATCCGCGTGACCCACGTGGTCGTCGATCTCGACCGCGAGGGCGTGAACGCCGGCCCCGGGGCTACCTGACCGTCAGCGTGCCCTTCATGCCGGCCTGCTCGTGGCCCGGCACGGAGCAGTAGTACTCGTACTTTCCGGCCTTCAGAGTGTCGCTCACCTCGGAGACCTTGCCGCCCTGGACCACCGGACCCTCGCCGTCGCCCTTGATCGCGATGTTGTGCGGGATCGAGGCGTCGTTCTTCGAGCTGAGCGTCACCTTGCCGGCCTTCGCGGTCGCGTTCTTCACCTGGTAGGCGAGCTGGCCGCCGGGGTCGGTCGGGATCGAGACGACGTTCTTGGCGTCGGCCTCGGCCGTGCCGGAGGGCCCGGCTGCGCCGCCGCCCTCCGCGGGTTTGCCGATCGCGCTCGCCACGTACTCGGCGACATTCCGCGCGTCGTCTCCGGTGACGATGTTGGCGGGCATCTGGCCGCCCTGGGGAAGGTCGATCTGCTGCTCGACGACGCCGGCGATCGTGCTGCGGCCGAGCCCGGTGCGCAATGACTCCTGGAATGCGAGGTCGAGGTTCGGCCCCTGGACCCCCTTGGTGCCGGCGTTCTGCAGGATGTGGCAGGCGCCGCAACGCTGGGTGAAGAGCTCCTTGCCCCGCGCGACGTCGGGCTTGTCCTCACCGCCGCAGCCCGCGCCGGCGAAGACGGCGGTGGCGGCCACGACGATCGCGGCCAGGGGGGTTCGAATCGACGTCGACAGCATCGGCGGTCGGGCATTATCGACATTTCGGCGGTCGGGTGTCTACTGGCACGTCGCGGTGCGTGCCCGGAACGTCATTAGACTGCGCCGATGGAGGCGACCGAGGGGTTCCACGAGGGGCAGAAGATCTGGGTGCTGCAGCGTGACGGAACGCAGCGGCCTGCGATCTACGTGGGCGAGGGCGAGAACGCGTCCTGGTTCGGCGGCCCGCCGCTGGCGTACATCGTGTTCGCCGACGACCGCTCGGGGGCCGAGGTCCAGCTGGACACGATCGTGCCCCGGGACGAGTAGCGGCGATCCACAGCGAAGCCGGAGAGGGGACTCGAACCCCTGGCATCCGCTTTACAAGAGCGGTGCTCTACCAGCTGAGCTACTCCGGCAAAGGAAGGCAAGCGTAGCGCCGTCGTCCCCGCCCGGCGATGAACCACAAAGGTGCGCCCGGACGCGCTAGGGTCGGCATGTGAGTGCCCGCAGAGGTCCACGCCTGCGGACTGGGGTGCTGCGGTCCGGGGGGAGCGCGCTGGTGGCCGCCATCGTGGTGGCCGCCGTCCTCGCTGCGCCGGCCGGCGCCGCCTTCCCGGGGGCGGCCCGGGCCGGAGCATCTACACGACGGAGTCCGACGGCAGCCTGCAGACGCTGATCCGGTCAAGCGCCCGTAACCCCGTGTGGTCGCCGGACGGGAGCAAGATCGCGTTCACCGACGGCCCCGGCGATTCGGACATCATGGTCATGAACCCCGACGGCAGCAACGCGACCGTTGCGTGCTCGTGCATCGATGACTTCTACGGCAACGGCCTGATCGGCTCGTTCCTGACCTGGTCGCCGGACGGGACGAAGTTCGCGTTCGACGACGGCCCCACGATCAGCACCCGCCAGATCTACCGCGTGAACGCGGACGGCACCGGCGGAGACCCAGCTCACCTCGGTCGGCGCGAACCGCGGCCCGGCCTGGTCGCCGGACGGCACCAAGATCGCGTTCACTTCGGATCGGTCTCCCGCGGGAGTGTGGGTGATGAACGCGGACGGAACCGGGCAGGTCGGCCTGGGCACCGGCGGCTACTTCGCGTCACGCCCCGCGTGGTCGCCGGACGGCAGCAAGATCGTGTTCGAGCGCGGTCGTGTGATCGTCGTCATGAACGCCGACGGCACGAATCAGACCGAGGTGACCGTCAACACCACCGGCTTCGACACGCGAGCCCGAATGGTCCCCGGACGGGCAGTTCATCGTGTACCACAAGGAGCCCGGCACCGACCCGCCCGGAAGGCCTCGCGGTGATGGGCCCCGACGGCAGCAACTCGACCTTCATCACGAATAGCGTCGACCGCCGGCCCGACTGGCAGCCGACCCCGCCCAGCTACCCGCGGCCGAAGGGCGCGACGCCGCTGTCCGTGTCGCTCGTCCCCGCCTTCGCGTCGTGCGCGGCGCCCAACCGTCAGCACGGCCCGCCGCTCGCGTTTGCGTCCTGCAATCCGCCGGCCCAGTCCTCGAGCCATCTCACGGTGGGCACGCCCGACTCGAACGGCCGCACGGCGAACGCCACCGGATCCGTGCGCATGGCGACGATCGTCGGCATCCCGCAGACGCAGACCGACGAGGCGGACGTGAGCCTTCAGCTACAGATGACCGACGTTCGCCGCGGCGACGACCTCGACGACTACACGGGCGAGGTGCAGGTGCGCACGATGCTGCGCCTCACCGACAAGCTGAACTCGCCGTCGGTGTCGGCGCCCGGAACCGTGATCGACTTTCCCTTCACGTTCACGGCAGGGTGTGCGGCGACCGCCGACGCGACCGTGGGCGCGACCTGCTCGGTCAACACGAGCGCCGATGCGATCGCGTTCGGCACGGTGCACGAGAGCCGCCGCTCGATCTGGCAGCTCGGTCAGATACAGGTGTTCGACGGCGGGCCCGACGGCGTCGTTTCCACGTCGCCGAACACGCTCTTCCAGACGAGCGGGGTGTTCGTTCCCTGATGCGGTGCTACGCACGGATCGGGTTACTGGTCGCGATCTGGGTACTCGCCTGCCCGTCCGGCGCATTCGCCGCCTTCCCGGGCAGCAACGGCAAGATCGCTTACAACAAGATCGCCGGGGGGGTCTACCGCATCAATCCCGACGGCTCGAACAGCGAGCTCGTGAAGGGCGGAGAGGCCCGGGACGCCGTCTGGTCGTCGGACGGCACGAAGATCGGGTACGTCGATGGCGAGGCGATCCGGATCACGGCGGCTGACGGAACCGGCTCAACTCTCGTGTGCAACGCGTGCGTCCAGAGCCAGGCGGCAAACGTGTCGGCGATCACGTGGTCGCCCGACGGCAGCCAGTTTGCCTTCACCCGCGTGGCATCGTCAGCGCCCTTCGTCTTCAACATCTTCCGAATCGACGCCGACGGGAGCGGCGAGACACAACTCACCTCGGTGGGAGACAACCGCACCCCCGCGTGGTCTCCTGACGGCACGAAGATCGCCTTCTGGTCCGACCGAACAGGGGGCATCTGGGTGATGAACGCCGACGGCACAGGCGAGAGCAGCATCACGGCCAATGGACAAGACCCGGCGTGGTCGCCGGACGGCTCGAAGATCGTGTTCACGCGCGACGGAGGACTGTGGACGATGAACTCCGACGGCAGCGATCAGACCCAGCTCACCGTCAAGGCCCCCAGCGGCGTGGTCGACCGCAGCGCAGCCTGGTCGCCCGACGGCCAGCAGATCGCCTTCCTCGGCTGGATCACGAGCGAGTCGTTCAACAACGGTCTGATCGTGATCAACGTCGACGGGACAGGACGGACGAGCCTCGGTGTGAGCGGTCGGAACCCCGACTGGCAGCCGATCGCACCGAGCTACCCGCGCCCCAAGGGCGCGACGCCGCTGATCTTGTCCCTCGTTCCCGCCTCCCAGCAGTGCACGTCCCCGAACCGCACGCACGGCCCGCCGCTCGCGTTCGGGTCCTGCAGCCCGCCACAGCGCGCCTCCTCCTATCTGACGGTCGGCACGCCCGACGCGAACGGTCAGGCCGCCTCCTCCACCGGATCGCTGAAGGCGGCCGTGGTGGTCGGCAACCCGAGCACGCAGACCGACGAGGCAGACGTGCAGCTCAGCTTCTCGCTCACCGACGTGCGCAACGCCGCCGACCTGACCGATTACGCAGGGGAGCTCTCGGCCCAGTTCGTCGTGCGCCGCACCGACAAGGAGAACGAGCCGTTCAACTCGACCCCGGGCACGATGGTCGACCGCACGTTCTCGTTCGATGTCGCCTGCACTCCGACCGCCGGCTCCGAGGGCTCTACATGCAGCGCCCAGACCACGGCAGACGCGCTCGTCCCAAGCACCGTGCAGGAGGGGCGGCGCGCGATCTGGGAGCTCAGCGAGGGTCGCGTCTTCGACGGCGGCGCGGACGGCGACACCGCCACGAACGACAACACGCTGTTCGCCGTGGGAGGAGTGTTCGTGCCGTAGCCCGCGCAGGGGTGCGGCCACACTCGGCGAATGTCCTGTAACTCCGCATTCCGATGCGGGGTAGAAGCAATATCGAGATGGAACTCGAGCGCGCCCACCAGATCGCCCGCGACCGCGGCCCAATCCTTCCCGTCTACTGGGTCGTGCGCGCGATCCTCCAGCCCTTCTTCCACGTCTACTTCCGGCTGCGGCGCATGGGCCTCGAGCACGTGCCCAAGGACGGGCCCGTGCTGCTCGCGGCGAACCACCGCAGCTTCTCCGATCCGTTCCTGATCGGCACCTGCCTCGGGCGCCCGCTCCACTTCGTGGCCAAGGTGGAGCTGTTCGACAAGCGCTGGAAGGCCTGGATCCTGCTGGCCCTCGGCGCGTTCCCGATCCGCCGCGGGGAGGCCGACGAGGCCGCGATGGAGACCGCGCGCGTGATCCTCGAGCGCGGCGGGGCGGTCGGCATCTTCCCGGAGGGCACCCGCGTCCGGCCCGGACCGCTGGGCGAGCCCAAGCGCGGCGTCGGCCGCCTGGTGCTCGAGACCGGGGCCCCGATCGTGCCGGTGGCGATCGTCGGCACCGAGGACATCCGGCGTGGATGGCGGATCCGCCCCCGCCGCGTCACCGTTCGCTGCGGCCGTGCGCTGCGCTTTCCCCGTCCGCTCGACCGCGAGCCGCGCCAGGCGGCCGCACAGGAGATCTCGAACCGCGTCTGGTCGTGCATCTCCCTGCAGTGGGAGTGGCTGGGGGGCCTTCAGCCGATCCGCCACGCCGTCGTCGTCGGCGCCGGCAGCTGGGGCACCGGCGTCGCGACCCTGCTGGCCCGCTCCGGGGCCACCGTCCAGCTCGGATGCCGCACCCCCGAGCAGGCGCGCGAGCTCGGCCTGAGCCGCACCAACGCGGCGTACCTTCCGGGGGTCGAGCTGCCCGACAACGTCCAGGTGAAGACGGTCGAGGACCTGCGTTTCGAGGATGCCGACCTGCTCTGCATGGCGGTCCCGTCGCGATCGCTCGGCGACGCGCTCGCGTCGGTGCGCGCGCGCATGCCGGAGTCGCTCGGCGTGCTGGTGCTCTCGAAGGGCCTGATCGGCCCGCACGGCACGGTGCCCAGCGCGGAGGTCGCCGCGCGCCTGGGCGAGCGCCCGACCGCATGCCTCGGAGGTCCCGCCCACGCGGGCGAGGCCGTCAGGCGGGGCGCGCACGTCACCGTCGCGTCACCGGACCGCACCTTCGCGGCGCTGATCGCATCGAGCCTGCGACGCGCGGGGCTCGACTGCGACACGAGCACCGACCTGATCGGCGTCGAGCTTGCCGGGGCCGCGAAGAACGCCGCCGCGCTCGCGGCCGGCGCGGCGCTTGCCGCCGGGCCCAACGCGGCCGGGGCGGCCGCGGGGCGCGTCTACGAGGAGTGCCACGCGCTCGCCGACAAGCGCGGCGCGCGCGCCTCGAGCTTCACCGGGACCTCGGGCACCGGCGACCTGATCGCGACCGTGCTCGCCGCGCACAGCCGCAACCGGCGCGCCGGCGAGCTGCTCGCACAGGGCGTCGAGCCCGCCGAGATACCCGGCATCCTCGGCCAGGAGCCGGAGTCGCTGTACGCGGTCCCCGTGCTCGCCCGCGCGATGACCGAGGCCGGCGTGAGCTCCACGGCGACGGCCCAGCTCGCCGCGCTCGCCGAGGGCCGGATCGCCCCGGATCAGTGGGCCGAAGCGGCGCGCCACACGCGCACCTCAAGGGCGGCCTGACCACCGCGCGGCATGCGCCCCGGAGTACGCTCTAGCCGGTGGGGTCACAGGGGCAGCAGATGCAGGCGCCGGCGGACAAGGCCGCGGTCGACCGCGAGTTCTCGCAGTTCTATCGCGAGCATCTGCGCGACGTCTACAACTACACGTACTACCGCACCGGGAACCATCACGACGCCGAGGACCTCACCACCCAGACCTTCATCCAGGCGTACCGTCACTTCGAGCGGGCGTGCCGTGAAGCCGACGGCCGGCCGCTGCGGCCCTGGCTCATCCGCATCGCGCACAACCTCGCCGCCAACTACTACCGCGATCGCAAGCGCAAGCCGACCTCGGCGCTCGATGACGTCGAGGCGACGCTCGGGCAGCTTCACGACACCGAGGACATCGTCGTCGGTCGTGAAGAGGCCTTTGCGGTGCTCAAGGGCGTGCGATCGCTTCCCGAAGACCGCAGAGAGGCGCTGATCATGAGATTTGCGTTGGGCATGGACAACCGTGAGATCGCACGCGCGATGGGCCGCACCGAGGGAGCGACGAAGGTGCTGATCCACCGCGCGATCAAGCAGCTCGAACACGATCTCGCGCTGGAAGCAGGTGAGGAGGGGTGATGGGCGGAGCGGAGGCTGCCGGGAGCCACGAGAGCGGGCCGGGATCGGAGATCATGAGGCTCCTGGAGCAGGCCCTCCGGCCGGTGGAGCCGCCCGCCGGGTTCGTCGGTCAGCTCGAGGGCCGGCTCGCGAACGTCGAGGCGGCCGCGCTCGAGGCGCTGGAGGAGATCGCCGACTGGGAGCTGGACGCGATGCGCGACCCCCGCAACTGGGTGCGGCCCGTGGCGGCCGTCGCGGTCGGCACGGCGGCCGGCGCCGCGCTCGTGGTGCTGGGGATGCGTTCCCGCAGGCGCCGCCCGAGCGCTCTGCGCGGCATCGCCGAGCAGAGCGGCCGGGTGACGCGGGGCGCGGTGTCCTCGGCGCGTGGGCTGATCCGTCCCTGAGCCCCCGTCGGCGGCCGGCAAGAATCATTAGGCAGCCGCCCGGCTGTTTGCTAGCTTTGACCCCGTCGACCAGATGAGCGACGACCTTCCTCGAAGTCCCGGCGGACATAGCGCCGCCACACAGGGCAAGCACTCGCCGGGTCGCCCCGCGCAGATGACCGCGCACGGGCAGAAGAGCTGACCGGAGCGATTTGACCGGTCTCCTTCTCGCACTGCTGATCGTGCTGATCCTGCTGAACGGGTTCTTCGTCGCCGCGGAGTTCGCGCTCGTGCGCGCGCGCCGCACGCGGATGGAGGACGCCGTGAACGAGGGCTCGCGCCCCGCACAGCTCGCGCTCCACCAGATGGACCACATCGACCAGTACCTGTCTGCGGCGCAGGTCGGGATCACCATGACCTCGATCGGGCTCGGCTTCCTCGGCGAGCCGGCCGTCGCGACGCTGATCGAGCCGATCTTCGGTGCCCTGAGCCACGGCGCCTCGGTCGCGATCTCCGTGATGATCGCCTACCTGCTGGTCACGTCCGCGCACGTGATCATCGGCGAGCAGGCGCCGAAGATGACCGCGATCACCCATGCCGAGCGGATCGCCCGCCTGTGCGCGCGGCCGCTGGAGTGGTTCCGGATCGGCCTGCACCCCGTGATCTGGCTGCTGAACAACGCCTCGAACTTCGTCGTCAAGCGCATTTTGCGAATCGACGTCGAGAGCGACAGCGAGGCCGCGACCGCCGAGGAGCTGCGCGTCCTGATCGGCCGCGGCGAGCGCTACGGCGAGCTCGACCCGAACGAGGCCGACATGCTCGAAGGGGTCTTCCACCTCCACGAGCAGGAGGCGCGCCAGGTGATGACGCCGACGCCCGCGCTCGTCACCGTGAACAGCACCGACACGGTCGAGACGGGGCTGCGCCGCTGCATCAGCTCGGGTCACACCCGCCTCGTGGTGATCGAGGACGACAACCCCGACCGCGTGCGCGGCGTGGTGCACTCCAACCGCTTGGCGCAGACGCTGATGAGCGAGGGGCCGGAGGCCCCGCTCGCGCCGCTCGTGCGCGAACCGCTGATCATGCCGGAGACCAAGCCGCTCGACGACCTGCTCGCGGACATGCAGCGCCAGCGCACGTCGCTCGCGGTGATCGTCGACGAGTTCGGGCGCACGGCAGGGATCGTCACGGTCGAGGACATCATCGAGGAGGTCGTGGGCGAGATCGTCGACGAGACCGATCCCGTCCTGTCCTCGATCCGGCGGCTCGTGAACGGCGACTGGTTCGTGCGCGGTCACGTCTCGCTCGGCGACCTCGAGGACGCGGGCATCAAGCTGCCCGTCGAGACGGATGCCTACACGTCGGTCGGGGGCTATGTGTTCGGAGAGCTCGGGCGGCTGCCGAAGCGCGGCGACCAGATCACCGCGAACGGGTACCTGATCCGGGTCGAGTCCGTGCGCGAGAACCGCGTGGAAGCGGTGCGGATCCACCCGACCGCCCCCGCGCCGCAGGCCCAGGCGTAAGCGCCGCGCCCGGTGCGCCGCGGCCGGGCGGGGTCTGTCCGCAGCCCTCTCTAGCTTGATGGCGCATGTGGAGCGCACGTTTCACCGAGAGCCAGCTCGAGACCCTCAAGGATCTGATCCGGATCCAGGGAGAGGTCGGCAACGACCTCGAGGGCGCCCTCGAGGCCCTGGAGCTTGCCCGGTGGGACGACCTTCCCGAGGCGCAGCTTCCCTGGTCGCACGTGGTCGAGCAGGCCGAGCTCCAGGGGATCAGCGAGGCCGACGTCATCTGGGACATGTCGGGCCGCAAGAAGGAGCCCGCCGCGCCCCGCGCCCGCAAGGCGCGCAAGCCGTCGACGCGCGCTCCCAAGCGCGCCCGCAAGGCCGCCGGCTAGGGGTCAGTACCGGTAGAAGCCGGCGCCGGACTTGCGTCCGAGGCGCCCTTCTCCGACCAGCAGCTTGATGCGTCCCGGCGGGCGGTGCGACGGATCGCCGGTGTCGCCGTGCAGCGCCTCGCCGATCGCGTCGGCGACGTCCAGCCCGACGAGGTCCAGCAGCGCGAGCGGCCCCATCGGATAGGACGCCCCGAGCTTCATGCAGTCGTCGATCTGGCCGGGCTCCATACCCGTGCGCTCGAGCAGCCGCACCGCGTCGAAGAGGTAGGGGAACAGCAGCCTGTTGACGACGAACCCGGGCTCGTCGGGCACCTCGACGCCCGTCTTGCCGATCGCCTCGCAGAACGCGGCGGCGCGCGCCCGCAGGTGATCGGTCGCGGCGTCCGGGAAGCAGAGCTCGACGAGGCCCATCTTGGGGACCGGATTGAACACGTGGAAGCCGAAGAAGCGGCTCGGATCCCCGCTCTGCTCGGCCAGCGAGGCGATGCTCAGCGAGGAGGTGGTGGTGGCGAGCAGTGCGTCGTCGCCACGGACGTCCCGCAACGCCCGGTAGACGTCCCGCTTGGCGCCCGGCTGCTCGGCGACGGCCTCCACCAGCATCGTCGCCTCCGAGAGCACCTCGAGGTCCGTCGTGACCTCCGGGCCCGCATCGACGCGGTCGATCAGGCCACGGGCGCGCTCGGCGGATTCCTCGCTGCGGGCCCAGACCGCCGCGCTGCCGCCCGCGGCGGCCACGCATGCCGCCACGCCGCACGCGATCGTGCCCGATCCCACCACGCCGACGCGCTCCGGAAAGCCCACTGGGTGCTCGCTCGCCGTCGGTTGACTCATCAGTCAATCGAGTAACATAGCTGCTGCAGGACGCACAAACTTTTCGCCGCGCCGAGCTCCCCGCAACGACGTCGGAAGCGGCCGGCACGACATCCGGAGGGGTACCGATGCAGAACGGCACAGGGCGGGAAGTCGTCATCGTGGAGGCAGCGCGGACGCCGATCGGGCGCGGGCACCCCGAGAAGGGCTACTACAAGAGCACGCACCCGAACGCGATCCTGGGCGAGGCGTTCAAGGCGGTGATCGAGCGCTCCGGCATCCCGGCGGGCGACGTCGAGGACGTGATCACCGGCTGCGTCCAGCAGATCGGCGAGCAGTCCTTCAACGTCGGCCGCAACGCGTGGCTGCAGGCCGGGCTCCCGATGGAGACGCCCGCGACCACCGTGGACCGTCAGTGCGGCTCCGCGCAGCAGGCCGTCAACTTCGGCGCGGCGCTCGTCGGCGCGGGCGTACACGACGTCGTGATCGGCGGCGGCGTCGAGCACATGGGTCACATCCCGATGGGGGTCACGTTCAACTTCGTCGACCAGGTCGGCTCCCCGTGGCCCGACGAGCTGATGGCCCACTACAACCTCGTGCCGCAGGGCATCTCCGCCGAGATGATCGCCGACAAGTGGGAGATTCCGCGCTCCGAGCTCGACGAGCTCGGGCTGCGCTCCCACCAGCTCGCCGCGCGGGCCACCGAGGAGGGCCGCTTCGAGCGCGAGACGATCCCGATGACCGTGAAGATGAACGGCTCCGAGGAGACGGTGGTCGCCGACCAGGGCATCCGCCCCGACACCAGCCTCGAGAAGCTCTCGCAGCTGAAGCCGGCCTTCAAGGAGGACGGCAAGGTCACCGCCGGGAACTCGAGCCAGATCTCCGACGGCGCCGCGGCGGTGCTGCTGATGACGCGCGAGAAGGCCGACCAGTACGGCCTCAAGCCCCGTGCGCGGATCCTCGACCAGACCACCGTCGGGGTGGACCCGGTGATCATGCTCACCGGCCCGATCCCGGCCACCAAGAAGCTGCTCGAGCGCAACAAGATGAAGATGAACGACATCGACCTGGTCGAGATCAACGAGGCGTTCGCCTCGGTCGTCGCGGCCTGGCGTCGCGAGCTCGAGCCCGACATGGACCGCGTCAACGTGAACGGCGGCGCGATCGCGCTCGGTCACCCGCTCGGCTCGACCGGCGCGCGGCTGATCACGACGCTGCTGCACGAGCTGGAGCGCACCGACAAGGAGGTCGGCCTCGTGACGATGTGCTGCGGCGGAGGTCTCGGCACCGGCACCCTGATCCAGCGGGTCTGAGACCTGCCAAACGCTTCTGAACGGAAGGAGGAGCCGTGGACCTGACACTGAGTCCCAGCGAGGAGGCCTTCCGCGATGAAGTGCGCGGCTGGCTTGCCGAGAACCACCCGGGCGAGCCGCCGGAGGACGACAAGGAGGCCTTCGAGTTCTCGCGGCGCTGGCAGCGCAAGCTGCACGACGCGCGCTGGGCGGGGCTGTCGTGGCCGGAGGAGTACGGCGGCCGCGGTGCGACGCTGATCGAGCAGGCGATCTTCTATGAGGAGATGACCCGTGCGAAGGCGCCGCGCGTGGCGAACGTGCTCGGCCTCGTGATGGGCGGCCCGGTCGTGATCACGCACGGCACCGAGGCGCAGAAGCAGCGCTACCTCGAGCCGATCCTCTCGGGTGAGGAGATCTGGTGCCAGGGCTTCTCCGAGCCCGAGGCGGGCTCCGACCTCGCGTCGCTGAAGACGCGCGCCGTGAAGCGCGACGGCGGCTGGGCGGTCAGCGGCCAGAAGGTGTGGACCACGCTCGCGCACGAGGCGAAGTGGTGCATGCTGGTCGCGCGCACCGACCCGGATGCCCCGAAGCACCAGGGGCTCACGTACTTCCTGATGGACATGGACCAGGAGGGCGTCGAGGTCAAGCCGCTGGTCCAGATCACCGGCGAGGCCGAGTTCAACGAGATCTTCATGGACGAGGCCTACATCCCCGACGAGAACGTCGTGGGCGAGGTGGGCGGCGGCTGGGGCGTCGCGATCACGACGCTCATGAACGAGCGGGCGGGCCTCGCGTTCGCCGCGCAGACCGCGCTGCAGCGGGGGATGGCCAGCGCGATCGAGCTCGCGCGCGCGACGCCGCGCAACGGGGGCGTCGCGGCCGACGACCCGGTCGTGCGCGACCGGCTCGCGCAGCTCTTCATCGAGTCGGAGATCTTCCGCGTGACCAACTACCGGGGTCTCACGAAGATCATGAAGAAGGGCGTGCCCGGCCCCGAGGGATCGCTCGGCAAGTGGCAGTGGGCCGAGGTCAACCAGCACCTGATGGAGCTGGCGCTCGAGATCGAGGGCCCCTATTCCCAGTTCGCCGACGGATCCGAGCACTCCCTCGGCGGCGACTGGCAGTACCAGTACCTGCGCACGCGCGCGAATTCGATCGAGGGCGGGACCACGGACATCCTGCGGAACATCGTCGCCGAGCGAGTGCTCGGCCTGCCCAAGCTGCGATAAGGGGGACCAGGTGAATTTCGACCTAACCGATGAGCAGCAGATGCTGCAGGCCGCGGCGAGGGAGTTCCTTGCCGCGCGACTGAAGTCCGAGCGGATCAGAGGCCTCGCGGAGTCCGACGACGCGTTTGACGAGGGCCTCTGGCAGGAGATGAGCGAGCTCAACTGGCCGGGCCTGATGGTGTCGGAGAAGTACGGCGGCCAGGAGCTCGGCACGGTCGAGCTCGCCGTCCTGATGGAGCAGCTCGGCTACGCGCTCACGCCCGGTCCCGATCCTGTCGAGCATGCTCGCCGCGATCGCGCTCGAGACCGCCGCGACCGACGAGCAGAAGGAGCGCTGGCTCGCGCCGCTTGCGACCGGCGAGCAGCGTGGAACGCTCGCTTTGTGGGATGCCGGGGCGGGGTGGGCGCCCGACGACATCACGCTCGACCCGGAGGGCGCGGGCGACGGCTACGTGCTGCGCGGCGAGAAGCTGTTCGTGCTCGACGCCGCGACCGCGGACTTCTTCATCGTGGGTGCGACCGGCGACCGGCGGTTCATCGTGGAGCGTGGCGCCGACGGCGTCACGGTGACGCCGACGCCGACCATCGACGCCACGCGCAAGCAGTACGCCGTGAAGCTCGACGGCGTGAAGGTCGCCGAGGACGCGGCCTTCGGCGGGGACGGCGCGATGGCGCCCGCCCGCGCGCGCGCCTACATCGCGCTTTCGGCGGAGCTGACCGGGATCGCGCAGCGCGCCCTGGAATGGGCGGTCGACTACGCGAAGGAGCGCAAGCAGTTCGGGCGCCCGATCGGCTCCTACCAGGCGGTCTCGCACCGCTGCGCGCAGATGCTGCTGGAGACCGAAAGCGCACGCTCGGCCTCCTACTACGCGGCATGGGCGGCCGACAACGAGCCCGAGACGGCGCCGCTCGCCGCCTCGATGGCGAAGGCGTACGCCTCGGACGCCGGCACACGCGTCACGAACGCCTCGCTGCAGGTCCACGGCGGCATCGGCTTCACCTGGGAGCACGACCTGCACCTGTGGTTGAAGCGGGCGCTGTCGGACGCTGTGATGTTCGGCGACTCGCGCTGGCATCGCGAGCGCGTCGCGCAGATGGTGATCGACGGGCACGGCGCGGGGCCTGCTGCCGAGCCGGCCGCGGCGCTCGCTGCCGCGAAGTAGCCCTAGGGCAGGCGCCCGCCCACGAACTGCGTGAGTCCCGCGAGGCGCTGGCGCACGTCGGTGAAGCCGCGCTCGCGCAGCGCGTCGACGAGCTCGTCCTGGTCGAACATCCGGATTCCGGCGGGCGCCGCGAATGAGCGCTCCAGCGCCCGCAGCGGTCTCGTGCGGCCGGCGCTCGAGGTGAACAGTGCGATCCGCCCGCCCGGCCCGAGCACGCGGCGCATCTCGTCGAGCGCGCGGAACGGCTGCGGGAACAGGTTCAGGGCGGCGAAGCAGCACGCCGCGTCGAACGACGCGTCGCGGAACGGGAGGGCCGCCGCGTCGGCGAACACGAAGCAGAGGTTGTCGATGCCGGCCGCGCGCGTCTCGCGCACTGCGCGCTCCAGCATCGGGCGCGACGCGTCGACGCCGACGGCGAGGCCGTCCTCCCCGACCGCCCGTGCGAAGTCACGCGTGAAGTTGCCGGGGCCGCAGGCGACGTCGAGCACGCCGTCCCCTGGGCCGAGCCCCATCAGCAGGCGCGCGATCCGCTTCTCGTCCGCCATGCCCGGGCCGCCGATGCCCTTCGCGACCCGGCCGAGCGCGGGCCGCCACCAACGCTCGTAGACGAGGGAGACCGGCCCGGCCTGCATCAGGCTGCCGACCAGGCCGGGCTGGTCGAGGTCGCGGTGCAGCACGTCGATGTGGCCCGCGCGCACGACGGCACGCTCGCGCTCCTCGGAGCGCATCAGCGGCAGCGCCCGCGCGCACGGGTTCACTCTTCGCGTGATTCGAGCCGCAGGCTCGGCAACGGCTGCTCGTGCTCCTGCACGTGGCCCTCGGCCTGGCCCTCGCGGGCGATGCGCTCGAGGCGCGCGAGGCCCAGCTCGCCCTCGGCGCGGGCCGGGTCGTCCGGCGGAAGCCCGGCGATCAGCCGCGCGAGCCGGTCGCGCAGCTGGAGCGCGAAATGCGGCGTCGCCGGGCCGACGAGGGCACGTACGTCGTCGACCGTCACCCGATGACCGGGAGCGAGCCGGTCAGGTCGTTCAGCTCCGCTCATGCCCGAAGGGTATCCAGTGCCCCTCAGAGGCCTTCGTCACGCACCCGCACGATCTCCGCGAGCTCGTCGATCCGGGCCTGGACCCTCAGGCTGATCGCCGATTCGTCGCCCAGGATCCACGCGTGGTTGTACACGCCGCGCACCGGGTCGAAGCGGTAGCCCGGCTGGATGTCGAGCAGGTAGTCCTGAAGCTGGGGAGGAAGGGTGTCGGCGCTCTCGAGCAGCAGCAGCGGGCCGTACTTGCCGCTCCCGCCGAGCGCCGCCGCGGCGGCCGCGTCCTGTGTGCGGTCGGCCTTCGCGAAGACGAGGCCGTGACCGGGGTCGCGCACACCCCAGCCGAAGACCGCGTCCGAGTAGCGCGCGAACGCGATCGCGTTCGCCACCGGGTTGCGCCCCTGGATCCTGCGCACGCGGCCGAGGCGGCGCAGCGACCGCTCGACCTCCGTCGAGATCACGCCGGGCGGCCCCAGCACGTAGATGCCGGGTTGCTCGTGGCGGCCGAGCGCCTGGCGGGTCGCGCTCGGCAGCTCGTTGCGCTCGGTGAACAGCACGGCGTCGCCCGACTTCGCGGCCCACGCGGCCGCCGGCATCGCGTACTGCGGCTGATCGGCGGACACGATCACCACGTTCGCCGACGGCTTGCCCGCGAGGGTGGTGCGGACCGCGTCGATCCCGGCGGCCACCTTGGCCGGGTCCCCGCCCGAGATGCTGCGGCTGCGCAGCCCGTCCGGAGCGCGCGCGCGGCCCACCTCGATCGCCTGGGCCCCGCCGAGCGCCTTCGTGCCGGTCGGCCGCATGGTCTCGAGCGCGGTGGAGGTGCCCTTCGACAGGTCGCCGCCGTCGGTCAGGAGGATCGGGGCGCCGAGCGGACGCGCCATCAGCGACGCGGCCGCGATCCCGGCATGCCAGTCCTTCTCGTCGACGAGCGTCACGGCCCGCGGCCGCGTTCCCCGGGTCTGTCCGGGAAAGGCAGCCGCGGCGGTCCCGGCCGCGTCGGCGACCGGATCCTCGCCCCCGACGCGGGTGGTGTTCTTGGTCGCCAGCGCGGGAAAGCCGAGGACGGTCTGGTCGGCCGTCTTCTCCTCCAATTGCACCTCGAGCGGGGCGTCGTTGCCGCCGCAGGCCCCGATCGCGAGGATCGCCGCCACGATCGCCGGCACCACCAGGGCTTTTCGGGTGCGGCGCGCCGCGGGGGACGCGCCTGTGCGGGGCTCGGCCATCGGCGGCGGACGATAGCGCCTGCGCCCGAGGGGCCCGAAAGTTGGTTGCCCGTCCCTCGGAGGGGTACAATTTCCCTTGGTTGACTCGTCAGTCAACCGTCGCACGGCATGGCGGCCAAGCGCGCCATGCGGCGGCCTAAGACTTGGAGCCGGAGCGGATGGACTTTCGACTCAACGACGAGACCCTCGAGTGGCAGGAGTACTGCCGGAAGTTCGCGCGCGAGGTGGTGCGGCCCGCGGCTCCCCTGCATGACCGGGAGGAGAGCGTCCCCTACGAGGTGATGCGCGAGGCCTATGAGTGGAAGCTCGCCGGCCTCGACTGGATCCAGTCGCTGCAGACGGACTCGGAGGGCCTCAAGGGAGTCATCTACGCGGAGGAGATCCACTGGGGCTGCGCCGGCATCGCGCTCGCGATCTCGGCGTCCACCCTCTGCGCGGCGGGCGTCGCCTCTTCCGGCACCCCCGAGCAGATCGGCCGCTGGATCCCCGAGGTGATCGGCACCAAGGACGACCCCAAGGTCGGGGCCTACGCCGTCACCGAGCCGTCGGCGGGATCCGACGTCAAGTCGTTGCGCACGACTGCCAAGCGCGACGGGGACGACTGGATCCTGAACGGGACCAAGACCTTCATCTCGAACGGCGGCATCGCCGACGTGACCGTCGTCGTGGCGACCGTCGACCCCGAGCTCGGCCACCGCGGGCAGGCGTCGTTCATCGTGACCGGCGACAACCCGGGCCTGAAGCTCGGCCACAAGGAGTCCAAGCTCGGGATTCGCGCCTCCCAGACCGCGGAGATCGTGCTCGAGGACTGCCGTGTGCCCGGCGACGCGCTGCTCGGCGGCGAGGAGAAGCTGCAGCGCAAGCTCGAGCGGGCACGCTCGGGGCAGCGCTCCGGCACGTCCGGCGCGCTCGCCACGTTCGAGATCACCCGTCCGACCGTGGGCGCGTCCGCGCTCGGCATCGCGCAGGCGGCCTACGAGTGGACGCTCGAGTACCTGCACGGGCGCACCGAGGAAGGTCGTCCGCTCCTGCAGGAGCAGCGCATCCAGCAGGTGCTCGCCGACGTCGCGACCGAGATCGAGGCGGCCCGCCTGCTCGTATGGCGCGCGGCCTGGATGGGGCGCAACGGCGTGCCGATGACCAGCGGCCAGGGCTCGATGTCGAAGCTGAAGGGCGGCGACGTCGCGATGTGGGCGACCACCGCTCTGATGGATCTCGTGGGCCCGGCGGCGCAGTCCACGGAGTACCCGCTCGAGAAGTGGTTCCGGGACGCGAAGATCTACCAGATCTTCGAGGGCACGGCACAGATCCAGCGCCTCGTCATCGCGCGCATGCAGACGGCCGAGTACGCCGAGCGGCTCCAGTTCGCAAAGGACGTGGCGGCCGCGACGCAGAACGGCAACGGAAGCGGCGTCGTCTCGCAGGCTCCGGGCAATGCTCCGTCGGAGACGCCCGCGAGCAGCGAGACGCAGCAGGTCCCGGCCTAGCCGGCAACGCCGGGAGCCGCCGCTGCGGCGGCGGCCCCATCCTCTAGCCTGCGCCGCGATGGGCCACGCCCACGCGCACTCGCACTCCCATGGGCTGGACGCCCGCCGCGCCGGCAACCGGTCGCGCATGGTGATCGCGCTCGGGATCAACGTCGTGCTGCTCGTCGCGACGGTCGTCGGAGGCCTGCTCACCGACTCGCTCGCCCTGCTGGCGGACGCCGGGCACCTGCTTTCGGACGTGGGCGCGATCGCGATCGGCCTCGTGGCCGCGCGGCTGGCCGGCATGGCGCCGACGCCCGCGCGCACCTACGGCCTGCAGCGCAGCGAGGTGCTCGGGGCGCTCGCGAACGGCGTGCTGCTGGTCGTGGTCTCCGTGCTGATCGTGGTCGAGGCGCTGTCGCGCTTCGGCTCGCCACCCGACGTCTCCGGCGCCGGCATGCTGGTCGTGGGGATCGCGGGGCTCGGCGGCAACGTCGCCGCGACCTGGGTGCTGGCGGCCGGGGACCGTGAGGACCTCAACCTGGAGGCCGTCCTGCGCCACTCGGCCGCGGATGCGCTGAGCTCGATCGGGGTGGTGGTCGCCGCGATCCTGATCCTCGCCGCCGGGTGGGACGAGGCCGACCCGATCGCGAGCCTCGTGATCGCCGGGCTGATCCTGCTCGGGTCGTGGCGACTCCTGAAGGACCCCGTCGACGTGCTGCTCGAGGCCGCCCCGGCCGGCACCGACGTCGCCGCGATCGGGAGCGCGATGGCGGCGGAGCAGGACGTGGTCGAGGTGCACGACCTGCACGTCTGGACCTTGACCGCCGGGTTTCCGGCGCTCAGCGCGCACGTGGTGGTCCGGCCGGGATGCGACCGCGACCGCGTGCTGCTCGCCGTCGAGCGACTGCTGCACGAGCGCTTCGGCATCCACCACACGACGCTCCAGATGATCGAGGAAGCGCCGTCCGGGGACCTGATCCAGGTGGAGGGCCCGGGCCGGGTCAATCCCGGCGGTGACCGCTGATCTCGGAGTAGTCCTGGACGCGGCTGTCGAGCCTGAAGAACGCCTCGAAGGGAGCGTCTCGCCCGGCCGTCGGCGCGTCGCCGGCGATCGCGCCCACGACTCCGGCGTCCGGGTACTCGATCACGTCCGGGTCGCGCATGCTCGAGAAGACCGCGACCCGACACACGCGATCGGATGTGTTCGAGAGCGCATGCGCGCCCTCGGCGCCGCGCGGGAACACCGCCACGGCGCCGGGCGAGAGCCGACGCTCCCCGTCCGGGGTGCGGACCGTCAGCGTCCCGTCGAGCACCAGCGCCCACTCCTCGTTGCCGTGGTGGAAGTGGTAGATGCCCGGCACGCCGGCCTCCATCTCGAACACGGTCGCGCCGAGCAGCTCGCCGCCGAGCGGGCGGCCCACGTGCATCATCCGCATCCGCGCGCCGTCGAAAGAGCGCTCGACGTCCCAATCGCTGTCGTAAAGGTTCATCCCGCCTCCTGCCTCCGCTAGATGATCACCTGCACGGTCCCGCCGTCCACGCTCCACGCCGCGCCGGCCACGTACGACGCCCGCTCCGAGCAGAGGAACACGATCGCCGCGGCGATCTCGTCCACCTCCGCCATTCGGCCGATCGGCCGGCCGGCACCCGCCTTCGCGACCGCGTCTTCGGCACCCGCGAGACCTGACAGGGCCGCGGACTGGTCGGCGAGGCCGTCCTTCCCGATCCACAGCTCCGACCGGGTCGGCCCGGGGCAGACGGCGTTCACGAGCACGCCGTCCGCGGCACAGCGGTCCGCCCACAGGCGCGAGAGCGACAGCATCGCGGCCTTCGCCACCGAGTACTCCGGCATGTTGGCCGAGGGCCGCTTCCCCGCGCTGCTCGAGACGTTCACGACACGGCCCCAGCCGCGCGCCCGCATCGCGGGCACGAGCGCGCGCATCGCCCGCAGGGGCGCCATCACGTTCAACTCCCAGGCAGCCTGCCAGTCCTCGTCCGGCACGTCGTCGAGGTCGCGCCAGCGGGCGGTCCCGGCGTTGTTCACCAGTACCTCGGGATCGCCGACCGTCGCGTGTGCCGCCGCCAGGATGCGCTCGCCCGCGCCCGGGTCCGTGACGTCGCACACGAGCACCGCCGCGCGGCCGCCGGCGCAGCTCTCGGCCGCCGCTTCGAGGTCTTCCCGGGAGCGCGCCGTGAGCAGCACGGACGCTCCCTCGGCGCAGAGGGCGCGCGCCGTCGCGAGCCCGATCCCGCGGCTGGCGCCGGTCACCACGCACGCTCTCCCGCTGAGCCCGAGATCCACGCGCGGAGTCTAAGCAGGCGGCCGCAATCGCCCGTGCACGGGTTGCGATCAGGGCAGGAAAACGCGCCGGTGAGCGTCTTGCTGATAGTGTTCCGCCGCTTTTGCAGGCAAAACCGTTCTGGGAGGTACAAGCCTTCTCGAGCCGCTGAGTTCTCCCCGTCGCGGCCTGGACGGCCCCGGTGGGGCGAAGCGGGGGAACCAACCCAAAGCAGAGCGGGCGCCCGGTGGCGCCCTCGGGGCTAATCGCCGCGAGCCTCTTCGCAGGCGTAGCGCCATTTCCGGCGCGAGCCCGACAGCTAACCCCGTAAGCGTTGGAAAGAGAGCATGGTGGATTCAAACCGTTCGGCCTCGGGCAGGGGCCTCGCTCGCACAACTGATCTGCGCACGCCACGGCCGGCAGCCGTGTTCCTCGCTGCGCTCGCGCTGGCGGGCCTGGGACTGATCGCCGCGCCGCGTCCGTCGCGCGCCGCCTCCTTCCAGGCGATCCAGTCGAACATCCAGGAGAAGCAGACCGCGATCGACAACGCCCGCGCGAAGGAGGGCGTGCTCACGGGCGACATCAGCGCCCTATCGAACCGCATCCGCTCGCTGACACGCGAGATCGGCGCGCTGCGCCGGCGCGAGGCACGTGTGCAGAACACGCTCGACGCGCGGCGCGCGCAGCTCGCGCGGGTGCAGGCGCGCTACCAGCGCGAGCACGAGCGCTTCATCGCGCTGCGCCGCAAGCTGCGCCGCGTGCAGGGCGTGCTCGCCGCGCGCCTGGTCGAGATCTACAAGTCGGACCAGCCGGACATGATGTCGGTGATCCTCGAGTCCGACGGCTTCAGCGACCTGCTCGTGCGCGCCGACTACATGAAGCTGATCGGCGAGCAGGACTCGGTGATCGTCGACAAGGTCCGGCTTCTGAAGAAGAGGTCCGCGCAGAAGCGGCTGCTGCTGGTCGTGCTCAAGCTGAAGGCCCAGGAGGCCGTCCGCGTGATCGAGGTCAAGCAGCGCGAGCTGCAGGAGGCGCGCGCCGCGATCCAGAGCAACGAGGCGGACCTCGCGGCGGCGCGCCGGTACAAGTCCGGCAAGCTCGGAAACGTGAGGGCGCACCGGCACGAGCTCGAGGGCGACCTCCGCGAGCTCCAGGCCGCATCGGCACAGGTGACGAACCAGCTCCAGGGCAGCGGCCCCGCCCCGGCCGGACCGATCCGGCAGGGCGGGGGAGGCTACATCTGGCCGGTCAACGGGCCGGTGGTCTCGCCCTTCGGCCAGCGCTGGGGCCGCCTGCACGCCGGCGTGGACATCGCCGCCCCGGCGGGGACCCCGATCAGGGCTGCGGCGAGCGGGAGCGTCGCGATGGCCGGCTGGACGGGCGGCTACGGCCAGTACACCTGCATCCAGCACGGCGGCGGAGTCGCGACGTGCTACGCGCACCAGTCCTCGATCGGCGTGAGCGTCGGCCAGAGCGTGAAGCAGGGGCAGGTGATCGGAGCGGTCGGTTGCACCGGGCACTGCTTCGGCGACCACCTGCACTTCGAGGTCCGCATCGGCGGGTCGCCGGTCGACCCGATGGGCTACCTCTAGGGCTCGATCCCCACTGCGGCGAACGCCGCGTCGCGGGACTCGAAGCTCTCCATGCGCCTGATCGCGCCGTTCCCGGTAGTCATGACGAGCGTGACCGGCCGCTCCACGAGCAGGCCGTCCCGCGCCGTCGCGCGGAAGTGCCCGACCATCACGTACATCGGCGGCGGGCCCTCGACGATCCGCTCGATCTCGACCGTGATGTCCTCCCAGGCTCCGCGGAAGTCGCTGAAGAACTTCGCGAATCCATCGTGACCGCGGTACACGTGGTCGAGGCCCGGGAACACGCCCGAGGTCACGAACTCGATGTCGGGGTCGAGTCCTTCCATCGCCTGTGCGAGGTCGCCACGGCTCCAGCCCGCGAGACCGCCACGGATGACGTCGCTCATGTCCTGCGCCATTGCCGCCAGTATCCCGCGTGCACGCGATAATCGCCCCCCGTGCAGCCCGAGATCGACCTCGGCCCCCTCAGCCTGAAGACCTTCGGGCTGATGTTCGCGCTCGGCTTCCTGGCCGCCGGCGCGGTGATCGCGCGCCGCTTCAAGGAGCTCGACAAGCCCGTCGACTGGGCGTACGAGATGACCTTCGCCGCGCTCCTCGGCGGGATCGTCGGCGCGCGCGTCTACTACCTGCTGCAGAACTGGAGCGACGTCTCCGACGACCTGCTCGGGAACATCTTCTCCGGGCTCCGGGCTGGTCTGGTACGGGGGGGCGATCGGCGGCGCGCTCGCGGTGTTCGCCTGGGCCTGGTGGCGCGGCTTCCTCACGCTCGTGCTGCTCGACGTCGCGTCGGTGCCGCTCGCGCTCGGGTATGCGATCGGCCGGATCGGCTGCCAGCTCTCGGGCGACGGCGACTACGGCAAGGCCTCGGACCTCCCCTGGGCGATGTCGTACCCGGACGGGACCGTCCCGACCAACGAGGAGGTCCACCCGTCGCCGGTCTACGAGACGCTCGCGATGGGGCTCGTCGCGTGGCTGCTCTGGCAGTGGCGCGACCGCTTCAGGCCCGGCGTGCTGTTCGCGCTCTACCTGGCTCTGGCCGGGCTCGAGCGCTTTCTCGTGGAGTTCGTGCGACGAAACGACGAGACGGTCGCCGGCCTCACCACGCCGCAGCTCGAGAGCCTCGCGATGATGCTCGCGGGCTTCGCGTGGATCGCGGTCGTCAGCCGGCGGCCGGGCGGCCTGGCGGCACAGCCCGCCGGCGCATAGCCAGGGCTCAGATCGCGCGCGCGAGCCAGCGCAGGGACTCGCCCTGCAGTTCCGCGTCGTGCTGCGCGGAGCGGTGGTCGCCGCCCTCGAGCAGCACCAGCTTCTTCGGCTCCTGCGCCAGCTCGTAGAGCTTCTCCGAGTGCGTGTAGGGGACGACCTCGTCCCCCCGCGCGTGGATCAGCAGCAGCGGCTTCGCCCCCATGTGCCGCACGGCTTCGCCGACGTCGCTCGTCTCGAGCCAGCCCGCGAGCGCGGGCGCGTCGATCCGCATCTCGGCGAACGCGCTGCCGGGTGGAGGCGGCCGGCCCTCGGCGATGCGCCGCACGTCCTCGGCGAGCATCCATTGCGCGGCCGGGCAGATCGCGATCACCGCGGCCACGCGGTCGCTCGCGGCGCCTGCGTGGATCGCCATCAGGCCGCCCATGCTCGAACCGCGCGCGGCGACCCGCCGCTCGTCGACCTCGGGCCGTGCGGCGAGCCATTCCGCCAGCAGGCGCAGGTCGTCCACCACGCTGGGGTCGAGGTCGCCCTCGGTCTCGCCGTGGCCGCGGTTGTCGAAGGTGAGCGCGACGAAGCCGTTGGCGGTCGCCAGGCGCGCGAAGTCGGCGTGGTTCTCCTTGCGCGAGCCCGCTCCGTGCAGCACCATCACCGCGGGCCACGGCCCCCGGCCGTCCGGGCGCCACAGGCACCACGAGATGCCGGCCAGGCTTCCCGTCTCGCTCGGTGGTCGGGGTGGGCTGTACTCCATAATGCGCGGCAGTATGGCGGCTACCGCCCTCAGTCACGCGTACCCGCTCGGCTCGCGCGTCAACGCGCTCGGCCACCTCGAGGTGGGCGGCTGCGACGTGGTCGAGCTGGCGGAGCAGCACGGCACCCCCGCCTACATCTACGCGGAGGACGACATGCGCGCCCGCGCGCGTTCCTACCTGGAGGCCTTCGGGGCGCGGACCGACGACTTCGAGGTGATCTACGCGTCCAAGGCGCTGCCGGTCACGGCCGCCTATCGGGTGATGGCGGAGGAGGGCCTGTCGGTCGACGTCGCCTCCGGCGGTGAGCTGTACCTCGCGCTGAAGGCCGGCGTGGCGCCGCAGCGCCTGTTCATGCACGGCAACAACAAGAGCGACGCCGAGCTGAGCTACGCCTTCGATTCCAGGGTCGGATACCTAGTGCTGGACTCGTTCTCGGAGCTCGACCGCTGCGAGCGACTCTTGAGTCGCTCGCAAGATGTTCTGATCCGGGTCACGCCGGGAATCAAGCCCTCGACCCACTCCTACATCCAGACGGGGCAGCTCGACTCGAAGTTCGGCTTCGGCCTCGAGGACGGGCTCGCCGCCGAGGCGGTGCGGCGCGTGCGCGCGTCCAAGCGCCTCAACCTCGTCGGGATCCATGCGCACATCGGCTCGCAGATATTCGAGCTCGAGCCCTACACGCGCACGATCCAGCTGCTGGCCGACTTCATCGACTTCGACTGCCGGCTGCTCAACATCGGCGGCGGGCTCGGGATCGCCTACACGTCCGAGGACGAGCCTGCCTCGATCGACGACTACGCCGACGTGAAGGTGAAGGGCGTGCAGGCCGCGTTCGACCCGGTCCCGCGCATCCTGATCGAGCCGGGCCGCTCGCTGGTCGGCAACTCGGGCATCACCGTCTACCGGATCGGCACGATCAAGGAGATCCCCGGCGTGCGCACCTACGTCGCGGTCGACGGCGGCATGTCCGACAACCTGCGCCCGATGCTGTACGGGTCGCGCTACGACGCGGCGATCGCGGACCGGCCCGACGCGATGGGGACCCAGCTCGCGACGATCGCGGGGATGCACTGCGAGTCGGGCGACATCCTGATCAAGGAGGTCGCGCTCCCCGACCCGCAGGTCGGCGACCTGCTCGTCACGCCGGCCACGGGCGCGTACGGCTACGCGATGGCGAACAACTACAACGGGGTGCCGCGGCCGCCCGTGATCTTCTGCCGGGACGGCGAGGCGCGTGTCGTCGTGCGGCGCGAGACCTTCGAGGACCTGGCGGCGCGCGACGCATGACGGCCGAGCCTTTCCGGGTCGGCCTCCTCGGTCACGGAACGGTGGGGTCGGCGTTCGACTCCCTGCTCGCCGAGCGCGCCGACGCGATCGCGGTCGCGACCGGCCGCCGTCCCGAGATCGCCGGAGTGCTGACGCGCTCGCGCGGGTCCTTCGACGAGATCCTCGCCTCCTCCGATGCCGTGGTCGAGCTGATCGGCGGGATCGAGCCCGCGCGCGACTACGCCCTGCGCACCCTCGAGGCGGGGAAGCCGCTCGTGACCGCGAACAAGCAGCTGCTCTCGCAGCACGGTGACGAGCTGTTCGCCGCCGCGCGCGCGAACGGGGCGCAGCTTCGCTACGAGGCGGCGGTCGCGGGCGTCGTCCCGGTGATCCGCGTGATGCGCGAGTCGTTCGCGGGCGCGCACATCGAGAAGGTGCACGGCATCGTGAACGGCACGACCAACTTCATCCTCACCGAGATGGCGCGGACCGGCGCCCCGTACGGGGACGTGCTGAAGCGCGCGCAGGAGCTGGGCTACGCCGAGGCCGACCCGACCGAGGACGTCAACGGGAAGGACGCGGCGGCGAAGATGGCGATCCTCGCGCGCCTCGCGTTCCACGCGGCGGTGTCGCTCGACAACGTCCCCTTCGAGGGCATCGAGGAGATCACGCCCGACGACATCGACTACGCGAAGGAGTTCGGGCTGGTGCTGAAGCTGCTCGGCGTCGCGGAGCGGCGCGACGGCGGGGTCAGCGTGCGGGTCTTCCCCTGCTTCCTCTACGGCGGGCACCCGCTCGCGTCCGTCGGCGGGCCCTTCAACGCGGTCACGCTCGAGTCCGCCGCGATCACCGAGGTCACGCTTTCCGGTCCGGGGGCCGGCGGCCCGCAGACCGCGTCGGCCGTGCTCGGCGACGTCGTCTCGGTGATGAGCTCGCCGGGGATGGAGCTCGACCCGATCGAGCAGCCGCGCTTCCTGCCCGAGGAGGAGGTCGAGTCCGCCTTCTACCTGCACCTCGAGGTGGAGGACGCGCCGGGAGTGCTGGCCCAGGTCGCGCGGGTGCTGGGCGACAACGCGGTCAGCGTGAAGAGCGTCGTGCAGAAGGGCATCGGCGAGAACGCGCGCCTCGTGATGGTCATGCACCCGGTTGCCGAGGGGCGGTTCCGCAGCGCGCTCGAGGAGCTCTCGCGGCTCGCCCTGCTGCGCTCGCGTCCGCGCTCGATCCGCGTGATCGAGGAGGAGTTCCAGTCGTGAGCCCCGTCGTGCAGGAACGCGTCCCGCTGATCGAGCGCTACCGCGACCGCCTGCCGCTCGACCCGGACGTGCCCGTGGTGAGCCTGATGGAGGGCTCGACGCCGCTCGTCCACGCCCCCCGCCTGTCGGAGCGGATCGGCGTCGAGACCCACCTGAAGGTCGAGGGCATGAACCCGACGGGAAGCTTCAAGGACCGCGGCATGACGGTCACCGTGTCGTGGGCGAAGGGCCAGGGCGCGGAGGCGATCATCTGCGCCTCGACCGGGAACACCGCCGCGAGCGCCGCCGCGTACGCCGCGCGCGCCGGGATGCGCGGGGCGGTGATCGTGCCCGAGGGCAAGATCGCCCGCGGCAAGCTGGCGCAGGCGGTGATGCACGGCGCGCGCGTGATCTCGCTGCGCGGCAACTTCGACCAGGCGCTCGCGCTCGTGAAGCAGATCGTCGAGCGCCAGCCCGTCGAGCTCGTGAACTCGATCAACCCCTACCGGATCGAGGGGCAGAAGACGGCCGCGTTCGAGGTCTGCGACGACCTCGGGCGCCGCGCCCGACGCGCTCGCGATCCCCGTCGGCAACGCCGGCAACGTGACCGCGTGGTGGAAGGGGTTCGTCGAGTACGGCCAGGGCCGGCCCGTCTTGTACGGGTTCCAGGCCGAGGGCGCGGCGCCGATCGTGCTCGGGCATGCCGTCGAGAAGCCCGAGACCGTCGCGTCGGCGATCAGGATCGGGAACCCCGCGCGCTGGAAGGAGGCGGAGGCCGCCCTCGACGAGTCCGGCGGGAGGATCGCGGCCGTGAGCGACCAGGAGATCCTCGACGCCCAGCGGTGGCTCGCGTCGACCGAGGGCGTGTTCTGCGAGCCGGCGTCGGCCGCGTGCGTCGCGGGCGTGCTCAAGTACCCGCCGCGCGACGCGGCGCTGCTCGTGTGCGTGCTGACGGGCCACGGGCTGAAGGACCCCGAGACCGCGCTCGAGGCGGTCGAGGTCACCGTGTGCGACCCGGACTACGCCGCGGTCGAGCGCGCGGTGCTCGGCTGATGGGACGCCGCCGCCGGGTGCGCGTGCCCGGCTCGTCGGCGAACCTCGGGCCCGGCTTCGACGCGATGGCGGCGGCGGTGTCGCTGCACCTCGAGCTCGAGGTCGAGGAGACGGGGCAGTTCTCGGTGGATCCGGGCGACGAGCGGCTGCCGGCCGACGAGAGCAACCTCTGCGTGCGCGCGTTCGCGCGGCTTCACCCGGTCGACGGACTGAGCTTCCGCGTGCGGTCGGAGATCCCGCTCGAGGCGGGGCTCGGGTCGAGCGCGGCCGCGATCGTCGGCGGGCTGATCGCCGCGGACCACATGTACGAGCTCGCGCTCGGCCGCGACGAGCTGCTGCAGCACGCGCTCGCCGTGGAGGGGCACCCCGACAACGTGGCCGCCTCGCTTTACGGCGGGTTCGTGATCTGCGCCGGCGACCACGTGACCGTGATCGAGCCGCCCGCGGGCCTCGAGGCGGTGGCGGTCGTGCCGTCGGATCCGGTGCCGACGACGTCGGCGCGCCGGGCGCTGCCGGCCGAGGTCCCGCTCGCGGATGCGACCTTCAACGTGGCGCGCGCGGCGACCCTCGCGCTCGGCCTCTCGCACGGCGACCTCGCCGAGATCGCGCGCGGCCTCGACGACCGGCTGCACCAGCCCTACCGGCGCTCGCTCTATCCCCGGTCGATGGAGCTGGTCGAGCGCGCGGGCGAGCTGGGTGCGCTCGGCGCGACGATCTCGGGCGCCGGGCCGACCGTGCTCTTCTGGGTCTTCTTCGAGCAGACCGGCGCGCTGGTCGAGCGCCTGCGCCAGGAAGCGGGCGGCTGGGCCGACGTGCGCCGGCTCAACTTCGTCGCGATGGGCGCCGACGTGACGGCGCTCTAACCAACCATCTATGCGCTGCGCTCGGCGATCGGTCGCTCGGCGCCCGATGCGTCCTGCCTCGGCCAGCCGCACCGCCTCCGCGATCTTGTCGCGGTTGCCGCGCTGCGAGAGTGGCTGGAAGATGCCGCGCAGCCAGGTCATCGGCAGCACCCAGCGCGGCGCATAGACCTTGTCGGCGCGCCGCGCCACGCCACGCTCGATCGCCTTGCCCGCGGCCGACAGCGGCGCGGTCGAGCTGAACGGGCCCGGAAGGGCCTCGCGCAGCAGGCGGGCGGCCGGGCTGTCGAGCCCCTGCCGCACCATGTCGGTGTCGATGAAGCTGAAGTAGGCGACGCCCACGCGC
Source organism: uncultured Solirubrobacterales bacterium (assembly GCA_963768885.1). Classification (GTDB taxonomy): domain Bacteria; phylum Actinomycetota; class Thermoleophilia; order Solirubrobacterales; family JBBDJG01; genus DASRIA01. The sequence goes on along the minus strand of CAVYJN010000007.1, from coordinate 454,971 downwards.
GTCCCCGTGTGCGCGATCTCGGCGCGCAGGCTGTTCGAGAACGCCTCGACGCCCGCCTTCGTCGCCGCGTAGTGCCCGAGCATCGGGCCGTGCAGGGCGGCCGCGAGCGAGGCGATCGGGAGGATGTAGCCCTGCCGCGCCACCACGTGCGGCAGGGTCGCGCGGATGGTGCGCCACACGCCGAGCAGGTTCACGTCGAACGTGCGCTCCACGTCGGCCGGGTCGATCGTCGCGAGCGTCCCGAACGGCGCGACGCCGGCGTTCGCGATCACCACGTCGATGCCGCCGAAGCGCTCGACCGTCGCGTCCACCGCGCGTTGCAGCGCGGCCGCGTCGGTGACGTCGGCCTCGAACCATGCGGCGCGGTCGCCGATCTCGTGGGCGACCTCGCTCATCAGCTCGGGCTCGAGCCCCACGAGCGCGACGTTGGCGCCGCGTGCCGCCATGCGCCGCGCGGCATCGGCGCCGATCCCGCGCGCGGCGCCCGTGATCAGCACGACCTTGTCGCGGACGTCGTAGCGCTCGGCCATGCTCGTCAGGCCGCGTCGGGGCGCGCCTGCGCCGGGACCTGTGGGCTGACCACCATCTCCTCGCGCAGCGCGCGCAGGCGCTCGCGCGACTCCTCGTCGCCGAGGCGGGCGAGCAGCTCGTCGGCGAGCCGTACGTAGTCGCCGCCGAGCTCGGGGCGGTAGTCGAGGATCGACACGCCGCGCTCGGCCGACTCCGGATAGCGCACCGAGCGCCGGATGACCGTCATGAAGACCTTGTCGCCGAAGCTCTCGCGCATGTGCTGGAGCGTCTCGCGGGTGTGGACCATGCGCATGTCCGCCATGTTGAGGACCACGCCGAGCCACTGGAGGCCCTCGTTGAGGTTGTCGCGCGCGAGCTCCATCACCTCCAGGACCTGCTCGACGCCCTGGAGCGAGAAGTACTCGCCCTCCGCGCTCACCAGCGCGTGGGTCGCGGCGACCAGCGCGTTCACGGTCAGCAGCCCGAGCGCCGGCGGGCAGTCGATCAGGATCAGGTCGTGCTGGCGCCGCGACTCGCGCAGCGCTCGCTTGAGCGTCAGCTCGCGGCCCATCTTCCCGCTCAGCACCAGCTCCGCCTCGGCGAGGCCGAGGTTCGCCGGGATCATGTTCCTGTGGATCGCGTCCACGGCCCTCGCGCGGCCGGCCAGCACCTCGCCGATCGTCGGCGTGGCGTCGGGGTCAACGTCGAAGTAGTCGGAGAGGTTGCCCTGGGGGTCGAGGTCGACCGCGAGCACGTCGAGCCCCACCCGCCGCAGCACGTCGGCCAGCGTCCGCACCATGGTGGTCTTCCCGGTGCCCCCCTTCTGGGAGATCACGGTCACGGTCGGGCATGGGGACGGGAGAATGGTCGGCGTCACGCGAGCCTCATCCTGCCTGCCTGCGACGCCGGATCGGGCCCCTCACGGCGGACGGCTGTGAGATTTCGTCGCAAATTGCGATAAGAACGCTCTCCGTCATTTCTTCGCGGCGCATCGTGCCGCGACTGGAAGGCGGACTATAATTGCGCGTCCCAAGAACCCGTCGCGTGCCCGCTCGGAGAAGGCGCGGAACCCGGGAGGATAGATGAGCGCTCATTCTTCGAAGCTGTCCGAGCAGGACGCGGCCGCAGTGGCTGGGCAGGCCCGCATTCCCTTCTCGTCAACCCAGGCCTACCGGCCCCGCCGCGCGCCGCAGACGGTCGAGGACAAGGACGCGTGCGCGCTCTATGCCGCCGTCCGCCGCGACGGCCGCGCGACGCATGACGTGATCGAGAAGGGCTTCGTCGCCCTTCAGAAGATGCTCCACCGCGCCGGGAACGTCGACGGCGAGGGCGACGGCTGCGGGGCGATGGTCGACATCCCGCGCCTGATCTGGCAGGAGGAGGTCCGCGCCGGCGGCCACGCGCCGCGCCTCGCGCTCGACCCGGCCTTCGCCGTCGCGCACGTGTTCGTGTCGCGGTCGGCCGACTTCGGGCAGGTCAAGCAGCGCGCCCGCCAGATCCTGCACCGCAACGGCCTGCGGGTGCTGGCCGAGCGCGAGGACAGGGTCGCGAGCACGGCGCTCGGCCCGACCGCGCGCGAGGAGGAGCCGCACTTCTGGCAGGTCGGGGTGCTCGTCCCCGACGCCGAGGGCCGCGACCGGATTCTGTTCGACGTCGCGATCGAGATCGAGAGCACGCTCGACGCGCACGTCGCGTCGCTGTCCGCGGAGAGCTGCGTCTACAAGGTGATGGGCGCACCGCTCGTGCTCCAGAACTACTTCGAGGACCTCCTCGACCCCCGCAGCGAGACGGTCTCGCTGCTCGGCCACAACCGCTACTCGACCAACACGTGGCCGTCGTTCATGCGGGTCCAGCCCTTCTCGGTGCTGGGCCACAACGGCGAGATCAACACGATCGCGCGGCTGCGCGCGGAGTCGCTCATGCTGGGCGCGCCGATCCGCGACGACTCGTCGGACTCGCAGGACCTCAACCGCCTGATCGAGACGCTCGTTCACCGGCGCGGCCTTTCGCTGCCCGAGGCGATGGAGCTGGCCGTGCCGCCGATCGTCAACGAGATCCGCCAGTTCCCGGAGGAGCTGCGCGGCTTCTACATGTACCTGCGCCAGGCGATGGGTCCGTTCGCGCAGGGGCCGATCGCGCTGATCGCGCGCGACGGCGACGAGCACGTGTTCTCGGTCGACGCGCTCGGGCTGCGCCCGCTGTGGCAGATCCCGGCCGAGGATGCCTATGTCTTCAGCTCCGAGCCCGGCGTCGTCCCGCTCGCGGAGATGGTCGGCGAGCCGAAGCCGCTGTCGCCCGGCGAGAAGGTGCTGGTGCGCGTGAAGCGCGACAAGGGCGCACGGCTGTTCGACCACCAGGAGATGCAGAAGCTCGTGCACAAGCGCTGGCTCGAGCGCGCGGGTGCGGAGGCCGTCGCCGGCTTCGAGCAGGCGATCCCGACGGGAGGCCCGCTGGAGGGGCCGGAGATCCCGGGCTACGACTCCGCCGGCCCGTCCGAGCCGGTGAAGGTCGACGACCGGATCCTGGCGGGCATGGGCTGGCAGCGCGAGGACACCAAGCTCGTGCAGCAGATGGCGTCCAACGGCGCCGAGCCGATCGGCTCGCTCGGCTACGACGGGCCGCTGGCGGCGCTCTCGGAGGAGCGCCAGAACCTGGCCGACTACTTCAAGGAGACCGTCGCGGTCGTCACCAACCCGGCGATCGACCGCGAGCGCGAGATCGAGCACTTCTCGTGCCGCGCCGTGTTCGGGGCGCGTCCTTCGATCGACCGCCCGCAGGACGCGCCGCGCACGATCGAGACGGCGTTCCCGGTGATCCTCGGCGGGCACCACGACATGGCGCCGCTCTCGGACTCGACGTACCGAGCGGTCGCGAGGGAGCCACAAGACATACCTGCTCGAGGACCTCTGGGAGGGTTTCCGCGGCAGGGCGGGAGTGATCGACATCTCCTGCCTGGAGGCCGAGACCGTCGAGGGCGCGCTCGAGCGCCTCAAGTTCGAGGCCGCGAAGAAGGTGCTCGACGGCTGCGAGCTGCTCGTGCTGTCGGACCGGACCGCGTTCGAGGGCGAGCGTCCGTGGATCGACCCGCATCTCGCGCTCGCCGCGATCGACCGGGCGCTGCGCGAGTACCGCGTGGAGGCGGGCGAGGAGAACCTGCGCCGCCGCACGTCGATCGTGCTGCGCTCCGGCGGGGTCCGCAACGTGCACGACGTCTGCATGGCGCTCGGCCTCGGGGCCGACGGCGTCTGTCCCTACGTGATGATCGAGGTCGTCTGCGTCGACGACTACGTGCAGGACATCTCCAACATGTGCTCCGCACTGCGCAAGGGCATGGAGAAGGTCATCTCGACGCTCGGGATACACGAGCTGCGCGGCTACTCGCGCCTGTTCTCGGCGATCGGGCTGAAGCCCGAGCTGATCGAGATCTTCGGCACGCCGGGCTACTACGGGTCGCCGCAGGCGGGGACCGGCTTCGCCGAGCTGAACGCCGCGTCCGCGGTGCGCCAGCGGATCCTCGCCGGGCAGGAGGACGGCAAGCCGGCCAAGACGTTCCGCTTCTACCCGAAGGTCTACAAGGCCGCGATCGCGGCCGCGAACGGCGGCGCGACGTTCGAGGAGTACTCCGCGAAGGTGCGCGAGCTCGAGCGCGAGCAGCCGATCTCGATGCGCCACATCCTCGACCTGAAGTCCGACCGCCGGCCGATCGATCCCGGCCAGGTGGACCCGGGCGTCGGGCGCCACTCCTACCCGATCGTGATCTCGTCGATGTCGTTCGGGTCGCAGGGGGAGACGGCCTTCCGTGCCTATCCGGAGGCGGCCAAGCGCATCAACATCGTGTGCGTCAACGGCGAGGGCGGCGAGATCCGCGACATGTACGGCAAGTACCCGCTGTGGCGCGGCCAGCAGGTCGCTTCGGGACGGTTCGGCGTGACGTCGGAGATGCTCAACTCGTCGTACCTGGTCGAGATCAAGATCGGTCAGGGGGCCAAGCCCGGCGAGGGCGGTCACCTGCCGGCGAAGAAGGTCTCGGAGAAGGTCGCCGCCGCCCGAAACGCGTCACCGGGCACCGACCTGATCTCGCCCTCCAACAACCACGACCTGTACTCGATCGAGGACCTGGCCGAGCTGATCGACGAGCTGAAGACCGCGAACCCGGACGTGCGGGTGTCGGTGAAGGTCCCCGTGGTGCCGAACATCGGCACGATCGGCGTCGGCATCGCGAAGGCGGGGGCGGACATCATCACGCTCTCGGGCTTCGAGGGCGGGACCGGCGCCGCGCGCCAGCACGCGCTGCGCCACGTCGGCCTGCCGTCCGACATCGGCACGCGCGCGGTGCACCTCGCGCTGCTCGAGACGGGCATCCGCAACCGCGTCGAGATCTGGGCCGACGGCGGCTACCGCCACGGATGGGACATCGTGAAGCTCCACTGCCTCGGCGCCAACCGCGTCGCGTTCGGCACGCTCGCGATGGTGTCGCTCGGGTGCACGATCTGCCGCGGATGCCAGCTCGACACCTGTCACGTCGGCATCGCGACGCAGATCGAGGACATCGCGGAGGCGGAGGAGAAGGGCCTCAAGAAGTTCACGCCACAGGAGTTCGAGCTCGCGGCCGAGAACAGCGCGCGGTTCTTCGCGGGGATGGGCGAGGAGGTCCGGCAGATCGTGGCCGACCTCGGCTACGAGCGCGCTCAGGACCTCGTCGGGCGCAGTGACCTGCTCGTGCAGTCGCGTGCGGCCGAGACGGTCGACCTCACCGAGATGATCCGCCCGCTCGAGGAGATGCTCGACCTCGAGCCGATCGACATGCCCGCCTCCGCCGAGGAGGAGCGCGAGGCCGCGGGGCTGATCGTCGCGCAGCCGATCCGGATGGCAGGCCAAGGAGGCCTCGCACAAGATCGCCGCGCTGGCCGGCGACATCTGCGGAGGTCCCGTGAGCATCGGCGACGGGTCGCCGGCGAGGCGATCGGCGGTGGCGTGTCCGTCACCCAGACGGGCCGCGTGGACTACGAGTACGAGCGCGCGGTGGACGCCAACGACCGCGTGCTCGGCACCGAGCTCGCGGGCGCGCTCTCGCGGGCCCGGATCTTCCGGCCGGACAGCGCGCCGCCGTCGACCATGGACTCGGTCGCGGACCTGCACTTCAACGGCGGCTCGATCGGCGGCTCCGGCCTCGGTGCCTTCAACGTCTGGGGCGTCGACATCCGCGTCGAGGGCGGCGCGCAGGACGGGGTCGGCAAGACGATGTTCGGCGGCACGATCGCGATCATGAAGGGACGCAACCGGCTGGGCGAGCGCATCAACGGCTCGGTCGGGAAGTCGTTCGCCTACGGCGCCCAGCGCGGGCGCTTCTTCGTGCAGGGCTCCGCGGACTCGCGGTTCTGCATCCGGCTCTCCGGGGCCGACGTGGTGATCGGCGGCGAGCCCGAGGGCCCGATCCGCGACGACCTCGGAGGGATCGCCGACCGCGCCAACATCAAGGGATTCGCGTTCGAGTACATGACCAACGGGCGCGCCGTCGTGCTCGGCGACATCGGCCCGTGGGCGTGCGCCGGGCAGACCGGCGGGCGCGTGTACATGCGCGTCAACGACGAGTGGGGGCTCGACCGCGAGGCGCTCGAGCGCCGCCTCGGCAAGGGCGCACTCGTGAGCCTTCAGGAGCTCGACAAGGAGGGAGCCGCCGACGTGAAGGAGCTGCTCGGGCACTACGCGGTCGAGCTGGAGCGCTCCGAGCAGCACGAGGAGGCGCAGCGCGTGCGCAACATCGCGGCGGACGCGAAGGCGAACTTCCTGATGTCGGTGCCCGAGCGCGAGCAGACCGACCCGTCGCGTTTCGACCGAATAGGCCGTCGGGCCTATTCGGTCGAAGGAACAGGCCGCAAGTCTGCGAGCAGACTTGCGGGTTTGGCGATGGGACAGGCCTTCTGAGGGACGACCCTGGCCGGGCTATGCGGCGGTCGGTGTCGCCGAAGATCCGGCGCCGACCATGTTCTGCGTGGTGTCCAGGAAATAGAGGCGGAAGCGGCCGACGATCAGCTCGTCGCCGTCGGCCAGATCGTGCCACTCGACGCGCTCGCCGTTCAGGAACAACCCGTTCAGGGAGCGGTCGTCGAGCACCCGCACGCGGTCCGCCTGCCGGCAGAGCAGCGCGTGCCGGCGCGACACGGTCGGGTCGTCGAGCCGGAGGTCGGCCGCGAGGCTCCGGCCGATCCGGATCCACTCCTGTGACACGGGCTTGACGGAAACGCGATCGCCGTCGCGCAGCACGAGGTACTGGCCGCTGTCGCCGATGCTGTCGCGCACGGCGGCGAGCCAGCCCGGGTCGTCGTCGCTGTGCAGGGTGCTGGTGTCGGGCTCCTCCACGTCGAACATGGAGGTCCGCGCGAAGTTGGCCCGGCCGCAGTGCGGGCACTCGGGCATCTGGTCGAGGATCCGAAGGGCGACGTGGAAGCCGCACTCCTGGCACCTGAACGAGCCCGCTCCCGCGAGCGTTCCGGTGGTGATACGTATCCAAAACTGACCTCCCTCGGGTGGCCTGCCAGCGTGCGTCCGTGCCGGCCCTTTTCAAGCGCGGGCCCAGTGCGGCTCCCTCAGAACTTGTGTGGATTCTAACTACTCGGGACAGGGCTTCAAGCGGCCGCCGACTCGGAAATACGCAAATTACGGAGCACTTTCGAGGTCGTCCGGGGTGCGCCGGCGAGCCTGACGCCGCGTCGACCGGTGCACCGGCCCGTACAATCCGCGACCGCATGCGCCCGATCGCCGTCTCACGCACAGTCGACGCACCTCGCGAGCGTGTCTTCGAGTATCTCGTGGATGTCGCCAACCACGCCGAGTTCTCGGACCACTACCTGCGCGACTTCCGGCTGGAGCGCCTGGACTCGACGGGAGTCGGCGCCTCGGCGAGCTGGCGGATGGACTTCCCGCTCGCGCGCACGTGGGGCGATGCGGCGATCGTCGAAGCCGATCCTCCGCACCTGATCGTGCTCGAGGGACGCAGCGGGCGCATCGGGCGGGTCGCGACGCGGGCCGAATACCGTCTGGTGCCCAGCGACCACGGCATGACGCGGGTCGAATACCGCTTCGAGACCCATCCCCACACGGGTGCGGACCGCTTCAAGGAGGCACTCGGGATGCGCGCCTGGCTGCGGCGCAAGGCGCGCCGCGGTCTCGGACGCATGGCGCAGGCACTCGAGCAGGGCACCGCTTCGTCGCACGCGGTCAGACCGGCGGCTGGATAGACTTCCGCGCTCGATGGACCCGGTGCGCAAGCTTCGGTGGCTCTCCGCCGCACTGGTCGCGGCGGCGCTCGCGATCATCTTCGTGCTCCCCGCCTGCGGGGCGGACGAGGAGAAGCGGGAGGGCGCCGAGGGCGAGTTCGTCTCCGTCGGGAATGATGTCGACTATCAGGTCCAGCTCACGCGTCTGCTCAACCCGCAGCAGCGCCCGGACGACGCGTTCGTGCGGGGCCAGGCCGAGTTGCCCGCCGGCGAGGCCTATCTCGGCGTGTTCCTGAAGATCGAGAACGACGGCGACGCCCCCTACAAGCCTCCGCGCGACATGAAGGTGGTCGACACGCAGGGCAACGAGTACCTGCCGCTCGACACCGTCCAGAGCGGGTTCGGGCTCGACTTCGGCGGCGTGATCCCTCCGGGGGACGAGGCCCCGCCCCCTGACTCGCCGGCCTCGTTCAGCCCTACATCCGGCTCGCTGGTCCTGTTCCGGGTGAGCGAGGAGACGGCGACCGACAACCTGCCGCTCGTGCTGGAGATCCCGGTCGAGGGCGAGAAGGAGCCTGCCAGGATCACGCTCGACGTCTGAGGTTTGCCGCTACTCCTCGGTGTCGCTCGCGAGCGGGTAGCCGAGACAGGCGCCGATCAGTATGAGGAGCACCCCGATCACGGCCAGCCAGCCGCCCAACGTCTCCGCGCTCTCGGCGAGCAACCGCGAGAGGACGAGCAGCACCGCCCCGACGACCATCAGCCAGTACCAGCGGTGGCCGAGGCCCGCGCGGGCGCTGACCAAGGTGCCGACCACGGCGATCACGAGGCCGGCAACCGCGAGTCCCCATGGATCGAAGATGACGAGCAGCCCACCCAGGGACGCGACCAGCAGGCCGACGCGAGTGATCCGCATCGTCATCGGGTCGTTGCGAATGGGCCGTGTGGCGACGGTCGAGCTCTCCATGGGTTGAACTCTATAGCGGAGAACGCGCACGAGGCGCGGGACGAATGAGACCGACTGCAGCCCCATGACAGGCGTCGACTGGATCATCATCGGGTTCGTCGCGCTGATGGCTCTCTGGGGGTATGCCCAGGGACTCGTCGTCAGCGCGCTCTCGCTGGCGGGGTTCGCGGTCGGCGCGTTCGCGGGCAGCCGGCTCGCCCCGCTCCTGCTGGAGCAGGGCTCGAGCTCCCCGTACGCGCCGTTGTTCAGCCTGATCACGGCGCTCGTGATCGGCGGCGTCACGGCGATCGTGTTCGAGGCGGTCGGGATCGGCCTGCGCCGGCGGATGCTGTTCCCCTTCGCCGACGTGGCCGACGGCATCGGCGGCGCGGTGCTGGTCGCGACCCTCGCCCTCGGGCTCGTCTGGATCGCGGGCGCCGTCGCGTTGCAGACACCGGGCGCGCGCCAGTACCGGAAGGACATCCAGCGCTCGGAGATCCTGCAGAAGCTGAACGAGGTGCTCCCCCCGTCGGGGCCGATCCTGAACGCGTTCGCGCGCGTTGACCCGTTCCCCCAGATCACCGGCCCGGAGGCGAACGTCCCTCCGCCCACCAGCCGCATCCTGCGCGACGCGGACGTGCGCCGCGCCCACGACAGCGTGGTGAAGGTGCTCGGCACGGCGTGCGGCCTCGCCGTGCAGGGCTCCGGATGGGTCGCCGAGCCGGACGTCGTCGTGACCAACGCGCATGTCGTCGCGGGCGAGGACGACACGACCGTGAGGGTCGACGGCGGTGACGAGCTCGACGCGCAGGCGATTGCGTTCGATCCCCACAACGACGTCGCGGTGCTGCGGGTGCCCGGGCTCGGGGCGCCCGCGCTCGGGCGGGACATGGGGGCGCCGGTGGGCGAGGCGGTGGCGATCCTCGGGTTTCCGAAGAACGGTCCCTACCGGCCGGTCGCGGGCCGGCTCGGCGAGACGCGGACGGTCGTGAGCCGCGATGCCTACGGCGCGGGGCCGGTCCGCCGGCGGATGACCGCGCTGCGCGGGCGGATCCGCTCGGGGAACTCGGGTGGCCCGGCGGTCGACGAGAACGGTCGCGTGGTCGCGACCGTGTTCGCCGCCACGACGTCCGGGACGCCGGGCGGATTCGGCGTCCCGCCGGGGATCGTGCGGTCCGCGCTGCGCTCGGCCACGGGCCCCGTGGACACCGGGCCCTGCGTCCGCTAGCCGCGCCGCCGCCGTTCCGTCGGGCGGTCTTCCTATTTTCTGCTCATGACGCTTTGCTTCATGGAGCCCGCGGAGGCGATCCGGGTGATCGCCGAGTCGATCGGCCGCGAGGCGCGCCGCGCCCTGTTGGCGGCCGTGATCGAGTCCTGGGTCGACGACATCCCCGAGCACGAGCTCTCGCAGCACTACGCCAAGGCCGTGAGCGACCTCGATCACGAGGACCTCTCGATGCTGGCCGCGTGGCACGCGACCCTCGAGGTCGGCACGCCGGTCGCGAGCGCCGAGTTCCTGGTCGGCGTGTTCGAGGGGCTGGGCGAGCACAAGCGCGAGGTGCTCAAGCTTGCGGCCCGCTTCCGCGGCGACGAGGCCTTCCTCGCCGGAGTCGGGGAGGAGGAGGCGCTCGACATCGTCCTGCCCTGGCTGTCCTCCGACCGGCTCGAGCATCTCTGCACCAAGGCGCTCGAGATCTACGTCGCCGACCGCATCGGCGGCGAGAACTAGACGGAATTCGCTTAGCCGCGAATTCCGGGAGCTCCGAGGGTCCCGCTCAGGTCGAGCAGGTCCCTGATCTCCGGGATCGCCTGCTCGTTGGAGACGAACTGCACCGCGCTCATGCCGAGCTCGCGCGCGGCCTTGACGTTCAGCTCGTTGTCGTCCACGAACAGGCACTGGTCCGGCCGCAGGTCCGTGTCGAGGCGTCCGATCGTGAGGCGGTAGATCTCGGGATCGGGCTTTCGCATGCCCACCCAGGCGGAGTCCACGACCAGCTCGAAGATCTCGTCGACCGGAAGCTTGGAGCGCCACAGCTCCTCCCACTCCCGCACGTTGTTGGTGAGGATCGCCATCCGGTACCCGCGGCCGCCCAGCTCGCGCATCAGGTCGAGCATCGGGGTGTTGGGATGCAGCGCCTCGAACCAGATGTCGCGGAAGCGGTGGAGCTTCGGCCGGTGGCCGAGCTCCGGCTCGATCGCCCACGCGAGTGAGCCCAGGAACTCCTCTTCGGTGACCTCGCCGCGCTCGAGGCGGAACAGGGGATACTCGCCGTCGCGTTCGGCCACGCGCTGCATGCCGCGGCCGAGCTGCTCCATCGAGATCCCGGTCTCGTTCTGGAATGCCGCGAACGCCTCGACGAGCCGGTTGGTCAGCACGCCGCCGAAGTCGCTGATCACGGCGCGGATGCCGTCCGGCGCCGGTGAGCTCACGAGGCCGACTCCAGCTCGTAGGTGCCCCAGGCCGGCCGCCCCGCGAGCCTCCAGTCGAAGAAGGCCAGCGTCTGCGTGAGGCCGCCGGTCTCCATGGTCGCCCCGCCGACCGCTTCCCCGGAGAGGCGGGCGGGGAACTCGTCACCCGGCCGGTACAGCTCGAGGCCCGCCTTGCGCGGTATGCCGTCGGCCCCGTAGACCGTCGAGAGCCGCACCTCCTCGAGCGGGCCCGCCCAGTCCTGGGCGTCGAGGATCTCGCCGCCGACCGTCTCGTCCCCGTGCGCATCGGACGGGCGGGGGCGATCGGCCGCGACCCCGACCAGCGCCCCGTCCGCCGCGGCGGCCGTCACGAACCTTCGGCGGGCATCTGGTCCTCGTTCCCCACGAATGCGTGCGCAGCGCCTGCCCGCGGACACGTGTCTCCTTGCCGCCGATCGTGATCCGTCCCTCGACCGTGCTCAGCTGGGTGTACCGGCTGAGGCCCGGCACGTGCGTGACCTCGACCGGCGGCCCCGACGCGCGCAGCTCGCAGTCGACTGCGGCGCCGGTCGTCTCGAGCGCGGCCGTCCAATGGGCGAGGGGCTCGATCGTGCGGAGCGTCACCGGCCCGGCGTGTGCCTCGCCCCAGTCCTCCACGAGCGGTGCGTCGTCGACCGTGGCCTGCGCGGCGGGGGCGCCGTCGGCGAGGATCAGCGCGGCTGCCGAGCTCGTCGCCTCGGCCGGCCGGCGCTCGATCCTGAGACCGGCGAACGAGGCGCGCTCGGGCAGCCAGATGTGCACGGCGACGGCATCGGTGAAGCCCGCGCCGCCGTCGTGCACGAGTTCGTGCCCGGCCTCGATCACGGCCGCGGGGGCTCCAGGCGAGGCGGTTCGTCGGGGTCCACCGGCTCGGCGTGCGGACGCGGGGGAGGAGGGCGCCGCCCGGCCTGCTGCACGACCACGGTGCCCCAGCGCAGCGGGCCGCGGCGCAGCACCAGGCGGGTGATGCCGCGCCCGATCACGTGACGCGTCGGCGGGATCAGCAGCAGCAGCCCGACGATGTCGGTCAGGAAGCCGGGGGTGAGAAGGAGCGCGCCTCCGAAGATCACGAGCGCGCCGTTCAGGATCTCGCGGTGTGGCACGCGCCCGGCCGCGAGCGTCTCGCTGAACGATGTCCATGCCCGTCGGCCCTGGTGGCGCAGCAGCCACGCGCCCACGATCGAGTCGACGATCAGGATGGCCACGGTCGGCAGCGCGCCGATCGCCTGCCCGACCTGGATGATCAGGTAGATCTCCGCGATCGGGACGAGGATGAAGAGCAGGACCAGCAGCAAAGCCACGGCAGGCAGGGTAGCGGGCGGCCGGATCGCCGCCCTCTACAATCGCGGGCATGGCTGAAGAGCAGACACAGGGCACGTCCCTGGACCGCGACGACGTCTGGGAGGCGCTCGAGAACGTGATCGACCCCGAGCTGGGACTCGACTTCGTCTCGCTGGGCCTCGTCTACGACGTCGAGCTCGAGGACAAGGACGTCCACATCACCTTCACGCTGACCTCACCCGGGTGCCCGATCGGCCCGCAGGTGACGGAGCAGATGAAGGAGTTCGTGAGCGAGGTCGAGGGCGTCGAGAAGGTCTTCCCGAAGATGGTGTTCTCGCCGCCGTGGTCCCCGGAGCGCATGTCCGAGGACGCGAAGTTCGCGCTCGGGTACTAGGGCTTGCTAAAGACGTTCCGGGTCGGCGTCTAAGCCGGACTCCTGCGACATCGCCTACTCCGAGAGGCCCGCTGCCTCAAGCGCCAGACGGCGCTCGCGGAAGTCCTCCCACCTCACCAGCTTGCCGTCGTGGAAGGTGGCGATGCCTGCCACCGGGAAGTGTGTGTCCACACCGCTCCCTCGGGCACGGATGCGGAAGCTGCCGAAAGCCAAGATGCGATCCAACTCCTCGCTTGCACCGTCGAGAAATGCTTCGACGTCGCCGCGGCGCACCGCGTCAATCCCTTCCCAGAACCGCTCCACGTTCTCCTGCGACACCGCTCGCGCAGTATCGCGCAGGCTCAGGGGTCGGCGTGAGCGTCTTGCTCCGACTTCCAGGAATAGTGTTCGTGAGCGATTCGGGGCGTTCCCTTGAGGAGGCGCGCCCAGGCGCCGAAGGATGCCGAGGTCACCATGTCGTCGATCATGTCGGCAAGCCGACGGGCCGCCGACGGACCTTCAAAGAGGAATACGACCTCTTCGGAGGAGAGAAATACGGCGTGGCGCTCAAAACCCAGCGCACCAGGCTCGAATGGCGGTCCCGCCGCTATCAGCTCGCTCGCCTGATCGCGAGCACCTTTCCTGAGCTGGGCCACGACGACAACGCGATCCGCTGTCGGTCGTGGCCAATGGGAGGGCCACTGATCAGTCACATTCACGTCGCGATCCCTCGATTCTCCTGCGACATCGCCCGCGCAGCATCCCGCAGGGGGAGGGAGCCGGTCAAGGCGTCCGCGCCGTACTGGCGAGGGTTGACGCGATCAGGGTGCTGGTGGCGATGCCCCCCGTCCCATTCGCGTTCATCACGTAGATCTCCCAGTTGCCGTCACGGTCGCTCATGAACGCGATCTTGGTGCCGTCCGGTGACCACGCCGGAACCATGTCGCGTGCCTCGGCGTTGTTCGTGAGGTTGACCAGGGACGTGCCGTCCGGCTTCACGACATAGATCTCCTCGCCGCTGTTGCTACTCCCTTCGGACCTGTCGAATGCGATTCGCGAGCCGTCGGGTGACCAGTTGGGTGGGCCCTCGGATGCAGCGTCGTTTGTGACCTTGGCTCGGTCGCTGCCGTCCGGGTTCATCGTGTAGATGTCATTTTGGCCGTCGCCGAAGCCCATGAGCGCAATCTTCGTGCCGTCCGGCGACCAGGCGGGATATTGATCGTTGAAGGGCGGGGTACTCACCGCCGTTTGATTGGTGCCGTCCGCGTTCATCGTCCAGATCTCCGGAAGATACGCATGGATCTCAATCTGGTTGACGAACGCGATCTTGGTGCCGTCCGGTGACCACGCCGGGCCGCTCGCACTGGGTCCGCCCCCGATACTCGTCAGACCGGTGCCGTCGGCGTTGATCGTGGAGATGCCGAGGTTGCCGAACGCGACCTTGGTGCCGTCGGGCGACCAAGCGGAGTCCGTCCCCCAAACGCTGGGATCATTGCCCAGCCGGGTCTGGCCGCTCCCGTCGGGGTTCATCGTGTAGATGCCGAAGCCGCCGTCGCGGTCGCTGAAAAACGCGATCTTGCCGTTTGCCCCCGGGAAGGCGGCGTCTGCTGCGGGCGGAAGCGCCAGGAACGACAACAGCGCAAGGGCGAGCGCCGACCATGCCGCTGAGGGCCGGCGGAGGGTCATCGGGCTCATGAGAACCTCCCGAGATGGCGGACGGCCGGCGGGGTAGTCGACCGCTTGCGCAACCTAGAACGGCCACGGGCGTGCGGCGACCGTGCGCAGTGCGGCTCTTGGTCCGGGGAAACTACTCAGGCTGGGTGGCGCGTAAGCGAACCACCCGCCGAGTCGACCCGCCGGCCGCGTGATCGAAGCGCAGGTCGCGGCAAGTTACGGCACGAACACCCCCTGACGCGCGAACGTCGTGTTGCCGTCGGTGGTGGTCCCCACGACGCCGTCAGGGCCACCGTCCACGACCTGCATCTGGCCGAACGCGACGATCGCCCGCTTCCCGTCCCTGACCGCACCGGGCAGTACCGCGTTGGCCGTCGTGGTGCCCGCGCACGTGCTCCCGATGCTGGTCGACGCAGTTGCCACGCAGCTCGCGATCACCCTGAACGGGGGCGAAGAGGCCTGCCCAACTACGAGGTCGACCATCGTTGCAGGGTCGGTGCCGCCGCCCGGATCCACCGCGTTGAAGTGGTCCGTGATGCGGGTCCTGACGTTGCCGTTGCCCTGCAGCTCGCCGGTGTAGTCAGCACCGTCGGCCGAGTTGGCGGACCCGCAGGCTACGGTCCCCGCCTGGCAACGGACGTCGGTGAGGCGCACCGTGATGGTCACGTCGGAGTCATCCGGCGGACCCGGGACGCCGACGTGGACGGCGACCCTGATCGACCCGGTCGAGTTGGCGGCCGCGCCGTTCGCGTCTGGCGTGCCGACCGTGACGGCGGTCGAAGACTGCACCGGCGGGTTACACGACGGGGACGCCAGCGGCGGCCCGTGCGTGCGGTTCGGTGCGTCACAGGCGTCGTACGCCGGCACCAGCGACGCGATCAGCGGCGTTGCACCCTTGGGACGAGGGTGAGTAGCGCTCGCGGCTTGGACGACGACGAGCACACCGAGGAGAGCGAGAACAGCGAGGAGCACGGGCCGAATCGACAGGTGCGGAGTGAGTCGAGGCATCGAAGCCTCCTCAGTGGTCCCCGAGGCGAGGGGCGGGGGCTCCAGGCCGCGAGTCCCGGAAGGATGCTCCGAGGCTACTCCTATCGGGCAGCGGTCGGTAGGGGTCTAGCCGATGTTCCACCCGCCGAGCTCGCCGGCGGCAAGGCGCACGGGAGCGAGGAAGTTCATCCGCCACCGAGCGGGCGCGGACCGGCCTTAGGAACCAAAGCTGATCCGCTCGCACTCGCGAGCACTGTAGCGCCGCTTGGTCTTGTGGCTTACGTACAGGACGTCGTAGCCCGAGCCGCAATCGATCGAGCCGCCTTGTCCGAAATGCGCGTGGATCACGTCGTTGCCCGACCCGCCGTCGATTTCGTTTGTGCCGTGGCTTGCGTAGACGAAGTCGTTGCCGTCGCCGCCGCTCAAGTGGTCGGACTGGCCGGTCGGCTGGCAGCACGGCCTGAAGTCACCCCAGATCACATCACCGGCTGGGCCGCCTCGGACAACGTCGTTGCCGTGACCGCCAAGCAGCTCGTCACTGCGATCGGTTCCCCGGATGACCCCATCCTGATCTCTGTTGTGGCTCCGGTAGACACCACACCCCTGCCCATGCGGATGCTTCCGCCAGTGGCAGTTGTTGGTCGGCCAGCCGTCGTGGCTGGCCTTGCCGTACACCGAGGGTGTCGAAAGGAGGGCAGGTAGCGTGATTGCTGCCACAAGCACGGCGCCGAGCAGGGATCTTTCCCCCCGCCTGATGCCCTCCCAGATCCGCCAGAGACAACCCGACTTTGACTTTGCCGCTTCCGTCTTTGGTGGCCGTGCATCGACCGCTACGGGCTTATCCGCGCGCAAACCGCAACTCCTTTGTCGGCCTACGGGGTTAGCTGACGGGCTGGCGCTAAAGGAGCCTGCGCCCCCACTCTGAGTGGGTTCGCCCCAACGAATCGGTTCCCCCGCTCCCCGCGCCTATCGGCGGGGATTAGGCAATTTGCCGGTTACGAGCGACGCAGGCTACAGAAGTCGAACGACGTTGCGAGAGGGTCACGCGACTACGCCGTCGCCTGTCACGCCGCTCGCGGCTCTACAGGCCGCTAGCTGCGTCGCTGCCTACGAAGCCGCAGCCACGCGACGACGAGCAGCGGCACGATCACGATGACGGTTATGAAGATCGGCCACCACACGGGCCGGGAGCATACTCAACGTCCCGCCGTGTCCTTCTCCTAGAAGGCCCGGATCAGCACGTTCAACAGGATCGTCAAGCCGACGGAGAGAAGCAGCGACCAGATCAGGCAGCCGGGCATGAAGCGCACCTGCGCTCGTCTGCCCGGCTGCTTGAAGACGAACATTCGGCTCTTACGTCCCTGAGTGCCTAGCGGTCGTTGTCGCGCTCGTGGTTCTGCCCCGAGTCGCGCCAGTACGGCTCGTTGCTGCCGGCCTTCGCCAGACCGCGGGCGATCATGTACCCGACCGTCAGGATCGTGATGTAGAGCCAGACCTTGTCGGCGCGGAAAGCATCGACGTTGTTCTTCTCCTTGATCTGGGCTCCCGCGATCAGGATCAACGCGAACGTGACGATGTACGCGTAGAACTCGGTGGTCTTGAACGCGGCCTTGGTCTCGGTCGCGAGGCGACCCAAACCACTGACGATTGCGCGGCGAGATGTATCTCCGCGCGTGTCTGTGCGCCCCGTGGGGACGGGTGTTGCAGCCATCGGAACCTCCTATTGAGTATTTGCGATCAGAGGAGTCCGGATGCCGCGCGCAAAACGCGGAACCGTCCTTCCCGAGAAGACACAGCAGCGGCGGATCAGAGCACCCCGCGCCATCGCTGCGCGAGAGGTCTTTCCCGACTCGGACGAGGTCAAAACCTCGTCGTCATCGACCGTGCGCGGGCTACTACTTCTTGGGCTTCGGCCGCGCGCGCTCGAAGTGCACGAGCGCGCTCGTGTTGCCGTAGGTCGGCGGGAACCCGCCGGTCTGGAGCGGCGTGATCAGCCAGTGCAGCTCTCCGTCGAGCACCTTCACCATGTCGAGGCCCTCGGACTCGCCGAACACGGTCTTCTCGATCTCGAGCTGTCGCGACCCGTCGGTGAGGTCGATCGACCACACCTGAAAGAGGCTTCCGCGCCCGCCGGCCACCAGCAGGCGGTGCTTGTCGAAGACTGCGCCCGTGATGCCGATCGGCGGCACCGCGTTCTCCAGCACGCGCACCGGGCGCAGGCGCGGGCCGTCCGGCGCGGCGTTGGCGGAGTTGATCTCGTCCATGTCGTAGGCGAGCAGGTTCTTGCCGCTGCCGCTCGACGTCCACAGCAGCTTGCCGTTCGGTGACGCCTCGGCCCACATCGCCTTGTCGATGAACGCCGGGTCCAGCTCGACGTAGTAGCGCCACTGGAGCGTCTCGGGGTCCGCGACCCCGATCGCGCCCGTCTTGCAGAGCTTGCCGAACAGGAAGCACTCCAGCGGGAGCAGCACGCGCCCGCCTTCGTGGCGGTCCCAGGTGATGTCGCCGATGTGGTTGTAGCCGACACTGGTGAACACCTCGAGCGGGATCGCGCTGCCGTTGCGGGCCTCCTCCGTCAGCTCGGAGTCGGTGCGGTAGACGCCGCTGAAGAAACCGTCGAAGAAGAGGTCGCGGTGGCGGTCGGAGGTCACGCCCTGGAAGTACTCGAGCGGCACGGGGTCGAAGCCGGTCTCGACCCACCGGCCCGGGTCGGCCGCGGGCGCCGCGGCGGGCCAGCCGGCGAGTCCAGCCGCCAGCACGCACGCCAACACCGCAAGCCGTGCCCTCATTTGATGTTCACCTTGACCGAGGAGTAATAGGCGTCGAACTCGGACACCCGCGCGGTCATCTTCACGTCCCACTCGCCCGAGACCCCGAAGAGCGCGCCGTTCATCACGTAATGGCCGGGGCCGGCCTTGCGCACGTCGGGCTTCAGCGGCCCGAGGTTCTCGGACGGCAGCAGCAGGTCGACCTTCATCTCCTTGACCTTGTCGAACTGGGTCCCGTTCTGCTTGTCGATCAGGTAGACGTGCATCTCGTTGGGGCCGACCCGTGCCGGGTCGACGGTGAGCTGGACGTCGGCCGGGCCGAGCGACGCGGTCTCGGACACCGGACCGGTCGGAGCGTAGTCGGCCGGCGCGTAGGTCGTGAGCGCGGCGGTGGCGGCAAGGACCCCGACGAGCAGCAGGATCTCGGCCCGGATCGAGCGGCGCAGGGCGAACCCGGTCCGGCCCGGTGTCTCGCCGCTCGTTGCAAGCTGCTTGAGCTTCGGGACGAGCACCCGCTGGTTGTAGGCGCCGAGCGCCAGCAGGGGGCCGGCCAGCAGGATGAACTTGATGAACGCGGCCCGCCCGAACGGGGTGCCCTCGTCTCCGAACAGGAGCCGGCCGGGGTGGTCGAAGAAGCCGATCTCGAACCACGACTGCACGAGCCCCGTGAGGAGGAGCACGACCACCGACGCGAACGCCCACGGCGAAAAGCGCGCGAGCGTGCCCGCCAGGAGCTTCGTGCGGTCGACCGGCTCGAGGCGCCGCGTCGCCGCGGGCAGCACGAACAGCAGCGTCGCGAGGCCCCCGGCCCAGACGCACATCGCGAGCACGTGGAGGATGTTGGCCGGCATCAGGACCGCCTTGGGGCTCTCGAGCCCGGCGTGGCCGGCGAGCGCCGGGGATATGACGAGGAAGCCGAGCGGGAGCGCCAGCAGCGCGAGCCAGAACGGGCTGAGACGCGGCTGCGCGAGACCCGTTGCGCCGACCGACGCGGGTCGCAGCACCGGCCTGCGGGCGGCCGAGAGCGAGCCGAGCAGGACCGCGCCGAAGCCCACCCAGACCAGCGTGCGGATCCCCCACACGGTGCCGAAGCGCGTGTTCAGCACGTCGCTCACGATGTCCCCGTCGAGCGCCGACCAGAACGACACGCCCGCCGCCTTCGCGCCCTGGAGCACGATCCCCGCCGCGCCGCTCACGATCGCGATCGCGATCACCACGAGCAGCAGGTTGCGGAGCCGCTGGGCGAACCGCTCCGACGCCTCCCGCCACTCGGCTCCCGCGCCGGCCGCGGTGGACAGCGCCCGGAGCCAGATCACGAACAGGAAGAAGATCGACCCGACCGCCACGGCGATCGCGCCGTACTGCGCCGCCTTGGCGGCGCCGAACGCGATGTCGGTCACGCGGCCGCTGGAGCCCTGCTGGGAGAGCAGGTCCGAGACCGATGCGCCGGTCGCCGAGGCCTTGCCGTAGCTGAACACGAGCCCGCCCGCGACCGGATGGCTGTCGGCGGAGATCACCCGGTAGGTCGCCGTGTAGCTGCCCTTCGGGACGCCGCGCTTCAGCTTCACGCCGAGCTCCGGCGCCGCGCCCGCCGGGGTGGAAAACGTCGCCCTGGTCGATGCGGGCACCGCGGCCGTCGAATACGCGGATCGCGCCGAAGTTGCCCTCCACCGGCTCGCTGAAGTGGAACACGACCTGGTCCACCGGCGCCTTCGAGGTCGAGCCCGAGAGGGGCTCGGTGCTCTCGAGCACCGCGTGGCCGAAGGCGCTGGCGGGGGCGATCGCGAGCAGGCACGCGACCGCCCCGATCGCGGCCCAGAGCCTCACCATGCCTCGTCCGCGGTCCGGCGTTTTGCCCCGGGGCCCCCGGTCGCGGCCGCGGGACGCGGGCGGCGGCGCCGCGTGAGCGCGAACGCGAGCGCGGCGAGCAGCAGGATCGCGGCGGCGGCGATCGCGGCGATCAGCACCGCCGACGTGCCGGACGACTCCGCGGGGACCCACTCGAGCGTGCCGAGCGCGCGGACCTGCGCCCCGCCCACGGTCATCGGCACGGACCAGTCGAAGATCTTCGTGCGCGTGCCCTCGTCCTTGACCTGCGGCGGCGTGCCCTTCTCCATCGAATGGATGCGGTGGTCGAACCAGCGGTAGGAGCCGTCCTTGGAGACCGCCTGCCACCTGGGCTTGGCGTCGGAGTTCGCCTGAGGGGGAAGCGGGGTCAGCGCATAGCGGTCCTCGTTCGCGTACTTGGAGGGGGAGCGGACGTTCTCCTCGACGACGCGATTCGGCAGGAACCTCAGGTAGGGCTCGTCCTCGTAGCCCTTGACGATCACCTCCTTGCCGGACCCGTTTCGCAGCAGCAGGAACCGATCGCCGCCGGAGACCTCTATCTCGAGGCCCGAGACGGACGGGTCGGTGCCGCGCAGCTCGGACACGACGCCGGCATCCTTTGCCGCGGAGGGGGAGGCGAGGACGAGCAGCGCGCAGACGGCAGGCAGCGCGCATGCGAACACCCGCGCAAGCGGTCGCTTCACCTCAGGCACTGAGACATCGATCTCCCGATTCCTTCTTCCTCCGCAACCCCGAACCCCGGACATGCCGGGTTCGCCCGCACACAGGGTAGCCGGACTCGGGCGCACGGGTTCCGTAGCAGCGCCCGGAAGAAGTCGGCTATGGTCAGGCCACGTCAACCGGGGTTTCGAGGGGGGACACGTGAGGGGAAAGTTCGCTGTCGTGCTGGGCATGCTCGTGTTCGTGACGGGCGTGGTGGGCTGGAGCGCGCCGGCGATGGCCGACTCGGTCACGACGCTGCCTTCGTTCTCGGACCCGCGCAACGCGATGCCGCAGCGGCCGGGCCACATCATCAAGCGCGTCCGCTACGGCTACACGGCCACGTCGGACTTCGTGCTGCCCGCCGGCAACTACGTCCACAACGCCCTGCGCCACGACGCCCCGTCCCCGTGCACCAACTGCTACATCACGGACATCGTGCCCAGGCTCGTGTACGTGAACGACGCCAACCATCCCGACGGCACGGTCGCGAACCTCGACACCGACGCATTGCTGCACCACTTCGTGCTGATCAACAGGCAGCGCACCGACCCGGTGTGCCCCGGTGGCCTGCAGGGACAGATCGGCGAGCGGTTCTTCGCCTCCGGGAACGAGCGCAGTCAGCTGCACCTGCCGTCGCCGTTCGGCTACCAGAACAGCCGCACGACCTGGTCGCTGATCTCTCACGTGGTCAACAAGGGCAACGTGACCAAGAGCCTCGACATCGAGCTGATCTTCCAGTACCGCACGACGGGCGCCTCGGAGGCCAAGCCCCTGTGGCTCGACATCGACGGGTGCGGCGACTCCGACTACACGACGCCGGTCGGCTACAACGACGCGACCGCCGACTGGGTCTCTACGGTCAGCGGGCGCATGGTCAGCCTCGCGGGCCACATGCACGATCTCGACGTGACGAACTCTGCGCCGTGCACCAACCACTGTCCCGAGCTTGGGCACGGCATCGCGCTGTCGGCGGAGGTCGTAGGCGGCAACTCCAGCGACTACTTCGGCCCGATCCCGCCGAACAACACTCCGCCCGCGTCGCTGACGGGCGCAACCATGTGTCGCTCGGAGGCGGACTACGGCACGCCCTGGGCGGGGTCCACATACAGGGGGCACCTCGACACCATGAGCGAGTGCAGCATCACCTCCGACCTGCTGCCGACACGCCAGCCGGAGGCCTGGCCGCCGGACGGGGAGCTGCCCTCGACCGGGTACCCGTTCAACGCCGGGCAGACGATCCGGCTCCACAGCGAATACCAGAACGACACGGGCGTGCCCCAGACCGACGTGATGGGGATCATGATCGCGTACTACGTGCCCACCTCGGCCGGCTATCCGCGGCCCAAGGGCGCGACCCCCACGCGGGTCTCGCTCGTGCCCGCGTTCAACGCGTGCACCTCGCCCAATCGCGTGCACGGGCCCCCGGACTTCCCGGGCAACGGCTCGAACCCGGACGGCTCCTGCAACCCGCCGACCCAGACCTCGAGCCAGCTCACGGTGGGGGCGCCCGACGCGAACGGCGCGCCCGCGAAGTCTGAAGGGTCCGTGGTGGCCTCGGCGATCGTCGGGAACCCGGGCACCCCCGCCGACGAGGCCGACGCGCGCTTTCGGGTCGACATGACAGACGTGCGCAACAAGACCGGCCTCGCCGACTACACGGGTCAGCTCCAGCTCGAGACCACGATCCGCATCACCGACAGGGACAACGGCCCCTCGGAGGTCGCGACCGCCCAGGACTCGCCGTTCAGGGTCACGGTGCCGTGCACGGCGACGGGCGACACGACCGTGGGCTCGACCTGCTCGGTCAACACGACCGCGGACGCGGTCCTCGGAGCCGGGGCGATCAAGGAGGGCAAGCGCTCGATCTGGCAGCTCGGACAGGTCCGGATCAACGACGGTGGGGCGGACGGGCTCGCCGCGACGGCGCCGAACGGCCTATTCGCGGTCCAGGGCGTGCTCGTGCCCTGAGGGTGGGCGCCCAAAGGGAACGAGACGCCCGGTTCTCGGCTAGTATCGTCGTGCCAATCCGACTGGGGTTCGAGGGGGCGTTGATGAGGGAGAAGCTGGGGATTCTGCTTGCCGTTTCGGCTTTCGTGCTGGTTCTGCTCGTCCCGAGCGGCCCCGCGCTCGCCGACTCCGTGACCACCTTGGGGTCGTACTCCGACCCGCGTGGCGCGATGCCGACGCGGCCCGGCCACGTGATCAAGCGTGTCCGGATGGGTTCGAGCACGACGCAGACCTACACGGTCAACGCCAACAGCCAGGTGCACAACGCGATCCGGTTCGACGCACCCGCGCCCTGCACCAACTGCTGGATCACCGACATGGTGCCGAGCCTCGTCTACACGGGAGACGCCAACCAGGCGGACGGCACGGTGGCGAACCTCAACAACGACATGATGATGCACCACTTCGTGCTGCTGCACGGCGGGCGCACCGACCTCGGGTGCCCCGGCGGGCTTCAGAGCAGCCTCGGCGAGCGCTTCTTCGCGGCCGGGAACGAGCGCAGCCAGATGCATCTGCCCGGGCCGTACGGCTACTACAACACCGCCAGCAGCTTCGTGCTCATCGCCCACCTCGTGAACAAGTCCGCGGTGCAGAAGAAGGTCAACATCGAGGTGACCTACCAGTACCGCACGACGGGGGGCGAGAACGCCCAGCCCGTCTGGCTCGACATCGACGGTTGCTCGGACTCGGAGTACACGGCGCCGACCGGCTATTCGGACACGCACTCCAGCTGGACGTCGACGCTCTCCGGGCGCGTGATCGGGATGACCGGGCACCTGCACGACGTCGACATCACGAATGCCGCGCCGTGCCTCAACCACTGCCCCGCGCAGGGCCAAGGCATCGCCCTCTCGGCCGAGCTGGTGGGCGGCAGCGCCTCGACCTACTACGGGCCCGTGCCGCCGAACAACTCGCCTCCGGCCGACCTCACCGGATCGACCCTGTGCCGCTCGGAGGGGTACTACGGCACCACCTGGGCGGGCTCGCAGTGGCGCGGCCATCTCGACACGATGAGCACCTGCGGGATCTTCACCGACCTGTTACCCGGCAAACAGGCCGAGGCGTTCCCGGCGGGCGGAGCGTTCCCGACCAACGGCGTGGCCGTCAACGCGGGCCAGGTGATCAAGCTCCACAGCGAGTATCAGAACGACACCGGCGCACCCCAGACGGACGTGATGGGCATCATGATCACGTACTTCGCGACGCCCAGTCCGTATCCGCGGCCCAAGGGCGCGACCCCCACGCGGGTCTCGCTCGTGCCCGCGTTCAACGCGTGCACCTCGCCCAATCGCGTGCACGGGCCCCCGGACTTCCCGGGCAACGGCTCGAACCCGGACGGCTCCTGCAACCCGCCGACCCAGACCTCGAGCCAGCTCACGGTGGGGGCGCCCGACGCGAACGGCGCGCCCGCGAAGTCGGAAGGGTCCGTGGTGGCCTCGGCGATCGTCGGGAACCCGGGGACGCCGGCGGACGAGGCCGACGCGCGTTTCAAGGTCGACATGACCGACGTGCGCAACAAGACCGGCCTCGCCGACTACACGGGCCAGATACAGCTCGAGACCACGATCCGCGTGATCGATCGCGACAACGGGCCCGGCGAGACCGGCGTCGTCCAGGACACCCCGTTCAGGGTCACGGTGCCGTGCACGGCGACGGGCGACACGACCGTGGGCTCGACCTGCTCGGTCAACACGACCGCGGACGCGGTCCTCGGAGCCGGGGCGATCAAGGAGGGCAAGCGCTCGATCTGGCAGCTCGGACAGGTCCGGATCAACGACGGTGGATCCGACGGAGTCGCCTCCACCACGCCCAACGCGTTGTTTGCGACACAGGGCGTCCTGGTCCCGTAGCCTGAACACGGTGAGGAGGAAGATGCGAGTCAGAAGCACCCCCGTCCTGGTGGCGGCGCTCACGGCCGCCTGCCTGGCGGCTCTCGCAATCCCGGCCGTCGCGGCCAAGCCGGGCATGACCGTGAAGATCCCGGCCCGTCAGGACGTCGACAACGTCTACGTGCTCGCCGCGGTCCACCAGAAGCACTGCTCGCTCCAGGTGCGGGGCACGGTGCTGGGCCACCGGTTCAAGGGCTTTCGCAAGAGCAGCGTGACGATCCACCTCACCAACCAGGCCTTCCTGAGGCTCTCGAGCAGCGCGAAGCGGTCCGTGAAGAAGGCGTTGCGCCGCGGCAAGACGGTGAGGGCCAAGGTGACCGTGACGGCCCGGAACAGCTCGGGCAGCAGCAATCGCGTGACACGGAGCGTCACGCTGAAGGACTAGGGCAGCACCAGGGAGGGGCGACATGGCCGATATCGAAGAGGGACAGTCCGTCGACGCGGGCGAGGCGATCAACTACCACCTCGAGCTCACGCCGGCACAACTGAAGATCACGCACACGGCTCTGAAGAGCCTGCTCGACGACTTCGGGCACGAGGAGCACGACGTCCATCGCATCATCCACGAGGTGCTGGACAAGCTCCCCGACGAGCACTCGATCCGCGCGATCCTGCTGGACGACGAGCTGCGCCGCTGATGCGCGCGGTGGTCACCGCAGCGCTTGTGCTGGCCGCGACGCTCGTGCCGGCGATGGTCGCCGGCGCGGCCGTGGACGACCTCTCCTACCTCACATCGGGGCCTGCCGGAGCGCCCGCGGACGGGTCCTCGGGCCCAGGGGTGGCGATCTCGGCGAATGGGCGGTACGTGGCCTTCGAGTCACAGGCCGACAACATCCTGCCCGCCGACGGGACGGTCACGAACATCTTTCTGCGCGATACGCAGACCGGGTCCGTGAGCCTCGTGAGCCAGCGCGCCAACGGCCTGCCGGCCAACGGGAACTCGGCGAATCCGGCGATCTCGCCGGCCGGCCGGTTCGTCGCGTTCGAGTCCGAGGCGGACAACCTCAGCGACGATGACAACGACGGCGTCGTCAACGTCTACCTGCACGACTCGCTGGACGGCACCACCAAGCTCGTGAGCCGCGCGACCGACGGCGCGGCCGCCGACGGCGACTCCCGTGATCCCACGGTGAGCGCCAACGCCGCGGTGATCGCGTTCGAGTCGCGCGCGACGAACCTCAGCACCGAGGACGCCGACGCGACCACGGACGTGTTCACGCGCAACACCGAAACGAACACGACGACGCTGATCAGCCGGAACTCGGCCGGGGCGGGCGGCGACGGCAACTCATTCGACCCGTCGATCACGAAGGACGGAACGCGGATCGCGTTCGCCTCCGATGCCGACAACCTCTTCAACGACGACCGTGACCGCTTCACCAACGTGTTCATGGCGCTGCCGCAACTGAAGCTCCTGACGCACATCAGCCGCACCACGACCTCCGGAACCCAGGACGCGCCGGCCGACGGCAGCTCATTCGAGCCGGTCATCTCGGCGGGCGGCGGCTTCGTGGCCTTCACCTCGACCGCGAGCAACCTGGGGACCGTGACCCCGTTCACCACGAACGTCTTCCTGCGCCACATCTCCGGCCGCAGCACGACCCTGCTCAGCCGCGCGAACGGCGCCGGTGCGCCCGGGCTGGACTCGTCGTCCTCGCCCACGATCTCGGGCGACGGCCTGCAGGTGAGCTTCCTGTCGGCCGCGGACAACCTCAGCGACGCCGACAACGACCAGGTCTCCAACGTCTTCGTACGCAACGCCTTCTACGGCACGACCACGCTCGTCAGCAGGGCGACGGGCGCGGCAGGCGCGGGCGGGGACGCGGCCTCGTACGCGCCCGCGATGTCGCGCGGCGCGGACTTCGTCGCGTTCGCCTCCGATGCCGACAACCTCGACGGCGCCGACAACGACGCCGTGAGCAACGTGTTCCTGCGCGAGCTGCGGTTCATCCCGACGCCGGCGGACATTCCGCCCGACCTCGGCTCGAACGACCACAGCGGTCCGGGCCATGGAGGGGAAGATCACGGAGCGAGCGGTCATGGCGACACACACGGCGCGGCCGGCCACGGCGACGCGCACGGCGCTGCGGGCCACTTCCGCCTCGTCCTGGGAAGCCTGCGCGCGGACAGGATCTTCGGGCACGGCCACGCACGACAAGGTCTGCGGCGGCGCCGGCAACGACACGATCTCGCTCGGCTCCGGCTCCGACGTCGGGTACGGCGGGGCGTGCGGAACGCTCGACCCGCCGGAGCAGGACTCGGCCGCCTGGTGGCGAGGCGGCGCCGCGAAGGCGCTGCGCCATGCGGGCGACCCGCCGGCGACCTCGGCCGCCGCGGACGGCAACGACCGCCTGGTGGGCGGCAAGGGCGAGGACGCGCTGTTCGGCGGGGACGGAAAGGACAGGCTCGTCGGCGGGAGCGGCCGCGACCTGCTGTCGGGCGGCAGGGGCGGCGACACCATCGTGGGCGGGCCGGGGCGCAACCGGTATTACGGCGACACCGGCAACGACTCGATCAACTCGGCCAACGGCGTGCGCGAGCTCGTCGACTGCGGCTTCGGGCGCGACTACGTGAAGGCGGACCCGCGCGACCGGCTCTCCGGATGCGAGAAGGTGAAGCGCGTGCGCCGGGCCGCCAAGAAGGACCTCCCCGAGCTGCTGCCGGAGTGTCCGGGCGGCGGGCACGATTGCCACAACGGCCAGACGATCGTCCTCTCGAAGGTCCGCAAGTAGCGGGCCACATCCTGCCGGACCTGCTCGCGCCAGGGCTGCGGGTGGTCTTCTGCGGGACCGCGGCGGGGAACGAGGCCGCGCGCGTCGGCGCGCCCTACGCCGGGCCGGGCAACCGCTTCTACCGGGTGTTGCACGCGGTCGGCCTGACGCCCCGTGAGCTGCAACCGCTCGAGTTCCGTGAGCTGCTCGCGTTCGGCATCGGCCTCACCGACGTGGCCAAGCACGCGGTAGGGCGCGACAGCATCCTGACCGCGGCGGACTTCGACGCGGCCGCGGTGATCGAGAAGGTGGAGCGGTTCGCGCCGCGCGCGCTGGCGTTCGTCGGCAAGCGCGCGGCGCGCGAGGTGCTCGGCAGCACGCGACGTCGGATACGGCCGGCAGGAGCGAGCGATCGGGACGAGCGCGGTATGGGTGCTGCCCTCGACGTCGGGCGCGGCGAGGGGGGCGTGGGACCTCTCGCCCTGGCACGACCTCGCCGAGTCAAGCGCCTAGCGGTTCTTCACCTTCTTCGTCTTCTTCAGGAAGGGCAGGAGGGTGTCCACGAAATCGTTTTGCGGCGCGGCCGCGAACGGATCCACGTGCGCGTAGGTGGCGCTGCGGTTGACCAGCGTGAGCCTGTGGTCCCGGATCCCCGACTGGTCGGCGAGCAGTTGCGCGGCGTCGAGCACCCGCTGTCCTCCGAGCGCGGCCCCGAACGCGTAGACCGGGAGGTCCTCCAGGTCACGCCCGTGCGTCGCGGTGACGTCGAGCACCTGCTGTGCGGGGTTGGCGATGCCGGCGCCGACCGCGCCCGAGTCGAGCGTCAGTCGCCGCGGGTGGAACCAGGCGGTGCCGTCGAGCCCGGGCAGGCCGGTCCCGAAGAACATGTCCGCCACGCGCTGGATCGGGCTGATCTCGCCGGCGCCGTCCCAGCCGCGCGGATCGCCGCTCGCGGCCAGATGGCCGGCGTGCACCTGGGCGGCGGCGAGCGCCGGGGGAGAGGTCTCCGTGTCCAGGCCGAACCCGTAGCCCGCCTCGTTGGTGACCGGCACGGACGGCCGCAGGAAGGCCGGGAGCAGCGGCCAACCCTGGAGGATCGAGGCCGTGTTCGGCGCGACCTTCGCGAGGCCGGAGCCGACGATGTTGAACAGGCCGGCGAAGGGCGGCGGAATGCCGCCGAAGGTCAGCCAGGGCGACTCGCCCTGGAGGGCCTGCAGCGCCTGGGTGGCCTGGTCGGCCGTGAGCGAGGGAGGCCCGCTGGCGCCGTCGACCAGCACGAGTCCCGAGAGGTCCTCGCCGCCGGCACGTCCGCCGAAGTCCCACGTGGCATAGGCGGTCGCGATCGACCCGCCGAGCGAATGACCGGCGAGCACCACCTCGCGGCTGGTCCGCCGCGCCTCGTCGACCACCCGCTTCAGGTCCTCCACCGCGACGTGCATTCCCCACTTGCGCGTGTACGGCGGTCCGCCCAGGGACAGCGCGTAGTGCTCTGTGACGCTCGGGTTCGTGAACCACCCGAGGTAGTAGTCGAAGAGCTGCTGGGCCGTGGCCTCGCCGCGCTTCACGCGGTCGGCCATGGAGTGGTCCTCGAACAGGTTCTCCCTGCGCTCGATCGACCACACCTGCCAGTCCTTCGCCTTGCCGACGATGTCGCGTGCGACGGGCTCGAGGTAGCCGGCGCCGCCGGAGGTGCCGGGCACGAGGATGAGGACCTTCCTGGCATCGGCAGGCCCCTCCTTGAGCACGCCGACCTTGTCGAGGCCGTCCGGCGTCGTGGGCTCGTCGTAGCCGTTCATCCACGAGAAGGTCGCCGCCCCGGATGTGGGCGCGGCGAACGCGAACGCAGCGATCGCCGCG
Source organism: uncultured Solirubrobacterales bacterium (assembly GCA_963768885.1). Classification (GTDB taxonomy): domain Bacteria; phylum Actinomycetota; class Thermoleophilia; order Solirubrobacterales; family JBBDJG01; genus DASRIA01. The sequence goes on along the minus strand of CAVYJN010000007.1, from coordinate 425,753 downwards.
ATCACGAAGCTAGGGAAGCGGGCGGCCCAGCCAGTCCTCATAGAAGCCCTCCAGGTCGGGTAGGAAGTCGTGGATCACCGGGTAGCCGGGCGGCGCGGCCTCGACCTCCAGGAGCGTCTTGCACCCCGGGCAGAAGTACTCGCGCAACGAGTTCCACTCGGGATCGCCGTGCATCTTGTCCGGGTAGATCTCGCGCAGCGACTCGACCGAGTCGCGCACGTTGATCAGCGCCTCGAGCTTCCAGTTCTCGGTGTAGTCGCAGAACTCGTGCCCGCAGTCGCACTTGACGATGTACGACCCTCGGCGAGCCGTCGACGGGCTTGCCCGTCGGACGCTTCACTATGTAGAGGTGTTCGCCGAACGGGAGCACGATGCGGTCGTCCCAGGGGACGCGCTCCTGGAGGATGTCCACGTACTTGTCGAAGCGGTCCGCGTCCTTGAAGCCGGACTGGATCGCTCTCACCTGGCCGCGCGGCAGCTTCTCGTCGACGAGGTCCCGCAGCGTGTCCTTGTCGAGCTTCATCCCGCGGCAGCCTGTATGGCGAGGGTCAGGTCGACCTCGGGGGTGGGCACGTCGAAGACGAAGTCGTCGGGCAGGTCCCAGAACTCCCTGAACTCGCGCGCCCACTTGTCGGAGAGCCGCATGGACTCCGCGTACATGCGCTGCGCGGGCTCGATCATGTCGCGGTCCAGGATGCGCTGCCGCTCGCCCTTCATCCACTCGCGCACCGGCACGGCCTTCTGGCCTCGCTCCTCCCGGGCCGCCTCGCGGCGCCGTTCCGTCGCGCCCGCGTCGCCCGCGACGACGCCGTACACGGACTCCGCGTAGCGCGGCAGCAGGAAGTCCCCCTCGATGTCCTCCATCACGGATTCGTAGGGCCGCTCGAGCGGATCGCCGACGCCGCTCGCGCCGCGGAACATGCACAGGTACAGGTCGCCCTGCGTGTACACCTCGGGGAGCGTCGTGGTCTCGATGTCGAAGAGGTGCTCGCCGGCGATCTCGCGCAGCAGCGCCGAGTCGGCGGGGTCGGGCTCGTTCAGCGGGAAGGACTCGCCGCGCTCGGCCTTCGCCAGCAGGTCCGCGCCGCGGACGTTGTGGCGGTAGCCCGTCGCGCCGGGGTAGCCGCCCCACAGCCCCGCCTGGATGAAGACCCGCCCGTGCCCGATGTTCTGCATCTCGTAGAACGGCGTCTTCCACGCCAGGCGCAGGCACTCGTAGCCCGAGCCGCCGCGATGGCGGCCGGGCCCGGCGGTGTTCGGCTTCACCCGCTGGCTCAGGTAGAGGAACGGCTCGATCAGCTCCCACATCTCCATGTCGCCCATGTCGCCCTCGGGGTTCCACATCGCGGCCGCGTAGTCGAGCCCGTCGAGGATCATCTTTCCGCCGCCGCCCACGCAGGAGAGGCCGAAGTTGGTCGTGGCCGACTGGCGGCCGTACTGGTCGATGCCGCCGCCCTGGAACGCGTTCGCGGTGAGCGCGTACGGCGCCAGCACCTCCTCGACGAACCCGCGCGCCTGCAGCGAGCGCGACAGCGACTTGACGAAGCCGGTGTAGGAGGGGATCAGGAAGAACCAGGCGTTCCCGGTCGAGGCCTGCGGGTTCGAGTGGTTCGACCACGTGCCCGGCGGGAAGTTGCAGTTGAGGCCGAGGTAGGCGCCGTCGTTGACCTTGTCGTTGCAGATCAGCGTCTGGGTGAGCTGCACCCACAGCGCGCCCTGCATCGAGGAGGGCGTGCAGTTCGCGGAGTGGTAGCCCCATGACGACGCGCCCTCGTAGTCGAGCTCCATGATGCCCTCGCGGGTGATCCGCAGCTCTACCGGCGCGTGCATCATCGTGTCCTTGCGCGCGTAGCTCGGAAGCTGCGCCTCCTTGGCGAACATCAGCTCGGTGAAGGCGGGCGCGCGGTAGCGGCCCGGGCACGGTCATCTCGCGCAGGCGGCTGCGGAAGGCGCGGCGGCCGTCCTCGATCACCTCGCGGATGAAGCGCTTGTAGGTGTCGATGCCCTCCTCGAGGATCACGCGCTCGACGGCCTCGCGGATCATGTGGCACCCGGCCAGCCGCGTCTTCTCGTCGAGCGTCCAGTACATCGGGGTGCGCGTGCCCTTCAGGCCCGCGAGCACGTGGTCCTGCCACAGCTCGTCGCCGGAGCCGATCTTCTTCGCGGGCAGGTCGATGCCGTCCTCGAAGCGCGAGATCGGGCCCACGGGCACGGACCCCGGGGTCTTCGCGCCGATGTCGATCTCGTGGGTGACGCCGCCGGCCCAGCCGATCAGCTCGCCCTCCCAGAAGATCGGGACGATCGTCTGCACGTCGGCGTTGTGGACGTCGCCGATCATCGCGTCGTTGTTGGTGAAGATGTCGCCCGGCGCGATGCCCGGGTTGTCCTCGTAGCGCTGGCGGATCATGTACTTGATCGCGTCCGACATCGTGTGGACGTGCACGATGATCCCCGTGGAGAGCGCGACGGAGTCGCCCTCCGGCGTGTAGAGCGCGAAGCACAGCTCGCCGATCTCCTTCACGATCGGGGAGGCGGAGATGTTGAGCGCCGTCTCGCGCGCGGTCACGAGGCCGCCGCGCAGGCGCGAGAAGAGCTTCTCGAAGCGGATCGGCGCGCCGGACTTCAGCTCGAGGTCGTCCATCCCGCAGTAGCGCCCGGTCTCGGCGAACAGACGCTCCGACTCGGTCAGCATCTCCAGCGCGGTGCGGCCCTCCCAGCCGATCGGCTGCCCTTCGCGCGGCTCGAGCTCACGTGTGCGGTCGACTACGGCCATGTCCTAGGCTCCTTCGGTCGTCTCGAGATGGAAGATGCGGTGCCCGTCGAGGCGCGCGCGGCGCCCGGGCGGGATCGCGAAGGTGTCGGCGGGAGACTCGATGATCGCGGGCCCCGTGACCGACTGACCGGCCTTGATCTGGTCCTGCTCGAAGAGCGGCGTCTCCTCCCAGCCCTCGCGCCACCACACCGGGCGGCTGCCCTTGGCCGGCGGCTCGCCGCCGACCTCGGGCTCCTCCGGCAGCGCGGGCTTCTCGACCGGCGCCGAGCCGGTCACGATCACGTTCGTGACGAGATAGCCGAGCTCCGGCGACCGCGCCGAGCGTGCGTACAGCTTCCCGTAGGCGTCCTCGAACGCGGCGATCAGGGCGTCCACGTGGGAAGGCTCGCTGATCTCCTGGTGCGGCGAATAGATCTCGATGTCGTTCAGCTGCCCGTAGTACTGCATGCGCGCGTAGTGGCGGAACTCGATCTGGTCCTCGCCGACGCCCGACTTGGCGAACTCCTCCACCACCCGCTCGCGCAGCATCTGCCAGCCGCCGTCGATCATCATGCCGACGCCGAGGCGCTGGTCCTCGTCGGCGCCGGGCTCGATCGGCAGGTCGAGCGTGAGGTCGTAGCGGTATGCGAAGTCGCCGCACGCGCACCCGAACGCGGAGAAGCCGGCGGCCCACGCCGGCACGAGGACGTCGCGGTAGGGCACGTCGTGGGTGTAGCCCGCGACGTGCAGGGGGCCACCGCCCCCGTAGCAGAGCAGGGTGTAGTCGACCGGCGAGTAGCCCTTGCCCAGGACCTGCGCCACGGCCTGGTACTTGAGCGTCTCGTCGAACAGCTCGATGATCCCGGCGGCCGCCGGCTCGACGTCGAGCCCGAGCGGCTCGGCGATCTGCTCCGCGACGGCCGCTCGCGCGCGCTCGAGGTCGAGCTTCACGTAGCCGCCGAGGAAGTAGTCCGGGTTCACGCGGCCGAGTACGAGGTTGAGGTCCGTCACCGACGGGGTCGTGAGGCCGCCTTCGGTCCACGAGACGCCGATCGCGGCGCCCGCCGACTCGGGCCCGAGCTCGGGACGCCCGGAGTTGGGGTCGATGCGCACGAACGAGCCCGTGCCCGCGCCGATCGAGTCGACCTGCACCAGCGGGAGGTTCAGCAGGAACCGCCCGATGTCGGGGATCTGGCGGATGTTGAACTCGCCGTCGGTGATCAGGGCGATGTCGAAGCTCGTCCCGCCGATGTCGGTGCAGACGATGTTGCGTGACGCGAGGGACCCGCCGCCGTTCTGCGAGGACACCTGGTCGGCGAGGTAGCGGGCGCCGATCACGCCGCCGATCGGCCCCGAGATCAGGGTGCGCGCGAGCTGCTGCGCCTCGATCGAGATCGTGCCGCCGTGCGCGGCCATGATGCGCAGGTCGAACTTCGCGCCCGCCTCGCGCGTGGCATCGCGGACCTTCGCGAGCTGCTCCCTGGACGGCTCCGCCGCGTAGGCCTCGATCAGCGTCGAGTTGAGCCGCGGGAAGTCGCGCCGCATGGGGTAGAGCTCCGACGAGCAGAACACCGGGATGCCCGGCGCCACCTCGGCGGCGATCTCCTTGATGCGTGCCTCGTGCGAGCCGTTGCGGTAGCTGTAGAGCAGGTTCACGACGATCCCCTCGACCCCGGCCGCGGCGAGCTCCTCGACGGCGGTGCGGGCCTCGTCCTCGTAGAACGGGATCGCCTCGTCCCCGAACAGGTCGACGCGCCCGCGCACCCCGCGGATGCGCTCGCGCGGCACCAGCGGCTCGTTGTGGTGGTGGGTAGCGACGTGCAGCCGGTCGGAGTACGGGTACCCGAGGTATGTCTGGATCCCGCGCTCCAGGCGCAGCCCGTCCTCCATGCCGGCGGTCACGATCAGCCCCACCCGGCGCCCCTTGCGCTCCAGCAGGCGGTTGATCATCGCGGTGCCCGAGTAGATCCCGGACGCCATCAGCGGCAGCGCGGCCTGCGGCTCGAGGTCCCAATAGGCGAGCGCGTCGCGGGTCGAGGCCATGAACCCGACGGCCTCGTCCGCGGGTGTCGTCTGGGCCTTGCCGACCACGAACTCCCCCGTCCGGTCGACCACAAAGGTGTCCGTCATCGTGCCGCCCGCGTCGATCGCGAGCACACGCGGTTCACGCCCGTCCTCCATCGCCCGCAACTCTACGCCGTCTGGATCATTAGGAAAACTGTCCATGGGTTCAGTTCGGGGGGGAGGACGGACCGATACTGAACGAGGTCCGTGTCCCTACCCTGGAGGGGAATGAGGTTTCGTCTTTCGCTGGCGGTGATGGCGCTGGTCGTGCTCGTGCCCGACGGCGCCCTCGCCCGGGAGCAGACGGTCCCGGGCCGCGCGCTGGTCCTGCTCGAGGAGCGGGCCCCCGGGGCCTCGGCCTCGGCGCGCGCGTCGGCGCGGGCCGCCGCCCGCGCCGTGATCGCCCGTCACGGCCTGCGCCGGGCGCGCCCGGCCGTCCCCGAGGTCGGCGTCGTGAGCGTCCGGGTCCCGCCCGGCACCACCGTCGCCGGGCTGGCGCGCCGTCTCGCCCGCGACCCCGGCGTCGTCGCGGTCGAGCCGGAGATCCGCCACGAGGCGCGCGCCGTCACGAACGACCCGGCGCTGAGCGCCGTCGATCCCACCCTCGGGCGGCCCTACCAGTGGTACCTGCACAGCCAGCACTTCCCCGCCGCGTGGGACCTCAGCCGCGGGGCCGGCGCGATCGTCGGCATCATCGACTCCGGCATCGACTCCGGCCACCCGGACCTCGCCGGCAAGGTCCAGGCGGCGCGCGACTTCGACGCCACCACGGTCGGCACCGGGGACGAGGTCGGTCACGGCACGCACGTCAGCGGACTGGCCTGCGGCGCCGCGGACAACGGCTACGGCATCGCGGGAGCGGGGCTCGACTGCCGGCTGGTGCTCGAGAAGAGCGACCTCACGAGCTCGAGCGTGATCGCCTCGCTGATCGACGCGACTCGCAGCGGCGCCGGGGTGATCAACATGAGCTTCGGTGGCGGGCGCCTCAGCGCGGGCGAGGAGCGGGCGCTGCGCTACGCCCTCGCTCACGACGTCGTCCTGATCGCCGCGGCTGCCGACTCTCCGATCCCGGAGCAGGGCCACCCCGCCAAGGACCTGCAGCCGACCGGCACGGGCCGGGTCATCACGAAGGGCAAGGGGCTCGTCGTGACCGCGGCCGAGCCCTCGGGCGCGCGCGCGTCGTTCGCCGGCCGGGGGTCCCAGATCTCGCTCGCCGCGATGGGAGACACCGGCACGCGTGGGGGCGGCATCTTCTCCACGTATCCCACCAACGTGACGCAGATCGAGACGGGCGGCTCCAACCCGCCGGGGCCCCCGTGCCCCACGTGCCGCACCGTCTTCAACGGCGACCCGCGCTTCGCCTACCTCTCGGGCACGTCGATGGCCTCTCCGCAGGTCGCCGGCGCGGTCGCGCTGGTGCGCGCGGCAAACCCCCGCCTGGGCCGGGCGTCGGTGGTGCGCCTGATGAAGCAGACGGCGAGCCGCGCCGCGGGCGCGAGCGGCTGGACCACCGAGCTGGGCTGGGGCATCGTCAACGCGGAGGCGGCCGTGAGGCGCGCGCTCGAGCTGGCCGGCGACACCGTGCCTCCCAAGACCAGCCGGCGGGGTGGCCGCAGCCGGCGCACCGGGCGCCGGTTCACGCTCTCGTGGCGCGGACGTGACACGGCGGCGCCGGGGGTGCGGCCGGCGGGCATCGAGTCCTTCTCGATCTACGAGCGGCGCGGCAGCGCGGTCAAGCTGGTCGCCACGACGACGGGCTCGCGCTACCGCCTGCGCGGCCGGCGCGGCAAGCGCTACAGGTTCTTCGTGCGGGCCAAGGACCTCGCCGGCAACGTCGAGCCGACGCGCCGTGCGAGCTTCGTGATCCGCGTGCGCCGCTGACCGGCCGAGTCCGGGCCGCCTCTAAACTGGACCGATGGCCACGGGCCCCCGCAAGATCCTGCTCGCCGCGCCGCGCGGCTACTGCGCGGGCGTGGACCGCGCCGTGCAGACCGTCGAGAAGGCGCTCGACCTCTACGGCCCGCCGGTCTACGTGCGCAAGGAGATCGTCCACAACAAGCACGTGGTCGAGAGCCTCGAGCAACGCGGCGCCGTGTTCGTCGACGAGGAGACCGAGGTCCCCGAGGGCGAGACGGTGGTGTTCTCCGCGCACGGCGTCGCCCCGTCCGTGCACGCGAACGCGGAGCACCGCGGCCTGAACACGATCGACGCGACCTGCCCGCTGGTGACCAAGGTCCACGTCGAGGCGCGCAAGTTCGCGGCGGACGGCTACACGATCGTGCTGGTCGGGCACGAGGGCCACGAGGAGGTCGAGGGCACCACCGGCGAGGCGCCGGAGCACATCCTCCTGGTCCAGACCGAGGCCGACGCCGAGCGCCTCGAGGTCGAGAATCCCGACAAGGTCGCGTTCATCACGCAGACGACGCTCTCGGTCGACGAGACGATGGGGATCATCCGCAAGCTGCGCGAGCGCTTCCCGAACATGGTCGGGCCCGCGCACCGACGACATCTGTTACGCGACGCAGAACCGCCAGGACGCCGTGAAGCAGCTCGCCCCGCGCTGCGACCTCGTGCTCGTGATCGGCTCGCGCAACTCGTCCAACTCCAACCGCCTGGTGGAGGTCGCACGCCAGCACGGCGCCGCCTCCTACCTGATCGACAACGAGCACGAGGTGAAGGAGGAGTGGTTGCGACGGCGTCGAGACGGTCGGCATCACGTCCGGGGCGAGCGCCCCGGAGGAGCTCGTGCAGCGGCTGATCGCCTACTTCCGCGAGCGCGGCGCGGAGGACGTGTCCGAGCTGGAGGTGACCGAGGAGGACGTGCGGTTCATGCTCCCGAAGGACATCCGCCAGCTGCTCAGCGCCCGCGCCTGACGTCATCGGCGAAGGAGCGCAGCGCGACGGCGAAGTCCGGGCTCGCGGAGGGTGCTTCCGCAACCGACACCGTGCGGGCGCCCGGGAACGCCGCCGCGGCGTCCTCGAAGCCTTCCTCGGTATCCGCGAGGCAGCCCTCGTGCTTCGCCAGCAGGAGCGGCACGCCGAGTTCGCGCAGTACCGGCTCGAACCGCTCTCCCTGCTGGGCCGCCATGTCCCAGGCAGCCTTCACGATCGTCTCCGGGATCCGCTCCATCATCCGTGCGGTGAGCTCGTCGCTCATCGCGCCCAGGGTGAATTGCGTGAGCCCATAACGCACGAAGTTCCCGTAGTCGACCCGCAGCAGCTGGCCGAGCGCCTCGTACACCTCGCGATTTCGCGGGGCTCGCTCGCCGTCCATGTCGTCCGAGAGGCGGGCGTGGCCGAGCGCGAGCGCCTCCACCGCCTCGGGGCGGGCGGATGCGAGACGCAGAGCCGTCGCGATCGCGGTGCCGTCCGCGACCACGATGCAGGAGTTCCAGCCGTTCCGGTCGAGCTCCGCGAGCCCGCGTGCCGCGATCGCGTCGCGACCGAAGGCTTCAGCCGGGGGCTCCGTGCCGACGCCGGGGGCGTCGAACGACGCGACGTCCGCCCACTCCTCGAGCGCCGGCCTGCTGACCCACTCGATCTGGGTCAGCAGTGGGACCAGGAGCAATCGGGGTCGTGTCAACGCTGCCGCCTATCACAAGCCTAGAAGCAATCGGCTCGACGCTCAACGGCGAGCCTGCCGCGCACGAACGCGTCTCGTCGCGATGAACAGCGCAGCCGTCGCCAGGGCCAGGAAGGCGAGGGCGTAGATCGCCGCGGCCGGAATTCCGCCGCCGGAGCTCGGCTCCCAGAACAGCGTGCCCGTGATCGCCGCCGGCCGCGTGCCGACCACGATCGGCACGCGCCAGTCGAAGACCTTGGTGCGCTTGTCCTTGTCGGTGACCTGCGGCGGCGTCGCCTCCTTCGACATCCAGTGGATGCGATGGTCATGTGTCTCGAACCGGCCCGTCTTGCTGACCACCGACCATCTGGGCGCTGCCTTCGGATCCGCGTCGGGCGGCACCGGCGTCCCGCCGTAGCGCTCCTCGTTGAGGTAGTGGGACGGCGAGCGCCGGTTGACCTCGACCGTCCCGTCCGCCCTGATCCGCGCGTAGGGCTCGCGCTCGTAGCCGCGGATCAGCACGGTCTTGCCGGTGCGGTTGGTGACGAGCAGCCGGTCGTCGTAGTTGAGCACCTCGACCGACAGCCCGGGCACGGCCGGTTGCACCGCCCGGAACTCGGAGCGGAAGTCCGGGTTGCCGCCGTGGGCCGCCGCGCTCGAGGCGAGCGCCGCCGGCAGGAGTGCCAGGCCGACGGCGCCCAGGATGATCCGCCTCACGTGGCTCCTCGCCGCCTTCTGGTGAACAGCAGGACCAACGCTCCGAGCCCGGCCGCCAGCGCGGCGATCGCCGAGGATCAGGGGCAGCGCGTCGCCGTCCTCGTCCTCCTCGCCGCCGCCCTGGGCGGGGGCGGCGCTCGCGGCCGCGCCCGCACCGGCCTCGGCCGGGGCGCCGCCCGCCTCGGTGTTGATCGCGTCGACCGGCGTGGCCGACTCCGTGATCCGCGTGCGCGCTGCCGGCGTCTCGCTGTCGGGCGGGCCGATCCAGCGGTCCGTGGCGTCCGTGTACTGCTGGATCACCTTCCATTGCAGCTCGCCCTCCCGCACCGGGTTGCGCGCGATGAACTGGAAGGAGTCGTACTGGTTCGGCGGGATCCGGTTGCCCGACCAGCGCACGACCGCCACGCGGTCACCTTCCTTCTGGATGCGGACCTTCCAGCCAGGCGCCTCCCGCACGAGCAGCGACTCGACCTCGGACGGGACCTGGAGCGACACCGACACGACGTCCGAGCTGCGCTCGCTCGGCACGGTCAGCGTGTAGACCTGCTGCTCGGCCGGACGCGAGGCCGACGGTTGCACGACGGCGTGACCGTAAGCGTCGGCGGCGGCCGGCAGGCAGATGATCGTCAATGCGGCCGGAAGCGCGCGCCGTAGCGCGCGCTTCGTCGACCGCGAGATGCGGCGTTCCACCGCTAACCCGCCGCGGGGGCCGCGACCGTCGTCACGCAGGACGCCGGGAACTCGGCGCTCGAGGGGCCGGTCCACGCCACCAGCTCGGGCTTCGCGCTGCGCTTCGCCCGCTTGCCGAGGTCGTCATAGCCCTTCGCCCGGTAGTACTGGTTGATCGGGAAGCAGAACTTGCCCGGCTGGACCGGGTTCTGCCAGCGCAGGAAGAACTCCCCGAAGAAACCGGGCTTGATCTCCGAGCCCTTCTTCGCCACCCACGAGATCGACGTGATCGCGTAGAGCGGGTCGCCGTCCTCGTTCTTCTTGCCGGTGTCACGGCGCTTGCAGGCGCACGGACCAGTCGGCGGACTGCTTGACCGTGATGCCCTCCTGGAGCGCGGTCGGGACGAACAGGATCACCTTGTAGGTGTTCTGCGCGAACTTCTCGTTCGGCACGCGCACCACGTACGACGTGCGCGCGGCGGTCAGCGGTGCGGTCTGCGGCTGGAACGGGCTCACCGTTGCGTGCCCGCCCGCGCCTGCGGGGATGGCCAGCAGCGCCGCGGTGCATCCCACGGCGAGGCCCAGCCCCAGTTTCCTGGTCAGGTTCATGCGATCGTCTCCTGTCTGAGTGTTCGCTCTAGCTCGCCCGGATCGCGAACGTCGCGCGGAACCGCTTGAAGCGGCTGCCGCGCTTCACACGCCCCGTGAACACGATCTCGTACGCGGTCGCGCGCGGGAACGTGAACCGGGTCGTGCGCTTCGCCTTCCGGTTGAGCACGACGTTGCCCGCCGAGTCGGAGATGCGCAGGTAGCAGGCGCAGCTCTTCCAGGAGAAGCTGCCCCGGCTGGGCCTGACCTTCGAGACGATGATCCTGGACGACTCACCCGACACGGGCTCGTCATCGGGCGTCACGTGCATCGTGACCGAGACACCCTTGTTGGTCTCCGTCTGATGTCCCGGCGCCGTGGGGGCGCCGATCACGAAAAGTGACAATGCCAGGAGGCACGCGAGCGTGCCGATACGGCCTCTACGGCCCATTACCAACCTCCTTCTGACGCGCAACAACAGCCGCACCGGCGGTGCGGCGGACCTTGGCGGCTAGGAGGTGAGAGGCGGTGAGCGGCCGGCGAGGTTCCCGGCGACGACGTCGAGACGGGGGACGAAGATGCGCGGTAGGGCGGGCACCGGGGCCGGCACGCGCCGCGGGCGGCGCACGGACCGGCGGCGGGCGATCGCGCAGATCGCGGAGCGTGCCCCCCGCAGCAGGAGCGCGATCAGGGCGCCGATCAGGACGCCGAGCCCGAGGCCCGTGATGCCCACGTGGCCGGCTACGTGCCCCACGCCGCTCGGATGCCCCGGCGTGACCCATGCCTCCACCCATTCCTGGAGGGTGAAGATGGTCAGGAGCGCCGCGGTGAAGAGCGGCCACAGGATGCGGAAGCGCGGCGGATGCCCCTCGTCCTCGATCCCCCGCATCGCATAGACGAGCGTGCGCGCGAACCCGGCGCACGCGAGCAGCAGCACGACCGTGACGAGCCCCGCCGCCAGCGGGATGTACGAGTGGGCGTGCCCGCCTGGGACGGCGCCGTCGATCAGCCAGTAGCTCAGCTCGTGCAGCCCCAGCGCGCCGACTGCGAGCAGCGCAACCGCACGAAGTCCCCAATTCCCCCGCATCGGCGCGAGTCTAACGCGGATGGACCGTGAGGGACGCATTGCGGCAGGCTTCGCCACGCCACGCTTCGCGCCCCTCCTTCATCACGGGTGCGTAGAGCTCCGTCCGCCGGCCAGGATCTCGCGGCGACGCTCGTAGTCCTCGATCGAGATGTCGCCTGTGGCGAGACGCTCGTCGAGAAGGTCCATGGCGCCCTTGGCGCGCCCGCCCGATCTCTCACCCAGCCCGCCGGTCCGCACGAGCCAGACGATGCCCGCGATGACCAAGGCCCAGAAGAGGACCATGGCCAGCGTCATCACGACCCACCAACCGCCGCCCCCGTCGTGCATGTCCCAGGCGTCCGCGAACAAGACAAGGTCATTCAGTGCTTTCGCCATTCAGCTCACCTCCGAGAGCCCGCCGGCGCCGTCGTGGTCTTCTCCCCAAGCCTAGGCAGAACTCCCCGGCGAGTAACCGTAGATTGTGCGGATTCAGTCCCGAGGCGCGCGCCCTACGGTCTGTTCACCCCCGGAGAGGAGTCCGATGCGAAATCACATGAAGATGATGTGGATGTGCGTGGCCGTGATGGCGGTGGTGATCGTCGGCGTTTCGGCCGGCCTCGACGTCGCCGTCGGAGTGTTGTTCGTGCTGCCTTGCCTCCTGATGATGGGTGCGATGGCCTGGATGATGGTGCGCATGGCGCGTCACGGGGGCGACCACCCCGGCAAGTGATTCTCCGGCGCGGCCGTACGCCTTACCCTGCGCCGCCCTCGCGGTTGGCGCGGAACTCCGCCAGGCAGCCTTCGCAGCAGAACCAGTAGTCGACTTCGCCGACGCGTTCGTGGCCGCGTGCCTCGGCGGGGTCGATCTCCATGCCGCAGACCGGATCCCTGACGAGCGAGCGCGTGCGTTTGAACACCCCGTCCTCCAGCCACAGCACGCGATCGACGAACTCGCGGATCCGATCGTCGTGGCTCACGATCAGCACGCTCTGGCCGCGCTGCTTGGCGATCTCTCGCAGCCGGCGCATCACCTCGCGGCCGATGCTCGAATCGAGGTTCGCCGTGGGCTCGTCGGCGAGCACGAGATCGGGGTCGTTCGCGAGCGCACGCGCGATCGCGACGCGCTGGCTCTCGCCGCCCGAGAGCTTCCCGGGGAGGAAGTCGAGCCGGTGGCCGAGCCCGAGATCCCGCAGCAGGCGTTCGGCCCGTTGTCGTGCCGCCTTGCCCCGCATACCCATGACGTTGAGGCTCACCTCGACGTTCTCGCGCGCCGAGAGCGAGGGCATCAGGTTGAAGTCCTGGAAGATGAAGCCGATGCGCGCGGCGCGCAGAGCGGGCAAGTCGTGCTCGGTGAGGGACGTGATGTCCACCCCGCCCACCCGGATGGTCCCCGCGCTCGGGCGCAAGAGGGCACCCAGCATCGAGAGCAGCGTGGTCTTGCCGCTGCCGGACGGACCCATGATCAACACGATCTCGCCCTTGGCGAGCTCGAGGTCCACGCCCCGCACCGCCTCGACGGCGGAGGCGCCCTGGCCGAACCTCCGCCGCAGCCCCTTCACCTCCACGACGAGGTCGCCTCGGGTCGTATCGACGGTCATGAGCGGTAGACACTCGCCGGATCGACTCGCGCCACCCGGCGTGCCGGGACGAGCGCGGCGACCACGGCGATCGCAGTGGTGATCGCGATCGCCTGCACGAGCGACCCGGGCGTGAGCACGAACGACGTCGAGTCGGAAAGGCGCGGCACGACCTCCGCGAGCGCCCACAGGAGAGCCAGCGCCAGCGCCAGCCCGCCGCCCACGGTCATGAACGCCTGCCGTGAGATCAGGGCATATAGCCGCGCGTTCCGCATGCCGATCGCCTTCAACACCGCGTACTCGCGCAGGCGGGCGGTGGTGGCCGTGTACATGCTGAGCCCGGCCACCGCCAGGCCGACCACGAACCCGATCACGATCATGCCGCGGATCAGGCCCGTGCTCATGTCTGAGATGACCTGCCGCTCCTGCTCGGAGAAGTCCTCGCGCGTCTGGGCGGTGACCGGATAGTCGCGCTGGAGCCCGCCGGCGAGGTCACCGGCCGACACGCCGTCACGCGGCCAGATCAGGACATAGCTCGCGCTGTCGCGCAGTCCGGCCGCGCGGGCGAACGTCGCGTAGTCGACGAAGCTGATCGTGGTCAGCACGCTGGTGGTGTCCCTGGCGAGGCCGACGATCCGCAGCCTGCGTCCGAGCACGGTCACCCGTGATCCAAGCCTGGCCCCGAGGCGGTCGGCAGTCTGCTCGTCGAGCACGATCTCGTCTCCGCGGGGACGGGACGATCCCTTTGCCATCGCCCACGGGCCGCCCTCGTCCCGGTAACCGATCAGGTAGCTCACGACCGGCTGCTGCTCACCGAGGACGACCGACACGTACAGGATCGGCGCCGCCCGCTCGACCCGTGGGTCACGTTCCAGCGTCCGCACGACCTCGAGCGGGATCGCCGAGCTCGACATGTGCATGGTCTGGACGCCGCGCTGCGAGGCGATCACGGGCGCGCCGGCGTTGTCGGGGTAGGCGGTCACCTGGTCGAGGATCGCGTTGTAGATCGCTTGGAGCGAGAGGATCAGCAGTAGGGCCATTCCGACTCCTCCGACGCTGAGGAGGAAGCGCATGCGCTGGCGCAGCAGGTTGCGGCGCGCAAGCGGGACCGTGCCGGTCACCGGCGGAACACCTCCTGGGGGTCGAGCCGGGCCAGCACGCGGACCGGGACGAGTGCGCCGGCCAGGGCCATGGCCAGGGCGGCTCCGACCAGGATCGCGTAGTGAGCCGGCAGGGCGACGAACAGGAACTTGGGCGAGACGGCATGGATGGTCGATCCTGCCGCGAGGCGCAATGCGATGCCCCCCGCCAGCCCCACGGCGGCGATCGCGACCGCCTGCCCCGCGACGAGGCGGTAGAGGCGGCCGTTGCGCTCGCCGATCGCCTTCAGCGAGCCGAACTCGCGGCGGCGGTCGGCCACGAATCCGTAGGTCGTGAGCCCGATCACGAGTGCGCCCACCCCCAGCGCGATCAGCACCATGACGAGCAACGGCGAGTTGAACGAGCGCGACAGGAGCTCGCGGTCGTTTGCCCTCAGCTCCTCGCGCGTCATCACGTTGAGAGCGGGGAAGCGGCCGGCGATGCGTGCGGCGAGCGACCGCCCGTCCGCGCCCCTCACGAGCACGAATCGCGCGCTGTCGCCCAGCCCTTCGAGCGCGTTGGCCGTCTCCCGCGTGACGAAGATCAGCGGCGTCATCCAGGCGGCGGTCCCGTCGGTGAGGCCGACCACGCGTAGGGGCCGGCCACGCACACGCACCATGTCGCCCGGATCGAGTCCGTGCGCATCTGCCATCACGCGGTCGACCGCGATCTCCCCGGCTTGAGATGGACGCCGGCCCTCGGCCATGTCCCAGGGCTGGCCCAGTTGCCCGGGCTCGTAGCCGACCAGCAACGTGGCGACGCGCTTGTCGTGGAGCGTGAGAATCCCAAGTGAGCTCGTCACGGGAGCAGCCTCCGCGACCCCGGGCACCGCGCTCACCCGGCGGGCAAGGGACGCGGGCAGGGTGGAGGAGCCCGAGGTCGGGAAGTCGCGCGTTCCCTTGGCCGCGACGTAGACGTCGGCGCCCGCGTTGTCCTCGAACGTGGAGACCTGCCGGTTGATGCCTTCGCGCAGGCCGAACAAGAGCCCGACCAGCGCGACGGCGAGTGCCACGCCGAGCAGGGCGAGGACGAGCTTGACCGGCTCATGGGTGAGCTGCCGCCGCCCGATCGGGACCCTGCGACGCAAGTGAATTCGATGGTTCAAGGCAACTCCTGCGGGCCTCCTCGCCGCCTGCCGGCGTCTGACACCGCACGCTACCCTTGACACCCACCGGGGGTATCCGTAGGGGATACGGAACCCGAATGGGGGAAATCGGCGTAATACCCAGTAGGGGTATATACTCTTCAGGCGCGATGACCACCGTCGACACAAAGCGGGCCGCAGACCCCGATCGCCTCGAGCTCGAGGTCGAAGGCATGCACTGCGCCTCGTGCGTGAGCCGCATCGAGGATGCCGTGCGACACGTGGACGGAGTCACCGAGGCATCCGTCAACCTCGCAACCGGACGGGCGACCGTCAGGGGCGTGGATCTCGATCCGCGCGTGCTCGAGGATGCGGTCGACAGGGCGGGCTACGACGCTCGCCTGCGGACCGACGGCGGAGGCGACGAGCGGGCGATTTCGACCGAAGGACGATCGCGGCCCGCAGATCAGGAGGAGCGCGCGCGGCGCGAGCTCGGCCTGCTGAGGGCCAAGTTCGCCTTCGCGGCGGTGACGGGCGCGCTGCTGCTCGTGCTGGCCTTCGCCTGGTCGCCGTTCGGCGAGCGCGCCACGATGTGGGTGATGCTGGCGCTTGCCACCCCGGTCCAGTTCTGGGCCGGATCGCAGTTCTACGCCGGCGCCTGGAAGGTGGGGCGTCACGGGACCGCCGACATGAACACGCTGATCGCCGTCGGCACCAGCGCCGCGTACCTGTACAGCCTCGTCGCGACCATCGCTCCGCGGGTCTTCGAGCCCGCGGGCGAGCTGCCGGACGTCTACTTCGACACCGCGGCTGTGATCATCGCCCTGATCCTGCTCGGCCGGCTGCTCGAGGCGAGGGCGCGCGCGGGCACGACCGAGGCGATCAAGAAGCTGCTCGGCCTGCAGCCGCGCACGGCGCGGATCGTTCGCGACGGCACGGAGCTGCGAGGTCGCGGTCGACGAGGTCCGGCCCGGCGACGAGGTGCTCGTGCGCCCGGGCGAGAAGGTGCCGGTCGACGGCACCGTGATCGAGGGGCACTCGACGATCGACGAGTCGATGCTGACCGGCGAGAGCGTGCCGGTCGAGAAGGCGCCCGGCGACGAGGTGATCGGGGCCACGGTCAACAGGGCCGGCGCGATCCGCTTCCGCGCCACGAAGGTCGGCAGGGAGACCGCGCTGGCCCAGATCGTCCGCCTCGTCGAGGAGGCGCAGGGATCGAAGGCGCCGATCCAACGGCTCGCCGACCGCGTGTCCGCGCGTTTCGTGCCGGTCGTGATCGCGGTCGCCGTGCTCTCGTTCGCGGTCTGGCTGCTGGCCGGCTCGAGCTTCACGAGCGCGATGCTCGCGTTCGTCGCCGTCCTGATCATCGCCTGCCCCTGCGCGCTCGGGCTGGCGACGCCGACGGCGATCATGGTCGGCACGGGACGCGGCGCCGAGATGGGCATCCTCGTGCGCGGCGCTGAGGCGCTCGAGACGGCACGCACGCTCGACACCGTGGTGCTCGACAAGACCGGAACGCTGACGCGGGGCGAGCCGAAGGTGACGGACGTGGTCCCGCTGAGGACCGAGCTCGATCGCCTGCTCTCGGTTGCCGCCGCGGCGGAGTCGCGCTCCGAGCACCCGCTGGGCGAGGCGATCGTGCGGCGCGCGCGTGAAGACGGCATCGATCTACCGGCCGTCGACGACTTCCAGGCCGCGGTCGGGCACGGCGTCGCGGCGACGGTGCAGGGCGCTCGCGTTGTCGTCGGAAGCGCCCGCCACATGCGGGAGCTCCGCATCGACGTGACGCCGCTGCGCGCGGACGCCGAGCGCCTCGAGCTGGAGGGCAAGACGGCGGTCCACGTGGCCGTCGACGGCGAGGCCGCAGGGGTGATCGCGATCGCCGACACGATCAGGGACGAGGCCGCGGACGCCGTTGCCCGGCTGCAAGCGCTCGGGCTCGCGGTCGCGATGGTGACCGGCGACAACCGCAGGACCGCGGAGGCGATCGCCGGCCAGGCGGGCATCGACCGCGTGCTGGCCGAGGTGCTGCCCGGACAGAAGGTGACCGAGGTCAAGCGGCTCCAGGAGCAGGGCCGGCATGTCGCGATGGTGGGCGACGGGATCAACGATGCGCCCGCGCTCGCCCAGGCGGACGTCGGGATCGCGATCGGGACCGGCACGGACATCGCAATGGAGGCGTCCGACCTCACGCTGATCTCAGGCGACCTGCGGGGCGTGCCGATGGCGCTCGAGCTCTCCCACCGCACAATGCGCACCATCAAGCAGAACCTCGCCGGCGCGTTCGTCTACAACGTCACGCTGATCCCGGTCGCCGCCGGGGTCCTCTACCCGCTCTGGGGTGTGCTGCTCGATCCGATCCTGGCGTCCGCCGCGATGGCGGCTTCGTCGGTCACCGTCGTCGCCAACGCCCTGCGGCTGCGCGCCTTCAGGCGCAGGGTCCCCGACCACCAAGGAGGTTTCAATGGCCAGTCTCGATGACCAGGAGCGCCGCGACCTGCTCAACCGCCTGGCCCGGATCGAGGGCCAGGTGCGCGGGATCCAGCGCATGGTGGATGAGGACAAGTACTGCGTGGACATCCTCACGCAGCTCTCGGCGGTCACCACGGCGCTCGACCGAGTGGGGCTGAAGGTCCTCGACAGCCACGTCCAGGGCTGCGTCCGCGACGCGATGGTGAGCGGCGGCGAGGAGGCCGAGGCCAAGGCGGAAGAGCTGCTCGAGGCGGTCGAGCGCTTCGCCCGGATGCGATGAGCACCGCCACCCGCGAGGCCGCGATCGCGGTCCTGCACGTGGGCGGGCTGCACTACGCGAGCGAGAAGGCGGTCGTCGAGCGGGTGCTGGGGAACCGGCCGGGCGTGATTGCGGTCGAGGCAAACCCCGTCGCCCAGACCGCGAACGTCACGTTCGATCCCGAGCGCACCTCGCTCACGGAGCTGCGTGAGTGGGTCGAGCAGTGCGGATACCACTGTGCCGGCCAGTCGGCGCCGGGCCACGTCTGCGACCCGCTCGTCAGCCCCGATCATGGGCCGCACGATCACGCCGCGGCGCAGCGCGCCGACGAGGCGCACGGCCAGGGCCACGGCGGTCACGCGGGCATGTCGATGGCGGACATGGCGCGCGACATGCGCAACCGCTTCCTGGTGGCGCTCGTGTTCACCGTGCCGATCGTCCTGTGGTCCGAGGTCGGCACAAGCCTGCTCGGCACGGAACTGGCCACGCCGTTCGGGATGAAGCGCGAGATCTGGGAGCTGCTGCTCAGCCTCCCAGTGGTCCTCTACGCCTCGTCGATCTTCTTCAAGGGCGCGCTGATCGCGCTGCGCGCCAGAACGCTCGACATGATGGTCCTGGTCGCCGTCGCGATCGGCACCGCGTGGGTCTACTCGGTCGCGGTGACGTTCTTCATCGAGGGCGAAGTCTTCTACGAGGCGGGCGCGCTGCTCGCCTCGTTCGTGCTGCTCGGCCACTGGTTCGAGATGCGCGCGCGGGGCGGCGCGAACGACGCGATCCGCGCGCTGCTCGACCTCGCGCCTCCGAAGGCGACCGTGATCCGCGACGGCGAGCCCGGTCGAGGTCCCGACGGCTGAGGTGAGCGTCGGGGACCTGCTGCTGATCCGGCCCGGTGCCAAGGTCCCGGTCGACGGCGAGGTGCTCGAGGGGGAGAGCGACGTCGACGAGTCGACCGTCACCGGGGAGAGCCTGCCGGTGCACAAGGGGCCGGGCGACCGCCTCGTGGGCGGGACGATCAACAAGAACGGGACCATGCGCGCCCGCGCGACCGCCGTCGGCTCCGACACCGCGCTGGCGCAGATCGTGCAGCTCGTGCAGGAGGCCCAGAACTCGAAGGCGCCCGGCCAGCGGCTTGCCGACCGGGCCGCCTTCTGGCTCGTGCTGGTCGCGCTCGATCGGCGGCGCGCTGACCTTCCTCGTGTGGTGGGGGGTCGTCGGACGCGACGTCCAGGACGCGCTGCTGTTCGCCATAACGGTGGTCGTGATCACGTGCCCCGACGCGCTCGGCCTGGCGACGCCGACGGCGATCATGGTCGGCTCCGGCCTGGGCGCGAGGCGCGGGATCCTCTTCAAGCACGCGATGGCACTCGAGGAGGGCTCGCGCCTCGACACGGTCGTGCTCGACAAGACCGGCACGCTCACCCGCGGCGAGCCCGAGGTCGTCGCGGTCGCCACCGCCGACGGCATGACCGAGGACGAGGTCCTTGCGGATCGCCGCCTCAGTGGAGGCCGAGAGCGAGCATCCGCTCGCGGACGCGATCGTGTCCGCGGCGCGGGCGCGCGGCCTCGAGCCGCCGCGGGCCGACTCGTTCGAGGCTGTTCCCGGTCACGGCGCGACCGCGAGCGTCGAGGGCCGTCGCGTCACGATCGGCAACGCGCGGCTGCTCGCGCGCGAGGGGATCGACCTCGACGGGCTCGAGCCGCGCGCGGCCGAGTTGGCCGGCGAGGGGCGCACGACCGTGCAGGTCGCGATCGACGGCCGCGCGGCGGCCGTGATCGCGATCGCCGACGCTCCGCGCGAGACGGCCGCCGAGGCGGTGCGCGCGCTGAAGGAGCTGGGCGTGCGCCCTGTGATGCTCTCCGGGGACACACGTGCGACCGCCGAGCGCGTCGCGGCCGAAGTGGGGGTCGAGGAGGTGATCGCCGAGGTCCTGCCGGCCGAGAAGGCCGCGAAGGTCGCCGAGCTGCAGGCGCAGGGGCGCAAGGTGGCGATGGTCGGCGACGGCGTGAACGACGCCCCGGCGCTCGCACAGGCCGACGTCGGGATCGCGATCGGCGCGGGCACGGACGTGGCCGTCGAGACGGCCGACGTCGTGCTGATGCGCTCGGACCCGCTGGACGTCGCGACCGCGATCGAGATCAGCCGCGGAACGGTGCGCAAGATGCGCCAGAACCTGGCCTGGGCGGTCGGCTACAACTCCCTTGCCCTGCCGATCGCCGCCGGTGTGCTCGAGCCCGTCGGCATCGTGCTGCGCCCCGAGGTCGGCGCGATCTCGATGTCGGGCTCGAGCGTGATCGTCGCGCTCAACGCGGTCGCCCTCAAGCGCCTGAAGCTGCCTGCCCAGGGAAATTGATCCGGCGCGGGGGGCTCGCCCGGTACCGTCAAGGCAGAGATGGCGCGCGACGAGAACTCGATCCCGAAAGGCCGGCTGCGGCGCACCGCGAAGCTCGGCGGGCTCGCGGGCGGCCAGGCGGCGCGTGCCTACGCGGCTCGCGCGGCCGACCTGACGCGCTCCGAGCAGCGCCGGCGCGAGGCCGCCGAGCGCCGCCAGCTGCAGGCCGCGGAGCGCGTCCTCGACGTGCTCGGGCAGATGAAGGGCGCGGCGATGAAGATCGGCCAGGTCGCGTCGTTCGTCGACACCGGGGCGCTGCCGAAGGAGGCGCACGAGCGCCTCGAGGCCAAGCTCGCGCAGCTGCGCGACTCCGCTCCGCGCGTCTCCTTCGAGCAGATGCGCAAGGTGATCGAGACCGATCTCGGGCGAGCCGCTCGAGCAGGTCTTCGAGGAGTTCGAGACGGAGGCGTTCGCCGCCGCCTCGATCGGCCAGGTCTACCGGGCACGGCTGCGCGACGGGCGCCGCGTCGCCGTCAAGGTCCAGTACCCGGGGATCGCGAGCGCGGTGCGCGCCGACGTGCAGAACCTCGGCCTGCTCCTGCGCGTGGCGAAGATGCTGGCGCCCGGCATGGACCCGAAGGCGATGGCGGAGGAGATCCGCGACCGGCTGACCGAGGAGCTCGACTACGAGGTCGAGGCCCAGACCCACCGCACGTTCGCGCGAACCTGGCGCGGCCACCCGTTCGTCGTGATCCCCGAGGTCGTCACCGAGCTGTCCGGCGAGCGGGTCCTGGTCACCGAGTTCATGGACGGGATCGGCTTCGACCAGGTCAAGCAGCTGCCGGCGCCCGAGCGCGACCGCTTCGGCGAGATCGTCTTCCGCTTCTTCATCGGGTCGCTGTACCGCACGCGGCGCTTCTCCGCCGACCCGCACCCCGGCAACTACCTGCTCCTGCCCGACGGCCGCGTGGCGTTCATCGACTTCGGCATGTCCAAGCGCGTCTCGCACGAGCAGGTCGAGGCCGAGCTCGCCGTGATGCGGGCCGGGATCGACGGGGACGCCGCAGCTGCTGCGCGCCGCGCTCGTCGAGATGGGGTTCTTCCCCGCCGACGATCCAGTGGTCACCGCCGAGCGGGTGCAGGAGCACTTCGACGCGGCGGCGGGCTGGTACGCCGTCGACCGCGAGTTCACGATCGACCGCGACTACGTGCGCGGGGTGATGATCGACGTCGGTGGCCCGCAGTCGCGCTTCTGGGAGGTGATGCGGCGCCAGACCATGCCGCCCGAAACGCTGTTCGCGCGCCGCATGGAGGGTCTCACGCTGGCGGTGCTGGGCCAGCTCGGCGCGACCGCGAACTGGCACCGCATCGCGCGCGAGTGGCTCTTCGGCGACCCGCCCGCCACGCCGCTCGGCGAGGCGGAGGCCGACTTCTTCACCGCCGCCGCGCGTTAGACGCGCCGCGGCGACGGCCGCCTGGCCGTAGGAGATGCCGCCGTCGTTGGGCGGCAGGCGCTCCGGCACGAGCACGCGCAGCCCGTCCGCGGCGAGCAGCTCCGACGTGCGCGCCAGCAGCAACGCGTTCTGGAACACGCCGCCCGAGAGCACCGCGGTCGTGAGTCCGCGCGCCTCCGCCGCCGCGGCCAGCGCGCGCGCCGTCGCGCGCGCCAGCGCGTTGTGGAAGCGCGCCGCGACGAGGGGGACGGGGATGCCCGCCGCGACGTCGGCCGCGACCGCGCGCACCGTCTCGCGTGGATCGAGCACGGGGAACCCCGGCAGCGGGTACGCCGACGTCTCGTGCGGGTCGGCCGCGGCCTCGAGCTCGGCCGCGGCCTGTCCCTCGTAGTTCACGAGGGTGCGCAGCCCGCAGAGCGCGGCGACCGCGTCGAACAGGCGCCCGGCGCTGGTTGTCACGGGCGAGCCCGTTCCGGTCGCGGCCATCCGCGCGACCGCCTCCCAGCGCGCCGGCTCCACCGACATCGACAGGGAGGGCGGGACCGGGGGAAGCTCGCCGCCCGCCTCGTGCAGCCAGGCGCAGGCCATGCGCCACGGCTGGTGGATCGCCTGCGCGCCGCCGGGCAGGCGCACCGGGCGCAGGTGGCCGAGGCGCTCGAAGGAGCGCAGGTCGCCGTACAGGAGCTCGCCGCCCCAGATCGTCCCGTCGGGCCCGTAGCCGGTTCCGTCGTAGATCGCCGCCACGGCGGGCCCGCGCTCGCCGTGCTCGGCGAGGCAGGCCGCGAGGTGCGCGTGGTGGTGCTGGACGCCGACCAGGTCGACGCCCTCGCGCTCGTGCGCGTACGCGGTGGAGAGATAGCCGGGATGCAGATCGTGCGCGACCACCTCCGGCTCGACCGCGAACAGGCGCTCGAAGTGCGCGACGCCCTCGCGGAACGAAACGAGCGTCTCGTAGTTCTCGAGGTCGCCCACATGGGGGCCGACCCAGGCGCGCGTCCCGCGTGCCACGCAGAAGGTGCTCTTCAGCTCCGCGCCGCAGGCGAGCACCGCGCGCGCGGCGGGCACCGGCAGGCTCAGGCTCTCGGGCACGTGGCCGCGCGAGCGCCGCAGCATCAGCGTCTGCCGCCTGCCCGCGACGCGCGCCGCGCGCCGGACGGAGTCGTCGGTCCTGGTCTCGATCGGGCGGTCGTGGAGCAGGAAGCGGTCCGCGATCGGACCCAGGCGCCGCAGCGCATCCTCGTCGCGGTAGGCGATCGGCTCGTCGGAGACGTTGCCGCTCGTCATCACGAGCGTTACGCCGGCGTCGGCGAGCAGGAGGTGGTGGAGGGGCGAGTAGGGGAGCATCACGCCGACCTCGTGCGACCGCGGCGCGACCGAGTCCGCGAGCGCGGCCCCGGGACGCCGGGGCGCGATCACGATCGGGCGCGCCCGTGAGGACAGCAGCGCGAGGTCCTCGGCGGCGAGGTCGGCCAGCCTCGTCGCCGCCTCGGCGCTCGCGGCCATCACGGCGAACGGCTTGTCCTCGCGGTGCTTGCGCGCCCGCAGCGCCGCGACCGCCCGCTCGCTGTCGGCGCGGCAGGCCAGGTGGAACCCGCCGATGCCCTTGACGGCCACGATCAGGCCGTCCCGCAGCGCGCGCGCGGCGCCCTCGACCGCGTCGCGCTCGCCGCGCGCCTCGCCGTCGGCGTCCACCAGCGTGGCGGCGGGGCCGCAGTCCGCGCAGGCGTTCGGCTGGGCGTGGAAGCGGCGGTCGCGCGGGTCCTCGTACTCCGCGCGGCAGCGCGCGCACATCGCGAAGCCCGCCATCGTGGTGTTGGGCCGGTCGTAGGGGACTCCGCGCACGATCGTGAAGCGGGGCCCGCAGTCGGTGCAGTTGATGAACGGGTAGCGGAAGCGGCGGTCCGCCGGGTCGAGCAGCTCCGCCAGGCATGCGTCGCAGGTCGCGGTATCGGCGCTCACGAGCGCGTCGGGCACGGTGCCACCGGCGCTCGACACGATCTCGAAGGAGGTGTCCCCGCGCGCGGGCAGCGGCTCGGTGGTGACCGACTCCACGCGCGCCAGCGGCGGCGCCTCGGCCGCCAGCCGCGCGAGGAAGCGCTCGACGGCCTCCACGCCGCCTTCCACCTCGATCGACACTCCATGCTCGTCGTTGAGCACGTGGCCGCACAGCGAGAGCTCCTCGGCGAGCCTGAAGACGTACGGGCGAAAGCCCACGCCCTGCACCGTGCCGAGCACGCGGGCGCGGGTCCGGATCGCCTGGGCGCTGGTCTTCACACGAGCTCCACGAGCTCACGCAGCACGTGGTACGCGCTCGCCTGGGCCTCCTGGATGCGTGGGATGTGCTGCGAGCGGGTCACGACGACATGGTCCGCCAGGCCCTCGGCGGCGACACGGCCGCCGTCGTAGCCGACCAGCGCGATCGTCGCCAGGCCGCGGGTCCGCGCCTCGCCCAGAGCCGCGATCACGTTCAGCGAGTTGCCGCTGGTCGAGATCGCCAGCAGGGCGTCGCGCGCGCCGCCGTAGGCGATCACCTGGCGTGCGAAGATCGCCTCGGTGCCGATGTCGTTCGCGATCGCCGTGAGGATCGCCGGGTCCTCGGTGAGGTCGAGCGCCGCGCGGGCCGGCAACTCCCGCGGCGGGTGGCGGAAGTCCGCGACCACGTCCATCGCGTCGGTCGCCGAGCCGCCGTTGCCGAGCGCCAGCAGCTTCCCGCCGCGCTCGAACGCCGATCGCAGGGAAGCGGCCGCCGCGCCGAGCGTCGTCGACGTTCTCGCCGAGCGTCTGGCGGCGCAGCGCCCCGACCTCCTCCGCCTTCATCAGGACGGAGCCGCGCACGTCGGCGAGCACCTCGTCCAGGTCGCGCTCGCCCTCCGTCAGGAACGGGTAGAGGAAGCTCGCCGCGCCGGCGTCGTGCACGGCGCCCGCGGTGCGCCCCTCGAGCAGGCCGCGGTGCTCGAAGAACACGTGCACCAGCTCCCACAGCACGTGATAGAGGGTCTCGACCAGCTCCTGCGCGACGAACGGGTCCGCCACGGACGGCACGAACTCCCACTCGGCGCCCGCCTGCGCGAACGCGATCGTGAGGCAGCCCCGCGCACGCGCGGCCCGCACCGCGTCCGCGGTGCCGCCGCCACCGTCTCCGAACGCGATCACGATGTCGTCGGGCGCCGCGAGCAGCGACATCTGCGACGCGGGCGGTCCACCGTCGACCGGGAGCCCGAAGGCCGGCAGCGCCCGCTTGCCCACGATCACCGGATGCACGAACTCGACCGCGACGTGGCGGACGTCGGAGCGGTCCGCCGGAGAATGACCGAGGGCGATCAGCCGGCCGTCGCGGGCGAAGCGCTCTGCCATGCGGTGGCACAGCCGCGCGATGCGCTCCGAGTGCTCCTCGAAGAAGCGCGCGTTGGCGTCCGTGCGGAGCTCCAGCAGGTCGTTGACGCGGCGCTCGAGCACGCCGGCATCGACGGCCTGCGTCACACGGGAGCCCCGGTGCGCTCCACCACCCGCGTGAGCCAGTCGCGCCACCCCTCGATCCCCTCTCCCGTACGGGCGCTCACGAGCATGCGCTCGACGCCCGGGTTCACACTGTCGATGTTGTGGAGCAGGCGCTCGAGGTCGAAGTCGAGGTGCGGCAGCAGATCGACCTTGTTCACGATCACCAGCTCGCACGTGCGGAACATGAGCGGGTACTTGAGCGGCTTGTCCTCGCCCTCGGTCACCGACGCGACCATCACGCGACTGTCCTCGCCGACCTTGAACTCCGCCGGGCAGACGAGGTTCCCGACGTTCTCGATCACCACCAGGTCCAGCTCGTCCAGGGGGAGCGAGGGGATCGCCGAGCGCACCATGTTCGCGTCCAGGTGGCATTCGCCGCCGAATCCGGGGTCCGTGTTGATCTGCGTCACCGGGACGTGCAGGCTCGCGAGCCTGTCGGCGTCGAGGCTGCCCTGGATGTCCCCCTCGAGCACGCCCACGCGCACGTCGCCGAGATCCTTGACGACCCGCTCGAGCAGCGTCGTCTTCCCGGCGCCCGGGGCGCTCATCATGTTGACGACCGTGACCTCCGCGCGGTCGAAGTCCTCGCGGTTGGCCCGGGCAATCGTGTTGTTGGCGTCGAAGGCGTCCTCGACGATCTTGATCTTCGTGCGGTGCAAACCAGTCCTCCTACATCTGCCTGACCTTCAGGTAGCGCTGAATCTCCGGCCACTGTACGGCGACCGCGGCTCCCACGGCGCCCACCAAGCCGAGCGCGAGTATGCCTGACACCTTCATGACCGCTCCTTCCCTTCGTTGACCAGCTCGTCGAGCACCGACTCGACCATGCGGGTTGCCTCGTCCAGCGACGCGCGCACGGGCTCGCTCAGCTCCCCACTCAGCTCGTCGTGCTCGATGTCCAGCACCCTCGAAGGCTCGCACCCGACCACCAGCACCCGCGGCAGCCGCTCGGACAGATGCCGGGCCAGCGACAGCACCTTCACCGGGTCCATGCCGTGTGCCTCGACCGCGACCTCGTCGTCATCCAGCTCGGGCTCGATCAGGTAGAGGGTGCCCGGCGTGTTGCCGCGCGGCAAGGCGTCCACGAACACCGCCACGTCGTAGTCGGCCAGCGCGTACGCGAGGTCCATGCCGCGGATGCCGAAGTCCTCCACGACCACGCCCGGCGGCAGCTTGCTGCGCGCGAGGCGCGACGCGACCGCGACGCCGAACCCGTCGTCGCCGAGGAAGACGTTCCCGATGCCCGCGACCAGCACGCGCGGCGTCCCGGCGCGGGCCGGCGGGTCGGCGAGCGGCTCGACCTCCTCCGGCGCGAAGAAGAAGCGGTGTCCCATCCGCCGGTCGATGCCGAGGTCCCTGCCGGGATCGTCCTCGACGGTGACCGCGAGCTGCACGCCGCCCTCCATCGTCTCCACGATCTCCTCGACGATCGCCGCCTTGCCCTCCAGCGCCACGTCGAACACGTCCGCCGCGCGGCGCGGATGCAGGCGCACGCGGCTGCGGCGGCGCAGCTCGACGCCCGCGACCGTGACGGCGTCGGGCGCCGGGCGCTCGAGCTGCTCCCAGTGGCTCATCGCGGCCGTGCCATCCCGAACTCGCGGATCGCGCCGTGCAGGCTCATCAGCTGCTCCCGCGACAGCGCCTCGGTGCGCTCGAGGATCTCCCGCGTGCGCGGGTCCGCCGCGCGCATCTCCTCCTTCTCCTCGTCGGTGAGGCTGAGGATGTTCAGGACCAGCAGCTGGTCGATCTCGCCTCCGTCGAAGAGGTCGCCCGGGCTCTCCGGCGCGATCTCGCGGATAGTCGCCCAGGATGATCGGCGAGGAGAGCAGCGTGTGGCGCTCGCCCGGCGCGCCGACCAGCACGGGCCAGGTGCCCTCGTTCCGGCACCGCTCCGCTTCGTCGCGCAGCTCGGCCGGAGGGTCGGTGAGCGACACGAACGCGCCGCCGTCGGCCGTCAGGATCGTGTGCGTCGAGCAGAACGTCTGCCGCAGGGCCTCCTCGCGCTCCGTCCCGGCGAACGGCGTCGTGTTCGCGATGCGCACGGTCACGCGCCGCAGATCCTCGGCGAGCGGCTCGGCGAGGACCTCGACCTCCCCTGCGAGCGATCGCCAGCTCCGCACGAGGGTCGCCGCCGCCGAGGTCCTCCTCGCTCTCCCCGGCCGGTATCTCGATCGGGCCGGGCGCCCTCACCTCCCGCTCGGTCGCCTCGTCCCACGCGACATGGCGCACGCCGTCGATCGTCAGCTCGTCCACGTCGCGGCCCGCGCTGGCGAGACGGCGCTCCACCACGTGCAGGAAGCGCACGACCGCCTCGACACGCGGCTCGGCTCCCTCCACCAGGCACTGCGTCTGCATGGTCCAGCGGTCGTCCGGGTGGGCCGCGCTGTGCGCGCGCGGATACACGCCGCCGAAGGTCCACCGCCGCTGGTTCTTGGTCGCCGACTTGCGGTAGGGCCAAAGCACGTAGCCCTCGTAGAGCACCGCGTTCGCGATCCGCCTGAGCGGGTCCGCGTCAGGCTTCATCGTCCAGCAGGCGGTCGAATGTCTGCTCCCAGCTCGTCAGGGAGTGACGTGCCCGGTAGGCATAGAGGCGGTCGAACGCCTCGCGCTGCACCCGCAGCCAGGCGCTGCCGGGGAAGTACATGTCCATCGTGTCGCGCCACGCGGCGACCGGCATCCGGTACTCGGCCTCGCTGTCCCAGTTGATCATGCCGGTCTGCAGCAGGCCGTTCTCGGCGGTGTAGAACACGGTCCCGCCGAACAGCAGCTCGAGCGGCACCTCGCCCGTCGCGCAGGGCGGCCAGGTACTTCGCGGCCGTCACCTCGAAGTCGTACGTGCAGGGCACTTGCAGGTCGACGACGGTCGTGCCCACGAAGGCGGGGACGACCTGCGACACGCGCAGCCAAGGGAGCGTGCGCAGCGTCGTGGCCCATCGCTCGGGGGCGCCGAACACGTCCAGGAGCTGGGGCTGCTCGGCTTCGGAGTAGGCGCGCCGGCGCGCGGCGATCTGGATCTGGACGTCGAGCGCGACCGATCGGATCGGCTGCCCGGAGCGGCTTTCGATCTCGACCTCGAAGCCGAGCGTCGGGACGGCCGCGTATGCGACCGGCGCGGCGCCGCGCACCGCGAATCCGAGGTCGAGCATCGAGCCGCCGACCGGCGGTCTGGCTGTCGCGGACGTCTCCAAGCCGCTCCTACGCCGGTGAGAGGTTGGGCATGCGCGGGTCGATCGGGTCTCGCGACCTCGGGTTGATCCCGGTCGAGCGCTCCGCGGTCGAGCGGCCGTCGGGCAGGTGGCCGGCCTGCTTCTCGTAGTTGCCGCGGGAGTTCCCCTGGCGGATCCCCGGCGTGTGCGCCGGCGCGTCCGGTGCGACGTCCGGCTTGCCGACTTTGAGGTGCGCCATGTGCTGCTCCTTTCTAGGTGGTGAGCTGACCTTCGAGGATGCGCGAGCGTGCGTTAAGGGCTTCGAAGAAGCGGCCGATCTCCTCCCAGACCTGCCTGCCCCCGGTGAGCCCGCGCCAGCGCGTGCGGATCAGGCCGACGAGCGCGTAGCAGTCGTCGATCGGCACGAGCCAGTGGTCCCGCGCGCCCCGCGCGCGGTTCACCAGCAGCGCCTCCACGTCGGGCTCCATCTGCGCGAGCACGGGGTTCGCCGCCTCCAGCGCCTGCCACGCGTCGAGCCCCAGCAGCGACTCGGTCGCGCCCATCGGGCCCGGGATAGAAGGCCACGACCCGTTCGGCCGCCGAGCTGTGGAAGAAGAAGGCCATCTCGACGGGGATCCGCAGCTCCTCCCACGCCGGGTCGGCCAACTCGAACCCGGCCAGGCGCAGCCTGCGTTCGGGGATCAGGCGGTAATGGCCGCCGCCGGCGGCGCTGCGGTCGAACAGGATCTTGCACGCGGTGCAGGCGCACATCAGCTCCCTGCTCTCGAGGTCGAGCAGGTGCCGGTGCTCGGCGGGGATCGGCGCCCCGCACAGGTCACAGCGCTCCGCCTGCTCCTCGACGCGCTCGGCCCGGGCGCGCTGGGCGAGGCGGCCGAGCCGCGAGCCGCCACCGATGCCGGTCACCTCGTTCATGCCGGGGCCGCGAGCGCCACCTTCACCAGCCCCGCCTCGTCGGCGAGCAGCGGAACCGGCTCGAGGTAGAGCCGGGGGGCGTCCAGGCAGCGCCCTGCGCGCAGCAGGTCGTAGGTGTGGTCGCATCGCGCACAGATCAGCTCGCCGCCGCGCAGCGCGGCGTCCTCGAGCGACGCCTCGCAGTGCGCGCAGGAGGGGCGGTAGGCGTAGAGCTGTCCGGCCACCCGGCAGAACAGCACGTCCGTGCCGCCGACCTCCTTCAGCAGCGTCCCGTCCACGCGCAGCTGTGACAGGACCCCCGCCGTGACCCACGCCCCGTCGGCGGGGCCGGCGCCGTTGCGGCCCGGCGCCGCGGGCGCGAGCTGGATCAGCGCGGCGCCCGCCGCGGGGGCCGGCTCCGCGTCCTCGGCCTCGATCCGCGCGACCTCCGGAGCGTGCTTGCGGACGGCGTCCTCGATCGCGAGCTTGAGCGTCATCGCCGAGGAAGGGCACCCGCTGCAGCTCCCCTGCATCCGCAGGCGCACGACGCCGCCCTCGACCGCGAGCAGCTCGACGTCCCCGCCGTGCGAGTCCAGGTACGGGCGGACCTCGGCAAGCGCCTCGCGCACGCGCTCCTCCACCGGCACGGGGTGGATCCCGTGCAGGATCAGCAGGTGCGAGACCAGCTCGTCCTCGCCCAGCGCGGACTGGTCCGGCACGCGCCGCACGAGCCGCTCGATGCCCTCGCCGTAGAGATCGAGCAATGCCGCGACCAGCTCCGTGGCCGTGTCGCGCGCGGCCGGATCGGCGAACCCCTCGACCTCCTCGAGGAGGGCGTCGACCCGCGCGACCTGCTCGCGTGCCTGGAGGTCGTCCATCCCGCCCCCTAGCCGCCGTGCGTCGCGCCGAACATCGGCGAGTGCACCTGCTTGAGCGTCTTCCCGCCGCCCAGGTACATGTGGACGCCGCACGGCAGGCACGGGTCGAAGCTCCGCACCGCCCGCATGATGTCGATGCCCCGGAACTCGTCCGGGCCGTTCTCCTCGAAGATCGGCTGGCCCATGACCGCGTCCTCGTAGGGACCGGGGGTCCCGTAGGAGTCCGTCGGGCTGCCGTTCCAGGGCGTCGGCGGATAGGGGTGGTAGTTCGCGATCTTGCCGTCGCGGATCACCAGGTGGTGCGAGAGCACGCCGCGCACGGCCTCGTGGAAGCCGCACCCGATCGCCTCGTCCGGGACGTCGAAGTCCTCGAACACCTTCGTGTTGCCGGCCCTCACCTCGTTCAGCGCCTGGTCGAGGAAGTGCATCGCCATGCCGGCCGCGTACGCGACGAAGTAGATCCGCGCGCGGTCGCGCTCGATCGCGTTCGACCACTGCGGGATCTTCCACTCGAGGCGCGTCTCGGGCGTGTTGGGCGTCTTCGGCAGGTCGATCGTCACGCCCGACCCGGTCGCGTTCACGTACGGCGTGTGGACCTTGTCGGCGAGCGCCGTCGACCACAGGCGCGCGAGCGCGCCGCCGCCGGTGTCGAGCGCGAGGTGGTCGCCCGTGCGCTTGTCGAACCAGCGCGGGCTCATCACCCACGAGTAGTTGCCGCCCTCGAGGTCGCGCTTCTGCGGCTGCGGCATCGTGGTCTGGTTCCACGGGTGGCGCTTGTCGACCGGGTTCCCGAGCGGGTCCTTCGGGACGAACGTCTCCTCGTTGGCCCAGTCGTCGTAGTAGGAGCTGCCCGAGCAGGATCCGGATGCCGAGGTTGATGTCGACCAGGTTGGTCGTGACCAGCTCGCCGTCGACCACGACGCCCGGGGTGACGAACATCTCGTTGCCCCAGTCGGCCATGTTCTTGTACGTGTAGTCGACGTGGTCGGGGTTGTTGAAGGCGCCCCAGCAGCCGAGCAGGATGCGCCGCCGCCCGACCTCCTCGTACCCGGGCAGGGCCTCGTAGAAGAAGTCGAACACGTCGTCGTTCATCGCGACGGCCTTCTTGATGAAGTCGAGGCACCGCAGCAGCCGGCTGAGGTAGTCGGTGAACAGCGTCGGGGTCGGCACGGTGCCGACCCCGCCCGGGTAGATCGTGGACGGGTGCACGTGGCGCCCCTCCATCAGGCAGATCATCTCGCGCCCGACCCGGCTCATGTGGAGCGCTTCCTTGTAGGTCTCGCCCACGAACGGGTTGTAGGAGCGCATGATGTCGGCGATCGTGCGGTAGCCGTGCACGTTCGCGCCCGGGCGCCTCGGCCTTCTCCGCCTTCGCGAGCACGCTCGGGTTCGTCTCCTTCACCATCTGCTCGCAGAAGTCCACGAACACGAGGTTGTCCTGGAAGATGATGTGGTCGAAGATGTACTCGGCCGCCTCGCCGAGGTTCACGATCCACTCGCCGAGCGGCGGCGGTCTTCACCCCGTACGCCATGTTCTGCGCGTACTGCGAGCACACGGCGTGGTTGTCGCCGCAGATGCCGCAGATGCGGCTCGTGATGAAGTGCGCGTCGCGCGGGTCCTTGCCCTTCATGAACACGCTGTAGCCGCGGAACAGCGACGAGGTGCTCTTGCACGAGAGCACCTCGTTGTTGTCGAAGTCGATCTTGGTGTAGATCCCGAGGTTCCCGACGATCCGGGTGATCGGGTCCCAGGACATGTCGACGACCTTGCCGGCCTCCGGCTTGATCCTCTCGCGAATTGCCATTGCGGTTCCCCTTCCTCGAAGCTCGGTCGAAGTCGTCGAATGCCTAGGCCCGCCAGCGCGGCTCGTATCCGGTCGTCAGCTCGGACCGGTTGTGGCGCCACTTCGGCTCCTTGTTCATGGTCTTGTTCGTGATGCTGCGCAGCCTGCGCATCAGCGGCCCGTAGGAGCCGCTGATCGCCGATGACAGGCCGCCGCCGGGCGGCTGGTCCATGAACGGCATGAACTTGTCGGGGAAGCCGGGCATCGTGCAGCCGATGCAGATGCCGCCGACGTTCGGGCAGCCGCCGATGCCCGCCATCCAGCCGCGCTTGGGGACGTTGCAGTTGACGACCGGCCCCCAGCAGCCGATCTTCACCTGGCACTTGGGCGAGTTGTAGTCCCGGGCGAAGTCGCCCTGCTCGTAGTAGCCGGCGCGGTCGCAGCCCTCGTGCACGGTCTTGCCGAAGATCCACTGCGGCCGCAGCTGGTCGTCGAGCGGGATCACCGGCGCCAGCCCGGCGGCCTGGTACAGCAGCCAGGTGAGCGTCTCCATGAAGTTCTCGGGCTGCACCGGGCACCCGGGGACGTTCACGATCGGCAGGCCGCCGGCGGAGCGGAAGTCCCAGCCGAGGTAGTCGGCCAGGCCCATGCACCCGGTCGGGTTGCCGGCCATCGCGTGGATCCCGCCGTACGTGGCGCACGTCCCGATCGCGACGACTCCCCAGGCCTTGGGCGCGAGGCGGTCGAGCCACCAGTCCAGCGTCAGCGGCTCGCCGGTCGCGAGGTCGTTGCCGAACGAGGTCCAGTAGCCGTCGCCGTTGATGTTCTCGTTCGGGATCGACCCCTCGATCACGAGCACGAACGGCTTGTCGAGCGTGCCCTCGGCGGCCGCGCGGAACGGCGCCAGGAACTCCTCGCCGCCGAGCGTGGGGGAGAGCACCTTGTTGTGCAGGTTGACCTTCGGCAACCCCGGGATCGCCCCGAGCAGCACGTCCTCGATCGCGGGCTGACCGGCCGCCGTGATGGAGACCGTGTCCCCGTCGCAGCTCATCCCCTCCGAGATCCAGAGGATGTGCACCTCGTCGACGCCGCTCGCGCGCTCGTCGGGAGCCAGTGCCTCAGCCATAACCGCCTCCATTCGCCGGATTGGATTCCAAAGACTTCTCTTCGATCTCGAGCGAGTCGACCAACAGCTCCTCGCCCCGCACCACCTCGACGTCGAGCCCCCCGCACCGCGCGCAGCACAGTGGGAAGTCGGGCAGCACGCTCTCCGCGCCGCACTCGCGGCACACGCCCGCCGCCGGCACCTCTTCGATGCAGAGCTCCGCCCCGTCGAGCGCCGTGCCCTCGGCGACCAGCTCGAAGGCGAAGCGCAGGGCCGAGGGCACGACCTGCCGCAGATGACCCACCTTCACATCGACGCGCGTCACCACGCGCCCGCCCGCATGCCTGTCCGCGATCGCAACCACGGATTGGGCTATCGCGAGCTCGTGCATCGGCGGCCCCGCTAACAGATCCTCGGGAGGGGGTCACCCACGAGCTGGTCCATCACGCGCCGTCCGCCGAAGCTGGTCTCCACGAGCACCATCCCCGGGGGCTCGGTCTTGACCTCGCCGATCTCGGTGGCGCGCTCGCATCCCGGCACGGCGCGCAGCGCGGCAAGCGCGCCCTCCGCCGCCTCGGGTGCCACGAAGGCGACCAGCTTGCCCTCGTTCGCGACGTACATCGGGTCGATCCCGAGCAGCTCCGCCGCGCCGGCCACCGCCGGATCGACCGGCACGTCGCGCTCGCGCACGACCATCGCCACACCGGACGCGCGCGCCAGCTCGTTCAGCACGGACGCGACACCCCCGCGCGTGGCGTCGCGCATGCAGCGCAGCGACCCTCCGGCCGACTCCATCAGCGCGTCGGCCGCCGGCCACAGCGAACAGGTGTCGGACTCGATCTCGGCTTCGAGACCCAGCTCGCCGCGCGCGAGCATGATCGCCGTGCCGTGGGCGCCGACCGGGCCCGAGAGCAGCACGCGGTCGCCCGGGCGCAGTGCCCGGGGGGAGAGGCTCGCGCGCGGGTCGACTCGGCCCAGACCGGTCGTGCAGACGTACATCGAGTCGGCGTGGCCGCGCTCCACGACCTTCGTGTCGCCCGCGACGATCTCGACCTGCGCCGCCCGGGCGGCTGCCGCGATGGCCTCCACTTCGGCGCGCAGCTCGTCGGCGGCCAGTCCTTCTTCCAGGACCAGGGAGAGGCTCAGTGCAAGCGGCCGCGCGCCCGAGACGGCGAGGTCGTTGACGGTTCCGTTCACGGCCAGCTCGCCGATCGAGCCGCCCGGGAACCGGATCGGCTTGACGACGAAGCTGTCGGTCGTGAGCGCGACGTCGCTCCCCTCGATCGTCACGACGCCCGCGTCGGGAAGTCCCTCGAGCGCCGCGGACCCGAAGGCGGGCACGAGCAGGCCCTCGATCAGGGTCTGCGTGGCCTTGCCGCCGGCGCCGTGCGCCATCGTGATCTGCGCGTCCTTGAACTTCGGGCGCTTCGAGCGCGCGGTCTCGATGATGTCGAGGATGCGCTGCTCGCGTCCCGTCACCGCGGTGCCGTCGGCGTTCGTCACACGACCTCCCGCTCCCGGGCGAACCGCCCGTAGTTGTAGTAGGCCGCGCACGCGCCCTCCGGCGACACCATGCAGGTCCCGATCGCGTGCTCGGGCGTGCAGGCGGTGCCGAAGACCTTGCACTCCCACGGCTTGATCACGCCCTTCAGGACCTCGCCGCACTGGCAGGCCTTCGGGTCCGCCACCCGCACGCCGGGACGTCGAGAACCGCAGCTCCGCGTCGAGGTCGGCGTAGGCGCCGGACAGCTTCAGCGCGCTCTGCGAGATGAACCCCAGGCCGCGCCACTCGAAATGGGGGCGCAGCTCGAACACCTCGGACATCGCCTCGAGCGCGCGCAGGTTGCCCTCCCAGGGGACCACGCGCCTGTACTGGTTCTCGACCTCGCAGCGCTCGTCGCGCAGCTGCACCAGGATCATCTGGATCGCCTGGAGGATGTCGAGCGGCTCGAAGCCCGCGATCACGACCGGCCGACCGTACTCGGCCGGGATGAAGCTCGAACGGGCCGCGCGCCGACCACGGTCGAGACGTGGCCCGGGCCGATGAAGCCGTCGAGGCGCAGGTCGGGCGACTCCAGCAGCGCCCGCAGCGGCGGCACGATCGTCACGTGGTTGCAGGCGCAGGAGAAGTTCCTCACGCCCTCGGCCTTCGCGCGCTTCAGCGTCAGCGCCGTGGAGGGGGCCGTGGTCTCGAACCCGATCGCGAAGAACACGACCTCCCGGTCGGGGTTCTGCTTGGCGAGCCGCAGCGCGTCGAGCGGCGAGTAGACCATGCGCACGTCCGCGCCCTCGGCCTTGGCGTCGAGCAGCGTCCCGTGCGACCCCGGCACGCGCATCATGTCGCCGAAGCACGTGAAGATCACGCCGGGCTCCTTGGCCAGCGCGATCGCGTCGTCGACGCGGCCCATCGGGATCACGCACACGGGGCAGCCCGGGCCGTGCACGAGCTCGACGTTCGCGGGCAGGAGGTCGTCGATCCCGTACTTGTAGATCGAGTGCGTGTGCCCGCCGCACACCTCCATCACCTTGTAGTGGCGGCCCGGCTCGAGCGTCGACAGGATCTCCCCCGCGAGCGCGCGGCCGAGCTCGGCGTCGCGGAACTCGTCCACGAACCTCATGCGCGCGCGGCCTCCTCGTCGAGCCGCGCCAGGGCGGTGCCCGCGTGCACGAGCAGCCGGTCTCCCGGGGCCGCGTCCACGAGGCCGATCTCGACGGTCGAGCGGGCGCCGGCCTCCGCCTCGCACAGCGCGAGGCCACGCGCATCGTCCATGGCCAGCACCCTCATCGGGACTCCCACGTCACCGCACGTGATGCAGTGATCCTCGAAGCAGGAGCCGGGAGGGCGCTCCGCCATCAGCCCACGTCCCTCACTCGATCACGCTCCCCTTCAGCTCCTCGAGCTCCTGCTCGTACTCCGCGCCCATCTGCTCGAGCAGCTTGTGCGTCGCGAGCGCCTCTTCCTCGTCCACCTTGGAGAGGGCGAAGCCGACGTGGATCAGGACCCAGTCGCCGGGCTGCACCCCGGCGGTCCCTCCGGCGACCATCTCGGAGTCGAGCAGGCCGACGTTCACGTTGCGCTGGACCCCGGCGACGTCCACGCGCGCGAGCCGGTTGGCCTCATCGACCATCTCGACTATCTGGCCTGGGATCGCAAGGCACACCTCGGGTCCTCCCTCAAGTTCCTCGAAGGTGCGTCAGGCCCCTGTCTGGGGGTCGGGCGCGGGATTGGCTGGGGTATATCACTTTCTCCCCGGACCGCGGCCCACTTAATCGTTAAGGCAAAGTGCGTCTGACAGCAGGGTCAGGCGAGGCCGGGGACGAAGCTGAACGCGTACGCCTGCGCCGCGTCCTCGAACACGAGCGCCAGCTCGTGCTCGGAGTGGGCGCCGTCCTCGGTCAGCTCGTACAGGCGCGGGCCCGCGAGCTCGATCGTGCGGATCCGCTCGTCGTCGAGCCACACGTCGACCGGGCCGTGTCCGTCGAGCACCGCGGCCGCGCCCGCCGCCGTGTAGCGGATCCGGAGTGTCTCGCCCGCCGCGACCGGCCTCGGAGAGCGGTCGGAGTTGACGTAGGTGTGGGGAGTGGGAGGCTTGACGAGCGCCCCCGGCGCGTCCGTGGGGCGCAGCGGCGCCATCGGCTCCGGCAACGCGACCTCCTCGTCGATCTCGCGCAGGACCTCGCCGATCGCCGCCTCGGTGTCCCCGTAGAGGCCCTCGCCGAAGTGGTAGTGGCGCAGCACGCCGCGGCGGTCCCACAGGTAGAGCGCGGGCCAGACCTCGTTGCCGTAGAGCTTCCAGATCTCGTACTCGGAGTCGACCGCGACCGGGAAGGGGATCCCGAGCCGCTCCACGGCGGCCTCGACGTTGCCCGCGTCATGGCCGAAGTCGAACTGCGGGCTGTGGACCCCGATCACCCTCAGCCCGGCGCCCTCGTAGCGGCGGTGCCACTCGAGCAGGTAGGGCAGCGCGCGCAGGGAGTTGAGCGACGCGAGGTCCCAGAACCACACGAGCGGGGCGTGGCCGCCGAGCAGGGTCCCGAGGCGGACGAACGGCGCGTTGATCCAGGGCGTGTCCGGCGGGAAGTCGGGGGCGGAGATCTCCGCGGTCGGTCTCATGCGGTCATCCGTGCACCGGGGGAGGAACGAGCGGCCATTTCGCGTTCTTGCGCGGACGCGGGTTCTCGCGCAGGGCGATCAGCATGTGGCCCTCCTCGACGCGGTGCATGCCGTCACGCCGCTCGCGCGCCCAGCGGTGCCAGCGGTTGCCGAACAGGCGCTTGCGCAGCAGCTCCTTGATCGTGCCACGCCCGCCCGCCGGCTGGCCGACGCGGCCGAACGAGCCGCGCGTACCGATGTCGGGCGCCCCGTGCACGAACTCGACGTAGCCGAAGCCGTGCTCCCAGGCGGCCTCGACGATCCGGTCCGCCCAGGTGTCGACCTGGTCGAGGGAGTAGTGGTGCCAGTCCATGCGCACGGTGCCGTTGTCGGGATCGACCTCCACGCCGGTAATCGTGTCAGGCGGCTACGGTTCGCGGCATGGACCGTGTCTGGCGCTGGGCGGCGGCGCTCTTCTGGATCGCCTCGGGCGTGAACCACTTCCGCCGGCCGCGCTTCTACAAGGCGATCGTCCCGCCCCCGCTGGACCGCTGGCAGGGCGAGGTCAACGTCGCGGCGGGGATCGCCGAGCTCGCCGGCGGCCTGGCGGTGCTCCCGGACCGCACGCGCCCGGCGTCGCGCTGGTGGCTGCTCGCGACGCTGGTCGCGGTCTACCCGGCGAACATCCACATGGCGCTGCGCCCCGAGAAGTTCCCGAAGTTCCCGCCCGCGCTGCTGTGGGCCCGCCTGCCGGTCCAGGGCCTGTTCGCCTGGCTCACCTGGCGGGGAACTGAGTAGGCCGTCATTTCCTTAGCCGGAAATGACGGGAGCTCCGCGATTCGTAGGGCCATTTCCTTAGCCGGAAATGACGGGAGCTCCGTGGTTCCGCCGAGCGCTCGAACCCTCGGAGCTCCCGGAATTCGCGGCTAAGCGAATTCCGGCCTCATTTCAGTCGAGCGCCACTTCCAGCTCGCGCTGGAGCGCGGCCTGCACCGTGTCGTGCAGGAACGGGGAGCCCTCGAGCCGTCCCGCGATCACCTCGAGGAAGCCGCCGACCAGCAGGCGCTGCGCCTCGGCGCGGTCGAGTCCGCGGCTCTGCAGGTAGAAGAGCTGGTCCTCGTCGAGCCGCGCGACCGTCGCCGCGTGGGTGCAGCGCACGTCGTTGGCCTCGATCTCCAGCCCCGGGATCGCGTCCGCGTGCGCGCCGTCGGTGAGCAGCAGGTTGCGGCTCTCCTGGAAGGCGTCGGTGCGCTGCGCGCCGGGATCGACCTTGATCATGCCGCTCCACACCGCGGTCGCGCGGTCGCGCAGGATCCCGCGGAAGGCGAGGTCGGAAGTCGTGTGCGGCGCGGCGTGCTCCTGCGTGGTGTCGTAGTCGATGTGCTGGCGCCCGTGCACCGCGTAGGCGCCGGTCACGCGCGCGCTCGCCCCGGAGCCGTTGATGTCGGTCTCCATCCGCAGCTTGCCCTGCCCGGAGCCGAGGCCGAGCCCGACCCAGTGCAACGAGGCGTCGCGCGCCACCTGCGACCGCTGGCTGCCGAGGATCCAGGCCCGCTCGGAGAGGTCCTGCACGCACATGTACCCGACCGAGGCGCCTTCGCCGACGACCAGCTCCGTGACCGGGTTGAAATAGCCCTCGAGCTCCGCGTCGGCGGACAGCCATTCCTCGGCGACCGTCACCTGCGCGCCCGCCTCGACCACGATCAGCGAGCGCCACGGCAGCGCAGCCCGGGTCGCCTGGATCACGGTCGCGACGATCGGATCGTCCACCACGGTCCCGGCGCGCACGTGCACGAACAGCCCTCCGCGCCAGCCCGCGGTGTTCTGCGCGGCGAACTTGTCGCGGTCGCGCACCAGCGCCCCGAGGTGCGGCTGCACCAGGTCGCCGTGCTCCGAGACCGCCTCGCCGAGCGTCGAGACCACCACGCCGTCCGGGAGGTCGCCGCGCCGCACCGCCGTGCCGTCCACCTGGAGCACGCCCGGGCCGTCCGCGGGAACGATCGCGTCGCGGGCGGGCCGGGTGTCGAGGTCGCCGTCGCCGGCGGGCTCCCACCCCTCGGGGTCGAAGCTCGACAGGTCGGTGAACTCCCAGCCCTTGTCCTTCTGGACCGGCAGGCGGATCTCCCCGAACCGCGCCCGGCCCTGCTCGCGCAGGTCTGTCAGCCAGCTCGGTTCGGTCGCGGGTGAAGCGGTGGCAGGCCCAGCGCTAGCCAATCGAGCCTTCCATCTGCAGCTCGATCAGGCGGTTCATCTCGACCGCGTACTCCATCGGCAGCTCGCGCGTGAAGGGCTCGATGAAGCCGCCCACGATCATGCCCGACGCCTCCTCCTCGGAGAGGCCGCGGCTCATCAGGTAGAAGAGCTGCTCCTCGCCGATCTTCGAGACGGTCGCCTCGTGGCCGACGTCGACGTCGTCCTCGCCGATCCGGATCGTCGGGTACGTGTCCGAGCGCGAGTGCTCGTCGAGCAGCAGCGCGTCGCAGACCACCTTCGACTTCGCCTTCACGGCGCCCGGCGCGACCTCCAGCAACCCGCGGTAGCTCGCGCGCCCGCCGTCCTTGGAGATCGACTTCGACGTGATCGTCGAGGTCGTGTGGGGCGCGACGTGGACGCACTTGCCGCCCGCGTCCTGGTGCTGGCCCTTGCCGGCGAACGCGATCGACAGGATCTCGCCGTGGGCCTCCGGCCCGAGCAGGTAGATCGACGGGTACTTCATCGTCAGCTTCGAGCCGAGGTTGCCGTCGATCCACTCCATCGTGGCGCCTTCGTGGGCGACCGCGCGCTTCGTCACGAGGTTGTAGACGTTGTGCGACCAGTTCTGGATGGTCGTGTAGCGCACGCGTGAGCCCGGCTTGGCGACGATCTCGACGACCGCAGAGTGCAGCGAGTCCGTCGTGTAGGTCGGGGCCGTGCAGCCCTCGATGTAGTGCACGAACGAGCCCTCGTCGGCGATGATCAGCGTGCGCTCGAACTGGCCCATGTTCTCCGTGTTGATGCGGAAGTAGGCCTGCAGCGGCATCTCGACGTGCACGCCCGGCGGGACGTAGACGAACGACCCGCCCGACCACACGGCCGAGTTGAGCGCCGCGAGCTTGTTGTCGTTGGCCGGGATCACGGTCGAGAAGTACTCGCGCACGAGGTCCTCGTGCTCGCGCAGGCCGGTGTCCATGTCCTTGAAGATCACGCCCTGCTTCTCGAGGTCCTCGCGGATCTGGTGGTAGACGACCTCGGACTCATACTGCGCGCCCACGCCGGCCAAATACTTTCTCTCGGCCTCCGGGATGCCCAGCTTGTCGAACGTGTTCTTGATGTCGTCGGGGACCTCGTCCCACGTGCGGCCCTGCTTCTCGGACGCGCGCACGAAGTAATGGATGTTCTGGAAGTCGATCCCGTCCATGTGCCCGCCGGCCCACTTCGGCATGGGCCGCGCCTCGAAGTGCTCGAGCGCCTTCAGGCGGAAGTCGCGCATCCACTGCGGCTCGTCCTTGTGCGAGGAGATGTCCTCGACGACCTGGCGGCTGAGGCCCTTCTTCGCCTTGAAGGCGTAGTCCGTCTCGGAGTCGTGGAAGCCGTACTCGTAGGAGTCCTTGATCCCCTCGAGCTGGTCGGGGGTGGCGACTGCGATTTCAGGCGTTGCCATCAGGAAACCTCCAGCTTGATGGTCCCGTCCACGACGTGGACGGGGAAAGTCTCGACGGGAAGGTAGGCGGGCAGGGTACGCGGCCTGCCGGTGCGCACGTCGAAGAGAGAGCCGTGCCGCGGGCACTCGACGGTGCAGGCGGCGGGGTCGAACGGGCCCTCGGCGAGCGGGCCGTCGTCATGGGAGCAGCGGTCCTCGATCGCGTGCAGCGCGCCGTCGCAGTTGAAGACGCCGATCTTGCGCCCGTCCGACTCGACGATGCGCGACGTGCCGACAGGAAGCTCCGCGGCGGGGCAGACGTCGATTGTGGTGGTGGTTTCAGTCATTTCCGAGTAATGCGGTCAAGTTTAGCCCACGAATATCACCGGAATTCGCTTAGCCGCGAATTCCGGGAGCTCCTCGGGCTCGTCGCCCGGCTCATATCTCGTTCCGCAGGCGGGCCACTTCGGCCTCGTCCGGGTCCTCGTCGGGCGTACCCGTGGGCCACTCGTCCGTACCCAGCAGCGCGCCCTGCACGACCTTCAGCGAGAGCAGGCCGCACTTCAGGCGGGTGGGGGACAGCTCGATCCCGATCTCTTCGGCCACGAAGTTGCGGTCGAGGCCGGCGACCTCCGCGACGGTCTTGCCCTTCAGCTCGTCGGAGATGATCGACGCCGTCGCCTGCGAGATCGCGCAACCGGTGCCGTGGAAGCGCAGGTCCGCGATGCGGTCGCCCTCGAGCTTGATGTGGACGCCCATCTCGTCACCGCACAGCGGGTTGCGGTCGTGGAACTCGGCATCGGGCGACTCGAGGTCCCCGAAGTTCCGGGGGTTCTTGTAGTGGTCGAGGATGAACTCGCGGTAGAGCTGGTCCATCAGGCGCCGAAGACCTTCTTCGCGTTCTCCAGGGCCTCGATCAGGCGGTCGACCTCGTCCGTCGTGTTGTAGACCGAGAAGGAGGCGCGGGCGGTGGCGGGGACGCCGAGGCGGCGCATCAGCGGCTGCGCGCAGTGGTGGCCGGCCCTGATCGCGACGGCCTCGCGGTTGCAGAGCTCCGCGAGGTCGTGCGGGTGGATGCCCTCGACGGCGAAGCTCACGAGGCTGCCGCGCTCGGCGGCCTCCGGCGGGCCGAAGATCGTCACGCCCGCGACTCGCCGCGAGGCGCTCGAGCGCATACGCGGTCAGCTCCAGCTCGTGCGCGCGGACCGCCTCCATCCCGAGGTCGGCGAGGTAGTCGGCGGCCGCGCCCAGCCCGACGCCCTCCGCGATCGCGGGGGTGCCGGCCTCGAACTTCGCGGGGATCGCCGCCCAGGTCGAGTGATAGTCCTCGACGGCCTTGATCATCGAGCCTCCGCCGAGGAACGGGGGCATCGCCTCGAGCAGCTCGCGCGCGCGCCCACAGCGCGCCGATCCCGGTCGGGCCCAGCATCTTGTGCCCGGTGAACGCGTAGAAGTCCGCGCCGGTCGCGGTCACGTCGACGGGCATCTGCGGCACGGCCTGGGCGCCGTCGAGCAGCACGAGCGCGCCCGGCCGCATGCGCCCGCTCCGCGATCTCGGCGACCGGGTTGATCGTCCCGAGCACGTTGGAGATGTGCGCCGCCGCGACCAGCCGGACGCGGCCGCCCGCGAGCACCTCGTCCAGCTCGGAGAGGTCGAGGCGACCATGGTCGTCGACGTGCAGGTACTGCGAGCCGCGCGCCCTGCTCGGAGCAGAGCAGCTGCCAGGGGACCACGTTCGAGTGGTGCTCCATCTGGGTGATGACGACGGTGTCGCCCTCGCCCACGTTCGCCCGGCCCCAGCTGTAGCGCACCAGGTTGATCGCCTCGGTCGCGTTGCGGACGAAGACGAGCTCGCGTGCCGGGGCGCCGATCAGCCCGGCGACCTTCGCGCGACCGCCCTCGTAGAGGCGCTCGGCTTCCTCCGCGAGCTGGTGCATGCTGCGGTGGACGTTCGCGTTCGAACGCCGGTAGTAGGACGCGATCGCCTCGATCACGGACTCCGGCTTCTGCGCCGTCGCCGCGTTGTCGAGATAGACGAGCTGCTTGCCCTCGAACTCGCGCGCGAGGATCGGGAAGTCCGCGCGGATGTCCGCGACCGGGCGGCGCAGCGCTGCCTGTGCGGTGGCCACTCCCACCTAGGCCGGGACTTCCTCGGCGTGGCGCTCGCGGACCCACTCGTAGCCCTTCTCCTCGAGTTGGGTGGCAAGCTCCGCGCCCCCCTCCTCGACGATGCGCCCGTTCAGCATGATGTGGATGAAGTCGGGCTTGATGTAGCTCAGGATCCGCTGGTAGTGCGTGATGATCAGCGCGCCCAGGTCCGGGCCGCGCATCGTGTTGACCGCGTTCGCGACGACCCGCAGGGCGTCGATGTCGAGACCCGAGTCGGTCTCGTCGAGCACGGCGACGTAGGGCTTGAGGATCGCCATCTGGAGGATCTCGCAGCGCTTCTTCTCGCCTCCTGAGAAGCCCTCGTTCAGGTAGCGGCGCGTGAACTCGCGGTCGACGCCGAGCACCTCCATGTGCTGCTCGAGCGTCTTGCGGAACTCCTTGAGGTTGATCGGGTCCTCGCCGCGCGCCTTGCGGTGCGCGTTGATCGCGGTGCGCAGGAAGTTGACCACCGACACGCCGGGGATCGCGGACGGGTACTGGAACGCCATGAAGAGGCCCGCGCGGGCGCGCTCGTCGGGCTCGGACTCGGTGAAGTCCTCGCCCTGGAAGAGGATCTTGCCGCCGGTGATCTCGTAGCTCGGGTGGCCCATGATCGTGTTCGCGAGGGTCGACTTGCCCGATCCGTTCGGGCCCATCAGCGCGTGTACCTCGCCGCGGTCGACCTTGAGGTCG
This sequence comes from uncultured Solirubrobacterales bacterium, assembly GCA_963768885.1. Taxonomy (GTDB): domain Bacteria; phylum Actinomycetota; class Thermoleophilia; order Solirubrobacterales; family JBBDJG01; genus DASRIA01. The sequence goes on along the minus strand of CAVYJN010000007.1, from coordinate 382,142 downwards.
ACGCCGCGCAGGATCTCCTTGCCCTCGACTGTGACGTGCAGGTTCTGGATCTCTAGGTCAGCCATTGGGAACGGTTCGCTTCTCCTGTGATCGTTGGGCGGTTGTCGTGCGCACGCGCGGGCGGACGCCGGTCGCGCGCGGCCGGGGCGGCGTGACGACGCCGCGCTCGGCGAAGGCGGCCAGCTCGGCGAGCGTGGTCTGCTCCAGCGCCCGCTCGATGCCGCCGTGGACCCGGGTCCAGAGCAGCTTCGTGGCGCAGTTCTCGTAGCCGTCGAGCTCGTGGTTGCATTGCATCCGGCTCGTGCCAAGGTCGCTCACGCACTGCATCGGGACGATCGTCTCCTCGAGCGCGTGGACCACCTCCGCCATCGTGATGCCGGCGGGCTCCCGGGCAAGCTCGTAGCCGCCGTGGGCGCCGCGGGTCGACGACACGAGGGCGGCCTTCCGCAGCCGCGACATCAGCTGCTCGAGATAGGGGAGCGGCAGGTTCTCGGCGTCGGCGATCTCGGCGAGCGAGACGGGCCCGGCGCCGCTGCGCCGCGCCAGCTGGACCATCACGCGTACCCCGTACTCCGACTTTGTCGAGAACATCCTCAGGCGCCTCCTGGGCGTCGTCGTAATTCCTAGTGCAGTGGTCAGATTACCAGCGGCCCTCCCGTTTCCCGATTACCATGCTTGTGTGCAGCAGGAGCAGACGGAGTGGGTGTCGGGGAAACCCGCGACCGAGGAACGGCGGCTGGACCTGCCACTGCCGAGCCTCGACGACAAGGTCGCGCGTGGCAAGGACGGGTGGCTCTTCGTGGCCAACGACTCCAACGACACGATCGGTCAGCACGCCGGGCAGCGGCTGCTGTCGGACGAGCAGGTCGAGCAGTGGCAGCACCTGCTCGAGTCGCGTGCAGCATGGCTGAACCTCCAGGGCATCCCCTACTTCTTCGTGATCGCCCCCGACGCGCACGCCGTGTACGCGGACATGCTCCCGGACGGGTTCGTGCAGGGAGCGACGCGGCCCGCGCTGCAGGTGCTCGACCGCCTGCGGGAGCGCGACTCGTGGGCGCCCGTCGTGTATCCGCTCGACGAGCTGATCGCCGAGCGCGACGAGCTGGTCTATCCGAAGACGGGGTCGCACTGGTCGGAGTACGGCGCCTTCGTCGGGTACCGCGCGCTGATGGCGCAGATGACGAAGCTGTTGCCCGTGCGCACGCTGGCACGGGAGGACATTCACCTCTCCTTCGAGAAGCGGGCGGGGGATCTCGGTCTCAAGTTCGACCCCCCGGTCGCTTCCCGTTACGTCTACGTGGACGTGATCGAGCCACGCGGCGGAGCTGGTGCATGACAACCGCATCCGCAACCACGGTCGCCTGGTCGAGTTCAACGCCGACACGGAGAACGACCTCACGTGCGTCGTGTTCGGCGATTCCTACGCCGTGCGCCTGATGTCGCTCGTCGCCGAGTCGTTCCGGCGCACTTTCTGGGCACATTCCTATTTCTGCCACGAGCTCGTGACCGAGCTACGTCCCGACGTGGTGGTGACGGTCGCCTCCGAGCGCGGCATGATCGTCGTCCAGAACGATGCCGAGCCTGGGCTGCGCCGGCTCGAGGCCGGCAAGCGAGCGTCCGGGGACGTGATGCCGCCGCGCACCACGAAGTCGTCGCGCATCAACAGCGGGCGGCTGTCAAAAGCGCCGCAGGCCTCCGCGGCTGCTGATGGTGCCGCGGCCGAAGCGTGAGCGCGACGCCCGGTGAAGAGACGTTCGACCTTCCGCCGTCGCTGCTGGACGGCAAGGTGGTCGAGGGGCGCCACGGTCGCCTCTTCCTCGCCAACGACGCGAACCGGGTGCTCGACCAGCACCGCGGTGAGTTCCGCTTCTCGGAAGCGCAGCTGCGCCAGTGGCGCCTGCTGCTCGAGACCCGCACCGCGTGGCTTCGAGCAGCAAGGCATCCGCCACTTCTTCCTGATCGCCCCCAACGCGCACTCGATCTATCCCGAGGACCTTCCGGACGGCGTCGCGACTGCGTCCGAGCGGCCGGTGGAGCAGTTGCTGGGACATTTGGCCGCGCACGGCATGGATTCAGGTGTCGTGTATCCGCTCGAAACGCTCAAGGCGGGCAAGGACGCGCACGCCTACCCGAGGACGGGCTCGCACTGGAGTGGCCTCGGCGCATTCCTCGCGACCAGCGGATTGCTCCAGGAGATCGCACGCGAACTCCCGATCGACGTTCCGGCGATCGACGCGTTCGAGGTCGAGGAGCTCACCTACATCGGCGACCTCGGGGCAAAGCTGCGGCCTCAGGCCACCTCGACCTTCGTCCGCCTCACGGCGCGCGACCCGCGCGTCCGCCTGGTCGAGGACAACCGCGTGCGCAACACCGGACGCAGGATGACCTACGAGTCAGGGGCGGGCCCGGGCACCCTCGAGTGCCTGGTCTACGGGGATTCGTACGCGGTCCGGGTGCTGCCTTTCCTGGCGGAGAGCTTTCGCCGCGTGACGTTCGTGCATATGCCCAACCTCGACTTCGACCTCGTGCGCGACCTCGCGCCGGACGTCGTGGTCAAGGTCATGAACGAGCGCTTCTTGATCGCGGTGCCGGTGGACCTGCCGGCCAAGACCCACGCGGAACTCGCGGCGGAGAAGATCGCCGCCCACGACGTGATGCCTCCGCGCGGGCCGCGTCGCACAGGGCGGCCGGTGACCTACGACTTGGCCCGGGAGCGATGATCGAAGGCTGTCCGTCCTCAACGGGCGACCTCATCCCCCTGCCGCCTCGCGCACGAGCAGGCGCAGGTCGTGCGCCAGCGCCTCGGGCGTGAGGAAGTCGAGCGGGAACCCGACCCGCTGGCGCCCGCGACCGTCGATCAGCAGCACGTAGGAGTTGTGCTCCTGCTCGTCGGTCTGAGGCGCGAACCCGTACTCGCGCCACACCGGCTGTAGCTCGCGGCGGGTGCCGATCAGATAGTCGAGGTAGCCCCGCAGGCGCCGGGAGAGCAGGAACTCCTGCGCCGAGTCGGGCGTGTCGTTCGCCGGATCGACGCTCAGCGCGAAGGCCCGGACCCGGTCGCGCTCTTCGCCCGAGAGGTCGTCCAGCGCGCCCCTGATCTGCTGCGCCGCGACGGGACACGACTCCTCGCATCTGGAGTAGGTGGGGCTCAGCACGACGACGGACCCGCGCAGGTCCGCGAGGTCCACGAGCTTGCCGTCCTGGTCGCGCAGCGCGAAGTCACCCGGCGGCGCGGGCGGCCGCACGGCACCCTTGAACGGCGAGCGCGGGCCCTCGACCCCGGCGGCATTCACCTCCTCGACCACCGCGGCCGCGTCGTCGTCGCGGCTCGCGCTCGCGGCGATCGCGGCCAGCACCGCGGCGACGAGCGCGAGCGACGCGACCACGACCAGCACGAGACGGGCACGGGCGGACATGCACCAGACAGGTTACGGGCGTATCGTCGCGTCCGATGCGGAGGCTTTTCGCCCTAGCGGCGCTGATGCTGGGAGTTCTCGGAGTCCCGGGCGCGCCCGCGGACGGGCCCCCGGGCTGTGGTCCGGCCGGTTGCAGCTCGGGCATCGTCGTCCACATGCACGAGACCCTTCCGCGCGGGGCGACCGTGACCGCCTGCATCGAGCGCCTGTGCCGGCGGTTCCCGGCCCGCAGCGATCTGGTGCGGCTCGCTCACGCCGGTCTCGACGGACCGGGGCCCGTGCGCGTGCGCTTCGTGGCGCGCGACCGCCACCGCAAGGTCCTGTTCCGGGCCGACCGGAGCGTGCGGCTGAAGCGGCTCGGGTCCAGGGCCGCGTCGTGCCCACCGTGCTGGAGCCGGACACTCCTGTTCGAGGACGGGCGGCTGGTCCTCTACTAGGGCTCGACGAGCCCGCGCCTGATCGCGTAGCGCACGAGCTCCACGCGGTCGCGCATCCCGAGCTTCTGGAGCACGCGGGCGCGGTGCGACTCGACGGTCTTCTCGGAGAGATGGAGGATCTCCGCGATCTCGCGGTTGGTGTGTGCCTCCGCGATCAGCTTCACGACCTCCTGCTCTCGTGGGCTGAGCTCGGCCGGCTGGTCCCCGCGGTCGATGAAGTCGCGGATCAGCGCCTGCTGCGCGGTCGAGGTCAGGAACGGCTCGCCCCGGCTGGCCGCGCGCACGGCGTCGACCAGGTCCTTGTCGGCGGCCCGTTTCAGCACGTACCCGGCGGCTCCGGCGCGCAGCGCCTCGAACAGGTAGCGCTCGTCGTCGTGCATGGAGAGGATCAGGACCTGCGTGTCGGGCGACTGCTGCTTGATCTCGTGGGTCGCCTGCAAACCCGTCATGCGCGGCATCGAGACGTCGAGCACCGCGACGTCCGGCTTGAGCCGCACCGCCTGCTCGAGCGCGTCGACCCCGTCCTCGGCCTCGGCCACGACTTCCATGTCGGGCTGGCGTTCGAGCAGCAGCTTCACGCCCGAGCGCACGATGCCGTGGTCGTCGGCGATCAGGATCTTCATGCGGCCTCCTGGGACACGGCCCCGTCGACCGCGGGCGCGGCCGGCACCTCCAGCACGACGGACGTGCCCTTGCCCGGCCGCGAGTCGATCGCGAGCGTGCCGCCGACGAGCAGCGCGCGCTCGCGCATGCCCGACAGCCCGAGGCCCTTGCCCTCCTCCGCGAAGGCGAAGCCCGAGCCGTTGTCGGTGACCTCCAGGCGGACCCGCGAGTCGTGGGGCTCGAGGCTCACCTCGACGCGCGAGGCACCCGAATGGCGCGCCGCGTTGACGAGCGCCTCCTGGGCCACCCTGTAGACGACCACCTGGGAGTCCGGCGAGAGCTCGCCCAGCCGGGGGTCGGCCCAGAAGCTCGCGCTCGCCTGCCCGCGCCGGTCGAACTCGCGCACGTGGGACTTGAGCGCGGCGACGAGGCCGTGGTCGTCGAGCGCGGTCGGGCGCAGCTGGCGCGCGAGGTCGAGCAGCTCGCCCATCGCCTGGTCGGCCAGCTCCCTGACCTCGGCGAGCTGCGCGTGCAGCTCCGCGGGCGCGTCCTGGTCCGCCGCCTCGATGCGCAGCAGCAGGGCCGTGAGGGACTGGTTGACCTCGTCGTGGAGGTCGCGCGCGATGCGTTTGCGCTCCTCCTCCTGGGCGCGCAGGACCAGCTCGCCGGACCGCCGCCGCTCGTTCTCGAGGCGCTCGAGCATCCGGTTGAACGTGGCCGCGAGGCGCTGGATGTCGGTCGATACCCCCGCCATCTCGGCGTCGATCTCGAGCCGGCGTCCGGGCCGCGAGAGGTCGACCCGCTCCATCATCGCCAGCAGCCGCTCGAACGGCTCGAAGCGCCGCCGCAGCAGGAGCGTGTTGAGCAGGAAGGTGAGCAGCAGCGCCATCGCCAGCACCAGGAACTGCCAGCGCTGGCCCTCGATCGAGAAGTCGAAGCCCCCCGCGAGGATCGACACCAGGATGCCCGCGGTCACCATCAGGAGGTTGAGCGCGACGATCTGGCTGAGCAGGGAGGGGCGCTTCATGGCTTGGCAGTGCCCTTTGTCGGCCTATTTAGGGTGGCGCCTGAGGACATTTCGGGTCTCCACCCCATAGGGATTCCGGCGCGCTTGGACGATACTCGTACACGGCAAGGCAGCCATCACCGGGCACGCGAGGCCCTGAGTCTGTGGTTTGGAGACATGAACCAAGCAACTCAAGCAAATTGGAAGGCGGGACTCCGCACAACGATCCTCTTGGCCACCCTGACGGGTCTCCTCGTCGGGATCGGTTACCTGATCGGTGGGCCGGGCACCGCCCTCACGTTCCTGTTCATCGGCCTTGCCCTGAACCTGGTCATGTTCTGGTTCTCGGACAAGATCGCGCTCAAGATGAGCCGGGCACAGCCGCTGTCCGAGGAGGAGGCACCGCGCCTGTACCAGATGGTGCGCGAGCTGGCGCACTCGGCCGGCGTGCCGATGCCGCGGCTCTACATGGTCCCCCAGAGCCAGCCGAACGCGTTCGCGACGGGGCGTAGCCCCAAGCACTCCGCCGTCGCCGTGACGCAGGGCATCACGCAGCTGCTCAGCGAGAGCGAGCTGCGCGGCGTGATCGCCCACGAGCTGGCCCACATCCGCAACCGCGACACGCTGATCACGACCGTCGCGGCGGCGATCGGCGGCGCCATCACGTGGCTCGGCTACGCGTTGCTCTTCATGGGCGACGACGAGAGCCCGCTCGGGCTGGTCGGCGCGCTTGCGATGGTGCTGCTCGCACCGATCGCGGCGACCATCATCCAGCTCGCGATCTCCCGCCAGCGGGAGTACGCCGCGGATGCCACCGGGGCGAAGATCAGCGGCAGCGCGAACGCGCTCGCCGACGCGCTCGAGCGCCTCGAGGCAGGCGCGAAGGCGATGCCGATGCAGGTCAACCAGGCCGCGGAGCCGCTCTACATCGTCAAGCCGTTCAGCGGCGGTGGCATGGCGTCTCTGTTCTCGACCCACCCCCCGATCGAGGAGCGGGTGCGCCGGCTGCGCGCGCTTGGCATCTAGGACAACGACTTCACGTTCCGCGGCTCGCTGAGCTTCGGCAACATGAAGGGGGCTGTGGCGGCGGCGTCGAGAGACGCCGCCGCCCTTTTTTCTGGGGTGGGCCGGGCGGGGAAAACGGCCCGAAACATCCTCGCCTGGCTGCTATATTTCGTAAAGCCGGTAGGAATTAGGGTAATTTCGGGTGACCAGCAGCCAATCTGAGTCGAGGAAGCCACCGTGAGCACAGAGACCAGGCCAGTTTCAGGACAGCAGCTGATCAAGGACGCGCGGGCGCGGATCGAGGAGCTCGACCCCTCCGAGGTCAAGCAGCTGCTCGACCATCGTGCCACCAACGGCAACGCCGCCCTGGCGCCCGTGATCCTCGACGTGCGCGAGCAGCAGGAATTCGAGATGGGCCACCTGCCCGGCGCCGTGCACGTGCCGCGCGGACACCTGGAGACCCGGATCGAGGGCGCGGTGCCCGACCGCAGCAGGCCCGTGATCGCCTACTGCTCCACCCAGAACCGCTCGGCGCTGGCGGCCATCACGATGAAGGAGCTGCTCGGCTACGAGGACGTGTCGGTGATGACCGGCGGCTTCACGCTGTGGAAGGACCGCGGCTACGACTTCGACAAGCCGATCTCGCTCACCGCCGAGCAGCGTGAGCGCTATTCGCGTCATCTCCTGATCCCCGAGGTCGGGCTCGCCGGCCAGCAGAAGCTGCTCGAGGCCAAGGTGCTGCTGATCGGCGCCGGCGGCCTCGGCTCGCCGTCCGCCCTGTACCTCGCCGCCGCGGGAGTCGGAACGCTCGGGATCGTCGACAACGACGAGGTCGACCTCTCGAACCTCCAGCGGCAGGTGATCCACAACAACCAGCGGATCGGCGTCCCCAAGGTGGAGTCCGCCAAGCAGACGATCGAGGCGCTCAACCCGGACGTCGAGGTGATTCCGCATCAGATCCGCCTCGACAGCGACAACGTGCTCGACCTGATCCGCGACTACGACGTGATCGTCGACGGGGCCGACAACTTCCCCACGCGCTACCTGCTCAACGATGCCGCCGTGCGCGAGCGCAAGCCGGTCGTGCACGCCTCGATCCTCGGCTTCGACGGGCAGCTCACGACCTTCGTCCCGTACGAGGGCCCGTGCTACCGCTGCCTGTACCCGCAGCCGCCGCCGGCCGAGCTGGCGCCGTCCTGCGGTGCCAACGGCGTGCTCGGCGTGCTGCCGGGCATCATGGGCCTGCTGCAGGCCAACGAGGTGATCAAGCTGATCATCGAGCAGGGCGAGCCGCTCGTCGGGCGACTGCTCCTGTTCGAGGCGCTCTCGACGCAGTTCACGCAGCTCAAGGTGCGGCGTGACGTCGAGGGCTGCCCCACCTGCGGCGAGGGCGTCGACCTCGAGAACACGAAGTTCGAGGACTACGAGGCGCTCTGCGCGGCGGCTGGCTAGGGTTCCGGCCGCGATGGCGACAGTCAAGATTCCCCCGGTGCTTCGCCCTGCCGTGAGCGGCCTGAGCGAGGTAGAGGTCCCGGGCGCGACCGTGGCCGACATCCTCAGCGGTCTCGCCGACCAGCACCCGGAGACGCGCGGCCAGCTCTTCTCCGACGGGGGCGAGCTCAACCGGTTCGTCAACGTGTACGTCAACGACGAGGACGTGCGCGTGCAGCAGGGCCTCGACACCTCCGTCGGTCCCGACGACACCGTCGTGATCCTGCCCGCGATGGCGGGCGGTCAGCCCTAGCAGCCAAAAGGCGGGTTGACGGCGGGTCGCCCCGTCTATGCTTTCCGCAATGCTCGAAGCCAGGCCAATCCAGCCGCCGGGCAAATGCTGCCCGGACGTGATCGGGGCGATCGGGGACACCCCGATCGTCGAGCTCAAGAAGCTCAGCCCCAAGCCGGGCGTCCGCCTGTTCGCGAAGCTCGAGTTCTACAGCCCGACGGGGTCCGTGAAGGACCGCGTGGCGAAGTCGATGATCGAGCGCGCCGAGGCCGAGGGCGCCGTCGCTCCCGGTCAGCGCATCCTCGAGCCGACGTCGGGCAACACCGGCATCTCCCTGGCGTTGATCTGTCGCCTCAAGGGCTATCCGTTCACCGCCGTGATGCCCGAGAACGTCACGCACGAGCGCACCGACCTGCTGCGAATGCACGGCGCGGAGGTGATCTACTCCGAGGCCTCGAAGGGCTCGAACGGCGCGGTCGAGCTGGCGCTCGAGCTTGCCGAGAAGGACCCGAGCGTCTACATGCCCTACCAGTACGGCAACCAGGCGAACCCGGACGCGCACTACTACGGCACGGCCGCGGAGATCATCAGGGACCTCGGCGACGTCACCGCGTTCGTCGCCGGGCTCGGCACCGGCGGCACGCTGATGGGCAACGGGCGCCGCCTCAAGGAACATGACCCAGGGACGAAGATCGTCGCGGCGGAGCCGCTCCAGGGTGAGGACGTCCAGGGACTGCGATCACTGGACGATGGTTTCATCCCGCCCATCATCGACCTGTCGGTGCTCGACCGCAAGATCATCGTCACCAACCGCGACGGGATCATCTGGACGCGCAAGCTCTTCTTCGAGGAGGGGATCTTCGCCGGCGTCTCGTCGGGCGCGATCGCGTCGGTCGCGGTCCGCATCGCGAACGAGCTCGACGAGGGCAACGTCGTGTTCCTCGTCGCCGACGACGGCAACAAGTACCTGTCGGCCGGGCTGTGGACGAAGTCGATCGACGAGCTCGAGGCGGTCGACTCCACCGTCTGGTGGTAGGCACGCGGCTCGCATGCGCATCGCGAGCTCGCTCCTCGAGGAGATCGTGCAGCACGCCCGGGCGGACGCGCCGGACGAGTGCTGCGGGATGTTCGGGATCGACGGCGACGCGATCGTCGCGGTTCATCCCACGGAGAACATCCATCACAGCCCGCAGCGCTTCGAGATCGACGGCCGCGACGTGATGCGCATCACGGGCGAGATCGAGGATCGCGGGATGTCGCTCGGGCTCTACCACTCGCACACGAAGAGCCGCGCCTACCCGTCCCAGACGGACGTCAACTTCGCCGAGCTGTGGCCGGGGGTGCTCTGGCTGATCGTGTCCCTCGAGGACCCGGCCGCACCCGACGTCAGGACCTTCCTGATCGAGGACGCGAAGGTGAGCGAGGTCGACCTCACGGTCGAGTAGCGATGTCCGAGCCCCTCGCGTGCCCGCACTGCGCGATCCGTTATCCGCTGGAGGAGCGGTTCTGCGCCGAGTGCGGGATGCCGCTCACCTACGCCGGCGAGGTCGGCGCGGAGGAGCAGGCCTCCGATGTCCAGCAGCGCGCGCGCAAGATCAAGCCGCAGTACTCCCGCGGCGACCTGCGACGCGTCGCGACCGGGCGCCAGCAGCCCGAGGCGGAGTTCATACAGATGCTGCTGCTGGAGGAGGGCGTGCCCAGCACCCTGCGCCGCTCGGCGGGCTTCGACGTCCCCGACATGCTCGCGGCCGGGCCGCGCGACGTGCTCGTCGCGGAGTCGGGCCTCGAGGTGGCGCGCCAGGTGCTGCTGCAGAGCGAGATCGAGGTGCACGAGCCGGGACCCGTCCACGAGGACGGGCGCGACGGCCCGGCGCCGGGCATGCTGCTCGCCGGAGTGCTCCTCGGCGCCGGGGTCGTGGCCCTGCTGATCTGGCTGTCGGGCGTCGTCTAGGGACGGCCCCGCGGGCTCAGAGGTCGCGCCAGACCTGCCACGCCGGCCGCTCGGCTCCGGGCCCGACCGGCGTCCCGTCCGCGGCGAACCGGAAGTCGCGCCGCAACCCCGACGCGGTGGTGACGTCCGCGCGCTGGTCGTTGATCTTGTACTGCGTCCAGAGGGCGACGTCGGGCGTGCTCATCGCGGCGAAGCTCTCGCGAATCAGGCGTGCCTGGCAGAGCTCGCGGGCGGGGAGGCCGGCCGAGCCCGGGAGGTCGAGCTCCGGGCAGTGCTCCGGGCCGACGCGGTCGAGGTCGACGCCGCCCTCCGTGAGGTACAGCCGCCGGTCGCCGGGCCAGGCATGCTCCGAGAGCAGGCCGATCGCCCCGCGCGCGCGATCGCTGCGACCGTCCGCCGCCTTGACGTCGCGGTAGTTGTGGTGCGACCACGCCGGCAGGGCGCCGCCGGCGATCGTCAGCGTGCGCAGCCGGTCCAGCACGGCGGCGGTGAACCCCGGCCAGCCCGTGGCGACGAGCACGCCGTCCTTGACCACGTCGGCGTCGGGATAGTCGGAGGTCGCCGGCAGGAGCAGCAGCGCGGGGTAGGGGCGCCCGGCGACGGCGCCCGCCGCGGCCGTCGCCATCGCGGCGACGGCGTCCGCGACTCCCTGCTGCGGCCAGCACAGCAGGTTCGGCTCGTTGCAGATCTCGAGGCCCCAGATCGTCGCGCCCAGCGGGTTGCCGGCCCGCTCACGTCGCCGCGCGTCGGCGGGCCGGGGTCCCGTGGCGTTGCGCCGGGCGCTGCCGTAGCGCGCGGCGAGGTAGGACGCGAACCAGCTCCACGGCCCCTCCGGGGAGAGGTCGCCGGGCAGCTTGGCGTCGGCCGGCTTGCCGGTGACCGGCTCGGCCGCTCCCGGCGCCGTGCCGTTGGACCACTCCGGGTAGGAGTGGTAGAGGCCGAGGATGACGCGCACGCCGTCACGGTTCGCCGCGGCGATCTGCCGGTCGAGGCGGCGCAGCGCGCCGTCGCCGTGCTCGCGGTTCAGCTGCTGCCAGGAGGCCGCCCTGTCGGGCGGCGGTTGGGGCTGCAGGAAGCGCCACGAGACCTGCAGACGGATCACGTCGGTCCGGCTCGAGCGCACGTATGCGCGGTTTCCCCACTCGAGGTAGTCGTGAGGATCGTGCTCTGAGCGCAACGGGCCGAAGCCGCCCAGCGCGAGGCCCTTCAGGGGGCGCGCGGCCGTGCGCGGCTCGGGTGGGCCGTCGACCGCGCGGTTCAGCTCACGCGCGAGCGCGAGCGAGCCGAGTGCCGCCGCGCCGGCGGCGGCGCCGCCGCGCGCGACCAGCTGGCGTCGGGTCAGGCGTTGCATCGCAGTCGTCGTACCACGGCGGCCGCGGCGCCGCGCCGCCCGGCGCTAGAGGGCCGGCGACACCGCCGGTGCCGGGGTCGCGAGGCGCTCGAGGTGCTCCCGCCAGGCTCGCGCCACCTCGGCCGGGGGGCGCCCGAACGCCTCCTCGAGCGCCGCGCGCTTGCTCGATGCCGGGTGGGTGGCGAGTCGCACGCACGCCCGCTCGCCCTGCTCCCGCTGCAGCAGATCGAAGACCGTGCCGCCGAGCAGGCCGGCGTCGCGGCGGCTCGGCGGAAACCGCACCTGCCCCTCCCGCAGCCGGGTCGCGATCGCGGCGCGCATGAACTGGACCTGACCGCTGAAGTGCTGGGCGGCCCCGTCGGCGAGCCACGGCTCGCGCAGGAGATGGGCGAGGGCCCCGGGGCGCGCGGGCGGGGGCAGCAGCGGGTTGTTGGTCCCGATCGCGAGGGCCGTGTACACGCGCCGCGGGCTCAGCAGCAGAGCACGCTCGGAGTCCGGCCCCGCGGAGAGCTCTCGCAGCGCCGGTCCCGACAGCGTGTGGACCTCGCCCCTGCGGTACCAGCCGACCATGTATCGCCGGGCCGCGCGCGAGGCGAGCCTGCGCGTCAGCGCCAGCATGGGGCTTGCGAAGTAGAGCTGCACGGGCGAGTCGTGCAGGATCACCGTGACGCTGCCGGGAACGCGCGGCAGCAGCTGCTCGAGGTGCGCGCGGTGCTGCTCCAGGTCCTCGAGCACGGCGAGCGCGTCGTCGGACTGCGATGCCTCGTGGCGGGCCGTGAACGACAGTGACGGCGTCTCTACCCAGGGCACGCGGCCAGCCTACTACCGGTCGCTCGCTTCGCGCTCGTAGTCGAGCTCGGTGTGGACGCCGAGCGCGCTCAGCCGGGATTGCGCCTCCTCGAGGTCGCGCGCGTCGTCGACCGCGCGCGCCAGCGGCGCGGCGCCGTTGACGGCGCGCGCCGGGTCCAGGTAGACGGTCGTCGCGCCGAACGGGGTGAGGTGCACGGTGCGCCGCCCGCCGCGGATCGTGGTCGTGCCGACCTCGCCGCGCGCGCAGCGCACGGCCTGCGCGCTTGCCTCGGTCGGTATCGACGCGCGCCGCACGCTCGACGGCCTCGGTCGCCGCGGCGCTCATCGCCTCGATCGCGAGCAGGCCGCCGGCGGCGGCGAGCAGGGCGAGCCGCCCGAGCAGCTCCTCGAGCGTGAGCTCGCCGTCGCAGCCCGGGCCGAAGATCGCGCCGACGACCGCGGCGCCGGTGCGCTCGCAGCCGCGCGGCCGCGGCGAGCATCAGCGCGTCGCACAGCGGGCTCGCGAGCCCGGGCTCCGTCCCGTCGGCGAGCACGTCGCCGCCGACGTCGACGAACACGAACAGGTCGACGCCCAGCTCCGCGCCCGCACGTTCCGAGCCCGCGCGCGACGCGCGCGGCGCCCACGCCCGGATCGACGAGCACCGTGGGCTCCCCGAGCAGCTCCGCCATGCGGGACTCGGCGAACAGCGCGCCTGTGCGCGTGCGCGTGTGCGGGCCCGGCCAGCAGCACGCCCTCGGCGAGCTCGCGCCCGTCGACGATCTCTGCGGCCGAGCGCGGGCCCGGCTCGGGGTCGATCGGCCGGCGCTCCCAGGTGACGCCGCCCATCACGACCTCGGTGCCGAGGCGCGCGGCAAAGCTCCGCGGCCGCGAGCGCGCCGACCACGTCGCCGCCGCCGCCGATTCCCAGGACCAGCGCGCGCGAGGCCTCGCGCACGACGTCGTGAAGAGAGCGGCTGGCCTGGTTCAGGCGACCGAGGCTGCGCCGGCGAGCACGCCTGCCTCGCGCACGACCGTCTCGATGCCCGCCGCCGCACGCTCGAACTCCTCGTCGGCGATCACCGGCGTGCCCTCGAAGGGCAGGTCCCGGTCGATCTCGACCCAGGACATGCACCCCTCGTACTCGGGGCGCACGCGCACTGTGACGGGCCGCTGGATCCGGTAGACGCGCAGCACGAGGACGTGCAGCGGATGCCGCGGCTTCCAGCGCAGCCGCTTGAACGCGTAGTCGGGCGTCCAGATGTGGAACGGGCTGAGAGAGTCGACGATCCGCGGGTCGGAGACCTCGTAGTGCTCGTGGACCTCGGCCCACGCACGGATCCGCACGCGGTCGGGCTGCTCGATGCCGCCGTCCTGGATCAGCGCCTTGGGCGGCGGCTCCCCGTCGGCCCACACGCCCTCCTCGAGCGCGCGGCGCAGCTCGGGGTGGTGGGACTGTCTGACGAGGTTGTTACGTTGGTGATCGAAGGTGGGGTAGAGGAAGAAGCGGTCGTGCTCGACCTCGAAATGCTTGTTCTCCTCGCGGATCCCGCCCTTGCGCAGCGTCACGAGCTGCTCGCCCTCGGCGAGCGCCCGTACGGTGACGGCCCATTCTTTGAAAGCTACTGGCATCAGTATTGGCTTGGCGGTCTCGGATGCTGGGAGCCCATGCCCATCCGGACTTCGTCCCTTTGGTCCAGGCGCCTAAGAACGCGCCTGCAGCGGGAAAAACCGCCAACGTGCGGTCCATTGTAGGGGCTGATCGCAAAAGTTCCAAGTGTTGATCGGCAAGTCAGTCACCCCCGCCTGAGGGAGCGCTGCCGCGCGATTGACTGTCCGTCAGGCGCTCGCCGGGCCGTGCCCGCCGCCGCCCGGGGTCTCGATCCGCAGCCGGTCGCCGGGGTCGAGCGCGCCCTGCGCCTTGGACGGCAGGCTTACCCGGCCGCCGTCGCGGCGGCGCAGGCCGTTGCGGCCCGGCGCGCCGGGCCCGCCGCCCGCGGCGCCCGGGGGGGCGACCCGGCGGCGCTCGGTCAGCAGCGAGAAGGACATCGCTTCGAGCGCCTCGACCTCGCGCACGACCCCGTCGCCGCCGTGATGGGCCCCCTCGCCGCCGGAGCCCCGCCGCACGGCGTACTCGGTGACGCGCAGGGGGAACTCGACCTCGAGCGCCTCGACCGGCGTGTTGAGCGTGTTGCTCATCGCGACGTGGACGGCGGACGGCCCGTCGGCGTCCGGGCAGGCGCCCTGCCCGCCGCCGATCGTCTCGTAGTAGGTGAACCGCTCGTTGCCGAGGGTGACGTTGTTCATCGTCCCCTGGCCGGCCGCGGGCGCGGGCACGGCCTGGCCGAGCGCCGCCATCGTCACGTCCGCGATGCGGCTCGAGGTCTCCACGTTGCCCCCCGCCACCGCGGCCGGCGGCCGTGCGTTCACGACCGTCCCCGCGGGCGCGGAGACGTGCACCGGGCGATGCGCGCCCGCGGACGGTGGGATGTCCGGGTCGGTCAGCACGCGCACCACATAGAACACCGCGGACTTGGTCACCGACAGCGGGCAGTTGAGGTTGCCGTCGCTTTGGGGGTCGGTCCCCGCGAAGTCCACCTCGAGCCGGTCGCCCACGATGCGCACCTCGCATGTGATGCGCAGATCGGACGGCTCCCCCGAGCCGTCGTCCTCGAGCACGTCGGTGGCGCGGTAGCGCCCGTCCGGCATCGTCGCGATCGAGGCGCGGGTGCGGCGCTCCGCGTAGCTCAGGACCTCGTCCATCGCACCGAACAGGACCTCGTCGCCGTGCCGGTCGGCGAGCTCGTCGAGGCGGCGCGCCGCGAGGCGGTTCGCCGCGAGCTGGGCGCGCAGGTCCGCGGCGCGCTGGCGCGGGCCCCGCATGCGCGCGACCAGTGAGTCGAGCAGGCCCGCGTCGAGCTTCCACTCGCGGCCCAGCAGGGTCGGCGGGATCACCACTCCCTCTTCCTCGAGCCGCCGCGAGCGCGCGGGCATGCTGCCGGGGACGTCGCCGCCGACGTCGGCGTGGTGCGCGCGCGTGGCGGCGAAGCCGGCATGCCGCCCGGCGCGGAACAGCGGCGAGATCACGGTGATGTCCGGCAGGTGGGTGCCGCCCGCGTAGGGGTCGTTCAGGACCCAGACGTCTCCATCGGAGTGGTCGCGGTCGAGGACGGCGGCGACCGCGTCCGGCATCGCGCCGAGGTGCACGGGAATGTGCTCGGCCTGCATCACCATCCGGCCGGCGGCGTCGAACAGCGCGGTCGATGCGTCCCTGCGCTCCTTGATGTTCGCCGAGTGCGCCGCGCGCACGAGCACCGCGCCCATCTCCTCGCAGAGCGCGCGCAGGCCGCCGAGCATCACCTGCAGGGTCACGGGGTCGAGGCGCTCGCTCATGTTCCCACCGCGCGATCGAGCAACACGGCCCCGGCGGGATCGGAGGTAGCCGCCCACCCGGGCGGCACGACCACCGTGGCCTCCTCCAGCTCGAGGATCGCGGGACCCGCGAGCCGCTCGCCGGCCACCGGCGGCCCGCCCAGGACCGCGGTCTGCACACGGAGCCCGTCGAAGTCCGCGCTCCGCGTGCCGCGACGCGGCGTCGCGGCCGGTGGGAGCTCGCCGGCCGCGTGCTCGCGGGGCACCGTCGCGGTCACGCGCAGGTTGACTATCTCCAGCGCGCCGTCGGGGTCCGCGTAGCCGTAGCGCTCTCCGTGCGCGCGCTCGAACCGCCGGCGCAGGGTCGCGACATCGGCGTCGGCGGGCGCCTGCACGGGGAGCTCGAACGCCTGGCCCGCATAGCGCACGTCCCAGGTCACGTCGACGCGGGCGCCGGTCAGTCCGCGCGACGCCGTCTCCGCGAGCTCGCGCACCGCCGTGGCGGCGTGCCCCGCGGCGACGTCGCGCTCCGAGAGGAACACCGTGCGGGCGGCGTCCCGCCTGCGGCCCGCGGTCGCGAGGCCCAGGGCCGAGAGGACTCCCGCGGCGCGCGGGCAGACGACCCGCTCGACGCCGAGCTCCTGTGCCAGCCTCGCGGCATGCATCGGGCCCGCGCCTCCGAACGCGAGCAGCGCATGGCGTCGCGGGTCGATCCCGCGCTCGACCGTCGCGACGCGCAGCGCCCGCAGCATCTCCTCGTCGGCGACGCGCACGATGCCGCGCGCGGCATCTTCGAGTTCCAGCCCGAGCGTCGCCCCGAGTTCCTCCACGGCGCGACGCGCGGCGCGCTCGTCGAGGCGTACCCCGCCCGCGAGCGGGGCGTCGGCGCCGAGGTAGCCGAGCACCAGGTTCGCGTCCGTCACGGTGGGCTCGGCCCCTCCGCGGCCGTAGCACGCCGGCCCGGGCACGGCGCCCGCGGAGCGGGGGCCCACGCGCAGCGCGCCGCCCGCGTCGGCCCAGCCGATGCTCCCGCCGCCGGCGCCGACCGTGTGGACGTCGAGCATCGGAAGCTGCAACGGGCGGCCCGCGATCTCCTGCTCCGATGCTTCCCTGACCGCGCCCGCGTCGACCACCGCCACGTCGCAGGAGGTGCCGCCCATGTCAAAGGACAGCAGGTCGGGATGGCCGGACCGTGCGCCGGCGTGTGCGGCGCCCACCGCCCCGGCCGCCGGCCCGGACAGGACGGTCCATGCGCCGTGGCGGGCCGCCTCGGCGGCGCTCGTCAGCCCGCCGCTCGAACGCATGATCTCCGGCTCGGGCAGGCCGGACGCCACAGCGCGTTCGGCGAGTCGCTCGAGGTAGCCGCGCAGCAGCGGCGACAGGTAGGCGTCGATCACGGTCGTCGACGTGCGCTCGTACTCGCGGAACACGCTCACGAGGTCATGGGACGCCGAAACGTGCGCGCCCGGGAGCGCCCGCTCCACGGCACGCGCCACCGCGCGCTCGTGCGCGGGGTGGGCATAGGAGTGCAGCAGGCAGACGGCGACCGACTCGACCTCCATCTCGCGCAGGCGGTCGAGCGTCTGCCCGAGGCGCTCGTCGTCGAGCGGCCGGATCACGCCCTCGGGCCCGCAACGCTCCGCGACGCTCAACCGCCGCTCCGCCGGAACGAGCGGCGCCGGCCGCGCGCGGCACGGCCGGTACAGCTCCGGCCGCGTCTGACGTGCGATCTCGAGGACGTCGGTGAATCCCTCGGTCGTCAGCAGCGCGGTCCGCGCGCCGCGCTCCTCGAGCAGCGCGTTGGTCGCAACGGTCATGCCGTGGCCGAAGCTCTCGACGTCCTGCTCGCGCGCGCCGGCGCGCGCGAGCACGATCCGCACGGCCGCCATCACGCCCTCGGACTGGTCGTGCGGCGTGGTCGGCACCTTGCCGCTGAACAAGGCTCCTTCCGTGGCCAGCACGGCGTCGGTGAACGTGCCGCCCACGTCGACGCCGAGCGACCAGCGGCGCGCGGCGGTCTCGGGAGGGGCGGTCACGGCGCCGCGAATCTAACGCGGCGGGCGGCCGCGAGCCGAGCACCAGGGCGTCAGGGGGAGGGTCCTGCCCCGGTGCTCGTCTCTTCGGCCCGACGGCCGCCTAAGCGGCCAGATCCACCAGCTCGAGGTCCTCGAAGGTCTCGGTGAGGTGCTGGTGCGAAGGGCAGTAGTCGCTCGCGTGCAGCGGCTGGCGCTGGCAGGGCTGGCCCTTGCGGGTCATCGCCTGGCAGCCACGCGGCGCGCCGCCTGTGTCGTAGGCGTAGTCGGGGACCTGGGCCAGGAACCGCAGCGCCAGCTCGATGTTGCGGTCGATGATCACGTAGACCCGTGGCAGGTCGCCGATCGAGAAATACGGGCGCACGTTGGTGAAGAGCGTGCGTGCGGGGCGGGCGAAGTAGCGGCGGTCGGTCATCAGGCGCTCGATGGCGGACTCGCATTCGCGCAGGACGAGCGTGCGGTTGCTCGCGGTCTGCGAGGAGGGCTTCTCGTCGCAGACGTACGGGGAAAGGTCGCGGTAGATCGCGCGACTAAAGTGGTACATGAGGTTGTCTACCTCGCAGGTTCGTGGGCAATTGTCTCTCCTCGGTCCCCCGACCGCAGTGACCCGGAGAGTCTTTCCGGCCCTTGTGAAAAAGACGCGTACGACCCGTTAAGCGCGGGTTAAGACACGCGAATCTCGCTTGTGGAGCGGGATCGCGGGCGCCGAAAATACGCCCGCCGGCCGGATTACCAGGCCTGCCAGGCCTCTTTGGCGCGGCTCAACGTCAGATGCCGCGAGTCGAGCGCGGGCTTCGTGGCCGGGAAGTCGGCGCGCTGGTGGCACCCGCGGCTCTCCTCCCGGTGCAGTGCGCAGAGCGCGATCGCGCGCGCCAGCGGGTGCGGATCGCTCGCGAGTTGCTTCAGCCCGGCTGCGTCGCGCAACGGCCCGGCATCGCGCCAGAGGGCCGCGCGCGTCGCCTCGCTGGGAGGCGCGGGGGGCGCGGTGGGAGGCGGCGCCCCACGATGCGGCGGCGGGGGCTCGTCGAGCGCGGCCAGCGCGGCGCGGCGCCCGAACACGAAGCATTCGGAGAGCGAGTTCGAGGCGAGCCGGTTCGCGCCGTGGACACCGGTGCACGCGCATTCGCCGACCGCGTAGAGGCCGCCGAGCGTCGAGCGCCCGTGGTCGTCGGTCACCACGCCGCCGATCATGTAGTGCGCCGCGGGGGCCACGGGGATCAGATCGCGACGCGGATCGAGCCCGGCGAGCGCCAGCTTCTCCGTGATGTTCGGGAAGCGCGCGGGGTCGACGCCGCGCATGTCGAGGAAGGCCTCCCCGCCGCCGCGTTGCAACGTGTCGATCGCGCGCGCGACCTCGTCGCGTGGCGCGAGCGCGTCGACGAAGCGCCGGCCCTGAGCGTCCACGACCAGCGCTCCCTCGCCGCGCACCGCCTCGGTCACGAGAAAGCCGTCCTGGTCGCCGTCGCGGCGAAGCGCCGTGGGGTGGAACTGCATCATCTCGAGGTCGGCGAGCTCCGCGCCCGCCTCGAGCGCGAGCACGAGGCCCGCGCCGATCGCGCCGCGCGGGTTGGTGGTCCGGCTCCACAGCGCGGCGGCGCCGCCCGTGCCGAGCACGGTCGCGCGCGCCGCGATCGCGGCGGACTCCGTGACCACTCCGGCGCACCGGTCGCCCTCCACCCACAGGGCAAGCGCGGAGCTGCGCTCGTGCACCTCGATGCCGGGATGCGCGGTCACGAGCTCCGACATGCGGGCCGTCAGGTGACGACCCGTTGCGCTGCCGCCGGCGTGCACGACGCGGCGCCGATTGTGGCCGCCCTCGAGCGAGAGGTGGAGCGCGCCGTCCGGTGCGCGGTCGAAGCGGATCCCGCGCTGCTCGAGCTCGCGGACCCGGTCGGGGGACTCCTCGCAGAGGATGCGCACGGCGTGCTCGCGGCACGCGCGGCGGCCGGCGGCGAGCGTGTCCTCGACGTGCAAGTCGATCGCGTCGTCCGGTCCGATCGCGGCGGCCAGGCCGCCCTGGGCCCAGTAGCTCGCGGACTGCGCGAGGGGGGAGCGGGACACCAGCGACACCTGCGCGCCGTGCTCCGCTGCGACCAGCGCCGTGAACAGGCCTGCGGCGCCGGCTCCCACCACCACGATGTCGGCCGGGTCAGCCACGAGGGCGGGTACGGTACCCGCAGCCGGGGATCGGCAACGGTCCCGGCAGGCAATGGGACGCGCCCTCTACTTACATCACCCCTCCTCGCTCGAGCACGACACGGGCGACCACCCGGAACGGCCGGAGCGGATCACGGCGATCGAGCGGGAGCTCGAGGCGAGGGACTGGCTGGGCTACGAGCGCGAGCAGGCGCCGCGTGCCGACCGCGAGCTGGTCGAGACGGTGCACCCGGCCGGGCATGTCGACCGCATCGCCCGGATCAGCGAGTCGGGGGGCGGCATGCTCGACATGGACACGGTCGCCTCGGCGGGGTCCTTCGACGCGGCCCTGCACTCTGCCGGCGGCGCCGTGCGTGCCGTCGAGGCGCTGATGTCGCGTGAGGCCGACGTGGCCTTCTGCGGGCTGCGCCCTCCCGGTCATCACGCCGAGCCGGCGCGCGCGATGGGGTTCTGCCTGTTCAACAACGTCGCGATCGGCGCGCGCCGGGCGCTCTCCGCGCACGGCGCCGCGCGAGTCCTCGTGCTCGACTGGGACGTGCACCACGGCAACGGGACCAACGACATCTTCTACGACACCGACGAGGTGCTCTACGTCAGCCTGCACCAGTCGCCGCTCTATCCCGGCACCGGGGCGATCACCGAGAACGGGACGGGAGCCGGGGAGGGGTACACGGTCAACCTGCCGGTGCCCCCGGGGAGCGGCCACGACGAGTGGCTCGCGCTGCTTCAGCACGTCGTCGTCCCGATCGGGCGCGAGTACCGACCGGACCTCGTGCTCGTGTCGGCCGGCTTCGACGCGCATCGCGACGACCCGCTCGCGAACTGCCTCCTCACGGAGGAGAGCTACGCCGCGCTCGCCGCCGGCGTGCGCACGCTCGCGGCGGAGGTCTCGGCGCCCCTCGGCTTCCTGCTCGAAGGCGGGTACGACCTGCGCGCGCTCGCCGCTTCGGTGGCGGCGACGATGGCGGCCGCGCGCGACGGCGCGGCGCCGGCCGAGGTCGAGCCCGGACCGCTGGCCGCGCACGCCCGCTCGTACTACGCGGGCTGGTGGCCGTCGCTCGCCGGGTAGCCGGCGAGCGCGCTCCGCGCGCCTGCACCGCGGACTTCGCGATCTCGGATCGCGGGCAAAAAGAAGGGCGCCGTGCAGTGCACGGCGCCCTTGCCCCCCGCTAGCAAGGCTCCCCAGCGTCTAGCGCTGCCTCCCGGGAGCCTCGTATGTAACGACCGCCGCGAAGGCGGCCGTCGAGTCGCCGGACTCATGGTGTGGCGCGAAGCGATGGCTCTTCGCGCATTCGGCCCGGAGGCGGTGGAACAGCCTCAGGCCCCTGCCGGCCGAACCTGCCTTGTTGCCTGTGGTAGGCGTCGGCCTATTGAGAACGGCGAACCCGCTTGTGACATTTCCGGTGCGGGGGGTTGCGGCGTCGCCACGGATGCACTCCGCACGAGTTGTGCGTAGAGCCGTGAATGCCAAGAGAGAACGGCCGTGCCGTTCCGTGGCTGCCAATGGATCCTCCTTAACCCTGCGAATCACACGAACCGAGCGGTTCGTAGGCGGTCAACGCCTGTGCTGACTATAGAGGCAGCCCGTGCCCCGGGCCAGTCTTTTTTCCCGGCAGTTTCGTTGGTGCTTCGCGCCGAAACCTTTACGTCCGCGCGTGGACCGGTGCGCCCCATCGGCTCAGGCTTCAAGCGTCAACTCGATCGATCTGGAGGTCGCCTTGCTCGCACCACTCGTCAACAGCCAGTTGCTGCTCGCCCGCGCCGCCGAGTCGGTGCGCTCGACGGCCGTGCCGGAGCGCGGCCAGGGCACCGTCGAATACGTCGCGCTCGTCACGCTCGTGGCGATCGTGATGGTCGGCGTGATCGCCGCCCTGAAGAGCGCCCAGTTCGCCGAGGGACAGGAGCTCGGCGCGATGATCCTGAAGAAGATCACCGAGGCGGTGAGCAAGGTGAAGTACTAGACCGTTTCGCGGTGAATAGCATGCGCGCGTGTCTTCGCCACGTTCCGACGGTCGCGCCGTCGACGAGCTGCGCCCGGTGACGATCGAGCCCGGCTTCGTCGGGAGCGCACACGGCTCGGCGCTGATCGAGGTCGGGGGCACGCGCGTGATCTGCACCGCGTCGGTCGTCGAGGGCGTTCCCGGCTGGCGGGAGTCCTCCGGCGGCGGTTGGCTGACGGCGGAGTACGGAATGCTGCCCGCGTCCACCGGGAGCCGCAGGCCGCGCGACGCCTCGCGCGGGCGACCGGACGGTCGCACGGTGGAGATCCAGCGGCTGATCGGGCGCTCGTTGCGGGCGGTCGCCGACCTCGACGCGTTCGGGCCGCGCAGCGTGTACGTGGACTGCGACGTGCTCGAGGCCGACGGCGGCACGCGCTGCGCGGCGATCACGGGCGGCTTCGTCGCGCTCGAGCTCGCGCTGCGGGGCCTTGTCGCCAAGGGACAGCTCGAACGGGTGCCGTTGACGGGTTCGGTGGGGGCCGTGTCGTGCGGGCTCGTCTCGGGCGCGCCGGTGCTCGACCTGAACTACCGCGAGGACTACGCGGCCGAGGTCGACATGAACGTGGTGATGACCGGCGAAGGCGAGCTGGTCGAGGTCCAGGCCACGGCCGAGGAGGTCCCGTTCTCGCGCGCCTCGCTGGACGAGCTGCTGGGACTGGCGGCGAAGGGCATCGGGGAACTGCGCGCAGCGCAGCGCGAGGCGATCGCCGGGGACTGAGGCGGGACGCCCCGGAATCGGCAGGGGCCAATGGTTTCCCTACGATGGGGGCGCCTTGCGGATCGTCATCGCGACCCTCAACCCCCACAAGATGCGCGAGCTCGGGGGAATGCTCTCGGAGCATTCGCTCGTGCCGCTTCCCTACTGGGCCGAGATGCCGTCCGAGCGCGGCGCCACCTTCTCGGACAATGCGGTCCCGAAGGCGCACGCGGCCGCGGCGGCCACCAACATCCCGGCCGTTGCGGACGACTCGGGCATCGTCGTGCCGGCTCTCGGCGGAGCTCCCGGCGTGCGGTCCGCACGGTTCGCGGGCGAGGGCGCGACCGATCAGGAGAACCTGCAGAAGCTGATCGACGAGATGCGCGATCACGAGGACCGCAGGGCGGCCTACGTATGCGCGTTCGCGTTCGTCGAGCCCGACGGGACGAACAGGGTCTTCGAGGGGCGCTGCGAGGGACACCTGATCGAGACGCCGCGCGGCGAGGGCGGGTTCGGCTACGACCCGGTGTTCGTGCCCGACGACCTCGACGGCGACCAGCGCACGATGGCGGAGCTCTCGCCGCAGGAGAAGGACGAGATCAGCCACCGCGGTCGTGCCGTGCGCGCGTTCTCGGCCTGGGCCCGGTCCGTGCAGTGAGGGGCGCGGCCCGCCGCTCCGGTGAGCCGGGGGCGCGCGCGGGCGTGCTGAACACCCCCCTGATCGCTCCCGACGCGGTCACGGGGTCGACCAAGTTCGGGGCCGCCCGGCTGTCGGTGGTCTCGAACACCACGTTGATCGTCCTGAAGATCGTGGCCGGCGCGGTCACCGGCTCGATCGCGATCGTCACCGAGGCGGTGCACTCGTGCATCGACCTGCTCGCCTCGATCGTCGCCTACCTGTCGCTGCGCAAGGCGGACGAGCCCGCCGACGCGGAGCATCAGTACGGGCACGCCAAGGCGGAGAACCTCGCCGCCGCGATCGAGGGCATGCTGATTCTCGTCGGCGCCGGCGTGATCGTCTACGAGGGCTCCCGCCGCCTCGTCTCCGGCGGCGAGGTCCACAACCTCGGGTTCGGCATCGCGGTGATCGCGGTGTCCGCGGTCGTGAACCTCGCCGTCTCGACGTACCTCTACCGGCAGGCGCACGCGCACGACTCGCCCGCCCTGGAGGGCGACGCCGCGCACCTGCGCGCGGACGCCGCGACATCGGTCGCCGTCCTCGTCGGGCTCGTGCTGATCGAGGTGACCGGCTACGACCAGATCGACGCGATCGTCGCCCTCGCGGTCGCCTCCGCGATCGTCTACACCGGCGTGCGGATTCTCACCCGCTCCTCCCGCGTCCTGATGGACGAGGCCCTGCCCCAGGAGGAGCTCGACATCGTGCGAAAGCTGATCGCCGACTATCCCGGGCCGGAGCTGGAGGGATTCCACAAGCTGCGCGGGCGCCGCGCGGGCAGCTTTCGCTACATCGATCTCCACCTGCAGTTCTCCTCGGGCACGTCCCTGGAGCGGGCACACGAGATCGCGCACGAATTGCAGGCCGCCGTGTGCGCCCGGATCCCCGCGGCGGACCTGCTGGTCCACATCGAGCCGTCGCGGCGCGCCGAGGCCGACGCGAGCGAGGTCAGGGAAGAAGGTTGACCGCGGCCGAGAGGCCGACGAAGGCGAGCACGGCGCTGTAGCCGTCGTAGCCGTTGATCAACAGGAGCAGCGACGCGATCGCGCAGATGCCGGTGACGATGATCCAGGCGGCGCGGGAGAGGGTCATTGGCTGGTGCATTCTGCCGTAGGGAGGGGTCGGCCTTCCCATTCCCACGCCGGGCTATCTTGTGCACGGTGTCCACGTCTGCCCACCACCTGGCGCTGCGATACCTGCTCGAGCTCTCGACCGACATCAGGGGCGCCTTGCTGCTCGACCGCGCGGGCGCGGTGCTCGCCACGGCGGGTCATCTCGGGACCGGCGACGTCGCGGGCGCCGGCCGGCGCATCGCCTCGGCGGCGCACGAGATCTCGGCGAACGGCGAGACGGCGGGCGCCGGCACGGGGGCCGCGGCTTCCCGCGCCTCCGTGGAGGTCGACGTGTTCGCGGGCTCCGGGGCGATGTTCCTGCTGGCCGAGGCGGAGCAGGTGATGGCATGCGTCACGAATCGCAATGTGAACCCGGGCCTGATCTTCTACGACATGCACGCCGTGCTGCGCGACCTCGACCGTGCGGCCGCCGCCGAAGCCGCGCGCGACGAGGCCCCCGCGTGAAGCGCCCGGGAGGACGGCTGGGCGGCTACGCCGAGGAGGTCGCGGCCGCGATGCGCCGCCGCCGGGAGGTGCGGCAGCCGCGAGTGCGCGTGCGGGTCGACCACGGCGAGGCGCGGCTGCTGGCCGACGATTCCCGGACCGGCGTGGACCTGCTCGAACTGGCGCGGGACCTGATCGGGGAGCCCGCGCTGGACAACCGATCGGAAGGGGCGCCGGATGCCGGCTGAGATTCCCGCACTGCTCGACGCCGACCAGGCCGGACGCCTCGTGGAGCGCGCGCTGCGCCACGGCGGCGACTTCGCGGACCTGTACGTCGAGCGCCGCGACGGCTTCACGTTGTCGCTCGACGAGCGCCGCGTCGAGCGCGCGCAGACCGGCTCCGAGACCGGCGCTGCGATCCGCGTCGTGGTCGGCGACGCGACCTACTTCGGGCACGTGGACGGCCTCGCGGAACCGGACCTCGAGCGGCTCGCCGACGAGGTCGCATCCGCGGTGCGGGGGTCGAGCACCGCGCCCAGGCCGCTCGGCGCGGCACGGGTCCCCGAGCGCCAGAAGGTCCGGATCGACCCCGGGGAGGTGCCGCCGGAGCGGAAGGCGGCGCTGCTGCGCGAGTGCGACGAGCGGGCGCGCGCGGCCGGGCCGGAGGTCAGCCAGGTCGCGGCCTCCTACGTGGAAGGGCGGCGCCGCGTGATGGTCGTGAACTCGGACGGGCTCGTGTCGGGCGACGACCGCACGCGCGTGCGCCTCGGCGCGCAGGTGGTGGCGCGCCGTGACGATCGAGTCGAGGCGGGCACCGAGTCGCTCGCCGGGCACGCCGGGTTCGAGCTCTTCGAGGGGGACCCCACGGCCGTTGCCGAGCAGGCGGCGCGCCGGGCGCTGACGATGCTCGACGCCCGGCCGGCGCCGGCCGGGCGGATGCCGGTCGTGGTGGGCAACGGCTTCGGCGGTGTCCTGTTCCACGAGGCGACCGGGCACGGCCTCGAGTCCGACGCCGTGCAGAAGCACGCCTCGGTCTACGAGGGCCGCGTCGGGGAGAAGCTCGCGACCTCGATCGTGAGCGCGTACGACGACGGGACGATGTCGGGGGAGTGGGGGACCGACGCGATCGACGACGAGGGCACGCCCTGCCAGGCGACGCGCGTGATCGACGAGGGCACGCTCTGCGTCTTCCTCTACGACCTGCTGCGTGCGCGCAAGGACGGTCGCGAGTCGACGGGCAACGGCCGGCGCCAGAGCTTCCGCCACCTCCCGATCCCGCGTATGACCAACACCTACATCGCGCCGCTCGACGTGGACCCGGCGGACATCATCGCCGACGTGAAGCAGGGCCTCTACGCCGTTTCGTTCGCGGGCGGACAGGTCGAGCCGGCGACCGGCGACTTCGTGTTCGGCCTGTCCGAGGGGTACCTGATCGAGAACGGCGAGGTGACCGCTCCCGTGCGCGGCGCGACGCTGATCGGCAACGGCATCGACGTGCTCGCCAAGATCGACGCGATCGGGAACGACCTCGAGATGAAGAGCGGCTTCTGCGGCAAGGACGGCCAGCAGGTGCCGGTCGGGACCGGTCAGCCGACGGTGCGCATCTCCGAGCTGACGGTCGGCGGGACCGATGTCTGACCGGGCGGATCTCGAAGCGGCCGCGCGCCTCGCGGTCGACGCCGCGCTGTCGGAGGGCGGCGACGCAGGCCGACGCCTGGTGCCAGGACTCCGTCGAACGCACCGTGCGCGTCTACGAGGGCGCGGTCGAGAGCCTCACCGAGGCCGGCTCGAAGGGAGCCGGGGTCAGGGTCTTCCGCGAGGGACGCACGGGCTACGCCTACGGCTCCGACCTCAGCGAGGACGGGCTGCGACACCTGGCGCGCGCGGCCGCGGCGTCCGCCGGCGTCACGGAGCCCGACGAGCATGCGGGGATCCCGGCGCGGCCGGGCGCGGCGGCGGTCGAGGGCCTGCTGGCGCCGGGCTTCGACCGCTGGACGATGGAGCGCCGCGTCGACCTCGCGCTCGCGGTCGAGCGCGCGGCACGCGAGCGCGACAGCTTGATCACGAACGTCGAGGACACCGTCTACTCGGACGCGCAGGCGCGCGCCGCGCTGGCGAACTCGAACGGCTTCTGCGACTCCTACGAGGAGACCCAGTGCTACGCGTTCGCGTACGCCTTCGCGGGCGACGGCCCCGACCGCATGACCGGCATGGGCTTCGGCGTCGGCCGCGGGCCCGACGACCTCGATCCCGGGCATGTCGGCCGCGAGGCCGCCGACCGCGCGCTCGCGCTGCACGGCGCGCGGCAGCCCGAGAGCCGGCGCTGCCCCGTCGTGCTCGATCCGTTCGTCGCCGCGAGCTTCGCGTCGATCATCGGGCGGACGCTCTCCGCCGACGCCGTTCAGCGCGGCCGCTCGCTGTTCGCCGATCGCGAGGGTGAGCGGATCGCCTCCCCGGCCTTCCGGCTCACCGACGACGGCGTGCATCCCGAGGGGCTCGCGACCGCGCCCTTCGACGGCGAGGGAGTGGCCCAGCAGACGACTCCGTTGATCGAGGACGGTGTGCTGCGCACGTTCCTGTTCGACTCCTACACGGCGAACAGGGGCGGCCGCGAGTCGACCGGCAACGGTCTGCGCGGCTCCTACCGCACGCCGCCTTCGGTGTCGGCGACCAACCTGCTCGTGGCGCCGGGCGACAACGGCATCGACCTCGTGAAGGAGGCCGGGGACGGGCTCTACGTGATGGGCGTGAGCGGCCTGCACTCCGGCGTGAACCCCGTTTCCGGAAGCTTCTCGGTGGGCGCGACCGGGCGCGTGATCCGGGGCGGCGAGCTGGCCGAGCCGGTGCGCGAGATCACGATCGCGTCGGACCTCGAGTCGATGCTGCAGAACGTCCAGAGCGCCGGCGGGGAGGCCCGCTGGGTCCCCTTCGGGGGGAGCGTCCGGGCTCCGGCGCTGCTCGTGCGCGAGATGACCGTGGGCGGCTCCTGAGCCCTGCGAGCGCCCGTTCCGGCGCCCGCGCGCGCCTCGGAAGACGCTGCTCAGGCCCATTTTTGGCTTTCCCATGCGGATGTTGGTTTGTCCCCATCCGCGAGCGCTGCTAGGGTTCCCGCCGATTTGCCCACCGAAGAAGGGGGAAGCGTGACCAAGCAGGAGTTCATCGACCAGGTCGCCACCAGGACCGGTCTTTCCAAGAGGGATGCCACAGAGGCGGTCGAGTCGGTGCTCGGAACGATCACCGACACCCTCAAGTCCGGAGGCGAGATCAACTTCACCGGCTTCGGCAAGTTCCATGTCGCCGAGCGCGGCGACCGCCAGGGCGTCAACCCGCGCACGCGGGAGCGGATCACCATCAAGGGTGGGAAGGTGCCGCGCTTCACGGCCGGCTCCGCGCTCAAGACGGCCGTCAAGGGCTGACCCGACGCCGGGCGGCGACCCGGTGACCTTCGGCGATCGCGTCGCGGACCGCGTCCGCGCACGCGAGAGCCCGCTGCTGCTCGGCCTCGATCCCGATCCGGCCGAGCTGCTGCCTGCCGCCCACGCCGCGGCGCTCGGCGACTCGCCGGCCGAGCGCGCCGCCGCCGCGGTCACGGCGCACTGCAGGGCGCTCGTCGACGCGACGGCGCCTGCCTGCGCGGGGGTGAAGCTCCAGCTCGCGTGCTTCGAGCGCCTCGGCTGGCCGGGCGCGCGGGCGCTCGGCGAGGTCGTCGCGCATGCCCGCGCCGCCGGGCTCCTCGTCGTCGCCGACGGCAAGCGGGGCGACGTCCCCCACACTGCGGCGGTCTACGCCCAAGCCCAGCTGGGACAGACGGACACGCCGTGGGGCGCCGTCCCGGGCCTCGGCGCCGACGCCGTCACGGCGAACCCGATGCTCGGCCGCGACGCGCTCGAGCCGCTGGTGGCCGCCGCGCGCGCGGCGGGGGCGGGCGTGTTCGTGCTCGTGCGCACCTCGAATCCCGGGGCGGCCGAGATCCAGGACGCCGCTCCGGCCGGGCAGCCGCCGCTGCGCGACCGGCTCGCCGACCTGGTGCGCGAGCTTGGGGCCGGCGGCATCGGGCGAGAGGGGCTCTCGGACGTCGGCGCGGTGGTGGCCGCGACCGAGCCGGGGCTGCTCGCCGCGCTGCGCGAGCGGATGCCCGCCGCGGTGATGCTGCTGCCCGGCGTCGGTGCCCAGGGCGGCCGGGTCGAGGACCTCGCGCCGGCCTTCGGAGGGCGCCCCGGGGCGGCGCTCGTGACCGTGTCGCGGTCGATCGCCGGCGCCGCCGTGGAGGCCGGCGACGCCGCGGCCGCGCTGCCCGTCGCGGAGGGCCTGCGCGCGGAGGCGTGGCGGGTCGCGACGGGAGCCTGACGGCTGCGCGGCCTTACCCGCCGTGCGCCGATTGCAGGGAAGATGACTGACGCGCCGGTATCATCGCGTCGGGCATGAGCGCCCATCAACAAAGCTCAACGAGGCTGCTTGCTCCCGCTGCCCTTGCAGTCTTCGCCGTCGTGTTCCTGATCGTGGTGATCGCGTCGCTGGGCGGGGACGAGCAGTCGTCTTCCCCCGAGCGCCCGGCTGCCACCTCGACGCGCGAACGCGATGCAGCGGCCCGCCGCCGCGAGCGCCGCCGCGCCGACCGCACCTCGGCCCGGTCGACGGCGCGCTTCTACCGGGTGCGCGCCGGTGACAACCTCGCGCTGATCGCCGAGCGCACGGGGATCTCGCTGGAGGAGCTGCGGGCGCTCAACCCGACCCTCGACCCGCAGGGCCTCGTGACCGGGCAACGGATCCGGCTGCGCGCCTCCGGCGCCACCGGCGCGACGGGCGCCGAGGGGGCGACCGGCTCGGGCGGCGCCGAGTGAGCCCGCCACGGCGCCCGCGGTGGGCGCCGCTCGCGATCGCGGCACTGACGGTGGCGCTGATCGCGACTGCGATCGAGCCCGCCTCCGCCGCCACCGCCGATCGCGGGCCGCGCGTATCGGCGACCTCGGCGATCCTCCTCGACGCGCGCGACGGCCACGTCCTCTACCGGCGCCGGGCGGGGGACCAGCGCGCGATCGCCTCCGCGACGAAGCTGATGACCGCGCTGGTCGCGATCGACGAGTTGCCGCTCGACCGGCGCGTGCGCGCGGTGCGCTACTCGCCGGCCGCCGCCGAGTCGCGCATCGACCTGCGCCCCGGGGAGCGAATGGCCGTCTCCGACCTGATGCGGGCGCTGCTGCTCGAGAGCGCCAACGACGCGGCGGCGACGCTCGCGGTGCGCGCGGCCGGTTCCGAGGACGCGTTCGTCGCGCAGATGAACGAACGGGCGCGCGCGCTCGGCCTCGCCCGGACGAGCTTCGCGAACCCGATCGGCCTCGACGCGCCCGCGAATCACTCCTCGGCGCGGGACCTCGCGGCGATCGCGCGGCGCGTGCTCGCAAACGACTTCCTGGCCGCCACCGTCGACATGCCGCGGGCGCGCCTGACCACCGGTGCGCGCACGCGCGTCGTGGCCAACCGCAACCGGCTGGTGGGGCGCTACCCGTTCGTCGACGGCGTCAAGACCGGGCACACGCAGAACGCCGGCTACGTGCTGGTCGGCGCGGCGGCGCGCAAGGGCGCGCGGCTGGTCTCCGTCGTGCTCGGCGCGCCCTCGGAGGCCGCGCGCGACGCCGACACCCTCGCGCTTCTGCGCTACGGGCTCTCGCTCTACCGTCGCGTTCCCGTCGTGCGCAGCGGCGCGACGCTCGCGCGCGCGCAGGTCGCGCACTTCGGCGACAAGGAGGCGCGGCTCGTCGCCGGCCGGCGAGTCTCGGTGACGGCGCGCCGGGGACAGCGCGTGCGCACCGTGGTGGAGGCACCCGACGAGGTGTCCGGGCCGCTGCCGGAGGGGGCGCGCGTCGGGACGGTGCGCGTCTACCGCGCGAACCGGCTGGTCCGCACGGCGCCGCTCGTGACCGCCTCCGCCGTCCCGGAGGCGGGGCTCATCCGCAAGCTGGGCGCGTTCGTGTTGCCGGTGGTGCTGATCGCGGCGGGCGTGGCGATCTGGCTCGCCGTGCGCCGCAGGCGCGCGCCACGCGTGCGGATGCGGCGGCCCGCCGAGGCGGAATAGAGGAGGGCGAATGGGAAGAAAGCGACCGGGCGCGCGCGTCCTTGAAGAGCATGCTTGTATAGATATGCCCCGGGGGGCGGTTGCATGATCATCACAGTCACGCTCAACGCAGCGATCGACAAGACGCTTTCGGTGCCGAATTTCCAGATCGGCCGCCGCCATCGTTCGAGCGAGCAGCGCACCATGGCGGGCGGCAAGGGCGTGAACGTCGCCCGCGCGCTGAAGACGCTCGGCCAGCCGGTGATCGCCACGGGGCTCGCCGGCGGCGCCACGGGGACGCGCATCATCGAGCAGCTCACCGCGGAGGCCATTCTGTGCGACTTCGTGCGGATCGGGGAGGAGTCGCGCACCTCGACCGCCGTGATCGACCCGACGTCGGGCGTCCAGACCGAGGTCAACGAGATCGGCCCGGAGGTCACCGAGGCGGAGGTCTCGCTGTTCTGCGACAAGCTGACGTACCTCGCCAAGGGCGCCGACATCTGCGTGTTCGCCGGCAGCCTCCCGCGCGGGGTCGACGACCGGATCTACTCCGAGCTGATCAACGAGCTGAAGCGCCTCGGCGTCACCACGGTGGTCGACGCCGAGGGCGAGCCGATGGAGCAGGCGCTGCGCGCGACTCCGGACCTGGTCTCGCCGAACTCGGGCGAGGCGGAGCAGCTCGTCGGGCACGAGTTCCGCGACGACTCCGACCACATCTTCGCCCTCTACGAGCTGTGCGAGCGCGGGCCCCGCGAGGCGATCATCACCCACGCCGAGGGCTGCTACGCGCTCGTCGGCCGCGACCACGAGCGCTCCCTGTGCGAGCTGCGCGTCGAGCCGCTCGAGCCGGTGTCCGCGATCGGCGCCGGGGACGTGTTCCTCGCCGGGTACCTCGCCGCGCGCTATGCGGGGCGGCCCCACGCCGACGCGCTGCGCTTCGGCGTCGCCTGCGGCGCCGAGTCGACCCTCCACCTCGGGGCCGGCGTGCTCGACCCGCGGGCGGCCCAGCGGCTCGAGCACGAGGTCGTCCTCACGGAGCTCGAGAAGCCCCGGGTCGACGCCACCGCCTGAGGTTCCCGCACCTTGCGGGAAGGCCCCCGGTAATCCGGTGGGCCGTTGGTACCATCGAAGGTCAGTTGTCGTCCTCCGCCGTCAGCCGCCTGCCGTTTCGTCGTCCCGCGACCCTAGGATTGCGCGATGGAGATTGAGATCGGCAAGGGCAAGAAGGGTCGCCGGGGCTACGGCTTCGACGACATCGCGATCGTGCCGTCGCGCCGCACGCGCGACCCCGACGACGTCGACATCTCCTGGACGCTGGGTCCCTACCGGTTCGAGCTGCCGATGCTCGCGGCCGCGATGGACGGCGTCGTCTCGCCCCGCACGGCGGGCCTCGTAGGGAAGCTCGGCGGGCTGGCGGTCCTCAACCTCGAGGGCATCTGGACGCGCTACGAGGATGCCGACGAGCAGCTCGAGCGGATCTCGAAGCTGCCGCCCGAGCAGGCCACCCACGAGATGCAGAAGATCTACAGCGAGCCCGTGAAGGCCGAGCTGGTCGCGCAGCGGGTCCGCGAGATCAAGGCCGAGGGCGTGGTCGCGTCGGGGTCCCTGACCCCTCAGCGGGTCCGCGACTTCTGCGACGTGGCGCTCGATGCCGGCCTCGACGTGCTCGTGGTCCAGGGGACGGTGATCTCGGCCGAGCACGTCTCCTCGTCGGTCGAGCCGCTCAATCTCAAGGAATTCATCGCCGACCTGCCCGTGCCGTGCATCGTCGGAGGCTGCGCGAGCTACTCGACAGGGCTCCACCTGATGCGCACCGGTGCGGTGGGCGTCCTCGTCGGCGTCGGGCCCGGGCGCCGCGTGCACGACCCGGGGCGTCCTCGGCATCGGCGTCCCGCAGGCCACCGCGATCGCCGACGTCCAGGCGGCGCGGTCCCAGCACATGCTCGAGACCGGGACCTACGTCAACGTGATCGCCGACGGCGGCATGCGCAACGGCGGCGACATCTCCAAGGCGTTTGCCTGCGGCGCGGACGCGGTGATGATCGGCTCTCCGCTCGCGCGGGCGAAGGAGGCGCCGGGCCGCGGGTTCCACTGGGGCATGGCGACCTTCCATTCGTCGCTTCCGCGCGGCGCGCGGGTCGCGACGCGGCAGAACGCGCACGCTCGAGGAGATCCTGCTCGGCCCCGCGATGGAGAACGACGGCAGCTTCAACCTGTTCGGTGCGCTGCGCACGTCGATGGCGACCTGCGGGTACGCGGACGTGCCGTCCTTCCACCGCGCGGAGGTGATGATCGCGCCCGCCCTCCAGACCGAGGGCAAGCAGCTGCAGCGCGAGCAGCACATCGGCATGGGATCGAACGGCAAGTCCCAGCAGGTCCCCGCGGCGGTCGCCACGCTGGATGAGTAGTCCGGTGGCCGGCACCGTGGCCGAGGGCGCCCAGCCCTCCGCGCCGCGCGCCGCCACCGAGGAGGTTCTGGTCCTCGACTTCGGGGGCCAGTACTCCCAGCTGATCGCGCGCCGGATCCGCGAGTGCGGCGTCTTCTCGGAGCTGCTGCCCCACGACGCACCGCTCGCGGAGCTGAGGCGCCGCCGCCCGCGCGGCCTCGTGCTCTCGGGCGGCCCCGCGTCGGTCTACTCCGACGACGCTCCTCCGCTGCGCCCGGAGCTGCTCGAGCTGGGCATTCCGGTGCTCGGCATCTGTTACGGGATGCAGGCGATGGCGCTCGCGCTGGGCGGGCACGTCGAGGGGGCGGAGGTGGCCGAGTTCGGGCGCACGGAGCTGCGGGTGCGCGACACCGGCCGCCTGCTGGCGGGCCTGCCGCGTGAGCAGACGTGCTGGATGAGCCATCGCGACACGGTGTTCGCGCCGCCGCCCGGCTTCGCGGCGCTGGCCTCGTCCCCGGCATCGCCCGTCGCGGCATTCGAGTCGGTGGAGCGCGGCCTCTACGGGATCCAGTTCCACCCGGAGGTCGTGCACACCCCGCACGGCACCGCGGTGCTGCGCACGTTCCTGCGTGACGTGTGTGGATGCGAGGAGGAGTGGACGCCGGCCTCGATCGTGGAGGAGCAGGTCGAGCGGATCCGTGCACAGGTCGGCGACGGGCGCGCGATCTGCGGCCTGTCGGGCGGAGTGGACTCCTCCGTCGCGGCACTGATCGTGCACCGCGCGCTCGGCGACCGGCTCGTCTGCGTGCTGGTCGACCACGGTCTCCTGCGCAAGGACGAGGCGACGCAGGTGGTGCGCACGTTCGGCGAGCACTTCGACGTGCCGCTCGTGCACGTGGACGCGCGCGAGCGGTTCCTCGCCCGGCTCGCGGGCGTGACCGACCCGGAGCGCAAGCGAAAGATCATCGGCGAGGAGTTCATCCGCGTGTTCGAGGAGGAGGCGGGGAAGCTCGAGGACGTGAAGTTCCTGGTCCAGGGCACGCTCTACTCGGACGTGATCGAGTCCGGCGGCGGTGCGAGCGGCGACGCCGCGAAGATCAAGTCCCACCACAACGTCGGCGGCCTGCCCGAGCACTTCGACTTCGACCTGATCGAGCCCCTGCGCCAGCTGTTCAAGGACGAGGTGCGCGTCGTGGGCGCCGAGCTCGGGCTGCCGGAGCGCATGGTGTGGCGCCAGCCCTTCCCGGGCCCCGGCCTCGCGATCCGCGTGATCGGCGGAGAGGTGAACGAGGAGCGGCTCGCGATCCTGCGCGACGCGGACGCGATCCTCCAGGAGGAGATCCGCGCGGCCGGCCTGTATCGCGAGCTGTGGCAGTCCTTCACCGTGCTGCCCGCCGTGCGCTCAGTGGGCGTGCAGGGCGACGAGCGCACGTACGCGTACCCGATCGTGATCCGGGCGGTCACCTCCGACGACGCGATGACCGCCGACTGGGCGCGGCTGCCCTACGACCTGCTCGAGAAGGTCTCGAGCCGCATCATCAACGAGATCCCGCACGTGAACCGGGTCGCGCTCGACATCTCCTCGAAGCCCCCGAGCACGATCGAGTGGGAGTAGCCCGCCGGGGCCGAGCCTCCACGCGTCTTCAGGACTACAGCGCCCGGTTTGCGCAGCCCAGGTCACGGGCAACGTCCCATCGCACCACTCAACCAGGGAAGAGAGGACCGATGGGAATCATCTCTTGGATCATCTGGGGCCTCGTCGTAGGCCTTGTCGCCCGGCTGTTGCTGCCCGGGCGCCAGCCGATCGGGCTGCTTTGGACGATCGTGCTGGGCATCGTCGGCGCGGTCGCCGGCGGGTTCCTCGCGACCGAGGTGTTCGGCATCGCGGACGCGGACGAGTTCGACATCGGGAGCTTCCTGGTCGCGGTCGCCGCGTCGATGCTGCTGCTGTGGCTGGTCAGCCGCTTCGCGGTCGACCGCGACCGCGGTCACGCGCTGCGCACCTGACGCTGCTCGTCACGGGGCGCACCGGCGCGCCCCGCGGTTCAGCTGGTCCGGTCCCAGCGCTTCAGGTCGGGGAGTGGATCGATCGGGCGCCCGCCTTCGTACCAGCCGGGCGCGGTCCACTCCTCGAAGTGCAGGTGGCACCCGACCGCGTCGCCGGTGTCGCCCACCGCACCGATCTCCTGGCCGGTGTAGACGCGGTCGCCGACCTGCACGTCGGCGCGCTCGCGCAGGTGCATGTACGCGTTGTCCGCGCCGGTTCCCTTGCCGTCGATCACGACGTAGTAGCCCGCCGCGGAGTGGAACCCGGAGAACCTGACCTTGCCGCCGCGAGCCGCGACCAGCGGTGTGCCGCAGGCGGCGAACACGTCCTGGCCCTGGTGCGAATGGCCCGTGCGCCCGGCGCCGAACCGCGCCGCGCCCGAACCGAATTCGTGCGCGCCGCGTATCGGGAACATGTGGTCGTAGACCGTGATCGACTCGTCCTGGCCCTCGGTCGTCGCGCGCACGGCGGCCGTGGTCGCGCCGCCGGTCGAGATCACGAACGAGTAGCGGGCCTCGCGGGGCACGCGGCCGCCGACCGCTCCGGTCCACAGCACGCGGTTGACCGTTCCCGGGGCGACGCGCGGCTTGTCCCAGAACTGCACCACGCTGTTGTCGCCGGCCCGCACCAGGTTGACGCGCAGGTCCATCGGGCTGTTGCCGAGCGCGCGGTAGGAGAAGACGGCCTTCTGGGGCCCGCCGTAGAAGAGCTTGCGCGGCTCCGACACGGCTGCCTCGACGGGAGCGGGGACACCCGCGGGACGCAGCACCCCGAACGCGGGCTGAAGGCTCTCCACGAGCAGGCCGCTCCAGCGCCGCGAGCGCCTGCCCGCCAGGTCCACGACCGCGACGGGGCCGGTGTGCGCGCCGGCCGGCACCGATGCCGTCGCCCTGCGCGCCGAGACCGGCGACGCCGGCGCGGTGACGTCGTCCTTGGGGCCGCGCTCGCCGTAGAACACGATCAGCGCCGAGGCGCCCAGGTTGCGGCCGATCAGGCGAACGGAGGCTCCGGGCGTGGCGCGGTGGCTCTCCACGCACGGGCCGCCCGGGTTCGACACGCAGCGCACGTCGAGCACGATCGGGCCCGGCCCCTTCGCGGGGCGGGGAGCGGGGGAGGGAGCGGGCGTCACGCCGGTGCCGCCGCTCGCGGCGTGTGCCGCGACCGGCCCGGCCATCGACGCGGCGGCGAGCGCGAGCGCGAGCACGACCCGCGGCGCACGAACACGCGCGGGGCTTCCATATGCACCGGCCGGCGGGGGGCACACAGCCCCGCGCCGTGCCGTTTTGGACGACGGCGACGGCAAACAAGCCTCTCTTTCGACGGCCTACGGAGTTAGCTGACGGGCTCGCGCGGAAAGAGCCGCGCTACGGCCCCGGTCGCGTCGTCCGACGCGCACTGGGCCGATTCGCCCCGTGGGCGGCGTGCTGCCGCCCGAGCGGTTCCCCCGTTCCCGACCCGTGTTTCCCGGTCCGGGATTCGGCTGGCCTATTTGAAGCGCGGCAGTATAACCACGAGATCGGATCCGGACCGGCGGCGCACCGGGCGCTTCAATGGGCTAGAGACAGGCGTTACAAGGTCCGCGGACACGTCCCGCTGGGAGCGTCTTCGTGCCCGTTGCGTTATTCGGCCGCACCTTCCGGCATCCTGCCCCGCCCGGGGAGATCGCCCCTCAGCGGCTATCATTCGCCGGTCGTCGCGGCCCCGCCGCGGCTCTCGCTTTGCGCATGAAGACCTTTGTGG
Organism: uncultured Solirubrobacterales bacterium; assembly: GCA_963768885.1. Lineage (GTDB taxonomy): Bacteria > Actinomycetota > Thermoleophilia > Solirubrobacterales > JBBDJG01 > DASRIA01. The sequence continues at coordinate 345,146 of CAVYJN010000007.1, read as the reverse complement.
CGAAACCCTCGAGCCGCCAGCGTGACTGGGTGCTCGTCGACGCCAGCGGCAAGACGCTGGGGCGCCTCGCGACCCAGATCGCCGACGCGCTGCGCGGAAAGCGCAAGCCCGAGTACACGCCGCACGTCGACACCGGCGACTTCGTGATCGTCGTCAACGCCGAGAAGGTGCACGTGACCGGGGACAAGCGCCGGGCCAAGATGTACCGTCACCACTCGGGGTACCCGGGAGGCCTGCGCTCCCGCTCGCTCGAGGACATGCTCCAGCGCCGTCCCGAGGAGGTCATCCGGATCGCGGTGAAGGGCATGCTCCCCCGCAATCGGCTCGCCCGCCAGCAGATGCGCAAGCTCAAGGTCTACGCGGGCCCCGAGCACCCGCACGAGGCGCAGAAGCCCCAACCCGTCGAGATGGAGAACGCGTGATCGAAAGCAACGAGCCCGACCAGGCCCAGCAGCCCGAGGCGACGCCGGAGCCCGCGGCGCCCGAGCCCGCGGCGGTCGAGGCCGAAGCGGCTCCCGCCGCGGAGGCTCCCGCGGCCGAAGAGGCTCCCGCCGCGGAGGCCCCCGCTCCCGACGCCGAGCCGGCTCCCGACGCCGAGCCGGCGCAGGCGCAGGAGGAAACCGCTCCGGAGGCTGCGGCCTCCGACGGCGACGCCGGCGCCGACGCTGCCGCGCCCGCCGAGGAGGTCGCCGAGGCGCCCGCCCGCACCCTCGCCGACCTGGCCGCCGACGCGCGTTACTCCGCGACCGGCAAGCGGAAGAGCTCGGTCGCCCGCGTGATCATCCGGCCGGGAAGCGGCCAGTTCAGCCTCAACGGGCGCGTGCTCGAGGAGTACTTCCCACGCCGCACGCATCAGGCGGTCGTGCGCCAGCCGCTCGAGGCCTCCGGTTACGGCGACCGCATCGACGTGCGCGCGCGGATCCACGGCGGCGGCATATCGGGCCAGGCCGACGCCGTGCGTCACGGCATCGCGAAGGCGCTGATCGAGGCCGACCCGGCCCTGCGCGGCGAGCTCAAGCGCCGCCAGTTCCTGACGCGCGACCCGCGGGTCAAGGAGCGCAAGAAGGCAGGCCTCAAGAAGGCGCGTAAGCGGCCGCAGTTCTCGAAGCGCTAGGCCCGGCACCTTGGCGGTGGCGCCGGGTATGAGGCTGTTCGGCACCGACGGTGTCAGAGGGCCCGCGGGCGAGTTCCTGTCCGCCGAGCTCGCGTTCGGGCTGGGACGGGCCGCCGCGGCGGCGTGCGACACGCCTTCGCCGCAGGTCCTGGTGGTCCGCGACACACGCGTCTCGGGCGAGATGCTCGAGGCCGCCCTGTGCGCGGGCGTCGCCGCGGCCGGCGGTCAGGCGCTGCTGGCCGGTGTCCTGCCCACGCCGGCCGCCTCGATCCTCGTGCGGCGCTACGGGTTCGACATGGGCGCCGTGATCTCGGCGTCGCACAACCCCTATTACGACAACGGCATCAAGTTCTTCGACGGGCGGGGGCGAAAGCTCTCCGACGAGGCGGAGGCCGCGGTGGAGGGACATGTCCACGCCGGCGGTGCGCGCGCCCCGGGCGCGGATGCGACCACCTGTGGCCGGGTGCGGGCGCTCGCGGGGGCAGCGGACGACTACCTGCGGGAGCTCGAGTCGCGCTCCGACCTGTCGCTCGCCGGTCGCCGCGTGTTGCTCGACTGCGCGAACGGGGCGACGTACAAGGTCGCGCCGATGCTCTTCGAGCGGCTCGGCGCGGAGGTCGAGTGCCTCGCCTGCGAGCCCGACGGCGTGAACATCAACGCCGGCTGCGGCTCGACGCACATGGAGCTGATCGCCGGGCGTATCCGTGAGGGCGGCCACGACGTCGGCTTCGCCTTCGACGGGGACGGCGATCGCGTGCTTGCGGTCACGGGCGACGGCAGCGTGATCGACGGCGACGAGATCATCGCCGAGATCGCGCGTGACCTGGCCGCGCGCGACGAGTTGCGCGGCGGCGGTGTGGCCGTCACGGTGATGACGAACTTCGGATTTCACCAGGCGATGGCGGAGGCGGGCATCGAGGTCGTGACGACCGACGTCGGCGACCGGCACGTGGTCGAGGAGCTGTTCCGGCGCGACTGGGTGCTGGGCGGAGAGCAGTCCGGCCACATCGTCGACATGCGACTGACGCCGTCGGGCGACGGAATCGCCGCCGCGCTGCTGATGCTGCGCGCGCTCGGTGACCGGCCGCCCGCAGCCGGGTCCGCGATGCGAAAGCTCCCGCAGGTGCTCGTGAACGTGCGCGTCGAGGACCGCGAGGCCCTGGCGGGCGCGTCCGCGGTGTGGGAGGCCGTCGAGGCGGAGTCGGGCGCCCTGGACGGCGAGGGGCGGATACTGGTGCGCCCCTCGGGCACCGAACCCGTCGTGCGGGTGATGGTCGAGGCGCCCAGCGAGGAGCGCTGCGAGGCCGTCAGCGCGCGGGTCGTGGAGGTCGTCGAGCGCGAGCTCGGGCCGCGCGGCTGAGCGGGCACTTCGCCGCGAACCCGCATCAGAAGCGGCATAACGGGGTAGTACGAACGCCTAAAGACCGGAATTTTTCCGCGTAAGCAGGCGTTTCCCCTGATACCATCGTTATCTCTTCCGGTGAGGATGAAGAGCCGCGGGCGGCGGCTCTTTTCAGTTGGAGGAGTCAGCCGATACCGGAAGTAAAGGAGTACGGATATGTGCGGCATCGTCGGATACGTAGGTGAGCGTTCGTGCCGCGAGCTGCTGATGCACGGGCTGGAGCGCCTCGAGTACCGGGGCTACGACTCCGCGGGCCTTTCGCTCATGACCGACGGTGGTCAGATCGAGACCGTGCGCGCGGTCGGCAACCTCAGCCGGCTGCGTGAGGCGGTCGACGCAAGCGAGTCCAACGGCGGGACGGCGGTCGCGACGCAGATCGCCGAGGCCACGACAGGTATCGGCCACACGCGCTGGGCGACGCACGGCAAGCCCTCCGAGCGAAACGCGCACCCGCACCCCGACTGCAGCGGGCGAGTGCACATCGTCCTCAACGGCATCATCGAGAACTACGTAGAGCTGCGCGCGCAGCTCGAGGCCGAGGGACACCACTTCTCCTCCGAGACCGACGCGGAGGCCGTCGCGCACCTGATCGAGAAGCACCAGGACGCGATCGGCCCCGGCAACCTCACCGAGGCAACGCGCCTCGCCTACCTCGACCTGCGCGGCCACTACGCGTTCGTCGCGGTGTCGGCCGACGACCCGGACACGATCGTGGGCGCGCGCAAGGACTGCCCGCTCGTGATCGGCGTCGGCGAGGGCGAGAACTTCGTCGCGTCGGCGATCCCCGCCTTCCTGCGCGAGACACGTCGCGTGCAGCTGGTCAACGACGACGAGATCGTGACCGTGCGCCGCGGCAGCACCGAGTTCCGCAGCGCCGCCGGCCAGTCGGTCGACCGCGAGATCGAGGAGATCACGTGGGACGAGGAAGCGGCCGAGAAGTCCGGCTACCCGACCTTCATGCTGAAGGAGATCCACGAGCAGTCCGACGCGGTCGCCGAGACGATCGCCGATCGGCTCGCGCAGGGGGACGCCGTCGACCTGAGCGACATCGGGATCGACGACGACCGGCTGGCGAAGTTCCGGCGGATCGTGATCGTCGCGTGCGGCACCTCCTACCACGCCGGGCTCGTCGGCCGCTACGCGATCGAGAAGTGGGCGCGCGTGCCGGTCGAGATGGACATCGCGTCCGAGTACCGCTACCGCGACCCCGTGATCGGCCCGGACGACCTCGTGATCGGCATCTCCCAGTCCGGCGAGACGGCCGACACGCTTGCGGCCATGCGCCTCGCGCGCAGCCGGGGCGCGACCGTGCTCGCGATCACCAACATCCTCGGCAGCCAGGCGACCCGCGACGCGGACGGCGTGCTCTACACGCGCGCCGGCCTCGAGATCGGCGTCGCCGCGACGAAGACCTTCGTCGCGCAGGTGGCGACGATGTACCTGATCGGCCTGAAGCTCGCCGAGCTGCGCCACACGATCGAGCCCGACGAGCTGCGCGGGCTGATCGCCGACCTGAAGGCGATCCCGCACCGCATCGACCAGCTCGTGACGCAGTGCGAGCAGCAGATCCGCGCGATCGCCCGCACGCACTCCGAGCGTGACTTCTTCCTGTACCTCGGCCGTCACATCGGCCTGCCGATCGCGCTCGAAGGCGCGCTCAAGCTGAAGGAGATCTCCTACATCCCGACCGAGGCGTATGCCGCGGGCGAGATGAAGCACGGGCCGATCGCGCTGCTCGACAGCTCGACGCCGGTCGTGTGCGTCGCCACCGACAGCCCGGTGCTCGAGAAGGTGCTCTCGAACGTCGCCGAGGTCAAGGCCCGCGGGGCCGAGGTGATCGCGGTCGCCACCGAGGGCTCGGGCCACGTCGCGGCGGCAGCCGACCAGACGGTCTTCATCCCGCGCACGGACTGGCTGCTCCAGCCGATCCTCGCGGTGGTGCCGCTCCAGCTGCTGGCCTACCACATCGCACGTCTGCGCGGCCTGAACGTCGACCAGCCGCGCAACCTCGCCAAGACCGTCACGGTCGAGTAGCGCGCCGCCGGGCGCCCGGCTAGTTCATCGGCAAGCCGTCGTATTGGTCGCCGAGATCTGCGCTGTCCGGGACCGGGGCATGGCGTCCTTGACCCGGGATCGGACGAGGAATAGGTTCCAGGCCTATTGCAGGTGTGGGGAGGCTCACGGTGCCGACGGCGACGGGGACACCGCTGCGGACAACACCGTCCTCGCGCGGCCCGGCATCTTCATCCCGTAGGTGCCCCGGCTGCGACGGAACACGCGGTTGCCGGTGCATCTGGCGCTGATCAGTGCTGCCTACAATCTGGCCCGCCAGCTCGGGTGAGTGCCGGCGAGCTCGTGGCAAGGTTCGAGCGGTTACGTTCCACCATCGATCGACTGAAAGGAAGCTTCGAATGGGCTTGGTCCGAGCAGGCGATATCCCGGAATTCGAGTTGATGGGCAACCACATGCGCGGACTCGCTACGCCCAGCAGGGGCGCGGCCGAGGTTGCGGTCTGGCGGGGAGTCACCGAAGCGGGAGCGGCGAGTCCTCCACACACGCACGATCACGAGGAAGTGCTCGTGGTGCTCGCCGGCTCGGGCAGCGCGAGCCTGGACGACCAGCGCGTGGAAGTCTCGCCGGGCGATGTCGTGATCGTGCCGCCCAACCGGCTCCATCAGCTTTTTGGGCCGGAGGACGGCGAACCGCTGGACGCGATCGCGGTGATGCCGCTCGGGACGCGGACCTTCCTTCCGGATGGAGAGGAACTGCAGGCGCCCTGGGCGGAGTGACACCCGGGCGCGGCAACGGACAAGCGGAACCATTCAAGACCGAGGAGTCTTCATGAGCACGCAAGGAGCACAGGCCACCGAAGCCGCAGTGGATGCGATCGACAGGGCCCGCGAGGCTCACATCGCCGCGCTGAACAACGGCGACGCGGAGGGCTGGGTGGCCGGCTTCACCGACGACGGTGTGCAGATGCCGCCCGGCTTCCCGGCAAACGTCGGCACCGAGGCGATCCGAGCGTGGTCCCAGGGCTTCCTGGCCCAATTCGACGTCGGCTTCGACATATCTCCGAACGAGGTTCAGGTCGTCAGTCCCGAGTGGGCGTTCGAGAGCGGTACCTGGGAGATCACGCTCACCCCGAAGGGCGGCGGCGAGCCGGTGCGAGACTCCGGCAAGCACATCAGCGTCTATCAACGGCAGGCCGACGGCACGTGGGCCATGGCTCGCGACATCTGGAACAGCAGCAACCCTCCTCCCGGCATGCCGTAGCGCTGCCTGGCTGGACCTATGCCGGGTCGTGGCACACGGCCTCGACGTTGTTCCCGTCCGGGTCGAGCACGAAGGCGCCGTAGTAGTTCGGGTGGTAGATCTCACGCACGCCCGGCCCGCCGTTGTCGGTGGCGCCCGCCTGCAGGGCGGCGGCGTGGAACGCGTCGACGGCCCCACGGCTGTCGGTCGTGAACGCCACGTGGACCCCGCTCTGCGGGGCGCGGCCCCTGGCGCCGATCCAGAAGAACGGCTTGCGGCCGTCGCCGAAGCCTCCGATGCCCGGCATCGGCTCCATCATGAGCTTCAGCCCGAGCGGGGCGAGAGCCTTCTCGTAGAAGGTCTTGCTCCGCCCGTAGTCGCTGACGTCCAATCCCACGTGGTCGAGCATGTGTCCTCCTGGCTGAGGTGACCGGGCGACACGAAGGTACACGTTGCCCCCGCCCGGCCCCGCGCCCGCGCTGGCGTTTCCGGGCCATGCTTCAATAAGGGGACCAGAGAAAGGAGGTGGTCCTACTGATTCACATGCTTACCGGGACGCTGGAGGTGCGGGGCCGCTAGACGGCCGCCTGTCTCTTGCCGTCGCGTGAGCGACGGCGCAGGGCGAGCAGGGTGCGAGCCGCTTGGCGGAATCCACACCTAGCACCGGCGGGACGCGGTGCCGGGGAGACGTCCCACCCGGCTTCACCAGCCGCTTCCTGTTCTCAATCGCACCTGAAGAAGGGCCGCTCCTCGTGGGCGGCCCTTCGCATTTCCGGGTGGCGCGATGATTATCGGTGCGGCCCACGGTCATTGGGGAAGCAGCCGTCATCATGCGGCCGGCCAAGCCGGCGCGGAAAGGAGACAGAGATGGGACAGCCTGTGGTCCACTTCGAGATCATCGGGAAGGACGGGGGGAAGCTTCAGAGCTACTACGCAGACCTCTTCGGATGGCAGATCGACGCCGGCAATCCGATGAGCTACGGGATCGTCCAGCGCGACGGGAACACGGGCGCGGACGGCGTGGGGATCGGCGGAGGCGTCGCGGGAGGGCCCGAGGGCTACGGCGGCCACGTCACCTTCTACGTCGCGGTGCCCGACATCGAGGCCGCGCTCGCGAAGGCCGAGAGCCTCGGTGGGACCCGCGTGATGGGTCCCGAGAAGGTGATGGACACCGTCGAGCTGGGCCAGTTCACCGACCCGGAGGGCCACCTCGTCGGCCTCGTCAAGGGCGCGTAGGGGAAGCGCGGGGAGTCGAGGCCCGGGACAGCCGGTCATTTCGGCGGCAGGCTCGACGCGAACGTCTCCGCGCGGTCGACCCAGCCTTCCAGGTCCGCTTCCCCCGCGGTTGCCTCCGGGGCGACGAACAGCCAGCCCCGCATCGGGCGCCCGGTGACGTCGAACGGCCGCACACCTGCCTCCGAATCCAGGAACGCGGCGGCGTCGTCGGGATCGAGCCGCACGATCAGATCCTCTGCGAGGACGCCGCAGCACATGTTCCCCCCGACCAGGAAGGCGATGCCGCCGAACATCTTGCGCTCGGTCACGTCGGGCTGTCCGTCGAGCGTCGCGCGGACGCGGCCTGCCAGTTCCTCGTCGAACGCCATCGCGGCTCCACGCTAGCGCGCGACGGGCACCCGTTCCGTGAGCCTGCGCACGGCTTCGGGATCGTGGCTCGGCAGGTACACGGTCGGCCGCCGGCGCGCAAGGTCGAGCAGCCGTGCCAGCGTCTCCTTCGCCACGCGCTCGTCCGGAGCAACCCCGTCGACCACCTGCTCGAGCAGGATCTCCTCGCTGTAGGAGGCGTCCCCGGCAAACACCACGACGCGGTCGTCGGCCTCGGCGGCCACCGACAGGTGGCCCGGCGTGTGACCCGGGGTCGGGATCAGGCGCACGTCCCCCGACGAGGTCAAGGGGATGCTCGCGGGGAAGCCCTCCCACGGGTCCGCGTCGAACGTGACCGTCCGCGGGCGCAGCCAGGGCGGCAGGCGGTGCGGCACGTAGCCGCGCAGCTTGCCCATGAAGCCCGAGGCCAGCTTCAGCTCCTGCGCGGACACGATCACCTCGCTGTCGGGGAAGTGATGCAAGCCTCCGGCGTGATCGGTGTGCATGTGCGTCAGCACCACCCAGCGAACGTCCGCGGGGTCGAGTCCGGCGCGCCGCATCGCGGGGCCGATCTCGTCCTCCGGCTTCACGGACAGCTGCACCGCGAGGCGGAAGTAGGGGTGCCACCGCGGGAAGTAGCCCGGCTCCGCGGTGCGCGCGGTCTCGCCGGTGTCGACCACGATCAGGCCCTCCGGGTGTTCGATCGCCCAGGCGAGGATCGGCAGCGGCTCGGTCCAGCGGCGATCGAGCAGCGTGTTGATCAAGCGGCGCTGCCCGTGGCCTGCCCCGCGCCGCTGTCGCTCCCGGACGGCGACGCTTCCGGTCTGTAGCGCGTGCAGTCTCATCGGGGCGCGGCGATCCTATCGGCCCGCCGTCGTACTCCTGTCGTCCCTATTCTCGTGGCCGTGGACGACCTCGGCCCTCCGATCGCGTACACGGCCCTCGAGGAGGGCACGCCTGCGCTCGACCGCAACGGGCGGAAGATCGGCGTCGTCGAACACGTTCTGGCCGACTGGCAGGCCGACATATTCGAGGGCCTGGTGATCCATACGCGCCCCCTCCCGGGAAAGGACCTCTACGCCGACGTCGAGCAGATCGCCGCGCTGCACGAACGGGGGGTGGTGCTGTCCGTCGAGCGCGACGCGTTGTACGGGCCGCCCGGCAGGTCGCCGCGCGGCGACCGTGCCGCGAACGCGCTCGAGGCGCGGGCGAGGCGTGCCTGGGAGTGGGTCAGCGGCCGTGGCTGACGTCCGCGACCTTCCCGCGTGGCTCGAGGCCCTCTACACGGCGGAAGAGATGCGCGCGCTCGACGCCTGGGCGATCGAGGACCAGGGCGTGCCTTCGCTCGAGCTGATGGAGCGCGCGGCCGGTGAGGTCGCACGCGTGGTCACCGAGACCGCGCCGGACCGTGCCGTGCGGATCGTCTGTGGGAAGGGCAACAACGGCGGCGACGGGCTCGTGGTCGCGAGGCTGCTGCGCGAGCACGGCCTCGACGCCGTCGCGCTGCTGCCGGCCGACCCGGCGGCGCTGAGCCCCGACGCGCGCGCCAACTTCGAGCGCCTGCCCGCGGATGCGTGGCGCCGGCTCGACGCGGCGGAGCTCACGTCCGCGCTCGAGGGAGCGGAGGTGATCGTCGACGCGATGCTCGGCACGGGCTTCGAGGGAGCGCCTCGTGCCCCCCTCGACGCCGCGATCGAGGCGGTCAACGCTGCCCCCGCCCGGGTGGTCGCCGTGGACGTCCCGTCCGGGGTGGACGCCGGCACCGGCGAGGTGGCGGGTGCGTGCGTGCGGGCGGACGCGACCGTGACCTTCCACGGCGCCAAGGTCGGGCTCTGGGTGGATCCCGGCAAGAGCCACGCGGGCAGGGTGGAGGTGGTCCCGATCGGGATCCCGCCGGCGCGATACGGCGCGCCCCCGGCGCGCACGGCCGGCCTGATCGCGCCCACGGTGCTCGACGCCCTGCCGTCGCGCGCGGCGGGCTCGACCAAGTTCACCTCCGGCTCGGTGCTCGTGATCGGCGGCTCGACCGGCCTCACCGGAGCGGTCTGCATGACCTGCGAGGGAGCGATGCGGGCGGGCGCGGGCTGGGTGCGGGCTGCGGTGCCCGCCTCGCTCAACGCGATATTCGAGATCAAGCTGACCGAGGTCATGTCCGTGCCGCTGCCCGACCGCGAGGGCGCGCTGCTGGAGGATGCGGCCGAAGCCGTCATCGAGGCGAGCGAGCGGGCGGACGCCGTCGTGCTCGGCCCGGGGCTCGGGCGCGCGCCGGAGTCCTTCGCCCTCGCGACGGACCTGATCGAGCGGATCGAGCGACCGCTGCTGGTCGACGCGGACGGCCTCAACGCGCTCGCCGACGCCGGGCTCGAGCGCGCGGCACGGCGCAGCGCGCCGACGGTGCTGACGCCGCACGCGGGCGAGCTCGGGCGCCTGCTCGGGCGGCCCTCGGCCGAGATCGCGTCGCACCGCCTGGCGGCGGCACGCGAGGCGGCCGAGCGCACGGGGGCGATCGTGGTGCTGAAGGGAGACGACACGCTCGTCGCGCCTCCGCCCGGCTCCGGACCGCTGGCGATCAGCCGGGGAGGGGCCGGGGCGCTCGCGACCGCCGGGACCGGGGACGTGCTGAGCGGCGTGCTGGCGGCATTCCTCGCGCGTGGGCTCGACCCGCACGCGGCCGCCTGCGCGGCCGTCGAGGCGCACCGGGAGGCGGGGCGTGAGGCCGCGCGCCGCATCGGCGCACAGTCCGTGGTCGCCGGTGACGTGATCGAGTCGCTCCCGCCGGTCCTTCGCCGCCGGTCCGGATGACCGGGCTAGTAGGCTCATCCGCATGGCCGAGCTGACCGTCGCCAAGCGCGTGCGGGCGGTTGCGCACGTCGATTTGGGAGCGGTCGAGCGCAACTGCGCGATGCTCAAGCGCCGCCTCGGCGACGCGGCGCTCTGCGCGGTCGTGAAGGCCGACGGCTACGGCCACGGCGCGACGTCGTGCGCCCGCGCGGCACTGGCCGGCGGGGCGACGTGGCTGGCGGTGGCGACCGCGGCCGAGGCCGCCGCGCTGCGCGAGGACGGGATCCGCGACCGCGTCCTCGTGATGGGGGCGCTCACGGGCACCGAGCTCGAGATCGCGCTCGGCGCGGATGCCGACGTGGTCGCGTGGCGCGAGGAGTTCGTGCGTGCCGTCGACGCGGCCGCGCGCGAGCGCCCGGCGCGCGTGCACGTGAAGCTCGACACGGGCATGGGCCGTCTCGGCACGCGCGACCCCGACGAGGCGCGCCGCGTCGTGGGCGACATCGAGTCGTCCGCGCGCATGGGCCTCGCCGGGGTGATGACGCACCTCGCCACGGCCGACGAGCCCGACTCGCCGTTCTTCGAGGAGCAGCTCGAGCGCTTTCGCCCCTTCGCGCATGAGCTGAAGCGCGCCCACCCCGAATGCGTCGTGCACGCCGCCAACAGCGCCGCGGTGCTGCGCAGCGGCGCGGCCCACTTCGACATGGCCCGGTGCGGGATCGCCGTCTACGGATTGGACCCGTTCGGCGAGGACTCGGCGCGCCGGGAGCTGGAGCCCGCGCTCGCTCTGGGGTCCTATGTCGCCGAGGTGAAAGCCCTGCAAGCGGGCGACTCCGCGGGCTACGGGCGGACCTGGTCGGCGACCGCCGATACGCGCATCGCGGTGCTGCCGATCGGCTACGGCGACGGCTACCGCAGAGGGCTCTCCAACACGGCCGAGGTGCTGATCCGGGGCCGGCGCTTCCCGGTGGTCGGGACGATCAGCATGGACAACGTGACCGTCGAGGTCGGCGACGCCGAGGTCGCCGTCGGCGACGCGGCGACGCTGATCGGCGCGGACGGCGGGGAGCGCGTCAGCGCCGAGCAGCTCGCGCGGCTGCTCGGCACGATCAACTACGAGGTCACCTGCGGCATCTCGGCGCGCGTTCCGCGCGTGCCCCTGTCGTCGTGAGCGGGCTGATCGAGCGGCTCGAGCGCTCCGCGGCAGTGCGCGCGGTGCTCGAGGCGCGCGAGCGGGACGTCGACGCATGGCTCGTGGGAGGGACGGTGCGCGACGCCGTCCTCGCGCGACCCGTCGAGGACGCCGACGTCGTCGTCGCGGGCGACGCGGAACCCGTCGCGCGTGCGATCGCGTCGCGGGTGGACGGGTTCGTGTTCCCGCTTTCGGAGCGCTTCGGGGCGTGGCGGGTGATCGCGCGCGACCGCAGCTGGCAGTCCGACCTCACGCCCGCGCGAGGGGCGATCGAGGAGGACCTGGCGCTGCGCGACTTCACGGTCAACGCGATGGCGGTGCCCGCCTCGGACCCGGCGCGGCTGCTCGACCCGCTCGGCGGGGAGCCGGACCTGCGCGCCGGGACGCTGCGGGCCGCCGGCCCGCGAGCCTTCGCCGACGACCCCCTGCGCGTCCTGCGGCTGGCCCGCTTCGCGTGTGACCTCGGCTTCCGGGTCGACCCTGCCACGAGCGCACTCGCCGGCGTGGAGGCCCCGCGGATCGGCGAGGTCGCGCCCGAGCGCTCCTTCTACGAGCTGCGGCGGCTGATCGCCGGGCCCGAGCCCCGCCGCGGGATCGACCTGATGGACTCGGTCGGCCTGGTCGCCGCGCTCCTGCCGGAGCTCGAGCTCCTGAAGGGTGTCCAGCAGAACCCCTACCACCACCTCGACGTCTGGGGCCACACGCTCGAGGTGCTCGAGCAGGTCGTGTCCTTGACCGGCGATCCCGCCGCGCGTGCTCGGAGACGACGCCGAGGCGGTCGCGCAGCGAGCTCGCGCGCCCGCTTGCCGACGACCTGACCCGCGGGCAGGCGCTGCGGTTCGGGGCGCTCCTGCACGACGCCGGCAAGCCCGCCACGCGCGCGGTGAGCGACGACGGCCGCGTGCTCTTCTGGGGGCACGACGGCGTGGGAGCGGACATCTCGCGCTCCTTCGTGCGTCGCATGCACGCGAGCACGGCGCTCGGCGACTACCTCGCCGCGCTCGCCCAGCATCACCTGCGGCTCGGCTTCCTCGTCCACGACCGGCCGCTGTCGCGGCGCGGCGTGTACCGCTACATGCGCGCGACCGAGCCGGTCGAGGTCGAGGTCACCGCGCTGTCGATCGCCGACCGGCTCGCGACGATGGGCCCCAAGACCAGGCAGCGCGCGGTCGAGGAGCACATCGACCTGGCGCGGGAGCTGATGCGCGAGGCGCTCGCCTGGCGCGGCGGAGACCAGCCACGCTCGCCGGTTGCCGGAGACGAGCTGATGGCGGAGCTCGGGATGTCCCCCGGGCCGGAGGTCGGGCGCCTGCTCGGGGAGATCGACGAGGCCGCGTTCGCGCGCGAGGTCAGGACGCGCGAGGAAGCCCTCGCGCTCGCACGGCGCGAGCGCGGCTAGGGCCGCGCGAGCCAGCGCTCGTCGAGCCGCCGCACGACTCCCTCGCACAGGCGAATGCCGTCGGCCATCGTCTCGTAGTCGACGTTCTCCGGCGTGTCCGTGCGCCAGTGGTAGTTGGCGGGCGCCTTGTAGTCGGTCACCGACCCCAGGCACGCGCAGGGGTAGCCCTGCTTGAGGGCGTGCAGGCCGTCGGTCGCGTTTCGCAGGCGGAGGTTCGGGAACAGCGGGATGCCGAGCCGCTCGGCGACGGAGTCCACGAGCGCGAGGCCCTCGCGCGGATACTCGTTCATGTAGAGCATCCCTTCGCCGCGGATCGCCGCGAGGTGCGGGGAGCCGATCGTGTCCACGGCCAGGAAGAACGTGTCCGCGCGCGGCAGGGAGGGGGCGTGGCGGCGCATGAAGGCCTGCATGCCCTCCATGAACGACTCCTCCGACCCGGTGGAGACGAGCATCACCCGCACGGACTCGGTCGGCTGCTCGAAGAGGCGGCGCGCCAGCTCGATCAGCGCGATCACCGCGGTGGCGTTGTCGTTGGCGCCCGGGACGACCCGCGTCGAGCCGATCTGCGCGAACACCGCAGCCGCGCCGGCCGACACGACGCCCCCGGCGGCGCGCAGCACGCGGCTGCCCGTCAACGAGCCCGCGGCGGCGAGCGCGGGGCCCGCGAACACCGGCCACATCAAAGGTGGGCTCGTGTCGTTGTCCTCGATCAGCGACGGAAAGTGGCGCCACGCGAACGCCGGGATGCCGGGATGGAAGATCAGGCCGGACTTGGCGGCGTCGTGGTGCGCGACCAGCACGACCGTCCGTCGTGCGTCGCGCGGGCCGATCTCCGCGACCACGTTGTGGGTCTCGCGCCGCGGAAGCAGCCGGCGCGCGTGATGCGCCCCTCCCGTTATGTCGTCCCAGACGCCCGCGGCCGCGAGCGCGGAGAGCGCCGCGCCGCCCAGCCGCGACCGTCGCCCGATCAGCGCCCCGGCCGCGCCGGCCGCGCTCAGCAGCGCGAGTGGCCCCCAGTAGTCGCCGTGGGCCTCCTCGGTCTCGATGCGCGCCGGCGCGCCCGCGCCGTTCAGGCGCTCGACGATCCACTCCGCGGCGCGGCGCTCGCCCTCTGACGCGGAGGGCCGGTGGATCGCGGCCAGCTCGGTCAGCTCGGCGGTGAGTCGGGAGTCTTGCTGGTGGGTGACCGGCATCGGCGGGGCAGGATAGTGAAGGTAAGCTCCGCGCCGTGGCGGACACCGACCCGAACTGCATCTTCTGCAAGGTCATCGCCGGCGAGATCCCGAGCCAGACGATCGACTCCGACGAGCGCACGGTGACGGTCATGGACATCAACCCCGCGACGCGCGGCCACGTCGTGGTCGTGACGCGCGCGCACGCGCGGAGCCTGCTGGAGCTCCACGACGACGACCTGCTCGCCGCGATGCACACGGTGCGCCGCGTGACGGAGCTCCTGCGGGAGCGCCTGAAGCCCGCCGGCTTCAACATCCTGCACAACATCGGCCGGGCGGCGTGGCAGTCGATCTTCCACTTCCACGTGCACGTGATCCCGCGTTACGAGGACGATCCGCTCCAGCTCCCGTGGCTGCCCGAGCCCGCCGATCCCGACGAGCTTGCGCGCGTGGCCGATCAGATCCGCGGCTGACCGCGGCACGCGCGTACCCGCCTAACCGGCGGCCCCCGTAATATCCTCCGCATGGGAAAAGAAGAGAAGATCGAGATGGAGGGCGAGATCGTCGAGGCTCTCCCGAACACGATGTTCCGCGTGAAGCTCGACAACGAGCACATGGTGCTCGGCCACATCTCCGGAAAGATGCGCCGCCACTACATCCGCATCCTGCCCGGTGACCGCGTGAAGATCGAGCTGTCCCCGTACGACCTCGAGCGGGGACGCATCACCTATCGGTATAAGTAGATCGCGGGATTTCCTTAGCCGGAAATCCCGGTTTCCTCCGGGATGACCGCCGGTAATCCCGGCTCCCGCAGGACGGCCGTCAGAACCCCCGGTCGGCTTACGCCGCGGTCTTCTGGGCGAGCGGTGGGGCTGCGTCGACGAACGCGCGGTCCGTGGCTTGCTCGAGCAGCTCTGCCACGTCGAGCAGCCGCTCGTTCTCGCGCCAGTGCGCGACCAGGTGCAGGCCCACCGGGAGTCGCTCGCCGGTGAAGCCGCACGGTGCGGACATCGCGGGCACGCCCGAGAGGTTCGCGATTCCGCCGTGGTGCACGTTCGCGTAGTCGGCGGGATGCGTCCCCGACGGCAGCTGCACGACCGGGCTCTCGATCGGCGGCGCCGGCGCCGGGGTCATCGGCCACGCCAGCACGTCCACCTGCTCGAACGCCTGCACCAGCGAGCGCCGCACCTGCGCGCGCACGAGCTCGGTGCGCGCCATCGCGACCGCCGGCGCGAGCATCAGGTACTTGGAAAGCGCGCGCCCGACGGGCGACACCTCGCGCTCGATCTCGCTGTAGATCTCCGGCTTCGCGTAGGGGGACGCCTCGAGCCCGAGGCGCAGCACCGTCGAGATGCGTACGTGCTCGATGCCCTCGAGCTGCACCTCGCTCACCTCCATGCCGCTCTCCCGCAGTCGCTCGACCGCCGCGTCGCAGCGCTCGGCGACCTCGGGGTCGACGTCCTCCCAGAAGGCGCGCACGACGCCCAGCTTCAGGTTCGAGGCGCGGCGTCGCTCCAGCGGCCGGCCGGCGAGCGCCTCGGCGAGCAGTCGCGCGTCGGCCGCGTCGCGGCACATCGGGCCGGGCGCGCCCAGCGATGCGAAGCCGTGCGTGTAGCCGTGTGACGGCACGAGGCCCCAGGTCAGCTTCAGTCCGGTGACCCCGCAGTAGGCGGCCGGGTAGCGGATCGAGCCGCCCCCGTCGGTGCCGACGGCGCCCGCGACGAGTCGTGCCGCGACCGCGGCGCCCGAGCCCCCCGACGACCCGCCGGCGCAATGGGCGGGGTTCCACGGGGTGCCGCAGGGCCCGTATGCGGAGATGTGACCGGTCGAACCGGCTCCGAACTCGTGCATGTTGGTGACCGCGACGACCACGGCGCCTGCGTCGCGCAGCCGCTGGTAGACGGCCGACTCACCAGGCCCGATGCCCTCGAGGTTCCGCGGCGCTCCGTCACGGGGCGCGCGCCAGGGGAGGGCGAACATGTCCTTGACGGCGATCGGCACGCCGTGCAGCGGCCCGTCGGGCGCCTCGGCGAGCATCCGCGCCGACTCGGAGGCGAACACGTCGACGATCGAGTTGACCGGGCCGTCGCGCTCCTCGATGCGGCTGAGGGTGGCCTCCAGCAGCTCCGTCGCGTCGAGCTCGCCCGACGCGACCGATTGCGCCTGATCGCGCAGCGACAGGTCCTGCGGGTGGCTCATCCGGGCTGCCCCATGTCGGACGGTGGCCGCGAGGGGTCGAAGTCGTGCTCGCGAGGGATCTCGCTGAGGTCCGCCGCCATGAGCGCATCGCGGCCGGGGCCGTAGACGCTCTCCGCGACGCTCATCACGGCCAGGTCCACCTCGTCCACCTCGACGCCCGTCCGTTCCAGCGCGGCACGGGCGTATGCCTGGAAGCCCTCCGGGTCCATCGCGACAACCCTATCGCGGGGGGCACCGTGCCGAGGGCGCTGGCGCTCCGCTTGCGGCGGGAAGGCGCCCGGCGCTCGAGCGCGAAAGACTGTGCGCGATGCGGAACTCGAGGCCCGAACGCGTGTTAGGGCGCCTGATGCCTTCCAACCTTGTTCGCGGCGTGCTCGCCGCCTTCGTGGCATGCGCATTCGCGGCGACGGCGCTCGCGGCGGACCACGACGGCCACCAGCAGGCCTCCCAGTCGATCGTGCTCGGCAAGACCCCGGAATACCCGGAGTCCGGCTGTCCCGCGCCCGAGAAATGCGAGGTCGTGGCACGCGTCACGGGCATCCAGATGATGGCCGCGGGCCTCGAGCATCCGTTCAAGGCGCCCCAGTCCGGGCAGCTGGTCTCGTACTGGCTGAAGCTTCCGGCCCTGCGCAGCACGCAGATCCGCACCTTCAACGGCCTCTTCGGCGGCGATCCGGTGGCCCGGATCGCGGTGCTGCGCCGCGGCAAGGCGGGACGCTTCCGCCTGGTGCGCCAGAGCCCCAGCCAGCCGCTGCGCGGCGACCTCGGCCGGCGCGGCCGCGTCCGCTACCGCCTCGCGGAGCCGCTGCGCGTGAAGGAGGGCGACTACATCGGCCTCACGGCCGTGACCTGGATCCCCGCCTTCGCCGTGAACCTCGACGCCGCGGGCAACTCATGGCTGGCGAGCAGGCGCAAGCGCCGCTGTGCCACGCCGGCCAGCAGCAGGCCGAAGCAGTTCGAGCGCTACTACAAGCGCAACGACGCCCAGCTGCAGTCGAGCACCGTGAAGCAGTACGAATGCTCCTACCAGACGGCGCGCCTCCTGTACTGGGCGCGCATCGTTCCCGACGCCCCCGCCGGGACGTCCGGCCCCTAGATCTAGCAGGCCCCGGGGTTCTCCTCGCAGAAGCGCTCGAAGCGCTCGGCCGGGCTTCCGCTCGGCGGCGGGGTGTCGTTGGTCTCGGTGTCCTGTGGCGCGGCCGCGCCGCCGCCCGAGCCGCCGGTCGTGGGCGTCGGTGTCGAGGGCTCGCTCGACCCGCCGGACCGGCCCGTCGTGCCCTTGTCGCCGGTCGTGCCGCTGTCGGGCCCGGTCGCGCCCTCGTCCAGCGACGAGGATCCGGGAAGCGGCGCGAGCTCGGGACGTGGTCGCCTGCTTGCCGCCGCCACCGTCATCGCCCGAGCCCGCGATCGCCAAGCCCACGATCAGGCCCGTGACGACAGCTGCGGCGGCGATCAGCGCGAATTTGCGCACGGGGGTCAGGGACGGTACGGAAGCGGCGGCATGCGCCTGCCGCAATACGGGCAGTCGCTCAGGTCCCGGCCCGCGAGCTCGTCGCAATGCGGGCAGATCCGCAGGTTCTCGGGGGAGCGTGGGAGGTTCGAGGGGCTGTTCGCGGTCGGGACGAGCCGTCCGACGACCTCGAGCCGCTCGCCGGTCACCTTGTCGTAGTAGGCGACCTCGTCGTCCTGTGGGTCCGTGGTCGCTCCGTCGACGGAAACGACGGATTCGCGCCCGGAGGCGGGCGCGCGCAGCCTGTATCGCTCGGGGCGTTTCACGGCTGGGCAAGATAGCAAGCGGCTTACATAGACTCGTCGCGCCTTGAGGCTTCTGATCTTCCACGGCTACCTGCTGCACGGCACGGGGTCGAACGTCTACAACGCGGAACTGGCCGAGTCGCTCACCCGGCTGGGCCACGAGGTCCACCTCCTCTGTCAGGAGCCACAGCCCGAGAAGCTCGGGTTCGTGGACGCGATCGGGCGGTGGGAGGGAGGCCGTCTGACCGTCGAGCAGGTGCGGCGTCCCCCGCACGCCGGCAGCTGCACCGTCTACAGGCCCGACATCGGCGGCCTGCTGCCCGTGTACGTGTACGACAACTACGAGGGCTTCGAGGTGCGCACGTTCGACCGGCTCGAGGACTCCGAGCTCGAGGCATACGTCGACGCGAACGCGCGGGCCGTCCGCGACGTCGCGAACTCGGCGGACGTCGAGGCCGGGTTCGCGAACCACGTCCTGATGGGGCCGGCGATCCTCGCCCGCGGGCTCGGCGAGCGCCCGTACGCGGTCAAGGTCCACGGGTCCGCGCTGGAGTACACGCTGAAGCCCCACTACAAGCGGTTCGCCCCGTACGCGAGCGAGGGCCTCGTCCCCGCGCGGGCGGTGCTGGTCGGGTCGCGTCACACCGCCGAGAGCCTCTGGGCGGCGATGCCGCTCGAGGGGCTGCGCGAGCGCACCTTCCTGAGCCCGCCCGGGGTCGACGTCCACACGTTCGTGCCGCCTGCCGACAAGGCAGCGGCGACAACCGAGCTCGACGCGCTCGTGCGCTGGCTCGACTCGGCCGAGCGCACCGGCTTCGGGCCGCCCGCGGCCGCCGCGATGGACGCGCTCTGTCACCCGCGCCGCGACCGGCCCCCCGACGCCGAGGAGCTGGCCGAGGTGCGCACGACCTACGACGTCGAGCGGGGTGGACCTCGACGCGCCCGACGGGCTCGCGGCGCTCGACCCCGAGCGCGAGCCGATCGTGGTGCTTCGTCGGCAAGCTGATCGTCTCGAAGGGCGTCGACCTGCTGCTCGCCGCCTGGCCGCGGGTGCTCGCGCGCGAGCCGCGGGCGAAGCTCGTGGTCGTCGGGTTCGGCACCTACCGCGAGGGCCTCGAGGTCCTGCTGCGCGGGCTCGAGCGCGCGGACGAGCGGCTGCTGATGCACGTGTGCCGCCAGGGCCGCGCGCTCGAGGGCGGTCCGCGCGACCAGCTCACCTATCTGCGCACCTTCCTCGAGGCGCTCGCGGGCCGCCACGAGCGCTACTTCGCGGCCGCCAAGAAGATGCGGGAGAGCATCGTCTTCACCGGCCGCCTCGACCACGGCGAGCTCGCGCGGCTGCTGCCGAGCGCCGAGGAGATCATCGTGCCGAGCATGTTCCCGGAGGCGTTCGGGATGGTCGCCGCGGAGGGAGCCGCGTGCGGCGTGCTGCCGATCTGCGCCGCGCACTCCGGCCTCGCCGAGGTGACGGCGATCCTGGGCGAGAAGCTGCCGCCCCAGGTGCGCCGCCTGCTCACGTTCGAGCGCGGCATGCACGCCGTCGAGGACCTCGCCGCAGCGATGACGGACTGGCTCGACCTCGACGAGCGGATGCGCGCCTCGGCGCGCGCCGCGCTGGCGGACACCGCGGCCGACCGGTTCGGGTGGGAGGCGGTCGCCGAGAACGTGATCGCGGCGTCCCGGGGGCGGACCGCGGTGCTCGAGCCGGTCCCGGGCGAGGTGCCGTTCTCGGCCGACGCAGCCTAGGTTTTGCAGGAAGTTTCGGGCCGGCTGGCGGGCGTCGCCGGCGTTTACTAATCTTGCATCAATAGTCACGAACCCTGAAGGAGGGGTGCGGTATGCAGGTTCGGGATGGCATGTCGAACGTGGTGCTGACCGTCGGGCCGAGCCACCTCACTGAGGCGGCCCGTCTGATGACCGAGCGCAACGTCGGCGCGGCGATCGTCGTCGACCCGGACGGCCCCGGGTTCGGCATCGTCACCGAGCGCGACATCCTGCGGTCGGTGGCCGCGGGGGAGAACCCGTCGACCGAGGTCGTCGGCGACCACCTCACCGAGGAGCTGATCAGCGCCTCGCCGGACTGGAGCCTCGAGCAGGCCGCGGAGGCGATGCTCGACGGCGGCTTCCGTCACCTGCTCGTCGTCAACGGCGGCGAGCTCGAGGGCATCCTCTCCATGCGCGACATCGTGCGGTGCTGGGCGACGGACAAGGTCGCTGCCTCGTAGCCGCGGCCGCACCGGCCGGCGCTCTAGCGCTCGGGCGGCAGCCGCTCGTACTCGTCGCGCGCGGCCTTGATCCAGCGCACGTAACGAACAGCGTGATCAGCGCGCCGGCGACGACGAACCGCCACGACAGGATCAGCCCGAGCAGCGTGACGGTGATGCCGAGCGCCGTGAACAGCGGCAGCAGCGTGGTGCCCGGCAGGTGGATCTGCTCGCGCGTGGCCGTCGCGCTGGCGGTAGCGGGCCACTCGCAGTTCCGAGGTAGAGGGCCGCGACCAGGAAGGTCGCGCCGAAGATCATCAGCGACAGGCGCCGGCGACGAGGCCGGTGACGATGTTCTTGCGTGCGAGTCTGCGGTCCATCGGGCGAGATTCGAGTAGCGCGAGACGCAGACGCCGGTCGACGCCATCGCGCAGAAGAGCAGCGCGAGGTAGAGCAGCGAGTAGTGGAACAGGATCGCGGCGGAGCGCCGGTCGGCGCGCCGGTACAGGCGCACGCACAGCTACAGGAACACGACGCCGAGCACGGCCGCGGCGACCGCGTAGACCGCGCCGAACAGCCCGCCCGCGACCGGCAGGGCGGTGATCGCGAGCAGCAGCCAGCCGTACAGCAGGATCTGGCGGCGGGTCTCCGCCTCGCCGTCGACGACCGGGCAGCATCGGGATGCCGGTGCGCGCGTACTCGTCCTTGATCAGCAGCGCCGAGCGCCCAGAAGTGCGGCGGCGTCCAGTAGAAGACGATCGCGAACAGGTAGAACGCCGACGCGTCGAGGCTGCCGCGTCGCGGCGGCCCAGCCGACCAGCGGGGGCACCGCGCCGGCCGCGCCGCCGATCACGATGTTCTGCGTCGTGCGCGGCTTCAGCCACATCGTGTAGACGAACACGTAGCCCAGCAGCCCCGCCATCGCCAGCAGCGCCGCGGTCATGTTGACCGCGAGCGCGAACAGCGCGAACGAGACGCGCTCCGAGCGCGATCCCGAACCACAGCGCGGCGCGCGGCTCGATCCGCCCCGACGGCAGCGGCCGCCGCGACGTGCGCGACATGCGCGCGTCGATGTCGCGCTCGATGTAGTGGTTGATCGCGCCCGCGCCGCCCGCGGCGAGGTAGCCGCCGACGAGCGTCGCGAGCAGGATGCCGAGCGGCGGCGAGGAGTCGGCGACGAACATCGTCGCGGCGGTCGTCACGAGCAGCAGCGAGATCACCCGCGGCTTGGTGAGCGCGACGTAGTCGGCCGACCAGCTCGCGAGCGCCGTAGAGCCAGGAGGCCTGCGGCGGGTCGTGCGCCGGCGCCGGCTTCCATCAGGCGGTCTCCGCCTCGACGCGCCGGTCACGCCGGTGCCGCCTCACGCGGCGACGACGCGCTCCCCGGCCGGCGACGGCTCGGGCACCGCGGTCAGCGGAACGCGAACAGGACGAGCGAGACCCACAGCGAGCGCTCCCGACCGCCAGGTGGGCGACGATCAGCCAGGCGTGCTCGCCGGCCCAGACGTTCACCGCGCCGAGCAGCACCTGGCAGCAGCAGCACCGCGACGATCGTGCCGAGGCGAGGCGCGCTGAGCTCGGCGGCCGCCGGCTCGGGTCGAGGCGCCGGCGCTGGCGCACGACGGTCGCGAACAGGGCGAGCAGCACGCGTCACCGTCACGATACATGAACGCGCGGTGCGTGAGGTGGATGTCGAGCGCCTCGCTGCGGCCGAACGGCAGGAACTCGCCGCCGCAGGAGGGGAACTCGTCGCCGCACGCCATGTGCGCGTCGACCGAGCGGTGCTCGACGCCGGTGCCGTGCAGCTCGCTCGCCGACATGTAGCCGCCGGCCACGATCGTCGCCAGCACCGCCACGAGCGCGACGGCCGTGAGGATCCGCATGCGCGCGCGTGCCGCCGGGCTTCAGCGGAGGTCACGGGCTCCGGGCCGCCGAGCCGTCCCATCAGCAGCACGAGGCCGATCTGCAGCATCGCCACGCCGAGGTGGGTCGCGACCAGCTCCTGCTTGAGGCCCTCCTCGACGGTCAGCCCGCCGAGCGCCGCCTGGAACAGGATCAGCCCGAAGCGCGGCGATGCTGACGCGCACGAGCAGGCGCTCCGAGCGCCGGTGTGCGCCATGCCGTCCACGCCAGGTAGGCGATCAGGATCGTGACCGCGCCGGCGAGATCCGGTGCGTGTACTCGACGATCATGTTCGTGTCGATCGACCGGCACGAGCCCGCCGCCGCACAGCGGCCAGCCCTCGGTGCCGCTGCCCGCGGCGCCGCAGCCGAGGCCGGAGTCGCTGATGCGCACGACGCCGCCGACGACGATCAGCAGCGAACGTGAGCGCGGCGGTCAGGTACGCGAGCCTGCGGAAGCGACGCGCTGCCTCGGTCGGTCGCGGCGCTCACAGCGGTTCCGGCTGCTTGCACGGGCGGCTCGGTGACCTGCGCCGTCGCCGTTGCCGTGCCCGCGGCCGAGCGCGGCCTCGCGCTCCTGCATGGAGCGGCGGATGTCCTTCATCGGCTCGAGGCTGCGGACGGTCGGGATCACGTCGAAGTTGTGCTCGGGCGGCGGCGAGGGCGTGAACCACTCGAGCGTGTTCGCGCGCCACGGGTCGGGGCCGGCGGGGCGGCCCTTGCGGATGCTCCCGAACACGTTGAAGACGGTCACGAGCACGCCGGCGGCGAGGACGAACGAGCCCACCGTGGAGATCACGTTGTAGGTCGGTCAGCCCGCCGCCGTGGTACTCGGCGATCCGGCGCGGCATGCCCGACAGGCCCGCCGAGTACTGCGGCAGGAACGTGACGTTGAAGCCGATCACCATCAGCCAGAACGACAGCTTCCCGAGGCCCTCCGACATCATCCGGCCCGACATCTTCGGGAACCAGTAGTAGAGGCCGGCCATGATCCCGAACGCGACGCCGCCGAACAGCACGTGGTGCATGTGCGCGACGACGAAGTAGGTGTCGGTGCAGCTGCCAGTCGACGGGGAACACGGCGAGCATCACGCCGGTCATCCCGCCCAGCGCGAACTGCGCGACGAGCCCGACGGCGAACAGCAGCGGCACGCGGAACTCGATGTTCCCGCGCCACAGCGTCGCGATCCAGTTGAAGATCTTGATGCCGGTCGGCACCGCGACCGCGAACGAGGTGATCATGAAGAAGCCGAGCACGCCGAGCGGGCAGCGGCGTCGCGAACATGTGGTGCGCCCACACCATCACGCCCAGGAACGCGATCGCCGCGGTCGCCGCCGCGATCGCCTTGTAGCCGAAGATCGGCTTGCGCGCGAACACCGGGATCACCTCGCTCACGATCCCGAACGCCGGGCAGGGCCATGATGTAGACCTCGGGGTGGCCCATGAACCAGAACAGGTGCTGCCACAGCAGCGGGTCGCCGCCCTGCGTCTGGTCGAAGAACGTGCCGTCGAACTGGCGGTCGATCAGCAGCATCGCGAGCGTCGCGGCGAACGACGACAGGGCGATCATGATCAGGTACGAGTAGACCAGGATCGTCCACACGAACAGCGGCATGCGGCTCGAGCGCTCATGCCGGGCGCGCGCATGTTGTGGATCGTCACGATGAAGTTGATCGCGCCCAGCACCGACGAGATGCCGACGAGGTGCAGCCCGAGGATCCACGCGTCGACCCCGTGCCCGCCGAGGAAGTCGTTGTTCGAGAGCGGCGCGTAGGACGTCCAGCCGGCTGCGGCGGCCTCCCAGAAGATCGATCCGTACAGCACCAGCGCCGCCGGCGACGAGCAGCCACCACGACAGCATGTTGAGGCGCGGGAACGCCATGTCGCGCGCGCCGATCATGAGCGGGCACGAGGAAGTTCCCGAAGCCGGCCGCGATCGGCACGACGACCATGAAGATCATCGTCGTGCCGTGCAGCGTGAAGAGCTGGTTGTAGGTGGTCGGGTCGAGGAACGTGTTGTCCGGCGACCCGAGCTGGATGCGCATCAGCAGCGCCTCGACGCCGCCGACCAGGAAGAAGAACGCGGTCGTGAACAGGTAGAGGATCCCGATCTTCTTGTGATCGGTGGTCGTGACCCAGTCGATCCAGCCGGCGCGGCGCTCGGGCAGCCCCCCGACGATGATCTCGGGCGTGCGGCCCTCGGGGCGTGCGATCGTCGTGCTCACGGTGTCGCCTCCGCCTGGATCTGCGCGCGCTGCTTCACGGCGAGCCTGCGCGCCTGCGCGATCAGCCGCTTCTGGTGCTCGACCCAGGCCTCGTACACCCGCGGCTCCACGACCGTGACCTTCGCCGTCATCGCGTAGTGGCTGGTGCCGCACAGCTCCGCGCACTGGCCCTCGAACGTGCCGGTCTCGGTCGCCTTGAACCAGGTCTTGTTCTCGTAGCCGGGGACCGCGTCGACCTTGCCGCCGAGCTTCGGGATCCACCACGAGTGGATCACGTCGTTGGCCTTCAGCGTCAGGATCACGGTCGTGTCGCGCGGGACGACCATCTGCTGGAACGAGACCGCCTGGTTCGGGTACTGGTAGCGCCACAGGTACTGCTGGCCGGACACCTGGATCTCGAGCGCCTTGCCGCCCGGGGGCGGCGGCTGGTTGATGTCGGCGTACTGCCCGACGCGCCTCGGCGACCGACTCGGGCCCGGACGGCAGCGGGTCGGTGATGTCGTCCAGGAAGATGTAGGTGACGATCGTGATCGCCACCACGATCGCGGCTGCCGCGACCGTCCACCCGAGCTCGAGCGGCGTGTTGCCCGGAGATCTGCGGGGCCCGCCGCCCGCGGCGGGCGCGGAAGCGGAACAGCGAGTAGAAGAGCACCGCCCAGACCAGGCCGATCACCGCCAGGCCGATGTAGAAGACGATCTTGTAGAGCGTGTCGATGTCCTTGGCGTTCTGGGTCGGCCCCGCCTCGGGGGTCAGCAGGTCGGCCCAGGCGTGGGCGGGAAGGGCCAGCATCGCCGCCACGGCTGCGGCCAGCAGCAAGACGGTTGCGGCCGTCCGGGGCTTGGCTCGACCTCGCATCGGCGCGCGATTCTATATGCCGGGGAAGCAGAGACCGGCCCCGGCGAACGCTAGTTCCCCGTGAACCGCGGGTCCCGCTTCTCGACGAAGGCCGATACGCCCTCGATGAAGTCCGCGCTGGTCACCATCTCGCCCTGGATGTCGGCCTCGAGATCGAGCTGCTCGTCCATGATCTTGAGGAAGGAGTTGTTGAGCGCGCGCTTGGACTGGGCGTACGAGCGGGTCGGGCCCTTGGCCAGGCGCCGGGCCAGCCCGCGCGCCTCGTCCATCAGGTCGCCGTCGGGCACGACGCGGTTGATCAGGCCCCAGTCGAGCGCCTGCTCCGCGGGGACCGGGTCGCCGAGCAGGGCCATCTCGAGGGCCCGGGCCTTGCCCGCCGCGACCGGCACGAGGAATGTCGAGCCGCCGTCGGGCACGAGCCCGATGTTCACGAACGCGAGCCCGAAGATCGCCGACTCGGCCGCCCAGATCAGGTCGCAGGCGAGCGCGAGCGAGCACCCGATCCCGACGGCCGGCCCGTTGACCGCGGCGACGACCGGCTTCGGCAGCTCGCGGATGCCCTTGATGATCGGGTGGTAGCGCGTGCGGAGCATCTCGCCCACGTCGGGGACCTCGCCTCCGCCCGCGCGCTGCTCGAGCATCTCCTTGAGGTCGGCGCCCGACGAGAACCCACGTCCCGCGCCGGTGATCAGCACGGACCGCACCGCGGGGTCGGCGGCGTCGCTCAGGAGCGCCTCGCGCAGGTCGTCGCCGAACTGCGTGGTCCACGCGTTCAGGCGCTCGGGCCGGTTGAGCGTGATCTCGGCGACGCCGTTCTCGACCTTCAGGTCGACGGTCTCGTAGGACATGAGGGCTCCTTGGTGGTTGGCGCGGGAAACCTACCTGTGAATACTTCGTGCATGCCGCTCGACGACATCGACTGGCTGGGGCACGCGGGATTTCGCATCAGGACCTCTGCCGGCTGGATCTACATCGACCCGTACCGCGCGCCGGAAGGGCCGCCCGCGGCCGCGATCCTGGTCACCCACGGTCACTACGACCACTTCTCGCGCGACGACGTCCTCAAGCTCGCGGGCAAGGGAACCGTGTTCGTCGCCCCGGCGACGGTCACCGAGCAGCTGCGGGGCAACACGCATTCGGTGACGCCGGGCGACGTCGTCGAGGTGGGCGGCGTCGAGGTGCTCGCCGTGGCCGCGTACAACACCAACAAGCTCGACAGCGAGGGCCGGCCGTTCCATTCGCGCGATGCGGGATCGGTCGGGTACGTGATCCGTGACGGCGGACGCAGGATCTACCATTCCGGCGACACCGACGTGATCCCCGAGATGGACGAAGCTGCCGGGGTGGACGTGGCCCTGCTGCCGGTCAGCGGTACCTACGTGATGACCTCTTCGGAGGCCGCTGAGGCCGCGCGCAGGATCGACCCCGGGGTGGCGGTACCGATGCACTGGGGGACGATGGTCGGGACACGCGAGGACGCCGAGGCGTTCGTGCGCGACGCGCCCGTCGATGCCCGCATACTCGAGTCGGCCGGATGAGGAGGAGCGATGGCGCGTAACGGCAACGGCGGCATGCAGCGGTCCCTGCTGAGGATGGCCGAGCGCGAGCCCGAGCTCGCGGGGAGGATGCTCGTCAGCGCGCTGCCCGCGGCTGCGGCGCCCGTGCGCGGCAGGCTCGACTACCGGCTCGAGCTCGAAGGGCTCGGGTCCTACGACGTCGCGATCGAGGACGGGCACGGCACCGTCGTGGAGGCCAACGGAGCCGGCGCGGCGAGCGACTTCACTTTGCACACGGACCCGCTGACGTTCGCCGAGCTGGCGACGGGCGCGAGCCCCCTGCGGCTGATGCTCGCCGGCCGGATGCGAATCCGCGGCAAGCGCCGTCGCGCGCTCAAGCTGCGCAGGCTCGCCGGGGACGTCACGATGCGCGACATGACCCGGGCCGGCATCGACCCGGATCCCGACCTGCTCTATCGCGCGCTGCCCTACGTGCTCGACCCGGAATGGACGGCCGGGCACAGGTTCTCCCTCGCCTACGTGATCGAGGACGACGCCACGGGCGCCGGCGGCCGCTGGTTCCTGAACGTCGCGGACGGCACGGTCACCACCACGCAGCGCGCAGCCCGAGGGAGGCGTGGACTCGATCGTGCGGATGTCGCGCGAGACCTGGCTGCGGCTCGTGCGCGGCGAGCTGATGCCCAACGATTCGATGCGGCAGGGGCTCGTCAAGGTCGAGGGCCGGATGTACCCGGTGACCGTCGTGGGCCGCTGGATCGAGCGCGCCGAGGGTCGCGACGACGCCGAGCTCGAGCGCGAGCGCCGCCAGGCCGAGGTCCAGGGCCGGCGCGCGACGTGGGGCTCGCGGCTGAACGGCGCGACCTCCGGTCAGGGCGATCCCGCCGTCGAGGGTGAGCGCCGCAAGCGCGGCCAGCTGATGGGCTACGAGGATCTCTACGCGCTCTGGGAGCGTCAGAACTGGCGCGCGCACGAGCTCGACTTCAGCGTCGACAAGCAGCACTGGCTCGCGACGCCCGCCGTCGGCCAGCTCGACACGAAGTGGTCGATGTCGAGCTTCTACATAGGAGAGGAACGCGTCGCCGCGGACCTCGCGCCGTTCGTGACCGCGGCACCGAGCGGCGAGGTCGAGATCTTCCTCGCGACCCAGCTCGTGGACGAGGCCCGTCACGCCGCGTTCTTCGACCGCTTCATGGCCGAGGTCATGGCCCTCGAAGGCGAGGACATCCGCTCCCGGCTCGCCGAGATGGAGGAGCTGATGCTTCCCGCGTGGCGCACGGTCTTCGACGATCACCTGCGCGCGATCGCACGCCGCCTCCAGGAGACCCCGGACGACCTCGACCTGTTCGTCGAGGGCATCGTCACCTACCACGTCGTGATCGAGGGCGTGCTGGCGATGACGGGGCAGCACACGATCCTCAAGTACCTGGACGACCACGACATCTATCCCGGCTTCCGCAAGGGGTTCTCGCTGGTCGAGCAGGACGAGCACCGCCACATTGCGTTCGGGGTGCGGTTCCTCGCAGACGCGTGCGAGCGGGAGCCGCGCTACCGCAACCTGATCCGCGAGAAGCTCGAGGAGCTGGTGCCGGTCGCGACGCGCGTGTTCGTCCCGCCGGGCACCGAGGACCCGAGCGACTTCGTCAGCTACGACTACCACTCGTCGGAGATCTACGGGTTCGCGTACCGCGCGCTGAAGCGGCGGATGGCGGTGGTCGGGGTCGAGATCCCCGCGGCGGAGCAGCTGATGCCGGGCCCGATCGACGAGCCGGCCGCGAAGGCGGCGTAGGTCCCAGAGCAGCCCCTCGCCGCGGAACCAGGCGCCCACCGGGGCCAAATCTATACTCGCGCCCGGTGAGGGCTCCCACCTTCAGGGTTCGTTCGCGGCGCCCGTCCCGTGGCGCCCGCGCACGGCGCGTCGCGGCATGGAGCGCGGTCTGTGCGGGCATCGCGCTCCCGCTCGTGCGCAAGCGCCTGGGGCTGCCGGCATCCGTCGCGACGGCGGCCGCCGTGGCGGCGCCGTTCGGCATCGCGGTCGCCGTGCCGCGGTCGAGGAAGCGCGATGCGGCCGTATATGCGCTCCAGATGTGGGCATACATAATCGTCCACGAGGTCCCCTACGACGACCCGCGCCGCCTCGAGCAGAGGGCGCGCGTCGATTACCCGATCGCGGTCGACCGCGCGCTCTTCGGCCGGCCTGCGACACCGGTCCTCCAGCGCGTCCTCGCACGGGGTTCCGGCCCGACGCCGCTCGACCACGCGCTCGTCTACAGCCATTGGGCCTGGTTCCTCCAGCCTCACGCCGCCGCGGCATGGATACTTTGGAAGCACCCGCAGCGCTTCCCGCGGTCGGCAGTGCTCATCTGCGCCGTGTTCGACCTCGGGCTCGCCGGATACTTCCTTGTGCCGACCGCTCCTCCGTGGTGGGCCGCGGAGCACGGACGCATCGAGGGGATGAGACGCATCATGGTGGAAGTTGGGCAACAGTTCTGGGGCCGCCTGTGGTCTCCGCTGTACGGCTTCCTGGGCGGGAATCCGCTCGCCGCCATGCCCTCGCTCCACTTCGCGACGTCCCTGATGGCCGCGCACATGCTCTCCGAGGCGGACCCCGTGGCCGGCGCCGCCGGCTGGGCATACGCGGGAACGCTCGGGTTCGCGCTCGTGTACCTCGGGGAGCACTACGTCGTCGACCTCGCCGCCGGGGCGGCGCTGGTCGAGGGCATTCGCGCGGGCGCGCCGCGCGCGACGCCCGCGATCGCCGCGGTGGCGCGCTCGGTCGCCGCGCTGGAGCGAAGGGCGGCGGGGTGAAGGCGTTCCGGCCCGGCGATCCCGGCTCACGCGGGGGCACCGCGCCGCCGCAGGAAGAACAGCCGCCCGCGCTCGAGCCCGAGGACGGGCGGTTCGAGGAGGGCGATGACGTCGAGTCGCGGATGCTGTTCAACCGCAAGCGCCTCGCGACCTCCGCGATCGTCGTCGCGGTCATCCTCGTCGCCCTCTACTTCGTGCTGCCCGAGATCGCGGGCCTCGAGGACTCGCTGCGCAAGATCGAGGACGCTGACCCGGTCTGGATCGCGATCGCGCTGGGCTTCAGCTTGCTGTCGTTCGCGGCCTACATCGCCCTCTTCCGCGGCATCCTCGGCGGCCGCTCGGTCACGCCGGAGGTGCGCGACCGCATCGACTGGACCTCCTCGTACCAGATCACGCTCGCGGGCCTCGCCGCGACGAGGCTGTTCTCGGCCGGCGGCGCCGGGGGCATCGCGCTCACCTACTGGGCGCTGCGCCGTGCCGGGATGGGAGCGCGGGAGACGGCGAGCCGCATGGTCGCGTTCCTCGTGCTGCTCTACACCGTCTACCTGGTCGCGCTGGTGGTGTGCGGGGTCGGGCTGCGGGTCGGCATATTCCCGGGGCCGAGCCCGGTCGGGATGACGATCGTCCCGGCCGCGCTCGCCGGCGTGGCGCTGATCATCCTGCTCGGTGTCTCGCTGATACCCACCGACCTCGAGCGGATCGTGGCGCGTTGGGCGCAGGGGCACCGGCGGGTGCGGCTCGCGCGGCGCGTCGCGAGCATCCCGGCGACGATCGCGACCGGCGCGCGCGTGGCGCTGTCGCTCATGCGGCACCCGAGCAGCGGGCTGCTCGCGGTCAGCGGGGCGATCGGGTTCTGGGCGGCCAACATCGGCGTGCTGTGGGCCTGCTTCCACTCCTTCGGGGAGTCCGTCCCCACGGCCGTGCTGATCCAGGGCTTCTTCGTGGGCATGGCGGCCAACCTGCTGCCGTTCTTCCCGGGCGGCGTCGGCTCGGTCGACGCGGGGATGATCGCGGCATTCCTCGCGTTCGGCGAGCCGAGCTCGACGGTCTTCGTGTCGATCCTGGCCTACCGCGTGATCGCGTTCTGGCTGCCGATCCCGCCGGGGATCTTCGCCTACCTCCAGCTGCGCAAGACGGTCGCGCGCTGGCGGGAGGAGGACTCCCCGCCACAGCCCGCGCGGGTCGAGCCCGAGCCCTCGCCGGGACACGCGTGAGGGGGCGCGGACCGGCGCGGCTAAGCTTGCCGGGATTCCAGGAGGGGGCGACGCTACACTTCACTTAATGAAGTAACAGCGTCAGCACGGGAGCAAGTGCGGCGGAGGAGCGTTTTGGCGAACGAGAACGGCACACAGCAGGCTTACGAGATCATCATCGTGGGGGCCGGCCCCGCGGGCCAGACGGCCGCTCTCTACGCGGGGCGCTCGCGGATTCCGACGCTCGTGCTCGAGAAGGGCATCCCCGGCGGCCAGCTCTGGAACACCGCCGAGGTCGAGGACTATCCGGGCTTCGAGCACATCATGGGCCCCGACCTCGCGGACAAGCTCCAGAAGCACGCGGAGAAGTTCGGCGCGACGTTCGAGACCGGGGTGGAGGTCACGTCGATCTCGCTCGACGGCGACGACCGCGTCGTGCGCACCTCGGACGGACGCGAGTTCCGCGCTCCGGCCGTGATCGTCACGGCGGGCGGCGACGCGCGCAAGCTCGGCGTCCCGGGCGAGAACGAGCTGGCCGGCAAGGGCGTCTCCTACTGCGCCGTCTGCGACGGCGCCTTCTTCGAGGGTGCGGACATCGCAGTCGTCGGCGGCGGCGACTCCGCCGTCGAGGAGGGAACCTTCCTCACCCGCTACGGGCGCAAGGTCTACGTGGTGCACCGGCGCGACGCTTACCGCGCGCAGCCGATCCTCGTCGAGCAGATGCGCGCCACCGGGAAGGTGGACGAGGTAATGAACAGCGTCGTGGACGAGATCCACGGCAACGACGGCAAGGTCTCCCACATCACGTTGCGGGACGTCGAGACCGACGAGCGCCGGGACCTGCCCGTCAACGCGGTGTTCCCGTTCGTCGGCTTCACCCCGCACTCGGACATCTTCGACCCCGACCTGGCGGTGCGGATCGAGCTCGACGAGTCCGGCCACATCGTCACAGACCAGGCGATGCGCACATCGGTCCCGGGTATCTTCGCGGCCGGCGACGTTCGCTCCCAGTTCATCCGCCAGATCACCAATGCGGTCGGCGACGCGACGACGGCGGCGCTTGCCGCGAACCAGTACGTCGAGCACCTGAAGCACGAGCGCTCGAAGCAGACGGCGTAGTCCGACCCCCGCCGGGGGTGCTGGTGTTCATCCCATCGGCGCCCGCAGGTAGATCGGGTTCGAGAGGATCCAGGTGCGCTCGCGGCCGTGGGCGTGGCGGTAGGCCTCGACGCGGTAGACGCCCGGCTCGTCGACGGCGTGCTCGAGCCGCTCGCCCGTGGCGGTTGCGACCTCCTCGCCGTCGCGCATCAGGCGGATGCGGGCGGGGAGGGGGGTGGAAGCGTTCAGCGCCCACGGGCCGGCGACGCCCTCGTCGCCCATCTCCAGCTCGCCCGCGCCCTCGGCCCAGAACCGGAACCCGCGCGCCGGTGCCAGCGAGTCCATCGCGATGTAGGCATGACCGCTCTCCAGCGCGCCGAACACGGCTGCGCGATCGGCCTCGAGGTCCCCACGCAACGGCTCGCGCACGAGCAGATGCGTGCGCAGGTACCGGAACGAGCGCTTGTACGCCATCAGGCGCAGCGGCACGCGGCCGCGCACGCGGATGCCCACCTGGTGCGCGTCCACGCCGCCCAGCGCGACGCAGCGCCGGCGCGCGCACAGGCGGTCCCACTCGGCCAGGTTGCGGCGCGGCGGGTGGTCGATGAAGCGGCCCGGGGCGGCGATGAAGGACAGCAGCTCGCGCACGCTGTTGACGCGCTCGGCGGAGTCGGTCACGAAGCTCCACAGCTCGATGCCCGTGTAGCCCTCGGCGTCGAGGTCGCGCCACGGCATTCCCTCGCCGCCTCGCTTGAAGCGCTCCGATCCCTTCGAGAACGGGTGCGCAAGAAAGCCGAAGCCGCCGCCGGCCTCGACGCGCTCGACGATCTGCCGCGGGCTGAGCTCCGAGTGGTCGATCGGCTCGCTCAGGCCGAACGCGAGATAGTGGTTCTGGCGGCGCGGCGACACCTCGAACCCGGCCAGCAGGAGCGTCGGGCCGTACCAGCCCTCCTCGCCGTGCTCGGCCGCCGCGAGCGTGTCGTGGTCGGTGAGGAGCAGGTAGTCGAGCCCCGCGTGGTTCGCCGCGGCCGCGATCTCGGGCACGGTGCCGGTCCCGTCCGAGTAGGTCGAGTGGCAGTGGATGACCCCGGCGAGGTCGTGACCGGCGGGAGGGTTCGCCATTGTCAGCCAGCGTACTGCGGTTGACGGTGCGTTCAGCGCTGCGCTAGGGTCGGCAGCGAGTGAGGCGCTGGTTCGCAGCAGCAGGGGTTCTCGTAGTGATGCTCGCATGGGGTGCTGCTGCCCATGCGCAGATTCCGGCCGCGCTCAAGACGGCGTGCCAGCCGCGCACGGCCCAGGCCGGCTACACGTACGAGCACTGCACGGACGGGAACGCCCCGACGTTCGGCCGCACGCCCAACGTGGGGGGCGTCCGCGGCGTCCGGGTGCCGGCCAAGTACGACGGCTTCGAGGGGCTTCCGGCAAAGGCCGCGGACGCGACGAGCGTGCCCGGCGCCGACGCGGACGGCTACGTCACCCTCGACGTCGACATCTCGCGGCCGACGCTGCCCGCGCCGCCCGGCGGCTACCCGCTCGTCGTGTTCATGCACGGCTGCTGTGCCGGCGACAAGTTCGCCTGGCAGGCCCCCGACTTCGGCACCGGCGAGCGCTGGCACTACAACAACGCGTGGTTCGCCTCGCGCGGCTATGTGGTCGTGACCTACACGGCTCGCGGCTTCCGCAACCAGTCGGGCGGCGGCGGCTCGACGGGCGAGACCCAGCTCGACTCGCGCCGCTTCGAGATCAACGACCTCCAGTACCTCGCGGGATTGCTCGCGGACGACCCGTTCTTCAACGTGAACCCGCAGAAGGTGGTCCCGACCGGCGGCTCCTACGGAGGCGGCTTCGCGTGGATGGCCCTCACCGACCCGAAGTGGCAGAGCCCGGGCGGCGCGGCCATGAAGCTGGCGGTGACTGCCCCGCGCTACGGCTGGACGGACATCGTCTACTCGCTGATCCCCACCGGCCACCACTCGCAGTATCCCGACGACCTGCCGGCATTCGACGGGTCCGACTCCGCCGACCCGTTCGGGATCCCCAAGCAGAGCATCGACAACATCCTCTACGGCACCGGCCAGTTCGGCGCGACCTTCCCGTCGACCGTGGACGAGGCCTTCATCTGCATGGCCGCGCCCGAGCCGTTCGACACCGCGCCGCAGTGCCAGAACCCGATCGAGAACATCCTGCCCGAGTTCATCAGCGACCGCTCGGCCTACTACCAGAACCAGTGGTTCGCGCGGATCGCGTCGGACCCGAGCTACCGGATCCCGATCTTCAACGCCGCGACCCTCACGGACCCGCTGTTCACGCCGGTCGAGGCGCTGCGGATGTCGAACCGCATCCAGGCGGCGGTGCCGGGCTACCCGATCCAGCAGTACTTCGGCGACTACCAGCACTTCGTGCAGAACAAGGCCAAGGAGTGGGGTGACCTGTGTGGCGCCGACCACCACGTCTGCACCTTCGCGGACTATTCCGGCGGCGACGTGAACGCCGACCCGGCGGGCCTCTACCGCACCGGGGTCACGACCCGGTTGAACGCGTTCGTCGACCACTTCGCCCAGCCTCCCGGCAACGCGAGCGAGCCGCAGCCCGCCTACGACGTCACGGCCGCGCTCCAGATCTGCCCGCAGAACGCCACCGCCGAGTTCCCGGCGAACGAGCCCGGCGCGACCTTCACCGCGCCGAGCTTCTTCCAGTTGGCGCCCCACCGCCTTCGCATCGACGTGTCGGGCACCCAGACCACGACCAACAACGCCGAGCCGAACCCGCACGCGTCCCAGGCCGACCCGGTCATCAACATCTTCACCAACGGGTCGCGCTGCCCCTTCACGACCACGCCCGCGGGCCCCGGCGTCGCCGTCTACGACTCGCCCGCACTGGCCGAGCGCGCGACGATGATCGGTGCGACGAAGCTGACCGTCGACTACCAGGCGTCGACCGGCGTCGGCGTGCAGCTCAACGCGCGCCTCTACGACGTCTTCCCCGACGGCACCCAGGTGATGGTCGACCGCGGCCCCTACCGCGTGCTGAGCGCGAGCGGCCCCGCGACGTTCGAGTTGCACGGCAACGGCTGGCGCTTCGAGCCGGGGCACAAGATCCGGCTCGAGCTGGCCCAGGACGACGCCACTTTCCTCAAGGCCTCCGAGGTCGCGTCGACGATCACGATCAACGGCGTGAAGCTGCGCATCCCGGTACGCGAGCCACAGCCGCCCGTGCGTGAGGACTTCAAGAACGCCGCCGAGTTCTGCAAGGCGGACCAGCAGTTCCTCGGCGACGCCGGTTTCCGCCAGAAGTACGGCACCAACCGCAACGGCGCCAACGCGCACGGCAAGTGCGTCAGCGGCAACAACTGATCTAACATCCCTCGCCTACTACGAGGAGGGGTTATGGCGACGATCGAGGCACCCGAGACCCTCGGGATCAGGCCGTTCCACGAGTTCGACGGCGTGTTCGACGTGTGGCCGCGGGGCGACCGGCCCGACGCGATCCGCGACGCGGCGCAGCGCTTCAGGGACCGCTTCGCGGTCGACGAGAACCGCGTGCGCGCGGTCAAGACCGTGGACCTTGCCTCGGCCGGCTATCCCGTGTCGTTCGCGTTCCACGGCGCCGCCAAGACGCTCAACCCGTACATCAACATCCTCAACAGGCTCGTGATCGTGCAGTTCGAGGACTTCGAGGGCAACCTCAAGACGCTCGCCTGGGAGCCGACGATCGCCGAGGGCGCCGCCGAGGCGCCGTTCTACGACCAGCTGCTCAAGCGCTACGGCGAGTTCCTCTCCTACAAGGTCTTCGCGACCTTCTACAACACCGTCGAGCAGGCGGTCGCGAAGTGCGGCATCTCGCCGGCGGACGTCGACTACGTGAGCTTCGACCACCTGCACGTCCAGGACCTGCGCCTGATCATGGGGACGACGCGCCCGGTGTTCGGCGAGTCCGAGCCGCGCAAGCCGTTCTTCCCGAACGCGAAGTTCCTCTTCCAGCGCAAGGAGGTCGACACGTTCCGCTCGCCGCACCCGACGCAGTGGGCCTGGTACGTCCCGGGTGGGATGGACGACGTGATCGAGGACAACATGGTCCTGCTCGACGGGGACGTCGAGCTCGGTAAGGGGGTCGCGATCGTCTGGACTCCCGGCCACACCGACGGCAACCACAGCCTCGCGCTGAACACCGACGACGGCGTCTGGGTCACCTCCGAGAACGGCGTCTGCGCGGACTCGTGGCATCCGCTTCAGTCCAAGATCCCCGGGATCCGCAAGTACGCGGAGTTCTTCAACCGCGAGGTCGTGATGAACGCGAACACGCTCGAGGACTCGGTCGACCAGTACGACTCGATGATCAAGGAGAAGGCGATCGCGGACCCGAACCGGCGCGACCCGCGCTGGCTGAACGTCTTCCCCTCGTCGGAGATGCCGGCTTGGCGGCGCCAGTGGCCCGTGATGCCGACGTTCACCTACGGGGGCATGAACTACGGCTCGATCGAGCGGCCCGCGCGCGCCAACGGCGCGCGCGCGAACGGCTCCGGGTAGCTCCCGAGCGAAACCCCGCGCGGGGGCGACGTTTGCGAAATACATCTTCCGGATATATCCTTCCGATAGATGGAACTCTCCAAGACCTCGTACGTGATCCTCGGGATGCTGCGGCTCGGCAGGCGCACCGGCTACGAGATCAAGTCGCTGGTGGACGTCTCGACGCGGTTCTTCTGGGCGGCGAGCTACGGGCAGATCTATCCCGAGCTCGCGCGGCTCGAGCAGCGGGGGCTCGTGCGCGGCGAGGACGATCGCTCCAACGGCCGGCGCCGGCGGGCGTATGAGCTGACGCCCGCGGGCGAGCGCGCGCTGCACGCCTGGCTCACGTCGGAGGAGCCGCTGCACATCGAGCTTCGCCACGAGGGCGCCCTGAAGTTCTTCTTCTCCGACGCGCTCAGCCGCGACGAGCAGCTCGCCCAGCTGCGCCACATCCGCGAGACGCACGAGCGGATCGCGGAGCAGCTGCGGTCGATCGAGCCCGCCGCGCCGGAGGGCAAGCCGCCGGCACCCCTGATGACGCTCGAGTTCGGCATCGCCTACCAGGAGTTCCTCGCCGGATGGTGCGAGCGCGCCGAGCAGCGCCTCGCGCAGCATCACAACACCGCCAAGAGGAGGTAGCCGTGTACAAGTTCATCGTCAAGCGGATCGTGCGACGCACGTTCGCCGGCCTCAGCGCCGGGAACTACGAGCCGATCGTGAAGCAGTTCGGACCGCGCTCGCGGTTCTACTTCGCCGGCGACCACGTGCTCGGCGGCGAGCGCCGCGGTCAGCAGGACGTGCGCGAGTGGTTCCAGCTCGTGCTGCGGCTCTTCCCGGGCCTGCGGATCGAGCCCCGCGACGTGGTCGTCAACGGCTGGCCGTGGAACACCGTGATCGCGACGCGCCTGGACATCAGCGCGACGCGCCCGGGCGGGCGCGTGTACCGCAACGAGGGCATGCAGCTGCTGCGGCTGCGCTGGGGCCGCGTCGCCGAGGACCTGATCTACGAGGACACCCTGCGGCTCCAGGAGGAGCTGGAGCGCTCCGAAGCCGGGACGCTCGCCGCCGCTCCGTGAGCCTGCGCGCCAGAGTCATGCGATCGCTCGGCCGGCGGGCCTGGTTCGCGGCCGCCGGCCGGCGATTCGGCGCGCCGCTCGACCGCCTGCTCTACCGCGTGACGGGCGGGCGCCTCGCGTCGACGGTCGGCGTCGTGCCGACGATGCTGCTGACCACGACCGGCCGCCGCAGCGGACGTGCGCGCACCACGCCGGTGATGTACGTGCCCGACGGCGAGCGCTTCGTGGTCAGCAGCGAGAGCTTCGGGCAGCAGCGCCCAGCCGCCTGGCCACTCAACCTCACCGCCGACCCGCGCGCGACGGTGCAGGTCGGGTCCGAGGTCCTCGAGTGCCGGGCCCGGCGCCTCGACGAAGCGGAGGCGGACCGCTACTGGCCTCGGCTGGTCGAGTGCTGGCCCGCGCACGAGACCTACCGCGCGCGCAGCGGCACGCGCCTCATGTTCGTCCTCGAGCCGTTGCGTCAGAAGTAGCGCCCACGCGCGGAAGAACGCGCAGGGCGTGCGCGGATCCGATCTAAACTCGACGGCGAATGGATCGGCCGCGATTCGCAACCCGCGACACCGGGCAGGCGAGCGTCGAGTGGACCGGGCTGTCGGCGCTGCTCGTGCTCGTGCTCGCGACGGCGGGCGTCATGTTCATGCGACAGGAGCCCTGGAGCTTCGGCGAGCGCATCGTGCACTCGATCGCGTGCGCGGTCGAGGGAGGATGCGACGAGCGCGACTCGCTGGACCTCGCCTACGGGGACGAGGTCGCGGCGCTGGTGCGGCGGTACTCGCCCAACGTCGCCTACGAGCACTCGAGCGCGGCGCTGCCGATCGACTTCCGGCGCTGCCGCAAGACCGAGTGCTCGGACGGCTCCGACGCCGCGCGCGAGATCGACCGCTCGCGGGCGGGCCTGCCGGTCACCGCGTTCACGCGCGTGGTGGACGGGCGCAAGACAGGCGGCTCCCTGTACATGCAGTACTGGTTCTACTACCCGGAGAGCTTCACGGGAGCGATCGGGCGCCTGTTCGGCGACAGCTGGCCGGGCTTCCATCCCGACGACTGGGAGGGCTACCAGGTGCGCGTCGCACCCGGCGGAGCGGTCTCCGCGCGGGCCACCGCGCACGGCGGCTACGGCGCCGGCTGGGGCGAATGGACGGGCTGGTACAAGGTCCTGGGCGGCAGTCACGCCGGACAGCTCGCGCGGCGCGGGGCCGGCGAGCGCACCACCCCGGCGTCGAAGCTGGCGCTGATACCGCTCGAGCGGCTGCGCGGCTCCGATCGCATTTCCTTCCAGGTCTCGCCGCCGTGGCGCAAGGACGTCTACCGCGTCCCGGAGTCGTTGGGCTCCTGATAGCCGCGATCCGCTATGACAACACCGTGGGCGAGAGCGATCTAAACGATCCGGCGGAGCTCGAGCGGCTTGGAATCAATCTGGCGGCGCCCGACGCTGCCGACACGCTGAAGCTTGTCCGGTATGTCGTCGAGCAGGGTGCGGGTCGCGAAGAGCTGGGAGAGGCCGCCAGGACCCGCACCCTCGGCGCGCTGGCGCTGGAGCTTGCCCTGCGCTCGCCGGGCGATGCGGTGCCGTTTTCCGAGGCGGCCGCTCGCGCCAGGCTGGAGGCCGCCGAGGCCGCGGCCCTTTGGCGGGCGCTCGGCTATCCAGATCCCCTGTATTCGGGGGTCACACTCACACCTGCCCCAGCGGTTCGCGGTCGCCGTAGAGCGGCGTTCCGCAGCTGGTGCAGTTCGTGTATCGCTCCATGCGCACATCTTGGGGTACGGTGCCGCGGACCGCTGGCAAGGCACGTCAAAGGAGGGGTGAGGGTTGGGCGAGAAACTGCGCGCGGGCGACGTCGACATCTATGTCGAGCAGGTCGGACACGGGCCGGACGTGCTCCTCCTCGGCGGGCTCAGCGACCCCGCCGAGTCGTGGCAGCCACAGCTCGACGGCGTGTCGGACCGTTACCGACTGATCGCCCTGGACAACCGCGGCGCCGGTCGGACGCCGCTGCCCGAGGCGCCCTTGTCAGTGCCGATGATGGCCGACGATGCGGCCGCGGTGCTGCGCGCGCTCGACGTACGGGCCGGCCACGTCGCCGGTTTCTCGGGAGGCAGTCTGATCGCGCAGGAGCTGGCGCTCCGCCATCCCGAGCTGGTCCGCAGCCTCGTCCTGATGAGC
The DNA here is from genome assembly GCA_963768885.1 of uncultured Solirubrobacterales bacterium. Classification (GTDB taxonomy): domain Bacteria; phylum Actinomycetota; class Thermoleophilia; order Solirubrobacterales; family JBBDJG01; genus DASRIA01. Next base: position 305,733 of record CAVYJN010000007.1, on the reverse strand, counting down.
ACTTTCGCTCGGCCCGACGCCTACCTCCGCTCGGCAGGCAAATTCTTTCAGTGGCTCGCCGACGCCGCGCCCAGCGAGCGCGCGATGATGGAGGCGTTCTTCCTGTGGATCTACACACCCCGGGCGCACGAGAAGGGGATGGTGGAGCAGATCATCGAGGACGCGCTGGCCTTCCCGTACCCGCAGTCCGCCGAGGCCTTTCAGGCGCAGCTCGAGGGGTTCATGAGCCACGATGCGCTCGACAGGCTCAGGGAGATCACCGCGCCGACGCTGGTCCTGGCCGGAGAGCTCGACATCCTCACGCCCCCCCGCTTCGGGCACGCGGTCGCAGAGGCGATCCCGGGCGCTCGGTTCGAAGTTATGCCGGGAGAGGCGCACCAGCCTTTTCAGGAGGTCCCGGACGAGTTCAACGCCCGGGTTGACGCCTTCTGGCGCGAGGTCGAGGCGGCCTAGCCGCCGAGCAGGCTCCGGAGCGGAAAGTCGGCGCAAGAGCCCGGGAAAACGCGGCGGTGTGAAGAGGGTGAGGGTGGTGTAGGAGGGAGAAGGCCGCAGGGGTAGAGGAAAGACCACCGCCGATCGGCGGAGTCGATGGCTACCCGTAGCCGAGGTCGCGCAGCTGCTCCTCGTCCATGCCGAAGAAGTGGCCGACCTCGTGCCACACCGTGCGGCGCACCTCGTCCTCGTTCGGGTTCGCGTCGCGGAAGATCACGATGCGCTCGAGCCCGCCGATCGGGTCGTAGATGCCCATCAGGCCGTCGGGGTGGCTGTCCTCGACGACGACGGCCACCTGGCCGAGCTGGGCGGCCATCGCGGCGGGGAGCGCGTCGAGCGCGTCCTGGACCGCCGCGCGCACCTGCTCGTCCGTCAGTGGCCCCTGCACGGACGAAGACTTTACGCGGCCGGTAAGGTGCGCGCCGTGGATGCCCTGCTCGAGCGCATGTCGGCCGCGATGGAAGGCCGTCTGCCGGGCCTGTTCGGCGTCGAGCTGCTTCACATCGAGCACGGCGCGACCGAGACCCGCCTCGGCCTGCGCGCCGAGCATCTCGCCCCCAACGACTTCCTCCATGCGGGCACGGTGATCACGCTGGCCGACACCAGCGCCGGCATGGGATGCCTCGCCTCGCTGCCCGAGGACTCGGTGGGGTTCACCACGATCGAGCTCAAGACCAACTTCCTCGCGACGGCGCGCGAGGGGGCGCTGCGTTGCAGTGCGCGGCTCATCCACGGCGGCGGACGCACCCAGGTCTGGGACGCGACCGTCAGCCGCGAGGAGGACGAGCGCGTGATCGCACTGTTTCGCTGCACCCAGTTCCTGCTTCCCGCGGACGACGCCCGGACCGAGCGCCAGCGCGGCCACAGCAAAGCAATCAAGGAGACGACATGACCGCACCGCGACGATCGGCCGGCGCAGGCACCAAGCCGCGCGCATCCTCGAACGCTCCCCGGAACTCGTCGGCGGGACCCGGCGCGGCTCTGCGTCGCAAGCGCGAGGCGATCGTGCGCGAGCACATGGAGTCCGAGAACCGCCACGAGTTCGACGTGACGATGAGCACGTTCCACCATCCGCGCTACGAGATCATCGCCACGGGCGACGTCCACGACGGCGAGGGCGAGGTCGCGCGCTACTTCCAGGAGACCCGCGCGGCGTTCCCCGACCAGCGCAACGAGCTGATCTCGCTGCGCCACTCCGACGACGCGGTGATCGTGGAGTTCGACCTGAAGGGCACGCACCTCGGGTCGTTCCGCGGCTTGCCGCCCACGGGCAGGGCGTTCACGTGCCGCATGGTGGCGCTCTTCCTCTTCGAGGAGGATCGCCTCGTCGGTGAGCGCGTGTACTTCGACTCCGCGACGATCCAGCGCCAGCTCGGCATCGCCCACGACCCGCTCACCCTGTGGGGGCGGCTCGCGACGGTCGCGAACCATCCGCTGACGATCGGGCGCGCGGCCGTGCGCTCGGTGATCGGCCGCTAGCGCCTCCCGGGCAATTCGGGTCCGGGGTGGGCAGTTTGAGTTGCGCATAGCGCAACAAGACGCGCCCACCTCGTTGCGAGCGTGGCGGGGTACGTCGCGCGACCACCGGCCGAACTTTTCCGCGCACGCGTCTCTGGACATATCTACGATGGGTCCACTGCTTCTCCCGCAGTCGATTCGCAGCACCCAACTGGTGGAACTCTTCAAAGCGACAGCCCCTGTCGGCGCTCGCGGCATCCCTCGTCGCGTTCGCGCTGCTCCTCGCGCTCCTTCCCGGGGACGCTCTCGCCAGGCACCTCGAGTGCGGCGAGCGCATCACCGCGGACGTGCGCCTCGACGCGGACCTGCGTGACTGCGGCGGCGTCGGCCTCACGATCGGCGCCGACGACGTCACCGTAGACCTCGGCGGCCACACGATCGACGGCACGGGCCGGGGGACAGGCATAGTCGTCGGCTACGGCGGTGACGGCCACCGCGACGTGCGGGTCCGCAACGGCACCGTGCGCGGCTTCAAGGTCGGGCGTGCGAAGCGGCGGCCGCGGCACCGAGTTGCGGCGGTTGACCGTGACGAGGAACGCGACCGGCGGCGTGATCCTGCGCGGCTCCGGCTGCGTGGTGGAGCGCAGCACGATCACCGACAACGGATACGGCCACGGCATCTTCGTCCTCTCGGCCGGACGCTGCCTGATCGACGCGAATCGGATCTCGCGCCACCTCGGAGCCGGCATCGCGCTCTCGCGCTCCTCCGACGCCGCGATCGAGGACAACCGCGTCACCTCGAACCGCCGCGCGGGCATCCTGCTCTCGACCGTGCGCGACTCGACCCTGGAGCGCAACTCCGTGACGGGCAACGAGACGGGGATCTCCCTCTTCGACCGCTCGAGCTCGAACATCGTCCGTCGCAACGCGGTGGCGTCGAACGCCACGGGGATCGCCCTCACGTTCGGGGGCGCGGGCAACCGGATCGAGCAGAACACCGTGTCCGCCAGCGACAGCGCCGGGATCCGGCTCGCCGAGACGCGCTCCGGCAACGTGGTGCTGCGCAACCTCGTGACGCTGGGCGGCGCGGAGGGCATCCGCGTGATCGACAGCGCGGCGGCGCAGGTCGAGGCCAACACCGCCTACGACAACGCCGGGGACGGGATCTTCGTGGGCGAGCAGGACACGGCGCACGCGGTGGTCCGGCGCAACACCGCCAACCACAACGGCGACGACGGCATCGACGCCGACAGCAGCCTCGTGGCGATCGAGGCGAACACCACCGAGCGCAACGCCGACCTCGGCATCGAGGCCGTGGACGGCATCAGCGACGCGGGCGGCAACGGCGCTCGCTGGAACGGCAACGCCGCGCAGTGCGCCGGCGTGGCCTGCCACTAGGCCCGCCGCCTACTCGTACGTGAAGAACCCGCGCCCGGTGGCCTCGCCGATCGCGCCCTCGGCGACCATGCGGCGCAGCAACGGCGCCGCCCGGTAGCGCTCCTCCTTGAGCTCCTCGTAGAGCGCGTCGAGCGTGGAGAGCACGTGGTCGAGCTCGATCTCGTCGGCCCACTCGAGGGGGCCGCGCGGGTAGTTGTAGCCCGCGCGCATCGCGACGTCGACGTCCTCGGGCGTCCCGACTCCCTCCGACACCGCAAAGGCCGCCTCGTTGACGAGCTGGCAGACGATGCGGCCGAGCACGAGGCCGGGGCAGTCGGCGACCCACTCCACGTGCTTGCCGAGCGTGCGGAAGAACTCCTCCGCCCGGCTCGCGTGGCGCTCGCGCGTCTCCGAGGAGCGGGTCAGCTCGACCAGCCGCGAGTCGCCGAGCGGCGGAAGCGCGTGGAACCCGACGGCGCCGCCGCGCGTGTCGAGCTCGGCGAGGCTGCCGTCGACGCACAGCGCGAGCACCAGGGTCTCCGGGTCGTCGAGCGTCGGCTCGGCCTCGAGCGGCGACCGCCCGGTGACGGCGTCGATCAGGATGTCGGGCGCGTCGCCGTTGATGGACTCGATGTCGAGCACCTCGTAGCCGGCGTCGGCCGCCGCGTCGCGCAGGTCGTCCGACAGGCGTCCCTCGCCCGCCACCACGACCACGCCCTCGACGGCGGCCGCCTCGGGAGGCTCGGGGTCGTCGGGCCGGTGCCCGCCGTTCGAGTAGTCGTAGTAGCCGCGTCCCGCCTTGCGTCCCAGCCGGCCCGCCTGGACCATCCGCGCCTGGATCATGCTCGGGCGCCAGCGTGGCTCGTGGAAGCTCTGCTCCCAGAACGACTTCGAGACCTCGAAGCCCACGTCGATCCCGACGAGGTCGGCAAGCTCGAACGGCCCCATCCGGAAGCCGGCCCCCATGCGCACGATGCGGTCGATCGTCGCGTGGTCGGCCACGCGCTCGGAAAGGAGCTTCAGGGCCTCCATCCCGAACGGCCGCGCGCAGCGGTTGGCGAGGAAGCCCGGCCCGTCACGCGCGACGATCACGCGCTTGCCCATGCGCTCGCCGACGTCGCGCGCCAGCTCGACCGCCGCGGGCGCGGATTCGGTGCCCGCGACGACCTCGAGCAGCTCCATCAGGGCCGGGGGGTTGAAGAAGTGCATCCCGACGACGCGCGTGGGCTCGGACGCGGCCGAGGCAAGCGCGGTGACGGGCAGGGAGGAGGTGTTCGTGGCGAGCACCGTCTGTGGCCCGCAGACCTCGGAGAGGCGCTCGAACAGCGAGCGCTTGAGCTCGATCTGCTCGGGGGCCGCCTCGATCACGAGGTCGCAGGAAGCGAGGTCGTCGAGCGTGGGCGCGCCGTGCACGCGCTGCATCGCCTCTTCGGCGTCGCCGCCGCTCCAGCGTCCGCGCTGCACGCCCTTCTCGAGCCCGGCGCGCACGGCGGCCAGGCCGCGCTCGAGCGCCTCCGGGTATGGGTCGTGGAGGTGCGTCTCGTAAGCGGCGAGCGCCGCGACCTGGGCGATGCCGGCGCCCATCGTGCCGGCGCCGACCACGCCGATGCGGCGCACCGCGGCTGCGCTCACCGTCCGCGGAACTCCGGGCGGCGCTTCTCGAGGAAGGCCTGCATTCCCTCGACGCGGTCCTCGGTCGCCATCGCCAGCTCGTACAGCCGGCGCTCGTGCGCGAGGCCTGCGCTCAGCGCCATCTCGTCGGCCGCGAGCACCGCCTGCTTGGCCAGCTTCACGGCCAGCGGCGGGCGCCGCGCGACCACCTCGGCGAGCTGGACGGCGTCGGTGAACCACGTGCGCTTGGGAGAGACCTTGTTCACGAAGCCGAGCCGCAGCGCCTCCTTCGCGTCGATGCGGCGGCCGGTGAGCACGAGCTCCATCGTGCGCTGCTTGCCGAGGATCCGCGCCAGCCGCTGGGTGCCGCCGCCGCCGGGGATGATCCCGAGCGTGATCTCCGGCTGCCCGAACTCGGCGGTCTCGGAGGCGACGATCATGTCGCACAGCAGCGCCAGCTCGCAGCCGCCGCCGAGCGCGAAGCCCGAGACCGCGGCGATCAGCGGCGTGCGGCAGTCCGCGACGCGCTGCCAGAAGGGCATCGTCGAGGCCTCGAGCACCTGCTGGAAGCTGCGCTCGGCCATCGCCTTGATGTCGGCTCCCGCAGCGAACACCTCGTCGGTGCCGGCGATCACGATGCAGCGCGCCGCCTCGTCCGCGTCGAGCTCGCCGACCATCGCGGCGATCTGCTCCAGCACCGCGGGCGAGAGCGCGTTGCGGCGCTCGGGCCGGGTCATGCGCACGATCGCCACCGCCTCCTGTCGCTCGACGGCAATGTCGGCCACGACGGGACCTACTCCGGGATCATGGCGTTGATTCCGGTCGCGTGGCGCCCGATGATCAACTTCTGGATCTGCGAGGTGCCCTCGTAGAGCGTCGTCACGCGGGCGTCCCGCATGTAGCGCTCGACGGGGTACTCGTCGATGTAGCCGTAGCCCCCGTGCACCTGTATCGCTGCGTTCGCGCAGCGCACCGCGGCCTCGGTCGCGTAGTACTTCGCGATCGACGTCTCGAGGGTGTTCGGGCGCTTCTGGTCCTTGAGGTGGCCCGCGCGCCACACGAGCAGGCGCGCCGCGTCGGCGTCGACGACCATCTCGGCGATCAGCTCCTGCACGAGCTGGAAGCTCGCGATCGGGCGACCGAACTGCCGGCGCTCCTGCGAGTACTTGACCGACTCGTTCACGCAGCCCTGGGCGATTCCCACGCAACCCGCGGCGACGCTGTAGCGCCCGCGGTCGAGCGCCGACATCGCGATCTTGAAGCCGTCGCCGATCTCGCCGAGCATCTCGTCGTCGGAGACCTCGACGCCGTCGAGCGACAGCTCGGCGGTGTCCGAGGCGCGCAACCCGAGCTTGCCGTGGATCTCCTGCGCGGAGAAGCCGGGACGGTCGGTCGGCACGAGGAAGCAGGCGACGCCGCGATGCTTTCGCTCCGGGTCGGTCTGGGCGAAGATCATCGCGACCTTGGCGTTGTTGCCGAGCGAGATGAACATCTTCGAGCCGGAGATCGACCACCCGCCGTTCCGCTTGGTGGCGCGCGTCGTGACCGAGGCGGCGTCCGAGCCGGTGCCGGGCTCGGTGAGGCCGAAGCAGCCGAGCCATTCGCCCGAGCAGAGCTTCGGCAGCAGCTCGCGCTTCTGCTCCTCGGTGCCCCACTGCTCGATCGACCCGGCGACGAGCGACGTCTGCACCGACACGACGGTGCGCGCCGACGAGTCGCCGCGCCCGATCTCCTCGACCACGAGCCCGTAGGAGATGTAGTCGAGGCTGCGGCCGCCGTACTCCTCGGCCACGGGGGCGCCGAGATATCCCATGTCCGCGATCTTCTTCACGAGCTCGAGGTCGAAGCGCTCGGCGCGATCGTTGTCGCGGGCGCGCGGGATGATCTCGCGGTCCGCGAACTCCCGCGCCGTCTCACGAATCAGGCGCTGCTCGTCGGTGAGGTCGAGGTTCATCCGCCCTCGAACTGCAGGGCGCCGGTGAGCTCGGCCTGGATGTGCTCGGCCAGCAGGTCGGAGACGCGCTCGGTGACGGGCCCGGGGCACCGGAAATCGAGTCCGTCGAGCGAGGAGATTCCCTGCACCTCGCGCAGCGACGAGGCAAGGAACAGCTCCGACGCGCCGAGCACGTCGGAGATGCTGCAGCGCTCGTCCTCGGTGACCGGCACGAGCCGCATGATGCGCTCGCGCGTGATCGAGGCGAGCACGCCGACGTCGAGCGCGGGGGTGTGCAGGTTGCCCTCCGAGTCGACCCAGAAGAGGGTGGAGGTCGGGGCCTCGAGCACGGTGCCGTCGGGCTCGACCAGCAGCGCCTCGTCCGCGCCGTCGCGCTGCGCGAGCCGGGTCGCGCGCATGTTGCCGCCGTAGGAGAGCGTCTTCAGGTGGGTGAGCACGATCGTGGACTGGTAGCGCACTCCCGACAGCGAGATGCCGTGACGGTAGTCCGGCAGCGGCTCGATGATCCCGATGCGCCGGCCCCCGCGGGTGACCACGAGCCGCAATGCCGCGTCGTGCTTGCCGTGCTCGGCGATCAGGGCCTCGAGCTCCCGCTCGAATGTGGGGCGGTCGTACTCGAGGAAGATCCCCTCGGCGGAGCGGTCGAGGCGGTCCATGTGGTCGGCGAAGCCGAAGGGCCGCCCCTCGTAGAGCTTGAGCATCTCGAACACGCCGTCGCCGCGCAGGAAGCCGTCGTCGGTGATCGACACGGTCGCCTCGGCGACGGGGCCGATGCGCCCGTCCACGGAGCAGAGCAGTGGTATGGCCGCGTTGCGGGTCTCAGCCATGGCGGGCTAGCTTAGTCCACTCGCTGCGATCGCCTGCTCGCGGTCGTAGTAGGTGTGCAAGCGGATCATCTTGTCGTCGCGGAACTCGTAGACCCAGCCGATCTCCTGCTCGAGCTCGATGCCGCTGCCGCGGCCTTTCGCCCGCACGCCGCCCAGCACCAGCACGACGTCTCCCTGCTCACGGCACTCGTCGATCAGGATCTCCCAGGTCTCGAAGTTCTCGTCGAGGCCCGCGAGCCATTGGCGGGCTCCCTCGTGCCCGCGGAAGGGCTCGCCCTGGAATGCGTCCCCGATCCCCGTGCGGATCTCGACCTCCGGGTCGATGTCCTCGAGCGGCGCCGTGCGGTCGCCCGCGTTCCAGCGCTCGATCGCCGCGCGGATCCGGGCGGCGTTGCCGCCCTCGGTCACGCCGCCGGGTTCTCGACGACGGTCGCGAGCCCCTGGCCGACGCCGATGCACATCGTCGCGAGCCCGCGCCGCGCCCCGCGGCGGCGCATCTCGTGCACGAGGGTCGCCGAGCAGGCGGGCGCCGGAGGCGCCCAGCGGGTGGCCGAGGCGATCGCCCCGCCGTTGACGTTCAGCCGCTCGTGGTCGATCCCGAGCTCGCGCGCGCACGCCAGCACCTGCGAGGCGAACGCCTCGTTCAGCTCGACCAGGTCGATGTCCTCGATCTCGAGTCCCGCCGCGGCGAGCGCCTTGCGCGTCGCCGGGATCGGCCCGATGCCCATCACGCGCGGCTCGACGCCGGCGGCGCCGGCGGCGGCGATGCGGGCGAGCGGCTCGCGGCCCAGCTCGCGTGCGCGGTCGGCGCTCGCGAGCACCAGGCACGCCGCCCCGTCGTTGATCTGGGAGGAGTTGCCCGGCGGTCACGGTGCCGTCCTCGGCGAATGCCGGGCGCAGGCGGCCGAGCTTCTCGAGCGTGGTGTCCGCGCGCGGACCCTCGTCGGAGTGGACCGTCAGCGGGTCGCCCTTGGGCTGGGGCACCGGCACCGGCACGATCTCGTCGTCGAAGCGGCCGGCCTCGCGGGCGGCGAGCGCCCGGCGGTGGCTCTCGAGCGCGAACTCGTCCTGCGCCTCGCGCGACACGCCGAAGCGCTCGCGCGACGTTCTCGGCGGTCTCGCCCATCGAGTCGGTCCCGTGCAGCTCCTGCATGCGCGGGTTGACGAAGCGCCACCCGATCGTCGTGTCGTACACCGGCGGACCGCCGCGCGGGAAGGAGCGCTCCGGCTTGGGCATCGCCAGCGGCGCGCGGGTCATCGACTCGACACCACCGGCGAGCACGAGGTCGGCCTCGCCGAGGCGGATCTGGCGCGCGGCCTGGTTGATCGCCTCGAGGCCCGATGCGCAGAGCCGGTTCACGGTCACGCCCGGAACCTCGACCGGCAGGCCCGCGAGCAGGAGGCCCATGCGGGCGACGTTGCGGTTGTCCTCGCCGGCCTGGTTGGTGCAGCCCATGTAGACCTCGTCGATCTCCTCGACCGGCAGGCCGGCGCGGTCGACGGCCGCGCGGATCACATGCGCGGCGAGGTCGTCGGGCCGGGCGTTGGCGAGCGTGCCCCCGTAGCGGCCGATCGGGGTCCGCAGCGCATCGATCACGTACGCGTCGGTCACGCGGGGAACTGTATCCGCCGATTCGCCCGGGCGGCGCGGGCGTACGGGGGTAGACTCGGCCCGTCGCCCATGGATGCCTTCCCACTCATCGTGCTGGTCGGGATCCTCGTGATCGTCGGGCTGCTCGTGCTGCTGGCGCGCCTCTACCCCGGCACCGGGGCCGACCTGCTGGACTGGCAGCCGACGCGCTCCTACGAGACCGAGATCGAGCTCGAGATGCAGGACGTCGAGCAGATGATCGAGGCGCAGAACGAGTACCGGCGAAAGCGCGGCGAGAAGGAGATCACCGAGGACGAGTTCCGCGAGGACGTCGTTCGCGACGAGGCGCGCAGGGCCGCGGAGAACGCCGACCGCGACTAGCGGACGCGGCTCGTCCCTAGCGGCGCGCGGCGCCGTTGCGCGCGGCCCGCACGCCTGCGGGCCGGGAGCCGAGGAAGTCGTCGAGCAGCCGCGTCACGCGGGTCGGCAGCTCGAGCTGTGGATAGTGCCCGCAGCGGTCGAGGACCTTCACCTCCGCGTGGGGAACGGTCGCTCCGAACGCCTCCGCGTGCTCGGCGGGGGTGAGGCGGTCCTCGCTGCCCCACAGGACGAGCACCGGCATCTCGAGCGACGCGCTGCGGTCCAGCAGGTCGCCCGTGTAGCCGGCCATCAGCGACCGGCCCGTGTCGATCAGGTGCTTGAGCTGGCGCGGGCCGCCGTGCAGGTGCACGAAGTGGTCGATCACCTCGCCCATCGCGCGGGTGTCGTGCACGAGGCGCTCCTCGAGGAAGCCGCGCAGCGCCGCCTTCACGGCCGGTTTCGCGACGGGGTTGGGGAGCTTCAGCAAGGCCGGCCAGTTGATCCAGCGCCCCGAGATCGCGTGCCACCACCATGGGGCGCTGTCGCCGAGCCCCGCGGGCGCGACGAGCACGAGCCGGTCGACCAGCGACGGCTGCTCGAGCGCGATCGTCAAGGCCATCGCGCCCCCGAGCGAGTGGCCCACGAACGCCGCGCGCTCGATCTCGAGCTGCTCGAACAGCGCCGCGAAGAACTGCCGGTAGCAGCCGATCGGGTCCTCCTCGAAGAGGGACGGCGCCTCGCCCGAGCGGCCGAAGGGCGGAACGTCGATCGCGATCACGCGCCGCCGGCGGGCGAGCGGCGGGACGACCCGCCGCCAGGCGTCGGCGGTGTCGCCATAGCCGTGCAGCAACAGCACGGGCGGCGACGAGGACCTGCACTGCGCCGGAGCGTCGACCACGTATGTCTCGCACCCGGCCACGTCGAGCAGCCTTCCGGCGAGCTGCGCTCCGCTCGCGTCGAACAACCCGGGATGTCGCACCGCTCGCGCCATCTCGGATCGTCAGCGCCTGACTGCCGCCGGCGCGGTCATCGTTGCTCCCCAGCCCAATACATGCTTGTCCCATTTGCATCTTACGGCGGGTTGGCCCGAGCCCGCTTGAACACCGCGGCTAAGCTCCGCCACCGTGCTTTGTCCAAACTGCATGTCCCCCTACATAGAGCCCCTGCCGGACGATCCGGAGGCCGGTCCGCCTCCGGACGAGCCCATCATGCGCTGCACCGAATGCGAGTACGCGGCGCCGCGGTCGGAATTCGTTCCCGAGAACTACCGCTAGCGCCATAGGAGTAAGCTCCCGTTTGGCTTCAGGCACGGGCCAGGGAGAGCCAGGGACAGGATGAGCAGGGGCTGCACCCAACGTATTGCGTCGATCGCGACCGCCGTGGCGGTGTTCACGGCCGTCGCCGTCCCCTCGGCCTCGGCGGACCCGGTGATCGCGGCGGCGGGGGACATCGCGTGCGCGCCCAGCAGCCAGTACTACAACGGCGGCAACGGGACCTCGACGAAATGCCGCCAGAAGTACACATCGAACCTGCTCGTGAACGCCGGCCTGAGCGCGGTGCTGCCGCTGGGCGACGCGCAGTACGAGAAGGGGACCCTGTCCGGCTTCACGCAGTCCTACGGGCCGACCTGGGGGCGGGTCAAGCCGATCACGTTTCCGGCGCTCGGGAACCACGAGTACCTGACGACCGGGGCGGCGGGCTACTTCGACTACTTCAACGGCGTCGGCAGCTTCAGCGGGCCGGCCGGCGACCGTGACAAGGGCTACTACAGCTTCGACGTCGGGGCCTGGCACCTGATCGCGCTCAACTCGGGCGACCACTGCTCGCCGGTGCCGTGCGGGGCGGGGTCGCCGCAGGAGACCTGGCTCAAGGCGGACCTCGCCGCCCACCCCGCGGCCTGCACGCTGGCGTACTGGCATCACCCGCGGTTCAACTCCGGGCACGACAGCAACGCGACCTTCATGCAGGCCCTGTTCCAGGACCTCTACGACGCGAACGCCGACGTCGTGCTGGGCGGCCACGCCCACGACTACGAGCGCTTCGCGCCCCAGAACCCTTCGGGGAAGCTCGACAAGTCGCGCGGCATACGGCAGTTCGTGGTCGGCACGGGTGGGGCGTTCTTCACGGCTACGGGCGCGGCCAAGCCCAACAGCCAAGTGCGCAACGCGAGCACCTACGGCGTGCTGAAGCTGACTCTGCACCCGACCTCATACGACTGGAAGTTCGTGGCCGAGGCGGGGAAGAAGTTCAAGGACTCCGGCACCGACCGCTGCCACTAGCAGCGGCCCGTCAGTGCCTCAGCCCGTGCGGGCACGGGTCGCGCGGCGGCTCGCCGGGCGCGCGCTCGCGCGCCGGGCCGGCCTGCCCTTCTGCAGGAAGCTCGCGATCGCGGCGTGCGCCTGGCGCGGGCGCTCGATCTGGGGGATGTGCCCGCAGTCGAGCTCGACGTGATGGGCGGCGGGCAGCTCCCGCTCCACGTGCTTCATGAAGGCGGTCGGGACGAGCATGTCCTTGCGGCCCCAGAGGAACATCGCGTCGGGCGCGAGCTCCCGCAGGCGTGGCCAGAAGCCGTCGTCGCCGTGCGGCTCGTCGAGGTAGATGTGACGTGCCGCCGCGTAGAAGGCCGCGCGGCCGCGTGCGGTCGTGTACGCGCGGATGAACTCGTCGATGCCGGCCGCGGCGGCGGGGGAGTCCGCCCCCGGGATCAGGCGCCGCACGATCCGGTCCACGACCGGCCGCGGAGCGATCTGCAGCAGGCCGAGCTCGGGCCGGACCAGTTTCAGGTACGGCGCCCAGCGGCGCTCGCGCAGCCACGCCATCGCGGGCGTCATCAGCACGAGGCGCTCGATGCGCCGATGGTGCTCGAATCCGACCTCGAGCGCGATCCGCCCGCCCATGCTGTGGCCGATCAGATGGGCGCGATCGATCTCCATCGCGTCGAGCAGGGCCGCGACCGCGTCGGCCTGGAACTGCGGGCCGTAGGACGCCCCGAGCGGCTTGTCGGAGTCCCCGAACCCCAGCGCGTCGACCGCGATCGCCCGGAAGCTCGGTGCGAGCGCCGCGACCGTCGGGAGGAACGACGCCTTGGTCCCGCCGAGGCCGTGCAGCATCAGCACCGGGGGGCCGCTGCCGGCCTCGAGGATCGAGAAGCTGCCCGCGGCGGTTCGCACGCGGTCGAACCGCAGCCGGCCGGGCGTGTCGGGGCCGGTCGCGGCGAGGAAGCCGACGCCGAGGTGGAGGTTGCGGCGCACGTGCAGGCGGCCTCGGCGGAAGGCCTCCATGCCCCCGGCCACGTCGTCCCCGATCGACTCCCAGGTCGCGAGATCGGCTTCGACGGTCGCGTCGGGGTTGCCGCGCGCCGGCGCGATACGCGCCGTCTTGCGCTCCACGGTCACGTCCCACTCCGGCCCGCCGGCGGTCGTCAGCCGGATCACGGCGCGCTCCTCGGTCAGGTCGAAGACAGAGTGGTCGAAGCGCTCGACCAACCTGGTGAGCGCCGCCGGGGCGGTGGACCGTGACCTTTTCGGGCTTGCGGTGGCCAAATCGGATCCCGGCGGGATGGTACCCGGCGCTCCCCACGTCCTTTCGGGGGGAGCGGTGCCGGCCCGGTCGTTCCGGGCTATTCCTGCCTGACCTGCGCCATGCTGCCCTCCTCGCGCATCAGGTAGGCCGCGAGGGCAATCATCGGAATCGAGATCACGAGGATCACGGTGGCCGCGGCGTTCACCTCCGGCACCGCCTGGCTGTTGCGGAACGCGCCGAGGATCCACAGCGGCAGGGTCGTGGTGTCCGCGCCGGCGAGGAAGAACGTCACCGCGATCTCGTCGAACGACAGGGCGAGGGAGAGCAGGGCGCCTGCGACCAGCGCCGTGCGGATCGACGGCAGCGTCACGTGGCGGAAGGTCTGCCAGCCGCTCGCGCCGAGGTCCCGCGAGGCCTCCTCGAGCGAGGGGGACACCCGGCGCAGCCGCGCGAGCACGCTGTTGAACACCAGCACGATGCAGAACGTCGTGTGCCCGACGATCACCGTGCGCGTGGAGAGGTCGGTGCCCGTGAACAGGAAGAACGACGCGAGCGCCACGCCGGTGATCACGCCGGGGAGGATGATCGGCAGCGTGACCGCGAAGTTCACGACCTCGCGGCCGAAGAAGCGGTGACGCGCGAACGCGAACGCCATGGTCGTGCCGAGCACGAGCGCGAACGCGGTCGACGCGACCGCGATCCTCACCGAGAGCCACGCCGCCTCCCTCGGCACCGGGTCGTGGAAGAGCTTGTCGAACCACCGTGTCGAGAACCCCGGGAACGGCCACGAGTTGATGGTCGACTCGTTGAACGCGTAGAGCACGATCAGGAACAGCGGCACGTACAGGAACAGCAGCACGAGCACGCTGGTGCCGCCGAAGACGATCTTCTCGGCGCGTCCGCCCATCGCGGCCTACAGGTTCTCCAGCGCGCCCGTGCGGCGCGTGATGGTCAGGAACACGATCAGCGTGACCAGCGTGAGCGACGCGAGCGCGGCCCCGAACGGGAAGTCGGCGGCCACGCCGAAGCGGTCCTTGATCGCGCCGCCGAGGACCTGCGAGCCGCCGCCGACGAGCTGCGGCGCGACGAAGTCGCCCATCGTCAGCGAGAAGACGAAGATCGAGCCGGCGATCACCCCCGGCAGCGCAAGCGGCAGGATCACGCGCCGGAAGGTGGTGAGGACGCCGGCGCCGAGGTCGCGCGAGGCCTCGAGATAGGAGTCGGGGATCTTCTCGAGCGCCGTGTAGATCGGCAGGATCATGAACGGCAGCCACACGTAGGCCCACGTGATCGCGATCGCCTTCTCGTTGTAGAGGAAGGTGCTCGACGGCGAGCCCAGGATGCCGGTGGAGGTCAGGAACTCGTTGAGCACGCCCTGGCCGCCGAGGATCGTGCGCCAGGCGAAGATCCGCACGAGGATGCTCGACCAGAGCGGCACGACGACCGCGAGGAACATCAGCGTGCGCCACCGCGGGGCGACGACGCGCGCCATGAACCAGGCGAGCGGGAACGCCAGCGCGATGTCGACCAGCGTGACGATCGTCGCCAGCAGCACGGTGCGCCCGTAGACGCGCAGCCACAGGCCGTCCTGGCCCGTGAACAGCTTCTCGTAGTTGGAGAAGGTCCACTTGCGCACGAGCTCCGCGGTGAAGAAGTCCTGCTGCCACAGCGAGGTCATCAGCAGCAGCACGAGCGCCACGATGTAGAAGACGAGCAGCCACAGCACGGCCGGCCCGAGCAGGAGCCCGAGCCGGCCGCGTGGGTGGGCGTAGAGCGCCCGGGAGATGGTCCGCGTCGTCAGCCGCGGACCTCCGCCCAGGCGTCCGTCCACTGCCTGTAGTTCGTGGGCTCAACCGGGGTCGCCCAGTACTTGATCGTGTCGTAGTACTTGGTGTCCCTGATGTGCAGCTCCTTGCACCGCTGCTCGCCGACCACCTCGCACGTCTTGAGGTTGGCGGGGCTGTACGCGGTCACGTCGGCGACCTTCGCCTGGATGTCGGGCTGCGTCACGTAGTTCATGTACTGGTAGGCGCAGATCGGGTGCTTCGCGTTCTTCGCGAGCATCCACGAGTCCGACCAGCCGGTGACGCCCTCCTTGGGCAGCACCTCCTTGACGTTGAGGCCCTCCTTGCGGAGCTGGTTCGTCATCAGCGGCCAGCCCGCGCCGATCGTCGCGTCGCCCGACTTGAACAGCTGCTCGAAGTCGGTCGCGAGCACCCAGTACTTGCGCACGAGCGACCCCTGCTGCTTGAGCTTGTCCGTGACCTTGTCGAGCGTCGCCTGGTCGATCGAGTACGGGTCCTCGGCGCCGAAGAACTGCAGTGCCGGGTCCGCGATCTGGATCGGGTTGTCCGGGACCGTGACCTTGCCCTTGTACTTGGGGTCGTAGATCGCGTTCCAGGAGTCGATGTTTTCCTTGATCTTGTCGGCGTTGTAGATCAGGACGTTCGCGCCCCACACGAACGAGATGCCGTAGTGCTTGCCGTCGACGGTGTTGAACGACGGCGACTGCAGCTGCGGAGCGAGGTCGTTGAAGTTCGTGAGCTTCGAGGTGTCGAGCTCGGCGACCGAGCCGGCCTTGATCGCTCGCAGCGAGGCGTCACCCGAGAACGAGGCGAGGTCGTACTGCCCGCCGCCTCCGGACTGGAACTTCGTGAACATCTCGTCGGAGCTGCCGGCGAAGGTGTCGTTGACCTTGCACCCGGTCTCCTTCTCGAACCCGTCCACGAACGAGGGGTCCGTGTAGCCCTCCCAGTCGACGATGTTGAGCTCGCCTTCGCCCTGCGCGTTGATGTCGGGGCCCGTGACGCTGCTGCTGCTGTCGTTGTTGTCGTCCCCGCAGGCGACGACACCGAAAGCCGACACCAGCAGAACCGCCACGAGCAATGCGATGCGTGGGATCCGTGTCATCCGGTTTCTCCCTCCTCTGTCGTGTTGATGACGCGTGTGTACTCGCGCCCCCAGGTGAGGCGCACCGGCCCGCCGCGCAGGGCCTCCGCATCCTCGTAGCTCGTGCGCGCGTTCTGACGCACGACCATCAGCTCGCCGCCGCCCACCAGCTCGACGACGAATCGCGTGACGGGACCGGCGTAGAGACTCTCCCGCACGATCCCCGCGGCATGGCAGTCCGTGCCCGAGGGGGCGGCGTCGCCGCCCTCCAAGATCTCGATGCGCTCCGGCCTGATCGTGACCATCGCCCTCGCACCGGGGCGGACGTCCTGCTCCACCGCGGCCTCGACGCGATCGTCCGGGCCCAGGCGCAGGCGCGCGACTCCCTGCGCAACCGACTCGACCTCCAGCTCGAGCAGGTTCGACACTCCCACGAACCCGGCCACGAAGTCCGAGCCCGGCTCGTCGTAGACCTCGTTCGGCGGTCCGACCTGGAGCACCCGCCCGCTGTCCATCACGGCGATGCGGTCGCTCATCGTGAGCGCCTCGTCCTGGTCGTGGGTCACGTAGATGAACGTGATGCCGACCTCCGACTGGATCCGCTTCAGCTCGATCTGGAGCTGCTGGCGCAGCTTCAGGTCGAGCGCGCCGAGCGGCTCGTCGAGCAGCAGCACGCGCGGGCGGTTGACGAGCGCGCGGGCCAGCGCGACGCGCTGGCGCTGGCCGCCGGAGAGCTGGCCGGGGCGGCGGTCCTGGTAGCCCTCGAGCCGTACCAGCGCGAGCGCCTCGGCGACCCGCTCGCGGCGCTCGGCGGTCGGCCGCTTCTTCACCTTCAGCCCGTATTCGACGTTCTGGCCGACGGACATGTGGGGAAAGAGCGCGTAGTCCTGGAAGACCGTGTTGACGTCACGCTCGTTGGGCGGGATCGCCGTGACGTCCTCGCCGCCGAGCTCGACGCGGCCGGCGTCCGGTCGCTCGAACCCCGCGATCATCCGCAGGCAGGTGGTCTTGCCCGACCCCGAAGGGCCCAGCATCGTGAAGAACTCGCCCCTGCGCACCTCGAGGTCGACCCCGTCCACGGCGACCACGTCCCCGTAGCTCTTGCGCACGCCGCCGAGCCTCACGTCCGCCTCGCGCTCGGCGCCCGTCGGGGATGCGAGCGCCGGGGTCTGCTCCGCCATGGACCTACTCTAGTCCGCGCGGGCCCTGTCACACGTGACGCGGTGGACGAAATCTCGCTCACCGTGCGCCTTTCCGGGAAACTGCGTAAATGTGGTAGGCATTAGGGGTAATTCCACGCGACCGGGAGGTAGTACCGATGGCCGACTACGCGAAGGACGTTCTCGTCGACACACAATGGGTCGAGGACCACCTCGACGACGACTCGATCCGCATCGTCGAGGTGGACGAGAACCCCGCGCTCTACGCGGAGGCGCACATACCGGGCGCGATCGGCTTCGACTGGCAGAAGGACCTCCAGGACCAGGTCAAGCGCGACTTCCTCGGGCCCGGAGGAGTTCGGCGCAGCTGTTCGGATCGCGCGGCATCTCGAACGACCACACGATCGTGCTCTACGGCGACCGCAACAACTGGTTCGCGGCCTACACGTACTGGTACCTCAAGTACTACGGCCACGACGACGTGAAGCTGGTCAACGGCCCGCGCGAGAAGTGGATCAGCGAGGGGCGCCCGACGACGCAGGGAGAGGCCGTCCCACCCGGCCGCGACCTTCAAGGCGCAGGCGCCCGACGAGTCGATCCGCGCGAAGCGCGACGAGATGCTGGAGGTGGTCGGCACCGACACGCGGCTGGTGGACGTGCGCTCCCCCCAGGAGTTCTCGGGCGAGCTGATCGCGATGGCCGGCTACGAGCAGGAGGGCGCGCAGCGCTCCGGGCACATCCCCGGCGCCGCGAGCGTGCCGTGGGCGCAGGCGGTCAACGAGGACGGGACGTTCAAGTCGGCAGGAGGAGCTGAAGGCGCTCTACGGGGGGAAGGGCGTGCTGGACGGCAACGACGTCGTCGCGTACTGCCGGATCGGCGAGCGCTCGGCCCACACCTGGTTCGTGCTGCACGAGCTGCTCGGCCTCGACAACGTCAAGAACTACGACGGCTCGTGGACCGAGTGGGGCAACATGGTGTCCGTGCCGGTCGAGAAGGACGTGTAGAGCGGGATTTCCTTAGCCGGAAATCCCGGTGGCGGTGCTTCGGCCGGAAATCCCGGTGGCAACGGGACGGTCTGGCTACAGGATGGGCTTCAGGCGTTCCAGAAGCCCGGCGAGGATGCGGGCGGTGGCGCCCCATATGAGGTGGCCGCGGACGGTGTAGGTGTCGGTCTTGATCGGCACGCCGCGGCGGATCAGGCGCTTGTGCTCGTAGCCGGCGATCAGGTCGGGCAGCGACAGCTCGACGATCTCGTCGACCTCGATCGGGTTGGGCCGGAAGGCGCCGCCCGGGGCGGTGATGCCGACGAACGGGTAGATCACGTAGTTCGTGACGAACGTGCCCGTCGGGGGCAGCGCGCCGACGACGTCGACCAGGTCGCGCATCAGCCCGATCTCCTCCTCGGCCTCGCGCAGCGCCGTGTCGCGCAATTCCTCACCGGGGTCCTGGCGCCCTCCGGGGAACGAGATCTCGCCGGCGTGACGGCGCATGTCGGCGGGGCGCTTCGTGAACACGGCGGTGAGCTCGCCCTCCTGCACGTAGAGGGGAACGAGCACGGCTGCATTGACCTTCCCCGCGGCGCTCATCCGGACCGCGTCGGCCGGATCGAGCAGGAGCCCGCCCAGGCGGCCGGCGTAGTCGTCGGGGAGGCTCATCGCGATGCGAATATTGGAGCATCGTGGACGCGCTGCTGATCGTCGACTTCCAGAACGACTTCACGCCGGGCGGCGCGCTGCCGGTGGAGCGCGGGGACGAGATCGCCGGACCGGTCAACGCGATCGCGGACCGCTTCGGCTTCGTGGTCGCGACGCGCGACTGGCATCCCCCCGACCACGGCTCGTTCGCCGGCGTCGAGGTCGACCCGGAAAGGTGGGAGGGCGTCGACCCTCCCGGCATCTGGCCCGTGCACTGCGTGCAGGGCACGCACGGGGCCGAGCTGTACCCGGGGCTCGACCGCTCCAACATCGACGTCGTCGTCGACAAGGCCCAGGACCCCAACACGCAGGGCTACTCCGCCTTCCACGGAGGCAACCTCGCGGACGTGCTCCGCGCGCGCGGGGTGGACCACGTCTACATCGCCGGCCTCGCGACCGACTACTGCGTGAAGCACTCCGTGCTCGACGCGGTGCGCGAGGGATTCGCCGTGACCGTCGTCGAGGACGCGACCCGCGGCATCGAGGTGAAGCCCGGCGACATCGAGCGCGCGAAGCAGGAGATGCGCGCCGCCGGCGCGGAGTTCGTGACCTCCGAGCAGCTCGTCGAGAGCCGGTCGCCGACCGCGTGACCGGCGCCTAGGCGCCGCGGGGCGGCTCGGCGGCACCGCCGCCGTAGGGGTACCACCACTCCTTCGGCTCGAGCGCGGTCTCGATGTGCACGTGCTTGGTCTCCTGGAAGGCCTCGAGTCCCTCCTCGCCGAGCTCGCGGCCGATGCCCGACTGCTTCATCCCCCCGAACGGCCCGGCGTCGTTGTCCGTCAGCGGGTCGTTGAACCAGACCGTGCCGGCCTTGATCTCGCGCATGCAGCGCAGGATCGTCGCGAGGTCGCGGGTGTACACGTTGCAGCCGAGCCCGTAGCGCGTGGAGTTGGCCAGCTCGATCGCCTCGTCGAGGCTCGCCACCGGCACGATCGGCGCCACCGGGCCGAACGTCTCCTCGCGCAGCAGGTCGGTCCCGGCGGGCGCCCCGGTCACGACCGCGGGCGCGAAGAAGTGCCCCTGGGCGTGCCCGCCGTCCCCGCCGCCGGTCACCAGCGTCGCCCCGGCCTCGACCGCGCGCTCGACCTGCGCGACCACCTTGTCGCGCTGGCCCGCTGAGACCATCGGACCGATGTCGGTCGTCGGGTCGAGCGGGTCGCCCACGACGAGGCTGCGCGTGTAGTCGACGAACTCGCTGACGTAGTCGTCATAGACGTCGCGCATCACGTAGAAGCGCTCCGCCGAGGTGCAGACCTGGCCGGCGTTGAGGTAGGCGGCCCACGCCCCGCCCTTGGCGGCGACGGCGATCTCGGCCGCCACGTCGGAGCACACGATGAACGGGTCCTTGCCGCCCATCTCGAGGTTCACCCGCGCGACGCGCTCGGCGCAGGCGACCGCGACCCGCTTGCCGGTCTCGACGGACCCGGTGAACGCGATGCAGTCCACCCGCTCGTCGCGCACGATCGACTCGCCCACGTCGCCCGCTCCGGGCAGGATGTTCACGACCCCCGGCGGGAGGTGGTCGAAGCAGGGCGCGAGCATCAGGGTCGAGAGCGGAGTCAGCTCGGACGGCTTGCAGACCGTGCTGTTGCCGGCGGCGAGCGCGGGCGCGAGCTTCCACGCGAGCAGCAGCAGCGGGTAGTTCCAGGGGACGATGCAGCCGACGACGCCGATCGGCTCCTTCACGACGAGCGCGAGCTGCGTCGCCTCGATCGGCGGGATCACGCGACCCGCGCTGTTGCGGCCGATCTCCGCGTAGTAGTCGAAGACGGCCGCCGTCCAGCCGACCTCGTCGGAGTTCTCGACGAGCGGCTTGCCGCCCTCGCGCGTCATCGTCTCCGCGAGCTCGCCGGTGCGGGCGCGCAGCCGCGCCGCCACCTCGTGCAGCATCTCCCCGCGCTCGAGCGCCGGTGTCGCAGCCCAGCCGCGCGCCGCCTCGCGCGCGGCGGCGACGGCCGCGTCGACCTGGCCTGCGGACGGGAGCGCGACGGACGCGATCACCTGCTCCGAGTACGGGTTCTCGACCGTGAGCGGCGCGCCCTCGCCGGCGACCTGCTCGCCGCCGATCAGCAGCCGCGTCTCGGGCTCAGACCCGCTCGACACGGTCCTCGATCTCGACGTCGCCGCAGAGGACCCGGTGGACCGGGCACTTGCGCGGCGATCGTCCTGAGCCGCTCGACCTGCTCGTCGTCGAGGTCGCCGGACAGCCGCAGGACCACGTCGAAGCGCGAGGTGCCCTTCGGATCGAGCTCGTAGTCGACGTCGACCTGGAGTTCGCCGACGTCCCACTGCTTGCGGTCGGCGTACATCTCGACCGTGACCGCGGTGCACGAGGCGAGGCTCAGCGCGAGCAGCTGCGTCGGGCGCGGCCCGGTGTCGGAACCGCCCACGTCGGGCGGCTCGTCGGCGATCAGCGTGTGGTGCTCGGCGGTGAGGCTGTGCGCGTAGCCCTTGCGACGCCGTGCACTGACCCTCACTTCGCCCCCGCCGAGGACTTGTCGCGGCCCTCGAACAACTGCGGCTCGGGGACGTCGGCAAAGCGTGCCATCGCGAAGAGCAGGTCGGACGCGCGGTTCACGAACGCGAGGACCACGGAGTCGCCGAGGTCCTCGGCCGCGGCGAGCGCGACGATCCGCCGCTCGGCGCGGCGCAGCACGGCGCGCGCGACGTCGAGGTGCGCCGACAGCTGGGTGCCGCCCGGGATCACGAACTTCGGTGGCAGGTCGACCTGGTCCATGTAGCGGTCGATCGCATCCTCCAGCCAGGGCACCATGCCGGCGTCGAGGCGGCTCACGCCGGCCTCGAGCCGCCCGCGCGCCTCGGGCGCGGTGGCCAGCTCGGCCCCTGCCACGAAGAGGTCGTGCTGGAGGCGCAGCAGGTCGGCGGCGCAGGGCTGCGTCCGCCGCGAGGGAGCGTGCGACGCCGAGCGCCGAGCACGCTTCGTCGAGCGACCCGTAGGCCTCGGTGCGCGCGTCGCTCTTCGGGACACGCCCTCCGTACCAAAGCGACGTGGTCCCGTCGTCCCCTTTGCGGGTGTAGATCTTCACCGCTGCCTGAGCGTACAAGAGTAGGGTTCCGGCGATGAGGTTCGGGATCTTCTACGAGCACCAGATGCCGCGGCCGTGGGCCGAGGACGCCGAGGAGAAGCTCCTGAACGACGCGCTCGAGCAGGTGGAGCTCGCCGACAAGGTCGGGATCGACTACGTCTGGGAGGTCGAGCACCACTTCCTCGAGGAGTACTCGCACTCGAGCGCGCCCGAGGTCTTCCTCGCCGCCGCGAGCCAGCGGACGAAGAACATCAGGCTCGGCCACGGCATCGTCCAGATCCCACCCGGCTTCAACCACCCGGCGCGCGTCGCCGAGCGCGTCGCGACGCTCGACCTGATCTCGGGCGGCCGCGTCGAGTTCGGGACCGGCGAGTCGAGCTCGCAGGTCGAGCTGGGTGGATTCGGCGTCGACCGCGACTCCAAGCGCGCGATGTGGGAGGAGTCGCTCGACGCGATCACGCGGATGTTCGCGGAGGACCCCTTCCAGGGCTACGACGGGCGCTTCTTCTCGATGCCCCCGAGGTCGGTCTTGCCGAAGCCCAAGCAGCGCCCGCACCCGCCGCTGTGGGTCGCGTGCAGCCGCCGCGAGACGATCCTGATGGCGGCCCGGCGCGGCATCGGCGCGCTCACGTTCGCGTTCATCGAGCCCGAGGAGGCGAAGGAGTGGGTCGACGAGTACTACGGCCTGATCCAGTCCGACGAGTGCGTGCCCGCGGGCTTCGCCGTGAACCCGAACTTCGCGGTGGTGCTCCCGATGATGTTGCACAAGGACGAGGCCAAGGCGATCGAGCGCGGCATCGACGGCGCGCACTTCTTCGGCTTCTCGCTCGCGCACTACTACGTGTTCGGGGACCATCGCCCGGGCACGACGAACATCTGGGAGGAGTTCCAGGCCAAGCGCGCGGAGTACGGCTTCGCGCGGGAGATCGTGAACGCCGACGAGGGCCCGCTCGGCGTGAAGATCCTCCAGCAGGGGCTCGGCTCGCTGCGGGGCGCGATCGGCACGCCGGACCAGGTGGTCGAGCTGGTCGAGCGCTACCGCCAGGCAGGCGTCGACCAGGTGATCTTCGTCCAGCAGGCCGGCCCGAACAAGCACGAGCACATCTGCGAGTCGCTCGAGCTCTTCGGCAAGAAGGTGCTGCCGAAGTTCACAGACGGGCGGGAGTCCGGAGAGGCCGCCAAGCGTGAGCGCCTCGCGGATGCGTGCGAGCGCGCGCTCGCGCGGCGCGCCCCGGTGCGGCCGGCGGACCCCGGCTACGTGATCACGCCCCGCGGCGAGCCGTGGACCGAACGCGCAGCCGCGCCGGCGGCGAACGGAGCGGGCGACGGCGTGCGGCGGGCTCCGCACCCGGTCGTCACCCGCCTGCAGCGCATGGGCGAGTCCGCGTTCGGCCGGTACGTGAAGAGCCGCTCCGACGAGCAGCTCGAACGGGTCCTCGGGTCCAAGGCCGGGATGCGCCTGCTGTTCAAGGGCATGGAATACGCGTTCGTGCCGGAGAAGGCCGACGGGTTCTCGGGCGAGGTGCAGTACGTGCTCTCCGGCCGCGACGGCGCACGCGAGTGGATCCTGCGGATCGAGGACGGCGCGCGCGCCGTGACCGAGCCCGGTCGTGCGCGGGACCCCGTCGTCACCTTCAAGACCTCGGTGCCGACGTTCGCCCGCATCGCCTCACAGGAGCTGCATCCCGCGAAGGCGATGATGGAGGGCGACCTCGAGGTCAGCGGCGACTTCGAGGCGGCCGCCCGCCTGGGCGAGATGCTCGGCGCGGACTCCCTCGTGTAAGCCGGATTTCGCTTAGCCGCGAAATCCGGGAGCTCCGTCCTACAAGGGGTTGAAGAGCAGCCCGCTCAATAGCTTCGGGTAGAAGTACGTCGACTTGGGCGGCATCGTCTCGCCGTCCTGCGCCACGGCCTGCACCTGCTCGATCGGCGTCGGGCGCAGCAGGAACGCGAGCTCGTACTCGCCGCTGTCGAGCAGCGCGCGCGCCTGGTCGAGGTCGCGCGCGTAGGCGAGGCCGTGCTGGTGGGAGATGTCCTCCTCGGTGAGGCCGAGCGCGTCCTCGAGCACCAGCTTCTCGAGCACGGCGGTGTCGAGGCTGCGATAGCTCGGTGCATGGTCGCCGAGCGCCCGCTCCACGGGCTCGGGCGAGCCGAGCTTCAGGCGCAGCGAGCGCCCGGACCTGTCGAGATATCCGTACGTCGGGGGGCCGCCGTTGCCGCCCTGCGGAACGACCGACCCGGCGTCGACCTCGTCGACCTCGAAGTCGCGCTGCAGCTCCTGCTCGAGGCGCGTGCGGCGCTCGTCGGCGAGGCGGCCCACGACGCGGTGCGTGGGGAACACGGTGAGGCCGGGGTCCGACATCGACACCAGGCACATCAGCACGTAGCGGTGATCGCCCTCGCCGCCGACCTCCTCCGCGTAGGTGCGGGCGGTCTCGTAGCGGTGGTGCCCGTCGGCGATCAGCAGCTCGGCGTCCGCGAGCGCGGCCTGCACGCCCTCGATCGCGCCCGCGTCGGCGATCCTCCACAGCCGGTGCACCGTTCCGTCGTCGTCGGTGACCTCGCCCCACGGAGGCGCGCTCGTGCCGGGCTCGAGCGCCGACCATGCCGCGCCGCTCGGATCGTCGTACAGGGAGAAGATGGGGGAGAGGTTGGCGCGCGTGGCGCGCATCAGCTGGAGGCGGTCCTCCTTGGCCGCGGGATGCGTGCGCTCGTGGGGGCGGATCAGGCCGGGCCCGTAATCGGTGATGCGCACGCGGCAGAAGAGCCCGTGCCGCACGCGCTCGGCGCCGTCGGGGCCGCGATAGCTCTGCGTCATCGCCCACAGCGCGGGCTCGGCGTCGCGCGTGAGGATGCCGTCCATCTGCCAGCGCTCGAACAGCTCGCCCGCGCGGCGGTAGGGGTCCTCGCCGTCGGGAAGGTCGATCTCGACGACGTTGTGCGGGCTGCGCGAGGCAAGCTCGCGGCGCAGCTCCGCGTCGATCACGTCATACGGCGGAGCGGAGACGCGGTCGAGCGGGCCGGCCGTCGCGAGGTCGTAGTGGATCGCGCGCAGGGGCTGGACGTCGGCCATCGGCCGCGCAGGTTACCGCGTGGCCCGCGTCAGTCGCCCGGGACGTCGAGCACGACCTTGCCGGTCGCGCGCCGCTCGTCGATCACGCGCATCGCGTCGGCACCGCGCGCCAGCGGGAACCGCTGCCCGACGACCGGGCGGACGATCCCGGCCTCGATCATCGCGTCGAGCGCCTCGCCGATCTCGCGGTTCAGGTCGGGCCGCGCCATCGCGTAGGCGCCCCAGCCCGCGCCGACCACCTCGGTGTTGCGCAGCAGCAGGCGGTTGACCTTGACCTCGGGGATCGATCCGCCGGTGAAGCCGACCACCACGACGCGGCCGCCCTCGCGCAGCGAGCGCAGGCTGTCCGTGAAGCGGTCTCCGCCGACGGGGTCGACCACGACGTCGACTCCGCCCGTGCGCTCGACGACCTGCTCGCGCCACGGCCCGTCCGAGCGCACCACGTCGTCGGCACCGGCCTCGCGCGCCACGCGCTCCTTCTCGTCGCTCGACACGACGGCGATCGTGCTCGCGCCCAGCCCCTTCGCGACCTGGATCGCGGCGGTGCCGACGCCGCCCGCGGCGCCGTGGACGAGCACGCGCTCGCCCGCGGCGAGCCGGCCGCGCAGCTTCAGCGCGAAGTAGGCGGTGTGGTAGTTGAGGATCAGCGCCGCGCCCTGCGCGAAGTCGAGCGACTCGTGGAGAGGGAGGGTCATGAACGCGGGCGCGACGGCGACCTCCGCCATGCCGCCGAGCCCCACGAACGCCGCGACGCGGTCGCCGGCGGCGATGCCCGACCCCGTGGGCGCCGCGCGCACGAGCCCGGCGACCTCGGCGCCCGGCACGAACGGCATCTCGGGCCTGTACTGGTACAGGCCGCGGCTCTGGAGCACGTCGGGAAACGAGACGGCCGCCGCCTTCACGTCCACGACGACGCCCTCGCCCGGGGTCAGCATGTGGCTCGCCTCGGGCTCGGGGACCTCGACGAGCCGCAGCGCGTCGGGTCCCGACTCCTCGGCGATCTGCAGTGCGCGCATGGCGCGGGATCCTAACCGCGGGCGTGCGAGCCGTAGATCGCTCCCAGCCACACGGCGAAGAGCGTGTCGACGACGTGCTCCTCGTCGACCGCGGGCGCGTGACCGGCAAAGGTCGCGTGCAGGACCCGCTCGTTCATGAGGTTGAGCGCGACCGCGAGGTCCCGCGCGGGGACGTCGTCGGGCGCGGAGCCGTTCGCGCGAACGGCTTCGATCGCGGCGGTCGTCTCCTGCACGAAGACCTCCATCACGCGGGCCCACAGCTCACGCACGTCGGCGCTGGTGGAGCGTGCGTCGGCGGCGGCCAGCGCCACGGCCCGGTGCGAGCGGAAGGTCTCGAAGATGGACGTGATCGCCTGCCGCAGCCAGCGCGGCGGGTCCTCGGGAAAGCGCTCGAGCGCTTCGCCGCTGTTCCCGCGGGCCTCCTCGACCATGCGGTCGAGCAGGGTCAGCAGGACGGCCTCCTTGGACGGGAAGTAGAAATAGAAGGTCGGCCGCGAGATTCCCGCTCCGCGCGCGAGGTCGTCGACCGAGATCTCGTGCAGGGAGCGCTCCCCGAGGAGCCGCTCGGCGGTCGCGAGGATTGCGTGCTCGCGATCGTCCCCGGTGGTGCGCCGAGCGCGCCGGCCGCGCGCCGGGAGAGATTCGGTGGCAGACGAGGCCATCGGCCCATCTTACAACGCGTCGAGTGTGATCAACATCACGTTTACCGTGTCGACGCAGTGTTGATAATCTCGCCCGAGAGATGGATCCCGCGACGTCACTCGCGACCAGAGACCCGGCGACTCCGGCCGCGCCCGCAGCGCGTCTCCCCGAGCGCCCGCGCGAGCACGTCGACGTCCTGATCGTCGGCGCCGGCCTCTCCGGGATCGGGGCCGCGTGCCACCTGCGGTCCGAGTCGCCCGGCAAGAGCTTCGCGATCCTCGAGGCGCGCGACGCGATCGGCGGCACCTGGGACCTCTTCCGCTACCCGGGGATCCGCTCGGACTCCGACATGTTCACCCTGGGCTACTCGTTCCGCCCGTGGGAGGACGCGAAGGCGATCGCCGACGGCCCCGCGATCCTGAGCTACATCCGCGACGCCGCGCGCGATCACGGCATCGACCGCCACATCCGCTTCCACCATCGCGTCGTGCGCGCCGAGTGGTCGAGCGCCGACGCGCGCTGGACCGTGACGGCCGAGCGCACCGACACTCGTGAGACCGTGCGCATCACCTGCGACTTCCTCTACGTCAACTCGGGCTATTACCGCTACGACCAGGGCTACAGCCCGGAGTTCCGCGGGACCGAGCGCTTCCGGGGACGGATCGTCCACCCGCAGCACTGGCCCGAGGACCTCGACTACGCGGGCAAGCGCGTGGTCGTGATCGGGAGCGGCGCCACCGCGGTGACGCTCGTGCCGGCGATGGCCGCGCGCGCGGCGCACGTGACGATGGTGCAGCGCTCGCCGAGCTATGTCGTGTCGCTCCCTGGGCAGGACCCGATTGCGGACTTCCTGCGCCGCCGGCTTCCCGCGAGCGTGGCCTACTTCCTGGTGCGCTGGAAGAACGTGCTCCTCACGACGGGCTTCTACAAGCTCAGCCGGCGCGCGCCCGGGTTCGTCAAGAGACTGATCCGGAGGGGCGTCGAGCGCCACCTGCCCGCGGGCTACGACGTCGACACGCACTTCAAGCCGCGCTACGACCCGTGGGACCAGCGCGTCTGCCTCGTGCCCGACGGCGACCTCTTCGAGGCGATCCGCCGCGGGGACGCGTCGATCGTCACCGACCACGTCGAGAGCTTCACCGAGAAGGGCGTGCGACTCGCGTCGGGCGCCGAGGTGGAGGCGGACGTGATCGTGACGGCCACGGGGCTCAACATGCTGATGCTGGGCGGTATGGAGATTGCCGTCGACGACCGCGAGATCAAGCTTCCCGAGGCGGTGACCTACAAGGGCATGATGCTCTGCGGCGTGCCGAACTTCGCGTACACGGTGGGCTACACGAACGCCTCGTGGACGCTCAAGGCCGATCTCGTGGCGCGCTACGTGTGCCGTCTGCTCCGCCACATGGAAGGGCGCGGCTACCGCGTCTGCACGCCGCGCGCTCCGGATCCGACGTTGCCCACCGAGCCGCTGCTGGACCTCACGTCGGGCTACGTGCTGCGCTCGATCGACGAGCTCCCGCGGCAGGGTGGCAGGGTGCCGTGGCGGCTGCACCAGAACTATGCGCGCGACAAGCTGATGCTCGGGCACGGCTCGCTCGAGGACGAGGCCATGGAGTTCTCGCGCGCGGAGTCGGCGGTGCCGGCCAAAGAGCAGCTCGCCGCGTAGCCTCGCGCGGGCTGAGGTCAGCCGGCCGGAGCGTCCCCGGTGGCCGTCGCGATCGGGCTGACGTTCCCCGCGAGGTCGACCGCGAACGCCGCGACCGATACGTGGCGCACGATCGAGGCCGCCATCTGCCGCCTGGTCCCCGTGCCCGCGTGCAGTAGCTGACCGCTGTGTGGGCCGCCCGGCGGCGTCGTGCCGTAGACCCATCGCACGATCGTGCCCAGGTAGTCGGGATCCGTCGGGTTCGTCCAGGAGACGGTTGCCGTGTTGCTCGATCGGCTGCGCCTGAAGATTCGTGACGCTCGCGGGCGGCGTCACGTCGCCGTTCGGCAACCGGTAGTCGAGCGCGCCGGTGAGCGCCTCCGGCCGTCCCTCGCAGTGCTGCTCGAACGTGGCGCCGAACCGCTGCAGCACGTCGTCGGCGTCCCATGCGTAGGTCGGTGATCGTGAAGTTGCCGTTCGACTCGTTGCAGGCCCGGCCGTCACCCGCAGATCGAGAGCCCCGTCCGGCGCCGAGGAGGGTGCAGCGGCCGCCGAGGGCAGCTGAGCGGCGGACCGCGAGTCGGCGCAGTGTCGACTCGGGGATCGCCATCCGGACGACGTGAGCCGATGCTAAGGACACTCCCGGCGGGTTCAACCGGCCATTCGTCCCTTGCTCTGCGCCAAGTCGGGGCGCCCGGATTCGAACCGGGGGCCTCCGCCACCCAAAGGCGGCGCGCTACCAGGCTGCGCCACGCCCCGATCAGGCAAGTTTAAGCGGCCGATAACCTGAACCCGATGGACCTCGACGCCGCCCGCGACTTCCTCCGCGAGAACCATCGGGGCGTGCTCGCCACCCGTCGCTCCGACGGCGGCGTCCAGCAGAGCCCCGTGATCGCGACGATCGACGCCGAGGGCCGCGCGATCATCAGCAGCCGCGAGACCGCGATCAAGACGAAGAACCTGCGGCGCGACCCCTGGGCGCAGCTGTGCGCGTTCACCGACAAGTTCTTCGGGCCATGGGTGTACGTCGAGGGCACGGCCGAGGTCGTGTCGCTGCCCGAGGCGATGGACCTCCTGATCGACTACTACGAGCGGTTCCCCGGCGAGAACCCCGACTGGGACGACTACCGCGCCCGCATGGAGCGCGAGCGCAGGGTGCTGCTACGGCTCACGATCGAGCGCGCCGGGCCCGACCGCCAAGGCTGAACCGGCGTCACCCGGCGCTAGCCTTCGCTCCGAGGCCCCCGTAGCTCAGCCGGACAGAGCGGCTGCCTTCTAAGCAGCGGGTCGCAGGTTCGAATCCTGCCGGGGGCATGGACGTTTGACCTCTCCGGGGGCGTCGATTAGCTTCCACTCATGCCTGCTCGGGGGAGAGGGGGCCTGCTCGCGCTTCTGGCGATGACCGGACTGCTGCTCGGGGCCGCCGCGCCCGCGTCCGCCAACCTCCTGTTCGCCGGCGAGTGGGGTTCCGCGGGCACGGGCGCGGGGCAGTTCTCGTCCCCCGAGGGAATCGCTGTGGGGGGCCTGGGCCCCCAATTCGTCTACGTCGCCGACACTCAGAACCACCGCATCCAGAAGTTCGATCTCCTTGGCAACTTCGTCGCCACGTGGGGTTCCTTTGGCTCCGGTGACGGGCAGTTCAACCGGCCGACGGGCGTGACCGTCGACCCCGCCGGCAACGTCTTCGTAGCCGACACCGGCAACAACCGCATCCAGGCGTTCAACTCGAATGGGCAGCTCATCAGGAAGTGGGGGTCGCTCGGCACCGGCGACGGGCAGTTCAACGCTCCGACCGGGGTTGTGGCAAGCCAGTACTCGCGCAACGTGTACGTCGCGGACACGGGTAACAACCGCATCCAGCAGTTCGAGTGGCCGGCCTACAACTTCATCGGCAAATTCGGCATGCCGGGTAGCGGAGACCTCGGGTTCAACTCCCCGACCGACCTCGCTTTCGACTCCAGCGGCTACCTGTACGCCGCGGACAGCCTGAACTACCGGGTCAAGAAGTCCAATTGGAGCACGTTCCTGCTCTCCTGGGGCTCCCCGGGGACCGCGCCCGGGGCGTTCAACTATCCG
This sequence comes from uncultured Solirubrobacterales bacterium, assembly GCA_963768885.1. GTDB lineage: Bacteria > Actinomycetota > Thermoleophilia > Solirubrobacterales > JBBDJG01 > DASRIA01. Next base: position 275,298 of record CAVYJN010000007.1, on the reverse strand, counting down.
CGCGGGATCGCGGTCGACAGCGCGGACAACGTGGTCGTCACCGATGTGAACAACCACCGGGTCCAGCGCTTCTCTACCGACGGCGGCTTCATCGACGCTACGGGTAGCCAGGGGAGCGGCAACGCGCAGTTCCAGTCTCCGGCGGGCGTGGCGGCGGCCATTGGCGGCAACACGTACGTCGCCGACACCGGCAACCACCGGATTCAGCGGTTCCGCTCGAGCGGAACCATCCGCGTGATCAAGGATGCGATTCCGGACGACCCGCAGGACTTCTCCTTCACGGCCGGCGGCGGCCTGAGCCCCACGTCGTTCCAGCTCGACGACGACGGGGACGGCGCCAACGGCCTGTCCAGCACGCGCGTGTTCTCCGTGGACCCGGGCTCGGGCTACTCGGTCGCGGAGAGCGTCCCGCCCGGTTGGGACCTCTCGAGCGCGACCTGCTCCGACGGGTCTCCGCCGTCGAACATCGAGGCGAATGAAGGCGAGGTCATCGATTGCACCTTCACCAACACGAAGCGGGGCCGCATAGTGGTCGTGCAGGACTCCCAGCCGGATGACCCGCAGGACTTCTCCTTCACGGCGGGTGGCGGCCTGAGCCCATCCTCGTTCCAGCTCGACGACGACGGCGACAACGGCAACGCCTTGTCGAACACGCAGGTCTTCGCGGACGTGCTGCCCGGTGCCGGCTACTCGATCTCGCAGACGACGCCGGGCGGCTGGCAGGCCGCCGAGGTGACGTGCTCGAACGGGTCCGTGCCTTCCAACATCCAGGTCGAATTCGGTGAGACAGTCACCTGCACCTTCGTGAACGTGAGCAACAGCGCGGGAAAGATCATCGTGGTCAAGGATGCGCAGCCCAACGACCCGCAGGACTTCAGCTTCACGGGTGGGGGCGGCGTGGACGCGAGCTTCCAGCTCGACGACGACGGGAGCTCGTCCAACGGCCTCTCGAGCACGAGGCGCTTCGTCGTCACGCCGGGCTCCGGGCACTCCGTCGCCGAGAGCACCCCGTCCGGCTGGGTACTGTCGTCGGCGACCTGCTCCGACGGATCCCCGCCGTCGAACATCGACGTGTCCAGCGGGGAGACGGTGACGTGTACGTTCACCAACTTGAAGCGCGGCAGGATCGTCGTCGTCAAGGACGCCGTGCCGAACGATCCGCAGGACTTCGACTTCACGGCCGGCGGGGGTCTGAGCCCGACGGCGTTCCAGCTCGACGACGACGCCGACAACACGCTTTCGAACACGCGGCAGTTCAACGACCTCGCGCCCGGTTCGGGCTACTCCGTCGGCGAGCAGTCCCCACCGGCGGGGTGGGACCTGACCTCCGCCACCTGCTCCGACGGTTCGAACCCATCGAACATCGCCATAGCCCCGGCCGAGACGGTGACCTGCACCTTCACGAACACGAAGCGCGGTCAGATCACCGTGGTCAAGAACGCGACTCCCGACGACCCGCAGGACTTCTCCTTCACGGCCGGCGGCGGCCTGAGCCCCACGTCGTTCCAGCTGGACGACGACGGGAACAACGCCAACGAGCTATCGAGCTCGCGGACGTTCGGCCAGGTCGTCCCCGGCTCGGGCTACTCCATCGGTGAGACGGTCCCGCCCGGATGGGACCTGGCCTCGACGTCGTGCTCGGACGGCTCGAGCGTCTCCAACATCAGCGTGTCTCCGGGCGAGTCGGTCACATGCACGTTCAACAACCGCAAGCGCGGGAACATCATCGCGGTGCTGGATACACAGCCGGACGACCCGCAGGACTTCGACTTCACGACGAGCGGTGGGCTGAGTCCGTCGTCCTTCACGCTCGACGACGACGGCAACAGCAGCAACGGCGTGTCGAACACCACGGACCTTTGTGAACGTGGTGCCGGGCTCCGGATACGGGATCTCGCCGAACCCGACCGCGACTTGGCTCGCCGAACTGGCGACGTGCAACGACGGCTCTCCGCCATCGGACATCGCGCTGTCGGCGGGAGAGACCGTGACGTGCACGTTCGTCATGTCGCACAAGGCCCGGATCGTGATCGCCAAGGACGCCCAGCCGGACAACCCGCAGGACTTCTCGTTCACCGCGGGCGGCGGGCTGAGTCCCTCGTCGTTCCAGCTCGACGACGACGGGGACGACACCAACGGCCTCTCGCGCAGGCGCGAGTTCGTCGTCGTGGCCGGGTCCGGCTACTCGGTGTCCGAGTCCCCGCCGCCGAGCCCTTGGACGGCGATCGGGAGCAGCTGCACGGACGGGTCACCGGTCTCGAACATCGACGTCGCCCAGGGGGAGAGCGTGACGTGCACGTTCGTGAACCGCTCGGACTTCTATGACGCGTATCCGCGACCAAAGGGCGCGACGCCGTTCACCGTCGATCTGGTGCCGTCCTTCAACGTATGTGCAGCACCCAACCGAACGCATGGTCCGCCACTTGCGTACCCGTCGTGCAACCCGCCCGTCCAGACCTCCACCGCGGTGACCGTCGGAACGCCGGACGCAAACGGCTCTGCAGCGAATTCCGAGGGCACCGTCCGCTTTGTCGTCGCCTGGACCCCGGGCGGTCCGGAGGACACGGATGTCCTGCTGACCTCGTCGATCGTCGACCTGCGGTGCAAGGCCGGCACGACGTCATGCGGCGACGCCAACGCCGCAGACGGCTCCGACTACACGGGGCAGCTGCAGGGGAATGCCAACCTGCGGATCACGGACCTCGACTCGACCGGCTCCGGGACGGTTGTGGACATCCCGTTCCCGTGGCCGTACACCTGCGCTTCGACGGCATCGACGGCGATCGGTGGGACGTGCACCGGCAACAGCTCCTTCGACGCCATCGTGCCGGGCATGGTGAAGGAGGGCAGGCGTTCGATCTGGGAGATGAACCAGGTGCAGATCACGGACGGCGGCGCCGACGGCCAGACGTCGACCGCTCCCAACACGCTGCTCATGGTGCAGGGCATCTTCGCGCCGTAGGCACCGGGAGGCCGGAACCGCGACCGGCCGGGGCGTCACCGGCAAGCATTCCGCTGAGGTCCGCCCACGACCATCGGGACGAGCACGGGTGCGATCATGGTCGCCGATGAGAAGCATCTTCGAGATCGGGGGCAGGCGACTCCCGTTCCTGCGGTGGTCGGTGGTGCGCATGATGCTGAACCAGCGCAGGCTGACCACGACCTGGCAGGTCGGCGACGGGCGCGAGCAGGCGCTGGCCGAGTACGTGGTGGCCAACGCGCGGCAGGGCGACGCGGATGACGTGATCCGCGTGATCGACGAGTTCTGCATGACTCGCAAGGTGATGATCAACGTGGGGGACGAGAAGGGCGAGATCCTCGACCGTGCGGTCGGCCGGGCCGCGCCGCAGCTGCTGCTGGAGCTAGGCACCTATTGCGGATACAGCGGGCTGCGCATGGCGCGCGTGATGCCCGCCGGCGCGCGGCTGTGCTCGATCGAGTTCAGCGCCGACAACGCGGCGATCGCGCGCCGCATCTGGTCGCACGCCGGGATCGGCGACGAGCTCACCGTGGTGGTGGGAACGCTCGGCGACGGCGGATCGACGATCGAGCGCCTCGAGACCGAGCACGGCTTCGGCGAAGGGACGGTGGACTTCGTCTTCGTCGACCACCACAAGGCCGCCTATCTGCCCGACCTCGAGCGCATCCTCGCGCAGCGCTGGCTCCATCCGGGGTCGATCGTGGTCGCCGACAACGTGAGGTTTCCGGGCGCCCCGGAGTACCGGGCCTATCTCGAGGCGCAGGAAGGGAGGACCTGGAACACCACCGAGCACGACACGCACGTCGAGTACCAGTCGTTGATCAAGGACCTCGTGCTCGAGTCGGAGTACCTCGGCCCGGAAGCCGGCGCGCCATGAACGTCTTCGTCACCGGCGCGACCGGCTTCATCGGCAGGGCCCTGGTGGAGCGGTACCGCGCGCTCGGACACGAGGTGCGCGGAGTCGACCTGCGCGCGGACGGGGCCCCGGGCGTCGTGCAGGGCGACGTCTCCGCGGCCGGGGATTGGCAGCGGCACGCGGCGGGCTGCGACCTCGTCGTGCACACCGCGGCGATCGTCGGGATGTACAGCTCGCCGAAGGGCTACTGGGAGAGCAACGTGGTTGCGCCCCGTCTGGTCCTCGACGCGGCGGTCGCGGGCGGGGCGAAGCGATTCGTGCACCTCTCCTCGATCGTCACGTTCGGGTTCGACTTCGAGGGAGAGGTGGACGAGCGCACCCCGGTGCGGCCCAACGGCGTGCACTACGTGGACACGAAGATCGCCAGCGAGCAGGTCGTGCTGTCCGCGCACACTCACGACGAGATCGACTGCACGATCGTGCGGCCCGGGGACGTTTACGGACCCGCCTCGCGGCCGTGGACGATCGAGCCCGTGCGCTTGCTGAAGGCACGCCAGCTCGTGCTGCCCGGCGGCGGGCGCGGGATGCACAGCCCGGTATACGTGGACGACCTCGTGGAGGGCGTGGTGCTGGCAGCCGGCAACGACCGCGCCGCGGGACGGATATTCATCGTCACCGGGTCCGAGCATGTCCCGATCGGCGACTTCTTCGCCTACTACAGCCGCATGCTCGGGGTCGACCCGCCGCGCACGGTGCCGTACCCGGTGGCGCGCGCGGCCGCGCGCGCGATGGACGCGATCGCGCGCGTGCGCGGCGCTCGCAGCGAGATCACGCCGGCGGCGATCGACTACACGATGCGCCGCGGCACCTACTCGATCGCGCGCGCCCGCGCGGAGCTGGGCTACGAGCCGCAGGTCGACCTCGACGAGGGCATGCGCCGCACCGAGCACTGGCTGCGGCGGGAGGGCATGCTGTAAGGGTCCCCTGGCCCCGCTGCGGGCCGGGCGGCACGCGGAGGCGCTGCTAGATTCCTGTCACGGCCGACCGGCCGCGTGGTGGGCGTAGCTCAGTCGGTAGAGCTCCTGGTTGTGGTCCAGGCGGTCGCGGGTTCGAGTCCCGTCGCTCACCCCTCAGCTTTCCCCGCGCTGGTCGGATTTTCTGCGCGCGGTCAATGGGATCGAGGCGCGTGCGTCTACCAATCGGCTACTGGTCAGCCCACCAGTCGCGCTGGCCCTCGACGTCTTCGCGCGGAGACTCGCCGAGATTGGGCGCGCCGATGACGAGGATCTCGAGTCCCTCCGGGCCGGCCTCGTAACCTCGCCACGTACCGGGCGGGACGCGCACCGCGTCCCATTCCTTGACCTCGACGATCTCGTCGTCGAGCTTCATCCGCCCGCTCCCGCGCACGACCACGTACACCTCCTCCTGCTTCTTGTGCGTGTGGCCGTACGGGAACCGGTAGTCGGGCGGGACGCTCTGGTAGCTCAGGCCGGATTGCTCAAGCGCGAGCGCCTGGGTCGCCATGCGGAACTCCAGGTCAGGTGCGCCGTCGAAGTTGGATCCGACGTCCTCCAGATCCTCCTTGATGTTCCTGAGCGTGAACGGCACGGCGCAATCCTATGGCACCGCGCAGGACCCAATTGGGGTCCATACCTCCGCGGCAAGGAGCCGCCCTCGCGTCAGGAGTCGGCGTGAGCGTCTTGCTCCGACAGCCCCACGGCTTCGAGGGCGGCCTCCCGGTCAGAGAAGGCGTCCATTCTGACGATCTGCCCGTCTCGCACGGTCCACAGGTTGGCGAGCTCACGCCTCGCCTCCATCCCGTCTCGTCCTCTTGCCCGAAACCGACTGAGCACGAGAACCCGCGAACCGACGTCGATGAATTTCTCGGGGTCGAGCGAAAGCGCCGCCCACGGCTCGTTGAGCGCCTCGTTGAGCTTCCTGACGCCGTCATGCCCTCGATACACGGGGTCGAGGTCCGGAAAGGCGCCGGACACATGGAACTCGACCTCCGGCGCCAGGATCTCGAAGTTGGCATCCAGCTTGCCGCGGGCATTGGCGACCTCGTACATCGCCCGCACGATCTCCACGTTCTCCTGCGACATCGCCCGCGCAGTATCGCGGGGGCGGGGCACATGCGCCGCTCAGACCTAGGCGATCGCCTCCGGCTCGGGCGCCAGGTCGTCGAGCGTCTGAGCCAGCCGCCAGACCGCCTGCTCGATCGGCTCTTCCGGGGTGAGCGTCACGTCGGGCGCCTCGGGAGCCTCGTAGGGCGCCCCGATTCCCGTGAAGCCGGGGATCACGCCGGCGCGCGCCTTCGCGTACATGCCCTTGGGGTCCCGCCGCTCGCACTCCTCGAGCGGCGTGTCCACGAACACCTCGGCGAACGGCAGGCCCGCCTGGTCGTGGATCTCGCGCGCGTGGCGCCGGTCCGCCTCGTAGGGCGAGACCAGCGAGACGATCGCGACGGCCCCCGCGTCGGCGAGGATCGCGGCCACGTGCGCTACTCGCCGCACGTTCTCCGCGCGCGAGGCGGCGTCGAAGCCCAGGTCGGACGTCAGGCCGTGGCGCAGGTTGTCCCCGTCGAGCACGTAGGCCGGGCGTCCGGCCGTGACGAGGTCGCGCTCGAGCATGTGCGCGATCGTCGACTTGCCGGATGCCGGCAGCCCCGTCAGCCACAGCGTCGCGCCGCCGTGCCCGATCGCCTCCCAGCGCTCCGGTCGCTCCAGGTGACCGTTGTGCCACACGACGTTCCCGTTTGCGTTCCCGTTACCTGACCCGCTCATCCCCCACCTTCTCAACCGATTGCATTGGAATGGTTGACTCTATCTTTTCGCGCCCGAATTGGCGCGCGCGGCTTTCTCGGGCGGCCAGGACCAGGGGAAAAGGCGTCCGATGGGGCATTTAGCGTCAGCGCGCCACTTCCAACGAGGAGGAGCCCTCATGAACAAAGCCCAGCTGGTCGAGCAGATCGCCGAGAAGTCCGAGCTCAGTCGCCGAGAGGCGGAGCAGGCTGTCGACGCGGCGCTCCAGACGATCGAGGAGCAGCTGGCTCGCGGAAGCGAGATCACGCTCACCGGGTTCGGCAAGTTCCACGTCGCCGACCGCGGCGCCCGCCAGGGCCGTAACCCCCAGACGGGGGAGCCGATCCAGATCAAGGCATCGCGGGTCCCGCGCTTCAGCGCCGGCGCGAAGCTCAAGCAGGTCGTCAACAAGTAGAGAAGCAGCTCGGCTGCTCGCCGAGCAGGGTGCGGCGGCGCGTCCAACGCGCCGCCGTCTTCACTTTCGCGGGTGTCGCGCTAGGCCGCGACGGCTTCGCGAGGCACCGGCACACGCGAGCGCTCGCGCAGCACGGTGACCGCTCCGCGTCCGGGGCTGATCGTGATGGCCCGGCGGCGGGTCAGCTCGAGTGCCTCCGTGGCCGGCGCGACGTCGAAGCGCGAGAGCACCGCCCTCAGCACGATCTTCATCTCCTGGAGCGCGAAGCTCGCGCCCAGGCAGCGGCGGCGACCGCCGCCGAACGGGATCCACGTGTAGGTGCCGGGCGACTCGCCGACGAAGCGCTCCGGCCGGAAGGCATAGGGGTCCGGGTAGATGTCCGGGTCGTGATGGATCAGGTAGGCGTTCGCGACCAGGCAGACGCCCGGGCGGGTACTCCCAGCCGCCGATCTCGATCGGCTGCTTGACCAGCCGCGGCGCGGCGTTCGGCAGCACCGGGCGGCGGCGCAGCGTCTCCTGGATCGTCGCCGTGACGTACTCGTCGCCGGCGTCGGCGTCGACCTCCTCGTGCAGGCGTGCGACCACGTCGGGTGCGCGCGCCAGGCGCTCGAAGGCCCACGCGAGCTCGGACGCCGTCGTCTCGTGGCCCGCGACGAGCAGCGTCATCAGCTCGTCGCGCAGCTCCTGATGGGACATCGGCGTGCCGTCCTCGTGCCGCGCGCCCACGAGCATCGAGAGGATGTCGTCGCGCTCGGTCTGCTCGCTGCGGCGCCTGTCGATCAGGTCGAAGATCAGCTGGTCGGCCTCGCCGCGGATCCGCTCGAAGCGCCGCCATCCTCGGCCTCGCTGCAGCGCCGGGACCATCGACGCCGGGCGGCTGCTGTCCGCGAGAAGGTCGGTCAGGCGGCTGCGCAGGCCGTCGAGCTGAGGGCCCGCGTCGAGCCCGAACACGGCGCGCAGGATCACCTCCATCGTGAGTGCCTGGAAGCGGCGGTGCAGCTCGATCGGCTGCCCGGAGGGCCAGGACGCGACCTCGTGGTCGGCGACCTCCTGCATCGTCCCTGCGAGGCGCTGCATCTTCTCGCCGTGGAATGCCGGGAGCATCAGCTTGCGCTGCTGGAGGTGCTCGGACTCGTCGAGCAGGATGACGGAGTTGCGCCCGACGACCGGCTCGAGGATCTGTGCTCCTTCACCGGGGTGAAGGACCTCCGGAGCGGCGGTGAAGATCTGCTTCACCTCGTCCGGGTCGGCGATCATCACGAACGGCGGCGCGCCCAGCAGCCGGATCGTGAACCGCTTCCCGTACCTCGCGCGGGACTGCTCGAAGAAGGCGATCGGCCTGGCCCACCAGGCGATCGTCTGGATCACGGGCGGCCGGCGCGGGCCGGGTGGAAGCTTCCCCTGTGCGTGCACTCCTCGTTCCTCGCCGCACAACATACCCGGGGCCCGCGCCGTCCAGCGTGCCGCCGATCACATAGAGACCTGCCTACTTGACCGTGAGCTTGCCCTCCATGCCGGCCTGCCGGTGACCCGGCACGGAACAGAAGTACGTGTAGTCCCCGCCGGCGGTGAGGGTCGCATCGGTGGTCGCCTTGTCACCTGAGATCACGTCCGTCTTCGCGATCTCCTTGTCGCCCTCCTCGATCACGAAGTCGTGTGGGGTGGAGGACGAGTTCTCGAACTCGAAGGTGACCTTTCCGGGGGCCGCCGTCAGGCTCTTCTGCTCGAACGCGAGCGCGCCGCTCGGATCGGCGGCGACCTTCACCGTCTCTCCGCCGCCGGCCGCCCCGGTCGTCGTCTCTTCGGTTGTGGTCGTCGCGGTCGCAGCGGGCTCGGTCGTGTCGCTGCTGCTGTTGTCGTCACCGCACGCGGCGAGCCCGAAGGCGGCCAGCGCGCAGATCAGGATCAGGAGCGGGAAACGCTTCATATGGACCCCCTTCTCGCGGGCATCGGAAAGCAACACGGAGTGCCGCTGCCCGGAACGCTACCGCTCGGCGGTGCTCAGCGCCGAAGGTCGGGTCGCAGCGCTGCCCGTCTAGTACGGTTGATGCAGGGCGGCGGCCTGCGGCGCGGTCGGCCCGACACCATGCATCAGGAGAAGCGTTGACCGACGGCAAGGCGAACGTGGCGCTGTTGAAGGGCGCCTACGAGTCGTTCGAGGGAGAAGGCCCGAGCGCGTTCGAGCGGGTGCTCGCCCCTGAGGTCGAGTGGCTCGAGTCGCCGAAAGCCGTTGCACCGGTGCGCTATCAGCGTGAGCGGATGCTGGCCCGTATGGACCGGCTCGGCTGGCACGCCTGGCGGCTCGAGCCGGAGGAGTTCATCGATCTCGGAGATCGCGTCGTCGTGCGACTGCGCGAGGTGCACCGCGACCCACAGGCCGGCGTCCGCGGCGAACGCCAGCGCGCGCATTACTGGAGGATGGGCCCGCACGGTGCCGAGCGCATGGAGGTGCACGTGCGCCAAGCCGACGCGGTGAACGCCGCCGTCGGCTACTTCGCGTTGCTGGAGCGCCTGCACGAGCGGCTGCGCCCCCGCACATACGTGGAGATCGGCGTCCACGCCGGCCGCTCGCTCGGCCGCGTGCGGCCTGACACGAGAAGCATCGGTATCGACCCGGAGCCGATCGTCTCCGATCCGGTGCTGGAGAATGCGTCGAAGATCTTCACGCTCACCAGCGACGACTTCTTCGAGCGGCACGACCTGAGGGAGGAGCTCGGCGGACTGCCGGTCGACTTCGCCTTCATCGACGGCATGCACCTGTTCGAGTTCGCGCTGCGGGACTTCGTGAACCTCGAGCCCTACTGCGGGGAGAACTCCGTGGTCCTCGTGCACGACTGCTACCCGCTGTTGCGCGACCACGCCGAACGGGAGCGAAAGACCGTGGCCTGGAGCGGCGACGTCTGGAAGTTGATTCCCTGCCTGCGCGAGCAGCGGCCGGACCTGCGGGTCGCCGCGATCGATGTGCGTCCCGCGGGCATGGGCATCATCACCGGGCTCGATCCCGAGTCGACGGTCCTGTCCGATTCCTACGACGAGATCGAAGCCCGCTACCGCTCACTCGACTACGGCTGGGTGGAGGAGGACAAGCCGGCCCGGCTCGCGCGCCTGGAGTACGACTGGGCGGTGATCGAGCCGCTGCTGCCCCCACCGTTCGACTCCGAGGCGGCATCGCTCGGAGGGCACGCCGCCTGAGCGCGCAGCCGCATTACCTCTCCGTCTGCGCCGTCTATCGCGACGAGGGGCCCTATCTGCGGGAGTGGGTCGCGTTTCATCGCGTCGTGGGCGTCGAGCGCTTCTTCCTCTACAACAACCGCAGCTCCGAGGATGGGCACCGCCAAGCGCTCGCGCCCTACATCGAGGAGGGCGTCGTCGAGTTGCACGAGTGGCCGGACTGCCTGCCCCCGAACGTCGTCACGGGCGAGGCGACCCAGGCCGCGACGTTCCAGCACTGCATCCAGAACCACGCGCACGAGTCGCGCTGGATCGCGTTCCTCGACCTCGACGAGTTCCTGTTCTCGCCGCTCGGCCGCCCGCTGCCCGACCTGCTCGCCGAGTACGAGCGCTGGCCCGGCGTGGGCGCGAACTGGGCGAACTTCGGCGCCTCGGGTCACAAGACCAAGCCGGACGCCCTCGTGATCGAGTCGTACACGCGCCGCACCGACGACCCCGAGCGCAACCGCTTGATCAAGTGCGTGATCGACCCGCGTCGCGTTCGCAACTTCTGCCTGGCCCACTTCTTCATCTTCCACGGCGACCCGCACGTCGTGGTCGACGAGAACCACCATCCGGTCGAAGGCCGGCCGGGGTCTCCCTACAGCAAGACGGACGAGGTTTCCTTCGAGCGCCTGCGGGTGAACCACTACGTCACCAAGTCCGAGGAGGAGCTGCAACGGAAGCAGATGCGCCCGCGGGTGGACAACGGCCGGATGCGCGTGTACGGCGAAGGGGCCGTCGCCCGCATGCTGGCGGCGCTCGACGAGGTCGAGGACCGCACGATCCAGATGTACCTGCCCGCGGTGCGGGAGGAGCTCGCGCGCGTCGACGGCCGCGCGATCGCGAGCACGCGCCGCGCCTGACGGGGTCGCTAGGCCGGCGCGTCCCCGGGGCCGACGACCTCGAGGAAGTTGTCGACGCCGGTGAGCTTGAACAGCTCGTGGACGTGCGGGGGCCCCGCCACGACCACGAAGCGCTGACCCCTCATGCGGGCATGCATCTCCGCGACGAGCACGGCCGACAGCCCGGTCGAGTCCATGAAAGTGGTGCCGCTCAGGTCGAGCACGACGGTGCGCGCGGAGGCGTGGCGCAGCTCCGCGAGCTCCTTGTTGAACGCCGGGACGGTCGAGACGTCGAGCTCGCCCGTGACGGTGACCCGCAGCGAATCGTCCTGCTCGGTGACGGATACGATCAGCGCACGCCCATCTCCTGAGCCTGCGGGGACCGAGGTCATGAGGTGTGGGCGCGAATCACTGATGTCGCTGGGCGAGTGCTCGGATGCGTGTCTGCAAGACGGTGGACTACTACCCGCTGCCGCGGCCGCACTAACGACACGGTCTCCGGCCGCGCCGGCTGGAGTAGGCTAGCGCCCTTCGTGGACGCCTTCCGGACCCCAGACGAGCGCTTCGAAGACCTGCCCGGATTCGAACACGAGCCGCATTATGCCGAGGTCGACGGGCTGCGGATCCACTACGTCGACGAGGGCAAGGGCGCGCCGATCGTCTGCTTCCACGGGGAGCCGACCTGGTCATACCTCTACCGCAAGATGATCTGGCCCCTCGTGTCCGGAGGGCACCGGGTGATCTGTCCCGACTACGCCGGATTCGGGCGCTCCGACAAGCCCACCGACCGCGACTGGTACAGCTACGACCGGCACGTCGGCATCATGGCGCAGCTGCTGGAGATGCTGGACGTGCGCGACGCGACCGTCGTCGTGCAGGACTGGGGCGGGCCGATCGGGCTGCGCTGGGCGGTCGAGAACCCCGACCGGGTCGAGCGCCTGGTGATCATGAACACCGGGCTCTTCGCCGGCCAGGTGAACGAGGCGTTCATGAGGTGGCGCAACTTCGCCGAGCGCAACCCCGACCTCCCGGTCGGCTTCATCATCAACGGGGCGACGGCGACCGACGTCCCGGAGAACGTCGTGAGCGCCTACGAGGCGCCCTGGCCGAACGCCGAGTCGAAGGCGGGCGTCGCAATGTTCCCGCTGCTCGTGCCGACCTCTCCCGACGCGCCCGGTGCTGCGGAGATGAACGCCGTGCGCGAGCGGCTGGCCGAGTGGGAAAAGCCCGCGCTGGTGTGCTTCGGGGACTCGGACCCGATCTTCCCCCTCAAGGCGGGGCAGCGGTTCGTCGACCTGGTCCCGGGCGCGGGCGAGCTGTGCGTGATCGAGGGCGCCGCCCACTTCCTCCAGGAGGACAAGGGCGAGGAGATCGCGGTGGAGATCAACCGGTTCCTCGCGGGTGGCTGAGCGCCGGGTCGAGTTCCTGCTCGTCGGCGCGGGCATGGCGGCCGCGAACTGCGCGCGCCACCTGCGCGAGCAGGGAGCCGACGGCGACATCCTGATGGTCGGGCGCGAGCCCGACCCGCCCTACAACCGCCCGCCCCTCACGAAGACGTACCTGCGCGGCGAGGAGTCGCGCGAGGACATCCTCTTCCGGCCCGACGACTGGTACACCGAGCAGCGCGTCGAGCTGCTGACGCGCACCAGCGTCACCGGGCTCGACGTCGAGTCGCGCACGGCGAAGCTCTCCACCAAGGACGAGGTCCGCTTCGACAAGGCTCTGCTCGCGACGGGTTCGAACGTGCGCATCCTGCGCGCCGAGGGGGCGCAGCTCGACGGGATCCACTACCTGCGCACGCTGCGCAACTCGGATGCGCTGCGCGCCGAGCTGGAGCGCGCCGAACGCATCGCGCTGATCGGCGGGAGCTACATCGGCACGGAGCTGGCGGCTTCGTTCACGGCGCTCGGCAGGCAGTGCGAGCTGATCATGCTCGAGTCGACCACGCTCGAGCGCATGTGCGGACCCGAGGTCGGCCGCTTCTTCGAGGACACGCTCACGTCGCACGGCGTGCGCGTCCACGGCTCGCAGGAGCTGGAGCGCTTCGAGGGGTCCGGCGACCGGGTCGAACGAGTCGTGACCAAGTCCGGCCTCACGGTGGACTGCGACTTCGTCGTGATCGGGGCCGGCGTGTCGCCGGACATCATGCTCGCGCAGCGTGCGGGGCTCGAGACCGACAGCGGCGTCCTGGTCGATCGCTGCCTGGAGACGAGCGCGCCCGGCATCTTCGCGGCCGGGGACATCGCCGAGTACGACAGCGTCGTGCACGGGCGCCGCCTGCGCATCGAGCACTGGGACGTCGCCTTCAACCAGGGCAAGTACGCCGCGCTCAACATGCTCGGCAACGAGCAGGAGTACGACGTCGTGCCCTACTTCTGGTCCGACCTCGCCGACTGGGCGAGCATGGAGTACGTCGGCCCGGCGAGCGAGTGGGACGAGGTCTGGCTGCGCGGGAGCCTCGCGGACGGCAAGTTCACGGCGTTCTACGTGAAGGACGCGCGGCTCGCCGCCGCGCTCACGGTGGGCCGCTCCGACGACCTCGCGGTCGCGGCGCGCCTCCTGAAGGAGAAAACGGACATCGGCGCGTTGCGCGCGCGGATCGAGGACACGGCCGCCGACATCGCCGAGTTGGGGTAGTCATCGGCGCACGTCGAGTGCCTCGATCGCGTTCGAGAAGTCGAAGCCCGGCGTCGGGCCGCCCTCGATCGCGTACACGCGGTTCCCGCGGGCCACGACGCCGAGCCCGTGGCGCGGAGTCCTCATGCGGGGCAGGCGGGTCCAGGCGCGGGTCGCGGGGTCGTAGGCCTCGACCTCACCGATCGTGCCGCCGGCCTCCTCGCCGCCGGCCACGATCACGCGGCCGGCGACCGTCGCTGCGGCGATTCCGCCGCGCGGCTTGCGCATGTCGGGCAGCCGCTCCCAGCGGCGGGCCCGCGGCACGTAGCGCTCGACGGTCTTGAAGTTCCCCTGGCCGGTGACGCGGCCCGCCAACACGTAGAACGCCCCGCCCGCGACCGTCCCGGCGAGATGCTCGCGCGCGCGGCCCATGTCGGGACCGCGCGTCCAGCGCCGGCGCGCGATGTCGTAGATCTCGAGCCGCGCGAGCGCGCCGTCGCGCGTGTTGGCGCCTCCCGCGGCGTAGAGCTTCCCCGCGATCGCGCCGACGGCCAGCGCGGCCCGCCTGGTGGGGGCGTTCGGCAGGCGCGACCAGCGGTCGCGGCGCGGGTCGTAGCGCAGCAGCGAGGACACCTCGCCGCGCAGATCGCCGCGGCCCGTGTAGCCGCCGACCACGTACACCGCGCCGCGGTGCGCCGTCGCCGCGGGATGGTTGAGCGCGACCGGCATCGGCCGCACACGGCGCCAGCGATCGCGCGCGATGTCGTAGCGCTCGACCGCCGCGGTCGTGGCGCCCGAGCGCTGCTCGAACCCGCCCATCACGTAGACGAAGCGCCCGATGCGCGCGGCCGCGACCTCGGTGCGGCTGAGCTGCGCGGAGCGCAATGCGGTCCATCCGCCCCCGGCGGCATCGCCGTTCTCCCCGTCCGCCAGGACGAGCGCCGCGCCGCCCGCGCCGAGCAGCAGGACGAGCACCACGACCACGATGGTCGCGCGGCTCACGGTTCCTCTTCCGGGTCGCCGCGAGACTCGTAGCCGCGGCATTCCACGACCGGCAGGCGCGGGTATCGCGGGAAGCCCGGGTCGGTGCGGGAGCGCTCGCACAGCGAGAACGTGGAGCCGCGCGTGTTGGGCACGAGCCGCTGGTGGCGGCATTGGTCACACAGGCCTGCACGCGGCCGCGACATGCCGCCCAAGTATGGCAGCGGTCACACTGCCTCCGGGGCGTATGCGACAGAATCGTCGCGGCCTCACCACGGCGAAAGGAGCGGAATGCGTGCAGGACACCTGACCGAGCCGAGGATGCGCCTCGCGCTCGGAGTGCTCGGCCTGACCCAGCTCGCGATCGGCCTGTGGCTCGCGATCGACCCCGGCTCCTTCGTCGACAAGGTCGCGCCGTTCGGGCCCGCCGACGAGCACTTCCTGCGTGACATCGCGACCTTCCAGGCCGGCATCGGAATCGCGCTGCTCGCGGCCGTGGGCCGCCCGTCGTGGCGCGTGCCGGTCCTGTTCGCGGCGCTCGCGCAGAGCGCCCTGCACACGATCAACCACCTGTTCGACATCGGCGAGACCGACCCGAGCTGGCAGGGGCCGTTCAACTTCTTCAGCCTGCTGCTGCTGACGCTCGCGTTCGCCTATCTGATGCGCGAGGCCGCGGGCCGCCGGGCGCCGGCATGAGGGTCTTCGTCGCCGGGGCGACCGGAGTGATCGGGCGCCGCCTGCTTCCGATGCTCGTCGAGGCCGGGCACGAGGTGACGGCGATGACGCGGCGCGCCGATCGCGCCGGGGCGCTGCGCGAGGCCGGCGCGGCCCCGGCCGTGGCCGACGTCTTCGACGCCGACGGGCCTGACGTGCGGCGGTCGAGGCCGCGCGTCCCGAGGTGGTCGTGCACGAGCTGACCGACCTGCCGCCCGCCCTCGATCCGCGCAAGATGGAGGAGCAGGCCGCGGGCAACGACCGCATCCGCACCGAGGGGACGCGCAACCTGGTCGCGGCGGCGCGGGCGGCGGGCGCGCGGCGCGTGGTCGCGCAGAGCATCGCGTTCGCCTACGCCCCCACCGGCGACGCCCCGAAGACCGAGGACGAGCCGCTCTGGGACGACGCGCCGTGGCCGTGGTCGCGCAGCATCCGGGCGCTGCACGACCTCGAGGACGCCGTCACGCGCACCGACGGCATCGAGGGGCTCGTGCTGCGCTACGGCTTCTTCTACGGGCCGGGTTCGACCTACGCGGGGGACGGCCACCTCGCCCGCGAGGTGAGGCGCCGCCGCCTGCCGGTCGTCGGCGGCGGCACCGGGGTCTTCTCCTTCATCCACGTGGACGACGCCGCCGCCGCGACCGTCGCGGCGATCGCGCGCGGCGCGCCGGGCGTCTACAACGTGGTCGACGACGAGCCCGCCGCGATGCGCGAGTGGGTTCCCGCATACGCGGAGGCGCTCGGGGCGAAGCCGCCGCGGCGCGTGCCGGCTTGGCTCGCGCGCCTGCTCGCGGGCCGCTACACGGCGAGCATGGGGACGCAGCTGCGCGGGTCCTCGAACGAGAAGGCGAAGCAGGCGCTCGGCTGGCAGCCGCGCCACCCGAGCTGGCGGCAGGGCTTCCGGGAGGCGCTCGGCTAGTTCGTCAGCCGCGGTCGACGGCGCGGCGCAGCTCGTCCATGCCCTCGGGGATCGAGCGCACCGGCTCGTAGCCCAGCTCCGCGCGCGCCCTCGAGATGTCGATCGTGCACTCCTGCGCGGACAGCCAGTAGGCCAGGCGCGTGAGCGGCGGGCTGCCGCCCAGCCGGAGGGTGCGCCAGACCCCCTCCGCGCCGGCCGCCATCGCATGTGCGACCGGCGCCGGCACGTTGCGGTCGCCGGGGGTCACGCCCTGCGTGCCGAGCAGCTCGGTGACGAACTCGCGGAACACGACGGGCTCGCCGTCGGTGACGAAGTAGACGCCGCCCGCCCGGCCGCGCTCCGCGCCGAGCAGCAGGCCGTGGACCACGTTGTCCACGTGCGTGGTGGAGGTCCGGTGCCGTCCGCCGCCGATCCAGGCGAAGCGGCCCTTCTCGACCGCTTCGACGAGGCTCGGGAGGATCGTCGTGTCGCCGGCGCCCCAGACGAGCCGTGGCCGCACGACGACGGTCTCCAGCCCATCGCCGTCGGCGTCGCGCACGACCTGCTCGGCCTGTGCCTTCGTCGCCGGGTAGAGCGCCTTCGAGTCGGGACGCAGCGGCGCGTCCTCGTTGACGTTCACGAGCGGCTGGCCCGCGAGCAGCCCGGCCTCCGTCCCGACGTGCACGAAGCGGCGCACGCCCGCGGCCCGGCTCGCCTCGACGGCGTTGCGGGTTCCCTGCACGTTCACGCGCTCGAACTCCGCCCGGGTGCCCCACTCGCCGAGGTGCGCGGCGGCATGGAACGTCACGTCGGCGCCGTCGGCGCCGCGGCGCATGGACTCGCGGTCGTCCAAGTCCCCCCGCACGGCCTCGGCGCCGGCCTCCGACACCTTCGTGGCCGCGGCATCGGAGCGCGCGAGCGCACGCACACGCCGGCCGTCGCCGACCAGGCGCCGGATCAGGCGGCCGCCGATGAAGCCGGAGCCGCCGGTGACGAACGCCGTGCCATCGCGGCCGCTCACCACGGGGTCTCCTTGCCGGCCAGCCTGCGGGACCAGTACCGGGTGGTCGCGACGCCGACGTCGAGCGTGAACGCCGTCAGCCGCCCGGCCGCGCCCGTCAGGAAGCCGGTCGCGATCCGGCGCACGATGCGCTGCTGCCCTCTCCTCACGGCCGCAGCCTATCCGGCTGCCAGGGCCGCCTCGAGCGCGCCGGGGGCGAGCGGCCTGCCCGCCTTGCGTGCGGCGACCGCGGCCCGCACGGCGTGACCGTACGGGACGAGTATCTCGTCGACCTCCTCGTTGAGCCGGCGGTCGCGCTCGCCGACGGTCTCGAGGTTCCGGACCGGCAGGCCGGTGTCGGCCCCGAGCCGGGTGAGCTTGACGTCGCGTTCCTGCTGGGACCGCGTGAGGTAGTGGTTGATGCGCAGCAGGTCGGCGGACACGTCCTTGGTCGCGTGGCCGTGCATCGCGTGGAAGTTCTCGTCGACCGCCTTCTTGCGGTCGGCGTAGAAGAAGTAGTGGGAGACGTGGCCGACGCGGACCGTCCGTTCCGGGTCCACGATGCTCTTGACCGCCCTGTTTCGCGGCCGGTCCAGGCGCAGCCGGCGCGTG
Organism: uncultured Solirubrobacterales bacterium; assembly: GCA_963768885.1. Lineage (GTDB taxonomy): Bacteria > Actinomycetota > Thermoleophilia > Solirubrobacterales > JBBDJG01 > DASRIA01. The sequence goes on along the minus strand of CAVYJN010000007.1, from coordinate 257,370 downwards.
TAACTCTCGATCGCGAGCCCGGGCGGCGGCGTGTCGTGGCCCGAGGTTCCGTAATAGATCATGTTCACGACGACGCCGGGATGTGCCTCGAAGTCGCTCAGCACGTCGGGCAGCAGGCGGCGCGTCGGGGAGAACAGGAACTCGTCGAGGTCGATGAACGCGATCCAGCGCGACTCGTGGCGGTGGTCGGCGAGGCAGCGGTCGAAGGCCTCCCGCTGGCCGGGGAACATCGGCCAGTCGCGCCAGACGACGGTCCCGTCCTCCACATATGGAGCGAGCACCTCGAGATGGTCGTCGGTGCTGCGGTTGTTGTAGAGGAAGAAGCGCTCGACGCCGACGAGCCGGTGGAACTCGAGCCACTCTTCGAGATAGCGCGCCTCGTTGCGGTAGATGGCACAGACCGAGAGGTACGCGCGCTCTCTATCCTTCATCGCCGCGAGTCTAGCCGTTCCCTTTCCGCCTGGACCGTGCCCGAATGACCGTCAAGACGACCATCACAGAGCTTCCCGACTCCCGCGTGCGACTCGACGCCGAGGTGCCCAGCGAGGAGATCGAGTCGCGCCTGCAACGCACCGCGGCGCAGCTCGGGCGCGATCTTCGGATCCCCGGATTTCGCAAGGGCAAGGTCCCGGGCCCGATGGTGATCCAGCGGATCGGCCGCGAGGCGGTGCTCGAGCAGGCGGTCAGGGACTCGCTTCCCGAGTGGTACGAGGAGGCGATCGTGCGCTCCGGCGTGTCGACCGTCGGCGACCCGAAGCTCAACATGGACGACCTGCCCTCGGCGGGCGAGGCGCTGAGCTTCTCGATCGAGGTCGGCGTCACGCCGCGCGCGCAGCTCGGCGACTACAAGGGCCTCGAGGTCGCCAAGGGCTCACCGGAGGTACCCGAGGAGGCGGTCGGGGCAGAGGTGGACCGCCTGCGCGAGTCCTTCGCGCGGCTCGAGAGCGTGGACCGCTCCGCCCGCCACGGCGACCACCTGGTGATGGACTTCACGGGGCGCGTCGACGGCGAGGCCTTCCAGGGCGGCGAGGCCCGCGACTACATGCTCGAGATCGGCGGCGGCCGTCTGATCGAGGGGTTCGAGGAGCAGCTCGTCGGCGCACGCGCCGGGGAGGAGCGCACGGTCGAGGTCACCTTCCCGGCCGAGTACCACGCGGAGGAGCTTCAGGGCCGCGAGGCGGCCTTCGAGGTCCAGGTCAAGGACGTGAAGGAGAAGCAGCTGCCGGATCTCGACGACGACTTCGCCTCCGAGGCGAGCGAGTTCGACACGCTCGACGAGCTGCGGGCCGACATCGCCCACAAGCTCGAGCACGCCCAGGAGCACACGATCGAGGACGAGTATCGCCAGGCCGCCGTCGACGCCGCGGTCGGCGAGGCGAAGCTGGACATCCCGGACGAGCTCGTGACGGCGCGCGCGGAGGAGATGTGGGAGCGCACCGAGCGGATGCTGCGCGCGCAGGGCATCGACCCGGAGGCATACGTCCAGGCCTCGGGCCGCACGGCCGCGGAGATGATCGAAGAGGCCAAGGGCGACGCGCGCCAGGCGCTCGGCCGCGAGAGCGTCCTCGAGGCGGTGGCCGAGGCGGAGGGCATCGAGATCTCCGACGAGGACCTGCTCGAGGCCCTCCAGGCGACGGCCGAGCGGGAGGACACCGATCCCGCGAAGCTGCTCGAGCAGCTTCGGGAGAACGGGCGCGACGTCCCGATCCGCCGTGAGCTGCGGCTGCGCCGGGCAGTCGACGCGATCGCCGACAGCGCCCAGCCGATCGAGCCGGGCAAGGCGAAGGCGCGGGAGCAGATCTGGACGCCCGACAAGCAGGGCAAAGAGGAAGGCTCCGCGCAGCTTTGGACGCCGGGCGCAGGCGATCCGCCCGGGCAGAAGAGCTGACGCTCGCGCCCAGCGCGGATCGCGCGGGCAGGATCACGGGCTTCCCCACGGAAAGTACCCGCGTGACGGGAGTGCTCGAAACTTCGTCGAGGGGCCCGGCCGGAGGCCTCCGGACCCTGCCGGGAGGCGAAATCCCCATTGCTAGAATCGCCGCGCGGCGGCGGGATCCGGACGGTCATCCAAATAAGGCATTCAACGTCCAGGCGCAAGGCGCCGGAAAGGCCACATGAGCCCACTAGTTCCAATGGTCGTCGAGCAGACCTCCCGAGGGGAGCGCGCGTTCGACATCTACTCGCGCCTCCTGAACGAACGAATCGTCTTCCTCGGCACGCCCGTCACGGAGGACATCGCGAACCTGATCGTGGCCCAACTCCTGCACCTGGAGTCCGAGGACCCCGACAAGGACATCAGCCTCTACGTCAACTCGCCGGGCGGCAGCGTCTACGCCGGCCTCGCGATCTACGACACGATGCAGTTCATCAAGCCCGACGTCCAGACGATCTGCGTCGGTGTCGCGATGAGCATGGGCGCGCTGCTGCTGGCCGGCGGGGCCGCGGGCAAGCGGATGGCCCTCCCGAACGCCAAGATCCTGATCCACCAGGTGTCGGGCGGGTTCTCCGGCCAGGCCGCGGACATCGAGATCCACGCCCGCGAGATCATCGACATCCGGCGCAAGCTGGACGAGATCATCGCCAAGCACACCCAGCAGCCGCTCGAGAAGGTCTCCCAGGACACCGACCGCGACTACTTCATGAGCGCGGAGGAGGCCCGGGAGTACAACATCATCGATCGGGTCATCAGCGAGCATTAGGGCGCGACACACCGCGCTTTTGGCCCTAACCTGAAATCGTGACCAGACCGACCGACTCGAACGAACAGCTCCTCTGCAGCTTCTGCGGGAAGTCGCAGCGGCAGGTGAAGAAGCTGATCGCCGGCCCCGGCGTCTACATCTGCGACGAGTGCATCGATCTCTGCAACGAGATCATCGACGAGGAGCTCGCCACGGCGCCGACGTTCGACGTCGACAGCCTGCCGAAGCCGAAGGAGATCGACTCCGTCCTGAACGAGTACGTCGTCGGCCAGGAGAAGGCCAAGCGCACCCTCTCGGTCGCGGTCTACAACCACTACAAGCGCATCCAGATCGCGCGGTCGGAAGAGGACGCCGAGGTCGAGCTGCAGAAGTCGAACATCCTGCTGCTCGGGCCGACCGGATGCGGCAAGACGCTGCTCGCGCAGACGCTCGCGCGGATCCTCAACGTGCCGTTCGCGATCGCCGACGCGACCGCGCTGACGGAGGCCGGCTACGTCGGCGAGGACGTCGAGAACATCCTGCTGAAGCTGATCCAGGCCGCCGACTACGACGTGAAGAAGGCCGAGACCGGGATCATCTACATCGACGAGGTCGACAAGATCGCGCGCAAGGCGGACAACCCGTCGATCACGCGCGACGTGTCGGGCGAGGGCGTGCAGCAGGCGCTGCTGAAGATCCTCGAGGGCACGCTCGCGTCGGTGCCGCCGCAGGGCGGGCGCAAGCACCCGCACCAGGAGTTCCTCACGATCGACACGACGAACATCCTGTTCATCTGCGGCGGGGCGTTCGCCGACCTCGACCGCGTGATCGAGCGGCGCATCGGCAGCCGCGGCGTGGGCTTCGGCGCGGCGATCGACTCGCACAAGAACAAGGACACCGGAAGGGTGTTCGAGTCGGTGCTGCCCGAGGACCTCATGCACTACGGGCTGATCCCCGAGTTCGTCGGCCGTCTGCCGGTGATCTCGGCGATCCACCAGCTCACGCGCGACGACCTGATCCGGATTCTCCAGGAGCCGCGCAACGCGCTCGTCAAGCAGTTCCAGCGCTTCTTCAGCTTCGACGGCATCGAGCTGCACTTCGCCGACGACGCGCTCGGCTCGATCGCGGACAAGGCGCTCGAGCGCGACACGGGCGCGCGCGGCCTGCGCTCGATCCTCGAGGAGATCCTGCTCGAGGTGCAGTTCGAGCTGCCCTCGCGCGGCGACGTCACGAAGTGCGTCGTGACGAAGGAGACCGTCGAGAAGAACCTCAAGCCGACGCTCGTGACCGAGGGCGCCAAGGCGGCCCAGTCGCGCAAGCGCGAGGCCGCGAAGGCGCGCGCGGCCGAAGCCGAGCTCGGCGAACGCTCGGCGTAGCGCCTGCCCGCGCTCCCATCCCCCCTTTGCAGGTGCGCGGGTTGACCCACCTATAGCGTTGGTGATCCGTCTCACCGGGTGCCGAGGCGCCTGCGCAGGACGCCGACGACGCGTTCCGGCTCGTCCAGGATCTGGCGCCAGGTGAGGCGGATCACCTGCCAGCCCCCTAGGCTGAGCGCCAGGTCGCGGTCGCGGTCGCGGTGGAACGCGATCGCGTGTCCGTGCGTTGCGCGCCGTCGGTCTCGACGATCAAGCGGTGCGTCGGCCAGTGGAAGTCGACCTGCAGCGCTCCGATGTACCCGTTCACGAGGGGTAGGGGAGGCCGGCCTGGCGGATCAGCTCGAGGAAGCGGCGCTCGATCTCGCTTGCCGTGGGAGGTGGCTCGTCGGGCAGATCGGCCAGGAGGCGGCGGAGCAGCTTCGTCCCCCGGCGACCGTCGGACTGCGCGAGCACGGCATCGAGGGCGATGCGATCGAACACGTCGAGCTCGAGCGACGCGCTCGAGCGTGCGCTCAGCTGACGCTCGTCTCAGGACCGCGGCGAGGTCGACAAGGGTGCGCATCGGAGTGGTGCAGCGGATGCCCTCGATCACCTCGGATCTCGATCTCGCTGCCGCGTCGTGTGGACCTCGATGCCGCGCCGCCGGCGGCTGCCGGTGGCCGGGACCGTCACCTCGACGTGTCCGGAGGGCGGTGGCGCAGCCCCAAAGGGCAGCGGCCGACCGGTGGCTGAGGACGGCGTGATCGCCGCAGCCAGTACGGCAGCCATGTAACGAGCGAGCCGCCGCAGCGGTCAGCCCGACGGCGTACACGGAGTGGATGGACTGCGGTGGAGGCGCTTACCTCGACCCTGTGCCTGATCGCGCTCCGCCGAGAATCCGGCCCCGAGCTGGCGTCGGCTGACGACGCCGTGTTGCTGCGCCGCGAGGTCCGCGACCCGCATTCCGTGCGCAGGTGCGTGCATTTCGCGCTGCTGTACGTCGATGATCCGCGTCACCCACGAAGCGTGGCGGGTGACGCGTGCCGCGTGTGTGGACTACGTCGCGGTTGGGTAAAGCGTGCGCACCCAGATCGTCCAGAGGGTGTCGATGACGGTCGCGACGGGCGTCTGCGGATGCCGTCCGAGCGCCTCGCGCAGGTAGCGCTCGTTCATCCAGACCAGCGCGCGGGCCGTCTCCTCGGGCGGGACGCCGGTGGTCGGCTCGCGCTCGATGCGCACGGCCGCGGTCGCGATGAATCGCTCGATCAGGTCGCGGTAGGTCGATTCCACGCCGGGGTCGTGGCCCGCCGCGTCCGCGATCGCGGCCAGCACCAGGCCGTGCTCCGCGTACACGCCCGCGACACCGGAGAGCGCGGCGCGGACCTCCGCGCGCGGGTCGCCCGTCCCCCGCAGCCACCGGTCCGCCTGCTCGAACAGCTCCCCGCCGATCCCCTCGACGAGCCGCACCACGAGGTGGTGGCGGTCCCGGAAGTAGACGTAGAAGGACGGGCGTGAGAGGGTGGTGCGGGCCATCACCTCGTCGACCGTCAGATCGCGGAAGGGCCGCTCCCGCAGGAACGATTCCGCCGCGTCGAGGATCTCCCGCTCGGCGGACTCGGGGGAGCGGCGGCGCCGTTTTGTCTGGAGGGTCGAAGACATGCGAATTCCGTTATTGACTCGACGTCAGTAACCGTATATGTTCGCGCCCGGTCACGCAATCAGCCGCTGGCACGCCGGTCCATCCCGGGAGGAGACCTCATGAGCGCCACGAGCAACCGTCGCCGCAGCATCACGAAGACCCACGAGCGGATCTCCCAGCTCGGGTGGGAGCCGGACTACTTCGAGCCGGTCGAGAAGTATCCGTCGCGCTACACGTTCCCGACCAAGGCGAAGGACCCGATGAAGCACATCATGCGGGAGTACCTGCCGATGGAGCTGGAAAAGGACGAGCGCGTCTACGGCGGCCAGGACGCGGCGGTGCGCGCGGAGATGACGAGCAAGACCGGGCGGCGGTGGATGGAGATCATCAAGCCCTACATCGTCACGACCGCCTACGCGGAGGTCGGCGCCGGCAGGTGCATGGCGATGCTGATCGACGCCATCCCCAACAACGAGCTGCGCAACGGCTACCACGTGCAGTTCGTGGACGAGATCCGCCACACCGGTCTCCAGATGGCGCTTGCGCGCTGGTACGCGAAGCACGTGCCCGACCCCTCCGGCTGGCACCTCGGGCCGGCCACGCTGTCGAAGGACCCCGGCACCCGGCAGGCGCTCAACATGCTGTCGCACTTCATCGTCGGCGACCCGGTCCAGTGCGCCTTCACGCTGATGGTGGTCGCCGAGACCGCCTTCACCAACATCGCGTTCGTCGCGCTGCCCGACGTCGGCGCGCGCAACGGCGACTTCACGCTGCCGACGACGTACCTGTCCGTGCAGTCCGACGAGGCGCGCCACATCTCCAATGGCTACGCGACGCTGCTGACGGTCCTCCAGGAGGACGACAACGCGCCGCTGATCGAGCGCGACCTCGCGCAGGCCTGGTGGATCAACCACGCCTACCTCGACGGCTTCGGCTCCGCGATCATGGAGTACAGCTCCGACGACCGCTCCGACCCCGAGAGCTACCTCGACAAGTGGGAGCGCTGGATCGAGAACGACTGGTACCGCTCGTACGTGCTGAAGCTCGGCAAGCTCGGCCTCAACTTCCCCGCCGAGATGTTCGACCGCGCAAAGTCGCGGCTCGAGCGCGGCATGGTCCACAAGAACATGCTCAGCTCGGCGGCGTTCTGGATGCTCCACTTCTGGCGCACGGAGCCGCTCAACGAGCGCGACTTCGAGTGGATGGAGGCTAAGTACCCGGGCTGGTACGCCGAGTACGGGCCCGCGTGGGAGGCGTTCCGCCAGACGCGCCACGACCCGCAGCAGTTCAAGCACCTGCTGAACATGGCGCTCGATCAGGCCGCGCCCTCGTGCTGGGTGTGCCTGATGGGTTGCGTCTTCCCCGACGACATGTGCCATCGCACGGTCGGCGACCGCACGCGCTTCTACTGCTCGAAGGAGTGCATGTGGCTCGACGAGTCGAACCCCGGCCGCTACATGGGCGACCGCAACTTCTTCGACCGCTACCACGGGTGGGAGCTGTCGGAGCTGGTGCGCGACCTCGGCTTCGTGCGTGCCGACGGCGAGACGCTGATCGCACAGCCGCATCTCGAGAACGACAACATGTGGACGCTCGACGACGTCAAGAGCATGGACTTCCACGTGCAGAGCCCGAACATCACGGTTGCCGAGAAGCTGGGGCTGCCGAACGGCTCGTCGGTCGGGCTCGTCTCGCCGAACGGTCACATCGACGGCGGGCTGAAGGCGGCGGCCCCGTGGTCGAACGGCAGCGGCAACGGCAGCGGTAAGCCGGTCGTCGCCCACTGAGATAGGTACTGCCCGGTGAGTCCCAGGGTCATCTTCGAGCCGATCGGCGAGGAGATCGACTGCGACGAGGAGGAGTCCGTCCTCGACGCGGCCTTCCGGCACGGGTTCAACCTCGTGTACGGGTGCCGCGAAGGGCAGTGCTCGGCCTGCAAGGCCTACCTGCTGGAAGGCGAGGTGGTGCTGAAGCCGTACTCGACGTTCGCCCTCTCGGAGTCCGAGGAGTCGAACGGCTACACGCTGCTGTGTCGCGCGATGCCGGAGGAGGACCTGGTCGTCGAGCTGCTGCACTTCGACCCGGAGAACTACAAGCTGGAGCACGAGATCCGCGACGGGCGCGGGACCGTGACCGCGGTCGAGGCACTCACGCACGACATCCGGCGCTTGGAGCTGGAGGTGATCGAGCCGGCCGGCTTCGACTTCCTCCCGGGGCAGTACGTGGACGTCTGGATCCCCGGCGACCAAGACGCGCGCCGGTCGTTCTCGATGGCGAACCTGCCAGGCGACGGGCGCATCGAGCTGATCGTGAAGCACTACGAAGGTGGTCGGTTCTCCAGCATGCTCAATGGTGAGATCAAGGCGGGGGACGAACTTCGTTTCACGGGCCCCTACGGCGCCTTCCACCTACGCAACAATGACCGCCCCATCCTGATGGTGGCGGGGGGATCTGGCATGGCCCCTGTCCTGTCGCTGCTGCGCAGCCTTGCGGAGCAGGAGAGCGGCCGCAGGGTGCGCTTCTTCTACGGAGCCCGGTCCGAGCAGGACCTGTTCTACGTCGACCTCGTTCAGGAGCTCGGGGCACGGCTGCCCGACTTCGAGTTCGTGCCCGTGATCGGGTTCGTGCACGAGCCCGCTTGCGCGGTCATCGAGGCAGGCGAGATGGATGACCCCGAGATCTACATGTGCGGACCGCCCCCGATGATCGACGCGATGATCGAGCTGGCGACGGAGCGGCACGGCATCGACGAGAGCAGCAGGATCTTCCACGACAAATTCACGACCTCCGCCGACGCGGTCGTCGCCGAGTGAGGAGGTAGCAGGATGGAGGCGGGAGCCAAGTCACGCCGCGGGGAAGACCCCGAGCGCTCGTTTCAGTGGTACACGCCGAAGAAGCGCAGGGCGACGATGTACGAGGACGTCACGATGGACACCCAGCCGTCGGTGCATCGCCACATCCAGAAGGGGCGCGGGTGGCCCGTCCACTTCGAGGACGGCCGCGGCCTGTGGTCGGATGACTCGACCCGGCTGCGCGCGACCGACTGGTACGACTTCCGCGATCCCGGCCAGATGTGGGAGCGCACCTACTACCAGGCCGGGACGTCGAGTGAGCAGCTGATCGAGGGCGCGGTGCGCACCGCGCGCCGCGAGCGCGTGTTCGCCGACTTCACGCCGGAGTGGGTCGAGTTCCTGCGTAAGCACCTCCAGGTGCCGGCGTTCCTCGACCACGGCATCTGGCTCGCCCTCGCGAGCGCCGCTCGCGAGACGCTGTCGGACACGGTTACCCATTGCGTGGCGCTCGAGGCGGCCATGAAGCAGCGCCAGGCGCAGGCGTACCTGCTCTACGGCATGGACCTCGAGCAGGACTTCGGAGAGTTCCCGGTGGAGCGGTCCCGCGAGAGCTTTTTGCACGACGACGTCTGGCAGCCCGCGCGCAGCTACGTCGAGCGCCTGCGCGCGACAGCGGACTGGGGCGAGCGCGTGTTCGCGGCAAACCTCTGCTTCGAGCCGATCGTCGGGCTGCTGATCCGGCGGGAGCTGCTGATGCGCTCCGTCCGCTTCAACGGCGACATCGTGACGCAGGCCCTCAGCCACTGCGCCCAGCTCGAATGGGAGTGGGTGTCCGGCTGGACGGCCGAGCTGATGAGGTTCGTGCTGGATGACGCCCAGCACGGCGCCGCGAACCGCGCGGTGGTGGGCGAGTGGCTGGCGGACTGGCTGCCGCACGCCGATCAGGCCGCGCTCGCGCTGCAGCCCGTGTTCGACGAGCTGCCCGCCGGCATCTCGTTCGACGACGCGCGTGCAAACGTGCGCATCGACCTCGACGAGCTCTGCGAGCAATGCGGCGTGACGGAACTGGCGGCCGCGGGAGGTGCGGAGTGAGCGACGAGACCTACGACTACGTCGGCATCGTGATGGCCAAGAGCGAGGAGGGCGACGCGGTCGCGACCGTCCTCTCCGCGCGGGAAGACGTCGAGATCATCGAGAACCCGTCGTTCTGGGACGTGAGGGCCAAGGACCGGCTCGTGATCGATTTCGACGAGGTCAGCGAGGAGCTCGGCTTCGACGTCGACCCCTACGCGATGCAGCACGAGATGTCCACCCACTATGGTCGTCTGGTCGTGACCGATGACGCGCTGATGCTGTTCTCGGATCCAGTCGAGGCGATGGAGTATCTGAGCAATTGACGAGGGGGCGAAGGGATGAATGAGTTGAGCGAAGCGAGGCGCGCCGTCTTGCGAGCGGTGTGCGACACGGTCGTGCCGAGCATCCCGCGCGACCCGGACCCGGCCGGGATGTGGAGTCGCACCGCGACGCAGATGGGCGCCGACCAGGGCATCGAGCAGGTCTTCGCGGAGCTGCCCGAGGAGCAGTTCGCGGGAATGATGGAGCTGCTCGACGGCCTCGACCAGCAGGGCTTCACGAAGCTCTCGCAACCCTCGCGCGAGCAGGTGCTGCGCAACGTCGCGATGGTCGGCCCCGAGGCCGCCGCCGGGATCTCGACGCTCGTCGGCCTCACGCTCTTCATCACCTACGGCGCGCCCGACCCGCAGACGGGCCAGAACCCGAACTGGCAGGTGTTCGGCTACCCCGGGCCGACCGCCGCGCCGCCCGCGGTCGAGAAGACGATCGAGCCGATCGCCCCCACGGGGGACGAGCTGACGCTCGAGGCCGACGTCTGCATCGTCGGCTCCGGCGCGGGGGGCGGCGTGATCGCCGGGACGCTCGCGCAGAAGGGCCTGAAGGTATGCGTGGTCGAGGCCGCGGGCTACTACAACGAGGCTGACTTCGACCAGATCGAGCTCTCCGCCTACGAGCGCATGTACTGGCGCGGCGGGCCCAACCCGACCGCCGACTTCAACGTGACGGTCTACGCCGGCCAGGGCCTCGGCGGCGGCACCGTGATCAACTGGACGAACTGCCTGCGCACGCGCCCGTGGGTGCGCGAGCAGTGGGCCGACGAGCACGGGCTCGAGGGTGTCGACGGCCCCGAATACGACCGCCATCTCGACGCGATCTTCGAGCGCCTGTCGGTCACCGACCGCTGCTCGGACCTGAACGGCCCCCAGCAGCGGCTGAAGGAGGGCGCCGAGCGGCTCGACTGGTCGTTCCAGACGATCCTGCGCAACACCGACGCCGGCTGCTACGACCCGGCCTCGGCCGCCTACATCGGGTTCGGCGACCAGTCCGGCTCCAAGCAGAGCACCCAGAAGACCTACCTGCAGGACGCCTTCGAGGCGGGCGCCGACATCGTCGTCGACTGCGCCGTCGAGCGCGTGCTCGTGGAGGGCGGGCGCGCGACGGGAGTCGAGGGCACCTGGACCGACCGGGAGACCGGTCGCTCGGCGCGCGTCACGGTGCGCGCCCCGCGCGTCGTGGTGGCGGCCGGCTCGCTCGAGTCGCCCGCGCTGCTGCTGCGCTCGGGGATCGGCGGCCCCGCGGCCGGCAACTACCTGCGCATCCACCCGTGCACGGCGCTGTTCGGCATGTACGCCGACGACCAGAAGGCGTGGTGGGGCGCGCCCCAGGCCGGGCTCGTCGACGAGTTCGCCGACGTCGAGGACGGCTACGGCTTCCTCGTCGAGACCACGCAGTACGCCCCGGCGCTGGTCGGGTCGGCGCTGCCGTTCACGGGCGCCCGCAAGCACAAGGAGATGATGGAGAAGGTCCCCTTCGGCGGCACCTTCATCGGCCTGCTGCGCGACCACGGCCACGGCCGGGTCGAGATCGACCGCGAGGGCCAGGCGGTGCTCTGGTACGACCTCCACGACCCGCTCGACGTGCGCAACACGCACCGCGCGATCGACGCGCAGGCCCGGCTGCACGTTGCCGCCGGCGCCCATGAGATCCAGCCGATGGCCGCCGGGACGGCGGCATGGCGGCAGGGCGACGACCTCGACGAGGCGATCGCCCGCTGGCAGCGCGTGCCGCTGCGCGCGGGCGGGTTCCGCCTGTTCTGCGCCCACCAGATGGGCACGTGCCGCATGGGCAAGGACCCGCAGACCAGCGTGGCCGACCCGTGGGGACAGCTGCATGACACGAAGGGCGTGTGGATCGGGGACGGCAGCGCCTTCCCCACGTCGTCGGGCACCAACCCGATGATCTCGATCATGGCGCTCGCGCGGCGCACGGCCGAGGCGATCGCGGCCGACCATTCGCAGGCCACCCCGTCCCTCGAAGCCGCTCACCGATAGGAGACCCAGATGGCAGTAGCCGCCGAGATACAGGTACGCGACAAGCTCTTCGTCGGAGGCGAGTGGATCGACCCCACGGGCTCGGAGACGATCGACGTGGTGAACGCGTCGACCGAGGAGGTGATGGGCCGGATCCCGCAGGGCACGCCGGAGGACGTCGACCGCGCCGTGCACGCCGCGCGCGACGCGTTCGAGTCGTGGTCGCAGGCCGGGCTCGCGGAGCGGGCCGAGCTGATCCGCGCGATCGCGGCGGGGCTCGCCGCGCGCAGCGACGAGATCGCCGCGACCATCTCGCAGGAGCTGGGCATGCCGATCGGCCTCTCGAAGGCGATCCAGGCCGGCCTGCCGACGATGACGTTCACGTCCGTGCCGCAGCTCGTGGAGGAGATCGCCTGGCAGGAGCAGGTCGGAAACTCGCTGGTGGTGAGGGAGCCGATCGGGGTCGTCGGCGCGATCACGCCGTGGAACTACCCGCTGCACCAGATCGCGGCAAAGGTCGCGCCGGCGCTGGCGGTCGGCTGCACGGTGGTGCTCAAGCCGAGCGAGGTCGCGCCGCTGAACGCGTTCATCCTCGCGGAGATCTTCGAGGAGGCGGGCGCCCCGGCCGGGATCTTCAACCTCGTGACCGGCACCGGGCCCGTGGTGGGCGAGGCGATCGTGTCCCACCCGGACGTGGACATGGTGTCGTTCACCGGCTCGACCCGGGCGGGTCGCCGCGTGAGCGAGCTCGCCGCGCAGGGCGTGAAGCCCGTGGCGCTCGAGCTCGGCGGCAAGTCGCCGAACGTGATCCTCGACGACGCCGATCTCGAGCAGGCGGTCGCCGACGGGGTCTCGAAGTGCTTCCTGAACTCCGGACAGACGTGCAGCGCGCTGACCCGCATGCTCGTCCCGCGCGACCGCCTCGAGGAGGCCGAGCGGATCGCCGCGACGGTCGCCGGGGCCTTCACGGTGGGCGACCCGTTCGAGCCCGCGACGAAGCTCGGCCCGCTGGTCTCCGATGTGCAGCGCGAGCGCGTGCGCGGATACATCCGCAAGGGAATCGAGGAGGGCGCGCGGCTCGTGACCGGCGGGGAGGAGGCGCCGGACGGCCTCGATCGCGGCTACTTCGTGCAGCCGACGGTGTTCTCGGGCGTGCGCAGCGACATGACGATCGCGCAGGAGGAGATCTTCGGCCCGGTGCTGTCGATCATCCCCTACGACGACGAGGAGGACGCGGTCCGGATCGCGAACGACTCCGCCTACGGCCTCGCCGGCGGCGTATGGTCGGCCGACGAGGAGCGCGCCAAGCGCGTCGCCCGGCGGATCCGCACCGGCCAGGTCGAGATCAACGGCGGCGTCTTCAACCCGCTCGCCCCGTTCGGCGGCTGCAAGCAGTCGGGGCACGGCCGCGAGCTCGGGAAGTACGCGCTGGAGGAGTTCCTGCAGGTCAAGTCGATGCAGCTCTGAGCGAGTGGAGTTCGAGGCGCTTGCGTCGGGCTTCGGGCTGACCGAGGCGCCGTGCTGGGACGGCGCCGGCGGCGTCTACTTCAGCGACGTGCTGGGCGGTGGGCTGCGACGGTGGTCGCCCGCCGGCATCGCGGAGGTCGTGCCCAAGCGCCGGGGCATCGGCGGCATGTGCCTGCACGCCGACGGCGGCGTCGTGGTCTCGGGGCGCGACGTGGTGCACGTGCGCGACGGCGAGCAGCGCACGCTGCTCGGCGAGGTCGAGGGCGTCACGGGCTTCAACGACCTCGGGGTCGACGGCGAGGGCCGTGTCTGGGTCGGGGCGCTGCGGTTCCGGCCCTTTGCCGGCGAGCCTCCCGTCCCCGGGGAGCTGTGGCGGATCGACTCCGCCGGTGCGACCAAGGCGCTCGAGGGGATCGACTGGCCCAACGGCATCGGCTTCGCGCCGGACGGCGCCACGATCTACGCGTGCGACTACGCGCACGGGACCGTCGTGTCCGACGGCGGGCGCGCGTTCGCGCGTTCCCCGGCCGGGTCGGCCGACGGCCTCGCGGTCGACGCGGAGGGCGGGGTCTGGGTCGCGACCGGGGAGGGCGGCGCGCTCGCCCGCTTCGCGCCCGACGGTGCGCTCGACCGCACGGTCGACGTGCCGGCGTCGTTCGTGACGAGCCTCTGCTTCGGCGGCGATGACCTGCGCGAGGTGTACGTCACCGCTGTCGGCGACGCGGGCGGGGGCGTCCTACGCGGGCGCTCCGACGTCGCCGGCCTGCCGGTGCCGCGCGCGACCGTGTGACCTACGCCTCGCGCCAGTCCTCGACGCCGGCGGCGGCGAGGGCGCTCGCCTGTTCGGTATAGGAGTTGAGCCGCACGATCTTCGCGTCACGGAACCTGACGACCCATCCGCCGCGGGCGGTCGTCTCGACGCCGCTGATCCGGCCCTTGATCGTCCAATGGCCGAGCGCGACGACGCAGTGGCCGAAGTCGCGCGCGTCCTCGTAGTGGATCTCCACCTTGTCGAACACCTCGTCGAGCGCGTTCCGGTAGCCGCGGATCTCGTCGTGGCCGCGAAAGCCGCGGCCCTCGATGCCGCCGGCGGTGATCGGGAAGATCTCGGCGTCGGGGTCGTAGTGCTCGAGCATCGCGTCCACGTCGCCGCGGTTGAACGCGACCCGCCCCTCGTGCACCATCGCGATCCGGTCCATTCGCCCGGGAGTATCCCCGCCGGGCGCCCGCGGATGCCTGAATAAACTGGCGGGGCCATGGCCCGCAGAAACCTGAAGGACCTCGAGGACCGCACGCGCTACGACCCGCGCGAGGTCGAGCCGCGCGTGCTGGCGCGATGGCTCGACGCGGGCTATTTCCATCCCGAGCCGCAGGGCACGGCCGAGGAGAGCTACTCGATCGCGATCCCGCCGCCGAACGTCACGGGCGCACTGCACATGGGGCACGCCCTCAACGGGACGATCCAGGACGTCCTGATCCGCTTCAACCGCATGTGCGGGCGGCGGACGAAGTGGATCTTCGGGACCGACCACGCGGGCATCGCCACCCAGGCGCAGGTCGAGAAGCTGCTCGCCTCGGAGGGCACCAGCAGGGAGGAGCTCGGGCGCGAGGAGTTCGAGCGCCGCGTCTGGGAGTGGCGGGAGCGCTACGGGCGCACGATCGTCGAGCAGTTCCAGCGCCTCGGCACCTCGGCCGACTACGCGGACGAGCGCTTCACGCTCGACGAGCGCTACGTCGAGGCGGTCATGAAGGTCTTCATCGACCTGTTCGAGAAGGGCTACATCTACCGCGACCACTACATGGTGAACTGGGACCCGGGCACCGGCTCGGCGATCTCGGACCTCGAGGTCGAGGACCGCGAGGTCACGGACACCCTCTTCTACCTCGACTATCCGCTCGAGGACGGCACCGGGGTCGTGACCGTCGCCACCGTCCGCCCGGAGACGATGCTTGCCGACACCGCGGTCGCCGTCCACCCGGCCGACGAGCGCTATCGAGCGCTTGCCGGCCGGCATGTCCTCCTGCCGCTCGTCGGCCGCCGGCTGCCGATCATCGCCGACGACTACGTGAAGCCCGAGTTCGGCACCGGCGCGCTGAAGATCACGCCGGGCCACGACCCGAACGACTTCGAGATCGGGCGCCGCCACGGCCTCGAGGAGATCAGCGTGATCGGCGAGGACGGGCGCATGACGCAGGCCGCGGGCCGGTTTGCGGGGCTCGCCGTCGACGACGCCCGGGAGGGCGTGGTCGCGGCGCTCGACGCGGAGGGGCTGATCCGCAGGCGCGAGCCCTATACCCACACCGTCCCGTTCTCGCATCGCTCCGGCCGGCGCATCGAGCCGCTCGTCTCGCTCCAGTGGTTCATGCGCATGGACGAGCTTGCGCGGCCCGCGATCGAGGCCGTGCGCGACGGGCGCGTGCGCTTCCATCCCGAGCGCTGGGGGCGCGTGTACCTCGACTGGCTCGAGAACATCCGGCCCTGGTGCATCTCGCGCCAGCTCTGGTGGGGTCACCGGCTCCCCGTGTGGTACTGCGACGCATGTGAGGAGACCTACGTCTCGCTCGAGGCTCCAGCGCGCTGCGGCGCGTGCGACGCCGAGGTGCGGCGCGACCCGGACGTGCTCGACACCTGGTTCTCGTCGGCGCTGTGGCCGTTCGCGACCCTCGGCTGGCCGCGCGACACGCCGGAGCTGCGCGCCTTCTACCCGACGGACGTGCTCGTCACCGCCCGCGACATCATCTTCCTGTGGGTCGCCCGCATGGTCATGATGGGCCTCGAGTTCCTGGACGAGGTGCCGTTCTCCGACGTCGACATCACCTCGATCATCCAGGCGCCCGACGGGCGGCGCATGTCGAAGTCGCTCGGCACCGGAATCGACCCGCTCGACGAGATCGACGCGCACGGGGCGGACGCGGTGCGCTTCGGCCTGCTCGCGATGTCCTCCTCGCAGGACGTGCGCTACTCGCCCGAGAAGATCCAGCAGGGGCAGCAGCTCGCGAACAAGATGTGGAACGCGTCCCGGCTTGTGCTGACCAAGGTCGCCGACGTCGAGCCGGCGCCGCGCCCGCGCACGGTCGAGGACCGCTGGATCCTCTCGCGCCTCCAGCGCGAGATCGGCCGTTTCAGGGAGCAGGTCGCCGCGTACGACCTCTCGCACGCGGCGCTCGACCTCTACGGCTTCTTCTACAGCGAGCTCGCCGACTGGTACCTGGAGATGGCGAAGCCGCGGCTCTACGACTCCGACGAGGACGTCTCGGCGACGCTGCTGCACGTGCTCGGCCAGACGATCGCGCTCGCACACCCGATCCTGCCCTTCGTCACCGAGGAGATCCACTCGTTCATGCCCGGCGCCGACCGCGACCTCGCGGTGTCGGCGTTCCCGGAGGCCGACGCGTCGCTGATCGACGAGGACGCCGAGCGGGAGGTCGAGGCGGTGATCGAGGCGGTGCGCCGGCTGCGCAACTACCGCGATTCAGTCGGCGCTCCCGCCGCCGCGCGGATCGCCGCGCGGGTGGTGGGCAACGGATACGAGGCCTCGCTGGACACGATCGGGCGCCTCGCGCGATTCGACATCACCGCCGACGGCAGCGAGGCCGAGGTGGTCGGCTCGATCGCGCTCGAGGGGGCGACCGTCGAGGTGCTCGCGGGCGACACCGTCGACCCGGCCGAGGCCCGCGCGCGCGTCGAAGCCGAGCGCGACCGCCTGCGGGGCGAGATCGAGCGCGCCCGCGGCAAGCTCTCCAACAAGGGGTTCACCGACAAGGCCCCGCCGGATCTCGTCCAGGGTGAGCGCGACAAGCTCGAGCGCTTCGAGGCCGAGCTGGCCGAGCTGACCGACGAGGGGTAAGGCGCGGTGCCCGTTCCCGAGAGGGCGCCGTCGCGCGCCGAGCTGTACCTGGACTCGCTCGAGCTGTTCGGGATGCGCTTCGGTCTCGACCGGATGCGCCGCCTGATGACGGCACTCGGGTCGCCCCAGGAGTCCTTCCGCTCGATCCACGTGACGGGGTCCAACGGGAAGACGTCCACGACGCGCATGATCGCGGCGCTGCTCGAGCGCCACGGCGTTCGCACGGGCTCCTACACGTCGCCGCACCTGGTCTCGTGGTCGGAGCGCATCGAGGTCGCCGGCCACGCGGTGTCGCACGACGACTTCGAGGCCGCCGTCCTGCGCGTGGCCGACGCCGCCGCGCTCGTCGAGCGCACGCTCGAGCCCGACGACCGCGTCACGCAGTTCGAGGCGCTCACCGCCGCCGCCTACTGGGAGCTTTCACGGGCGGGCGTCGAGGTCGCCGCGGTGGAGGCCGGGCTCGGGGGCCGCTACGACGCGACCAGCGTGATCCGCTCCGACGTCCAGGTGCTGACGAACGTGAGCCTCGAGCACACGCGCTGGCTGGGCCCGACCGAGACGCACATCGCCGAGGAGAAGGTGGCCGTCGTCCCCGCGGGGGGAACGCTGGTCGCCGGCCGCCTGTCGCCCGAGGCCCTGGCGGTCGCCGAGCGGATCGTCGCCGAGCGCGGCGCCCGGCTGCTGCTGCTCGGGCGCGATTTCGGCGACGCCGGCGTGCCGCTCGGCCCGCGCGGAGAGTTCCAGCGCGAGAACTTCGCGGTCGCGCTCGCCGCGGCGGAGGCCTTCCACGGGCCGCTCGACCCCGCCCGGGTGCGCGACGCGGCCCTCGCGGTGCGGACCCCGGGGCGGCTCGAGGTCGTGGCCCACCGGCCGCTCACGATCGTCGACGGCGCGCACAACCCCGCGGGCGCCCGCGCACTCGCGGCCGCGCTCGCCGACGTCGCCGGCGGACGCCCGGTGGTGGGTGTGATGTCGGTGCTCGACGACAAGGCTGCCGCCGAGATGCTCGAGATCCTGCTCCCGCTGATGGAACGCGTGGTGTTCACCCGGTCGTCGAAGCGCGGGGCGCTGCCGGCGGCGACCCTCGAGAGCCTCGCCCGCCAGCTCGAGGGCCCTCCGGTGCATCTCGAGCAGACGCCGCGCGCGGCGCTCGAGCGCGCGCGGGCGCTGGCCGGGCCGGACGGCGCCGTGCTGGTCACGGGCTCCATTTACCTGCTGGCCGACCTCGCGCGCGACGGCGCCCTGGCGGAGCGTTGACCCAGCACGCGCGCATGCTCGGCCTGGTCGCGGTGGTCGTGGCGGTCGTGATCCTCGTGTTCTTCGCGCTCGGCTACGGCCTCGGCCGCCTGCTGCTCTAGATCAACCATCTAGACGGCCCTGTCCCGCGAAAAGGTTGGCGGCCACCCGCTCGGGTACCCTGTCGGCGCAGGGATTTACCGGGAAAACCCCATCGCAATGACGCTCGCCCTCTTCGGCATCGAGAACGACGGCCTGAACTTGGCCGTCAACCTGCTGGTCTTCTTCCTGGTCGTGATCTGGATCGCGCTGGTCTACTGGACCTACGCGGACGCGAGCAGGAGGCTCGACGACCCGATGCTCGTCGGCTGCGCGACGGCGGCCTCGCTGTTCCCCTTCATCGGAACGATCGTCTACACGATCGTGCGCCCGCCCGAGTACATGGAGGACCGCCACGAGCGCGAGCTGGAGATCCAGGCCGCCGAGAAGCGACTCGCGCTGCTGGAGAACCGCACGTGCCGCAACTGCGGCGCCGAGGTCGACCCGAGCTACCTGCGGTGTCCGAGCTGCACGCGCAAGCTGAAGGAGCCGTGCGCGAGCTGCGGCAAGCCGCTCGACCCGCGCTGGCGGGTGTGCCCGTACTGCGAGGCCGAGGTGCCGGCGTCGCTGCGCGCGGGCACCGCGGAGCAGCCGCGCCGGCCACGCCTCCAGGAGGCGCGCACGGAGGCCGGCAAGCGCGCTGCCGAGCGCGCCGCGGAGCGCTCGGCCACCGAGCGGCGGGCGCGGGACCGCGAGCTGCCGACGGAGCGCGACAGCGCGCCGGTCGAGGCGCGCGGGGCCACGACCTCGCAGCGACCGCCCAACCGGTAAGGTCCCGCGCCGTCATGAGCCGCACCCTGATCCTCGTGAAGCCGGACGCCTTCGAGCGCAACCTCACGGGCGAGGTGATCGCCCGCTTCGAGCGCAAGGGGCTGAAGATCGCCGCGCTCAAGCTGATGCGCGTCGAGCAGGAGCTGGCGGAGAAGCACTACAGCGAGCACTCCGAGCAAGCCGTTCTTCCCGGAGCTGATCGAGTTCATCACGCGCGGCCCGCTGGTCGCGCTCGTGCTCGAAGGCCCGGACGCGGTGCCGGCGGCCCGTTCGGTGATCGGCGCCACGAACCCGGTCGAGGCGGTGCCCGGCTCGATCCGCGGGGACTTCGCGCTCGAGGTGACGTTCAACCTCGTGCACGGGTCCGACTCCGATCCGACCGCGGAGCGCGAGATCGGCCTGTGGTTCCCGGAGCTCGCCGACTAACGCTTGCATCCCGCTCCCCGCAGCGGAGCGCGATCCTCGGACAACTCGGCATTCCCTTCGACGTACGTCCCGCCGACGTCGACGAACGCGCGGACGGCCCGCCGCACGAGGTCGTCGTCGAGAACGCGCTGCGCAAGGCGCGCGCGGTCGAGGGGCGCACCGTGCTCGGCGTCGACACCGAGGTCTATCTCGACGGGCGCCTTTTCGGCAAGCCCGCCGGCGAGGAAGAGGCGCGCCGCTTCCTCGAGGAGCTTTCGGGGCGCGCGCACGAGGTCTACAGCGGGGTGGCGCTGATCCACGACGGGGCCGAGCGCACCGCCGTGGAGCGCACCGAGGTGCGGTTCCGGCGGCTCGATCCCGCGCTCGTGGAGTGGTATCTCGCGACCGGGGAGTGGGAGGGCCGCGCCGGCGGATACGCGGTGCAGGGCCGGGGCGCGGCGCTCACGGCCTCGATAGATGGTGACTATTGGAACGTGGTCGGGTTGCCCGTCGCGGCGCTGCTGGACATGGCGCCCTGGCTGCTCGACGCGTAGTTCCGGCGGCTTTTCGGTGCAAGTTGGTCGCCACCGTGCGGCACCGGAGCCGGTGTCCGGTACTATTCGCCGCTGCGGACGCGCCCCGCTGGCGGAGGCACAAGTCTCCCTGCGACCAGGGGAACGGTCGCCGGGCGCGGCTTTTGCCCTCGCCGGATGGCGACACACAGCGAGCACGTTTCTCCTTTCAGTTGGGTTTCTTCAGCGCACTCACCGGTCTCGGCGGCCGCGACATGGCCGTCGATCTCGGGACCGCCAATACCCTCGTCTATGTGCGGGGTCGTGGCATCGTGCTCTCGGAGCCCTCGGTGGTGGCGATCGACGCCCGCTCGGGCGAGGTCCACGCGGTGGGGCTCGAGGCCAAGCGCATGCTGGGTCGCACGCCCGGGACGATCCAGGCGATTCGGCCGCTCAAGGACGGCGTGATCGCGGACTTCGACGTGACCGAGCAGATGCTGCGCCACTTCATCCAGAAGGTCCACCAGAACCGCTGGGCGCACCCGCGCGTCGTGGTCTGCGTGCCCTCGGGCGTGACCGGCGTCGAGAAGCGCGCGGTCGAGGAGGCCTGCCTTTCCGCCGGCGCCCGCCAGGCCTACCTGATCGAGGAGCCGATGGCCGCCGCGATCGGGGCCGGGCTTGCCCGTCGGTGAGCCGACCGGCAACATAGTCGTCGACATCGGTGGCGGCACGAGCGAGGTCGCGGTGATCTCGCTGGGCGGGATCGTCGTGTCCGAGTCGATCCGCGTCGGCGGCGACGAGATGGACGACGGCATCGTGAACTACGTGAAGCGCGAGTACAAGCTGATGATCGGCCAGCAGACGGCGGAGGAGATCAAGCTCGAGATCGGCTCCGCGTTCCCGCTGTCCGAGGAGGTGCAGGCCGAGGTGCGCGGGCGCGACCTGGTGACCGGCCTGCCGAAGACCGTGGTGCTGACGTCCGAGGAGGTGCGCGGCGCCCTCGAGGAGCCGCTCTCCCAGATCATCGGGGCGGTCAAGGAAACGCTCGACAGGACGCCGCCGGAGCTGGCCTCGGACATCATGGACCGCGGGATCATGCTGGCCGGCGGGGGAGCGTTGCTGCAGGGCCTCGACGAGCGCCTGCGCGACGAGACCCAGATGCCCTGTCACCTGGCGGAGTCGCCGCTGACCTGCGTCGCCGTCGGCTCGGGTCGCTCGCTCGAGGAGTTCGAGGTGATCCACCGGGCCAGCAAGAACTCCCGCAATCGGAGGCGTTCGCAATGAGGTCCGGGATGGACAAGATCATTGACCTGCCAAAAGGCTTTAAGAGGAAGACCTTCCCTTGTACAAGAAGTCGGTTCGCAGGCGACGGGCAGTGTTGGCGCTGCTCGTCAGCCTCTCCATAGCCCTACTGACCGTCTATTTCGGCGAGTCCGCCTCGGGCGGGCTGCACGCGATCCAGCGCGGCTTCCTGGAGGTGATGGCCCCCCTCCAGGAGGGCGCCAGCCGTGCGCTGAAGCCCGCCAGCGACCTCGTCGAGTGGACCGGGGACGTGTTCGACGCGAAGTCGGAGAACAAGGACCTGAAGAAGCAGAACGAGCAGCTGCGGGCGCAGCTCGCGGCGGCCCAGACCGCGCAGCGCGACGCGCGCCAGCTGCGCGGCCTGGTCGGCTTCAACGAATCCGCCCGGTTCCCGGACGGGCACGATCCCGTGCCCGCCCGCGTGATCGGGCGCTCGCCGACGGTCTGGTACTCGGCGATCACGATCGACAAGGGCTCCGACCAGGGCGTGCACGTCGACCAGCCCGTGGTGAGCGGAGCCGGCCTGGTGGGCCGCGTGTCCGATGTCGCACCGGACGCGGCCCGGGTCACGCTGATCACCGACCACACGAGCGGCGTGTCCGCGCAGCTCGTCCCCGACGGGGCGAACGGGCTCGTGAAGGCGACCGTCGGCAACCCCAACGACCTGATCCTCGACTTCGTCGAGAAGGGACGCGCGGTGAGCAAGGGCGCCACGATCGTGACGTCCGGCTGGCGCTCGTCACGGCTCGAGTCGCTGTTCCCGCGAGGCATCCCGATCGGCCGCGTCGCGCGCGTCGACTCCGACGAGCGCGAGCTGTACCAGCGGGTGCACGTGCGGCCGTTCGCGGACCTGCGGGAGCTCGACATGGTCGAGGTCCTGACGCGGGGCTCGGGCGCCGTGCAGAACGCGCAGGCGACCCCGTGAACGTGACGTGGGGAACCCTGGTGCGGGTCGTCGTGCTCGTGATCACCGTCGTCGTGCTGCAGCTCGCGGTCGTCGCGCAGATCTCGGTCTTCGACGCGAGCCCGGACCTGCTGCCGCTGGTCGCGCTCTCGGTCGGGCTGCTCGCCGGCCCGGTGGCGGGAGCCACGGTCGGCTTCCTGCTGGGCCTCGTGGCGGACATGGCGCTGCTCCAGACGCTCGGGGTCAGCTCGCTCCTGCTGATCGGCGTGGGCTACCTCGCCGGGCGCTTCCGCGAGCTGCGCGACGCGAGCCACAAGCTCGTCCCCCCGATCGCCGCGGTGATCGCGACGCTCGGGTTCGACGCGGGCTTCGGGCTGGTCCAGTTCCTGCTCGGCGTCGATTCGTCGGTGAGCCCGCTGGTGATCCGCGAGGCGCTCGTGAGCGCGCTCGTCAACGGCCTGCTGGCGATCCCCGTCTTCGCGGCCGTGCGCGCGCTGCTGCGCCCGGACCTGATCGACGACCTGCGGCCGCGCCGCAGGCCGGTGACGCGCACGAGGGTGCTCTCGTCCAGCTCATGACCGACCGCGCGGCCCACTGATGTACATACCCCAGGGCGACAGGCGCATGGTGATCACACCGCAGCTCGCGCTGCGCGTCGCGATCCTCGGCGGGATCGCGCTCGTGCTGTTCGCGGTGATCTTCTTCCGCCTCTGGTACCTCCAGGTGCTGTCGGGCGACAAGTACCTGGCCGAGGCCAACGACAACCGCGTGCGCGAGGTGAAGGTCGAGGCCCCGCGCGGGCGGATCGTCGACCGCAGCGGGACGCTCCTGGTCGACAACCGCACGGCGCTCGTGGTCCAGGTGCTCGCCGACCGCCTGCCGCGCACGCAGGTCGAGCGCGCGCGTGTGTATCGCCGCCTCGGCCACGCGCTCGGCAAGTCGCCGCGCTCGATCCGGCGCAAGATCCGGCGCGAGGTCGAGCAGCTTCCGTTCAGCCCCGTGACACTCAAGACGGACGTCGGCCTGCGCACGGTGCTCTACCTCCAGGAGAACCAGTCGCGGTTCCCCGGCGTGGAGGTCGAGCGCGTCTTCCTGCGCAAGTACCCGCACCACGAGATCGGCGCGCACCTGTTCGGCACGATCGGCGAGGTCACCGAGAAGCAGCTCGAGCTGCCCCGCTACTCCGACGTCGCGCTCGGCGACCGCGTGGGCCAGTCCGGGATCGAGTTCCAGTACGACCGCTACCTGCGCGGCCGCAACGGCGCAAGCAGGGTGCAGGTGGACGCGACGGGCCGCCCGAAGGGCGAGTTGTCGGTGAAGGACCCCGAGCCCGGCAAGCGCCTGCGCCTCTCGATCGACTTCGACGTGCAGAAGGCGGGCCAGGCGGCGCTCGAGCGCTACGGCCTGCCCGGCGGCTTCGTGGCGATGGACCCGCGCAGCGGGGAGGTGATCGGGCTCGGGAGCAACCCGGCCTACGACCCGAACGTGTTCGCGAAGGGCGTGCGCGCCTCGGTCTACAAGCGCCTCCAGGACCCCGACAACGGCGCGCCGCTCGCCAACCGCGCGACCCAGGGGCTCTATCCCACGGGCTCCACCTTCAAGCTGATCACCGCGACCGCCGGGCTCGAGAGCGGGTTGATCACGCCCTCGACGGTGCTGTTCGACGGCGGGTCCCTGACCGTCGGCGGTGTGACGTTCAAGAACGCGGGCAACGTCTCGCACGGGGCAGTCGCGCTGCCGCGCGCGCTCCAGGTCTCCTCCGACGTCTTCTTCTACCGGGTCGGCCTGATGGCCGAGCAGCGGGGCGGCGAGGTGATCCAGAAGTGGGCGCGCCGGCTCGGGCTCGGCCGCCCGACGGGCATCGACCTGCCCGGCGAGGGCGGCGGCCTCGTGCCCACGCCCGAGTGGCGCAACCGGCTCTTCCGGCGCAACCTCACCGACCGGCCGTGGACGCCGGGCGACAACATCAACCTCGCGGTCGGCCAGGGCGACCTGCAGGCGGACCCGCTCCAGATGGCCGTCGCCTACAGCGCGATCGCGAACGGCGGGCGGATCGTCACGCCGCACATCGGCCTGCGGGTCGAGGACAACGACGGGCGCATCCTCCAGCAGATCGAGCCCGGTGCGCGGCGCCGGATCGACGTGTCCGCGTCCACGCGCAACGCGATCATGCAGGGCCTGCGCGCGGCGGCGAACGACCCCGGCGGCACGTCGGCGCCGGTGTTCGCGGGCTTCCCGATCACGGTCGCGGGCAAGACCGGGACGGCGGAGCGGGGGGCTCAGGGCGACCAGTCCTGGTACGTCGCGGTCGCGCCCGCGAACGACCCGCGCATCGTCGTGGCGACGACGATCGAGCGCGGAGGGTTCGGCGCGGAGGCCGCGGCGCCCGCCACACGGCGCATCCTGGCCTCCTACTTCGGCATCAAGGGCAAGAAGGCCGTGGGCGAGGCGGGGGTGGCCCCCGACTGATGTCCTCCCAGCCTTCCGCAACCCCCTTCGGCACGGGCGTGCAGCGCTTCAGCGAGCCGCGCGCGCGGCTGCTGAGGCTCGACCTGCTCGTGCTGCTCGCGACGCTGGGGCTGATCGCCTTCAGCCTCGTGACGCTCGACACGGCGACGTCCAGCGACGTCCCGGGCTCGCCGCACTACTTCGTGCTCCGCCAGGGCCTCTACGCGGTCGTCGGCATCGCCCTGATGCTGGTGCTGGCCTCGATCGACTACTCGCGCTTCAGGGAGCTGCGGATCGGCCTCTACGCGTCGATGATCGGCCTGATCGTGCTGGTCCTCGGCGTCGCCGGGGCGACCCGCGGGTCGCGCCGGTGGATCGAGCTCTCGTTCTTCCGCTTCCAGCCCTCGGAGCTCGGAAAGGTGCTCCTGATCCTGGCGCTGTCGGCCTTCATCATCGATCGCGTGCGCCGGCTCGGGGAGCGCGAGACGACTTCACGGATAATGCTGCTGGCCCTGCTGCCGACATTGTTGGTGATGGCCCAGCCGGATCTCGGCACGAGCATCGTGTACGTGACCATCGCGCTCGCGTTGCTCTTCGTGGCCGGCACGAGGTGGACCCACTTCGCCGCGTTGGGCGCGATGGCGGCCGCCGCGGCGGTGCTGGTGCTCGTGATAGCGCCGGCGGCCGGGGTCCCGTTGATGAAGGACTACCAGAGGGATCGCCTCACGGCGTTCCTGGAGAAGGACAATGCAGATCCCTCGAGCCAGGGCTACCAGCTCAACCAAGCGGAGACCGCGATCGGCTCCGGCCGCAAGACCGGCCGGGGCACCGAGCGTGCGACCCAGACCAGGCTCGATTTCCTCCCCGAGAGCCGCACGGACTTCGTGTTCGCCGCGGTCGGGGAGCTCTACGGCTTCGTCGGAGCCGGCATCGTGTTGTCCCTGTACGCCCTGTTGATATGGCGATCGTTACGGATCCTCACGATCGCCAAGAATCTGTATGGGGCGCTGCTCGCCGCCGGTATCGGCGCGATGCTGATGACGCAGGTGTTCGTGAACGTCGGCGGCAACGTCGGGATCATGCCGATCACCGGCATCCCGCTGCCGCTGATGAGCTATGGCGGCTCGTCCGTGATCGTGACGTTGGTCGCCCTGGGGATCCTGCAAAGCGTCTACGTGCAGGCGAAGGAGGCCGCGGCATCCAAACCAGAGGTGCTCGCGTGACGTCTCCCGCGCTCGTGGCGCGAAATGGAAGTTTCGAAGGTTCAAAGGAGTTTTATGCGTAAGCAGGTATTGGTTTCAGTCGACCGGGGCGAGACCCGGGTCGCGATACTCGAGAGCAAGAAGGCCGCGACCCGCGGCCAGCAGGCCAAGCCGATCAAGGGCGTGCCGAAGGTCGACGCCGAGTGGCGCGTGGGCGAGCTCTACATCGAGCGCCGTGGCCGCCGGTCGATCGTGGGCAACGTCTACAAGGGCCGCGTCGACAACGTGCTCGGCGGGATGGAGGCCGCCTTCGTCGACATCGGCCTCGAGAAGAACGGTTTCCTCCACGTGGACGAGATCGTGACCGGCGACGGCCGCACCCACAGGCGCGGCCGCGGCCGCGGAGGGCCCGCGGATCTCCGACCTGCTGAAGGCCGGCCAGGAGATCGTCGTGCAGGTCACCAAGGACCCGATCGGGACGAAGGGGGCGCGCCTCTCGATGGAGGTGTCGATCCCCGGGCGCTACCTCGTCTTCGTTCCCGACGGCGACGGCGTGGGCGTCTCGCGGCGGCTGCCCGACAAGGAGCGCGAGCGGCTGCGCAAGCTCGCCTCGGGCCTCAAGCTGAAGGACGCGGGATTGATCATCCGCACGGCCGCGCACGGCGCGCGCAAGAGCGACATGGAGCGCGAGCTCCAGTACCTCTTCCGCCTGCACGAGGTGCTCGAGAGCCGTGTCGAGGAGTCGCGCGGACCCACGATGGTCTTCCAGGAGGCCGACCTGCCGATCCGGGTCGTGCGCGACGTCTACTCGCGCGAGTTCGAGCGCGCGGTGATCGACGACGAGAAGCAGCACCACCGCATGACGAGCTTCTTCACGCGCACCGCGCCCGAGCTGGTGGACCGCGTCGAGCTCCACAAGGGCGACGACCTGTTCGAGAGCTCAGGCGTGAACGAGGTCTTCAACCAGACCCTGTCGCGCCGGGTGGACCTGCCGCACGGCGGCTACCTGATGATCGACCACGCCGAGGCGCTGACCGTGATCGACGTGAACACGGGCAGCTACACGGGCCGCGGCAAGGGCTCGCTCGAGGACACGATCGTGAAGACCAACCTCCAGGCCGCGGAGGAAGTGGTGCGCCAGCTGCGGCTGCGCGACATCGGCGGGATCATCGTGATCGACTTCATCGACATGGCGTACACCCGCAACCGCGACAAGGTCCTCGGGGTGCTGAAGAACGCGCTCGAGGGCGACCGCACGCGTACGCACGTGGTCGAGATCTCACCGCTCGGCCTGGTCGAGATGACGCGCCAGAACGTCTCCGAGGGCGTGCGCGAGATCATGAACAAGACGTGTCCCACCTGCGACGGCGAGGGCGTCGTGCGCTCCGAGGAGACGATCGCGATCGACGTCGAGCGCGGGCTGCGCAAGCTCGCCAAGCAGTCCAAGGGCGAGGCCTTCCTCGCACAGGTGCACCCGCGGGTCGCGGCGATCCTGATCGGAGGCGGCGGCAAGCCGCTGCGCGAGCTCGAGCAGGAGACCGGCAAGGTCTTCCACTTCCAGGGGACCGAGGGCATCCCGCTCGACACCTTCAGGATCACGGCCGAGGGGACCCGCGAGGAGATCGAGGAGCGCGCGCTGCCTTTCAAGCAGGGCGAGGAGGTCCTGATCCGCATCGAGGAGCCCCACATGTACAACATCGACGACGCGATCGCGAAGATCGACGGGTACGTGATCTCGATCGCCGGCGGCGGGCCGTTCGTGGGCGAGAGCAAGCTGATCAAGATCGACGAGGTCAAGCGCACCGCGGCCTACGCGAGCATCGTCACGGGCAACGGCGTGCCCGAGCCGGCCCGCCGCGAGGACAAGGAGGAGCCCGCGGCCGCGGTCCCGGAGGAGAGCGACGAGGAGGCCGCGGAGGCCGAGGAGGACGGCGCCAAGGTACAATCGAACGGCTCCGCGAGCAGACGCCGCCGGGGCCGCAGAGGCGGTCGGCGGCGTTCTGGCGCTCGGGGCGGGAGTTCCGGCAGCCAATGACTTACGCAATCATCGAAATGGGCGGAAAGCAGTACCGCGTCGAGGAGGGCGACTCGGTCGTCGTCGACCGCGTCGGCGAGGACCAGGGCGCGAAGGTCTCGCCCCGCGCGCTGCTGTTCGCCGACGGGAAGAGCGCCGTGATGGACGGCCCCGACCTCGGCAAGGTGAAGGTCGAGGCGGTCGTCACCGAGCACCTCAAGGGCCCGAAGATCCGGGTCGCGACCTACCGGCCGAAGAAGCGCAACCGGCGCCAGATGGGCCACCGCTCGCACCTCACCCGGCTCGAGATCAAGAAGATCAGTGGGCCGTCCGCCGCCAAGGCGGCGGCCAAGCCCGCAGCCAAGCCCGCAGAGAAGAAGGAAGAGTCAGATGGCACATAAGAAGGGACTTGGATCGAGCCGCAACGGCCGCGACTCCGAGGCCAAGCGCCTCGGCGTGAAGGTCTTCGCGGGCCAGCGCGTGACCGGCGGCGAGATCATCGTGCGGCAGCGCGGCACGCGCTTCCGCTCCGGCCCGGGCACCGGCATCGGCCGCGACGACACGATCTTCGCGACGGCCGCGGGCGTGGTCGAGTTCAAGACCGGCCGCAACGGCCGCCAGATCTCGGTCATATCGCCCGGCTGAGCCGGGCGATGTGACCGGAATAGGGGCCCCGATTCTGCGAGCAGAATCGGGGGTTTGCGTTCCTTCGGCGCTGCGTGCTTCACGCTAGGCTCGGCTGATGCTCTATGACCGGGCGACCATCCATGTCGAGGCGGGCGGCGGCGGCAACGGCTGCATGAGCTTCCGCCGCGAGGCGCACGTGCCGCGCGGCGGCCCCGACGGCGGCGACGGCGGGGGCGGGGGCGACGTGATCGTGGTCGCCGACGCCGGCCTGCGCGACCTCGCGGGCTTTCGCCACAAGCGCCACTTCCGCGCGGAGCGCGGCGGGCACGGCCAGGGCAAGCAGCGCCACGGCGCCACCGGCGAGGACCTGGTCCTGCGCGTCCCGTGCGGCACCGTGGTCGAGGACCTGGCGCGCGGCCTGCGCCACGACCTGACCTCGCACGGGCGCCGCGCGGTGCTCGCGCGCGGCGGCGCCGGCGGCGCCGGCAACAAGCGCTTCGCGACCTCCACCCGCCAGGCGCCGCGGTTCGCCGAGCGCGGGCTGCCCGGCGAGGACGCCACGATCGAGCTGCGCCTGAAGCTGCTGGCCGACGTCGGCCTCGTGGGGCTGCCGAACGCCGGCAAGTCGTCCCTGCTGCGCCGCCTCACGCGCGCCCGGCCGAAGGTCGCCGACTATCCCTTCACGACGCTCGCGCCGGTGGTCGGCACGATCGAGGACGACGAGGGCCTTCAGCTCGTGCTCGCCGACATCCCGGGGTTGATCGAGGGGGCCGCGGAGGGCGCGGGCCTCGGCCACGAGTTCCTCGCCCACGTCGAGCGCACGACCCTGCTCGTGCACGTCGTCGACATCGCTCCGGTGGACGGCTCCGAGCCCTGGGAGGCCTTCACGACCGTGCGCGGCGAGCTGGAGCGCTACGGCGCCGCGCTGGAGGAGCGCCCCTACCTCGTCGTGCTCAACAAGGTCGACCTGGTCACCGCCGACGAGGCAGAGCGCGCGCTCACGGGCTGGCGCAGGCGGCTCGCCGACGACCCGCGCGTGTGCAGCGACCCGGACCCCCTCGTGCTGGGGACCTCGACCGTCACGGGCGCAGGGCTCGACGTGCTTCGCCGCGAGATCTTCCGGTGGGCGCCGGCGCCGGCGATCGACGTCCCGGGCGAGCCGGAGGAGCTTGCCGAGCACGCGGTCTACCGCCCCGGCGAGGGCGGCTGGCAGGTGGAGCGCACCTCGGACACGACGTTCCGCATCAGCGGAGGCGTCGTCGAGCGCCTGGTCGGCCGCCACGACCTCGAGAACCCGGAGGCGCTCGCCTACATCGAGGAGCGGCTGAAGGCGATGGGCGTGGTCAAGAAGCTCGAGTCCCAGGGCTTCGAGCCGGGCGACGAGGTCGAGATCGGCGAGGTCGCGTTCGCGCTCTATCCCGGCGTGCCGCAAGAATGACCGCGATCGGATGAGTCTCACGGTCGTGAAGCTCGGGTCGACGCTGGTCGCCGACGACGACGGGAGCGTGCGTGCCGACGTGCTCCGCGAGGTCTGCCGCCAGGTCGGGGCGATCCACGCCGACGGCCGGTCGGCGACGCTCGTCACCTCCGGGGCGATCGCGCTCGGCATGCGCAAGATGGGCAAGCCGGTGCGCCCGACCGCGATCGAGGAGCTGCAGGCGGCCTCCGCCGTCGGCCAGGGGCCGCTGTACGACGTCTACGCCGGCCTGCTCGGCGAGCACGGGGTGGAGGCGGCGCAGGTGCTGCTCACGTTCCTCGACATCTCCGCGCGCGAGCAGTACGTGAACGCGCGGCGAACGCTCACGAAGCTGCTCGAGTGGGACGTCGTGCCGGTGATCAACGAGAACGACACGACCGCGACCGACGAGATCAGCTTCGGCGACAACGACATCCTCGCCGCGCAGGTCGCGATCCTGATGTCGGCGGACCTGCTGGTCGTGCTGTCCGACGTCGATGGGCTGTTCACGGCCGATCCCGCCAAGGACCCGAGCGCCCGGCTCGTGGACGAGGTGAACGACCTCGCCGAGCTGGGCGCCTACGAGATCGGCATGTCGAGCTCCCATGTCGGCTCGGGCGGGATGCGGAGCAAGGTGCTCTGCGCCGAGATGGCGACCGCGGCCGGCATCCCGGTCGTGATCTGCAACGGCACCGAGCCCGGCACGCTGCTGCGCGCCGTCCGTGGCGAGCCGGCCGGCTCGCGCTTCCAGCCGCAGGCCAAGCGTCAGTCGAGCTTCAAGCTGTGGCTGCGCTACGCGAAGAGCTCGCGCGGGAGCGTGGTCGTCGACGCGGGCGCGGAGCGGGCGCTGCGCGAGCAGGGCACGAGCCTGCTGCCCGTCGGCGTGGTCGACGTGCGGGGCGACTTCGAGGCCGGCGATGCGGTGGACGTGGTGCCGGCCGGCGACGGCAGCCGCGCGATCGGCAAGGGCATCACGAATCTCTCGGCACGGGACCTCCGCCGCGTGAAGGGCCTCAAGTCCGCGCAGGTGCGGGAGGTGCTCCCCCGCGCGGGCGAGGAGGCCGTGCATCGCGACTACTTCGTGCTGGCCTGATCGCCCCCCGCTAACCTTCTCCCATGGCGATCCGGACCTCGACCGTGGCGGAGACCTGCGCCCAGGCCAAGCAGGCGGCGCTCAAGCTGGCGACCCTCGACGCGTCCGTCAAGGACGCGGCGCTGCGTGCCGTCGCGCACGACCTCGAGGCGCGCGTCGACGAGATCGTGGAGGCCAACGCGGGCGACCTCGAGGCGGGCCGCGCCGCCGGGCTCACCGAGGCCCTGATCGACCGGCTCACGCTCGACGAGGAGCGCGTGCGGGCGATGGCCGCCGGCGTTCGCGCGATCGTCGAGCTGGACGACCCGGTCGGCGAGGAGCTCGAGGCCCGCACCCTCTACAACGGCCTCGAGCTGCGCAAGGTCCGCGTGCCGCTGGGCGTGGTCGCGATCGTGTACGAGGCTCGCCCCAACGTCACCGTCGACGCTGCCGCGCTCGCGATCAAGTCGGGCAACGCGGTCGTGCTGCGCGGGTCCTCGACCGCGGCAGCGCTCGAACGCGATCCTCGCGGCGATCGTCGCCGAGGCGGCGGAGCGCGAGGGCCTGCCGGAGGGCGCCGTCGCGCTGATCGGCGGGGGCGACCGCAGCGAGCTGTCCGAGCTGGCACGCCAGGACCGCTACGTGGACCTGATCATCCCGCGCGGGGGAGAGGGACTGAAGAAGGCCTTGAAGGACGGCGCCACCGTGCCGGTGATCTTCGCCGCCGCGGGGAACTGCCACGTCTACGTCGACGCCGCCGCCGACGTCGGCATGGCACAGCGCATCGCCTACAACGCGAAGGTGCAGCGGCCGGGCGTGTGCAACTCCGCGGAGACGCTGCTCGTGCACTCGGAGATCGCATCGGACGTGCTCCCCGACCTGATGGACAAGCTGCGCGAGGCAGGCGTCGAGCTGCGCGTGGACTCGCGCGTGCGCGCACTCGCCGGTCCCGGCGGGGACGACCTGGTGGCCGCGACCGACGAGGACTGGGACACGGAGTACCTCGGCATGACGATGGCGATCAAGATCGTCGACAGCCTCGAAGAGGCGATCGACCACGTGAACGCCCATGGGACGGGGCATTCCGAGGCGATCGTGACGGCGGACGACGCGGCCGCGCAGGCCTTCACGACCGAGGTCGACGCCGCATGCGTGTACGTGAACGCGTCGACGCGGTTCACCGACGGCGGAGAGTTCGGGCTCGGCGCCGAGATGGGGAACTCGACCCAGAAGCTGCACGCGCGCGGGCCGATCGCCCTGCGGGAGCTGACCACCTCGAAGTATGTCGTGCACGGCAACGGCCAGGTACGCGAGTAGCACGCTGCGGAGCGCTCGAAGCTGCGAATCGGGATCCTCGGGGGCGTCTTCAACCCGCCGCACATCGGCCACCTGGTGTGCGCGCAGGAGGCGTGGTGGCAGCTCGGCCTGGACGGCGTGGTGCTGATGCCGGTCGGCGACCCCGCGCACCGCGAGATCGAGGGCGACCCCGGCCGTGAAGGGCGCGTGCGCCTCTGCGAGGCCGCGGCCGCGGGCGTCGACTGGCTGACGGTGTCGCGTGTGGACGTGGACCGGCCCGGTCAGACCTACACGGTGGACACGCTCGAGGACCTGCGGGCCGGCAGCCCGGACGACGAGCACGTGTTCCTGCTCGGCGCCGATCAGGCGCGCGAGCTGCCCGGCTGGCGTGAGCCCGAGCGGGTGCTCGAGCTGGCCCGGGTCGCGGTCGCCGAACGTGGCGACGTGACGTCGGAGCGCGTCGAGGAGGCGCTCGCCGGCATCGGCGGGCAGGGCCGGGTCGCGTTCTTCGCGATGCCCCGCATCGACGTCTCATCGACCGACGTGCGGCGGCGGGTCGGCGGCCGGGCATCCCTACCGCTTCCTGGTTCCCGAGCGCGTGGCGGACCTGATCGAGCGGGAGGGGCTCTACCGGTGAGCGCCGAGACCGCTCCGAGCGCGCTGTCGTCGGAGGAGCTGGCGCGCCGCATCGCGTCCGTGGCGCTCGACAAGAAGGCGCGCGACGTGGTCGTGCTCGACATGCGCGACGTCGTGTCGTACACGGACTTCCTCGTGATCGCGACGGGCAACACCGAAAGGCAGACGCACGCGATCGAGGAGGCGGTCTACCAGGACCTGAAGCACGGCGACGGCGGCGGCCGCACGCCGCGGCGCGTCGAGGGCGGCACCGAAGGCCGCTGGATCCTGATGGACTACTTCGACGCGGTCGTGCACATCTTCACGCCCGACGCACGCGAGTACTACCGCCTCGAGACGCTGTGGGGCGAGGTCCCCGAGCTCGAGGTCGAGCAGGCCGAGTCGGCTTAGGCTGCCGTCCGCGATGCGAACTAGTGCCTGCTGGCGAGTGCATGTGCAAGTGGTGCGTACTCCTGAACGAAAAGGCGCGATGCCGAGGACGGTGATCGCCGCGAGGCTGACGAAGCTGGGACGTCGTCCTGCGTCCGCATGCCAGGCGGCGTACGACCTCATCTTCGATGCACAGGTACGCTGCGCACGTCCAGTGCAAGTGAGGCGCGCTCGACGCGGCGAGGCGTCAGCATAGGTCAACCTCTGTTCGGGCACGGCCGATCGGTACGAGTGCCCTATCGCGTGCGAGGTCGATCGATTCGCGGTCTATGGCGCGCGGACCGCGGTTACCTCCTGAGCGTTGCACCTCGTGGCCGCGTCGCGATCCCTCGGCTCTCGAGACGCGGAACAGGTCAGCAAGCGGCTTAACACTTGGCTCGCGAGTATCAGCTTCGGGGCTATAGCTCAGTTGGGAGAGCGCGTGACGTGGCAGGGTCACCAGCATGGTCGCCGGTGTCGAGCCCGGCTACGCTTCGCCACTGAACGGGCATGCAGGCTCGTGTCGGGTCCGGCGCAGGCGCTAGCGCTCGCCGGCCTCTTCTCTTTCAACGACCCGCAGGAACGCCTCGACCACGATCTCGTCGAACTGGCAGCCGGCGCACTCGCGCAGCTCCTCGCACGCGCGCCACTTGCCGATCGAGGCGCGGTAGACCCGGTCGTTGGTCATCGCCTCGAAGGCGTCGGCGACCGCCAGGATGCGGGCCTCGAGCGGGATCTCGTCGCCCGACAGCCCGCGGGGATAGCCGCAGCCGTCCGGGCGCTCGTGGTGGCAGTAGATCCACTCGCTGATCTCCTCCAGCTCGCAGCACTCGAGCAGCTCGACCGCGATCCACGGGTGGCGGCGCATCTCGAGCCATTCGATGTCCGTCAGGGGGCCCGGCTTGGCGAGGATCCGCTCGGGGATCGCCGTCTTGCCGACGTCGTGGAGCAGACCCGCGAGGCTGATGTCCTCGACGACGTCCTCCGGGCAGGCCGAGCTCGCGCGCGGTCAGCTCGGCGTAGCGCGCGACCACGTGGGAGTGGCGGGCGGTGCCGCCGTCGCGCGCATCGATCGTGCGCGCGATCTCCATGACGCTCGCGATCGAGTCCGCCGTCATGCGGCGGGGACCGGCCAAGACCTGGATCAGTTCCTCCACGATCACCCTCCTACTACCGCGCGCGCCCGATTCCTTCGCCGCGGGCGACTCCCGCAAGGGAAGGGCCCGCCTTGCGGCGGGCCCTTGGGCCATGGGAAGCGCGGTAAAACCGCGCGAGCGGATATGTGATTTTTTTGTGCCGGGCTAGCCGGCGTGCTCCTTGGGCGGATGCGCACCCTGGGTCTCCGCACTCTCTCGCGGAGCCGGCACGTACGCGGTCATCGCCTTGCATCTGTGACCGTGTCGGGAGGCATCCATTGCTGGATTCAACGAAGGGGATGCCCCGAACCTACGGGTCTGAACGCGAACTGGACGGACGTACTAGTGGCGGCGTGCGCGCTTGACGCGCAGCTTCGCGCGCATGCCGAGCTGCTCGTGGCCGGGCAGCGAGCACCACAGCTTGTAGCGACCGCGGGCCAGCCTGACGTTCAGCTCGGCGAGCCCGCCGGACGGCGTCTCCGCCACCGAGAGCGTGCGTCGCGCGGACACGCCGGGACCGGAGATGCGCCGCAGCCGCAGGTCGTGCGGGTCCTCGCCGCGGTTCAGGAACTGGATCACGGCGGGCCCCGAGACGATGCTCTGACGCGACAGCATCAGGAAGTGCTCGTCGGCGGAGACCATCAGCCGCGCGGGCGGCCGCTCGCGGCGCGCGCCCGCGACCGCGCCCGGAAGGCCGAGCACCGTCGCGCAGACGGCCACGCCCGCGAACGCGCGCAGCCCGCGGCCCGTCACTTCACCAGCGCCGGGCGGCCGAAGCGCCCGGCCTCTGGGATCACCGCGCCGGCGTCGTGCCCGAGCCACTGCTCGAGCAGCCCGCAGTAGACGCCGCGGAAGTCCGATGTCGCGCGCAGATTGCCGTCCTCGTCGAGGCGCTCGAGGCCCGGGAACTCGCCGACCATCTGGCCGCGCGCGTGCGTGCCGATCAGCATGCCGAGGCCCGCGGCGCCGTGGTCGGTCCCGTCGGAGCCGTTCTCCTCGCCGCGGCGCCCGAACTCCGACCAGACCTGCACCAGCACGCGATCCGCGAGCCCGCGTGCCTCGAGGTCGCGCTGAAACGCGAGCAGCGCGTCTCCGGTCGCCTTCAGGCCCTCCGCGAGGTCGGCCGGCTGGCTGTCGTGGGTGTCGTACTCGCCGGGCGCGTTGAGCGCCACGCAGCGCAGCGGCAGCCCGCCGCCCAGCATCGCTGCGAGCGCCGCGAGCCGGCGCGAGAAGCCCGAGTCGTCGCCCTCCGGGTAGGGGACCGGGCTCTGGATCTCGCGGCCGCCGAACGGCAGCAGCTGCTGGCGCAGGCGCGCGGACTGGACGGCGACGCTCCCGGCGGCGCGCATCGCCGCATCGCGCGAGCCGGCATGTGTCTGTCCCATGGACTGGAACGCCTCCATCATCCAGCCCTGCACCTCGCCCCACACGCCGGGCGCGTGGAAGTCGTAGTCGCCGGGACCGTCGATCGCGGCCACCGGCATCTTGGCGGTCGCGAGCGCCGGGGCCAGGTCGCCGCTCAGCGCGAGCCCCTGGAGCGGGTTGTCGGGCCGCCCGACCCGGTCGAGGTAGCGGCCCATCCAGCCCGTCGCCAGCTTCGGCTGGAGCGCACCGACCTCGTAGAAGTGGCGCGAGTTGAAGTGCGACTGGTCGGGATGGTCGTAGCCGACGGCCGGCATCACCGAGGCCTTGCCCTCGGCGTGCAGCGTCGCGAGGCCGCCGGCGGAGGGATGCCAGCGCAGGCGTCCGTCCTCGCTGAAGGGGGTGCCCTCCGAGTCCCCGAGCGCGAGCCGGGGCCGCAGCTTGCGGTACTGGGGATCGCCCACGGGCGCGAGCACCGAGATCGAGTCGACGCCGCCCGCCATGAAGACGGACACGAGCACGCGGTCGGCGGGCGCGGCGGCCGCGATGCCCTCCTCGAGCGCGGCGATGTTCAGCTTCGTCGCGCCGTAGACCGACATCATCACGCCCGCGCTGCGCAGCAGGAACTGCTTGCGGTCGAGTCCCTTGCCCGCGGGCGCCGGGGCGCGCGGGTCGCGTGGGGCGACTGCGCCGGCGGCGCCGGCCGCGGCGCGGCGCAGCGCCTGCGAGCGCGTGAACCCGTTGCAGCAGTTGTGGCTCATAGGACCACTAGGCGGTCTGGAGGTCGGGAGAGGTCGCGACCAGCACGCGCAGCGCGTTCTGGCGCAGGATCGGGTACGAGCGGCGCTTGTAGTTCGAGTTCGCGCCCGCCTCGCAGCGCTGGGCGAAGGCGACGAGCCGCCCGCGGGTCGGCGCGGAGATGGAGGGGGCGCCCCAGAAGTCGATCGCGCGCTGCACTGCCATCGCCGGGGCGTCGGGCTCGTAGGGCGCGTCGGTGTCGAGCTCGCGGTCGCGCACGGCCTGCGTCGCGGCGATCCAGCGACCGCGCCAGGTCCCGGTGTCGAGCCAGCGGTCGTCCTCCCAGCCCGCGACGTTCGGCGGATAGAAGAGGCGCTGGCGCATCATCTCCGAGATCCACGCCCAGGACTCGGTGTCGACCCCGCGCTTCATGCCGCGCAGCAGCCCGGCGACGTACACGACCGGGGGCTTGATCATCCGCGGGCCCTCGTAGAGCGCCGGGTGGCGCAGGATCGCCTCGAGCACCGGCCGGACCTCGTAGCGCTCGCGCACGTACAGCCGCTGGAGCGCCAGCCGCGTCTTGCGCCCGGGCGGGACCGGGATGAAGTACGACCACAGCTTCTCGATGAAGAACGACGGGTGGCTGCGGTGCTCCAGGCACAGTCGGCAGGAGTCGCGCCAGTCGAAGCGGCCCCGCTTCCCGAGCACCTTCTTGACGCCCGCGTCGTGCTGCTCGGGGTCGAAGCGGAAGTTGTGCGGCCCGACCCCGTCGTCCCAGTCGTTCTGGAACCCGGTGAGGGCGCGCGCCTGCTCGCGGACGTCGTCCTCGGTGTAGCCGCGGTCCGCGCCCAAGGTGAACAGCTCCATCAGCTCGCGGCCGTAGTTCTCGTTCGGCGAGTCCTTTGTGTTGTCGGACCCCGACAGCCACAGCAGCATCGCGGGATCGCGCGTGACGCGCACGAGCAGGTCGGCGAACGAGCCGAGCCCGTGCTTGCGAAACAGGTCGTTCTGGTGCAGCATCAGGCGCTGCGCGCCGACCCCGTCGTTGGACGTCGCGAACCAGTCGTGCCAGACGAGCGCCATGCGCTCGACCAGGGGCCGGTTCGAGCGCACCATGCGGTCGAGCCACCAGAGGTGGTCGTGCCCCCACGCGTCTGCGGGTGCCAGCGGCCGCCCGTCGCTGTCCTTCGGCGCCGGGCCGGCCAGCCGCTCCTTCGGGGGCCGTGTGAGCGACTGGACCGCGCCCCGCAGGCCCTTCTTGGCGAGCTTCTGCGCATCGCCCGGGCGCGGGCCGAAGCCGGCCCGCCACAGCAGCCGCTCGGCCTGGGCGGGGCCGAAGCGGCCCTTGTACGCGGGGACGCCGGAGCGCGCCGGCCCACGTCGCCGGCGATGTCGGCGTCTGCGCCGTCTCGCGGCGACGGCATCGACTCGTTGGTCCCTGTCGCTTCCCTGCGGCACGGATGGTCCTCCTGACCGTTGGCCTATACCTGGTCAAACGGCCTCCGCAGGCGCGCCTATTCGGCATGCGGGCGGTCCCTCGACACATGTACGAGCGCCGCGACCGTTTTAATGGGAGCCGTGAACTCCCCGCCCGACGCTCCCCCGGACCGCTACGACGCCCGTGCCATCGAGCACCGCTGGCAGGAGCTGTGGGAGCGCGAAGGCACCTGGCAGGTGCCGAACCCGGGCGACCCCGGGTTCGATCCGGACGTCCCCGAGAGCTACGTGCTCGAGATGCTGCCCTACCCCTCCGGCGAGCCCCACATCGGGCACCTCAAGAACTACTCGATGGGGGACGCGCTCGCGCACTATCGACGCCGGCGCGGGATGCGGGTGCTGCACCCGATGGGCTACGACGCCTTCGGGCTGCCCGCGGAGAACCACGCGATCCGCACCGGCGAGCACCCGGCGATCTCGACCAACAACTCGATCGAGGAGTTCCGCCGCCAGTTCCGCTCGTGGGGCGTGTCGATCGACTGGCGCCGCGAGTTCGGGACCCACGAGCCCCGCTACTACCGCTGGACCCAGTGGATCTTCCTGAAGCTCTACGAGCGCGGGCTCGCATACCGCAAGCGCGCCCCGGTCAAGTGGTGTCCGCACGACCAGACCGTGCTCGCCAACGAGCAGGTGATCGACGGGAAGTGCGAGCGCTGCGGCAACGTCGTCGAGGTCCGCCAGCTCGAGCAGTGGTTCTTCAAGATCACCGACTACGCGGACCGCCTGCTGGAGGACTTCAAGCTGCTCGAGTCCTGGCCCCAGCGCGTGATCACGATGCAGCGCAACTGGATCGGCCGCTCCGAGGGCGCGGAGGTCGTGTTCACCTGTCCCGACCCGGCGACCGAGTTTCCCGTCTTCACGACCCGCCCGGACACGCTGTTCGGGGCGACGTTCTTCGTGCTCGCCCCCGAGCACCCCGACATCGAGCGGCTCGTGGAAGGCACCGGGATGGAGGAGCGCGTGCGCGAGTACGTGCAGCAGGCGCTGAAGGAATCGACCGAGCAGCGCGCGGAGACCGAGCGCGAGAAGACCGGCGTGTTCACCGGCCGTGAGGTCGTGAACCCGGTCAACGGCGAGCCCATACCGGTGTACGTGTCCGACTACGTGCTGATGGAGTACGGCACCGGCGCGCTGATGGCCGTGCCCGCGCACGACGACCGCGACTTCGAGTTCGCCAAGAAGTTCGGCCTGCCGATCCGTCGCGTGGTCGAGCCGGTGGACGAGGAGGTGCACGAGGACCAGCCGTTCGTCGGGCACACGGGGAACGAGCGCGTCGTCAACTCCGGCCACTTCTCGGGCATGAGCGTCGCCGCGGCGACGGAGGCGATCATCCGATGGCTCGAGGGCGAGGGCAAGGGCCGCAGCGCCGTCAGCTACCGCCTGCGCGACTGGCTCGTCTCGCGTCAGCGCTACTGGGGCGCGCCGATCCCGATGGTCTACTGCGACACGGACGGGCTCGTGCCCGTGCCCGCGGACCAGCTGCCGGTGCTGCTCCCGGACATCGCGGACTACGCGCCGAAGGGCAGCTCGCCGCTCGCCGCCAGCGAGGAGTTCGTGAACACGACCTGCCCGGCGTGCGGCGGCCCGGCGCGGCGCGAGACCGACACGATGGACACGTTCGTCGACTCGTCGTGGTACTTCCTGCGCTACTGCGACCCCGACAACGACCGCGCGCCGTGGTCGCGCGAGGTCGTCGACGCCTGGATGCCCGTGGACCAGTACATCGGCGGCGTCGAGCACGCGATCCTGCACCTGATGTACGCGCGCTTCTTCACCAAGGCGCTCGCGGACATGGATCTCGTCGGGTTCCTCGAGCCCTTCGCCAACCTCTTCACGCAGGGGATGATCACCTACCAGGGATCGAAGATGTCCAAGTCGAGGGGCAACACGATCAGCCCCTCGGCCTACGTCGAGCGCTTCGGCGCCGACACGGCGCGCTGCTACATCCTCTTCCTGGGGCCGCCCGACCAGGACGCCGACTGGTCCGACGACGGGCTCGGCGGCGTGCATCGCTTCCTCGGGCGCGTGCACCGGCTGCGGCCGGGCGCGGGCGATCCGCTCGTCTGCCCGCCGGCCGCCGGCCTCACCGGCGGCGCGCTGGAGGTGGCGCGCAAGGCGCACTGGGCGATCGCGAAGGTCACGACCGACATCGAGCGCTTCCAGTTCAACACCGCGATCGCCGCGCTGATGGAGCTGGTCAACGTGATCTATCGCACCGAGTCCGAGCTGCGCGGCGACGAGTCCGGCGAGCGGGCCCTGTCGTTCGCGGTCGCGACCGTCGCGTCCCTGTTGTTCCCGTTCGCTCCGCACCTCGCGGCGGAGGTCTACGAGCGGGTCGCCGGCGCGCGGGTGTGGGAGGTGCGCTGGCCGGAGGCCGACCCCGCGTTCCTCGAGCGCGACACCGTGAAGGTCGTGATCCAGGTGAACGGCAAGGTGCGCGACAGCGTCGAGGTGGAGGCGGGGACCGCCGACGACGACCTCAAGCGTGCCGCGCGCGAGCGCCCCAAGGTCCAGCGCCACCTCGACGGGGGCGAGGTCGTGCGGGAGATCGTGGTGCCCGGGAAGCTTGTGAACTTCGTTATCAAGTAGGCGGCGCGTCTCGTAATAAGATCCCGCGCTGTGAGGCTCCGGCGCCTTTCAGAAGCGGCCGTGGAGGAGCGCGGCCGGCTTCGCTCCCACTTCCTGATGGATGCGGGGGACCTCGGATCGCGGAACATGACCGTGACCTGGGTCGACGTCCCTCCGGGCGCGGAGCAGCGCGCGCATTCGCACCCCGACGCGGAGCAGGTCTACGTGATCGTGCGGGGCCGGGGGCGCATGTCGGTCGCGGGCGACGTCGAGGACGTGGGCGCGGGCGACCTCGTCTTCATCCCTCCCTCGACCGCGCACGGGATCGTGAACGACGGGACCGAGGACCTCGTGTACGTGTCGGCCGCCTCGCCGCCGGTGTCGATGGAGGAGCTCTACGGCGCCGAGCTCTCTCCGGACATCGCCGACTACGTCGACGACGAGTAGCCACTTTCTCAGCACACCCGTGACACGCGCGTCTGGAGCCGTGCGCGTGCCCCGCCTAGCCTCGGGCGCGGCATGGTCGAGATCTCCAGGCAGCAGCTCGTCGTCTACGCGGCCGCCGCGCTCGCGGTCGCGCTGATCGGCGCCCGTTACCTGAAGGCCGAGCGTGACGTTCCCGCCGCCGGCCGGCAACCGCCGCCGGTGAAGGTGGCGCGCGCGGGCACGGGTGGCGCGGTGGTGCACGTCGTGGGCGCCGTGCGGCGCCCCGGCGTGTACCGGCTGCCGGCCTGGGCGCGGCTGGGCACGGCGCTGCGCCGCGCCGGTGGGCCCACGGGGCGGGCGGACCTCGTGGGGGTGAACCTCGCGGCCAAGGTGTCGGACGGCCAGCAGGTGATCGTGCCCGCGCGCGCACCGGGGAACGCGCCGGCCCCCGTCGCGGGCGAAGGAGCGGCCGCTGCGCCGGGACAGCCGGTGAGCCTCAACACCGCGACCGTCGAGCAGCTCGACACGCTCGACGGGATCGGTCCCTCGACCGCGCAGAAGATCCTCGACTGGCGCAAGGAGCACGGCGGGTTCGGCTCCGTCGACGACCTGAAACAGGTGAGCGGCATCGGCCCGAAGCGCTTCGAAGCGCTCAAGGAAAAGGTGCGCATGTGAGCGGCTAGTGGACAGGCCACCGGGGACGCTCGCGCGTCATCCGCGGCACGTTGCCCTTGCCGCGCTGGCCGTTGGGATGCTGCTCGCGGGGCGCGTGCCATGGGCGCTCGCGGCAGGTGCCTGCGCGGCCGTCGTGCTCGTAACCGTCGCGCGGCCGGCGCCGGTCGCGATGCTCGTCGCCGTCGTGCTCCTGCCGCCGGCCGGGGCATGGATCGGCGGGGCGCGGCTCGCAGCGATCCAGCGCTCGCCGCTCGTGGCCGAGGCGGGCTCGGTGGTGGTCGTGCGCGGCCACGTGGTCCGCCGCGAGCGCGAGTCCTTCGGCGCGCGGCTCCGGGTGCGGGTGACGATGGTCCGCGGGCGCCGTGGCTGGCGTCGCAGCGGCGGGCTCGTGCAGGTGCGCTCCCGCGGGCGGCTCCGGACCGAGCCGTCGATCGGCGACGAGGTCGAGGCCGCCGGTGAGCTCGCCCTGCCCGGCCGCGCGGCCGAGGAGTCGGGTTACGCGGAGTACCTGCGCCGCGCGGGCGTGCGCGTCGTGCTCCACGCCGAGCGCGTGCGGCCGACGGGCCGCCGGCGGGGAGGACTCACGGGGATGCTCGACGCGGTCCGGCGGCGGGCGGAGGACGGGGTCGCGGCCGGCCTCGGCGAGCCGCGCGGGGCGCTCGCGCGCGGGATGGTGCTGGGCGCCGACGAGGACATCCCGGACGCGATGGCGGAGGAGTTCAAGCGCTCCGGGCTCGCGCACCTACTCGCGGTCAGTGGCCAGAACGTCACGCTGCTCGCGGTGCTCGCGTGGCCGCTGCTCGGCGCGCTCGGGCTGTCGCGCGGTTCGCGACTGTGGGCCGTCGCCGGCCTGATCGCGCTGTACGTGCCGCTCACCGGCGCGGGGCCGTCGATCGTGCGCGCGGGCGCGATGGGCGTCGCGGGCACGCTTGCGGCACTGGCGGGCCGCCCGGCATCGCGCTGGTACGGGCTGCTCGCCGCCTGTGTCGTGACGCTCGCGCTCGACCCGCTCGCCTGGCGGGACGTGGGGTGGCAGCTCAGCTTCGCGGCGGTCGTGGGGATCTTCGCGCTCGCGCGGCCGATCGGACGTGCCCTGGCGCCCGTGCCGGAGCCGCTGCGCGGCGCCGCCGCGCTGACCGTCGCCGCGACGCTCGCGACCGCGCCGCTGATGGCATTCCAGTTCGACCGGGTCTCGCTCGCGGCGCTGCCCGCCAACCTCGTGGCGCTGCCCGCCGTCGCCCCGGTGATGTGGCTGGGCATGCTGAGCGCCGCCGCGGGCCAGGTCGCGCTCCAGCCGGCCGCGCTGCTGAACGCCCTGAACGCATTCTGCCTCGCGCACGTGGCCGCGGTGGCGCACTGGGGGGCGACCCTCCCGGGCTCCACGCTCGAGCTCCGGATCGGCTCGCCGGCGGCGCTCGCCGCGACCTATGCCGGGGGAAGCGCCTTGCTGTGGGTCGGCGCGCGGCTGGCGCGCGGCCCCCGCGCCGCGGCTGCGCTCGCCGCGTCGTGCGCGGCGCTGCTCGCGCTCGCCGCGCCGCCCGGCCCGCCGCATCACTTCCGCGCCGTGTTCCTCGACGTGGGGCAGGGCGACGCGACCCTGCTCCAGTCGCCCGGCGGCGGAACGGTGCTCGTCGACGCCGGCCCGCCCGGGTCCGGCGTCGCGCGCAAGTTGCGCGATCGCGGCGTCGAAACGGTCGACCTCGCCGTGCTGACGCACGCGCAGGAGGACCATCAAGGCGGCCTGGCCGAGGTGCTCGAATCGCTGCGGGTGCGCACCCTGCTCGACGGCGGTCTCCCCGACGACGGCACCGAGCACCGGAGGATCCTCGCGACGGCGCGCGCCCGGGGCGTCGACGTGGTCCCCGCACGCGCAGGGCAGCGCCTGCGCGTCGGGCGCGGGCTGCTGCTGCGCGTGGTCCACGCCGCCGACCGCGCGACGGCCGCGGAGGACCCGAACCTGCGCGCCACCGTGGTGCTCGCCTCCTATCGTGGTTTCGACCTGTTCCTGCCGGCCGACGCCGAGAGCGAGGTGACCGGTGCGCTCCCGCTCCCCGACGTGGAGGCGATCAAGGTCGCCCACCACGGCAGCGCCGACGAGGGCCTGGCGCGCCTGCTCGCGCGCCTGCGACCCGAGCTGGCCGTGATCGAGGTCGGCCGCCACAACCGCTTCGGCCATCCGCATCCGGACACGGTCGGCGCGCTCAGGGCGGCGGTCCCGAGCGTTCTGCGCACCGACCGCGACGGCGACGTGACCGTGACGCTCGAAGGTGGGCGGGTGCGGGTCGAGCGGGGCGGGTAGCGCCACGGAGTGCTCCCGTTCGTTGGGTATCCTCGGCGGGATGGCCGA
Organism: uncultured Solirubrobacterales bacterium; assembly: GCA_963768885.1. Taxonomy (GTDB): domain Bacteria; phylum Actinomycetota; class Thermoleophilia; order Solirubrobacterales; family JBBDJG01; genus DASRIA01. Next base: position 213,071 of record CAVYJN010000007.1, on the reverse strand, counting down.
CCTCAAGCCCGCATACCTGATCCACGGCGACGACGACGTGAAGCTCGACGCCTGGCGCGCCCGCGTGCGCGAGCGCGCTGCGCGCGAGGAGGCGTCCCTCGAGCTGATGAGCGCAGAGCAGGACTCGGGCGAGGCGGTCGCGACGGCGCTCTCCTCGCTGACGCTGTCCATGGGGCGCCGCTACATCGTCGTGGACGCCGTCGAGCGCTGGAAGGACAAGGACGTCGCGTCGTTGGTCGCGGCGCTCGCTTCGCCGCCGCCGGAGACGGTCGTGGTCCTGATCGGGACCCGCGAGCCCCCGAAGAAGTGGTCCCCGCCCGCAAAGCTGCTGAAGGCGGTCCAGAAGGCGGGCGGCGAGGTCACGGAATGCGCCGCGCCGAGGGCCGGCAGCCTGCCCCGCTGGATCGCGGAGCGCGGCAAGGAGGTGGGCCTCGCCGTCGACGCCGAGGCCGCGCGGGCGCTCGTCGAGCGCGTGGGCGCCGACCAGCGGCGCCTGATGCGCGAGCTGGAGAAGATCGCCTGCTACGCGCCGGAGGGGGGACGCGTCAACAGCGAGGTCGTGGAGCAGCTGACCGCGTCCGACGTCGAGGCGCAGGCCTACGAGCTGGCGGATGCCGTGATCGAGGGCGACCGGGCGCTCGCGTTCGCGCTCGCGGAAGACCTGCGTAACCGTGGCGAGGACATCATGCGGATCCTGTACGCGATGCTGAGCCGTACGCACGAGATGCGCCTCGCCTGGGCCGTGGTGGAGGCGGGCGGGTCCGCCCAGGACTTCGCGGCGCGGTACCGGGGCCCGGATTGGAAGGCGAAGAAGATCCTCTCCCAGGCGCGCAAGCTCGACGGCGAGCGCCTCGAGCAGATCGCCGCGGGGCTGGCCGACCTCGACTACGCGATCAGGGGCGGTGGCAACCGCGACATCGACACGGCGCTGACGCTCACGCTCGCGGCTTGACGGAGCGGGTGGGGCTCAGGCGCCGGCGCCGGCGCGGATCCGCGCCGCGCGCGACTTCTTGCGCGCCGCGTTGTTGCGATGCAGCGCGCCGTGCTCGGCGGCCTTGTCGATCGTCGAGACGAGCGCGCGGTGCTCGGTCTCGATGGCATCGTTGTCGCCGGCCTGCACGGCCGCCTCGAGGCGGCGGAAATAGGTCTTCACGGTCGAAGTGCGCCGGCGGTTCTCGATCCGCTCGCGCTCTGACCGGTGAATGCGTTTTTCTTGGGACTTGATGTTGGCCACGGCGGCGGCGAAGTATAGCGGTGGGTCGTTACCCACCGGGTGGGGCCGGGCGGCGCCGGCCGCGCCGTGACGCGCGATTCCGTGGCCGAGCCTGCGCCCGAGCCCGCGCCGGAGCCGCGCGCGGGGCGCCTCGCGGTCTCGACTGCGTTCTTCTCGTTCGCCACCGCCCTCTCGCGGATCGCGGGCCTCGTCCGGGAGATCGTCGCGGCCGGCTACTTCGGCGTGAAGGGGCCGATGAGCGCGTTCACGATCGCCTTCCAGGTCCCGAACCTGGTGCGCAGCCTGTTCGCCGACGCGGCGCTGCAGGCCGCCTTCGTCCCGGTGTTCACGGAGCAGCTCGAGCGCCGCAACCGCCACGAGGCGTTCCGCGTCGCGTCCGGGCTGCTGTTCGTGATCTCGGCGTCGCTCGGGGTGCTGACCGGCCTGTTCGTGCTCGCGGCGCCGGTGATCATGCCGCTGTTCGCCCCGGGCTTCGACGAGCAGCTCACGGACCTGACCATCAACCTCGCGCAGCTGCTGTTCCCGATCGTCCTGATGCTCGGGCTCTCGGGCCTCGTGGTGGGGGTCCTCAACAGCTTCGACCAGTTCGCGGTCCCGGCGCTCGCACCGCTCGCGTGGAACCTCGCGATCATCGCGACGCTGATCGTGCTGGTGCCGCAGTTCGAGGGCGACGACCGCATCTACGCGTACGCGATCGGCGTGCTGATCGGGACGCTCGTCCAGCTCCTGCTGCCGCTCCCGTGGCTGCGGCGCACGGGCTTTCGCGTCGCGCGCGACTTCAACTGGCGCGACGAGCGGGTCATGCGGGTGCTGAAGCTGATGTTCCCGGTCACGATCGGGCTCGGGCTGATCAACTTCAACCTCTCCGTCGACAGCATCTTCGCCACGCTGATCTCCGAAGAGGCGCCGGCGGCGATCGACAAGGCCTTCCGCATCTACATGCTCCCCCAGGGAGTCTTCGCGGTCGCGATCGCCACGGTGCTGTTCCCGACCTTCTCGCGCCTCGCGACGCGCGGCGACACCGAGGGGCTGCGCAACGTGCAGGGCAGCGGCACGCGGCAGATGCTGCTGCTGCTCGTGCCGTGCGCGGCTCTGATGATGGTGCTGAGCGAGCCGATCACGCGCATCATCTACCAGCGCGGGGAGTTCGACGCGGCCCAGACCGACCTCGTGTCCGAGGCGCTCTTCTTCTTCGCGCTGTCGCTCCCGTTCGCGGGCGTCAACCTGATCCTGATCCGCACCTTCTTCAGCCTCCAGAGGCCGTGGACGCCGACGTTCATCGCGCTCGCCAACCTGGGGATCAACGCCGGTCTCGACGCGATCCTCTACCAGCCGATGGGCATCGGCGGCATCCCGCTGGCCACCGCGATCGTGTCGCTGATCACGACGGTCGCGCTGGCGATCGTGCTGCGCGGTCAACTCGGCGGGCTCGACATGGTGCGGACGGTCGACGTCGGCGTGCGGGTCCTGCTCGCCGGCGCCCTGCTGGCCGCGGTGGCCTTCGGCGTGCGCGAAGGGCTCTCGGGCCTGAGCGACAGCCTGCTCGACCAGATCGTGGTCGTGTTGGCCGCGTCCGGGGCGGGCCTGGCCGTCTACGCAGCGCTCGTGCTGGCGTTGCGCGTCCCGGAGGCGCACCAGATCACTGCCCTCTTCCGCGAGCAGTTCGCGCGGCTCCGCGGCTGAGCCCGACTACCCTAGGTAGGAATATCAAGGCGGCTTCGCCGCCACCTAAAGTCAGGAGAGCCGGCTGACCGCCGTCTCAACCATATGCAAGAAATCCGCAACTTCTCGATCATCGCCCACATCGACCACGGCAAGTCGACCCTGGCCGACCGCATCCTCGAGCTCACGCACACCGTGGACCCGCTGAAGATGCGCGCGCAGGTGCTCGACTCGATGGACCTCGAGCGCGAGCGGGGCATCACGATCAAGGCGCAGGCCGTGCGCGTGCTCTACACGGCGCGTGACGGGCACACCTACAAGCTGCACCTGATCGACACTCCGGGGCACGTCGACTTCAACTACGAGGTCTCGCGGTCGCTGGCCGCCTGCGAGGGCGCGCTGCTCGTGATCGACGCCGCCCAGGGGGTCGAGGCCCAGACGGTCGCGAACACCTACCTCGCCGTCGACGCCGGCCTCGAGCTGGTGCCGGTGATGAACAAGATCGACCTCCCGAGCGCCGAGCCGGAGCGCGTCGCACACGAGATCGGCGAGCTGATCGGCGAGACGCCCGACGACATCCTGCGGATCTCGGCCAAGACGGGCGAGGGGGTCGAGGAGGTGCTCGAGGCGATCGTCCAGCGCATCCCGCCGCCGGAGGGCGACCCCGAGGCTCCGCCCCGCGCGCTGATCTTCGACTCCGTGTTCGACCAGTACCGCGGCGTGATCGCCTACGTGCGCGTCGTGGACGGGCGCTTCACCCGCGGCGAGGCGATCCGCGCGATGCAGGCCGGCACGCGCGCCGACATCGACGAGATCGGGTTCCTGTCCCCCGACATGGTCAACACCAAGTCGCTGGAGGCGGGCGAGGTCGGCTTCATCATCACCGGGATCAAGGACGTGGCGAAGCTGCGCGTCGGCGACACCTTGACGACGGAAGCCCGGCCCGCGGCGGAGCCGCTGCCCGGCTACAAGGAGGCTCGACCGGTCGTGTTCTGCGGCCTCTACCCGGTCGACACCGACCAGTACCCGGACCTGCGCGACGCGCTCGAGAAGCTCGCGCTGAACGACGCTTCGCTGTCGTACGAGCCCGAGACCTCGCAGGCCCTCGGCTTCGGCTTCCGCTGCGGGTTCCTCGGCCTGCTGCACATGGACATCGTGCGCGAGCGCCTCGAGCGCGAGTACGACCTCAACCTGCTCGCGACGACCCCGAACGTGGAATACCACGTGCGCATGAGCAGCGGCGAGATGATCGAGGTCCACAGCCCGGCCGACATGCCCGACCCCAACCACATCGAGGCCGTCGAGGAGCCCTACATCCGCGCCAGCATCATCGCGCCGCCCGATTTCGTGGGGCCGATCATGGAGCTGTGCCAGGCGCGCCGCGGCACGCACATCGACATGCACTACCTGTCCGAGCAGCGCGTGCAGATGCGCTACGACCTGCCGCTCGCCGAGATCGTGCTCGACTTCTACGACCAGCTGAAGTCACGTACGCGCGGCTACGGGTCGCTGGACTACGAGCTGATCGGCTATCGCGAGTCGAAGCTCGTGAAGCTCGACATCATGCTCGCCGGCGAGCTGGTGGACGCGCTGTCCCTCGTCGTGCACAAGGACAAGGCCTACTACTCGGGGAAGGCGCTGGTGGAGCGCCTCCAGGAGAAGATCCCGCGCCAGCTCTACGAGGTCGCGATCCAGGCGGCGATCGGGTCGCGCATCATCGCGCGGGAGACGGTCAAGCCCGTCCGCAAGGACGTGATCGCGAAGTGCTACGGCGGGGACATCACGCGCAAGCGCAAGCTGCTCGAGAAGCAGAAGGCGGGCAAGAAGCGCATGAAGCAGGTCGGCCAGATCGAGGTCCCCCAGGAGGCGTTCCTCGCGGTCCTGGAGCTCGACGGGAAGAAATAAATCCGGATTTCCCTTAGCCGGGAAATCCGGGCATGTGGGGGGACGAGGCTCGCGGTGACGTAGAGTGCGCGCCGTGAGCAGGGTGATGGCTGGCGATCTTGGGGATGGCGGTGGCGTGGCTCGTGGCCGGCTGCGCCCGCGAGCGCGGCCGATCGCGTGATCGTCGGCGATCCGACGGCCACGAACGTCAGCGCGCACAACGGCCAGCTGGTCTGGTCGCGCCTCGCGCGTGACGGGCGCGCCAAGCTCGTCGGCCAGATCCGGGGCAAGGCGCGCGACCTGCCGGTCAGGTCGAAGACCGGAGGGGTCTTCGACCCCGACCTCGGCACGAACCCGAACGGGCAGGCGGTGATCGTCTACACGCGCTGCGCCGGGGTCTCCGGGCGCAACTGCGACGTGTACGAGTTCAACCGCGCGACCCGCCGCGAGCGAAGGGTCCCCGGCGCGTCCAGCGACGCCTGCTCGGAGTTCGCGCCGTCGGTCTGGATCGGCTCGATCGTCTTCGGGCGCTCGGGCTCGACCGAGTGCAACGGCGTCTACCTGCTGCGCAGGGGCAACCTGCGAAAGCTCGACACCCGTCTCCCCGCGCAGACCGACATCCGGGGCAGCGGGGTCGCCTACCTCTACATCCCGCCGAACGACGTCGAGCGCACGTTCATCCGGGTGCGGTCCCTCTACAGGGGGAAGTCGCGGATCCTCGTGACGGGGTTCGCCGCCGAGGGCGAGAGCTACCGCGTGACCAACCCCACGATGTTCGGCCGCCACACCTACTGGCTCCAGCAGGACCGCGTGCGCAACGAGTTCTTCGCCGGCCGCGGGCTGTCGGCGCGGCGCGCGCCGCTGCAGTTCAGCGACCGGCTCTTCCCGGGCGCAGTCGACTCGCTGGCCGTCACCCGCACGGGCGTCTACTACACGAACGGCCAGGGCCTGTTCGAGGCGACCGACCCGGCGCCCACCTTCGCCGCCCGTGACTAGGTGGCCCGGACCGGGCCACTAGAATCCCGCGCCGTGGCTGACGCACCGACCGGCAAGCGCTACCCGCCCTTCGAGTACGAGGTGGGGCGCGAGAAGATCCGCGAGTACGCGAACGCGGTGGGCGAGTCGAACCCCGTGCACCACGATCCCGAGGCGGCGAAGGCCGCCGGCTTCCGGGGCGTCGTGGCGCCGCCGATGTTCTGCGTCGTCTACTCCGCCGGCGCGATGGGCCCGGCGATACTCGACCCCGAGATGGCGATCAACCTGATGCTGATGGTGCACGGCGAGCAGCAGTTCGAGTGGCAGGAGCCGGTCTGCGCCGGGGACACGATCACGACCTCGGTGCAGCTCAAGGACGTGTTCGACAAGAAGGGCATGAAGTTCTACGTGTTCGAGTCGGAGTCCACGAACCAGGACGGGCAGACGACCGTGAAGGGCACCTGGACCAACATCGTGAGGGGTGGCTGATGGCAGAGACCAAGCTCGAGCCGGGCGCCGAGCTGCCGGCGCTGAGCGTCACGCCCGACAAGTACGTGCCGCACCGCTACGCGGGCGCGTCGGGCGACTTCAACCCGATCCACATCGATCCCGAGTTCGCCAAGGCGGTCGGCCTTCCCCAGAACATCCTGCACGGCCTGTACTCGATGGCGCAGGTCGCGCGCGCGGCCACGCAGGCGGGCGGGGGAGACCCGCGCTCGCTGCGGCGACTGTCGGTGCAGTTCCGCGGCATGGGCGTGCCCGAGCAGGAGATCAAGGTCACGGGCACCGTGCGCGAGGTGAAGGACGGCCACGTGATCGTCGACACGGTCGCGGAGCAGGGCGGAAACCAGATCGTGCGGAACGCGGAAGCCGAACTGGAGCCCCGGTAGCACGCAGCGCAGCCGGGCTTCACCGGAAGCCCTCCGTACAATTCACCCCATGCTGACGGAGCGACAGGAGAGGCTGCTTCAGGCCGTGGTGGAGGCGCACGTCGAGCTGGGGCAGCCGGTCGCGTCGAAGTGGCTGTCGCAGCACGGCGAGATGCGGTGGAGCCCCTCGACGATCCGGTACGAGCTTGCGGCCCTGGAGGAGCTGGGGTACCTCAACCACCCGCACACCTCCGCGGGCCGGGTCCCCACCGACGCCGGCTACCGCCACTACGCGGACGCGATCCTGCACGAGGCGCCGCTGCCCGACCCGGAGGGCATGCGGCTCGAGGTGGAGCTGTCGAGCATGCGCCGCGAGGTCGATGCCGCGATGCGGTTCACGACGTCCACGCTCTCGCAGATGACCGACCTGCTCGCGGCGGTGTCGGCGCCGCCCCTGCACACCGCGACGATCCGCCACGTCGAGGTCCTGCTTCTGCAGCCCCAGATCGCGCTGGTCGTGCTGATCACCTCGACGGGGACCGTGACAAAGCGGGCCTTCACGTTCGACCGGCCGGTCGACGCGGGCCTTGCCGACTGGGCCGCGAGCTATCTGAACGAGCGGCTCGCGGGCACCGACCTCGGCGCGCTCACGCTCCAGAGCCGGCTGTTGAGCCCCGAGCTGTCGAAGACCGAGCGCGGGTTCCTCGAGGCGATCGCGCCCGTGTTCTCCGACCTTCCGGACACCGTCGAGGACACCCTCTACGTGGACGGGACCTCGCGCCTCCTGTCGGGCACCAGCGACGTGTCCGAGATGAACGACCTGATCCGGATGCTGGAACGGCGCGTGACGCTCCTGGCCGTGCTGCGCTCCGCGCTCGGCGAGCCGACCGTGTACCTGCGCATCGGCGCGGAGAACCAGGCCCCCGAGCTGCGCTTCGCGAGCGTGGTGGCAGCCAACTACGGACTCGGGCATCGCACGCTCGGCGCCGTGAGCGTGATCGGCCCGGTGCGCATGGACTACCGGCGGGCGATCGGCTCCGTGCGCTCCGCCGCGCAGGCGCTGAGCGAGTTCGTCGAGGAGGTCTACGAGTGACCTCCGGCCACGCGGAACCCGCCTAGCCCGTGCCGCGCGACTACTACGAGGTCCTCGGCGTCGGCCGCGAGGCGGGCGACGACGAGATCAAGAAGGCGTTTCGCGGGCTCGCGCGCGAGCTGCATCCCGACATCAACCGCCACGACCCGGAGGCGGAGGAGAAGTTCAAGCAGGTCGCCGAGGCCTACGAGGTCCTGAGCGACTCCGAGCGCCGCGCGGTCTACGACCGCTACGGCCACGAGGGCCTGCGCAGCGGCGGGTGGGAGCCGGCGGGCGCGTCGTTCAACGACATCTCCGACATCTTCCAGGCGTTCTTCGGCGGCGGGGACATCTTCGGCGGCGGGGGCCGCAGCGGCCCGCAGCGCGGGCGCGACGCGGCGGTCGAGGTCTCGCTGACGCTCGAGGAGGTGCTCACGGGTGCCTCCAGGGACGTCGAGTTCGAGGTCACGGCCCGCTGCTCGCGCTGCAACGGCAACGGGGCCGAGCCCGGAACGCCGATCGAGACGTGTCCGCGCTGCGAGGGGACCGGGCAGCTCCAGAGCATGGCCCGCACCGTCTTCGGCCAGGTCGTGCGCACGCAGGCATGCGACCGCTGCGGGGGCGACGGCCGCATCCCGGCGACGCCGTGCGAGGTGTGCCGGGGCACCGGGGTGGAGCGGCGGTCGAGCGCCCTCTCGGTCGACATCCCGGCGGGCATCGAGGACGGCCAGCGCGTGCGGCTCAGCGGGAAGGGCCACGCGGGCACGCTCGGAGGCCCGGCGGGCGATCTCTACGTGCTCGTCGCGGTGGAGCCCGATCCCCGCTTCGAGCGCCACGGCGACGACCTCATCACGCGCCTCGACGTTCCCTTCACGGATGCCGCGCTCGGCGCCGACGGTGTCGGTGCCCACGCTCGAGGGAGACGAGCAGATCGAGCTGGACGCCGGCTCGCAGCCGGCGACCGTCAAGCGGCTGCGCGGCCGTGGCCTGCCGGCGCTGCGCGGCCGCGGCCGCGGCGACCTCCACGTGGTCCTGAACGTGATGATCCCGAGCCGGCTGACGGACGAGCAGCGCGAGTTGCTCCAGCGGTTCGCGGAGAGCTCCAACGGGGAGACCTACTCGTCCAAGGGCGGCGACCGCCTGTTCGACCGGCTCCGGCAGGCATTCAGAGGTTGATCCGGCTCGCGGTCCGGTGCCCCGCGGCGCAGTCCGAGGTCGTGCTGGCGGAGCTGCTCGGGCTGGCTCCGGGCGGGGTCGAGCAGGTCGATGCCCCGGACGGCCGCGAGGGAATCGTCGAGTACGCGGTCTACGGCGCCCGCGGGGAGCTGCCGGACCTCGGCGTGCTCGACGCGGCCGCCGGGGGCGCGGCCGTCGAGGTCGACAGCCGCGAGGTCCCCGACGACTGGGCCGAGCGCTGGAAGCGCTTCTACTTCCCCGTGCTGATCGCGGGGCGCCTGTACGTGCGCCCGCCGTGGGAGGAGCCCGCGCAGCGGGGCGGGGTCGAGGAGGTCGTGATCGACCCCGGCGGCGCCTTCGGCACGGGCACGCACCCCACCACGCGCATGTGCCTCGAGCTGATGCTCGAGGCCCACACCGCGAGCTGCAGGCGCCTGGTCGAGCCGGGCCTTGCGGGGGCGCTCGCCGGGCGCGAGCCCGGCGCGTTCACCGACCTCGGGTGCGGCTCCGGCGTGCTCGCGATCGCGGCCGCGAAGCTCGGGTTCGACCCGGTGCTCGGCGTGGACGCCGACCGCGCCGCGGTCGAGGAGACCGATCGCAACGCGCGCGCCAACGGCGTCCTGCTCGAGGTCCGCCGCGCGGACCTGCGGCGCGATCCCGTGCCCCCGGGGGACGTGGCGGCGGCGAACCTCACCGCGCGCCTGTGCGCCGAGGTGGTGCGCGGCTGGGCCGAGCGCGGCGAGCGGCCGGCGATCGCGATCGTCTCCGGTTTCCTGCGCGAGCAGGCCGACGACGTCGAGGCGGCGCTGTCGGCCGCGGGGCTGGGGCAGCGCCGCCGGCTCGTCTCCGGCGACTGGGCCGCGATCCTCGCCGCCTGAGCCCTACGGCTATGCCAGCGCGTCGGCGAGCTTGTCGAGCATCTGCTGCTCGCCCTCGCTCACCCGCTGCGCCTTGAAGCCCATGAAGCCGCCCTCCTTCGCGGCCTCGGCGGACCGCTTCGCGGCCTCCAGCAGCCACCCGCGGAACGCCTGCGCCTCCTCCGGCGTGGCCTTCTGCTTGACGATCTCGTTGGCCCCGCGCATCTCCTGAAGGATCTCCTCGCCGGCAAGGGCTCCCTTCGGCCGGAAGTCCTTGAGCGGGTTGTCGCGCTGCTTCATGCGCGCCGCGATGGTCTTCGCGAGCTCGTCGACGAGCTCGCCGCGGCCGCCTGACTGCGCCACCTCGGTGACCGTCTTGACGGTCGCCATCGTCTCCTTGAGGGCCTCGATCGGGCCCCCCGGGTCCGCCAGCGAGATGGACATGCCGGCGACGAACGGCGCGCGCTCGAGCCGTCCCCATTCCTCTTCTGTGAAGTCTGCCTTGGTTGTCATGCGCGAACCGTACCGCTCCCCGGTCGGTGATGCGGAGGCCTATATTGCGGCGCATGGCGACCTTCCACGTCAAGTTCCTGGGCTGCAAGGTGTCGCAGGCGGACGCGATGCTCGCGCGGACGCGCCTGCTCGAGGCCGGTCACGAGGAGGCGCCGGAGGCCGACGCCGACCTGCACGTCGTCAACACCTGCTGCATCACGCGCGAGGCCGAGGCCAAGTCGCGGCAGTCGGTGCGGCGCTCCGCCGCGGCGCGCGCGAGCCGCCGCGTCGTGGTCACCGGATGCGCCGCGAACCTCGATGCCGCCCAGTTCGACGAGATCGCGCCCCGGGTCACGGCGCTCGTGGGCACCGCCGACGACGTGGCCGAGGAGGTCGCGGGAGCGGCGGGGCCCGCGTGCGTGGACGTCGAGACCGACGTGCTCGCGCGCGCGCCGCTGTCGGCGACGCGCACCCGCGGCTTCGTGAAGGTGCAGGACGGCTGCGACTGCCATTGCGCGTACTGCATCATCCCGAAGGTGCGCGGGGCCGCGCGCTCGCGCCCCGCGAGCGCGGTGCTCGAGGAGGTGCGCCGCCGCGTCGCGCAGGGACAGCCGGAGATGGTGATGACCGGGATCTCGGTCGGCGGCTACCGCGACCCCGAGCGCGGCCTCGAGCTGGGCGACCTGATGCGCGCGGTCGCGGCGGTGCCGGGGGTGCGGCGCGTGCGGCTCTCGTCGGTCGAGGTGATCCACGTGCGCGACTCGCTCGTGGAGGCGCTCGCCGAGGACCCGCGCATCTGCCCGCACCTGCACGTGCCGCTCCAGTCCGGGGACGATGCCGTGCTCGCCTCGATGGGCCGCAACTACGACGCCGCGGGATACCTGCGGGCGATCGACCGGCTGCGCGAGCGGGTGCCGCACGTGAACGTGACGACCGACGTGATCGTCGGCTACCCGGCCGAGGACGACACCGCGTACGCGCGCACGCTCGCGCTCGTGCGCGAGGCGGGCATCACGAAGGTGCACACCTTCAGCTTCTCGGCGCGGCCGGGAACGGAGGCCGACCGCCTCGGCGACCCGGTCCCGCCGCACGAGAAGAAGCGCCGCAGCCGCGAGCTGCGCGGCCTGTCGGAGGCGCTCGGGCGCCGCCACCGGGCCGGGAAGCTCGGCGGCGCCGAGGAGGTCCTCGTGGACAAGGTCGCCGAGTCGCAGGTCTCCGGCTACAGCCGCGACTACACGCGCTACTACCTCGCGGCCGGCGCCGCGGGCGGCGGGGGAGATCCTCACCGCGCGCGCCGACGAGCTCCACGCGGACGGCCTCGCGGGCGCCCTGGCCGCCTAGTCCAGCGCCCGGAAGGCCTCCGGGTACTCGACCAGGCCGCGGACCTCGGGCCGGTATGCGGGCAGGCGGTGCACCATCCAGGCCTCCGGCGGCGCGTCGTAGGGCGAGCGGATGCCGTGGTCGGCGGCGGGCTCGAAGCCGAAGCGCGGGTAGTACGCGGGATGCCCCATCACCACCACGAGCGGAAAGTCCGTGAGGGCCGCCCGGCGCAGGCTCTCGCGCACCAGCCGCGACCCGATGCCCTTGCGCTGCATCGCGGGAAGCACCGCCATCGGTGCGAGCGACAGCACCTCCTGGCCGGAGTCGAGCCGCGCCCGGGTGAAGAAGACGTTCCCCGCGACCTTCCCGTCGTGAACCGCGACCAGGCACAGCTCGGGCACGTGCGCCCCCTCGGCGCGGAGCGCGTCGACGAGATCCGCCTCCGGCGACTCCGGCCCGAAGGCCTCGAGGAGGATCGCCCGGACGGCATCGAAGTCCTCCGGTCGCTCGGCGCGCACCTCGAGGCCCGTCATCGCTTGTGTTCGTCCTCTCTGCGCGACTTGCCCCGCGGCCCGGGCGGCACGCGATCGATCAGGCGCATGAGATCGTCGCCATAGACGTCATGACGCTCCTTCGGCCGGGGCTGCGGCGCCGCCAGCGCCATGCGCAGCGTGAACCAGACGGGGGTGCTGCCGATGATGCACGCGCCGAGCAAGCTGATCCAGGGCGAGGTGAACAGGCCCGCGACGAGCACCACGATGCCGATGCCCACCCAGACGGACATCAGGCGAACCTTGCGCTGCCCGGTCGAATCGCGGTTCGACATACCCACATGATGCCGGGGCGGGGCCCCGCCCCCGCTACCCTTGACCGGGTGACCGTCACGGAGCGCATCCAGGCCGAGCTCTCGACCGCCGCGAAGGCGCAGGACCGCCCGCGGGTGGCCGCGCTGCGCCTGCTGATCGACGCCCTCCAGAAGGAGGCCAAGGCGGCCGGCGCGGACCTCGACGAGCAGCAGGAGGTCGCGGTGCTGAAGCGCGAGCGCAAGCGCCGCGCCGAGGCCGCCGAGGCCTACCGCAAAGGAGGACGCGAGGAGGCGGCGCAGGCGGAGGAGGCCGAGGCCGCGATCATCGACGTCTACCTGCCCGAGCAGATCTCCGAGCAGGAGCTCCAGCAGCTGATCGCGGACGCCGTGGCCGAGACCGGGGCCGACTCGCCCAAGGAGATGGGCCGCGTGATGTCGGCCGTCATGTCGAAGGCCGCCGGCCGCGCCGACGGCCGCCGGGTGAGCGAGCTCGTCAAGGAGCGACTGGCCGGCTGAGGCCGCCACCAAGCGAAGGCTTGCGCGAGCAGATCACACTCGATCCCGGCGTCGCGACCGAGCTCGCGGGCTCGGAGGACACGGTTCTGAAGGCACTCGAAGGTCATCTCGACTGCGCCGTCTACATGCGCGGGAACATCCTCACGCTCGACGGCGACGCCGAGGCCGTGCGGGCCGGCAAGGACGTCGTCGCGGAGTTGTCCGAGCTGATCGCGCAGGGCCACGAGATCTCGCCGGGCACGATCGGCGCGGTCACGTCCGCGCTCGACCACAAGGAGAGCCCGTCGTCGATCCTCGGCGACGTCGTGTGGACGCATCGCTCCACCCGCGTCGCGCCGAAGACGGTCAACCAGAAGCGCTACGTCGACTCGATCCGCCGCAACACGATCACTTTCGGGATCGGGCCGGCCGGGACCGGCAAGACGTATCTGGCGATGGCGATGGCGACGGCCGCGCTGTCGCGCCGCGACGTCAACCGCATCATCCTCACGCGGCCCGCCGTCGAGGCGGGCGAGCGCCTGGGCTTCCTGCCCGGGACGATGATGGAGAAGGTCGACCCCTATCTGCGCCCGCTCTTCGACGCGCTCTACGACATGCTCGAGGCCGACCGCGTGAACAGCTATCTCGAGAAAGGGGTGATCGAGGTCGCGCCGCTGGCCTTCATGCGCGGCAGAACCCTGAACGACTCGTTCATCATCCTCGACGAGGCCCAGAACACCACCCCCGAGCAGATGAAGATGTTCCTCACGCGCCTCGGGTTCAACTCCACGATGGTCGTGACGGGCGACGTCACGCAGATCGACCTGCCGGACGACCAGCGCTCGGGGCTCGTCGTGGTCCGCGACATCCTCGGCACGGTGACCGACATCGACTTCGTGAACTTCACGGGCGAGGACGTAGTCCGGCACAAGCTCGTGCAGCGCATCGTGAACGCGTACGCCGAGCACGCGCAGGCCTCGGCTCCCGAGCTGCGCCCGGCCGCCCGCAGGCCGCCGGCCGCTTCCTGACGTGGTCGAGCTCGAGTGCCCGCGGGAGCTGGAGGCCGCGGCACGCGCCGCCCTCGAGGCGTGCGGCATCGCGGACGGCCACCTGACCGTGGAGCTGGTCGACGCCGAGCGCATCCGCGCGCTGAACCGCGATCACCGCGGCATCGACGACCCGACGGACGTGCTGTCGTTCCCGGTCGACGGAACCGGCGCGGTGGCCGGCCCGCGCGAGCTCGGCGACGTCGTGATCTGCCCGGAGTGCACGGCCGACCTGCGCGAGGCGGTCGTCCACGGCGTGCTGCACCTCGCGGGCCACGACCACGAGACCGACGACGGCGAGATGCTCGCGCTTCAGGACGACGTGATGGCGCGGCTGCCGGCATGACGCGGTCGGGGTTCATCGCCGTCGCCGGGCGACCCAACGTCGGCAAGTCGACGCTCGTCAACGGGCTCGTGGGAGCGAAGGTCGCCGTCACGTCGGACAAACCGCAGACGACGCGCCGCGCGATCCGCGGCATCGCCAACGGGCAGCGCGAGGGCGAGGCCTACCAGCTGGTGCTGGTCGACCTGCCCGGCGTGCAACAGCCCCGCGACGAGCTCACCGAGCGCATGCAGCGGCGGGTCGAGCGTGAGCTGTCCGAATGCGACGCCGCGCTGTTCGTGCTGAACGCCGCCGAGCGCAGCGCCGGCGGCGACCGGTTCATCGCGCAGGCGCTCGCCTCCGCGAAGCTGCCGGTGGTGGTCGCCGTGAACAAGGTCGACATGACCGACCACGCCAAGATCGCCGCGACCCTGGCCGGCGCCGCCGAGCTCGAGCAGGCCGGCGTCGACATCCGGGAGATCGTGCCGGTGTCGGCGCTGAAGGGATCGGGTGTCGAGACGCTGCGCGAGGCGCTTGCCAAGCTGCTGCCCGAGGGGCCGCTGTACTTCCCGGCCGAGGAGGTCAGCGACCAGCCGCTGGACGTTCGCCTCGCGGAGCTGGTCCGCGAGGCGGCGCTGAAGCGCACGCGCGAGGAGATCCCCCACTCGATCGAGGTGCACGTGCAGGACGTCGTGCGCCGCGACGACGGGCTCACGATCGTGCGAGCCGTGATGTGGGTCGAGAGCCAGTCGCAGAAGGTGATCCTGATCGGACGCGGCGGGAGCATGATCCAGTCGATCGGGACGGCCGCCCGGAAGGAGATCGAGCGCGAGCTCGGGGGCCGCGCGCACCTCGACCTGACCGTCAAGGTGCGCAAGGGCTGGCGCCGCGACGAGGGCCTGCTCGACCGGCTCGGCATCGAGGCCTGACGGCCCCATGCCGGGCAGTGGACGCACCCGCGCGATCACGGCCGCCGTCCACCGTAACTTCCGTGGACAGGCACCGCGATTTCGACTAGAAACTTAAGGCTGGTTCGCGCTAAACGGTCGCAGGGTTCGCGGCACCAAGGAGGGCACACGAATGGCAGCTGCGCATGGCAGGAGAGGTTGTTCGCACGGGGGATTTCACTCCGGCATCGGCTTCTATTCCAGGGAGTCCAAGCAGATCCGCTACGTCATGGTCTGCGACGACTGTGGCGAGGAGGTCCGGGAGCTCGTCAACGAGCCCTACGTTCCGGACCCGATCCTCGGACCCGGCGCGGGCTTCATGCCCGGCACGGCGCCGGCCTAGAGCACCACGAACTTCCGGTAGGAAAGCGGCTCCCTCGGGAGCCGTTTTCGTTGCTCCGTAGAATCAGCCGCAATGCAGGCCGAACCGGGAGCAACACCAGGCGAGATCGCCTTCGACGACGCCGGCCTCGTTCCGTGCGTGGCCCAGGACTGGGCCACGGGCGAGGTGCTGACCCTCGCCTACATGAACGAGGAGGCGCTCGAGCGCACCCTCGCGACCGGCGAGATCCACTTCTGGAGCCGCTCTCGCGGCGAGCTCTGGCACAAGGGCGCGACCTCCGGGAACGTGCAGCGGGTCCGCTCGATCAGGTACGACTGCGACGCCGACGCGCTGCTCGCCCTCGTCGAGCCCGCCGGTCCCGGCGTGCCACACCGGCGAGCGCACCTGCTTCCACCGCTCGATCGGCGACGGCTGCGGTGGCGGCCCACGAGGCGCTGCCCGCGCTCGCGCGCACGCTCGCCGCGCGCCGTCGCGACATGCCCGAGGGCAGCTACACGGCCGAGCTCTTCCGCGCCGGCCAGGAGCGGATCGGGGCGAAGGTCGAGGAGGAGGCCGAGGAGGTGGCGCGCGCCGGCCGCGAGGAGAGCGACGAGCGGCTGCGCTCGGAGGCCGCCGACCTGCTCTACCACCTGGGAGTGGTGCTCGAGTCGCGCGGCCTGTCCTACGCCGACGCGTTCGAGGAGCTCGTCGCGCGGATGAAACCCTCGCGGCCATGAGCCCCGTGGCCGTCTCGAACCTCCCGGTCACCCCCTCGCGCGACGAGGCGCGCGCGCTGGCGCGCGACTACAACGTGATACCGCTGCGCCACACGTTCATCGACGACATCGAGACGCCGGTGTCGGCCTTCCTCAAGCTGCGCGGGCGCGGGCCCGCGTTCCTGCTCGAGTCGGCCGAGCAGGGGCAGCGCTTCGGCCGTTACTCGTTCCTCGGCTTCCGCCCGCGCGCGGTCCTGCGCTACGAGCACGGCACGATCACCGCGGAGGAGGGCGGCGAGCGGCGGGACCTCGGGGGCACCGACCCGTTCGGCGCCGTGACCGACTTCCTCTCGAGCTATCGCGTCGCCCCGCTCGAGGGCCTGCCGCCGTTCGCAGGCGGCGCCGTGGGCATGTTCGGATACGACCTCGTGCGCACGGTCGAGCGGCTCCCCGAGCCCAACCCCGACGACATCGGCACTCCGGACATGGCGCTGATGGTGTCGGACGCGCTGGTGGTGTTCGACCACCTGAGCCACAGCGTCACGATCCTCGTCAACGCGTTCGTGGAGAGCGCCGAGGAGGTCGACGCCGCCTACGACGGCGCCGTCGGCCTGATCGAGCGCGCGCGCGACCTGCTCGCCCAGCCGGTCCCGCGGCGCGAGGCGACCGCGGCGCGTCCGGTGGATCCGCGGGCGGCCTTCGAGTCCAACATGACGCGGCCCGAGTTCGAGGCCGCCGTCACGAAGGCGAAGGAGTACATCTTCGCGGGCGACGCTTTCCAGGTCGTCCCATCGCACCGCTGGACCGGGCCATGCCCGGTCCAGCCATTTTCCATCTACCGCGGGCTGCGCGTCGTCAACCCCTCGCCCTACATGTACTTCCTCGAGTTCGACGACTTCGCGATCGCCGGCGCGTCACCCGAGCCGATGCTGAAGGTGGGCGGCGGCCACGCCGAGGTGCGCCCGATCGCCGGTACGCGGCCGCGCGCGTCGACCCCCGAGGAGGACCTCGAGCTCGCCCGCGGCCTGCTCGAGGACGAGAAGGAGCGCGCGGAGCACATGATGCTGGTCGACCTCGGCCGCAACGACCTCGGCCGCGTCTGCGAGTACGGGACCGTCGAAGGTGGACGACCTGATGCGCGTCGAGACCTACTCGCACGTGATGCACATCGTCTCCTCGGTGTCCGGCAGGCTGCGCGCCGGGATGAGCGCGATGGACGCGCTGCGCGCCTGCCTGCCCGCCGGCACGCTGTCCGGCGCGCCGAAGATCCGCGCGATGGAGATCATCGACGAGCTCGAGCCGGTCAAGCGCGGCTTCTACGGTGGCGCGATCGGCTACCTCAGCTACTCCGGCGACCTCGACACCTGCATCCACATCCGCACGGTCGTCGTGAAGGACGGGCTTGCCTACATCCAGGCGGGCGGCGGGAGTGGTGGCCGACTCCGATCCGGCCTACGAGTACCGTGAGACGCTCGCGAAGGCGGGCGCGGTGTTCCAGGCGCATGGAGCTCGCCTGCGGCCAGGGGGAGTGGGAGTGATGCGGGTCCTCGTGATCGACAACTACGACAGCTTCACCTACAACCTCGTGCAGTACCTGGGCGAGCTCGGGGCGGAGCCGGACGTGGTGCGAAACGACGTGCACACGGTCGACGAGCTGCTCACGCGCGGCGCCGACCGCGTGGTGATCTCCCCGGGCCCGTGCCGCCCCGCCGACGCGGGCGTGTCGATCGAGGCCTCGCGCAGGTTCCCCGAGGAGGGCGTGCCGACGCTCGGCGTGTGCCTCGGCCACCAGGCGATGGCGGAGGCGTTCGGCGGCAGCGTGGAGGTGGGGGAGCCGGTGCACGGGAAGACGGCCGAGGTCACCCACGACGGGCGCTCGATCTTCCGCGACGTCGAGAACCCGCTGACCGCGGGCCGCTACCACTCGCTGATCGTCTCCCCGGACCTGCCCGCGGACCTGGAGCGGTCGGCCGAGTCGCACGGCACCGTGATGGCGATCCGCCACCGCACCCTGCCGGCCGAGGGAGTGCAGTTCCACCCGGAGTCCGTCCTTACCGTGAGCGGCAAGCGTATCCTGCGCAACTTCCTGGAATCGCACCCCTGATGCCCAACGACATCCTCACCAGCGCGATCGACGCGGTCTCCTCGGGCCACGACCTGACCGCCGAGCAGGCGCAGGAGGTCCTCGCGGAGATCATGGCCGGATCGGTCGGCGAGGCCCAGACCGCCGCCTTCCTGATCGCGCTGCGCACGAAGGGCGAGACGGTCGAGGAGCTGACCGGGCTCGCGCGCACGATGCGCGAGCTCGCCGTGCCGGTGCGCCCGGACGCGGAGGACCTGCTCGACACGGCGGGGACCGGGGGCGGCGTTCCCACCTTCAACGTCTCGACGACCGCGGCGTTCGTGGCCGCCGGCGCCGGCTGCCGCGTCGCCAAGCACGGCAACCGCTCCGCGACGGGCCTCTCCGGGTCGGCGGACCTGCTGGAGGCGCTCGGCGCGCGCATCGACCTCGAGGCCGACGCCGTCGCGCACTGCATCGAGGAGGTCGGCTTCGGCTTCATGTTCGCGCCGGCCCACCACCAGGCGATGCGGCACGTCGTCCCGGTGCGCAAGGAGCTGGGCGTGCGCACGATCTTCAACTTCCTCGGGCCGCTCACGAACCCGGCCGGCGCGACGCGCCAGCTGATCGGCGTCTCGGACCCCGCCTACCTCGAGGTGATCGCCGGCGCCCTGGTCGAGCTCGGCGCACGCCGCGCCGCGGTCGTGTCCAGCGAGGACGGGATGGACGAGATCAGCGTCGCGGGCGACACCCGGCTGCTCGAGGTGACTCCCGCCGGCGTCACGGAGCACACCGTCTCGCCGGAGCGCGTGGGACTCGAGCGCGCCGCGCACGAGGACGTGCGCGGCGGGACCCCGGAGCAGAACGCGGAGACCGCGCGTGCCGTGCTCGGCGGCGAGGCCGGCCCCCGGCGCACGCTCGTCGTCCTGAACGCGGGCGCCGCGCTCTTCGTCGCCGACCGGTCGGCGAGCTTCGAGGAGGGCGTGCGCATCGCCGAGGAGGCGATCGACTCCGGCGCCGCGCTCGACGCGATGGAGCGGTTCGTGGCGAAGACGCGCGAGCTCGCGCCCGCCCCGGGGGAGGCCGTTGGGCGCGCTTGAGGAGATCACGCGCGCGGCGCGCGCGCAGGTGGAGCGCCGGCGGGAGCAGGTCTCGCTCGAGGAGCTCGAGCGCGCGATCTCCGGCAGGCGCGAGGGGCGGCCCTTCAACGAGGCGCTTGCCGCTCCCGGCATCTCGGTGATCGCCGAGTACAAGCGGCGCTCCCCGGCCGCGGGCGACCTGCCGCGCGGCGCGGACCCGGTCGAGGAGATCGTACGCGCCTACGAGCGCGGCGGGGCGGCCGCCCTCTCGATCCTCACCGAGAGCGACCACTTCGGGGGCTCGATCGCGGACCTGCGGGCCGCACGCGCGGTCACGGACCTGCCGATCCTGCGCAAGGACTTCACGGTCGACCGCTACCAGCTGCTCGAGGCGGCGGTCGTGCAGGCCGACGCCGTGCTGCTGATCGTGGCGGCGCTCGAGCGCGAGGAGCTGGAGCGCCTCCACGCGGAGGCGGCCGCGCTCGACCTCGACTGCCTGGTCGAGGTGCACGACGCCGAGGAGCTCGAGGCCGCGCTCGCGATCGACGCCGAGGTGATCGGGATCAACAACCGCAACCTCGCCGACTTCAGCGTGGACGTCGCGCGCACCTTCGAGCTGCTCGCGGACGTGCCCGCCGGCAAGACGGTGGTCTCCGAGAGCGGCATCCGCACCCGCCGCCAGATCGAGGAGCTCGAGGAGGTCGGCGTGGACGCCGTGCTGATCGGCGAGACGCTGATGCGCTCGGACGACCCCGAGGCCGCGTGCCGCGACCTTGCCGGGACCGAGGAAGCCACGACCGCATAGCTCCCGTGCTCAAGGCGTGGGCGCCCGGCACCGAAGTCCTAATGAAATCCCTAGCCCGCGTTCAGCATTCTCTAAGCCCCAGCCACTAGAAAGAGGACACCAGTGACGGCATACCCTCCCCGTCCACCCGTATCCGAGCGCCTCTCACGAGGCGCTCGGAATCCTTTTGTCGCAGGTCTGCTCGGTGGACTCGTCGTCCTGATCCTCGGCGCTCTGCTGATCGCCACCGGCGTGCTCGGCAAGGAAGAGAAGACCACGATCGTGCAGTCGCCCGTGCCCGGCTCGGTCTCGACGGCGGACGAGGGCAAGGGCGCGGGGCTCACGGTCAACGGGATCTACAAGCGTGACGCGCCCGGCGTGGTCTTCATCCGCGCCGAGGTCACGCAGCAGACGGACTCGCCGTTCGGGCTCCCGCAGGAGCAGCGCGGGACCGCCACCGGCTCGGGCTTCGTGATCGACAAGCAGGGCCACATCCTCACGAACGCCCACGTGGTCGAGGGTGCCGGGAAGGTCCAGGTCAGCTTCGCCGACGACAAGACCGTCGACGCCGAGGTGCTCGGCCGCGACGAGAGCACCGACGTCGCGCTGCTCAAGGTCAACCCCGACGGGGTGGACCTGAAGCCGCTCACGCTCGGCGACAGCTCGAAGGTGCAGGTCGGCGACGCGGTCGTCGCGATCGGCAACCCCTTCGGCCTCGACCGCACCGTCACGACCGGCATCGTGAGCGCGCTGCAGCGCCAGCTCGAGGCGCCGAACGGCTTCTCGATCAGCAACGTGATCCAGACCGACGCGGCCATCAACCCGGGCAACTCGGGCGGCCCGCTGCTCGACAGCTTCGGGCGCGTGATCGGGATCAACTCCCAGATCGCGACGGGCGGCGCCGGCGGCGGATCGGTGGGCATCGGCTTCGCGGTCCCGATCAACACCGTCAAGAAGATCTCGGACCAGCTCAAGGACAAGGGCAAGGTCGACCACGCTTTCCTCGGGGTCACCGGTGTCTCGATCACGAAGTCGATGTCCGACAACCTCAACCTCCCGACCGACGAGGGCGTCCTCGTCCAGCGGTCGACCGGCCCCGCGAAGAAGGCCGGCATCCGCGGCGGCGACACCCAGGTGTCGATCGGCGGGTCGGACATCCTGCTGGGAGGGGACGTGATCACGAAGATCGACGGCAAGCAGGTCAAGTCGATGGAGGACGTGATCCGCGTCGTCGACTCGAAGGACCCCGGCGACCAGGTCACGGTCTCGCTGCTCCGCGGCAAGGACCAGCGCTCGGCCAAGGTGACCCTGGGCACGCGGCCCGCCAGCGCGAACTCCAGCCTGCAACAGAGTCCACAGACACCGCAGCCCTCCCCGTGAGGGCACCACCCCCCTTCCGCTAGCCCCCTCCTCCTTGGGGCATTCCTGCAGCAGACGCGGGCCCCGCAAGGGGCCCGCGGTGCGTTCGCTCTACGATTGGCGCATGGCAGCGAAGGTGAAGATCTGCGGGATCACCCGGCGCGAGGACGCCGAGCTCGCGTTGGCGGGCGGCGCCTGGGCGATCGGCCTGAACTTCGCCCCCGAGAGCCGCCGGCGGGTGGACGTCGAGACGGCGGCCGAGATCGCCACCGCCCTCAGGCGGCGCTGCGAGGTCGCGGGAGTGTTCGTGAACGCGCCGCTCGACGACGTGCTCGCGACCCTCGGCAGCGTGCCGCTCACGCTTCTCCAGTTCCACGGGGAGGAGGGGCCCTCGTACTGCGCCGAGGCGGCGCGCCGCACCGGCCTGAAGGTGATGAAGGCGATGCCCGCGAAGGACGCCCACGCCGTCCAGGCGCTCTCCGCCTACCGGACCGACTTCCATCTGCTCGACGCCTACGTGCCGGGCACGCACGGCGGCACGGGAGAGCGCTTCGACTGGGAGCTCGCGGCCGCCCATCCGGGGCGCCCGCCGCTCGTGCTCGCAGGGGGCCTCACGCCGGACAACGTGGAGGAGGCGCTCGCGGTCGCCCGGCCCTTCGGCGTCGACGTCGCGGGCGGCGTCGAGGCCGCTCCCGGGATCAAGGACCCCGACCGGCTGCGCCGCTTCTTCGAGGTCGTGCAGCAGGCGGCCGCCCCCGCGGCCTGATGGCAACCGAGCTCGAGCAGCGCTTCGGCCGCTACGGCGGCCGCTACGTCCCGGAGACGCTGATGCCGGCGCTCGCCGAGCTCGAGCGCGAGTGGCTCGCCGCGCGTGCCGACGACGGGCTTCCGATCCCGCCTCGACGGCCTGCTCGCGACCTATGTCGGGCGGCCGTCGCCGCTGTACCGCGCCGAGCGGCTCTCCGAGCGGGTGGGCTCGACCGTGTACCTGAAGCGCGAGGACCTGCTGCACACCGGCGCCCACAAGATCAACAACGCGTTGGGCCAGGCGCTTGCTGGCCCAGCGGATGGGCAAGCGACGGGTGATCGCGGAGACGGGGGCCGGCCAGCACGGCGTCGCCACGGCCACGGCGTGCGCGCTGCTCGGTCTCGAGTGCGTCGTCTACATGGGCACCGAGGACATGCGCCGCCAGCGCCCGAACGTGGAGCGCATGGGCCTGCTGGGCGCGACCGTCGCAGCCCGTCGAGGCGGGCGCGCGCACCCTCAAGGAGGCGGTCAGCGCCGCGATCCGCGACTGGGTCGCGAACGTCGCGACCACCCATTACGTGATCGGCTCCGCGGTCGGCCCGGCGCCCTACCCGGCGCTCGTGCGCGACCTCCAGCGCGTGATCGGCGACGAGGCGCGCGCGCAGGTGCTCGAGGCCGCGGGCCGCCTGCCCGAGCGGGTGATCGCCTGCGTGGGCGGGGGAAGCAACGCGATCGGCACCTTTGCCGCGTTCGTCGCGGACGACCCGGTGGGCCTCGTCGGGGTCGAGGCGGCGGGGGAGGGGCTCGAAGGGCGCCACGGAGCGTCGCTGGCGGCCGGGCGCGAAGGCGTGCTGCACGGCGCGCTCTCGTCGGTGCTGCAGGACGAGGACGGGCAGATCCTCGAGGCGCACTCGATCTCCGCCGGCCTCGACTACCCCGGCGTGGGACCCGAGCACGCGTACCTGCGCGACACCGGCCGCGTGCGCTACGTGTCGGTCACCGACGACGACGCCGTCGCCGCGTTTCGCGAGCTGTCGCGGCTCGAGGGCATCATCCCGGCGCTCGAGCCCTCGCACGCGATCGCCTGGGTGCTGGCGAACCCCGCTCCGGCGGAATCGATCACGCTCGTGACGCTCAGCGGCCGCGGCGACAAGGACCTCGCCGAGGTCCTCTCGCGCGATGACTGAGGCGCAGGTCGAGACCGGCGCCGCCCGGATCGCGGCCGCCTTCTCCGGTCCGCGCGCCGCGCTGATGCCCTACCTGATGGGCGGCTTTCCCTCGCTCGAGGACTCGCTCGCCGTGGGGCGCGCCTACGCGGAGCACGCGGACCTCGTCGAGCTGGGCGTGCCCTTCTCCGACCCGCTGGCGGACGGGCCGGCGATCCAGGCCGCGGGCCAGCGCGCGCTGGAGGCGGGCGTCACCTTCGAACGCGTGCTCGACGAGGTGGGCGCACCGCTCGCCGTGGACGTGCCGGTGGTGGTGATGTGTTACGCGAACCTGCTGTTGACGCGCGGCTTCGAGCGGGCTGCGGACCTGCTCGCGGCGCGCGGGGTCTCGGGGCTGATCGTGCCCGACATGCCGGCCGCGGAGGCGGGCGACCTCCGCGCGGCGTGCGACGCCGCGGGCATCGCGCTCGTGCCGCTCGTGGCGCCCACGACCCCGCCGGACGAGGTGCGCGAGATCGCCGAGGTCGCGCGCGGCTTCGTGTACGTCGTGTCCGTCACCGGCGTGACGGGCGAGCGCGCGGCGCTGCCGCCCACGCTCGGGGACGTCGTGCAGCGTGTTCGCGATGCGACGGACATTCCCGTGGCGGTGGGCTTCGGGGTCGGCACGCCGGAGCAGGCCGCGGAGGTCGGCGGCATCGCCGACGGCGTGATCATCGGGAGCAGGCTGGTGCGGGCCGTGGCCGAGGCCTCCACCCTGGAGGCGGGTCTCGAGGACGTGCGCGCCTTCCTGAGGGACAGCGCCGCGGCCCTGCGCCACCCCGGCGGGTAGACTGCCGCGCCTATGTGGGTATTCCTCGGCTTCACGTTCGGGATGTGCCTGTTCATCGTGCTCTGGGCCACCGGACTGGCCCAGGACGCGGCGGGCGTGATCTCGCTCGGCGTCCTCGGCATCGGCGTGCTCGCCCAGATGGCCGAGAGCCGCGCCAAGAAGTCCTCCGCCTAGCAGGCCCGAACCGGGGCCTCCGCGCCGCGCCGTTTGGCAGGTGTCGCCCCCGGGGTACAGAATGGGCCGGAATCCGATATGCCTTGCGGTGCCCGTTCGCGCGTGGCCCCCGCTACGCGGGCGCGGGACGCTGAGGTAACACCTTTCAAGAGGAGGGAACTTGAGGCGAACGAGAATTCTGCCTCTCCTGGTCGCAAGCCTCGCACTCGCTGCCACGCTCGGCATTGCCGCCTGTGGCGACGACGGCGGCGGTGGCGGCGAGAAGACGCTCAACCTGACGATCGGCGACCTCGTGCCGCTGACCGGCGACCTGTCGGACTTCGGTCCTCCGGGCCGCAAGGCCGCCGACCTGGCGGTCGACCAGATCAACGCGGCGGCCAAGGAGGCCGGCGCGGACCACACGGTCAAGGTCGTCCACGAGGACGACCAGACCGACCCGCAGGCCGGCGTCCAGGCGGCTCGCAAGCTCGTGAGCGCCGAGAACGCCACGTGCCTGGCCGGGTCGTGGGCCTCATCGGTGTCGATACCGGTCGCCCGGTCGGTCTCGATTCGCGAGGGCGTGCTGCAGATCTCGCCCGCGTCGACGGGCGACGAGATCACCGGACTCGACGACAACGGGCTGATGAACCGCACGTCTCCGCCGGACCGCTTCCAGGGCCCGGCGCTGTCGAACACCGTGGAGGACGCGCTCGGCGGGGCGCAGGGCAAGACGATCAACATCGGCGCCCGCAACGACGCGTACGGGACCGGCCTCTCCGACACGTTCACCAAGGCGTGGGAGGAGAAGGGCGGCCAGATCGGCGAGCGGGTGATCTACGACCCCAAGCAGCCGAGCTACAACTCGGAGGCCGCGAAGATCACGTCGGGCAACCCCGACGGCTGGGTCATCGTCGACTTCCCCGAGACCTATCAGAAGGTGGGCCCCGCGCTCGTGCGCACGGGCAACTGGGACCCGAAGAAGTCGTTCATCACCGACGGCCTCGCCGCGAGCGCCCTGCCCAAGGACGCGGGCCGCGACGCGACCGAGGGCATGCGCGGCACGGCACCGGGCTCGCCCGATTCCGGCAGCGCGTCGGAGGCGTTCGACAAGCTGTACACGGACGCCCCTGGTCCTGAGCGTCAGACGTTCGACGCTCAGAACTTCGACGCCGTGATCCTCTGCTACCTCGCGGCCGTGGCCGCCGGCAGCACCGACGGCGAGGACATGGCGAAGGAGCTGCAGGACCTCACCGGCCCGGGTGGCCAGAAGTACACCTGGGAGCAGCTGCCGGACGCGATCAAGGCGCTCGAGAACGGCGACGACATCGACTACGAGGGGGCCTCCGGGCCGATCAACCTCAACGACGATGGCGACCCGACCGCCGGCGTGTACGACCTGTACCGCTACAAGGACGGGAAGATCGACGTGTTCGACGAGACGCCGGTCGAGACGCCGCAGGGCTAGCGACCCAAGCAGGCGAAGTGCTCGAGACGGCCGGGGCCCAGCGCCCCGGCCGTCTCACGTCCGGGCGTCGTTACCCTGCTCGGCCTGCCGCATGCGCGCACGGCCGCCGAGGTAGAGCTGGGCGACCTGGTCGTCCGAGAGCAGCTCGTCGCCCTTCCCCTCGAAGGCGTTCCTGCCGACGTCGAGCACGTATCCGCGGTCCGACATCGCGAGCGCGCGCCGCGCGTTCTGCTCGACCATCACGATCGTGACCCCCTCCCGGTTGATGTCGGCGATCTTCTCGAAGATCGCCTCCACGAACGCGGGCGCGAGCCCGGCGGAGGGCTCGTCGAGCAGCAGCACCTGCGGGTCGGTCATCAGCGCACGGGCCATCGCGACCATCTGGCGCTCGCCGCCGCTCATCGTGCCGACGGCCTGCCTGCGCCGCTCCCCCAGGCGCGGGAACAGCTCGTACATGCGCTCGATGTGCTCGTCCGTGCGCGCGCTGTCCAGCGACCCGACCTCGAGGTTCTCCTCGACGGTCAGGCTCGGGAACACGTTGTCGAGCTGGGGCACGTAGTTCATCCCGCGGCGCGTGATCGTGTGGGGCTTGGCGCCGGTGATGTCCTCGCCGCGCAGCCGGACGCTGCCTTCACGCGGCTTCAGCAGGCCGAAGATGGTCTTGATCAGGGTCGACTTGCCGGCGCCGTTGGGACCGACCACGGTCACGATGTCGCCCTCGGCGACGTCGATCGTGACGCCGTTGAGGATGTCGACCTCGCGCACGTAGCCCGCGACCAGGTGCTGCGTGGCGAGGATCGCTTCGTTCGTCGCTCACGCCGGATGCTCCTCGCCGATTGCCGCGCCGCCGCCGAGGTAGGCGTCGATCACGCGCTTGTCGCGACGCACCTCCTCGGGCGGGCCGGTTGCGATCACTCGCCCTTCCGCCATCACGATCACGCGGTCCGAGTGCCCCATCACGACCTCCATGTCGTGCTCCACGAACAGGAAGGTCATGCCGCGCTCGGCCCGCAGCCTGTGGATGTGCTCGAGCAGGCGCGCGCCGAGGGTGGGGTTGATGCCGGCCATCGGCTCGTCGAGCAGCAGGACCTTCGGCTCCGCCATCAGGGCGCGGGCGAACTCGAGCAGCTTGCGCTGGCCACCCGACAGCACGCCCGCGTACTCGTCCGCGAGCTTCGTCAGCTGGAAGACCTCGAGCAGCTCCTCGGCGCGCTCGCGAACCTCGCGCTCGCGCGCCCGCGAGGACCGGGGGCGGACGACGAGGTTGTAGAGACGCTCGCCCGGCTGGTCGGGCGCGGCAAGCATCATGTTGTCGATCACCGGCATGCGCGAGAGTGCCTTCGTGATCTGGAAGGTGCGCACCATGCCGAGGCGCGCGACCACGTGAGGTGGCTGCCTGAGGATCTCCTGTCCCTGCAGGCGGACCGAGCCGCGGTCGGCACGGTAGAAGCCGGTGATCACGTTGAAGAGCGTGGTCTTTCCGGCGCCGTTCGGGCCGATCAGCGCCGTGACCGAGCCTTGCTCGACGTCGAGGGTCGCGCCGTTCACGGCCAGGATTCCGCCGAAGTGCTTGACGAGCTCCCGGACCTGCAGGATCGGCCGTCCGCCGTCCGCCGTCCGCCGGGGTTCGATCGCGGGCGCGCTCGCCTCACTCACCGAGCACCATCTCCTCCTTCTTGCCGAACATGCCCTGCGGCCGGAAGGCCATCAGCAGGATCAGCACGAGCCCGACGATCATGAAGCGCACCGCGGCCTCCCGCTCGGCGCTGATCGGGAGGTCCACGAACCTGGTGCCCTCGAGGACGGTCCACATGATGATCGCGCCGAGCGCCACGCCCCAGTAGGTCGCGAGGCCGCCGAGCACGAGCACGGCGTAGCCGATGAACGTGAACACGGGCTCGAACTCGTCGGGGTTCAGGAAGTTCAGGTTGATCGCGAGGAAGAAGCCCGCGAACGCGCCCAGCGTGGCGGCGATCGCGAGCGACTGGAGCTTGTAGGCAAGCGTGTTCTTGCCGAGCGCCCGCGCGGCGTCCTCGTCCTCGCGGACGGCCCGCAGGACGCGCCCCCACGGGGACTTCTGGGCGAAGTGCAGCAGCAGCGTCGCGGCCAGCGCGGTCAGCCACACCATGATGAACAGCGGGAACAGCGTCTCCGGGTCGCTCCACCCGAGCGACTGGAGCCAGCTGTCGATCTGGTCCGAGAGGCTGTTCCAGGACTCGTCGAAGCCGAACAGGCCCTGGTTGCCCCCGGTCAGGTCACGCGCGTTCTGCGCGGTCAACCGCACGATCTCGGCGGCCGCGATCGTCGCGATCGCGAAGTAGTCCGCGCGCAGGCGCAGCGACGGCAGGCCCGACAAGCAGGCCGAAGGCGATCGCGAAGCCGACCGCCGCGGGCATCGCGAGCCAGAACGACCAGCCCGCCTTCACGACCAGGATGCCCATCGCGTAGGCGCCGATCGCCATGAAGCCGGCCTGCCCGAAGTTGACGATTCCCGTGTAGCCGACGTTGAGCTGCAGTCCGAGGGTGAAGAGGGTGTATGTGCCGGCGAGGATGCCGACGCTCGTCCAGAAGCCGAAGTCGGTGAAGGCGTCGAAGGTGACGCCGAACGGCAGGGTCATATCGCGGTCGCCTTTCCGAAGATCCCCTGGGGGCGCACGAACAGCACGATGATCAGCACGGCGAAACCGACGGCGATCTTCCAGCGCGGCTCGATCTCGAGCGTGGACAGCTCGATCACGAGACCCGAGCACGATCCCGCCGGCCAGCGCACCGAACGCGTCGCCGATGCCGCCCAGGATCACGGCGGCGAAGATCGGCAGCAGCAGCTCGAAGCCGAACTCCGGCCGGATCGTGGTCACAGCGCCGGCGAGCACCCCGGCGAGACCGGCCAGGCCGCCGGCGAAGATCCACGTGTAGAGCACGACGCGCGAGGTGTCGATGCCCGACGTCTCCGCAAGGTCGAAGTTGTCCGACAGCGCGCGCATGCGCTTGCCCAGCAGCGAGTACTTGAGCATCAGCCCGATCGCCAGCAGTGTCACGAAGCCGATCACGATCACGATCAGGTCGGTGCGCCCGATGCGCAGGCCGAGGAACTCGACCGTGTCGGTCACGTTCACGTCGAGGCCCCGCACCTGCGTGCCCCAGATGAACTGGATCGTGTAGCGGATCAGGAACGCGAGCCCGATCGACATCAGGAGCAGCTGCAGCAGGCCGGCCCCGCGCGCCCGCATCGGACCCCACATGGCCTTCTCGGTGGCGACGCCGAGCAGGGCGGTCGCGACGATCCCGAGCAGGATGCCGAGCACGAGCGGCCCGCCCCAGGTGACGTTCACGAGGAACGCCATGTAGGCGCCGAACGTGAGGAAGTCCCCGTGGGCGAAGTTCGTGAGCTTCAGGATCCCGTAGACGAGCGTGAGGCCGACTGCACCGAGCGCGTAGACCGATCCCAGCGAAAGCCCGTTGAGCGCGGTCTGGGCAACGTCGTGCAGCCCGTGCCGCGCGATCAGGATCAGGATGCCGAGGGCGATGACCGCGACCGCCGTGTACTCCGGATTGCGCGCCGCGAGCCGTACGGGGCCCGTCTCGCGCAACCGCTCCCGGAGCGGCAGGTCAACGTCAGCTGAGATCGATCGCGCTTCCACTGGGCAGACCGGAGTATGCCTGCTTTGCAGGCTTCCTTCCCGGGATTTGAGCCTTACCCGAAGAAGGTCGCGGCCAACCTCAGGTACCCGAGGTCGACCTGCTTCACGCCCACGACCTCGGCCAGCGGGACGCTCGTCATCTCGGTCCCGTGCAGCGCCGCCATGCGGCCGAACTCCCCGCTCATCGCGAGCTCCGCGGCCTTGATCCCGTAGCGCGTCGCGAGCACGCGGTCGGTGGCGGTGGGGGTGCCCCCGCGCTGGACGTGCCCGAGCGTCGTGACGCGGGTCTCGAAGCCGGTGCGCTCCTCGATCTCGCGCGCGAGCGCGATGCCGATGCCGCCGAGCCTCGGATACCCGTAGTTGTCGGTCTCGGGGGACGCCCGCACCTGGCGCTTCTCGCCCGAGGAGAAGGCAAGCTCCGCGCCCTCTGCGACCACCACGATCGAGAAGTTCTTGCCGCGCTCGTGGCGCTTGTTGATCGAGTCTCCGATCTCCTCGACCGTGAGCTCGAGCTCCGGGATCACGATCGCGTCGGCGCCGCCGGCGATCCCGCTGAACACGGCGATCCAGCCCGTGTTGCGGCCCATCACCTCGACCACCATCACGCGGTCGTGCGACTCCGCGGTCGTGTGGAGGCGGTCGATCGCGTCGGTGGCGATCTGCACCGCCGTGTCGAAACCGAAGGTGAAGTCCGTGCAGGGAACGTCGTTGTCGATCGTCTTGGGCACGCCCACCACCGGCAGCCCTTCCTCGTGCAGGCGGCGCGTGATGCCCATCGTGTGCTCGCCCCCGATCGCCACCACGGCCCCGAATCCGTCCTCCTCGAACGCGGCCATCACCTTCCGGACGCCGTCGTCGTGGCGGTAGGGGTCATAGCTCGAGGTCGAGACGATCGTGCCGCCGAGCGGGAGGATGCCCGAGACCGCGCGCATGTCCAGCGGCACGTAGCTGCGCTCCGCGAGACCCGCATAGCCACGCCAGAGGCCGGCCACCTCGTGTCCGCCGGCGAGCGACTTGCGCGTCACCGCGCGGATCACCGCATTGAGGCCGGGGCAGTCGCCGCCCGCGGTGAGCACCCCGATCTTCATGCGACGCAATATAGGTCGGCGGCCTTAGAATCGCCCGCCCGCCCCTCCGCTTTGACCGTCTCCATCCCGAAAAGCCTGCTGGCTGTCGCCTGCGCCGCCGCCACGCTCGCGGCCCTGACCGGCTGCGGTGACGAACAGAGCCGCGCGGGCCGCGTGCCCGGCGACACGCTCACGATCTTCTCGAGCCTGCCCCTCCAGGGCCCGCACGCCGACGAGGCGCAGAGCATCGTCAACGCCGAGAAGCTGGCGCTGCGCGAGGCCGGCGGGAAGGTCGGCGACTTCAAGATCAACTTCGCGTCGGCCGACGACGCGACCGCGGGCGGGGACCGCGTCGGATGGGATCCCGACAAGACCGCGGAGAACGCGCGCAAGGCCGTCGAGAACACCCGCACGATCGCCTACCTGGGGGACTTCGACTCCGGGGCGACGGCGATCTCGCTGCCGATCAGCAACGAGGCCGGGTTCGTGCAGGTGAGCCCCGCGTCCACGGCCGTCGGGCTCACGAAGTTCGCCCCGGGCGCGGAGGCCGGCGAGCCGGAGAAGTTCTATCCGTCCGGCGAGCGCACCTTTGCGCGCGTCGTCCCGGCCGACGACGTCCAGGCCTCCGCCGCGGCGCGCTGGACACGCCGTCTCGGCGCGCGGACCGTGTTCGTGCTGGGCGACCGGTCGCTCGAGGGCGACGGCCTGTCGGAGCTCTACGTCGACGCGGCCAAGAAGGAGGGCCTGCGCGTGGTGGGCCAGGAGCGGATGGACCCGCGCGCGGACGACTACCGCGACCTCGTGCGCGACATCGCGCGGGTGCAGCCGGACGCCGTCTACTTCGGGGGCGGCGCCGACAGCAACGCGGTGCGGCTCTGGCGAGACCTCAGCGCTGCCGTTCCGAGGGCGGTCAAGGTCGGCTCCAGCAACCTGCTGGTGCCGGAGTTCTACGGGCGCCTCGGCTCGGCGGAGGCGCGCACCTACCTCACCTCGGTCGCGCAGGACCCGCGCCGCCTGCCGCCGCGCGGGCAGCAGTTCGCCGCCGACTACCGGCGCGAGTTCGGGGTGCCGCCCGACCCGTACGCGGCCTACGGCCACGCGGCGATGACGCTGCTGCTCGACGCGATCCGGCGCGCCGGGAATGACGCGGACGAGCGCGACCGGGTGGTGGAGGAAGCGCTCGGCACGACCGCGTTCGAGAGCGCCGTCGGCACCTTCTCGATCGACGACAACGGCGACACGTCGCTCGACCGCCTCGCGGGGTATCGCGTGAAGAACGGGCGCCTGGTGTTCGCCGCGCCGCTGCGGGGCAGCCCGGCCGGCTAGGAGCTGGTGGTACTAGGCGCGGGCGACCTGCACGCCGTCGGAAGCCGCGACGTCCGTGCCGGGCGTCTCGCGCGCGAGGCCGGCGCGGCGGGCCTCGTCGGCGACGGCCTTCGCGACCGCCTCCGCCACGCGGCGGTCGAAGACGCTCGGGATGATGTAGTCCTCGGACAGCTCCGAGGGAGAGATCACCTCGGCGATGCCGTAGGCGGCGGCAAGCTTCATCTCGTCCGTGATCGTCGTCGCGCGGGCGTCGAGCGCTCCCCGGAACAGGCCCGGGAAGCACAGCACGTTGTTGATCTGGTTGGGGTAGTCGGAGCGCCCGGTGGCGACGATGCGCGCGTGCGCGGCAGCCTCCTCGGGCATCACCTCGGGCTCGGGGTTGGCCATCGCGAAGACCATCGCGTCGTCGTTCATGCGGTCGAGGTCCTCCGCGTCGACCACGCCCGGCCCGGAGACTCCGATGAAGAGGTCCGCGCCCTCGAGCACGTCCGCGGGGCCCCCGCTGCGCCGCTCGCGGTTGGTGCTCTCCGCGTACCAGCGCTTGAGCGGGTGCATCTCGTCCCAGTCCTCGCGGCCGACGTAGATCGCGCCGTTGGTGTCGCAGCCGATGATGTCGTCGACGCCGACCTGCAGCAGCATGCGCGTCACCGCGATGCCCGCGGCGCCGAGGCCGACCATCGCGACCTGCAGGTTCTCGAGGCGCTTGCCCGTGATCTTGAGCGCGTTGAAGAGCGCGGCCATCACCACCACTGCCGTCCCGTGCTGGTCGTCGTGGAAGACGGGGATGTCGAGCTCGGCCTTGAGGCGGTCCTCGATCTCGAAGCAGCGCGGGGAGGAGATGTCCTCGAGATTGATGCCGCCGAAGCCGGGTGCGATCGCCTTCACCGTGGCGACGATCTCGTCCGGGTCCTTCGTGTCCAGGCAGATCGGGAAGGCGTCGACGCCTCCGAACTCCTTCAGCAGCATCGCCTTGCCCTCCATCACGGGCATCGCGGCGCGCGGCCCGATGTCGCCGAGGCCGAGCACCGCGGAGCCGTCGCTGACGACCGCCACGTAGTTGCGCTTGATCGTGTAGCGGAAGGCGAGGTCCGGGTTCTCCTGGATCGCACGGCAGACACGCGCGACGCCCGGGGTGTAGGCCATCGAGAGGTCGTCCCGGTTGTTCAGGGGGTGCTTGTTCTCCTGCGCGATCTTGCCGCCCTTGTGCATGTTGAAGGTGCGGTCGGTGACGTCGAGCAGCTCGATGCCCTCGATCTCGCGCACGGCCTGCATGATCGGCTCCCAACTCTCCTGGCTCGGCGCGTCGACCGTGATGTCGCGCACGAGCTTGCCGCCGTCGGCCTTGACGATGTCGATCGCGCCCACGGATCCGCCGCTCTCGCCGATCGCGGACGTGACCTCGCCGAGCATGCCGGGCTCGTTCTGGAGCTCGACGCGCAGCGTCAGACTGTATGAAGCACTCGGCGTTACCGACATGGTCCCCTGCCTGCGGCGCTTTCGCGCCTTCTTCGTGATTGCAGGGCTAATCATACTTTTGGAAGGTTCGACGCCTGCGACGGGTTTCCGGCCGACTCCGCACCGATTCCTATGATTGGGCCGCGATGGCGGACCGCGAGCTCTTCCTGATCGACGGCAACAGCCTGGCGTACCGGGCTTTCTTCGCGCTGCCGGACACGATCGCGACCTCGCGCGGCGAGCCCACGAACGCGATCTTCGGGTTCGCCAGCATGCTGGTGAAGATCCTCACCGAGTACGGGCCGAAGGCGACGATCGTGGTCTGGGACGCCGGCATGTCGGGCCGCGAGCAGGAGTACGAGCCCTACAAGGCGGAGCGGAAGTCGAGGCCCGACCTGCTGCGCGACCAGTGGCCCCACCTCGAGCCGCTGGTCGAGGCCTTCGGGTACGAGAACGTGCGCGTCGAGGGCTACGAGGCCGACGACGTGATCGCGAGCCTCGCCGAGCGCGCCAAGGAGGCCGGGATCCCGGTGATGATCGTGACCGGCGACCGCGACGCCTACCAGCTTCCCGACAACGGGACGGTCCGCGTGATGACGACCTCGCGGGGGATCACCGACACGCGCGTCTACGACCGCGACGGGGTTGTCGAGCGCTACGGGATCCCGCCCGAGCTGGTGACGGACTTCATCGGGTTGAAGGGGGACACCTCGGACAACATCCCCGGCGTCCCGGGGATCGGCGACAAGACCGCCGCCCAGCTGCTCCAGCAGTACGGGTCGCTCGAGGAGGTGCTGGCGAACATCGACGCGATCTCGGGCGAGAAGCGCCGCCAGAACCTGCGTGAGAACGCCGATCTGGCCCGGATCTCGAAGAGCCTCGCGACGCTCCACCGCGACATCGACGCGGGCGTGGACGTGATCCAGGTGGCCGACCGCGAGCCCGATCGCTCCAAGCTGCGCGAGGTGTTCAACCGCTTCGAGCTGCGCGAGCCGCTGCGACGACTCGAGGAGGCGCTCGGCGCGCACGAGGCCGCGCCGCGCCAGAAGGGCGAGCGGCACGTCGAGGCCACCGTGCGCGAGGGGTCGCTCGCCGACCTCGCCGCCGCGCCGGTCCCGCTCGTCGCCCGGCGGGACGGGGAGACCGTGCACTGGGCCGCGGCGCTCGGGGCCGAGGTCGTGACCGGCACGGCGGACACGCTTGCGGAAGTCGTCACGGCATCCGGCGAGGTGGTCGCGCACGACTGGAAGACGATCGCCCGCACGGTCGGCGGCGACGACCTCAGCGACACGCCGCTGGTGTGGGACACCGCGGTCGCCGCGTACCTGATCGACCCGGCGCGCCGCCGCTACCCGCTGGACGAGCTGGTCGAGCAGGAGGGGATCGAGGCGGTCGTCGAAGGCGGCGACGAGGCGGCCCAGCACGCGCTCCAGGTGCGCGCGCTGTGGGAGGGCCAGCAGCCCGAGGTCGACCGGCTCGAGCTGCGCGGGCTGCTCGAGGAGATCGAGCTGCCGCTGGTCGAGGTCCTGTACCGCCTCGAGCGCCAGGGCGTGAAGCTCGACACCTACCGGCTGGGCGAGACCGCGGCGCGCGTGTCCGAGGAGATCGACGAGCTCGAGCACCGGATCTGGGAGCTCGCGGGGGAGGAGTTCACGATCGGCTCGCCGCAGCAGCTCTCGCGCGTGCTGTTCGAGAAGCTGGAGCTGAGCCGCAAGCGGCGCGGGAAGACCGGGTTCTCGACCGACGCGCGGGTGCTGCGCGCGATCCGCGGTGAGCACGAGATCGTGCCGCTGATCGAGAAGTGGCGCGAGCTCTCCAAGCTCAAGAGCACGTACCTGGACTCGCTGCCCGCGCTGATCTCGGAGCGCACCGGCCGCCTGCACACGACCTTCAACCAGACCGCGACCACCACCGGCCGCCTGTCGAGCACCGACCCGAACCTCCAGAACATCCCGATCCGCACGGCGCTCGGCCGCCAGATCCGCAGCTGCTTCATCGCGGAGGACGGATGCCGGCTGATCTCCGCCGACTACTCGCAGGTGGAGCTGCGGATCCTCGCGCACGTCGCGGGCGAGCAGGTGCTGAAGGACATCTTCGAGCGCGGGGAGGACGTGCACGCGGCGACGGCGGCCGAGGTCCTGAAGCTCGACCCCGCCGACATCGGGCCCGGGGAGCGCTCGCGGGCGAAGGCGGTGAACTTCGGGATCGTCTACGGCCTCAGCGCGCACGGCCTGTCGGAGCAGCTCGACATCCCGCACGAGGAGGCGGCCGAGTACATCGAGCGCTACCTGGGCCGATTCCCCGCGGTGCGCCGGTTCATCGACCAGACGATCGTGGACGCGGCCGAGCGCGGCTACGTGACGACCCTGTTCGGGCGCCGGCGGGACATCCCCGAGCTGCGCTCGCGCAAGTACCAGACCCGCTCGCTGGGCGAGCGCCTCGCCGTCAACACGATCATCCAGGGGACCGCGGCCGACATCATCAAGATCGCGATGGTCCGGGCGGACGCCGCGCTGCGCGATTCGGGCCTCGCCACGCGCCTCGTGCTGACGATCCACGACGAGCTGCTGTTCGAGGGCCCGGCGGACGAGGTCGATCCGGCCAGCGCGATCATCCGGCGGGAGATGGAGGGGGCGTTCGAGCTGGACCCCCCGCTGGTCGTCGACGTCGGTTCGGGCGAGAACTGGATGGACGCCAAATGATTAGAAGAGGCGGCCTCAAGGCCGACTCACAGGACTTTAGGTGGCGGCGAAGCCGCCTCGATGTTCGGCGAAGAGGCGGCCTCAAGGCCGACTCACAGGACTTTAGGTGGCGGCGAGCCGCCGCGGGGCCTGATGGACCGCACCTTCGTCGCCGCCGGCGCGACCATCGTGGTGGGATCACTGATCGCGCTCCAGGCGCCGATCAACTCCGGGCTCGGCAAGGTGACGGGCACGATGCCGGCAGCCGCGATCTCGTTCACCGTCGGCACCCTGCTGCTGATCGGGATCGTCGTGGTGAGCGGCGAGATCGGGAGCGTCGCGAAGGCGACCGACGTGCGGTGGTACTACCTGATCGGCGGGATCCTGGGAGCCGCCTACGTGACGACCGTGCTGCTCACGGTGCGCACGCTCGGCGCCGGCGGCGTGACGGCCGCGACCGTCGCGGGGCAGCTCACGATGTCCGTCGTGATCGACCGCTTCGGCTGGCTCGGGCTCGAGGAAACGCCGATCACGCTCACGCGCGTGATCGGCGTCCTGCTGCTGTTCGCCGGAACGCTGCTCGTGATCCGGACGTAAGAAGGCCGGAATTTGCTTAGCCGCAAATTCCGGGAGCTCTGTGGGTTCAGGTCTTACGTTCGAGGTTCGAGACCTCGGACGCCTTGTCCTCGACCTTGCCCTGCGCGCGGTCGAGCTCTTCCTTGGCCTCGCCCTTGCGCTCCTCGCGCGCGCCTTGGCGCCGCAGCGACGCGTCGTCCGCCAGGTCCCCGGCGGCCTTCTTCGCGCGTCCCGTGATCTTGTCGACGATGCTCATGTGAGCCTCCGTTTCGATTCGGGTCTGCGAGGCAGGCTGCCCGCGGAGCGGCGGGGGCGAAACTCAGGCCGTCAGGGCCGGCTCCGCCGCACGCGCAGCGGCCGCGCGCGCGAACTCGGGCGGAGCCACCTTCAGATAGTGATCGAAGGCCCAGTGCGTGAAGGCACGGGTCGCCATCGCGCGCGTCGCGAGCGCCAGCGCGCGCGGCGGCACCCGCGGGACGAGGCGCTGCGCCCGCAGCATCCACCTGAACTTCAGCTCGTGCCCGGCCGAGAACGCGGCGTAGCGGCGCAGGGAGGCCTCGCGCGACGCGCGGCCCTCCAGCACCTCCCGCAGCTCGCGGCCCAGCGCGATGCCGAAGTAGAACGCGGTGCGGATGCCCTCCGCGGTCAGCGGCAGGCAGTGGCCGGCGGAGTCGCCGGCGAAGAACACCTCGCCGTCGGTCGCCTCGCGCAGCTTGTGGGGGATCCAGTTGCCCTGGTAGCGGACCGCGTCCCGCCGCAGGCGCCCCGCGAGGTCGACCGTGGGGTCCTTCACGTGAAACCGCGGGTCGAAGGAGCCCACGCCGACTCGCACCTCGCCGGCCGCCGGAAAGCTCCAGCCGTAGCCCGCGGGCACGATCGAGCGGTCGATCCAGATCTCGAGCTCGCCGGAAGATCCCTCCGGATGCACCTCGAGGCCGCGCGAGAGCGGCGCGTCGGGGGGCTGGTAGCCGTCGGCGCCCAGCACGCGCCTCCAGCCGAGGGCGTCGACGACGAGCGGCGCGCTGACCTCGCCGCGGTCGGTGCGGACCGTGACCAGGCCACCCTCGCCCGGCGACCGGCCCTCGACCGTCGCGGTCTCGAACTCGGCATCGTTCTGGTCGTCCAGCAGCTCGCACAGCGTGCGGTAGTCGAAGGTGGAGAACGTCCAGGGGAGGGGGAAGCGCACGGTCCCGTGCGGGGTGTGCAGCACGAGACGGTCGAAGGACTGCCGCATCGAGCCCTCGAGCCCGAGCGCCCGGAGCCAGGCGGTCGGCGCCGCGCAGGCGGAGGTCTGGCGCTCGCCGACCTCGTAGCGGTCGAGCATCAGGACGCGCGCGCCCCCGAGCTCGCGCGCGGTGGCGAGTCCCGCGAAGCTCGCGCCGCAGACGATCGCGTCGTAGTCGCCCGCCAGGCGGGTGCGCTCCTCACCCCTCTTGGTGCGGCGGCTCGGCATCTTGGCGGCAGGCTACCAACGCGATCCGGCCCTCACGGCCCATCACCGGATCGACGCTATAGTTCTGCGCGTGCCGCAGGTCGACGCGCCCCCTCAGGCTGCCCCGGGGCCTTCTCAGCAGCAGAGCATGATCGACTTCATGATCGAAGTCGACGGCCAGCTGATCCCGAATTACGACGCGACCATGGTCTCCTTCGAGGAGGGCGACGTCGTGACCGGCCAGGTCGTGCGCATCGACAAGGACGAGGTCCTCGTCGACATCGGCTACAAGTCCGAGGGCGTCATCCCCCAGAACGAGCTGTCGATCCGGCGCTCGATCGACCCGGCCGAGGAGGTTTCGCTGGGCGAGGAGGTCGACGCGTTGGTCCTCACCAAGGAGGACCAGGACGGCCGCCTCATCCTCTCGAAGAAGCGCGCCCGGTTCGAGCGTGCCTGGCGGCGGATCGAGGGAGCGGCCGAGTCCGGCGAGCCGGTCGAGGGCACCGTGATCGAGGTCGTCAAGGGCGGCCTGATCATCGACCTCGGCGTGCGTGGGTTCCTGCCCGCGTCGCTCGTCGACATCCGCCGGGTGCAGAACCTCGACGAGTACCTCGGCCAGAAGATCGAGTGCAAGGTCATCGAGCTGAACCGCAGCCGCAACAACGTCGTGCTCTCGCGGCGCGCGGTGCTGGAGGAGGAGCGCAAGGAGGCTCGCCAGCAGATCCTCGACCGGCTCGAGCGGGGCCAGGTCGTGGAGGGGACGATCTCCAACATCGTCGACTTCGGCGCATTCGTCGACCTCGACGGCATCGACGGCCTCATACACATCTCCGAGCTTTCCTGGGGCCACGTCAACCATCCTTCGGAGGTCCTCAACATCGGTGACACCGTCGCGGTGAAGGTGCTCGACATCGACCGCGACCGCCAGCGCATCTCGCTCGGCCTCAAGCAGACGCAGGAGGATCCGTGGGAGCGCGTCGTGCGCACCTACAACGTCGGCGACGTGCTCGAGGGCAAGGTCACCAAGGTCGTCAGCTTCGGCGCGTTCGTCGAGATCATGGAGGGGGTCGAGGGCCTCGTCCACATCTCCGAGCTCGCCCAGCACCATGTCGAGAACCCGCGTGAGGTCGTCGAGCCCGGCGACGAGGTGAAGGTGAAGATCCTCGAGATCGACGAGGAGCGCCGCCGGCTGTCGCTCAGCCTGAAGCGCGTCGAGGGCCAGGTGCTCGAGCGTCGCGAGGTGCCGCCCACCGAGGGCGCAGAGATGGGCGAAGTCCCGGACCTGGGGCTCTCGGAGGAGGTCTTCGCGTCCGAGGACGAGGGCGCTCCCGCCGCCGAGGAGCAGGTCGCCCAGCTCACTCCCGAGGCGCAGGCCGTCGAGGCCGTCGAGGCCGCCGAAGCTGCCGAGGCGTCGCAGGCGCCGGCCGAGGAGCCCGCCGCGGTGGAGGAGGAGCCCTCCGCCCCGGAGGCCGCTCCGGCCGAGGCCGCGGAAGAAACGGCGCCCGAGGACCAAGCCTAGGACTTGCTGTTCGTCGGCTTGACCGGGGGCCTGGGCTCCGGCAAGTCCGAGGCGCTGGCCGCGTTCGAGCGGCTCGGCGTGCCGACGCTCTCGAGTGACGCCGTCGTTCACGAGCTGCTCGGGACACCCGAGGTGCGCGACCTGCTGCACGAGCGCTGGGGGGCGCGCGTCGTGGCCGGGGAGGAGGTCGACCGGGCCGCGGTGGCCTCGATCGTCTTCGAGCGCCCAGAGGAGCTCTCCTGGCTGGAGGGGACCATCTTCCCGCGGGTCGGGGAGCGCACCGCCGCCTGGCGAATGGGGCTCGAGCGTCGCGACGTGCCGCCCGACGTGGCGGTGGTGGAGGTCCCGCTGCTCTTCGAGGCCGGCATCGAGGGGGTGTTCGACGCGACGATCGCGGTCGTGACGGACGAGGACCTGCGGACCGAGCGCGCCGCGGCACGCGGGCACGAGGGGGTCGCCGGGCGGGCGGGCCGGCAGCTCACGCAGGATGAGAAAGCGGACCGTGCGGACTACGTGATCCGCAATGATGGGTCTTTGGCCGATCTCGAAGGTACGGTTGCCACGATGCTGGACGAGTTGCGACAGCGAGCGCGCCGGTGAGAGGACGCACGCTGGCCGGGTCCTCCACGAGCGCGCGACGGATGCCCCGGGCGGGTCGCAGAGCGACCCGGCGGCGCACCATGGCCATCGTGCTGGGCCTCGCCGGCCTGCTCGTGGCGGGTGCGCTCGCCGTGCGCCCGATGGTCGACGACGCGATCCGCGAGATCACGCTGCCGCTGCGCCACGAGGACGTGATCCGCCAGCAGGCCCGCGACAAGAACCTCGATCCGGCGCTGATCGCGGCCGTGATCTACCGCGAGTCGAAGTTCCGCGACGTGACCTCGTCGGCCGGGGCCAAGGGGCTGATGCAGATCCTGCCGAGCACGGCCCACTTCATCGCCCGCAAGTCGGGCGGCACGGAGTTCGAGCAGGGCGACCTCGCCGACCCCCAGATCAACATCTCCTACGGCAGCTGGTACCTGCGCTACCTGCTCGACCGCTACGACGGCAACGCGGTGGCCGCGGTGGCGGCGTACAACGCCGGCCACACCCGGGTGGACGCGTGGGGCGGCAAGTCCCTCACCGTGGACGACATCCGTTTCCTCGAGACCGCCGACTACACACGCGACGTGATCGCCAAGCGCGACGAGTACGCGAGCACGTACCGCAGCGAGCTGGGGCTCTGACGACTCAACTCCGTCACGGCGCCGGTACGGCACGCCTCTAACATCTCCGGGATGCCGCCGTTCAGGTTCAACCCCGCCTATTCGCCCGTCGCCGACCAGCCGTCGGCGACCGCCGCGCTCGCCGAGGGTGTCACGCGAGGCGACCGCTTCCAGACCCTGCTCGGCGTGACCGGGTCGGGCAAGACGGCGACGATGGGCTTCATCGATCGAGCAGGTCCAGAAGCCGACGCTCGTGCTCGCGCACAACAAGACCCTGGCGGCCCAGCTCTGCAGCGAGTTCCGCGAGTTCTTCCCCGACAACGCGGTCGAGTACTTCGTCTCGTACTACGACTACTACCAGCCCGAGGCCTACGTTCCGCACCAGGACCTCTACATCGAGAAGGACTCCTCGATCAACGACGAGATCGACCGCCTGCGCCACGCCGCGACCGCATCGCTGTTCGCGCGCGAGGACGTGATCATCGTCGCGTCGGTGTCCTGCATCTACGGGATCGGGTCGCCCGACCTCTACAAGGAGAAGATGATCCTGTTCAAGCAGGGCGAGTGGATCGACCGCGACCTGACCCTGCGCAAGCTCGTCTCGATGCAGTACGTGCGCAACGACGTCAACCTCGCGCGCGGCAACTTCCGGGTGCGCGGCGAGGTGCTCGAGGTGCATCCCGCCTACGCGGAGAGCGCGTACCGCATCCAGCTCTTCGGCGACGAGATCGAGCAGATCCAGCACTTCGACCCGCTCACCGGCGAGATCTTCCACGACCTCGGCCACGTCTCGGTCTGGCCGGCGACCCACTACGTGACCTCCGAGGACATCGTCGAGCGATCGCTGCGCGAGATGCGCGCCGAGCTCGAGGAGCGCGTGCAGTGGCTGCATGCGAACGGGAAGGAGCTCGAGGCCCACCGTCTGCGCCAGCGCACCGAGTACGACATGGAGATGCTCAAGGAGATGGGGTTCTGCTCGGGCATCGAGAACTACTCGCGGATCCTCGACGGGCGCCCGCCGGGATCGCCGCCGCACACGCTGATCGACTACTTCCCGGACGACTTCGTGATGTTCATCGACGAGTCCCATCAGACGGTGCCCCAGATCGGGGGCATGTACGAGGGGGACCGCTCGCGCAAGCAGACGCTCGTGGACTTCGGGTTCCGGCTCCCGTCGGCGATGGACAACCGGCCGCTCCGCTTCGACGAGTTCCTCCAGCGGGTGCCGCAGATCGTGTTCGTGTCGGCGACCCCGGGCCCCTACGAGCGCCAGCACTCGACCAACGTCGTCGAGCAGATCGTGCGCCCGACCGGGATCGTCGACCCCGAGGTCGAGGTGCGCGAGACCAAGCACCAGATCGACGACCTCATGAACGAGATCAAGGTCCGCGCCGAGGCCGACGAGCGGGTGCTCGTCACGACCCTCACCAAGAAGATGGCCGAGGACCTCACGGGCTACCTGCTCGAGTACGGGTTCCGCGTGCGCTACCTGCACTCCGAGATCGACACGATCGAGCGGATCCAGATCATCCGGGACCTGCGCCTCGGCGAATACGACGTGCTGGTCGGCGTGAACCTGCTGCGCGAGGGCCTCGACCTGCCCGAGGTGTCGCTGGTGGCGATCCTCGATGCCGACAAGGAGGGCTTCCTGCGAGGGGAGACGAGCCTGATCCAGACGATCGGCCGCGCGGCGCGCAACGTGCGGGGCC
The DNA here is from genome assembly GCA_963768885.1 of uncultured Solirubrobacterales bacterium. Taxonomy (GTDB): domain Bacteria; phylum Actinomycetota; class Thermoleophilia; order Solirubrobacterales; family JBBDJG01; genus DASRIA01. The sequence goes on along the minus strand of CAVYJN010000007.1, from coordinate 170,624 downwards.
GCGTCCTGATGTACGCCGACAAGGAGACGGCCGCGATGCGGACCGCGATCGGCGAGACCAACCGCCGGCGTTCCATCCAGGTCGCCTACAACGCCGAGCACGGCATCACCCCCGAGACCGTGAAGAAGGGGATCTCGGACATGAGCGACTTCCTCGCGCTCGAGTCGCAGGTGCCGCGCTCGAGCCGGCGCCGGGCCTCGCGCGACGAGGAGGTGCGCTCGCCCGCGGAGCTGGAGAAGCTGATGGTGGAGCTCGAGGAGGAGATGCTCGCCGCGGCCGAGGAGCTCCGCTTCGAGTACGCGGCCAAGCTCCGCGACGAGATCCGCGACCTGCGCCACGAGCTCGATCGCGGCGCGGGCGCCGACAGCCCGGCCAAGGCGCCGAGCTAGACCTAGACGTCCGCCAGGGCGTCCTCCTTGCTCTGGTAGAAGCGGAAGCGGGAGACCTTCCCGTCCCGCACGGTCCACAGATTGGCGGCGTACGCCTCGACGTCGAGGCCGCTCGCGTGCCCTCTGAAGCGGGCGCGGCCGGCCAGCAGGACGAGGTCGTCGCCGAGGTCCGTCACGTCCTCGGCGGGAATGTGGATCTCGTCGAAGATCTCGAGGGTGTCCTGCATGAAGTGGCGCAAACCTTCGTGCCCGTGGAAGACCTCGCCGTCGAGCATGCGCCGCGACCAGTCGAACTCCACGTCCTCCGTGCAGAACTCGAGGGCCGTCGCGAAATCGCCGCGGTTGAAGGCGTCGACCACGGCTCTCACGACGTCGATGTTCGACGGCGCCATAGGATCCAAGTATCCCGCGCACGACGACGGCAACCGATCCCGATCGCGACCGGGAGTTCGCGGACGCCGGGCTGCTGGAGGGCGTGCCGGAGGGCGCGCCCCGCGAAGCGCGCCTGAGGTTGCTGCGCGAGCTCGCGGCGGACGGCGTATCGCTGGACGAGCTGAAGCGGGCCGTCGAGGAGGACCGGCTCGCGTTCCTTCCCCTCGACCGGGTCCTCTCGGGCGAGCCGCGCCACACCGCGCGAGAGGTCGCCGAGCGCTCGGGCCTCCCGCTCGACTACCTGATGGCGGCGCGAGAGGCGACCGGGCTCGCGCGTCCCGACCCCGACGAGCGGGCCTACACCGACCAGGACCTCGAGGCGACCAGGATCATCGCGGAGCTGCGCTCGTCCGGGATCCCGGACGAGGGGCTGCTGGAGATCACCCGCGTGCTGGGACGGGGGCTCGCCCAGGGCGCCGAGGTGATCCGCTCGGTGGCCGCGCAGACCTTTCTCGAGAGCGGCGTCACGGAATACGACCTCGCGCTGCGAAACGCGGAGGCCGCGAGCGCGTTCCTGCCCAAGCTCGGGCCGCTGCTCCAGTACATCCTGCGGCTGCACCTCCGGGACCTCGTCCGCAACCAGGCGATCAGCCAGGAGGAGCTGGCGTCCGGCACGTCCCGCAACGCCACCCACGTGTTCGCCGGGTTTGCGGACATCGTGGGCTTCACGCGCCTCGGCGAGCGCGTCGAGATCGACGAGCTGGGGGAGCTCGGGACCAGGCTCACGGGGCTCGCGCTGCAGCACACCACGCCGCCCACCCGCCTGGTGAAGACGATCGGGGACGCGGTGATGTTCGTGGCGCCGACGGCGCCGGCGCTGCTCGACACGCTGCTCGACCTCGTCGAGGCGGTCGACCGGGAGGGCGAGGACTTCCCGCAGCTCCGCGCCGGAGTCGCCGGAGGCCTGGCCGTGAGCCGCGAGGGCGACTGGTACGGCCCGCCCGTGAACCTCGCGAGCCGCGTCACCGGCGTGGCACGCCCGGCGAGCGTGCTCGCGACGCGGGAGGTGCGCGACGCCGCGGAGGACGGCTATCACTGGTCGGACGCGGGCACGCGGCAGCTCAAGGGCTTCAAGCGCCGGGTGCCGCTCTACCGGGTACGGCGTCCGGAGGCGGGGCCCACGGCCTAGCGGCGCGGCGGCGGCAGCGACCGCGGGTTCACGTGGCGTGCGGGGACGTCGTCAGGCGTGCCCTGCTCGGAGAGTCCCTGCCGCAAGAAGGCCCCTCCGTAATAGATCAGCGCGAGCGCTCCGGCGAGCGCCAGCCAGCGGCCGAACTCGTGCGGCGTCCCCAGCCCCGGCAACGTGCCGTCCGTGCCGGCGATCCAGCCGATCGCCAGCGCTCCCCCCCAGATCACCCCCATGGCACCCAGGACAGCTTTTCGCATTCCGGGGGTTTATACGCCTTCCCGCCAACAACCTCACTCGGACTGGCCGAAAAGGCAGCCTGGACCGCCTCCATACAATTGGAGCAATGGCCGCCGCCGACGACCGCATCCGCATCTCGGGTGCGCGCGAGCACAACCTCAAGGACATCTCCCTCGAGCTGCCGCGCGACGCCCTGATCGTCATCACCGGGCTCTCGGGGTCCGGGAAGTCGAGCCTCGCCTTCGACACGATCTACGCCGAGGGCCAGCGCCGCTATGTCGAGTCGCTGTCGGCGTACGCCCGCCAGTTCCTGGGCCAGATGGACAAGCCCGACGTGGACTCGATCGAGGGGCTGTCGCCGGCGATCTCGATCGACCAGAAGACGACCTCCCGCAACCCGCGGTCGACCGTCGGGACCGTGACCGAGATCTACGACTACCTGAGGCTGCTGTGGGCCCGCATCGGGCACCCGCACTGCCACAACTGCGGGGCGCCGATCGCCGGCCAGTCGGTCGAGCAGATCGTCGACCACGTGATGACGCTCGACGAGGGCACGCGCTTCATGGTCGAGGCGCCGGTCGTGCGCGGCCGCAAGGGCGAGTACAAGGACCTGCTCGAGGAGCTCCGCTCCGAGGGGTACACCCGCGCGAAGATCGACGGAGAGGTGCGGCGGCTCGAGGACGAGATCGAGCTCGACAAGAAGTACAAGCACGACATCGCCGTGATCGTGGACCGGCTCTCGATGAAGCCGGACGTGCGAAAGCGCCTCGCGGACTCGGTCGAGACCGCGGTCGCGCTCGCGGACGGCCTCGTCGAGATCGAGAAAGTGCCGTCCGCCGGCAAGCCGTCGGACGGGTCCGCCGAGGGTGCGGAGAAGCCGTACTCGACCGGGGCCAAGCGGGCGCGGGAGTCGGCGGGCACGCTGGTCTTCTCGGAGAAGTTCTCCTGCCTCACGTGCGGCACCTCGATGCCGGAGCTCGAGCCGCGGATCTTCTCGTTCAACTCACCGCACGGAGCGTGCCCGCGGTGCACCGGGCTCGGCTCCCAGATGGAGATCGACCCCGAGCTGGTCTTCGACCCGAGCCTCTCGATCAACGAGGGCGCGATCCTGCCGTGGAGCTCCGGCGCGGACTACTACGAGCAGCTCGCGCAGGCGATCGGCGAGAAGTACGCGATCGACCTCGACGTGCCGTGGGAGGACATGGCCGAGTCCGACCAGGACCTCTTCCTCTACGGGGAGGAGGGCGAGCGCGTCTACGTCTCCTATCGGAACCGGATGGGCCGCCGGCGGTCCTACATGGCGCCGCTCGAGGGGGTCGTCACGAGCCTCGAGCGCCGCTACCTCGAGACCGACTCCGAGTACTCGCGCGAGCGGATCGAGGAGTACATGTCGGTGCGCCCCTGCCCGGAGTGCCACGGCGCGCGCCTGCGACCGGAGAGCCTCGCCGTCAAGGTCGGGGGGTCTCGGCATCCACGAGTTCACGCGGACCTCGGCGCGGGATGCGATCGGCTGGCTCGACTCCCTGAAGCTCGGCGAGGCGGAGCGACAGATCGCGTCGCGGATCCTGAAGGAGATCGTCGAGCGCCTGCGCTTCCTGGACGCGGTCGGGGTCGGCTACCTGACGCTCGAGCGCGCCGCCGCGACGCTGTCCGGCGGCGAGGCGCAGCGGATCCGCCTCGCGACCCAGATCGGGTCGAGCCTCGTGGGCGTGCTCTACATCCTCGACGAGCCCTCGATCGGCCTGCACCAGCGCGACAACCACAAGCTGCTCGACATGCTGGCGCGGCTGCGCGACCTCGGCAACACCGTGATCGTGGTGGAGCACGACGAGGGCACGATGCGGGCCGCGGACCACATCGTCGACCTCGGGCCGGGCGCCGGCGAGCACGGCGGCCGGATCGTCGCGCAGGGGTCTCCCGCCGCCGTGAAGCGGGTCTCGCAGTCGCTCACCGGCCAGTACCTCGCGGGCAAGCGGCAGATCGCGGTGCCCGCGGAGCGGCGCAAGCCCAAGGGCGCGATCGAGATCGTGGGCGCCGAGCAGCACAACCTGAAGAAGATCGACGTGCAGTTCCCGCTCGGGACGTTCTGCTGCGTGACCGGCGTCTCCGGCTCGGGCAAGTCCACGCTCGTGAACGACATCCTCTACAGGGCGGTCGCCAACCGGCTGCACCGGGCGAAGCTGCGCCCCGGCCGGCATCGCAAGGTGAAGGGCACCGACAGGATCGACAAGATCATCAACATCGACCAGTCGCCGATCGGCCGCACGCCGCGGTCGAATCCCGCGACGTACACGGGTGTGTTCGACCACATCCGCGAGCTGTATTCGCGCGTCCCCGAGGCGCGAGCGCGCGGGTACAAGCGCGGGCGTTTCTCGTTCAACGTGAAGGGCGGGCGTTGCGAGGTGTGCGCGGGCGACGGCCAGATCAAGATCGAGATGCACTTCCTGCCGGACGTCTACGTGCCGTGCGAGCAGTGCCACGGCAAGCGCTACAACCGCGAGACGCTCGACATCCGCTTCAAGGGCAAGACGATCTCCGACGTGCTCGAGATGTCGGTCGAGGAGGCCCTCGAGTTCTTCAGGAACATCCCGAAGATCAAGCGGCGCCTCCAGACGCTGCACGACGTGGGCCTCGACTACCTCCGGCTCGGCCAGCCGGCGACCCAGCTCTCGGGCGGCGAGGCGCAGCGCGTGAAGCTCGCGTCCGAGTTGAGCAAGGTCGCCACCGGCTCGACGCTCTACATGCTGGACGAGCCCACGACCGGCCTGCACTTCGCGGACGTCCAGCGCCTGCTGGAGGTGCTCGGCCGCCTCGTCGACGTCGGGAACACCGTCGTGGTGATCGAGCACAACCTCGACGTGGTCAAGACCGCGGACTGGATCGTCGACCTCGGCCCCGAGGGCGGGGAGGAGGGGGGCCGGCTCGTGGCCGCCGGCACCCCGGAGGACGTCGCCGCGGTCGAGCAGTCCTACACCGGGCAGTACCTGCGCGACATCATCGGCGCGCCGGCCGCGCGCCCGGCGCGCAGGCGCAAGGCCGCGTAGGAATCCCGCGCTCGTGAGGCGCCTGGCCGGGCCGGCCCTCCTCGGCATCGCCGCGGTCTGGGGGCTCACCTTCGTGATGGTGCAGGACGCCATCGCGGAGCTGCCGCCGATGGCGTTCCTCGCCTATCGGTTCGTGCCCGCCGGGCTGCTGGTCGCCGTCTTCGCGCGCCGCGGCCTGCGCACGCTCGGACCGGCCGGCTGGAGAGCCGGGCTGGTGATGGGCGTGTTCCTGACGGCGGGCTACGTGTTCCAGACGCTCGGCCTCCAGCACACGAGCGCCTCGAACGCCGGGTTCATCACGGGCTTGTTCGTCGTCCTGACCCCGCTCTTCGGGCTGCTGCTGTTCCGGATCCCGGTGGGCACGGTGGCATGGGCGGCCGCGGGCATGTCGGCGCTGGGCCTGCTCCTGCTCTCGGGCGTCGGCGGGGACGCCTCGCTGCGCGGCGACGGCCTCGTCTTCCTCTGCGCGTGCGCGTTCGCCGTGCACATCCTCGTCACGGAGCGCTATGTGCGCGACCACGACGTCGCGGCGCTCGTGGCGGTGCAGCTCACCGTATGCGGCGTCTTCTCCCTGGTCGTCGCCGCGATCGCCGGCGACCTCGAGGCGCCGCGGGGCGCGACGGTCTGGAGCGCTCTGCTCGTCACGTCTCTGCTCGCGAGCGCGCTCGGGTTCATCGTCCAGAGCTATGCGCAGCGCACGATCTCGTCCGCGCGCACGGCGCTGATCCTCGCCGCCGAGCCGGCGTTCGCGGGTCTGTTCGGCTACGTCCTCCAGGACGAGCGCCTGTCGGTCGCCGGCTGGTGCGGGGCGGCGCTGATCCTGGCGGCGATCGCCGCGGTGGACGCGGTGCCCAAGTTACGTCCGCCACGACCTCTGCCAGAGGGGTGAGCGTTTCCGGTTCGGCCCGGGTCCATGCGGGTACCAGCACGCCATGGAGCGATCCGTGCTGGGCAGGAATGCCCACGACGCGGCCCGCGGCGTCGAGCTGCCGGACCGCTATGAGGTGACCCGGATGATCGGCGTCGGCGGCATGGCGTCGATCTGGGCCGCGAAGGACACGCTGCTGAGGCGCGACGTGGCGATCAAGGTGCTCGCCGAGCAGTTCGGCGAGCAGCAGAGGTTCGTCGAGCGATTCGAGCGTGAGGCGCGCACGGCGGCATCCCTTTCGGGGCATCCCCACGTCGTCACGATCTACGACGTCGGTGAGCATCGGGGGCGATCGTTCATCGTGATGGAGCATCTGCCCGGAGGGACGTTCGCGGACCGGATGAGCTCCGGGCGACCGGCGCGGGCGGACGTGCTGCGCTGGCTGGGCGAGGCCGCCTCCGCGCTCGACTTCGCCCACCTGAAGGGGGTGGTCCACCGCGACGTGAAGCCGCGCAACCTCCTGTTCGACGGCCTCGGCAGGCTCGTCGTCGCCGACTTCGGGATCGCGCGCGCCGCCTTCGAGGAGCAGCTCACCGCCAGCGGCGAGCTGCTCGGCACCGCGGCCTACATCTCGCCCGAGCAGACCGCCGGCGAGCCGGCGACGCCCGCGAGCGACCGCTACGCGCTCGCGGTGGTCGCATACGAGGCACTCACCGGCGGGCTCCCGTACGGCACGGGCACCCTCATGGAGTTGGCCGCGAGGCGCACGCAGACCGACCCGCCTCGGGCGAGCGAGCGCTCCCCCGGGGTTCCGCCCGCGGTCGACGACGTGCTCCTGCGCGGGCTCGCGCGCGACCCCGGCGCGCGCTTCGAGACCGCTTCGGACTTCGTCGAGGCGCTCGACGGCGCCCTCGCGCAGCAGGCTCCCGCGACGCGCGCGGTGGCTGCACCCGATCCGCCCGCCCCGATCCCGGCGAGCACGCTCGGGCGGCCCGGCATGACGTTGCAGCGCGCGCCCCGCCGCGTGCCCTTCGCGCCGATCCTGCTCGGGCTTGCGGCCGTGGCGGTCGGACTCGTCGTCGGCCTCACCCTGCTCGACGGCGGCGGCGGGGATGCGAAGCGCGCCGACAACGCCCAGCAGCGCCCTGCGCGCGAGCGCCCGCGGGAGGAGAAGCGCCCGTCGCCGGCCGCGCCCGCCGCGCGGCCGCAGCCGGATGAAGCCGCCGGCGCGACGGAGTCTCCCGCGACGCTCAACGACGAGGGGTTCCGTCTGATGAACGCCGAGCGCTACGACGAGGCGATCCCCGTGCTGCAGCGCGCCGTCGCGGGCTTCCCCGAGGACAGCACGGACCTCACCTACGCCTACGCGCTCTACAACCTCGGCCGCTCGCTGCGCCTCGCCGGGCGCCCGGCCGAGGCGATCCCGCTGCTCGAGCGGCGGTTGGGCTTCAAGAACCAGCGCGGGGTCGTGAAGAAGGAGCTGGCCGCGGCGCGCCGTGCCGCCGGCGACCAGGGCTAGTGCTCCAGCACCGCCCCTAGGAACTTCTTGGTCCGCTCCTCGCGCGGATGGTCGATCATCGCCGCGCCGCCCTGCTCGAGGACGACGCCGTCGTCCATGAACACGACGGCGTCCGCGACGTCGCGCGCGAATCCCATCTCGTGCGTGACTACCACCATCGTCATGCCCTCCGCCGCCAGCTCGCGCATCACGTCGAGCACCTCCTTCACGAGCTCGGGATCGAGTGCGCTCGTGACCTCGTCGAACAGCATCACGTGCGGGTCCATCGCCAGCGCGCGGGCGATCGCGACGCGCTGCTGCTGGCCGCCCGACAGTCGCTCGGGATACTCGGCGATCTTGTCGGCGAGCCCGACGCGCTCGAGCAGGGCGCGGCTCTTGGCGTCGGCCTCCTCCTTCGACCGGTCGAGGACCTTGCGCTGGGCGATCGACACGTTGCGCCCGGCGGTCATGTGGGGGAACAGGTTGAACTGCTGGAAGACCATCCCCACGCGCCGGCGCACGAAGTCGGCATCGCCGCGGCCGGGGCCGGTGATCTCCTTGCCCTCGAGGAAGATGCGGCCCGCCTCCGGGGGCTCGAGCATGTTGATGCAGCGCAGCAGCGTGCTCTTGCCCGAGCCGCTCGGGCCGATCACGCAGACGACCTGGCCGCGCTCGACGCTCATGTTCACGCCCCTCAGCACGTGCAGGTCTCCGAAGCTCTTGTGCACGTCCTCGAGCACGAGCATCGGGCCGGCCTCCCCGGGCGGGGTCGTGACGTTCGCGGGCCTCGCGCGTGCTTCCATCGGCCCTATTGTGGCGCGGCCCGGCGCAGCGCAAGCTGCTGGCGGGCGATCAGCCGGTCCACGATCCGCGCGAGCGGGATCGTGACGACGATGAACATGAGCGCGCCGAGCGTGAGCGCGGAGCTGTTGAAGTTCTCGGCCTGGATCTCGCGTCCCGCCTTCACGACCTCGACGAGCGCGATCACGCCGACCAGCGAGGTGTCCTTCATCAGCGCGATGAAGTCGTTCAGCATCGGCGGGATCACCTTGCGGATCGCCTGCGGGACGATCACGTGGCGCATCGCCCCGGCGTAGCTCATGCCGAGCGAGCGGGCGGCCTCCATCTGGCCGTAGGGGACGGCGTCGAGGCCCGGCCCGGTAGACCTCCGCGTAGTAGGCCCCGTAGGTGAGCGTGATCGCCATCACCCCGTACCAGAATATTTCGGGCTTGCCGAAGAAGTCCGGCTGCCGCAGCCACAGCGGGAAGATGTCCAGCACCGGCAGGCTGCCGTCGATCAGGAGGATCACGAGCAGCAGCGGGATCCCACGCAGCACGTCGATGTAGGTGATCGCGAGCCCGCGCACGGGCATCATCGCCCGGCCGGGCGCGGCTCTCAGCAGCGCCAGCACCAGGCCCCAGATCAGGGCGAGCACCGCCGAGACGAGCGACAACTGGATCGTCAGCCAGAAGCCCTCCAGCACGTAGCTGAAGTTGTCCCGCATGATGTCGAGGTCGAAGTACTGCTGGAAGAAGATGTCCACGGCTGGGGCCTCCTGTCGCGGTCGGGCGCCCTCGGAACCTCGGGGGCGCACCGGATTTCTACTCCGGAGTGCCTCGCAGTGGCGTGCAACAAGTGAGAAGGGCGCCGGCGGGCGCCCTTCTCGAACTGCTCGTGGCGCCCGCCGTTACTGGCTGGCGCTCTCCGAGCCGGTGTTGAAGATGCTGTCCGGCGGGTCCTCCTCGAACCACTTCTTGTAGATCTTGGTGTAGGTCCCGTCGTCCTTCATCTCGTTCAGCGCCTTGTCGACCTCCTCGCGCAGCTTCGTGTTGTCCTTGTTGAACCCCAGCCCGTACCTCTCGCCGGTGGGGATCCGCTGCACGACCTGCAGGTCCTCCTTGCTGCGCTCGGCGTACTTCGACACCGGGAAGTCGTTGATCACGGCGTCGACCTGGCCGGTCTGGAGAGCGTTGAACGCGTCGTCGATCAGGTCGTAGGTCCGGACGCTCTCCGCGTTCACCTTGTCCTTCGCGTAGTCCGCCCCCGTGGTGCCGACCTGCGCTCCGACCCGCTTGCCCTCGAGGTCGTCGGTCGACTTGATGTCGCTGCCGCGCTTGACCATCAGCGACTGGTCCGCCGGGAAGTAGGGCACCGAGAAGTCGACCGTCTTCTCGCGCTCGGGCGTGATCGTGGCCGCCGAGGCGACCATGTCGAAGCGGCCCTGGGCGAGGTTCCGGAAGATCGGGTCGAACGGCGTCTTCACGAAAGTCGCCTCGAGGTCGATGCGCTTGGCCACCTCGTTCACGATGTCGACGTCGAAGCCCTCATAGTCGGGCTCGCGGCCGAACTCGAACGGCGCGTAGGGGATGTCCGATCCGACGCGCAACTGGCCCTCGTTGATCGTGTTCAGGCTGCCGCTCGACGAACCGCTGTTGTCGTCGCCACCGCAACCGAGCGCCAGGGACGCGGCCGCGGCCAGGGCGAGCAGCGCGAACAGCGGCCACGACCTATGTCTCCTCATCACCGATCTCTCCTTGTTCTCCGAAAAACTCATCGCATGGGATATAGCGCACGCACGAGTTTGGTGACGCACTGCTTCCCTAGACTCGGGCGCATGCGGGTCGAGCGCTTGCAGAACGCCACACCCTATTTGGACGCGCTGCGCGAGTACGCGGGGCGCACACCGGGACGATTTCACGTTCCCGGCCACAAGGGCGGGGCCGCCGCCGATCCGGCGATCGTGTCCGCGTTCGGCGAGCGGGCGCTCAGCCTCGACATCCCCGCCCTCACGGAGGGGATCGACGCCGGCCCCGAGCCGACGCCCTTCCAGCAGGCACAGGCGCTGGCGGCCGAGGCCTGGGGCGCCGCACGGACCTGGTTCCTCGTGAACGGCGCCTCCCAGGGAAACCACGCGGCCTGTCTCGCGCTTGCGCAGTCCGGCGAGTCGGTGGTCGTGCAGCGCAACGTCCACTCGAGCACGATCGACGGCCTGATCGTGTCCGGCCTGCGACCGGCGTTCGTCGCACCCGAGCTCGACCCCGATCTGGGCATCGCCCACTGCCTGGCACCCGCGGCGCTCGACGACGCGCTCGCATCGGCCCCCGGCGCCGTTGGCGCGATGGTCGTGTCGCCGACGTACTTCGGGGCCGTCGCGGACGTCCGTGGGCTCGCGCAGGTCGCCCACTCGCACGGCATCCCGCTGGTCGTCGACGAGGCATGGGGCGCGCATCTCGCGTTCAGCCCCGAGCTGCCGGAGCATGCGCTCGCCTGCGGGGCCGACCTCGTCGTCTCGAGCACGCACAAGATCATCGGCAGCTTCACCCAGTCGGCGATGCTGCACCTCGGCACCGGCGGCATGCTCGACGAGCACGTGGTCGATCGCGCGGTCACCCTGCTCGAGTCGACCAGCCCCAGCTCGCTGCTGCTCGGGTCGCTCGATGCGGCGCGCAGCTACGCGGCATCCGAGGGCGAGGCACTGCTGGCGGAGACCGTCCGCGGTCTGCGCGCGGCGCGCCAGGCGATCCGCCGGATCCCCGGCGTGGACGTGCTCGACGAGCGACTCGCGACACGCCCCGGCGTGCAGGCCTACGACCCGCTGCGGCTCGTGCTGGACGTGCGCGGCACGGGCGCCACCGGCTATCAGGTCGCGCGCCTGCTGCACGGCCACGACATCTACCCGGAGCTGGCGGGCGAGAACGTCGTCGTCGCCGTGTTCGGGATGGGGGAGACGGCCGGCGACAACGCCGCGCGCCTCGTGGCCGCGCTCGAACAGGCGGTGCGCGAGCTGCCCGGCGGCGAGGGGGAATCGCGCGAGTTCGCGCCGCCGCCGCCGTGGGGCCCGCTCGAGATGACCCCGCGGGAGGCCTTCCTCGGGGCGCAGGAGGTCGTGCCGGTGGACCGGGCGGTCGGCCGCATCGCCGCCGAGTCGCTCGCGGCCTACCCACCCGGGATCCCGAACGTGCTGCCCGGGGAGCGCCTCACCTCCGACACGTGGGACTACGTCCAGGCGATCCTGTCGCACGGCGGCAGCCTGCGCGGTGCGAGCGACCGCACGATGCGGACCGCGCGGGTGTCGGTCGAGGCACGATGAGCGACGACCTGGCGATGCTCCAGCGACTGCTCGACGAGTGGGGCAGAGGGGAGTTCTGGAACGCGGAGGGATACGCCGAGGACGTCGTGTTCGTGGTGTCCGGCCCGGACGCCGCCGAGTATCACGGCATCGCCGGCCTGACCTCGGCCTGGCGCGACTTCCTGTCGGCCTGGAACGACTTCCATGTCGAGACCGAGCGCGTCGTGCCCGGCGCTGCCGGCATGTACGCGCTGCTGATACGGCTGAAGGCGCGCGGAAAGGGCAGCGGCGTGGACATCGACGCCGAGGTCGCGAACGTCGTCCGGATGCGCGACGGCCGCATCGCCCGTCTGGAGATGTTCTGGGATCGCGCGGAGGCCCTCGCGGCGGCCGGCGCGGCGGATGCCACATGAGCCCGCGGTACGGACCTCCGGACGCCTCTGACGCGCCTCGCTACACGGGTGTGCGCACGTTCGCGCGGTGCCCGCACGTGACGTCGCTCGAGGACGTCGACGTCGCCGTCGTCGGCGTCCCGTTCGACACCGCCACGAGCCGGCGGCCCGGCGCGCGGTTCGGGCCCGAGGCGATCCGGTCCGCGTCGATCGGCCTGCGCCCGTACCACCCGCCGCTCGACGTCGACGTGTTCGCGCGCCTGTCGGTGGTGGACCGCGGCGACCTGGTGGTGACCCCGGGCAACGCCGAGCGCACCGCCGGCCAGATCGCGGACGGGCTCGAGCCCGTGGTGCGCGCCGGCGCGATCCCGCTGACGCTCGGCGGCGACCACTCGATCGTGCTCGGGGAGCTGCGCGCGCAGGCGGCCGTGCACGGCCCGCTCGCGCTCGTGCTGCTCGACGCGCACGCGGACACCTGGGACGAGTACTACGGTGAGCGCTACTTCCACGGCACCCCCTTCCGGCGCGCGACGGAGGAGGGCCTGCTGCGTCCCGAGCGCTCGCTGCTCGCGGGCATGCGCGGGCCGCTCTACTCGCCGTCGGACCTCGCCGACGCGCGTGGCCTGGGATTCGAGGTGCTCGAGGACGCCGAGCTGCGCGCGCTCGACACCGCGGACTACGCACGCCGCGTGCGGGAGCGTGTCGGCGACACGCCCGCCTTCCTCAGCTTCGACATCGACGTGATCGACCCCGCGTTCGCGCCCGGGACGGGAACGCCCGAGGTCGCGGGCCTCACGCCACGCGAGGCGCTCGCCCTGGTGCGGGCGCTCGCGGGCATGCGGTTCACCGGCTACGACGTCGTCGAGGTGTCGCCGCCGTACGACGGACCGGGGGAGACGACCGCGCTGGTCGCGGCCGCGGTCGCCTACGAGTTCCTCGCGCTGACCGCGGTCTCACGCCGGCCGTCGTGAGCTTCCCGCTGCACAGGCAGGTCCGCCTGTACCTGCACAAGCGCCGCGAATACGAGCGCAACGATCGGCTCGTGCGGAAGATGCGCATGCAGTGGCACTTCCTGCGGCGCGACTCCTACCTGCGCTTCCCCGTGAACGGGAACCTGCTCGAGGCCCTGGACGAGGGACGCGCCGACATCGGCCCGTGGGTGCTGATCGAGCGCGGCTGCTGGTTCGCCCTCTATCCCGAGACGGCGACCATGCGCATCGGCGAGGGAACGATCATCAACCTCGGCTGCATGGTGGCGGCCGCCGAGCGGATCGAGATCGGTGCGCACTGCATGTTCGCCAACCACTGCTTCCTGACAGACGCGGACCATCGCTTCGACGACCCGGATCACCCGATCACGTGGCAGGGGATGAACCCGAAGGGGCCGGTGCGGATCGGCGACAGCTGCTGGTTCGGCGCGAACGCCGTGGTCACGGGAGGCGTGACGATCGGCGAGCGCACGGTGGTCGGCGCGAACTCGGTCGTGACACGCGACCTGCCCGCGGGCGTGATCGCGGCGGGGGCGCCGGCGAAGGTGATCAAGGAGATCGAGTTCCGTCAGTCCGCAAGCGGACTGACGGGTTTGCCCCAGGACCCCGGCTAGCTCACGACCTGCACCATCACGGTGCGCTCGCGCGGGTGGTCGTCGAAGTCGACCAGCACGAACTGCTGCCACGTGCCGGTCAGGATGCGGCCGTCCTTCACCGGGAACGGTCTCCGACGGGCCGATGACCGCGGCCTGCAGGTGCGCGTGGGCGTTCGTGTCGCCCTGGATCTCGTTGTGGTGGTAGGTCGCATTGGGCGGCACGAGCAGGTCCATCAGCTCCTTCAGGTCCTGCACGCCGCCCTGCTCGTACTCGATCAGGGTGATCGCCGCGGTCGAATGGGCGACGAACACGTTCACGATGCCGTCGGTGATCCCGGCGGTCTCCACGACCTCCTCGATGCCGCGGGTGATGTCGATCACGTCCCCGTCCCCCTCCGTGGAGACCCGGACCTGGGCGGTGTGGACAGGCACGGCGGCGAAGGCTATCGGAGCGTGTCGGCTACCCGATGAAGTCGGCGGCGTCCCAGGGCTTGCCCGGGGCGATCACCTCGCGGAAGCGCTCGAGCTCGTCGGGGTCGACCGCGTACGTGTGCTCGGCGGCCGGGTAGCGGCCGTCGCGGACGTCCTCGGCGTAGGCGCGCACGCCTTCGACCATCTCGCGCTTCACGTCGGCGAAGCGCTTCACGAAGCGCGGCGTATGGCCCTCGTGCAGACCCAGCAGGTCGTGGAACACGAGCACCTGACCGTCGGTCGCCGCACCGGCGCCGATGCCGATCACGGGCACCCGCATCCGCTCCATGATCACCTCGGTGACCGCGGCCGGGACGGCCTCGAAGACGATCGCGAAGCACCCGGCGTCCTGCATCGCGAGCGCGTCGTCGGCGACCTGGACGGCCTGCTGCATCGTGCGGCCCTGCGTGCGGTAGCCGCCGAGCGCGGACGCGCTCTGCGGGGTCAGGCCCACGTGACCCATGACGGGAATGCCTGCGGCCACGATCGCGCGTGCACGCGCGACGGACTCGCTCTTGTCGGCGACGGCGCCCGAGACGCCCGCCATCTCCATCTTGACCGCGTCGCAGCCGGCCTCCTTCAGGTACCGGATCGCCGAGTTGACCGCCTGCTCGTTGGAGCCCTGATAGGAGCCGAAGGGCAGGTCGCCGATCACCAGCGGGGTGCGCGCACCGCGGCGCACGGCGCTCGCGAGCATCACCATCTCGTCCATCGAGACGGGCACCGTGGAGTCGTAGCCGAGCACGGTCATCGCCGCCGTGTCGCCCACGAGCACGAGGTCGACGCTCCGCCTCCTCCGCGACCTGCGCGCTCGGGTAGTCGTAGGCGGTGACCATCACGATCGGCTGGCCGAGGCTCTTCATCTCGGCGAGCTGCGGGATCGTCACCGGCTTGCGGCCGGAGGGCGGCGCTTGCCGCTCGGTGCTCATCGCGACACCGCCAGCGATGCCGACGGGTCGTGGTCGACCCCGACGATCGCGTTCCGCTCGTCGACGTGCACCACCCGGGGGGCGTGGTGCTCGAGCTCCTCCTCGGAGTACATGGCGTAGGAGACGATGATCACGCGGTCGCCCGTGTGCACGAGCCGCGCGGCCGCGCCGTTCAGGCAGATCTCGCCCCCGCCGCGCTCGCCCTCGATCACGTAGGTCTCGAACCGCGCGCCGTTGTCCACGTCGAGCACGTGCACGTGCTCGCCCGGCAGCAGGTCGGCCTGCTCCATCAGCGCCGCGTCGATCGTGACGCTCCCCACGTAGTGCAGGTTGGAGTCCGTCACGGTCGCCCGATGGATCTTCGACTTGAGCATCTGTCTTTGCATCGCCGTTGGTCCCCTTGATCGTCTCGTTTTCTTCAGCCGGCGACGGCCGGCTCGGGGGTGTGCACTGGAAGCTTGACCAGCGTGTTGTCGATCAGCCGCGCGGGGCCGACACGGGCCGCGATCGCGACGACCACCTGCTCGCCGGGACGCCACTCGGGGTCCGAGAGATCGGCGGCGGCGAGCACCTCCAGGTACTCGGGCTCGACCCCGGCTGCATCGAGCTCAGAACGGGCCGCGCCCTGCACGTCGCCCCGCGTCGCCCCGGCGGCGGCCGCTTGCTCGGCCGCGCGCAGAGCGCGGTTGATCGCGAGCGCGCGCTCGCGCTCGTCCGGGGACAGGTAGGCGTTCCGCGAACTGAGGGCAAGCCCGTCGGAGTCCCTCACGGTGGGCAGCACCTCGATCCGCGCCGGCATGTCCAGGTCGCGGACGACTTGCCGGATCACGAGCGACTGCTGGTAGTCCTTCTGGCCGAAGTAGGCGACGTCGGGCGCGCACATGTTGAGGAGCTTGGTCACCACGGTGGCGACTCCGTGGAAGTGCTCGGCGCCGCGGCTCGCGGGCGAGCCGCACAGGACGCCGGTCAGGTCGCCGACCTCGACCCGCGTCGCGAACCCGGACGGATACACCTCGGAGCGCGACGGGGCGAAGAGCAGGTCGGCGCCGGCGGCGGCCGCCAACGACGCGTCGCGGGTCTCGTCGCGCGGGTATCGCTCGAAGTCCTCGCCGGGGCCGAACTGCGTGGGGTTCACGAACAGGCTCACGACGACGAACCCGCAGTCCGCGGCGGCGCGGCGCACGAGGCTCAGATGCCCGTCGTGCAGGTATCCCATCGTCGGCACGAGGCCGACCGAGTGGCCCGCGTCGCGCGCAGCGGCGACCACGCGGCGAAGTTCAGCAACCGTGCGGGCGGTCTTCATCTGTTCGTGCCTATCGGCCGTTCCAGTTCCCTCATCCGAGATACCAGACGGTTGTCGGTGGTGGTCCCCGCGCCGGATGTCCGTAGGTCCATCCCCCGGAGGGTGACGGCCGCCGGTGGCACGGGAATCCCATTATACGAGCGGCATTCCGGAAACAGCGGAAAACACGCAGAGGGCAGGTAGATTTCCATCCTCACGCACCCCTAGCATCGCTCACGCCCTTGCCGATCTACGAGTTCGCCTGTCAGGACTGCGACCACCGCTTCGAGGAGCTGGTGCGCGCGGCCGACCCGTCTGCCGCCTGCCCTGCCTGCGGGTCCGGCAGCACCGCGCGGCTCATGTCGGCGTTCAGCGTGCGCTCGGTCTCGGCCGGGGGCAGCGACCTCGCTCGCGCGATGTCGCAGCCCACCGCGGGCTCGGGCGGAGGATGCTGCGGTGGCGCCTGCGGCTGCCACTGACGCGCAGGCCCGCCGCGACGACCTCGTCGCGTTCTTCCACGAGCTGGAGGGCTGCGAGAAGTGCCCGCTGGCCGAGGGGCGCAACACGGTGGTGTTCGGCTCGGGCGACCCCGACGCCGACCTGATGTTCGTCGGGGAGGCGCCGGGCTTCCACGAGGACAAGCAGGGCAAGCCGTTCGTGGGCCAGGCCGGCAAGCTCCTCGACAAGCTGCTCGCGGAGATCGGGATGACCCGCCGGGAGGTCTTCATCGCGAACGTCCTCAAGTGCCGCCCGCCCGGCAACCGCGACCCCCAGCCCGCGGAGATCGAGGCGTGCGAGGCCCACCTGTTCCGGCAGGTGGAGCTGATCCGGCCGCGCGTGATCTGCTCGCTCGGCAACTTCGCGACCAAGCTCCTGTCCGGCCGCCCGGAGGGGATCACGAAGGTGCGCGGGGTCCCGCAGCTGCGCGAGATCGGGGAGCGGACGCTGTTCCTCTATCCGATCTTCCACCCGGCGGCCGCGCTCTACACACCGGCGATGCTCGAGCGCCTGCGCGAGGACATCCGGGCCCTGCCGGAGCTGCTCGCGCAGCCGCTTCCGGGTGACGCGCCCGAGCCCGCGCCCGAGCCCGAGCGCGAGCCCGAGCTCGCCGCCGTCGGCGCGCCCGAGGCTCCCCCCGTCGACCAGCTCGGCCTCTTCTAGACCCAGTACTTAGGCTGCCCGCCATGGAGCGGGCCGATCTACGAACGAGCTCGGCGGATCAGACCGAGCGGGCCGGCGAGGCGGTCGGCCGGGAGCTGCGCCCGGGCGACATCGTGCTGATCGCCGGAGACGTCGGCACCGGGAAGACGACGTTCGTGCGCGGGGCATGCCGCGGCCTCGGCGTCGCCGAACGCGTGACGAGCCCGTCGTTCACGATCGGCCAGGCCTACGAGGGGCCCACGCCCGTCGCCCACGTCGACCTCTTCCGGCTGGACGATCTCGCGGGGGAGGACCCCGCGCTGCTCGCCGACTACCTGACTCCCGAACGCGTGGGCTTCGTCGAGTGGCCGGGCGGCGCGGGTGCCGCCGTCGAGCGCGAGCGCGTGGTGCTGGAGCTGCGCCTCGAGCATGCGGGCGGGGACGTCCGGCGGCTCCGCGCGGAGGGGCGCGCGCCCCTGGTGCGGGCGCTTCGCGGCGGGCTATGACCCTCGTCGGCTTCGACACCTCGATGCCCGTCACCTCCGCGTGCGTGGTCCCGCCGCGCGGCGACCCCGTGTGCTCGCCCCCGCCCGATGCGGACATGCTGCGGCGCGCGCCGGAGCACTCGGCCGAGCTGCTGCCGTTGGTGGCGGCGTTGCTGGAGCGGGCCGGCCGCGGCTGGGAAGACGTGCGCGCGATCGCCGTCGGGATCGGGCCGGGGACCTTCACGGGGCTGCGCATCGGGGTCTCGACCGCGCGTGGCCTCGCGCAGGCCCTCGCGGTCCCGCTGCATCCCGTGTCCTCGCTCGAGGCGCTTGCCGGCCGGGCTCGCCGCGGGAGCGCCGCCCGGCCGGCCGCTGCTTCCCCTGATCGACGCCAAGCGCCACCAGGTGTTCGCCTCGCTCTACCGGGCGGGCGAGCCGCTCGAGCTCGGATGGGGGCCGCTCGCGCTCGGCCGCGACGAGCTGCTTGCGCGCGTCGCGGAGCTGGCGACGGCCCCGTTGGCGGCCGGCGACTGGGCGCTAGAATCGCGCAATCACCTGGAGGCGGCAGGGGTCGATGTCCCCGCTCCCGACTCCGGCCTGCACGCCGTCAGCGCACTGCAGATCTGCCGGCTCGGTGAGGCGGTCGAGCCCGTCGCCCCCGAACAGGTCAACCCGGTCTACGTGAGGGTCCCGGATGCAGAGATCACCAGAAGCGCTCGACTCGACAATCCCGGCGGGGAGGATCACCACTGAGCGCGGCGACCTGACGGTCCGCCCGCTCGGGTACGCGGACCTCCCGGACGTGATCGCGATCGAGCGCCGCTCCTTTCCCGCTCCCTGGTCGCTGGCGATGTTCGTGCTGGAGCTCTCCAAGCCCTCGAGCATCTGCGTCGGCGCCGTCCTCGACGGCGACCTGGTCGGCTACCTGATCTGCTCGCGCTACCACACGGTGTGGCATCTGATGAACGTCGCCGTGCACGACCATTACCGCCGTGCGCGGGTCGCGACGTCGCTGCTCGAGCACCTGCTGGATGCCGCCGGCGATCACGACCGTTACACGCTCGAGGTGCGGGTCTCCAACGCCGAGGCGATCCGCATGTACGAGTCGTTCGGGTTCAGAACCGCGGGCGTGCGGAGGCGCTACTACCACGACAACAACGAGGACGCCCTCATCATGTGGCGCACGGAGGTTCAGGCGTAGTCGCGCGGACGGACCTGATCCTCGCGCTCGAGACCTCTTGCGACGACACCTGCGCGGCGGTCGTCACGGGCGACGGGCGGGTGCTCAGCAACATCATCTCCTCTCAGGCGCGCTTCCACGAGCGCTACGGCGGCGTGGTGCCCGAGGTCGCGTCGCGCCACCATCTGGAGCTGGTCAACGCGGTGGTGGACGACGCCCTGGGCGGCGCCGGGGCGAGGCTCCGCGACGTCGCGCTCGTCGCCGCGACCTCCCGGCCGGGGCTGATCGGGGCGCTGTTGGTGGGGCTCTCGACGGCCAAGGCCCTGGCCGCGGCCGCCCGCCTGCCGTTCGTGGCGGTGGACCATCTCCACGGGCACGTGGCGGCCAACTTCCTCGAGCCGGACCCGATGGATCCGCCCTTCCTGTGCCTGGTCGCAAGCGGAGGGCACACGCTGCTCGCGTCCGTGGAGCGCCGCGACGGCTACGAGGTGCTGGGCGCGACCCGCGACGACGCCGCCGGCGAGGCGCTCGACAAGGCGGCGCGGATGATGGGCCTCGGCTATCCGGGCGGCGCGGCGATCGACCTGCTGTCACGCGAAGGGGACCCGCACGCCTTCGACTTCCCGGTCGGCATGCGCCGCGGGGACTCCCTCGACTTCAGCTTCAGCGGGCTCAAGACGGCGCTCGTGTACAAGGTCCGCGAGCTCGGGCCGGAGGCGACGGCCGCGCGCCGGGCGGACCTCGCGGCGTCCTTCCAGTCGGCGGTCGTGCGTGCGCTGCTCCTGAAGCTCGAGCAGGCGATCGACCGCCTCGCGGTCACGAAGCGCCTCGCGATCGGGGGAGGTGTCGCCGCGAACACGCTGCTGCGTCTCGAGGTCGCCGCACTTTGCGACCGCCGGGGGCTGGAATTGAAGATCCCGCCGCCGGAGCTGTGCACGGACAATGCGGCGATGATCGCGTCGGCGGCCAACTTCCTCGAGCCGGTCGCGTATCCTGGGTTCCTGGCGTTCGACGCGTTTGCCCGAAGCGCCGCCTGAGTTCGCCGTCGCGCCGGCGGCCCGCCACGTTATGTCGACCCTGACTCTCTACACGAAGCCTGACTGCAGCCTGTGCGACCAAGCGCGGGCCGCCCTCGAACGGGTGCGCGCGCGTGCCCCGTTCGATCTGCGAGGTGCTCGACATCGGGTCCGATCCGCAGCTCTCGGCCCGCTACGGGGAGCGCATCCCCGTCGTGCTGGTCGACGGCGACCTTGCCTACGAGTACGTCGTGGACGAGAACGGGCTGGAGGCTCGCCTCAGCGCGGCCGGGGCGGCGCGATGAGCCGCGAGGCAGGCGCCGATCTCGGGCTGCGCGACGACGTGCTGGGCGCCCCGGATGCCGCGCTCGACGCGAAGCCGTTCGGGGACCGGCTCTCGCTCGGCGTCGCCGCCCGGCTGTCGCGCTACCTGCAGGTGCTGACCCAGGCCCGCAAGATGGGCAAGGACACGATCTCCTCGCAGGAGCTCTCCGACTACACCCACATCAACTCCACCCAGATCCGGCGCGACCTGTCCGGGTTCGGCAAGTTCGGCAAGCGCGGGGTGGGCTACAACGTCGACTCGCTCGTCTCGCAGATCCGCAAGATCCTGCGCACCTCCGGGCAGCACAACATCGCCCTCTTCGGGGCGGGCAACCTGGGCCAGGCGATCGCGAGCTCCGACATCTTCGCCGACCACGGGTTCCGCGTCGTCGCGATCTTCGACGTGGACGCGAAGCGCATCGGCAAGCAGGTCGGCAACCTCGAGGTCCGGCCCTACGACACGATGCGCGACGTCGTCGACGAGGAGGACATCGTCGTCGGGGTGCTCGCGGTCCCGGCCGCGGCGGCCCAGCGCCTGGCGGACGATCTGGTCGAGGCGGGGGTGAAGATCATCTTCAACTACTCCGACGCGCTGCTCCAGGTCCCGCCTGACGTCACCGTCCACACCTCCAGCCCCGCAGTCGACCTGCTCTACGCCCTGTACTTCTATCTGACGTAGATCGGATCTCTGGGCGGCCGGATTTTCCGGCTAACGGAAAATCCGGTTGCTCAGGATTGCCCGGGGATCGGGTTTGGCTAGGGTTCTCGGTTCGATGTCGTTCGACGCCGGGCACGCGCGCGAGATCTTCGAGTCCTCGACCGACTTCACGGTCGGCCTCGAGGAGGAGTTCGCGCTGCTCGACCCCGAGACGCTCTCGATGCGCAACGCGTTCGAGGACCTGAGGCGCGAGGCGGAGCGCGACGAGCTGCTGGCCGACGCCGTCGCCGGTGAGCTGATCGCCTCCGAGGTCGAGATCCGCTCCGGCGAGGGCGCGAGCTTCGCCGATGCGCTGGAGCGCCAGCACGAGCGCCGCCGCCGCCTCTTCGTGCTCGCGTCCGCGCAGGGCCTTGCGCTCGGCGCGACGGGGACGCATCCCTGGAGCCCGTGGCAGGAGCAGCGCATCATCGACACGCCGCATTACCGGATCGTCGAGGAGCGCCTGCAGTACGTGGCGTGGCGCAACAACACGTTCAGCAACCACGTGCACATGGGAGTCCGCGGCGCGGATCGTGCCGTTGCCGTCTGCGACGCGATGCGACCCGTGCTGCCCGTGCTGCTCGCCGCCTCCGCCAACTCCGTCTTCACCGAGGGTCGCTTCAGCGGCCTGCACTCGGCGCGCACCGAGGTCTTCACCCGCATGTTCCCGCGCTGCGGGATCCCCGACCACTACGGCAGCTGGGATGCGTACGCGCGGTACGTCGAATTCCTCTTCAGGACCCGGTCGATCACCGAGCACACCGAGATCTGGTGGAGCGTGCGACCCCACATGGCATACGGGACGGTCGAAGTCCGAATCATGGACGCGCAGTCGTGCGCGGGGGAGTCGAGCGCGCTGCTCGCGCTCGCGGCCGCCTGTGTCGCCCAGGCAGCCGTCGACTTCGACGCCGGCCGGCGGCCGGAGGCGATCCCCGGTCGCCTGCTCGAGGAGAACCTGTGGCGCGCGATCCGGCACGGTCTCGACGGGCAGTTGATCGATTTCGACGCGGAGGTCGAGGTGCCGGCGGTCGCCGCGGTCGAGCGACTGCTCGACTGGACCTCGGAGGCGCGCTCCGCGCTGGGGCTCGACCGCCACATGACCGACCTCGAGACGCTTCTTGCGAACGGCAACGGAGCCCAGCGGCAGCGACGGCGACACGCGGCGGGCGACCCGATCGAGGACATCTACGCGGCCACCGTCGCCGACACGCAGGGCGACCTACGGCGAGTCCGGTGCCGCGCTCGCGGCGCCGTGCGGGGAGGCGAGGGCATGAGTCACGAACATCACGATCACGCGCACGAAGGGCACGAGCACCACGACCACGAGCACTTGTCCGAGGAGGAGATGCGGGCGCGCCTCGAGGAGGAGTTGCGCCGCATCACCGTCCACGACGTGCTGCTCCAGACGGTCGTGACCCTGGTCAACCTCGGCGGCCAGCGCCTCGGGCTGACCCCCGACACCGAGGACATGCGCGATCTCGACCAGGCGCGGGTCGCGATCGAGGGCGTGCGGGCCCTGCTGCCGCTGCTGGAGGAGCGGCACGCCGAGCAGGTGCGGCCGATCCGCGACGCCCTGTCGCAGCTTCAGATGGCCTACGCCCAGATCGCCCGCGACGCGCAGGCGGGAGCTCCGGCGGGCGGTCCCGAGGGGCAGCCCGAGGGCGGCACCCCGACCTCGGCGACCTCCCCGCCTCCCAAGCGGGACGCCCCCGCGGCGGGCCAGCCCGGCGGGCTGTGGGTGCCTCCGGGCAGCGACAGATAGCGCCTCGCCGCCGGTCATCCGGCGGTGACCGATACACTGCGCCCGCTTTTGACCCGCAGTCCGGCCACCACGTCCCCGGCGGCCCGGTGCGCTGCGGCCGCATGATCCGAGACCTGGAGGGCTTCCACACGTGACCGACTTCTTGACCGACTGGGGTGTGATCGTGGCGCTCGCCTGCGCGGGCGTCGCCGTCGTATACGGCGGTCTCACCACCCGCTGGCTGCTGCGGCAATCGCCGGGCAATGACCAGATGCAGGAGATCTCCCGGGCGGTGCAGGAGGGCGCGCAGGCCTACCTCAACCGCCAGTACTCGATCATCGCGATCGTCGCCGTCGTGATCGCGATCGCGCTTGCGATCGCGCTCGACATCCAGACCGCGATCGGGTTCATCATCGGGGGCACCTTCTCGGCCGCCGCCGGCTACATCGGGATGAACGTCTCGGTGCGCGCGAACACGCGCGTGGCGGAGGCGGCGCGCAGCGGCGTGTCGAGGGCATTCGACGTGGCCTTCAAGGGCGGCTCGGTCACCGGCATGCTGGTCGTCGGCCTCGCGCTGCTGGGCGTCGCCGGGTTCTACGGCGTCCTGCTGCTCGCGGACAAGAGCGACAAGGAGGCCGTCGACGCGCTGATCGGCCTCGGCTTCGGCGGCAGCCTGATCTCGGTCTTCGCCCGGCTGGGCGGCGGCATCTTCACCAAGGCGGCCGACGTCGGCGCCGACCTGGTGGGGAAGGTCGAGGCCGGGATCCCCGAGGACGACCCGCGCAACCCGGCGGTGATCGCGGACAACGTGGGCGACAACGTCGGCGACTGCGCCGGCATGGCGGCCGACCTGTTCGAGACCTATGCGGTCACGGCAGTCGCCGTGATGCTGCTCGGCGTCCTGACCTTCAACGAGCAGCGCGAGGTCGCGATCTTCCCGCTCGTGCTCGGAGCCGTGTCGATCCTCGCCTCGGTGGTCGGCGCATTCGCCGCGCGGACGCGCTCGGGGAACGTGGAGCGGGCCCTTTACCAGGGGGTCTTCGTGAGCGCCGTGATCGCCGCGATCGCGTTCCTTCCGGTCACGAACTGGTTGATGGACAACCTCACCACCAAGGACGTCAACGTGGCAGCCCCTTCGACCACGGAGCTGTGGCTGTGCACGCTGATCGGCCTCGGCATCACGGGGCTGATCTTCGTGATCACGGACTTCTACACGTCGACGCGCTTCCGGCCGGTGAAGACCATTGCGCAGTCGTCGGTCACCGGACACGCGACGAACATCATCCAGGGCCTCGCCCAAGGCATGCAGTCCACGGCGGCGCCCGCCATCCTGATCGCGCTCGGCATCCTGGGCGCGAACGAGCTGGGCGGGATCTACGGCATCGGCGTCGCGGTGATGGCGCAGCTCTCGATGACGGGGCTGATCGTCGCGCTTGACGCCTTCGGCCCGATCACCGACAACGCGGGCGGCATCGCCGAGATGGCGAACCTGCCCGAGGACGTGCGCGCCGTGACCGACCCGCTCGACGCGGTCGGCAACACGACGAAGGCGGTCACGAAGGGCTACGCGATCGGCTCGGCCGCGCTCGCCGCGCTCGTGCTGTTCGTGAGCTGGCGCGAGGAGTTGATCACGGAGGCGGGCGACAAGGCGGTCAAGTCGTTCGACCTCGCGACGCCCGAGGTGCTGATCGGCCTGCTGGTCGGCGGCATGATGGTGTACCTGTTCGCCGCGTTCGCGATCGAGGCGGTCGGCCGCGCCGGCGGCCAGGTGGTGGAGGAGGTGCGCCGCCAGTTCCGCGAGAAGCCGGGCATCATGGAGGGCACCGAAAAGCCCGACTATGCGACGTGTGTCGCGATCGTCACGGCACGCGCGCAGCGCGAGATGATCGTGCCCGCGCTGATCCCGATCGTGGTGACGGTGGTGGTGGGCGTGCTGTCCTACCAGGCCCTCGGCGGTCTGCTGATCGGGGTGATCATCACCGGCCTGTTCGTGGCGGTCTCGATGACCTCGGGAGGCGGCGCGTGGGACAACGCGAAGAAGCTGATCGAGGACGGCGCCTTCGGCGGGAAGGGCTCGGAGGCCCATGCCGCCGCGGTCACCGGGGACACGGTCGGCGACCCCTACAAGGACACGGCCGGCCCGGCGATCAACCCGATGATCAAGGTCGCGAACATCGTCGCGCTCCTGATCGTGCCGTTTATCATCTGAGCCGCAGCCGACCCGGGAGCCCAGACGCGCCGACACCCAGCTAGGGCAGGAGCACTCACTGCAGCGCTGTTCCTCAGCGTCCTGTGCGGCGCCGCCGATGCCCGGGCGGTGAAGGTGACTTCGACGCCCGTGTCGTTCCAGGTCAGGAACACGGACACGACGGCGTCGCCGAAATGCGCCCCCGACGGCGGCACCTACACGGTCCGGGGCCACCTCACCGGCCCGGCCAGGCCAAGGGGCTCGGGCGTCACGCTCTACCTGCACGGACTCGGCCTCGGCGAGTGGCTGTGGAACTTCCAGCCCGTCAAGTCCGCCAACTTCGTGCGCGGCATGGCGCGGGCGCGCCACGCGTCGGTGACGATCGACAGGCTCGGCTACGGCGCAAGCGACAGGCCGGCGGACGGGAAGAGCGTCTGCATCGGATCGCATGCGGACATCGCCCACCAGATCGTCGGGCAGTTGAAGGCGGGCTCCTACACCGTGCAGGGAGGCAACCCGCGCAAGTTCAAGCGGGTCGGGCTCGTCGGCCACTCCGCGGCCGGCCAGATCTCCATAACCGAGGCCTACACCTACCGCGACCTTCGCGCGCTCGTCGTGGTCGGCTTCTCGTTCTCGAACCTTCCGCGCGGGAACGATGAGTTCGGCTTCGAGCGGATCGCGTGCGACAAGGGCGGAGACCCGATCCCAGGCGTGACCAACTACGGGTTCTTCGGGCGCTCCGACGCGGGCTTTCGCAGCACCATGTTCCGCAGCGCTCCGAAGGCCGTGCAGGACGCCGCGGTCAAGCTGCATTACCCCGACCCCTGCGGCGACAACTACTCGCTGATCGACACGATCCAGAAGCAGGCCGCAAATACCGGCAAGGTCAAGATCCCCGTGCTCGTCGCCTGCGGGCGGAACGACGTGCTCTATGCGCCGTTCGGGTGCGAGGCCCAGGCCGAGCGCTTTGCGAAGGGCCGCTCGCTGATCCTCAAGAACACCGGCCACGGCGTGCCGCTCGAGCGCGGCGCGAAGACGTTCCGCAAGCGGCTTGGCCGCTTCCTCGCGCGCTACGGTCTGTAGCTCCCCGACCGCTGATACCCCTCACTCCTTAATTGGCCAGGTACCGCCCCAAGGGACTCGGGCTCGAGCGCGTGCTCGGAGTCGGCGCCCTGTTCTCGACCGCCTACGGCAACGTGGGCTCGTCGATCTACTACGCGCTCGGCCTCGTGGCGGCATTCGCGCTCGGCATGACGCCGGTCGTGTACCTGATCGCGGGCGGCCTGTTCGTGATGACCGCGATGACCTACGCGGAGGCCGCGACCAACTTCCCGGAGGCGGGCGGCTCCTCGAGCTTCGCGCGCCGGGCCTTCAACGAGCTGGTCAGCTTCCTCGCCGCCTGGGGCCAGATGCTGAACTACATCATCACGGTCGCGATCTCGGCGTTCTTCGTGCCGCACTACCTGGCCGTGTTCTGGGAGCCGCTCGGGGAGAGCCCCGGGGACGTGATCGGCGGCATCGTGATCGTCGCGTTCCTGTCGGTGATCAACATCGTGGGCGTCACGGAGTCCGCCCGGCTGAACTTCCTGCTCGCGATCGTGGACTTCGCGACGCAGCTCCTGCTGCTGCTGCTCGGCGTGTTCCTGGTCCTCAACTTCGGGACGCTGATCGACAACATCCACCTCTGGCAGGCGCCGACCGTCGGCGACTTCGTGCTCTCGATCACGATCGCGATGATCTCGTACACGGGAATCGAGACCATCTCGAACCTCGCGGAGGAGGCCCGCGAGCCCCGCAGGCTGATCCCGCGCGCGATGGGCTTCGTGGTGCTCGCCGTGATGGTGATCTACAGCGGACTGCCGGCCGTCGCGCTCTCCGCTCTGCCGGTCACGGAGACGGCCAACGGCGATTTCACGACCCAGCTCGCGACCACCTACGCGGGCGACCCGATCCTCGGGATCGTCGAGAACATGGACCTCGGGTTCCTGCAGACGGCCGCGCAGTACTACGTCGGCGTCCTCGCCGCCACGATCCTGCTGATCGCCTCGAACGCCGGCATCTTCGGCGTGAGCCGGCTGACCTACTCGATGGGGCAGTACCAGCAGCTGCCCGACGGGCTGCGGCGGATCAGCCCGCAGTTCCGCACGCCGGCGGTCGCGATCGGCGTGTTCGGCGCGATCGCGTGCATCGTGATGATCCCGGGGCAGGCGGACTTCCTCGCCACGCTCTACGCGTTCGGCGCGATGCTGTCGTTCACGATCGCGCACGTCTCGCTGATCGCGCTGCGGTGGCGCCTCGCGCACAGCCGGATGCGCAAGCTCCCCGGCGACGTCGAGGTCGAGCGTGAGGAGGCCTGGTACCGCGCCCCGCTGAACATCCGCGTGCGCGGCACGGAGGTGCCGGTATTCGCCGTCCTCGGCGGTCTCGGCACGCTCGCGGCGTGGATCGCCGTGATGGGCCTCTACACGACGACCCTCTTCGTCGGGATGGGGTGGATGGCGCTCGGCTTCGCCAGCTACTACCTCTTTCGCCGGCGCAAGGGCCTCGAGCTCACCGAGACCAGCAAGATCACGCTCCCGCCGGTGGTCGGGGCCGAGCCGGTGCGCTACGCAGGGGTGCTGGTGGCCTTCGAGGAGGGGACCTACTCCGAGGACGCGATGGCGACCGCCCTCAAGCTTGCGGCGCATCGCGGCGGCGACCTGCGGGTGATCACGACGGTGACCGTGCCCCAGCACCTCGACATCAGCGCATCCCTGCCCGAGGCCGAGGCCACCGCCCAGGCGGTGATCGAGGCCGCGCGCCAGTGGGCGGGCCGCGGGCAGCGCGTGCGCGGCCGGATCGTGAAGGTCCGTCCCGACGAGGCGGGTCACCGGATCGTCCGCGAGGCGGTCGAGGCCCGCACGCAGGCGATCGTGATGCCGATGCCGGAGCGGCGGCCGTCCGGCAAGGTCCTCAGCAAGACCCTCGAGGTCGTGCTCGGCAAGCGGCCCTGCCGGGTGATCATCGACTCGGTCCCCGCTCGCCCCCTGCGGGAGAGGGCGCGCTCGGTGGACGGCGGCGCAACGTAGCTCGGCCCGGGCTCGCGGCACGCCGAGGACGGGTACCCCTGGTGCTTTAATCGCGGAGGAATGAACCGTCCTTCGTTGCGAAGGGGCGACGGCGCACCGCGGCTCCGCAAGGAAGCGTTCGTGACGATCGAGCGCAGCGTCGGCACCCCGCGTCTCTTCGCGACCGCCTACAGCACCGTCGGCTCCTCGATCTACTTCGCGCTCGGGGTGGTCGCGGCGTTCGCGCTCGGCCTCACCCCGCTGGTGTTCCTGATCGCGGGCCTGCTGTTCGTCGTCACGACCCTGACCTACTTCGAAGGCATGACGATGCACCCCGAGCGCGGCGGGTCGGCCGTGATGGCCCGCTATGCGTTCAACGAGCTGCTGAGCTTCGTCGCGGGTTGGGCGATCCTGCTCGACTTCATGATCCTGATCGCGATCAGCACGCTCTCGATCGGCCACTACCTGATGGCCTTCTGGCACGGGTTCGGGGACGACGGGGCGAGCCTCGCGATCGCGCTCCTGGTCCTGCTGATCGTGGCGCGCTACAACTACCTCGGGAAGGCGCCCCGCGGGCGCCGCACGATCGCGCTCACGATCGTGGACATGTCGCTGGTCCTGATGATCGTGGGGCTCGGCTTGGCCACGGCCTTCGACCCGGCCGCGATCACGGACAACGTGGACCTTGGGACGGTGCCCACCTGGCCGGACCTGTTGTTCGGCATGACGGTCGCGGTGATCGCCTACACGGGGATCGAGGCGGCGGCCAACCTGGCCCCGGAGGTGCGGGTCGGCAAGGCCGCGCTGCGCCGCACGGTCGGAGCGGGCGCGGCTGTGGTGCTGCTCGTCTTCATCGGCATGTCGGTGGTGGCGTTGATGGCGCTGCCGGTGAGCCCGGGCGTGCCGACCGCGGTGGACAGCCAGACCTCCGGCTACGGGACGCCGCTCGGCGGCCAGTACATCGAGGCGCCGGTGCTCGGGGTGGTCGAGTCACTCACCGGGGGGATCGCGGGTGACTTGCTCGCCTACGCCGTCGCGCTGGTCGCGATGCTGGTCCTCAGCCAGGCCGCCAACGCGGGCATGGTCGGCATCGCCCGCACCACCTACACGCTCGCGACGCATCGGCAGATCCCGCGCGGCATCGCGCGCCTGCACCCCCGTTACGGCACGCCCTGGATCGTGCTGGTGATCTTCACGTTCCTCGTGGCGCTGCTCGTGCTGCCCCTCGACATCGAGCTGCTCGCGGGGATGTTCGCCTACGGCGCCATGATCGCGTTCGCGATCGCGCACCTGTCCGTATGCGTGCTGCGCTTCAAGGAGCCCGATCGGCCGCGCGCCTACAAGGTCCCGCTGAACGTCCGGGTCCGCGGACGGGACCTGCCGCTCCCGGCCGTCGCCGGGGCCGTGCTGTCGGTGGCGGCCTGGATCGCCACGCTCGCCTACCACGACGAGGCCCGGGTCCTGGGCACCGCATGGATGGGCTTCGGCCTGGCCCTGTACGTGATCTACCGGTCGCGAGAGGGGCTCTCCCTGACGCGCATGGTCGAGGTGCCGGCGGAGCGGATGTCGAGGGAGCCGGAGGTCGAGTACGCGCGTATCCTCGTGCCGATCTTCGGCGGGGAGCTCGACGACGACATCATGAGCACGGCGGGTCAGCTCGCAAGCGATCCGGGAAGCGGCGGCGCGGTGATCGACGCGGTCTACGTCCACGTGGTGCCGATGTCGCTGCCGCTCGACGCTCAGCTGCCGGCGGAGCGGGTGGCAGAGGCCGAGGCGGCGCTCGAGCGGGCCAGGCAGGTCGGCGAGGAGTACGAGGGCGTGACGGTCAACGTCGAGCAGGCCCGCGGCCGCACGGTCGGCGCGTCGATCGTCGACGCGGCGCGGCGCCGCCGCGTGGAGGCGATCGTGATCGGCGCCGAGCCGCCGTCGCGCATCAAGGGCGGAGGATTGCTGGGCGGGATCGCCGGCTCCCGCCAGCGTGAGCTCGGGGAGGTCACGGCGTATGTTCTGGAGAAGGCACCGATCCGGGTCCTGGTGACGGCTCCGCCCGACGGCCGCGAGCCGGTCGTGGAACTGCAGGACGAAGAGTTAGGTTTAATGACCGACGGAACTCGTACCGAATGAGCAGGGGAAAGCAATGACGGCGCCCGATCGAGCAGAGGGGTCATCGTGTTCGTGCTGATCGTCGGCTGCGGCCGGGTCGGCTCGGCGATCGCGAAGCGCACCCTCAGGCATGGTCACGAGGTCAGCGTCCTGGACGAGAACCAGGAGGCCCACGCGCTCCTCGACCACGACATGGACCGCAGCTGGGAGGACGCGGGCGGGCGGTTCACGGTCGGTACCGCGCTCGAGGTCGAGGCCCTCAACGAGGCCGGGATCGACCGCGCCGACGTCGTCGTGTGCTCGACCGACGGCGACAACACGAACATCATCGTCGCCCAGCTCGCGAAGAAGCGCTTCCAGGTGCCGAAGGTGGTGGTGCGCGTCCTCGACCCCTACCGTGCCGACTGGTACCAGCAGCAGGGCCTGCACACGGTCTGCCCGACGCAGGTCGCGATCGACATGCTGAGCGAGGCCGTGATCGGCGAGCCCGACGTCGTGCCGGGAGGTGCCGCCTGATGTACATCATCATCGCCGGCGCCGGCAAGGTCGGATGGAACCTCGCACGCGAGCTGATCGAGGACCAGCACGAGGTCACCCTGATCGAGTCGAACCGCAACCGCTACCTGGTGGTCGAGGAGGAGCTCGAGCACAGCGTGCAGCACGGCGACGCCTCGGAGCTCTGGGTGCTCGAGCGCGCCGGGATCGTGCGCGCGGACATGGTCGTCGCGGTCACCGGCGACGACGAGGACAACATGCTGATCTGCCAGGTCGCGAAGGAGAAGTACCTCGTCGAGCACACGATCGCGCGGGTCAACAACCCTCGCAACCTCGAGCACTTCGAGCTGCTGGGCGTGCGGCCCGTGGTGTCCGCGACGGACCTGATCCTGCGGCTGATCGAGCACGAGGTGCCCCATCACGGCCTCGTGCACCTGCTCGACCTGCGCCAGGAGCAGCTCGAGATCATCGAGCTGGAGGTCGCCGGCGACGCGCCCGCCGCGGGCGCGCAGATCGGGGAGCTCGAGCTGCCCGACGGATGCCTCGTGGTCTCCGTGCTGCGAAACGGCACGGGGTTCGTCCCGAAGGCCGAGACCGTGATCGAGGTCGGCGACGAGGTGCTCGCGGTGCTCAACCCGGGCGACGAGCCCGCGGTCTGCGAGCTGTTCGGCGCCTACCGCGGCGACGGCAACGGCGGCCGGCCTCCCAAGTCCTGACGCTCGTGTAGAGCAGCGACCCGCGCCTCAAGCGTGCGGCCGCGCGTGCCGAAGCCATCCCGGGAAGATGCGAAGGGCCCGCCGAGCAGCGTGCATCGCAGCAGCCGGCCTCGTGCTGGCCCTCGGCGCATGCGGCAACGACGATCCCGCGGAGGGCCTGCTGAGCAACATCGACAAGGCGCGCAGCGCCAAGTCGCTGAGCTCCCTCCAGACGGGGCTCGTGACGCTCGGCCTCGTGCAGTCGGAGGCTCCCGGCGGCGCCCCGTCGGGCGTGGCCGCCGCGCTCCAGGCGAAGGACCCGACCAACCGCTACACGACCGCGGCGCCGACCGATGCCGGCATCGTGCAGGTGGTCGGCGGAGGCGGCGGGGCGGTGATGCTGGTCGCGGTCAACTCGGGTTCCTCCGACAGCCGCGAGCCGGTGTACCTCGCCGCGTGGCAGGGAGGCGGGACGACGATGTACTACGCGGGGGCCCAGCCGCCCGCGTACGCCTCGAGCGTGCCGTCCGGAGCGGGCTGGAGCGCAACGCCGCCGCTGTAGCGGACCCGGCTGCGACCGTCGCGGCGCCGCCGCGGGCGAACATGACATCGTTTCGTGGATGAGTGACGGTGAACTGATCCTCGTCGGCGGGGCGCTGCTCGCCGCCGGCCTCGGCGCCTCGTTGTTCGCCGCGCGCTTCAGCGTCCCGGCGCTGGTGCTGGTGCTCGGCGCCGGGATGCTGATCGGCTCCGACGGCACGGGATGGATCGAATTCTCGGACTACGAGCTGGCGCGGCGGATCGGGATCGCCGCGCTCTGCCTGATCCTGTTCGAGGGCGGTCTGGTCGCGGGCTGGCGCGAGATCGGGCCGGTCGTGAGGCCCGCCGTGAGCCTCGCGGTGCTGGGCACGATCCTGACCGCGGTGCTGACCGGCCTGGTGGCCACCTGGCTGTTCGACTTCTCGACGCTCGAGGGGCTGCTCGTCGGGTCGATCCTCGCGGCGACGGACGCGGCGGCGGTCTTCTCGGTGCTGCGGGCCTCGACGCTGCGTCGGCGCGTCGCACGCACGCTCGAAGGGGAGTCCGGCATGAACGACCCGGTCGCGGTGCTGCTCGTGCTCGGGTTCATCGAATGGATCCAGAACCCCGGCTACGGCCTCGCCGACCTGGCCGCGCTCTTCGCGCAGCAGCTCTCGATCGGGCTCGCGGTCGGCCTGGCCGCCGGGTTCCTCGGCCTCGAGCTGCTGCGCCGCGCCCGCCTCGCGACCGACGGGCTGTACCCGGTCGCGACGCTCGCGATCGTGGCGATCTCGTTCGGCTGCGCCGACGTGGCTGCACGGTTCCGGCTTCCTCGCCGTCTACATCGCCGGCCTCGTGCTCGGCAGCCGCGAGATGCCGGCGAGGCGCACGGTCGTCGCGTTTCACGAGGGGCTCGCCTGGGTCGCCCAGGTTGCGATGTTCTTCACGCTCGGCCTGCTCGTCTTCCCGCGCCAGCTGGGTGACGTCGCGCTCGAGGCGACGATCGTCGCGTTCGTCTCGGTGGCGGTCGCGCGCCCGCTCGCGGCGTTCGTCGCGACCTCCTTCGCGCGATTCTCCGTGGCCGAGCGCGTCGTGCTCGGCTGGGCGCGGGCTGCGCGGGGCCGTCCCGGTGGTGCTGGCGACCTTCCCGGTGATCGAGGGCGTTCCGCGCAGCCTCGAGTTCTTCAACATCGCGTTCTTCGCCGTGCTGCTCTCGACGCTGCTCCAGGGCGCGACGCTCGAGCCCCTGGCACGCAGGCTGGGGGTGACCACGTCGCAGCCCGCGTTGCCGCGGCCCGTGGTGGGCACGCCCGAGGACCATGCCCTCGGTGCGCGGGTGATGGAGTATGCCGGTCGCGCGCGAGGACGCGATCGTCGGGTTCGCGGTCCGCGACCTCGGGCTGCCACGCGAGGCGCTCGTGAACGTGATCGTCCGCGGCGGCCGGGCGATCCCGCCGCGGGGCTCGACGAAGATCCTCAGCGGCGACGTGCTGCACATAC
Organism: uncultured Solirubrobacterales bacterium; assembly: GCA_963768885.1. GTDB lineage: Bacteria > Actinomycetota > Thermoleophilia > Solirubrobacterales > JBBDJG01 > DASRIA01. The sequence continues at coordinate 137,168 of CAVYJN010000007.1, read as the reverse complement.
TCGTGCGCGACGAGGCCGTGGGGAGGCTGACGCCGCTGTTCGAGCACTGGCGCAAGGGCCCGATGCGGCGCGAGATCGCGGCCGAGGACGAGGTCTGGGTGACCGTGCCCGTCTACCGCGCGCGGCCGCGCGACGACTGAGGCTCAGGCGGCGAGGCCGCTTGTTCTTCGAACCGAAGTTGGGCGTCTGGCTGTGGCAGTTGGGGCACAGCAGCCCGAGGTTCTCGAGCCGGTTGTCGTGGCGGTCGCCGTTGACGTGGTGGAGGGAGAGCGAGAGCGGCGAGCCTCGCCAGCGGTCGAGGCCGCAATCCTCGCAGCGGTTGCGCTTGACCCGGCCGCGATCAGGCGCTGTTTGATGTTGTGCGGACCGCGGGCGTGGATCAGCAGCTCGTCGAGCGGCATCGCCTGGGCCGCGGGACGATCGCGCCGCGCTTTACCGCGTATGCCAAGCCCAGCCGAGAAGCCGAAGCGCGCTCAGCATTCGCGACCGAATGCCCGCGTCGTAATACGCTGGATCTCCGCCCAGTCGTATCGCAGCGGCAGCTCGTTCATCGCATATCCGAGCTTCCGCTTGTGGTAGCAGACGGTCGGCGTGAGATCCCGAGGATCGGCGATCTCGGTCACGGACTCCCGTCGAGAAGTTCGCGACTCGGTCGCGGGTCGTCTCGGAATGGCTATCCTCCGTGACGTCCATTGCGGGGTCGTCTAACGGCAAGACGCGGGCCTCTGGAGCCCGTTATCAAGGTTCGAGTCCTTGCCCCGCAGCTGAATTTCGCCCAACGCTACCGCCGCCGTCGGACAGAACGTATGTTCGATTACGCGGCGGCTTGCTCGGACCAGCTGCGGTAGAGGCGCGCGTAGGCGCCGCCCGCCTCGATCAGCTCGTCGTGCGACCCGATCTCGACCACTTCGCCGCCGTGCAGGACGGCGATCCGGTCGGCTCCCATCACGGTCGACAGCCGGTGGGCGATCACGATCGCGGTGCGGCCCGCGAGCAGCTTGCGCAGGCCCTCCTCGATCGCCATCTCGGCGTGCACGTCCACGTTCGCGGTCGCCTCGTCGAGCACGAGGATCCGCGGGTCCGCGATCAGCGCGCGCGCCAGCGCGATCAGCTGGCGCTGGCCGGCCGACAGCCGGCTGCCGCGCTCCCCGACGCTCGTGTCGTAGCCGGCCGGCATCGCCTTGATGAACTCATGCGCGCCGACCGCCTTCGCGGCGGCGACCAGCTCGAGCTCGCTCGCCCCCGGGCGCCCGAACTCGATGTTCTCGCGGACGTTGCCGGCGAACAGGAAGCCCTCCTGCGGCACGATCCCGAGCTGGCGGCGCAGGCTCTCCTGCGTGACCTCGCGCAGGTCCTGCCCGTCCACGCGCACCGTGCCGCGCTGCGGGTCGTAGAACCGCGCGACCAGCTTTGCAAACGTCGACTTGCCCGCGCCGGTCTCGCCCACGAGCGCGATCGTCTCGCCGGCCGCGATGTGCAGCGACACGTCGCGCAGCGCCCACGCCGGCTCGGCGCCGTCGCCCTCCGACGCGTGCGCGTAGCTGAACCACACGCCGTCGAAGTCGACGTCCCCTCGGATCGCGCCCAGCTCGTGCGCGCCCGGGCGGTCGTGCATGTCGGGCTCGGTCTCGAGCAGGTCGAAGATCTTGTCGATCGCGGCGATGCCCTGCTGATAGGTGACGTACAGGTTCGAGAGCTGCTGGATCGGGTCGAAGAAGCTCTGGAGGTAGCCCACGAACGCGACCAGCACGCCGATCGTGATCTGCCCGTCGATCGCCTGGTAGCCGCCGTACAGGAGGATCACGGCCGTCCCGATCGATGACAGCAGCTCGACGCCGGGGAAGTACGTCGCGTTGAGCTGCACCGTGCGGTAGTTGACCTGCCGGTGCTCGTCGTTCAGCTCCGCGAAGCGCTCGATGTGCCGCGGCTCCTGGCCGAACGCGCGCACGATCCGCACTCCGGACAGCGTTTCCTGGAGATATGCCGTGACGTTGGCGATCTTCTCGCGCACGGCGCGATAGGCGCCGGCGGAGAAGTAGCGGAACGCGATGCTGGTCGCCGCGAGCAGCGGGAACGTCGCCACGAACACGACGACCGCCAGCTCGACGTCGAGCAGCAGCAGGATCGCGATCGTCCCGATCAGCGTGAGCGTGCTCGAGACCAGCGTCACGATGCCGTCCGTGACGAGCTGGTCCAGGGCCTGGACGTCGTTGGTGATGCGCGAGATCAACACGCCGGTCTTGCGCCGGCTGAAGAACCCGATCGACTGTCGCTGCAGGTGCGTGAAGATGCGCAGCCGCAGGTCCTGGAGGGCGCGCTGGCCGACCCACCCGACGAGGTAGGTCTGCAGGTACGTCGCCCCCCAGTAGAGCAGCGCGGCAGCGATGAACGCGGCCACGATCAGGTTGAGCGCGCCGAGGTCGCCCGGGGTGATGCCTTCGTCGATCGCGAGCTTTGCGAGGTAGGGGGGAGCGAGGCTGGCCGCGGTCGCGAGCACCAGGGACACGAAAGCGACGATCACGCGGGCGCGGTAGGGGCGCAGCAGCTCCGCGACGCCGCGCAGGCGACGCCGGCGCTCGCGCCCGCTCGAGCCCGCGTCCGGCCGTGGGACGAGCCTCATGCGCGTGCCGCCTCCACGTCACCGAGGTCTGCGTCCGGGTCGGGCTCGCCGCCGTCGAGCCCGCTGAGCGCCGCGCCGAGCCGCGGCATCCCCTTGTCGACGATCTCCGCGTAGAGCGGGCTGGAGTCGAGCAGCTCCTCGTGGGTGCCCTGCGCGCTGACGCGGCCGCCCTCCATCACGATCACCCGGTCGGCGAGCGTGATCGTCGAGAGGCGGTGCGCGATCACGAGCGTCGTGCGTCCCTCCATCACCTCGCGCAGCGCCCGCTTGATCTGGCGCTCGGTCGCGGCGTCGACGCTCGCGGTCGCGTCGTCGAGCACGAGCACGCGCGGATCGGTGACGATCGCCCGCGCGATCGCGATGCGCTGGCGCTGGCCGCCGGAGAGGGTGAGGCCGCGCTCCCCGACCATCGTGTCGTAGCCCTCCGGCAGGCCTTCGATGAACTCGTGGATCTGCGCGCGCTGCGCGGCCTCGGTCACCTGGTCGAACGTCGCGTCGGGGCGCGCGTAGGCGATGTTCTCCCTGACCGAGGCGGAGAACAGGAAGCCGTCGTCGGGCACGAGCGCGATCGCGTGCCGCAGCTCGGAGGGATCGAGCGATCGCACGTCGGCCCCGTCCAGCAGCACGGCGCCCTCGGTCACGTCGTAGAGGCGCGCGACCGCGGCGACGAGGGTCGTCTTGCCCGAGCCCGTGGGTCCGACGATCGCGAGCGTCTCGCCCGGCGCGACGTCGAGCGTCACGTCGCTGAGCGCCGGCGGCCCCTCGCCGTAGGAGAGGGTCACGTGGTCGAAGCGGATGCGGCCTTCGCCCGCCGGGAGGGGCACCGGGTGCGGGGGAGTCTCGAGGCGGGGCGCGCGGTCGAGCAGCTCGAACACCCTGTTCCCCGACGCGATCGCGCGCTGCGCCATGCCGAGCGCGATCCCGAGCATGCGCATCGGGAACATCAGCATCATCAGGTAGGTGTTGAAGGCCACGAACTCGCCGAGCGAGATCGAGCCGTTCACGACCTGGCGCCCGCCGACCAGCAGCACGGCCGCGAGGCCGAGGTTCGGCAGGAACGAGATCATCGGGTTGTAGAACGCGCGCAGGCGTGTCGCGTACATGTTCTGGTCGAACACCCGCCCGACCTGGTGCGTGAATCGCTCGTGGCGCTCCGGCTCCCGCGCGAACGCCTTCACGACCCGGATCCCGGAGATGCTCTCCTCGGCCTCGGCGGTCAGCTCCGCGATGCGCTGCTGCACCTCCTGCAGCGCCGGGCGCGAGTAGCGGCCGTATCGCGCGGCCGCGAAGATCACGAGCGGCACCGGCGCCAGCGTGATCGCGGCAAGCGACGGTTGCAGCACGAACATCACCGCCGCCGCGATCAGGATCGTGAGCAGGTTCTGGAGGATGAAGATCAGCCCGTAGCCGAGGAAGAAACGCACCGACTGGAGGTCGACCGTCGCGCGTGACATCAGCTGCCCGGTCTGGCGCCGGTCGAAGAAGCCGAGCTCGAGCGACTGCAGGTGGCGGTACATGCGGTTGCGCAGGTCGTACTCGACGCCGAGCGAGACGCGGCCGGCGATCAGCCGGCGCGGGATCGACAGCCCCAGCCGCAGCACGCCCGCCCCGACGATCGCGAGCGTCAGCGGCAGCACCGCGTCCCGGTCGCCCTTGCCGATCGCGTCGACCACCTCGCCGATCAGCAGCGGGATCAGCACGGTGCCGGCGATCGCGAGGCAGCTGAGCAGCAGCGACAGCAGAGCGCCCCTGAGATAGGGGCGCAGGAAGCCGAGCATGCGGACGAAGCTCCTCACCGTTCACGAAGGGTACTTCAGTAAGTGAAGTAGCTTGGGCCCGGCGTCCTCCCTGAGTATGCTCTCAGCTCCAAGGGCAAGAGGGGGAACGAAGGTGAAGAGATTCGTCCTGCTGTGCGTCGCGGCGGCATTGCTTGCCCCGGCGACGGCGACCGCGACGTTCCCCGGCGCCAACGGCAAGATCGCCTTCGTGCGCGGCGGCGACATCTGGACGATGAACCCGGACGGGACCGGTCAGGTCAACCTGACCAACACGGCGGCGGCCGAGAACAATCCCGCGTGGTCCGCCGACGGCAACCGGATCGCGTTCGATCGCGCCGTCTCCGGCTTCGACCGTCAGATCTTCGTGATGTTCGCCGACGGCACCGGCGTCACTCAGGTCGGCCCGACGCTGCATGACACGGCCGATCCCGCTTGGTCCCCGGACGGGACTCGGCTCGCGTTCGTGGATTCCGGGGGCCAGTACATCGGCACGATCAACATCGACGGCACCGGCGAGAACCCGATCGTGAACCTGGGCGACGAAGGGTTCGATCCTGAATGGTCGCCCGACGGGACCGATATCGCCTACACGGCGGAGTCGAACGCACAGGAATGGACTTGCTGGTACGACATCTTCACGAGCCCTTCCGGGGGCGGTGACTTCGAGAACGTCACGTGTCCATCCTCGACCGCCGCTCCCGGAAGCTTCGTCTTCAACGCCTACCCGACCTGGTCTCCGGATTCAACTCGCATCGCGTTCACCAGCGACGACACCTGCCCGCAGTGCGGAAATTTCCTCGAGACAATCTCGCGCGACGGGACCGACCGCGTCACGCTGCCGGTCAGCGCGGGGCCTCCGGCCTACTCACCGGATGGCACGAAGTTCGTGTTCGGCAACGGTCAGATCACCGTCGTCAACGCCGACGGAACGGGGCAGGCGCCAATCACGTCCGGTACGCCGTCGGATTCCATGCCCGACTGGCAGCCGCTCAACTCCGCCGGCCCCGAGGCCGACGTGCTCGCCACGATCACCGACTCCCCCGATCCCGTGGCCGCGGGCGGGATCCTCACCTACACCGCCCAGGCCAAGAACCTCGTCGGTCCCGACGACGCCAGCGGCGTGACGCTCGATGTCAACTCTCCGTCGACCGCGTTCTTCGTCTCGGCCACCCCGACACAGGGCAGCTGCAGCTACGCGTCGAACGTCGTGAGCTGCAACCTCGGCAACCTCGCCCAGGGCTTCGAGCGCGACCGTCACGATCGAGGTCGAGCCCCAGACCCCGGGCACGATCAACGCGAGCGCAAGCGTGAGCGCGACCGAGTCCGACCCGGTCCCGGGCAACAACACCGCAAATGCCCAGACCACGGTTTCCTTCGGCGCCTACCCGCGCCCCAAGGGCGCGACGCCCTCCCGCTTCCCGCTCGTGCCCGCGATGCGCGCCTGCGACCCCGGCTCCGCGACCCTCACCCACGGCCCGCCGCTCACGCATCCCTCCTGCGCATCGCCGGCGCTCGCCTCGGGCCACCTGACCGTCGGCAGCCCCGACGCCAACGGCGCACCCGCCGGCTTCGCGGGCTTCGTGAAGATCAGGGCGATCTACGAGACCCCGCCGCTCGACCCCGGCAACGGCGACCAGGACGACGTCGGCTACGACGTCTCGCTGAGCGACGTGCGCAACGCGGCCGGCCTCACCGACTACACCGGCGAGCTGCGCGTGCAGGCCCCGCTGCGGTTGACCGACCGCGACAACTCCCCGTCGGGCAACGCCCCGGCGACCATGAGCGACACCTCGATCGAGTTCGACGTCCCGTGCACGGCCACCGCGAACCCCTATTCGGGCGCGACCTGCGCGGTCTCGACCACCGCCGAGGCGCTCCTGCCCGGCCTCGTGAAGGAGCGCAAGCGCGCGATCTGGGAGCTCGGCCGCGTGCGCGTGCTCGACGGCGGCGCCGACGGCGACGCCGACACCGGGCCGAACACGCTGTTCGCGGTGTCGGGGGTGTTCGTGCCCTAACCGCCGTCGCGGCCCCGGCCGGGGCTACCCTTCACGGGCCGATGCGGGCCCTCCTGCGCACCCACTGGCCGATCGCGCTCGTGCTGCTCGTCGCCACCGCCGTGCGCGCCGGCGTGGCGATCGCCTACTGGCCGGCCGTCTTCTTCGGCGACTCGTGGGCCTATCTGAACATGGCGTTCGAGGGCGATCCGCTGAGCTTCGCGCCCGACCGGCCGAGCGGCTACCCGGCCGTGATCGCCGCCGCTTTCGGTGTTCGGCCGCAGCCTCGCGGTGCTCACGATCGCCCAGCACCTGGCGGGTCTCGCGACCGGCGTGCTGGTCTACGCGCTGATGCTGCGCATGCGCCTGCCGCGCTGGCTCGCCACGGCCGGGGCGGCGGTCGTGGTCCTCGACGCCTACGCGATCGCGCTCGAGCAGCAGGTGCTCGCGGAGGCCTTCTTCACGCTCGCGCTCGTCGCCTCGTTCTTCCTCGTGGTCGGTCGCGACCGCGGACCCGTCTCGCTCGCCGGCGGCGGCGTGCTGCTCGCGCTCGCCGCCACGATGCGGACGGCCGCGCTGTTCGCCGTTCCGGTCTGGCTCGCGTACGTGCTCTGGAGCCATCGCGCGCTGCGCCTGGCCGTGCCCGCTGCGGCCGCGCTGATCGTTCCGCTGCTCGCCTACTCGGCGTGGCACGCCGCGGACACGGGGCGCTTCGGCCTGACGCAGGCCGACGGCTGGTTCCTCTACGGGCGCGTGGGGGAGATCGCGGACTGCGGCGGCGCCGACATCCCGTCCGAGGCGCGCGCGCTGTGCGCGCGCAACGCCCGCGATCGCCGCGAGGGCGCCGCCTACCACATCTGGAATGCCGACGGCCCGGCTCGCCGCGTCTTCGGCGGCATGAGCCGGGACCCCGACGTGCAGGAGCGCTCGAACCGCATCCTGCGCGACTTCGCGTTCGCGATCATCCGCGATCGCCCGGGCCGCTACGCCGACCTCGTGCGCGACGACTTCATGCGCTACTTCGATGCCGACGCGGCGTCGCGCGGCAACTCCGACCTCGCGGTGCAGCTACCGCAGTTCGGCCGCCTCGTCGGGCTCAACGAGATCGCGCGCGACCGTTGGTTCCCGGGATTCGTCCCGCACGTGCGCCCTCCGGCGAAGCGCATGCGCGACTACCACCAGGTCGCGCATACGCCGCGGCCGCTGATGGGTGTGCTGGCCCTCGCAGGCGTGGCCGCGCTCCTGGTCTCCCTCGTCGCGGTGCTGCTGCGCCGCACGCCGCTGCCGCGGCGCCGGGAGGTGTTCCTGCTCTGCGGCGCCGGGCTCGCGATGCTGCTGGGCACGGCGGCCACGTCGGAGTTCGTGCTGCGATACCTGATCCCGGCCGTGCCGCTGCTGGTATGCGGCGGAGCCGCGGCATGCGCGGACCTCGTCTCGGCGGCGATCCGCGCCGTCCAGCGGGCACAACCCGGGCGGGCCGCGCCGGTCCTGCGCATCTAGATGACCTAGCGGGGATCGAAGAAGAGAACCGCGCCGACGAGCACCATCGTCGCGGCGACCGCCGTGACCGGTGTCGACAGCTCGCCCACGAGCAGGATCAGCGTCCCGGTGACGAACAGGGGAAAGCCCGCGCCCATCGCGAGCCCGGCGGGCTTGGGGCTCGACTGTTCCGGGAAGCGGTACCGGCATCCACGGCAGCGCGCGGCCCGCTGGCGTGCCTGGCGCTCGCAACGGGGGCAGGTCTTCCTGATGGCCACCCTGGTCGTCCTCCGTCCACGATTGTGCCACCGAGCGGGATGCGGGGTGGCGGGGCCGTTCTATCATCGCTGGGTGGATGTCCCGCAGGGCCAGACAGGCAGGCCTCGTCGCGCTGATGGTGGCGGGCGGGCTGATGCTGTGGTTCGGCAACCCCGTGATCTGGCTCTGGATCGGCTCGCAGATGTCGGAGACCCAGCGGGCCAGCATGGGCCCGTACTTCGTCGTGGTGGTGGGGATCCTCGCCTCGACCGTCGCGGTCTCCGTCGCGCTGGCGCGGGTGCACCGCCGCTACCAGGAGGTGAGCGGGCACGTCCCCACGGTCCGGGTCCGGCTGCCGTGGATGCGCAGCCTGCGGGGCGACGAGGACTCCCGGCCCGAGGTGACGGTGCTCGACGTGGTCGTGGTCTCGACGGCACTGCTCGGGATCGCCGCCGCGGCCGTCTGGTTCCTCTTCCTTGCCGGCTCTCCGCTGCCCAGCGCGTGATGCGCCGCGCGGTCGTGCTGGTAGTCGCGGTGGCGGCGTTGGGGCTGGGTGCGTGTGGCGGCGACGACGACGGGGGGTCCTCGGGCTCGGACTCGGCGCAGGCTCCGGCCACGCAGGAGGGGGCGAACGGCGGCAGCGGACAGGGCGGGTCGGAGGGCCCGAACGGGAACGGAACCTCGGGCGGCGATACGGGCACCGGCGCCGGTGGCAGCGGCAGCGGCAGCGGTGCGAAGGGCGGGAGCGGCAACCGGGGGAACGGCGAGGTCCCGCCGCTCGACCTCGACGACAAGGCGCCGGCCCCGAAGGTCGGTGGGAAGGCTCGCGGCAAGGCGCCGGACGTGGGCGGCGCGCCGAAGTCGGAGGGCGATTTCTCCGGCGTCGCGCGCCAGATCTACGAGACGTCGCGCTATTTCTGTCGCCAGGCGGGTGTCGAGGGGATGCGCAAGGAGTACGACATCGAGAGCAAGGATCCCGAGGACATCGCGCGCGAGGCCGCGCGGCGCAACCAGCCGCGGGGCTTTCCCGAGGCGGTCTACTACGGGTGTCTCGAGGGCCTGCGCCGGCCGAGTTGAACGAGCGATCGGGGCTCGCGGGCGGCGCGCGCTGGCGATCGGTCCGGCCGGCAGGCTAGTTTCAGCGCCGAATCCACCTGGCGTCCCGGCGCAGGATGCGCCGGGACGCTGAAGAAAGTCACGCCGATGGTCCTATCCCGCATCGCATTCGGCTACTTCGCACTGATGCTCATCCTGGCGCTCGTGCTCCCCGGGCACTAGCGGCGGGCCGGCATCACCGCGCCCCGGCGGCCCTGCACCGTGAGCCCGGTCACGGTGCGATCCGGACGATCTCGTTGTCCGCGGACGCCGCGACCCACACCGATCCGAATCCGACCGCGACGTCCGCGAGGCCAGTCCCGACGCGGATCGGCTCGCCCGCGACCTCGTTCGCGCGCGGGTCGATGCGCACGAGCGTGTCGCTCCGCGAGGCGACCACCCAGACGTAGCCAAGCCCGGTCGCCACGTCCGAGGGCCCGGTTCCGACGCCCTTCACGGTTGCGCTGACATAGCCCGTCGCGGGATCGATGCGGCTCACGGTGCCGTCGCCGGAGTTCGCGACCCACACCGCGCCGCCGCCCACGGCGATGCCCGCCGGAGCCCGGCCGACCCGGATCGGCGCGCCGGCGGCGCGGCCGCTGCGCGGGTCGATCCGCACGACCGCGTCGTCGCCGAGATCGGCGACCCACGCGTACCCCGCCCCGGCCGCGACGGCGGCGGGCTCGCTGCCGACGCGCGTCGACGCGGTGACCCTGTCGGTTCGCGGGTCGATCCGCATCAGCAGGCCTGGGGCGGAGCTGAGCGCCCAGACGGCGCCCTCGCCGACGGCCACGTCGGAGGGCCCGGCGCGCGGCGTCCGGATGGTCTCGCGCTTGCGCGTGCGGGGATCGAAGCGGACGACCACGCCGTCCAGCCCCGCCGTCGACCAGATCGACCCTCGGCCGAGCGCGAGCCCGATGCCGCCCTCGCCCACGTCGGGAGGCTCGGAGATGACGGTCGCGTTGCGCCGCGGGTCGATCTCCTGGAGGGCCTCGTTGTTGACGAGCCACACGCCGCCGTATCCGGTGGAAACGTCGCTCGGGGCCTCGCCGACCTTGATCCGCTCGCTGACCTTCGGACCCGAGTCTCCTCCGTCGCCGCAGCCCGTCACCGCGAGAGCGGCGCCGACCGCGAGCACGACCGTGAGGGCTCGCGTGCGCATGCCGGGACCCTAGATGATCGCCGTGGGGGGTCCCGCCGGTAATCCGCGTGGACGAAATCCCCGGTGGCAACTACGATTGACTCGTCTGTTGGGCGCTAGGAAGGGAGTCCTGCGCGTTGCCGCTCAGGTTCTTGGCCGTTACCGCTGCGGTCTTGGCATTCGTTGGCATGGAGGTCACGGGGTCCCAGGGGGCCATCGACGTCACGCAATCGAAAGTTGCGTGCGACAAGGTCGCCTCGGCCCTGGGCTCGGACATCAACCCCGGAACGGTGCTGCGGCCCTACGCGACCGTGGACCGGCTCGCCGACGCGCTCCAGGCGGGTCAGACGGGGTGCCTGCGCGAGGGCGTCTTCCAGGGTGACGTGAAGTTCATGAGGGGTGGCACGCAGAGCGCGCCGATCACCCTCACCAGCTATCCGGGCGAGCGCGCGACCGTGATCGGCCGCATCCACGTGTCCGACGACGCGAACAACGTCGTCGTCCAGCAACTCGACCTCGACGGGCGCAACGCCGCGAACCTGCCGAGCCCGACGGTCAACGGCGACAACGCCGTCTTCCGCGACAACGACGTGACGACCCACCACACGACGATCTGCTTCCTGCTCGGGTCGGCCGAGTACGGACGCGCCCGCAACACCGTGATCGAGCGCAACCGCATCCACAACTGCGGGCAGCTGCCTCCCACCAACCACCACCACGGCATATATGTGGAGGAGTCCGACGGCGCGCGCATCGTCGACAACTGGATCTACGACAACGCCGATCGCGGCGTGCAGCTCTTCCCCGACGCGCAGAACACCTATGTCGCGCGCAACGTGATCGACGGAAACGGGCAGGGCGTCGTGTTCTCGCGGGAGTCGTCCAACAACGTGGTCGAGAAGAACCTCATCTCGAACCCGGTCGTCCGCTACAACATCGAGGACTTCGAGCTCACGGGAAGGGGCAACGTGGCGCGGCTCAACTGCGTGTGGAGCGCGCGGCACCCCGGCTTCGCCGGCATCCAGCCCGGCATCGCGGTGCCGCTCCTCGCCAACGTCGTGGTCCAGCCGGCCTACGTGAGCCGCACGGCAAAGGACTTCCGCCTGGAGCCGGGGGCCATGTGCTCGAGCGTGCTGGCCGTCCCCGCATCACCGGGGCCCGCGGCCGCCGAGCCACGCAGCAAGCGGGTGCGACCGGTCGTGCTGCGCGCGGGCGCGGCCAGCGTGTGGCCGGGCGGCAAGCTGCGGCTGCGCGCGATCGTCACCTCTCCGAAGAAGCCTGGCGCCGCGCCGGCGTGGGCGATCCTCAAGGTGCGGCGGGGCCAGGCCTGGCGGCGCCTGGGGCGGATGCGGCTGCGCGGGAACTACTACCGCGCGATCGTGCGACTCGGCGACACGGAGCATCAGGAGTTCCGCCGGTTCGGGCGCACGCGGGTCCCCCGGAGGTCCCGCACGCTCAGGCTGCGCGCGCTCGTGCCCCGCACCGGCATCTCCAACATCGTGCTCGTGCGGATCGCCCCCCGCCCCGGCGGCTGACGCCCGTACGTCCCCCGGTCGCCCGAGCGCTGGGCGGAGCCGTCCGCCCGGTAGGCTCGCGGCGCACCGAGCGCCGTTCGACAGGAGGCCCCCTGCATGAGCTTCGAAGAGATCCGTTATGAGATCGCCGACCGCGTACTGACCATCACGCTCAACCGGCCCGACCGGCTGAACGCCTTCACGCCGACGATGGGCAGAGAGCTGATCGAGGCATTCGACCGCGCCGACGCCGACGACGAGGTGCGGGCGATCATCGTGACGGGGGAGGGCCGCGGCTTCTGCGCGGGGGCCGACCTGGGCGGGGGAGGTGGCACGTTCGACTGGCGCGACCGCCAGGGTGCGGACGCGGTGCCGCGGGACACCGGCGGCGAGGTCGTGCTGCGCATCTTCGACTTGTCGAAGCCCGTGATCGCGGCGATCAACGGGCCGGCCGTCGGCGTCGGCATCACGATGACGCTGCCGATGGACATCCGCATGGTCGCCGAGGGCGCGAAGATCGGCTTCGTCTTCGCGCGCCGCGGGATCGTGCCCGAAGCGTGCTCGAGCTGGTTCCTGCCGCGCATCGTCGGGATCAGCCAGGCGATGGAGTGGGTCGCGACGGGCCGCGTCTTCCCGGCCGAGGAGGCCCTGGCCGGCGGCCTCGCGCGCAGCCTGCATCCGCCCTCGGAGCTGCTCGCGGCGGCCCGCGCGCTGGCGGCCGAGATCGCCGATTCGGCCCCGGTCTCGGTGGCGCTCGCGCGGCGGCTGATGTGGACCATGCTGGGCGCGGAGCATCCGATGGACGCGCATCGCGCGGATTCGCGCGCGATGTTCGCCCGCGGGCAGTCCGACGACGCGCGCGAGGGCGTCACCTCGTTCCTGGAGAAGCGCGACCCCGAGTTCACCGACAAGGTGAGCGCCGGGCTGCCCGACGTCTTCCCGGGGAGGGAGGAGCCCACGTTCTCGTGAGCTTCGGCGCCGATGCCGGAGGAGGGAGCGATATCCTGCGCGGGCGATGTCGCAGGAGAACGTGGAGATCGTGCGAGCGGGGAACGAGGCGTGGACCAGGGGAGACTGGGAAGGCCTTCGGGAAACGTACGACCCGGATGTCGTCATGAGAACGGTCGAAGACTGGCCAGAGGCGGGACCGCATTTCGGCCGGGATGCGGTCTTGCGGTTCTTCGAGCAGCTCCGCGCCACCTGGGACATCAATGACTTGGAGACAATCAGCCTGACCGAAGCCGGCGACCGGGTCGTCGGACATTACGTGTTGCACGGCGTCGGTCGCGGACCGGACGCGAGAATCGAGGTCGCCAACGTCGTGACGCTTCGCAGGGGCAGGGCGGTCATGATCGAGTACTTCTGGAACCACGCCGACGCCCTCGAAGCCGTCGGACTGTCGGAGCAAGACGCTCACGCCGACTCCTGAGCCTGAGGGATACTGCGAGGGCGATGTCGCAGGAGAACGTTGACCTTGTGCGCTCGATCTATGCGGGTTGGGAGCGCGGAAACTTCGGCGAGACTGATTGGATGGACCCCGACATCGAGGGTCAATTCATCGGCGATACCCCGTCCAGCGGAACCTCGAAGGGGTTGGATGGAATGGCAGCCGCTTGGCGGGAGTGGCTCGGCGCATGGCGGGAATTCCAGGTCCAAGCCGACGAGTATCGGGAACTCGACAAGGATCGTGTCCTCGTGCTGTGTCGCTTCGCTGGACGGGGTAAGACGAGTGGACTCGAGATCGGCCAGGTGTGGACGAAGGGAGCGAGCGCCTTCCAAATCCAGAACGGCAAGGTGACAAAGCTCTTCCTGTACACGGACTACCAATGGGCGCTCGCCGATCTCGGCCTCTCGGAGTAGGCGATGTCGCAGGAGAACGTCCAACTCCACCGTCGCGCGAACGAAGCGTTCAATACGCGAAACGTCGAGGCGTACGTCACCTACTGCGATCGAGGGATACGTCCACCGGGAAGAAGTGTTCAGCGATCTCGGGGTCCCAAAGGACGCTCCCCAGGGGGCGGACCGCGATGGCTTTGCAAGCGAGTGCCGGAGGAGGGACTCGAACCCCCGACACGCGGATTATGATTCCGCTGCTCTAACCGACTGAGCTACTCCGGCGGGAGGGGCAAGCCTAGCAGTGGGTCGGCGGCGCTCATCATCACTTGCCGACCCCGTGCGTCATCTCTCAGGACCCGCATTGGCCGGCTCGACACCTACTTCTGCGACCGTGTTCAGCGTGGAATCAACCCAGCCCGCAAACATCGATCTGGTCCGCCGCCTGTACGAGGCGTTCTCCGAGCGCGACGTCGAGGCGATGCTCGACCTCGTGGCAGCGGACATGGAGTTCTTCCCGACGGTCACCGCCTCGATGGTCAAGCGCACCGAGCCCTATCGCGGCCACGAGGGCATGCGCCGCTACGTGGAGGACGCAACCCGCGTCTGGGTCCAGCTCGAGATCATTCCGCACGAGTTCCGCGACCTCGGGGACCGGGTGCTCGTGATCGGACGCGTGTACGCGCGCGGGGAGGGTGGATACATCTCCGACTCGCCCGCGGCCTGGCTGTGGCGGATCAGCGAGGACCACATCACCTGGGGGCGGGTTTACACGAACCGCGCCGAGGCATTCCAGGAAGCCGGCCTGGACGCGTAGGATGCCGCCAGCGTGACCAGCGACCCGATCGTTCTGGAGGCGGTCCCCAACGTCAGCGAGGGACGCGACGCCGCGTGCATCTCCGCCTTCGGTCGCGCGCTCGGCGCACACGGTTGCAGCGTGCTCGACGTTCATTCGGACCCGGACCACAACCGCAGCGTCTTCACGCTGGTCGGGGGGCCGCAGGAGGTCGCGGACTCGCTGGTGGCGGCCGCGCGCAAGGTCATCGAGCACGTCGACATGCGCGTCCACGAGGGCGCCCATCCGTGCATCGGCGCCCTCGACGTGGTGCCGATCGTCTACCTGCGCCCGGACGAGCGCGAGCTCGCCCACGACGAGGCGCTCGCCGTCGCGAACCGGCTCGCGGGCGAGCTCGACCTGCCCGTGTTCGTCTACGGGGAGCTCGCGACCTCGGACGAGCGCCGCGAGCGGTCGTACTTCCGCGACGGCGGGGTCGCCGGTCTCGCCGAGCGGATGTCGGAGGGGGACCTCGCCCCCGACTTCGGGCCCGCGCGGCTGCACCCGACCGCGGGCGCGGCGCTGGTCGGAGCGCGGCCGCCGCTCGTCGCCTTCAACGTCGAGCTCGACACCGGCGACGTCGAGGTCGCCAAGCGCGTCGCCGCCGCGGTGCGGGAGCGCGACGGCGGGCTCCCGGGCGTGCGCGCGATCGGAGTGAAGCTCGGCACCCGTGGAGTGGTGCAGGTTTCGACGAACGTCCATGACCCGTTTGCCGTGCCGCTCGCCGCGGTCGTGAACGGCGTGCGGAGCGCGGCGGCGCCGCTGGGCGCGTCGGTCGCCGCCGCCGAGCTGGTGGGGCTGGCGCCGGCCGCCGCTCTCGAGGGCTTTCCCGCCGACGTCGAGCTGCGCGGCTTCGACGAGCGGCGCCACGTGCTGGAGAACCGGATGCCGGCCGCGCGCGTATAACCTCGGGACATGGCCAGGACTCAGCGCAGGCGCAAGCATCGTGGAACCCAGGGGGGGAGCGTGCGCCGCAGCCGCTCCCGGCCGCGTTCGCGCTCGGAGGCCCGCGCGACCTCCGAGCAGCGCCGCCGGGAGAAGCAGAACCGGCCGCCGACCTGGCGCGGCGCGATCCTCCGCGGCGCGATCGCCGCGGGAAGCCTGTTCCTGCTGCTCGTCCTGCTCCTCGACGCGCCCGTGGGCGGCGCGGTCGGCCTCGCGCTCGTCGCGGGCGTGATCTACACGCCGGCGTTCCACGCGATCGACACCTTCACCTTCCGGCGCCGCATGGCCAAGCGCGCCGCCGGCGAGGAATAGGACGGCTCACTAAATACACTGCATCCGATGGACGTCCGGATGCTCACCGTCGGCCCCGTCGCGGAGAACTGCTTCATCGCGCGCCGCGATGGGTCGGACCGCGCCGTCATCTTCGATCCGGGAGACGAGCCGGACCGCATCATGGGCGCCGTCCGCGAGCTCGGGGTCACCGTCGAGGCCGTGCTGCTCACGCACACGCATTTCGACCACGTCGGCGCGGTCGCGCCCGTGGCGCGCGAGACCGGCGCGCCCGTGTACGTGCCGGAGATCGAGCGTTTCGTGCTCGCCGACATCATGCGCTTCGTCCCGTTCGCGGGGATCGGCCCGTACGAGAGCTACGAGGCCGAGCACACGCTGCGTGGCGGGGAGAAGCTCGAGATCGCGGGCCTCGAGATCGACGTCCTCTTCACCCCCGGTCACAGCCCCGGTCACCTGACGTTCTCGATCCCCGCGGAGCACGCGGTCTTCTCGGGCGACGTGCTGTTCCAGGGATCGGTCGGCCGCACGGACCTTCCCGGAGGCGACTGGGAGGTGCTGCTCGCTTCGATCGGGACGCTGATCGAGTCGCTGCCGGAGGACACCACCGTCCATCCCGGCCACATGGGCATCACGACGCTGGGCTCCGAGCGTCGCACGAACCCGTTTCTCGCGGAGCTGGCGGCGGGCGGCCCTTGAGGCCGGCCTTTGCCGCCGAGCCGCCGCGGCGCAGGGTCCGGCGGCATGACGGGGAAGTCTTTACGTAGATGGCCGGCGCCAGGTACCAGGCCCCCCGCGGCACATACGACCTGCTGCCCGCCCGGGCGGCGCTCCGGCGCGAGGTCGTGGCGGAGGCCCGCGCGCTGCTCCAGGGCGCGGGGTTCGGCCAGGTCGACACGCCGGCCTTCGAGGACTCCGACCTGTTCGTGCGAACCGTCGGCGAGGCGACCGACATCGTGCGCAAGGAGATGTACACGTTCACCGACCGCGGGGACCGCTCGCTCACGCTGCGCCCGGAGGGGACGGCGCCCGTGTGCCGCGCCTACCTCGAGCACGGAATGCACAAGCTGCCGCAGCCGGTGAAGCTCTGGTACACCGGCCCGATGTTCCGCTACGAGTCGCCCCAGTCGGGCCGCTACCGCCAGCACTCGCAGGTCGGCGCGGAGACGATCGGGTCCGACGACCCCGCCGTCGACGCCGAGCTGATCGACCTGCTGGCCCATCTCTACGCGCGCCTCGGGGTGCCCGGCGTGCGGCTGCACCTGACGAGCATCGGGGACCCCGACTCGCGCGCCGGCTACGCGCGGGAGCTGCGCGAATTCCTGCTGAGCCACGACGTCTTCGACGCCGAGCAGCGCGGCCGGATCGAGATCAACCCGATGCGGGCCTTCGACTGGGAGGCGCCGCCGATCGTGGCCGTCACCGAGTCCGCTCCGAAGATGGCCGAGCGGCTGTCCGAGGCCGACGCCGAGCACTTCGACGAGGTGCGGAGCATGCTGGACGGCGCGGGGATCGACTACGTGCTCGACCCGCGGCTCGTGCGCGGGCTCGACTACTACACGCGCACCGTGTTCGAGTTCAGGGCCGAGACCCTCGGTGCGCAGAGCGGCATCGGCGGGGGTGGACGCTACGACCGCCTGATCGAGCAGCTGGGCGGCGCGCCGACGCCCGGCTGCGGATGGGCGACCGGACTCGAGCGCATCGAGCAGGTGCTCCTGGAGGCACGCGGCGAGGGCGCCGGGGGGGAGGAGGGCCCGGAGGCGGGCCCGCAGTTCGTGTTCATCGTGAGCGAGCCGCGTGCTCGTTCGCGGGTGTTCCGCGCGATCTCGGAGCTGCGCGAGGAGGGCTACGGCGCGACCATGGATCTCGGCGCGCGCTCGATGAAGTCCCAGATGCGCCAGGCCGAGCGCCTCGGGTCGCGCTGGGTCGTGATCATCGGGCCCCAGGAGTGGGAGCGCTCCGCCGCCGCGGTGCGCGACATGACGCGGCGCGAGCAGGGCGAGGTTCCGCTTTCGAGGCTGCGAGAGGAGCTGGCCGGTCGTGCCCGCTGAACAGGGCTCACCGATGCCGCCCCCGCGCGGCAACCGCTACCGCGACGCGTGGTGCGGGCAGGTGCTTCCCGAGCGCGTCGGCGAGGAGGTGCGGATCGCCGGCTGGGTGCACAGGCGCAGGGACCACGGCGGCCTGGTGTTCGTCGACGTGCGCGACCGCACGGGGCTCGTGCAGGTCGTCTTCAACCCGGACGCGGCGCCCGACGCGCATGTGCGCTCGCACGAGCTGCGCTCGGAATGGGTGATCTCGGTGCGCGGAGAGGCCGTGCGCCGCTCCGACGAGACGGTCAACCTCGACATGCCGACCGGCGCGGTGGAGATCCGGGCGGCGGACTTCGAGGTGCTCGCGACCGCCGACACGCCGCCGTTCCCGATCGACGAGGAGACGCAGGTCGACGAGGCGCTGCGACTGCGGCACCGCTACCTGGACCTGCGCCGCGAGCCGATGCAGCGCTCGCTGGAGCTGCGCCACGCCGTCACGCGCGCGATGCGCGACCACCTGAACGCGGCCGGCTTCCTCGACCTCGAGACCCCGATCCTGACGCGCTCCACCCCCGAGGGAGCACGCGACTTCGTGGTGCCGAGCCGCATGCAGCGCAGCTCGTTCTATGCGCTCCCGCAGTCGCCCCAGCTGTTCAAGCAGCTGCTGATGATCGCCGGCTACGAGCGCTACTACCAGATCGCGCGCTGCTTTCGCGACGAGGCGCTGCGCGCGGATCGCCAGCTCGAGTTCACGCAGCTCGACCTGGAGATGGCGTTCGTGGCGGAGGAGGACGTGATGGACGTCACCGAGGGCGTCATGTCCGCCGCCTTCGCGGCGGGCGGGGTCACGCTCGCGACGCCCTTCCCGCGCATGCCCTACGACGAGGCGATCGCCCGCTTCGGCACCGACCGCCCCGATCTGCGGTTCGGACTCGAGATCCGCGATCTCGGCGGCGCGCTCGGTGGGACGGAGTTCAAGGTCTTCCGCGGCGTGCTCGACAAGGGCGGCGCCGTGCGCGGCATCAACGCCGGTGCGCGCGAGCTCTCACGCGCCGAGCTGGACAAGCTGATCGAGTTCGCCCAGGGCCAGGGGGCGGGCGGCCTGGTGTGGGCCTATGTCGAGGAGGGCGGGGGATGGCGCTCGCCGGTCGCCAAGTTCCTCTCCGACGGTGAGCGCGCGGCGATGGCGGCCGCGCTCGAGGCCGCGCCCGGCGACCTCGTCCTGCTCGTCGCTGACGACGCCGGCGTGGCGGCCCAGACGCTCGGCGCGCTGCGGCTCGAGCTCGCGCAGCGCTTCGGCCTGATCCCGGCCGACGAGTGGCGCACCGTGTGGGTCACCGACTTTCCGCTGGTCGAGTGGAACGACGAGGAGGGCCGTTGGCATGCGCTCCACCATCCGTTCACGTCACCGACCGACGGATCGCTGGAGGTGCTGGAGTCGGAGCCGTCGAGGGCACGGGCGCGGGCGTATGACGTCGTGCTCAACGGCGTGGAGCTGGGCGGGGGCAGCATCAGGATCAACCGCCCCGAGGTCCAGTACCGCGTGCTCGAGACGCTCGGCATCTCGCGCAGCGACGCCGAGGCGCGCTTCGGGTTCCTGCTCGAGGCGCTGCAGCACGGCGCGCCGCCCCACGGCGGAATCGCGTTCGGCCTCGATCGGATCGCGGCGATGCTCGCGGGGCGTGATTCGATCCGCGACGTGATCGCGTTCCCGAAGACCGCGACGGGCTCGGATCCGCTCACCGGGGCGCCCGCGCCGCTCGACGCGGCCCAGCTTCAGGAGCTGGGCATTCGCGTCGATGCACCGCCCACGCCGTCCTGACGCATCTTTTCCCCCCGCTTCTAAGGTTTCGCGGCCGCGTGCCGATTCTTCACGAGGTCCCTGCTAATTTGAAGGAGCCCGAACTTGTACGCCAGTCGCTCAGCGTTTGAGCCAACACAATCGAGTTGGGAGTTCGAATCGGGCACGCGTGTCTTTGGCGCGCGCGTCCTGTGGACACCCACCTGCTATGGCAGGTTCAACTCAGGGGCGGCAGCGGCTAGTTGGGGCGTTTTTTCGTCGTGACCGTCTCCTCGCTACCGCGGCCGGTGCTGCTGGCGCTCGTGGGGGTGGTCGCCGTCGCGGCCTTCTTCATGGTCACGCGGCGCGGGCAGGACTCCGGTGCGCCGGCGTCTCCCGCTCCCTCCCAGACTTCGCAGCCGACCAGTCCCTCGGCGTCCACGCCCGAGGCTCCGGCCCAGAAGAACGCGCAGCAGGACAAGACCGCCGCGCCGTCCGCCGACAAGGGCGACGCCGGCAGCCGCGGGCTTCCGGGCCCGGTCGCAAAGGCGCTCGACGCGAAGAAGACGGTCGTGATCCTGTTCTGGAACAAGCGCGGCGTCGACGACCGCAGCGTCAAGCAGTCGGTGGACCGCCTGTCGCGGCGCAAGGGACAGGTCGTGAAGTTCACCGACAGCGTCAAGAACCTCTCGAGCTACACGCGCATCACGACGGCCGCGAGCATCAGCCAGACGCCCGCGGTGGTGATCGTCAACAAGCGGGGCCAGGCCGAGGTCCTGAACGGGTACTACGACTACCAGACGATCAACCAGTTCGTGTCGAACGCCTCACGCCGCAAGTAGCACCCTCCACGCCGCCCACAGGCGAACCATGTCCCGTGACGTGCACCTCTCGCACGCGACAGGCCATCGTTCGGGTGGGCGGGAGGTGGGGACGCCTGGCCTAGACTCGGAGGGATGCATCCCTTCGAGCGGCATCTGAGCGAGCCGCGCGGGCGCGGCCCCGTGCCGCCGGGCGCGTACGTCGGCAGCGCCGGCGGGTCGGCGTGCGGCGACGTCGTGCGCGTCGCGGCGTGCGTGGGTGACGGCCGCCTGACGCGGGTGAGCTTCGACGCCGAGGGCTGCGGGGCGACGATCGCGGCCGGCAGCGCCTGCACGGCGCTCGCCGAGGGCGCCACCGTGCTCGACGCGGCGCGCATCGGCCCGGGGGCGATCGCCGCGGAGCTGGGCGGCCTGTCCCCCGGCAAGCTGCACGCCGCCGACCTCGCTGCGGACGCGCTCCACCGCGCGCTCGCGAAGGCCTGCGGCGCGGGCGTCCCGCTCGCCGGCGACCGACCCGGCCGCGTCCTCGTCGGCCTCAGCGGCGGCGTCGACAGCGCGGTCGCGGCGCACCTGTGCCGGGCCGCGGGGCTCGACGTGGTCGCCGTGACGCTGAAGCTCTGGGCGGACCGGGAGGGCGACGGCGAGCGCAGCTGCTGCTCCCCGCAGGCGGTCCTGACCGCCCGCGGCCTCGCCCATTCGATGGGAATGCCGCATCTGACGCTCGACGTCGAGGACGCCTTCCGCGCCGCCGTGGTCGAGGACTTCGTGTCCGAGCACGCCGCCGGGCGCACCCCCAGCCCGTGCGTGCGCTGCAACGGCCTCGTCCGCTTCGACGCGATGCTCGCGCTCGCCGCGCGCGTGGGCGCGGACGCCCTCGTCACGGGCCATTACGCGCGGATCGCCGAGGACGGCGAGGGCCCGCTGCTGACCCGCGCCGCGGACCCACGCAAGGACCAGAGCTACATGCTCGCGGCCCTGCGCCCCGACGTGCTGCGCCGCGTGCGCTTCCCGCTCGGCGGCCTCACGAAGCCCGCGGTGCGCGACATCGCGCGCGCCGCCGGGCTGCCCGTCGCGGAACGGCGCGAGAGCCAGGACCTCTGCTTCCTCGCCGGCACCAGCCGGGAGCGCTTCCTGGTCCGCCATGCGGGGATGCCCGACGAGCCGGGCGAGGTGGTCGACCAGGCCGGTGCGGTGCTCGGGCGCCATCGCGGCCACCGCAGCGTGACGGTCGGGCAGCGCAAGGGCCTCGGCGTCGCGACCGGCGATCCGCTCTACGTGCTCTCGACCGATGCCGCCGCGAACCGGGTGGTGGTGGGCCCGCGCGAGCGCCTCGCCACGCGCGCCGTGTCGCTCCGGGGAACCGTCCTGCACCGCGACGGCGCGCGCGTCGACCGCGTGAAGCTGCGCTATCGGTCCGACCCACTTCCTTGCACCGTCGCCGGCGAGGACGGCGACGTGGCGCTGCACCTGGGCGAGGAGGCATTCGGCGTGGCGCCCGGTCAGTCCGCCTGCCTGATGCAGGGCGAGCACGTGCTCGGCCATGGCGTGATCGCCGCAGCCTGAGCTCCGCCTAGACTTCCCGCCGATGACCGTCCCACGCAGCTCGGCAGAGATCCGCGAAGCCTTCCTCGGCTACTTCGAGGAGCGCGGCCACCGGGGCATGCCGTCGGGCTCGCTGATCCCCTCGACCTACGACCCGTCCGTGCTTCTCACGACGGCGGGGATGCAGCCCTTCAAGCCCCACTTCCTCGGCCGGGAGCCGCCGCCGCACCCGCGCCTCACCTCTTGCCAGAAGTGCTTTCGCACGACCGACATCGACGAGGTCGGGAACACCGCTCGGCACCTCACCTTCTTCGAGATGCTCGGGAACTTCTCGTTCGGCGACTACTTCAAGGAGGGAGCGGTGCAGTTCGCGTGGGAGTTCTCCACGCGAACCCTCGCGCTCGACCCCGGGAGGATCTGGATCACGGTGTTCGAGGGGGACCCGGAGCTCGGCATCGGCCCCGACGAGGAGGCGATCGAGTGCTGGCGCGCCGTCGGGGTCCCCGACGCGCGGATCGTGCGCCTGCCCCGCTCGGAGAACTTCTGGCAGGCCGGGCCCACCGGGCCCTGCGGCCCCTGCTCGGAGCTGTACATGGACCGGGGAGCCGATTTCGGCCCCGACGACGAGCGCCCCGGGGGGGACGGCGAGCGCTACCTCGAGTTCTGGAACCTCGTCTTCATGCAGTACACGCTGCACGAGGACGGCTCGCTCGAGCCCCTGCCGGAGCGCAACATCGACACCGGCCTCGGGCTCGAGCGCATGGCCTCGATCATGCAGGACGTCCCGTCCGTCTACGAGACCGACCACTTCCGGCCGCTGGTCGAGCTCGGCGAGCAGATGTCGGGGCGCAGGTACGGCTCGGACCCGGTCGCGACGAAGGCGCTGCGCGTGCTCGCCGACCACGGCCGCGCGATGACCTTCCTGATCGCCGACGGCGTCGCGCCCTCGAACGAGGACCGCGGCTACATCCTGCGCCGCATCATGCGCCGCGCGATCCAGCAGGGCCGCGCGATCGGGCTCGAGTCGCCCTTCCTGGGAGGCTTCGCCGACCTCGTGATCGACGTGATGGGCGGCGCTTACCCTGGGCTCGTGTCCGAGCGCGCGGCGATCCACCAGTGGCTCGCCTCCGAGGAGGAGAGCTTCGGGCGCACGCTCGAGCAGGGGACGCGCCTGCTCGCGGACATCGTCGCGCGGGCCAAGCAGCAGGAGACCTCCTGGATCGACGCGCAGGACGCGTTCCGGCTGCACGACACCTACGGCTTCCCGTACGACCTCACGCGCGAGCTGCTGCAGGCCGAGGGCCTCGCGGTCGATGACGCCGGCTTCCACGAGCTGATGGAGGAGCAGCGCGAGCGCGCCCGCATGGGCGCGGCGCGCGCGACCGGCGCGGGCGACGAGCACGAGCGCGTGCGCGAGTTCGTGCGGGACGCCGGCTTCGTCACGCGGTTCGTCGGCTACGAGACGACGGAGGCCGACAGCAGCGTGGGCGCGGTGCAGCGCAGCAACGGCACCCTGCTCGCGAAGTTCCCCGAATCGCCGTTCTATGCGGAGGGCGGCGGTCAGGTCGCCGACGCCGGATCGGTGGAGAGCGACTCCGGCGCGGCCCGCGTCGACGACGTCTACCGGCTCGGGGACGACCAGGCGGTCGCGCTCGTGGTCGAGCGGGGCGAGCTGCGCGAGGGCGAACGGGTGCGGCTGGTGGTCGACCGCGTCGCGCGCCACGCGACCGAGTGCAACCACACCGCGACCCACCTGCTGCATGCCGCGCTGCGCCGGCGGCTCGGCACGCACGTGCGGCAGGCCGGATCCGCGGTGCGCCCCGACAAGCTGCGCTTCGACTTCACGCACGGGAGCCCGGTGGGCGCCGACGAGCTGCGCGCGATCGAGGACCAGGTGAACGAGTGGATCCTGGAGAGCCATCCGGTCCGCGCGATCCACACGACGCGCACGCGCGCGGAGGAGATGGGCGCGATGGCGCTCTTCGGCGAGAAGTACGGCGACGAGGTGCGCGTGATCGAGGTCGAGGACGTCTCCCGCGAGCTGTGTGGAGGCACCCACGTCTCGGGGACGGCCGAGATCGGCGTCTTCAAGATCCTGAGCGAGGGGTCGAGCGCCGCCAACGTGCGGCGGATCGAGGCCGTCACCGGACCCGAGGCGGTGCGCCTGCTGCGCGCCCGCGACGACGCGCTCACCGCGATCGCGGCCCGCCTGCGCACGCGCCCCGAGGACGCGCTGCGGGCGTTCGAGGCGCAGGCCGCGCGCGTCGCGGAGCTGGAGCGCGAGGCGCGGTCGGGCGGCGCCGGGCAGGTCCAGGACCTGGCCGCATCGCTCGCGGCCGAAGCCGCCGAGATCGACGGGGTCAAGGTGCTCACGGCGGTCGCGGACCTGCCCGGGACGGACGAGCTGCTGGAGCTTGCCGACCGCCTGAAGTCGAGCCTCGGAGACGCCGCGATCGTGATCGGCACGGCGCGCGAGCGCCCCGTGCTGGTCGCGAGCTTCACGACGTCCGCCGTCGCGCGCGGCCTGTCGGCCGCCGCCGTCGTCAAGGAGGCGGCGCAGGTGATGGGCGGAGGCGGCGGCGGGCGCGACACGATGGCGCAGGCGGGGGGACGCAGCCCCGAGAAGCTGGGGGAGGCGCTCGCGACGGCGCGCCGGGCGATCGAGGCGAAGCTCGGCGAGCAGGAGTGACCAGGGTCCTCGCGCTCGACTACGGCAGCGCCCGCTGTGGCTGCGCCGTCAGCGACCCCACCGGCACGCTCGCGACGCCGCTCGAGGCGATCGCCGATCCCGGCTCCGATCCGGGCATCGCCCGGATCGCGGCGCTGGTCGGCGAGCAGGGTGCCGAGCGGGTCGTGGTCGGGCTCCCGGTGAGCCTCTCCGGCGAGGAGGGGCCGCAGGCCGCCGAGGCCCGCGCCTTCGCGGCCCGGCTGGCCGCCGCGCTCGACGTTCCCGTCGAGACCTACGACGAGCGGTTCACGAGCGCGCTCGCGCGCCGCACCCCGGGACGTCAATCGGAGCACTCACGCGCCGCCGCGCACCTGCTCGACACCTATCTGCAGTCACGCCGGAGCCGGGGCGCCTGATGGGCGTCGGGCTGCGACGGATCGTGTTCGCCGCGCTGGCCCTCGCCGCGTTCGTGTTCCTGTTGGCGCTGTTCCAGCCGTTCGCGGGAGACGGCGGCGATCCCGTGCGTGTCGCGATCCCGAAGGACGCGAGCGTGGGGGAGATCGCGGACATCCTCGACGAGCGAGGTGTCGTCTCGAGGGCCTCGCTGTTCGAGCTGCGCGCGACCTTGGGGGGCGACCGCGGCGACCTCAAGCCGGGCGTCTACGAGCTGCGTGAGGACATGAGCTACGGGGATGCGATCGACGCGCTCGTGGCCGGCCCCTCGCCCGACATCGTGCAGCTGACGATCCCGGAGGGCCTGAGCCGGCGCGAGATCGCGCCGCTCGCGGCGCGCGCGGGCATCCGTGGCGACTACCTGCGCGCGAGCGCCGACGCATCGCGGATAAACCCGCGCGAGTACGGGCTCCGGGCCGATCCCGAGAGCCTCGAGGGCCTGCTGTTCCCCGCGACCTACGAGCTGCGCCGCGGAGCAACCGCGGCGACGCTCGTCTCCGAGCAGGTCGCGGCATTCGCCCGCAACATGAGCCAGGTGAACGAGTCATACGCCCGCACCAAGAACCTCACGACGTGGGACGTGGTCACGATCGCCTCGATGATCGAGCGCGAGGCCCAGGTCCCGGCGGAGCGGAAGCTGATCGCGGCCGTGATCTACAACCGCCTGAAGCAGGGGATCCCGCTCGGCATCGACGCCACGATCCGCTACGCGACCGGCAACTGGCAGCAGCCGCTGACCCGCAGCCAGCTCGCGATCGACTCCCCGTACAACACCCGCACGAACCCCGGTCTGCCGCCCGGGCCGATCGGCAACCCCGGGCTCGCCTCGCTCCAGGCGGCCGCCCGCCCGGCGCGCGTCGGGTACCTGTACTACGTCGTGAAGCCGGGCACGTGCGGCGAGCACGCCTTCTCCTCGACGTTCGCGGAGTTCGAGCGCGACCAGCAGCGCTACAACCAGGCCCGCGAAGCGGCCGGCGGCCAATCGCCCACGAAGTGCCCGTGACCCCGAAGCGAGTCGCCGTGCTCGGCCACCCGGTCGCGCACTCCCGCTCGCCGGCGATGCACAACGCGGCCTTTGCCGCGCTCGGCCTCGACTGGCGTTACGAGGCGATCGACGTCGAGCCGGAGCGGTTTGCCGAGTTCGTGCGCGGCATGCCGGGCGGACGGGTTTGCCGGTGCCAACGTGACGATTCCGCACAAGGTCGCCGCGCTGGAGTTGGCGGACACCGCGACCGCGGTCGCCCGGGGGGTGGGCGCCGCGAACACCCTCGTCTTCCGCGAGGGCGCGATCCATGCCGAGAACACGGACGTGGAGGGGACTCTCACGGCGCTGCGCGAACGCGCGCCGGAGGCCCCCGCGGGCATGCACGCGCTGGTGCTCGGTGCCGGCGGGGCGGCCCGCGCCGTGGTCTTCGCCCTGATCCAGGGAGGCGCCGCCGCGGTCGAAGTCTGGAACCGCAATCCCGAGCGCGCCGCGACGCTGGTGTCCGATCTGGCCCCGGCAGCCGCGGACACACGTCTGACTGCGACGAACGACCCAAGCGTCCGGGCGGCGGATCTCCTCGTGAATGCCACCTCCGTCGGGATGGACGTGCACGACTCAGACCCTCATGCAGCCCCGGAAACCGGTTCCTTCAAGGAGCTGCCGGTTTCGGCCGATGAATTGGACGATCGGCTAATCGTGGTGGATCTCGTCTACGGTCAGAACCGCACTCCCCTCGTGCGTGCCGCTCGGGCACGGGGCCTGCGTTGCGCTGACGGGATAGACGTCCTGGTCCACCAGGGAGCGGCGAGTTTCCGGCTTTGGACCGGAATTCAGGCGCCGCTCGGGGCAATGAGAAGTGGCGCAACCGGAGAGCACTGACACGACACACACGCTGAGGCCTGTACCCCAGGACCCGGAATCGACGGGCCCGGGGGCGCCGGTCCAGGCGGTCAACGGCGCGCTGAACGGCGAGGCCGGGCCCAGCACGCCCCCGCCGCGCGACGACGCCGGCGGTGCCGAGGGCGCCGACGAGTCAGCGCCGCCGCAGCCGGGCGAGCGCCCCGGTCTGACCCCGCCACGTCGCCGAGGCGGCTCGGGCCGCTTCATCACGGACCACATCGTCGAGCTCGGCTACGCGAGTCAGGAGCAGGTCGACAAGGCGATCGCCGAGGCGCGGTCCAACGGGATGACCCCGGAGCAGGTACTGCTCCTAAGCCAGGTCATCACGAGCGACCAGCTCGCCCGCGCGACGTCCGAGCGGTTCGGCCTCGATCACCTCGACCTGAACGCGTTCGAGATCGACCTCGGCGCGATGAACCTGATCCCGAGCCAGGCCGCGAAGCGCTACGGCGCGATCCCCGTCGCGTTCGTCGGCGACGACACGCTGCTGGTCGCGATGTCGGACCCGACCAACGTGCGCGCGGTCGACGACATCTCGATCATGACCGGCCTCGACGTGCGGCCCGCGGTCGCGTCCGCCGAGGACATCGACGCCGCGGTCTCGAACGCCACCAAGCTCGACTCGTCGATCGCGGAGGCGATCGAGGAGGACGAGGAGGAGGGCCTCGCGGCCGGCGAGATCACCGAGATCCGCGAGTCCGCCGGCGATGCGCCCGTGATCAAGCTCGTGAACGGCGTGATCGCACAGGGGATCGAGGAAGGGGCGTCGGACATCCACTTCGAGCCCGACGGCAAGGACATGAAGGTGCGCTACCGCGTGGACGGCATGCTCCACGACGCGACCACCGTCCCCCGCCGCATGGTCGCCGGCGTCACGTCGCGCCTGAAGATCATGGCGAGCCTCGACATCGCCGAGAAGCGCCTCCCGCAGGACGGGCGAGTCGGGTTGACGGTCCTGGGGCACCCGGTCGACATCCGCATGGCATCCCTGCCCTCGGTGAAGGGCGAGAAGGTGGTGCTGCGCATCCTCGACAAGGAGCAGGCCCTGATCGGCCTCGAGCGGCTCGGGATGCAGGAGGACACGCTCGAGCGCTTCCAGAACTCGTTCAGCCGCTCGTACGGCGCGACGTTCGTGACCGGGCCGACCGGCTCCGGCAAGACGACCAGCCTCTACGCGGCGCTCAACCAGATCAACGTCCCCGAGCGCAACATCATCACGATCGAGGACCCGGTCGAGTACCAGATCCCGGGCCTCACCCAGGTGCAGGTGAACCTCAAGGCGGGCCTCACCTTCTCGGCCGGGCTGCGCTCGATCGTGCGCTCGGACCCCGACGTGATCATGGTCGGAGAGATCCGCGACAAGGAGACCGCCCAGATCGCGATCGAGTCGGCCCTGACGGGCCACCTCGTCCTGTCGACGCTGCACACCAACGACGCTCCGACCGCCGTCTCACGCCTCACCGAGATGGGCATCGAGCCGTTCCTGACCGCCTCGGCGCTCGACTGCGTGGTCTCGCAGCGCCTCGCGCGCCTGCTGTGCTCGCAGTGCAAGGAGCTCACGGTGATCCGGGCCGACGCGCTCCAGAACTTCGGGATCGAGAACGACGTCGAGGCCTACGCGCCGAAGGGCTGCAAGCGCTGCGGATTCTCCGGCTACAAGGGCCGCGTCGGCCTGTACGAGGCCATGACGCTCTCCAAGGAGATCCGCGAGCTCGTGATCGAGCGCGCGTCCGCGGACAAGATCCGCACGCTGGCGATGGAGCAGGGCATGCGCACCCTCCAGGAGGACGGCATGGACAAGTTCCGGATGGGCATCACCTCCATCCAGGAAGTGGCCAGGATTACGGGTTCGGCGCTGGCTGCCGATTAAGTAGATTGAAGCGAGCGCCGCAGGCGCGAAGCACAGGACTCTAGGTGGGGCGAAGCCCCGGATATTCCAGAAGCGAGCGCCGAAGGCGCGAAGCACATGACTTTGGTCGGGCGAAGCCCCGAAAGGTAGACATGGAAATCGATTTCGCAGAAGTCCTCAAGTCAACGGTCGAGCTGAACGCGTCGGACCTGCACCTCACCACGGGCCTGCCGCCCATGGTGCGCGTGCGCGGCGACATCCGCGAGCTCGAGAACTACCCCGCGCTGACCTCGAAGGACACGCGCGACATCGTCTACAGCATCCTGTCGAACGACCAGCGCAAGAGGCTGGAGGAGGACTGGCAGGTCGACTTCTCGTACTCGGTTCCGCGCTACGGCCGGTTCAGGGTCAACGCCTACATGCAGCGCGCGTCGGTCGGCGCGGCGTTCCGCCTGATCCCCTCGGAGATCAAGTCGGTCGACCAGCTCGGCCTCCCGACGGTGATCCACGAGATGGTGAAGAAGCCGCGTGGGTTCGTGCTCGTCACGGGGCCGACCGGATCGGGCAAGTCCACCTCCCTCGCCGCGATGATCGACGAGATCAACAAGTCGCGCAAGGAGCACATCCTCACGATCGAGGACCCGATCGAGTTCCTTCACCGCCACCAGAGGTGCGTCGTGAACCAGCGCGAGATCGGCAACGACGCGCAGAGCTTCTCGCTCGGCCTCAAGGCAGCTCTTCGCCAGGATCCCGACGTCATTCTGGTGGGCGAGATGCGCGACCTCGAGACGATCTCGACCGCGCTCACCGCGGCCGAGACCGGGCACCTCGTGTTCGCCACCCTTCACACCCAGGACGCGCCGCAGACGATCGACCGCATCATCGACGTCTTCCCGCCGCACCAGCAGCAGCAGGTGCGGGTGCAGCTGTCGGTCGCGCTCCAGGGCGTGGTCACGCAGCAGCTGCTCCCGACCGCCGACGGCTCCGGCCGTGTCGCTGCCTGCGAGGTGCTGGTGCTGAACCCCGCGGTGCGAAACCTGATCCGCGAGGGCAAGACGCACCAGATCCACTCGGTGCTCCAGACCGGCGTGTCGCAGGGAATGCAGTCGATGGACTCGGCGCTCGCGCAGCTCGTGCGCGCCGGCAAGATCACCCGGGACCTGGCGGAGTCGCGCTCGAGCACCCCGGAGGAGCTGCGCAGGCTGCTCGGCAGCGGCATGAGGGCCGCCTAGCCCGAAACCCCCGGGATGAATACCTACACCTTCAAGGCGGTCGACCTCGCGGGGGTGCCCGCGCGGGGCGAGCTCGAGGCGGAGTCGAAGCAGTCGGTCACCGATCAGCTGCGCGATCGCGGCCTGATCGTTCTCGACATCAACGAGAACAAGACCAGCGTCACCAGCCAGGACCTGTTCGAGCGCTTCAAGCGGATCAAGCCGCAGGAGCTGACGGTGATGACGCGCCAGCTCGCGACGATGGTCGCGTCGGGCATGTCGATCCTGCGTTGCTTCCACGTCCTCGAGGACACCACCGAAAACGACAAGCTGAGGCAGGTCCTGGGCGAGGTGCGCCAGGACATCGAGGCCGGTATCTCGATGGCGGACTCGCTCGAGAAGCACCCCGACGTCTTCAACGAGCTCTACATCGCGATGACCCGCACCGGTGAGAGCGCGGGAATGCTCGAGGAGTCGCTCGAGCGCGTCGCGGACCAGATGGAGAAGCAGGACTCGCTGCGGCGCCAGGTGCGCGCGGCGATGGCCTACCCGATGATGATCGGGATCTTCGCGGTGGTGGTGCTGCTCGCCCTGGTCGCTTTCCTGATCCCCGTCTTCGAGGAGGTCTTCGCGGACTTCAACGGCGAGCTGCCCTTCATCACGAAGTTGAGCGTCGGCATGTCCAAGGCGCTGCGCGGGCAGTGGTACCTGATCATCGGCGGCACGGTCGCGCTCGTGATCGGGATCCGCAAGTGGAAGAAGAGCTCGTGGGGACGCTGGCAGTGGGACAAGATCCGCCTGAAGATCCCGGCCAAGATCGGCGACGTGATCCACAAGATCGCGCTCGCGCGCTGGTCGCGGACCTTCTCGGGGCTCGTGCACGCCGGCGTGCCGCTGCTGC
Organism: uncultured Solirubrobacterales bacterium; assembly: GCA_963768885.1. Taxonomy (GTDB): domain Bacteria; phylum Actinomycetota; class Thermoleophilia; order Solirubrobacterales; family JBBDJG01; genus DASRIA01. Next base: position 106,245 of record CAVYJN010000007.1, on the reverse strand, counting down.
AGGCGATCGACATCACGGCCAAGACGGCCGGCAACTCGCACATGGAGAAGGCGATGGACGACGTCAAGCTCTCCGTCCAGCGCGGAGGCTCGATCGCCGAGCCGCTGCGCCAGAGCAAGATGTTCCCGACGATGGTCGCCCACATGGTCGGCGTCGGCGAGGAAACGGGGAACCTGGACGGCATGCTGGCCAAGGTCGCCGACTTCTACGAGGACGAGGTCGCCGCGGTGATCAAGGCGCTGACCTCGATCCTCGAGCCCGTCATGATCATGCTCGTCGGCGGGATCGTCGGGTTCATCGTGATCTCGATGTACCTGCCGCTGTTCCAGCTCTACGACAAGATCCAGTAGCGCCGGCGCGCGCGCTGAGGCGCGACACGGTCGCCGGCGTGCACGAGCAGGCGGGTCGCTCCTGGATGATCGCTCGGCCGTCCGGTGCCTCGTCGAGCCGCGACGGCCCGCGTCCTGTCGCGGCGACCTGACGGCTCGCGTCGGGCCGCTGCCGGCCGACGATCCGCACGCGTGACCGGATCACGCTCGAGAAAGCGGCTCGAGGTCCCTGCCGGGTTCCTGGACGCGCCCTGCCGCGCAGCGCCTGGGCCCTCGATGCGGCGACGGCTGCGCCGCCTGCGAGTGCGCGCGGATGCGCGGCTGGGCTCGGCGGCCGCGGACGGACGCATCCCGATGCTCCGACGTGCCACCGCCGGGCCGCGCGGCGGCGCCTCGCCTCAGCAGCCTGCCCGCCCCGGATCGATGCTTCATGGTCTCGTCGAGAATCGCGACGGGTGATCGCCGAGCGACGCGGATCAGCCGGGCGGCGGACTGCGCGACTGCGACGAGCCGCGGCTGCCGGCCCGATCAGCCAGGCGCCGGGCGCGGACGGCGCAGCGAGCCGGGGGTCGTGAGCAGCTCCCCGGTCTCGAGCAGCGTCTTGAGGCCCGAGAGGATCATCGGCCAGCCGCCGTACAGCTCGTTGTTCGCGCCCTCGCGCAGCTGGTCGTGCGTGACCGTCAGCCGGCACGAGTCCTCGACCGGCTCGATCTCCCAGGTCACGCGCGAGGTGCCCTCGCTCTTCACGTCGTCGCTCCAGAGGGCGTTGAAGCTCTGCACCAGGCGGCGCGGCGGCTCGACCTCCAGGTTCTCTCCCGCGGCGATCGCGATCCCCGCGCCGGGGTGGACGGACTCGTAGCCGGAGCCCGCGCTCCAGTCCGAGGTGACGCCGACCCCGAAGTTGTACTTCCGCCTCATCTCGGCGTCCGTGATCGCCTGCCACAGGCGCTCCGGGGTGGTCTTGATGTAGATCTCGAAGACTTTCTCCATGACGTCCTCCTCGATGCTTTTCTTGAGCCCGCTGAGCGCGGCGGCCCAGGGCTCGGCGTATTTGCTCACCCACCGGTCGTGGACGAGCCGGATCGGGACGGGGTTCAGGAAGTGGAGCTTCTCGCGACCGCGCCGCTGCGTCACGACGAGCCCCGCCTCCTCGAGCACCCGCAGGTGCTTCATCACGCCGAAGCGCGTCATCGGCATGCCCTGCTCGAGCGCGCCGAGCGTCTGCCCGTCGCGCTCGAACAGCGCGTCGAGCAGGCCGCGGCGGGTGGGGTCGGCGAGTGCCCTGAAGACCTCGTCCATGACCGCGATAATACGTGACCAGATGGTCACATGTCAAGCGGGGCGGCCTCCGCACCCCTCGTCCTGCGCGGGCGCGGCGGTCGTGGCGTAGGACGCCATCCAACCGGCACACCGCGGGCGAACCACCCAGATGTGGCGATCGCGCGGCCGCGGGAAACGGCGTCCAAAACGTTGCCGGAGCCTAAAGAACCCGGGGCAGGCGTCGATACACCGTGCGTCAGGTTCAGGCTCGGCGCCTGCTCCCCACCCGGGAGTGGACGCCGAGTCTGAGGGCGTCGGAGCCCCCCGCTTCGTCAGCGCCCCCCAGTTGCCGGGATCTGACGACCAGTCAGCAGTACAGCCCCCAATAGGAGGAGTTCAACATGTTGCGGAAGCTCCGCGAGCGCGCCCAGAGCGAGAAGGGTTTCACCCTGATCGAGCTGCTGGTCGTGATCCTGATCATCGGCATCCTTGCCGCGATCGCCATTCCCTCGTTCCTGAACCAGCGGAGCAAGGGTAACGACGCAGAGGCGAAGTCCACGGCCGTCACGGCCGCTGAGGCGTTCGAGACCTGTGCGACCGACAACAACGGTTCGTACTCGTCGTGCACGCTCGCTTCCCTGCGCTCGATCGAGCCCACGCTGAACGACGCCGGCGCACGCCTGTCGGTCAGCTCCGGCTCGAACAACTACCAGGTCGTCGTCACGTCCAACCGTGACTCGAACGCGGCGACCTTCACCCTGTCCCGCGCCGCGGGCGGCACCACGGCACGCACGTGTGCCACCGGCTCGGCCGACAAGGGCGGTTGCTCGGCGACCAGCGGCGGTACCTGGTAACACCGGGAAAGCTGTAGTCGTAGGTGAAGGGCGGGCCTCCGGGCCCGCCCTTCTCCGTTCCGGAGCGCTTGCATCGCGCCGACCGGCGGGTCAAGACGCACCAAATCGGAACCGATACTGAACCGGATGTCACCGTCGCGCATAACTCCGGCGGCGCCACGCCTTCTGAGGGAGGAGCGCGGAGTCACCCTGATCGAGCTGCTGGTCGTCCTGATCATCATCGGGCTGCTGGCCGCGATCGTGATCGCCGCCTTCACGACCCAGCAGAACAAGGCGCACGACGCGGACGCGAAGACCCACGCGCGCTCGGCGCAGACCGCGATGGAGTCCTATTTCGTGGAGCACAAGACCTACGCCGGAGTCACGCGGGCCGACCTCGAGGTCGAGCAGACCTCGCTGAAGGACGCTCCCACGCTGGCGATCGTGGCGGCGACCAGCAACGAGTACGAGATCGAGACCTCCTCGACCTCGACCGACCCGGTGACCTTCACCGTGCACCGGCTCCCGACCGGCACGATCGACCGCAGCTGCTCGCCGCCCGGCACCGGCGGATGCAAGCCCGGCGGGACCTGGTAGCGATGGAGGCGACCGGCAGCGAACTGGTCCTGCTCGGAGCCTGCGGAGCGGCCTTCGGGAGCTTCGTGAACGTGCTCGCCTACCGCCTGCCTCGCCGCGAGTCCATCGTCACCCCGCGCTCGCGCTGCCCCGGATGCGGCACGACGATCCGCGGCCGCGACAACATTCCCGTCGTGTCTTGGCTGCTCCTGCGGGGGCGTTGCCGCGACTGCGGCATGCGCATCTCGGTGCGGTACCCGGCGGTCGAGGTCGTCACGGCGGCCGCGTTCGTGCTGGTGGGCGTCAAGTTCGGCCGCGAGGCCGCGCTCTGGCCTGCGCTGGCCCTCGCGGTGATCCTCGTGGCCGCCGCGGCCACCGACCTCGAGCAGCGCATCATCCCGAACCGCCTGATGGCCGCCGGCGCGGTGCTCGCGCTCGTGCTGTGGACGATCGCCGATCCCGGCCGGTTGCCCGAGAACCTGATCGCGGGCGCGGCCGCGGGCGGATTCCTCCTGATCGCGGCGGTCGCCTATCCCGCGGGAATGGGGATGGGAGACGTGAAGCTCGCGGCGGTGATGGGGCTCTTCCTCGGCAAGCTCGTCGGGCCGGCGCTGTTCCTCGGCTTCGCCGCGGGCGCGCTCGTGGGCATCGCGCTCGTCGCGGTGCGCGGCCCGGCCGCCCGCAAGCAGGGAGTGCCTTTCGCGCCGTTCCTCGCGCTCGGCGGCATGCTCGCGCTGCTGTTCGGGGCCGGGATCATCGACTGGTACGTGGACATCTCCGGACTGTCGTCCTGAGGCCGGCCCACGGCCGACGCCGCTCATTCCCCTTCGAACAGGTTCTCCAGGAACGAGCGCTTCTTGCTCTTCTTGTGCTCGCGCGGGCGGTCCTCGCGCGGGCGGTCCTCGCGTTCCCCCGAGTAGTGCCGGCCCTCGGCCTCGACCAGGCGCTCCAACTCTCCGCGGTCGAGGAACAGGCCGCGGCAGTCGGCGCATTGGTCGACCACGACGCCGTTGCGCTCGTAGCTGCGCATGTCGCCGCCGCACTTGGGGCAGGTGAGTGCGGGAACCTCGCTCATCCGGGCGCACAACTATAGGGCCACTCCCACAGGTTAAGTCGAGGTTGCGAGGGCTAAAGGAAGGCCTGCCCGGCGTCGATACACGGTGCGGGAATCAAACGGCCAGGGGCGGTCGGGGTGCATCTCACCCGGACCGGTTGCGAGCCACTCTCACGGAATGGGACTTCTAGACTCCAAGACACGTTCGGTTGTTGGGCTCGACATCGAGCCCGGCTTCCTCGCGGCCGCCGAGTTCAGCACGGGCGGCACGCCGTCGCTGGTGCGCGCGGCGACCGAGAGCCTCGGCCCCGGACTCTTCCACGAGGGCGAGGTGGTGGACGTCGACGGCCTCGCCGACCGCGTCCGCGCCTTCTTCCGCGAGCACGACCTCCCGAAGCGCATCCGGCTCGGCGTCGCCAGCCAGAAGATCGCGCTGCGGGTCCTCGAGCTGCCGGTGATCCACAACGAGCAGGAGCTCGAGGCCGCCGTCCGCTTCCAGGCCCAGGAGGAGCTTCCGATGCCGCTCGAGCAGGCGGTGCTCGACTACCACGTGCTGGAACGCGTCGACAACGGCGAGGGCGGCCGCATGCGCGTCGTCGTCGTGGGCGCCCGCCGCGACACGGTGGAGCACCTGCTCGCGGTCGCGCGCAAGGCGGGGCTGCAGCCCGAGCTCGTCGACCTTTCCGCCTTCGCCATGATCCGCGCGCTCTACGTGCCGCCGGGGCCGGCCGCGGAGGACCTTGCGAACGCCGACATGGCGCCGATGCCGGAGTTCGGCCCCGACGGCGAGATGGTCGATCCCGTCGAGACGGCCGTCGCGCTCGCGCCGGCTCCGGACGTCGCGACCCTCTATTGCTATGTCGGCGGCCTCACCAACCTCGCGATCGGCGTCGGTCAGAGCTGTGTCTTCAACCGCGTCCTGCAGAACGGCGTGGAGTCGATGGCCGCGACGCTCGCCGAGCGCCGCGGGCTGACGCTCGACCACTCGCGCGAGTGGCTGCGCTACGTGGGCCTCGATCGCGCGATCGAAGGGCTCGAGGGCGAGCGCGAGATCATCGAGGAGGCGCGCGAAGTGCTCTCCTCGGGCGCGCGCCGCATCGCCGACGAGATCCGCCTCTCGATCGAGTACTACCACACGACCGTGCCCGACGCCCGGCGCGTCGAGTCGACGGTGATGGCCGGCCCCGGCATCGCGATCGAGGGCCTCGCATCCTTCTTCGAGACCGAGCTCGGCATGCCGGTCCAGCCGCGCAGCATGGGCCAGGTCGACGTCGAGCCGGGAGTGCTCGACGGAGTCGAGGCGGCCGAGCTCACGGTCGCGACGGGCCTGGCGCTCGACGAGGTGCCGGCGTGAGGCCGATCAACCTCATCCCGATGGAGCAGCGCCGCGGCACCGCGCGCGGACCGGGCGCTCGCACCAGTGTCGGGGTCTATGCGGTGCTCGGAGTGCTCGGCGCGGCCGTCGTGTGCGTGCTCGCCTTCGTGATGGTCTCCAACTCGATCAGCAGCAAGACCGACAAGCTTTCGGAGGTCCAGACACAGGCGCAAAGCGAGAAGCAGGTCGCCGACGCGCTGCGTCCCTACGGCCAGTTCGCGGACCTTCAGCGGGCCCGTTACCAGCAGATCACCTCCCTCACCACGGGCCGCTTCGACTGGGAGCGCGCGCTGCGCCAGCTGTCGCTCGCGATCCCCGAGAACGTGTACCTGCTGACCGTCGCGGCAACCGAGTCCCCCGACGTCGAGATCGACGCCGGCGGCAGCGGCGGCGACGTCACCAACCTTCGCGAGAAGACCACGGCACCGGCGTTCGCGATGACCGGTTGCACCTACTCGCAGCACGCGGTCGCGCGGATGATGACCCGCATGCGGAACCTCGACGACGTGACCGAGGTGCGGCTCGCGAAGTCCGCCCGCAAGGAGGACACCGACCAGACCGCGGGCGGTGCCGTGACGAACGACCAGAGCCAGCAGAACCAGGACATCCAGGACTGCGTCGGCTCCTCGCGGGTGACCAAGTTCGACCTTCTCGTCGAGTTCGGCGGCGCCGAGGCCGACGCGACGGCGGCCGGCCAGGCGGGCGTGCCCGCGGGCTCGGCGGCGCCGATCGCGGCGGCGCAGGGCGCCGTCCAGCAGGGCTCCGGAGCCTCGGCGGCAGCCGGTGGCGGCACGGGAGGCACCCCGTGAACATGAGCCGCCGCGACAGCTACATCCTGATCGCGATCGCGCTCGTCGGCATCGTGGCCGCCTACTGGTTCATGGCGCTCTCGCCGAAGCGCAAGGAGGCCTCGCAGCTCGACAAGGACATCGTGGCCGCGCAGCAGCAGCTCGACCAGTCCAAGCAGGAGAAGGTCACCTTCGCCCAGGCGCAGCTCGACTTCCCCCGCATGTACGCCAGCCTCGGCCGCATGGGCAAGGCGGTCCCGCCCGGCGACGACGTGCCGTCGCTGCTGGTGCAGCTGAACCACGCCGCGGCTAAGGCGAACGTCGACTTCCGCTCCGTCGAGCTGAAGCTCGACCTCGCCGAGAAGCAGGCCACGGCCGGCGCCGAGGCTGCGGCGAGCGCACCGCCCGCGGGCCAGGCGACTCCCCCCGCCGGGGCCACCGGCAGCCAGGGCGCCACCCCTCCCGCCGGGACGACCGGCGGCCAGGGCGCGGCTCCCGCGGCCGGCACCGCGACCGCGTCGGCGACCACGAGCCCGGCCCCTGCGACGAGCGGCACCGTCGCCACCTCGCCTGCTCCCGTGGACTTCCAGAAGGTTCCCTTCGAGTACAAGTTCGAGGGCGGCTTCTACGACATCGAGAAGCTGATCCGCAACATCAACGAGCTCGTCGACCGGCGCAACCAGGAGCTCGCGATCGCCGGAAGGCTGATCACGATCGAGGGCTTCTCGCTGAAGCGCGGCAAGGTCACGATCCTCGCCACCACCTACATGCTTCCCGCCGACCAGGGCCTGTTCGCCGGCGCGACCCCGCAGGGCCCGGCCAATGCCGACCCGGCGGCCCCGCAGGCCGCTTCGGCAGGCGGAACGACCCCTGCTCCTCCGACCGCGGCGGTGACCAGCCCGTGAACCAGCTCAACGGCATGATGAGGAGCGTCTTCGAGGACCTCGTCGAGAAGCGTCTCTGGCCCGTGGCGGCCGCCCTGGTGATCGCCCTCGTCGCAATCCCCGTGCTGCTGTCCAAGCCCGCCGGCTCGGCCCCGGCGCCCACGCCGGCGACCCCGACCGCTCCGGCGACGGGCTCGGGCGGGTCGCTGTCGGCCTTCCAGCCGGTGGTCAGCTCCGAGGGAGCGAAGTCCTCCGAGATCAGGAAGGCGCTGACCGGCTTCAAGTCCAAGGACCCGTTCAAGGTCCAGGGCCTCAACACCGGCGGCGGCTCCGGCGGCGACCAGGGCTCCGTCCAGGTCGAAGGCGGCAGCACGACCGCGAGCGGCGACTCGGGCTCCGGCACCACCGGCACCAGCGGCGGCGGCTCGGCCACGCCCGAGAGCACCTCGGGCTCGGGCGACAGCAGCGGCACCACGGCGCCGACGCTCACCTACTTCACCTACACGGCCGACGTGCGGTTCGGCAAGGAAGGGAACCTCGACAAGAAGACCTTGAAGCGGTTCCGCGCGCTGCCCAGCTCGGACAACCCCGTAATCGTCTTCATGGGCGTCACGGTGGACGGCGAGAACGCGGTGTTCCTCGTGTCCTCGGCCTCCGGCACGACGGGCGAGGGCGACTGCCAGCCCGACGACACCTGCACCTTCCTCTACATGAAGCCCGGACAGCAGCAGGCCTTCGAGTCGGTGGACGGCAACGACCAGGTCGTCACCTACGTCCTGAAGCTGCTCGACATCAACGTCGAGAAGACCGATGCGCCCAAGGGCTCGTCGAGCGCGAGCTCGAGCGCGAGCCGCCGTGCCGCGCGCGTGGCGCGCGACAAGCGCATGCGCGGCTTCTCCGGCCGCATCGAAGCCGTCGGCTTCTAAAACCTCGGGCTCACGGCTGCGCCGGCTCCCGCGGATCAGGGACGTCCGCGGGGCTCCGCGCGGTCGCCAAGTAGCCTGTCTGGCGTGGCAAGTCTGCGCTTCATGACCGCCGGGGAATCCCACGGCCCGGGCCTCGTCGCGATCGTCGAGGGCCTGCCGGCGGGCCTCGAGGTGGCGCCGGAGGACATCGACGACGACCTCGCGAGACGCCAGCTCGGGCACGGTCGCGGCGGCCGGATGAAGATCGAGTCCGACCGCGCGAAGGTGTGGGGCGGCATTCGCCACGGCCGCACGCTGGGCGGCCCCGTCGCGCTGTTGATCGAGAACCGCGACCACGCCAACTGGTCCGACCGGATGAACCCGTGGCCCGTGGAGGCGGAGATCGACGAGGTGCACCTGCCGCGTCCCGGTCACGCCGACCTCGCGGGGGCCCTCAAGTACGGCCACACCGACGTGCGCAACGTGCTCGAGCGTGCGAGCGCGCGCGAGACGGCGGCGCGGGTCGCGGCCGGCGCGCTCGCGAAGGTGTTCCTCCGCAGGCTCGGCGTGAGCGTCCACAGCCACGTCGTGCGGATCGGCGGCGTCACGGCGCCCGCGGGCGAGCCCGACGGTCCCGCGGACTTCGAGGGCGTGGACGCATCCCCGGTGCGTTGCCTCGACCACGACGCGAGCACCGCGATGGTGGCCGAGATCGACCGCGCGCGCAAGGCGAACGAGAGCCTCGGCGGAGTCTTCGAGGTGCGGGCCTACGGCGTCCCCCCGGGCCTCGGCACGCACACCACCTGGGACGAGCGCCTCGACGCGCGCATCGCCTTCGCGATGATGTCGATCCACGCGATGAAGGGGGTCGAGATCGGCGACGGCTTCGACCTCGGCACGCGGGTCGGCTCGCAGGCGCACGACGAGATCTTCTGGACCGAGGAGCGCGGCTACGTGCGCAAGACCAACCGCGCGGGCGGCATCGAAGGCGGGATGACCACGGGGTCGCCGGTGGTCGCGCGCGTGGCGATGAAGCCGCTGCCGACCCTGACGAAGCCACTGCGGTCGGTCGACATCGAGTCGAAGGAGCCCACCGAGGCGCTGCGCGAGCGCACCGACTCCTGCACGGTGCCCGCCGCCGGCGTCGTGGGCGAGGCGATGCTCGCGCTCGAGCTTGCGCGCGCCGCGCGGGACAAGTTCGGCGGCGACGCGATGCGGGACGTGCTCGAGGCGCTCGACGCCTACCGGGAGCGCATCGGTTGGAAGCCAACCTAGGGACGAAGGCGGCCGTCTCCGAGGGCGGAGGCGGCACGGCGTCGAAGCTCGTCGTGATCGGCTTCATGGCCGCCGGCAAGTCGACGTTCGCCCGTCATGCCGCCGCGCGCCTGGCGTGGCCGCTGGCCGACGCCGACGCCGTGCTCGCCGAGCGCCTCGGCGAGCCGATCCCCGCGTTCTTCGAGCGCGAGGGGGAGCAGGCGTTCCGCGAGCGTGAGCGCGACGTCGTGCTGGAGCTGCTCGCCGCGCCCGGGGCGGCGGTGGTGGCGCTCGGAGGTGGAGCGGTCGAGACCGGCGACGTGCGCGCGGCGCTCGGCGGTCACGTCGTGCTGCACGTGGACGTTCCGCTCGAGGTCGCGTGGTCGCGCGCGCGCGACTCGGCTCGCCCACTGGCGCGCGACCAGGACCTGTTCGCCCGGCTCTACGAGCGACGCGCGCCGCTCTACGACTCCCTGGCGCGTGCGGTCGTGACCGGCGGCAAGCAGGTGGAGGCCGCCGCGGATGCCGCGCTCACGCTCGTGCGGCCCGGCGTGCCGGCGGGCGTTCGCATGCTGTGGTGTCGCGCCGGCGCGGGCCACCCCGTCTACATCGGCCCGGGCGCGCTGCACGCCGCGGGCGCGCTGCTGAACGTCCCCGGTCGTCGCTTCGTCGTGGCCGACGAGCGGGCGCTCGCGCTGCACGGCGAGGCGCTGCTGCGGTCGCTGGAGGTCGCCGGGACGATCGCCGTGCGCCCGGGCGAGAGCAGCAAGACCATGACCGAGGCCGAGCGGGTGCTGCGGGCCCTGGCGCGCGCCGGCATGCAGCGCAGCGACACGGTCGTCGCGCTCGGGGGCGGCGTCGTCGGGGACCTCGCGGGGTTCTGCGCGGCGACCTACCAGCGCGGGGTGCCGGTCGTGCACGTCCCGACCACGGTCGTGGCACAGGTCGACTCCGCATACGGCGGCAAGACCGGCGTCGATCTCCCGGAGGCGAAGAACTACGTCGGCGCGTTCCACCAGCCCGCCGCCGTGATCACCGATCCGGCGGTGCTCGCGACCCTCCCGGTGGAGGAGCTGCGCGCCGGGTACGCCGAGGTCGTGAAGACCGCGCTGATCGCCGGCGGTCGGCTCTGGGGGCGGGTCCCGGAGCTTCCCGCGCTCGAGCACGCCGTCGCCGACGACCTCCCCGCGCTCGCGAACGTGATCGAGGACTGCGCGCGGACCAAGCTCGCCGTCGTCGCGGCCGACGAGCGCGACTCCGGCGTGCGCGCGTCGCTGAACCTCGGTCACACGCTCGCGCACGCGCTCGAGTCCGCGACCGGCTACGGGGCCTTCCGCCACGGCGAGGCGGTCGCGCTCGGGCTGCTCGCCGCGCTGCGCCTGTCGGAGCGCCGGATGGGCCTCGAGCCCGGCGTGCGCGAGCGCGTGCGCGACCTCCTGACGGCGAACGGCCTCGCGACGACGTTCGAGGGCCCGTCCATCGCAGAGCTGCTCGACCACATGGGGCGCGACAAGAAGCGCCGCGGGGACCGGCGCAACCTCGTGCTCCTGCGCGCACCGGGCGACGTGGCGGTCGAGGCCGAGGCCGGCGACGACGAGATCGCGGAAGCGATCGAGGAGCTGCGCGCATGACGGGGACGCTCAATCGCGTCGAGGTGCTGCACGGGGTGAACCTCGACATGCTGGGCAAGCGCGACTCCAACCACTACGGCACGCTCACGCTCGTGGAGCTCGAGGTCAAGATCCGGCAGTGGTCTCGCGGGCTCGGGCTCGAGACCAGCTTCTTCCACACGAACTCCGAGGGCGAGTTCGTCGAGCGCCTGCACCAGGCGCCGCAGCTGACGGACGGCCTCATCCTCAACCCGGGCGCCTGGACGCACTACAGCTATGCGATCCGCGATGCGCTCGAGATCGCCGGCATGCCCGCGATCGAGGTGCACCTCTCGGACGTGGACCGGCGCGAGGAGTGGCGGCGCCACTCGGTGCTCGCCGACCTCGTCACCGGTCGCGTCGCGGGCAAGGGGCCGGACGGCTATCGCGAGGCGCTCGAGATGCTCGCCGGTGAGCTGGGCGTGGAGCCGCCTTCCCCCTCGTGAGCGCCTGGGAGACACGCGCGCAGCGCCTCGCGGACCTGGTCGCGCAGCGCGAGCTCGACGCCCTGCTCGTCGGGAGCCTCCCGAACGTGCGTTATCTGACCGGGTTCACGGGGACCGCCGGAGCCGTCCTGATCGGAGACGGGCGGCGCGCCTTCGTCACCGACTTCCGCTACGTGGAGCGCGCGCAGCGCCAGATCTCGGGTTATGACGTCGTGCGGGGACGTGACGACCTGCTCCAGTCGCTCGCCGAGCTGGCAGGGGAGTGGGGGGCGCGGCGAATCGGCTTCGAGGACACGCAGATGACGGTTCGCGCGCACGCGAAGCTCGCGCGGCACCTCGGCGAGGAATGCGAGCTGGTTGCCGCGAGCGGGCTGGTGGAGCAGCTGCGCGCCGTGAAGGACCCCGGCGAGATCGCCGCCGTGCGCCGGTCCGCCGAGCTGGCGGACGAGCTGTACCGCTGGCTGATCTCCGACTTCGGGCTCGCCGGCCATGCCGAGCACGAGGTCGCGCTCGCGCTCGAGCGGCGCGCGACCGACCTCGGGGCCGACGGCCTGTCGTTCCCGCCGATCGTGGCGGCCGCCGACAACGGCGCCCTGCCGCACGCCGAGGCGCGCCGCGAGCCCGCGATCCCGCGCGACACCCTCGTCGTGGTCGATCTCGGCTGCCTGCTCGACTCCTACTGCTCGGACTGCACGCGCACGTTCGCGACCGGCGACATCGGCGACGAGGCGACGGAGGTCTACGAGCTCGTGCGGTCCGCCCAGGCCGCCGCGCTCGCGGCGGTGCGGGCGGGGGCCGACGTGCGTGAGCTCGACCGCATCGCGCGTGACCTGATCGCGGGGGCGGGGCGCGGCGAGCAATTCGGTCACGGGCTCGGGCACGGCGTGGGCCTCGAGGTCCACGAGGCGCCGCGCCTGGCCCCCTCCGGCGAGGGCGAGCTCGAGGTCGGCAACATCGTGACCGTCGAGCCCGGGGTCTACGTCCCGGGCCGCTTCGGGGTGCGGATCGAGGACCTCGTGGTCGTCGGGCCGGCCGGCCCGGAGGTCCTCACGACGATCCCGAAGGAGCTCGTGACCGTCTGAGGCCCGTGCGGCCGCAGCTGATCCGCCCGCTCGGGTCCGACGTAACTGCTGCAAATCGCCGGGTTACCGGGAGCGGTTCCCGGGGGTATGTGACTTAGGTTACGAAGTACGAAAGGAGTGACCATGGATCGTGCAGATCGTTCCACCCCGGCAATGCTCTACGCGGGCGTCGTCGGAGCGGTCCTGGTGGTCGCGGGGATCATCGGGTTCTTCTACAACGCCGAGTTCACCAGCGACGAGTCGGTGCGGGACGCGGTGTTCGGGGTCCTGGACGTCAACGGATGGCACAACGTCGTGCACATCCTGACCGGCGCCCTCGGCCTGCTGGCGTTCGGCGCCGGTGCATACGCCGCCCGGACCTACGCGATGGCGCTGGGCATCGTTTACCTGGCCGTCGCCGCCTGGGGGTTCATCGTCGGCAGCGGCGATTCGATCCTCAGCATCATCCCCGTCAACACGGAGGACAACGTCCTCCACCTGATGCTCGGCGTGACGGGCGTGTGGGCGGCCTTCGCCACCCCCGCGGCCCAGGCCGTGCGCCCGGCGGCCCAGACCTGATCGGCTGACCTGCCTGCCCCCGGCGAGGGCGCCCGGCTCTCCGAGCCGGGCGCCCTCCGTGGGCGTGCGCCGAGGCTGCTGTCGCTACTGTTTGGTTCCCGTGATCTCCACCAACCAGTTCAAGAACGGCAGCCACATCGAGCTCGAGGGCCAGGTCTTCCGGATCGTCGAGTTCCAGCACGTGAAGCCGGGCAAAGGCGGCGCGTTCGTGCGGTCCAAGCTCAAGAACGTCGGCACGGGCGCCGTGGTCGACAAGACCTTCCGCGCCGGCGAGAAGGTGCGGCCCGTCCGCACGGAGGTGCGCCGGATGCAGTACCTGTACGAGTCCGGCGACGAGGCCGTGATGATGGACATGAGCGACTACGACCAGGTCTCCCTGTCCAAGGCCCTGGTCGGCGACTCGCTCGACTGGATGCTTCCCAACGACGAGGTCGACGTCCTGTTCGTCGACGAGCGCCCTTCGGACGTGCAGATTCCGAGCGCCGTCGAGATGGAGGTCAAGCAGACCGACCCCGGCGTGCGCGGCGACACCGTCTCGGGCGGAGGGAACAAGCCCGCCACCCTGGAGTCGGGAGTGATCGTCCAGGTCCCGCTGTTCGTCAACGAAGGCGATCGCGTACGCGTCGACACACGGACGCGCGAGTACGTCTCGCGGGCCTAGGCAGGACCGCTCCCGGTGCGCCGGACCGATCAGCGCAGGGCGGCCGTCTTCTCCGGCTATCAGCGGGACGTGACCGGCACGCCGCTCGACGTCCTGATCGAGCGCGGCCCGTTCCCGAACGGGCGGAACGGCGGCGACGAGCCCGCGATCCCCGACGGGCCGCTGTCAGAGTTCGCGCGCGACCTGCTGCTCGGCGTCGAGCGCAACCGCGAGGAGCTCGATCGCCTGATCTCCGACCATGCCGTGGACTGGTCCGTCGACCGGATCGCGCCGCTCGAGCGCTCCGTGCTGCGCACGGCGCTCTACGAGATCCTCTACCGGCCCGACGTGCCGGACGAGGTCGCGATCGACGAGGCCGTCGAGACGGCGAAGATCTACTGCGGCGTGGACGCCCCCGGATTCGTGAACGGCATCCTCGGCGGCGTGGTCCGCAGGCTGGCGAGCGCCCCCGGAGGCCCGGCATGAGCGATCACGAGCGCGCGCTCGAGACCCTGTCCGATCTGTCGCGGCGACTCGAGCAGAGCGCCGGCCGGCTGCGCTCCGAGGACCTCGCGCCGGAGGAGGCGATGCAGGTCGCGGGTGAGTGCGCCGAGCTCGCCTCGCAGGCGGCGGTGGAGCTCGACCGCCTCACGCGGCTCGCCCCGGGCGACCCCGTCACCCCCGGGCAGGAGGAGCTCCTGTGAGGGCGGCTCCCGAGGCGACTCCCGCGGCCGCCGGCTACCCGGAGGACCTGCGCGCGCTCGCGGACGACTTCCTCGGCTCGCTGAGCTTCTCGGCCGGTGCGGCGACGGACGGGCTCGACGAGGCGATGCGCTACTCCCTGCTCGCGGGCGGGAAGCGCATCCGGCCGGTCCTCGCGCTGGCGGCCGCGCGGGCGGTGGGCGGCGCTCCCCAGGACGTGCTGCCGACCGCAGCCGCGATCGAGCTCGTGCACACCTATTCGCTGATCCACGACGACCTGCCCGCGATGGACGACGACGACCTTCGGCGGGGGCGGCCGACGTGCCACATCGCGTTCGGCGAGAACGTCGCGATCCTGGCCGGCGACGGGCTGATGGCCGAGGCCTACCGCCTGATCCTCGAGCGCCAGGAGGCGGGCGCCGACCGTGTCCTGGCCGCGCTGCGCGCGATCTCCGACGCGATCGGCGTCGGCGGGATGGTGGGCGGTCAGTACGTCGACGTGGCGGGCGACGCCGACCTCGATGCAGACGGCCTGCGCCAGATGCACGCCTTGAAGACCGGCAAGCTGATCGGGGCGAGCGTGCTGGTGGCGCCGCTGCTGCTCGGGGCCGGGGAGCGTGCGTGCGCGGCGCTCGAGCGCTTCGCCGCGGAGCTCGGGCTGCTGTTCCAGATCGTGGACGACATCCTCGACGTGACGGGCTCCGAGGCGGAGATGGGCAAGGCCTCGGGCAGCGACGAGCGGCTCGGCAAGCGCACCTACGTGAGCGTGTTCGGCCTGGAGCGCGCGCGCGAGCTGGCGGCCACGTCGCACGACCGTGCGCGGGGCGCGCTCGACGCCGCGCGCGAGGAGCTGGCCGGCGACCCCTCCGACCTGCGCCTGATGACCGACTTCATGTATGCGAGGAACTCGTGACGGCCGACCGCGAACACCTCCTGGAGCGCATCGACGGCCCCGAGGACCTCAAGCCCCTCGACGACGACCAGCTCCAGCAGGTCGCGCAGGAGGTGCGCGAGTACATCATCGACACCGTCGGCGAGATCGGCGGCCACTTCGGCGCCAACCTCGGGACGTGCGAGCTCGCGGTGGCGCTCCACAGCCTGCTCGAGTCCCCGCGCGACAAGGTCCTCTGGGACGTCGGCCACCAGGCCTACCCGCACAAGGTGCTGACGGGCCGCCGGGACGAGCTGCCGACGATCCGCAGCTACGGCGGCCTCGCGCCTTTCTGCTCGCGCGAGGAGTCGCCGCACGACATCATGGGCGCGGGCCACGCGTCGACGGCCGCGAGCTATGCGGTCGGCATCAAGGAGGCGATGCGCAAGCGGCGCGAGCTGGGCATCGTCGAGGCCGGGGAGGAGCCGGAGGGGCGCGTGGTTGCCGTCGTCGGCGACGGCGCGATGACCGGCGGCGTCAACTTCGAGGCGCTGCTGAACGCCGGCGGCCTCGAGACGCCGGTCGTGATCGTGCTGAACGACAACGGCATGTCGATCTCGCCCAACGTGGGCGCCCTGTCGCGCTACTTCAACCGCCTGCGGCTGAACCCGCGCGGGTGGCACGCGCGCGAGGCGGTCGAGGCCGGCCTGACGCGCCTGCCCGCCGGGATCGGCGGGCGGATCGAGCGCCTCGGCCCGCAGCTGAAGGAGTCGATCAAGGCCTTCTGGGCGCCCGGCCTGTTCTTCGAGGAGCTCGACCTCGCCTACGTCGGCGTGATCGACGGCCACGACGTGAAGGCGCTGCGCGGCGCGCTCGCGCAGGCGCTCGGCGCCAACCGGCCGGTCGTGGTCCACATCAAGACCGTGAAGGGCAAGGGATTCGCGCCCGCCGAGGAAGGCGGCCTCGAGGGCATGGAGAAGTGGCACGCGGCCAAGCCGGGAAGCGTAGAGAAAGGGGGTCGCCTCGCCGGTGGCGAGGCTCCCGCGGACGCGGCTCCGAAGCAGGCGAAGGCTCCGCCGCAGTACACCGAGGTGTTCGGCCGCGCGCTCGTCGAGGAGGCGCGGCGCGACCCGCGGGTGATCGGCATCACGGCCGCGATGGCGGGCGGAACGGGGCTGTCACTGCTGGCGCGCGACATGCCCGAGCACTACTACGACGTCGGCATCGCGGAGCAGCACGCCGTGCTGTTCGCCGCCGGCCTCGCGCTCGAAGGCATGAAGCCCGTGTGCGCGATCTACTCCACGTTCCTGCAGCGCGCGTACGACCAGATCATCCACGACGTCTGCCTCCAGGAGCTCGACGTCGTGTTCGCGATGGACCGCGCGGGCCTCGTCGGCGACGACGGGCCCACGCACCACGGCTCCTACGACATCTCTTACCTGCGGGCGATCCCGAACATCGTCGCTGATGGCGCCGCGCGACGAGGCGATGCTGGTGCACATGCTGCACACCGCGATCGCGCACGACGGGCCGGTCGGGCTGCGCTACCCGCGCGGCGCGGCGCTCGGCGTGGCGCTCCCCGAACGACCCGGCGAGATCCGGATCGGCACGGGGGAGACGCTCGCCCAGGGCGAGCGGGTCGCGCTCGTGGGCTACGGGACCGGCGTCCAGATCGCGCTCGACGCGGCCGCGGCGCTGCGCGACCGCGGCGTCGACCCGACCGTCTGCGACGCGCGGTTCGCGAAGCCGCTGGACCGCGAGCTATTGCACTCGCTGGCCGCCGGCCACGACCTGCTCGTCACGATCGAGGAGAACGTGCTGGCGGGCGGTTTCGGCTCCGCGGTGCTCGAGCACCTGTCGGACTCGGGCACCCTCGCAGCGGGGCCGGCGGTGATCCGGTTCGGGCTGCCCGACCGCTACGTGACCCACGGCAAGCCGGCGCTCCTGCACGAGGAGGTCGGCCTCACCGCGGAGCGCGTCACCGAGCGGGTACTCGGGGCGCTCGCCCGCCGCGACGCGCTGCACAGCACTTAGGTTGTCGAGCGGCTGCGCTCGAGCCCCTGTGTGGAGCTCGAAACCGGCCACCTCGCGGGGGGCGTCATGGAGGACGCGCGGTTTCGCGCAAGGCGCGTCTAACGCGCGCCGACCAGCTCGGGCTCGCGCTCGACCGGCGCCGGGGGCGCCGCGAACTCCTCCGGCACCGTCTCCTGGACGCGGCCGCGCGCCGTCGAGTACTCGCCGAACAGGGCGACCAGCATGAAGGGGGCGAACCACGCGATGTAGAGGTAGAACCAGTGGATCGCGATCAGCTGCGTCGCGATCAGCACCGCGGCCCCGAGCGCCGCGACCTGGAGCGCGTCGCGCCGCCGCGGGACGAACGCGACGAGCACGCCGAGCGCGATCACCGCGACCTTCAGCAGGGCGAGCAGCGGGTCGAGCCCCGGGTTCTGGCCCCAGATGCTGAACGGCGACTCGCGGTCGAACTGGAAGCCGATCGTCTGGTCCCACATCACGCGCCAGCCTCCGTCGTCGGGCACGAACGGGACGACGGTCAGCAGGCACACGAGCGCGAAGACCGCGCTGAAGGAGATCCACGACCGCATGCGCGACTCCCCGCGCCCGGTCGCGAACAGGGGCGCGAGCGCGAGCGGCGCGAACTTCGCCGCGCTCGCCAGCGCGAGCATCGCGCCCCGCGCGGGCGGCGACGAGAGCGCGAGCAGCGCGTAGACCAGCAGCATCGAGATCAGGCCGTCGTTGCTGTTCGTCATCAGCGGGAAGAGCGTGTACGGGAAGCTCACCCATCCGTAGGCGAGCGCGAGCCCGAGCAGCCGGCCCGCACGCCCGCGGCGCAGGCGCGCCCCGAGCAGGAACAGGCCGAGCACCGTGAGCGCGTCGAACACGAGCGCCGCGACCCGCGCGGCCGGCAGGTCGTAGTCGTCGGGCGCGTCGATCTCCTGCTGCGAAGGCTCCCAGACGCGGACGAAGGGGTCGTAGGCCAGGTAGTTGACCGGCCCGTAGGTGTCGAAGTGCTGGTCGCGCGTGCCGCTGTCGACGTACAGCGGCTCGTCCTGCTGGATCCGGGTCGCCCCGATCGCGCTCCCGTAGCCGACGTCGCCGACCTTGCCCTCGGCGAGGTCGAGCCCGATGCGGAACCCTCCGAGCAGCACGATCCCGGCGACGAGCACCGCCGCGGGCACGAAGGGCACGAGCGGCTCACCGGTCCGCCGCGGGCGGAACGCCGCGAACAGCATGCGCGCGAGGAAGTACGCGAGCACCGGGTAGACGAGCGGGACCGAGGTCCCGATCTCGCCCTTGTTGAAGAAGAAGTGGGAGACGCCGAAGCCGCCGAGCAGCACGAGCAGGTCGAGGTGCAGCATCCGGAAGGGGCGGCGCGGATCGAAGAAGGGGGCCACGAACAGCAGGCACAGCGGGATCCACACGTACCACTCGTCGAACTTCCCGCCGAAGTAGCCCTCGTGGCCGCGCGCCATCACCCAAGCGGCCTGCGTTCCCTGCCACGCCTCCACGACCGCGCCCGTGCGCCCGTCGATCGTGATGTCCGCGAGCCGCTTGTCGCCGGACAGGTAGCTGATGCCCCAGTTCGCGCTTCCCCTGTACAGCGTCACGTTGTCGGGTCGCAGGTCGGGATGGCGCCGGCGCTCGGAGCGCACCTGCGGAGTGCGGTCGGCGATCGCGATCGCCGCCTCCGGGGAGACGGGCGGGAGGTTCTCCTGCACGTCCGGGGCGACGACCAGGTCGGCCCTCGGCTTCACCGCGGGCCGCGTCGCCGCGTCCGCGGCGAAGGCAGGCTGGCGCCCCGCCAGCAGCGCGAGCGCCGCGAGCGCGAGCACGACCATGGCCACCATGCCGAGCGAACGGGTGCTTCGGCTCCTCACCCAATCCACATCGGCCTTGCCGGAGGGCTACTTTAGGCGCCTGAAACCATGCCGTCGTGCGCACAAACGTCCGCACAAAGGGAGAGCGCCCCGCTTTCGCGAGGCGCCCTTGGGGAGGAGAGATTCGCTATGTGTGATGTGTGCGCGGAAGTCTTGTTGTGCGCGCGCTACGCTCGCGCGGAGTAGCGCGTGGTGACCGCCAGCAATCCCTGCGCCACGGCGACCACGGCGAAGAACCCACCCGCCGCCATCTCTCCCACGATCGCGAAGGCGAGCGCGGAGACAGCGGCTGCGAGTGCGATTCCCAGGTCGACATCGACGTGCGCCGAGACCCGCAGTCCCTGGGGTGCCCCACGTCCGCCGATCAGCGTCGTGGTGGCGAGCCCCGTGCCCATCAGCAGTACTCCGATGATCAGTGCAACCACGTATGCGGCGCCGTCCAGGCCGAGCGCGAACGGCGCGGCCATCACGATCGGCGCCATCGCGACCTCGAGGGCCGCGTGGATGGGAAGGGGTACGAGTCGTGCGAGCGTCATGTCGTAAATGATTGTGACCGTCGAACACGTGTTCTTATGTGAACTCGGTCACAGACGGTCTCCCGAGTACCTTTAGCCACATGAGGGATCGGATCCGGCTCGACGCGCTGCTCGTCGAGCGAGGGCTCTGCGAGAGCCGCAGCCGTGCCGCGGCCGCGGTGATGGCGGGCGAGGTGACGCTCGGCGGGGGCGCGCGCGCGGCGAAGCCCGGGACGCTCGTCGACCGCGACGTGGAGCTGCAGGTAGAGGCCGGCCCGCGGTTCGTCTCGCGCGGCGGCCTGAAGCTCGAGCGGGCGCTCGGGTGCTTCGCGGTGCCGGTGGAGGGTCGCCGCGCGCTGGACGTCGGGTCCTCGACCGGCGGGTTCACCGACTGCCTGCTGCAGCGCGGCGCGCAGCACGTCGTCTGCGTGGACGTCGGATACGGGGATCTCGACTGGCGGCTGCGCGAGGATCCGCGCGTGACGGCGCTCGAGCGCGTCAACGCGCGTCACCTGCAGCCGGGGCGACTCCCGTACCGTCCCGACCTGATCGCCATGGACGTCTCTTTCATCTCCCTCGCGAAGGTGCTGCCGGCGGTTGCGGCGTGTGCGGAGCCGCGGTTCGACCTGCTCGCGCTCGTCAAGCCACAGTTCGAGCTCGGGCGCGGCCGCGTCGGCAAGGGCGGCGTGGTGCGCCGCGCCGAGGACCGCCTCGAGGCGCTGGTCGCCGCCGGGGAGGCGGCGCGCGCCGCGGGCCTGAGCGTGCAGGGGTACTGCTCCTCCGGGCTGCCGGGCCCGGCCGGGAACCGCGAGAGCTTCGTCTGGTGCACCGAGAGGGCGCGCGCGGGAGTCGAGGACCTGATCACGGCGGCTCGTGCGGCCGAGCCCGACAGCGAGCCGGCGGCGGCGGTGCCGTGAGCAAGGCGATCGCGCGCAGGATCGCCACGGCCGAGGTGTTCATGCACCAGCGCCCGGAGGAGACGGCGGACGCGGTGCGCCTGTTGACCGAGGCCGCCCGGAAGGCGGGTGTCGCGCTGGTCTTCGACTCCGGCGACGAGGCGCGGGACGGCGCCCGCCCCGACGTCTGCATCGTGCTCGGCGGCGACGGCGCGACGCTGCGCGCGCTGCGCAAGCACGCGGGCACGGGCGTCCCGGTGTTCGCGATCAACTTCGGCCGGATCGGGTTCCTCGCGACGGTCGACCCCGACGACCTGCCGCGGGCGGTCGAGCTTGCCCTCTCGGGGAACTTCGAGGTCGTCCATTTGCCGGCCCTCGTCGCCGCCGACCACTCGCCGGAGCGCTTCGCGATCAACGAGATCTCGTTCCAGCGGCGCCCGGAGATCAACGTCGCCCACCTGTCGTACTCGCTCGCCGGCGAATGGGTCGCGCGGGTGCCGTGCGACGGCCTGATCGCCGCCACGCCCGCCGGGTCGACGGCGTACAGCCTGTCGGTCGGAGGCCCGATCGTGGCCTGGGGCGTGAAGGGCTTCGTGGTCAACTTGATCGCGCCGCATGCGCTCAGCTCGCGGGCCCTGGTGGCCGCCCCCGACGACGTGCTGCGCGTCGTGAACGACGGCACCGAGCCGGTCGACATCGTGATCGACGGCATGCGGACGGGCGAGCTGGCGGCGGGCCACCGCTGCGAGATCAACTTCACGCCCGACGTGGTCGGCCTCGCCCAGCTGCCGGGGTCGAGCTTCTACCGCCGCTTCCGCGAGAAGCTGCTCCAGCTCACCTCGTAGCCCGGCGAACTTCGTCCCCTCGCATGCACCCCTCGCATGCGAGCGGCCATCGTTCGTCAATCGCCGAGATGGCGGAGCGCGCGCAGGGTGCGCGCGCCGGCGTCGTCGCCGGCGGTGGCGGGGACCAGCACGAGGTCGTCCACCCCGGCCTCGCGGTAGGCGGCCGCGCGCCGGGCAGCCTGCTCGGCGCTGCCCACCATGCCGACGCTCGCCGCGAGCTCGTCAGGGACGCGTGCGAGCAGCTCCCGCGGATGGGTGCCCGCCCGCGCGGCGGCGACCAGCTCGCCGAACCCGGCGGCCTCGAACATCTCGCCGTAGCCTTCGGCGCCGAGGTACGGGACCACGCCCTGCGCGAGCTGCGCGCGCGTCTCGGCGGTCGGATCGACGGCCGCCACGGCCCATGCGGCCAGGCGCGGAGGCGTCCGTCCCGCCGCGGCCGCCTCCTCGCGCAGCGACCGCCCCAGGCTGCCCGCCAGCTCCGGTGTCACGAGGTTCAGCACCATGCGGTCGGCCACCCGCGCGGCCACGCGGATCGTCGCCGGCCCGAAGGCCGCGACCGTGAGCGAGGCGCGCGGGGGCGCAAGTCGCAGCCGGTAGCCCTCCGTGCGCACGAGCGCTCCCTCGAAGCGCGACTTCCCGCCCGCGAGCAGCGGGCGCACCGCCTCCGCGGTCTCGCGGATGTGGCGCGCGGTCCGCTCCCGCCGGCGCCCGTGCCAGCGCTCGACGACCATCGCGCTCGAGCTGCCGATCGCGAGGTGGGCGGGCCGGCCGCCGAGCGCCGCGACGCTCGCGACCCCCATGGCCATCGCCATCGGGTCGCGCACCGCGCTCGCGAGCGGGCCGACGCACAGCTCCACGGACCGCGTCTCGCGCGCGATCGCGGCGGCCAGCGCGAATGCGTCCCACGTCGCCATCTCGCCTACCCAGAGCTCGGGGTAGCCGAGCTCGTCGGCGAGCCGCGCGGTCGCGAGCGCCTCGAGCGGGTCGCGGTCCTGCCAGAGCCCCAGGCTGACGCCCAGAGCCGTCAACGGCTCAGGCGGAGCCGCCCGGGAGCGACCCGCCCGGGATCCACGTCGCGTGGAAGCCGAGCGGCACGCGCACCGGCAGGCGCAGCCGGCACACGGGGGCGGCCGACATGTCGCGCGCGTCGAGCACGTGCACCTCGCTCGAGCCGTCGCGCTCGTCGTGCACGTAGGAGAGCAGGTACCCGTCGTCCTCCGCGCGCGCGTCCGGCCGCGGGGCGAACGGCGCCTCGCTCCCCCAGCGCCCGTCGCCGAACCAGTGCGTGTCGGCGGTGCCGGCCTCGACGTCGTACTTCATGAGGCCGTCGAACAGCAGCGTCTTCTCCGGGGAGATGTGCATGTTGTACGCGTAGCGTGCGGGGCGCCCGACGAAGCCCTGGTTGATCGAGGGGAACTCGCTGTTGTCGTCGTCCATCACCTGCTCGCGCGTGCGTCCCGTGCGCAGGTCGAACCGGTAGCGGTGCAGGTTCGCGTCGAGGCGCAGGTAGGTGAGCATCTGCGCGAGCGGGCCGGCGTCCTTGGCGACGGGCTGCGGCTGCTTCACGCGGCATACGTCGAGCACGACCTCGTCGCCCTCGTCGCGCGCGTTGACCGAGTGGTAGATGTAGCAGGGGTCGCCCTCGAACCAGCGGATGTCCTCGGCCGCGCCGAACCGCGGGATCACGCCGAACCGCGCGGGCATGTCGCGCTCGAAGCGCAGCTTGTGCCGTCCCGAGCGCGCCGCCCGCGGATCGGCCACCAGCGGCAGGTCCATCAGGATCGAGTGGCGCTCGGTGATCGCCATGTCGTGCGGCAGGCGCGGCCCGGGGAGGTCGATCGGGACGAAGTGGCGCACCGTGCCCTCGGGCCCGACCACCCCGTAGCGCATGTAGGGCGGCTTCACCCCGAAGTCGAAGAACATCAGCTCGCCGCTCGCCTCGTCGACCTTCGCGTGCGCCGACACCTCGCAGCGCAGCGTCCCGCCGAAGTCCTCGGCTCCGAGCGTCTCGAGCGTCACCGGGTCGAGCGCGTACGGCTTGCCCGGCGCGGTACCACAGCGCGATCAGCCGGTCGCGGTGGAACACGAGGTCCGTGTTCGCGGTGTCCTTCTCCGGCGTGTCCGGGGGGTTGGCGGTGAACGGCTCGATGATGCCGCGCCAGATCGCGCGACCCGCGTCGCGCTCGGCGAGGAAGCCCTCGGTGCGCACCCAGCGGTTGCGATACGTCGCATCGCCGTCGGCGAAGTGCACGGAGTGGACCATGCCGTCGCCGTCGAACCAGTGGTAGCGGCCCACGGGATGGTGCTGCGGGTTCGGGCCGTTTCGCACGTACACGCCGTTGAGGTCGTCGGGGAGGGCTCCCTCGAGCACCTCGAGCCCGCGCACGGTGACCTCGTCGTGGACCGCCGCGTATGCGCCCTCCAGATAGGGGTTTACCTCGAGGGTCTGCGCGGGCGTCTCCACGTGCAGGCTCATCGCCCCGTACTACACCAGATATCGAGAGGGCTGCGATGACCGGGTCGCCTGCTAGACGATAGCCGCGTGCTCGCCGAGCTCCGCGTCCGCAACCTGCTCCTGATCGAGAGCGCCGAGCTGGCGCTCGGCCCGGGCCTGAACGTGATCACCGGCGAGACCGGCGCCGGCAAGACGATGGTCGCCCAGGCGCTCGACCTGCTGCTCGGCGGCAAGCCGCGGCGCGGGACCGTGCGGCCCGGAGCGGACGAGGCCTACGTGGAGGGCGTGTTCGCGCCGCCGCCGGGGCTGGCCGCCGACCCGGAGCTCGCCGAGCTCGCGGAGCGCGTCCCGCTCGGCGAGGCGGAGCTGGTGCTCGCGCGCCGCGTCGTCCCCGGCGGGCCCACCCGCTCGTACATCCAGGGTCGCTCCGTGTCGGCCGGGGAGCTGCGGCTCGTGGGGTCGCGGATGCTGGCCTTCTACGGCCAGCACGAGCACCGCAAGCTGATGCTCGCCTCGGCGCAGCTCGAGATCCTCGACGCCTTCTGCGGTCCCGCGCACCTCGCCGCGCGTACGGCCTTCGGCCGCGACCTCGCGCATGCCCGCGCCCTCGAGCGCGAGCTCGACGACCTGCGCGCGCGCCTCGGCGCCCGCGAGCGCGATCTCGACTTCCTGGAGTTCGAGATCGCGGAGATCGAGGCCGTGGCGCCGACCGTCGAGGAGCAGGCCGAGCTCGAGCGCGAACGCGTGCGGCTCGGCGCCGTCGAGTCGCTGCGCGCCGCCGCCGGGGCCGCGGCGGAGGCACTCGATCCCCAGGACGCCGTGGGCGACGGCGGCGCGCTCGGGCGCATGGCCGCCGCCGGAGCCGGGCTCGATCGCGCCACGGGCGCCGACGAGGCGCTCGACGCGCTCGCGTCGCGGTTTGCCTCCCTGACCGTCGAGCTGCAGGACGTCGGCGCCGAGCTGCGCGCCTACCTCGACGCGCTCGAGGCCGACCCCGAGCGCCTCGCGGCCGTCGAGGAGCGCCTCGACCAGCTCGGCCGCCTCACGCGCAAGCACGGCGGCTCGATCGCCGCCGTGCTCGAGCATGCCGAGCGCTGCCGCGCCGAGCGCGACCGGCTGGCGGGAGGCGAGGAGGCGACCGGCCGGCTCGAACGGCAGCTCGCCGCGGCCCACGAGGAGCTCCGCGCGGCGGCCACGCGCCTGCACGCCGCGCGCATCGAAGCCGGGGACAGGCTCGCCCGGCGCGTCGTGTCGGAGCTGGGCGACCTCGCGCTGCCCGAGGCGACGTTCGAGGTGGTCGTCTCGGAGCGTTCGCCCACGCCCACGGGCACCAGCGCCGTCGAGTTCATGATCGGCCCCAACCCGGGAGTCCCCGCCGGCCCGCTGCGGGAGACCGCGTCGGGAGGCGAGCTCTCGCGGGTGATGCTCGCGCTCATGAGCGTCGCGACCGCGGAGGGCGCGGGGACCGTCGTGTTCGACGAGGTCGACGCCGGGGTGGGGGGCGCGACCGCGCGCGCCGTCGGGGAGCGCCTGCGCGGCCTGTCGGCGGAGCGCCAGGTCGTCTGCATCACCCATCTGCCGCAGATCGCGTCGCTCGCCGAGCGCCATTTCCGGGTCGTCAAGCACGGGCGCCTGCGCGATGCGGCGCAGCCCGACGTCGCGCGAACCGAGGTCGAGCGGCTCGGTCGCGCCGAGCTCGTCGAGGAGCTGTGTCGCATGCTCGGGTCCGACGGCGCCGACGAAGCGGCCCGCCGACACGCCGAAAAGCTCCTCCAAGCCGCGTAGAATCACGGCTTCGGCGCTGCGCCGGCCCCTCGGGGGCTCGCCGGCTCGCGGCCGACCTTCCCTTGCCCGCACCGAGAGCGACAACCCGCCTGCCCGCCAAGACAGGTCTTTCGCCCTTCGCGGCGCTGGTCCCGGAGGTGAGCGGCACCGCGCGCCTGGGAAAGCGCACCAAGCACCTGGTGCGCAGGCTCACGCCCGCGGACATCGCCGTCATCGATCACAGCGACCTGGACCGCATGGCGGCCGAGGACCTCGTCGAGTCCGGCGTGCCGGCCGTGGTCAACGTCGCGTCCTCGACCAGCACCCGCTACCCGAACCCGGGTCCGCTGATCCTGGCGCGCGCCGGCGTGCGCCTGGTCGACGCGGTCGGCGCGCCGCTGTTCGAGGTGCTCTCCGACGGCGATCCGATCACGATCCGCGACGGCACGGTGACCGGGCCGGACGGGGTGGTCGCGGAGGGCCGCCTGCTGACCGTCGAGGAGCTGACGCGCACCGCGCGCGAGCAGCAGCACCTGATCGGCGAGGCGATCCAGGACTTCGCCGAGAACACGCTCACGCACATCCGCGAGGAGGGCGAGATCCTCGCGGGCCGTCTCCAGATCCCCGACCTGGCGACCGAGTTCCGCGACCGCCACGCGCTGATCGTCGTGCGCGGGACCGACTACCGCCGCGACCTGCGGATGCTGCGTCCCTACATCCGGGACCTGCGCCCCGTCCTGGTCGGAGTCGACGGCGGCGGGGACGCGCTGCTCGAGGCCGGGTTGAAGCCGGACATGGTGTTCGGCGACATGGACTCCGCGTCGGACCGCGTGCTCTCGTGCGGGGCGGAGCTGGTCGTCCACGCCTACACGGACGGGTCCGCGCCGGGCCGCGAGCGCCTCCAGCGCCTGGGCCTCGACCACAAGGTGCTGCCCGCCGCCGGCACGAGCGAGGACGTGGCGATGCTCGTGGCCTTCGAGCTGGGGGCCGGCCTGATCGTGGCCGTCGGCTCGCATTTCAACCTGATCGAGTTCCTCGACAAGGATCGCGAGGGCATGTCGTCGACCTTCCTCACGCGGCTGCGCGTGGGTGACCGGCTCGTCGACACGAAGGGGGTGAGCCGCCTCTACCGCGGGGGCACGAGCCGGCTCCTCGTACTCGCCCTGGTCGCGGCCGCGCTGCTGACCCTCGTGGTCGTGGCACTCAGCTCTCCGCAGATCGAGCGCCTGGTGGACCTCCTGCTGCTGAAGCTCGAGGTCCTGCTCGAAGGAAACTGAGAACCCCTCAGCTTGTTCACTCCGCGCTATCACGCGATCTCGCTCGTGGCGGTGTTTCTCGCGCTCGGGATCGGAGTCGTGCTCGGCGTCGCCGTGGGGGAGGAGGGCATCGTCTCCAGCGCGAGCAAGGACCTCGAGAAGTCGTTGCGCGGCGACCTCAACGAGGCCCGCTCGCGCAACACGGAGCTGCGCCGCGACCTCTCCGAGCGCCGCGCCTTCGAGCGCGAGGCCTACCCCGCGCTCGTGGGCGGCCTGCTGCCCGACTGGCGGATCGGGATCGTCGCGATGAATCGCCTTCCGTCCGGCTACGTCTCCGAGGTCCGCGACGCCGTCGAGCCCGCGGGGGCGAGCATCGAGTCGGTGTCGGTCGTCGAGGCGCCGTTGCCGCTCGGTCAGCTTCGCGGCGACCTCGGCGGGACGAAGCTGCGCCGGCTCGACCGCGACAACGACGTGCTCGAGCGCTTCGGGCGGCGCATCGGGCGCCAGGTCGCGCAGGGCGGCGAGCTGGTCGGGCGCCTCCGCCAGAAGCTGTTCTCGACCTCGCGCGGGGAGTACGGCGGTGTCGACGGCATCGTGCTGGTGCGCGACCCGGACAAGCTGGAGGGCGATCAGAAGAAGGCCCAGGACCGCTTCGAGTCCGCGCTGATCGAGGCGGCCGGGGACACCGACGTCGAGGTCGTGGGCGTGGAGATGACCGACACGGACCCGTCCAACGTCGCGTGGTTCACGGACCACGACGTCACTAGCGTCGACGACCTCGACCTGGTCGAGGGCAAGGTCGCGCTGGTGTACGCGCTGCTCGGCGAGACCGGGCGCTTCGGGGTGAAGGACTCGGCCGAGCGACTGCTGCCGCCGCCCCCGGACCGCCCCGCCACGCGCCGCTGATGCGCTGGCTCGGTCTGGCGCTGTCGCTCGGGCTGGCCGCGCTGCTCGCGCCCACGCTGCTCGCCCGGCTGCGGGAAGCGGGGGTCGTGCGGGAGAACTACCGCGGCCTCGTGCTCCCGGCCGCATCCGGGATGCTGATCGCGGTCACGGCCGCGATCGCGGTCGGGCCGCTGGCGGCGCTCGAGGAGCTTGCCGACTCGGACACGCTTGCCCCGGAGGTGGGACTGGCCCTCGCGTTCGTGCTGGGGGTGGGGGTCCTCGGCCTCGTCGACGACCTGCTCGGCGGACGCCGCCCGGCGGGGGCGGGCGCGCACGCCGCCGCACCCCGCGGCGCGCGCGGGCATCTGCGCGCGGCGGCGCGCGGGGACTTCAGCACGGGCATGCTCAAGGCCCTCGGGACCCTCGGGCTCGCGCTCTTCGTGCTCGCCGGGGAGGGCCGCTCGGCACGCGAATACCTCGTCGGCGTGGGCGTCCTGGTCCTCGCCACGAACCTGTTCAACCTCCTCGACCTGCGGCCGGGCCGCGCCGGGAAGGCGTTCGTCGCGCTCGGGGTGGTGTTGACGCTGGGGTCGTGGGACACATACGCGCTCCAGGCGCTGGGGCTGTTCATCGGGCCCGCGCTCGTGCTGCTGCCCTACGACCTGCGTGAGCGCGCGATGCTCGGCGACGCGGGGTCGAACGTGCTGGGCGCCGTCGCCGGGCTTTGGCTGATCCTGGCGCTGGGTCCCACGGGCGAGGCGATCGCCCTCGGCGTGCTCGCCGTTCTCACTCTTTACGGGGAGTTTCGCTCGATCAGCGCCGCGGTCGACCGGAACCCTCTGACGCGTTGGCTAGACTCACTCGGCAGGCGCTCTCGGGCATGGTCAAATACATCTTCGTGACAGGCGGCGTGGTCTCGTCCCTCGGCAAGGGGATTGCGTCAGCCTCCATCGGGCGGCTGCTGGTGAGCCGCGGCCAGCGCGTCCAGATCCAGAAGTTCGACCCGTACATCAACGTGGACCCGGGCACGATGAGCCCGTTCCAGCACGGGGAGGTCTTCGTCACCGAGGACGGCGCCGAGACCGACCTCGACCTCGGCCACTACGAGCGGTTCACCGACGAGAACACCTCGCGGACCTCGAACGTGACGTCCGGGGCCGTCTACTACTCGGTGATCCGCAAGGAGCGCCGGGGCGACTTCCTCGGCGGCACCGTCCAGGTGATCCCGCACATCACCGACGAGATCAAGCAGCGGGTCAAGCTCGTCGCCGAGTCCCAGGACCTCGACTTCGTGATCACGGAGATCGGGGGAACGGTCGGCGACATCGAGTCGCTGCCCTTCCTCGAGGCGATCCGCCAGCTCCAGACCGAGCTGGGCCGCGACCGCTGCATCTTCGTGCACCTCACCCTCGTTCCCTGGATCGGGCACGCGGGAGAGCTGAAGACGAAGCCCACGCAGCACTCCGTCAACGAGCTGCGCCGCATCGGCATCCAGCCCGACATGGTCGTGTGTCGCTCCGAGGGCGCGCTCTCGCGCGAGATCCGGCAGAAGATCGCGCTCTTCGCGAGCCTGCCGGTCGAGGCCGTGATCTCCGCGCGCGACGTCGACGACATCTACAAGGTGCCGCTGATGTTCCGTGCCGAGGGCGTCGACGACCTGATCCTCGACCACTTCAAGACGGAGGCGCCTCCTCCCGAGCTGTCCGAGTGGGAGGAGACCGTGCGCCGCGCCGCGGCCGCGAAGGAGACCGTGCGGATCGCGCTGGTCGGCAAGTACGTGCAGCTCGAGGACGCATACCTGTCGGTGGTGGAGGCCCTCAAGCACGCCGGCATCCACAACGGCGCGAAGATCGACGTCTTCTGGGTGGACTCCGAGTCGCTCGACGACGAGGAGGGCCGCGAGCTGCTCCAGCAGGCCGACGGGATCCTGATCCCGGGCGGCTTCGGCGTGCGCGGCATCGAGGGCAAGATCAACGCGGCGCGGGTCGCGCGCGAGCGCTCGATCCCGTTCCTCGGGATCTGCCTCGGCATGCAGCTCGCGGTGGTCGACTTCGCGCGGCACGTGGTCGGGATGGCCGGCGCCAACTCGGCCGAGTTCGACCCCGAGACGCCGTTCCCCGTGATCGACCTGCTGCCGGAGCAGAAGGAGGTCGACGAGATGGGCGGCACGATGCGGCTCGGCGCCGACCCGGTGAAGCTCCACGCGGACACGAAGGCGCGCGAGGCCTACGGCGAGCCGGTGATCTACGAGCGCCACCGCCACCGCTACGAGGTCAACAACCTGCTGCGGCGCCGCCTCTCCGACCACGGCCTCGTCTTCAGCGGCACGTCGCCCGACGACCGCCTCGTCGAGGTGATCGAGCTGCCGGAGCACCCGTTCTTCATGGCCTCCCAGTACCACCCCGAGTTCAAGTCGCGGCCCAACCGCCCGGAGCCGATGTTCCGGGAGTTCGTGGGCGCCGCGCTCGAGCGCGCCCGCGAGCGGGGGACGGCCGGGGGCGAGCGCGCGGAGGAGCCGGACGAGATCCGCGCAGAGCGCGCAAGCGACGCCGAGCGGGCCGAGCGCGGCAACTGGTAGACGCCGTTCCCGTGCGGAGCGACGGCCGCCTGCACGACACGTTCGTGCGCTTGTGCGAGATCCCGAGCCCGAGCGGCAACGAGGGTCACGTCGCCGAGTACGTGCAGGCGGAGCTCGCCGGGCTCGGTCTCGACGTGACCGAGGACGGCACCGCCGCCGAGACCGGTGCGGCGTGCGGCAACTTGGTCGCGCGGATCCCGGGGCCGCCGGGCGCGCCGGCGGTGATGCTGTGCTCGCACATGGACACGGTGCCCGCCGCCGCGCCCATCGACGTGGAGCTCGAGGACGGGTGGTATCGCAACCGCCACGACGCGATCCTCGGTGCGGACGACAAGGCGGGCGTGGCGGTCCTGATCGAGGTCGCGCGCACGCTGGCCGCGCGCGGCGCGCCCGCCGGGTGTGAGCTGGTCTTCACGACCGGCGAGGAGGTCGGCCTGCGCGGCGCGCGCGCGTTCGACGTCGGTGCGCTCGCGTCGCCGTTCGGATTCGTGCTCGATCACGCCGCGCCCGTCGGCCGCATGGTGCTCGCCGCACCGACCTACTACGCAGTCCACGCCGAGTTCCTGGGCCGCTCCGCGCACGCCGGCATCCGTCCCGAGGACGGTCGCAGCGCGATCGTGGCGGCGGCGAAGGCGATCGACTCGATGCAGCTCGGGCGCATCGACGCCGAGACGACGGCGAACGTCGGCGCGGTCCACGGCGGCACCGCCGCGAACGTGGTCCCCGAGGCCTGCGTCGTCGAGGCGGAGGTCCGCAGCCTCGACGACGCGAAAGCCTCGGAAGGTGCGCGGCGCATGGTCGACGCGATCACCTACGCGGCCAGCGCCTCCGAGGTGGACGTCGACACGATGCTCGAGGAGCACTTCCGGGCGTACCGCATCCCCGAGGACCATCCGGCCGTGACGCTCGCCGCCTCCGCGCTGCGCGACTGCGGGATCGAGCCGGTGCCGTCGTCGACCGGAGGCGGAAGCGACGCGAGCGCCTTCGAGGCCAAGGGCTTCCGCTGCGTGAACCTCGCCGTCGGCGTCGAGCTCAACCACACCCCGCACGAGCGCGTGAGCCGGCGGGCGCTGGAGCAGACCCTCGCTGTGGCAATCCGCATCGTCGAGCGCGCGGCGTCGTGCTGAAGCTGCGCCGGGCGACGGTTGCCACGGTCGTGCGCGCCGACGAGCGGATCGCGCGGCTGACGGTGACGCTCGAGGGATCCGACGAGGAGCGCGACGCGATCGCCTACCCCGGCCTGACGGGACCGGTCGCGGCCGGCGACGAAGTCGTCGTCAACGTGGAGGCGAGGGACATCGGTCTCGGCAGCGGAGGGTTCGACCTCGTGCACTGCAATCTCACGCGCGGCCTCGACGCTGAAGCGGGCGGGGCCCACGTGATGAAGCTCAACTACACGTCGCTCCAGCACTCGGTCGAGCCCGTCGAGGAGGGCCTCGAGTCCCTGGCCGGCCGCGCGGGCGTGCCCGCCGCGGTGCTCGCGCTGCACGGCCAGCTCGCGGGAGTCGCCTTCGCGGTCGCGCACCTCGCTCCGGGCACGCGGCTCGGGTACGTGCAGAGCGCCGGCGGAGCCCTGCCGGGGGCGCTGTCGGACACCGTCGCCGAGCTGCTGGACCGCGGCCTGCTCGCCGGCCACGTCACGGCCGGGCCCGCCCACGGCGCGGCGGTCGAGGCGATCACCGTCGAGGGCGCGCTCGACGCGGCGGCGCGGCAGCTCGGGTGGGACTGCGCGGTCGTCGGCCCCGGCCCGGGCATCCTGGGATCGGGGTCCGCGCTCGGGCACGGCGGTCTCGCGGCGCTCTCGAACGCGCACGCGGCGCTGTCGCTCGGCTGTCCGGTCGTGCTCGTGCCGCGCCTGTCCAGCGGCGACCCGCGCGAGCGCCACCGCGGCCTCAGCCACCACACGGAGACGGTGCTCTCGCTGCTCCTGCGCCCGGTGCAGGTGCCGCTTCCGGTCGGAGTGTCGCTGCCCTCGGGCGGCTCGCTGGAGCTCGCGATCGCGCATGGAGCCGGTCACGAGGCGGTGCGACTGGACGTCTCCGGGCTCGTCGAGCCCTATCTTTCGAGCGACCTGCCGTCCAGCACGATGGGCCGCTCGTTCGAGGAGGACCGGGACTTCTTCCTCGCATCGCTCGCGGGCGGGGTCCTGCTCGTGGACATGATCCAGCCAAGGAGTGCCAACTGAGATGAGGCCCTGAGAGATGACTTTCGAGCGAATCGGCGGCGATGCCGTCTACGAGGGCAGGATCGGGACGGTGCGCGTGGAGAAGTTCCGCCACGACGACGGCGACGTCGTCGAGCGCGAGGTGATCGAGCACCCCGGCGCGGCCGTGATGCTGCCCCTCGACGGGGACCGCATCTGGCTCGTGCGCCAGCCGCGTGAGGTCGTCGGCGAGCAGGCGCTGCTGGAGCTTCCCGCGGGCAAGCTGAACGGGGGAGAGATGCTCGAGACGGCCAAACGGGAGCTGCGCGAGGAGATCGGCAAGTCGGCCGCGACGTGGCAGCACCTGACGAGCTTCTACGCGAGCCCGGGCTTCACCGACGAGGAGATCCACGCCTACCTCGCCACCGATCTCTCGGACGACCCCCTCGACGCCGAGGAGGAGGAGCGCATCGAGATCGTGTCCGAGCCGCTGTCGCGGCTCGACGACGTGATCCGCGAGTGCCGCGACGCGAAGAGCCTCGTGACGCTCCTGTGGTTCAAGGCGTTCGTCTCGTAGTGCCGTCCGTGCGGGTGACCGAGTTGGTCCACGCGCCGCTCGAGCGGGTATGGGCGACTCACGTGGACGGGCGCGCGATCGCGGAGTGGTTTCCAGGCGTGCGATCCGTGAAGAGCATCAGCGGTCCGCTCGATCAGGTCGGAACCACGTACTCGCTGCGATTCAACCCGCTGATCCGGAGCCGTGTCGAGGTCACCGAGGTCGAGGCCCCCTGGATGCACACGCGCACCTGGGACGCGCGACCGCTCGGCACGCACGGGCGGGCGACCGTGTTGCTGCGCCGCGAGGAGGATGGAACCCGCGTGGACCTCGACGTGAACTTCGAGCTGCCACTCGGACCGCTCGGACGCGCGGCTCGAGAAGCTGTCGTTCGTGCGCCACCGTGCCGCCCGCGACATCCGCCGCGAGCTGCACGCCTTCGCGCTGTTTGCCGAGCGCCATCCGTAGCACCCGCCGCGCCTCCGTCACACCCCGCTCGACCTGACGAGAAATGAGCAGGACATGCATGCTCATATTGGGTTGGGGGGCGGCAAGGGGCGTTGCGGGCCAAGGAGGCGGGGGGCAACGCGCGAAAGGGTCATCGATGGGGATCGCGACCGCCACCGCGCCGGGGCGCTTCGAGGAGCTGCTGCTCGACTTCCTCGCCCATCTCGAGCTCGAGCGTGGCATGGCCCGCAACACGCTCCAGTCCTACCGGTCGGACCTGCTCCAGTTCGGCGTGTTCCTCGCCGCGCGCGGCCGCACGGCGGAGGACGCCGAGGCCGCGGACGTCTCGGACTTCCTGACCGACCTTGCGCGCGGCGACGGGCGCCCGCCGGCGACGACCGCGACGATCCAGCGCAAGGCCGCGTCGCTGCGCTCCTTCTACCGCCACCTGCGCCGCGAGGGCGTGCGCGAGTCGGACCCGACCGCGAAGCTGACCTCGCCGCGCAAGAGCCGCAAGCTGCCGCGCGTGCTCGGCCGCGCGGAGGTGCAGCGCCTGCTCGAGCAGCCGAAGGGAACGGACCCGATCGCGCTGCGCGACCGCGCGATGCTCGAGCTGATGTATGCGTGTGGCCTGCGCGCGTCGGAGACGATCGACCTCGACGTCGGCCACGTCGACCTCGTGGACCACGTCGTGCGGGCCCGGGGGAAGGGCTCGAAGGAGCGCCTCGTGCCGGTCGGCCGCACCGCCGCACGCGCCGTCGCCGACTACCTGCGCCGCGGCCGCCCGCAGCTCGTGGGCGAGCGCACGCAGCCGCGCCTGTTCGTGAACTTCCGCGGCGGCCCGCTCACGCGCCAGGGCTTGTACAAGATCATCGGCCGTCACGCGAAGTCGGCAGGCCTCGAGGACAAGATGAGCCCGCACACCCTGCGACACACGTTCGCGACGCACCTGCTGGCCGGCGGCTGCGACCTGCGCTCGGTGCAGGAGATGCTCGGCCACGCGGACGTCTCCACGACCCAGCTCTACACGCACCTGTCGAACCAGCACATCAAGGACGCCTACTTCAAGGCGCACCCCCGGGCGCGCAGCTGACACCGCCATCGAAGGCGATAAGCTGCGGCTAACTCGGGCCGACGGAAGGGGGACGGGGAGTTGAAGCGCAGCGCCTGGCTGGTCGCGGTGGCCGTCATGCTGACGCTCCCATCCTCGGTGCAGGCGTCGTTCCCCGGCCAGAACGGGAAGATCGCGTTCAGCAGCACCGCCGACGGCGACAGCGAGATCTACTCCGTCAACCCCGACGGCACGGACCTCAAGCAGCTCACGACAACACGGTCGGTGACTTCACTCCGAACTGGTCTCCCGATGGCAGACAGATCGTCTTCGCGCGGGCCGACGGCTCCGACATGGACATCTGGAGGATGAACGCCGACGGCAGCGGTCAGACGCTGGTGATCGACTATCCCGGGGCCCCGGGCTACGTCTCGACCGACCCGGCCTGGTCACCCGACGGAGGCAAGATCGTCTTCGGGGTCAGGGACTCGAACAACCGCGGCCTGTGCGACGCCGAGTTCGGGGACGACATCTGCGGGCTGTCTCACGGTCAACCCGACGGCACCGGTCTCGAGTTGCTTCGTCGAAACTGGTGCTCCGACGTCATGCTGCCCCTCGTGGTCCTCCGACGGTACCCGCGTCACGTTCAGCTCGGGTGAGCTCGGCCTCGACGGCACGTGGAACGATCCTACGTGAAGACGATCGGCGGCGGGCGGACGACGATCGCGTCTGACGCCGCACCGTCGATGAATCCAGCCTCGACCCGGATTGGTCGCCGAGCGGACACGAAGATCGACTTCGGGTTCGAGCCGCGACCAGGACAGCAGCTATCGTGTACGCGATGAACCCCGACGGCAGCGGGACAGGTGCACGGGGCACGAGGGCCGCGCAGCCGGTCTGGTCTCCAGACGGAGCGAAGATCGCCTTCTCCTCCAACGGCCCGCCCGCGGGCGTCTGGATCGGCGGGGCGCCCCTCGGGTCCGGCGCCACCTTCCTGACCGCAGGTAGCGCCCCCTCCTGGCAGCCGATCCCCGTCAACTCCTACCCCCGCCCGAAGGGCGCGACCCCCTCGCGGTTCTCGCTCGTGCCGGCCTTCCTGCCCTGCGGCTCCTCCAACCGCACCCACGGCCCGCCGCTGGCGTTCCCCTCCTGCAACCCGCCCGCGAAGAACTCGCCCTACCTGACCGTCCCCACCCCGGAGGCCAACGGTGCCGCGGTCGCTTTCCAGGGCTACCTGCGCACCGCGGTCGTGGTCGGCAACCCCTCCACGCCCACCGACGAGGCCGA
This sequence comes from uncultured Solirubrobacterales bacterium, assembly GCA_963768885.1. Lineage (GTDB taxonomy): Bacteria > Actinomycetota > Thermoleophilia > Solirubrobacterales > JBBDJG01 > DASRIA01. Next base: position 70,465 of record CAVYJN010000007.1, on the reverse strand, counting down.
CGTCACGCTCACGATGTCGGGCTCCGACGTGCGCTGCTACGACTACAACCCGCCCGCGACCTGCGGCGCGCCCAACATCATCAGCGGCGGCACCGGGACCCCCGACTACACGGGCGAGCTCCAGGCGGTGCTCTTCCTGCGGATCACCGACAAGGACTCCACGCCGGCGACGCCCGCCGCGGCGACCGTCGAGGACTTCGACGTCGGCTTCGTCGTGCCGTGCACGGGAACCGCTTCCACGAGCGCCGGCTCGGTCTGTTCGACGACGACGAGCCTCGACGCGCTCATGCCGGGCGCCGTGAAGGAGGGCAAGCGCGCGGTCTGGGAGCTCGACCGCGTGCACGTCAGGGACGGCGGCGCCGACGGTGAGGCCGACACGAGCGGCAACCGCGTGTTCCTGAGGCCGGGGGTGTTCGTCCCGTGAATGTCCCGCCGAATTCGCGCTAAGCTCTCGCTGACCGACGGCGGAGGGATCTCGATGGCGGGGAGTTCTGCATTGAGACGCATTGCTTTGGCGGGCGCGATGCTGACGGTGATGCTGGTGCCGGGGGCTGCGCAGGCGGCCTTCCCGGGAGAGAACGGCAGGGTCGCGTTCTCGGACACGCGCGACGATCCGAACGGCGAGATCTACACGATCAAGGCCGACGGTACGGGCACCCTGCGTCTCACCAACGACCCCGGCTCCGACGTGAAGCCCGCCTGGTCGCCGAACGGCCAGCGGATCGTCTTCAACCGCTACTCGCCGGGCGCCGAGATCGTCGTGATGAACGCCGACGGGTCGGGGCAGACCTCGCTCGGCCCCGGCTACGAGCCCTCGTGGTCGCCCGACGGCTCCAAGATCGTGTTCGTCGCGATCGGGGAGTGCGGCGACCAGTCGGGCGGCATCCACACGATGAACCCGGACGGCACGGGCCGGGCCTTCCTCGGCTGCGGGCCGCCTGGCCCCGGAGAGGACGGAGAGAGCGCGCCGGCATGGTCTCCGGACGGAGGCTTGATCGCCTTCGGCGCAGACCTCGCCGAGTTCGACATCTTCACGTTCGATGCGAGCGGCGCCAACCGCACGAACCTCACCACCAGCCCGAACGACATCGACCGGGATCCGAACTGGTCCCCGAACGCCCAGCGAATCGCATGGGGCCTGGATCCGTTCAGCGGCGAGGCGGTCTGGGTGATGAACCGGGACGGAACCGGCAAGGCACAGTTGATCGCCGCGGGGTCGGACCCGGCCTGGTCGCCGGACGGCAGCAAGATCGTGACCGACGGCGTGACCGTCTACAACGCGGACGGAACCGGAGGCACGCCCCTCACGACGGGAATCGACCCCGACTGGCAGCCCATCCCGATCACCTCCTATCCGCGCCCGAAGGGGGCGACGCCCTACCGTGCCGCGCTCACCACCGCCTACAAGCCCTGCTCCTCGCCCGACCGCACGCACGGCCCGCCGCTCGCGTTCGGATCGTGCTCGTCGCCCCAGATGGCCTCCGACTTCCTGACGGTCGGCACCGGCGACTCCAACGGCCAGCCGGCCCGCAGCAAGGGGCAGGTGATCATCCAGGCCCTGCTCGGCAACCCCGCCACCCCGGCAGACGAGGCCGACGTCGCGATGGGCTTCACGATCAGCGACGTCTATACGAAGGCGATGGTGGACTACGACGGCGAGCTGCGCGTGCGGATCACGCTTCAGATCACCGACAAGGACAACACGCCCAACCCCGGCGGCCCCGGAGCCACCACCGGCAGTGCCGCCACCACGACGGAGATCCCGATCGAGATGGTGGCGCCGTGTTCGCCCACCGTCAACCTCCCCGACGAGGGCGCCTACTGCTCGGTCTCGACCACTCCCGACACGCTCGTGCCGGGCTCCGTCAAGGAGGGCCGCCGCACCGTTTGGCAGGTGGGCGGGATCGAGGTCTACGACGGCGGCGCCGACGGCGACGCCGACACGCCCGCGGGCGACACCCTCTTTGCGACCCAGGGGCTGTTCATACCCTGAGCCGGGCACCGGCCGCGTACGCTTTATGACGTGCCCGAGCTTCCCGAGGTAGAGACGATCCGCCGACAGCTCGCCGACCGGGTGGCCGGCCGCACGATCGTGGACGCGCAGGTGCTGGACCCCCTGTGGTGCGCGCCGGTCGCGCCGGGGCAGGTCGAGCGCGCGCTGCTCGGCCGGCGCATCGAAGCGCTCCGCCGGCGCGGCAAGTACCTGATCGCCGACCTCGACGAGGACCGCGCCCTGGTCATGCACCTCCGCATGACGGGAAACCTGCTGTGGGTCTCCGCGGCCGAGGACGCGACGGGCCGCCGCCACCTGCGGGTGCGGCTCGCGCTCGACGACGGCCACCGGCTGCTGTTCGCCGATCCGCGGCGCTTCGGCACCGGAGTGGTGATCGACGGCGCCGATCTGCTCGACCGCTACCTGGATGCGCGGCTCGGCCCGGAGCCGCTCGATCCCGGGTTCACCCCCGAGGTGCTGAGGCAGGCGGCCCGCGGGCGCACCGCGCCGGTGAAGGCCTTCCTGCTCGACCAGCGCCGGGTCGCGGGAGTCGGGAACATCTACGCCGACGAGGCGCTGTTCCGCGCCGGGATCCATCCCCTCAAGCCGGTCGACCGCCTGCGGCGCGCCGACTTCGAGCGGCTGCACGCGGGCGTCGTCGAGACGCTCGAGGCCGGGCTCGCGAACAACGGCTCGTCGATCGACGACTACCTCGACTCAAACGGCGAGCGCGGCTCGATGCAGGACGAGTTCCTGGTCCACCGGCGCGAGGGGCTGCCGTGCCCGCGCTGCGGGAGACCGGTCACGAAGCTAGTCGCCGCCGGCCGGGGCACCTATGTCTGCCGCAACTGCCAGCGCACCCCTCGAGCGCGCCGCGTGAGCGCCCGTTGACCGAGCCGCCCCTTCCGGCCGGCTTCACGGCCGGGCACTGGACCGACACCGAGGCCGCGACCGGTTGCACCGTGGTGCTCGCACCGCCCGACGGCGCCGTTGCGTCCGGCGACGTGCGCGGCGGCGGCCCGGGCACCCGTGAGATGGACCTGCTCGACCCGATCGCCAATGCGGCGCGCGTCCACGCCGTCCTGATGACCGGCGGGAGCGCGTTCGGCCTCGCGGCCGCGGACGGGGTCGTCGGCTGGCTCGAGCGACACGAGCGCGGCTACGCGACACCCGGCGGGATCGTCCCGCTCGTGCCCGCGGCCGTCGTGTACGACCTGATCACGGGAGACGGGACCCGCAGGCCGGGGCCGGCCGAGGGCGCCGCGGCCTGCGACGCGGCCACCGACGACCCGCAGCTCGGCAGCGTCGGGGCGGGCACGGGCGCCGCCGTCGGCAAGCTGCGCGGCCGGGAGTTCGCGGTCAAGACCGGGGTTGGGATGGCGAAGCAGCACCTTCCGCAGGGAGCGAAGCTCGTGGCGCTCGCGGTCGTCAACGCGTTCGGCGACGTGATCGGGGAGGACGGCCAGGTGCTCGCGGGCACCCGCGGCGAGGACGGCGGCTTCATCGGCTCCACCAAGCTGATCCGCACGCGCCCGATCGAGGTGCCGACCTTCCGCCGCGGCGAGCCGCTCCAGAACACGACCCTCGTGTGCCTGATGACCGATGCGCCGCTCACCAAGGCCGAGTGCGGGATCGTCGCGAAGATGGCGCACTCCGGCATGGCCCGGGCGGTCGACCCGGTGCACTCGCAGTTCGACGGCGACGTCACGTTCGCGCTGGCGAGCGGCACGGCTCCCCGCGTGGAGCCGTTCGTGGTCGGCGTCGTCGGCGCGACCCTGACATCGGAGGCGATCCGCGACGCGTGCCGGCAGGCGACCGCGCTGCACGGCATCCCGGCGCTCAGCGACCTGCGCTGATGGGCCGACGCGCCTCGGACGCCGCTTAGAGGCGCGCAGCCAGCAGGGAAGAGGGCGTCCCCGGATCGTCGGGGTCGCCCACGAGGAGAATCCGCATCCCGTCGTCGTCGGGGTGCGCTTCGATTCCCTCCACCTTCAGCGGGGGGTCGAGGGACTCCCATCGCGCGACATCGCCCTCCGGGTCCAGGACCCCGATCCCCGAGCCGACGCACTCGCCGTCGTGGTAGGTGTGCTCACCGCCCTCGGCCACGGCCGTGAAGAGCACATGACCTGAGGGCAGTGCGGTCGCGTCCGAGAAGCAGAGCCTCACGCCGTCGACCTCGCCGAGCTCGTACCGGCGGATGCCGCTTACGGCATTCGCGCCGATGCCCCTTTCCGACCACGCGCCCAGCACGCCTTCGAGCGCCAGCTCGACCACCGCGTTCACCGCGCCGCGGCCGTTGCCGCGCTGGAACAGCAGCAGGCGCTCGCCGACCACCGTCGCGCCCTCGATGTTCAGGTCGGGTATCTCGCCGTCGAGGCGGTCGTAGAGCGGGCGGAGATCCAGGCGCCGGGGATCGCCCGACAGTCCGCCGCGCTCGTCGAGCTCCCACAAGACGCCACCCCGGCGCTGGGCCTTGGACCCCGACTCCAGGGCAAGCAGCATGCCGGGCAGCAGCGCGAGCGCCTCGAGGTCCGGCTTGTGGCGCTTTCGCTCGGCCGGGTCGGCCGGGAGCTCGCCGGGCAGGAATCGCTCGAGTCGCCCGGGCGCGTCACCCTCGGCCGGGAACACGCCGAGCTCGCGCTCGTCGTCGGCGATCACGTAGAGGAAGTCGCCGCTCAGCACCAACCCGCTGGCGGCGGAGATGAATCGGCCGCCGTGTGCTCCACGCGGCGCGTCGACCGTGAGGTCGCGGATCGCGCGCGGCCGGATCATTCGGGGCCCCGTAGCTAGGCCGCGAGGCGCTCGAGCCGGCCGGTCTCGTCGGCCTCGACCAGCTCCTGGAACCCTCCCAGCGGCTCGTCGCCGATCACGATCTGGGGGAAGGTCATCTGACCGGTGAAGGCCGCCAGCTCACGGCGTCCGACGGGGTCCTTCGCGAGGTTGACCTCGACGTAGGCGAGGCTGCGGCGCTCCAGCAGCTCCTTCGCCCGGATGCAGCGGGCGCACGGGTCCGTCGTGTACACGGTGATCTGCGGCTTGCCGTTGGTCGATTCCATCCGGGCTCTGCTTCAAAGTCTATGGGTCAGTTGGCCGGCTACTACAAGACTGAGGCGATCGTGCTTCGCTCGATGCGCCTGCGCGAAGCCGACCGGATCGTCCACATGTACACGGGTACCCAAGGGCGCATCGGCGCAGTCGTAAAAGGTGTGCGTCGCACCAAGTCCCGCTTCGGCGGCCGGCTCGAGCCCTTCTCGCGCGTGCAGCTGGTGCATGTACGAGGGCCGCGGCGACCTGCACACCGTCACGCAGGTCGAGTGCGTCGAGTGGTATCCGCGGCTGCGTGAGCACGGCGGCGCGATCTACTGGGCGGGCGCGGCATGCGAGTCGGTGCTGCGCCTGTTCGGCGAGGGCGAGGGCAACGAGGCCGCCTACAACCTGCTCTGCAACGAGCTCAAGCTGCTCGACGCGCGCCCCGATGCGGCGGGCGGGGCGAACATGCTGGCCTTCCGGATGAAGCTGCTGCTCGCCGCCGGCTTCGTGCCCGAGCTGACCGACTGCGCGCGCTGCGGCGGCCCGGCCGGGGCCGGGTCGCTGCGCTTCTCCGCCGCCGCGGGCGGCGTGCTCTGCCACGACTGCGGGGCCGGTGACGGGTTCACCCTCGACGTGCCCGCGCGCTCGTTCATGATCGGCGCGCTCGCCGCGCCGCTGCGGGAGGCGCCCGCGGCCGTGGGCCCCGCGCTCACGCAGGTCGAGCGGGCGGTCTCCGGGACGGTCGAGTACCACGCGCACGTGCGGCTGCGCAGCGTGGCGTAGTCCTCCACGCGCCCTCAATAGAATCGCTGCGCACCGATGGGCAAGTGGGTGTACGACTTCTCCGAGGGCTCGCGCGAGATGCGGGAGCTGCTTGGGGGCAAGGGGGCAAACATCGCCGAGATGAAGCGGATCGGCGGCCCCGTCCGCGTCCCCGACGGCTTCACCATCACGACCGCGGCGTGCATCTCCTACATGCAGGAAGGCGGCCGCTTCCCCGAGGGGCTCGAGGAGCAGGTCGACGAGGCGCTGGCGCGGCTCGAGCAGCAGACGGGGAAAAGGCTCGGCGATCCGGCTGACCCGCTGCTCGTGTCGGTCCGGTCGGGGGCGCGCGACTCGATGCCGGGCATGATGGACACCGTCCTCAACCTGGGGCTCAACGAGGATTCGCTGCGCGGCCTGATCGCCCACACCGGCAACGAGCGTTTCGGCTGGGACTCCTATCGGCGCTTCGTGCAGATGTTCGCGGGCGTGGTGCGGGGCATCGACGGCGCGCTGTTCGAGCGCGCGATCAAGCAGCACAAGGAGCGACGCGGCGTGGAGTCCGACGTCGACCTCGACTCCGCCGACCTCGAGGTCCTCACGCGGCGCTTCAAGCAGACCTTCGAGGTGCGGATCGGCGAGGACTTCCCGGACGACCCGCGCGCGCAGCTGCGCCAGGCGGTGCGCGCGGTGTTCGACTCCTGGAACGGCGCGCGCGCGGTCGAGTACCGGCGGCTGAACCGCATCCCCGACGACTGGGGCACGGCCGTCAACGTCCAGCAGATGGTCTTCGGCAACAAGGGCGACACCTCCGCGTCCGGGCGTCGCCTTCAGCCGCGACGAGACCACCGGCGCTCCCAAGCCCTCCGGTGACTTCCTCCTGAACGCGCAGGGCGAGGACGTGGTCTCGGGGGTGCGCAACACCAGCGACCTCTCGGAGCTCGCGGAGCTGATGCCGGAGGCGAACGCGCAGCTGCTCGACATCCTCACCACGCTCGAGCGCCACTACAAGGACATGCAGGACGTCGAGTTCACGATCGAGGAGGGGACCCTCTACATGCTCCAGACGCGGTCCGCGAAGCGCCCCGCGCAGGCGGCCGTGCGGGTGGCGGTGGACATGGTGTCCGAGGGGCTCCTGACGCGCGAGGAGGCGCTGCTGCGGATCGAGCCGGAGAAGCTCGACGAGCTGCTGCACCCGATGTTCGACCCCGAGTACGAGTACCGGCCGCTGGCGCGCGGGGTGCCGGCGTCCCCGGGCGCCGCCAAGGGACGCATCGTGTTCTCCGCGTCCGAGGCGGTCGAGCGGGCGGCGGACGGCGAGGCGTGCATCCTCGTGCGCCCGTTCACCGAGGCCGACGACGTCGCCGGCTTCCACGCCGCGAAGGGCATCCTCACCTCCGAGGGGGGCAAGGCATCGCACGCGGCGCTGGTCGCACGCGGCATGGGGCGACCCTGCGTGGCCGGCGCCTCGAAGCTGCGCATCGACCTCGAGGCCGGCGTGGTGAGCGTCGACGGCACCCGCCTCGAGGCCGGCGACCTGATCGCGATCGACGGCACCCACGGCCTGGTCACCACGGAGGACGTGCCGCTGGTCTCGCAAAAGATCACCAAGTACTTCGGGATCGTGCTCGAATGGGCCGACGCGGCGCGCCGCCTGGGAGTGCGCGCGAACGCGGACGCTCCAGAGGACGCGCGCAAGGCACGTGAGCTGGGCGCCGAGGGCATCGGCCTGTGCCGCACCGAGCACATGTTCATGGACGCCGAGCGCCAGCCCAAGATGCGCGCGATGATCATGGCCGAGACCGAGCAGCAGAGGCGCGCCGCGCTCGACGAGCTGTTGCCACTGCAGCAGGCCGACTTCGAGGGCCTGTTCGAGGCGATGGTCGGGTGCCCGGTCACGATCCGCCTGCTCGACCCGCCGCTGCACGAGTTCCTGCCGAACATGAACGAGCTGATCGTCGACCTCGAACGCGCACAGCTCGCGCGTCCCCTCGACGCGGCCAGGGTTGTCGAGCTGGAGCGGCTGCTGGTGCGGGTGCGGGAGCTCGAGGAGACCAACCCGATGCTCGGCACACGCGGCTGCCGGCTCGGCATCCTTCACCCCGAGGTCTACGAGACCCAGGTGCGGGCGATCATCGGCGCGGCGATCGCGGTCCGCGAGCGCACGGGCTCCGTGCCGCACGTGGAGATCATGATCCCTCTGGTCGATTACGAGCGAGAGTTGGAGCTGACCCGCGCGACGGTGGAGCTTGCGGCCGAGGCCGCCACGCGCGAGGCCGGTGCCGAGCCGGTCCCGTTCACGGTCGGAACGATGATCGAGCTGCCGCGGGCGTGCCTGATCGCCGATCGCATCGCAGACCATGCCGATTTCTTCAGCTTCGGGACCAACGACCTCACCCAGACGGCGCTCGGGTTCTCCCGCGACGACGTCGAGAGCAAGTTCCTCGTGCAGTACCTCGAGAAGAGAATCGTCGACCGCAGCCCGTTCGAGACCCTCGACGAGCCGGGCGTGGGTGGGCTCGTCGAGATCGCCGCGCAGCGCGGTCGCTCGACCAATCCGGAGATCAAGCTCGGCATCTGCGGAGAGCACGGCGGCGATCCAGACAGCGTCGACTTCTTCGAGCGCACGGGACTCGACTACGTGAGCTGCTCGCCCTACCGGGTGCCGATCGCGCGCGTGGCCGCGGCCCAGGCGGCGATCCGCCAGGGCCACTAGCCGGGTGCGCGTCGCGGTAGTCGCGGAGTACTACCCGCGCGCGTCCGAGCCGGCGTGGGGGATCTGGGCGCACAAGCAGGCGCTCGCCGTGCGCGCCCACGGTGTCGAGGTGCGCGTGCTGGCGCTCGACCGGCCGCTGCCCTCGCGGCGCGACGTGCGGGCCCTCCCGGACCTCGGCCCGCTCGCGAACTGGGCCGGCCGGTTCGTCGCACCGCAGGGACAGGCGGAGCTCGACGGGGTCCCGGTCCGGTACGTGCGGTTCTTCTCGCCGCCCCGCCCCCTGAGCTACGCGCGCTGGGGCCGCTGGGCGGCGCGACCCGTGCGGCGGGCGCTCGACGACGGGCCGCGGCCGGACCTCGTGCACGCCCACTACGCCGTGCCCGCGGGGGATGCGGCGCTTCGCTGGGTCCGCCGCGGGAACGAGGTGCCGCTCGTGGTCTCGGTGCACGGCGGCGACCTCTCCTACACGGCCGCGCGCAGCGACCGTGGCCGCGCGGTGGTCTCGGAGGTCCTGAGGGCCGCGAGCGCCGTGATCGCCAACAGCGAGGTGACGCGGCGCGGAATCGAGGAGCTGACCGGCGCCCTGCCCTTCCTCGAGGTGGTCCACCCGGGCGCCGACCTGCCCGCCGGCGTCGCGACCCGCACGGGCGATCCCACGATCGTCACGGTCGCGCACCTCGAGCCCCACAAGAACCAGGCCGCGGTGATCCGCGCGCTCGCTGCCCTGGCCGGCAGGCATCCGGCCCTGCGCTACGAGCTGATCGGGAAGGGCCCGGACCGGTCGGCGCTCGCGGCGCTCGCCACCCGGCTGGGCGTCGCGGACCGGATCTCCTTCCTCGGCCCGATGGATCACGAGGCCGCGCTGGCGCGCATGGGCCGCGGCTGGGTCCACGCGATGCCGAGCGTGCACGACGCCTTCGGGGTGGCCCACATCGAGGCGATGGCGGCGGGCGTGCCCGCGATCGGCGGCGTCGGCACGGGGGCGGAGGACATCGCGGCGGCGGGGGAGGGCATGCTGCTCGTGCCTTCCGGCGACGACGCGGCCCTGGCGCGGGCGATCGACGGCGTCGTGAGCGACCCGGCGGAGCGCGATAGGCTCGGTGCGGCCGCTCGCAGCACGGTCGCCGCCCGATTCACCTGGGAGCGCAACGGCGAGCGCACGGCCGCCGTCTACCGCGATGTCATGAGAAGGAGCAGCCGATGAGTCACGATGCATTCAGGGCCGGAGTCGAGGCACGCGACCACGACGCGATGGTCGCGGCGCTCTCCGACGACGTCGTCTTCCACAGCCCGATCACGTTCAAGCCGTTCGAGGGCCGCGCGGCGGTCGGTGCGCTGCTCGGAGTCGTGATGGGCACGTTCGAGGACTTCAGCTACACCGACGAGCTCGACTCCGACGGCGTCAAGGCGCTCGTCTTCCAGGCGCGCGTGGGTGACCGCCAGGTCGAGGGCCTCGACCTGCTGCGCTTCGACGCGGAGGGCAGGATCGAGGACTTCACGGTGATGGTGCGTCCGCTGTCGGCCGCCATGGCACTCGCCGAGGAGGTGGGCAAGGGGCTCGAGGCCATCGGCGTCGCGCCGACGCGCTGAGCGCCGCCTGCCCGGCTGGGACAATCGTCGACGTGGAGGCCCATGCCGCAGACATCGACCGGGCGTTGCCGGAGGGCGCCGTCGCAGCCTCGTTCGAGGCGCGGGTGCGCGACCTCGAGGACGCGCACCTCTCGCCGCGGGCGACGCGCTCCTATCCCGCACGGCGCCGCCGCGAGGAGCCGCCCTGCCGCCTGCGCACTCCGTTCCAGCGCGACCGCGACCGGATCGTCCACTCCAAGAGCTTCCGGCGCCTGAAGCACAAGACCCAGGTGTTCGTCGCCCCCGAGGGCGACCACTACCGCACCCGCCTGACCCACACGCTCGAGGCCTGCGGGATCTCCCGCACGGTGGCGCGCGCGCTGCGGCTGAACGAGGACCTCACGGAGGCGATCGGCCTCGGCCACGACCTCGGCCACCCGGCCTTCGGCCACGCCGGCGAGGAGGCGCTCGACCGTGCGCTGCACGAGCGCTTCGGGCGGCGCTTTCGCCACAACGAGCACTCGCTGCGCGTCGTCGACGTGCTCGAGCGCGACGGGAGCGGGCTCAACCTGTCGGAGCCGGTGCGCGACGGCATCCTCCGCCACACGGGCCCCGACCTCCCGGCGACGCTCGAGGGCCGCATCGTGCGCCTGGTCGACCGCGTCGCCTACATCAACCACGACATCGACGACGCGGTGCGGGCGGGGGTGCTGCTCGAGGCCGACCTGCCACGGGAGGAGATCGCGATCCTCGGCGATTCGGGCTCGGAGCGCATCGACCTGCTCGTCCACGACCTCGTCGAGGCATCGGAGCGCGCCGGCGACATCGTCCAGGGGGAGGAGGTCGGGGGCGCGATGGGGCGCCTGCGGAAGTTCATGTTCGACCACGTCTACTTCGGTGACGCCGCGCGGCGTGAGCAGGAGCGCGTGATCGACGTCGTGAGCGCCCTGTTCGACCACTACGTCTCCGCGCCCGAGCTGCTGCCCGACGGCGAGGGCGACGTCGCGACCCGCGTGACCGACTACATCGCCGGGATGACCGACCGTTACTGCATCCGCGAGTTCGAGCGGCTCGCGGTCCCGCGCGCGTTCTCGGCATGAGCCGGCTCACCCCAGAGTCGATCGAGCGCGTGCGGCTCGCGGCGGACATGGTCGAGGTCGTGTCGGGGCACACCGAGCTGCGCCGGCGCGGGACGCGCTACCTGGGGCTCTGCCCGTTCCACGACGAGCGCACCCCCTCGTTCTCGGTGGACCCGGTCGAGAAGCTCTACTACTGCTTCGGCTGCCAGGCGGGCGGGAACATCTTCACGTTCCTCGAGGAGAAGGAGGGCCTGGACTTCCGCGACGCCGTCGAGCAGCTCGCCGACCGCTACGGCGTGGAGCTCGAGTTCGACGCCGGGGGGCGCGACGACGAGCGCCGCCGCAACCGCGAGCGCCTGCTCGAGCTGCTGGCCAAGACGGCGACCTTCTACGGGCGCTACCTGTGGGACTCGGGCGAGGCGGCCGGGGCCCGCGCCTACCTCGAGCAGCGGGGCCTCGGCCGTGAGGTCCTCGAGGAGTTCGGCGTCGGCTACGCCCCGAGCGCCTGGGACCGCGTGCTGATGAGCGCCCGCCAGGCCGGCTTCAGCGAGCAGGAGCTGCAGGCCGCCGGACTGGGCCAGAAGGGCCGCCAGGGCAGGATCTACGACCGTTTCCGGGCGCGGATCATGTTCCCCCTGCGCGACGGCAGGGGCCGGGTGCTGGGCTTCGGGGCCCGCGCGACGCGCGAGAGCCAGCAGCCGAAGTACGTCAACTCCCCCGAGGGCCCGGTCTACCGGAAGGGCCGCCAGCTGTTCGGCCTCGACCTCGCGCGCACCCACATCGCGAAGGCTGGGAGCGTGCTCGTGGTGGAGGGCTACACGGACGTGCTTGCCCTGCATCAGGCGGGTTTTCGCAACTCCGTCGCGGCGATGGGAACGGCGCTCACCGAGGACCAGCTCGGCGAGCTCGCGCGGCTCGCGAGGGAGGTCGTGCTGGCCTTCGACGCCGACCGATCGGGTCAGGAGGCCATGCTCCGGGCGCAGCGCGCCGCCGCAGGCCGCGGGGTCGTTCTCAAGGTGGTGCGGCTGCCGGACGATAAGGACCCCTGTGACCTCCTGATGGAGGCAGGCCCGGACAGCTTCAAGACCAGAGCGGGGAACGCAATTCCGATGTTGGAGTTTCAGGTGACGAGCGCGCTCGAGGGTGCCGATATGGGATCCGCGGCGGGCAAGGACAAGGCCGTGGCGGAGCTCGCCCCGGTTTTCTCCGCCGTGCAGCCCTCGGCCGAGCGGGACGAGCAGATCCGCCATGTGGCGGACCGGCTCGACCTGTCGGAGCACCTGCTCGTGCCGCTGCTCGCGCGTCCGCGCGACGGCGCCCCGGTCCGCACCACTCGCCTCGGCGAGCGCGGCGCGGCATCTCGCGTGGAACGCTCCGAGCGGGTTTTCCTCGCGATGTGCGTGTCGAGCGGAGAGCTGGGGAGGGACTACCTGGCACGGCTCGCGGACGAGCACCTCTCGTCCGACGTGCTGCGCAGGGCCCGCACCTGGATCTTGGAGCACTTCGACTCACCGACCTCCGGCCTCGGCCCCCACGATCCCGAGCTCATGCACACCGTGAGCGAGATCGTCGTGCGGGCGTCGAGCGAGCCGGCCAGCGAGCATGCGCTCGAGGTCGGGTTCCTCGGGCTCGAGCGACGCAGGCTCGAGCGCGAGATCAAGAAGATTGCTGCGCAGGGCGAGCAGTACGAGCGCCAGCGCGAGCTGTCCGTGGAACGCAGCCGGGTCACAGAAGCGATCGCCAGGCTGATGGGGAGCGGGGAACCCTCGCCCCCTACCACGGAGGCCGCGCGTGAGCACGGCTGAGCACGCCTTCCGGTTCGACGAGCCGGCGCCCGAGCGCGAGTACCAGAGCGCCGAGGCCCCGGACCCCGTTCGCACCTACCTGAAGGAGATCGGCGGCGTCTCGCTGCTCTCCGCCAAGGACGAGGTCCGTCTCGCGAAGCTGATCGAGAAGGGCGACCAGGACGCCAAGAACGCGCTGATCGAGGCGAACCTGCGACTCGTCGTATCGGTCGCAAAGCGCTACATGGGCCGTGGCCTGAACCTGCTCGACCTGATCCAGGAGGGCAACCTCGGCCTGATCCGCGCAGTCGAGAAGTTCGACTATCGCAAGGGCTTCAAGTTCTCGACCTACGCTACGTGGTGGATCCGCCAGGCGGTGTCACGCGCGATCGCCGACCAGGCGCGCACGATCCGCATCCCCGTGCACATGGTCGACGCGATCAACCGCGTCACGCGCACCCAGCGCTCGCTGGTCCAGGACCTCGGCCGCCAGCCGACCTCCACGGAGATCGGGGAGATCCTCGACCTGCCCCCCGAGAAGGTCGAGGAGCTGCTCGAGCTGGCCCGCGAGACGGTCTCGCTCGAGGCGCCGATGGGGGAGACCGACGCGTCGCTTGCCGACTTCATCGAGGACGAGCACGGCCACCAGCCCGACGAGATCGCGGCCCGCAAGATCATGCAGGAGGACCTCAGGAAGACGCTTGCCGGGCTGCCCGAGCGCGAGCGGAAGATCATCGAGCTGCGTTATGGGCTGAACGGCAACGACCCGATGACGCTCGAGCAGGTCGGCCAGGCCTTCGGCGTCACGCGCGAGCGGATCCGCCAGATGGAGATCCGCACCCTGCGCCGCCTGCAGAAGTTCCGCATGGCCCGCGCCCTGCAGGACGCAACCTGCGAGTAGCGCCGCCGTTTTCGCCCGCCCTACGGAGCCGGCGGGCCCACCGCCGACACCGGCTGGTACGCGGCGCACGGACTGCTCGTCGGCATCCGGTAGTTGCGCCAGGCGTGGACGGGCGTCGTGCGGTTTGCGAACCGCGGGTCCGCCACCGTGATCGTCGAGTGGTCGACGCGCCCGAACTTGTTGTCCCAGCCCGGGCTGATCCCGCTGTCGAGCGGATCGCCGCTGTACCCGCTCACCGTGGAGTAGAAGCAGCTCCGGGAGACGAGGTTGTTCGATCCGCCCCACTCGTAGCAGTCCGGCGTGTCGGGGCCGAAGTCGCAGCCCGCCAGGTTGTAGCGGTGATGTGGAAACGCCACGGTGTTGTTGTTGAACTCCGTGAACTTGGTGAAGCCCCAATAGATCACGTTCGCGCTGCAGTCGTTGACTCCGCCGAGCGGGTTTGCGCAGTTGTCGGCGATCACGTTGCGCGTGAACCGCCCGTTGTAGGTGTACGGGCCGAGGTTGATGCCGCGCCCGGCGTTCTCGTAGATCCAGTTCGCGCTGACGACCGGGCGGTTCATCGCGTTCGTGTAGACGCCGTGGTCATGCGTCTCGTCGCGACCGCAGTCGAAGATCCGGTTCTGCGTGATGAGCGTGTCGTCCGCGACGCCGAACTCGGCATCGTTGGTGATGCAGGACCCGGCGGCTCCGTATGAGTTGGTGATGAGGTTCCCCCGCAGGGCGACCCGGTCGGCGTTGATCGCGATGCCCGCCGTCCCTGGCGTGCCGTCGAAGTTGCCCGCGTCGAGGGTGAGCCCGTAGAGCGTGACGTCGGCGCTCGTGTCGTCGATCCAGATGCGGCTGCGGATCGCGCGCCAGGACCCCGGGGCGCTGCGGATCGTGACGTGGCTCATGTTCGACCATTGCACGCCGTCGCCCGTGGGGGCGACGATGTCGCCGGCGAGGCAGATCGTGAGGTTCGAGCGGCCGTCGAAGAACGTCTCCGGGTTGACGTTGGTGACATTCTCGAATCCGGGAGAGCAGGCGCCCACGGGGTCGTGGGTCGCGGCCGCCGGACCCGCGAGCGCGAGGCACAGCGACGTCACGAGCAGGGGAAGTGCCGACCACGGGAGCCGTGTCCGAGCACGGCGATCTGTCGTGCGCCAAGTTGCCATCTACTGCGAACCCACCGGACGGCGGGGCTGACCGTCCCGCCCGTCCCGAGACTCTCAGAGTAGCGCGTCTACTATTAATCCCCGCCCCACCGGGGCGCGTAGGATCGGGAGGGAACCAGGCCGCCCGGCCGAACCCCCTCCAGGACATTCCGGGGTAGCTCAATCGGCAGAGCGGCTGGCTGTTAACCAGTAGGTTGTGGGTTCGAGTCCCACCCCCGGAGCTAGATCTGCGGAGGACGCCGAAAGCGTCGGTCGTGAGCGTCCTGGTCCGACAGCCCCACGGCTTCGAGGGCCTCGCTCCTGTCGAAATACTCCTCGGCCAGGAAGACCTTGCCGTCCCGAAGGGTGTAGACGATCGCCAGCCCCCATTCGGCCTCGATGCCGCTGCCGCGTCCCCGCCCGGTCCAGTGGACCCAGGTGAAGACACGACCGTCGGCTGCCTCGAGGTATTCCTCGACGTCCGCGTGCAGTCCGATGAAGCTCTCGAGCCACTGTTCGTAGTAGCGCCTCACCGCCTCACGGCCCCGATGAACAGCGGCGTCCGGGTCTTCCCTGGCCGTGTGCCACTCGATCTGCGGATCGTGAAACTGAGACGAGAGCCCGTTGAGGTCTCCCCGGTCGAAGCGTCGTACGAACGGCGCACGACCTCGACGTTCTCCTGCGACATCGCCCGCGCAGCATCCCGCGCTCAGCGCGCGGCCTCGATCGCTTCGTCTCTGGTGGCGTAGCCCCGGCAATGGATGACCTTCCCGCCGCGGAAGGTCATGACCTGCCACGTCCGGCTCTCGACCGGCGCGCCGGTCTCCTTGCCGCGGCCCCGCTGATGCAGGCAGAAGACGACCGAGTCCCCGGCGTCCACCGCATCCTCGGCCGCCACGTCGAAGTCGTCGAACGCCCCGGCCCACTGGCGAACGAACTCCCGCACCTCGGCGGGGCCGTGGTAGGTGACCACCTCCGGGAAGGCCCCGACGTAGTCCCACTCGACGTCGTCGTCGAGGATCGCGAACAGTGCCTCCAGGTCGGCCGGTCCGGAATCGGGCAGCGCTTGCCGGATCTTCTCGACGTTCTCGCGGGACACCTCAGTTGCCCCAGTATCGCGCACCTAGCGCGACGCGCCGGCCGGAACCCGCTCCTCCGCCTCCTGGTACGAGTTCGGAGGGCGCTGCACGACGTCGGCGCGGATCTGAAGGTTGCGCCGCAGGTGCACGTACATCAGCAGCGCGATCCCCGACCCGATGCACAGGCCGCTCACCAGCTCGAGGTATTCCTCGGCCTTCACCCCGGCGAGGTCCGCCGCGGCCGCCAGGGCAAAGACGGCGATGCCCGCGGCCAGTGCCGTCGCGGCTCGGCGATCGCTCCCAAACAGGTCGCGGTACAGGTAGGCGAACAGCACAGTCGGCACCAGATACAGGGCGATCACGAGGTCGTCGGGGCGCGAGACGCCCGGCACGTCGGCCAGGAACTGGAGGTTGTGACCGACGCTCTCGTGGATCGCGAACAGCTCGTCGACGCCGGCGAACCCGAGCGCCGCGGCGACGATCAGATAGAAGCCCACGAGTCGCCGCCGGGCGTGGGCGAGCGCCAGCGCCGCGCCGGTCATGAAGGCCGCGGTCGCGAGGGCGATCAGCGCGATGCCCCCGATCACGCTCGGCCCCGGCTTCGGCTCGCCGTCGACGTAGACGGTCGCCGAATCGAGCACGCGCACCTCCTTGACCTTCCCGGCGTTGTAGGGGACCTGCGCGTCGCCCCGGACCTCGTACGCCGGACCGCGCGCCAGCAGCACGGCCGAACCGGCGACCATCGCGATCAGGACTCCCACCACCAGGGCAGGGCCCCATGCCGATCGGCGGATGATGCTCATAAACCGCATCTAGCAGAGTTGTTATCGCGCCGCGCCCGGACATAAACGCCTTTCGCCGGCGGATGCGAGCACAGCCTCTAGAGAGGACGGCCGCGACGTGGCCCGTCTTCCCTGCCTTCAGCGGTTTTTCGCGTGCTTGCCCCGCGAGGGCCCGGGACAGGGGCGACGCGCGTAGAAGACGTCGCTCGTCCCGCGCCGGTCGTCCTGCCAGACCGCGTGGCACAGGCCGTCGCCCCAGGCAAGGCTGGGGCGGCTCTGCTCGCTCTGCCCCGCGCCGGTGTCGTCGACCCGTTCCGAGGGCGCGAACGACGCGCCGCCGTCGGCGCTCGAGGTGAAGAAGATGTCGTTGTTCCCGAGGCGGTTGTCCTGCCACACCGCGAACAGGCGGCCGCCCGCCGCGACGAGGCCCGGGTGCCACTGGTTCGTGGGCGTGTCGCGGTCGGGGTCGAACCCGGCGTTCGAGTCGTCGAGGCGGCGGTTCGGCGAGAACGACGCACCCGCGTTGTCGCTGCTCGCATAGAAGATGTTGGTGTCGGGCTCGCGCGCGCGAAGGTCGGTCCACGCCGCGTGCACCCGGCCGCTCGGATCGACCGCGAGCGACGCGCGCTCGTTGACCCGCTCGAAGCCCTGGAAGTCGTCGATGCGAACGTTCGCGGCAAAGGTGTGCCCGCCGTCGTCGCTGCGCGCGGAGAAGATGTCCCAGTTGTAGTTCCGGAAGTCCGACCAGGCGACGAACACCCTGCCGCCCGCCGCCGCGATCGCCGGGCTCCACTTGTTGTCGAGGTGGGCGGACAGCGGCACGGGCGCCCCCGCGTCGACGCGCACGTTCGGACCGAAGCCGCCGCCGGTCGTGCCGCGGGCGGAGTACACGTGCTCGAGCGGCAGTTGCTGCGGTCCCCTGTCGCGCTCGTCGATCCAGGCGACCACCGGCACGGCACCGTCGAGCGCGACCTGTGGCAGCCACTTGCCGCCCTCGTCGGTGTCGTCGACGCGCGCGTCGCCGCCGAGCTTGTGCCCCCGCCAGTCGAAACGCGCGAGCATGACCCGGCCGCGGTCGTCGTCGCGCGCCGCGGCGAACTCCTGCCATGCGACCACCACCGCGCCCGCGCGTGCGGCCACGCTCGGGTGCAGCTCGCTGACCGTGCCCGGCGCGTTGTCGCTGACGCGCACCGGCTTGTGGAAGTGCTTGCCGTGGTTGCGGCTGACCGCGAGGTACACGTTGTCGATCCCGTCGCGTGTCTCGTGCCAGACGGCGTAGACGAGCTTGCCCTGCGCCGCGACGCGCGGAGCGTGCTGCGCGACGGGCTCCTTCTCCTTGCCGCTGACGGCGAGGCTGCGCTCGAAGACGGGCGCCGCCCTCCTTACGGGGTCCGGCCGCGCGGTGACGGGGCCGTCGTGCACGTTCACGTCCTTCCAGATCACCGACTCGCGGTAGCCGTTGCGGCATGGCCCCACCGCGAGCGACGTCGGGCACGGCGGTCCCGCGATCAGCTTCACGCCGTCGGCGGCAAGGCGCCGGCGGCGCTCCGCGAGCGGCAGGCTCGGTTCGGCGATCCCCGGGTCGGGCTCGATCCAGGGACCGACCTCGAGGAACGCGTTCTCGGGGTTCTGCCCGATCCAGGCATTCCGCGGCCCGAGCGGACCGGCCGGCGCCTTGCGCTTGCGCCCGATGATCGCGCTCTGGCCGTCGAAGAACGTGTCGAAGAAGTTCCCCGTGAGGCTCGCGTCGACGTTGACCTGCCAGGCCGGGTTCTTCTGGAGGTTCGCGAAGCCGCCCTCCTTGAAGATGTCCGGCTCCCACGGCGCCGGCTGGAAGGCCCAGGCGCTGAACGCCTCCGGCTGCAGGATCACGTTGGCGCCCTTCGCCTCGAAGCGGTCGTTCACGTCCACCATCCACGCGTCCTTGGAGATGACCGTGGCGAGGCGCCCGACCGGCGTGTCGAGCACCTCGAGGTCGCGCGCCGCGCCGAACGCGAGCGACAGCCCGAGGAACTCGCCCGGCGGCGGCTGCTCGGGCGGGAGTGAGGTAGGCCTTCACCGTGGAGCCGCGGATCACGCCGCCGGTCTGCGAGGGGCTGTCGAGCGTGCCGCCGTGACCGTCGGGCACGAGCACCTCGCCGTCGGGCGCGAACACGTAGGTGGTGTTGCCGGGGTAGGGGGAGGCGGCCTCGTAGGCGTAGTCGCGTGCGGGCTCGTCGGGGTCGCCCAGCAGGTCGACGAGCGCAGGGTCCTCGGCGGCGCTCACGCGGCGCGCGGGCGCGGCGTTGATCGCCGCCGCGATGTAGACGCCGTGCGCGATCGCGAGCGAGCGGTAGGTCTCGTAGAAGCTGCGGTAGAAGGTGTCGGTGAGCGCGAGGAACAGGATCCGCACGGCGGGCTGGCCCGGATACTTGTCCGAGTAGTAGGCGACCTGCTTCGCGTAGGGCTCGAACAACGACGGGATCGCGCCGAGCGCGCTCGTCTGGCGGCGCGCGGTGGCTCCCCGTGAGCCGATCAGCGCCGTGATCAGGCCGGCGTCCTCGGGGAAGACGACCAGCGCCTTGTCGGGCGCCCGCGTGTCGGCCGGGCGGAGGTGGCTCGCGACGTCGTCGACGCCCGCCTGCACATATGCCGCGCGGTCGGGGAAGTCGCGGTCCATCAGCGCAGCCATCTTGTTGTGGAAGTCCGCGTACGTGACGGCGTCGTCGATCCGCTGCTTGTTGCCCACGGCGAACATGCGCACTTCGTCCGCCGATGCCGCCGGCGCGAGGATCAGCAGGGCGCCGAGGACGATCAGGGCGCGAACCCACATGACGATCCGCCTACGGGACGAAGACGCCCTGGCGCATGAAGACGGTCTCGTCCCCGTCTCCGCACGTCGGCGGGCAGGCGGCGTAGCCGGTCCCGTTCGGGCCGGCGTCACGCACCTGCACCTGTCCGAGCTCCCAGACCGCGCGCTGGCGCTCCGAGACCGCTCCCGGGATGAGCGCGTCGTAGGTGGTGACCAGCGAGCACGACCCGCCGATCGTGCTGTCCACGGTCGTCGCGCATTGCACGGAGAACGCGAACGGCGTCGTCTGCCCGGTTCCGGGCTCCGGGCGCTCGTTCGAGTTCGCGTTGTCGGTGACCTGCAGGTTCGCGATCACTCCGAGGCGGCCCGTGTAGTCCGTTCCGGCGGGGTGGTTGCGCACGTCGGTGATGCTCACCTTCAGCGAGACGTCGGCTTCGTCGGCCTCGGTGCTCGGGTTGCCGACGATCACGCTGAGCGCCACCGACCCCTGGGAGTTCGCCGCGAACCCGTTCGAGTCCGGGCTGCCCACGGTCAGGACCGCGGAGCTGCGCACGGGCGGGTTGCAGGAGCCGAACGCAAGGCCGGGGCCATGGATCCTGTTGGGAGCGGTGCAGGCGTCGAAGGACGGAACGAGAGCGACGCGGGTTGGCGTCGCCCCCTTGGGCCGCGGGAAGAATCCTGTGACGTCGCGCCGGCGGGCGCTCTGTACACGCAGCTTCGTGCCGTCGGAACGTGTCCAGACGGCCACGCCGTTCGCGTCGACCGCGGGCCCGGCGTCAGCCTTGGGGTTGAACGCGTCCTGGCCGCCGTCGGAGAGCGTGGTCTCGTTCGCGAACGTGCCGCCGGCCCCGGCCGTGCGGGTGGTCGCCTGGACCCTCAGATTCGTGCCGTCGAACCGCTGCCAGATCAGCAGCGCCTTGCCGGCGTCGTCGAAGTCGGCCTCGGGCTTGGTCGCGTCGAATCCTGCGTCGGAGATCGTCACCGGAGCGGCGAAGCTGCCGCCCGCCGGCTTGAACGCCGACTGGATCCGGATGTTCGTGCCGTCGCCGCGCGACCAGGTCAGCAGGACGTTGTTGCTGGGATCGATGGCGACGTCGGGGTCAGAGGCGTTCTGCCCCGGGTCCGAGATGGTCTGGACCGCCCCGAACGCGCCCCCGCTCGCGTCGCGCGAGCGGTACTGGATACGGGTGTTCGTCCCGTCGCTGCGGGTCCACGCGTAGTGGGTGACCCCCGCCGAGTCGACTGCGACCACGCCCTCGAAGCCGTCCTGGCCGGCATCCGAGATGTTCACGGGAGTCAGGAACAACGGCGTCGCGCTCGCCGGGCCCGCGAGCGCGAAGAGCGCGAGCGCGCAAAGCGCGGCCATGGACGCGCACCGTGCAGCCATCCGTGTAGGAACCCCCTGCCCCTGCATCCCGGCAATCGTACCCTCCAGCCGCGGACCTGTGTGGCATTTCAGTATCCGGGCCCTCGGTCGGCGGCCCTCCGACTTTGACATCCTGTCAGGGCTTGGGGCGCTTGGCGTCCGGGTAGCCGTCTAGCGTCGGCGAAGGTCAAAGGGCCGCGCCGGCCCCCGAAACGGAGATGAGGCTCATGCCTGAGGGCTATTGCGTGAAGGAAAAGAAGAAGGTCGAGATCAAGGATCCGAAGCAGGTCACGATGAAGAACGGCCGGCCGGCGATCCAGGGCACCTGTCCCGACTGCGGCACGAAGATCTTCAAGATCGGCAAGCTCGACTAGCGCGCAAAGCGCTCCACCAGCGCTCGCGGCCGCCCCGGCGCCGTCGTGCGTCCGGGCCCACCCGGCCAGTTCACGGGCGCGGGTTCCCAGCCTCGGGCTGTCCAGGGCGCGCTCGGTGACCCATCGCAGCGTCCGCGGCGAGAGCAGCCTCCCGGGTAGGTTGAGGCCCGCCCCGGCCCACTGCGCGCGCACGCCGTTCTCCGCCATGTCGCCGGCCGCGGGCACGGTCACGACCGGGGCGCCGTGCATCAGCGCGGTCGCGAGCGTGCCGTGCCCCGCGTGGCAGATCACGAGGTGCGCGCGTGGCATCGCCCTCTCGTAGCTGACCCATTCGACGAGGCGGGCGTTCGGGGCGGGGGGCAGATCCTTCGTTCCGGCCCGGCGCACGGCCAGGACCCGCACGGGCAGGTCCGCGAGACCCTCGAGCGCGGCGCGCAGCAGCGTCTGCCCGGGGTCCTGGGCGGTGCTGGGCGCGACGAGGACGCGGGGCCCGCGGCCGGGCGCCCATTCGGCCTCGCCGCCGGGCGGCTGCCACACGAGCGGCCCGGTCACGTGCACGCCCTCGGGCCACGGGCGCGGGTACTCGAGCTGCGGGAACGTGCCCACGATGCACAGCCGATCGCTGATCCCGCCGTGCCAACGGGCGAGCGCAGGCAGACCGACCCGCCGGCGGGTCTCGTTCAGCTCACGACGGCCGCGCTCGACGCCGCGGCTCATCGGCTGGGCGGTCACGCGCCAGAAGGCGCGGCCGATCGGCGTCCGTGCGGGCATCGCGCCGAGCCCGTACGGCGGCACTCCGGGCGCGGCCGGAGGGTAGAAGTGCGGCACCAGGGTCGCGAGCCGGACCGCCTCGAGCTCGGCGGCGAGCGCCGGGGCGAGTGTGAGCACGTCGTTGACGACCACGTCGGGTCCGAAGTCGTGGATCGACGGGCGCGTCTCCCCGACCGCCCTGACCACCGCCTCGTAGGGTCTCAGCGGGCGCTCGCGGGTCGGGAACACCTGATACTCGGGGGCCGCGTAGAAGCGCATGCCCTCGGCCTCGACGTGCTCGCGCCAGCGGGCCCAGGTCTCGATCGCGACGTCGTGCCCGCGCCGCGCCAGCCGCGTGCCGAGCGCGATCGCCGGGAACGCATGGCCCGCGTCGCCGAAGGCGCCGATAAATATCCGGGCCGGCGTCAGGCGGCGATCTCTGCCAGGTCGCGCATCATGCGGAGGCGCTCCTCCTGCGTCGCGGCCGCGGGCGTGACGAGCAGGGTGCCGACGCCGGCTTCGCGGTAGGCCTCGAGGCGTTCCTTCACCCGCTCCTTGGGGCCCGTGAGCGCGACCTTGTCGATCAGGTCGTCGGGAACCTTCGCCATCGCCTCGGCCTGCTTGCCCGCGAGGTAGAGGTCCTGGATCTCGGCGGCCGCGTCACCGTAGCCGTAGCGGGTCACGAGCCGGCTGTAGAAGTTCTTCTCGCGCGCGCCCATCCCCCCGATGTAGAGCGCGAGGTAGGGGCGCATGAAGTTGCGCGCGTGCTCGATGTCGTCGTAGATCGCCATCGAGGTCTGAGGCGTGATGTCGAGGTCGCCGGGGGAGCGGCCGCCACGGGCGGCGCCTTCCTCCAGCGAGGGGCGGAAAGCGTCCAGGTGCTCGGGCGCGAACAGCGTCGGCAGCCAGCCGTCGGCGATCTCGGCCGCGAGCGCGGTGTTCTTCGGGCCGATCGCGGCGAGGTAGATCGGGATGCGCTCCTGCACCGGCTTGATGATCAGCTTGAGGGGCTTGCCGAGTCCCGTCCCGCCGGGGCGCGGCAGCTTGTAGATCTCGCCGTCGTATTCGACCGTCTCGCGGGCGAGCGCCATGCGCACGATGTCGACGTACTCGCGCGTGCGGGTCAGGGGCCGGTCGAAGGGTTGCCCGTGCCAGCCCTCGACCACCTGCGGGCCGGAGATCCCGAGGCCGAGGATGAAGCGCCCTCCGGAGATGTTGTCGAGCGTGGCGGCGGTCATCGCCGTCATCGCCGGGGTGCGGGCCGGCATCTGGAAGATGCCCGAGGCGATCCGCGCGCGCTCGGTGCTGGACGCCAGCCAGGCGAGCACCGTCGCGGCGTCGTTGCCGTAGGCCTCGGCCGCCCAGATCGAGTCGTAGCCGAGGCGGTCCGCCTCCTGGGCCATCTCCAACTGCTCGGGACCGGTGATGCCCAGACCCCAGTAACCCGCGAACAATCCCAGTTTCATTTGACTCCTCGGCTTGAAAAGTTCCCCGGGTTCGGTAAAACCTCCCAGGAGCGGGGCGCTAGCTTATCCGTAGGGCGTCGGCACCGAGATGACACGAGACCCGTCTACATCGCCATGAGGCTGCGCCGGCATCGCCGCGAGGCGCAGCGCCTGCGCAGGGTGGTCGACTGCCTGCCGTACGACACCCGTGTGGCGATGCTCGAGGGAATGGGCCGCTACGACCGGATCATCGTCGGCGCCTACACCGACCGCACCGGCGGGGTGTGCCCGATGCTCGCCGCGCACCGCTGCGGCGGGCGCACCGACTTCCGCGGCTTCGCGCGCGCCTGGGACCGCTTCACCGGAGCCGGCAAGCGCGCGCGCCGCGCGAGCGAGCGCGAGGTCCGCACCCTGACGGCGCAGCTCGAGGCGAGCATCTGGGCCGAGGACGACCGCCGCGAGCGGACGCTGCGGCCGGCCGCGCCCGAGCCCCCGCGCCGGAAGCGCCCGGGTGCATGGCTCGGCCCCTTCAGGCGCTGGGACGGCTACCGCGACGCGGTGCGCGATGCGCTCGGCGAGCCCGAACGCGAGCGCGAGACCGCCGACGTCGCAGACTAGGGCCCGGCGCCCGAGCTGAGGTCCGCGGGCCGGATCATCATCACCTCGGGGATCATGCACGCGGGCGATAGCCGCAGCAGGCACCGCACCACCTCGGCGACGTCCTCGGGCCGGATCATGTCCGCCTGCTGCACCTGACCCCGGATCCATTCGGTCATCGCGGTGTCGACGAAGCCCGGGCAGATGGACGTGCATCGCACGCCGTCCGCCGCGATCTCCTTCGCCGTCGCCTCTGTGAGCGCGATCACGCCGGCCTTCGTCGCCGAGTAGGCGGCAAGCCACCCCTGCGGCTGCTTGCCGGCGATCGAGGCGGTGTTGACGAGCATCGCGCCCCCGCTCGCACCGGCCTCCTTGAGCATCGGGATCGCCTCGCGCGTGACCAGGTAGACGGCGCGCAGGTTGACGTCGAGCTGCATGTCCAGCTTCTTCGTCTCGGCGTCGGCGATCGCGCCGCCGATGCCCAGACCGGCGTTGTTCATCAGCAAGTCGAGGCGGCCCCAGCGTTCCCGGTGCTCGGAGATCATGCGCTTGATGTCGTCCTCGTCCGCCACGTTCGCGGCCACGGCAAGGACGTCGAGCCCCCCTTCGCGCAGCTCGCCCGCGGCCGCCTCGAGCTTGTCGGGTCGCCGTGCGGAGATCGTGATTCCGTACCCGTCCTCACCGAGAGCGCGGGCTACCGCGAGCCCGATGCCGCTCGATCCCCCGGTGATCAACGCCGCCTTGTCTGCCAACCCAACCGCCTCCTTCGTCTCTGGCCCTAACCGGTCGGGCGCAATTCTCTCCTAAGGACCTTGCCGAGCGCGTTGCGCGGCAAGTCGTCCCGCAGGTGCACCTCGCGCGGGACCTTGAAGCGGGCGAGGTGCTCGCGCCCGAAGCGCATCACGTCGTCGCCGGTGAGGTCGCTGCCTGTGCGCGGCACGACGTAGGCGACGAGGCGCTGGCCGAAGCGCTCGTCGTCGACGCCCATCACGACGGCCTCGTCGATGTCGGGATGGCCACGCAGGACCTCCTCGACCTGACCCGGGTAGACGTTCTCCCCGCCGGAGATGATCATGTCGTCAACGCGCGAGTCGACGAACAGCCGCCCGCTCGCGTCGAGATGGCCCAGGTCCCCAGGGCTCATCATGCCGTCGATCGTGAGGCGGCTCTGCTCGGGGTCGGTGTAGCCCTCGAACAGCATCTCGTGCGCCACGAAGATGTGCCCCGTGCGACCCACCGGCAAGGGGCGGCCGTCGTCGTCGAGGATCTCGATGCGGGTGTGGGGCGGCGGGCGGCCCACGGTGCCCGGCGCCTCGCGCAGGTCGTCCGGGTCGGCGATCGTCGCCCAGGCGATCTCGGTCGACCCGTAGAGGTTGTAGAGGACCGGCCCGAACTCCTCCATGAAGGCGCCGGCGAGGCCGCCGTCCAGGGCGGACCCGCTGCAGACGACGACGCGCAGCGAGGCAGTGTCGTGACGCGCGCGCACCGCTGGGTCGAGCTCCATGATGCGCTTCAGCATCGTCGGGACGACGGCCAGCACACGCACGCGGTGGCGCTCGATCGCGGCGAGGGTCGCGCTCGGATCGAAGCGCCGCGGCAGGACGATCGTGCAGCCCGCCGCGGAGGCGATGATGAACTGACCGAGGCCGTGCGCGTGGAAGAGGGGAGCCGGAACCATGCACACCGAGCCGGCGTCGATCGGCACGCGCTTGAGGAACCATGCGAGCGGCTCGAGGTTCTCGGCGCGCCGCACGCGGGCCCCCTTCGGGGCGCCCGTGGTGCCGGAGGTGAGGATCACGGTGCGGCCCTCCTCCGGCGGGGCCGACAGGGGCCGTGGGTCACCGCGGCGCAGCTCGCCGAGCGTGGGGGCATCGGGCTCCGCTCCGTCGGGCGCGGCGATCACCCGCTCGAGCGGTCCGGCGTCCGCCTCGCGGATGAAGTCCGCGAACTCGGCGTCGTGGACCAGCACGCGTGGGCGTTCGCGGCGGAGCACCGCGCCGAGCTCGGGCGCGGCCATCGACGTGTTCAGCATCAGCGTGTCCGCGCCGAGCTTCGAGGCCGCGACCATCGTCTCGACGAACGGGATGCCGTTGCGGCACAGGATGCCGAGCCTGTCACCCGCTCCGAGCCCCAGCCCGGCAAGGCCGCGGGCGATCGCATTGGTGTGCGCCTCGACCTCCTTGTAGGTGACCGGGCCCTGGTCGTCGATCAGCGCCGTCTGGTCGCCACGCGTGACCGCGTTGACGGTGAAGGCCCCGGCCGGCGTCGAGCCCCAGCGCCTCAGGGCCAGGCCGACGTGCAGCAGCCGGTCGGGGCGGATCGGGCGCACCATTCCCCTTCGGGCGAGCACCACGAGCATCTCGGCGCTGGTCTGGAGGGGCAACCGCACGGACCGAACGATATTCAGCAAGCGGCATCACCGCGTTCACGGTCCGATAACTTGAAAACGTGACTCTGAGCGCGCGCGCGAGCCTGGCCGCGGTCCTGCTGCTGGTCGCCGGCCTCGCGGCCGGAGGCTGCGGCGGGGACGACGACCCGACGGCGGCCACGTCCGGGGCGGGGGACACCGCGCAGCGGACGGCGGGCGTGGACTTCCCGCGCCCCTCGAACCGCAGCATGCGCGTTCTGGTCGGGAAGCTGCCCCAAGGGCCCGAGTTGGCGCCGTCGGTCACCGTGCTCGCGCCCGGCAACAACCGGTTCGGGTTCGCGCTGTTCGACCGCGGCAACCGCCAGATCGGCGGCCTCGAGGTCGCGCTCTACGTGGCGCGGGGGCTCGACGAGGCGGCGCGTGGACCCTACGTGGCGCAGTGGCACAAGATCGAGGTCAAGCCTCAGTTCCGCAGCCAGACCAGCGTCGAGGACCCGGACTCGGCGCGGTCGCTGTACGTGCGCGACGTGAGCTTTCCGCGCGCCGGAAACTACGTGGTGGCCGCCGTGACCAAGTTGAACGGCCGGCTCGTCGCGGCGCTCACGGAGGTGGCCGTGGACGACGACAGCCGCGTGCCGGGGCCGGGCGACCGCGCGATCCGGGTGCACACTCCGACGGTCGCGTCGTCGGGCGGCAACGTCGAGGCGATCGAGACCCGCATCCCTCCGGACACGATGCACGACGTCGATCTCGCCGACGCGCTCGACCGCCACAGGCCGATCGTGCTGCTGTTCGCGACGCCGGCGCTGTGCCAGAGCAAGGTCTGCGGCCCTGTCACCGACGTGGCGGAGGAGGTCAAGTCCGAGTTCGAGGGCAAGGCGGACTTCATCCACATGGAGATCTACAAGGACAACGACCTGTCCAAGGGGCCGCGGCCGCAGTTCACCGCGTGGCACCTGACCAATGAGCCCGTGCTCTTCGTGATCGGACGCAACGGGCGCGTCGTCGACCGGATCCAGGGCGCTTTCTCCGCCGACGAGTTGCGCGCGGCGGTGCGCGAGGCGACCCGCTGATCCGGAGCCGCCCCGCGGCCAGGCCCCGGAGCGGCTACGAGTGGGGGGTCGTCGCGGCATGCGCGCTCGTGATCCTGCTCGCGCTCGCGCTGGACCGCTCGACGGCCGCGCCCTCCACCGAGACCGCCGCGTTCACGGCACGCGACGTCGCCCGGATCGCGCACCGGGTGGAGCGCATCCGCGGGCTGCGCTTCGAGCGAGCGGTGCGGCCCCTGTTCCTCGGCCGGGACGAGGCCGTCGAGTACGTGCGGCGCGAGTCGCGGTCGGAGTACCCGGAGGCCGAGCGCCGCACCGACGAGGAGGGTCTCAAGCTGCTCGGGCTGCTCGACCGGCGGACCGACCTGGGCGAGGCGCTCGAGCGCGTCGACGAGGAGCAGCTGCTCGGCTTCTACGACGACAGGGCAAAGCGGCTCGTGGTGATCCGCGACCCGGGCGTCACGCGCCCACTGCTGGAGGTCACGCTCGCGCACGAGCTGGTCCATGCGCTCGAGGACCAGCGTTTCGGGCTGCACGCGAGGGAAGGCGTTCCCGACGATTCCGCGCTTGCCGAGGCCGCGCTCGCGGAGGGGACGGCGACGGCGGCGATGGTCGACTACGCCGACAGGTACCTGAGCCTCGGCGAGACGCTCCAGCTCGCCCAGCTGCCGGAGAGCGGGAAGCTTCCGCCCTACCTCGAGAAGCTGCTTCTGTTCCCCTACCTGGAGGGCGAGCGCTTCGTCGCCACGTTCAGAGGCGAGGGTGGGGAATGGAAGGCGGTCGACTCGATCTACCGATTCCGGCGGCCGCGCTCGTCGGAGCAGATCCTGCACCCGCGCCGCTACGCCGTGGGCGAGCGACCCGGGACGGTCCGTCCCTTCGCCGCCGGTGAAGTGCTCGGGGCGGGCTGGCGCAGGCTGCGGGCTGCATCGCTCGGCGAGTACGACCTGCGCCTGCTGATCGACCTCGGGCGTGGCACGCGGCCCGCCGCCGGCGCGGAGGGCTGGGCGGCGGGGCGCTACGAGCTGTGGCGCAAGGGTGCGCTCGGAGATGATTGCGCGGCACCCTGTGTCGCGCGGGACGCCGCCCTGCTGCGGGTGCGCTGGGACAGCGAGCGCGACCGCGTCGAGGCGGAGCGGCAGCTCGCCCTCGTGTGGGAGAAGGGGCTGGGTGGGCGCGGCCCGGCCGCGCGGGCGGACGTCGGTGCATGGACCAGTCGCGGCGGGTCGATCGTGATGCGGGGCCGCGGCCTCGAGACGACCGTCGTGTTCGCGCCCGGTGCGCCGCTGGCCGCGCGGCTCCTCACTGCTCGCTGAGTCCGGCGGCGGCGAACGCCTCCGCGGGGTCCTGGAACCAGGACACGCAGGCGACCCGGTCGCCGCGCAGCTGGAGGACGTGTCCGAACCGCGACTCGACCGGCACGCCGCCGCCGCGACCCCGGCCGCTGAAGCGCCCGACGACCACGATCACGTCGTCGGCCTCGACGATCCGCTCGACGTCGTATTGAACGTCCTCGAGCACCTCCTGGGCCGCCTCCATCGCCCTGCGGAATCCCTCGCGGCCGTGACGGGTCCCGGACTCCATCGCGTAGTCGGGGTTGCGGAACTCGACGTCCGGGTCGAGCATCTCGTGCAGGGCCCCGAGGTCGTGGCGCGACAGGGCCTCGTAAGCCTCGCGCACGCGCTGTTCGTTCTCGGTCGGCACGGCGCCAACCTTACGCGGGCGGGGGAGTCATGCCCCTTACAACCTGGACGTGCGAACCGACCCCAAGTGGCCTCGGCTGTGGCAGTATCCGCGCTCGGCAGCGCCGTCATCGAGCGCGCCGTTTCGGGGGAGGGCAAATCGGGGAAGCGGGGCGCTTTCGCCCGGGGTGGGGCGGGCGCCCGCTTGCCCTCTAGCATCGCCGGGCGTGCCCGACCTCGTCCTCATCCACATGGCATGCGCGGGAGCATGGGCATGGGGCCGCGTCCCGCAAGCTCTGCGTGCGCTCGGGCACCGATCGTTCGCCCCGGACCTCGACCTCTCGGCGGGCCAGACCCCGAACTCGCACGCGGCCGCGGTGGCCACTTCGGTGCCCGCCGGCGCCGATGTCGTGCTCGTCGGCCACTCCTATGGGGGCATGGTGCTGCCGCCGCTCGCCGACCTGCTCGGCGAGCGCGTCCTCGGGCTCGTGGCGCTCGACGGGTTCATGCCCGGCGACGGCGACAGCGCGTTCGCGATCCGGCCCCTCGAGCTGGCGGCGCTGCGCCGCGCGCAGGCGGCGGAGCGCGGCGACGGCCTGTGGCCCCCGCCGGCGGCCGGGCCCGGCGATCCCGAGTGGATGCGCCGGCTTGTCCCCATGCCGTTGTCCGCGTTCGAGGCGCCCGTCTCCGTGACGCCGCGGGTGGCCGCGCTGCCCGGCACGTTCATCCACTGCACGCGCTCGGACATGGGCGAGCAGGCCGCGCGCGCCCGCCGCCGCGGGTGGGAGGTGACCGAGGTCGACGCCTCCCATTTCCTTCCGCTCAGCCGCCCCGAGCGCTGCGCGGAGCTGATCGCGGCGGCCGCGGGAAGAACGCGCTAGTGCGCCGCGCGTACTCCTCGTAGCCGGGCCTGCTGCGGGTCATGTGGCGCTCGAGCAGCGCCACGCCGGACACCCGCATGAGCAGCACCGACATCACGAGCGGTCCCACGACCGACCACCATGCATCGCCGGTCGCGAGCGCAATCGCATAGAGGCCCCACCACACGCAGAAGTCGCCGAAGTAGTTCGGGTGGCGCGTGTAGCGCCAAAGCCCGCGGTCCATGACGCTCCCCTTGTTCGCCGGGTCGGACTTGAAGCGCGCGAGCTGCACGTCTCCGACGGTCTCGAAGAACATCCCGGTGCACCACAGCGCGATCCCGATGAAGTCGAGCACGACGAGACCGGAGGGATCGTCGGGGACCTGCGCCGCCTGGACCGGCAGCGAGACCGTCCACATCAGGACTCCCTGGAGCCCGAACACCAGGAAGAGGCTGACGAGCGGAAATCGCGCGCCGTGGCGGCGGCGCATCGCCTGGTAGCGGTAGTCCTCGGGCTTGCCGATGTTGCGCCAGGCGAGGTAGCCGGCGAGGCGCAGGCCCCAGAGCGTGGTGAGCGCGACGACCAGCGCCCGCCGCGCCCCGGAGCCGTCGCCGACCGCGAACGCGACCCACGCGACCAGCACGAAGCCCAGCCCCCAGACGATGTCGACGATCGAAGCGTCGCGCAGCGCGAGGCTCACGAGCCAGGTCGCGAGCATCAGCGCGGCGATCGCCGCCGCGCTCGCGAGCATCACCGAGCCGAAGTCCATGCGCACGTCTTATACGCCAGCGCCGCGGTGGCATGCCTTTTACCCCGTATGCGAGCAAGATGCATGCCACCGGAGCGACGCGGACGCTCGCGGGCGACACGCGCGTCAAGATCCGCGGCAGTACGTAGACGTACGACGTGGGAGGACTCGGATGACGAGCTACGCAGTCGCACGATTGGAAGAGATCGAAGAGCTGACCGACGGGCGCGAACCGTTTCGACCTGTCAGGCACCACTTCGGCATCACGTCCTTCGGTGTCGCCGCTTGGACGGCCCCCCAAGTGGGAGACCGGATCATCAACGAGCACGACGAGTCCGACCCCGACTCCGACGAGGAGCTGTACCTCGTTGTGCGAGGGCGAGCGATGTTCGAGCTCGACGGCGACCGGGTCGCTGCGCCCACGGGGACTTTCATCTTTGCGCCTCCCGGCGTGAAGCGGACGGCGTTCGCCGAGGAGCCCGAGACGACGGTCATCGCGCTCGGCGGCACCCCGGGGAAGGCGTACGAGCCCGATGGCTGGGAACTCTGGGCGCCGCTGACCCCGCTCTATGAGGCAGGCAAATACGCCGAGGCCGCCGATCGCGGACGCCTACTGGTCGAGGCTCATCCGCAGTACGCCGGGCTGCTCTACAACCTCGCCTGTTGCGAGAGCCTCGCGGGCCGGACGGGTGACGCGGTCGATCACCTCGGACTCGCGATCGACCGCTCGGAGCGGTGGCGGTCGTACGCACAGGATGATTCGGACTTCGATTTGATCCGCGATGAGCCCGCGTTCAAGGAGTTGATCGAGCGCAAGGGATAGGAGACCTACAGCCGTCGGAAACGTCTACGGCGGAGACCCGGCGAGCGAGGCCGTGGCGTCCGGGCGCCCTAGGATGGGGTCGAATGGAAGCTCGTCGACCTCCGTAGACCATCGAGTTGGACGGAAGGGCCGAGATTCCGCTCTGAGGGCCGGTAGCTCAGCGGTTAGAGCAGCGGACTCATAATCCGTAGGTCGGAGGTTCGAATCCTCCCCGGCCCATCGCGGCGGCGTCGAAGGCGTCGGTCGGGTTCAGGTAGCTGTCGATGCGGGCGATCGTCCGGTCGGCGAATCTCCAGACTTGTCCGTTGCGTTGCTCGACGCTCGCGCCGCTGCCCTTTCCGCGCCCGGTGACACGGACCACGACGACGAGGCGATCCTCGCCGGCATCGGCGATCTCTTCGATCTCGATCCGCATGTCATCGAAGACCTCGCCGAGCGTCGCGAAGTAGTCGCGGAGCCCCTCCCGGCCGCGGAACACCCGGCCCTCGCTCGCCGCAAAGGTGGAATGGAACTCACCTTGCTCGGAGAAGATCGCGTCGAGCGTGGCGAGGTCGTGCCGGTTGACCGCGTCGACTGCCAGGTGCACCAACTCGACGTTGTCCTCAGCCATCGCCGGCGCAGTATCCCTTACTGCGCGCCCCGCCGATCGCGGATATCGTCCGCTGCCATGAGCGAGCGGGACCTCGACGTCGTCGTCTTCGGCGCCACCGGAGTCACAGGTCGTCGCGTCGCCGCCTATCTCGCGCAGCGCGCGGGCGAGACGGGCGCGCGGTGGGCGGCCGCGGCGCGCGACGCCGCGAAGCTCGAGCAGGTGCTCGGCGAGGACGGCGTGGCGGCGCCGGAGGTGATCGTCGCCGACGTCGGCGACCCCGCTTCCTTGCGGACGATGGCCGCGCGGGCGCGCGTCGTGCTCGACCTCGTCGGCCCGTACACCCTCTACGGACGGCCCGTGATCGAAGCGTGCGTGTCGGAGGGCGCCCACTACGCCGACCTGACCGGCGAGATCCCGTTCGTCAAGGAGGTGATCGACGCGTTCGACGCGCGCGCCGCCCAGGCCGGGGTCAAGGTGGTGCAGGTGTGCGGCTTCGAGGCGCTGCCGGCCGACCTCGCGGTGACGCTCGCCGCCGAGGCGGCGCGCGAGCGCTGGGGCGAGGCCCTCGCCGAGGTCGATCTCGAGGTGACGGTGACCGGACCGCCGGGGCTGCCGCGGCCCTCGGACATGATCTCGGGCGGGACGCTCCAGAGCATGGTCGCGCTGGCCGGCGGCAAGGACGCGTCCGCCGCGGTCGATCCCGCCGCGCTGATCGCCGATCCCGCGAGGGCCGAGCGGGTCCGGCGGCGCAGCCCGATCTCGGTGGCGCCCCGTCGCGGGGCCGGCAACGTCGTGATCGCGCCGATGGCGCCCGCGGCGTTCATCAACCCCGCCGTGATCCAGCGCAGCGCCGAGCTTGCCGGCGACGGAGCGCGCGCGGAGCCGTTCCGCTACCGCGAGGGCATCGCGCTGCGCGGCGCACCCGTGACCCTTCCGCTGCGCTACGCGATGGCGGGCATGCTCGCGGGGACCCAGGCCGCGCTCGGCGCCGCGGCCCGCGCCCAGCCGGCGGTGCGCCGCCGGGTCGCCGGCGCGATGGGCGCCGTGTTCCCGTCCTCGGGGTTCGGCCCGGCGGCCGACCGCCTCGAGGACTGGACCTGGCACATGTCGATCGACGCGCGCACGGGAGCCGGCCACGACGTGCACGTCGACGTCGACGCGAGCGGACACCCCGGATACCTCGCGACCGCGCGGATGCTGGGCGAGGCCGGCCTGCTGCTCGCCGAGCCCGGCGCGACGCCGCACCGCGCGGGGTGCCTCACGCCCGCGGCGGCGCTCGGCACCGCGAGCGCGGGCCGCTTCGAGCGCGCGCGCCTGCGCTTCGCCGTCAGCCCGTAGCGAGCCCGTCGCGCAGCGCGGCGAGCTCCGCGCGCAGGGACTCGACGTCGTCCCGCAGCCGCGCCACCTCGGCGGCGAGATCGCCGTCTACCGGGCGCGCCGCCTCCGCGGTCTCCGCGACCGCCGGCGCGGCCGGCGGCTCGGCGCCCGCGACCGGCGCGGGGCCGTCCGCGAGCAGGTGTGTGTATCGCGCCTCCTTCTGGCCGGGCCTGCGCTCGAGCCACTGCCCGAGCTCCCGCTCGGTGAGGCGGCCGAGCGCATCCTGCACCGACTGAAGGTCGGCGAAGGTGTGCATGCGCTCGGTGCGCTGCTTCAGCTCGCCGAGCGTCTGCGGACCGCGCAGCATCAGCACGCAGAGCAGCGCGCGCTCGTCGGGCGCCAAGCCGAGCGCGTCGTCGACGAGGTGGCGGTACTTGTGCGCACGACTGCCGTGGTAGCTGGCGAGCCGCGCGAGTCCCTGTTGGCCGAGCCGCTGCGCGGCCTCGCGCACCGCGGCCTCGTCGTAGTCCACGACCGGATCGCGGTTCGTCGACTGGTTGCACGCGAGCCGCAGCGAGTTGAGGGTCAGCGGGTAGGCGTCCGGCGTCGTCTGCTGCTTCTCGATCAGGCAGCCGAGCACCCTGATCTGGACCGGATCAAGGTCGCGCACGACAGACCACTACACGACGATCGGGACGAACTCGTCGTCCTCCTGGTTCTCCCGCTCCCACTTGAGGAAGTCGAAGTATCCGCACCTGTGGGTCGCCGGAAAGTCGCGGCACATCTTCGGCCGGTCCTCGTAGACCGTGCAGTTGCGCGTCTCCTGGTCGAGGAACTGGCACGTCGACGGGTAGATGTGATCGACCCGGTGACGCATCACGCGCGTGCCGTCGACGCCCGTCTTGGTGAAGCGACGCTCCGCATCCTCCTGCGAGATCTCGAAGCGCGTCGCGAGCCGCCTGACGTCACGCAGCGTGACGGGGATGTTCGGATAGGAGCAGCAGTACGCCGGGCACTCGAGGCAGTTGAACTGCTTCCTCGGCGGCTTGCGCGGAACCCCGTTGGCGGCCATCGGCGCAGTCTAGGGTCTGCTGCGCGTGAATTCGCCCCGGCGGCGCGTCGCAGATCACGATAATGTTCTTCAGCAGGGGAAAGGGGACCACGGAAGGGATGCAGTTGCCCAGGAAAGGGCCAGGGGTGTCGATCAGGGGAAGCGCGCCTGTCCGCCTTCTCGCGAGCGCGGTCGTCGCTGCGGCATGCACGTTCGCGACAGCGGCGCCGGCGAGCGCGGCGGACCCGGTGATCGCGGCGGCGGGGGACATCGCCTGCGACACCACGAGCGACTTCTTCAACAAGGGCGCGGGTGTCGAGGGACATTGCCGCCAGCGCGCCACGTCCGACCTGCTCGTCGGAGGCGGCTTCTCCGCCGTGCTCGCGCTCGGCGACACGCAGTACCACGTCGGCGCGCTGAATGACTTCAACTCCGTGTTCGGCCCGACGTGGGGTCGCGTCAAGCCGATCATCCGGCCCGTGCCCGGAAACCACGAGTACTCCACCTCCAACGCACGCGGCTACTTCGACTACTTCAACGGCGAGAGCGTGGACGACGGCCCCGCCGGACCGCGCGGAAAGGGCTACTACTCGTTCGACGTCGGCGCCTGGCACCTGATCGCGCTCAACAGCAACTGCGACCAGGTCCCGACCGGCGGCGCGGCCTCCGGGTGCGCGCCGGGTTCACCCCAGGAGCGCTGGCTGCAGTCCGACCTCGCCGCCCACCGCACGTCCTGCACGCTGGCGTACTGGCACAGCCCGCGGTTCAACTCGGGCCTGCGCGGCAACTCGCTCGCCTCGCAGACGTTCTGGGACGTGCTGCACAGGGCCGGCACGGACATCGTCCTGGGCGGCGACGCGCACGACTACGAGCGCTTCGCGCCCCAGGACCCCGCCGGCAACTTCGATCCGGCCCGCGGGATCCGGGCCTTCGTGGTCGGGACCGGAGGCGTGTTCTTCACCGGCTGGAGCAAGGTGAAGCCGAACAGCGAGGTGCGCCACAACGACTCGTTCGGGGTGCTCACGTTCTCGCTGCACCCGACCAGCTACGAATGGCGGTTCGTCCCCGAGGCCGGCAAGACCTTCTCCGACTCCGGGGGCGGCGCGTGCCACGGCCGCACCGCGAGCTTCGCCCCGACGCAAGGCTCCCCCGCTGAAGCGGACGGCCCGCTCACGCTGCACGATCCGCGGCACCAGGGAGGACGACCGCCTGGACGGGACGCCGAAGCGCGACGTGATCTGCGGCCTCGGCGGCAACGACGTGATCCGCGGCCTCGGCGGCAACGACGTGATCAAGGCCGGCGCGGGCAACGACCGCGTGTCGGGCGGCAAGGGCAACGACCGGCTCAGCGGCGACGCCGGCAACGACGTGCTGCGCGGGCGCAGCGGGCGGGACCGGCTCCTCGGCGGGTCGGGTCGCGACCGTCTGTACGGCGACCGCGGGAACGACTCGTTCTCGGCGCGCGGCGGGGGACGCGACCGCGTGCTCGGCGGTCGCGGGCGGGACCGCGCGACGGTCGGCAGGACCGACGTCGTGCGCGCGGTCGAGCGGAT
Organism: uncultured Solirubrobacterales bacterium; assembly: GCA_963768885.1. Taxonomy (GTDB): domain Bacteria; phylum Actinomycetota; class Thermoleophilia; order Solirubrobacterales; family JBBDJG01; genus DASRIA01. The sequence goes on along the minus strand of CAVYJN010000007.1, from coordinate 34,271 downwards.
ATCGCGCCGCTGACTCAGTCGTAGCCGAGCGCTTCGAGGTGAGGGCGGAAGAGCGCCTGCGCGAGCTCCTGCTGCTCCGGGGTCAGCTCGGAGCGCCAGCGCCCCACCGAGCGGTCGGTCGAGTCGGTCGTCGCGTGGCCGGCGCGCTGGCTGCGCTGGGCGGCGAGCCGCGCGAGCATCTCCGTCACCGTGTCCGGGTCCGTGCTCGCGCCGATGTGTTCGAGCACCCCCACGAGCGTCTCGCGCTGGTCTCCCACGAGGTCCTCGTACCGGACTACGTGCACCCGGCGCCCGCGCCTCTGCATGTAGTCGACGAGCCCGGCGGCGCCGTTGTGGCTCAGCCACCTGATCGTGTCCTCGATCGACGCATCCGGCCTCGGGCCGAAGACGAAGAGACCCCCTCTTGTCCGAGTAGGCCCGCATGGAGCAGACCATGTCGCGCGGATCCCTGATCAGCAGGACCTCGCGCGCGCGAGGATCGAGCTCCTCCATCACCTCCGCCGTGCTTCGCAGCATCGCGGGCGCGGCCTTCTCGACGAAGAAGCGGGCGTCCGGCTTTCCGCCGGCTGCGGCGAGGGCGCCCGTCACACGGCCGATCTGTGCGTTGCAGAAAGAGGCCAGCGCGTCGATGGCCGACCGGCCGATCGCGCTCAGGGCCTCTGCGTCCTCGGGAGGCTGCGGGTAGGGAGGTTGGCCGCCGATCCACCAGCCGTCCGTCATGACCGCGCCCGCATGGAGCTGTCGCTCGTAGCTCTGCGGTCGGGCGAGGCTCAACAGGACGCTCGTCCAGTACGACACGATGCGGGTCTCGGTATCCCAGGTCTTGTAGCCGGCCACGTCGGGGTGGTGGCACAGCAGGTTCGAGAGCGCTGTGGACCCGCTGCGGCCGATCATCGTCAGCAGCACCGGAGCCGGCCCGGGACCGGGCGAGGCTCGCAGCGGCGCGCGGGTACCCGCGATCCTGGCGACGGGCGATCGCGTCTCGTCCTCGAGCACCGCCCGCACGGTGAGCCGGAACCGATGCGGCAGGCCGAGCGTGCTCACGCTGAGCCGGATCGGGCTCTGCTGTCCCACCGGAACTGCGGAAACCGGGGCGTCCGCGAGGGCAAGGCCGCGGTGCGCCACCTCCACTCCCACCACGCGGCTGTGGGTACCCGTGACCCAACCCCTGATCCGCAAGGCGTAGGCGTCGTCGGCCACTCCTCCCGGGCTCGGCTCCTCGAGGTGGCGGTCGCCGAGCCGCGCGTGCCGCTGCGGGGGGTAGGTCACCTCGTCGATCTGCAGGTGTGGTTCGGCGGCGAATGCCATCCGAGCGCGTCGGCTCAGTCTTGTCGAGCAGGGGCCGAAGCCCAGTCAGCCGGGATGACCGGCTCCCGCTCGACGTATTCGAGTATCTGACGCACCACCGCGGAGCCCTCGCCGACGGCCGAGGCCACCCGCTTCACCGCGCCGTGCCGGAGATCGCCGACCGCGAAGACACCCGGCACGCACGTCTCGAACTCGCCGAACCCGTGCGAGGGATCCGGGAATCCCTTTGCCTTCTTCGCCTCGATCGCGTCACGGCCCGTCTTCACGTAGCCCCACTCGTCGAGCTCGATCGTGCTCCGGAAGCCACTTCATCCGCGGTACGGCGCCGATCATGACGAACAGGGCCGCGGCGTCGACCCGGCTGACCTCGCCGTCACCGTTGCGGATCTCGAGGTACTGCAGCCGGCCCTCTCCGCCGCCTCCGACCACCTCCGTGCTCGAGCAGCACCTCGATGTCGTCGGAATTGGCGGCGATCGTGTCGCGCAGGTACTGGGACATGCTCGCCGCGAGCGACGATCCGCGCACGACGATGGAGACCCGGCGTGCGAACCGGCGCAGGTGCATGGCCGCCTGCCCGGCCGAGTTCCCTCCGCCCACGACGTACACGTCCTGGCCGCTGAGCGCCTGGGCATCGGAGACCGACGCGCCGTAGAAGACGCCCGCGCCGGTGAGGTCGTCGAGCGAGTCGATGCCGAGCCGCCTGTAGGTCACGCCGGTGGCGAGCACGACGGCCCGCGCCGTTGCCTGGCTGCCGTCGGAGATCTCGACGACGTGCCGGTGCCCGAGCGTATGAATGCCGCGGACCGATCGCGTCAGGAGCAGCTTCGCCCCGAACACCCACGCCTGCTGGTAGGCGCGCTGCGCGAGCTCGGCCCCGCTCACTCCGCGCGAGAAGCCGGGGTAGTTGCGGATCAGCGTGCTCGACCCGGCCTGGCCGCCGATCGCCTCGCGTTCGACGACCAGCGTTCGCAGGCCCTCGGAGGAGGCCGCCACGGCGGTCGCGAGGCCGGCGGGGCCGGCCCCGACGACCACCACGTCGAACTCGGTGCTTCCGTCGAGCTGGGTGGTCACGCCGTAGGCGCGTGCGAGCTGCTCCCGGGTGGGCGCGATCAGGATCTTCTTGCCGAGCAGCCGCACGACGGGCTCCCGGATGTCCTCGCATGCGCACTCGCGCAGGATGCGCTGTCCCTCGGCGCTGTCACGCGGGTGGAAGACGTGGGGAAAGCCGTTGCGGATCAGCAGCGTCGTGAGGTCGTGGACCTGCGGGGACCACCGCTCGCCGACGACCTCGACCTCCGCGGTGCCGCTGCCCACGTGCCGCCGCCACTCGTGCAGGAACTCGGTGACGGTGCGGTGGAAGAACTCGTCCGGGGATGCCCAGGGCTTCAGCACGTAGTAGTCGATGTGCCCGAGCGCCATCGCGCTCAGGACCGCCTCGGCGGTGCGCTCGATGCCCCAGTCGCCGAACTCGATCATCAGGCCCCGCTTCGCCCCCGGGTGCACGTGCTTGACGTAGGCGAGCAGCTCCGTGCCGGTGTCGTCGTCCAGCCACTGGCTGGCGAGCACGAGCGCGACCGGGTCGCCCGCCTCGCGCATCCGCTTGAGCTCCTCGCGCGCGCGTTGGGGCGAGCGCTCGCAGCGGACGTCGTAGTCGGCTCCGTAGCGCTGCCGGAGCTCGCCGGCGATGCGGTCGAGGGTGTCCGCGTCTGCCTCGACGGCGAGCAGCACCGCGCGACGCTGATCGTTCACCCCCATGTGGAGGCCGATGATACGCCTCTACGGTACGAACACGCCCTGCGTCGCGAACAGGGAGTTGTCCGCGGAGGTGTCCGCGTCTCCGTCGACCCCGCCGTCGAACATGCGCACGCGGTCGAATCCCCAGACGGAGCGGTCTCTCTGGTCACGGTGCCGGGAAGGAGGGTGTCCGCCGTCGTGGTGACCGAGCAGGTCGAGCCGAGGTCGTTCGGGGTTTGCGAGCAGGGCTGAGTGCTAGGCTGCCGCCGCCCGCACGGCGGGCATGCCCATGTCCACCGAGACGCCACGCAGACGGCTTCCCAGCGCCAGGCTCGCGGCTGTCGGCCTCGCCGTGATCGCGGCGATCGTCGTCGCCGTGGTCCTGATCAGCGGCGGAGGAGGCCTCGAGAAGACCGACACCGTGCAGGTCGGCGCATCGCCCGCTGCGATCGCGATCGGCAGCGGGAGCGTCTGGGTCGCGAACTCCGACGGGGGCACGCTCGTGCGAGTCGACCCGGACGCGAAGAAGGTCGAAGGCAGGCCGGCGAGCGTCGGTGAGGAGCCCGGATACGTGGCATACGGCGACAACGCGCTGTGGGTGACGTCAGGCCTCGGGTCCCGCGTTGCGCGCGTGGACGCGCGCACCGGTCGCCTCGCGAAGACGGTGATCGCCGGCGTCGAGCCGACGGGGATCGTCGTCGGCGCGGGCGCCGCATGGGTCGCCGACTCCGTCGAGCGCAACGTGCGGCGCATCGACGTGCGCACCAACAAGGTGGTCGGTCGGCCGATCCGGGTCGGGGCCGCCCCCGAGGGCGTGGCGTTCGGCGAGGGAGCGGTCTGGGTCGCCAACTATGGCGACGGGACCGTCTCTCGCATCGATCCGGGGTCGAACCGCGTGGTCGCCACGGTGCGCGTCGGCAACGGGCCCGGCGACGTCGCGGTCGGCGAGGGCGGCGTCTGGGTGACCAACATCAGCGATCAGTCGCTCGTGCGAATCGACCCCGCCACCAATCGGGCAGGCGAGCCGATCAAGCTTGGCGGCGCCCCGGGCGGGCTCGCCGTCGGTGACGGGTCCGCGTGGGTCGCGAACGCCAGTGACAGCACCCTTCAGCGGATCGAATCCGGCGGCACCAAGGTCTCCGAGTCGGTCGCGGTCGGGGCGCACCCCGCCGCCGTCGCCGTTGGTGAGGGCGCCGTGTGGGTCGCGGTCTCGGCCGAGAACGTGGTCGTCCGCGTCGAGCCTTAGCCGGCGTGCGAGACCACCGGGGGGCGGTGGCCCATCTGCGCCGCGCCGACCCGGTGATGGCCACGATCATCGATCGTGTCGGTCCCTGCAAGCTCGGTCACCCGACGGATCGCGGCGGGCCCGCGCCGGACCACTACGGCGCGCTGGTCCGGTCGATCGTCGGCCAGCAGCTGTCGGTCACGGCCGCGCGCAGCATCCTCACCAAGCTCTACGGGCGCTTCGACGGCCGCACGCCGACACCGCGCCAGATCCTCGCCGACGACCCCGAGGCGTTGCGCGCCGCGGCCGGGTTGTCGCGCTCGAAGGTCGCGTTCCTGCGTGACCTCGCCGAGCACGTCGAATCCGGGGAGCTGGTCCTCGAGGAGCTCGACGAGCTCTCCGACGAGCAGGTGTCCGAGCGCCTGGTGCAGGTCAAGGGAATCGGGCAGTGGACCGTCGACATGTTCCTGATCTTCCATCTCGACCGCCCCGACGTGCTCCCTGTCGGCGATCTCGGCGTGCGCCGCGCGGCGATGATCGAATACAGCCTGCGCAAGCTTCCCGAGCCGCCACGGCTGGCCAGGCTGGCCCGCCCGTGGCGGCCATGGAGATCGGTCGGCACCTGGTACCTGTGGGCTTCCCTCCGGGTGACGCCGCAATAGCACTGTCGCGTAGAGGGAGCCGGTCCGGGGCGTCGAACCCCAGGTGCCATGAAGACATCCTCCGGCACCTCCCGATCCGCAAACGGCAGCACCGACACCGCGCTCGAGACGGAGCAGCAACCGATTCCCAAGGGGATGACGCTCTCCGCCTACATCACCGATCGCTTCGAGGAGTTCTCTCGCTCGCAGAAGGACGTGGCGCGCTACATCGTCGACCACCTCGAGGAGGCCGCGTTCCAGACGGCCGAGGAGCTCGCGCGCCGAGCCGACACCTCGAGCTCGACGGTCGTGCGCTTCTCGCAGGCACTCGGATTCGACGGGTTCCCCGAGCTCCAGGAGGCCGCGCGCGACGAGTACAAGCGCCGCAGCCACGCACCCGGGGCGTCGTCTGGGGAGGGATCGGATTCCGCGCTCTTGACACTCGGCAACAGCGAATTCGAGACCGCGCTCGCGACCGACCTCGTGAACCTCGACGAGAGCGCCCGCCGGGTGACGCTCGACGACGTCCAGGAGGTCGCCGGGCTGGTCGCCAGGGCGGAGCGGGTCGTGATGGTGGGGGTCGACCAGATGGCGTTCTTCGCGAGCTACCTGCGCCACCTGCTCGCGTTGCTCGACCTTCGCGCCGAGGTCGTCGCCTCCGCGAGCCAGGAGGCGCTGGCGCGTCTCGCGCGCATCGACGAGGAGACCCTGGTGATGACGTTCTGCAGCGGTCGCCCGCACGCACTCGTGTTGAGGGCGGCGAAGCTTGCGCGCAAGCGGGACTGCTCGACGGTCGCGATCAGCGACGCCAGCATCTCCGAGCTGACCAAGCTATCGGACCATTGCCTGTACTACTCGTCCAACAGCCCGTCCTACACGCGCTCGCACGCGGCGCTGCTGTCGCTGATCCAGGCGCTCGCCTACGCGGTCTACAGCAACGACGAGGCCGCCTACGAAGAGCGCATCAAGGCTTACAAGTTGAAGTGAGGACAGCAGGGGCCGGTGACCCCGGCTGGCTAAACTCCGTGTCCCGTGCGTGAGGAAGCCACATTCCGCGTCAAGAGCGGTCTCGCCGAGATGCTCAAGGGCGGCGTCATCATGGACGTCACCGATGCCGAGCAGGCGCGGATCGCCGAGGACGCGGGCGCCTGCGCCGTGATGGCGCTCGAGCGGGTTCCGGCCGACATCCGCAAGGAGGGCGGCGTCGCGCGGATGGCGAACACCGCGAAGATCCGCGAGATCCAGGAGTCGGTGACGATCCCGGTGATGGCGAAGGCGCGCATCGGCCATTTCGTCGAGGCGCAGGTGCTCGAGGCGCTCGAGGTCGACTACATCGACGAGTCGGAGGTCCTCACGCCTGCCGACGAGGCGAACCACATCGACAAGTGGGGCTTCAAGGTGCCCTTCGTGTGCGGCGCGACGGACCTCGGTGAGGCTCTCCGCCGCATCTCCGAGGGCGCGGCGATGATCCGCACCAAGGGCGAGGCCGGAACGGGGAACGTGGTCGAGGCCGTGCGTCACATGCGCGCGATCCGGTCGGGCATCCGGCGGCTCGCCTCCATCGACGGGTCCGAGCTGGCGTCCGCGGCCAAGGAGCTGCGCGCCCCTCTCGACCTCGTGCGTGCCGTCGCGGACGAGGGCCGCCTGCCGGTCGTGAACTTCTCGGCCGGCGGTCTTGCGACGCCCGCGGATGCCGCGCTCATGATGCAGCTCGGCGCGGAGGGCGTCTTCGTGGGCTCGGGGATCTTCAAGTCCTCGGATCCGCCGGCGCGCGCGCGCGCGATCGTCCATGCGACGACGCATTACCAGGACCCGAAGGCGATCGCCGAGGCCTCCGAATCGCTCGGCGAGCCGATGCCGGGGCTCGACGTCAAGGAGCTCGACGAGGGCAGCCTCCTGCAGCACCGTGGCTGGTAGCGTCGAGGCCACTCCGCCCGCAGGTCCTGAAACACGATCCCGGCCCCGCATCGGGGTGCTTGCGGTCCAGGGCGACTTCGAGGCGCACCGGCGCGCGCTCGAGCGCCTGGGTGCCTCCGCCGCCGAGGTCCGCACGCGCGCGGACTTCGAAGCCCTCGACGGCCTGATCGTCCCCGGCGGGGAGAGCACGACGATCGAGAAGGGCATCGCCGCCTACGGACTCGAGCAGCCGATCCGTGACCTCGCGCGGTCGGGGCGCCCCGTGCTCGGCACATGCGCGGGCCTGATCGTGCTCGATCGCGGGCATCTTGGCCTCATGGACATCGACGCGCGCCGCAACGCCTTCGGGCGCCAGGTGCACAGCTTCGAGCAGGACGTGAGCGTTCGCGGCCTGGGGGACGAGCCGCTGCGGGCCGTCTTCATCCGGGCCCCCTGGATCGAACGCGCCGGTGACGACGTCGAGGTGCTGGCCGACGTCGACGGGCATGCGGTCGTGGCGCGCGAGCGCAACATGCTCGTCGCGGCGTTCCACCCCGAGCTGACGGACGACCTGAGGCTCCACGCCCTGTTCCTGGCCCTCGGGGCGCGGGAGGACATGCGCCTTCACGAGCGAAGTAGCGACGCATGAGAGATCAGCGCGCAGAGGCACTGGCCCGCATCCTGGTGCACTACTCGGCCCGGGTGGGGGAGGGCGACATCACCCTGATCCAGGGCGAGTCCGCGGCGGAGCCGCTCGCGCTCGCCGTCTACGACGAGGTCGTCAAGGCCGGTGGCCTGCCGATCGTCGAGCTGATCATGGAGGGTCAGGCCGCGTCGTTCTTCAAGTACGCCAAGGACTCGCAGCTCGACTGGATCTCGCCGGGCGCGATGTGGGCGGCCGAGAACGCCGACGCGCGCATCCGTCTGATGGCGGACGAGAACACGCGCGCGCTGTCGGGCGTGGAGCCAGAGCGCCAGACGCGCCGCCAGGCGGCGGCGAAGCCGCTGATGGAGACGATGATGCGTCGCACGGCGGCAGGTGAGTTCCGCTGGAGCCTGACGCTCTTCCCGACGCACGCCTACGCCGCGGAGGCCGAGATGTCGCTCGCCGACTACGAGGACTTCTACTACCGCGCGTGCCTGTGCGACCGCGACGATCCCGTCGAGGCATGGCGGCTCCAGTCCGAGGACACGCACCGGCTCGCCGAGTGGATCACGGGCAAGGAGGAGATCCGCATCCAGGGGCCGGGCACGGACCTCACCCTGAACGTTTCCGGGCGCACCTTCATCGCCGCCGACGGCCGGCACAACATGCCCGACGGGGAGTTCTTCACCGGCCCCGTCGAGGACTCGGCCACCGGCGAGGTGACCTTCACCTATCCCGCCGTGTACGGCGGGCGCGAGGTCGCCGGCGTGAAACTGCGCTTCGAGGACGGCAAGGTCGTCGACGCGTCCGCCGAGCGCAACGAGGACTTCCTGATCAAGACACTCGACACCGATGAGGGCGCGCGCCGCCTCGGCGAGCTCGGCATCGGCACGAACTACGGCATCGACCGGTTCACCAAGGAGATCCTGCTCGACGAGAAGATCGGCGGGACGATCCACCTCGCGGTCGGCATGTCCTATCCCGAGACGGGCGGCACCAACGACTCCGCGGTGCACTGGGACATGGTCTGCGACCTGCGCCGGGGCGGCAGCATCACCGTCGACGGCGAGCAGCTGCAGGTCGACGGCAAGTTCGCGGTCTGAGATATCCGGCGCCGCTAGTGCGGTGTCGCACATGCGTCCCTATCCCGCATGCGAACAAAGGTTTGGAGATGTGATGCCGATGGGTACTTGACACATCGTGCAGCCGTCGGAGGTTTCCTCTAGACTGCCGCGGCTGTAACTGGGCAAACGCCGAACCTCCGCTGTCGCGGAGGACGGGGGACCCGAGAAGTTGGGGCTAATCCACACGGTTGTGTGGAGGCGCAGGCTCCTTTAGCGCCAGTCCGTCAGCTAACCCCGCAGGCTCACGAAGGAGTTGTTTCTTTGCGCGTTCCCGCGCTTGGACGTACATACGCCCTATCGGTTTTCGTTCTCGTGGCCGTCGCGACCGCGTTGGTCGCGAGCCCGGTCGCCGGTGCCGCCACGGGCGGCGCGGGCGTTCCGCCGCCAGCGCCCGAGGGCCCCTCGGGCGGCATCGGCGCGACGCCCCCGCTCACCACCCCTGCGCCCACGGCGCAGCTGTCGCGAGACGGCAGGACGGCGATCGCACCGGAGTCCGCGCCCGCGGAGGTCAAGAACGCGATCTACGCGGCCAACCGCATCGTGGGCAAGCCCTACCGCTACGGCGGCGGGCACCGGCGCTTCAACGACTCGGGCTACGACTGCTCGGGCAGCGTCAGCTTCGCCCTTCGCGGCGGCGGGCTGCTCAAGCGCCCGCTGCACTCGAGCGCGTTCATGCAGTGGGGCGAGACCGGTCGCGGGCAGTGGATCACGGTCTACACCAACCCGGGCCATGCCTACGTCGTGATCGCGGGACTGCGCTTCGACACCTCGGGCCCCGGTCCCCGCGGGCCGAACTGGCGCAAGGCCGCGCGCTCGAGCCGCGCGTTCACCGCGCGTCACCCGGTCGGCTTCTAGCGGGCGCTAGCGCCGGATCCGGTTAACGAGCCGCCCGAGGGTGGGCGAGGAGACGACGACCTCGTCGCCGTCCTTGAGCCACACGCGCGGTTGCCGCGCGCTGCCGACCCCGGACGGCGTGCCCGTCGACACGATGTCCCCGGGCACGAGCGTCATGAGGCGCGAGAGGTGCGCGACGAGGGCGGGCACCGAGAAGATCAGATCGCCCGTGTCGTCGGACTGCATGGTCTCTCCGTTGAGCGCCAGCTCGATGCCGATCGCGTCGTGGTCGCCGGCCTCATCCGGTGTGACGAGTGCGGGCCCGCACGGAGCGGCGCCGTCGAAGACCTTCCCGGGCATCCACTGCGGCGTGGCGAACTGCAGATCGCGCGCCGAGAGGTCGTTGAGCAGCATGTAGCCGGCCACGTGGCCCAGCGCGGCGCTCTCCGACACGTCGTGCGCGCGCCGGCCGATCACGAACGCCACCTCGGCCTCGTAGTCGACCTTCTCGCTCGCCGCAGGCAGCCTCACGTCCGCGCCGGCAGGCCTGAGGGCGTTGCGGTACTTGGCGAAGAACGTGGGGGAGGAGGGTGGGTCGATCCCGGCTTCCTCCGCGTGCTTGCGGTAGTTCAGGCCGATACAGACGATCTTCTCGGGGTCCGGTACCGGAACCTGGAGCTCGACTTCGGAGAGGGGGGTGCCCTCGCCGTCGAGCGCGGCGTCGAGCCTGCCCAGCATGTCGTGCTCGAGCAGCTCGCGAACGCTCGCGCGGGAGGAGCCGGGGTCGAGGCGGTCCCATGCGTCTCGCACGATTCCGTCCCGCAGGACACCGGCGCGCACGCCCCGCTCGGTCCTGTAGCTGACGATCTGCACCGGCGGCAGGGTAACGGTATCTTGGAAAGGCAACCTGGATCGGCACGAGGAGGAGAAGCAAATGGCGAAGGTGATCAACTGCCAGTGCGGTGCGACCGTGCGGGGCGAAACTGACGACGACCTCATCGCCGCAGCGGAGCGGCACATGGAGACGGAACACCCGAACCTCGTCGGGAAGATGGATCGCGAGCAGCTTCTTGCGATGGCGAAGAACGAGTAGCGCGACCGTTGCCCATCGGGCGGGCCCGCGCAGGCGGGCCCGCCTCGTTCAGGTCACGCTCCGCCTCTAGACCCATGTCGCAGGAGAACGTGGAGGTCGTGCGCCGAGTGATCGACGCCTTCAATCGGCGCGACCTCGACGCGGCGGCTCGGTATAACGACGACGGGGTTGAGGTCGACTGGTCGCGGTCCCGAGGAGTCGAGGCAGGCATCTACCGCGGACGCGAGGCAGTCCGAGGATTTTGGAATACCTTCTTTGAGATGTTCGGTCGCGTCACCGTCTCTCCGGACGAGTTCATCGAGTGCGGCGAGCACATCGTGGTACCGAACCGAACGCACTTCTGCGGCCGGGACGGAGTCGAGGTCGAAGCACACAGCGTTGTGGTTGTGACCTTCCACGACGGACGCATCGTTCAGTGGCGGCTCTACCAGGAGAGAGCCGAAGCTCTCCAAGCCCTCGGCCTGTCCCAGCAAGACGCTCACGCCGACTCCTGAGGCTGCGCGACTCATTCGTCCATACCCTCGCCGTGCCGATGCTTGTGATTGCGGGCCCAGGCGCTTACGTTTGGTCTTGTGGAGGAGAAGGGCATCGTCTCGCCGCAGGATTGGCCCGAGGAGGAGCCGCCGGCGATGAACACTTGCCCCCAATGCGACGCTCCCGACCAAAGGTTTCTGCGGCGCTGCCCCAGTTGCGGTAGGCGGTATCGAAGATTCTTCCGAGAACAACCCCCGAGCCGGAGCCGTTTCAAGCGGGCGATGGACGATCTGGATTTTCCGGGCAAGCACTGATCTGATCGCCGCAAGACCACGCCTCATTGACGCGCGTCCGCGCCCGAGGTCGCCTTTCCGCCCTGGCAAGCGCTAGTGCGCCAGGTTCACCATCACGTGCTTGATCTCGGTGTAGTCCTCGAGCGCGTAGATCGACAGGTCCTTGCCGTAGCCGGACTGCTTGAAGCCGCCGTGGGGCATCTCCGACACGAGCGGGATGTGGTCGTTGACCCACACCGTCCCGAACCGCAACTGCCGCGCGGCGTCCATCGCGCGGCCGACGTCACGCGTCCACACGCTCGCCGCGAGGCCGTAGTCGACGCCGTTGGCCCACGCGATCGCCTCCTCGTCGGAGGAGAAGCGCTGCACGGTCACGACCGGCCCGAAGACCTCGCGCTGGATCATCTCGTCGCCCTGCTCGAGGCCGGCCACGACGGTGGGCTCGACGAAGAAGCCCTTGCCGTTGGCGGCCTTCCCGCCCGTCACGACCTGCGCGTTGCCGGGGGCGCGGTCGAGGAACCCGGTGACGCGCTCGCGCTGGGCCTCCGAGACGACCGGGCCGAGTTCCGTGTTCGCGTCCCCCGGGTCGCCCATCTTCAGCGACCCGACCGCCTGACCGAGCTCGGAGACGAATTCGTCGTGCAGCTTCGGCCCGGCGAGCACGCGCGTCGCCGCGGTGCAGTCCTGGCCGGCGTTGAAATAGCCGGCGACCTTGACGCCCTCGACGACGGCCGCGAGGTCCGCGTCGTCGAACACGACCACGGGAGCCTTCCCGCCGAGCTCGAGGTGCACTCTCTTGAGCGTGTCCGACGCCGCGCGTGCGACCTCCCGGCCGGTCGCGACGTCGCCGGTGAGCGAGACCATCGCGACGTCGGGGTGGCGCACGAGGCCGGCGCCGGCGGGCTCGCCGTGACCGAAGATCACGTTCAACACGCCCTTCGGCAGGTGCTCGGCGGCCAGCTCGGCGAGGCGCGCGGCCGTCAGCGGCGTCTGCTCGGACGGCTTCAGCACCACGGTGTTGCCGGCCGCGAGCGCCGGGCCGATCTTCCAGATCGCCATCATCAGGGGGTAGTTCCACGGCGCGATCTGCCCGACCACGCCGACGGGCTCGCGGCGGATCATCGATGTGTATCCGCGCATGTACTCGCCCGTGGCGAGTCCGTCCAGCGTCCGTGCGGCCCCGGCGAAGAAGCGGAGGTTGTCGACCAGCACCGGCATCTCGTCCGCCTTCATCGACTCGACCGGCTTGCCGACGTTGAGGGACTCGAGCTGCGACAGCTCGTCGCCGTGCTCCTCGAGCGCGTCGGCGATCCGCAGGAGGGCGAGTGCGCGCTCGCCGGGCGGCGTCTCCGACCATTCCTTGAAGGCGCCCTTGGCCGCCTGCACGGCGGCGTCCACGTCGGCCTCGCCCGAGAGCGGCGCCGTGGCGATCCGCTCGCCCGTCGCGGGGTTGAGGATCGGCTCGCTCGCACCGTCGGCGGCCGGCCGCGACTCCCCGTCGATGAAGTTACTGAGCTCTTGGGTGGACTTTGCGGCGGTCGCCATCGTCTCTCTCCTTCTTCGAATTTCTACGCGGCAGATGTGGTGCGGAGCGCCTCGTCGAGCGCCACGAGCGGCAGGTCGAGGCTGCCTGCAACGGCTTGGTGGGTGACATGCCCGCCGGCGACGTTCACGCCGAGGCGCAGCCCCGGGTCTTGCGCGATCGCACCCGGAACGCCGTGCTCGGCGAGCATGAGGACATACGGCAGGGTCGCGTTCGTGAGCGCGTAGGTCGACGTGATCGGCACTGCCCCGGGCATGTTCGCGACGCAATAGTGAAGTATCCCGTCGACCTCGTAGGTCGGGTCGCTGTGCGTGGTGGGGCGAGACGTCGCGAAGCAGCCGCCCTGGTCGATCGACACGTCCACGAGCACGGCGCCGGGCTTCATCAGCGCGAGCTGGTTGCGCTTGACGACGCGCGGCGCGCGCGCGCCGTGCACGAGCACAGCTCCGATCACGAGGTCCGCGCGGGGGAGCATCTCCTCGACCGACAGCGTCGAGGAATAGACCGTGGAGGCGCGGCCGTTCAGGACCATGTCGAGGCCGCGCAGCCGGTCGATCGACTTGTCGAAGACGAACACGTCCGCCTCCATCCCGATCGCGATGAAGGCGGCGTTCATGCCGACGACCCCGCCGCCGATGATCATCACCGTCGCCGCCGCGACGCCCGGCACGCCGCCGAGCAGCACCCCGCGGCCCCCGAACGGCTTCTCCAGCATGAACGCGCCCGCCTGCGTGGCAAGCTTGCCCGCGATCTCGCTCATCGGGGCGAGCAGCGGAAGCTTGCCCTCGGTGTCCTCGACGGTCTCGTAGGCGACGCCCGTCGCGCCGGATTCGGCCAGCGAGACCGTGAGCTCGCGATCGGCGGCGAGATGCAGGTACGTGAAGAGGATCTGCCCGGGCCGCAGCATCGCGACTTCCCCGGGCTGGGGCTCCTTGACCTTGAGCACCATGTCGGCCTCGGCGAACACGGCCTCGGCGTCGGGAGCAATCCTGGCCCCCTGCGCCGCGTAGGCCGCGTCGTCGATCGAGCTGCCGTCGCCCGCGCCCGCCTGGATCAGCACCTCGTGGCCGTCCTCGGTCAGCTCCCGGGCCCCGGCCGGCGTCAGTGCGACCCGGTACTCGTCGGACTTGATCTCGGTCGGAACGCCGACCTTCACGCCCGAACCTCGGAGCTCCCGAAATTTGCGGCTAAGCAAATTTCGGTCGTCCCCTCGCTCACCTCGAAGGTCGTGCCGCGCCGTTCCAGCTCAGGGAACAGGTCGTCGGGGTCGACGCACCGTTCGGGAGGAAGCGCGCCGCGCGCCTCGATCGCGCCCCGCGCAAGCAGCCGCACCGCGGCTGCGGCCGGGGCGCCGGTCGAGACGACCCCGCCGCCGAGCCCCCACGACTCGATCGGCCGGGTCACGGCGCGCACCCTCGTCTTGCGACCCCCGCTGCAAGCGTCGATCATGTGCACCGACACGGTTCCGGAGGACGGGGGAACCGCATCGGCCGCGGCGGCGTCGATCCGCTCGCGCGATGCCCTGGTGAGGTCCCGGATGCGGTCGAGCACCGCGGGCGAGAGCGACAGCCGGAAGCTCGCCTGCTCGCAGCCGAAGCTCTCGCCGAACGTGCGCAGCTCCGAGTGCAGCGTGTGGATCGTGTACGCGTCCCCGACCGGGTCGCCGAAGTCGACCGGCCCGCCGTCGGTGAGCGGCGCGATCTCCCGCGGCTCACCGCCGCGCAGGACGATCGGCCGCATGGTCAGCTCGTCGACGAGCGTCTGTACGGCGTACGGGTAGGACGGGCCGTCGGGCGGATCCAGGTCACGGCCGGCGGCGAAGACGTCGATGCGCTGGGCGCGTTCGCCGAGCGCGCGGACCGCCGCCACCGCCATCACGTTCGTCTTCCCCGGGCTCGACCCCATGCCCAGCAGGGCCAGCAGGCCGGCGCGCTCGAAGTCGTCGTGCATCTCGAGCTGGCGCCCGGTCAGCCAGTAGAGCCCTCCGAGGTCGATGTAGTGGCAGCCGGCTTCCAGGCAGGCCCGCATCGCATCGAGGTTCACGCGGTAGCTCGCCGAGTTCACCAGCACGTCGCAGCCCTCGAGGGCCTTGGCGAGCCCCGAGCGCGCGTCGGCCGTCCGCACCTGCGCACGGGAGCCCCCGTGCTCGCGGGCGACGGCCGCCGCACGCTTCTCGTTGACGTCGAGGAGGATCAGACTGGAGGCCTCCTCGGACTCGGCGAGGTCCCTCACGACCGCCGGGGCGATTGTCCCGCCGGCGCCGAGGATCGCCACGCTCAACTCTCGCGGCGCACGGGCGGCCGCGGTCATCCGACCAGCTCCCGCGCCTTCAGTGCGAGCCAGAACTCGATCCGGTCACGGGCGCTCGAGAGATCGCGGCCCGTGAGCTGCTCGATGCGCCGGATCCGATAGCGCAGGGTGTGGCGGTGGCAGTAGAGCTCACGGGCGGCGCGCTCCCATTGCCCGTTGTGCTCCACGAACGCCTCGAGCGAGCGCAGCAGCTCGCCGCCGTACTCCCCCTCGCCGTTCTCGATCGGACCGAGCACGCTTTCGCAGAACAGCCGCAGAGCCTCGTCCTCCTGGACGGACAGCAGGAACTGGAGGGCGCCGAGGTCACGCCAGGACGACACCTCGGGTGCGTGCCCGTCCATGATCGCCGTGGCCTCGAGCGCGTACCGCGCTTCGAAGAACGAGCGCTTCAGCTCCGCGACGTCCGAGACCCGGCTGGTCGCGGCGCGGACGGTCCCGTGCTCTCGCGCGAGCGCTGCCCGCGCCTTCGCCGCGAGCGCGATCGGGTCCTCTACCGATCCGTCCACGATCGCGCAGAGCAGGCCGTCGCGACTCGCGACGAGCGCGGGGCCGCCGGCCTCGACGATCGCCGCCTCGAGCGTGGTCTCGGCGGCCTCGGGATCGCCGAGCGCGAAGACCAGCACGGCGGCGCGCGATCCGACTCCGAAGGGACGCAGGCGCCCGCGCAGCTCGCTCTCGTCGAGCTCGCCGGCGACCAGCTCGGCGAGGATGTCGCCCGCGAGGCGGCGCTCGGTGTCGCGCACGACGCGGCGCCGCATCAGCTCGAGGGCGACGATCGTCACCGCCTGCTGCAGGATCAGCCGCTCGAACTCGCCGAGCCCGCCGGTGTCCCTGATCGCGATGATCCACGCGCGCGGACCGCCCTGCGGCTCGGCCGCGACCGGAAGCGCGAGCGCACGGCCCGCGAGGTCGTCGTGGGCCGGCTCGAAGGAGATCGGGCGCCCGGACTCGTTGCGCGCATCCGCCTCCGCGCGGATGGACTCGAGCACCGGGGGCGAGAGCTCGCGGCGGAAGTTGGCGGAGGCCATCTGCTCGCCGTGCCAGTCCAGCATCACGATCGTCCCTCCGATCGCCGCCGACAGCGCCCGCGCGACCTCCTGGAGGCCGCGCTGCTCGAGCACCAGCTGCTCGAGGCGGCGATGGACTGCGATGCCGCGCTGCAGCACCTCGTACTGCTCGTTCACGAGGCGCGCGAACGCCTTCTCCGTGATCGCGATGAACGGCATCTCGTAGGGCACCTCGAACAGCGGGAAGCCATGGCGCTCTGCCTCCTCGAGGATCGCGGGCGGGACGCTCTCGTGATCGATGCCGGTCGCGAAGCCCAGCCCGGCGAGGTGATGGTCGACCAGCAGGCGCACGAACGCGCGCTGCTGGTCCTCGGTGTGCAGCTGGATCCCGGTCGTGAGCAGCAGCTCGCCCCCGGACATCCACGGCGTGGGGTCGAGCAGCTCGCTGATGTGGACCCAGCGGATCGGCGACTCGGCCGCCTCCTTCCCGGTCAGCGCCGAGAGCCCCAGCTCGTCCAGCAGGCTCTGAACGGTCAGCATCCCCGATCCACCACGTTCAGGCGGCCATCCGGTCCCACGCCTCGCTCAGCACGTCGCGCAGGATGGTCTCGATCTCCTGGAACTGCTCGGGCCCCGCGATCAGCGGCGGGGAAAGCTGCACCACCGGGTCGCCGCGATCGTCGGCACGGCAGATCAGCCCGCGGCGGTAGAGCTCGCCCGACAGGAACCCGCGCAGCAGCTTCTCGGACTCGTCGCTGTCGAAGCTCTCCTTGGTCTCCTTGTCCTTGACGAGCTCGATCGCCTGGAAGTAGCCGGCGCCGCGCACGTCGCCGACGATCGGCAGGTCGCGCAGCCGCTCGAGCGACGCGCGGAACTCGTCCTCGTGGGCGAGCACGTGCCCGGGCAGGTCCTCGCGCTCGTAGATGTCGAGTGTCGCGAGCGCGACCGCCGCCGCGATCGGGTGGGCGCCGAACGTGAAGCCGTGCGCGAACATCGCCGTGCCCTTCATGAACGGCTCCGCGACGCGGTCCGACACGATCATCGCGCCCATCGGGGCGTATGCGGAGGTGAGCGCCTTCGCCGTCGTGATGATGTCCGGCTGGTAGCCGTAGCGCTGCGATCCGAAGTAGTGGCCGATGCGGCCCCAGGTGCAGATCACCTCGTCGGAGATCAGCAGCACGCCGTGGCGGTCGCAGATCTCGCGCACCCGCTGGAAGTAGCCGTCCTGCGGCACGAAGCAGCCGCCCGCGTTCTGAACCGGCTCGAGGATCACCGCGGCGACGGTCTCGGGCCCTTCGAACAGGATCCGCTCCTCGATCGCGTCGGCCGCCCAGAGCGGGTCGCGATCGGCCGGCCAGCGGTAGCTGTTCGTGTTCGGGACGTGGCAGCCGCCGGGGGTGAGCGGCTCGAACTGGGCGCGCAGCGAGGTCAGGCCGGTCGCGGCGAGCGCGCCCAGGGTGGTGCCGTGGTAGGCCAGCTCGCGGGCGATGATCTTGGTGCGCTTGGACTCTCCGCGGACGTGGTGGTAGTTGCGCGCGAGCTTCCACGCGGACTCGACCGCCTCGGATCCGCCGGACGTGAAGAAGACCCGGTTGAGGTCCCCGGGGGCGAGGTCGGCAATGCGCGCGGCCAGCTCGATCGCAGGCGGATGCGCGTAGCTCCAGTTGACGTAGAAGCCGAGCTCGCGGGCCTGGCGTGCCGCCGCCTCGCCGAGCTCCGCGCGGCCGTGGCCGGCGTTGACGCAGAAGAGGGCCGAGAGGCCGTCCAGATAGCGCTTCCCGTGCTCGTCGAAGACGTAGCACCCCTCGCCTCGCACGATCACGGGGACCTCGTGGTCGCGATATGAGCCCATGCGCGTGAAGTGCATCCAGAGATGGCGCTTGGCCAGCTCCTGGAGGTCGCTTCCCCGGGTCCCGCGTGGCGCGGCCTCTTCGACTCCCACGTTGGCTGCCATCACGCTCCTCCTCGCTGAACTTGGATGCCACTCGACGGCACGTATAACGTTATAGCTGCTTAGGAGCAGAGACAAGGCGGTTGCGACCGGCTCTTGGGCCAAATCCGACTGATTTAATTATTCGACCGGGACAATGGCTTCACTCATCTTTAGGACCGTCGCCCATTGCAGGCGTCCTGAGCGCTACATAGCGTGTAGCCGTGCTGATGCTCATGCGGACCGAATCCGGCGCCGACCGAGGGAAGCAGCGGAGAGTGAGCGCAACAGCCGATCGCGCTGACGGCGCGTCGCGCCCGAGCGTCGAACTCGAGGGCGTGACCAAGCGCTTCGGTGACTTCCCGGCGGTGCGGGACCTGAGCCTCGAGATCCGCGCCGGCGAGTTCTTCACGCTGCTCGGCCCGAGCGGCTGCGGGAAGACCACGACCCTGCGCATGGTGGCCGGCTTCGAGGTGCCCACCGAGGGCCGGATTCTGATCGACGGCACCGACGTGGAGGGCGTGCCCCCGTTCAAGCGGCCCACCAACACGGTCTTCCAGAGCTACGCGCTGTTCCCGCACCTGAGCGTCCAGGACAACGTCGGCTTCGGCCTGCGGCGCAAGCGCGTCGCCAAGGACGAGGTGCGCCGCCGCGTGCGCGAGGAGCTCGAGCGGGTCGGCCTCGGGGCGGAGGCGAATCGCAAGCCGCGCCAGCTCTCCGGCGGCCAGCAGCAGCGCGTGGCGCTCGCGCGGGCGCTGATCAACCGGCCCGCGGTGCTGCTGCTCGACGAGCCGCTCGGCGCCCTCGACCTGAAGCTGCGCAAGGGGCTCCAGGTCGAGCTGAAGGGCATCCAGCGCGATGTCGGCATCACGTTCGTCTACGTGACGCACGACCAGGAGGAGGCGCTCACGATGTCGGACCGCATCGCGGTCATGAACCGCGGCGTGGTCGAGCAGCTCGCGGCGCCCGAGGACGTGTACGAGCGCCCGCGGACCAGCTTCGTCGCCGGGTTCATCGGGGTGTCGAACCTGATGCCGGCACAGGTCGAGTCGGCCGGCGACGGTGAGGTGCGGCTGAGGCTCGAAAGCGGCCCGACCGTCACGACGCGGGGAGGCGGAGTGCGGCAGGGCGAGCACTGCCATGCGGTCGTGCGCCCCGAGAAGCTGCGGGTCGCGCTGGTCGACGAGCCCGCCCCGCCCGGGCAGCCGAGCGTCGAGGGCGTGGTCGAGTCGGCCGTGTACCTCGGGACCGCGACCCAGATGATCGTGAAGATTTCCGGCGACGTCCCGCTCACCGTGCTGGTTCCCAACGCCGACGAGGCGCAGCGCCAGACACTTCCGGGCGCGGGCGCGCGGGTGCGGCTGTCGTGGATGCCAGAGCACATGCATGTCGTCGCCGCGAACGGCGCCTCGCCCGCGGGCGAGGATCACAATGAGCTCCCCGATGATGCGCTGACGTTGGCGCAGGCACCGGGCGCAAATCGAGAGGAGAGAAGTTGAGCAACGAATGGGACATCGAGCGCGCGATCGATGCGATGACGGCCTCCGGCCTCAGCCGCAGGACCCTGATGAGGCGCGCGGGCGCGGGCGCCATGAGCCTCGGCGTGATCGGCTTCCTCGCCGCGTGCGGCGACGACGGCGGGTCCGCGGACTCGGCGAAGACGATCCCCAAGGGCGAGATCGCCAAGAACATGACCTTCGCGAACTGGTCGTACTACATGGACGTGAAGGGCAAGAGCCACCCGACGCTCGACCAGTTCCAGGACAAGTACGGCACCAAGGTCAAGTACGTCGAGGAGATCAACGACAACGTCGAGTTCTTCGGCAAGGTGCGCCAGCAGTACGCCGCCGGGCAACTCGGGCGGCCGCGACCTGCACGTCGTGACCGACTGGATGGCCAACCGGATGAAGCAGCTCGGCTACGTCCAGAAGCTCGACAAGTCGGCGATGCCGAACGTCGTGAAGAACATCGAGCCTGCCGTCGCCAGCCCCGAGTTCGACCCCAAGCGTGAGTTCTCGGTGCCATGGCAGACGGGCCAGGTGCTGCTGATCTACCGCAAGGACCTGACCGGCGGCGACGTCACCACGCTCGACGCCCTGTTCGACCCCAAGTTCAAGGGCAAGGTCACGATGCTCACCGAGATGCGAGACACGGTCGGCTCCGTGCTGCTCGGCGGAGGGCATCAAGCCCGACGACGCGACCAAGGACCAGGTGATGCAGGCGATCGACAAGATCGAGAAGGCCTCCAAGGACGGCCAGATCCGGAAGTTCACCGGCAACGAGTACACAAGCGACATCGCCCGCGGCGACTCCTCGCTGATCCTCGGCTGGTCCGGGGACGCGCCACAGATGGCCCTCGACAACAAGAACGTCGGCTATTCGCAGCCCGACGAGGGCTTCATGATCTTCACGGACTCCATGCAGATCCCGGTCGGCGCTCCACACGCGTTCACGGCCGAGAAGTACATGGACTTCGTGTACGACCCGAAGATCGCCGCCCAGCTCACGGCATACATCAACTACGTGTCGCCGGTCGAAGGGCGTCAAGGCGGTGCTCGAGAAGACCGATCCGGAGCATCGCCGAGAACGAGCTCGTGTTCCCGGACCTGGCCAAGACGCACAACTTCAACACGTTCTCGCCGGAGGACGAGGCGGAGATCGACGCCGCCTTCCAGCGCGCCATCGGCGCCTAGCCGAGACGACCGCGGGGGGAGCCCGCCGTGACCTTCTTCCAGAGGCATCGGGGGCTCCTGCCGTACCTGCTGCTCGCGCCGGGCCTGCTGTGGCTGGTGTTCTTCTTCCTCGTGCCGCTCTATTACATGGGGCGCACGTCGCTCGAGACCGGGACGATCTTCACCGGCTACCAGTTCAACTGGCATTTCGAGACGTACACGGACGCGATCAAGAACTACGACGAGCAGTTCATCCGGTCGTTCGTGTACGCCGGCACGGCCACGCTGATCGCGCTCGCGATCGGCTATCCGCTCGCGTACGCGATCGCGTTCCGCGGGGGCAAGTGGAAGACGGCGCTGTTGCTGCTCGTGATCCTGCCGTTCTTCGTGACCTACCTGATCCGCACGCTGTCGTGGGAGACGATCCTTGCGGACAACGGCGCCGTCGTGGACACGTTGAAGGCGGTCGGGCTGCTGGGCGACAACGGCCACATCCTTGCGACGAGCGGGGCGGTGATCGCGGGCATCACCTACAACTTCCTGCCCTTCATGATCCTGCCGCTGTACGCGAGCCTCGAGCGGATCGACCCGCGGATGCTCGAGGCCGGCTACGACCTCTACGGCACGCGCCGCGCCGTCTTCACGCGTGTGACATTGCCGCTGTCGATGCCGGGCGTCGTGGCGGGCGTGCTGCTGACGTTCATTCCCGCGGCCGGTGACTTCATCAACGCCGAGCTGCTCGGCACCCCGCGCCAGACGATGATCGGCAACGTGATCCAGAGCAGATACCTGGAGCTGACCGACTACCCGACCGCGGCGGCGCTGTCGTTCGTCTTGATGGCGGTGATCCTCGTGATGGTGCTGATCTGGGCGAAGGTCGCCGGCACCGAGTCGCTGATGGGCGCGGAGGCGCGCTGATGGAGGCCGCGACCGTGACGCGCCCGCAGAGTGCGCGCTGTGCGCCACCCGCGTCTGCTCGCCTTCGGGCGCGGCGTGTTGAACCAGTCGCTGAACGTGTACGCGGGGCTGGCGCTGCTCTACCTGCTGTTCCCGATCGCGATCATCATCCTGTTCTCGTTCAACGACACCCAGAGCCGCTTCAACTTCACCTGGCAGGGCTTCACGCTCAAGAACTGGCAGGACCCGTTCGGGGTGCCGGGGATCGGGGAGGCGATGTTGAACTCGGTGAAGATCGCGGCGCTCGCGACGGTGATCGCGACCATCCTCGGCACGATGATGGCGCTCGCGCTGGTGCGCTACCAGTTCCGGGGGCGCGGCCCGACGAACCTGTTC
Organism: uncultured Solirubrobacterales bacterium; assembly: GCA_963768885.1. Taxonomy (GTDB): domain Bacteria; phylum Actinomycetota; class Thermoleophilia; order Solirubrobacterales; family JBBDJG01; genus DASRIA01. The sequence goes on along the minus strand of CAVYJN010000007.1, from coordinate 12,247 downwards.
ATCTTCATCCCGCTCGCAACTCCCGAGGTCGTGCTGGGCGCGTCGCTGCTGTCGCTGTTCCTGTCGGTCGGGTACGCGACCGGATTCACCACGATCCTGATCGCCCACGTCATGTTCAGCATCAGCTTCGTGGTCGTGACCGTGAGGTCGAGGCTGATCGGCTTCGACCGATATCTCGAGGAGGCGGCCCAGGACCTGGGCGCCAACGGGCTGCAGACGTTCCTGCGCGTGACGTTGCCCCTGATCGCGCCCGGCGTCCTGGCTGCGGCGCTGCTCACGTTCGCGCTGTCGGTCGACGACTTCGTGATCACGAACTTCAACGCCGGCTCGACGATCACGTTCCCGCTGTTCGTGTGGGGCGCCGCGCGGGTCGCGATCCCGCCGCAGATCAACATCATCGCGACGATGATCTTCTTCGTGACGCTGTTCCTGATGCTCGTGACCGTGTTGCAGCAGCGGCGCGCGGCGCGCATGTCGGCCGTTCTGCCCGACGAGGGCGTGTGAGCACGAACGGCACCACGTACGAGCGGCTCGCCGGCCTCCCGCTGGAGGTGTCCGCATACGCGCTCGAACCGCTCGAGCAGGCCGTGTCGAGCGACTTCACGCGGCTTTCCACGGTGATCCACCTGCACGGCGGCGGCCACGAGGGGGTGGGCGAGGACGTCACCTACGACGCGCTCGACCACGTCGCGCTCCAGGATGCGGGCCCCGTCCAGCAGCTCGCCGGCTCGTGGACGCTCGACGCCTTCTTCGACCACGTCGGGTCGCTCGACCTGTTCCCCGCGGAGCCGGTCCGCGGCGACGTGTCGCGGCTCTACCGCCGCTGGGCCTTCGAGAGCGCCGCGCTCGACCTCGCGCTGCGCCAGTCGGGGAAGACGCTCGCGCAGGAGCTCGGCCGTGAGCTGCGGCCCGTCACGTTCGTGGTCTCGCTGCGCCTCGGGGAACCGCCCACGCTCGACCCGGTCCGCAAGCGGCTCGAGCGCTACCCGGACCTGAGGTTCAAGCTCGACCCGACGCCCGCGTGGACCGACGAGCTGATCGCGCAGCTGGTCGAGACGGGCGCGGTCGACTCGGTCGACCTCAAGAGCTTCTACACGGGCACCGTCGTCGACAACCCGGCGGACCCCGACCTCTACCGGCGGGTGCTGGAGGCGTTCCCGGAGGCATGGATCGAGGACCCCGGCGTCACCGACGAGACACGCCCCGTGCTCGAGCCTGTCCGGGACCGGCTCACCTGGGACGCGCCGATCCACTCGATCGCCGACATCGAGGCACTGCCGTGGCCGCCGCGGATGGTGAACGTGAAGCCGTCACGCTTCGGCGGCGTGAGAGCGCTGATGGACGCCTACGACTACCTCGCCGAGCGCGGCATCGGCGCCTACGGCGGCGGCCAGTTCGAGCTGGGCCCCGGCCGCGGCCACATCCAGTACCTCGCGGCGCTGTTCCACCCGGACACCCCGAACGACGTGGCGCCGGGCGGCTACAACCTCAACGACCCGCCCGACGGCCTGCCCGGCAGCCCGCTCGAGCCGCGCCCGAGCGCGACCGGCTTCCGCTGGGAGTAGCCCGGCCGCGCTCAGGCCGGCGCCGGCCGCCCTCCGGAGCCCCGCCGCAGGCCGTGCAGGCGCGCCGCGAGCACGAAGTCGGTGACCGCATGCGCGAGCGCCGCGGCTCCGACCCACACGATCAGCAGCACGGCTTCGCGGCCGAAGTTCCCCGCCGCCCAGAAGGCGAGCAGGATCTCGGCCACCCCCACGATCAGCATCACCCACCAGAGGTCGGTCTCGTTGCGGGTCATGAACGCGACCATGATGTCGAAGAAGCCCTTGATCGCCAGGAAGAACGCGAAGATCGCGGCGACCTCCACGAAGGTCCGGTGCGGATAGGCGAGCGCGACGACTCCGACGGCCACGAACAACAGCCCGAGGATCACGTGGAAGATCTTCCAGCCGGTGCTGGAGACGCCGACGGAGGCGAACTGCTGGAAGCCGGCGACGATGCAGACGATTGCGACCACGGCGCCGATCGCCCCGGCGCTCTTGATGTCGAAGCGGAACACGGTCAGCGCGAAGATCGCCCACACCGTGCCCGAGACCAGGAACCACCACCAGTGCCGGCCCGCATCCGGGGCGAGGTCATCAGTACGAACTGCCGACGCTTCCATCCAGTGCCTCCTTAGGGGTTTGCCCGATCGTACGGCCCGGGGCGGCGGCGCGCCCGTGCGATGGGCGCATTGCATCCCTCCCTAGAATCAACCCCGATGGCCGGACACTCGAAATGGGCCCAGATCAAGCGCAAGAAGGGCGCCGCCGACGCAAAGCGCGGGCAGCTCTTCACGAAGCTCGCGCGCGCGATCACGGTCGCGGCCCGTGACGGCGGCGGCGATCCGGAGGGCAATGCCGCGCTCGCGAACGCGATCGAGAAGGCGAAGGGCCTGCGCATGCCCAAGGAGAACATCGAGCGTGCGGTCGCCAAGGGCACGGGCGCCGGGGCCGACGCGGCCGCGATCGAGTCGGTCACCTACGAAGGGTACGGGCCCGGTGGCGTGGCGATCCTGATCGAATGCCTGACCGACAACCGCAACCGGACGGCCGCCGACATCCGGCACATGTTCTCGCGCGCCGACGCGAGCCTCGGGGAGCCGGGGTCGGTCGCGTGGATGTTCGAGAAGAAGGGCGTCGTGCTGGTCGACGCGGGCCGCTACGGCGAGGAGGACCTGATGCCCGCGATCGACGCCGGCGCGGAGGACCTCGCGCCCGACGGCGACTCGATCCGGATCGTCTGCGAGGCGACGGACCTGCGCGCGGTCCGCGACGCGCTCGAGCAGGCGGGCGTCGAGGTGCAGGCGACCGAGCAGTCGATGCTGCCGAAGACGACCGTCGAGGTCGAGGCCGCCGACGCGCGCAAGCTGCTGCGGCTGTTGGACGCCCTCGACGAGCAGGACGACGTCGATCAGGTCCACGCGAACTTCGACATGCGCGCCGAGGTGCTCGAGGAGGCCGCCGCTTGACCGAGACGGTCTCGCGCAACTCCGACCCCGGGCCGCGCCGTCGCCTCAGTGCGGAGGAGCGGCGCCAGAGCATCCTCGCGGCGGCCAGCCAGGTGTTCGGCGACCGCGGGTACGAGCACGTCCGCATCGACGACGTCGCGGCGGCGGCCGGAATCTCGAAGGCGCTCATCTACGAGCACTTCGCGAGCAAGCAGGAGCTCTACATAGAGCTGATGAACAGCGCCGCCATGGACATGCTCGGGCGCCTCGTGGCGGCCGCGTCGGCGCCCGGCATGGAGGGCCCGCTGCGGATGGAGAACGCCGCGGACGCCGGGTTCATCTACGTCCAGGAGCACCCGCACGCGTTCCACATGTTCGTGCGTGACGTCACCGACCCCGAGATCTCCAAGCGCCAGGAGAAGCTGCGGAACTCCGCCGTGACCGCGATGGCCGACGTGATGGAGATGGAGCCGCCCGAGACCCGCGCGGGCATGAGCCGCCGGCAGACCGAGCAGCTCGCGGAGATGATCGTGGGCGGCTGGTATGCGCTCGCCGAGTGGTGGCTGCGACACCCGGAGGTGCCGCGGGAGGAGCTGATGACCTCGATGCTCGGTTTCATGTGGCTCGGCCTCGGGCGCATGCAGGACGGGGCGCGCTGGGAGCTGCAGCTCGGGGGGAACGTCCGCGTCGACGCAGAAACTGCGTCACATGACGGCGCAGGCACCGCTTCGAATCCTCGGAATTGACCCGGGCACCGCATCCACCGGGTTCGGCGTCGTCGAGTCGTCCGGGCAGCGCCTGACCGCCCTCTGCGGCGGCGTGATCTCGACCTCGACGGGGCTGCCGCTCGAACAGCGGCTGGCCGCGATCGCCGCACGCCTCGGCGAGCTGCTCGCAGAGCACACCCCGGACGCCGTCGCCGTCGAGGAGGTCTACTTCGGGCGCAACGTCCGCAGCGCCTTCGCCGTCGGCCAGGCGCGCGGCGCCGTGCTGGCCGCCGCCGGCGGGACGTGACGTCCCGTGCTTCTCCTATACGCCCCAGGCGGTCAAGCTCGCGGTCTGCGGCAGCGGCGCCGCCGGCAAGGAGCAGGTCCAGCGCATGGTCGGCGCCCTGCTGTCGCTGCCCGCTCCGCCGGAGTCCGACCACGCGGCCGACGCCCTGGCCCTCGCGATCTGCCACTCGTTCCAGATGCGCTCGCCGGGGGGAGGCGTCCGGGCGTACGCGCAGAATCCGAACACATGATCGCCTCACTGACCGGCAAGGTGCAGCAGCGCGGGGTCGACCATGCCGTGATCGAGTGCGGTGGCGTCGGGTTCCGCGTGAACGCCTCTTCGCACACGCTCGCGACGCTGCCCGCCGCCGGCGGGCAGGCGACGGTGCAGACCCATCTGATCCTGCGCGAGGACGGCGCCCACCTCTACGGCTTCGCCGCCGCCGAGGAGCGCGAGCTGTTCCTCAGCCTGATCTCGGTCGCCGGTGTCGGCCCGAAGATGGCGCTCGCGGTGCTGTCGGGCTCGACCGTCGGCGACACCCGCGTGGCGATCGCGTCCGGCGACGTGAAGCGCTTTCAGGTCGTTCCGGGGATCGGGAAGAAGACGGCCGAGCGCGTGATCGTCGAGCTGCGCGAGCGGTTCGCCGGCGAGCTCGCAGCCCAGCCCGCGGCCGCGCCGTCCGAGGCAAGCGCCCGCATCCTCGCCCGCGAGGGCCTGGTCGGCCTCGGGTACGACCCGGCGGAGGCCGAGTCGATGCTCGACGACGCGGCGGGATCGGCGGACGCGGACGCCCGGCCCGAGGAACTGATCGCCGCCGCGCTGCGCACCGCCGTGAAGGCCGCATGAGCCCGTCTCCGGGGGACGTCAGCATCCAGGTGCCGGCCGCGCGGCCCGGCGAGGAGGACCTCGACCGCTCGCTGCGCCCCCAGGCGCTCGAGGAGTTCGTCGGCCAGGAGCAGATCAAGCGCCAGCTCGGCCTCTTCATCGAGGCGGCGCGGCGCCGCGGCGAGCCGCTCGACCACGTGCTGCTCGCCGGGCCGCCCGGCCTCGGCAAGACCTCGCTCGCGTACATCGCCGCGCGCGAGCTCGACGCCCCGCTGGTGCAGACCGCCGGCCCCGCGCTCGAGCGCAAGGGCGACGTGGCCGCGTTCCTCACCGCGCTCGAGCCGGGCTCGGTGTTCTTCATCGACGAGATCCACCGCCTCACGCGCGCGGTCGAGGAGACGCTCTATCCGGCGATGGAGGACCGGAAGCTGCCGATCGTGCTCGGCCAGGGAGCCGGCGCGCGCACCGTGACGCTCGACCTGCCGCCGTTCACGATGATCGGCGCGACGACGCGCACCGGCCTGCTGACGACGCCCTTGCGGGAGCGCTTCGGCGTCGTGCATCGCCTCGAGCACTACCCGCCGGAGGACCTCGCCCGCATCGTCTGCCGCTCGGCACGCATCCTCGAGGTCGGGATCGAGGAGGAGGGCGCCGCGGCGATCGCCGCCCGCGCGCGCGGCACCCCGCGCGTGGCCAACCGCCTGCTGCGCCGGGTGCGCGACTTCGCCGAGGTCCACGGCACGGGCATAGTGACCGCGGACGTCGCAAGCGACGCCCTCGAGATGCTCGAGGTCGACGTCGCGGGGCTCGAACGCCTCGACCGGGAGCTTCTGAGGGCGATCGTGGAGAAGTTCGACGGGGGCCCGGTGGGCCTCTCGACCCTGGCCGTCGCGGTCGGGGAGGAGGCTGACACGATCGAGGACGTGTACGAGCCGTACCTGCTCCAGCGCGGCCTCTTGAAGCGCACCCCGCGGGGGCGCGTCGCGACCCCGGCGGCTTACGAGCACCTCGACCTGCCGCAGGTCCCGCCGGGCACACGCGGGCGGGGCGCTAGCCTTTTCTAACGGCCCCTTCAGGGAGGCCGGTCAGAATTGGAACCGCGTCGTGGAGGCCGGCGCTCAGGATTCGCGGCACGGATGCCGAAGTCGATTCTCATCGAGGTGCGATGCCCATCTTCATCTGTCCCAACTGCGGAAACCGTCTGAACTCCCAGGATCGCACGGCCGGGTTCTCGGCGAAGCCGCGCGGTTGCGAGAAATGCGGATTCGGGTTCATGTTCGAGTTGCTCGACGATTACTACCCGGCGCCGGACGCCGCGTTCTTCGTCTGCGACGCGGAGGCACGCATCATCGGCTGTGGCCGGGGCAGCTTCGAGCTCACGGGCCTGAAGGACGAGGCGACGCTCGGCCGCCCGGTCAAGGAGGTGCTCGGCCTCAAGTTCGAATCCGAGGACGACCCGATCGGCACGTCCCTGGAGTGGGGCGTCAGGGTGCTGGGACGCACCGTGCAGGTGGAGGCCGAGGGCGACCTCCCGGCGAAGGCCACGGCTGACGTGTTCCCGGCCTACGACGACGACGGCGGTCTCTTGCTCGTTCTGACCCCGAAAAGGTAGAGGGACGGCTTTGTGTAGGGACATTGCGACCCGTACCCGTGTCTAGAATCCCCCCGGGGATGGAGACCTCATGACCTCGCGCAGGCGCAACCTCTTCGTGATCGCGCTGACGCTCGGCCTGCTGGCCGCGTCGGCCGTCGTGATCGTGACCAAGGAGACCAGGCTCGGCCTGGACCTCAAGGGCGGCGTCGAGCTGGTCTACCAGGGCGAGCCCACGCCCCAGAGCGAGGTCACGCCGGAGGCGATCGACCGCGCGATCGAGATCATGCGCGAGCGCGTCGACCGCCTGGGCGTCGCGGAGCCCGAGATCCAACGGCTCGGCAACGACCAGATCTCGGTCGGCCTGCCGGGCGTGAAGAACCTCGAGCGCGCGAAGGCGCAGGTCGGCACGACCGCCCAGCTCCAGCTCTACGACTGGGAGCGCAACGTGATCGGCAGCCCCACGACCCCGATCAACGGGCTGTACTCGGCCGTCAAGCGAGCCTCGCAGCGACCGCCCGAGATCGACGACAACAACACGACCAAGGGCCAGTACTTCCTGTTCCGCGCGAACAAGACGCTGGCCGCGGGGCCCGACTCCTCCCGCAAGGAGCTGCTCGCGGAGCTGGACGGCCGCGTGCCGAAGGGGTACGAGGTGCTGCGCGTGCCACCCGGCACGGTGGTGCTGAAGGCCGAGAGGCCCGAGAACCTCCCCTCCGACGCGCCCTTCGAGCGCTATTTCGTCGTGCGCGACAACCCGGAGGTGCGCGGCACCGACCTCAAGGACCCGCGCCAGGAGAACGACCCGACGACGCGCGAGCCGATCGTCACGTTCCAGTTCACCGACAAGGGGCGCAAGAACTTCCAGGAGGTCACGCGCCGGCTCGCAGAGCGCGGCCAGACCCGCCAGATCCCCGGCCAGCCGGTCGAGAGCTCCTTCCAGACCTTCGCGATCGTGCTCGACCGCGAGGTCGTCTCGCGGCCGTTCATCGACTACCGCGAGAACCCGGACGGGATCGACGGCCGCACGGGCGCGCAGATCTCGGGTGGGTTCAAGCTCCAGGAGGCGCAGGACCTCGCCGACGTGCTGAAGACGGGCGCCCTGCCCATCGACCTCAAGCCGATCAGCGAGACGCAGGTCTCCGCATCGCTCGGAAAGCAGGCACTGGACCAGGGCCTGCTCGCCGGCGCGGTCGGCTTCGGCCTCGTGATCCTGTTCCTGCTGGCCTTCTACCGCCTGCTCGGCGCGATCGCCGGCCTCGCGCTCTTCATGTACGCGGGCCTCTTCTTCGGCTTGATCAAGCTGATCCCGATCACGCTCACCCTGCCGGGCATCGCCGGCCTGATCCTCACGATCGGGATCGCGGCCGATGCGAACATCGTCATCTTCGAACGAATAAAAGAGGAGCTGCGGGCCGGCAGATCGGCGATGTCCGCGATCGCCACCGGTTACAAGCGCGGCATCGCGACGATCATCGACGCGAACGTCGTGACGCTGATCACCGCGTTCATCCTGTTCGTGCTGGCGACTGCCGGCGTGAAGGGGTTCGCGTTCACGCTGGGGGTCGGGACGCTGGTCTCGCTGTTCACCGCCGTGCTGTTCACGCAGGCGGTGCTGGGCACGATGGGACGCTCGAAGTTCCTGCGCAGCCCTGCGATGCTCGGCGCGGGCGAGCGGCACATGACCTGGAACTTCGACTTCATGGGCAAGTCGAAGTGGTTCTTCGCGATGTCGGGCTGCATCCTGCTGATCGGCTCCGTCGCGTTGTCGACGAAGCAACTCGACTTCGGCATCGACTTCGAGAGCGGCACGCGCGTGACCGCGAGCCTCGAGCGCGATGCCACGGTCGAGGCTGTGCGCGACGCGGTGCGGCCGCTGGGCATCGCGGACGCGAAGATCCAGGAGGTCGAGAACCCCGAGCTCGGCGACCACGTCGTGCAGATCTCCACGGCGGAGTTGCGACCGGGCGGCGTCCAGCGCCTCGAGCGCGTGCTCGACCAGGAGTTCGGCGTGACCCGGGACGGCGTGTCGAGCGAGTCCGTGGGTCCGACCTTTGGCGAGACCGTGGCTCGCAGCGCGGTGATCGCGATCATCGCCTCGCTGCTGCTGATCATGGCCTACGTCGCGTTCCGGTTCGAGCCGAAGTTCGCGATCCCGGTGATGATCGCCCTCTTCCACGACCTGCTGATCACGGCGGGCGTCTACTCCCTCACCGGCCGGGAGGTGACGACGTCGACGGTCGCGGCGATCCTCACCATCCTCGGATACTCGTTGTACGACGTGGTGATCGTGTTCGACCGCATCCGCGAGAACGCGCCGCGCATGCCGCGCGCCGCTTTCACGCAGATCGTCAACCGCTCGATGAGCGACGTGCTGACGCGCTCCCTGGCGACGTCGATGTCCACCCTGATGGGCGTCACGGCGCTGTTGCTGTTCGGCGGCGAGACCCTGAAGGACTTCGCCTTCGCGCTGCTGGTCGGGATCGTGTCCGGTACGTACTCGTCGATCTTCATCGCTGCGCCGGTGCTGACGGAATGGAAGGAGCGCGAGCCCGCCTATCGTCAGCGAAGGCGCCGGATCATGCAGGAGCTCGGATACGTGCCCGCGTACCCGGTCACGACCGCGGGCCGCGAGGCAGAGGACGGCGAGGACGCTGCAAAGCGCGCCCGCCGGAAGGCGCGCCGCGAGGAGCCCGAACCGGTCGAGGAGCTCCAGCTTGACGAGGTGGAGGCGAAGGTGAACGGCGCGGACGGTGCCGACGGCGCGGTGGAGCCGATCGAATTCGAGGAAGAGCCCGCGCCGGTCGGCTCGCTACCCGACGCCGACCGCACCGCGCAGCTGCGCGCCGAGCGCGCGGAGCGCAAGAAGCAGCGTGCCGCCCGCCAGCAGCGCAAGGGCCGCAAGCACGGGAGGCGCCGATGAACCTCTTGGTGTGGGTGATGATGGGCATCGCGATCTGGCATTTCGCCGTCTTCGTCCCCGACCACTTCTGGGGCGGCATCGTCGGCGCCTTCGGCGCCGCGGCGCTGGGCGCCGTGGTCGTCGGGTTTGCCCTTGCCGGCGGCGAGCTCAACGACACCAGCCTGGGGACCGCGTTCCAGGCGATCCCAGGCGCGCTGATGGGCCTTGGCGCGTCATACCTCTGGGGCCTGCGCACCGAGCGACAGCACGCGTAGCGCCCGGCCCCGCTTCCGTCCGCGCCCATTCCTAGCATCGGTGGGTGACTGGAAGGGCCGAGGCTCGGTGGCGCGCTGATCCATACCCGTACGAGCGGGCCGTCTCGCTCGCCTCCGACCTGGGTGTGAGCCATACGACCGCAGCGGTGCTCGTGCGACGCGGTTTCGGGGACCTGGCCGAGGCCCGGCGGTTCCTCGACGGCTCCGAGCAGCACGATCCCGGTCTGTTCGCCGGGATCGACGAGGCGGTCGCCGTCGTGATGCGTCATGTGGCCGCGGGCAGCGCGATCGCGGTGCACGGCGACTACGACGTCGACGGGGTCTGCTCGGCCGCGGTGCTGGTGGCGGGGCTCGAGGCGCTCGGCGCCACGGCGCACGTGCGCCTGCCCAGCCGCGAGGAGGGCTACGGGCTGTCGGTCGCGCGGGTCGAGGAGCTGCACGCGGCGGGCGCGGCGCTCCTGGTCACGACCGACTGCGGCATCACCGCCTGTGCCGAGGTCGAGCGCGCGCGCGAGCTCGGGATGGACATGGTCGTCACCGACCACCATCGCCCGGGCGAGGCGCTGCCGGCCTGCCCGGTCGTGCACCCGTCGGTCAACGGCTATCCGGCCGATCTGTGCGCGACGGGCGTCGCCTACAAGCTCGCGCAGGCGATTCTCCGCGCGGCGGGGCGCGACCCCGCCGAGCTCGAGGCACAGCTCGACCTCGTGGCGCTCGCGACGGTCGCCGACCTGGTCCCGCTCGTCGGCGAGAACCGCGCGCTCGTCAAGCACGGCCTGCGCGCGATCGCGGGGACCTCGCGGCCGGGGCTGCGCGCGCTGCTCCGCGTCGCGGGCGTCGACCCCCAGAGCGTCACCGAGCAGACGCTGGGCTTCGCGCTCGCGCCGCGCATCAACGCGGCGGGGCGCCTGTACCGCGCCGACGCGGCGTTGGAGCTGCTGCTGACCGCGGACGAGGACCGCGCCCTGGAGATCGCGCGCGAGCTCGATGCGATCAACAGCGAGCGCCAGTCGGTCGAGACGGCGATCCTCTTCGACGCCGAGCGCCAGCTCGCCGAGCTCGGCGCCACCGGGTCGGGGGGCGCGAGCGATCCGCTCTACGTCCTGGCCCAGGAGGGCTGGCACCCCGGGGTGATCGGCATCGTCGCCTCGCGTCTGGTCGACCGCTATCACCGTCCGTTCGTGATGGTCGCGATGTCGGAGTCCGGCGAGGGGCGGGGGTCGGGTCGCAGCATCTCGCCGTATGACCTCCACGCGGGGCTGGCCGCGTGCGCCGAGCACCTGGACGGCTTCGGGGGTCACCGCATGGCCGCCGGGCTGCAGGTGCGCGCCGAGCGGGTCGAGGGCTTCCGCGCGGCGATGGTCGCCCATGCGCGCGCGGCCCTCACGCCGGCCGACCTCGTGAAGGTGGACCGCGTCGATGCCGTCGTGCCCGGCGACGCCCTCGGCCTCGACCTCGCGGAGGAGCTGCAGGCGCTGCGCCCGTTCGGCATGGGCAATCCGGCGATCAACGTGCTCGTCCCCGCCGCGAAGGTCGCCGACGTGCGCCCGATGGGCGGCGGGCGCCACGTGCGCTTCACCGTCACCTCCGGGGGCCTGCGCTCGCGCGCGGTCGGGTTCGGCATCGCGCCGGGCTCGGGCAGCCTGCGCGACGGCGCCACCCGTCACGACCTCGCCGCGCGGCTCGAGGCGAACGAGTGGCAGGGCGCGGTGGAGCCGCGCCTGGTCGTGCGCTCGCTGCATCCCTTGGCGGGCGCCGAGGACGGCGCGGAGGAGGACAGCTGTCGCTCGTGCGAGTGCCGGATCAGCGACGACGCATGGTGGAGCGAGGTGTGGCGGGCGTTCGAGGGCGCCGGGCCCGCGAGTGCTCCGACGGCCGACAGCCGACCGCGGACCGTCGTCGACCGCCGCGGGCAGGGAGCGCTCGGCCTGGTCGGCGACCTGATGACGACCGGCCAGTCCCTGCTGCTCGTGTGCGCGGACGTGTCGCGCCGCGCCGCCGTGCTCGAGCGCGACCTCCACGCGGCGCGCTTCGGGCGCCTGCCGTGGGCGAAGCTCTCGCCCCATTGCGCCGGCGCCGCGTGTGGCAGCGCGGACCTGTTGCTCGCCGACCACGCCGGCCTGGCGGGCCTCCCGGAGACCGTGGGGCGGTTCAGCCACGTGTTCGCGCTGGATCCGCCGCCCACGGCGGCCGCCCACGAGATGCTCGCCCGCAGCGGCCCTTCGGAGGCCCGCGGCTTCCTGCATCTGGGGTGGGGAGCGGGCGAGGTCGAGTTCGCGCGCGCCGTCGCCGAGCACCGGCACGCCCTGCGCCCACACCTGACCGCGATCTACCGTGCGCTGCAGGGACTTGGCCCGCCGGGGCCCGGGATCACGCGCGTCGCGTTGGAAGGCGACGGGCGCCATCCCCGCCCGGGCGCACTGGCCGGCACGTGCCTGCGGGTGCTGTCCGAGCTGAAACTCGCGAGTTTCGAACGCTCAAGCGGTACCGTTAGTTGCACGATCACGAACGGGAAGCGGGTGGATCTGGAGCGATCGGAAACGTTCCGGGCCTGGGCCGCGGCCGGCGAAGAGAGCCTTCGATACCTGACCAGCCTGACAACTCCGGCACGCACGGCGAGGGCCGCCTAGGCGGCGATCCGGCCGTGCCAACGAGCACGCCCGCGGACGAAC
>CAVYJN010000006.1:1182500-1383028 GCA_963768885.1 uncultured Solirubrobacterales bacterium | reverse complement strand
GGCGGGACATGAACGCGACCATCATGTCGAAGAACCCCTTGATCCCAAGGAAGAAGGCGAAGATGAGGCTACCTCGACGAAGGTGCGGTGGGGATGAGCAGTTGCGAGCACCCCGACGGCGGCGAACAACAGGCCGAGGATCACGTGGACGATCTTCCATCCGGTGCTGGCGACGCCGACGGTGGCGAACTGCTGGACGCCGGCGACGATGCAGAACACGCCGACGATGGCACCAATCACCCCGGCGCTGTCGATGTCGAAGCGAAACACGGTCAATGCGATGATCGCCCGGACCGATCCCGCTCACGAGGAACATCCACCAGCGCTGACCCGCCTCCGAGGCGAGGTCATCGTTACGAACGGCCGACGCTTCCATTCAGGACCTCCTAAGTAGGGCCACTGATCGTAGCCTCGCCCTCGCGACCGCAGGGTCTCCTCCTAGAATCACCGCAATGGCCGGACACTCCAAATGGAAGCAGATCAAGCGCCAGAAAGCCGTCGTTGACGCCAAGCGCGGCGCGTTGTTCACCAAGCTTGGTCGCGACATCACCATGGCCGCGAAAGCAGGCGGCGCCGACCCGGCGGGCAACTCCAGCCTGCGCCTCGCCCTGCTCAAGGCCAGGGACAACGCATGCCCAAGGACAACATCGATCGGGCGATCAAAAAGGACGCCGGCGAGCGGCGACGGCCAACATCGAAGAGATCCTCTACGAGGGCTACGGCCCCGGCGGCGTCGCGATCCTGTGCGAGGTGCTGACCGACAACCGCAATCGCACCGCCGCCGAGATCCGGAAGATCTTCGACCTGGCCAACGGCAAGCTGGGCGACCGGGGTGCGTGGCCTGGATGTTCGAGAAGAAGGGGTCCTGCTCGTCCCCGCAGACCGCTACAGCGAGGACGACCTGATGGAGGCCTCGACGCCGGCGCCGACGACCTCGCGCCCGAGGGTGACTCGATCCGCATCGTGTGCGAGGCGACAGACCTGCGCGCGGTGCGCGACGCGCTCGAACAGGCGGGCGTCGAGGTGCAGTCCACCGAGCAGTCGATCCCAAGACGACGGTGGACGTCGAGGCCGGGGACGCCGGCAAGCTGCTGCGCCTGCTCGACGCCCTTGACGAGCAGGAGGACGTCGACCAGGTCCACGCGAACTTCGACATGCGCGCCGAGGTTATGGAGGAAGCGGCCGCATAGCTGAGTCCCGCTCCCTAACTGACGGGACACTCACCGAAGTCGCTGTGTGAAACTCTCTTTCATGGCCGAACGGGTAGAGCGAATGTCGGACCAGGGGCCGCGCCGCCGCCTGAGTGCCGAGCAGCGGCGGCAGAGCATCCTCGCCGCGGCGAACGAGGCATTCGGCGACCACGGATAAGGACCACGTCCGCATCGACGATGTGGCGGCGGCGGCCGGGATCTCGAAGGCGCTGATCTACGAGCACTTCGCGAGCAAGCAGGAGCTCTACATAGAGCTGATGAACAACGCCGCCTACGAGATGGTCGGCCGGCTGGTGGACGCTGCCTCCGCGCCGGGCATGGAGGGAGCGCTGCGGATGGAGAACGCGGCCGCCGCCGGTTTCCGCTGGGTGCAAGACACGCACGCGTTCCACATGTTCGTCCGCGACGTGACCGACCCCGAGATCTCCGACCGCCAGGAGGCCCTGCGCGCGCCGCGGTGACCGCGATGGCCGACGTGATGGAGATGGAGGCCGCCCGAGACCCGCGCCGGAATGAGCCGACGGCAGACCGAGCAGCTCGCCGAGATGATCGTCGCCGGCTACTACGCGCTCGCGGAATGGTGGCTGCGCCACCCGGACGTCCCGCGCGAGGAGCTCATGCGCTCGATGCTCGGCTTCATGTGGCTGGGCCTCGGGCGGATGCAGGACGGCGAGCGGTGGGAGCTGACGCTCGGAGGGAACGTCCGCCGCGACGCGGAAACTCCGTAGGTGACGGCAGGCCCCGATCAGGGTCCTCGGGATCGACCCCGGGACCGCCTCGACCGGCTTCGGCGTAGTCGACCCCGCGCGCAGCTGCTCAGCACCGTCAGCGGCGGCGTCATCTCGACGGGGCCGGCCTCCCGCTGAGCGGCGCCTCGCCGCGATCGCCGCCCGGCTTGTCGAGCTGCTCGACGAGCACGGCCCGACGCGCTCGCCATCGAGGAGGTCTACTTCGGACGCAACGTGCGCAGCGCAATCGCCGTCGGCCAGGCGCGCGGCGCCGTGCTGGCGGCCGCCGGCGCGCGTGACGTCTCGTGCTTCTCGTACACGCCGCAGGCGGTCAAGCTCGCCGTCTGCGGCAGCGGCGCCGCGCCCAAGGAGCAAGTGCAGAGAATGGTGGGAGCGCTGCTCGCGCTGCCCGAGCCGCCGCCGGCCGACCACGCCGCCGACGCGCTCGCACTCGCGATCTGCCACGCGTTCACAACCAGGACGGCCTTTGAAGGCGTCCGGGCGCGGGCGCAGAATACGAACACATGATCGCCTCCCTCAGCGGCAAGGTGACGGATCGTCGTGCCGATCACGTGGTGATCGAGTGCGGCGGCGTCGGCTACCGCGTCGCGGTCTCCTCGCAGACGCTCTCGAAGGTGCCCGCCAGGGTCGTGAGGGCGCCCTGCGCACGCACATGATTCTCCGCGACGACGGCGCCCACCTGTACGGGTTCTGTACCGACGAGGAACGAGAGCTCTTCCTGCAGCTGATCTCTGTCGCCGGCGTCGGCCCGAAGATGGCGCTCGCCGTGCTGTCGGGCTCGACCGTCCCGCAGACACCCGGCCGCGCGATCGCGGCCGGTGACGTGAAGCGCTTCCAGGTCGTGCCCGGGATCGGCCGCAAGACCGCCGAGCGCGTGATCGTGGAGCTACGTGAGCGGATCGCGGGGGAGCTCGCAGCGGCTCCTAGCGCCGACCCCGCCGGATGGGCGCTCGCGCGCTCGCGCGCGAGGGTCTCGTGGGGCTGGGATACGACCCCGCCGAGGCGGAACGCATGCTCGAGGCGGCCGCGCCTGCCACCGCCGATGACGCCGAGCCCGAGGACTTGATCGCGGCCGCGCTGCGCACGGCGGTGAAGGCGGCATGACGTCACCGGCCGGCGAGATCGCCGTGCAGGTCTCCGCCGTCAGGGCGGGCGAGGAAGGACCTCGACCGGTCGCTGCGGCCGCAGGCGCCTCGAGGAGTTCGTCGGCCAGGAGCCCCTCAAGGCCAGCTCGCGCTGTTCATCGAAGCGGCCCGCCGGCGCGGCGAGCCGCTCGACCACGTGCTGCTGGCCGGCCCGCCCGGGCTCGGCAAGACGTCGCTCGCGCACATCGCGGCCCGCGAGCTCGACGCGCCCTTCGTTGCAGACGGCCGGCCCGGCGCTGGAGCGCAAGGGCGACGTCGCCGCGTTCCTGACCGCGCTCGAGCCCGGCTCCGTGTTCTTCATCGACGAGATCCACCGGCTCACCCGCGCGGTGGAGGAGACGCTGTATCCCGCGATGGAGGACCGCCGCCTGCCGATCGTGCTCGGACAGGGCGCGGGCGCGCGCACCGTGACGCTCGACCTGCCGGCGTTCACGCTGATCGGCGCCACCACGCGCACGGGCCTGCTCACCACTCCGCTGCGCGAGCGCTTCGGTGTGGTGCACCGCCTCGAGCACTATCCGCCCGACGACCTCGCGCAGATCGTGCAGCGCTCGGCCTGGGGCATCCTCGACGTCCACATCGAGGAAGAGGGCGCCCGTTCGATCGCGGAACGCGCCCGCGGCACACCGCGCGTGGCGAACCGGCTGCTGCGGCGCGTGCGCGACTTCGCGCAGGTGCACGGCACCGGCGTCGTCAGTGCCGAGATCGCGGCGGAGGCGCTCGAGATGCTCGAGGTCGACATCGCCGGCCTCGAACGGCTCGACCGCGAGCTGCTGAGGGCGATCGTGGAGAAGTTCGACGGGGGCCCGGTGGGCCTCTCGACCCTTGCGGTCGCCGTCGGCGAGGAGCCGACACGATCGAGGACGTGTACGAGCCCTATCTCCTCCAGCGGGGCCTATCGAAGCGCACCCCCCGGGGCCGGGTGGCCACGGCGGCCGCCTATGACCACCTCGGCGCTCCCCGTCCGTCCGAAACGGGCGAGCGGGGCGCTAGCCTTTTCTAAGCCCGTCTTTAGGCGGAGCAGTCACACTGAATATCGAGAGGGCTGCGCCCTCACCTAAAGTCATGAGAGCCCGCCGACGGCGGTCTCCAAGTTGTATGGCGCCGTGGAGGTCGGCGCTCAGGATTCGCGGCAAGGATGCCGAAGTCGATCTCATCGAGGTGCGATGCCCGTCTTCATCTGCCCCAACTGCGGAAACCGCCTGAGTTCTCAGGACCGCACGGCTGGGTTCTCGGCGAAGCCGCGCGGATGCTCGAAGTGCGGCTTCGGGTTCATGTTCGAGCTGCTCGACGACTATTACCCGGCGCCCGACGCGGCCTTTTTCGTCTGCGATGCGGAGGCCCGCATCATCGGATGCGGCCGTGGCAGGCTTCGAGCTCACCGGGCCTCAAGGACGAGGCGACCCTCGGGCGCCCGGTGAAGGAGGTCCTGGGCCTCAAGTTCGCCGAGGACGAGGATCCCATCGGCAACCTCGCTGGAATGGGGCGTGCGGGTGTTGGGACGCAACGTGCAGGTAGAGGGCGGAGGGCGACCTTCCGGCGAAGGCCACCGCAGACGTGTTCCCGGCCTACGACGACGACGGCGGATTGCTGCTGGTGCTAACCCCCAAGCGGTAGGTGGACCTAGAATGACCGCGGGGATCGAGAGCTTGCAAGTGCCCTTCCGCAAGATATGACCTCACGCAGGCGCAACCTGTTCCCGTGATCGCGCTGACGCTCGGCCTGCTGGTCGCGTCGATCGGCATCATGATCACGAAGGAGATGCGAAGCTCGGCCTCGACCTCAAGGGCGGCGTCGAGCTGGTCTACCAGGGCGAGCCGACTCCGCAGAGCAAGGTCACGCCCGAAGCGATCGACCGCGCGATCGACATCATCCGCGAGCGCGTCGACCGCCTCGGCGTCGCGGAACCCGAGATCCAACGGCTCGGCACCGACCAGATCTCCGTCGGCCTGCCGGGCGTCAAGAACCTCGAGCGCGCGAAGACGCAGGTCGGCACGACCGCCCAGCTCCATCTCTACGACTGGGAGCGCAACGTGATCGGCAACCCCAGACCCCGATCGACGGCCTGTACTCGGCGGTCAAGCGAGCGTCGCAGCAACCGCCGGTCATGGACGACAACAACTCACGACCGGCCCGTACTACCTCTTCCGAGCCGAACAAGACGCTCGCCGCGGGGCCCGACGCGTCGCGCAAGGACCTGCTCGCGGAGTTCGACGGCAACGTCCCGAAGGGCTACGAGATGCTCCGCGTCCCCCCCGGCACCGTGGTGCTGAAGGCCGAGCGGCCGGAGAACCTTCCCTCCGACGCGCCGTTCGAGCGCTACTTCGTCGTGCGCGACAACCCGGAGGTGCGCGGCACCGACCTCAAGGACCCGCGCCAGGAGAACGACCCGACGACGCGCGAGCCGATCGTCACGTTCAAGTTCACCGACAAGGGCCGCAAGAACTTCCAAGAGGTCACCCGCCGCCTGGCCGAGCGGGGCCAGACCCGCCAGATCCCGGGCCAGCCGGTGGAGAGCTCGTTCCAGACGTTCGCGATCGTGCTGGACCGCGAGGTGGTCTCGCGCCCGTTCATCGACTACCGCGAGAACCCGGACGGGATCGACGGGCGCACGGGCGCGCAGATCTCGGGCGGCTTCAGCTTCCAGGAGGCGCAGGACCTCGCCGACGTGCTGAAGACCGGCGCGCTGCCGATCAACCTGAAGCCGATCAGCGAGACGCAGGTCTCCGCAACGCTCGGCAAGCAGGCGCTGCACCAGGGGCTGATCGCGGGCATCGTCGGCTTCGGGCTGGTGATCCTCTTCCTGCTGGCCTTCTACCGCCTGCTGGGCGTGATCGCGGGTGTCGCGCTGTTCATGTACGCGGGCCTCTTCTACGGGCTGATCAAGCTGATCCCGATCACGCTCACGCTGCCGGGCATCGCGGGACTGATCCTCACGATCGGGATCGCGGCCGACGCGAACATCGTGATCTTCGAACGCATCAAGGAGGAGTTGCGTGGCGGCAGATCGGCGATGTCGGCGATCGCCACCGGCTACAAGCGCGGCATCGCGACGATCATCGACGCGAACGTCGTCACGCTGATCACGGCCTTCATCCTGTTCGTGCTGGCGACTGCCGGCGTGAAGGGCTTTGCCTTCACCCTCGGTGTCGGGACGCTCGTCTCGCTGTTCACCGCCGTGCTGTTCACGCAGGCGGTGCTGGGCACGATGGGACGCTCGAAGATCCTGCGCAGCCCCGCGATGCTCGGCGCCGGCGAGCGGCACGTGACCTGGAACTTCGACTTCATGGGCAAGTCGAAGTGCTTCTTCGCGATGTCGGGACGCATCCTGCTGATCGGCTCCGTGGCGCTCGCCACGAAGGAGCTCGACTTCGGCATCGACTTCGAGAGCGGCACGCGCGTCACCGCGAGCCTCGAGCAGGACGCCAGCGTCGAGGATGTGCGCGACGCGGTGCGGCCGCTGGGCATCGCGGACGCGAAGATCCAGGAGGTCGAGAACCCCGAGCTCGGCGACCACGTCGTGCAGATCTCCACCGCGGAGCTGCGACCGGGCGGCGTCCAGCGCCTCGAGCGCGTGCTCGACCAGAAGTTCGGCGTGACTCGGGACGGCGTGTCGAGCGAGTCGGTGGGCCCGACGTTCGGCGACACCGTGGCTCGCAGCGCGGTGATCGCGATCATCGCCTCGCTGCTGCTGATCATGGCCTACGTCGCGTTCCGGTTCGAGCCGAAGTTCGCGATCCCGGTGATGATCGCCCTCTTCCACGACCTGCTGATCACGGCGGGCGTCTACTCCCTCACCGGCCGGGAGGTGACAACGTCGACGGTCGCGGCGATCCTCACCATCCTCGGATACTCGCTGTACGACGTGGTGATCGTGTTCGACCGCATCCGCGAGAACGCGCCGCGCATGCCGCGCGCCGCCTTCACGCAGATCGTCAACCGCTCGATGAGCGACGTGCTGACGCGCTCGCTGGCGACGTCGATGTCCACCCTGATGGGCGTCACCGCGCTGCTGCTGTTCGGCGGCGAGACCCTGAAGGACTTCGCCTTCGCGCTGCTGGTCGGGATCGTGTCCGGTACGTACTCGTCGATCTTCATCGCTGCGCCGGTGCTGACGGAATGGAAGGAGCGCGAGCCGGCCTATCAAACAACGGCGCCGGCGATCATCGACGAGCTCGGATGCGTGCCCGCGTATCCCGGTCACGACCGCGGGCGGCGCGAGAGCGAGCCCGCCCACGGCGAGGACGCGCAAACACGCCGCGCGCCCGCCGCAAGGCCGCGCCGCCAGGCGAGCCCGTCGCAGCGGCTCGAGCCGAGATGGAGCACGCGACGGCGAACGCGCGGACGAGCTCGACCCGGACGCGCGATGAGGCCCGGATCGAATTCGAGGAAGAGCCGGCGCCGGTCGGCTCGTTACCCGATGCCGACCGCACCGCGCAGCTGCGGCCGAGCGCGCCGAGCGCAAGAAGCAGCGTGCCGCCCGCCAGCAGCGCAAGGGCCGCAAGCACGGGAGGCGTCGATGAACCTCCTGGTGTGGGTCGATGATGGGCATCGCGATCTGGCACTTCGCCGTCTTCGTGCCCGACCACTTCTGGGGCGGCATCGTCGGCGCCTTCGGCGCCGCGGCGCTGGGCGCCGTGGTCGTGGGATTTGTCCTGGCCGGCGGCGAGCTCGACGACACCAGCCTCGCGACCGCGTTCCAGGCGATCCCCGGCGCGCTGATCGGCCTCGGCGCCTCCTACCTCTGGGGCCTGCGCGTCGAGCGACAGCACGCGTAGCACGCGGCCGCCGTCTTCCGTCCGCGACCCGTTCCTAGCATCGGTGGGTGACCGGAAGGGCCGAGGCTCGCTGGCGTGCTGATCCTTACCCGTACGAGCGGGCGCGTCTCGCTCGCCTCCGACCTGGGCGTGAGCCACACCACCGCAGCCGTCCTCGTGCGACGCGGTTTCGGGGACCTGCGCCGCCGCCCGGCAGCTTCCTCGACGGCTCCGAGCAGCACGACCCCGGTCTGTTCGCCGGGCATCGACGAGGCGGTCGCCGTCGTGATGCGCCACGTGGCCGCGGGCAGCGCGATCGCGGTGCACGGCGACTACGACGTCGACGGCGTCTGCTCGGCCGCGGTGCTGGCGGCGCCGCTCGAGGCGCTCGGCGCCGCGGCGCACGTGCGCCTGCCCAGCCGCGAGGAGGGCTACGGGCTGTCGGTCGCGCGCGTCGAGGAGCTGCACGCGGCGGGCGCGGCGCTGCTGGTCACGACCGACTGCGGCATCACCGCCTGCGCCGAGGTCGAGCGCGCCCGCGAGCTCGGGATGGACATGGTCGTCACCGACCACCATCGCCCGGGCGAGGTGCTGCCGGCCTGCCCGGTCGTGCACCCGTCGGTCAACGGCTATCCGGCCGATCTGTGCGCGACCGGCGTCGCCTACAAGCTCGCGCAGGCGATTCTCCGCGCGGCGGGGCGCGACCCCGCCGAGCTCGAGCGCAAGCTCGACCTCGTGGCGCTCGCGACGGTCGCCGACCTCGTGCCGCTCGTCGGCGAGAACCGCGCGCTCGTCAAGCACGGCCTGCGCGCGATCGCGGGGACCTCGCGGCCGGGGCTGCGCGCGCTGCTGCGCGTCGCGGCGCGTCGACCCCCAGAGCGTCACCGAGCAGACGCTGGGCTTCGCGCTCGCGCCGCGCATCAACGCGGCGGGGCGCCTGTACCGCGCCGACGCGGCGCTCGAGCTGCTGCTGCACCGCGGACGAGGACCGCGCGCTGCGAGATCGCGCGCGAGCTCGACGCGATCAACAGCGAGCGCCAGTCGGTCGAGACGGCGATCCTCTTCGACGCCGAGCGCCAGCTCGCCGAGCTCGGCGCCACCGGGTCGGGCGGCGCGGCGATCCGCTCTACGTCCTGGCCCAGGAGGGCTGGCACCCCGGGGTGATCGGCATCGTCGCCTCGCGTCTGGTCGACCGCTATCACCGTCCGTTCGTGATGGTCGCGATGTCGGAGTCGGGCGAGGGGCGCGGCTCGGGTCGCAGCATCTCGCCGTACGACCTCCACGCCGGGCTGGCCGCGTGCGCCGAGCACCTGGACGGCTTCGGGGGTCACCGCATGGCCGCCGGGCTGCAGGTGCGCGCCGAGCGGGTCGAGGGCTTCCGCGCGGCGATCGTCGCCCATGCGCGCGCGGCCCTCACGCCGGCGGACCTCGTGAAGGTGGAGCGCGTCGATGCCGTCGTGCCCGGCGACGCCCTCGGCCTCGACCTCGCCGAGGAGCTGCAGGCGCTGCGCCCGTTCGGCATGGGCAACCCGGCGATCAACGTGCTCGTCCCCGCCGCGAAGGTCGCCGACGTGCGCCCGATGGGCGGCGGGCGCCACGTGCGCTTCACCGTCACCTCCGGGGGCCTGCGCTCGCGCGCGGTCGGGTTCGGCATCGCGCCCGGCTCGGGCAGCCTGCGCGACGGCGCCACCCGTCACGACCTCGCCGCGCGGCTCGAGGCGAACGAGTGGCAGGGCGCGGTCGAGCCGCGCCTGGTCGTGCGCTCGCTGCATCCCTTGGCGGGCGCCGAGGACGGCGCGGAGGAGGACGGCTGTCGCTCGTGCGAGTGCCGGATCAGCGACGACGCATGGTGGAGCGAGGTGTGGCGGGCGTTCGAGGGCGCCGGGCCCGCGACGTGCTCCGGCGGCCGGACAGCCGACCGCGGACCGTCGTCGACCGCCGCGGGCAGGGAGCGCTCGGCCTGGTCGGCGACCTGATGACGACCGGCGAGTCCCTGCTGCTCGTGTGCGCGGACGTGTCGCGCCGCGCCGCCGTGCTCGAGCGCGACCTCCACGCGGCGCGCTTCGGGCGCCTGCCGTGGGCGAAGCTCTCGCGCCCATTGCGCCGGCGCCGCGTGTGGCAGCACGGACCTGTTGCTCGCCGACCACGCCGGCCTGGCGGGCCTCCCGGCGACCGTGGGGCGGTTCAGCCACGTGTTCGCGCTCGATCCGCCGCCCACGGCGGCCGCCCACGAGATGCTCGCCCGCAGCGGCCCTTCGGAGGCCCGCGGCTTCCTGCATCTGGGGTGGGGCGCGGGCGAGGTCGAGTTCGCGCGCGCCGTCGCCGAGCACCGGCACGCCCTGCGGCCCACACCTGACCGCGATCTACCGTGCGCTGCAGGGACTTGGCCCGCCGGGGCCCGGGATCCCGCGCGTCGCGCTTGGAGGGCGACGGGCGCCATCCGCGCCCGGGCGCACTGGCCGGCACGTGCCTGCGGGTGCTGTCCGAGCTGAATCTCGCGAGTTTCCGAACGCTCAAGCGGTACCGTTAGTTGCACGATCACGAACGGGAAGCGGGTCGGATCTGGAGCGATCGGAAACGTTCCGGGCCTGGGCCGCGGCCGGCGAAGAGAGCCTTCGATACCTGACCAGCCTGACAACTCCGAGCACGCACGGCGAGGGCCGCCTAGGCGGCGATCCGGCCGTGCCGACGAGCACGCCCGCGGACGAACAGAACGGCGACGGCGCCGAGCGCTCGGGCGAGCCGATCCGCGACGCCTCCGGCGCGGCGGGCGACCTTCCGCCCGACGCCCACGTGCGCGTCGGCGTGCGTGAGCGCCCCTCCGCGGCGGCGGTCGCGGCGGACGTGTCGCTCGACCTGCTCCCGCACGAGCAGGAGCTGCTCGCGGACCTGTTCGCGGTCATCTCCGAGCACTCCGACGACGCGATCCGGCCCGTCGACCTCGAGCGGGTCGGCCAGGCGTTCGCCTTTGCGTGCGAGCGGCATGCGGACCAGCGCCGCAAGTCGGGCGAGCAGTTCATCACCCACCCGGTCGGCGTGGCCAAGATCTGTGCCGGCATGCGCCTCGACACGGAGACGATCTGCGCGGCGCTGCTGCACGACACCGTCGAGGACACCTCCGCGTCGCTGGACGACGTGCGTGAGCGCTTCGGCGACGACATCGCCCAGCTCGTCGACGGCGTCACGAAGCTCACCGGCATCACCTTCCAGAGCCGCGACGAGCAGCAGGCGGAGAACTACCGCAAGATGATGGTCGCGATGGCCTCGGACATCCGGGTCATCCTGATCAAGCTCGCCGACCGCCTCCACAACATGCGCACGCTGGACGCGCTCGCGAAGCAGAAGCAGATCGACAAGGCGAAGGAGACGCTCGACATCTTCGCCCCGCTCGCGCACCGGCTCGGCATCCACTCGATCAAGTGGGAGCTCGAGGACCTCGCGTTCTCGGCGCTGCACCCGCGCAAGTACAGCGAGATCAAGTCACTCGTCAACCAGCAGCGCGAGGAGCGCGAGGGCTACGTCGAGCGCGCCGGCCGCTACCTCACCACGGAGCTCGGCGACGTCGGCATCCGCGCGGAGGTCTCGGGCCGCGCGAAGCACTTCTACTCGATCTACTCGAAGATGACCAAGAAGGGCCGCGAGTTCAACGAGATCTACGACCTCACCGCGATGCGCGTGATCGTCGACTCGGTGAAGGACTGCTACGGGGCGATCGGCATCATCCACTCGCTCTGGAAGCCGCTCCCCGGGCGCTTCAAGGACTACGTCGCGATGCCCAAGTTCAACCTCTACCAGGCATTGCACACGACCGTGATCGGGCCCGAGGGCCGTCCGCTCGAGATCCAGATCCGCACGCGCAAGATGCACTACACGGCCGAGTTCGGCGTCGCCGCGCACTGGATCTACAAGGACGTGGGGAAGTCGCGTCACGGCGCGTCGCGCAGGTGCAACGGCGTGGGCAACGGCGCGGCCGAGACCGACGAGGCCGGAGTCGCCGCCAAGCCTGCCTGGCTGCGGCACCTGCTCGACTGGCAGCAGGAGCTCCAGGACCCCAAGGAGTTCATGGAGACGCTGAAGATCGACCTCTTCGAGGACGAGGTCTTCGTGTTCACGCCCAGGGGCGAGGTCAAGTCGCTGGCCGGCGGGTCGACTCCGCTCGACTTCGCCTACGCGGTCCACACCGACGTCGGCCACCGCTGCGTCGGCGCGAAGGTGAACGGCAAGATCACGCCGCTGCACTACCAGCTCCAGTCCGGCGACATCGTCGAGATCCTCACCTCCAAGTCCGAGCGCGGGCCTTCGCGCGACTGGCTCTCGCTCGTGCGCACGACCCGCGCGCGCAACAAGATCCGCGCGTGGTTCACGCGCGAGCGGCGCGAGGACGCCGAGCACCGCGGCCGCGAGCTGCTCCAGGAGACGCTGCGCAAGCAGGGCCTGCCCGCGCAGAAGATCACCGGCTCCCCGCTGCTCGCCGACGTGATCCGCGAGATGGGCTTCCGCAAGGCCGACGACTTCTACATCGCCCTCGGCCAGGCCAAGGTGTCGGCGCGCGTCGTGGTCAACAAGGTCATGCAGCGCCTGAAGCAGGGCGAGGCGGCCGTCGAGGAGCGTCCCGGCGAGGGCCTCGCGCGCGGCAAGGAGGAGCGCGCCCGCCCCGAGGGCACCGCGTCGCGGTACGGGATCCGCGTCGAGGGCATCGACGACGTGATGGTGCGCCTCGCGAAGTGCTGCCGCCCCGTCCCGGGCGACGAGATCGTCGGCTACATCTCGCTCGGCCGCGGGATCACGATCCACCGCGAGGACTGCAAGAACGTGCAGAACCTGATGAAGGTGCCCGAGCGATTCACGGACGTCTTCTGGGAGGGCGACAACGAGACCGGCTTCCGCGTCGAGCTGCAGGTCGACGCCTGGGACCGCACGCGCCTGCTGGAGGACCTGTCGCGGACGTTCGCCGAGGGCGGGATCAACATCCTCGAGGCCCGCTGCACGGTCGACCACCCGATGGTCAAGAACCGGTTCGTGGTCGAGGTGCCGGACACGGTGACCCTCAAGAACTGCGTCACGCGCCTGCGGAACATCGACTCGGTCTTCGACGCGTATAGGGTTGTGCCCGGCGGGTAGCACCCCCCGCAGGGTTGAGAGCTCAGCGGTCCGACTCCGAAGCTCTGCGCCTGGGCCACTGAGCTCTGAGCCCTGCTCCGGTCAGGCCAGGATCAGCAGCGCGCCCGGCGCCACCTCGTAGACCGCCTCCGGGCTGTCGCCGATGTAGTCCCCGTCCACCTCGAGCGGCAGCGTGCCGCCGTCGAGCGCACGCACGGTGGCGCGCTGGATCCGCGGGAAGCTCGAGGCCTGGCGATGCTGCGCCAGGCGGCCCTTGCGCGAGAACAACCGGTACAGGATCCCCGGGGCGTCGAGCATGAGGGAGGCGCGCCGCATGGTCGTCACCGAGATCGTGCCGTCGTCCATGCTGATGTCCTCGCACACCCGCAGGGGCGTGGAGCGGAAGTACGTGTACGGGTCGGAGTTCTGGACGATCGCGCTGAGACCGCCGACACGCACGTCGCCGACCTGCACCTCGAGCAGGGGCGGGCGCCCGCGGTAGCTCGCGGAGGTAGCTGCGCAGCGCCGCGTAGGTGAACGTCGCGTCGCCGCCGCGTGCCTTCAGGCGCGGATGGTCGTCGACCCAGCGGGTCACCTCCGCGTCGATCCCCGCCCCGCTCGAGAAGACGAAGTGGCGCCCGTTGACCCGCCCCAGGTCGATCCGGCGCGGCTCCAGGTCGTCGGCGAGTTGCAGCAGGTGCTCGGTCGCATCGACCACGTCGGTGGGGATCCCGAGCATCCGGCACACGACGTTGGTGGAGCCGCCGGGCAGCACCGTGAGCGGGAGATCGCTGCCGGCGAGCCCGTTCGCCGCCTCGTTGAGGGTGCCGTCCCCGCCGAAGGAGACGACGAGGTCGAATCCCTCGCCGACCGCCTCACGCGTGAGGTCGGTGGCGTGGTTGGGCCGCTGGGTCTCGACCGCCTCGATGTCGTAGCGGCCGCGCAGCGCGTAGACGACCAGGTTCTTCAGCCGGCCCGAGACCGTCGTCGCGAACGGGTTGACGATCAACAGCATCCGCGGCTTGGTCCCGGGGAACGTCTCGCGCGGCTCGTCGACAGCCGTCGACGGACGGGCGGGGCCGGTGATTTGGTCGACGGTGATCTCGTTCATCGAACGGTCCTACCCGCAGCGGGGAGGAACGATACCCGCGGCGTAGGTTGTCGGGATGGCGGCGTTGCTCTACGACGCCGCTTACCGCTTCGTCGCCGCCAGGCGCTCTTTCCTCGGCCGGTTCGTGAGTGCCGGCGCGCGGCGCCGCGCGGACGAGCGACTCGCGCTGCGCGTCAGGTGACGGCCTCGAACCACGCGACGCCGTCGCGTTCGACCTCGCGCACGCGGCCGTCGTTCAGCAGCAGGTCGACGTGACCGAGCACCTCGGAGAGCGTCAGGTACGCCTGCGTCACCGCGATGTCTCCGAACAGCGCCTGCGTCAGGTCGTACCCGGTGCGGGGTCGCTCCGCGATCAGGTCGTTGATCTTGTCCGCGCGGCGCCGGTGGAACGCGAACCGCTCGTCGATCAGCGCGACGTGGTCGGTGATCGGCTCGCCGTGGCCCGACAGGACGATCTCGGCGGGCATCTCGCGGGTCCGGCGCAGCGACTCGAGGTAGGTCACGAGCGCCTGCGGGCGGTGCGCCGGATCGGTGGCGCCCCGGTCGTCGAGCGGCCGCGAGATCAGCGGGTTGGACGAGATGTGCTTGATCAGGTGGTCGGCGGCGATCAGGATGCGCCTGTCCTCGTCCCAGAAGACGGTGTCCGACGGCGAGTGGCCCGGCCGGTGCAGCACCTCCAGCGTGCGGTCGCGCAGCTTCAGGGTGTCGCCGTCGTGCAGGGGCCGCGTGACCTTCGCCTTCGAGCCCCACGCGCGAAACGCCGACGACACGGTCTGCAGCGCTCGCACGATCTCCTCGGGGATGCCGTTGCGCAGCATCACGCCGCCGGCGAACTCGTCGTCGCGCGCCGCGTCCTCGCCGAAGTGCTCGGCGAAGTGCGCGAGCTTGTCGATCGCCGCCACCTCGGCTCCGGAGTGCGAGACGATGATGTCGACGAGCCCGAGGTGGTCGATGTGCTGGTGGGTCAGCACGACGAGCTCGATGTCCTCCAGCGAGCGCCCGTGCTCGGCGAGCTGGTGCTGCAGCTCGTCCAGCGCGCGGCCCGAGTTGGGGCCCGAGTCGACGAGCGTCAAGGGATCGTCGTCGATCAGATAGGTGTTCACGCGCCCGACGGCGAACGGGGTCGGGATCCGCAGCAGGTGAATGCCGGCCTCGGCCGCGCGCGCGAGCGCCGCCTCCGCCGTCAGCTCCGCGGTCAAGGAACCGGGCTCACGAGCGAATGAGCGCCAGCACCTCCTCGGTGCGGGCCTCCATCTCGTCCCGGCTGAACGCCTCGAGGTTGAGGCGCAGCAGCGGCTCGGTGTTGGAGGGGCGGACGTTGAAGTGCCAGGTGCCGCAGTCGACCGAGACCCCGTCGAGCCAGGTCACCTCGCCGTCGGCGTAGCGTGCGGCGATCGCCTGGATCTTCGCGTCGGGATCGTCGACGGTCGAGTTGATCTCGCCCGAGATGAAGTACCGCTCGCGATAGGGCTCCAGCAGCTCGGACATCTTCTTCCCGCGCAGCGACAGCAGCTCGAGCACGAGCAGGGCGGGGATCACGCCCGAGTCGGCGTTCCAGAAGTCGCGGAAGTAGTAGTGCCCGGACACCTCCCCGCCGAAGGCCCCTTGCTCCTCGCGCATGCGTGCCTTGAAGAAGGCGTGGCCTACACGGTTGACCAGCGCGCGCCCGCCCGCCCGTTCGACGGTGTCCGGAACCGCGCGGCTGGCCCGCACGTCGTAGATGATGGTCGCGCCCGGGTGCTTCGCGAGGATCGACTCGGCCAGCAGCGCCGTGAGGAAGTCGCCCGGCACGAACTCGCCCGCGGTCGTCGATGAAGAAGCAGCGATCCGCGTCGCCGTCCCAGGCGATGCCCAGCTCGGCGCCGCGGTCGAGCACCGTGTCGATGATCAGCTTGCGGTTCTCCTCGAGCAGCGGGTTGGGCTCATGGCCGGGGAACTCGCCGTCGGGCTCGAAGTAGAGGCGCTCTCCCTCGACCGGGAGGGAGTCGAGGATCGGGCCGATCATCGGGCCGGCCATGCCGTTGCCGCCGTCGAGCACGACCTTGATCGGCCGGATCGCGTCCGCTTCGATGAACCCCGACACGTAGCGCCGGAACTCCTCGCCGAGGTCGGCGCGCTCGACCTTGCCCTCGCCGCCCGGCGTCGAGAAGTCCCCCTCGGTCGCGACGCGCTGCACGTCCGGTATGCCGCGGTCGCCCGAGAGCGGGAGCGCGCCCTCGCGCACGAGCTTGAACCCCGCCCACTGCTTGGGGTTGTGCGAGGCGGTCACCGACACGCCGCCGTCGAGCTCCCGCGAGCCGACGGCGTAGTAGACGACTTCCGTGCCGACCTCGCCGATGTCGAGCACGTCCACGCCCTCGTCGGCGAGGCCCCGCGCGAACGCCTCGGCCAGCGCCCCGGAGTGCAGGCGCATGTCGTGCCCGACGGCGATCCGCAGGCCCGCGGGCTCGCGGCCTTGCAGGTCCGCCAGCACGCGCGCGAACCCGCGCGCGACGCGGTAGGCGACGTCCTCGTCGATCTGGTCGGGGTAGGTCCCGCGCACGTCGTAGGCCTTGAAGATGGCGGGGGAGACGTCGGTCACGCCGCCTGCTCCTCGAACGCGGCGCGCAGCCGGCCCCACGAGTCCGGCAGGACCTCCGGCAGCACGATCGTGTCGCCCGTGACCGGCATGAAGTTGGTGTCTCCCTTCCAGCGGGGGACGACGTGCTGGTGCACGTGGCCCGCGAAGCCCGCCCCCGCCACCTCGCCCAGGTTCACCCCGAGGTTGAAGCCGTCGGGCCCGTAGACCCGCTCGACCGCGCCCAGCGCTCGCTGCGTGAGGGCCATCAGCTCGCCCGCGGTCTCGGCGCCCAGCTCGCGCAGGTCCGAGACGTGTTCGAAGGGGGCGACCATGACGTGCCCATTGGTATAGGGGAAGGCATTCAGAATCACGTAACAGGTCCTGCCGCGGTGTGCGATCAGTGCGCGCTCATCGTCGCCGAGCGCGGGCCGCGTGCAGAAGATGCACTCGTCGGGCTTGTCGCCTTTCAGGTACTGCAGTCGCCACGGAGCCCATAGTCGATGGTCGGCCAACGGCCCGCAATCCTACGAGGTGGCGCGGCGAGCCTGGCATTCGGCCTCCGGCTCTGCTTTAATGCCGCGTCACATAGCTGCATCCAGAGGGGTGGAGGGACTGGCCCATTGAAGCCCCGGCAACCATTCCGAGCAACAGCTCGAGAAACGGTGCCAATTCCAGCAGGCTCCAAGTAAAAGCCTGGGAGATGCGATGGGCGTTCTTCTCAGCCGAACCTCTGTCGCTCCCGGGCAGAGGTTTTTTTAGTTGATAAGGAGACTAGATGCCGGCTGAAGCACTGAAATGCAAAGAGTGTCGGGAGGAGTACGAGCTCGGGGCGAGCTACGTCTGCGAGCGCTGTTTCGGCCCTCTCGAGGTGAGCTACGACTATGCGGGGCTCGACGACCCCGCCGAGCTGCGCCGCAAGATCCAGGCCGGGCCGCCGTCGATCTGGCGCTATTCCGACTTCCTGCCGTTCGAGCGCCGTCCGCGCACGGCCCTGGACGCCGGGTTCACCCCGCTGATCAGGTCCGAGCGCCTCGCCGAGCGCCTCGGAGTGGGAGAGGTGTGGGTCAAGAACGACGCCGCCAACCCGACCCATTCCTTCAAGGACCGCGTCGTGAACGTGGCGGTCGCCAAGGCCCGTGAGCTCGGCTTCGACGTCGTCGCCTGCGCCTCCACGGGGAACCTCGCGAACGCCGTCGCGGCGCACGCCGCGGCCGCCGGGCTCGAGTCCTACGTGTTCGTGCCGGCCGACCTCGAGGAGCAGAAGATCCTCGCGACCGGCGTCTACGGCACCAAGCTCGTGGCCGTGAAGGGCAACTACGACGACGTGAACCGCCTCTGCACCGAGCTGTCGAGCGAGCACCCGTGGGCGTTCGTGAACGTGAACCTGCGCCCCTACTACGCGGAGGGGTCGAAGACGCTCGCGTTCGAGGTCGCCGAGCAGCTCGGCTTCGAGCTGCCCGACCACGTCGTCTGCCCGGTGGCCTCCGGGTCGCTGTTCACGAAGATCGCACGCGGCTTCGAGGAGTGGATCGACCTCGGCATCCTCGAGGGCTCGCTTCCGGCTTTCCACGGCGCCCAGGCGGAGGGCTGCAGCCCCGTCGCCAAGGCCTACGCCGAGGGGCACGACGTGTGCCGTCCC
Source organism: uncultured Solirubrobacterales bacterium (assembly GCA_963768885.1). Classification (GTDB taxonomy): domain Bacteria; phylum Actinomycetota; class Thermoleophilia; order Solirubrobacterales; family JBBDJG01; genus DASRIA01. Next base: position 1,364,756 of record CAVYJN010000006.1, on the reverse strand, counting down.
GTGCGGCCGAGCACGATCGCCAAGTCGCTTGCGATCGGCAACCCCGCGGACGGCGTGTTCGCGCTCGAGGTCGCGCGCGGCACCGGCGGCTCGATCGACTCGGTCACCGACGAGGAGATCGTCGCCGGGATCCAGCTGCTCGCGGAGACCACCGGCATCTTCACCGAGACGGCCGGCGGCGTCACGACCGCGGTGCTCGCGAAGCTCGCGGAGCGGGGCGATCTCGGCCGGGACGACCGCGTGGTGCTCTACATCACCGGTGACGGCCTGAAGACGCTCGACGCGGTTCGCGACGTGGTCTCGACCTATGACGTGGAGCCCTCGCTCGAGAGCTTCAACGATGTCGTGCCGGTCGCGGGGAGAGTCTGAGTTGCCGACCGTGAAGATCCCCGCGCAGCTGCGGACCCTGACCGGAAACGAGTCGGAGGCCGAGGTCGAGGGCAGCTCGGTGGGCGAGGCGCTCGACGCGCTCTACGCGCGCTACGAGGGCCTGCGCGATCGCATCACCGAGAACGGCGAGCTGCGGCGCTTCGTGAACGTCTACGTCGGTGGCGAGGACATCCGCTTCGGCGCCGGTCTGGACACCCCCGTCGGCAACGGCGACGAGATCACGATCCTGCCCGCAGTCGCCGGCGGCTAGCGCGGGGCGGCTTCCCGGAGCCTCGTCGCGTGCCGCTGCGCCGCGACTGGCTGCGCGCGGCTAAGAGGCGGGCGGAGCGGGAGCAGACCGGCCGGCGATGCGCCGCAGCGCGTCGATCGACTGGTCGAGCCATCGCGTGAAGTAACGGCGACCGGCGACGGCGTCGAACACCTTCTGGCCGACGTGCTTCGGCTGCATCCCCATCTCGACGTCCACGAAGGTGTCGCCCTGGGCGTCGGTGAGCAGCCAGTGCGCGTACATGCCGGTCTTCTGGCACGCGAACCGGATCTCCCGGAGGTTGTCCATGCGCTCGATCAGGAAGTCCGTGCGGACCACCTTGCCGGAAGGCTCCCGGGTGACCTGCGCGTACTCCTCGCCCTCGTCGAAGCGCTCGCCGTTGACCTCGATCACCCGCGGGAACCACTCGGGGTGGCGCCTTGGGTCGCCCACCAACTGCCACACCTGCTCGACGGGCGCGTCGATCACGGCTTGCCGTCGGATCTTGGAAATTGATGCTCCCTGGAATATCTAGGCGGCTTCGCCGCCACCTAAAGTCGTGTGCTTCGCGCCTGCGGCGCTCGCCAGAATCATTAGAGCCAGCCGCGCCGGCGGAAGAACGTCACCATGCCGACGAGCATGCCGACCATCACGCCGGTGATGATCCAGAAGGCGGTGTTGTCGCCCTCCCCGGGGACGCCCACGTTCATCCCCCAGAGGCTCGCGATGAACGTCAGCGGCAGCACGATCACGCTGATCGAGGTCAGCACGCGCAGGATGTCGTTGACGCGGTGCGAGATCACGGACTCGTTGGTGTCCTCGAGCGCCTCGACGACCTCCTTGTAGTTCTCGAGCATGTCCCAGATGCGCTCGGAAGCGTCGACGATGTCGTCGAAGTAGACCTCGAGCTCGTCGCGCATGTAGCGCTGCTTGGTGCGCTCGAGGTCCCGCAGCACGGTGCGCTGAGGGCGGATCGTCTTGCGGAAGTTGATGATCTCCTGCTTCACGTTGGAGATGTCGCGCACGATCTCCTCGCCGCGCCCGCTGAAGATGTCCTCCTCGAGCTGCTCGAGCTTGTTCCCGATCTTGCGCAGCATCGGGAAGCAGTAGTCGAACGACTGGTCGACGATCTGGTAGAGCAGGTAGCCCGTGCCCTTGGAGAAGAGCTGCTCGCGCACCTCCTCGTTGGTGCGGCAGCGCTCGAACAGGTACTCGACCGGCTTCAGCGGCTGGTTCGGCAGCGTGATGATGTAGTCGGGCCCGACGAACAGGTCCAGCTCGCCCGCGTTCAGGCGGCCGACCTGCTTGTCGAAGATCGGGAAGTGCAGGACGATGAACAGGTACTCCGGGTACTCGTCGATCTTCGGCCGCTGGTTCCGGGACATGACGTCCTCGATGTCCAGCGGGTGGAAGGCGAAGTGCTCCGCGAGCCAGGCGCGCTCGAGCGGCCCCGGCTCCTCGATGTGGATCCAGCGGATGCCTCCGTGGGCGAGGACCTCTATCTGCGGCTGGGTGCGCTCCGGAGAAGGCGCGGCGACCCCGCCACGGCGAGCCCGTGTCCTGCGTGGCAGTCGTGGTCGAAAGGCGATCGGCATGGGAGTGGGTCTTCGCTGGCCGTCATCAGGTTCGTCTCCGGTGTAGCGCGGTCCGATTGTAACCGCGGCTTCCTCGGGTCCTGTCAGGCTCGCCGCTGCGCGAAGTCGTCCGGGCCGACGAGGTCGAGCTCGAACGCCTTGGCGAGCAGCGTCGCCTCGATGTCCATGTTGTTGCGCACGACCGCCTCGTACAGCGCGACCATGTCGAGCCGGGCCTGCGACAGCGCGTCGTCGACGCGCACCGCCTCCTCGGCGTCGAAGTCGCGAATCACGCGGACGTCGCACTCGGGGCAGCGCAACCGCAGTGTCAGCCCGCCTCCGGTCCGCTCCCGCCACGCTTCGAGTTGCAGCAGCCGTGACGCGCACGCCGCGCATGCGGTCGGGAAGCCCTCGCGGAGCACGAGCGGATAGGCGGCGTTTGCTGGTCTCCCTTCCATGGCGAGGCTGCTTTGCGAAAGCTACGCCCAGCGGATGACGTAACGCCGCGGGCGGTCTGTCAGGCTTTGGCCGTGGAAGCGGGCACGGGATCAGGCAGGCGGCGTTCGCTCGGCCGCTGGGCCGCTCTCGTGCTCGTCGTGGGCTTCGTCGGGCTGCTCGCCTACGGCCTCAAGGCCAAGGGCACCAACGACGAGATCGACTCGGCGCTCGCAGACGGGCGCGCGGCGCGTGCCCCGGCCTTCTCCCTCGAGGTGCTCGAGCGCGGCGACCTGCCCCCGCGGCTCGAGCGCGCGATCGGGCCGGCGTTCGGGGACGGCCGCGTCTCCGTCGCGGAGCTGCGCGGCACGCCCGTCGTGCTCAACATGTGGGCCTCCTGGTGCACGCCGTGCCGCGAGGAGTCGCCGCGGCTGCGCAAGGGCTGGGAGCGTTACGGCAAGGCGGGCGTCGCCTTCCTGGGGATCAACATCCAGGATCTGCGCGGCGACGCGCGCGCGTTCAGCAAGGAGTTCGGCCTGGACTACCCGAGCGTGCGCGACGCGCGGCGCGGCGTCGCCGACCGCTACGGCGCCACCGGTATCCCCGAGACGTTCTTCGTGGACGCCCGCGGCCGTGTCGTCGCCCACGTGATCGGGGTCGTCTCGCAGGAGCAGCTCGAGGCGGGGATCCTGGCGGCCCGCGCCGGCCGCGTGGCCGGGACCGTGTCCGGCGGGGACAGCTTCGACGTCCGCTAGCGATGAGTTTGCCCCGGAGCGGCGGTCCTTATGAGAGTTCCGTTGCAGAGCCGGGGCGCCGGGCGGTAAGTAACATCACTTGTGTCGAATGAGGAGTGGCAATGGCTAGGTCGATCTGGAGAGGTGCCATCAGCTTCGGGCTCGTGAACGTGCCCGTGAAGCTCTACAGCGCGGTTTCGAAGAAGACCGTCCGTTTCAACCAGCTCCACGACGCGGACCACCAGCGCATCCAGCAGAAGCGCGTCTGCGCCAAGGACGGGGAGGAGGTCCCCTTCGAGAACATCGTGAAGGGCTACGAGATCGCCCCCGACAAGTACGTCGTGATAACGCCCGACGAGCTCGACGCGCTCGATCCCAAGAAGACGCGCTCGATCGACATCGAGGACTTCGTCGATCTCGACGAGATCGACCCGCTCTACTACGAGCATCCCTATTACCTGGTTCCGGACACCGGGGCCGCGAAGGCCTACAGGCTGCTGCTCGACGCCCTGCGCGACACCAACAAGGTCGCGATCGCGCGAGTCGTGCTGCGCTCCAAGGAGTATCTGACCGCGATCCGCCCCGCGGGCGACGTCCTCACGATGGAGACGATGCTGTTCGCCGACGAGCTGGTCCCGTCGGACCGCCTCGACGAGCTGCCCGACGACGACGCGCGCGCGACCGAGCGGGAGCTGGCGATGGCGCGCCAGCTGATCGAGTCCCAGGCGACGGAGTTCGACCCGACCAAGTACCGCGACGAGTACCGCGAGCGGGTGCTCGACCTGATCGAGCGCAAGGCGCAGGGCCAGGAGGTGTCGGTGCTCCCCGAGGTCGAGGAGCCGACCGAGGTGCCCGACCTGATGGCCGCGCTCGAGGCGAGCCTCGCAGCCGCCACGGAGCGAAAGCCGGCGGCGAAGGCCCGCGCCAAGAAGGCTCCGGCGAAGTCCGCCTCCAACGGCGGCTCGCCCGCGAAGAAGGCTCCGGCCAAGAAGCCGGCCGCCCGCTCCAAGAAGCCGAAGGCCGGCTCACGCTCCTAGGTGATCCAGCGCGCGCCGCAGCTCGAGCGCGTTCTTGACGGCGAAACCCTGCCAGTCGTTGTTGAAGTAGCAGTAGACGTCGGCGCGGGCCCGCCAGCCTGAGATCCGCCGCGCCCATTCCTCGATCTCGGATCGCGAGTAGTTGCCCTTGCGGCCGCGGTGCCCGTAGTGGAACCGCACGAAGGTCCAGTCCGCGGTCAGCTCGCGCGCCTGGAACGGTCGCTCGGGATGGTCGCCGATCACGAGCGCGGCGCCGCGGCGGCGCAGCGCCTCGTATACCTCCGGGACGAACCAGCTCGCATCGCGGAACTCGAAGCACTGCCTTCCGGCGGGCAGTTGCTCGAGCGCATCTTCGAGACGCCCGAGGTCGCGTTTGAAGTTCGCCGGGAGTTGCCAGAGCACCGGGCCGAGCTTGCCCGCGTCGATCAACGGCTGGATGCGCTCGTAGAAGCGCTCGACGCCGCGGCCCAGGTCCGTGAGGCGCTTGACGTGGGTGAGGTAGCGGCTCGCCTTGACGGTGAAGACGAAGTCAGAGGGGGTCTGCTGCGCCCAGCGCGCGACCGCGTCGCGCGACGGCAGCCGGTAGAAGGTGCTGTTCACCTCGACCGTCGGGAACGTCGCGGCGTAGTGCTCGAGCCACAGGCGCGCGGGCAGCCCCTCGGGGTAGAACCGCTCCCGCCATTCGGCGTAGTTCCAGCCGGAGCAGCCGACGAGGACGCTACGCGGCGCGGGTGCTCGAGCTCTTGGCCCGGGCGGCTTCACGGACCCCCGAGTCCCCGGCGGGGTCGGCCGCGGCCTCCTCGGTGGTCGGGACCCGGGCGCCGTGGCGCTCCCGCAGCGTCGGATCGGAACGTTGCTTGCCTCGCCACACGAGAAATATGAACGCACCGAGCACCACGAACGGCACGGCCAGGATCGGTGCGCCGATGATCACGGCGAACGCGACCAAAAGCGCCCCGACCGCGATCAGCGCGCCGACGAGCGTCAGAGAGGTGGGTGCCTGCATGGTCTCGTCTGTACCCAGGGATTGGCGTCGAAAACCCCGATGGTTTTCGCCGGGACGATTTCGCGGTAGACATAGGCCCACGCGATGCCGCCGCCCGCAGCCCTCCTCGACGTCGACGGAACGCTCGTCGACACCAACTATCAGCACGCCCTGGCGTGGTTCCGTGCCTTCCGCCGCAACGGCATCGTCCTGCCGCTGTGGCGGGTGCATCGCCACATCGGCATGGGGGGAGACCAGCTGGTCGCGGCGCTCTGCGGGGACGAGGTGGAGCAGCGCCTCGGCGACCGCATCCGCGACGCCGAGAAGGACCTCTACATGGAGATGATCGGCGAGGTCGAGCCCCTTCCGCAGGCCCGTGACCTGATCGTGGAGCTGAAGCGCCGCGGGCACGCCGTGGTGCTGGCGTCGTCCGCGAAGAGCGACGAGGTCGACCGCTATCTCGACCTGCTCGATGCCCGCGAGCTCGTCGACGGCTGGACCACCTCCGCCGACGTCGAGCACACGAAGCCCGACCCAGACCTCGTCGCGGCGGGGAAGGAGAAGGCGGGCGGGGGGGACGCCGTGATGGTGGGGGACTCGACCTGGGACTGCGAGGCCGCGCACCGGTGCGGAGTCCCGACGATCGCGCTGCTGACCGGCGGCTTCTCCGACCAGGAGCTGCGCGACGCCGGCGCGGTGAGCGTGTTCGAGTCGATCCCCGCGCTCCTCGAGCGGCTCGCGGAGACGCCGCTCGCCCACGGCGATTGAGCCCGGGAGACGCCGCTCGGACAGCGCGATGTTTTGCCGCCTCGGCGGCGGGTACCCGGAGATCGGCATGGCAACGAGGCCCTTCGACACCAGCGCCGCCTCCGGCGCGCAGCGCGAGCGCCCTCGCCGCATTCTCGTTCTTGCCAACGAGGCAGTCGGGGGGGAGCGGCTCGTCGAGGAGATCGCCCGGCGCGCCGGCGCCGGCGCCGAGGCGCGGATCGTGGCTCCGACGCTCGTTCGGTCTCCGCTCGACCTGGCAGCCGGAGACTTGGACGACGATCGCGAGACGGCCCGGCGCAAGATGCAGGTCTCGATCGAGGCGCTGCGCGGAAAGGACGTCGCGGCGAGCGGCGAGGTCGGCGAGGCGGACCCGATCCTCGCGATCCGCGACGGGCTGGTCCGGTTCCCCGCCGATGAGGTGATCATCGTGGCCCACCCGAGCGAGCGCGCGACGTGGCTCGAGCGGGACATCGTCGAGCGCGCTCGTCGCGAGGTCTCGGTGCCGATCACCCACATCGAGCTCGAGCCCGACGGCGCGGAAGGCCGGATCAAGGACGTTCGGGAGGTCTCGTCCGTGCGCGCCGAGGCCCAGGCCGACCTCGCCCAGGCCGAGTTCGAGACCGACTACCTGCCGCCGATGTCGCGGCGCGACCGGCTCGCGCTCGCGGTCGGCCCGCTCGGCACCCTGTCGCTCTGGCTGATGGCGGCCAATTGCCGGGGTGACCTCTTCCACGACTATTCCGCGGACGATCCGGCCTGCATCGCGCTCCTCACGATCGCCATCCTGGCGACGATCGTGACGATCATCCACGTTCCCATGCTCCTGCTGCTGCGGAGCGGCAACTACAAGGGTGGGCTGGCGGACTTCATGGCCAAGACGGTTCTCTACGGCATCCCGGCAGCGGTCGCGGCGGGCATCGCGCTGACCATCGCCTCCGCCTGACATGGACCGGTCGCCCGACCCGGCGCACGAGCGCGAGACCGCCGAGCCGCCCGCCGGCCGGCAGAATCGCGAGCGGGAGGGCCCCGGCTCCGGTACCGAGGAACGTCTGCCGGACGTCCCCGGGGAGGCGGTCTCGCCGGAGAAGCCGGCCGACCCGCGCCCGGACGAGCGCGACGACGAGCGCGCGGACCGCGAGGCCGAGGAGACGTTCCCGGCCAGCGATCCGCCCGCGAACTACTGAGGGCGCCTCGCCGGGGGGGCCTGGGAAACAGCCCAAAAAAAAGGAAAGCGTCCGCCGGGAGGTCAGACGCTTTCCAAGAGGTCCTTGCCGCTGGCAGGCAAGGTTCTACTTTGGAGGTGCTGTGGTTATGGCCTCCACGCCGGATTTCTAAACGCGATCCGGACGAATTCCCGAACCCCGGGCTGCGGGGGCGGGAAGCCGCCGTCCCGCGCGGCTATCATGCGCCACCGATGGCACTGCTGATCATCTTCGTCGGGATCACCACGCTCACCGCGGCCGCGATCGGCGGCGCCGTGGCGGCCGGGACCACGACGGCCGTCGTGGTCGCTCTCACGATCTACCTGCTCGGCACCGGGATCGTGGTCGGCGCCACGCTCGCGGCGCTCGGCCCCGACGGCGCGGACTAGATCGCGCGGTCGCTTCCGGGGGAGCGCCCGGATGCGCGCTCCGGCCGGCGGGAGTGACGCCACTCGGTCACGACCCATGCGGTGAAGGCCGCCGATACGGCGAACCAGGCGACGAGTAGCAGCACCTCCAGGATCGAGCCGATCGACATGGCCTCACACTAACGTCGATCCGCACAAGCGGCAAGCCTTCCTGTCAGCCCGTCGCTCGACTAGGATCCGGCGCAGAGCCTGCCTTGACCGAGACCGTCACCGCCTACCGCACCTGCCCGTTGTGCGAGGCCACCTGCGGACTCGAGCTGACGCTCGAAGACGGGAACGTCACGGCGATCCGCGGTGACGTGGACGACGTGTTCAGCCGCGGGTTCATCTGCCCCAAGGGCGTCGCCCTGAAAGCGCTGCACGAGGACCCGAACCGGGTCCGCACGCCGCTGATCCGGACCGCCGCCGGGTTCGAGGAGGTCTCGTGGGACGACGCGTTCGCGGAGATCGATCGCCGCCTGCGCCCTCTGCTCGAAGAGCACGGCCGCGATGCCGTCGGGATCTACCTCGGCAACCCGAATGCGCACAACCTGGACTCGCTGATCTACGGCCGCGTCTTCACGAAGGCGCTCGGCACCCGCAACGTCTTCTCGGCGACGACGGTCGACCAGATGCCCAAGCACGTCTCGGCCGGGCTCATGTTCGGCGGTGCGCTCTCGATCCCGATCCCCGACGTGGACCGTACCGACCACCTGCTGCTGCTCGGGGCGAACCCGCTCGCGTCCAACGGGAGCCTCCTGACGGCGCCCGACATGCGCGGACGCCTGCGGGCGATCCGCGAGCGCGGCGGGAAGGTCGTGGTGATCGACCCCCGGCGCAGCCGCACGGCCGAGGTCGCCGACGAGCACCACTTCATCAGGCCCGGGACGGATGCCCACCTGCTGCTCGGCATGTTGAGCGTGATCGTCGAGGAAGGGCTGATCGACCTCGGCGACGTGGCCGCTCACGTGCACGGGCTCGAGCAGGTGGAGCAGCTCGCCCGGGAGTTCCCGCCCGAGTCGGCCTCGCAGGCCTGCGGCATCGGCGCGGGCGAGATCCGGCGCATGGCGCGCGAGCTGGCGGGCGCCGAACGCGCTGCCGTCTACGGCCGGATCGGCACCTGCACGCAGGAGTTCGGCACGCTCGCCAGCTGGCTGGTGGACGTGCTGAACGTCGTCACCGGAAATCTCGACCGCCCGGGCGGGGCGATGTTCACCAAGGCGGCGGCCGGCGCCTCGAACACGCGCGGCGCGCCGGGGCAGGGCAAGGGCATGCAGGTCGGACGGTGGAGCAGCCGCGTCCGCGGCCTGCCCGAGGCGCTCGGCGAGCTGCCCGTCGCCGGCATGGCCGAGGAGATCGACACGCCGGGCGACGGCCAGGTGCGGGTCCTGTTCACCTTCGCGGGGAACCCGGTCGTGAGCACCCCGAACGCGGGCCGGCTGCGCCGGGCGGTCGAAGGGCTCGACCTGATGGTGAGCGTCGACATCTACGTCAACGAGACCACCCGCCACGCGGACGTGATCCTGCCGGCCCCGTCGCCGCTCTATCGCTCGCACTACGACCTCGCCCTCTACCAGCTGGCCGCGCGGAACGTCGCGAACTACTCGCCCGCCGTCCTGGACCTCGCGGATTCGCAGATGGCCGAGTGGCGCACCATCCTCCGGCTCGCCGGCATCGTCTCCGGCCAGGGCCCCGACGTCGATGTCGACGCCTTCGACGACATGGTGGTCGGCAGCCTCGTGGGCCGGGAGCTGCAGGACCCGCACTCGGCGCTCGCCGGTCGGGACGCGGGGGAGCTGATGGCCGCGCTCGAGCCGCGGCGCGGCCCGGAGCGCGTGCTCGACTGGATGCTGCGCTCAGGTCCGTACGGCGATCGCTTCGGGTCCGACGCCGACGGCCTCACGCTCGCGCGCCTCGAGGCGGCGCCGCACGGCGTCGACCTCGGCCCGCTGGAGCCGCGGATCCCCGAGGTGCTGCGAACTCCCAGTGGGAAGATCGAGCTGGCGCCCGAGCCGATCGTCTCCGACCTGGCCCGGCTGCGGGCCTCGATGACGCGCGGGCGCAACGGCGACATCGTCCTGATCGGGCGGCGCCAGCTGCGCTCCAACAACTCCTGGATGCACAACGTCCCCAACCTCGTTCGGGGCAAGGAGCGCTGCACGATGCACGTACATCCCGACGACGCCGCGCGGCTGGGGCTCGAGGACGGCAACCGTGCAGCCGTGACCTCCGGGCGCGGAGAGATCGAGGTCGCGGTCGAGGTCACGGACGCGATCATGCCGGGCGTCGTGAGCATCCCGCACGGGTGGGGGCACGACGATCCCGAGGCGCGCCTCGACGTCGCCGCGGCGCATCCGGGGACCAACAGCAATCTTCTCGCCGACGAGATGGCGGTCGACGTGCCCTCCGGCAACGCCGTCCTGAACGGCATTCCGGTCGAGGTCGCCCCCGTTCGCGCGGCCGAGCCCGCCGTCGCCTAGCGCCGGCCGGGTGCGCTCAGCACCCGGCGAGCTTCGAGCGATCGCGCGCCTCGACCTCGACCTTGCCGGCGTACTTGCTGGCGTCGAAGCTGAGCGCTGCGCGGCAGATCATCCTGGCCTGCCTGCGCGATCGACGGGCGCCGGGCGGGAGCGAAGTTGCGACCGTCACGGACCCGTCGCGTCCGACCAGGGTCTTGTCGAGGACGACGTAGCGGAACCAGGACGCCGGGACGCCTGTCTCGAGCGCCCCGCCGAAGCTCTGCTCGAGGAAGAAGCGAAGGCCCTCCGCCCTCCGATCGGCTCGCGACGGGGCGCGTCGCTCGGGGGCCCGGAACGAGATCCGCTTCGAGGCGGGGGTGTAACCCTCCTTCGAGGCGACCACCATGAGCGTGTTGAGACCCGGCGTGGCGTCGATCGTCAGCCGGAACTCGCCCGCCCGCTCGGCCGCCGGCCTCCCGTTGACGGTCACGTGGGCCTGGGGGGTGACGCGGCCGCGCACGCGCACGGCCGATCTCGGGACCGCCGCGCCGTCACGCGGCGCGGTGACGTCGAGGAGCACGGGCTGCTTCGAATCGCCCTCGCCGTCCCCGCCGCACCCGGTCAGGAGAGCGAGCACCAGGACGACGATCGCTGCGCGGGCGCATCTCATGGACACATGGTCGCTCGTCGGTGAAGGTCGGCAACAGGTTCTCGAGATCGCGGTCGTCGAACGCCTGAAACAAGCGACGGACGATCTCCACGTTCTCCTGCGACATCGCCTACTCCGACACCCCCACGGCTTCGAGAGCTGCCGCTGGGTCCATGTACGGCTGGATGCGAACGATGCGGCCACCACGAATGTCGAAGACGGTGGCCGTGTCGATCTCGAGCTCCACACCGCTGCCCTTGCCGCGCTGGTATTCACGCTGAATCACGACCACCCGCTCGCCGGCGTCGATGAACCTCACCGGCTCGATGCGGTGCTCGTCCCAGACCTCGTTGTCCTCAGCCTCGAAGCGCTGCCTGATCGGGTCCATGCCTCGGCTGACGTAGCCGTCTTCCAGACCGCCCACGGTTCCGCGCAGCTCGACATCCGGATCGACCAGCTCCGACATCCTTTCCCAGTCCCTGCCGCTCAAGGGCCGAGCTCGGCCTAACTCGAACATCCTCCGCACGATCTCCACGTTCTCCTGCGACATCGCCCGCGCAGTATCCCGCAGGCTCAGGAGCCGGCGTGAGCGCCTTGCTCCGACAGGCCCACGGCTTCGAGGGCCTCTGTCTCCTCCATGACGCACTCGAACCGCACGATCCGTTGTCCACGGAACGTGAAGAGCATGAAGAACGAGAGCTCGCCCTCGATCCCGCTGGCTCTCCCTCTTCGCGTGCTGCACGACATCGGCCAGCACGGTGTCTCCGGCGGTTCGGAGGCGTGTCGCCGTGAACGTGGCGTGCTCCCACTGAGCAAGGAAGTCGCGCATGTAATGCTCCACGCCGTCACGGCCGAACTTGGCGCCCCACGCCGGGAAGTCACGGCTGACGACGAACGCGACGTGCCGGTCGAAGTGCTCCGCGCCTGCGGAAAGGTCCCCGGTCGCCCACCCCTCGAAGATGCGTTGCACGATCTCCACGTTCTGCTGCGACGTCATCCGCGCAGTATCGCGCAGGCCCAGGAGCTTCGACGGGGCTAGGGACGACGCGCAAATCGCCCGGCAGGCCACGCGCGCAGCAGGATTCGAACCTGCGACCTCTGGCTCCGGAGGCCAGCGCTCTATCCACTGAGCTATGCGCGCTCGACCGCGATTCTAGATGCCGGGCCGCGCGGTCACCGTGCGGGTCATCCGGAGGCGGCGGCCTCCTCGGCCTCGGCCACGTCGTGGAACCAGCGCAGCTCGACGATCTTGCCCTCCCGCAGCGTCCACAGGTGCTGTTCGGGGATGTCGATCTCGATGCCGCTGTCGCGGCCTCGGGCGTGGAAGACCGTGTGCCAGAGCAGGCGGTCGCCGAGCTCGACGACCTCGCCCAGCACGTGGCCGTACGAGTCGAATGACGAGTCGAGGTTGCGCAGCACGGTCACGAAGCCCTCGTGGCCGCGGCGGGTGCCCGGCTCGACGGCGTAGTCGGGGTTGACCCATTCCACCGCCGGGTCCAGGAAGCTGAGCGCGGTGTCGACGTCCTTCGCGTTCCAGGCCTCGTAAAGGCGCCGGACGATGCGCACGTTCTCGCTTTCGGCCCCGGCGTCCATCGACGCGCGGGATTATCGCGCGGCCGTGTCCGCGAAGATAGGCGCATGGACCTGTCCGTCCTCTTCGTCGGGACCGCCGGCTCGATGCCGACCGTCCAGCGTGCGCCCACGAGCGTGTTCGTGCGGCGCGGCGGCGAGCGCATCCTGATCGACTGCGGGGAGGGGACCCAGCGCCAGCTGCTGCGCAGCGTCGGCCTCCCCGACATCGAGCACGTCTTCCTGACCCATTACCACGCCGATCACTTCCTCGGCCTGCCGGGGATGCTGAAGACCTTCGCCCTGCGCGGCCGCGACCTGCCGCTCACCGTCTACGGCCCGCGGGGGCTCCACAGCCTGATGTCCGATCTGCGGCGCGTCTACGGGAAGCTCTCATACGAGGTGCGCCTGCGCGAGCTCGAGCCGAGCGAGGCCGTGACGTTCGACGGGTTCAGGGTGGGCGCCTACGGCGCCGTGCACCGCCTGGAGGCCCTCGGGTACGGGTTCTTCGAGGACGCGCGGCCCGGGCGTTTCGATCTCGACCGGGCCCGGGAGCTCGGCGTGCCGGAGGGCCCGGCCTTCGGGCTCCTGCAGCGCGGCGAGGCGGTCGAGGGCGGCGGGCGCCGCGTGGAGCCGCACGAGGTGATGGGCGACCCGCGGCCCGGCCGCACCCTCGTGTTCACCGGCGACACCGAGCCTTGCGATGCGACGATCGCCGTGGCCGGGGGGGCAGGGCTGCTCGTCCACGACAGCACGTTCGCCGACGACGAGGCCGAGCGCGCGCGCCAGACCGGTCATTCGACCGCGCGCCAGGCGGCCGAGGTGGCGCGCGCGGCCGGCGTGTCGATGCTCGCGCTCACGCACCTGTCGTCGCGCTACTTCGCGCCGGTGATCGAACGGGAGGCGCGCGAGGTGTTCGAGCGCTCGGTGGTCCCGCGGGACTTCGACGTGGTCGAGGTGCCATACCCCGACTCGGGCCGCGAGCCGGAGCTGATCCGCTGGAAGGACTACCGCCAGCGGATGGCGCCCGAGCCGGAAAGCCCGGTCGCGCAAACTCCGTAGTCGCGCGGCGCTCGCGCCCGGCGCCGTCGCTTGCCGTTGGTACACTCGCCGCGTCGGTTCCTTTAACCCGGTCCCGAGAGGCCAGGAAGGATCACGCTTGACGAACACGGGCATCGTCCTGGACAGGGACGACCTTCGCAGAGCGCTCGTACGGATCGCCCACGAGATCGTGGAAGGCAACGCCGATGGCGGCCGCCTCGCGCTGGTCGGCATCCACACCAGGGGCGCGTTCATGGCGCATCGCCTGCGCGCCCTGATCGAGGAGCTGTCCGGGATCCCGGTCCCCCTGGGCGAGGTCGACATCACCTTCTACCGCGACGACGTCGGGTCGCGGCCGATCAGCGACGCGCCCGTCGTGCACTCCTCGCGCATGGACTTCCCGCTCGAGGGGACGACCGTCGTGCTCGTCGACGACGTGCTCTACACGGGGCGCACGGTCCGCGCCGCGATCGACTCGCTGTTCGACTACGGGCGCCCGGACCGCGTGCGGCTGGCGGTGCTCGTCGACCGCGGCCACCGCGAGCTGCCGATCCGCCCCGACTACGTCGGCAAGAACCTCCCGACCTCGCGGGACCAGCGCGTCAACGTCCGCCTCGAGGAGAGCGACGGCGTCGACGAGGTGGAGATAGGGCGCGCGATGGAGAGGACCAACGCTCATCAACCAACGGAGGCCGAATGAAGCACCTGCTTTCGATCGCCGACCTCTCGCGCTCGGACATCGAGCGCGTCATCACCGTCGCGGAGAGCTTCGCCGAGGTTGTGGAGCGTGACATCAAGAAGGTCCCGACCCTGCGTGGCCGGACCGTCGTGAACCTCTTCTACGAGTCGAGCACACGCACGAGCTCTTCCTTCGAGCTGGCCGCGAAGCGCCTGTCCGCGGACGTCGTGAGCATCAGGTCCTCGGGCTCGAGCGTCGACAAGGGCGAGTCCCTGCGCGACACGATCGCGACCCTGAACGCCTACGACCCCGCGGCGATCGTGATCCGGGCGCCGTGGGCCGGCGCCGCCGACCTGGTCGCGCGCCAGACGTCCGCCTCGGTCGTGAACGCGGGCGACGGCAAGCACGAGCACCCGAGCCAGGCGCTGCTCGACGTCTACACCCTGCGCCGCCGGATGGGCTCGCTCGACGGGGCCCAGATCTGGATCGTCGGCGACGTCCTGCACAGCCGCGTCGCGCGCTCCAACATCCACGCCTTCACGCGCATGGGAGCGCAGGTGACGGTCTGCGGGCCGCCCACGCTGATCCCCCGCGAGGTCGAGAGCCTCGGCTGCGAGGTGCGATACGACCTCGACGACGTCGCGACCGCCGACGTGGTGTACGCGCTGCGGATGCAGAACGAGCGGATGGGCGACGCCTACCTGCCCTCGCTGCGCGAGTACATCTCCTGCTTCCAGATCGACAGCCGCAGGCTCAACCCGCGCCAGCTGCTGATGCATCCCGGGCCCGTGAACCGCGGCGTCGAGCTGTCCGCCGAGGTGATCGAGTCACCGCAGGCGCTGATCGTCGACCAGGTCGCCGCCGGCCTCGTGGTGCGGATGGCGATCCTCTACGAGCTGCTGTCGGGCGGCGGCCACGACGGAGCACCGGCCGGCACGCACGTTCCAACGGTGGAGCAGCCGGCGTGAGCGCCCAGCGCTTCCCGCGCGTGCGGCTCACCTCGCGCCGCGCGGACCCGGCCACGCTGCTGATCCGCGGGGCACGCCTGCTCGATCCCCGGGCAGGCATCGACGGCCATCACGACCTGCTCGTGCGCGACGGCGTCGTGGCGGAGATCGGCGCACCGGGGGCGCTCGAGCTGCCGGGCGGATGCGAGGTGGTGGACGGCGAGGGTCAGACCGTGATGCCGGGCTTCGTCGATCCCCACGTGCACCTGCGCACGCCCGGCCGCGAGGACGAGGAGGACCTGCAATCGGGATCGCGAGCCGCGGCCGCGGGCGGGTTCTGTCGCATCCTCGCGATGCCCAACACCGACCCGGTCGTCGACGCGGCGCCGGTGCTGCGCGCGCTTCAGGAGCGTGCGGCGCAGGAGGCGATCGTGCCCATCGGCTTCCTGGCTTCGATCACCAAGGGCCTGCACGGCACCGAGCTGACCGAGATGGTGGAGCTTGTGCGTGAGGGCGCGGCCGGATTCAGCGACGACGGCTACCCGGTCGCGGACGCCCGGCGGATGCGCCAGGCGCTCCAGTACCAGCGGCTCGCCGGCGGGGTGCTCGCGCTGCACGAGGAGGACCCGTCGCTCTCCGGGAACGGCGCGATGCACGAGGGAGCGGTCTCCACGATGCTCGGCCTCGCGGGAATCCCCTCGATCTCGGAGAGCACGATGATCGAGCGCGATGCCGCGATCGCGGGCTTCGAGGGCGGCGCGATCCACGTCCTGCACGTGTCCGCCGCGGAGTCCGTCGCCGCCGTCGAGCGGGCCCGTGCCGCAGGCGTGCGCATCACGGCGGAGGTCACGCCCCATCACCTCGTGCTGACCGACGAGGCGGTCACGTCGCTCGACTCGCGCTTCAAGATGAATCCGCCGCTGCGCGCGGCCGCCGACCGCGAGGCGCTGATCGCGGGCCTGCGCTCGGGAGTGATCGACTGCGTCGCGACCGACCACGCACCGCATTCGAGGGAGGAGAAGGAGGCCCCGTTCGAGGAGGCGCCGATGGGCGTCACCGGCCTCGAGACCGCCTTCGCCGCCCTGTACAGCGACCTCGTGCTGCCCGGCGTGCTGACGCTCGACCTGCTGGTCGAGCGGATGACCGCGGGGGGCGGTCCCTACGGCCTGCGCGCGCCCACGCTCGCGAAGGACTCGCCCGCCGACCTCTGCATGGTGGACCTCGATGCCCGCTGGACCGTGGGGGAGTCCGGCTACGAATCCCGCTCGGTCAACTCGTGCTTCGACGGACGTGAGCTTCAGGGCCGGGTCCTGATGACGATCGCCTCCGGGTCGGTCGCCTACCGGGAGCGCGGCTTCGCCATCCGCCTCGCGGACGACCCGGTGTCGGCCACGTGAAGCTCGACCGCGAGCGGACCGCATTGGTCGTCGTCGACGTGCAGGAAGCGTTCAGGCCCGCGGTCCTCGATTTCGAGCGGGTGGCAGCCAACGTGGCCGTGCTCGTCCAGGGCGCGCGCGTGCTCGGGCTGCCCGTGCTGGTCACCGAGCAGTACCCGAAGGGGCTCGGTCGCACCGTCC
The DNA here is from genome assembly GCA_963768885.1 of uncultured Solirubrobacterales bacterium. Lineage (GTDB taxonomy): Bacteria > Actinomycetota > Thermoleophilia > Solirubrobacterales > JBBDJG01 > DASRIA01. Next base: position 1,348,056 of record CAVYJN010000006.1, on the reverse strand, counting down.
CGGAGGTCGCCGGGCACCTCGACGGCGTCGAGCCGATCGAGAAGGTCTGCTTCAGCGCCGCGCAGGCGGAGGGCTTCGCCGGCGCGTTGCAGCGCGATCAGGTCCTGCTCTGCGGCATCGAGGCGCACGTGTGCGTCAGCCAGACCGCCGAGGACCTGCTGGCCGCGGGCCGCGAGGTACAGGTCGCGCAGGACGCGGTCACCTCGCGCACGGCGGAGAACCGCGCGCTCGGGCTGCACAAGATGGAGCGCTCCGGCGCGGTCGTCACGAGCGTCGAGACGGCGCTGTTCGAGTTGCTGGGAAGGGCCGGCACGCCCGAGTTCAAGGAAGTGCAGGCCCTGGTCAAATGAAGCGGCGATTCTTTAGCCAGAATCGCCGGTCCCAGGCGGGATCGGGTTGCCGATGACCTCGGCGTATGTCTTGCTCGAGGACGGCACGCGACTCGACGGCGATGCCGTCGGCGCGCGCGGCCCGGCGCTCGGCGAGGTGGTCTTCAACACGGCGATGACGGGCTACCAGGAGGCGGTCACCGATCCCTCCTACGCCGGCCAGGTCATCACCTTCACCTACCCGCTGGTCGGCAACTACGGCGTCCGGCCGCAGGCGACGGAGTCCGATCGCCCGCACGCTACGGCGGTGATCATGCGCGAGCCGGTAAACGCGGCGCCGGGCAATTCGGACGGTGGCTGGCTCGACTGGCTGGAGCGGCACGGCGTCGCCGCGATCGGCGGCGTCGACACGCGCGGCCTGGTGCGCCACATCCGCGACCGCGGCGCGATGCGCGGCGGCGTCTTCCCCGGCGACATGCCGGTCGAGGAGGCGCGCGCGCTGATCGAGCGCGAGCCTTCGATGACGGGCCGCGACCTCGCGCGCGAGGTGACGCCCGCCGAGCCGATCGTCTTCGGTGAGGGCAGCGGCCCGCGGGTCGCCGCGCTCGACACGGGGATCAAGTCGTCGATCGTGCGCAACCTGCGCGAGCGCGACGTGCACCTCACGCTGCTGCCCTGCACGACGAGCGCGGAAGCGGTGCTCGAGCAGGAGCCCGATGCCGTCTTCCTGGCGAACGGCCCCGGCGATCCCGCGGCGCTCGACTACGTCGTCGGGACGGTGCGCGAGCTGGTCGGCAGGGTGCCCGTGTTCGGGATCTGCCTCGGCCACCAGCTGCTCTGCCGCGCGGTCGGCCTCGAGACGTTCAAGCTGCCGTTCGGCCACCGCGGCGCGAACCACCCCGTGAAGGACCTCGAGACGGGGAAGATCGAGATCACCGCGCAGAACCACGGCTTCGCGGTGGTCGGGCCCGGCGGCGAGCACACCGTCCCGGGCGACGAGCCCGTGCGCTGGGAGACCGACTTCGGCGTCGCCGAGCTCTCCCACGTGAACCTCTACGACCGCACGGTCGAGGGACTGGTGCTGCGCGACGTCCCCGGGGCCTGCGTGCAGTACCACCCCGAGGCGGGGCCGGGCCCGCACGACTCCCTCTATCTGTTCGACCGGTTCCTGGAGCTGGCGGGTGCCTAAGCGCACCGACATACAGCGGATCCTGATCATCGGCTCCGGCCCGATCGTGATCGGGCAGGCCGCCGAGTTCGACTACTCCGGCGTGCAGGCGTGCAAGGTGCTGATGGAGGAGGGCTACGAGGTGATCCTCGTGAACTCGAACCCGGCCACGATCATGACCGACCCGGAGTTCGCCACCGCGACGTACGTGGAGCCGCTCACCCCGGAGACCGTCGCCGCCGTGATCGAGCGGGAGCGCCCCGAGGCGCTGCTCGGGACGCTCGGCGGCCAGACCGCGCTGAACCTCGCCAAGTCGCTGAAGGAGGACGGGACGCTCGACCGCTTCGGGGTCGAGCTGATCGGCGTGGACTACGACGCGATCCAGCGCGCGGAGGACCGCGAGCTGTTCCGCGAGACCATGGTCACCGCCGGCCTGCGCGTGCCGAAGTCCGCGATCGTCACCTCGATCGCCCAGGCGTCCCGCGTGATCGAGGACATCGGCCTACCCCTGATCGTGCGGCCCGCGTTCACGCTCGGCGGACACGGCGGCGGCGTCGCCCGCACACCCGCCGAGTTCAGCGAGCGCGTCTCCGAGGGGCTCAACGCGAGCCCGATCAACCAGGTGCTGCTGGAGGAGTCGCTGCTCGGATGGGGCGAGTTCGAGCTCGAGGTGATGCGGGACTGCAACGACAACGCGCTCGTCGTGTGCTCGATCGAGAACGTCGATCCGATGGGAGTGCACACCGGCGACAGCGTGACCGTCGCCCCGCAGCAGACCCTGACGGACGCCGAGTACCAGGTGTTGCGCGACCAGGCGCTCGCGGTGATCCGCGCGGTCGGAGTCGAGACAGGCGGGTCCAACATCCAGTTCGCGGTGAACCCCGCGGACGGTGAGGTGGCCGTGATCGAGATGAACCCGCGCGTGTCGCGCTCCTCGGCGCTCGCGTCGAAGGCGACCGGGTTCCCGATCGCGAAGATCGCCGCGCGGCTCGCCGTCGGTTATGCGCTGGAGGAGATCCCGAACGACATAACGCGGCGCACGCCGGCCTCGTTCGAGCCGACGATCGACTACGCGGTCGTGAAGATTCCGCGCTTCGCGTTCGAGAAGTTCCCGCTCGTGGAGGCCGGCCTCACGACGCAGATGAAGAGCGTCGGCGAGGCGATGGCGATCGGGCGCACCTTCAAGCAGGCGTTCATGAAGGCGATGCGCTCGCGCGAGCTCGACGCGAACCCGCGCCCGCCCGCGGACGACGACGAGCTGCTCGCGCGCCTCGAGGTCCCCTCGCACGATCGCTACGACCTGCTCTGGGAGGCGTTGCGCCGCGGCCACTCCGCGCAGGAGCTGCACCGCCGCACAGCGATCCACCCCTGGTTCCTGGACCAGTTCGCCGAGCTCGTGGCCGCGGAGGGCGACACCGGGCCTGATGCGCTCGTGCGCAAGAAGGACCTCGGCTTCTCCGACGAGCAGGCGGGCGTCGGGCGCGACGAGCGGATCGCGGCCGGCCTGCGTCCGTCCTTCAAGTCCGTCGACACGTGCGCGGCCGAGTTCGAGGCCGAGACCCCCTACTTCTACTCCGCCTACGAGCGCGCATTCGAGGGCGGGGACGCTCGAGACGCCGAGCTGCGGCGCGGCACGGCGCCGAGCGTCGTGATCCTCGGGTCCGGCCCGAACCGCATCGGCCAGGGCATCGAGTTCGACTACTGCTGCGTGCACGCCGCGATGACGGTGCGTGAGACCGGCCGCGACGCCGTGATGGTCAACTGCAACCCCGAGACCGTCTCGACCGACTACGACACCTCGACCCGCCTCTACTTCGAGCCCCTCACGGTCGAGGACGTGCTGGAGATCGTCGAGGTGGAACGGCCGGAGGGCGTGATCGTGCAGTTCGGCGGCCAGACGCCGCTGCGGATCGCGGCCGGCCTCCAGGAAGCAGGCGTGCCGCTGCTGGGAACCCCCGTCGAGGCCATCGACCTCGCGGAGGACCGGGGACGCTTCGGCGGGCTGCTCGACGAGCTCGGCATCCAGGCGCCGCCCTACGGGGTCGCCCGCGAGGCGGAGGAGGCGCTCGCGGTCGCGCGGGACATCGGCTTCCCGTTGCTGGTGCGCCCCTCGTACGTGCTGGGCGGCCGTGCGATGGAGCTCTGCTACTCCGTGGAGGACCTCGAGAGCTATCTCGAGCGCCTCGGCGGCGCGGTCGCGGCACGCATGTACCCGCTGCTGCTCGACCGGTTCCTGGAGAACGCGATCGAGCTGGACGTGGACGCGCTCGCCGACGGGGAGGACGTCTACGTCGCCGGGATCATGCAGCACGTCGAGGAGGCCGGCGTGCACTCGGGCGACTCGGCCTGCGTGCTGCCGCCGCTGAGCCTCGGAGAGGAGATGCTCGAGGAGGTGCGCAGCCAGACACGCAGGATCGCGCAGGGGCTCGGCGTGGTCGGCTTGATGAACGCGCAGTTCGGGCTCGTCGACAACGACCGGCTGTACGTGATCGAGGCCAATCCGCGCGCATCGCGCACGGTGCCGTTCGTCTCGAAGGCGATCGGGGTCCCGATCGCGAAGGTCGCCTGCCGCCTGATACTCGGCGAGAAGCTCGCCGCGATGGACCTCCCCCGCGGGCGCAACGGCAGCCACGTGAGCGTCAAGGAGGCGGTGCTCCCCTTCAAGCGGCTGGCGGGCAGCGACGCCCTGCTGGGGCCGGAGATGAAGTCGACGGGCGAGGTGATGGGAATCGCCGAGAACTTCCCGGCCGCGTTCGGCAAGGCGCAGGACGGCGCGGGCGTCGGGCTTCCCACCCAGGGGAGCGTGTGCATCTCGGTCTGCGACACCGACAAGCCGGCCGCCACCCAGCTCGCCGCGCGCATGCACGACCTCGGGTTCCGCGTGCTCGCCACGGCCGGGACGGCCGCCGCGATCCGCGCGATGGGGATCCCGGTCGAGCAGCTGAACAAGATCGGTGAGGGATCGCCGCACGTGGCCGACCGCGTGCGCGGAGGCGAGATCGACCTCGTGATCAACACCCCGGCCGGTCGCGGCGCGCGCGCCGACGGCTGGGAGATCCGCCGGGCCGCCGTCGAGCGCGGGATCCCGTGCCTCACGACCATGACGGGCGCGTCGGCGGCCGCGCGCGCGATCGGCGCGACGCGGGAGGGTGGACCGAGCGTGCGATCACTGCAGGAGCTGCACGGGATGCGCGAAATCGGCCCCATCGGCGACGCACCCCCCGTCGAGTCCGGCCTGGCGTGAGCGCGACCGAGATCGAGCGGGGCCTGGCCGCGCCCGAGGAGGGACCGCGCGCCCTCGCCCCGTTCGGCCGCCGCCGCGCGCCGGTGGTCGCGAGCGAAGCGGTCGGCCGATACACGCTCGTCTCGCTCGCCGACCCCGAGGGCCCGCGTCCGGTCGCGGGGCAGTTCTACATGCTTGCGACCGCCGCGGGGTGGGGTGGGGTGTCCGGGCGCCCGCATCTGGGACGAGCGTTCTCGGTCTGTCGTGTCGAGGGCGACCGCCTCGCCTTCCTGCTCGACGAGATCGGGCCGGGGACCGAGCGGCTCGCCCGCGCTGCGCCGGGTGAGGAGATCTGGATCGCCGGTCCGCTCGGGATCGGGTTCAGCGAACCCGCCGCCGGCGGCCGTGCCGTGCTCGTCGGCGGCGGGATCGGTGTCGCGCCGCTCGTGATCTGGAACGACGCGCTGCGCGCACGCGGTGCCGAGCCGAAGTTGGTGCTCGGCTTTCGCGACGCAGCTCATGCGCGAGCGCGCGACCTGTTTGCAGGCGACGTGTCGATTGCGACCGACGACGGCTCGCATGGTCGTCACGGGCTCGTCACCGAGTTGCTGCACGAAGAGTTGCGCGAGCTCGACACGGTGTACGCGTGCGGCCCACCGCCGATGCTCGAGGCGGTGCGGCGCATATGCGCCGCACAACGCGTCGACGGTCAGCTTGCGATGGAGGCGGGCATGGCGTGCGGGTTCGGCGCATGCTTCGGCTGCGTGGTGCGCACGACGCGCGGGTACAGGCGCCTGTGCGTCGACGGACCGATCGTTTCGGCTGCCGACCTGGCCGAGGGCTGGGAGTGACTGTCGCGCCGCCACGGCACGAGCTGCTCGAGGTGGACCTCGCGGGACTGCGCCTGTCGCACCCCGTCGTGAACGCCTCGGGCACCTGGGACGCGATCGCCGCGCTGCGGACGTTCGGCGACGCCGTGCGCGAGCGCTTCCCCTTCTCCGCCTTCGTCTCGAAGACGATCACGCTTGCCGCGCGAGGCGGCAACCCGCCGCCGCGCCTGTGGGAGACGCCGGCCGGCCTGATCAACTCGATCGGTTTGCCCAACAAGGGCCTGGACGGCTTTCTGGAGCGGGATCTGCCCGAACTGGCGACCCTTCCGGTACCCCTGGTGGTGAGCGTCGCCGGGTTCTCGCTGGACGAGTTCGCGGCCCTCGTGGAGGGGGTGGGGCGCCGGCCGGAGGTAGCCGCGCTCGAGCTGAACGTCTCCTGCCCGAACGTCAAGTCGGGCTGCGTGATCGGCAGCGAAAGCGACGAGATGTCCGCGCTGATGGCGCGCGTGCGGCCGCTGTGCGACAAGCCGCTGATCGTGAAGTTGACACCGAATGTCTCGGATGTCGTGCCGGTCGCGCTCGCCGCTCAGGACGGCGGCGCGGATGCGCTCTCGTTGATCAACACACTGCGCGCAAGCGCGATCGAACCACGCACGGGCGCGCCTTGGCTGGGCGCGCGACAGGGCGGCCTGTCGGGTCCCGCCGTGCGTCCGGTCGCGCTCGCGATGACAATGCAGGTCGCGACGCGCACGCACGTGCCGATCGTCGGCATGGGGGGCATCCAGTGCGGACGCGACGCGCTCGACTTCCTCGACGCAGGTGCAACGTGCGTCGCGGTTGGCACCGAGAGCTTCCGCGATCCCGCCGCCGGCACGCGCGTGCGCGACGACCTCGATCGCGAGTTGCGCGCACGCGGTGGTGGGTCCGTTGCGGCTGCGACGAACGCTGCACGCGATCGCCTGCGCGTCGCCTGACCTCGGATCGCCGCGCGTTTCGTTACCAGATTTCCGACGCGTTTGCGGACCCGCCGAAGGGTCGCGCAAGGATGCATTTCGTTGCGACAGATTTTTTCGAGGTCGGCGGTTGCACCCCCCCAAGCCGTGCGTATAATCGCCGCCCATGCCCGCCGCCACGAAGTCTGCCTCCACAGCCCCCGAGCGCTCGCTGTCTCAGAGGATGGAGGCGCTCAACGCGGCGAACCGGATCAGGACCGAGCGCGCGAAGCTCAAGCGCAAGTTGAAGGATGGCGACGCGAACATCGCGGTCCTGCTGCGCGACCCGCCGGACTACATCCTCACCGCAAAGGTCTCCGACATGCTGCTGGCCGTGCCCAAGTACGGCCACGTCAAGGTCAACAAGATCCTGGCGCAGTGCCGGATCTCGCCGAGCAAGACGATCGGCGGACTTTCGGAGCGCCAGCGCCGTGAGCTCATCGGGCACCTCATCCGGAGGTAGTCGCCGAGGGCGGTTGTTCGTCATCACCGGCCCCTCCGGGGTCGGCAAGGGCACCCTGATCGAGCACCTCCTCGAGGAGGTTCCCGGGCTCGAGCTGTCGGTCTCGGGCACCACGCGGGCCCCCCGCGGCTCCGAGCGGGACGGGGTCCACTACCACTTCATGGACGACGACGACTTCGCGCGGCGGGTCGAGGCCGGGGACTTCATCGAGCACGCGGACTACGCCTCGCACAGCTACGGCACCCTGCGCTCCGAGGTGGACCCGCGCCTCGATCGCGGCGACAGCGTCGTGCTCGAGATCGAGCTCCAGGGCGCCCGCCAGATCCGCGACACGATGCCCGACGCCGTCCGGGTCTTCATCGCGCCGCCCTCGCCCGAGGATCTCCGCCGCCGCCTGGAGGGACGGGGCACCGACAGCCCCGAGGAGATCTCGAGCCGGCTCGCGGTCGCCGAGCGGGAGTTGCAGGCCCGGGGCGAGTTCGGGCACGTGATCGTCAACGAAGACGTCGAGCGCGCCGCACGCGAGCTGATCGATTTCGTGCGCGCCCGCCTCGAGAGCGACTCTTGAAAGGGGCCTCCTGGGGCCTCAGGTAGAATCGGGCTCCCGGCCGACCCGACAGGAGGACTTTTGATCTATCCCCGCATCGACACGCTGCTCGAACACGTCGACTCCCACTACGCGGCCGTGATCGTGGCTGCCAAGCGTGCGCGGCAGATCAACAACTACTACCACACGCTCGGCGAGGGAGTTTTCGAGGAGTTCCCGCCGCCGATGGTGGACACGCCTTCGAAGAACTACCTCACGATCGCGCTCGAAGAGGTCGCGCAGGGCAAGATCAACTCGCGCTACCGTGTCTAGATATTGGGTCAGGAGGCCCGCGTAGCGGGACTCTCGGGACTTTAGGTGGCGGCGAAGCCGCCTAGATATTTGGCTCAGAGGCCGACATCCCGGTTTAATGGCCGAGGGCACACGTAATGGCAAGGATTCTGCTGGGCACGAGTGGCGGCATCTCCGCCTACAAGGCGGTCGAGCTTGCGCGCCTCGCCGTGAAGGCAGGCCATGCCCTGCGGGTCATCCAGACGCGGGACTCGCTGCGTTTCGTGGGCAGCGCGACCTTCGAGGGCATCACCGGCGCGCCCGTGCTGGTCGACGAGCTCGAGCGCGACCCCGCGCGGGGCGCGTACCCGGGCGAGACCCTTCCCGACCACTACCCGATCAGCCATCTCGAGGTGGCCGCCCGCTGTGACGCCTACTGCGTCGCGCCCGCGACCGCGAACACGATCGCCAAGCTCGCGACGGGGCAGGCCGACAACCTCCTGACCACCGCGTATCTGGCCTCGGCGGCGCCTGTGCTGGTCGCTCCGGCGATGAACAACCGGATGTACGAGCACCCGGCCACCCAGGCGAACCTGGAGACCCTGCGCGCGCGGGGCGTGCACATCGTCGAGCCGGGCACCGGCCAGCTCGCCTCCCGCGGAGAGTGGGGGATCGGCCGGCTCGCAGAGCCGGCCGCGATCCTGGAGGCGATCGAGATGGTGGCCGGCGGCGCTCCGCGGCCGCTCGACGGCATGCGGGTACTGGTGACGGCCGGTGGAACACGGGAGCCCCTCGACTCCGTGCGGTTCGTCGGCAATCGCTCCAGCGGGCGGATGGGATTCGCGCTTGCCGCCGAGGCGGCGCGCCGCGGCGCCGCGGTCACCGTGATCGCCGCCAACACCACGCTCGACCGGACACCGGGTGTCTCATATGTGCCGGTGCGGACCGCGGCGGAGCTGCGCGACGCCACGCTCGGGCGCTTCGAGCAGACCGACCTGCTGCTGATGGCAGCGGCGGTCGCCGACTTCCGGCCGGAGCGGCCGATCGACGACAAGCTCTCCAAGGAGGGCCGCGAGTCGCTCACGGTCGACCTCGTCGCGACGTCGGACGTGCTCGCGGAGGCGGCCGGCATGCGCCGCGAGGGACAGCTGATCGTCGGCTTCGCCGCCGAGCACGGCCCCGAGGCACTGGGACGGGCAAAGGACAAGCTCGCCCGCAAGGGACTCGACGCCATCGTCGTGAACGACATCTCGCGTCCGGACATCGGCTTCGACTCCGATCAGAACGAGGTGGTGATCCTCGGGCGCGCCGGCGAGCTGCACGTGCCGCGCAGCTCCAAGGAGGACGTGGCGGCGCGGGTCCTCGACTTCGTGCAGGAGATGCGCACCGGTGAGCGGGCCAAGCCGCGGGAGCCCAAGCCGTGAGCGACCACGAGGCATACGACCTGTTCCAGCGCGGTCTCTCCCTGATCGAGGACAGCCATTGGGCGCAGGCCACGGTGCCGCTCGAGAAGGCCAAGCGACTGGAGCCCGACAAGACCTCGATCCGCGAGGCGCTGGGGCGCGCGTACTTCCGCAGCGGCCGCTACCGCCATGCGGCCGGCGAGTTCGCCGCCGTGGTGGAGCGGAACCCGGCAAACGACTATGCCCACTTCTGCCTGGGCCGGTCGCTCGAGAAGCTCGGCGACAGGCGCGCGGCGAGCCGCCATCTGTCGCTTGCGGTCGGGATGCGGCCCGACAGGACGGATTACCGGCTGTACCGCGATCGGTTGAGGGTGGCTTGAGTTCGGTCCGCCGTCCGCCGACGGCCGACGGCCGCCGGCGCATTTGAGGGCCCTGATCCAGCGCGTCAGCTCGGCGCGCGTTTCCGTCGACGGCGAGGTCCTCGGTGAGATCGGCACCGGACTGGTCGTGCTGCTGGGCGTGGGGGAGGGCGATGCCGATGAGCAGGCCGCCAGGCTCGCCGCGAAGGTCGCCAAGCTGAGGGTGTTCGACGGTGGCGACGGACGCATGGACCGCTCGCTGCTGGACGTCGGCGGCGGTGCGCTCTGCATCAGCCAGTTCACCCTCTACGGGGACACCCGCCGGGGCCTGCGCCCGAGCTTCACCGAGGCGGCGGACCCGGAGAGCGGCGAACGTCTCTACGGCAGCTTCTGCCGCGAGCTCGAAGCATGCGGCGTGCGCGTCGGCAGGGGGCGCTTCGGGGCTCGGATGGCCGTGGAGCTGGTCAACGAAGGCCCCGTGACACTGCTCGTGGAGGCGTGAGCGAGCGCTCCCGGGAGCGCTCGGAGCGCCGCTATACTTCTGTGTTCTGATTTTGCAGGAGACCTGCGGCCTCCCGGCTGCTCCTTCGAAGTGGGCCTCCGCCCACTTTTTTTGCGACAACAGACCCGAATGACACGACCCAATGCCAACGCACAGACGAAGCAGGAGCGCGCGACGCCGCTCCCCGCCGCCGAGCTCCGGGAGCAGGTCGAGGCGCGGCTCGCTTCCGTCGAGCCCGAGGTCGACGTGCTCGCCGTCGAGCTGGCGGGATCCCGGCGATCCCCGATCCTGCGGATCTTCGTGGATCACCCCGGCGGGGTGGACCTCGAGCTGTGCGCACGCGTCACGAACCACCTGCGCGACCTGCTGGCCGACTACGGCGTCGAGGTCTCCTCGCCGGGCCCGGAGCGGCCCCTGACCAAGCTCGATCACTACCGCCGCTATCTCGGACGGCGCGTGCGTGTGCGCACGCTCGTGGAGATCGAGGGGCGCAAGGACTTCAAGGGCGAGCTGATCGGCGCCGACGACGAGGGCATCACGCTCGCCGGCGCCTGGGGGACGATCCGCATCCCGCACCAGCGGATCCGGCGCTCCAACCTGGCTCCCGACGCCGACATTCGCACCACGGGGAGGACTTCGTGACCAAGGAGATCGTTGAGGCCGTCCACACGCTGGAGAAAGAGAAGGGCATCTCGGCAGAGAAGCTGATGCTCGCGCTCGAGGACGCGCTGCTCTCCGCCTACAAGAAGACCCCGGGCGCCGCCAAGTACGCGCGCGTCGACATGGACCGCAACACCGCGGACTTCCGCGTCTTCGAGTTGCTCGTCCCGCCCGAGCTCGAGGAGAAGCTCGTGAAGGAGGCGATCGAGGAGGAGCGCACGATCGACCCCGAGACCGGCGAGCTGAGAGAGCCCGAGGAGCCCGAGATCGACCTCGAGAAGCTCGCGGAGTACGGCGACCAGATCGGCAGCCGCGACGTCACGCCGACCGACTTCGGCCGGATCGCGGCGCAGACCGCGAAGCAGGTGATCCTCCAGCGCATCCGTGAGGCCGAGCGCGACATGATGTTCGAGGAGTACCAGGACCGCGTGAACGAGCTGATCACGGGGATCATCCAGCAGTCGGACTCGCGCTACACGCTCGTGCAGCTGCGCGAGCGCGTCGAGGCGCTGCTCCCGAAGTCCGAGCAGGTCGACAACGAGCGCTACGACCACGGGATGCGCGTGAAGGCGGTGATCACCGAGGTCTCGTCGAGCACCAAGGGGCCGAGCATCATCGTCTCCCGCCGCAGTCCCGAGCTGATCAAGAAGCTGTTCGAGCTCGAGGTGCCCGAGGTGGCCGACGCGCTGGTCGAGATCGTGAACGTGGCGCGCGAGCCGGGCTACCGCTCGAAGATCGCCGTGATCTCGCATGCCGACGGGGTCGACCCGGTCGGAGCCTGTGTGGGCCCGCGCGGCTCGCGGGTGCGCATGGTCGTCTCCGAGCTGCGCGGCGAGAAGATCGACATCATCCCCTACAACGACGAGCCCGCCCGCTTCGTCGCGAAGGCGCTCTCGCCCGCGCGCGTGCGCGAGGTGCTCGTCGACGACGAGAACAAGCAGGCGACCGTCGTGGTCCCCGACGACCAGCTCTCGCTGGCGATCGGCAAGGAGGGCCAGAACGCGCGGCTCGCGGCCAGGCTCACCGGCTGGCGCGTGGACATCAAGTCCGAGACCGAGTTTGCCGCCGAGGAGGCGGAGATGGGCTACGACCAGGAGGAAGAGGTCACCGGTCGCTGTCACGCGGTGCTGAGCACCGGCAAGCGCTGTCCGAACGCGGCGCTGCCGGGTTCTCGCTACTGCGGCCTGCCCGCCCACCAGGCGCTGGAGCACCAGGAGGGCGACGAGCTCGCGCCTGCCGCGCAGAACGGAGATGCCGCCGACGCCGACGGCCGACGAGGCAGCGCCGGCCGAGTCCGGCGCCGAGCCGGTGGAGGCGGTCGCCGAGCCGGCGCCGGCCGAGGTCGCCGAGGAGCCGGCCGAGCAACCCGCCGAGGTCGAGCAGCCCGCCGAGGCCGGGCAGCCCGAGGCCGAGCAGCCGGCCGAGCCTGCCGCCGCCGGAACCGAAGAGGAGCGTTGACCGGAGCTCTATGGCCAAGAAGCGCGTCTACGAGATAGCCAAGGAGAAGGGGGTCTCCAGCAAGGACCTGATCGCCGCCCTGCGTGCCGGCGGAATCGAGGTGAAGGCCGCCGCCTCCACCGTCGACGAGGCGGACGCGACGCGCGTGCTCTCCGGCGGCGCCGGCAACGGCAAGGCGGGCGCTCCGGCTCCCGCCGCAGCAAAGCCCGCCCCGGCCAAGCCCGCGAGCGACGGTGCGCCCCCGAAGCCCAAGCAGCAGGCCTCGCCGCCTCCCGGGCAGCCCAAGCCCGCTCCGGCGCCACGCCAGCAGCCCGCTCAGCCCCAGCGCCCGCAGCAGGGCGGACAGCCCCAGGGCGGCCAGCGCCCGCCCGCGCAGGGCAAACCCGGCGGCCAGCAGCCCGCTCCGCGCCCGCAACGGCCGGGCCCTCCGCAGGGTCGCCCGGCGGCGGCGGCGGCGGGCGCCGCAGGCGCGTCGTCATCGATTCCCAGGCCTCACGCCGTCAGGCGCCGCACCCGCCGCCGCCGCAAAGGCGCCGGCGCAGCCGTGGCCGCGGCGCTCCGCCGCCCGAGCCGAGCGAGTCCGGCCAGAGCACCGCGCTGGTCGAGCCGGAGGCGATCCGGATCCCGTCCGGCGCGACCGTACGTGACGTCGCCGAGCACTTCGGCATCCAGGTGTCGGACATCATCAAGAAGCTCATGCAGCTGGGCGAGATGGCCTCGATCACGCAGACCCTCTCCGACGAGGCGATCGGCGTCCTCGCCGAGGAGTTCGACAAGAAGATCGAGGTCGTGCGCGCGGCGGCGGACGACACGGCCGAGCCGGCGTTCGACGACTCCGAGGCCGATCTCACCGACCGGCCGCCGGTCGTGACCATCATGGGCCACGTCGACCACGGGAAGACGTCCCTCCTCGATGCGATCCGGGAGACCGAGGTCGTCGCCGGTGAGGCCGGGGGGATCACCCAGCACATCGGCGCCTACCAGGTGCATCACGGCGACCGGATCGTGACCTTCCTGGACACGCCGGGCCACGAGGCTTTCACGGCGATGCGCGCCCGCGGCGCCAAGGTGACCGACATCGCGGTGATCGTGGTGGCCGCCGACGACGGCGTGATGCCGCAGACGACCGAGGCGATCGACCACGCCAAGGCCGCGGGGGTCCCGATCGTGATCGCGGTCAACAAGATCGACAAGGAGGGGGCGCAGCCCGAGCGCGTCCGCGGCGAGCTCGGCGGCCAGGGTTTCACGCCCGAGGAATGGGGCGGGGACACGATCTTCTGCGATGTGTCCGCGAAGACCAAGGATGGCCTCGACAACCTGCTCGACATGATCTTGCTGGTATCAGAGGTCGAGGAGCTGAAGGCGAACGAGGACGCACCCGGGAGCGGCACCGTGATCGAGTCGCGCCTCGACCCGGGCCGTGGCCCCGTGGTCACTGTGCTCGTCCAGCGCGGGACGCTCAGGACCGGCGACGCGCTCGTGGCCGGCGCCCACTCGGGCCGCGTGCGCGCGATGCACGACTTCCTCGGGAACCGGGTCAAGCAGGCCACGCCCGGGGAACCGGTCGAGCTGCTCGGGTTCGACTCGGGGCCGGATGCAGGCGAGCCGGTGCGCGCCGTCGCCAACGACCGCGAGGCGCGCCATCTCGCGGGCGAGCGTGCGATCCGCCTCAAGACGGAGGCGCTCGCGCGGCGCAAGTCCGCGCCGGTCAGCCTGGAGGACGTGTTCGACCGGGTGCGGGAGGGCGAGGCCGTCGCGCTCAACATCGTGCTGAAGGCCGACGTCGCGGGATCGCTCGAGGCACTTCAGGACCATCTCGCCAAGATCTCGACGGCCCAGATCGGGCTGAACCTCTTGCACACCGGCGTCGGCGGGATCACCCAGTCCGACGTGATGCTCGCCGCCGCGTCCGGCGCCGTGATCATCGGCTTCAACGTGCGCCCGCTCCCGGAGGCGAAGACGCTCGCCGACCAGGAGGGCGTCGAGGTCCGCACCTACACCGTGATCTACAAGGTCACCGAGGAGCTGCGCGCCGCGATGGAGGGCATGCTCGAGCCCGAGGAGGTCGAGCACTCGCTCGGCATGGCGGAGGTGCGGCAGACGTTCCGCGCGTCGCGGATCGGCACGATCGCCGGGTGCCATGTCGTGCAGGGCAAGATCACCCGCTCGGCAAAGGTGCGGCTCGTGCGCGACGGGACGATCGTCTACGACGGCGCGATCGACTCGCTCAAGCGATTCAAGGACGACGCGAGGGAGGTCGAGGAGGGCTTCGAATGCGGGATCGTGCTCGAGAACTTCCACGACGAGAAGGACGGCGACGTGATCGAGGCATACGAGACCAGGAAGGTCGCGCGGGCGCTCGACTAGCGCCACGCACGGCGCACCGTGCCGTTCCTGGTCGCTCTCACCATCCACCTCCACCTGCCCGACAACGGCAGCCTGAAGGGAAAACGCAAGGAGCTGCTGTCCGTGCGCTCGGCGCTGAGCCGCCGCTTCGGCGCGTCCGTGGCCGAGGTCGGGGAGCAGGACCTGTGGCAGCGCGCGACGCTGGCCGCCGGCCTCGTGGGGCGCTCGGCGGGGGACCTGGAGCATGTCGCGGACGGGGTCGAGCGCTACCTGATCGCCCGCTTCCCGGAGGGCGTGCGGATCGAGCGCCGGCTCGTGTCCTTCGAGGATCTCGATGACTGAGATCACGATCGCCCACGTTCCGGGCAGGGCGAGGGATACCGCGCGCGGTGGCGAAAGGCGCTTCTATACTCAAGAAAGGGAGCGGGACGGGGTCATTTTTCGATAAGCCATGCCCAAGGACAGGATGCGCAGAGTCAACGAGGCTGTGCGTGAGGTTCTGAGCGTGGCGATCACCAACGACCTGAAGGACCCGCGCATCGGTTTCGTGACCGTAACCGCCGTTGACACAAGCCACGACCTGCGACACGCCCATGTCTACGTGAGCGTGCTCGGTGGTGAACGCGAGCGCGAGGATTCGCTCGCCGGCCTGCAGTCCTCGCACGGCTACCTGCAGTCGCGGGTCGCCGCGGAGCTTCACATGAAGAACACGCCGCAGCTCGAGTTCCACTACGACGACACCGTCGAGCGCGGTTTCCGGATAGAACGACTGCTTCGCGACGATCCGGAGGAGCCACGGCAGTGACGCTCGACACCACCACCGCCCGCGAGGAGGTGCTCGCCGAGCTTCGCGCCGGCGAGAAGTTCCTGCTCACCACCCACGAGAACCCGGACGGAGACGCGCTCGGGTCGCTCGTCGCGATGAACGAGATCCTGCGCGAGCTCGGCAAGGACACGGTCATGTTCCTCTCGGCCGAGGAGTTCCCGCTGCCCTACGAGTACCGCTGGATGCCGCTGGACGGGGCCAGCCACGAACTGCCGTCGGACGCCGAGGAGCGCACGATCGTGTTCCTCGACTGCGGGAACGTCGACCGCATGCCCGTGAGCTTCCTGAGGCGCGAGGACGCGCGCATCGTGAACATCGACCACCACCACGACAACACGCGGTTCGGCACCGCGAACCTCGTCGTGGACGGAGCCTCCTGCACCGCGGAGATCATCTGGGACCTGAATCGCGACCTCGGCGTCGAGCTGTCGATGAACCTCGCGGAGGCGCTGTACGTGGGCCTCGTGACCGACACCGGCAAGTTCCAGTACGAGAACACGACGCACACCTCCCACCTGATGGCCGCCGAGCTGCTGGCCTACGGGGTCCAGGTGCACGAGATCTTCCGCCGGCTCTACGAGAACGTGCCGTTCGCGAAGCTGGAGCTCCTTGCCCGGGTGCTCTCGCGCGTGGAACGCCACGACGGCGGACGCCTCACGATCTCGTACATCCTGCGCTCCGACTACGAGGAGACGGGCGCCGACGAGAACTTCTCCGAGGGCATCGTGGACCACATTCGCTCCCTCGAGGGCACGGTGGTCGCGGCGCTGGTGCGCGAGCAGCTCAAGGAAGGGCGGGAGGGCGTGCAGAAGGTGAGCCTGCGGGCGTCGGCCGACGCGGTCGACGTGAGCGTGATCGCCCGCAAGGAGGGCGGCGGCGGCCACCGGCAGGCCGCGGGGTTC
Organism: uncultured Solirubrobacterales bacterium; assembly: GCA_963768885.1. Lineage (GTDB taxonomy): Bacteria > Actinomycetota > Thermoleophilia > Solirubrobacterales > JBBDJG01 > DASRIA01. The sequence goes on along the minus strand of CAVYJN010000006.1, from coordinate 1,331,778 downwards.
TCGACGACCCGCACGCGCGAGGAGCTCGTCGAGTTCCTGCGGGCCGAGATCGCCGCACAGCTCTAGGGACCCAGGCCGATGGACGGCGTCCTGCTGGTTGCGAAGCCGGCGGGGATCACCTCCCACGACGTGGTCGAGTCGGTGCGGCGGGCACGCGGCGCGAAGGTCGGCCATGCCGGCACGCTGGACCCGTTTGCGACCGGCCTGCTGGTGGTGCTGGTCGGCAAGGCGACGCGACTCCAGAGATACCTGGTCGGCCTGCCGAAGGCCTACCGCGCGACCGCGCGGCTGGGCGCGACCTCCGACACCGGCGACCGCGACGGGAAGATCGAAGAGACGGGCGGCTCGGCCTCCGAGGCGGCGGTGCGCGATGCGCTCGCGCGCCTGACCGGCGAGATCGACCAGCGCGTGCCGGCCTACTCGGCGGTGAAGGTCGAGGGCGAGCGCCTCTACCGCAAGGCGAGGCGCGGCGAGGCCGTCGATACGCCCGTGCGGCGGGTGCGCGTGGACCGCCTCGATCTCGTGCGATTCGATCGGGAGTCCGGGGAGGCGGTGCTCGATGTCGAATGCTCCAGCGGGACCTATGTGCGCCGGCTGGTCATGGACCTCGGCGAGCTGTGCGGGTCGGGTGCGTACTGCACCGCGCTCGAGCGAACGGCCGTCGGGCCATTCCGGCTCGAGGACGCCGACCCGGACCGGTTGCTCCCGATCGCCGCCGCGGTCTCTTTCCTGCCCGCGCGCGAGCTGTCCGAGGTCGAGGCCGGCGATGTGCGCCACGGCCGCCGCATCGCGGACGGCGAGGGAGCCGAGGGCGAGCCCGTGCGCCTGATGCACGAGGGGCTGCTCGTCGCGATCGCCGAGCGCCGGGGCGGCGAGCTCAAGCCCGCCACGGTCGTCGGATAGCCCTCCCGAGGTCCTAGGATTGGGTGGGATGCGGAACGGGATGTGCGCCGGGGCCCTTGCATGCGCGGCGCTGGTCGCGCTGCCGGCGGCTGCCCCGGCGAAGCTGGTCGGCGAGTTCGACGCGCGCGTGAAGGACTTCGAGCGCTCCTCCGGCGCCTACACCGTGGTCGCCGACGCGCGCGTGTACGAGACGAGCGGCGCGCCGCCGCCCGTGCTCACGCAGGCGTCGGTGCACTTCCCGCGCGGCGCCGGGCTGCGGGCGCCGTTCCTGCGCAAGCGCTTCTGGTGCGACACGACGCGGCTCGTTCGCTATCCCCCGGATCCCGCCCGTTGCCGCAGCTCGCACTTCGCGTCGGGGCGGATCGTGCTCGACGCGCGCCCCCACATCCCCGACCCCTTCTCGGCCGACATCCACCTCTTCCTGGGGCCGGGCGGCCCGGGGAACGTCGCGTCCGTGGTGGTGCTCGTGATCCCGAACCAGTTCACGCCGGCCTACATGTACCAGGTGCTCGAGGGGAGGCTGGTCGACGAGTCGGGCAGCGGGCCGTACGGGTACCGCCTCGAGCTGCCCACCCGCGTCGAGCCGCTGATTCCGGGCCTGTACCTGCATCTCGCGGAGGTCCATCTGGAGATCCGGGGCCTGCGGACGGAGCGCGCCGGCCGCAGCCCGCTCTTCTGGACGAGGCTGCCGAGGTGCCCGCGCAACCGCAGGGTCGCCTTCGGCGCCGACTACTCCTTCGAGGGTGGAGCGGTCATCTCCAGGCGCCGCAAGGTCGACTGCCGGCGCTTCGCGCGCCGGCCGAGCGTGCACCGCGAGGGTGCGATTCCCGGCGCCGATCGCTGAGACGTTCTAGCCTGCACGTCTCGATGGACGTCTACCGCTCCCTCGCCGAGGTCCCACGGGCGGAAGGCCGCTCGATCGCGCTGGGCACCTTCGACGGCGTGCACCGCGGTCATCGGGAGGTGATCGCCGCCGCGCTCGCGCGCGCCGGTGCGGGCGGGATGCGCTCGATGGTCGTGACGTTCGACCCGCACCCGCTCCGGGTGCTGAGCCCGGAGCGGCCCCCGGAGCTGCTCACGACCGTCGACACGAAGGCTGACCTCGTGGCCGAGCTGGGGGTCGACGAGCTGCTGGCGATCCCGTTCACGCCCGAGCTCTCGCGGCGGAGCGCGGACTGGTTCTGCGCGGAGGTGCTCGCCGGCGCGCTCGGCGCCAGGAACGTGAGCGTGGGCGCCAACTTCCGCTTCGGCCACGGCGCCGAGGGCGACGCCGACCTGCTGCGGTCCCGCAGCGAGTTCGACACCGTGGTGGTCCCGCTCGTCGAGTACCGGGGCGCGCCGGTCTCCTCGAGCCGGATCCGCGAGCTGGTCGCCGCCGGCGACGTGAGCGCCGCGGCCGAGCTGCTCGGCGCAGCCTTCCGGCTCGACGGCGAGGTCGTCGCGGGCGATGCGCGGGGCCGCCGGCTCGACATGCGCACGGCCAACATCGATCCCGCGCCGGGCCTGGTGGTGCCGGGAGGCGGGATCTACGCGGGAACCGGGCGCGTGGAGGGCGCCCCGGAGGTCCCCGCCGCGATCAGCATCGGCGTGCGGCCCACTTTCGAGCGTGACGGGGACCTCCGGGTCGAGGCTCACCTGGTCGGCTGGGACGGCGACCTCTACGGGAAGAAGCTGCAAATCGCGTTCCTCGAGCGATTGAGGGACGAGGTCAAGTTCGACTCGGCCGAGGAGCTCGTGCGACAGATGAACGCGGACGTCGCGCAGGTGCGCGAGATCGTCGCGAAGGGCTGAACAGGCCAAATCCCAAGCTGCTACCTTCCTTCGCCGTGACTCTCACCAAAGAGGCAAAGAGCGAGCTGATCAAGAAGTTCGCCGCCCACGAGGGCGACACCGGCTCCCCCGAGGTCCAGGTCGCACTGCTCACGGCGCGCATCAACGAGCTCACCGAGCACCTGCGCGAGCACCGCAAGGACCACCACTCACGGCGAGGCCTGCTGATGCTCGTGGGCCAGCGCCGCCGCCTGCTCAACTACCTGAACAGGCAGGACGTCGACCGCTATCGCTCGATCGTCCAGGAGCTGGGCCTCCGCCGCTGAATATCCGGATCGCCGGCCTCTAGATATTCGGTCCAGCGGGCGAATCGAGCCCGGGGCCGCTGCTAGCATTGCGCCGTAATTCCGGAAGAGCCCAACCGCCGCAGCCAACCGGAGGCTGCCACGAAAGGAAGTAAATGACTCCTCCCTCCGTACACCGCACGTCGGTAGACGTCGCGGGCACAGAGATCAGCTTTGAGACCGGCAGGCTTGCCAAGCAGGCAGGCGGCGCGGTCGTCGTCCGCGCCGGCGACACGATGGTGCTCTGCACCGCGACGGCCGGCAACCCGCGTGACGTGGACTTCCTGCCCCTGACGGTGGATGTCGAGGAGCGCATGTACGCCGCCGGGAAGATTCCCGGCAGCTTCTTCAAGCGCGAGGGGCGCCCCTCCGAGAAGGGCATCCTGACCGCGCGCATGATCGACCGGCCGATCCGGCCGCTGTTCCCGAAGGGCTGGCACATCGAGACGCAGATCGTCGCGACGCCGATGTGCGTGGACCACGTGGTCCCCTACGACATCCTCGCGATGAACGGCGCCTCCGCCGCGCTCGCCCTCTCGGACATCCCCTTCCCCACCCAGATGGCCGCGGTGAGGATCGGCAAGCTCGAGGGCAAGTTCGTGGTCAACCCCGACGAGGCCGACATACCCGAGTCGGAGCTCGACCTCGTGGTCGCGGGCACCGACGACGCGATCCTGATGGTCGAGGCCGGCGCCAACGAGATCACCGAGGCCGAGCTGCTCGACGCGCTCGAGATCGCGCACGACGAGATCAAGCGCCTCTGCGCCGCCCAGCGCGAGCTGGCCGAGAAGGCCGGCAAGCCCAAGACGACCGTCGACGAGCCCAAGGTCGACGAGGGGCTGCTCGAGCAGATCCGCTCGTCCCACGGGGACGCACTCGGCAGCGCGACGCAGGTCGAGGACAAGCTCGAGCGCCAGGACGCGACCAAGGCCGCCGAGGAGGCCATCCTCGAGGAGTACGCGCCGCAGGCCGAGGGCTCGCCGGACCCGGAGCGCCGGGCCGCGGTGCAGCGCGCGTTCGACAAGCTCGAGAAGGAGATCATCCGCAAGCGGATCGCCGTCGAGAAGCGGCGGCCGGACGGCCGCCAGGCGGACGAGGTCCGCGACATCTGGGCCGAGGTCGGAATCGCGCCGCGCACGCACGGCTCGGCGATCTTCACCCGCGGCCAGACGCAGGCCTACACCGTCGCGACGCTCGGGACGAGCCGCGAGGAGCAGCGCCTCGACACGCTCGGCCTCGAGACGGCCAAGCGCTACTTCCACCACTACAACTTCCCGCCGTTCTCGGTCGGGGAGGCGGGCTTCATGCGCGGCCCCAAGCGCCGCGACATCGGCCACGGCGCGCTCGCCGAGCGGGCACTGCTGCCGATGATCCCGTCGCAGGAGGACTTCCCGTACACGATCCGCGTCGTGTCCGACATCCTCGAGTCCAACGGCTCCTCGTCGATGGCCTCGGTCTGCGGATCGACGCTCTCGCTGATGGACGCCGGCGTGAAGATCAAGAAGCCCGTGGCGGGCATCGCCATGGGCCTCATAAAGGAAGGGGATGACTACGTCATCCTCTCGGACATCGCCGGGGTCGAAGATCACTTGGGCGACATGGACTTCAAGGTCGCCGGCACGCCCGACGGCATCACGGCGCTGCAGATGGACATCAAGATCAGCGGCGTCACGTTCGAGATCCTCAAGAACGCGCTCGACCAGGCCCGCGCGGGCCGCGAGTTCATCCTCGGCAAGATGGAGGACACGATCGGGGAGACCCGCGCCGAGCTGAGCCCGCACGCGCCGCGCATCACGTCGATCCAGATCGACCCGGAGAAGATCGGCACCGTGATCGGCAAGGGCGGCGAGACGATTCGCGCGCTCTCCGACGAGTACGAGGCGCAGATCGACGTCGACGACACGGGCATGGTGCTCGTGTACGCCGTGAACGGCGAGAAGGGCGACGCCTGCGTCGAGGCGATCCGCCAGATGACCAAGGACGTCGAGCTCGGCGAGGTGTTCACCGGGAAGGTCGTGAAGACCACGACGTTCGGCGCCTTCGTCGAGTTGAGCAAGGGCACCGACGGTCTGCTCCACATATCGAACCTCGTCCCCGGCGGCCGCGCCGAGACGGTCGAGGACGTCGTCAACCGCGGCGACCAGGTGACCGTCCGCGTGGTCGAGCTCAACAAGGAGCGCGGCCGCATCGGGCTGCGCCTGGCCGACGACCCGGAGATCGCCGACAAGACGGCCGAGGAGCTGGCGAAGATCGGCACCGGCAACGGCGGCAGGCCTTCCGGTGGACGTGATCGCGGCGGCCGCGACCGCGACCGCGGCGGTCGTGGCGGACGTGACCGTGGCGGCCGTGACCGCGACCGGGCCCCGCGCGAGCGCCGCGACTAGCGACCCGTTGGCGCAGGAGCACACGCTCACCCAACTCGACCCGGGCATCCGGGTCGTGACCGAGCGCGTCCCGTCGGTGCGCTCGATCGCGCTCGGCATGTGGGTGCGCGTGGGCTCCCGCGACGAGGAGCGCGACCAGGCCGGCATCTCGCACTTCCTCGAGCACATGCTCTTCAAGGGCACCGAGGAGCTCAGCGCCGAGCAGATCGCGCAGGTCTTCGACGGCCTCGGCGCGGACATGAACGCGGCCACCAGCAAGGAGGCGACGGTCCTCCATGCGCACTTCCTCGACGAGCACCTCGACCGCGCCTTCCAGGTGATGGGCGACATGCTCCTGCGCACCACCTACGCCGACCTCGAGTCCGAACGCGAGGTCGTGCTCGAAGAGATCGCGATGTACGAGGACGAGCCGCAGGACAAGGTGCACGACGTGCTCTCGACCGCCGTCTTCGGCGACCATCCGCTCGGCCGGCCGGTGATCGGTCGCGGCGAGGTGGTCTCCGCGCTCGACGTCGACACCGTCTCGGCCTACCATCGCGCCCGCTACCTGCCCGGGGCGATCGTGGTCGCCGCCGCGGGCAACCTCGAGCACGGCGCGATCGAGACGCTTGCCGAGCGATGGCTGACGGCCTCGCCCAACGGCGCACCGCGGGCGCCCGAGGCGGCGCCGCGGCGCCGCGAGCCGCGCGCCGTCCTTCCACGTGAAGGAGACCGAGCAGTACCACATCTGCATCGGGGGAGAGGGCATCTCGCGCAACGACGAGCGCCGCTTCGCCCTGTCGATCCTGGACGCGATCCTCGGCGGGTCGACGTCGTCGCGCCTGTTCCAGGAGGTGCGCGAGAAGCGCGGCCTGGCCTATTCCGTCTACTCCTGGGCGAGCCAGTATCAGGACACCGGTCAGGTCGGCATCTACGTCGGCACCCGTGAGGACAACGTCGTCGAGGCGCTCGACATCATCGGCCGCGAGCTTGCGCGCGTGCGCGACGAGCGCGTCGGCGAGGACGAGCTGCGCCGCGCGCGCGAGCACGTGAAGGGACGGCTCGCGCTGTCGATGGAGTCGACCGGCGCGCGCATGAACCGGCTCGGCCGCTCGGTCCTGATGGACACGCCGCTCCTGACGCTCGACGAGACGATCGAGCGGCTCGAGGCGGTGACGCGCGAGGACCTCGAGCAGCTCGCGCGCGAGCTCTTCCCGCCGACCGGTATGTCGGTCGCCGGGATCGGCCGCGAGGAGAGCCTCTTCCGCAGCGCGCTGGCGCCCGTTGGCGCCGAGCTCTCAGACGCGGCGTGATCCGCGTCGCCGTTTCCGGCGCCGCCGGGCGCATGGGGGCGATGGTGTGTGAGGCCGTGGACGGCGCCGGCGACATGGAGGTCGTCGAGCGGGCGGACCCCGAGCTGGGGGTGACGCTCGAGGACGCGCTCACGAAGGTGAGGCCGGACGTGGTCGTGGACTTCACCGTGCCGTCGACGGTCTTCGCCAACACGCGCCTCTGCCTCGAGCACGGCACGCATGTGGTGGTGGGCACGACGGGGCTTTCCCCCGAGCAGGTCGACGAGCTTCGCGCGGCGGCCGGCCGGTCGAGGGGCAACTGCGTGATCGCGCCGAACTTCGCGATCGGCGCCGTGCTGATGATGGAGGCGGCGAAGCTGATCGCTCCGCACATGCCCGACTGTGAGATCGTCGAGCTGCACCACGAGGCGAAGCTCGATGCGCCGTCGGGAACGGCGAAGCGCACGGCGGAGCTGATCGAGCGGGCCGGCGGCAAGGAGCCGCCGATCCACAGCGTGCGCCTGCCCGGTCTCGTGGCCGATCAGGAAGTGATCTTCGGCGGTATCGGCCAGACGCTCTCGCTGCGCCACGAGACGATCTCGCGCGAGTCGTTCATGCCGGGCGTGCTGCTGGCGGTGCGCAAGGTCGCAGAGGTCGACGGCCTGGTGGTCGGCCTCGAGAACGTGATGTAGAGAATCCGCGCGTGTTGATCCGGGCCATCGGCGACCTGCTCCCCGCGGCAGTCGCCGTCGCCCTCAGTCCGATCCCGATCATCGGCGTCGTCCTCGTGCTGGGGGCGCCGAGAGCTCGAACGGCGGGGCCGGCGTTCGCGTTGGGATGGGTGGTCGGTCTCGCGACCGTGAGCGTCATCGTGGTCCTCGCCCTCGGGGGCAGCGACGATCCCGACAGCGATGCCGCAACGGGGGTCAACTGGCTCAAGGTCGCGATCGGGATCCTGTTCCTCCTGATGGCTGCCCGCGAGTGGCGTAAGCGACCCAGGGAGGGCCGGTCATCCGAGACGCCGAAGTGGATGGCCGCGGTCGACACCATGACGCCGCCGAGGGCGGCGCTGCTCGGCGCCGCGCTCTCGGGCGCGAACCCCAAGAACCTCGCACTCACCATTGCCGCCGCCGCGTCCATCGCTGAAGCAGGACTCGATCGGGCCGACACCGCGATCGCCGTCGCCGTGTACGTGATCCTCGGGTCGGTCACCGTCGCCGGCGCGGTGCTCCTCTACGTCGTCGACGCCGAACGGGCCGCACGCCCCCTCTCCGCGGTCAAGCAGTTCATGTCCGAGAACAACGCGGTGATCATGATGGTCGTCCTGCTGCTGCTCGGCGCCAAGGTCCTCGGCAACGGCCTGTCCGGCCTCTGGGGCTGACCCGCCGGCGGCCTCAGCTCGAGCCGGTCAGGACCTGGCCGAGCTCCGGCCTGATCCAGCCGCCGAGCGCCTGCTCGAGCTCGCGTGCGACCGCGAGCACCTCCATCTCGCGGTAGCGGCGGCCGATCACCTGCACGCCGATCGGCAGGCCGCCCGGCGTGCGGCCGACCGGCACCGCGGCGGCGGGCAGGCTCATCGCGTTCACGTACGTGGACATCGAGAACAGGTCGATCTCCTCGTACTCACGCCCGTCGATCTCGATCACCTCGGTCCCGATCGGGAACGCCGCGGTCGCGGAGATCGGGCAGACGGCGATGTGATGGGTCTCGAGCCACGCGTTCACGGCTCGCTCGAGCTCGAGCCGGTGCGCCAGCAGCCCCGCGTAGGTCGGGAGGTCGATCTCCAGGCTTTCGCGGCGGTTGAGCAGCCGCCGGATCTGCGGGGACAGGTCCTGCTCGCGCGGCTCGATCACCGGCCACAGCAGCGCCGTCACCTCGGCGAGCGCGATCGACTCGAAGACCTCGCGCACCTCCGCCTGGTTGGGCGGGCGCTCCTCGACGACCTCGTGGCCGGCGTCCTCGAGTGCGCGGCCGGCACGGCGCACCGCGTCGCGGATCGCCGGGTCGACCGGGCACAGGCCGTCCTCGTCGAAGATCGCCACACGCAGGCTCTCGGGCTGGTCGGGCTCGACGCGGTGCGGCGCGACGTCCGGGTCGGTCGCGGGGTCCGGATGCGCGAAGATCGGCAGCAGGAGCTGAAGGTCCTCGACGTAGCGCGCCATCGGCCCGATCTCCGACCACAGCTGAATCGACATCGCCTGCGCGGGCGGGAAGTGCCCGCCGTAGGGGACGACCCAGCGGCCCGGCTTGAGGCCCGTGACCCCGTTGAAGTGCGCGGGCACGCGGATCGAGCCGCCGTAGTCCGAGCCCACGCCGATCGGGGTGATGCACGTCGCGAGCGCCGCGCCCTCGCCGCCCGACGAGCCGCCGACCGAGCGCTCGGGATCGTGCGGGTTGTGCGTCGCACCGTAGACGAGGTTGTTGGAGTCGTAGTGGAAGGCGAACTCCGGGATGTTGGTCTTCCCGATCAGGATCGCGCCCGCGTTGCGCAGGTTGCGCACCACCGTCGCGTCCTGCGTCGAGACGTTGCCCTCGAAGACCCGCGATGCGTCGCAGCACGGCATGCCCGCGACCTCGATGCATTCCTTGGTCGTGAACGGGACGCCGTGCAGCGCCCCGGTCGGACCCGCGCCGCCGATCGCTCGCTCGGCCTCGCGCGCCTCCTCGAGCGCCTCCTCGTAGCGCGGCAGGACCACGATGTTCAGGTCGCGGCACTCCTCGGCGCGGTCGATGTGCGCCTGCACCAGCTCGACGGGGCCGACCTCGCCCCGGCGCACCGCCGTCGCCATCTCGGCGGCAGGCCGCGAGAGCAGGTCGCTCATGCGGCGACCACCGCCGCGCGCGCGTCGCTCCACGGACGCGCCACCTCGAGCTGCGCGGACAGGGACAGGAGCAGCTCCTCCCCCGCGGGCGGGCCGACGAGCTGCACGCCGACCGGCAGCCCGTCGCTCGACTGGTGCAGCGGGAGCGACACCGCGGGCTGGCCGGTCACGTTCCAGACCGGCGTGAAGGGCACCCACGCGGCCGCGTTCAGCAGCCACTGGAATGCAGGCTCGCCCTCCTTCGGGGCGAGCGCGCCGATCGGCAGCGGCGGCTGCGCGACCGTCGGGGTGAGCAGGATGTCGAGGTCGCTCCACGCGGCGACCAATCCCCGCGCCATCTGGCGCAGGTAGTCGAGGGCCTCGAGGTAGTCGGCGGCCTTCCACGAGTCGGCGAGCGCGACCATCTCGCTCGTGAGCGGCTCGAGCTTGTCGCGGTCGAGCGGCTGTCCGCGCAGCCGTCCATAGGTGTGCACCTCGTCGGCGACGCCCGCCGTCCAGACCTTGATGAAGTTCTCGACGTAGCGCTCGTCGACGAACGGCGGCGCCTCCTCGACGGTGTGGCCGAGCGACTCCAGCAGCGCGGCGCACTCGGTGACCGCGGTGGCGCAGTCCGCGTGAACGGGCGCGCCGTTGGGCGAAGTGGTCGTGTAGGCGACCCGCAGCGAGCCGGGGCTGCGATCGACGGACTCGATGAAGGGCGCGGACGGCTCGGGCGCCCAGTAGGGGTCGCCCGGCTCGTAGCCGGAGATCACGTCGAGGACGATCGCGGTGTCGGCGACGTTCCGGCTGAGGCAGCCCTCGATCGCGACGCCGCCGGCGAACTCGCTGAACTCGGGCGCGAGCGACACCCGGCCGCGACTCGGCTTGAGCCCGACGAGCCCGCAGCAAGAGGCGGGAATGCGGATCGAGCCGCCGCCGTCGTTCCCGTGCGCGACCGGCACCATCCCCGCTGCGAGGGCCGCCGCGCTCCCGCCGGACGAGCCGCCGGTCGTGCGGCCGGTGTCCCACGGGTTGCGCGCCGGGCCGAAACGCTGCGGCTCGGTCACGGGCAGGATCCCCATCTCCGGGGTGTTGGTCTTGCCTACGACGATCGCGCCGGCCTCGCGCAGGCGGCGCACCAGGGCGCTGTCGGCGGACGGCACCCACTCCTCCATGGCGGCCATCCCCATCGTGGTGCGGACGCCCTCGGTGAGGGCGACCAGGTCCTTGATCACGATCGGCACGCCCGCGAGCGGGCGCTCGTCGCCGCTCGGCACGGCGTCCGCCTCGGCGAGGGCGCGCTCGTCGCAGCGCGTCACGACGGCGTTGAGCTCGCCGTTCAGGCGATCGATCGCCTCCAGCGAGGTCTCCACCAGCTCGCGGGCCGAGACGTCGCCGGCGCGCACGGACGCCACCAGCTCGGTCACCGACTGGAACATCAGATCGTCAGCCATCGTCCCCTCCTCGTAGCCTCGGCGGGCACCCTAGCGGACGACTGGAATCAAACGCCCGGCCGACGGTCGCGTGCGGAGGTGGAATAATCGCCCGGATGTCCCCCGGGAACTCCCTCGGCGCGATCCTCACCGCGATGGTCACGCCCTTCGACGCCGGCGGCGCCGTCGACGAGCATGCGGCGCGCGGTCTGATGCGCCACCTCGTCGATCACGGCTCCGACGGGGTCGTGGTCGTCGGGACGACGGGCGAGTCCGCAACGCTCGACGACGCCGAGAAGCTGAGCCTGTTCGAGGCCGCGGTCGACGAGCTCGGCGGTCGCGCGACGGTGGTCGCCGGCACGGGCTCCAACGACACCGCGCATTCGGTTCGCCTGACCGCGGCTGCGGCGGCGCGCGGGGTGGACGCGGTGCTGGTCGTCACCCCCTACTACAACAAGCCCAACGAGCGTGGCCTGCGCGCGCACTTCGAGGCATGCGCGGCGGCGGCCGGCGACGTGCCGGTGCTGCTCTACAACATCCCGGGGCGCTCGGTGATCAACCTCGAGCCGGACCTGCTGATCGAGCTTTCGCGGATCGACAACGTCGTCGGCGTCAAGCAGGCGAACTCCGACCTCGACCAGGCGCGAAGGTTGCTCGATGAGTCGTCGCTTGCGTTGTATGCGGGGGACGACGCCTTGCTCTGCCCGTTCGCCGAGATGGGCGGCGCCGGCGGCATCCTGGTCTCCTCGCACATCGTCGGGGAGCGCATGAAGGAGGTCTACGAGCTCGCGCGAGCGGGCGAGACCGAGCGGGCCCGCGCGATCGACGCCGAGCTGCACGACGTGTATCGCACTCTGTTCATCGCGCCGCCCCCGTCGACCGTGAAGGCCGCGCTGCGCCTGCTCGGGATCGAGGCCGGCGGCGTGCGCCTGCCGATCGTCGAGCTCGACGAAGCAGAGCTTGCCGACGTGCGGCGCATGGTGGAAGCACTCCGACCCCAAGTCGCAGCCGCGAGGGACTGACCCTGTCCTCCAAGAAACTGAGGGTCCTGCCGCTCGGCGGCCTGGGCGAGATCGGCAAGAACATGACCGTGCTCGAGTACGACGGCCGGATCGTGGTGATCGACACGGGCCTGATGTTCCCGACGCCCGAGATGCTCGGGGTCGACCTGGTCCTGCCGGACTTCGCCTACCTGCTCGACAACGCGGACCGCATCGACGCGATCGTCCTGACGCACGGGCACGAGGACCACGTGGGCGCGCTGCCGTGGGTGCTGCGCGAGCTGGACGCGCGGCCCCCGGTCTACGGCGGCCCCCTGACGGTCGCGATGGCGCGCTCGAAGATCGAGGAGCACAAGCTCAAGGGCGTGCCGATGCACGACGTCGAGCCCGGCGAGGAGTTCGAGGCAGGCCCGTTCGACCTCGAGATGATCCATGTGTCGCACTCGATCCCGGACGCGTGCGCCGTCGCCGCGACCTGCGACCTCGGCACCGTGATCCTGACGGGTGACTACAAGTTCGACCAGACCCCGGTCGACGGCCCGCCCACCGACGCGGCGCGGCTCGCGGAGCTCGGGCGCGAGGGTGTCCTGCTGCTGTGCGGAGACTCCACGAACGCCGACCGGCGCGGCACCGCGCCCTCGGAGGCGAGCGTCGGGCCGGTGCTGCAGGAGGTGATCTCGCGCGCTCCCGGCCGCGTGGTGGTGACGTCGTTCGCATCGAACGTGCACCGTCTCCAGCAGGTGATCGACGCCGCGATCGCGCTCGACCGGCGCGTCGCCGTGGTCGGCCGCTCGATGCGCAAGAACGTCAACATCTCGCGTCAGCTGGGGCATGCGCACGTGCCGGAGGGCCTGCTCGTCTCGCCGAAGGAGGTCGAGAGCTTCCCCGACGAGCGCCTCGTGATGCTGACGACCGGCAGCCAGGGCGAGCCGCTTTCGGCGCTGCGGCGCATGGCGCACGGCGAGCACCCGAACGTGAAGCTGCACTCCGGCGACACGATCATCTTCTCCGCGACGCCGATCCCCGGGAACGAGCGCGCGGTCAACGAGACGGTCGACCGGCTCTACCAGATCGGCGCGACCGTGATCACGACCCAGGACGCCGCGGTGCACGCGTCGGGGCACGGCTGGTCGGAGGAGATCAAGCTGATGCTGAACCTCACGCGCCCGAAGTACGTGATGCCGATCCACGGCGACCACAAGCGGCTGTACCTGCACGGGCAGCTCGCCGAGGCGGTGGGAATCGAGTCGGAGGCGATCTTCCGCGGGCGCAACGGGCTGCCGCTCGAGATCGACGAGTCGGGCGCGCGCTTCGGCAAGCAGGAGCAGACCGGCGTGGTGTTCGTCGACGGCGTCGAGGTCGGGGACATCGAGGACGTCGCGCTGCGGGATCGCCGCGCGCTCTCGGCGGACGGCATCTTCATCGTGGTCGCGACCGTGTCCGGTCAGGACGGCCGGCCGCTGGCGCCGCCGGAGATCATCACCCGGGGCGTGCCGTTCCTGACGGAGTCCGACGGCGTGCTGGAGGACCTGCGCGAGACCGTCGAGGAGTCGCTGGCGCACGCCGCCTCGGACGAGGTGCACGAGATCTCGCTGCTCCAGGACCACGTGCGCGACGACGTCGCAGCGTTCATCTACGACCGCCTGCGCCGTCGGCCGATGGTGCTGCCGGTGGTCGTCGAGGTCTAGCGCCGGTCGCGGGCGTCAGTACGGCCAGACGAGCGCGCCGCGCTCGTCGAAGGTGCTGTCCGGCAGCCAGGCCACTTCCCAGACGTTTCCCTCGGGATCGGCGAAGTAGGCCGACACGCCGCCCCAGTCGCGCTTGACCGGCTCGGCGCGGATCTCGGCGCCGGCCGCGCGCACGGCCCCGATCGCCTCGGCGACCATCTCCTCGCGCTCGACGTTGACCGCGAGCGTCACGCCGCGGAAAGCCTCGCGCGGGGGCGGGGGAGACCCGGACTCCTCCGCGAGCAGGTCCATCCGGTACAGGGTGAACACGGCTCCGCCGAGCGGGAAGGCCGCGAACTCGTCGCCCCCCGGCGTCCTGCTGACCCAGCCGAGCGACTCGTAGAACGCGCGCAAGGCGGGCACGTCGTACGCCCCGACGGTGACGACCGTGACCCGTCCGGGGATCACGCCTTCGCCCGCTTCTTTTCCCCGGCCTTCGTGAACAGCGGTATCAGCCGCAGGTTGACGCGAGGGAACAGCGCCATCGTGCGCACGAGCGCGCTGCGGCTCTTCGGGATCACGACCATCGGCCTGCGTTCCCCGATCGTCGCCACCGCCTTCTGCGCGACCTCCTCGGGCGTCAGGAAGCGCGGCGTCGAGAAGATGATCGCGGAGTCCTTGTTGGCGCGCATCTCGCTGACCATTCCGGTGTCGACCCCGTCCGGACAGATCGCATGGGTCCGGATCGGGATGCCGGCGGCGTCGAGATCTGCCCTGGAGCGACCCGGTGAACCCGAGCACCGCGTGTTTCGTGGCGCCGTAGACGGCGAGGCCGGGCACGGGCCCGAACGACGACATCGACGCCATGTTCACGATGTCGCCGCCACGCGACCGCATCGCGTCGACGGCCGCGCGCGATCCCCACATCACGCCGAGGAAGTTGACCTCGGCGAGCATCCGCACGTCTTCGTCGGAGTGCTCCCAGGCCTTCTGCGTCCGGAGGATGCCCGCGTTGTTGACCCAGACCTCGATCGGGCCGCGCTCCGCGGCGGCGGCCGCCACGGCGCGGTGGCTTGCCGGGTCCCGCACGTCCTGGGCGATCGCCCAGGCACCGGCCGCGAGCAGGCCCGCGGTCTCCTGCGCGGAGGTCTCGTCCACGTCGGTCACGAGCACGTCGAGGCCGCGCGCGGAGAGCTTGCGGGCGATCTCGCGCCCGATGCCGCGTCCCGCCCCCGTGACCACCGCCGTTCCCACGTGCGACAGGCTACGCCAAGACGGCCGGCGGCAGGGGCGGGGCCGGATGCGTCGAAGAGTGGATCGAGCCGGCCTCGAGCGGCCGGACAAGCCATGGCACAGACCTCCAGCCGCCGCAAGAAGAAGCCTCAAGGCAGGGCGCCGGCGCGTCGGCGCCCTCCTGCGCGAAAGCGCCGTAGCCGCACGCTTCCGCGCCCGCACGTCCCGCGCCTCTCCGAGCTCGAGCAGCCCGCGCTCGACGCGATCGGCCTCGGCCTCGTGGCGGTCGGCCTGCTGCTCGGATTCGTCCTGTGGACCGGCTCCGAGGGCGGCGCGGTGGGGGAGGCCGTCGTCGACGGGCTGCGCTTCTTCGTCGGCGCGGTGGCCTACCTCGCGCCGTTGCTCGTGATCGGGGCGGGGGTCGCGCTCGCCGCGCGGCCGCACCTCGAGTCGCCGCGGCGCATGCGCACCGGCGCGCTGCTGCTCGTGCTCGCGCTCACGCTCGGCTTCGCCGCGGGCACGCTGGGCCTCGGGCCCGGCGGCTCCTCCACGCGCGACCTGTTCGGCGCCGAGGCGATGATGGACCGCGGCGGAGTCGTGGGCGAGACCCTCTACTGGGCGACGTCGACGCTCTTCTCGCACGCGGGCGCCCACCTCGCGTTCGTCTTCCTGTTCCTCGGCGGCCTGCTGCTCCTCACCGGCGCGTCGATCTCGCAGCTGGTCAGCGGCGCGCGCTCGGGCGCGCGCGGCCTGCGATCCCGCGCGGGCAACGAGCTCCAGCGTGCGCGCGCCGATGCCGATCGGCGCACGGTCTTCGAGGAGCCGGCGGGCGAGCCGCGGATCGCGGCGATGCACCTTCCCGACGACGAGGAGCCCGAGGAGCCCGAGCCCGAGGTGCGGGCCGTCGCCGCCGAGGGGGACGCCTTCGGCTCGGGCGAGGAGGACCCGCTGTCGGCGGTCGAGCGCGAGATCCACGAACGCGAGCCCGAGCCGCGGGAGCCGGAGGACCGCAGCGATCCCGCGCTCTTCACCCCGCAGGGCAAGCGCCGCTCCGCGGTCACCGAGTCCGACGGCCTCAGCTACAAGCTGCCCGATCCGAAGCTGCTGCGCCACTCGGGCAAGAGCCCGGGCCCCGACACCACGAACCAGAACGAAATCGCGAAGCTGCTGGTCGAGACGCTCGGCCACTTCGGCATCGAGGCGAAGGTGGTCGGGCAGGTCTCGGGGCCGCGCGTGACGCGCCACGAGCTGCGCCTCGCGCCCGGGCACCAAGGTCTCGAAGGTCACCCAGCTGAAGGACGACATCGCGTACGCGCTCGCCTCGACCGACATCCGGATCCTCGCGCCGATCCCGGGCAAGCAGGCGGTCGGAGTGGAGGTCCCCAACAAGCTCCACAAGATGGTCTACCTGGGCGACATCTTCCGCCGCGAGCTGGCCGAGAAGGACGGCAAGGGCGGCGGCGGCTCGCCGCTCTCGGTGTGGCTCGGGAAGGACATCGCCGGCAACTCGGTCTGGACGGACCTCGCGCGCATGCCCCACCTGCTCGTCGCCGGGACGACCGGCTCGGGCAAGTCCGGCTGCATCAACACGATGCTCTCCTCGATCCTGATGCGGGCCACGCCCAACGAGGTGCGGATGGTGATGGTCGACCCGAAGCGGGTCGAGCTCAACTACTACGAGGACATCCCTCACCTGCTCACGCCGGTCGTCCACGTGCCGCGCATGGCGGCGAACGTGCTGGCCAACCTGATCAGGGAGATGGAGAGCCGCTACGAGGTGATGGGACAGGCGCGCTCGCGCAACATCGTCGAGCTGAACCGCGCCCGCGCGGCGTCCGGAGATCCGCCGCTCCCCTACATCCTCTGCGTGATCGACGAGCTCGCGGACCTGATGATGGTCGCGCCCGGCGGAGGTCGAGGACTCGATCATCCGCCTCGCGCAGAAGTCGCGCGCCGTCGGGATCCACCTCGTGCTCGCGACCCAGCGTCCGTCGGTGGACATCATCACCGGCACGATCAAGGTCAACGTCCCCGCGCGGATCGCGTTCGCGGTCTCCTCGCAGGCCGACTCGCGCGTGATCCTCGACCAGGGCGGCGCCGAGTCGCTGCTCGGGCAGGGCGACATGCTCTTCCGCCCGATCGGGTCGTCGAAGCTTCAGCGCATCCAGGGCGCCTACATCACCGAGGACGAGGTCGCACGTGTCACCGACGCCTGGCGCGCCCAGGCGGAGCCGGTCTACGAAGAGGAGCTGCTGGAGGGCCGTGAGGCGCCCGACGAGGGCGCGGAGGGCGAGTTCTCGCCCGACCAGGACGACCTGCTCGAGGAGGCGATCCGGCTCGTGGCCCAGACCCAGACCGCATCCGTGTCGATGGTGCAGCGACGCCTGCGCGTCGGCTACACGCGCGCCGGCCGCCTGATCGACATGCTCGAGCGCCGGGGCGTGATCTCCGGATACGAGGGCTCCAAGCCGCGCCAGGTGCTGATCACCGAGGCCGACGTGTCACGCGTGCTCGACGATCAGGGCCGCTCGGGCGTGCCGGTCGGCACGGGCCCGGATGACGAGCCGGACCCAGCGCCTTAACCGCTGGACATCGCGGCATTTCCGGCACGGTACCTTTAGCCGGTGGTGGCATCTCCCCGGCCTCGGGACCGTTGAATGGCGGACATCGGCTCACTCCTGCGCGAAACGCGCATCCGCAACAAGATCGACATCACCACCGTCGAGGACGCGACGAAGATCCGCGCCAAGTACCTGCGCGCGCTCGAGAACGAGGAATGGGTCGTCCTGCCCGGCCCCACCTACGTCAAGACCTTCCTGCGCACCTACGCGCAGTTCCTGGGCCTCGACCCGCGCCTGCTCGTGGACGAGTACAGCGCGCGGTTCGAGGAGCCCGAGCACCTCGAGGTCCCGGCGTTCACGGCGCCGGCGGCGGATCCCCGACCGCGCGCGGCGGTTCGGCCCGCCGTCGCGCGGCATCGGCGCCCTGCTGGCCCTGGTGGTGTTCGTCGCGTTCCTGCTGGTCCTGGGGCTGACGGGCGGGGACGACAGCGGCAAGAAAGCCGACACGCAGGCGACACAGACGAACACCCGCGAGCGCACGCGCCCGGCGGCCACGCCGCCGCCGCCCGCGCGCAAGCGGCGCAACGTGCGCCTCGAGGTCCTCGCGGCGCGTAACGTGTGGGTATGCGTCGTGGATGCGAAGGGGGAGCCGAGGGTGCCCGGCGTGACCCTCGCGCAGGGCGATCGGGAGGGCCCGTTTCGCTCGAAGTCGTTCCGGGTGACGGTCGGCAACGGCGGCGGCGACCTGCGCGTGAACGGCCGGCGGCGCGACACCCCGGAACGCGCGGAGCCGATCGGCTACCTGGTGCGGGCATCGGGCACGAGCGTGCTGAGCCAGGCGAAGCGCCCGACGTGCGAGTGATCGCGTGAGCGTCCGCGCCGGCATCGTCGTGACCGGGACGGAGGTCCTCTCGGGCCGCGTCCAGGACCGCAACGGCCCGTGGCTCGCGGACCGCCTCGCGGAGCTGGGCGTCGAGCTCGCGCACGTGATGATCACCGGGGATCGCCGCGAGGACCTGCTCGCGGCGCTTCGGTTCATGCGTGACGAGCGCGCGGACATCATCATCACGAGCGGCGGCCTCGGGCCCGACCGCGGACGACATGACGGCGGAGATCGTGGCGGACTTCGCCGGCCGGCCGCTGCGGCTCGACGAGGACCTCGAGCGGCGCATCGGCGAGATCATCGCCCGCTTCGCGCGCCGCTGGAACCTCGACCCCAAGGCGCTCGAGATCGCGAACCGCAAGCAGGCGATGGTCCCGGAGGGCGCGGTCGCGCTCGACCCGGTGGGAACGGCGCCCGGCCTCGTGGTTCCGGCGGGCGAGCAGATCGTGGTCGTCCTGCCGGGCCCGCCGCGCGAGCTCCAGGAGAGCTGGCGCGCCGCGATCGAGACGGAGCCCTTCAAGCAGGCGGTCGCGGAGGCGCCGCGCTACCGGCAGGCGATGGTGCGGATGTTCGGCATCCCCGAATCGGAGATCGCCGAGACGCTGCGGGTCGCGGAGAGCGAGATCGGCCTCACCGGCCTCGAGATCACGACGTGCCTGCGCCGCGCCGAGCTCGAGATCGTGATCCGCTCCGACCACACGAGCGACGGCACCGCGACCCGGCTGATCGAGCTGATGGTCTACCGCCACGGCGAGGCCGTGTTCTCGACCGACGGAAGCTCGATCGAGCAGCAGGTCGCGGCGCTGCTCGAGGGGCGGCGGCTCGCGGTGGGTGAGTCGTGCACGGGCGGGCTGCTGTCAGCGCGGCTCACGGACCGCCCGGGGTCGTCGGCCTACTTCGCGGGTGGCGTGGTCGCGTACTCGAACGCGGCGAAGACCGCGTTGCTCGGGGTTCCCGCCGAGCTGATCGAGCGCCACGGCGCCGTCTCGGAGGAGGTCGCCGAGGCGCTCGCGGACGGCGCGCTCGCGCGTTTCGAGGCCGACACCGCGATCGGCCTGACCGGCATCGCGGGCCCCGACGGAGGCACGGAGGACAAGCCCGTCGGGCGCGTGTGCTTCAGCGTGGTGGCGATGCGCGGCGGCGAGGCCGAACGGGTCACGCGCTCGCTCGACCTCCCCGGGTCGCGGGCCGACATCCGCGACCGCTCCACGGCGGTCGCGCTGCACCTGCTGCGGCGGCTGCTGCTGCGCGAGCCCGTCCCGGCGTAGATGCTTGATCCCACGACCACGCACGCACGGATGACGCGTCATCCCTTCGGTGGATCTGCGTCCTCGCCTCGCCCATGCAACCAGCATGGGCTTCGGCCTGCGTCCTTGCCCACCTCGGCCTGACGCGCCCCCGTACGCACGTCGCCGTGGAATCAACCATCTAGATGGCAAAGGAACGGCCGGGGAGCCCGCGGGTGCGCCTGTTCGTCGCGCTCGACCTGCCCGGCGATGTGCGCGCGCCGCTCGCGCAGTGGACGCGCGCGGCCTTCGACCATCCCGACCTGCGGCCCGTGCGGCCCGAAGCCCTCCACGTGACGCTCGTGTTCCTCGGCTGGCAGTACGAGCGCGACGTCGAGCGAATCGCGCGCGCCGCGTTCGGCGCCGAGCTCCCGCCCGTGCAGCTTGCGGCGCAGGAGGTAGTCGGCGTGCCGCGCGGGCGGCGGCCGCGCCTGTTCGCCCTGGAGCTCGCCGACCGCGGCGACGAGCTCACCCGCTGGCAGGCCGGGCTCTCCGACCGGCTCGAGGCCGAGCGCCTCTACGAGCCCGAGAAGCGCCCCTTCTGGCCCCACGTCACGCTCGCGCGCGCCAAGCGCGGCCGTACGCCCGCGGGACGTCGAGGTCCCCGCGCTTCCCGACGAACTGCGGCGCCCCTTCCACGCCTCCGAGGTGACGCTCTACCGCTCGACGCTGAGGCCGCAGGGCGCGGTCTACGACGCGCTCGCTCGGCCAGGCCGACTCGTCCCGTAGGGTCGGTGGACGTCGACAGCGCGACGCCTGACGAGCGGACGGCCGGCAGGTGCGACGGCGGATTGTGGTGAGACTGCGGCGTCGCCGTCGTGCGGTGCTCTGCGCCCTGTTGCCGCGGCGCCCGCGCCAGGCGGCGATCACGAGCGTCTTCACGCGGCACGGCCTCGCCCGTGCCGTGCGCGGTCCAGTCCGACGGGGTGCGCGCTCTGCAGCGCGCGCCGCGCAGCACCGTGAAGACGTTCGACGGCGTCCCGCTCGACGTCACTGTCGCGTTCCCGCCCCAGCCGGCGAGCGGCCCGGACGGCCCCTACCCGCTCGTGATGATGTTCCACGGCTACGCCGGCGCAGAAGCTCGGCCTGACGGAGCATGCAGACGTGGCTCGACCGCGGGTACGCGACCTTCAGCATGACCACGCGCGGGTTCGGCGAGTCCTGCGGCACGGCGCGCCGCGCGCGCGGCGGACCCGCCGGGCTGCGCCGAGCGGCTACGTGCGGCTGATGGACACCCGCTACGAGGTCCGCGACGCGCAGGAGCTCGCCGGCGCGGCTCGCCGACGAGAGCCGGGTCGCCGCCGCAGCGGATCGGCGCGATCGGGGCCTCCTACGGCGGGGCGATGTCGATCGCGCTGGGCGCGCTCGCGGACCGCAAGATGCTGCCGGACGGCTCGCTCGTGCCCTGGACGAGCCCGGGGGGTAAGGCGATGCGGATCGCGGCGGCGGCGCCGCGAGACGCCCTGGACCGACCTCGTCGACTGCCCTGATGCCGAACGGCGGCACGCTCGACTACGTCGCCGACGCGCGCTACCGGGGGCCCACCGGGGTCCGCAAGCAGTCGCTCGAGAACGTCCTCTACAGCGCCGGGTCGCACTTCTTCTACGCGCCCGCAGGGAAGCGATCCGGACGCCGACCTCACCGGCTGGCACGCGACTCTCGCGGCGGGCGAGCCCTACGACGACGCGAGCGGCAGTCCGCTGCCCGCGATCGCGGACATGCGCGACGAGCTCGACCACGCACCATTCGGCCTACTACGTCGACCACTCGCAGCCGCCCGCGCCGATGATCGTCTCGCAGGGCTGGACGACGACCTCTTCCCGGCCGACGAGGCCGATCCGCTTCTACAACCGCACGCGCACGGAGCACCCGGCCGCGCCGATCGCGCTCGTGCTCGCGAGCATCGGCCACCAGCGCGCGCAGAACCGGGTCGCCGACTGGGACCTGGTGAGGGAGCGGGAGCGCGTCTGGTTCGAGCACTACGTGAAGGGCGCCGGGAGCGCGCCCGTGGGCGGGGTGCAGGCGCTCACCCAGACCTGTCCGCCGGCCTCCGCCTCCGCCGGGCCGTTCGCGGCGCCCGACTACGCGCGGCTTGCTCCCGGGGAGGTGCGCCTCGACGCGGCGCCCGTCGAGACCGTCGAGCCGGACGCCGGGAGCCGGCGATCTCGGACGTCTACGAGCCCTGACCGGCGGCGGCGCCTGCGCGACCACGCCGGGCACGGACCAGCCGGGAACGGCGACCTATCGCCTGGACCTCTTCCCCGTGGGCGGCTTCACGATGCTCGGGTCGCCCGTCGTGGTCGCGGACATCACCTCGCCGGGCGCGGGGTCCGAGGTCGCGGCGCGGCTGTTCGACGTCGACCCCGGCGGGAGCCAGCGGCTGATCGCCCGCGGCCTGTGGCGGCCGAAGACCGGGCAGGGGCCGATCCGGCAGGTGTTCTCGCTGCACGCCAACGGCTGGAAGTTCGACACCGGGCACACGGTCAAGCTGGAGCTGCTGCCCGAGGACGCCCCCTACGGGCAGGCGTCGAACGGGCAGCAGGCCGTCTCGGTCTCGAACCTGCAGCTGCGCCTGCCCGCCGCCGAGCTGCCCGGCTCGCTGGGCGGCCTGGTGAAGGCGCCGCTTCCGAAGGTGATCCCGGGCGGCGAGGAGCCGGCCGGCGACTTCGCCGCGCTGACCTATCCGCGGCCCCGCGGCGCCGGTCCGCTGCGCCTCGCCCTGGTGCCGGCCCTCCGTGCGTGCCCGGCCCCGAACCGGGTTCACGGACCGCCGCTGGCGTTCGGCGCGTGCGCGCCTCCGGTGGAGGCGTCGGACCAGCTCACGGTCGGGATTCCCGACGCAAACGGAATGAACGCCGGGTTCGAGGGCGCCGCGCGCCTCGACGTGGTCATGGGCGACCCGCTCACGCCGGCGGACGAGGCCGACGTGAGGATGTCGGTGTCGCTCTCGGACGTGCGCCGGCGCGCCGGGCTCGGCGACTACACGGGCGAGCTGCGGTGGACGACGGCCGTGCAGGTCACCGATCGTGGCGACGGGCCCGGCGCCGACGAGGCCGGGACCGGTCAGCAGGCGACCTTTCCGGTGACCGTGCCGTGCACGGCGACCGCCGACCCGGCGATCGGGGCGACCTGCTCGCTTGCGACCACCTTCGACGCGGTCGTCCCCGGCGCGATCGACGAGGTGAAGCGCTCGGTCTGGCAGTTGGGCGAGGTCGAGGTGCGCGACGGCGGCTCAGACGGCCTTGCCGCGACCGAGCCCAACGACCTGTTCGCGCGGCCGGGCCTGTTCGTCCCGTAGGCGGCCTCCTCATCCCGTGGGCGGATGTCAGCCTCCGACCACGGGAGGTTGCCCGCGCCACGACCCGCTGTTAGGTTCGCGCGGCGCCCGGTCCCGCCCGCGGCGCGGGAGGCTCATCAATCCACCGGGAGAGGAGAGGCATGGCCCCTGCTACCACGCAGCTTCGGAGGTCGGCGCCCGCATTGCTCGCGCTCGCCGTCAGCGTCGTGCTGCTCGCGTTCGCGCCGACGGCGAACGCCGCGATCACGAGCGTCTTCTCCGGCACACCGGCGCCGATTCCCTGCGCGGTGCAGGGCAGCGGCGTCCGCCTCTGCGACCAGACGATCGCCGGGAACCCCGGCGGCACGGCGCGCAGCACGGTCAAGACCTTCGACGGCGTGCCGATCGACGTGCGCGTCGCGTTCCCGCCCGAGCCGGTGAGCGGGCCGGACGGCCCGTACCCGCTGATCATGCTGTTCCACGGCTACGCGGGCTCGAAGCTCTCGCTCGCGAACATGACGCCGTTCCTCAACGCGGGCTACGCGACGTTCAGCATGACCACGCGCGGCTTCGGCCAGTCGTGCGGCACCGCCGCCTCGCGCACGGCCGACCCGACGGGCTGCGCCGAACGGGTACGTGCGCCTGATGGACACCCGCTACGAGGTGCGCGACGCGCAGGAGCTGGCCGGCCTGCTGGCCGACGAGGGCCGCACCTCCTTCACGCAGATCGGCGCGATCGGCGGCTCCTACGGAGGCGGCATGTCGATGGCGCTCGCGGCCCTGAAGGACCGCAAGATGCTGCCGGACGGCTCGCTC
Organism: uncultured Solirubrobacterales bacterium; assembly: GCA_963768885.1. GTDB lineage: Bacteria > Actinomycetota > Thermoleophilia > Solirubrobacterales > JBBDJG01 > DASRIA01. The sequence goes on along the minus strand of CAVYJN010000006.1, from coordinate 1,308,148 downwards.
GACCGCGTGGCAGAGCCCGGCCGGGACGCCGATGCAGATCGCGGCGGCGACGCCGGAGATCCCGTGGACGGACCTCGCCGTACTCGCTGGTGCCGAACGGCAGCACGCTCGACTACGTCGCCGACGCGCCGTACCAGGGCCGCACCGGCGTGCTGAAGTCGTCGTGGGAGAACGCGCTCTACAACTCGGGCCGCGTCGGGCTTCCTCGCGCCGCGGCCGGTGCCGATCCGGACGCCGACCTGCGCAACTGGCACATCACGTTCAACAACGGCGAGCCGTACGACGACGCGAACGGCAATCCGCTGCCGGCGTTCGCCGACATCCGCGACGAGCTCACGACGCATCACTCGTCGTACTACATCGACCACTCGCAGGCGCCCGCTCCGATGCTGATCTCGAACGGCTGGACGGACGACCTGTTCCCGGCCGACGAGGCGATCCGCTTCTACAACCGCACGCGCACCGAGTACCCGAACGCCGACATCTCGCTGTTCTTCGGCAGCTTCGGCCACCAGCGCGGCCAGAACAAGGCGGACGCGCTGGCGGCGCGCTCGGCGCCGGAGCTGGCGTGGTTCGACTACTACGTCAGGGGCATCGGGCCGACGCCGTTCCACGGCGTCACGGCGCTACACGCAGACGTGTCCGAACGCGGCTGCCGTCGGTGGCCCGTTCACGGCCGGACCTGGGCGCAGCTCGCGCCGGGCGAGATCCGGTTCGACGTCGCCGGCGCCGCAGACGATCCTGCCGACGGCCGGCTCGACGGCGATCGCGGCGCCGTTCGACCCGATCACCGGCCCGGGCGCGTGCGCGACCACCTCGGCCACCGACCAGGCCGACACGGCGACCTACCGCATGGACCCGGTGCCGACGGGCGGCTTCACGCTGCTGGGCTCGCCGACGGTGGTGGCCGACATCACCTCGCCGGGCTCGGACTCGCAGATCGCGGCGCGGCTGCTCGACGTCGACACGGGCACCAACACGCAGACCCTGGTCGCGCGTGGCCTGTGGCGTCCGGCGATCACGTCCGGGCCCGAGCGGCAGGTGTTCCAGCTGCACCCGAACGGCTACCGGTTCGCCGACGGCCACGTGGTGAAGCTCGAGCTGCTGCCGAAGGACTCGAACACGCGGCCGCGAACAGCTACGGCCGCACGTCGAACAACCAGCAGAACGTGACCGATCGAGAACCTCGAGCTGCGGCTGCCGACGGTCGAGTCGCCGGGCGCGCTCGGCGGCCTCGTCCAGGATCCGGCGCCGAAGGTCCTGCCGTCGGGCTACGCGCTCGCGCCGGGTTCCCGACGCCGTTCTACCCGCGGCCCGAAGGGCGCGACGCCGCTGCGCGCGTCGCTCGTCGTCGGCGTTCGAGGAGTGCACGGCCCGAACGCACGCACGGCCCGCCGCTCGCGTTCTCGTCGTGCAACCCGCCGCAGCAGACGTCCGACTTCCTCACCGTCGGGACGCCCGACGCGAACGGCCAAGCCGGCGCGTTCGACCGGCACCGTGCGCTACGACGTGCTGGTCGGCAACCCGGCCACCCCGGCGGACGAGGCGGACGTGCGCGTGGACGTCTCGGTCACGGACGTGCGCAACCAGGGCGACCTGTCCGACTACACCGGCGAGCTGGAGGCGAGCGCGTCGCTGCGGATCACCGACCGCGTCAGCGGGCCGACGGCGACGAGCCGGCCACCGTCGCAGGACGTCCCGCTCCCCGTGACGGTCCCGTGCACGACGACGCCGGGACGACTCGGGGCGCCACGTGCTCGGTCTACGACCACGATGGACGCGGTCATGCCGGGCGCGGTGCCCGAGGGCAAGCGCTCGATCTGGGAGCTCGGCAGGTCGAGGTCTACGACGGCGGGGCCGACGGCCTCGCCGCGACCGCCGACAACACGCTGTTCGCGCGCCAGGGCGTGTTCGTTCCGTAAGCGGCGCGAGCTTTTCACGAATCCGCGAGTGCCGGGCGTTGTCCCGGCACTCGCGCTTTCCTAGCCTGCTGATTCCGTCCGGGGGGCGCGTAACTTGCCTCGGTCCAGAACGATGGCGAGTGAATCAGCGGTTCGGGAGGCAACGATGGAAGCTGAGAAGAAGAACGAGACGAAGGCCGCCAAGCCGGCCGAGGCGAAGGCCAACGGCAAGGCCGAGGGAAACGGCAAGCGCGATCCGGCCAAGGGCTCGGCGCTGAAGGCCGCCGTCACCCAGATCGAGCGCGAGTTCGGCCAGGGCTCGCTGATGCGCCTCGGCGACCGCGCCGCCGTGACGGTGGCGACGATCCCGACCGGCGCGCTGTCGATCGACCTCGCGCTCGGCGTCGGCGGCGTCCCGCGCGGCCGGATCGTCGAGATCTTCGGCCCGGAGTCCTCGGGGAAGACGACGCTCGTCTACGAGATCATCGCCCAGGCCCAGAAGATGGGCGGCATCTGCGCCTTCATCGACACCGAGCACGCGATCGACCCCATCTACGCGCGCACGATCGGCGTCGACATCGACGAGCTGCTCGTGTCGCAGCCCGACCACGGCGAGCAGGCGCTCGAGATCGCCGACGTCCTGACCCGCTCCGGCGCGGTCGACGTGGTCGCGGTCGACTCGGTCGCGGCGCTCACGCCGCGCGCCGAGCTCGAGGGGCAGATGGGCGACCAGACGGTCGGCCTCCAGGCGCGGCTGATGTCGCAGGCGCTGCGCAAGCTGACCGGCAACCTGAACCGCGCCAACACGGTCTGCATCTTCACGAACCAGATCCGCGAGAAGGTCGGCGTCATGTTCGGCTCGCCGGAGACCCAGCCCGGCGGCCGCGCGCTGAAGTTCTATGCATCGCAGCGCATCGACATCCGCCGCATCGAGACCCTCAAGGAAGGGACGGAGGCGGTCGGCAACCGGGTGCGCGCGAAGATCGTCAAGAACAAGGTCGCGCCGCCGTTCCGCCAGGCCGAGTTCGACATCGAGTACGGGCGCGGCATCTCCTCCGAGGGCTGCGTGCTCGACCTCGGCATCGAGCACGGCATCGTGCAGAAGTCCGGCGCGTTCTTCAGCTACGACGGCGAGCGCCTGGGCCAGGGCCGCAACAACGCGAAGGCGTTCCTGCGCGAGAACCCCGCGATGGTCGCGGAGATCGAGGGCAAGATCTACGTCGCGCTCGGGATCGAGCGCCCCGGCGCGCCGAGCCGAGTCGCCGAAGCCCCGCCCAAGCGAGAACGGCGCGCGCCACGGACGCCGAACCCGCCGAGCGAAAGGCCGCGTAGGCGGCGTAACCAGCTTCCTCACAAACCCAAAGCCCTCCCAAGGCAGCCGCCCGCATCGATGCGGGGGCCGGCGCTTCGGCCTGCCGATGATTCGGTGTGATGAGACGTGCTCCCGGTCGTAGTAAGGGTGTGAGCGACGTACTGGCCACGAGCGAACCGGCGCGCGGACCTCGAGTTCGAGCGGCTGTACCGCTCCAGCCGCGACGACGTGTACGCCTACGTGGCGACCCTGCTGCGCGACCGCTTCGCTGCCGAGGACGTCACCGCGCTCGCCTTCGAGCGGGCGTACCGCCGCCGCGGCAGCTTCCGGCCGCGCGCGGCTCGGCCCGCGCGTGGCTGTTCGGCATCGCGCGCAACGCCGCGCTGGACGAGCTGCGCCGCCGCGGGCGCTCCGCCCCGCGCGACGGCGGAGGCGGGGGAGCCCCGTGCTCGGCGTCGACGACGACGCCGAGCATGGCCTGCGCCGCGCGGTCGTGCGCGCCGCGCTCGAGCTGCTGACGCCGCGCGAGCGCGAGCTGGTCGCGCTCAAGTTCTTCGCCGGGCTCTACCAACGCCGAGCTGGCCGCCGTGATCGGGACGACCGAGACCAACGCCGGCACCCGCCTGCACCGGGTGCTCGGCAAGCTGAGAGAGGCATGTCATGAGACTGCGTAGAGAGCCGAGCAGCCGAGTCCCGAGACGGTCCGCGCGCTGGCCGCGCTGGATGCCGCGCTGGCCGGAGACCCGTTGCGCCGGAGCACGCGGAGCTGCGCGAGCTGGCGCTGGCCGTGCGCGCCGAGCGCCCGCTGCCCGCGGCCCGAGTTCGAGCTCGCCCTCGACCTGCGTGCGCACGAGGGGTTCCCGCGCGCCGATCGAGCCGGGATCCACAAGGAGGAACCCGCCCGCCGCAAGGAGCTGCACACACCGCACCGCCTGCGCACCACGCCGCTGGCGCTCGGCACCGCGGCGGCCATCTTCATCGTGGCGACCGCCGTGCTGACGACCGGGTTGCTGGGCGGGACGGCAGGGACGCCGGGGAGCCGCCTCCCGACAGAGCGCTGCGAGCGACGCGCGCCGCCCACGTGCGGCCGCAGGCGGCGCGCCAGAGCGCGCCGGCCCCGGAGCTCGCGCCAGGACCGGCGCGGCTTCGCGGTCGCGCGCGCCGGCGCCAGGTGGAGCGCGCCGCCGAGCTGGAGCTGACCCCGCCGCGCGACCAGATCGAGGACGTCGGCCGACGGCGTGATCCGCGTCACCGACCGACACGGCGGCTTCGTGCTGAGATCGTCGGTGTCGGCGGGCGACAAGTCCGACGCGGGCGCCTCGCTCGTCCTGCGGATTCCGAGCGGCAGCTCCAGGCCGCGATCGCCGACCTCTCCGAGCTCGCCCACGTGCGCTCCCGCACGCAGGATTCGCGCGACGTGACCGCCCAGTTCGCGTCGCCGCGCCGGCGCCTGGCCGATGCGCTGGCCGAGCGCCGCGGGCTGCTGCGGCAGCTCGCCCGCGCCGTGACCCCGAACGAGACGGCCGCCGTGCGCGCGCGGCTGCGCGCCGCGAACCGCCGCGTCGACCGCGCGCGGGCCGAGCTGCGCCGCCTGCGCGACCGGGTCGCGCTATCTCAGCGTGGCGGTGACCGTCGCGCCCGGCGCCGCCGGCAAGGAGATGGAGGCTGGTCGCTCGGCGACGCGGCGCGACGATGCGGTCGCGTGCTCGGCGCCGTGGCGGGTGCGGCGATCGTGGGGCTCGCGGTCGCGTTGCCGGCGGGACTTGCTCGCGTTCCTCGGATGGCTCGCGTATCGCGCGCTCGTGAGGCGCCGCCGCGAGCAGGCGCTCGACGCTGCGTCAGTTGCACCACCCGCGGCGGCTGATTGAAAAGCGGCTCCCGCGGTACTACGATGCCGGTGCGGCGGCTTGGCCGCGTGAAGACCAAAAGTTCGCAGATTTCCAGCACTTTTTGAATCGTCGTGATCGGCTTGAGATTCCACATGAAACTTGAACCAGCCTCGACCGCGATCCTCGGAGGAGCCGGGACCACCTAGTCCCTTCGCTTCATCGAGCGGTCACAGCTGGGCCGGCCCGGCCGGCAGCCGTATCACGACACTTCGGGTCTCGCAGCAGCCGAGCTGACGCTCGGCTTGTTCATGAGAGACGACGCTGAAACGAGGAAGCAGCCGGCGCGAGGCCCTTTGCGGCCCCACCCCTTCCTCGCGATACCCGGTGACCGGAAGCTGTGGTCGGACAGCTCCTGGTCGAGGAGAGAAGGCCATGGAAGCTTTGATCGTGATCGCAGTGGCGGGCCTCGCCGCGGTGGCGGTGTGGGCAGTTCGCGGAGGACACATACACAACCAGTTGCGTCCATAGTTGACACGACCCGGCGCCGGCCCCACCCGCCGGCGGGGGCGGCGGCGCGGTGCGGGTCGGACGCGCAGCGACGGCGACCGACTCGACGGCGACCCTCGACACGCGGGAGCGCGACGACGTGCTGCGCATGGAGGAGCGCATCCTCCAGCGAGAGCAGTCGCTCGAAGCGCGGATCGCCGATCTGGCGGGACGCGAGCGTGGCGCTGTCGGAGCGCTTCCACGAGCTGGCGCGGCGTGAGGCGCGGTCCGCGAGGCGACGCGAGCGCGCGGCCCTCGAGCTCGAACGCGTCGTCGGGGCTGACGCCGCGCGCAGGCCCGCGAGGCGCTGCTGCGCGACGTCGAGGAGGAAGCCCGCCACGAGAAGGCGCCGCATCGTGCGCCAGGTCGAGGAGGAGGCGCGCCGCGAGGCGTCGCGGCGCTCGCGCAACATCCTCGCCGCGTGCATGCAGCGCCTGGCCGCCGGCCACGCGGCCGAGACGACCGTGTCGGTGGTGGCGCTGCCGTCGGACGACATGAAGGGCCGCATCATCGGCCGCGAGGGCCGCAACATCCGCGCGCTCGAGAACATCACCGGCGTCGACTTCATCATCGACGACACGCCCGTCGGCGGTGGTGCTGTCCGGCGTTCGACCCGGTGCGCCGCGAGATCGCGAAGCTGACGCTCGAGAAGCTCCTCGCAGGACGGTCGCATCCACCCGGCCCGGATCGAGGAGGCCTTCTACCAGGCCAAGGCCGAGATCGACAACCACGTGATGGAGCAGGGCGAGCAGGCGCTGTTCGAGGCCAACGTGCACGCGCTGCACCCCGAGCTCGTGAAGCTGCTCGGCCGGCTGCAAGTTCCGCACCAGCTACGGCCAGAACGTGCTGAGCCACTCGATCGAGGTCTCGCGCCTCGCCGGCGATGATCGCCGACGAGCTGGGCGCGAGCGCCAAGACCGCCCGGCGCGCGGCGCTGCTGCACGACATCGGCAAGGCCGTCACCCACGAGGTCGAGGGCCCGCACGCGCTGATCGGAGGCGAGCTGGCGCGCCGCTACGGCGAGACCGAGGCGGTCGCGCACGCGATGGAGGCCCACCACAACGAGGTCGAGATGCAGACCGTCGAGGCGGTGATCGTGCAGACCGCCGACGCGCTGTCGGGCGCGCGGCCCGGCGCGCGCGGCGAGTCGCTCGACCAGCTACGTGAAGCGCCTCGAGCACCTCGAGGAGATCGCGGCGCGCCACGAGGGCGTCGAGAAGGTCTACGCGATGCAGGCCGGGCGCGAGGTGCGGGTGATGGTGGCGCCGGGCGACGTCGACGACGAGGCGCGTCGCTGCTCTCGCACGAGATCGCGCGCGAGATCGAGCGCGAGCTCGAGTACCCGGGACAGATCAAGGTGACGGTGATCCGGGAGAGCCGCTCGGTGGACTACGCGAAGTAGCCGCGCCTACCCTTCGGGCGATGCGGAAGAGGTACCACCTCACCACCTTCGGGTGCCAGATGAACGAGCACGACTCCGAGCGCATGAAGGGCATGCTCGAGGCGCTCGGCTACGAGGAGGCGCCGACGAGCGCGACGACGCCGACCTGATCCTCTTCAACACCTGCTCGATCCGCGAGTCGGCCGACAACCGGCTGATCGGCAACCTCGGCGAGGCCAAGCGCCTGAAGCGCGAGGACCCGAGCCGCGTGGTCGGCGTGGGCGGCTGCTGGTCGCAGTCGCTGAAGGACCAGGTCTTCGAGCAGTTCCCGTTCGTGGACGTGGCCTTCGGCCCCGGCCAGATCGACAAGCTCGGCGAGTTCCTGCAGTCGGACGACCTCGACCGCGCAGGGCTACTTCGAGTTCGAGGGCTTCCCCGGCCACCTGCCGATGAAGCGCGAGCGCCCGTTCCAGGCCTGGGTGCAGATCTCGGTCGGGCTGCAACTGCGTCTGCTCGTACTGCATCGTGCCCGTCCACGCGCGGGCGCGAGGCAGCCGCGCGCCGGCCGAGATCGTGCGCGAGGTGGAGACGCTGGCCGCCGACGGCGTCAGGGAGGTGACGCTGCTCGGGCCAGAACGTGAACTCCTACGGCCGCGACCTGCCGAAGGAGCGAGCGGATCGACTTCGCCGACGCTGCTGGCGCGCGTCGACGCGATCGACGGGCATCGAGCGCATCCGCTACACGAGCCCGCACCCCAAGGACATGCGCGAGGACGTGATCGCGCGCGCACGCCGAGCTGCCGAGCGCTGTGCGAGCACATCCACCTGCCGCTCCAGTCCGGCTCGAGCCGGATCCTGAAGGCGATGCGCCGCACCTACGACCGCGACCGCTACATGGAGCGCGTCGAGATGATCCGCGACGAGCGTGCCGGACTGCGCGATCACCACCGACATCATCGTCGGCTTCCCCGGCGAGACCGAGGACGACTTCCGCGAGACGCTCGAGGTCGTGGACGAGGTCGGCTACGACTCCGCCTTCACGTTCATCTTCTCGCCGCGCCGCGGCACCGAGGCGGCGACGCTGCCCGGACCAGCTCCCGCACGCCGTCAAGCGCGAGCGCATGGAGCGGCTCGTGCGAGCTCGTGCAGCGCCGCGCGCTCGAGCGCAGCGCAGCGCTTCGTCGGGCACGCACCCAGGAGGTGCTGGTCGAGGGCCCGAGCCGCACCGACCCCGCGAGCTGCGCGGGCGCACGCGCCACAACAAGACGGTCAACTTCGCCGGCCTCGCGCAGCCCGGCGACCTGGTCGCAGGTCGAGATCACCGGCGCGACGTCGACCACGCTCGCCGGCGAGGAGTCCCTCGTCGCGCGCGTCGCCTGACGATCGTCGCGCTCTTCGGGCCCGACCGGGGTCGGCAAGACCGAGGTCGCGGTCGAGCTCGCGGACGCTGCTGCGCGCGCGCGGCGAGGAGCCGGTCGCGGTGTCGGCCGACGCGATCGCAGGTCTACGAGGGCCTCGACGTGCTCGCCGCGAAGCCGACGCCGACGAGCCGAGCGGCTCGAGCACCGGCTGGTCTCGTGCGTGCCGATCGACGAGGAGTTCAGCGTCGGCGCGCTACGCCGAGCTCGCGCACGCCGAGATCGACGCGCTGCTCGACGCCGGGCAGCACGCCGATCGTGGTCGGCGGCACCGGGCCTCTACCTGCGCGCCGCGCTCACCGAGCTCGACCTGAGCCCGCCGCCCGAGCGCCGGCCTGCGCGAGCAGCTCGAGCGCGAGCTGGCCGAGGTCGGGCCCGGCGCGCTGCACGGGCGGCTGTCGACCGCGACGACCGCCGCGGCGTGCATCCGAACGACCGCAAGCGGATCGTGCGGGCGCTCGAGCTCGAGCTGATGGGGACCGAGCCGCACGCGCGCTCGGACGAGCTCTGGTCGCGAGCAGCTGCGCCGCCCGCCGGCGCTGTTCGGCCTCACGATGGAGCGCGAGGCGCTGCTCGCGCGGATCCGCGAGCCGCGTGGGGCGCGATGCTCGCCGGCGGCGCGGTCGAGGAGGTCGAGCGCGCGCTCGAGCGCGGCGCCTCGCGCACCGCGCGCAAGGCGCTCGGCTTCGAGGAGATCGCCGCGCACCTGCGCGGGCGAGCTCGAGCCTCGACGAGGCCGCGCGCGCATCGAGCGCGCGCCACCTCGCCTACGTGAAGCGCCAGCTCACCTGGATGCGGAAGCTCGCCGGCGTCGAGGCTGATCGACCGCACCGCGTGCGGCCCGCGGACGGCGCGGCGGTCGCGAGCGGCTCGCTTAGACTTCCGCCGCCATGCGGTTCGAGAAGTGGCAGGCGCTCGGCAACGACTACGTCATCGTCGAGCGCGACGAGCTCCCGTTCGAGCTCACGCCCGAGCGGGTGCGGCGCATCTGCGCGCCGCACTTCGGCTGCCACTCCGACGGCGTCCTGCTCCTCGCGCCGCCCAGCGACCGCGGTTCGTGGCCGAGCTGCGGATCTTCAACCCCGACGGCTCCGAGGCCGAGCTGTCGGGCAACGGCGCGCGCGAGGCGGTCCTCTACCTGCGCCGCAACGGCTGGACCGACGCGACGACGTTCTCGATCGAGACCGCCGCGGGCGAGATCCGGCCGACGATCACCGCCGACGCACCTGCACCGTCGACATGGGCCGCGCGCGCCTGCGCTCGCCGGACTTTCCCTCGGGCCCCGACGACGGGCGCGGGACCGTGGTCGCCGGCGGCCGCGAGTTCGCCTTCCAGCACGTGACATCGGCAACCCGCAGTGCGCGATCGAGGCCGGCGACGAGGCTCGAGGAGCTCGACCTGCGCGCGCATCGGCCGCCGATCGAGCGCACGAGCTGTTCCCGAACCGCACGAACGTGTCGTTCTCCGCGTCGAGCTCCGGCGACCGCGTGCGCGCGCGGATCTTCGAGCGCGGCGTGGGGGAGACGCTGTCCTCGGGCACCGGCGCCTCCGGCGCCGCGGTCGCCGCGCGTGCTGCGCGGCGCGACAGCCCGGTGACCGTGCGCGCTCGACGGCGGCGAGCTCGAGGTCGAGGTCGCCGAGGACCTCGACGTGACCCTGACCGGCTGGGCCGAGCCCGTCTTCAGCGGGCGAGCTCGCGGACGAGTTCGTGCACTGAGGAGCTCGCATGAGAGCACCGAGCGCCTCGAGCGCATCCCGCCGTACCTGTTCGCCGAGCTCGAGCGGAAGATCGCGCAGAAGAAGGCGGCCGGCGTCGACGTGATCTCGCTCGGCATCGGCGACCCCGACACGCCCGACGCCGGCGCACATCGTCGAGGCGATGGAGCGCGCCGTGCGCGACCCGGGCACGCACCAGTACCCGTCGAACCGCGGCCGCGGCGGAGTTCCGCGAGGCGGTCGCGCGCTTCTACGACGCGGCGCTTCGGCGTCGAGCTCGACCCGGACACCCAGGTGATGCCGGCGATCGGCGGCAAGGAGTGCATCTTCAACCTCAACCTCGCGTTCCTCGACCCGGGCGACGTCGCGCTCGCCGCCGACCCCGGCTACCCGGTCTACACCGGCGGCCCGCTGCTGGCCGGCGCCGAGCCGGTGCTGATGCCGCTCCTGCCCGAGCGCGGCTTCGTGCCCGACCTCGACGCGATCCCGGCGGACGCGCTCGCGCGCGCCCGCCTCATGTTCCTCAACTACCCGAACAACCCGACCGGCGCGGTCGTGCCCGACGGGTTCTTCGAGCGAGGTCGTCGAGTTCGCGCGCGAGCACGACATGCTCGTCGTGCACGACACCGCCTACTCCGAGCTGACCTTCGACGGCTACGTGGCGCCGAGCTTCCTCGCGACGCCGGGGCGCGAACGACGTCGGCGTCGAGGTCTTCTCGCTCTCGAAGGCCTACAACATGACCGGCTGGCGCTGCGGGGCGATCGTCGGCAACGCCGACGCGATCGCGCGCTACTGGCAGCTCAAGACGAACATCGACTCGGGCCTGTTCGAGGCGGTGCAGCTCGCGGCGGTCGAGGCGCTCGACCGGGCCGCAGGAGCGCGTCGCGCGAGATGTGCGCGATCTACGCGCGCCGCCGCGACCTCGTGTTCGACGCGCTGCGCGAGATCGGCGTCGACGTCGAGCCGCCGAAGGGCACGATCTACGTCTGGGCGCCGGTGCCCGGAGGGCCACACCTCGGCGTCCTTCTGCGAGGAGGTGCTCGAGGAGGCCGCGGTCGTCGTCTGCCCGGGCGGCGCCTACGGGCCGAACGGCGAGGGCTTCTTCCGCATCTCGCTCACCGTGCCCGACGAGCGCCTCCCCGAGGCGGTCGAGCGGATGCGCGGGCGCTTGCCTGAAGCCCACGCCTCGGACCCGCCGGCACTCGGCCCGCGGCTCTAGAATCCCCTGGGTGTCAAGGGTTCAGAGGAACGGCCGCCGAAGCAGTCTCGATACGCGCCGAGCCGGCGCGGCATCGTCAACCCGCGCGCGCGGCAGCGTGCCCTCTGCATCGCCGTGCTGCCGCCCCCCTCCGCCGACGGGCACGACGATCTCGCCGAGCTGAAGGAGCTGCTGCGCACCGCGGGCGTCGCGGTCGCCGGCGAGCTGATCCAGCGGCGCGCGCAGCCGGATCCCGAACGCTACCTCGGCAAGGGCAAGCTCGCCGAGCTCGAAGGAGGCGATCGCGGAGGCCGGACGCCAACCTCGATCGCCTGCGACGACGAGCTCGCGCCGCGCCAGGAGCGCAACCTCGAGGAGGCGATCGGGCTGCCGGTGATCGACCGCACCGCGATCATCCTCGACATCTTCGCCGACCACGCCGCACTCGGCCGAGGGCAAGCTCCAGGTCGAGCTCGCCCAGCTCGAATACAACCTCGCGCGCATGCGCGGCCTGTGGACGCACCTCGAGCGCCTCGGGCGGCCGGCATCGGCACGCGCGGCCCGGGCGAGTCCCAGATCGAGACCGACCGCCGGCTCGCGCGCGACCGCATCGCGGCGCTCAAGCGCCGGCTCGAGCGCGCCGAGCGCGCACGCGCGCGTCGATGCGCAGCCGAGCGCGAGCGCGCCGCACCTGCCGACGTCGCGCTCGCCGGGCTACACGAACGCCGGCAAGTCGACGCTGCTGAACGCGCTCACCGGCGCCGAGGTCGGCGTGCGCGACGCGGCTCTTCCACACGCTCGACCCGACGACGCGCTCGTTCGAGCTCGAGCGGCCGCACCTACCTCGTCACCGACACCGTCGGCTTCATCCGCAAGCTGCCGCACCAGCTCGTCGAGGCGTTCGCGGCGACGCTCGAGGAGACGCTCAACGCCGACCTGATCCTGCACGTCGTCGACGCCGTCGGCGCCCGAGGAGCGAGCTGCGACGAGATGATCGCACGCCGTCGACGACGTGCTCGAGGAGATCGGCGCCGGGGCGAACCCGCGGCTGCTCGTCCTCAACAAGGTCGACCTGCTCGACGACGACGGCGCGCCGGAGCTCGCGTCCGCTCACCGCGACGCCGTGCTGGTGTCGGCGCTCGACCGGGGAGGGGCTCGACGAGCTGCGCGGCGCGATCGAGGCGCGTCGTTCCGCGCCACGCCTCGAGGCCGATCGAGCTGCTGGTGCCCTACGACGAGGGCGGCTGCTCTCGGAGCTGCACGACGTCGCCGGCGACCTCGAGCGCGAGGACACCCCCGAGGGCGTGCGCGTGCGGGCGCGCGTCCCGGCGGCGCGTGGCCGAGCGCTGCGCCCGCTTCGCGGTCAACGGCGCCGCGCCGAGTGAGGGTCCATTCCAGCGCCTCGCCGGCGACGCGCGCGCCCCGAGCGCGCGCACCCACGACGCCGGCTACGACCTGCGCGCCGCCGACGGCGACGACGATCGAGCCCGGGCGAGCGTGCCAGCGTCGGCACCGGCATCGCGATCGCGATCCCCGAGGGCCACGCGGGCCTCGTGCTGCCGCGCTCCGGCCTGGCCGCCCGGCACGGCATCGCGCTCGTCAACGCACCGGGCCTGATCGACGCCGGCTACCGCGGCGAGGTGCGCGTGCTGCTGCTCAACACCGACCGCGAGCGCGCCGTTCGAGATCGCGGCGGGCGACCGGATCGCGCAGCTCGTGGTCGTCGCGTGCCGGCGCGTCGAGTCGCCGAGCGGAGTCGCTGGCCGAGACCGCGCGCGGCGACGGCGGCTTCGGCTCGAGCGGCCGCTGACGGCGCGGAGTTCCTGATCGTTCCGCAGTCGGCCTTCGAGTGGCTCGACGAGCATGCCGGGCTGCACGAGCATCTCCGGACGAACCACGTTCTGGTGACCCACCAGAAGCACGTCTGCGACGTCTACGAGCTTTGCCCTCCCGAGCCGCGGGAGCAGGTCGAGGTCGCGCAGCAGGCGCCGGCGGCCGAGCACCCCCCGGCGCGCCGGTCCCTGTTCGAAACGCTATTCGGCTGGACCCGACGGTCGAGCGCCAATGGCCGGCCGGTCTAGGCCGAAGGTCCTCTACGTCGCGCACAACCACCCGGCCATCCGGCCCGGTGGGGCCGAGGCCTATGCGCTCGAGCTCTACGAGGCGATGCGCGTGTCGAGCGACTTCGACGCCGTTTTCGTCGCCCGCAGCGGGCCGCCGGTCTCGGTCACCTCGCGGCACCACCGAGGGACGCCCGATCACGCTCGTCAACGACGATCCCGGCCAGTACTTCTTCTACACCGACCTGTCCGACTGGGACTGGCAGTTCGGCCGCTCCCCGAGAAAGTCCGCGCTCACGCGATTCTTCGCCGAGTTCCTGCTCGACCAGAAGCCGGACGTCGTGCACTTCCAGCACACGACCTTCCTCGGATACGACATCGTGCGCGTCACGCGCAACACGCTGCCGCATGTGCCGATCGTCTACCGCTGCACGAGTACATCCCGATCTGCCACGCGACGGCGAAGATGGTGCGGACCATGAACGCAGGAACTGTGCGACGAGGCGTCGCCGCGGCGCTGTCACGAGTGCTTCCCGCAGTTCACGCCCAGACGTTCTTCATGCGCGAGCGGTTCATCAAGTCCCACCTGCGGCCTGGTCGACCCGTTCATCGCGCCGAGCGACTACGTCAGGAGCGCTACGTCGATTGGGGATCCCGCCGGAGAGATCATGGTCGAGGACTACGGCATGCATCGCCGGCGCGCGCCGGCGGACCGGCCGGGCCCGAGCGGCCGCGTAACCGCTTCGCCTTCTTCGGCCAGCTCACCCCGTACAAGGGCGCCGACGTCCTGCTGCAGGCGATGGAGCTGCTCGGCGACTCAGACATGCGACGTCCACCTGTCGATCTACGGGGCGAATCTCGACGAGCAGTCGCGCGCAGTTCCAGGACAAGCTTCGGCGAGCTGCTCGCGGTCGAGCGCCCGTGACGTCGTCGGGCCATACGACCGGCCGACCTCGCGCAAGCTGATGGCCGAGGTCGACTGGGTGGTGGTGCCGTCGATCTGGTGGGAGACCGGCCCGCTCGTCGTGTAGGAGGCCTTCCAGCATGGCCGGCCCGTGATCTGCAGCGACATCGGCGGCATGTCGGAGAAGGTCGCCGACGGCGTGAACGGGCTGCATTTCCGGCGCGGTGACGCCGAGAACCTCGCCGCCACGATGCGGCGCGCGATGGAGACGCCGGGGCTGTGGGAGACGCTTCAGGCCGGCATCCCGGCGGCTGGGACACCGTCGAGCAGCGACGTGATGACTCGCAGGCCATCTACTCGCGGCTCTGATGGCCGAGCGCGCAGCCGTGCAGCCGGCGGCGGTCCACGTTGCCAGGAGCGCGGGACGGTGGCTAGGCACACCGAAGCGCTCGCTCTACCCGGGTCCTCTTAGTCTCGCACAACCACCCGCGATCCGTCCCGGCGGCGTCGAGGCATACGCGCTCGAGGTGTACGAGGCGATGCGTGACGCCGGCGAGTTCGAGCCGCTCTTCCTCGCCCGCAGCGGTCCGCCGTCTCGACCGAGCCCACCGCCACCACGGGGGCGCGCCGTTCACGCTCGTCAACGACGATCCGAACCAGTACCTCTTCTACACGCGACCTGCGCCGGAGCTACGACTGGCTGTTCGGCACGTCGCCGCAAAGCGGCCCTGACGCGGTTCTTCCGCGACTTCCTGCTCGACCAGAAGCCCGACATCGTGCACTTCCAGCACACGATGTTCCTCGGCTACGACATCGTGCGCGTCGACGCGGAACACGCTGCCCGACGTGCCGATCGTCTACACGCTGCACGAGTACCTGCCGATCTGCCACCGCGACGGCCAGATGGTGCGCACGATGAACCACGAGCTGTGCCAGGAGGACTCGCCGCGCCGCTGTCACGAGTGCTTCCCGCGACATCAGCCCGCAGACCTTCTTCATGCGCAAGCGCTTCATCCAGTCGCACCTGTCGCCCGTCGACCTGTTCGTGGCGCCCAGCGAGCTACGTGCTCGACCAGTACGTCGACTGGGGCATTCCGCGCGAGAAGATCGTGCTCGAGCCGCACGGCATGCGTGCCGGCCCGGCGCCGTGCCGGACGTCCGGCGAGGCCGCCAGCGCAACCGCTTCGGCTTCTTCGGCCAGCTCACCCCCTACAAGGGCGCGGACGTGCTGCTCGAAGCGCGATGGCGCTGCTGGGCGAGGACTTCGACGGGCGGTCTGCTGGTCCACGGCGCGAACCTCGAGACCCGCCGATCGAGTTCCAGGACGCGGTTCGAGCGACTGCTGATCGAGGACCGGCGACCCGGTGCACGTTCGCCGGCCCGTACGACCGCGCCGACAGCTCGCGAAGCTGATGGCGCGCATCGACTGGGTCGTGGTCCCGTCGATCTGGTGGGAGACCGGGCCGCTCGTCGTGATGGAGGCCTTCCAGCACGGGCGGCCGGTGATCTGCAGCGACATCGGCGGGCATGTCGGAGAAGGTCACCGACGGCGTCAACGGGCTGCACTTTCGCCGGGCGGACGCGCGACAGCCTCGCCGAGGTGATGCGCCATGCGGTCGAGACCCCGGGGCTGTGGAAGGAG
Source organism: uncultured Solirubrobacterales bacterium (assembly GCA_963768885.1). GTDB lineage: Bacteria > Actinomycetota > Thermoleophilia > Solirubrobacterales > JBBDJG01 > DASRIA01. Next base: position 1,292,240 of record CAVYJN010000006.1, on the reverse strand, counting down.
CTGCGCGCGGCATCCACCCGTGTACGACATCGCCGACGACTGGCCATGCACGCGTGTACGACGCTGCTCGCTGAGCGCAGGCATCCACGACGGCGACCCCCTGCCGCCGGAGGAGGTGCTGCGGATGCCTGAGGCGGCCGCCGCGGCGTGATCGGCCCGGCGCGGCCACGCCCTGGGTGCTGCGGTCGTCGACCGTCCCCGGATGCGCCGGTCGGTCGACTTCTTCGCCCGCGACGGCGCGGTGGACCGCGCTCGAGTGCCAGCTCGGCCCCACCGCGGCGTCCCGCGCCGGCGCGGGCCCGGGGAGGCGCGCCTGTCGGTCGTGCCGCTGGCCAGCGACCGGGCTGCCGACGGGCGCGCGCTCGAGCGGGATGAGCGGTCGAGCTCGGCCGCGCGACCTAGCGGTCACGAGGACGTGAAGGCGTTCGCGCGCCGCCTCTCGCCCCGCTGGGCCCGCGGCGCGCGACGCGATCCTCGAGTTCCTGGCGGTCGGCGCGCGGGCCGCCGACCGCCGGCGGGGCGCGTGCGAAGAGCCTGTCGCGCTCCGCGAGGCGCTGCGCGAGCGGCTGCCGAGGATCGTGACGCGCCGCGCAGGCCGCGGCGTGGCCGTCGACAGCGTCCTGGCCGTCGACGAGCGCTCGTTCTACGTGGAGGGCTGGGCGCGCGGCACCGAGGCTCACGTCGTGCGGCTGACGACGTCTCGCCCGAGGGCCCGCGCCGAGCTGGCCGACCGCGCGTACCGCTTCCCGCGGCCGGACGTCGCGCAGTTCTTCGGCCTCGACGACGACGCGCGACGAGACGGCTTCCTCTGCGTTCGTCGAGCTCCGACTCCAGCCTCCCCCGAGGGTTGGATCGTCGAGATGGAGAACGAGGGCAGCGAGGCCGAGTCGAGGCCGCCCGTCGTGCGAAACCGGCGACCGTGCGCGAGGCGCTGCTCCACGATCCCGTGCGGGAGCGCCGCCCGACGACGAGCTGATGGACCACCTCGTGCCGCGATCGACCCGGATCCAGACCGCACGCGGCGAGGTCGCGTCGAGACCGTGACCGAGTTCGGCCCCGCCGAGCCCGGACGTCTCGATCGTCGTGCCGCTGTACCACCGGATCGACCTCCTCGAGGTGCAGCTCGCCAAGTTCGCCGACGACCCCGAGCTGCCCTCGGCCGACCTGATCTACGTGCTCGACTCGCCGCAGCAGAAGGACGAGCTGCTCACTCGTCGCGGACTGTTCCCGATCTACCAGGTGCCGTTCCGGGTCGCGGTCTGAGCGAAACGTCGGCTTCGCGGGCGCGAACAACGCCGGCGTCGCGCTCGCGCCGGGCGGCTGCTCCTGCTGCTCAACTCCGACGTCCTGCCCGCCGCGCCGGGGTGGCTCGGCCGATGCGTGACTTCTACGACGCGACGCCGGACATCGGCGCGCTGGGCCCCAAGCTCCTCTACGAGGACGACTCGATCCAGCACGCGGCCTCTACTTCCACCAGCTGCCCGGCAGTCGGTGATGGGTCGACGCGCACTACTTCAAGGGCCTGCACCGCAGCCTGCCGGCGGCGAACGTCGCGCGCGCCGTGCCGGTGGTCTCGGGCGCCTGCATGATGGTCGCGCGCGACTCTACGAGGAGCTGGGCGGCCTCCGCGGCATCTACGTGCAGGGCGACTACGAGGACTCGGACCTCTGCCTGCGGCTGGCAGCGGGACGCGGCAACTGGTACATGCCCGAGGTCGAGCTCTACCACCTCGAGGGGCAGTCCTGCCCCGGACCGTGCGCGCCCGCGAACCGGTACAACATGTGGCTTCACACCCACTTATGGGGCGAGCAGATCGCCGGCCTGATCGAGCGCGACTTCTCCCGGCTCGCGACCCGGCCTTCAGGGCCTCCTGAGCCGGCAGCCGCAGCGTTCCTTGGCCGGATGCCCCGGATAGACTGGTGACCGCGGACGGGCCGTGACTGTGTGTTCCATCGACAAGGACCACATGTGGCCGTTCGCTCGATCGTCGGCTCGATCCAGGTCACCGGCGTGACAGGGACTTCGGTTCATGCGGGAGTACGACCTGGAGAAGCCGCGCGCCCCTCGACCGACCTACAGCTCGACCTCGCTGGCGATCGTCTACGAACTGCCGCTGGAGTCCGTCGAGCTGCTCCTCGACGACGCGCGGGTATGGCAACCCCGGCCGCATGGAGCTGGCCGACGAAGGTCCGGAAGACCTACAGCGGCACACGATCGCTCTACGGGCGGGTCAACTCCCTGGACTACCCCGACGAGTCGATGCGCGTGCTCACCACCGTGGTCCAGGCGAAACCGATGCACATGCGCCGAAGTCCGGGCGCGCGGGCTGCCGCTGCGCTCGGACTCGAGGCTGACCCTGCGTCCCGTTGATAGTGACCACCTCGGCAGAACAGGTCGTAAATGTGCTGCGGTGCTCGAGGCGCACCGAGATCGTCGCACCTCACCCTCGAGTACGAGCCGCGCACGCTGGGCTACTGATCGAGGTCTCCTTTCCCTGTCGGAGCCCACGAGCTTCTGAACCACTTCGACCCGCCCGATCAACCTCGAGCAGAGCGGCTGTGGTCGCTGAGCAGCGGCGCGCGGCCGCGCAGACCATCTACGTCGAGCCGGAGCCGCGAATGGATCGGCGCGGACCTCGGCCAGCTCGCCGGCATATCTCCGATCGCGGATCAAGGCCGTCTACCAGCGGTGCGCGGCGCCTGCGAGACGCAGCGGCCGGCCTTCTTCGCCCGCGTACCCCGACGAACAGCGCCGCGCCGTGGACCTGGACAACGAGATCTTCCTGGTGCGCGACTTCCGTGACATGGTCGGCTCGATGCTCACCTCAACGTCAAGCGCCACATCACGAGCTGCTCAGCCACGATCGCCTGAGCGACGCGGCTCGTTGCTCGAGCAGGTCAGGAAGGTGCTGCGCCTGTTCAGGAGTTCGACGGCGCCGCCACGCTCCACGTCGTGCGCTACGAGGAGATATCTGCTCAACCGCAGACGCTCGACGACGTGCTCGCCTACCTCAGGATCGAAGCCAGCAAGGCGACCGTGCCGATGCTGCGGCGCATGTCGCTTGATATCCATCACGGACGCGAGCACCCGGACCGCGCGCGGAGCGCCGAGGAGTCGATCGGCCCGCTGCAAGCGCGTCCTCGCCCCGAGCTCAGGCGGTTGTGCGGCGAGCGCTTCGGATTCGCGCTGGAGGCGTCGGCTGCCCGCTCGAGGCCGCGACGTTGACCGCTACAGCGGCGACGCGGCATCAGCGGCGGCGCGGCCAGCGTGCCGCAGACGTCAGCGCCGCGAGCCCCGGCACGGCCGGGACCAGCAGCGCCCAGCGGAAGATCGGCGCCTCGCATGATCGCATAGCGCGCCACGACCGTGACGGTCAGCGGAAGGATCGCGTCGAGGGCCGAAGCCTTCGACGGCTCCAGGTCGAAGCTGCCGGACCACTCAGGACGCCGTGGCGCGCGGCGCCGTGCGCGCGTCAGGGCCTGCTCGAGCGCGTCTTGCGCGTCTTTGCGCGCGTCGCGACCGCGGGTCCGGCTTACGGCGCCCGGCCTCGGCGCCGATGCAGCCGCGCGCGAGTGTGCACCTTCGTCTCCCCGTCCCGGCATCCGCAGCACGTCCCACGCCTCACGGCGCCGCGCCCCCGGCGCAGCGGCTGTGGTCGCCGGAGCAGCAGCGCGCAGCACGACTCATGTCGAGGCAGACGGCGTGCTTCGGCGCCGGCGAGGCGTTCGAACACCTGCAGCGGCACGCGGCTCCTCGGCCCTCAGCCGCTCGGGCGCCAGCAGCACCAGGGCCGAGGTGCTCGATCTTCGGCTTGACCTTCGTCTCTACCCGACTCGTACGTCTCCGCCTCGACCTGGAGGGCCGGCGCTTCTTCGCCGAGCGCGGCTCCCCGCATGATCAGCGTCCCATGGCGCTCCCTGCACTACTTCGTCCACGACCTCGGTCTCGTAGTTCACCCGTACGCGCCGTGACGAAGTGACCGTCTCGCCCGCGCCTACTGCTCAACGGCACCAAGCCCGGGTTGCGCATCGGCTTCCTTCACCGTCGGACGAAGATTTCTGGGGGAAGTACTGCTCCTGCGCTGCGGATGGCAACCGTGCTGGTTGGTGTACCTGTTCCAACCTTACAGGCGCCGAACACTGCGTAGACCGAAGTGCGTGGCGCGGAGCCGTCCCGGTCAGCCCGTGGGGCCGAAGCGCTCGGTGCGGATCCGCTGGGCTCGTATGCCGGCGTCGAGCAGCAGCGGCTGCGCCGTCTCCACGAAGCCGTTCGAGCCGCAGACGAACGCGATGCCGCACGCCTGCGGCCGCCTGCGCGATCAGCGTCGGAGTCGATCGCGGCCGGTGTGGCCGGTCCAGCCCGCGGGCGGCTCGCGCGTGTAGGTGAGCACCGCGTCGTCGCCCAGCTCGTCCGCGTAGATCACGTCGTCGGCGGAGCGCACCGAGTACACGAGCCGCATCGGCAGGTCGGGCATCGTGCGCCGCCGGTGGCGCAGCATCGCCATCAGCGGCACGACGCCGGAGCCGCCGCCGACGAGCAGCACCGGGCGCCTCGCCGCGCCAGACGAAGTACGACGCGAACGGGCCGCGCACCTCGACCTGGTCGCCCTCCTCGACGACGTCGTGGAAGTACGGGCGACACCTCGCCGTCGTCGAGGCGGTCGATCGTCAGCTCGATCTCGCCCTCGTCGAGCGGCGAGGAGGCGACCGAGTAGGAGCGCTGGGCCTGGTAGCCGTCGGGCGCGGTGAGGCGGACGTCGTAGTGCTGGCCCGGCAGGTGCGGCATCCACATCGGCAGCTCGAAGCGGAACGACTTCACCCGCGGCGTCTCCTGCCTTGATCGACGGTCACGGTGGCGATCTGCCAGCGCCCGGCGCGCGCTGCTCGACCGGCGTCAGTCGCTCCAGTAGCGCTCCTCCTTCCAGGGATCGCCGCGGTTGTGGTAGCCGTTCGGCTCCCAGAAGCCGGGCTCGTCGTGGTCCATCACCCGCAGGCCGCGCGACCCACTTGGCGCTCTTCCAGAAGTAGAGGTGCGGCACCAGCAGCCGCGCCGGCCCGCCGTGCTCGCGCGGCAGCGGCTCGCCCTCGTGCTCGGTCGACGACCCAGGCCTTGCCGTCGGTGAGGTCGCTCGAGCGGGAGGTTGGTGGTGTAGCCGCCGTACGAGTACGCCATCGCGTACGCGCCCGAGCGGCTCGACGTCCTCGAGCAGCGTGTCGACCGACACGCCGCCGAAGCTCGTGCCGAGCTTCGACCACTTGGTGACGCAGTGGATGTCGCACGGCACCGTCTCGAACGGCAGCTCGCGCGAACTCGTCCCAGCGTCCACTCCGCGGCTCGTGCCGACCATGCCGTCGATCCGGAAGCCCACTCGTCGGTGTCGACGTCGGGCGTCGGGCCCGCGGTGAGCACGGGAAGCCGGCTCGACGTACTGCCCGGGGGACCCGGTCGGCGAGCTCCTCGGGACGCGCGGCGGCCGCCGAAGCCGCGCGAGATGAAGCCCATCGGCGCAGACTACCCATCGAGCGAAGATCGTCGTCGGGTCGACTCGGTGGCCGCCGTACCCCGGAACAGCCATCCGTGACCATCGACGACGCCAGGGCAACCGCCTACAACAGCCCCGCCGGGCGCTGGGGCCCGCGGTCGCCCGGTCCTGCGGTCGGGCCTCGCGTTCCTCGACGGCACCGTCGTCAACGTCGCGCTGCCCGACATCGGCCGCGACCTCGACGCGTCGACGAGCGCCCTGCAGTGGATCCTCAACGGCTACCTGCTGACGCTCGCGTCGCTGATCCTGCTCGGCGGCTCGCTCGGCGACCGCTACGGGCGGCGCCGGATCTTCGTGCTCGGCGTCGGCCTGTTCACGGCCGCGTCGCTGCTGTGCGCGATCGCGCCGACCGCCGAGCTGCTGATCGTGCGCGCGGCTGCTGCAGGGCATCGGCGGGCGCGCTGCTGACCCCCGGCAGCCTGGCGATGATCGAGGCGAGCTTCCGGCCCGGCGACCGCGCCCGCGCGATCGGCGCCTGGTCGGGGCTCGGCGGCGTCGCGGCCGCGATCGGCCCGCTGCTCGGCGGCTATCTGGTCGACGCGGTGTCGTGGCGGGCGATCTTCCTGATCAACCTCCCGCTCGGGCTCTTCGTCGTGGCGATGGCCGCGCGCCACGTGCCCGAGACGCGTGACCCGACGCGCGACCGGGCGCCTCGACGTCGCTCGGCGCCGCCCTCGTCGGCGCTCGGCCTCGCCGGCACGACCTACGCGCTGATCGAGGCCCCGGGCAAGGGCGTCTCGCGCTGGTCCTGGTGGCCGGCGATCGGTGGGCGTGGCCGGCGCTGGTCGCGCCTTCCTGCTGGTCGAGCGGCGCAGCGCCAACCCGATGATGCCGCTCGACATCTTCTGCTCGCGCCAGTTCAGCGCCGCCAACCTGGTCACCTTCGTCGTCTACGCGGCGCTCGGCGGCGTCTTCTTCCTGCTCGTCGCCTTCCTGCAGATCTCGCTCGGCTACTCGCCGATCGCCGCCGGTGCGGCACTCGCTGCCGGTGACCGTCCTGATGCTCCTGTTCTCGGCCCGCTCGGGCGCGCTCGCGCAGCGCATCGGCCCGCGGATCCCGCTCACCGTCGGTCCGCTCGTGATCGCGGCTGGGCCTGCTGCTGATGACGCGGATCGAGCCCGGGTGACAGCTACGTCTCGAGCGTGCCTGCCCGCCGTGATCGTCTTCGGCCTCGGGCTGACGCTGGTCGTCGCGCCGGTCACCGCGACCGTGCTCGCCGCGGCCGACGTCGCGCCACTCCGGGATCGCGTCGGGCATCAACAACGCGGTCGCGCGGGTCGGCGGGCCTGCTCGCGGTCGCCGTGCTGCCGCTGATCGCCGGCCTCACCGGTGACAAGTTCTACGACCCCGCCGACGATGACCGACGGCTTCCACATCGCGATGGTGGCCTGCGCGGCGCTCGCCGCGCGCGGGCGGGATCCTGGCCTGGCTGACGATCAGCTCCGAGGTGCTGGCGGCCGAGCCCGAACCGCTGCCGGAGTCGCGTGCCCGTTCAACGTGGCCGCCGTGCGACATCGGGCCGAGGGCGACCGCGCTCCCAGCCCGTGGTCCAGGGTCGGCTAGACCGACGGCCCCGGGCGCCTAGGCCCGGGAATTTGCCGAAGCCAGGCTGTCCGGGCAGCCGGAGGTCCTTGCGGCGCGGTCGAGGTAACCGGGTCGGTCACGAGGTTCTCCGACAGTCTCGACCGCGATCCGGGCGAGACGCCCGGCGGGTTCCCGGCGTGACGAGTGCTCCACAGGCAGTTGCGTCGTGCCACTTCGGCGATGCCGCTCCGTCGAAGTCCTCGACGTTGTAGCGGACGACCGGGTCGAAGATCACGTTGTGCTCGACGACGTTGCGCGGACCTCCCGTCGAACACGATTTCCCTCTCGTTGCTGTGATCACGTTTCGCGCGACGGTATGTGCGCTGCGCGTCGGGAACAGCTGCACGCCGCGGTCGGCGTTGTCGTAGATCCAGTCGTCGGTGATGCGCACTCCGTAGGAGCCTCGCACATCTGCCGTGGCGTGGTTGGTGGTGGAGGTCGCGGCAGTCGTGATCCGGTCGCGCGCGATAACGTGCGGCGCGCGTGGCCGTCACCGTCGGAGCCGAGCACGAAGCAGATCGTCGTGTCGCGTGTCGTGACGTCGTTGTCGCGGAACATGACGTTGTTCCCGTTGACCGTCGGGCTGGGCAGCGGCGCGCGGTCTGGCCGGCCGTCCAGGTACAGCGAGCCTGAAGACGACGTGGTTCGCGCTGTCGGCCACGTGCAGTCGCCCGCACGGTCACGCGGGCGCCCGATGCCGCGGCCATCGTCGCGCGCCCGCCTCGTCCCGCCTCTCCGCACCCTTCACCCGGCCGCGGCAGACGCTGGCGCGCAAGGGCAGCCGTCCGCCCTGGGCGAAGCGAATGGGCGAGCTTCCCGATGGTCGCGTAGGGATGCGCCGCCGTGCCGCGCGCGGCGTTCGAGCCGCGGGGCGAGGTGACCTTGTCGCACGCGGCCCAGGAAGGGCCCGCCGCGACCGCCGCGCCGAGCGCCGCTATGACGATCGCCGTGGCGGCCTTCACGTCGTCGACTCCGTCAAGCGGCGGCCGCCCGGGCGGCGGCCAAGTCGCGCTCGGCGACCCGTTCGGCGTCGATCGTGAGCCACCAGGCCCTGCACATAGAGAACCTGACGAAGCGCTACCCGACGGTGGAGGCGCTGCGCGACGTCCTCCCTCGACGTCGAGGACGGGAGCTTCGGTTGGCCTGGCCCAACGGGGCGGGGAAGTCCACGCTGATCGACTGCACGACCGGGCTGCCCAGGCCGATGTCCGGGGCGATCGAGATCTTCGGGCACGACGCCATCGCCCACTACGCGGAGGCCCGCCAGGCCGTCGGCTCGGCGCCCCAGGAGGCCAACCTCGACCGGTTCCTGACCGTCGAGGAAGATGCTCGACGACCATGCTGGTCAGCTTCGGGATGCCGAGGCGCGAGCGTCGCGAGCGCGCGCGGGAGCTGATCGAGGTCTCGCCGGCCCAGAGCGGGACGAGCGCACCGGACGCTGTCCGGCGGACGAAGCGTCGCCTGATCCTGGCCCGCGTGCTCATGCACTGCTGCGGCTCCGGCCTGATCCTCGACGAGCCGACCGCGGGCGTCGACATCGAGCGCGGCTCGAGCTGGTGGCACTACGTGCAGCGCATCAACGAGGAGGGGCACCACGATCCTTCTGACGATGCACTACCTGGAGGAGGCCGAGCAGCTCTGCGACAAGATCGCCTTCATCAACCAGGGCGAGATCGTCGCGCAGGGCTCGAGCGGCGAGCTGGTGGCGACCTACGGCGTCGCGAACCTCGAGGACGCCTATCTCACGCCGTCGGGCGCAAGGAGCTCTCGCGCTCGCATGTCGGGGTCGAGGAAGGCTCGCCCTCGTGACTGCTGCGCAGATCCTGCTTCCTCACGCTCTCGCGGCGCGAGGTCAACCGCTTCATGAAGATCAAGCAGACGATCGGCGCGCCGCTGCTCGAGACCTTCCTCTACATCGGCGTCCAGCGGCGCTCGGCTCGGCGCATCGACAAGCTGCACGGCATCGACTACGTGGTGCTTCGTGATCCCGGCCTGATCATGATGGCCGGGCGATCAACGGTGTCGAACAACGCCTCCTCGATCCTCCAGCAGAAGTTCCAGGGCGCGATCCAGGACCAGCTCTTGCTGGTGTCGCTGCTCGAGCTGTTGCTCGCGTCGCTCGGCGGCTTCATGCGCGGGCTGGTGGTCGTGGCGCTGACGTTGACCGCGGCGTCGTCCCTGGTCGACCTGCTGGTCGAGCACATCCTCGCGCTGATCTCGGGCTGTCTGGTTGGCTTTCTTCGCGCAGTCCTGGTGTCTGATTGGGTGCGTGCCGAGCAGTTCGATGACGTCGCGATCGCCGACCTTCGTGCTCAGTCCTGATCTTCCTCGGCGGCGTGTTCTATTCGGCGTCGCTGCTGCCCGAGCTGTTCCAGATCCTGACGTACTTCAACCTGGTCGACGACATGATCGCGCTCGTGCGGAACGGCTTCCTCGGGTACGCCGAGGCGAACGTGGCGCTGTCGCTGCCTCCTCACGATCGCGACGGGCGCCCTGTTCGCGGGGAACCTCCGCTGTTCATGAGGGGCTACAAGCTGCGGGCCAGACGGCGCGGGATAGCTGCGCCGGGAGCCGTCCTGAGCGAGCCAGACAGAGCACCACGCCGCAGCCGGTCGGAGCGGGCAGGTCGGGCGGCGATCATCGCGGGCGTCGCCCTGGTGGCCCTGTTCGCCCCTCCTGAACCTGGACGACGTCGAGGTCAACTGGCTGATCGGGAGCGGGCAGACGCCGCTGATCGTGGTCATCGGGCTGTCGGCCGGCCTCGGGTTCGGGCTGGGCTGGATCGGGGCGCGCCGCCGCCGGGCCTGACATCGCGCGGCGGCTCGCACGGCGCGACAATCCAGCGACGGCCACTCGCGAAGGATGCCGAAGCGCGGACGCGGCCTGGCTGCGCATGGACCGCCCGACCAACCTCATGGTCATCAACGGGGTCCTGTCTTCGACGAGCAGGTCGACTGGGCGCGGCTGCGCGCGGTCGCTGCGCGAGCGGCTCGTCGAGCCGTTCCCGCGCTTCCGCCAGCGCGTGCGTCAGCGGCGGCTGCTCGGCGGCGCCGCACTGGGAGGACGACCCGCACTTCGACCTCGACCTGCACCTGCACCACGTCGCGCTGCCGGCGCCCGGGCGACCGCGCCGCGCTGGAGGAGCTCGTCGGCGACCTGATGGCGACGCCGCTCGACCGCGCGCGGCCGCTGTGGGAGCTTCTACCTCGTCGACGGCTACGGCGACGGGCTGCGCGCTCGTCGCGCGCATGCACCACTGCATCGCCGACGGGATCGCGCTCGCGCGCGTGCTGCTGTCGCTGACCGACGCGAGCGCCGGACGCCGGCATCGACGCCGACGTCCGCCGCGGCGGCGCCGGCCGGGCGCCGCTGCGGTCGCGTCGTGACCCGCCCGCCGGCGCGGCGCTGCCGCGGGCGCGGCGCGCGGGCGCGGCGCTGCGCACGAGGGCCTCGAGACGCTCGCGCATCCGTCGGCCGAGATGCGAGCATCTGGCGGACGGCCGGCGCGGGCGACGCGAAGGCGCTCGCGAATGTCCTGGCTGCGCCGTCCGACGCCGAGACGGCGCTCAAGGGCGACCCGGGCATCGCGCGCCGCGTCGCGTGGTCGGAGCCGCTCCCGCTCGACCCGGTCAAGCGACATCGCCCACGCCAACGACGCCACGGTCAACGACGTGCTCGTCGCCGCGATGACCGGCGCGCTGCGCCGGTACCTCCGCGGGCGCGCGACGCTCGTCGACGAGATCCACGCGATCGTGCCGTTCAACCTGCGGCCGCTCGACCAGCCGCTGCCGCGCGAGCCTGGGCAACCGCTTCGGCCTCGTCTTCCTGTCACTGCCGGTCGGGCGCCAGGACGGCGCGCACCCGTCTGCGCGAGGTCAAGCGGCGCATGGACGACATCAAGGCGCTCGCCCGAGGGCGCGATCGCGTACGGCGATGCTCGAGCTGATGGGCATGACGCCTGGCGCAGGTCGAGTCGGCGATGGTCGACCTCTTCTCGGCGAAGGGCACCGCCGTCATCACGAACGTGCCGGGGCCGCGTGAGCCCGTCTACCTGGCCGGCTCCCCGGTCAGCGCCGTGGCGGTCTGGGCGCCGATGTCGGGCAGCGTCGCGATGAGCGTCAGCATCTTCAGCTACAACGGGCAGCGTGACGGTCGGCGTCATGGCCGACGCCGGCCTGGTGCCCGGATCCCGGGACGATGGTCGACGACTTCAGGACCGAGCTCGAGGCGCTCGCACGGATCGGCCACTCGCCGTCCGAGCCCGTCGGCCGATGAGTCTGCCTCCCGGCTCAGCGCGGGCTGCGGCACGATCCGGATGTAGGGCTGCGGCGACTCCCAGCCGTCCGGATAGATCTCCTTGGCCTCGTCGTCGGAGACCGAGCCGGCGATGATCACGTCCTCGCCCTGCTTCCAGTTCACCGGCGTCGCGACCTTGTGCTTGGCGGTCAGCTGCAGCGAGTCGATCACGCGCAGCACCTCGTCGAAGTTGCGGCCCGTCGTCATCGGGTAGACGAGGATCAGCTTGACCTTCTTGTCCGGGCCGATCACGAAGACGTTGCGGACGGTCTGGTTGTCGGCCGGCGTGCGCTCGCGTCGGGTCGCCCGACGTCTCGCGGGCAGCATCCCGTAGAGCTTCGAGACGTTGAAGTCGGCGTCGCCGATGATCGGGTAGTTCGGCGCCGTGCCCTGCGTCTCCTCGATGTCCTGCGCCCACTCCTCGTGGTTGTCGATCGGGTCGACCGAGAGGCCGATGATCTTCACGCCGCGCGGTCGAACTCGGGCTTGATGCTTGGCCATGTAGCCGAGCTCGGTCGTGCAGACCGGGGTGAAGTCCTTCGGGTGCGAGAACAGCACCGCCCACGAGTCGCCGATCCAGTCGTGGAAGCTGATCCGGCCCTCGGTGGTCTCGGCCTCGAAGTCGGGTGCCGTGTCGCCAATCTGCAGAGCCATCGTCGTCGTCCTCCTGGGTCTGAGGTCATCAAGCCTGCCGCTGAATCTACCGATCGGTGCGCACACGGAGCACGAGCGCCCGGCTGCGGCCGCCCTCGGCATTCACGGCAACCACCCGATAGCGGTACGCCGTGCCGGGCCGCAGCGGCCTGTCGCGCACGCGTCCCGCGGCGCTCACGTGCAAGCGGACGCGGTGCCGGCGACCCGCGCGGCGCCGCGTGAGCGTCAAGGTGACGCCGTCGCGAGCCTTGATCACGATCACGACGCTGCGCCGGCCGACGCGCAGCCTGCGGAGCTTCGGTCGCTTCGGGCGTGGTCGCGTCCAGGCGCTCTGCGGCAGGGCCTGCCGCAGCCAGGCGTGGAGCGTCTCGGCGGTGGTCGAGGCGCGTACGCCGTAGCGCTGGCCGATGGGGTTGCCCGGCAGGTTGTAGACACGGCGGTCCTGAACGAAGAAGACGTCGAAGGTGCGCTGCAGCCAGCCGCTCTCCCAGGCCGGAATCGGCGCGTAGTTGGTCTGCTCCTGGCCGTAGTCGCTGAAGGGCACGGCGAAGGCCAGCGGCGTGAAACCCGGGATCTGGGCCGCCATCAGACGGCGCCCCGTGAGGACGTCGGCGCTCACGCGGCGCTTGAACGCGCTGAATTTCTCTCTCGCGCCGTTCCGGTAGGCCAGATTCGCGTAGTAGGGACCGGTTCGGCGCCCGGGCCCGGTGGGGATCCGGACGTGGCCCGCGTGCGCGTGCTCCTGCAGGTCCCAACGGCCGCCGGCCACCATCGCGCGCAGCTGCGGCCAGCTCAGATATCCGGGCTTGGCGGCGCCGGCGTACGCGGTGATCACGAACATCGTCGCGCGCATGCCGTATCGCCCGAGGGTCGCGTCGGCGCCCTGCCAGCTGTCGAGGCGACCGTCGTCGAACGTGATCAGGATCGGCCGGTCCGGGAGGCCCGTCACGTCCCCGCCGGCGAAGCGGGCGTACTGCGCGATCGAGATCGCGTTGAAACCGTCCGCGGCCAGCATCGCGATCTGGCGGGCGAACTCCGCCGCGGTGATCGAGTAGCGGTCGCCCGGTCGCGGAGCCGCGTCGATCCCGTGGTAGACGAGGACCGGGACGACGCCGCGATAGTCGTGGACGGGCGCATCCGCGCCGCGGGCGCCGGATCGGCGCTCCAGAGCAAGAGCGCAGCCAGCACACCCACGACGCACACGCCGGAGCCGCTACGGCGTGCCGTCGGGCCGCGCCCAGCAGAACACCTCGACTCGAATCCCGTCGGGATCGAATGCGAAGAGCGCGTAGTAGTCCTCCACGTCGCGGTCATCCTCGGGTGGAAAGTGGATCCTCCCGCCACTCGAGAGGCAGCGTGCGTGCGCCTCGTCGACCTCGTCCCGGCGGTCGACCTCGAAGGCGAGGTGCTCGATTCCGACCTCGTAGTAGTGGTGAGCGCCGCCGTCCGCCGGCCGGATTCCGAGCATCGACCCGGTCGTCGGGTCTTCGAGGTAGACGACTTCCTCTGTTCCGCGGTAGGTCGGGTACCGGACCCTCTCTATCCATCCGAGCGGCCCGAGCAGGCCGAGATAGAACGCGATCGATCGCTCCACGTCGGCGACGGCAAGGTCAACATGGTGTATGCCTCGCGCCGGCATGGCTTCTCCGCCGCCGAGCGTATAGCCGTGCGTCGAGCGGTGCAACCTTCTACTGCACCGCGACCGTCAGCGCCCGAGCGCGGCTCGCACCGCGGACTCGTGCGCAGCGCGCTCCAACTCGTCGTCGAGCGGCTCGAGCGACGGCGCCGCGCCGTCGCGCCGCTCGAGCGCCCAGCCTGTCAGCACGTCCGCGAGCCACGTGTTCTTCGGCAGCAGCGGGCCGTGCAGGTAGGTGCCGATCAGCGTTGCCGCGCCGCACGCCCTCGAAGCCGTCCTTGCCGTTGTTGCCGAAGCCCGAGACCACGCGGCCGAGCGGTTGCTCGTCCGCGCCGAGGTAGGTGCGCCCGCCGTGGTTCTCGAACCCCGCGATGCGACGGCGGCCCGTCGCCGAGGTCGGCCTCGATCACGCAGTTGCCGATCAGCCGCTCGCCCGGCTCGCGCACGGTGCGCAGGTCGACGAGCCCGAGGCCGGGCAGCTACTCGCCGCCCGCAGCTCGTAGGAATGGCCGAGCAGCTGATAGCCGCCGCAGACGCCGAGCATCGCGGCGCCGCGGTCGACGGCCGCCGTGCGAGCGCGTCGCGCTTGGTCGCGGCGATGTCGCGCGCGACGAGCGACCTGGTCGCGGTCCTGGCCGCCGCCCATGTAGAAGAGGTCGTGCGCATCGGGGTCGAGCGGCGTCGCCGAGGCCGGCCGTGGCGTGCTCGAACCCGATCCCGCGCCACTCGCAGCGATGCTCGCAGCACGGCGATGTTGCCGCGGTCCGCGTAGATGTTCATGTGGTCCGGGTACAGCCACATGACGCGCAGGGTCCCGGCGCTCACGGCGCCTCCGGGCGGGACGCCACGACGACGACGCTCGCGACGTGGTCCTCGGTGGCCGGGATGTCGCGTCGCTCGACCACGGTCATGCCCGCAGCCGCGACCTCGGCCTCGAGGTCGGCGGGCGCGACCAGCTCGAGCGCGGACCTCGTCGACGCTGCGTGACCGCCTGCCCTCGGGCGACACGGCGGTGCGGACCCGCTCGATCACGATCGCACCGCCGCGCTCGACGAGGCGCACGGCGACCGGCGGCTCGAGTAGACCCAGTCGTCGACCTCCCGCATGTCGGGCGGGGGGGGACCGTAGTCGTCGTCCGTCGACTCGCCCTCGAGGGTCGTGATCGCCGCGGCGAACGTCCCGCCGGGCCGCAGGTGCGCGGCACCCGCCGAGCATCGCGGCGCGCTCGGCGGCGCCGCCGAAGCAGCTGGACGAACTGCATCGGCGCGAAGACCAGCGTCGAACTCGGCGCGAGGTCGAACGTCGCGCGCGTCGGCGTCGACCGTCCGCACGCGACGGCCCGCGCGCTCGGCGCGCGCGGCGAGCACCTCGAGCAGCTCGGGGTCGCGGTCGAGCGCCGTACACGCGTGGCCGCGGCGGCGAGGTCGAGCGCCACGCGGCCGGTGCCCGCAGCCGAGGTCGAGCACCTCGGTCGCCCGGGGCGCCGCGAGCGCGCCCGCCAGAGCGCGAGGTCGGCGTCGTAGGAGCCGCACTCGACGTCGTGCCAGATCGCGGCCCGCCGGTCGGCTCATTCCCAGACCACCGCGGGGCGAGGCCGCGGTCGCGCAGCACGTCGCGCAGCTCGAGCAGCGCGGTGTAGGTCGGCAGGGCGTAGAGCGGGCCGCTCGCCCGTCGCCGGCGAGCGCGCGGTCGAGCGACGCTGCTCGAGGTCGCGGTCGACCTCGAGCCGCCGGCGTCGAGGCCCGCGTACTTGAGCCGCAGCGCCATCTCCTCGGCGCGCGTGCCCGAGCAGGTCGACGCGGCGCGCGCGCGGCGGCGAGCAGCTCGAAGTCCGCGTCCCAGATCCACGAGATGTCGCGGCCGTCCGCGATGTGGTCGTTCAGCACGATCCAGCAGGTCGACGGTCCGCCCCGTCGGCGCCGCCAGCGTGCGGAGCACCTCGTTCGCGCCGGCCGGGTTCTTGACGAGCAGGATCGCGACGCTCGCGGTCGTCCGACCGTCGATCCGCTCCACGCGGCCGAACGCGGCCGCGAAGCGCTCGAGCGCCGCGCCGACCGTCGTCGAGCGGCGACGCCCAGCTCGCAGGCGCGGCGGCCGCGGCGGCGAGCGCGTTGTAGACGTTGTAGAGGCCGGGCAGCGGCAGCGCAGACGCGAGCTCGCCGTGCGGGCGTCGCGAGCGTCGACGCGCGACGCCGCGACATGCCGAGCAGCTCGACGCGCGCGCCGCCACGTGCGGCGCCGGGCCGCGCGTTGCCGCAGTTCGGGCAGCGGTAGTGGCCGAGGTGGCCGAGGTAGACGGCCGCGTACTCGTACGCGGCGCCGCAGCGGCGGCAGTGCTTCGGGTCGGACGCGTGCTCGAGGCCTCGAGGCGCGTGCGGCGCGGTCCTCGACGCCGAAGTACGTGACGCGCTCGCGGGCCGCCGTCGCTCGCGGCCGAGGTCGGCGACGAGCGGGTCGTCGGCGTTCAGGACGAATGCGGTGCTCGGCGCGGGCGCGACGAGCGCGCGCCAGTCGTCGGCGAGCGTACTCGACCTCGCCGTAGCGGTCGAGCTGGTCGCGGAAGAGGTTGGCGAGCAGACGACCGCGCGGGGCAGAGCTCGCCGCGACGGCCTCGCGGCAGCCCGGCCTCGTCGACCTCGAAGAGGCCGATGTTCCCGACGTCCCTTGATCGACCCGGCTTTCCGCCTAAGGAAAGCCGGCTGTTCTCCAGCAGGGCCGTCGCCACGCCGCCGGGCATGTTCGCCCCTGCGCGGTTGTGCACCGCGTGGAGGCCGTGCTCGGCGAGGATGCGGGCCACCATCCCGGACGTCGTCGTCTTCCCGTTGGTGGCGCTCACGACGAGCGACCCCTTGTCGAGGCCGCGGGCGAGCAGCCCGATCGCGCCGGGCTCCATCCGCAGCAGCAGCTTGCCCGGCAGGCTCGTGCCGCCGCCGCGCCGGCTCGCTCGCGACAGCGCCCCCGCGGCGCGCGCCACCGCGACCTTCGCACGCAGCCCCGGCATCGAGCTAGGACCGGGGAGCGATCACGCTCAACCCGCCGCGGATCAGGCGCACGGTCGCCGGAAGCGACGTGATCGGCTCACCGTCGGCATAGACGTCGAACGGGCGGTCGGCCGCGATCTGCACCTCGCGCGCGCGATACACGCGCACCGTGTCCTGCTCGACATGGGTGCCCTTGAACACCTTGGGCAGGTTAGCCAGGAACCGCCGCTTGGACACCTGTTCCACGAAGATCACCTCGAGGAGGCCGTCGGAGGGATCCGCGCCGGGAGCCATGTGCATCCCGCCGCCGTAGTAGCCCGTGTTGGCGACCGCGACCGTGTAACCCTCGAAGCGGTGCTCACGGCCGTCGATGCGCACGGTGAACCGGGCCGGGCGCCAGGCGGCGAGCGCGCGGATCGCGGCGTATGCGTAGACGAGGTTGCCGCGCACGAGCTTCGCCTCGTTCGCGAGCCGGTTGGCGTCGGAGTCGTAGCCCATCGATGCGATGCACGCGAAGGGCCGGCCGTTTGCCTCGCCCAGGTCGAGCGCCTTGCGCACACCACCGAGCAGCACGCGGCAGGCTCCCGGGATGTCCTGGGGGATGCCGATCGCGCGCGCGAAGTCGTTGCCGCGCCCCCCGGGAAGGACGCCGAGCGCGCCGGAGCCGCGCAACGCCCCCGCGAGCGCGCCCACGAGCCCGTCGCCGCCGAGCGCGACCACGACCTCGCCCCGCGCGACCGCGTCGCGTGCGACGTGGGTCGCGTGCGGCAGGTCACGGGTCTCGATGGTGCGGTGCGCGGCGCCGCCCGCGTCCAGCTCGCGCTGGACCTCGGGCAGCAGCCGCAGCGGCTTGCCACCCGCGGACGCGGGGTTCATCAGGATCGCGAACTTGCGCTCGTCGCTCACGGCCGCCGCGCAAGGTAGTAGGTCCCCGGGCCCGCCGTTCCCCGCGGCGACCGTCTCGAGGCCGCGCGCGCCGAACCCGGCGCGCAGCTTCTCGGCCGGCGTGTAGAAGGGCGTCACCGCACCTCGCGACGCGATCTTCGCGACGTGGCCGCCCGGGCCGACCAGCCGCGCGACCGGCTCGTAGAACGGCGGCATGTTCATCATGATCACCAGGTCGTAGCCCTCGCGCGGGTCGAGCTCGGCGACGTCGGCGACGATGAACTGCACCCAGGGCCGCGCCTCCTTCGCGGCGGCGAGCTCGACCATCCTCGGGGAGACGTCGATGCCGGTGACGTCGGCAGTGGGCCAGCGCTCGGCTGCGACCAGCGCGGCAGCACCGGTGCCGGTCCCGACGTCGAGCACGCGGGCCGGGGGGTGGGGCAGGAGGTCGAAGGCCGCGGTGAGCGGCGCGACACGCCCGGGATCGCTCGCGTAGCGCGCGTCCCACGTCGGCGCCGCGCGCTCGAAGAAGCGCCTCATCGGCCTGCGCAGCAATCGCCATGTCCACGGCGCGGCCGCCAGCACGTCGTTCATCCCGCGCGCGAGCCGCTGCCGGCCGCTGCGGCGCGAGCCGGGCGTCAAAAGTCGGCAGCCGCCCGCTGCGCAGCCCATTCGCCACGGGCAGCGCCGCTCAGCTCGCCGGAGTCCAGCGGCACGAACTCGACTCCCTCCGCGCGGTCCCCGAGCAGGCGCTCGACGCGCGCATGCTGGGCATCGCGGGGGTCGCAGACGAGCAGCTCGTCCTGACCGAACTCGATCCACGGCTCCGCGGGCGTGAGCTTCTCGCTCGCGGCCATCACGAGGTGGCCGCCGCGCGGGCGCTCGAGGTGGACGTGATGGTGCGTCTTCGTGTCCGCGTCGACGTCGAGGTCGCGCGCGAGCCAGAACAGCCGGTACACGCCGAAGCGGTACGCGTACATGCGCCGACCGTCGCAGAAGAGGAAGTTGAGCGCCGAGAAGCGGCAGGTGTCGCAGACGACCTCGACCGCGCGCCGCAGCGACCCGACCACGTCGTCGTGGTCGAAGCCCGTCATCAGCATGTTGAAGAAGCGCTCGGAGTCGGTGTCCCCGGCGGGCGGCGTGTCCGCGAGCGGCTCGAGCAGGGAAGCCTTGATGATCGTGCCGTTGTGGCAGTAGGTGTAGGGCCCACGGCAGAAGGGGTGCGTGTTCTCGAGCTTCAGCCCGCCGATCGTGGCGCGGCGAACGTGCACCATGATGAGCTGCGCGCGCCCGGTCGTGACCTCGTCGAAGGAGTCGTCCGCGTGCGCGGCGTGCGCGAAACGGCGGACGTCGGGCCGGCCGCCGGAGTAGTACGCGCTGCCCCATCCCGAGTCGTGCTCCTCCGACTGGCGCAGCACGGAGTTGTCGGAGCGCAGCAGCTCGAACGACACGTCCACCGGCTCGCTCGCCGCCGCTGCGAACAACCTGCACATGAGGCAGATGTTAGTTAGTGGCCGAGCGCACCCGGAGCGTGCCCGTCATGCCGAGCTCGCGATGCCCGGGGACCGTGCACACCATCACGTAGCGGCCGGGGGGCAGCTCGACCGCGAGCGTCTCGCTGTCGCCCGGCAGGAAGGTGTCCGTCCCCGCGAGCTCCGTGGTCTCGTCCTTCGGGTCCGGCCCCCGCTCGACCGTCAGGTTGTGGGCGATCTCGCCTCCGTTCGTGACGCGGATCGCGGCGCCGCGATCGACCGTCAGGCTCCGCGGATCGAACCCGTAGTCGAACATCTCGACCGCCGGCCCGCCGGCCGCGGAGGACGGAACCTCGCCGGAGTCGTCTCCGCAGCCCCACGAGGCGAGCGCCGCGCACGCGAGGGCGATGGGGAGGAGGCGGCGCGCCACGGCGGCCACTGTAGAGGAGATCGCACGCGGGCCGCCCGGTATAACCTGCGCCGGTGCTCGACCGCCTGATGCGCAACCAGTACGCGTTCCCCGCGCTGATCCTCGGCGTCGCCGCGATCGTGGGGATCATCGTCCTGATCGCGTCGAGCGGGGGGGACGGTGGGGGCTCGGACAAGGCGTCGTGCCAGGAGGTCGCCGCGCCGCAGCCCAAGAACGTCAAGGACAGGGAGCGACCGAATTGGAGCTCGACCCGAACAAGACCTACACGGCGACCGTCGACACCAACTGCGGCCCGTTCGAGATCGAGCTCGACGTGAAGAGCTCGCCGAAGACGTCGGCGTCGTTCGTCGCGCTCGCACGCGACGGGTTCTACGACGGCCTCGGGTTTCACCGCATCGCCCCCGGGTTCGTTGTGCAGGGCGGCGACCCGGCGGGAGACGGCACGGGCGGCCCGGGATACAAGACGCGTGAGGCGCCGCCGGACGACGTCGCCTACACCGAGGGCGTGGTGGCGATGGCGAAGGGCGGGGCCGAGGCGGCGGGCACGGCGGGCAGCCAGTTCTTCGTCGTCACGGGCCCGGACGCGAACCTGCCGGCCGACTATGCGGTCCTCGGCAAGGTCGTGAAGGGGATCGACAACGTGAAGAAGATGGAGGACCTCGCGTCGACCGAGGACGGGCCCCCGACCCAGCCGATCGTGATGAGCAAGGTCCAAGTTACGGAGGAATAAACGGGCCGGAATAAATCGGGATTTCCTTAGCCGGAAATCCCGGTGGCGGCGGACGGCCCGGCCGCTAGTACAACGCGGCCGCGAGCTTGCGGCGGTACTCGCGGGTGAGGGGGTGGTCCGCGCCGAGGTCGGTGAAGGCGCCGACCATCGCCTTGCGGATCCGGTCCTTGGTGTCCTCGTCCTCGGTGCGCTCGAGCACGCCGATCATCGCCTCGAGCCCCTTCTCGGTGTCGCCCGCCAGCAGCGCGTCGGCGGCCTCGGGGTGGTCGATCTTGAGGCCGAGCAGCGCGGCGAGGCCTTCCGCCGCGAAATCGCCCTTGACCGCACCGAGGACCTCCCGGGCGTCGTCGAGGCTGCCCTTGTCGATCAGGTCCCGCGCCAGCGCGACCGCGGCGTCGGGGCGCCCGGGCTCGAGCGCGAGCGCGCGCCGCAGCGACTGCTCGTCGCCCTCGGCGACGAGCGCGTCCGCCTCGGAGGGCACGAGCCGGTCCATGAAGCGCTCGACCATCGGCGCGGGCTGAGCGCCGACGAACTCGTCGACGACCATGCCGTCCCGGAACGCCTTCACGGCGGGGATGCCCTGCACGCCGTACTCGCGCGCGAGCGCGGGGTTCCCGTCGACGTCCACCTTCACCAGCTCGACCTTGCCGGCGCGCTCGGCGGCGGCGCGCTCGAGCGCGGGCGTGAGCTGGCGGCACGGCCCGCACCACTCGGCCCAGAAGTCCACGACGACCGGGACCTCCCGCGAGCGGTCGATCACCGTCTGCTGGAAGTCGACCTCTGTCGCGTCGGTGGCCATCGGACCTGACAGGATACGGGGCGGTCCCGTTTACCCGGAAAGGGCCGCGGTTACCACTCAGGCATGAGCAAGCTGTTCTTCACACCCTTCAGCATCGCCGCCGGGCTGCTTGCGGGCTTCCTCGGAAAGAAGCTGTTCGAGCAGGTCTGGGGGCTGATCGACAAGGACGAGCCGCCCGAGTCCAAGCACCGGGACATCTCGACGGCGAAGATGCTCACGGCGCTGGCCGTGGAGGGCGCGATCTTCCGGGCCACGAAGGGCGCGACCGACCACTACGCGCGCCGCTCCTACGCCCGTGTGACCGGCACCTGGCCGGGCGAGGAGGAGCCCGAGCCGGAGTAACGCCGCCGCCCGCGGCGGTACAAACAGGGTGTGCTGGAGGCCGGCGCCTGGGGACTGATCGCTGCCTCGTCGCTCCTGATCGGGGCGCTGGCGGGCTACCTGCTGAGGATCGGGCCGCACCCGATCGCGTTGATCATGGCGTTCGGCGCGGGCGTCCTGATCTCGGCGGTGGCCTTCGAGCTGACCGAGGAGGCGTTCGCGATCGGCGGCGCGGACGCGGTCGCGCTGGGTCTCGGCGCGGGCGCGATCGCGTTCTTCGCCGGGGACTGGTGGATCGACCGCATGGGCGGCGCGATGCGCAAACGCGCGGGGATGGAGCAGTCGGAGGGCAATTCGAAGGCGATCGCGTTCGGAGCGGCCCTGGACGCAGTGCCGGAGTCCGCCGCGATCGGCCTGTCGCTGCTCGAGGGCGGCACCGTCTCTGCCGCGCTCGTCGGCGCCGTGTTCCTGTCGAACGTCCCCGAGGCGCTCTCCTCGGCCGCCGGCTCCCGCAAAGCCAACCTGACGCTCGGGCAGGTCCTCGGGCGCTGGGTGGGGATCGTGTTGATCTCAGGCCTGGCCGCGGTGCTCGGCTTCGTGCTGCTCGACGATGCCCCCGACAACCTGGTCGCATGGACGCAGGCGTTCGCCGGCGGCGCCGTGCTGTGCATGCTGGCCGACACGATGATGCCCGAGGCCTTCGAGGACTACGACCGCAAGCCCGCGGTGGGGCTGGTCGTGGTCCTGGGCTTCGCGACGGCGTTCCTGCTGTCCACGCTGTGATCGGCGTCTCGATCCGGGTTGACATAAGCCGCGTTATCGCGCGTTGCACGTGCGAAGCGGCCCGTGCCCCAGCCCCGGCCTCCCCCGGCGTCCGATTCTCGCTCGCATGGCCACGGGTGTCGGCGCCGACCGCGGGGCGGGTGAGGGGCCGACGCGCGAGCCGGGCACGGCCGGGCGCACCACCCTCCGCCGGAAATCGGACTTGACGACATCGATTAGGGAACCCTAATATGCTTTCCGCCGTTGCCATTAGGGAGCCCTAATGGCTCGTCCCCCCTCACAGGCCTCGTACAAGGAGACCGCCGAGTGTCATTCGCAGAGACCGTCCTGCTGGGCGCCCTCGCCGGGGCCACGATCTTCCTGAGCCTCCCGTTCGGCCGGCTCAAGCTGCTCGACAACCGCGCCCGCGTGGCGCTCGCGATGTTCGCGGTCGGCGTCCTCGCCTTCCTGCTCGTCGACGTCTTCGAGCACGCGCTCGGCATCGCGGAGCACGCCGTCGAGGGCTACGAGGAGGGCGAGGGGTCGCTCGGCAAGGCGATCGGCTTTCCGACCATGCTGGCGGGCGGCTTCGCCCTCGGCTGCGCCGGGCTCGCGATGGTCGAGCGCCGCATGCGCCGCTCGATCGACCCGCCGCCGATGGCGGGCGGCTCCGACGCGATGACCGTCGAGCAGGCGGGCGCGCTCGTCTCCGAGGTCGACGGCGCCCGCACGCGCGCGCTGCGCCTCGGCATGACGATCGCCGCCGCGATCGGCATCCACAACTTCGCGGAGGGCCTCGCGATCGGCGTTTCCGCGAGCACCGGCGAGATCGGCCTCGCGACCGTCCTGATCATCGGTTTCGCGCTCCACAACGCGACCGAGGGATTCGGCATCGTCGGCCCGCTGGGCGACGTGCGCCCGTCGTGGGCCTGGCTCGGGCTCGCGGGGCTCGTCGGCGGTGCCCCGGTGTTCCTGGGCGCGATGGTCGGCTACAACGTCAACTCCGAGGCGCTCGAGCTGGCCTTCTACGGCGTCGCCGGCGGGGCGATCCTGTACGTGATCGGCGAGGTCTGGAACGCGATGCGCCGCTACGGCCACAAGGAGCTGGGGCTCGTGGCTGCTGGCGGCCGGGCTTCACGGCCGGGCTCCTGACCGACATGTTCGTCGCCTACGCCGGGGGGTAGCCGCCGCTTCTAGGGCCGCGGGCGGCCGTGCAGACGGCGCTCCGCCCTATTGATCCACCGGGTCCGTGCCGATGAAGTAGGCGGAGGGCCTGGGCCTGAACGGCAGCGTCGACACCCATCTCACCGGCCGCATGGCTGCCGCGGTCTGGGCGGCGATCGCCCTCGGCGGCGCGATCGCCACGATCGGCCCGCTCGAGATCCCCGGGTCGGACGTCAGCCAGATGCGGTGGGTGGCGGCCTCGGCCGGCTTCTTCGCCGGGCTCAGCTTCCTGGTCCCCTGGGGCCGCCTGCCCCGCTTCGCCTTCGCAGCGCTGCTCGTCGCGATGAGCGCGCACATCGCCGCCCTCGCGCACGCCTCCGGCGCCGCGCACAGCGAGCTCACGATGCTCTTCACGTTTGCGGTCGCGCTGGCGGCGGCGTTCATGCCCGTGCGCGCCGGCGCCGCCCAGCTCTGCGTGATCGCCTTCATGTTGACCGTCCTGCTGCTGATCGTCGGGCGTGGCGGCAATGCGCGCCTCGAGGTGATCCGGGTCACGATGCTGCTTGCGACCCTCGTCGTGCTCTGTGGGCTCGTGCTCGTGATGCGCGCGGTGATCGCCGACGAGCGCCTCAGCCTGCGGATGAACGGCGCGTTTCGCTACGGCGTGGGCCTGCTGAACTCGGAGCAGCTCGCGGCCGCGGTCGATGCCGAGCACTCGCGCGCGTCGCGCCACACGCGCCCGCTCGCGCTCGTGATGGTCGAGGTCACCGGTGGGCTGACGGACGGGCTCGCGCGGGATCGCGAGCGGCGCATCGTGACCGCGATCGCCAAGACGATGCTCGACCGGATACGCGTCGAGGACAGTGCGGCGCACCTCGGAGGCCTGCGCTTCGCGGTGATGGCCCCGGAGACGACCGCGACAGGCGCCGCGGCAGTGGCCGGGACGGTCGCCGACATGGTGGGCAAGCGCCTCATCAGCGCGGGATACGACGCCGGCAGCTTCGACGTCGCCGTCGGCTGGGCCGACTACCCCGGCGGCGCGGACACGCCGAGCGCGCTGATCGTGGCGGCGACTGCATCGCTCGAGCGCTCGGAGAGCGGCCTGGCGGGACGCTACGGCGCTCCTCAGGCCACCCCTCGCCCGGCACCCGGGCACTAGCACCGCCGCGCCGGAATTGCACGCGGGCGCGCCGATTTGGGTTTCGGCGCAAGATGCGCAAAGATTGCGTCGGCCGTGACCGACCGACTGACCGCTCTCGATGCGTCGTTCCTCCACCTCGAGGACGGGTCGTCGCACATGCACGTCGCCGGGGTCAGCATCTTCGAGGGTGCGCCGCCGGCATACGAGGACCTCGTCAACCACATCGAGCAGCGCTGTCGCTGGTTCCGCGCTTCCGCCAGAAGCTGCGCTTCGTGCCGCTCGGGCAGGGGCGCCCGGTGTGGGTCGACGACCCCCACTTCAACCTGCGCTACCACGTGCGCGTCACCGCGCTGCCGCCGCCGGGCAGCGAGGAGCAGCTGAAGAACCTCGCGAGCCGCGTGTTCGCGCAGCAGCTCGACCGCACCAAGCCGCTGTGGGAGATCTGGCTCGTCGAGGGCCTCGGCCCCCCCAAGGCCGGCGCCTCGGCCGGCAACGGGGAGTCCGGCGCGGAGCCCGCCGATCAGCGGCGCTTCGCGCTGCTGTCGAAGACGCACCACGCGCTGGTCGACGGCGTCGCGGGCGTCGACATCACGGCCGTGCTGTTCGACACGGCGCCCGAGCCGGAGACCCCGCCGGACACCGGCACCACCTGGGTCCCGCGGCCCGAGCCGACCTCGATGCAGCTGCTGGGCGACGCGCTGCTCGAGCGCGCGATCCAGCCCGGGGAGATCGTCCGCTCGGCACGCGCCGCGTTCCGCGCTCCGCGCCGCGTCGTCTCGAAGAGCATCGACAGCCTCGGCGCCATCGGAGCGCTCGCGCGCACGGGGCTCGGCGCGCCCCCGAGCCCGTTGAACGTCGACATCGGCCCCCACCGGCGCTTCGACTGGGTGCGGACCGACCTCGCCGAGATCAAGGAGATCAAGAACGCGATCGGAGGCACGGTCAACGACGTGGTGGTGACGGTCGTCACCGGCGCGCTGCGCGACTTCCTCAAGCAGCGCGGCGAGCAGGTCGACGCCCTCACGCTGAAGGCGATGGTTCCCGTGAGCGTGCGCCGCGAGGAGGAATACGGCATGACCGGGAACCGCGTCGCCGCGATGATGGCGCCGCTGCCGATCTTCGAGCCCGACCCGCTCGAGCGCCACCGCATCGTGAGCGAGTCGCTCGGCGGCCTCAAGCAGAGCGGCCAGGCGGTCGGCGCCGAGGTGCTCACCCAGCTTTCGGGCTTCGCCCCGCCGACGGTGCTCGCCCAGGCGGGCCGCCTGCAGTCGCGGCAGCGGTTCTTCAACCTCGTGATCACCAACGTGCCGGGTCCCCAGATCCCGCTCTACGTGCTCGGCAGCCAGCTCGTCGACATCTTCCCGCTGGCGCCGCTGGCCCAGCGACAGGCGCTCTGCATCGCGATCATGAGCTACAACGGCCGGCTCAACTTCGGCCTGCTGGGCGACTTCGACGCGATGGCCGACCTGTACCTGGTCGCACAGGGCATCCGGGACTCGATCGAGGAGCTGCGTGCGGCGGCCGGCCTCGGCAAGCGGCGCGGCCGCCGCGCCGCGCGCCGGCGCACGCCCGTCACCACCCGCGCGAACGGAGCCACCGGGAACGGCTCCGCGGGCGAGCCCTCCTAGCCGACTAGCCGCATCCTCCGCGATCGCGTTGTCCACTTGGACAACCGCGCTCCGCCGAATCCTGTACGGGCGTCCATACCGGGCCTGTGCCCCGCGCGCCGAGAATTCCCGCGTTTCCTAGGAAGGAGCGGGACTTGAAACTCGTGATCGGCATCGTCCGTCCGGAAAAAGCGAACGACGTGCTCGAAGCCCTCTACCGCGCCGAGGTGCGCGGCCTCTCGATCAGCCGGGTCCAGGGCCACGGCGGCGAGCTGGACCGGGTCGAGACCTACCGTGGCACGACCGTGAAGGTCGGGCTCGCGGACAAGGTCCGCTTCGAGATCGCCGTCTCGGACCCGTTCGTGCAGCCGACGATCGACGCGCTGTGCGAGGGTGGTCGCACCGGTGAGGTCGGCGACGGCAAGATCTTCGTCGTCCCGGTCGACCGGGTCGTGCGGATCAGGACCGGCGAGGCCGACGACGCCGCCGTGACCCCGGTGAGCGTATGACCGACTTCGTGTTCCTCGCTCAGGCATCGAAGGTGGACACGGGCGACACGGCGTGGATGCTGACCGCGACCGCGCTCGTCCTCCTCATGACCCCGGCGCTGGGCCTGTTCTACACCGGCCTCGTGCGTGGGAAGAACGCGCTCAACACCTTCATGATGTGCATCGCGGCGATCGCGGTCGCGGGCGTCACGTGGGCGCTGATCGGCTACTCGCTCGCGTTCGACGGGACGGGCGACCTGGTCGGAGGGCTCAACCACGTGGCTCTCAACGACGTCACCTTCGCGCCCCGCGACGGGACGACGATCCCGCACCTGGTCTTCATGGCCTTCCAGGCCACCTTCTGCATCATCACCACGGCCCTCGTGTCGGGGGCGGTCGTGGAGCGGATGCGCTTCGGGGCGTTCCTGATCTTCGCGGCGCTGTGGTCGGTGCTCGTGTACTCGGTGATGGCGCACTGGGCCTTCGGCGGAGGGTGGCTGATCGAGGGCGGGACGCTCGACTTCGCCGGCGGCGTGCCGGTCGAGATGGGGTCCGGCTTCTCGGCGCTCGCGGCCGCGCTGGTCGTCGGCGCACGCAAGGACTACGGGCGGCTGGCGCTGCTGCCGCACAACGCGGTCTACGTCCTGCTCGGCGCCGGCCTGCTGTGGTTCGGCTGGTTCGGCTTCAACGGCGGCAGCGGCTTCTCGACCGGCAACGCCGGCGTGCTCGCGTTCACGAACACGCTGCTCTGCCCGGCGTGCACCCTGCTCGCCTGGTTCGCGCTCGACCTGATCCGCGGGCGCAAGGTGACGGCCGTGGGAGCGGCGACCGCGATCATCGTCGGCTGTGTCGGGATCACCCCCGCGGGCGGATTCGTCAGCCCGGGCTACGCGATGCTGCTCGGCGTGCTCGTCGCGCTGCCGACCTACGCGGTGATCGTGTGGCGGCCGCGGACGCGCGTGGACGAGACGCTCGACGTGCTCGCCGCGCACGGGATCGCCGGCTTCTTCGGGATCCTCTTCATCGGCTTCTTCGCGCAGGCCTCGTGGAACGGCGTGTCGGACGGCCTCTTCTACGGCAACGCGGCGCAGCTGGGCGACCAGGCGCTTGCGGCGCTCGCCGCTCCCGCCTATGCCTTCGGGGCCACGTACGTGCTGCTCAGGGTCATGGCCCTGTTCGCGCCGCTGCGCGCGGAGGAGCACCAGGAGGCGCTCGGCCTCGACGTCATCTACCACGGCGAGGAGGCCTACCCGACGGGCGAGGGCGCGATCCTCGTCACGCCCGAGGCGGGCCTCGAGGAGGAGCGGCTGGTCGCGAACCCGATGTAGCTGCCGTCCCGTCCGCGCCCGGCGCCCGCACAAGCCCGGCCCGAATGCGGTTTCGCGGGCCCGGCGAGCGGAGATGCTCCGCTCAGGAGCCGAGACGGGAGGTTCATCATGGGTTCGTGGCCCACGATCGGCACGGTGCTTACCCTCGGGCGCTTTCCGGGGCGCGCTCAGTATCCTTCCGGCCGTGCAGGAGAACCGGATCGAGGTGGACCGAAGCTCCGGGGCCGTGGCCGTGCTGTCCATCCAGGGCGAGCACGACGTCTACACGGCTCCCTCCATCACCGAGCAGGTCGACACGCTGCTGGACGAGCGGGTCCCGTTCATCATCGACCTGACTCCCGCGACGTTCGTCGACTCATCCGTGCTGCGGGTGCTGCTCGAAGCACGCAGGCGCGCCGAGGAGGAGGGCGTCGGGTTTGCCGTCGCGCTCGGGCAGGACGACTCGGGGGCGGTGCGTAGGGTGCTCGAGGTGACGGGGCTGATCCCCGTGCTGCCGGTGCACCCGGCGCGGGACGCGGCGATGCAGGCCGCCACCACCGGACACGGGTCCGGATGAGCTCCGCGGTCAGCCTGCGGCTGCCGGCCCGCCCCGAGAACGTGGCGGTAGTGCGCCAGGCGCTGACCGGCCTCGGCGACGCGTTCGACCTCGACCCCGACCTGCTCGGGGACATCAAGACCGCCGTCACGGAGGCCTGCAACAACGTCGTGCTGCACGCCTACGAGGAGGGCGAGGACGGCCTCATGGAGGTCGACGCCGACTCCGACGGGACCACCGCGCGGGTCATGGTGCGGGACTTCGGCGGGGGGATCCAGCCACGCTCGATCGCCGTCGAGGAGCGCACGCTGGGCCTCGGGCTGCCCCTGATCGCGACCCTCTCGCGCAGCTTCAGCATCCGCGGGCGCCCGGGCCTCGGCCTGGAGGTGGAGATGGTCTTCGCGCCCGGCAGCTACGAGGGCTACGACCCGCTGGAGGAGCGCTACGACGCTCCCGCGCGCCCCCCGCGCCCGACGGAGGCGCCGCGCGCCGCGGGCATGCTGATCCAGCCTGGGCCGCTGGTCGCGCCCGTCACGAGCCGCGTGACGGCGATCCTCGCCGCCCGCGCCGACTTCCCCCTCGACCGCCTCGCGGACGCCGTGCTCGTCAGCGACGCGATCGCCGCCCACGCCTCCGAGTACATCTCGGGAAGCGACGTGGGCGTCGACATCGAGGACGGCGACGGCACCCTCGACTTCCGCATCGGCCCCCTGGACGAAGGCGGCGCCGAGGGCCTGCTGCGGGAGATGGAGGTGCCCGGCCTGGGACATTCGCTGGAGCGGTTGGTGGACGAGGTCAACGTCGTGCGCGACGACTCCGCGGTGGCCACCGCCGGCGGCGAGTACCTCACGCTGCGCATCGGCAAGGGCTAGAGCCACCAGCCCCAAGTCCGTGGAGGTGCAGACCCCGCACGGCCCCGCCCGGGCGCACCTGCACCCCGCCGACGCCCCACGCGCCGCGCTCGTGCTCGGTCACGGCGCCGGCGGAGGGGTGACCGCGCCAGACCTGGTGGCTGTGACGGAAGCGGCGCGCTTGGACGGGGTCAGCGTCGCGCTCGTCGAGCAGCCCTACCGTGTCGCCGGCCGGCGCTCCCCCGCCCCCGCGCGCCAGCTCGATGCCGCATGGACGACCGTGGTCGCGCACCTGCTCGCGAGCGAGCTGCGCGGGCTGGCGCTGATCGCGGGTGGCCGGTCCTCCGGCGCGCGGGTGGCCTGCCGCACCGCCGCTGCGACCGGCGCCGCCGCGGTGCTCTGCCTGGCGTTTCCGCTCGTGCCGCCGCGGCGAAGGAACGCCGCCGCGGCCCCGCAGAGCCGCCTCCCGGAGCTGGACGCGGTGACGGTCCCAACCCTCGTGGTACAGGGCACCAACGACCGCTTCGGCCACCCTCCCCCCTCCAAGACCCGCAGGGTAGTGACGGTCCCAGGCGACCACAGCCTCCGCACCGACCCTCAAGCAGTGGCCTCCGAAGTCCGGGCCTGGCTCGAGGAAATCCTGGAGCACATCGGGCAGTCGGGGGTGCTCACCGGAGGCTAAAAACGCCTTGTAGGCCTCCGGGGAGTACCCCCGGCTGCCTCAACGCACGGAGCAATAATCCCCGGAAGCGCACAGGCCCGGGCGTCGGACCGGGCCTGCGCGGCTGAACCCAAGCCTTGAAACCGGGCCATTTCTGGTCCCTGGGCTGGCTTCAAGTTGAGTGCTTGGGCTTCCGGGTCCATTTTGTACCCAGGGCCTTAAGCGGTAAACGCGCACTTCATGTCACTGGTCAGGGCCCTGAAAGTGCCGCAACCGTGCGTAAAATCGCTCGAATGACTGACATCGCCAGGCCGCTTCGCGTCGCCCTCGCGCAGATCAACCCGACCGTGGGCGACATCGCCGGCAATGCCCAGCTCGTCCGCGAGTACCTCGAGCGCGCGAGCGGCGAGGGCGCGCAGCTCGTGGTCTTCCCCGAGCTCGCGATCAACGGCTATCCCGCCGAGGACCTGCTGCTCAAGACGCACTTCCTCGCGGCCGGCCGGCGCGCCCTCGAGGAGATCGCCCGAGAGGTCCGCGGCACGGTCGCGCTGGTCGGCTTCGCCGAGCACGCGGAGGACGTCTTCAACTCGCTGGCGGTGCTCGCCGACGGTGAGGTGCGCGGCATCTACCGCAAGATGTTCCTGCCCAACTACGGCGTGTTCGACGAGCATCGCTACTTCCAGGTGGGCGAGACGCCCGCGATCCTGCACGTCAACGGCACCACGGTCGGCCTCACGATCTGCGAGGACATCTGGGAGCCCGGTCCTCCGGCCAGCGACGAGGCGCTCGCGGGCGCGGAGGTGATCGTGAACATCTCGGCCTCCCCCTACCACCGGGGGAAGGGCGCGGAGCGCGAACGGATGCTTACGCAGCGCGCCCGCGACTCGCTCGCCTACGTCGTGTACTGCAACCTCGTGGGCGGCCAGGACGAGCTCGTGTTCGACGGGTACAGCCTCGTGATCGACCAGGACGGCGAGCTGATGGCGCGCGGCGCGCAGTTCGCCGAGGAGCTGATCGTCTGCGACATCGACCCGTCCACCGCCGAGGCGGCCCGCCTGCGCGACGCACGCCACCGCCCTGCCGCCCGGGTGCGGCACCCGGTGGTCGCGGACCTCGGCCGGGTCGCCGCACCCGCGCACCACGACTCCACCGCGGTCGGCGGCCCGCGCGCGAAGCCGCTCGACGTCGACGCCGAGGTGTACGAGGCGCTCTGCCTCGGGCTGCGCGACTACGTCGACAAGAACGGGTTCAAAGGCGTGCTGCTCGGCCTCTCGGGCGGGATCGACTCCGCCCTCACCGCGGTGATCGCTGCCGATGCGCTCGGCGCCGGGCAGGTGCGCTGCGCGGTGATGCCCTCCCCCCACTCCTCCCGCGAGACCCAGGAGGACGCGCGCACGATGGCCGACAACCTCGGCATCGAGCGCTACGAGTTCTCGCTCGCGCCGCTGATGAAGGGCTACGAGGAGGCGCTCGCGAAGGAGTTCGCCGGCACCGAGCCCGGCGTGGCAGAGGAGAACATCCAGGCCCGGATCCGCGGCAACCTGCTGATGGCGCTCTCCAACAAGTTCGGGTGGCTGGTCCTCACCACCGGGAACAAGAGCGAGTACTCCGTCGGCTACACGACGCTCTACGGCGACATGGCGGGCGGCTTCGGGGTGCTCAAGGACGTGCCGAAGACGCTCGTCTACAGGCTCGCCCACTACCGCAACGGCCGCGGAGGCAGGCCGCCGATCCCCGCAGGGATCATCGAGCGCCCGCCCTCCGCCGAGCTGAAACCGGGGCAACAGGACAGCGACTCCCTTCCGCCCTACGACGTGCTCGACGGGATCCTCGAGGCCTACGTCGAGGAGGACCAGGGGCGCGACCAGATCGTCCGCCGGGGGATGCCGGAGGACGTCGTCGAGCGCGTGATCCGCATGGTCGACGCCGCCGAGTACAAGCGCCGCCAGGCCCCGCCGGGGATCAAGATCACCCCCCGCGCGTTCGGCCGCGACCGGCGCCTGCCTATTACGAACAAGTTCCCGGGCTGAAATGGGCCGTCATTTGCTTAGCCGCAAATGACGGGAGCTCCGTGGGCTCGAATTCAGGGTTCCGGCATGGGGCGCACGGCGATCGTCGCGCGCACGAGCGCGCACAGGCGGTCCTCGTCGTCGGTGATCTCGACCTCCCACACCCACGCGGTGCGGCCGCGGCGGCGTGGGGTCGCCTTCCCGTGCACGTGGCCCTCGAGGATCGGGCGCAGCAGGCTCGCGTTGATCTCCTGGCCCATCGCCGCCATGCCGTCGTCCTTCACGCCCTCGTAGGTCCCGAAGGAGGCCAGCGACTCGGCGAGGGTGAGGATCGCGCCGCCGTGCACGAGCCCGAAGGGCTGCCGGACCGTGTCCGTGACGGGGAGGCTGCCGTGGCACACGCCGTCCTCGTCGCGGGACATCGTCGATGTCGAGCACCTCGTGCATGTTGGTCTCGGGCGCCTTCAAGGCAGCAGCTTCCCGGGATTGAGGATCCCGGCGGGGTCCATGCGCTCCTTCACCGCGCGCAGCGCCTCGACGGCGGTCTCCCCGATCTCGCGCGGGCATCCACGGCGCGTGGTCGCGCCCGATCGCGTGATGGTGCGTGAGCGTCCCGCCGTTCGCGACGATCGCATCGCAGGCCGCCGACTTGACCGCGCGCCACTGTTCCAGCTCGCCGCCCTCCCGCTGGGGCGCGATGAACGTGTAGTACAGCGAGGCCCCGTCCGGATAGAGGTGGGAGACGTGGCACATCACGAGGCCGGGCGTTCCCTGCTCCGCGAGCGCCGCGCGGATCGCGTCCCCGACGGCCGCGTAGAGGCGCATCAGGCCCGACCAGGTGGTCGCCGTCTCGAGCGTCTCGGCCATCACGCCGCGGTCGAGCAGCGCGTCTCGCAGGTAGGGCCCCTCGTAGCGCCCGCGCTCCCACGAGCGGCCCGGCCCGGCACCGAGCGCCAGGCCGCCGGCGCGGCTCAGGATCCGCTTCGCGAGCGCGCGGCGTGCGTCCACGTCGCGGCGCTCCCCTTCCCATCCCAGGATCGCGACGCAGCCACCGTCGTAGCCGCGCGCGCCCATGTAGCGGCGGCCGAGGCGGCGCTTCAGCGAGCCGTCGTCGGAGAGGGTGAGCGAAAGGCGGGTCTCGTGCTCGTCCGAGAGCCGGGCGACGTCCGGGATCACGTGGCGCTGCTCGAGCGTGCGGAACGCCTCGGCGCCCTCCTCGAAGTCGTGGAACATCCAGCCCTCGTAGCGGCGGACCGCGGGGGCCGGGCGCACCCTCAGGGTCGCCTCGGTGATCACGCCGAGCAGGCCCTCCGAGCCGACCCACAGCTGGCGCACCCCGGGGCCGGCCGCGGTCGCCGGCAGGGGCCGCAGGTCGACCTCGCCGGCCGGCGCCACGCAGCGCAGGCCGGAGACGAGCTTGTCGATCGCGCCGTAGCCGGTGGAGGCCTGGCCGGCCGAGCGGGTGGCGACCCAGCCGCCGACCGTCGCATACTCGAACGACTGCGGGAAGTGGCCGAGCGTCAGGCCGTGGGCGGCGAGCGCCGCCTCGGCGGCCGGCCCGCGCATCCCGGCGCCGAGCACCGCGGTCAACGAGCGCCGGTCCACGGAGCCGAGCCCGGCGAGGCGCGCGAGATCGAGGCTGATCGCGGCGTCGAAACCGTCGCGCAGCGGCTCCACCCCGCCGACCACGCTGGTGCCGCCTCCGAACGGGATCACGGCCACGCCGGCCTCGGCACACGCATCGAGCAGGGCGCTCACGTCCTCCGCGCTCCCCGGGTAGACGACCGCGTCGGGAGCGCCCTGCGCGTCCCCGGTGCGCAGGCGCACGAGGTCCGGGTAGCTCTTGCCGGCCGCGTGCGTGACCCGTGTGAGCCGGTCCTCGCGCAGCCACTGCTCGCCCACGATCCCGGCGAGGCGGTCGCGGGCCCGGGTCTTCATGCTCGGATCGGCCAGCCGCACGTCGTCGAGGGAGACGGGCGGGGTGCGGCGCTCGGCGGCGCCCAGCTCGGAGCGCAGCGCCTCGAGCGCGGAGGGCGGGATCGACTCCGCGCGCCCCGCGTCGCCCCAGCCCCACCACTTCATCGGCTCGGGCAGCTCAGTCACGCGCGCCCAGCGCTTCCTCGAGGCCGGCGAGCGCCCGGTCGAGCTGATCGCCGGAGGCCCGCCTCACCATGAAGCCGCCGAACCGGGAGAGCCCGCGCAGGTCCTGGTCGAGCACGAGCGTGACGCGCGTCCCGTCGTCCGCGTCGGCGAGGCTGACGGTGGTGACCGAGGTCTTGAAGACCTTCGCGAACGGCGTGTCCTCGATCTCCTGCTCCCACTCGTACTCGTCGGGCTCGCGCGAGCGCCGGCAGCGGAACTCCGCCCGCACGCCCTTGCCCGATGCCGTCTCGAGCACCTCGGTCCAGCGCGTGCCCGCGCCGCGCTCGCGCTCGTAGACGTCCTCGACGCGCGCGACCTTCGGCCACCAGCGGGGCAGGTGGTGCGGATCGGCGACGACCCGCCACACCGCGTTGCGGTCCGCCGCGATCACGCGGCTCCGCTTGGCCTTCGGCATCAGCCGGAGCTTCCGGCGCTCACTCGGGCACCAGCTTGCGCAGGTCGCGCACCAGCATCAGGTGCTTGAGCTGTGAGACGACCGCCGCGAGGCTCTCGAGCGTGTCCACCGCCTCGCGGCGCCGCTCGCGATTGCGGGAGCGCAGCGCGGGGCCGAGGATCTGCTCGATCAGCACGGCCTCGCGGTCCGCGGACGTGCGCAGCACGCGCAGGTTGCGCGCGGCGACGCCGAACCGCGACAGCTCCGCCGCGGTGCGCACGATCTCGCGCTCGACCGCATCGAAGCCGCGGACGCCGTTGCGACCGCGGGCGAGCACGCCGTACTCCTCCAGCTCGCGCACGAGCCGCTCGTCGGCGCCGCTGTACTCGAGCACGTCCTCGAGGGAGTGGCGCTCCGGCGTGGTGCTCGAGATCGCCATGCGGCGCGTGCGGCCCTCCTCGGCGGCCTCCTCGCTCTCCGCGGGGGCGGTGCGGCCGGCCGCCAGCTCCTGGCGGATCACGCGCAGGGGCAGGAACTCGTCGCGCTGGAGCCGCAGGATCGTGCGCAGGCGCAGCACGTCCCCGCTCGAGTAAAGGCGGTAGCCGCCCTGCGTGCGCCGCGGGGACAGGAGCTTCTGGTCCTCCAGATAGCGGATCTTCGAGATCGAGATGTCCGGGAACTCGCGCCGCAGCAGCTCGCACACCGCGCCGATCGTCATCTTGCGGGGACGGTCCGGGAACGGGGACTCCCGCGTCGGGGCGGCGCGCTGGTCCATGCTCACCGGCGGCTCACCTCTCCAGGTAGGTCAGCTTGTACTTGCCGACCTGCAGCTCGTCGCCGTTCTGGAGCTTGTGCGACTCGATCCGGCGGCGGTTCACGTAGGTCCCGTTGAGCGACCCGAGGTCGTCGATGTAGAGCCCGTCCCGCCTGCGTACCAGGAGCGCGTGGTTGCGCGACACGGTGACGTCGTCGAGGAACACGCTCGCCTCGGGGCTGCGGCCGATCGTGACGCGCTCGCCCTCGATCGGGAACGTCTCCCCCGCCCGGCCGCCGCCGGTGCGCACGACCAGCGCCCCGCCCTCCGTCGAGACGACCTCCTCGAGGTCGACCGCCTTCAGCTCGCCGGTCTCGCCGACCTTGTAGGTGATCGTGGTCTGGTCGCCGTCATGCTCGTCGGCGTCCAGGTGCGCCCCGCACTTCTGGCAGAAGTTGGCCCCGGGGTTGTTGATGAATCCGCACTCGGGGCAGTGCTGGGTCGCTCTGCCTTCCATTACCGGACGAGCGTCAGTTGCCGTTCTTGCCTTCGCCGGAAGCGTCCTCGAGAGCCTCGCTCCCCAATGCGCGCCCGGCCAGGATGTCCGTCAGCTGCTGCACGTCGGCCCCGGTGATCACGGCCTCGCCCTGCTCGCGCTTCTTGCGCAGCCGGTTCACCAGCTCCGCGCGCAGGATGTCGATCTTGCCGTGCAGGATGCGGCGCGTGTAGGAGACCTTCTCCTCTTCCTCGGTGAGCTTCTGGATCAACTCCTTGAGCTCCGCGTCCGAGAGCGATCCGAGGTCTGGAAACGAGTCCTCCATGTGGCTCCTTATCGTTCGTCTGGGCCGAAACCCCTCCAAGCGGGGCCCGGGTCGCAAGCCGGCTGGCACCTCACCGGCCGCGGAGGGCCGATTATAGGGCGGCTCGGCCAAGGGTCTATGAGAGGTTGAGGGTCTGGACGCGGGTACTAGGCCCCGCCGAGGGTTTCTACGCGAGGCCGGCCGCGGCGAGGGCCTCGTCGTGGGACTGGTAGAAGCGCGAGCGCATCAGGTCGGTCCCGTCCGTCTCCCACAGCTCGCCCCAGCGCCCGGTCAACTCGATGCCGCTGCCGCGACCGCGGTTCCGCATCTCGAAGAGGGTCGCCACGCGATCGCCCGCGTCCACCAGGCGCTCGACGCGTAGCTCCAGGATCTCCCAGGCCTCGAAGGCATCCTCGAAGTAGCGACGCGCGCCGTCGTGCCCGCGGTATGCAGCGTCCATCGGGGAGTCGGCCTCCGGATAGAACTCGTAGTCGGGGTGCAACACGCTGACCACGCCGTCGACGTCCCCACGCACGGCCGCCCGGTATACCGCCCGGATCTTGTCGTGCACCTCGACCCGCCGGGTGGCGTGCTCGGGGTCGTCGGCGTGCTCGATTGCCATCCCCCCCTCGCCGAAGTACTGCAGCTTCGCGATCTTGTCGTCCCGCATCGTGAAGAGCTGACTGTCCTCCCGGTCAACGGCGATTCCGCTGGTCGTGCGCGCCTGGAGGTGGGTGAGGGTGACCACCTGTGTGCCGAGGTCGAGGAAGTCGTGCGCCCGGGCGCTCCACTGCTCCCATGGAGCGTCCCAGTCGGCGAGCCAGCGCTCTGCCCCTTCGAGGCCGTGGTAGACGCCCGCGTCGGGAAGGTCGAAGTCGTGAACCTCGATCGCCTCGTGGAGCATGTCCGCCGCGGCCTCGTTCTCGGCCTCGATGCCGTCCAGGAAACGCAGGACGGTCCGCACCCCGGCGCTCACTCGGCGCCGTCCAGCACCTCGTCGAGCATCGAGCGGTAGCGGTGGGCGAGCTCGACCGACTCGTCGTCGGTGGAGCCCTCCGCGTAGATGTGGAAAAGGGGCTCGTCCGGGTCGGGCACGAGCTGCGCCCAGCCTCCGTTGTCCTCGACGCGGATCCCGTCCGCCCGCTCGTCGCGCAGCCCCGAGACGCGCTCGCTCATCTCGCGCATCGCAAGGCCCTTGAGGCTCCACGGCACCGGCGCGCGCTGATGGATCAGGGCGGAGGCGGGGACCTCCGCGGACAGCTCCGACAGCGGCTTGTGCTCGAGCGCCAGCAGCTCGAGGACCTTCGCGATGCTCATGATCGCGTCGAAGCCCGGCTGGAACTCGGGGAACACGAAGCCGCCGTCGGGCGCGCCGGCGAAGATCACGCCCTCCTGTGCGGCGGCCGCGATCAGCCCCGCCTGGGTGATGCCCGCGCGCTCGACCTCGACGCCGTACGAGCCGGCGATCCGTTCCGCGACGCGCGAGACGTTCGCGGGGATCACGATCCGCCCGTCTCCCGCCCTGTGCTTGGCGACCAGGCCGATCAGGAGGTGCAGCGCCGTGTCGGGGGCGATCTCGCGCGCCTGCTCGTCGACCAGCACGATCCGCTCGGCGGCGCGGTCGAGCACGACGCCGAGGTGCGCGCCCATCGCCTCCACCAGGCGCGTCGTCTGGGTCGTGAACGCCGGCAGGTCGGCGGCGAGGATCGCCTGCTCGTCGGGGTCGATCACGGAATGGGTGGAGAACGACTCGACCCGCAGCGAGCGCAGCAGCGCGGGCATCGAGATCGCGGCGCCCGAGTAGCCGTAGTCGAGCGCCATGCGAAAGCGCGTGGCGCGGATGCGCTCGACGTCGACGTGCGAGACGAGCTCGCTCACGTAGGCCTCGGTCACGCGCGGCGGGAACGACAGGTCCCCGAGCTGGTTGAGCAGGGCGCGCCGCAGCTCCTGCCGGTTGAAGTACTTCTCGACGCCCTTGCGCGTCTCGTCGGTGGCGAGGATGCCGTTGCCCTCGAAGAACATGATCTGGATGCGCTCCGGGTCGCGGTCGGAGATCTTCACGTGGATGCCGCCCGGCGCGCTGGAGTTGGCGAGCTCGAACCGCGTCACCGCGCTCGTCGCGACGCGCAGGTCCTCGACGGACACCCCGGTGGCGGTTATTCCCGCGATCATCGCCCGCTTGAGCATGCGCGACGCGGGATGGGCGTCGCGGCTGACCACGATCTGGTCCCCGCGGCGCAGCGTCGTCCCGTACGCCATCGCGAGGCGCGTGGCGGTCTCGGGCGTGATGTCGACGTTCACGATGCCGGTGACGCCCTCGTCCGTGAACAGCGTGGACGTGCCGCGAGGCTGCCAGATCAGCGAGCGCTGCACGTGCGCGCCGGTCTCGACCCGCTTGAAGGGATAGATCCGCACGTGCGGGGCGATCGTCGCCTGCTCGCCGATCGAGCACTCGTCGCCGACCACGGCTCCCTCCGACACCGAGGCGTGTGCGCGGATCTCGCAGTTCTTGCCGATCAGCGCGCCGCGCACCTGCGTGCGCGGGCCGAGGTACGTGTTCGCGTCGACGATCGTGAACTCGGTCTCGCAGAACTCCTTCACGATCACGTTGTTGCCGAGCACCGTGTAGCGGCCGATCGAGGCCGACTCGTCGATCGCGCAGTAGTTGCCGATCACCGCCGGGCCCTCGATCTGCTCGACCTGCTCGACCAGCGTGCCCTCCCCCACCCACACGTTCTCGCGCAGCCGCACGCCCGGCAGCTCGAGCTCCACCTTGCCGTCGAGCGCGTCGCGATTGGCCTCCTGGTACTGGATCAGGTTCCCGATGTCCTGCCAGTAGCCGTCCGTCACGTAGCCGT
Source organism: uncultured Solirubrobacterales bacterium (assembly GCA_963768885.1). Classification (GTDB taxonomy): domain Bacteria; phylum Actinomycetota; class Thermoleophilia; order Solirubrobacterales; family JBBDJG01; genus DASRIA01. Next base: position 1,253,415 of record CAVYJN010000006.1, on the reverse strand, counting down.
ACAGCGGCGCGCCCGCCTCGAGCAGCCGCGGGAACAGCTCCTTCGAGAAGTCGTAGGGAACGTCGTCCGGGACCTCGCGCAGCACCTCGGGCTCGAGCACGTAGATGCCGGTGTTGATCGTGTCGGAGAAGACCTCGCCCCAGGTCGGCTTCTCGAGGAAGCGCTCGATGCGGCCGTCCTCGGCGGTGATCACGACGCCGAACTCCAGCGGGTCCGGCACCCGTTTCAGGGCGAGCGTCGCCATCGCGCCCCTGTGCTTGTGGAAGGCGATCAGCGAGGTGAGGTCCATGTCGGTGAGCGCGTCGCCGCTCACGACGAGGAAGGTCTCGTCGAGGTAGGGCTCGACCAGCTTCACGCTCCCTGCGGTGCCGGCGGGGACCTCCTCGACGGAGTAGTCGAGCTCGATGCCGAGATGCGACCCCTCCCCGAAGTAGCCGCGGATCACCTGGGGCATGTAGGCGAGCGTCGCGACGCCGCTCGTGATGCCGTGCCGGCGCACCAGCTCGAGGATGTGCTCCATGCAGGGCTTGCCCCCGATCGGCACCATCGGTTTCGGCTGGTTGGAGGTGAGGGGCCGCAGGCGCGTGCCCTCCCCGCCGGCCATGACGACGGCTTTCACCCTGATGATTGTCTCAGGAGACGCCGGGCGAGGGCTTTCGGTCCCCCGCGGGCGATCGGCCGCGCAGTTCGCGCCGCGCGTCGCGCCCGTACTGGACCGTGGCGGCGAGCGCGCCGGCGAGGCCGATGTAGAGGAGCCACTCGTCGAGCCCGTCCCACCCCACGAGCGCCGCGCCGAAGGCGGCCATCGTCGGCCACACCGCGATCCGGCCGAGCCAGTTGATGTGGATGTCGAGGCCCATCCGCAGCGCGAGCAGCACCGCGACCAGCATGAACACCTCGCGGGCCACGAGCAGCGCGAGGGCCCAGCGCGGCAGCAGCTCGAAGTGCCAGACGACCACGACGCCGGCGAGCACCACGAGGCGGTCGATCAGCGGGTCCATCAGGGCGCCGAGCCGGCTGTACTGGCCCGTCAGCCGCGCGACCAGACCGTCGAGATAGTCGGAGCCCGCCGCGAGGCCGAAGCAGATCGTGGCGAGCGTGTCCTGGCCGTCGTCTGACGAGAAGGCGAGCGCCACGAACGCCGCGAGCAGCGCGATCCGGACATATCCGATCAAGTTCGGGAGGGTGAACGGGCGCAGCGGCGCGCCCTTGCGCGTCTGCGGCGGCTCGGGCCCTCCGCGCCGCAGGCCGAGGAGCCGCCCCGTCCCGCCGTCGCGGGCCATCAGGGAAGCTCGCCGAGCAGCGCGACGAGCGCGCCGGCGGCGCCCTCGATCGGCACCGAGCGCTTCTCGGTGCCGCGCCGCACCTGCACCTCGAGCTCGCCGGACTCGAGGCTGCGCTTCCCCGCGACGACGCGCAGGGGGCAGCCGAGCAGCTCGGCCTCGACGAACTTCTCGCCGGGCCGCAGGTCGCGGTCGTCGTAGAGCACGTCGAGCCCGGCGGCCGCGAGCTCCTCGTAGAGGCGCTCCGCGAGGGCGCGCTCCTCGGTGCCGTCCTTGCCGAGCCCCACGAGGTGGACCTCCCACGGAGCGATCGAGCGCGGCCAGGAGATGCCCTGCTCGTCCGCGTACTGCTCGATCGCCGCCGCCGCGATCCGCGCGGGCCCGATGCCGTAGCTGCCCATCACCACCGGCCGCTCGGCGCCGTCCTCGTCCAGGTAGGTCGCCTCGAGCGGCTCCGAGTAGCGCGTGCCGAGCTTGAAGATGTTCCCGACCTCGATCGCCGGCTCGATCCGGATCGTGCCCCCGTGCGGGCAGCGGTCCCCCTCCTCCACGGTGCGGATGTCGGCGAACCGCGCCTCGAAGTCCCGCCCCGGCTCGACGCCGCGCAGGTGCAGGCCCGTCTCGTTGGCGCCGGCCACGTACACGCCCCGCTCGACGGTCGCATCCGCGACCACCGGCAGCGGCACGCCGACCGGGCCGATGAAGCCGGGCTCGGCCCCGAAGGCCGCGCGGATCTCGTCCTCGGTCGCGGGCCGCGCCTCGGCGCCGAGGGCGTTGTGCAGCTTGATCGGGTTGACGCGGTGGTCGCCGCGCACCAGCACGAGGTGCAGCGTCTCGTCCGGCGTCACGACCGGGACCGACTTCAGGAGCGTCGCGGGAGCGACCCCGAGGAACGCGGACACCTCCTCGATCGTGCGGGCGTCCGGGGTCTCGACGCGCTGCGGCGCATCCAGCCCCGCCGGGAAGTCGGGCTGGGCCGGCGTGCCGGTCGCGATCTCGACGTTTGCGGCATAGCCCGCATCGGACAGCGCGACCTCGTTCTCGCCCGCGGGGCACGGCGCCATGTACTCGTGCGCGCCGAGCCCGCCCATCATCCCGACGTCGGCCTCGACCTTGTACCAGCGCAGGCCGCAGCGATCGAAGATCCGGTCGTAGGCCTCGGCCTGCTTGCCGTAGGAGACCTCGAGCCCTGCGACGTCGCGGTCGAAGCTGTAGGCGTCCTTCATCACGAACTCGCGCGTCCGCAGCACGCCGGCGCGCGGGCGCGGCTCGTCGCGCTCCTTCGTCTGCAGGTGGTAGAGCATCAGCGGCAGGTCGCGATAGGAGCGCACGTCGCGCGAGACGTGGAACGTGACGCTCTCCTCGTGGGTCATCGCGAGCACGAGCGGGCGCCCGTTGCGGTCCTCGAGCTTGAACAGCTCGGGGATCTCGCTGCGGCCCGTGCGGTCCCAAAGGTCGCGCGGATGGAGCACCGGCATCGAGACCTCGAGCGCGCCGATGCGGTCCATCTCCTCACGCAGGATCTGCTCCACGCGCCGGTGCACGCGCCATCCCGCCGGTAAGTAGGTCCACAGCCCCGCGCCCAGCTGGCGGACCAGCCCGGCACGCACCATCAGCACGTGCGAGATCGCCTCCGCGTCCGCGGGAGGATCCTTCAGAGTCGGCAGGAAATAGCTGGAAAGTCGCGTCATCTGGGCAGCGGCCCGCGAGTCTATCGGCGGGAACCGCTGGCCCGGTCTGTACCGTACCCGGACGCCTTCGTGCAGCCGCGGGGCCCGGCGCGACCTTTTGCCCCGCCGACTGTTCGAGATCTTGTGCTGTCGCCGAACCTGCACCCGAGAAGCACGCTCATGCTCGTCAGCGCCGTGCTCGCGGCGCTGCTGCTGACGCTGCCGTCCGCCGCGGCGGCCGACGTCCCGTCGGCGGGCGCGGTCTACGGCAACGGCCCGTCCGGCCGGTACACGCTGGACGGGACCTGGTACCGGCGCTCGGACCCGCGCGATCGCGGCATCCGCGCCGGATTTCCGCGCGTGCGCTCTGTGTCCGGCTGGCAGGCCGTGACGATCCCCGACGCCGCAAACGCGACCGACCAGTCCCCGCGCAGCTACCTGGGCGGGGTGCACTGGTACCGCAAGGACTTCGAGCCGCCCTCCGGCTCGGTCACCAACTGGGTGCTGCGCTTCGAGTCGGTGAACTACCGCGCGACCGTCTGGCTCAACGGCCGCCGCCTCGGGCGCCACACGGGCGGGTACCTGCCCTTCGAGATCCAGGCCCGGGGCGTGAGGCGGGGCACGAACCGCCTCGTCGTGCGCGTCGACAGCCGCCGCACCGAGCAGGCGATCCCGCCGCTCGGCGTGCGCGACGGTGGCAAGTACGTCGGCGGCTGGTGGAACTACGCGGGGATCCTGCGTGAGGTGTACCTGCGACGGGTGGACACGTTCGACTTCGCGAACGTCGAGACCCGGCCGCGGCTCGACTGTCCCACGTGCGACGCACGCGTGTACGTGCGGGCCGTCGTGGCGAACATGGTCGGCGTCCCGGCGCGCGCCCAGGTGTCGGCCACCGTGGGCGACCGCACCATCCGCTTCAAGGCCGAGACCATCGGCGCCGGGGGCCGGCGCCTGTTCCGCGGCAGCGCCGGGATCGCGTCGCCGCGTCTGTGGAGCCCCGAGGACCCCCACCTCTACACCGTCGAGCTGAAGGTCTCGCTCGACGGCGAGGTGGTGCAGCGCTACACGCAGCGGACCGGCATCCGCAGCATCACCCGCGACGACGAGGGCCGGATGCTCCTGAACGGGCGCCACCTCACGCTGCGCGGCGCAAGCCTGCACGAGGAGGACCCGGTGCGCGGGGGCGCCCTGCACCCCGACGACATCCGCGCGAACTTCTCGCTGCTGCGCGACCTCGGAGCGAACATGACGCGCTCGCACTACCCGATGCACCCGCTCGCGCTCGAGCTCGCGGACCGCTACGGCATCGTGGTCTGGTCGGAGGTGCCCGTCTACCAGATGCGCGACCAGCTCTTCCGCAGCTCCGCCGTGCGACGTCGCGCGATCGGGGCGGTGCGCGACATGGTCGACCGCGACCGCAACCATCCCTCGGTGATCGTCTGGAGCCTCGGGAACGAGAACACCTCGAAGCCGGGCAGCGGCTTCACACGCTACGTGGACCAGGCGGCGCGACTCGTGCGACGCCGCGACCCGACTCGCCTGGTCGGGCTCGCTTTCCCCGGCTATCCGACGATCGGCAAGCAGCGGCTCTACACCCGCCTGGACGCGCTCGGCGTGAACGACTACTTCGGGTGGTACGCCGGGCCGCAGGATTCGATCGTCGACCGAGCGGGGCTCGCGCCGTATCTCGAGCGCCTCCACGACGACTACCCCAGGCAGGCGCTGTTCATCACCGAGTTCGGGGCCGAGGCAAGCCGCGCCGGTGCGCCCACCGACAAGGGGACCTACGAGTTCCAGAGCGATTTCCTGCAGTACCACCTCGACGTGTTCGCCCAGAAGGACTTCCTCAACGGGGCGCTCGTCTGGATCCTGCGCGACTTCCGCGTGAAGCCCGGCTACGACGGGGGAAATCCGCAGCCTCGCCCGCCCTACAACACGAAGGGCCTGGTCGACGAGGCCGGCACGCGCAAACCCGCCTTCGAGACCGTCAAGCGGCTCTTCCGTGGTGCGCCGTAGCTACGCTTTGGCGGTCAGCAGCCCCCTCACCGGCGCAGGCCTGACTGCACCGGTTGCGAAGACCGCAACCTGACGCGCCCACGTGCGTTGGAGCAATGGGTCACGACCGCGGCCCGAACCCGAGCAGAAAGAGCCGATGACGCCCACGAGCCAGACCAATCGAGCAGGCTTTCACGCACTTGCGGCGCTGAGCGTCGCGACGTTCCTGACCGCGCTCCTGGCCCTTGCCTCCCCCGCGGCGGCCAGCAAGACGCAATGGTCGATGTTCGAGGATCACGTCTACCTGGTCAGGTCCGGGCCCGCCGTGCGTGAGCAGGCACTCGACGAGATCCGCGCGCTCGGCGCCGACACGATCCGGATCGAGGTGAAGTGGAGTGAGGTCGCGCCCAGCTCCGGCGCGAAGACCGAGCCCGCGTTCGACGCCTCGGACCCCGCGGCCTACCCCGGCTTCGAGCCCTACGACGACCTCGTCACGCGCGCGACGGCGAAGGGCTTCCGGATCATGATCACGCTCGCGCCCGACGCTCCCAACTGGGCGACGGCCGGCGGCCGCGGCGGCAACTACAAGGTCGACTCCAACGACTTCGCGAACTTCGCGCGCGCCGTCGGGCGCCGCTACTCGGGCGTGTTCGGAGGCCTGCCCGCGGTCAAGTACTTCTCGATCTGGAACGAGCCGAACCACATCTTCTTCCTGAAGCCCCGCTCGCAGTCGCCGCGGGTCTACCGCCGCCTGGTCGAGCGCGGCGTGCCCGCGCTTCGCTCCGTCGCGGCGGCGGGGACGCAGGTCTTCGTCGGGGAGCTCGCCCCGGTCGGCACGGCGACGAAGGTGATCGGGCCCAAGCGCTTCATCCAGGGCTGGCTGTGCCTCGACAAGCGCCTCAAGCGCCTGCGCGGCAGAGCGGCCACGAAGGCCGGCTGCAAGGGGATCAAGAAGGTGAAGGCGAACGGCTTCGCCCACCACCCCTACGGCCCGACGGGCGCCGTGCCCTCGCGCAGGGACATCATCAACATCTCGGTGATCCGGCGGCTCGCGACCGTGCTCGACAAGGCCGCCCGCGCCGGGCGCCTGCCGCGTGGCCTGCCGATCTACAACACCGAGTTCGGGTTCCAGACGAACCCGCCGGACCCGTTCATCTCGACCTCGACCTCACGGCAGGCCGAGCTGCTCAACGAGAAGGAGGAGTACTCGTACCGCTACTCCCGCCTGAAGAGCTACTCGCAGTACCTGCTCTACGACGACCCCGCCCGCTCGGGCTCCTCGGCCCTGCGCTGGGCCGGCTTCCAGACGGGCCTTCGCTTCGCGAACAGCGGGTTGAAGCCGGCCTATGAGGCCTACCGGCTGCCGATCCACGTCAAGAAGCGCGGCAAGGGCGTACTGATCTGGGGCCGCGTGCGGCCCGGCGTCGGCACCCGCTCCGCGCAGCTGCAGCGCAAGCGGGGCAGCTCGTTCGTGAACGACGGCAGCCCGATCTCGACCAACTCCGGCGGCTACTTCTCCGTGAAGCGCTCGGCGCGCGCGAGCTACCGGTTCATCGGGCTCACGGCGCCCGGCGGCGCCCAGGTCGGCACGAGCAGGACGGCGCGGGCACGATGAGGCTGAGGTCCGCACTGCTCGGGCTGGTCGCGCTCGCGATGTTCGCCGCGCCGTCCTCGGCCTCCGCCTCGAGGTCGCAGTGGTCGGTGTTCGAGGACCACACGGCGCTGGTGAAGTCCGGCGACGAGGTGCGCTCCCGCACGCTCGACGAGATCCGCAACCAGCTCGGCGCGGACACGCTGCGGATCGAGATCAAGTGGAACGAGGTCGCGCCCGAGCCGAACGCCAAGACCAAGCCCAACTTCAACGCCGCCGACCCGCTCGCGTACGCGTTCGGGCCGAACAACTACCCGGGCTTCTACCCCTACGACGACCTCGTGCGCCGCGCGACGAACCTCGGCTTCGGGATCATCGTGACGATCACCGGCGACGCCCCGCGATGGGCGACCGAGGGCGGCCTCGGCGCCACCTTCGAGACGGCCAACCGCCGCGTGATCGCAAGCGAGTACGGGCAGTTCGCGGCGGCGGTCGTGAAGCGCTACTCGGGCGACCTGCCCGACCTCCCGCCCGTGCGCTACTTCTCGATCTGGAACGAGCCCAACCACCGGAACTTCCTGAAGCCGACCAAGGAGGCGCCGCAGATCTACCGCAAGCTCGTGGACGCCGCGATCCCGCAGATCCGCGCGAACGCGGTGCCCGGCGCGAAGATCCTGGTCGGCGAGCTGGCCCCGGTCGGGCGCGCGCCGAAGGCGATGGGCCCGACGGAGTTCCTGCGCAAATGGCTTTGCCTGAACAAGCGCTTCAAGCGCACCTCGTCCGGCTCCGGCTGCTCGGGCTTCAAGAAGATCGCCGCGCAGGGCTTCGCCCACCACCCCTACGGGCCGACGGAGCGCGTCCCCAAGACGCGCGACGTGATCAACATGCTCGCGATCCGGCAGCTCGGCAAGTACCTCGACCAGGCCGCGCGCGCCGGGCGCATCACGGCGAGGCTGCCGATCTACAACACCGAGTTCGGCCTTCAGAGCAACCCGCCGGACCGCACGGTCAGCACCAGCCTCTCGCGCCACGCCGCGCTGATCAACGAGAAGGAGGAGTACGCCTACCGCTACTCCCGCCTCAAGAGCCACTCGCAGTACCTGCTGTTCGACGACCCGCCGCGCCCGGGCGGCGCCTCGGTCAAATGGTCGGGCTTCCAGACCGGCCTGCGCTTCTCCGACAAGCGGCGCAAGAGCGCATACAACGCCTACCGCTTCCCGATCGTCGTGAAGAAGCGCGGCACGGGCGTGAGCATCTGGGGTCGCGTGCGGCCGGGCTCGGGGGCCCGCTCCGTGCAGCTGCAAAAAGGCGGCCGGAACTCCGGCCCGCGCGTGAAGACCAACAGCCTCGGGTACTTCGGCGTGAACCGCAAGTCCTCGGGCAGCTATCGCTTCCGCGCTTACGACAAGAACGGCACACCGCTCGGCACGAGCCGCACCGCCAGGCCGATCGCCGGGTAGGCCCATGCGCACCGGCCGCCTGATCCTGGCGGCGTTCGCGTCGGCGCTGCTCCTCCCCGCTCCCGCCTCGGCCTCGCGCTCGATGTGGTCGGTGTTCGAGGACCACAACGCGCTGGTCAGGACGACGCCCGCGAAGCGCCAGCAGATGCTCGAGGAGCTGCGCCTGCACATGGGCGCGGACACGCTGCGGATCGAGGTCAAGTGGAACGAGGTCGCGCCGAGCCCCACCGCGCGCACCAAGCCCGCGTTCGACGCGTCCAACCCGGCCGCGTATCCGGGCTTCTTCCCCTACGACGACCTCGTCGCCCGTGCCCGCGCGCTCGGCTTCAGGACCATCGTCACGATCACGGGCGACGCGCCGCGCTGGGCGACCGCGGGCGGCAAGGGCCGCAGCTTCCGCACGGCGAACTGGAAGGTCAACTCGCTCGAATACGCGCGCTACGCGACCGCGGTGGCGCGGCGCTACTCCGGCTCGTTCGCCGGCCTGCCGGCCGTTCGCTACTTCACGATCTGGAACGAGCCCAACCACCGCAACTTCCTGAAGCCGACCTCGCAGGCGCCCCAGATCTACCGCAGGATGGTCGACCGCGCCGTGCCGGCGATCCGGCGGAACGGCGTGCGCGTCTTCGTCGGCGAGCTTGCGCCGGTCGGCCGCCGGCCGCGCGCGATGGGCCCGACCGAGTTCCTGCGCAAGTGGCTTTGCCTCGACCGGCGTTTCAAGCGCACGAGCCGCGGCTCGGGCTGTCGTAGGTTCAAGCGCATCAGGGCCGACGGGTTCGCCCACCATCCCTACGGCCCCACGTCACGCGTGCCGCGCAAGCTGGACGTGATCAACATGCTCGCGATCCGGCGGCTGGGCATCTACCTCGACCGCGCGCGGAAGGCACGCCGCTTCCACAAGAAGCTCCCGATCTACAACACGGAGTTCGGCCTCCAGAGCAACCCGCCGGACCGGATCGTGAGCACGAGCCCGTCGCGCCAGGCCGCGCTGATCAACGAGAAGGAGGAGTACGCCTACCGCTACTCCCGCCTCAAGAGCCATTCGCAGTACCTGATGTTCGACGACCCGGCGCGGCCGGGCCCGCTGTCGGTCAAGTGGTCGGGCTTCCAGACCGGGCTGCGCTTCGCGAGCGGCCGCCGCAAGCCGTCCTACAACGCCTACCGGTTCCCGATCGTCGTCAAGAAGCGCCGCCGCGGCGTCTACGTGTGGGGTCGCGTGCGGCCGGGCACCGGGCCCAGGTTCGTGCGGCTGCAGCGCAAGGGCGGAAGCTACGGCCCGCGCATCAGGACCAACCCCCTCGGCTACTTCGGCGTCAAGCGAAGGGTCTCCGGCCGCTACCGCTTCAAGGCGTACAACGTGCAGGGCAACGTGCTGGGCACGAGCCGCACCGCGCGGCCGTGAGGCGCGCGGCCGCCGCGCTGCTTGCGCTGGCGCTGCCGCTCGTGTCCTGCGGTGGCGATGGGGGCTCCGGGCCCTCGGCACGCTCTCAGTGGTCGGTGTTCGAGGACCACGACGCGCTCGTACGCGAGGGCGAGGCCAAGCGCGAGCGCACGCTGGACGAGCTGCGCACGCTCGGCGTGGACACGCTGCGGGTGGGCATCAAGTGGAACGAGGTCGAGCGCCGGCCCGCCGCATACACGGGTTTCGCGAGCTATGACGACCTGCTCGAGAGAGCGCACGCGAAGCGGTTGCGGGTGATCGCCTATCTCGCGCCGGACGCGCCGGCCTGGGCAACCGCGAGCGGCAGACCCGTGACCGCGCAGAACGTGAACACGCGCCCCGACCCGGCGAAGTTCGCGAGCTTCGCCGAGGCGGTCGCGCGGCGCTACGCCGACGACGTCGACGTCTTCTCGATCTGGAACGAGCCCAACCACGTGCTGTTCCTGAAGCCCCAGCGCGAGGCGCCGCGCATCTACCGCGCGCTCGTGGAGGCCGCGCTGCCGCGGATCCGCGAGGCGGCGCCCGATGCGCAGGTGCTCGTCGGTGAGACAGCGCCCGTCGGCAAGCCCGGCACCACGATCGGGCCGGCGGAGTTCATCGAGAAGTGGCTGTGCGTGAAGCGGCCGTGCGCCGGCGCCGGGCGGCTCGACGTCGACGGGTTCGCCCACCATCCCTACGGGCCCACGCAGCGGGTCCCGGCCAAGAAGGACATCGTGAGCCTGCTCGCGATCAGGCGCCTGGGCCGCTATCTCGACCGCGCCGCGCGTGCCGGGCGCGTGCCCGCGAACCTGCCGATCTACAACACCGAGTTCGGCCTCCAGAGCAACCCGCCGGACCCGACGGTCAGCACCACGCTTGCGCGGCAGGCGGCGCTGGTCAACGAGAAGGAGGAGCTGTCCTACCGCTACCCGCGGCTGCGCAGCTACTCGCAGTACCTGATGTACGACGACCCGCCGCGCGAGGGGGCCGACGAGCGGGCGATCTGGTCGGGCTTCCAGACCGGCCTGCGCTTCACCGACGGCCGGAGAAAGCCGGCATGGGACGCGTTCCGGCTGCCGATCGTGGTGCACCGCGCCGGGGCCGGCGTGACGATCTGGGGGCGCGTACGGCCGGGCGCGGGCACGCGGTCGGTACAGCTCGAGCTACGCCGCGGCGGCGCGTGGGCGCTCGGCCGGCGCGTCGAAACCGACGACGCCGGCTACTTCGAGGTGCGCGCGCCGCGCGCGAGCCGCTACCGCTATCGCGCCTTCGACGACGACCGGCCGCTGGGCCGCAGCCGTTCCGCGACGCCGATCGACTAGCGGCCCAGCCGGTCGGCTCGGGACGAGGCTCAGGCGCGGGCGCGGTTGAAGCGCCGGCCCTCGACGGCCTCCGGCGCGGCCTCGGGCTCCGCCTCGGCCGCCGCGTGCTCCATCGCCGCGATGCGCTCGGGCGTAAGCTCTCCCGCGTTCTCCTGCTCGATCCGCTCGAGCCAGTCGGCCGCCTCGGCGGCCTTGCGCGCGTCGGCCTCCACCCCGCCACGCGCGAGCGACTTGTCGATCTCGGCGAACAGCTCCTCGACGAGGCGGTCCTGCGGCACCTTCCGCAGCGGCTTGCCGTGCGCGAAGATCATGCCCTCGTTCTTGGCCCCGGTGATGCCGAAGTCGGCGTGCGAGGCCTCCCCGATGCCGTTCACCGCGCAGCCGAGCACCGCGACCTCGATCGGTTGCTCGTAGCGCTCGAGGCGCCGCTCGATCTCCGTGACCACCGTGTCCATGTCGAACTGGAGGCGACCGCAGGTCGGGCAGGCGATCAGGACGGGCCCGCGCTCGCGCAGCTGGAGGGCCTTGAGGATCTCCCAGGCGACCTTCACCTCCTCCTCGGCGTTGAAGGTCGAGAGCGAGATCCGGATCGTGTCCCCCACACCCTCGGCGAGCAGCGTGCCGAGGCCGACCGCGGACTTCAACGACCCCGACCACTTGGTCCCCGACTCGGTGACGCCGAGGTGGATCGGGTAGTCGATCCGTTGGGCGAGCAGGCGATTCGCGCCGATCGTGTTCGGGACGCTCGTCGACTTCACCGACACCTTGAAGTCCTCGAAGTCCAGCTCCTCCATCATCGCGACGAACTCGACCGCGGCCGTGACGAGCGCCTCGATCGGGTCCTCGCGCTCGAGCTCGTGCAGGTGCTTGGGAAGGGAGCCGGAGTTGACCCCGATCCGCATCGGGGTGCCGGCGGCGCTCGCGCGCGCGGCGACCTCGGCGACCTTGTCGCGGCCCCCGATGTTGCCCGGGTTGAGCCGGATGCAATGCGCGCCGGCGTCGATCGCCTTCAGCGCGAGCGTATGGTTGAAGTGGATGTCGGCGATCACGGGGACCGGCGAGCGCTTCACGATCGTCTCCAGCGCCACCACGTCCTTGTCACGCGGCACGGCGACGCGCACGAGCTCGCAGCCGGCGTCGACCATGCGGCCGATCTGGGCGAGCGTCGCCTCGATGTCGCTCGTGTCGGTCTTCGTCATCGACTGCACGACGACCGGCGCCCCGCCGCCGACGGGGACCCCGCCGACCCATATCTGGCGCTTGGAGGGCACGTACCCATGTTAGAGCCGCGATAGGGTCGCCGCGTGTGGCGGCACCTGCGCGCGATCGGAATGCTGCCCGGGGTCGCAGCGATCGCGGTGCCCGCGGTGCTGCTCGCGACCACGGACTTCGAGATCGGCTGGGGCCTCGACGGCGCGCTCGGGGCGCTCCCCGTGATCGCGGGGGCAGCGCTCGTCTGCGCCGGCCTCGCGCTGATGTACCGCACGATCGCGCTGTTCGCGCACGACGGTGACGGCACGCTGGCGCCGTGGGACCCGACGCGCAGGCTGGTCGTACGCGGCCCCTACCGGTTCGTGCGCAACCCGATGATCACCGGGGTGCTGTGCCTGCTGCTCGGAGAGGCGGCGCTGTTCGGCTCGATCGGGATCCTGACGTGGGCCGCGGCATTTCTCGCCGTGAACGCCGTGTGGTTCCCGCTCGTCGAAGAGCCCGGGCTGCGCCGCCGGTTCGGCGCGGAGTACGAGGCCTACAGGCGCAACGTCCCCCGCTGGCTGCCCCGCCGCACGCCGTGGGAGGCTTGACGGCAGCCGGACCGCTACCTGCCGCGCTCGACCTCCCGCTGGAGGCGCTCGGTCTCACGCAGCGTGTCGCGCTGCTGCTGGATCAACCGCTCCAGGCGCCGCTCGATGTCACTCGGCGCGTTCTTCGGGGTTTCGGACGGCTGCCCCGCGGGTGCAGGGGTCGTCGGCGACTGGTCTGAGGCGTCCTGCTTCCCGGACTGCCGCTGCGGCAGCGCGCCTCGATCGAGCTCGCCGGTCGCGAGGTAGCGCAGCGTGTCCTCGTCGGCGGATGGGTCCGTGTCGTTGTCGAAGATCGCCACCACCTTGTTGCGCGCGGCGTCCACGACCACGCTCTTCGAGACCGAGTTGCCGTTCTCCGGGATGACCGACACGAGATACAGCAGGCGCCCGCCGACGAACACGGGGCGCGGCTCCACGACCTTGAACTTGCCGCCCGTTCCCTGCGCGCCCTCGCCCGCGAACACCACGCCGGGGATCGAGACGGACCTCACCGTCTCCACCGCGCGGCGGTTGCCGCTGAGGCTCGCGTCGCGCGGCACGCGCCAGATCTCGGTTTGCCCGGTGACCGTGTCCGTCAGGAAGATCGCATTGGCGGCGAACGCCTGGCCGTATGGCTCGGCAACCGTCACCCACTTGACGCCGCGCTCGCCGAAGTCGATCAGGTAGGGCTGCTGGTTGGTTTCCGTGTCGCTGATCTGGGTTTGCTCCTCGTGGAGGACGAAGCGGTTCCAGATGCCGCGCTTGTAGGCGTAGGCGTCCTGGATGCGGCGCGCGAGCGTGTCCGGGAAGAGCCGTCCGGTCGAGGTGATCTCGGGCCGCTTGCGGGCCTCGTCCGGCGAGAGGTCCTCGATCTTCCCGTCCGGGTGGACGACGAACACGCCTCCGAGCACCGGGCGGCGGATCAGCCAGCCCTTGTAGGAGACGTAGGGCACGATGATGATCGGGCGGCCCTGGCCGTCCAGCGCGCCGACGGGATTCCCGAGGTCGATCAGGTAGTGGCTTTTCAGCAACCGCCAGCGGAGGTTGTCGGTGAGCAGCTGTCCCGGCGCGATGTCGAGCTTGGCGTCGCTCTGCTTCACGCGCCGCTCGGTCGACTCCGCGTTCAGGGTGACGAATCCCTGGCTCTTCTTCGAGAAGACCCGGAAGGCGCCGTCGGGAGTGCGGAAGGCGGTCCAGGCAAGACCTTCCGGGGTCACGACGCTGCGAAAGTCGGTGAGCTTCTCGGTCGGCGAGTTGAAGCCGCTGGACGCGATCTCGACCGCGACCTCCTGCGGCACGAGGCGGACGATGCCGCCTTCGGGAAGCGAAGGTATCGACGCGTATTCCGTGTTGCTGTAGATCGCACGATTCGTGAGCGGATTCCTGAACGCCGCGCCGAGCACAAACGAGACGAATGCGAGTCCGACGATCACGCCGGCGCCGACGCCCACGGAGGGCAGGCGAAAGGCGGATTCATCCGATGCGTCGCGTTCCCCACCGGTCAGGAGATCGAGGTCACGCTTGCTCAGCTTGGAGCGGCGGAAACGGCGAATGCCGAAGCCGATCGCCAGGATCGCGATCGGCGGGAACCAGACGATCGGGCTCGTGTAGAAGAACATCACGAGGCCGTGGAACAGCGGTCGCACCCACCACAGGAACAGAAGTCCCAACAGCAAGACGATCAGGACCGGCCAGGACCTACGCAGCATGTGAGGAGCCTATGCCCACGGCGTCGCGGGCGGCAGCTCCGGCGACAGCGTGCCGGTCGCGGCGCACAGCTGCTCGAGCAGCGCGTGCATCCGGATGCGCTCGCGCTCGGCCTGCACGGTCCTGCCGCGACCCGTGTGCTTGTCGGCGAGGTTGAGCGCCTCGTCGGGGTCGCTCTCGAGGTCGTACAGCTCGTACTCGGGCGCGACGGCCCCGGCCGGGTCGAGGTAGACCGCGTACTTCCAGCGCCGGTCGCGCACGCAGCGGATCCGGCTCGGCTGTCCGGCCACCTCCTGGAACGCGGTCGCGGCCTGGTGGTCGTCGTATGTGAACAGCACCGCCTCCCGGACATCCTCGGACTCTCCGCGCAGCAGCGGTCCGAGGTCGTGCCCGTCGAAGCGGCCGGGGCCCGGCGCGGCGCCGGCGAGGCCGAGGAACGTCGGGACCAGGTCGACCAGCGACACGAGCGCGTCGCTCTCGCGCGCCTCCGGGAACAGCACGGGGTTCGAGACGACCAGCGGCACCCGGATCGTCTCCTCGTAGGCGTTGAACATCTTCTGGCGCAGGCCGCCGTGCGACAGGCCCATCTCGCCGTGGTCGGAGGTCCGCACGATCACCGTGCGCGCACGCAGCGACGCGGGGTCCGCGGGATCGCCCAGCGCCGCCAGGAGGCGGCCGATCTTCTCGTCCACGACGCGGTGCAGATGGGCGTAGAAGTCGACGTAGTCCTGCTGCGCGCGGTGCCCGTCGAGCGCCCCGATGTACGACGTCTGCCCGAGCTTCGTCAACGGCTGCACGGTCGGCTTGTCGCGCAGGTCCTCGTCGAGCGTCGGCGGCAGGGGCACGCCCATGTCGCGGAACTCCTCCGCGGCGTAGCCCCCGCGCTCGTAGGAGGACGGGTAGCCGAGCACGTCGTGCGGGTTGACGAGCGAGAAGACCAGGCAGAAGGGCTCGGGCAGCTCCTCCCGGGCAAGCCACGCCTCCATCTGGCGCGTGTAGTCCTCGTCCCAGCCCTCGTGCGTCGTGCCGGCGTTGCCGCCTCCGAACGTCTCGGCCTTGGCGTCGCCGCCCGCGTCCGGCGGCTCCCAGTCGGCGAAGCCGTAGTCGCGCGCGATGCGCTCCGGGTCGGCGACACTCCACTTGCCGCCGTCGACCGGCTTGGAGAGGTGCCACTTGCCCTTCAGCGCGACGTGGTATCCGTGCTCGCGCAGCAGCGTCGCGAGCGTGTCGATCCCGGGCGGCAGCTCGGGCTCGTTGCCGCTCTTGGGGCCGAGCCGGAAGAGGCCGCGCGCGAATGCGCGGGCAAGGCGCCCGCGCGGGACCTCGCCGCTCGCCGCGAGGCCGGCGACGGTGCGGATCACGTCTGGAAGGTTGCGCGCGTCGGGGAACAGGTCTCCCTCGGTCATCGTGAGCGTCACCCCGTGACGCGACGGGTACGTCCCGGTGAGAAAGCTCGCGCGGCTCGGCGAGCACATCGCGGTCGCGGTGAACGCGCGCGTGAAGCTGATCCCCGTCCGCCGCAGCTCGGCGTCGTTGGGGGTGAGCGCATCGAGCCACGCCGGATCCTCCGGCCAGTGCTGGGGCGCGCGCTGCTGGTCGGTGACGAGGAGGACGAGGTTCGGAGGACGGTCGGTCATCGAGCTACGCGCTTCGCCGCATACGTCGCCCTGAGCCGAGGCCCAGCGTTTCGAGGGCATCCGCGTGATCCCAGAAGAACTCGAGCTCGAGGATCCGGCCTTTGCGCACCGTGAAGACGGTCGTCAGCTCGATGTTCACCTCAGGGCCCTCGCCCGCGCCGTGCCAGAGGAACCTCACGACGACCCGGTCGGCGGCGTCGATGAAGTCGCTGATCGGCTCCGCCGAGTCGGTCGACCAGGTCTCGTTCAGTTGCTCGAACTGGCGCATGGCCGCCTCGCGCCCGAAGTAGGGCCCGGGCTCCGGCCAGCCATCCGGCATACGCAGGACCGCGTCTGGGTCGTACAGCTCGCGGTAGGCGTCCATGTCCATGGCGTTCCAAGCCTCGAATGAGGCTCGCACGATCTCCACGTTCCGGTGCGACATCACCTACTCCGACGGTCGTGCGGCTTCGAGGGTTGTCGTGCGGTCGTCGTAGTTGTCGACTCGGACGATCTTGCTGTCGCGAAGGGTCAAGGGAGATCGGCGGCAACATCCTGCCGCCGCAGCCCCACTGCATCGAGAGCCTCCGTGTGGTCCCAGAAGTACTCGACGAAAACGATCCTGCGCTTGCGCAGCGTGTAGACGTGCGTGAACTCCATGTTCGGGTCAGGTCCGTGTCCAACGCCTCGCCAGATCGCCCTCACGACAACTCGGTCCGCGACACCGATGAAGTCGCTGATCAGTTCAAATGTGTCCGTTTCCCAGGTCTGGCGATTCTGCTCGAGCTGGCGCATGACTGCGTCGCGCCCGACGTACGGCCCCGGTTCCGGCCAGCCTTCCGGGGTGCGCATGATCGCCTCGGGGTCGAACGCCTCACGAACCGCGTCCATTTGGCCCGCGTTCCACGCCTCGAATGCGGCTCGCATGATCTTCACGTTCTCTTCCGACATCGGCAACCAAGTGTGTCACGCGAACGCCACTCGGGATCAGTTCTGCCGGTCGATCCAGGAGAGGATGGCGCGCGAGTGCTTTATGACGGTCCCGTCCGGCAGCTTCAGCGTCGGCAGCTTCGTGTCCCCGGTCGCATCGCGCAGCGCGTCACGCGAGCCCTTGCGCAGGAACGGGATCGGATTGCCGTGGGCAGCGATCACCTTGTCGTACTCGATGCCGGCGGCGCGCAGCGCCTCCTGCACCCGGCGGCACGGATGGATCCGCGGGCCGCCGTCATCGCCGTGGCAAACGAACAGGGTCGGTGTGTCGGGCATCTGTCGCGGAGTATCGCGGTTGAGCGCGGCCGGCGCGGAAAGGTGGTCGTGCAGTATGAATTGTCGTGATGAGGAAGCTGATCTACTCGATGGGGGTATCGCTGGACGGCTTCATCGCCGGCCGCGCGGAGAGATCGACTGGTCGGTGCCCGACGAGGAGCTGCATCGGTTCCACAACCAGCAGACGGGGGAGATGGGCGCGCACCTCTGCGGGCGGCGGCTGTACGAGGTGATGCTGTACTGGGAGACCGCTGACGAGAACCCGGCGGCCGCGGAGCACGTGCTCGAGTTCGCCCGCATCTGGAAGAACCGTGCCGAAGGTCGTGTTCTCGAAGACACTCGAGCACGTCGAGGGCAATGCCAGGCTGGTCCCGGGACGGAGCTGTCGAAGAGGTCGCGCGGCTGAAGGCGCAACCGGGGAAGGACCTGGCCGTCGGCGGCGCCGGCCTTGCCTGCACGTTCGTGAAGCTCGGCCTTGTCGACGAGTACCGGCTGTTCGTCAGCCCGATCGTCCTGGGCGGCGGCACGCCGTACTTCCCCGCTCTCGACGAGCGGATCGACCTGGAGCTGGTCGAGACGACGGACGTTCGGCGGGGGCGTCGTCTACGTTCGCTACCGGCGCGCAGAAGGTCGCTAGTGTTCATCCACCGGAAAGGAGCAGGCCGATGTCCGAAGACCCCAAGAGCCTCATGCGTCGTCTCTACCAGGAGGTGAGCGCGGGCAATCTCGCCGCGCTGGACGAGCTCCTCGCCGACGACCTGGTCGAGCACGAGGAGTTCCCGGGGCTCGAGCCCAACAAGGAAGGCGTCAAGCAGTTCTTTGCGATGTTCCGCTCCGCGTTTCCCGATCTGCGCATGGAGCCTCACGAGATGCTCGCCGAGGGGGACCTGGTTTGTGCCCGGATGACCGTGACGGGGACTCATCAGGGTGAGTTCATGGGAGTGCCGCCGACCGGGAAGAAGATCGAGATGGAGGGCATCGACATCGTCCGCACCCGCGACGGCCAGGCCACGGAGCACTGGGGCGTGATGGACGCGATGGCGATGATGCAGCAGCTGGGCGCGATTCCGGAGCAGGCCCCCGCGTAGCTGCCGCGAGTAGCCGCCGGCGCGGCTACTTCGCGTACATCGACTCGATCTCGCCCGCGTACTTCTGCGCGATCGGCTTGCGCTTGAGCTTCATCGTCGGGGTCAGCTCGTCCCCGCCCGGCAGCCAGTCGGCGTGCAGGATCGTGAACTTCTTGAGGCCCTCGACCTGTGAGACCTGGGAGTTGACGTCGTCCACCCCCTTCTGGATCTCGGCGCGCACCGCGTCGTTGTCGGCCAGTGCCTCCAGCGAGGTGTCCTCGATGCCCTGGCCCGCGGCCCACACCGGCGCGATGTCGGCGTCGAGCACGATCAGCGCCGTCAGGTACGGCTTCTGGTCGCCGATCACGCAGGCGGTCCCGACCAGCGGGTGCGCCTTCAGCTTCGCCTCCAGGTTCGCCGGCGAGATGTTCTTGCCGGCCGCGTTGATGATCAGCTCCTTCTTGCGATCGACGATCTTCAGGTAGCCCTCGTCGTCGAGCTCGCCGATGTCGCCGGTGTGCAGCCAGCCCTCGTCGTCGATCGCCTCGGCCGTCTTGTCGGGCATGTTGCGGTAGCCCTTCATGATCTGCGGGCCGCGGATCAGCACCTCGCCGTCCGCGGCGATCTTCAGCTCCATGTTCGGCGCGACCTGCCCGACCGTGCCGAGCTTGATCGCGTGCGGCAGGTTGACCGTGCCGCTGCCGCAGCTCTCGGAGAGACCCCAGAGCTCGGCGACCGGCACTCCGATCGCGTGGAAGAACTCGAGCACCACGATCGGCGTCGGGGCGGCGCCCACGTACACGGCCTCCAGCTGGTCGAGGCCGAGCTGCTCGCGCAGCTTGGCGAGCACCATCGCGTCCGCCTTCGCGTGCTCCTGGGCCAGCTCGTCCGGCACCGTCTTGCCGCTCTGCTCGAGGCGCACCTTCTGGTGGCCGACGTCGACAGCCCACTTCAGGGCACGCTTGCGCTGCTCGTCCTGCTCGCCCTCGACCATCGCCTCGAGCCCCGCCTTGAGCTTCTCCCAGATCCGCGGTACCGCGAAGAACCAGTTCGGCCGCACCTCGGGCAGGTAGGCGATCACCTCGCGTGGGTTCGGGCAGCACGTGACCGAATGGCCGAGCACGATCGGGATGTAGTGGCCCGTTGCGCGCTCGGCGATGTGTGCCATCGGAAGGTAGGAAACGACGCGGGCACCCTCGGGAAAGTCGATCACGTCCTCGAACCCGCGCACCGCGCTCATGATGTTGTCGTGCGTGATCTGCACGCCCTTCGGCGGCCCCGTCGTGCCGGACGTGTAGATCAACGTCAGCAGGTCGCCCGGCTCGACCTCGGCGCGGGCGCGGCGGATGTCCTCGGCGTCGCCCTCGCTTCGGAGCAGGTCGTCGAAGGGCACTGTCCCCTCCTCCCCGCTCGAATCGACCAGCACGACGTGGCGCAGGCCGGGCGTCTTCTCGCGCGCCGTGCGGACCCGCTCGAGGAACGCGGGCTCGGTGATCACCACCTCCGCCCCCGAGTCGGCGAGCTGGTAGGCGATCTGGTCGGGCGCAAGTGTCTGGTAGAGGGAGAACGGGGTCGCCCCGATACTCATCGCGGCTGCGTCGGCGAGGTGGAACTCGGGCCGGTTCGCGAGCATCACGGCGACCACGTCGCCGCGCTCGACGCCGAGGTCGCGCAGGCCGTGCGCGACACGGTCGACCTGCGTGAGGTACTCGCCCCACGAGATCTCCTTCTCGCCGCCGCGCGTGCGCAGCGCCACCCGCTCGGGGTTCGCCCGGGCTGTGAGCTCGAATGCCTCCGCCACCGTTGTGCCGTGCACACCTGTCGGCGTGCCGGCCTTGTCGACCGTTGCGCGCTCCATCAAACCTCTCCTCTCAAGACGCCCGCACGCGAGCATAACGCCCAGCTAGCGCGCGTTGAATCCGTCCCCGGTCAATCGCCCGATGTCGTTCGAGAAACCGACGACGAACAGGAAGATCACGAGCATGAAGCCGAGCACCCCGCTCTGCTCCATGATCCGGTAGGGCACCGGGCGCCCGCGCAGCTTCTCGACGACGCTCCAGAAGATGTGGCCGCCGTCGAGCGGCAGGAACGGGAAGAGGTTCACGACCCCGAGCGAGAGGCTGATCAGGGCGAGCAGCGTGAGGGCCCTGCGCATGTCGAACTCGAAGGCCTGGCGGGTCACCTCGTAGCTCCCCACGACCCCGGAGATCTCGTCGCGGCGATCCGGGTTGAAGATCTGGGAGATCGCCTCGATCGTTCCCGTCGTGACCGTCCACATCAGGTCGACCGAGAGGTTCGCAGCCTCGGGGATGCTCGGGTTGAGCGGCCTGCGGCCGAAGGCGAACCCGATCACCGTGCGCTTGGCCTCGGCGCTGTAGCGCGGGCGCACCCGCAGGGTGAGGACCTCCCCGTCGCGTTCGATCCGCACCACCGCGGGCGTCGCGGCGCGGCACCCCGGCTGCTGGCGTCCTTCGCAGCGGTGGCTCGAGATCTGGCGCGCGAGCACCGCCGGGTCCTCCGTGCGCCGGCCGTCGACCGACAGGATGCGGTCGCCCGGCTTCAGCGCCTGCGCGGCGGCGGATCCGGGCGTAGTGTCGGCGACGCGCGGCTCGCTCTCGGCGGCGCCGAACGCGAGGAAGAACAGCAGCACGAACGCGATCAGGAGGTTGACCGCCGGCCCGGCGCCGATCACCACGATGCGCTTCCACACGGGCTGGTGGTAGTAGGCCCGCGGGGCGATGTCCGGAGGAAGCTCCTCCTCCGGGTTCATCCCGGTGATCCTCACGAAGCCGCCGAGCGGCACGGCGCCGACGCAGTACTCGGTCTCACCGCGCCGGTGCCGCGCCAGGTAGGGCGGGAAGAACAGCGCGAAGCGCTCGACCCGCATGCCCGTCGCCTTCGCCGCCACGAAGTGGCCGAACTCGTGCAACAGGATGAGGACGGCGAACCCCGCGAACGCCAGGAACCAGCTCAAGCGCCCACCGCCAGCCCCTGCACGAGGGCAGAGGCGGTGCGCCGCGCCTCGGCGTCGGCCTCGTAGAGGTCCTCGAAGCTGATCAGGGGGCCGGGCTCGGTTGCCTCGAGGGTCCCCTCGATCACGCGCGCGATGTCGAGGAACCCGAGCGCCTCCGAGAGGAAGGCGTGGACCGCGACCTCGTTGGCGGCGTTGAGCACGCAGGGCGCTGTGCCCCCGGCGGCCGCTGCGTCACGCGCCAGGGCGAGGCAGCGGAAGGTCTCGAGGTCCGGCGCCTCGAAGGTCAACCGCCCGACTTCGGCGAGGTCGAGCGTCCTGACCGGGACGTCGGCACGCTCGGGATGGTGCAGCGCGTAGGAGATCGGCACGCGCATGTCGGGGTGACCGAGGTGCGCGAGCACGGCCCCGTCGTTGAGATGGACCATCGCGTGCACGATCGATTCCGGATGCACGACCACGCCGATGCGGTCGTAGCCGATGCCGAAGAGGTGGTGCGCCTCGATCACCTCGAGGCCCTTGTTCATCAGCGTCGCCGAGTCGATCGTGATCTTCCCGCCCATTTCCCAGGTCGGGTGCGCGAGCGCGTCGCGCACCTGGACGTCGCGCAGATCGTCGGCCTTCATCCCCCGGAAGGGGCCGCCCGACGCGGTGACGACGATGCGCTCGACCGTCCCCGGGGCCTGCCGGTCGAGCAGTTGATGCAGCGCCGAGTGCTCGGAGTCGACCGGGATCACGCGCGCGCGGGTGGCCTCGGCCAGCTGCATCACGAGGTCGCCGCCGACCACGAGGCTCTCCTTGTTGGCGAGCGCGACGTCGATGCCCTCGCCGAGCGCCGCGACGGTCGGCGCGAGCCCGGCGGACCCGACCAGCCCGTTCAGGACGAGGTCGGCCCCGGACTCCGTGATCAGGCGGACGAGGCCCTCGGCGCCCGACAGCACGTCGCCCGTCCAGTCGCCACGCGCCCGCTCGGCCGCGGCCTCGTCATGGAGCGCCACCCGCGGCACCTCGAACTCCGCGGCCTGCGCGAGCAGCCGCTCCGAGCTGGTCGACGCGGACAGGCCAACCACCCGGAGGTCGTCGCTGCGGGCCACGACGTCGAGTGCCTGCACGCCGATCGACCCCGTGGAGCCAAGGATCACGAGCTTCCTCATGGACGATCAAGTGTAGGGAGGGTGGCTCCGGCCCCCGCCGCCACGCCGGTAGCGCCGCACCCGGCATCCTTCGCGGCAACCGATGAGTTGCCGCGCGCCGGCCGGTCTATACGAACACCACCGATCGAGGAGGTTCAGATGCCCAGCTACGTCGATGGATTCGTCCTGCCGGTCCCGAAGGAGAAGGTCGATGCCTACCGCCGGATGGCCCGCAAGGCGGGCAAGGTCTGGCGCGAGCACGGCGCGCTGGAATACCGGGAATGCGTCGCCGACGACGTGAAGGCGGGGAAGGTCACCTCGTTCCCGCAGGCCGTCAAGCAGAAGCCCGACGAGGTCGCCGTATTCTCGTGGATCGTGTTCAAGTCGCGCG
This sequence comes from uncultured Solirubrobacterales bacterium, assembly GCA_963768885.1. Lineage (GTDB taxonomy): Bacteria > Actinomycetota > Thermoleophilia > Solirubrobacterales > JBBDJG01 > DASRIA01. The sequence goes on along the minus strand of CAVYJN010000006.1, from coordinate 1,230,742 downwards.
CGGACCGCGACCGGATCAACGCCAAGGTGATGAAGGACCCGCGCCTGGCCGACATGATGAGCTCGAAGGACATGCCGTTCGACGCCAAGCGGATGTTCTGGGGCGGGTTCAAGGTCATCGTCGACCTCTGAGCGCGGCGTGCTGCGGCTCATCACGATTCCGATCAGCCACTACTGCGAGAAGGCGCGGTGGGCTCTGGAGCGCATCGGTATGCCCTATCGCGAGGAGCGCCACGTCCAGGGCATTCACCGGCTCGCAGCACGACGTGCCGGGGGCGGAGCCACGGTTCCGGTACTTGTCACGCCCGATGGAGTGCTCGCCGACTCGGCGGAGATCCTCGCCTGGGTCGACGAGCGCACGCCGCCCGCGCAGCGGCTGTTCCCCGCCGAGCCGTCAGCGCGCGCCGAAGTGGAGCAACTGTGCCGGCGCCTCGACGACGAACTGGGGCCGAAGGGACGGCGGCTCATGTACGTCCACATGCTCGCCCAGCGCAAGCTCATGTTGCGGTTCAACAACCAGGGCGTGCCGCGATGGGAGGACCGCGCGATCCGCTACGGGTGGCCGCTCGTCGTGCGCTTCGCCCGGCGCGCGCTCGACATCCGGCCTGGGATCGAGACCGAGGACGAGGCGGCGGTGTGGCGCGAGCTCGACTTCGTCGCCGGGCTGCTCGCCGACGGCCGCCCGTACCTGTGCGGCGAGCGCTTCGGCGCGGCCGACCTGACCTTCGCAGCGCTATCCGCCGCGGTCGTGGTGCCGCCCGGGTACGGCGTCCCGCTTCCCCAGCCGGACGTGCTGCCGCCCGCACACGGCCGCGTTCGTCGAGCGCGTGCGCGAGCACCCCGCGGGCGCTACGCGCTCGCGCTCTTCGCGCAGCACCGGCACGTGGTGGCCGCCTAGCCTCGGGCTCCGCTGCCGGGCTGTCGCTGCGCGGCGCGCGCGCTCGGCGGCGGGGCTGACTCGCGGGCCTCGGCGGCCTCGAGCAGCGCGGCCATCGAGCGCTCGATCCCCCTGCAGAGGACCCCGAGGTCGGGTGCCCGGTCGTAATCGCCCGTGACGCCGAAGCTGAGCCCGCCGTCGTACGAGAAGATCGCAACGCCAACCCGCACGTGGCCGCCCAGCGGCACGTAGGGAAGGCACTCGAGCATCCGCCGGCCCGCCGCGTACAGCGGCCGCTGGGGCCCGGGGACGTTCGTCGTGACCGTGTTGACGTTCCGCTGCGGCACGTGCGTCGCCGTTCGCAGGCCGAGCGCCAGCAGCATCGCCGGGGCGAAGCCGGACAGGCCAACGAGCACGTCGCCCGCCACGGCCTCGTGGGAGCGCTTCAACTGCTCCATCTGCCCGCGGACGGAGGCGAGCCGCTCGACCGGGTCCTCGATCCCCACCGGCAGGTCCGCGAACAGCGCCGAGACCCGGTTGTTGTAGTCGCCGCGCTCCTCGGCGGAGCGCACCGAGACGGGGACCAGCGAGCGCACGACCCGGTCGGTCCGCTCCCCCCGCGAGACGAGCAGCTCGCGGAAGCCTCCGGCGATCACGGTCAGCACCACGTCGTTGACCGTGCCCCCGAACGCGTTGCGGATCCGCTTGACGTCCGACAGCTGTGACCGCGCCCAGTCCCAGCGCCGGTGCGGGCCGATCGGGCCGTTGAGCGACGACGCATGCGGCGCGCGCAGGATCCCGGCCATCGTCAAGAGGCCCTGGGCCGTTTCGACCGCGCGCCCGACTGCCGCGCCCGGCGAGCCGAGCGCCGATCGCACGCCCGCGACGGGACTCAGCGCCCTGTCGCCGAGCGCCCGGAGCGCGAGCTCCGCGCCGGACGGTTGACGCTCGCAGCGCCAGTGCTCCGGCGGCACGCGCTCAGGTTCGCGCTCCTCGTCGAGGATCGCCGACAGCAGCTCGGCGCCCGCGACACCGTCGACGACCGAGTGGTGCACCTTGGTCAACAGGGCCCAGCGATTCTCGCTGAGGCCCTCGATCATCCACATCTCCCAGAGCGGCTTGTGGCGATCGAGCTGCTGCGACATGACTCGCCCGATCAGCAGGCGAAGCTGCTCGTCGCCGCCCGGGTCCGGGAGGGCCGTGCGGCGCAGGTGGTAGCCGAGGTTGAAGTGGGGATCGTCCACCCAGACCGGCCGGCCCAGGGCGAGCGGCACGAAGTGGACCCGCTGGCGGTAGCGCGGGGCCAGCGGCAGATTCGCCCGCACGCGCTCGGCGAGCTCGTCGTAGGACGGGGGCGGTCCCTCGAGGATCGCCACGGAGCCGATGTGCATGTGGCTGACCGGGTCCTCGAGGTGCAGGAATGACGCGTCTTGAGAGCTCAGGCGTCGCATCGCGGGAGCGGCCGTGCCACCGTACCACCGCGGTCTCGAGGCGGCCGGGCGCCGTGGCTCAGGCGTCGGGAGACCCGTTGAGCTTCCTGGTCATCCTCACCTGCGTTCCCTCCGTCTCCCCCCTCGTCACGCTGACCGAGTCCATGACCGCCTCCATGAGCCCCAGGCCACGTCCGCGGTTGTGCCCTCGCGGCTCGCGCCAGCGGCCGAAGTCGCGGACCGTGATCGAGATCTCGTGATCGGCCAGCGTCGCGTCCATCTCCACCGAGCCGTCGGCGGGACCGTATGCGTGCTCGATCGCGTTTGCGAACGCCTCGTTGCACGCGAGCACGATGTCGTTGCATTCGGCGTCGCTCGCCTCGCACTGTGCCAGCCAGCGGCGCAGCGCGCGGCGCAGCGCGGTGAGCGTGAGGGGGTCGGCCGGCATGGTCAGCCGCAGGCATCCCGGCACGAGCTGGATCGGCGCGAGCGCCAGCAGCGCGACGTCGTCCTCTCCGCCAGGCCCGAGCGTCTCGAGCAGGCGGTCGCAGAGGCCGTCCAGGTCCTCGTGTCCGGTGCTCGCGCACTCCGCGAGGCGCGCCAGGCCGTCGTCGATCGGGACGCGGCGCTCCTCGACGAGCCCGTCCGTGTAGAGCAGCAGCGCGGAGCCCGGGTCGAGCAGGTACTCGGCCTCGGTGTAGAGCGCTCCCGGAAGGGCCCCGACGGGCAGCGACCTCCCCTCGTCCAGGAACCTGGTGGAGCCGTCCGGCTTGAGCTGGAGCGGCGGCAGGTGCCCGGCGTTCGCGAGCCGGACGAGACCTGAGCCCGGATCGAAGACGAGGAAGATCAGCGTGGCCATCACGCTGTGCTCGAAGGTGCAGGCGACCCTGTTGAGGCGCTCGAGGGCGGCCGCGGGCGGATGCGAGTCGAGCGCGTAGGCGCGCAGGGCGTTGCGCAGCTGCGCCATCACGGCAGCCGCCTGGACACCCCGCCCCGCGACGTCGCCGATCACCAGCCCGATGCTCCCGTGGTCGACGTCGAAGACGTCGTACCAGTCGCCGCCCACCTCGACGCCCGCGCCGCCCGGCACGAAGCGGGCCGCGAGCCGCACCCCCGGCGGCTCGGGGAGGCGCTCGGGGACGAAGCTCCGCTGCAGCACATCGGCCCGGCGGCGCTCCGTGACGTCGCGGATCGCGCTCGAGATCAGCAGGCCTTCCTCGGTCGGGAGCGGGCTGAGGCTGACCTCGACCGGGAACTCCGTCCCGTCCTTGCGCCGGCCGTAGAGGTCGAGCCCCGCCCCCATCGGCCGTGCGTGCGGGTCGGCCACGTAGCCCTCCCGCTCGAGGACGTGCGTGCCGCGACGGCGCTCGGGGACCAGGACCTCGACCCGCCGGCCGAGCAGCTCCTCGCGTCCGTAGCCGAAGACCGTCTCGACCTGCGCGTTGACCAGCACGATCTCGCCGTCCTCGTTGACGATCACCATCGCGTCCGGCGCCGACTCCAGCAGCTCGCGGAACCGCTCCTCCGCGCGCTTGCGCTGGGTGATGTCCTCGTAGACCGCGACCCAGACGCGGCCGTACTCCGGGTGGTCGAACGACGACGTGTGCGCACGGCACCAGACCGGCGTGCCGTCCTTGCGCCTGTTGCGGACCTCGTAGGTCGCGTCGCCCGCTCCTTCCAGCTCCCGGGTGATCCGCAGCGCCACCTCCGCCGGGGCGACGCCTCCGTCGTCATGGACGAGCGCCGTGACGTGCTTCCCGTCGAGCTCCTGGGGACCGTAGCCCAGCATGTGCTCGAACTCCGGGTTGGCGTACACGATCGTCGAGTCGGCGGCCCTGATCAGGCAGACGCCCTCGGCCATGTTGCGCGCGATCAGCGCCTGGAGCTCGATCTCCTTGTTCGAGCGCACGAGCTGCGCCGTGCGCTCCTCGACCTTCAGCTCGAGCTTGTCGTGCGCGCTCTGAAGCTGCGACTCCGCCCGCCTGCGCTCGCTCGTGATCGCGGCGAGCAGGAGGGTCGTCGCGCCCGCGACGCCCATGAACATCTGCGAGAGCAGCAGCGCGTCGTCCTGCGAGCCGCGCGCGAACGGGCCCCGTGTCGCTCTCGGTGAAGACGACCGCGATGCCCGCGACGACCAGGCTCGCGGTCGTCGCGCCGAGCTGACCGAATCGCAGGGCCGCCCAGATCAGGGGCGGGAAGATCAGGTAGGTGTACGGGGTCTCCTCGGAGAAGACGAGCAGGCTGAGGCCGACGAGCACGCACATGAGCGCGCCTGCCTCGACGATTCTCACGGGTCGGAGGATCGGGCGCGCGCCGCTCGCGAGCACGAGCAGGAACGGCGCGACCAGGAGGTCGCCGGCCATGTCCCCGAGCCACCAGACCCGCCAGGCCGACGGCAGGTCGCCGGCCGCGTCGATCTCGCCCCCGGCCCAGAGGCTCGTCACGCCCACCGTGGCGCTCACCATCGTGCTGAGCCCGGCGCCCAGCACGACGAGCGCGAGCACGTCGCGAACGCGGTCGAGCGAGGGCCTGAAGCCCGCCACCTGCACCAGCAGGTAGGCCCCGACCAGGGCCTCGAGCGTGTTGCCGGCCGTGATGCCGAGCACCGTCCCGGCCGGGACGTCCCCGGTCAGGGCATTCGCGAGCGCCGCGCCGAGCGCGACGCCGGGCCACATCCGGTAGCCCCAGATCACGACCGCCGCGAGCGCGATGCCCGTCGGCGGCCAGACCGCTGTGATGCTCTCGTGCTCGAACGCGAGCTGCAGCCCGAGCTTGGCGGTGCCGAAGTACGCGCCCGCCACCAGGAGGATCCTGGCCGCGTAGCCGATCAGCTCGGTGCGAGCCCCGCCTGCATCAGCATCCGGTGGGCGGCGGCGGCGCGTTTGACGCCCAGGGGCCATGAGCTTTGAACCGCTTCGTAACACAAGACCGGCGCGGACTCAAGCCGCCGCGCCGGCCGAGCACTCGGGCGCGGCGGGCTACGCCGCCAGCGCGCGGTCCACGAGCGGCGCCGCGTCCACGCCGCGCGGCAGCGTGCCGAATGCGCGGTGGCGGCCTCCGAGTCGCGCCGCGCAGAACGCGTCCGCGACCGGGGCGGGCCCGTTGCGCACCAGCAGCGACGCCTGGAGCGCGAGCGCCATGTCCTCGACCAGCGCGCGCGCGGCGAACTGCGGCTCGCCACGGCTCAGCTCGGCGAGCGCGGCGTGCGTCGCGTCGAGGTGGGCGTCGAGGCGCGGGTCCGCCCCGCGCGCGGACTCGCACTCCGCCATGAACGCGTCGACGCTCTCGGGCTGGCGTGCCATCGCGCGCAGCACGTCCAGCGCGATCACGTTGCCCGAGCCCTCCCACACCGTGCCGAGCTGGATGTCGCGGTAGAACTGGGCGACCGGCGCCTGCTGGGTCTCGATGTAGCCGTTGCCGCCCAGGCACTCGAGCGCCTCGGCCGCGAGCGGGCCGCCGCGCTTGCAGATCCAGTACTTCATCACCGCGAGCGCCATGCGCCCGAACGTGCGGTCCCCCTCGTCGAAGGCGCGCACGACACGGAACGAGGCCTGCGCGGCGGCCTCCGCCTCGAGCGCGAGGTCGGCGAGCACGTTGACCATCGCCGGCTGCGAGGCGAGCGGGGCGCCGAACGCGCTGCGGCGGCGCGTGTGCCAGACCGCTTCGTTCAGCAGGCGCCGCATCATCCCCGCCACGCCGACCATCGTGTCGATCCGGGTCCAGATGATCTGCTCGATCATGAATGCGGTGCCGCGACCCTCCTCGCCGAGGGCGCGCGCCGGCAGGTGGTCGAACTCGACCTCGCTCGAGGCCAGGCAGCGCCCGCCGAGCTTGTCCTTCAGGCGCTGGAGGCGGAAGCCCGGGTGGGGGCGCTCCGCCACGAAGCAGGTGATCCCGCCCGGCGCCTGCGCGAGCGTGAAGAACATCTCGAACACGGGATGCGTGCAGAACCACTTGTGCCCGGTGAGCTCGTACCAGCCGTCCCCGACCGGCTCGGCCACGGTGGTGTTGGCGCGCAGGTCCGAGCCGCCCTGCTTCTCGGTCATCACCATTCCGGCCTGGGCGAAGCGGTCGTAGTCGGGCAGCGTGAGGCGCGGCTCCCACTCCGACGCAAGCGCTGCGTCCTGGCGGATCGTGGGCGTCGCCGCGTAGTTGATCGACATCGGGCAGCAGGGGCCGGTGTCGAGCTGGTTCATGAGGTAGAAGAGCCCGTAGCGCACGACGTGCGCGCCCGGCCGCGGGTCGCGCCACGCGAGCGAGGCGACCTCGCGCTCGATGCCGAGCCGCAGCATCCAGTGCATCGAGGGGTCGTACTCGACCTCGTCCACGCGGTGGCCGAAGCGGTCGTGCTGATGGAGGACCGGGACGTTGCGCTGCGCCCGCCTGCGATGCCCGTCGGCCTCCGCGGATCCCGCCACCTGGCCGAAGTCGCGCAGCCGGTCGACGCCCCAGCCGCCGCCCTCGCGCTCGACCGCCTCCCGCAGGGCAGGGTCGGAGTCGAACACGTTCACGTCGACGAACGGCTCCGACTGGTTGATCACCTCGTGGGTGTCGGTCGCTGCGGTGCGCGGCATCGTGGTCATCTCTGGAGACTCCGATCTGGTGCTTGGGCTTGGACGGAATGAAGCGCGAAGCTCACGAGCGATGCCACCAGCGCGTCGCCGCCCGCGGGGTTGAGCGCGACCGCCTCCTGCATCGCCCCCACGAGCGCCCCGGCCGCCACGTCGACGTCGAGCGCCGGCCATCCGCCGGCCTCGACGCCCTCCGCGAGCAGGCCCGCGAACACGGCCCGGTGGGCCGCCTTGCTCTCGATCCGCGCCTGCTCGACGGCGGGGTCGACCGGCTCCGCCATCAGGGCGTAGGTGAGCGTCGGGGCGGCCAGCGCGCGCCGGCAGAAGGTCTCCACGCACGCGGCAAGGCGCTCGCGCGCGTCGCCGTCGCGGGCGGCGATCTCACGCATCAGCGACACCTCCCGATCGGCCGCCGCGCGGAAGATCTCGGCGCAGAGCTCGCCCTTGCCGGCGAAATGGCGATAGAGCGCGCCGGTCGACACGCCGGCCCTGCGGGCCACGTCGACGACACTGGTCGCGGCCCATCCTCCCGACGCCACCTGCTCGTGACCCGCGGCCAGCAGCCGCTCACGCATCTTCACGTGAACAGTGAATCACAGTTCGCTGCCCGCTGATGCGTCGCACCGCCGCGCCGATCGCTACGTTGTGGGCGGTGAGGGCCCGTCGCGCAGCCGTGCTGATGCTCGTCCCGCTCGCGACGGTCGTGGGCTGCGGCAGCGACGACTCGAAGGACTCGGGCTCGAAGGACTCGGGCTCGAACGCCGCGAACGGCATCGAGTCCAAGCCGCCGCGGGCGATCCTCGCGGACGCCGCCGCGGCGCTCCGGCGCGCTGAGAGCTTCCACCTCGAGGGCACGCAGGGCGCCGGGAAGAAGGCGACGGAGGTGAAGGCCGACGTCGGCCTCCCGTCGAAGCTCCGGCTCACGATCGGCCAGGGCGACGCCACGGCCTCGATCGTCATCGTCGACGGCTCGCTGTACATCAAGGCCAACGCGGCCTTCTGGAACCAGCAGGGGACCGGCCAGGCGGCCCAGCAGCTCGCGGACCGGTGGCTCAAGACCCCGGCCGGTTCGGGCGAGCTGCAGAGCGTCACCAAGGACCTCGACACGAAGACGCTCGCGGCGTGCCTCGTGAAGGGCCACGGCACGCTCGAGCACGGCGGCAAGGCCACCGTCGACGGGCAGGAGGCGGTCGTGATCGTCGACAAGGGCGATCGGCCGGGCACCAACCCGGGCAAGCTGTTCGTCGCGGCCTCTGGCGAGCCGCTCCCGCTGCGCACGCTCGCGACGGGGCCCGAGCGCCCCGGCGGCAAGCAGGACCCGAAATGCGACGACAGCACTCCGACGACCGCCGGGGACGAGGCCACCTTCAGCGACTACAACGAGCCGCTCGACCTCAGCGCGCCCTCCGGGGCCGTCGAGATCGGCGGCGGGAACGCCAGCTAGGCGCGCCGGCCTTGCAGACCACAGCGGAAGGCCGGCAGCAGCTGCTCGACGAGCTCGCGGACGCGACCGACGAGATCGGGGTCGCGCTCGCCGCGCTCGGCGCCGCGTACGAGCAGCTCGACACGCACCGCGCGGACGAGCTCGAGGAGGGCCTCTTCAGGCCGGTGCAGCTCGCCTACGGCCGCGCAACGCGCATCCACTCGGGGTTCGCCGAGCGCCACGGGCTGGCGCAGCGCAAGTTCGAGACCGGGTCCCCCGGCCTCGCGTCGATCGGCGCGAAGGGATTCATCGACCGCGCCGTGGAGGCGGTCGGCCGCGCCGACAACGCGCTCGCGACGCTCCAGGACTCGATGCTCCCGGTGGAGGTCGGCGATCCGGAGCTGCGGGCCGCGCTTGCCGGCCTGCGCGAGCTGGTCGGCGGCTTCGACGTGCACGCGCGCGACCTCGTGCGGACTATCGGGCGCTGAGCGCCTCGAGCAGCTCGTCCACGACGGACCCCGCGAGCGCGCGCAGCTCGTCGTCGGTGCGGTCCTGGACCGGATGGGGCACGAACGCGCGGCGTGCCGCGGGCTGGCCGAGCATCCGCGCCTGCTTGTCCGCCGCCGCGGTGAACACGTCGGAGGCGACGAGCACCGCCGGCCTGCCGTCCCGTTCGAACTCGAGCACGTCGCGCAGACCGCACGACACACAGGAACCTCAGTCGGCGAGCGCCTCGATCACGGCATCGCAGCGCGCGGCGATCTCGCGCCGCACGTCGACCGGCGCGGGCTTCGTGAAGGTCGGCTTCATCGTGCGCTCGACCGCGTGACCGCGCTCCGCGAGCAGTCGTTCGAGCTCGTCGAGGAACACGTCGCCGCGGGGCTTGCGGATGTCGAGCAGGGCGATGCGCGCACCGGGCGCCGCGGGTGCGGCGAGCGGCAGCCCGGCGGCCTCGCGCTCCGGCGTCGGATCGAGGACCTCGAGGGTCTCTAGCGCCACGGCTCGATGCTCCTGCTCACGGGCGCCGAGCCTATCTCACCGGAGGCCCAGCCCCCGAACACCATCGAGAAGAGCCCCGCGTCACCGCCCGCGTAGGCGAGCAGGATGCGGTCGGCGGCCGCGAACTTCGCGACGGGCATCTCGGGGTCGCTCACGAACTGCGGGTCGACCCCCTCCGGCGCGCCGAGGGCGCCGCGCACCACGTCGCCCGCCCGCCGATGGGTGAGCGCGTGGAGGCGTTCCTGCACCTGCGCGCGGCTCCACCCCGCCTCCCGGAACACGCGCCCGTGCTCGGGGCCGACCACGAGCATCGCGTCGAACGCGAGCCGCTGCTTGGGCGTCGCGACCGACTCGAGGGCGAGCGCGAGCGAGGCGCACAGCCCCTCGGGCTCGCGCGCCAGCTGGTCGACGATCGCGCGCGGCGCCTCCGTCGCCATCAACGTGACGCCGGTCTCCCCCGCCGGCACGCCGCGTGCCTGGGCGAGCGGCTCCCAGGGCGCCTCGTCCGCGAGCTCCGCGAAGCAGGATCCGACCTTGCCCATCTGCCCGTGCGTGGCGCGGTCCTCCTCACCGGGCTTGCCGCCGCCGATGTTGCGCACGACGAGCTGCAGCGCGCGGCCGATCGTGAGGTTCGCGCGGTTGCCCTGGCCGAGGCAGTTGCCGCCCGCGTTCATGCCGATCTCCGCGGCGTACGGGCCGCTCACCACGACCGTCGGCCCGGCCGGGTAGGTGGTCGCGACAAGGCCGTGCAGCGCGAACTCCGGTGCGCACGCCGCCTCCACGGCGGCGAGCACCACCGGCAGCGCCGCCGCCGGACAGCCCGCCATCACGGCGTTGATCGCGACCTTCTCGATGGTCGCTTCGCCGTCGTAGGGCGGCACGACGCCGACGACCTCGCCGGGGTCGCGGCTCGTGTGCTCGAGCATCGCCACCACCCGCTCGGGCGTCGGCGGCACGACCGGCAGGCCGTCCGTGAGACCGCGGTCGAACAATGCCTCGAACGGGTCCTCGAGCCCGCCGATCTCGATCGTGCGCGAGCGGATCCGGCCCTCGCGGCGGGCCGCGCGCGCGGCGAGCGAGGCGGCCACCTGTGGATCGCGCGTGAGGCTCGCGCACCCGGGGCGCCATTCGGGGAGCCCGCCGAGGTCGAGCGCGACGTCCGCGCGCGCGGCGAGCGCCGCGAGCCGCTCGCGGGCGATCCCCTCGACGCGGCCCTGCTCGACACCGCCGTCGAGCAGCATCACCGCCGGGACCGCGTCCGGGTCATAGCGCTCCGAGAGCGCGAGGTCCTCGTCGAGGGACGGCACCGTGGAGAGCCCGAGGCGCGCGGCCTGGCCGGCGGTCTCCTCGGGGCTCGACTGCGAGAGCACGCGCACGGGCGCGCCCCGCGCCGCCGCGGCGTCGAGCACCGGCAGCAGCTGATCGCAGACGGGGCAATCGTGCTTGACCAACGCGACGAGCTCGGGGGCCACCGGAGCAGCCTATAGCTGCCCGTCTTTACCGGACGATCCGGAAGCTCGTCCGCTTGGGCTTCGACCTGTTGCCCGCCGCATCCGTCGCGGTGATCGTGAGGCGGTACCGGCCCCGGCGCAGGGCACGCTTGCCGATGCGTCCGGAGAAGCGAACGGCGTTGCGCCCCTGGCGGCCCGAGCGCTCGAGCGTGCCCGCACGCTTGTAGCGCGTGCACCTGCGCTTCTTGGCGAGGCTTCGCTTCGGCCTCACGCATCGACGTCCCGAGCGACGGCCCCGTAGCGCCCGCTCGATTCGCAGCGAGACGGCGGCCGGCTCGGAGAGCGTGAACGAGATCCTGGCCCCCTTTCGGCGAACCGCCTTCAGCGGAGTCGCACCCCGCCCTACGATCAAGTTCTTGGGCGAGATCCTCGCCTTGGTCACGACCGGCAAGGTGGTGTCGCGCCCGACCTGGCCGCCGCCGCCCGGCTCCACGATCCCCGTGATCCGGCCGATCTTGTTGGCCGTCTGCTCGGTGAACCACAGCGTGTTCGCGGGACCCGCCGTGATGTAACGGGGGCCGGCGTTCGCGCTCAGCCCGCCGACCTGGCTCGTGACGCCCGCCGTGGTGACCCGGCCGATCGTGCTGTCGCCGAACTCCGCGTACCAGAGCGCCCCGTCCGCGCCGAGCGTGATGCCGAACGGGTCAAGGCCCTTGCTGGTGAAGCCGGTGGGCGACCCGGCCGTGGTGATGGTGCCCACGTCGTGCTTCTGCCCCGTGAACCAGAGCTTGCCGTCGGGGCCCGCGGCGATGTCCCAGGGCGTGCTGCCGGGAGCGAGCGTGAAGGGGTCCGCGACGCTCGCGTCGCCCTTGATCCGCACGATCTTGCCGTTCGCGAAGCAGGTCACCCACATGTTGTCGTCGGGGCCCCTGGCGATGTTCCGCGGGCCGCACCCGGCGCCGACGGAAATAGCGGGTGGCACCGCGGCGCCGTTGATGGTCACGCGCTTCACGTCGTCGGCGCCCGCGTCGACGATCCAGAGGTTGCCGTCCGGACCGGCGGCGATCCCGCGCGCGTCGATCATCCCGAGCCCGCCGTAGGCCGTGCCCCCGGTCGGGTTCCCGGGCGGCACCTTCGCGACGTTGTTGCCGCCGGTGAACCAGACGTTCCCGTCCGGGCCGACCGTGATGTGCTGGAGGCCGGTGACGGGCATCCCGCCGAACTCGGGGGTGGTGAAGTCGGTGATCGCCGGTGGGTCGCTCGGGACCACCCTCCCGATCTTGGCCGCGTTCCCCTCCACGAACCAGAGGCTCCCGTCCGGCGCCTGTGTGATGTCAAGCGGCTGTCCGTCGGCGGTCGGGACGGCGAACTCGGTGACCGCCGGGGCCGCGGACGCCGCCGGCGCGGCGAGGCCGAAGGCGATCAGGCAGGCGAGGACCAGCCGGGCGGCTCGGGCGGTGGGCATGTCAGCGGCGGACGATCCTGAAGGTCCGGCTGCGGCGGGTGACGGAGCGGTTGCCGGCGGCGTCGCGTGCATCCACGCTCAACCGGTAGCGGCCCAGCCCGAGGCGGCGCGTGCGGGTGAGGCGGCCCTGGAAGCGCAGCGTGTTGAGGCCGGCCTTGGCGTTGGCGCGCGTCAGCGACCCCGCGTTGCGGAAGCGGGTGCAGCCGCGGCCGCCCGCGCCGCGCGCGGGTCGGCCGCAGGCAGCGCTTGCCGACGCGGCGACCGGGCAGCGCCCGCTGGAAGGTGAGCGTGGTCCGCGCGTCCTCGCTGAGGCGCCAGCGGATCCTGGTGCCGACGGGGGCGATCGAGAACCGCGGCAGTCGTCGACCCGCGCCGCCACTTGCGCGGCGAGACGCTCACGTCGGTGACGTTCGGGCGGGCGGTGTCGGGCTGGGCACCGGCGTGACGACCTTGATCGTCACCGTCCCGCGCTGGGTGCCGAAGGCGACGCCGTCGCGGACCCGGGCCTGGAAGGAGTCGGTGCCGGTGAAGTTCGCGTTCGGCGTGTAGGTCACGGTCGCCGGGTTGCCCTGCTGGACCTCGCCGAGGGTGCCGTTCGCCGGCGTGGCGTCGCTGGGCACGTCCACGGTCACGGCGGTCTGCTCGTACGCCGGCCCGGTGTCGGCGCAGCTCAGCGGGATCGTGACGGCGGTGTTGACGTTCACGTTGACCGTCCGGTCCTGGCACTCCGGCCGGCCGTCGGGCGCCCAGTCGGGGTTGCCGTCGAAGCGCGCGGCCGTGTTCTCCAGCGTGATCAGGACGAGGGGGCCGTCGGCGTTCTCCATCACCAGGTCCCCGGTCGCAAAGGTCCCCTGGACGTAGGCGATCTTGGTGCCGTCGGGCGACCAGGTGCAGTTGTAGCTGGCGACTCCCGAGGTGCCGGGGAGCTCAGTCTGTCCGCCCCCGTTCGCCAGCGACTTGATGACGCGGGCGGCGCCCGAGCCGAGGTCGCCGCGCGTGAAGCACATCCGGATGCCGTCGGGCGAGATCGAGGGCTGGAACTCGCTGATGCCGGGGGCGGCCGCGACGTTCGACGCGCCCGCGCTCCCGTCCGCGGGTTGCCTGACGACGTCGAGGGCGCCGGCGACGGTGAGGTTCGCCCGTCCCGTAGAAGAGCGTCTGCGAGTCGGGGGTCCAGGCCGGCTTGTGCTCGTACGTTCCGGCGGTTGTCGACGTGAAGTTTGTCGTGATCCCGGTCCCGACGTTGTAGATCTTGATGTTCAACTGGTTGCTGGCGTCGACGTTCTCGCTGTCGAAGGCGATCCGCGTGCCGTCCGGAGACCAGGCGGGCCGGTCGTCGGTGACGTTGTTCGAGTTGGTGATGTTCTGCGGGATCGCGACCGGGCTCGTGAGGTCGAGGATGAAGATGTCGAAGTTGGCCCCGGCGCCGCCGGCCGCGTACGCGATCTTCGTGCGGTCGGGCGACCAGGTGGGATGGCGGTGCTGCACCGCCACCGCCGTGGTGATCGCCCCGCCGGCGGATCCCCCGCCGGTGCCGCTGAGGATCGTGCGGAGGTAGAGCTTCGCCGTGGAGTCGTCCGTTTCGTTTCGCCCGCTCGCGAAGACGATCCTCCCGTTGAAGCCGGAGAGCACGGCGCCGGCTGTCGCGGGCAGCGCCAGGACGACAGCTATGCATGCTGCGACGAGGACGACGGACCGCCGGGTCTCCCTACCCATCGGGTGAACCTATCCGAGAACGGGTCATCGGCGCACGACCCTGAAGTTCAGGCGCTTCGCGCGGGACCGGTTGCCGGACGTGTCGGTCGCGGTGAGCGTGACGCGGTAGCGGGCGGGCCGCAGCCTTGCCCGGCCGATCCTGCCGGAGAACCGCTTGCGGTTCGCGCCCGCCCGGGCGGCCTGGGCGAAGGAGCCCGCTCGCACGTAGCGCGTGCAGCGGCTCCGCTTGCGATTCCGCCGTGTCTCGCGCCTGCACTTCCCGCCGACCTTGCGCCCGCGCACCTTGCGGTCGATCCGGAACACCACGCGCGCGGCCTCCGAGAGCGTGAAGCGGAAGGTGGTGCCACGCCTCGCCCGGCGGGTCAGCCGGACCTCGGCCGCTCCGCGGCGGTTGACCCTCCAGACTCGCGGCGACATGCGGGCGCGCGTGATCACCGGGGCGACCACGTCCCGCGCGGCGGGTGGCTGCGCGGTCTCCTCCACGAAGCGGGCGGCGGTGAAGTCGGCGGTCTGGAAGACCCCGAGCTCGCCGCCCACGACGAGCCGGTTCTGCCCGTCGACCGCCACGTCCTGCCAGGCACCGCCGGCCAAGGTGGGAGGCGTCATGACGCCTCCCGACCCGAACTCCGGATCGGGCTCGAGCGCCGTCGAGGTGCCGTTCACGCGCCGCAGCCGCATCAGCTGCGCCCCCGTCCCGCCGCCGAACGCGCCCAGGCCGACCAACAGGAAGCGCTCGGCGGAGGGATCGGCGGAGCCGCCGAGTCGCTGCAATCCGGCCTCGAGCAGGTTCTGGGTTCCCGGCACCGGGACCTGGAGCTTGGTCCCTGCCAGCTCCGCTCCGTTGACCGCGTTGTAGGCGACCACGCCGAAGTCGCGCTCGGTGGCGGGGCCGGGGTCCACATCGAGGCTCCCGAACACGTAGAGCGTGTCGCCCAGCAGCACCTGGGCGCCACCGAGGTCGGACTGGCCGCTGAAGTTCGTGACGACGAAGCCGGTGCCGTTGAAGCTCGTGTCGCGCGCGCCGGTGGAGGTGTAATGGGCGATCAGCCAGTTGCCTTCCGCGCCCGAGGCGACGCCGACGGCGCGGACCGCCCC
Organism: uncultured Solirubrobacterales bacterium; assembly: GCA_963768885.1. Classification (GTDB taxonomy): domain Bacteria; phylum Actinomycetota; class Thermoleophilia; order Solirubrobacterales; family JBBDJG01; genus DASRIA01. The sequence continues at coordinate 1,215,716 of CAVYJN010000006.1, read as the reverse complement.
GGAGGGCTCGAGCTCGACGTCGCGGTAGTCGTCCGTCCCGGCGGTGACGTCGTCCACGAACATGCCGTTCCCGGCGACGCCCGGGCCGTCGAACGACGGGTCGAGCGCCCCGTCCGAGTCCCAGCGGACCAGGGCGGTGTTGAGGCCCGCCTGGCCGACCGCGGTGATGAACCCGTCCGCCGCGACCGCGAGGTCCTTGAGGTCGTCGAAGGACGCGCTCACGTTGGCCCGCACGAAGCCCGTGTCGGCGGGCCCGAAGGTCGTGTCGAGCGAGCCGTTGCCGTTGTAGCGCGCGACGGTGAACTCACTGTTCATCGAGGGCCCGATCGTCATGCCACCCGCGATGATCTTGTCGCTGCCGGGCACGACGGCGAGCGCCCTGATCTCCGCGTTGAGGTTCGGCCCGAAGAGGCCGGGCGCCTGTGCCACGCCGTTCGCGCCGAAGCCGGTGTCGAGCGTGCCGCCGGCCGTGAAGCGGACGAGCGTCCAGCCGCTGTTCGGGTCGCTCGGCTCGTTGTTCTGCACGGCGCCGCCGACGAGCACGCGCCCGAGCGAGTCCAGCGCCATGGCGTTCCCGGACTCGCGCTCCCCCTGCGGAGCCGTGCTCACGCCGGCAAAGCCGCCGGAGCCGAAGGAGGGATCCGGTAGCCCGCCCTTCAGTGCGTGCGCCTGCACCGGCACCGCCGCGAGCGCGGCGAAGACCACCAGGCAGATGAACCGACGCACGCGCGGAGTCTATTCGCTGAGCGACCGGTGAAGCCAGACGTGGACGCTTATCCGGTCGGGCCCGCCATCCACTGCACGAACTGGATCACCACGCCGTTCGGGTCGGTGACCTGGAAGAACCGCTCGCCCCAGGGCTCGGTCTGCAGCGGCGTGGTGATCGCGACTCCCTCTCGCTCGAGCCGTGCGCACTCCGCGTCGACGTCGTCGACGACGAAGGCGATCAGCACTCCGTCCGCGTGGCGGTCGCGCATGCCGGCGGGCTTGAAGCTCTCGAGCCCGGTGCGCAGGAAGATCAGGTTGAACCCGGCGTCGGGCCGGGCGAGTGACACGAAGCCGTCGGCGGCCATTTCCTCGCCGAAGCCGAGATGCTGCTTGGCGAAGTTCGCCGAGGCGACGGGGTCGGCGACGTTCAGCGAGATCGCCGAGGCGGTGATGGGCAAGAGGACCTCCTGGGTCGCGCGGACGATTGCCTGCCGGCAGGTTAATGCCGTACGCTCGCGTCGGCCGGTATGGGCCCGGCTCGGATATGGACTGTCCAAACTGTGGTCACGCCAACGCCTCGGGGGCGCGATTCTGCGGGAGCTGACGAGCTGGTGACGCTCCCGGCCGGTTAGAGGCAGCGCCGCGCCCCCGGAGGGGCGCGGCGCAACTCTGGTCTAGCCGGCCTGCGCGGCCATCTGCTCGGCGAGCGCGACGAACCGCTTGAACGCGTGGTCGAGTCCGATCAGGGGCTTTACGTCGTAGTCGACGAACGGAGACAGCGGATAGTCGAGGAGCTCGTCCATCAGCGCCTCGTGCGAGTCGGCCTTGGTCACGCTGAATCCACCTCCGCCCACGAACGCGTAGCTGCACTCGATCGTTCCGTCGGAGAGCCTCGTGTCGATCCACTCCTGTGCGGCTCGAACGAGCTCGACCGGCGGCGGCGCCGGTCCCGGCTTGACGAGTACGAGGAATTCCATCGCCCACCTCCTGGCATCGTGTGCGCGGGACGAAAGAGGCCGGTCCCGCTCGGGCCAAGTCGGCCGGAAGCCAAGCGTCGGCGGTCAGAGAGCGGACTGTCGGCAGGATGAAGACCGGTCGGACCGACGTTACGCCGACCGGCCGTTCGTGTCAACGGCCGCATCCCGTTCGCGCGAACAATGCGGTCGTCGCGATCGTGAGAAAGATCAGTGACAGGACTTCCGGGCCAGTGATGCGGCTTCTTCGGCCTATGGCCGACGAATCCGCATCAGCGCCCCTTGGCCGGCTAGACGAGCGCGTTCGCCACGTAGTACCCGACGATCACGGTGAAGATCGCCGCGTCGAGGCGGTCGAGCACGCCGCCGTGCTCGCCGAAGAAGCGCCCGCTGTCCTTCACGGCGAGGTCGCGCTTCACCATCGACTCGAAGAGGTCCCCGAGCGGCGCCGCGAGCGCGACGCAGACGCCGATGATCAGCGCGTCCGTACCCGAGAGCCAGTCCTGGTAGAGCCCGGCCAGCCAGAACGCGGCCGTGCCCGCGAGGATGCCGGCGAGCAGTCCCTCGACCGTCTTCGCGGGCGAGATGCGGGGCGCGAGCTGCGTCGTGCCCCAGAGCCGGCCGCCGAAGTAGGCACCGGTGTCCCCGACGAAGGTCGCAAGCAGCACGTCGAACAAAAGGCTGTCGCCGTGGTCGAGCCGATACAGCAGCACGGCGTGCGCGAGCCCCATCCCGATCCAGAACACCCCCAGCAGCGTCGCCGCGACCGAGAGCGTCACGTGGCGGCGGATCGGCCGGATGATCGCCAGGACCGCCGTGCCGAGCACCGCGGCGGCGAGCGCGAGCACGATCTGGAACTGCCCGCCGTATGCGGCGGCGGCGATCAGGCCCGCCAGGCCCAGGAACCCGGCGAGGTTGATCGGGCGCACGGGCGCGAGCAACCGGTAGAGCTCGGTCAGGGCGACGACGCCGAGGCCGAAGGCGAGCAGCGCGAAGAGCGTGCGGCCGCCGTAGAAGACGATCGCGATCGCCAGCACCACCCAGGGCGCCGCCACCAGGATGCGTGCGCCCGTGGAGGTGCCGCGGCGCCTTCGACGGGGCGCGGGGCGGCGTGCCGGCGGCACTACCTCCCCCCGAACCTGTACTCGCGGGAGCCGTAGGACGCCACGGCGCGCTCGAACTCCTCGCGGTCGAAGTCGGGCCACAGCTTCTCGGAGAAGTACAGCTCCGAGTACGCGGCCTCCCACAGCAGGAAGTTCGAGATCCGCAGCTCTCCCCCGGTCCGGATGATCAGCTGCGGGTCCTCGAGGTCGGGCGCGTAGAGGTGCTTGCGGAACTCCTCCTCCCCGCCCCCCTTGTAGCGCTCGGCCGCGTGCAGGATCTCGGCGCGCCCTCCGTAGTCGAACGCGACGAACAGCGTGCGCCCCGTGTTGTGCGCGGTGAGCGCCTCGGCCCACTCGATCTCCTCGCGCACGCGCTCGTGCACGCGGTCGCGCCTGCCGATGATCCGCAGGCGCACGCCCTCGTCGTCGAGCTCGGGCGCCTCCCGGCGCAGCCGCTCGACGAACAGCGACATGATGCCGGTGACCTCCTGGTCGGGCCGCGCCCAGTTCTCGGTCGAGAACGCGTACACGGTGAGCTGCTCGACGCCGAGGTCGCCCGCGACGTCGACCGTGCGCTTGAGCGTGTCGGTCCCGGCGCGATGTCCCTCGGTCACGCTCAGTCCCCGGCTCGCGGCCCAACGCGCGTTGCCGTCCATGATGATCGCCACGCAGCGCGGGCGATCACCCGGATCAGCCACCGAGGATCTCTTCTTCCTTACCCTTCAGCAGCTCGTCGATGTCCTTGACGTTGGCGTCGGTGAGCTTCTGCAGCTCGGCCTCCGCGCGGCGCTCCTCGTCCTCGCCGGCGTCGCCGCCCTTGCGCAGGTCGCGCAGGTGGTGCATGCAGTCGCGCCGGATGTTGCGGACCGCGACGCGCCCCTCCTCGGCGAGGCCGTGCACGACCTTCACGAGCTCCTTGCGGCGCTCCTCGGTGAGCTCGGGGATCGCCAGCCGGATCAGGTTCCCGTCGTTGTTGGGCGTGAGGCCCAGGTCGGACTCCTGGATCGCCTTCTCGATCGACTTGATCGACGACTTGTCGTACGGCGTGATCGTGAGCAGGCGCGCCTCCGACGCGTTCACCGTGGCGATCTGGTTGAGGGGCGTCTGCGTGCCGTAGTAGTCCACGCTCACGCGGTCGAGCAGGTGCGGCGAGGCGCGGCCGGTGCGCACCGTCGCGAACTCGTGCCGCGTGGCCTCGATGGACTTGCCCATGCGCCCGCGCGCGTCCTTCAGCAGCTCGTCGATCATGTCGCCACCAGCGTCCCGACCCGCTCGCCGCTCACGATGCGGTCGATGTTGCGCTCGTCGGCCATGTTGAAGACGTAGATCGGCAGGTCGTTGTCCTTGCACAGCGACAGCGCCGTCGAGTCCATCACGCGCAGCCCGCGCTCGATCGCCTCGTGGTGGGTGATGTTGGGGAGGAACGTCGCGTCCGCGTGGACGCTCGGGTCCATGTCGTAGACACCCTCGACGTTGTTCTTGGCCATCAGTATCGCCTCCGCGTGGATCTCCAGGGCGCGCAGCGCCGCCGCCGTATCGGTCGTGAAGAACGGGTTGCCCGTGCCGGACGCGAAGATCACGACGCGTCCCTTCTCGAGATGGCGCATCGCGCGGCGGCGGATGTAGGGCTCGGCCACCTCCTGGATCTCGATCGCCGACAGCACGCGCGTGTGGACGTCCTCGTGCTCGAGCGCGTCCTGGAGCGCGAGCGCGTTCAGGACCGTGGCCAGCATCCCCATGTAGTCGGCGCTTGCGCGGTCCATGCCGTGCGCGGTGCCCTCGAGGCCCCGGTAGATGTTGCCCCCGCCCACCACGACCGCGACCTCGACGCCGCGCTCGTGCACCCGCTTGATCGTGCGCGCGATCGTGTGCAGCCGCTCGGGCTCGACCCCGTACTCCAGGCCGCCGAGCAGCGCCTCGCCCGAAAGCTTGAGCAGCACTCGTCGAAAGGCGGGCCCACCGTTGGCGGAAGACCCGCCGTTGCCGGCTCCCTCGGACACGCCAGAAAAATAACGGCTGGCGCTACTCGCCGACCGCGAACCTCGCGAATCGCTTGATCACCACGTTCTCGCCGGTGCGTGCCGAGACCTCCGCGCGCAGCTGCTCGATCGTGCGGCGCTCGTGCTTCTCCGCGTTGACGTGGGTCTGGTCGAGGAGCACGACCTCCTCGAGCCACTTGCGCAGGCGTCCCTCGGCGATCTTCTGGCGGACCTCCGGGGGCTTGCTCTCGTCCGCCTGGGCCTCGAAGATCGCCCGCTCGCGCTCGCGCTCGTCGTCGGGCACTTCCTCCTCGGACACCCAGCGGGGCGCGGCCGAGGCCACGTGCACGGCGATCTCGCGCGCAAAATCGACGAATTCCTCGTTCTTGGCGACGAAGTCGGTCTCGCAGTCGACCTCGACGAGCGCGCCGACCTTGCCGTTGAAGTGCACGTAGTGGCCGATCACCCCCTCGGCCGCCTGGCGCTCGCCGCGCTTCGCGGCCTTCGCCTGGCCGCGCACGCGCAGCAGCTCGACCGCCTTGTCGGTGTTGCCCTCGGCCTCCTGGAGCGCCTGCTTGCACTCCATCATCCCCGCGCCCGTACGGTCGCGGAGCGCCTTCACGTCGGCTGCGCTGATGCTCATTGCTCGGTTCCTCCTGCGGGCGGGGTCTGCGGCTGCGGCTGCGGGTCGGTGGCCGGTGCGGGGGCTGCCTGCTCGCCCCCGGCCTGGGGTTGCGCGGGGGCGGCCTCGGCCGCCGCGGCAGCCGCCGCGGCCTCCCGGCGGGCCTGCTCCTCCGCGCGCGCCTTCTCCTCGGCCTCGCGGCGGGCGCGTTCCTCGGCCTCGACGCGCGCCTTCTCCTCGGCCTCCTTGCGCAGCGCCTCCTCGTGGCGCAGGTGCACGGCGCGCCCGCGCGCGGCGGACTCGCCGATCGTGCGGATCACGAGCTCGTTCGAGCGGATCGCGTCGTCGTTGCCGGGGATCACGTAGTCGACCGCCTCGGGGTCGCAGTTCGTGTCCACGAGCCCGATCGTCGGGATGTGCAGGCGCCCGGCCTCGCGCACGCCGATCTCCTCGACCTTCAGGTCGGTCACGAAGACCGCGTCCGGAAGGCGCTCCATGTTGCGAACGCCGTAGAGGTTGGTCGTGAGCTTCTCGAGCTCGGCCTCCATCGACATGCGCTCCTTCGTGGGCAGCAGGGCGAGCTGGCCCTCCTCCGAGAGCCGCGTGAGGTCGTGGAGGCGGTTGATCCGCTTGCGGATCGTGTTGAAGTTGGTGAGCAGGCCGCCCAGCCAGCGCTCGTGGACGTAGAGCATGCCGGCCTCCTCCGCGACGTCGCGGATCGTGTCCTTGGCCTGCTTCTTGGTCCCGACGAACAGGACCACCCCGCCGCGCGACGTGAGGTCCTCCACGAAGGCCCGGGCCCGCTCCAGCAGGACCTCGGTCTTGAGGAGGTCGATGATGTAGATGCCGTCTCGCTCGCCGAAGATGTAGCGACGCATCTTCGGGTGCCAGCGGCGCGTTTGGTGGCCGAAATGGACTCCGGCCTGCAGCAGCTCTTTGACGCCTACTTCTGCCAATGTGGCTCCCTTTTGGTGGTGTGGTGGAAACCGGCGCGGCGGTCTCGCGGGACCCGTGCGGGCGAGTGCACGCACGGGCAGGGCCGCGGCCTACCGGGCCGGGTCGAAGGACCGTCCAGTCTACGCAAGTTTGGCGGCCGGCCTTCGTTTGGGGGTCTTGCGGCGCGGCGAACTCCCTCCTTACCTCCAACCCGGACTTAAGGAGCCGCGCAGCAAGGCGGGGCGGGGCGACGGCCCCGCCCCGGCCCCATCACCCTCCGATCCCGTCGGCGCGGCGCAGGGCGGCGGCCAGGTCCCGCGGCAGCGGGGAGCGCCACTCCTGCCCGCGCAGCGCGAGGCGGTGGCTGTGCAGGAACTGGCGCCCGATTCCGAGGGTGTCGGCGCCCCCGTAGGCGCGGTCGCCGGCGAGCGGGTGCCCGATCGCGGCGAAATGGGCCCTGATCTGGTGGGTGCGGCCGGTCTCGAGCTGCACGCGCACGAGCGTGTGATCGCCGGTGAACCGCTCGACCTCGAAGTGGGTGCGGGCCTCCCGCGGGCGGTCCGTGCGGGTCGACATGACCGTGCGCCGGCGCACGTCGCGCCCGAGCGGCGCGTCGATCGTGCCGCTGCGCGACTCGAGCTTCCCCGTGAGCAGCGCGAGGTACTCGCGCAGGACCTCGCGGCGCCGCAGGGCCGCCTGCAGCTCGAGCTGCGCGGCCGCGCCCTTCGCCACGAGCATCAGGCCCGACGTGTCGCGGTCGAGGCGATGAACGGCATGCGGCTCCGTCCCGGGGAACCGCTCCGCGAGCCATTCGACCAGCGTCACGCCGCGGTGTCCCGGCGCGGGATGCACGACCAGCCCGGCCGGCTTGTCGATCACCCACAGCTCCTCCCCCTCCCATGCCACGGCGGATTCCGGCACGTTCGCGGGCTCGGGGGCGACCTCCCGCTCCGCGACGGTCACGCGCTCGCCGCCGCGCAGCCTCGCTCCCTTCGGGCGCGACTGCCCGTCGACCCGGACGGCGCCCGAGTCCACGAGCGCCGCGGCCGCCCCCCGGGACACACCCGCGAGCGCCTCGGCGAGCCAGGCGTCCAGCCGCGCGCCCGCCGACTCCGGCGGGACGATCAGCTCACGGGGCGTGCTCATCCGGCTCGGCGGGCGCGAGCAGGGCCAGTACGAGCAGCCCCACGCCCACGACGATCGCGATGTCGGCGACGTTGAACGCGGGCCACAGCGGTGGGTCGACGAAGTCGATCGCGGCCCCGATGCGGATCCGGTCGGCCAGGTTGCCGAGCGCCCCGCCGACCACGAGCGCCACCGCGAACCACAGGCCCGGGTGGGTCGAGTGTGCCGCGAAGTAGGCGACCAGCATCGCGAGCGCGCCGATCGTCAGCGCGAGCACCACTCCGTCCGCCGCGCCCTGGAGCAGACCGAACGCGATGCCGTCGTTTCGCACGTTCGAGATCTTGACGCCGAGGGCCACCTCGACCGGGTCGCCCTTGACGACATGGTCGACGACCGCCTGCTTGGTGACCTGGTCGAGGGCGAACACCAGGCCGGTGAGCGCGAGTGCCCACGCCCAGGCGCGCAACGCGGGGCTCGGGCCCGCGCGACCGTCCTCCACCGTGGGCTAGGGCTCGATCGCGCCCACGACGATCGCGCGCACGATGATCAGCACGATGGTCGCGATGATCGGGCTCAGGTCGAGCGCGAACCCGCCGCCTCCGACCGGGGGCAGGACCCGCCGGAAGAGGTTGAGGTACGGGTCGGTCACCTCGTGCACGAAGTTGATCACCGCACTCAGCACGGGGTTGTACGGGATGCGCGGGATCCAGCTCAGCAGGATCCGGACGAAGATCAGGATCAGGTAGACCAGGAACAGCGCGTCGACGTAGTTCGCGACGTCGGAGCGGCTGATCGCGGCCAGGAACGCGCTCACTTCGGCTCCTTCGTGCCGCGCGCCGTGCCGACCACCGACTCGACGGCAGCCGCGAACGCCGCGCGCACGCGGTACTCCTCGAGGCGCGCGATTCCGGCCGCGGTGACGCCGCCGGGTGAGGTCACCGCGCGCCGCACCGAGATCGCGTCGCGATGACGCATCAGCTCGGCTGTCCCCGCCATCGTGGTCCGCGCGAGGCGCGCCGCCTGGCGCGCGTCGAGCCCCTGCCGCACGCCCGCGTCCGTGAGGCTCTCGACGACGAGCGCGAAGAACGCGGGGCCGCAGCCGGAGATCGCGGTCGCGGCGTCCATCAGGCGCTCCTCCACCGGGACGAGCTCGCCGAGCAGGCCGAAGAGATCGAGCACCGCGCGCATGGTGCGCTCGTCGAGCGCGGACCCGGCGCACCAGCAGAACGTCCCGGTCCTCACCTCGGCGGCGACGTTCGGCATGAAGCGCAGGACCGGCGTGCCCGGGCCGTAGGCCTGCTCGATCTGGGCCGTCGTGACCGCGCCGAGGATCGAGACCACGGGCATGCCGCCGTCATGGACGGCGACCCGGGTCTCCTCCGCGACGGCTCCGAGGGCCGCCGGCTTGGTCGCGAGCACCAGCACGTCGGCGGCCTCGGCCAGCTCGCCGTTCGAGCTCACCGTGCTCGCGCCGCTGCGGTCGGCCAGCGCGCGGGCGCGGTCGGAGTCGAGGTCGCTGACGAGTATGCGGTCCGGGCCGGTCTCGGCGGCCGACCACCCGAGGGCGAGGGCCGCGGCCATGTTCCCGGCTCCGACGAGGCCGACGACCACGGTTACGCGAGCGTTCCCGAAACGACCACTAGCTTTGGTTGAAGAAGCCCTTCTCCAGCAGCCGGGCCCGCTCTTCGGCGGAGACCTCGACGTTGCGCGGGGTCAGCAGGAACACCTTGTCGGCGATCCGCTGCATCCCACCGTCGAGCGCGTAGGTGAGCCCGCTCGCGAAGTCGATCAGACGCTTGGAGAGATCGGTGTCGGCGCCCTGGAGGTTGAGGATCACCGGGACCGTGTCCTTGAACTTGTCGGCGATCTGCTGGGCGTCGTTGAAGTTCTTGGGGATCACGAGGTGCACCCGCACCTGATCGCCCGCGCGGCCGTTGCCGACCGGGCGCAGCACGCGCGTCTGGGTCCCGCCCGGCGAGTCGTCGGCGAAGATGTCGTCGATCTCGTCGCGCCGGCGGGGTGCCACCCGACGCACCTGCTCGCGCGTGCGGTAGCGCTCCTCGAGCTCGGCCTCCGGCTCGAATCCCTCGTCGACCTCTTCGTCGGCGTAGCGATCGTCCTGTGCGAGGCCGAAGTAGAGCAGTGCGCGGTGCCAGGTGTCTCTTAGTGCCATGGTGAGTCCTACCTCACGGTCTTTCGTAGACCGCAGTTCGCTCGTGCTGGACGGAATCCTGCCGTTTCCGGCAGAAAGTATCCCACTCCTTCACGAATACAGAACCTCCCCGAGGCGGCAGATGGTCGCGCCCTCCTCGACGGCGACCTCGAAGTCCTGGCTCGTGCCCATCGAAAGGGCTGCAAACTCGTGGCGCCCCGGCCACTCCTCGCGCAGCCGTTCGTTGAGCTTGCGCAATCGCTCGAAGTAGGGCCGCGCCGCCTCCGGCTCGTGCGTGAACGGGGGCATCGTCATCAGGCCGGCGAACACCACCTTGTCCGCGTCGGATGCGCGCGCGACGAAGCCGCCGACCTCCGCCGCGGGGACGCCGAACTTGCTCTCCTCCCCCGCGAGGTCGACCTCGAGCAGCACGCGGACGGGGTCTGCGGCGTGGCGCTGGATCCGCTCGACCACGGAGTCGCTCTCGACCGAGTGGATCAGGCGCACGCGCGGGAGCACGTCCTTGGTCTTGCGGCTCTGGAGATGGCCGATGAAGTCCCACGTGAAGGCGTCGCCCCAGCGCTCCTGCTTCTCGACCAGGGCCTGGGCGGTGTTCTCGCCCACGAGGTCGATGCCCGCCTCGGCGAGCGCGCCCATCATGTCCGCAGGGACGTACTTGGTCGCGGCCAGCAGCTCCACGCCGGCCGGGTCGCGCCCGGCGCGCGCGCACGCGCGCTCGATCGCGTCGCGCGCCGAGGCGACACGCTCGCGCACGACCGCAGGGTCGAGGTGGTCTACGAGTCGAGCCACGCGAGCCCGGCCTGGCGCCCGGTGACGCCTCCGTCGCGGCGGTGCGAGAAGAAGAGCTCGGGATGGCAGCTCACGCATACGCCTGCGACCGCGACGTCGGCCACGCCGCTTCGCGCGAGCGCCGCGGCGACGTGCGCCGGGAGGTCGAGGGAGGGCCCGCGCGCGGCGAACCGCGCGAGGACCTCGGGCCCGACCTCGTAGCAGCACGGTCCGATGCCGGGGCCGACGACCGCCGCGAGCGGTTCGCCGCCGAGCTCCCGGACCGCGCGGACCGCGGCCTGCACGACCCCGCCGGCGACCCCGCGCCAGCCACAGTGGACCGCCGCGACCGCGCCCGGCGCGGACACCACCAGCGGCACGCAGTCGGCCACCAGCACGAGCGGCGTGAGCTGCGCGGAGCCGGTCACCTGCCCGTCGACGCGCGCGAGCTGACCGCCGGCGCGGTCGCGCACCTGGACGTCCGCGCCGTGTACCTGGTGGCCCAGCACGATCGAGTCGGCGTCCCTGCCCAGCGCCGCCGCGAGCGTTGCGCGGTTGCGCTGCACGCGGCCGCGGTCGTCGTCGGTGAGGATCCCGAGGTTGAGCGACTCGAACGGGCCCTCGCTCACCCCGCCTGCGCGGGTGCTGAACGCGGCGTGCGCCCCCGGCAGGCTTGCGGCAAGCCAGGTGAGGGACCCGTCGCGATGCCAGGCGAACGGCGCGTCGACGGCGGGCAGCGTCGTCGCGGCGCGGGTCACGCGACGGACAGCGTGAGCTCCGGCAGCGGCGTGCGCTGCGCGTACTCGAAGTGCGCGCGGCGCTCGGAGACCAGCTCGGCCACCTTGCGCCACTGGGTGAAGGGCCCCGCGCGCTCGTACACGTCGACGCGCATGTCGGCCACCTCCGTGTTGTAGCAGTAGGCAAGCTCTCCGTCCGGGTCGTGGTAGGTGACGCCGACGAGGTCTTCGGGCCGCGCGGTCACCGCGCACTCGAGCTTCCGCCGCAGCGTGCGCGCCTCGAACCTCCACCCCCAGGGCCCAAAGTCGCTCGGGTTGCGCTGCACCGCCAGGGGGCTGGTCGAGATCACGTCGTGACCGAGCACCTGCGCCACGACCGGGGTGTTCGGGCCGAGCTCACGCCCGAAGCGCGGCACGAAGACGCTCACGCCGTCGACGAAGCCGGCCGCGTCGCCGAAATCACCGCAATGTGCCCACGCCCAACGTGTCGCGTGCTTGGAGCCCCAGAGATGCGCCTGCCCGCCGCGCGCTCCCGCGATCTGGACCCGCCGTTCGTCCCAGGCCACCGTGCCGGAGACCTCGACGTCCGGGTGCGGCAGGAACAGGATGGTCTTGGCGATCCCCGCGCGGCGCAGGAACGGGTGCACGTGGCCGTAGGCCGGCAGGGTCGGCTGCCAGCGCAGGTCCCACTCGCAGCGGCGCCCCTCGCGCTCGAGCGTCCCGCGCATGCCCGTGTCGCTGAGCACTGCGTCGCCGACCCGCAGCTCGAAGGGCGCGGCGCGCGCCGACAGCTCCGACACGGGGAAGCTCACCTTCTCCCCCACGTTCGCGGCCGGGTTCGCGGGATCCATCGCCATGAACCACAGCGAGCACGTCGCCTCCTCCCCGGTCTCCGGCAACGGTGCGACCATCGTGTAGCGGATCCACAGCCCGACTCCCGTCACGGGGTCGGTGAGGGTCAGGTAGTAGACCTCGTAGTGGCCTGGCTTGCCGTCCCACTGCAGGGCGTTCCAGCGCTCGGGCACGGGCCTGATCCTACGGCACGGTCCGCTACCTATCCGGGCTCCGTGTGTTCAACGGATGTGAGACCAGTGAGCGGGAACTAGCCTGAGCCAGATGCCCATATTGCCCAAGACGTTGGTCGTGGCCCTCGTCGTGGTCGCGGCCACGGCGGCGCCGTCGCACGCGCTCACGTTCTCCGCCCCGGCGACCGTCGCGTCGTCGAAGGACGCGAGCCGCTTCGCGGTCGCCGTGAACGCGCGCGGGCAGCAGTCGTTCGCGTGGGAGATCACCCGCGAGGTCTCCCCGGCGCCGCGGTTCCGGCAGGTGACCTTCATCAGGGCGCGGATGCGCACCGCGAGCGGAGCGTTCGGGCGCACGCAGCGGCTTCGTGGCGGCACGGGCGGGATCCAGCCGGACGTCGCGATCGCGCCCGACGGCACCGCGATCGCGGTCTGGAGCCGCGTCGTGAACGGGCACTTCCGGATCTTCGCCGCGGTGCGCCGCAAGGGCGGCCGCTTCGGCAGCGGCCGCGAGATCGGCCGCACCGACAAGCAGCTCGGGGCGCTCCCCCAGGTCGAGTTCGACCGCCGCGGCAACGCGATCGTGCTGTGGCGCTGGAGCGACCGGCTGCAGTGGGCCTTCCGCGCCCCCGGCCACGACTTCCGCTCGGCGCGCACGATCCGCATCGGCAAGGCTTCGCAGCGGGTGCCCACCGAGGAGAAGCAGCTGGCCTTCGACCGGCAGGGCAACGCCTATGTCGTGATCGCCTCCTCGGGGAGATTGCGACGGGCGAAAGGCGGCGGGCTCGAGACCATCGTGCCCGGCGGCATCTTCCTTTCGGAACGCAAGCGCGGAGCCGCGCGCTTCGGCTCGCCGCGCCGCGTCTCCCCCGCCGGCGTGCCGGCGTCCAAGCCCCAGGTCGCGCCCGGGCCCCGGCGGCGAGGTGGTCGTCGTGTGGCGCGGGTCCGCGACGCCGACCGCCGAGGACGAGCGCGGCGCGATCCTCGCCGCGACCGTCACGAACGGCCGCGCGGGCCCGCCGCAGACGCTCACCGTCCCCGGACAGCTGGGCGCGACCGACCCGGCCCTCGGCGTCGGTCCGAGCGGCGAGGCGACGGCCGCCTGGGTGCAGTTCCCGCTCCCGGGCACGGCGCCGAGCGCGCCCGACCTCGATCAGGTGGCCGCCGCCGTGCGCCCGATGGGCGGCAGCTTCGGGGCGCCGGTCGTGGTGTCGTCGCCGCGCGGCGCGGCGCAGTTCCCTTCCCCGTCGGTCGCGGTGACGGACCACGACATCGCGGTCGCCATGTGGCAGGAGCAGGCAGGGGGCACTGGGGCGCTGATGTCGGCCGCGCGGGCCAAGGGCGGGACGTTTGCGCCGTCGGTCCAGGTTTCCCGGCCGGTGTCGGTCCCCACCTACGGTCACGCGGGCAACCGGCTCGCGGTCGTCTTCGCCGCCGGCTCGGCCTTCCGCGCCGTCAGCGGCGTGGACCCGTAGGTCCCGGCGCCTAGCGCCCGAGGAACCGCAGCGCGGCGCGCAGCTCCTCGTCGCGGCCGCTCACGAAGCCGTCGAGCTTCAGCCCGAGCGTGTCGCGCAGCGCGGCCCCGATCTCGGGAGACTCGGGGACTCCGGCCGCCTTCAGGTCCTCTCCGGTGATCTCGAGGCGCATGCCGCGGACGCGCTCGAGGTAGCCGTGCAGCCGCTCCTCCACCAGCCCTGAGCGCTCGGCCGTCACGATCGCCATCACGAGCACCTCGAGCGGCTGGCCGTCGAGCAGCTCCTGCATCGCGGACGGCGCCGGCGCCTCCGGGCCGGCGAGCCGCTCGGCGATCTTCGGCCCGAGCGTCACGGCCGCGGCCACGACGTCCTGGTCGCGGCGGCGGATCTTGAGCCGGCCGAGCCACTCGTAGATCTCGTGCCCGGGCATCCCGGCGCACAGGCAGGCCAGCCGCACCAGCGGGGTGCGCGCCCGCGCGAGCCGGCCCTGCATCGCATCGTCGGCGCGGACCACGAGGTCGCACGCCGCGAGCGCGTCCACGTGCGGGTGCAGCGCGCGGTCGAGGCCGATCGCGGCCATCCGCCGCAGGGCCTCGATCACGTGCGGCTCGGCCAGGATGTCGAGCAGCTCGTCGCGCAGCCGGGCCGACGACAGGTCTCCGACGAGCCGCATCTCGATGCATCCCCGCGCGAGGGAGAGGGTGTGGTTGTCCATCCGGAACCCGAGGCGGGCCTCGTAGCGGATCGCGCGCAGGAGCCGGGTCGGGTCCTCCACGAAGCTGAGGTTGTGCAGCACGCGGACGGTCGCGCGGCGCAGGTCCGGGTACCCGCCGAAGAAGTCGTAGGTGGCGCCGAGGTCGTCCGGCCGCAGCGACGTCGCCATCGCGTTGATCGTGAAGTCACGCCGTGCGAGATCGTGGCGCAGCGTCGAGCGCTCCACCTCCGGCAGCGCCCCCGGGGCGTCGTAGAACTCGGTGCGCGCGCCGGCCAGGTCCACGCGGATCTCGCGGCCTTCCGCGTTCACCGCCGTGACGACGGCCGTGTGGAACTTCTCGTGGGGATGCGTGTGCCCGCCGAGCGCGCGTGCAAGCTCCCCGGCCAGCGCGATCGCGTCGCCCTCCACCATCACGTCGAGGTCGAGGCTCTGCTCGCCCAGGAGCACGTCGCGCACGGCGCCTCCGACCAGGTACACGCCGTCGTAGGCGGCGGCGACCGCCGAGAGCGCGGGCAGGACCTCGCGCAGCCGCTCGATCTCGCCGAGGCGCGCGCGCACGGCAGCGGTGGCCTCCGCGTCCGGGACGGGATGCTCGACGCTCACGGGCTCGTGCAGCGCGCGCAGCACGTCGCCGCGCGTGACGACCCCGGCCGCCCCGTCGATCGGCACCCGCTGCTCCGCCCGGTGCGGCCCCTCCGAGACCACGACGAGCCTGCCGGCCTGACCGGAGGCGAGCAGGTCACGCAGCTCGCGCAGGGTGGCGTCGCCGCCGATCACGTCCACCCCCCTGCTCATCACCCCCCGCACGGGCGCATGGCTGAGGCCGTGGCGCACTGCCCGGTCGAGGTCCTCGCGCGACACGACCCCGGTGAGGTCGCCGTTCTCCGAGACCTGGATGCCGCTCAGCCCCAGGCGCTGGCACTCGGCGAGCGCGGCGGCGATCATGTCCGAGCCGGCGACGGAGTGCACGGGGCGCGACATCACCTCCCGGGCGCGCAGCGGCTCCCGGGCGACGCGCTCGATCTCCGCGAGCACGCGCGCGAGCACGGTCTCGGGATCGGAGTCGCGCACGAGCGCCGACGCCGCTTGCGCGTGCCCGCCGCCGCCGAGGGGCTCGAGCGCCGCGTCGACCGACAGCGACGAGCTGTGCGAGCGCGCGATCACGAGGACCCGCCCCTCCATCTCGACGCTCAGCACGAGCGCGTCCCACGCGACCGTGTCGCCGACGCGTGACACGAGCGCGGACGCGTCCTCGACGTAGCGCCCCGCGTGCGCCGCGGCGGCGACGACGCGCAGGCCGCCGATCATGTGCTCCTCGCGCGCCGACAGCAGCCGGCGCAGCAGGTCGCGCTGCTCGCGGGTGAGCGGGCCCCGCAGGTAGCGCGCGAGCTGCTCCTGGTTGGCGCCGAGCCGCACGCAGGCGGCGAGCGCCTCGATGTCGCGGTGGGTGGTCGACGCGTAGGTGAGCGAGCCCGTGTCCTCGTGGATGCCCAGCGCGAAGGCGGTGGCGTGCATCGGGCTGATGCGCGCGTCGCGCTCGAGCAGCAGCCTCACCATTCCGGTCACGACCGCGCCGTCGTCGGCCACCAGCGTCGTGCCCCGGGCGAGCTTCGCGTCGGAGTGGTGGTCGAACGCGATCACGTCGACGTCCTCGCGCTCCGCCATCTCGGCCAGGTCGCCGAGCCGCTCGGGCTCGGTCACCTCGATCATCACCAGCCTGCGCACCGAGTCACGGTCGAGCGCAGAGGGCTCCACCGTCGGGATCTGGTCCGCGTGCAGGTTGTGGAACTCGCGCACGTTGCGGTTCACCCCGCCGTGCATGCAGATGCGCGCACCCGGATAGAGCAGCTGCGCGGCGAGCATGCCGGCGAACGCGTCGAAGTCCGCGTTGGGGTGCGACACGATCAGTGTCTCGACCTCGAGAGTCGCCGTCATGGACCGATTCTAGGTCGGCGTCAGCGTGCGGCGGGCGCGCGTTGCAGCGACGCGGGCCACGAGCGGGCCGCGCGGGAGCGCAGCTTGCGCGAGGGAAGGTAGAGCCGCGCGGCCAGCCACAGCCCGACGGGCACCGTGGAGAGCAGGTAGATGGCGTTGCGCGCGGCGACGTCGTCGGTCCAGCCGGCCTTGTAGATCGCGTAGTACACGGCGGCCGCGGTCGCCAGCGAGATGATCGGCGCGCCGCGCCGGGTGAGCCCCTCCCAGGCGACGAGCGCGAGCAGGAAGGGCACGTGGTAGTAGGCGTTGTCGACCGGGTCGAGCAGGCACCGCAGCAGGAAGAGCAGCGCGAGCAGCGCGAGCACGTCGTCGGGCGTGCGCCTGCGTGAGAACCACCAGAGCGCGGTGAGCGGCAGCGCGAGCAGCACGATTCCCGGGTGCAGCAGGCGCGAGATCGAGAGCGGAAGGACACGCACGGTCACAACGCTCTGGTCCTCACCCACGGAGATCACGCGGTCCTCGCTGGGCGCGAGCGGCCAGACGGCATTGAACGGGTGCACGCGCTCGCCGGAGTGCGCTGCCTGCTCCGCCGTCTTCGAGAAGCTCGCGCTGTCGCCGAGCAGCAGCGGAGCCGTCAGCAGCCCCGCCACCGCCACCGCCACGGCGGCCAGCCTGAGCCGCCGCGCCGGAGCCGCGGCCACGACGGGCAGCACAGCGATCACTGCCCACTGCTTGGTCGCGAGCGCGAGGCCGAGCAGGGCGCCCGCGGCGAGCCACCGGCCGCGCAGCGCCGCAAGCGCCGCGCCGACGCAGAGCGCGCCGCCCAGCAGCTCCTCGGGGTGCCCGAGCCGGATCGCCTCCCAGGTCAGCGGGTTGACCAGGCAGAGCGCCGCGGCTGCCGCGCAGGCGGCCGGGGGCTGGCCACGGCGGCGCATCAGCCCCGCGAGCGCGAGGCCGAGCAGCCCGACGGCGACCAGGCACGGGATCGTGCCGAGCTGGTAGACGAGGAGGTCGTCGCCGCCCACGGCGCGCGCGAGCACCCCGAACGGGTAGCGCACGACCAGCGAGAGGCTCCCCATCAGGGGCTGCTGCGCGAGGGCCCGGCTCACGTCGCCGTCGAGCAGGGCGTTCATCGCGGGCGCGGCGTCCCGCGGGTAGTCGCCGGCGGAGGTGTTCGCGAGCGCGAGCAGGGTCGCGCAGGCGACGATCGCGCCCACGGCAGCGGCCGGCCTCAGGATGGGCCTCATGAGGCGGTTTATCGGCACCTCGGATGGCCGCGTGAAGGCCGGTGGACGGCGACCGGGCTGCGCTAGGCTCAGGCTCCGCCAACACGACCGAGGAGTGTCTCGAAATGGCAGTAGAGGTCGGCTCAGAGGCCCCGGACTTCACGCTCAGGGACGAGCGCGGCGAAGAGGTCGCGCTCTCGTCCTTGCGCGGCCGCAACGTCGTGCTGATCTTCTTCCCGGCCGCCTTCAGCGGCATCTGCACGAAGGAGCTGCACCAGGCGACGGACCTCGCCGACCGCTACGACGCGGCGGGCGCCGAGGTGTTCGGGATCTCGGTCGACAGCCCCTACGCACTCAAGGCGTGGAAGCGCGACGAGAACCTGACGGCGCACTTCCTCTCGGACTTCCATCCGAAGGGCGCCGTCGCCCAGGCCTACGAGGCCTACATCCCCGAAGCCGGGGTCGCGACCCGCGCGACGTACGTGATCGACAAGGAAGGCAAGGTCGCGCACAAGATGGTCAACCATCCCGGCGAGATGCGCGACCAGGACCAGATCCTGGACGCGCTCGCCGCCTGCCCGGTCTGAGCCGGGCCGGCGCTACCCGCCGGCGACGAACCTGTACACGGGCCCGTCGAGCGACGCGGCGTAGACCCGGCCGCGGGCGTCCTCGCCGAACGAGCTGAGCGAGGCGACCCGCAGGCCGAGCCCGCGGTCCTCGGTCGCCTTGCCCGCCTGGATCCGGAAGCTGCGCAGGCGGCCGGCGCAGAAGTCGCCGTACAGGTAGCGGCCCGCGAGGTCCGGGACCCGCGAATCGCGCGAGACCACCCCGCCGGTGACCGAGCACTCGCCCCCCGAGCGGCCGTAGTCGAGCACCGGCCCGACCGCGCCGGGACAGCTCCGCGAGGAGTCGAAGCGGCTGCGGCCCTCGAAGCAGCTCCACCCGAAGTTGCGCCCGCGCGCCGTCCCCTCGGCGGCGTAGTCGATCTCCTCGACCGAGTCCTGCCCCACGTCCCCGATGTAGAGGTCGCCCGTGCGGCGGTCGAACGAGTACCGCCAGGGGTTCCGCAGGCCGTACGCATAGATCTCGTTTCGCCCCGCCCGCCCGGCGAACGGGTTGGAGCGCGGCGAGCGATACGGGCTCGAGCCGTGCCGGCGCGGGTCGATGCGGAGGATCTTGCCGAGCGGGGACTCCAGGTTCTGGGCGCGATTCTGCGGATCGCCGCCGGATCCGCCGTCGCCGGTGCCGATGTAGAGCAGGCCGTCGGGGCCGAACGCGAGGTGCCCGCCGTTGTGGTTGGGATAGGGGTCCGCCATCGACATCAATTGCCGGCGCGAGGACTTCGAGGCGCGGTTGGCGCTGCGCCCGGACCGCCGGAACTCCTGCACCTTCTGGTCGCCGTCGCGGCCGGTGAAGTAGACGTACAGCCGTCCGGAGCGCGCGTAGTCCGGCGCGAAGGCGAGACCGAGCAGCCCCTGCTCCCCGCCGGCGGTGACGTCGTTTCGCAGGTCGAGGAACGGACGGCGCACCCGCTTGCCGCCGACCAGCAGCCTGATCCGGCCCGTCTGCTCGACGACGAAGATGCGTCGCTCGTCGCCGGGAGGCGCCGTCACCAGCACCGGGTCGTCGAAGGTCCCGATCCGCTTCAGCCGCACTCCCGCCGCCGCCGGCCGTGCGTCCGCGCCGCCCCCGCTCGCGCTGCCCCCGTTCGTATCCGGGCGCACGCTGCGCTCGAGCTCGTCCTCGCCGATGCGCAGCCCGACGATCAGCGCACCCATCAACAGCAGGGGGACGCCGAGCAGCAGCGCGAAGGTGCGGAGTCTCATGTCGAAGCGGTCCAGGGGCACCGGGGCGGGTCCGGCGCCCTTTTAGCAGAGCGCCTGGCGCAGCGCGCCGGGTGAACCGCGTTTTCCCGCTGGCCGCGTTACTACCCTTGGGGCGATGTTCATCTCCGAGCGCCATCGTCGGCGCCGCCTGCCGCTGCTCGTCGCCGGGGTGCTGATCGTCCTCGTGGGCGCCGGGATCGCGGCCTTCGTCGTGCTCGGCAACCGGACGGGCGACGTGCACCGCGGCGACGAGGTCGAGTTCCGCGCGCCGCCGCGGCCCGAGCGGCCGAAGGTGCGGTCAGAGGACTGGCCGGTCTATCACTACGACCTCGCGCACACCGCCTACATGCCCGCGCGGATCGGCCCGCCCTTCAAGGAGCGGTGGGTGTTCACCGGGAAGGTGCTGATGGAGTTCCCGCCGATCGTGATCGGCGACAGCCTCTACTTCGTGCGCAACAACGGCGGCGTGTACCGGCTCGACGCCGACACGGGCAAGGTGAAGTGGAAGAACCAGATCGGGAAGCTGTCGGCGTCGTCGCCGGCCTACTGGCGGGGCCGCGTGTTCGTGACGTCCCTTTCCGGCAAGCTCACCGTCCTCAACGCAAAGAACGGCAGGCTGGTCTGGCAGAAGGAGCTCGGCAGCCGCACGGAGTCCTCGCCGATCATCCGGCGCGGGATCGTCTACTTCGGGACCGAGGGCGGGACGCTCTACGCGCTCTACGCCAAGACGGGGCGCGTGAAGTGGAAGTTCAACGCCTCCGGCGCGATCAAGGCCTCACCTGCGCTGTCGGGCTCGACCCTGTACGTCGGGGACTACAGCGGCCGGATGTACGCGGTCTGGGCGCGCACCGGTCGCGAGCGCTGGTCGACCGGCACGTCGGGCTCCAAGTTCGGCTTCGCCGCCGGGAACTTCTACTCGACGCCGGCAGTCGCGTTCGGGCGCGTGTACGCGGGCAACACCGACAGCAAGGTGTACTCGTTCGGCGCCCGCACCGGGACGCTCGCGTGGTCGAAGTCGACGGGCGGGTACGTGTACTCGTCGCCCGCGGTCGCGAACGTGCCGGGCACCAAGCCGACCGTGTACGTGGGCTCCTACGACGGCAACCTCTACGCGCTCGACGCGCGTACCGGGTCGACGCGCTGGACGCATCGTGGCGGGGGCCGCATCTCCGGCGGCCCGTCGGTCGTGGGCCGGGTCGTGTACTTCGCCGACCTCGACTCGAAGTCCACCTTCGGCGTGGACACGCGCACCGGCGAACGGGTGTTCCGCCGCAGCCGCGGGACGTACAACCCCGTGGTCTCCGACGGACGGCGCATCTACATGACCGGGTACGCGAGCGTCACCGCGCTCGACCCGGTGAAGTGAGAGAACTTTTCCGGCGGCGGGGTGTTCCAACCCGTGAACCCCCCATCTCGAGGAAGGAAACGAGGATGAAGCTCACCCCGCGAAGGACCGCAATCGGCCTGGCAGCGCTCGCGCTCTCGCTGCTCACCGCCGCGGTGGCGCTGGCCGCGCCGATCCGCGGCACGAACGACGCCGACAGCCTGACCGGCACCAGCGGCCGCGACCTGATCGCCGCACGTGGCGGCAACGACACAGTCGACGCCAAGGCGGGCCGTGACCGCGTGCGCGCCGGAACGGGCAACGACACCGTGCACGCCGGGTTCGGCCGCGACAAGGTGTGGGCCGGAGAGGGCGACGACACCGTCGACGGAGGCCCGGGCCGCGACCTGATCTTCGCCCAGCGCGGCGCTGACACCGTGAACGGCGGGCCGGGAGCGGACAACCTCTGGGCGCTCGCCCGCCGGGACGTGACAAACGAGCCCTCCGAGCCTGCCGACACCGTCAACGGCGAGGCCGGCAACGACCGGATCCACGTGCGCGACGGCGAGCCCGACACGGTGACCTGCGGCGACGGTTTCGACGTCGTGCGAGCCGACGACGAGGATTCGGTCGCCACGGACTGCGAGCGCGTCAAGCGCCGCGCCCCGCGCTCGTCCGACGACGACGCCGAGGCGTAGGCAGCACGGTCAGATCCGCACGGGGATGCCGGCGGCGCGCAGGTGCTCCTTCGCCTCGCGCACCCGGTACTCCCCGTAGTGGAACAGCGAGGCGACGAGCACGGCGTCCGCGCGCGCCCGCTCGATCGCCTCGGTGAGGTCGTCGAGCTTCCCCGCCCCGCCCGACGCGATCACGGGGATGTCCACGGCATCGGCGACGGCGCGGGTCAGCTCGATGTCGTAGCCGTCCTTGGTGCCGTCGCGATCCATGCTCGTGAGGAGGATCTCGCCCGCTCCGCGCTCGGCGCCCTCGCGCGCCCACTCGACGGCGTCGCGGCCGGTCGCGACGCGCCCGCCGTTCACGAACACCTCGAGCCGGCCGTCCCCCACGCGCTTCGCGTCGACGGCGAGCACGACGCACTGTGCGCCGAAGGTGTCCGCCAGCTCGTTCATCAGCTCGGGCCGCGCGACCGCGGCCGAGTTCACGGAGATCTTGTCGGCGCCGGCGTCGAGCACGGCCTGCGCGTCCTCGCGCGAGCGGATCCCGCCGCCGATCGTGAACGGGATGAAGACGTTGTCCGCCGTCCGCCGCGCGAGCTGCACGATCGTCTCGCGCTCCTCGTGCGACGCGGTGATGTCGAGGAACACGAGCTCGTCGGCGCCCTCCGCGTCGTAGCGCTCGGCGAGCTCCACCGGGTCCCCGGCATCGCGCAGCCCGACGAAGTTGGTGCCCTTCACCACGCGGCCCTTGTCGACGTCGAGGCACGGGATCACCCGCTTCAGCACGCTCACGCCGGCACCTCGCCGAGCGCGCGCCGTGCCTCGGCGACCGAGAACCTGCGCTCGTAGAGCGCCTTGCCCACGATCACGCCGTCGATCGGCTGGTCCGCGAGCGCCTCGAGGTCCGACAGCGCGCCGATGCCCCCCGAATACAGGACCGGCGCGCCCCCGGCGGCTTCGCTCACGGCGCGCAAGGCCTCCGTGTCGGGCCCGCGCATGGTCCCGTCGCGGTCCACGCTCGTATAGACGAATCCGCCGGCGCCGCGGCCGCGCAGCGCCGCCACGGCATCGCCCGCGCCGAGGGACGTGCTGGTGAGCCAGCCGGCCGTCGCGACCACGCCGTCCTTGACGTCGACCGCGATCCGCACACGCTCCCCCGCGCGCTCGATCATCGCGTCGAGGACCTCGGGCTCGGTGAACGCCACCGTGCCGATCACGACCCGGTCGGCGCCGGCGGCGACCGCGTCCTGCACCGCCGCGACGGTCCGCAGGCCGCCGCCGAACTGCACCGGCACGCCGGCCCGCGCGGCGATCCGCTCGAGGTGCGCGACGTTCACGGGGCGCCCGTCGCGTGCGCCGTCGAGGTCGACCACGTGCAGCCACGTCGCGCCCTCGGCGACCCAGCGGCGCGCGGCCTCGAGCGGGTCGGAGTCGTAGGTCTTGCGACGCTCGAAATCACCCTGCTCGAGGCGCACCGCCTTGCCGCCGAGGATGTCGATCGCCGGATAGAGCGTCGCCACTGGACGGTCTGCTACGACGCGGCGCCGACCGAGGCGCAGATCGACGTGAAGTTCCGCAGCAGGCGCAGTCCGTGCACGCTCGACTTCTCGGGATGGAACTGCACGCCGTACACCGGCTCGCGCTCGACCGCGCAGACGAAGGGCTCGCCGTAGACCGAGGTCCCGAGCACGTCCTCGGCGGACGTGCCGACGGGCGCGAAGGAGTGGACGAAGTAGAAGGGGCACTCGTCGGGTAGGTCCTCGGTGAGCGCGGTGCGGCGCTCCCAGCGCACGACGTTCCAGCCGATGTGCGGGACCTTCAGGCCGGGTGCCGGAAGCCGCTCCACCTTCCCGCCCGAGCAGGCCGAGCCCCCATGCGCCCTCGTTCTCGCTCGAGAACTCGAACAGGAGCTGCATCCCCAGGCAGATGCCGAGCATCGGCATGCCGCTCGCGAGCAGCTCGCCGATCAGCCCGTCCAGCTCGAGCTCGCGGATGTTGCGCATCGCCTTCGGGAACGCGCCGACCCCGGGCAGCACCGCGCCGTCGCACGCGCGGATCAGGTCGTGGTCGCGTGGTGATCAGCGGGCGCGCACCCTCGCGCTCGAGCGCCTTCTCGGCCGAGCGCAGGTTGCCCATCCCGTAGTCGAGGATCGCGATGCGCGGACCGGCCGCGCCGCTCGACGCCGCGCTCACAGCACGCCCTTCGTCGACGGGATGCCGGTCACGGAGTCGTCCAGCGACACCGCCGCGCGCAGCGCGCGGGCGAACGCCTTGAAGCTCGCCTCGATCATGTGGTGGGCGTTGGTCCCGGCGAGCAGCCGCACGTGCGCGGTGAGGCGCGCGTTGTTGGCGACCGCGCGGAAGAACTCCTCGGTCAGCTCGGTCTCCCAGCCGCCGATCGTGGCCTCCGGGATCGTGCCCTCGAACGCGCAGTACGGGCGCCCGGAGACGTCGATCGCGCATGCCGCGAGCGCCTCGTCCATGGGTACCGTCGCATCCCCGTAGCGGGCGATGCCGCTGCGGTCGCCGAGCGCCCGGTCGAGCGCCTGGCCGAGCACGATGCCGATGTCCTCGGTCGTGTGGTGCGTCCCGGTCTCGAGGTCGCCGGTCGCCTCCACCTCGAGGTCGATGCGCCCGTGGCGCGCGAGCAGGTCGAGCATGTGGTCGAGGAAGCCCACGCCGGTCGACGCGGCGCATTCGCCGGAGCCGTCCAGCGCGAGTCTCAGCCGGATGCTGGTCTCACGGGTGGAGCGCTCGATCTCGGCGGCGCGCGGTGGTGTCGTGATGGCCATCGGAAGTCGTCAGTCCTGCGGCCTGGCGGCCCTCGTCGATCGTCTTGCCTCGGCGGATTCGGCGTGGACCGGGAATCCCTCCGCTCGTGCGACGCTCGAGACGTGTGGCGCGAGCGCGTGCGCCGCCTCCGCGGGCAACGATACCAGCGCCTGCCTGCGCCGAAAATCGCGCGCGCCGAGCGGTCCCGAGAAGCGCGCGGCGCCCCCCGTGGGCAGCACGTGGTTGGATCCCGCCGCGTAGTCGCCGAAGGCGGTTCCCCCCGACGACCCGAGGAACACGCACCCGGCCGCGCGCACGCGGCCCGCAAGCTCGGCGGCTCCCTCGCACGCGAGCTCCAGGTGCTCGGGCGCGATCGCGTTCGCGAGCCCCACTGCCGCTTCGAGGTCGGTGGTTCGCACGAGCGCGAGCGCGGCGTCCTGCACGGAGTCGCGCTCCGCGGCGAGCGCCTGCGCCTCACGCTCCACCGCCGCCAGCAGGTCGGCGGCCGGCGAGACCACGGCGACGAGGGTGTCGGAGCCGTGCTCGGCCTGGGCGGCCAGGTCGAGCGCGACCAGCCGCGGGTCGGCCTGCGCATCGGCGATCACGAGCACCTCGCTGGGGCCGGCGATCCCGTCGATGCCGACCAAGCCGACCACCTGGCGCTTGGCCTCCTGCACGTACGCGTTCCCGGGTCCGACGATCACGTCGACCGGCGGGACCGAGCTTGTCCCGTACGCGAGCGCGGCGACCGCCTGGGCGCCGCCCATCAGGTAGACCTCCTCCACGCCGCAGAGGGCGCAGGCGGCGAGGATCGTGGGATGCGCCGCGCCGTCCGGCCCGGGGGGCGTCGCGACCGCGATCTCCCCCACGCCGGCGACCCGCGCCGGGACGCAGCACATCACGACCGAGGAGGGATATGCGGCGCGCCCGCCGGGGACGTATGCGCCCGCGCGGCGCACGGGAAGCTCTCGCAGCGTGACGGTCTGCCCCTCGGGCATGTCCACGGCGAGGTCGTCCGCGATCTCGGCGCTCGCGAGCCGCTCGACGTTGCCAATCGCCGTGTCGAGGCCGACGCGCACCTCGGCGGAGACGGCCTCGAGCGCCGCCTGGATCTGCTCCGCCGGGACGCGGAACGATTCGGGCGCGGCCTCGCTGTCCCAGCGCAGCGTGAGCTCGTGCACGGCGGCGTCGCCGCGCTCGCGCACGTCGCGCAGGATCTCCGTGACCGCGGCCGAGACGTCGCCGGGCGTCTCCGTGAGCGCGCGGACGGCCTCCGCGACCGCAACGGTGTCCTCGCGCGACTCGAGCGTGAAGTGCCTAGCGCGCATCAGCCTCGCCCCCGATCCGCTGCACGACGTCGTCGATCGCGGCGCGACGCAGCTTGAAAGAGACCCGGTTCGCGACCAGCCGCGCCGTGCAGACGGCGATCTCCTCGCGCACCTCGAGGTGGTTCTCGCGCAGCGTGCGGCCGCTCGCGGTGAGGTCGACGATCGCCTCCGCGAGGCCAGAGATCGGCGCCAGCTCGACCGAGCCCTTGACCTCGATCACCTCCGCCTGGCGCCCGGAGTCCTCGAAGTAGCGAGCCGCGATCCGCGGATACTTCGTCGCGATCCGCAGCGCCCCCAGGCGGCGCTCGAGCTCGTCGGCGAAGTGGTCGCCGGCGCGCGTCGCGACCACCATCCGGCAGTGGCCGTAACCGAGGTCGAGCAGCTCGTACACGACGCGCTCGTGCTGCTCCATGAGGACGTCCTTGCCGGTGATCCCGAGGTCGACCGCGCCCGCCTCCACATAGGTCGGGACGTCGCTCGGGCGCATCGTGACGAGCGTGATCTCCTCGCCCGGGAACAGCAGGGAGCGCGAGTCCGAGCGCAACGCCGCCGTGTCGACGCCGATCCGGTCGAGCAGGTCGAGCGTGTCGCCGAACAGCGCACCGCGGGGCACGGCGATCCGCAGCGGCCCGGTCGCGTCGGCGCTCATGCCGGTCCCCCCGCGTCGCGTCGCTCCTCTTCGGCCTGCGCCACGTGCAGGCGCTCGACGTAGAGCGCGAAGCCGCATGCCGGGAGCCTGCGCCCGAAGCGCCCCAGCAGGTCGTCGTAGCGCCCGCCGCCACCGATCACGTGCCCGAGCGCGGGGTCGTAGACCTCGAAGATCGCGCCGGTGTAGTAGCCGAGGTCGCGCACGAGCCCGAGGTCGAAGATCACGCGGTCCGAGAGGCCGCGCTGCGCGAGGCCGGTAGCGACGTCCGCGAGGCGCGAGATCGGGGCGCGCACGTCCTCCCCGCCGTGCTCGATCGCGCGCTCGATCACGTCCGCACTGCCACGCAGCTGCGGCAGGGCGACGAGCGTGCGGCGGCGCTCCGCGTCGATCGGCAGCTCGGCCACGCGCCGCTCGAGGTCGACGAGGTCGTGCCGGGCGAGCGCCTCGATCGCGCCCTTCGCCTCGGCGGCGCCGACCCCCATGCCCTGCAGCAGGCCCCGGAAGAGCCCGGCGTCACCGAGCCCGATGCGTGCGCGCGGCAGCCCCCCGGCGTCGAGCGCCGCGCAGAGGACCTCGAGCACGTCCACGGTCCCGGCCGGGGCGTCGGCTCCGATCAGCTCGATCCCGGCCTGGAGGAACTCGCGCTGCTGGCCGCGCTGCGGGCGCACCGCGCGATACGCGTGGGAGAGGTAGCAGAGGCGCAGCGGCGGCTCGGCCTCGGGGTAGCGGGTCGCGACGAGGCGCGCGATCGGGATCGTCATGTCCGAGCGCAGCGCGAGCACCTGGCCGTGCTCGTCGAAGAGGCGGTAGGAGGCCCCGGCGGCGCGCTCGTCGCCCTGCACGAGCACGTCCTCGTACTCCATCGTGGGAGTCCACACCTCGCCGTACCCGAAGCGCTCGAAGGTGTCGAGCAGGTCGGTCGAGAGGCGCCGCAGCTCGCGCATCTCGTCGGGCAGGATGTCGCGCGTCCCGGGTGGGATCGGAAAGGTCACGACGTGCTCCTGGCCCGGTGTTCTTCCGCGCTACGCCGAGACGCGGTCGCCGGACACGCGCTCGATGCGCGCGCCGAGCTCGCGCAGGCGATCGTCGATGCGCTCGTACCCGCGGTCGATCTGGCCGACGTTGCCGATCTCCGAGACGCCCTCGGCGCACAGGCTGGCAATGAGCATCGCCATGCCGGCCCTGATGTCGGGGCTCTCCACGCGCTCACCATGAAGCCGGCTCGGACCGCTCACGATCGCCCGGTGGGGATCGCAGAGCACGATCCGAGCGCCCATCGAAGTCAGCTTGTCGACGAAGAACAGCCGGTTCTCGAACATCTTCTCGTGGATCAGCACCATGCCCTCGGCCTGCGTCGCCACCGCGAGCGCGATGCTCGTGAGGTCCGCGGGGAACGCCGGCCACGGACCGTCGTCGATCTCGGGCATCGCGCCCCCGACGTCGTCGCGCACGCGCAGCCGCTGCTCGGGGGGCACGATCAGGTCGGAGTCCTCGAAGTAAGACTTCAGGCCGAGCCGCTCGAACACCATCCGGACCATCTTCAGGTCCTCGGGCACGGTGTTCCGGATGCGCATCTCGCCGCCTGTGACGGCGGCGAGCGCCATGAAGCTGCCCACCTCGATGTGGTCGGGCGCGACGTCCACGCGCGCGCCGCTCAGCCGCGGGCGCCCGTGCACCGTGAGCACGTTCGAGCCGATGCCGTCGATCCGCGCGCCCATCTTGACCAGCAGGCGCGCGAGGTCCTGCACGTGCGGCTCGGAGGCGGCGTTGCGGATCGTGGTGGTGCCCGACGTGAGCGCGGCGGCCATCAGGGTGTTCTCGGTCGCCATCACGCTCGCCTCGTCCATGAAGAAGTCGCACCCCTTGAGGCCCTGCGGCGCCCACATCTCGTAGTCGCGGTCGAGGTGGATCTGCGCCCCGAGCGCGCGCAGCGCGTCGAGGTGCGGGTCGAGCCGCCGCCGGCCGATGAAGTCCCCGCCGGGCGGCGGGATGCGGGCCTCTCCTGCGCGGGCGAGCAGCGGCCCCGCGAGCAGGAACGACGCCCGGATGCGTCCCGCGAGGTCGGCGTGGACGTCGGTGCTCGAGACGTTCGCCGCGTGCAGGACGACCTCGTGCTCGTCGCGCCACGTGACGTTCACGCCGAGGTCCTCGAGCAACGCGAGCATCGAGTCGACGTCGCGGATGCGCGGGACGTTGCCGACCACCAGCTCCTCCTCGGTCAGCAGCGACGCCGCCAGGATCGGGAGCGCGGCGTTCTTGTTGCCCGCCGGCACGACGGTGCCGGAGAGCGGATAACCACCTTCTATTACGAACTTGTCCATGGAGGCTCTCGAAGGGTAACAGTGCGCCTCCGCGCGAAAAACTCCTGCATCCGGGCGCCTGCGGGCGCGGCTATTGCCAGCGCCCTCCCGCCTTCGCCCATTCGAGCAGGTGGTCCACCGAGCAGAAGCCGTCCGGTATGCGGTGCTCCCCCCTGTGTCGCACCAGCACGACCCGCCCGTCCCCCAGCTCGGCGCCGCACTGGGCGCAGTCGTGCGTCGTGTCGGTGCCCGTGGGCTCGATCGGCTCGCCCGCCTCCCAGTGCGCGCCCTGCATGACCCAGGGCACGACGTGCTCGAGCCGGCAGAAGACGGCGCCGCGGTCGCCCGCGTGCTCGCCGAGGCGAAAGCCGTCCGTCGCCTCGACGGCGTTGCCGCACCACGTGCACTTCCCCGGCCCGGGTGGGGCCATTTGCGCCTCCTCGGGTAGATTCCGGCCGATGCCCGACCCGCCCCGGATTATCGTGCTCGAGGGGGACCAGACGGGTCAGGAGCTCCTCGACCAGGCCCTGCGGCTGCTCGACGCGGGTGTCTGCGGCTTCGGCGTCGAGCTGGAGTCCTACGACCTCTCGCTCGAGAATCGCCGGCGCACGGGCAACGAGGTCGTGATCGCGGCTGCGCGTGCGATGCGCGAGTCCGGCTACGGCATCAAGGCCGCCACGATCACGCCGGAGGGTGCCGACGACGTCGGCAGCCCCAACAAGATCCTGCGCGAGGCGATCGACGGCAAGGTGATCATCCGGGCGGGGCGCCGGATCCCCGGGGTGACCCCGATCGGCGGCGTGCACCATCCGGTGTCGGTGGTGCGGATGGCGGTCGAGGACGCCTACGGCGCCGAGGAGCGGCGCGCGGCCGAGGACGGCGACGAGGTCGCATTTCGCACCGAGCGCGTGCACCGCTCGGTCTGCCGCGCGGTCGCCGAGTACGCGTTCCGGACCGCCGCGCGCACGCACGCGCGGGTCTACGGCGGGCCCAAGTGGACGGTCAGCCCCGTGTACGAGGGCATGCTCAAGGAGGAGATGGACGCGGCGGCCTCGCGGTTCCCGGACGTCCCCTACCAGCCGCAGCTGATCGACGTGACCTATGCCGGCCTCGTGGGCGGCGTCCCGTCGGAGGCGCCGCTCGTGATCCCCGCGCTCAACCGCGACGGCGACTGCCTGTCGGAGCTGGTGCTGGCCCTGTTCGGCTCGATCGCCGGCGCGGAGTCCGTGCTGCTGTCGTTCGACGACGAGCTGCGCACGACCGTCGTGATGACGGAGGCCCCGCACGGGACCGCGCCCGCGCTCGAGGGCAAGGACATCGCGAACCCGATGGCCATGATCCTGGCGGTCGCGGCGCTGCTGCGCTACCTCGGCGACGGTGGCCACGCGCAGGCGGCGACCGCGTCGCGCGCCGTGTACGAGGCGGTGCTCGAGGCCGCGGCGACGGGCGTGCGCACTCCCGACCTCGGCGGTCACGCCTCGACGTCGGAGCTCACCGACGAGGTGATCGCGCGGGTGCGCACGAAGCGCGAGATCTGGTCGAGCCTCAGCGGGGAGCCGGGCACCTGAGCGCGACGGTGGCCGGCCGGGGCGGCGTCTCCTTGTTCGCCGAGGAGGCCGGCGAGGGCTCCGCGGCCGCGCCGGCGCTGGTCCTCGCCCACGGCCTGACGGCGACGCGCCGCTACGTCGTGCACGGGTCGAAGGTGCTCCAGCGCGCCGGGCACCGGATCGTCTCCTATGACGCGCGCGGCCACGGCGACTCGGGGCCGGCGCCCGACCCGCGCGCGTACGGGTACCCCGACCTCGTGGCCGACCTCGGAGCCGTGCTCGACGAGCGTGGGCTCGACCGGGTCGTGCTGGTGGGCGCGTCCATGGGGGCCGCGACCACGCTCGCCTACACGCTCGAGCATCCCGACCGGGTCGCGGCGCTGGTGCAGATCACCCCGGCGCACCTCGGCCTGCCGCAGACCGACCCGGACGAGCTCGCGCGCTGGGACGCGCTGGCGGACGGGATCGAGCGCGACGGCGTGGAGGGATTCATGCGCGCCTACGGCGATCCGCCGGTCGAGCCGAGGTTTCGAGGGTTGATCCTCGAGGCGATCAGGCAGCGGCTCTCGCGTCACCGGCATCCCGGAGCGGTGGCCGACGCGCTGCGCGTGGTGCCGCGCTCGACGGCGTTCGAGGGTGTCGTGGCGCTCGCGCGGGTCGCGGCGCCGACCCTGATCGTCGCGAGCCGCGACGAGCTCGATCCGGAGCATCCATATGAGGTGTCCCGGATCTACGCCGAGCACATCGAGGGGGCCGAGCTGACGAGCGAGCAGCCGGGCGCCTCGCCGCTGGCCTGGCGCGGGGCCCAGCTCTCGCGCGCGATCCTGGGCTTCCTCGAGCGAGCGGCCGTGACGGCGTGAGCGATCTGGCTCTGCGAGCGGGATTGCCGCCGTTCCTGCAAATCTTCGTGCAGAACACGTGTTCTGTCCGGGGCCCTTCCTAGCCTACGAACCTATGTTCTGGAATCAGACAATCGAAGACAGCGTTTCCGGCGTTCCCACCCAGGCCGCGCAGGCCCGTCTCAGGGACGATCTGCGGGAGCGGCTGCGCCTGGTGGCCGAGTTCGCGACGCTCGGGGCGTACACGGAGGACGACACCGTCCACGCGGAGCACCACGAGGACGCGCCGCAGCCTCGCGCAGGCGAGCCCGCGGGCCGCCTGTTCCTGTTCACGCGCGCTCCGGTCACACGTTGCGCGCACTCGCCCGACGTGGCGGACTCGTGTCCGACCACCACCGCGTCCCGCATCCCCCGGCCGGCGAGGTCATCGCTGCGCGGCCGGGTGCCGCGCCGTCGCGGTGGCGTGCCCGCGAGCACGCAGCCGTGCCTGTGTGCACCGGCCGATCCGTCGCCGGTGCCGGGCAGGCCCGCGCGCTAGCCGGAAGGCGACGTGGCGGGGCGCGCGACCTCGGCGTCGAGGGCGAGCAGCAGCTCGCGCCCGGCCTCGAGCGCGCGTCCGACGGTGGGCGGGTCGACGTTCTCGTAGGTGTCGGTCGGCCAGTGGTAGTTCGGGATCGTCTTGCCCTGGGCGAGCAACGTCACGGCCTCCCACCCACGCGCGCGCATCGGCGTCGCGTCGGTCGGTAGGCCGGGGGTCGTGCGCGCCGGTGTCAGCCCGAGGTCGGGCCGGCGCTTGGCGATCGCCTCGAGCAGCCCGATCAGCCGCTCGGATGCGGGGCGGTTCACGGTCGCGCTGCCCTCGCGCAGGATGTAGGTGACCGGAGCGGGCCCGCCGAGCGTGTCGAAGTTGATGAACGTGGTCTCGGCGGCGCGCAGACGCTGCTTCCTCGCGTATGCCTGGGCGCCCAGCATGCCCGACTCCTCGCAGCTCGTGATCAGCACGTCGACCTCGGTGTGCTGCAGCGGTGATGCCGCGCACTCGGCGGCGATCTGCATCGCGATCGCGGCGCCCGACGCGTTGTCGCTGGCTCCGGGGACGTCCTCCCCGCGCAGCTCGCGCTCCGCGATCATCACGAGCGAGAACGCCATCCCGGCGAGCGCTGCGGTGTGCAGCGCGCGGCCACCCGGCGCGCGCGTCACGAGCGCTCCCGCGGCCAGCAGCGTCGCCGAAACAGCTGGGATTTGCAGGAGTTTTGCGAGGTGCGGCACGACCTTCGGATGGAACATGGCGCCCGAGCGGCTCGTGTCGAGGTGCCCGCACAGGCATACACGCCGGCGCGCGGGGCCGGCGGCGGGCACGTGGCCCCACACATAGACGCTGGGCTCGGCGCTGAGCGCGTCGGACACGGGCGTGTGGCGCAGATCGCCCTCGAGCGTTCCGGCGATCGCGCTGCCGAGCGCCAGGGCGGTGCCGGTCCGCGCATGACCCGTGCGCTGCAGCAGTCCCCCGGCGAGCGATGCGCCGAAGAGCAGCGCGTACGGCTTGGCGAAGGTCGAATAACCGCGGAACGCCTCGGTGCGTGCCTCCACCCCGCGCCGCCGCAGCCAGGCGACGAGCTCCGTCGCCGCGCGCTTCTCGGCATCCGAGCAGGGCCGGCGCGGGCCGATGTCCGAGGCCAGCAGGCGGATCACCCCGAGCGCCTCCTCGAGCGCGGGCGCGGCCGTGCCGACGCGGGGATCGTCGAGCGTCAGATGCCCGTTCGACTCGCTCATCCGCGGGACTCTATCCGCGGGGAGCGCGACCACGAAAAAGCGGGCCGCCCACAGGCGACCCGGCGAACATCGAGTGGGCTTCGCCCACACCTAAAGTCACGAGCGACCCCCGTTTCGGGGGCCGCCCAATGAATAAAGACCGGCGGCGACCTACTCTCCCGGGCCCTTTCGGGCCAAGTACCATCGGCGCTGAGAGGCTTAACTTCTCTGTTCGAAATGGGAAGAGGTGTTTCCCTCTCGCTATAGCCACCGAAACCGGTGCCCGAACGCCCAGAAAGGGCGTCCGGTATGTGGACCACGGCACTTCGCCGGGCCCTGAAAACTGCACAGTGGCCTCCACCAACGGGGGATCTGAAAAAAAACCGTCAAGCCCTCGGCCTATTAGTACCGGTCCGCTGAGCACATTGCTGCGCTTACACGGCCGGCCTATCAACCTGGTGGTCTTCCAGGGGCCTTACTCCCTCAAGGGGATGGGAGAGCTCATCTCGAGGTGGGCTTCCCGCTTAGATGCCTTCAGCGGTTATCCCGTCCGGACGTAGCTAGTCTGCAATGCCCTTGGCAGGACAACAGATACACCAGAGGTCCGTTCGTCCC
Organism: uncultured Solirubrobacterales bacterium; assembly: GCA_963768885.1. Classification (GTDB taxonomy): domain Bacteria; phylum Actinomycetota; class Thermoleophilia; order Solirubrobacterales; family JBBDJG01; genus DASRIA01. Next base: position 1,182,589 of record CAVYJN010000006.1, on the reverse strand, counting down.
GGTCCTCTCGTACTAGGGACGACTCCTCTCAACTCTCCAACGCGCACGGCAGATAGGGACCGAACTGTCTCACGACGTTCTGAACCCAG
>CAVYJN010000006.1:0-1177500 GCA_963768885.1 uncultured Solirubrobacterales bacterium | reverse complement strand
GCCGCTCCGGCGGCAGGTCGAGCTCACCCTCGCCGAGCGCCTCGCCGTCGAGGCGCACCCCGCCCTGGGCCAGCAGGCGGCGCGCCTCGCTGCGCGAGGTTCCGAAATGCTCGGCCAGCAGCGCGGGAACGTGCACCAGGCCGTTCTGGAGGTCGCCCGGGGAGAGCTCGATCTGCTCCACGTCGTCGGGCACCGCGTGGTCCTTGTGGACGCGGTCGAAATGGCTCTCGGCGGCCTCCGCCGCCGCGGCGCCGTGGAAGCGCTCCACGATGCGCCGTGCGAGCGCCCGCTTCTGCGCCACGGGCGCGGCCGCGGGATCCATCCCCTCCCCCAGCAGCAGCTCGTAGTAGATCGGCATCGCCGCGTCGGGGAGGCTCATCAGCTTCCCGAACATCTCCTCGGGCGGCTCGGTCACGCCCACGTAGTTGCCGAGCGACTTCGACATCCGGCGCTCGCCGTCGAGGCCCGGAAGGATCGGCGTGGTGAGGATCGCCTGCTGCGGCTGCCCGTAGGCCTGCTGCACGTCGCGGCCGAGCAGCAGGTTGAACTTCTGGTCGGTGCCCCCCAGCTCGACGTCGGCGCGCACGGCCACCGAGTCGTAGCCCTGGAGCACCGGATACAGCAGCTCGAGCAGTGAGATCGGCTGGCGCTCGGCGAGGCGCTGGGTGAAGTCGTCGCGCTCGGTCACCCGCGCAAGCGTCACCGTTCGCACCAGCCGGAACAGGTCGTCCATCGGCATGTCGAGCCATTCACTGTTGCGGCGCACCTCCGTGCGATCCGGGTCCAGCACCTTGAACGCCTGGTCCTGGAAGGTCTGCGCGTTGCGCTCGATCTCCTCGGGCTCGAGCACCGGTCGCAGCGCGGAGCGGCCCGAGGGGTCCCCCACCCTGCCGGTGAAGTCGCCGATGATCAGCACGACCTCGTGCCCGTCGTCCTGGAACTCGCGCAGCTTCTGCAGGACCACCGTGTGGCCGAGGTGGATGTCGGGCGCCGTGGGATCGATCCCGAGCTTGACCCGCAGCGGCCGTCCCTCCGACGCCGCGCGCGCGAGCTTGCGCTCGAGCTCGCCCTTGGGCAGCGAATCGACCGCGTTTCGCTCCAGGTATGCGGCAGTTTTGTCGGCGGAGGGCACGGCGGCCAATGCTAGACTCTCGCCTTCGTTCGGGCTGGCCGTGACCCCGATCGCAGCGTCGGCCGGTCGATTGCCTCAGCCGCCGCCGTGCCGTAGGAGTGACCGCCGAGGTCGCCGAGCGGGCTGCGCGAGCCGGTGCCGGCCCACTTCAGATGGCGGATGACCAGCTCAGAAGACCAGGTGCCAGCCCGGGCCCCGACGCCGTAGCCAAGCGCCCCCGGCCTCAGTTCCATCGGCTGGCGTCTGGCCATCACGCTGTTCGGCCTCACGGTCCTCGCGCTCGTCTCGACGGTCTTCGGGATGATGATGGCCGTCGCGCAGGACCTGCCCGAGCTCGAGTCGCAGAACGAGTTCCGCCAGGCGCGCAACTCGGTGCTCTACGCGGGCCCCGACAAGCGCCGCCTGGCCGTGCTGACCGGCGCCGAGAACCGCATCCTGGTCGGGTCGGGCGACATCTCCTCCAACGTCAAGCGCGCGGTGGTGGCGATCGAGGACCAGCGCTTCTACCAGCACAAGGGCGTCGACTACAAGGGCATCGCGCGGGCGCTGTGGGAGGACGTGCGCCGCCAGCAGGCCGCGCAGGGCGCGTCGACCATCACCCAGCAGTTCGTCAAGAACGCGCTGGTCGCCCAGAAGAACCGCTCGCTGTTCCAGAAGCTCAAGGAGGCGGCGCTCGCCTACCAGCTCGAGCGCAAGTGGACGAAGGAGAAGATCCTCACCGAGTACCTGAACACCGTGTACTTCGGTGCCGGCGCATACGGCATCGAGTCGGCCGCGCGCGTGTACTTCGGCTGGAGCCACCCGGGGTGTGAGCCGCACTGCGCGGAGGTGCTCGCGCCCGCCGAGGCGGCGCTGCTCGCGGGCATGATCGCCTCCCCCTCGGCCTACAGCCCGATCCAGAACCCGGGCCTCGCGCTCGACCGGCGCAACCTCGTGCTGCAGCGCATGCGCGACCAGAGCCTGATCACCTCGAGCGAGTTCGCCGAGGCACAGCGCGAGGCGCTGCCCCCGCGCAACCGGATCCAGACGCCCAAGAAGATCAGCCGCGCCCCGTACTTCACCTCCTGGATCGAGGACCAGCTCGTCGACCGCTACGGATCGGGCAACGCGTTCAGCGGCGGCCTGCAGATCAAGACGACGCTCGACCTCGAGCTGCAGCAGGCGGCCGAGCAGGCGATCCAGCAGCGCATCGGCCAGATCGGCCCGAGCGCCGCGCTCGTCGCGATCGACAACGACACCGGCGGAATCCGCGCGATGGTGGGTGGCTCGGACTTCGCGCAGCGGCCGTTCAACCTCGCGACCCAGGGCCGGCGCCAGCCGGGCTCGGCGTTCAAGCCCTTCACCCTGATCGCGGCTCTCGAGAAGGGCATCTCGCCGGACCGCACGTTCGTCTCGGGGCCGAAGACCCTCTCCGGCCCGCGCGGCGACTTCAAGGTCGCGAACTACGAGGACCGCTACAGCGGCGTGACGTCGCTCGCGACGGCGACCACCGTCTCCGACAACTCCGTGTACGCGGAGGTCGGCTACAAGCTCGTCGGGACCAAGGCGATCGCCCGGGTCGCGCAGAAGATGGGCATCCGCACGCACGTCTCGCGCAACCCCGCGATGGTGCTGGGCGGTCTGAAGCAGGGGGTGACCCCGCTCGAGATGGCGAAGTCCTACGAGACGCTCGCGCAGAAGGGGAACGTGGTCTCGGGATCGCTGGCCCCCTATGACGGCGGCCCGGTGACGTTCACGCGGGTCGAGGGCGCGGGCATCGACGACAAGAACGAGGTCAAGCGCAAGCGCGCGGTCCCGGAGGGGGTCGCCGCGACGGCCACGCAGATCCTCTCGACCGTCGTGACGTCCGGCACCGGCCGGGCCGCCCAGATCGGCGAGTTCGCCGCCGGCAAGACGGGCACAACCGAGAACTACCAGGATGCCTGGTTCGTCGGGTTCGACGACGACCTGACGGTGGCGGTGTGGGTCGGCTATCCCGACAGCGCGCGGCCGATGCAGACCGAGTACCGCGGCGAGCCCGTCGCCGGCGGGACGTTCCCCGCCGAGATCTGGCACGACTTCATGGTGACGGCGAACAAGATCCGCGCGGCGCGCGCGCAGGAGGACGGGAAGGGCACCACCGGCGAGCAGGGCCCGACCGCCGTGCCCACCGCGCCGGTGGCGCCGGCCACCCCCGAGGAGACCCCGGCGCCCGAGAAGTCCAAGCGCAAGCAGCGTCCCGCGCCGCAGGCTCCCGAGGACCAGCCGCCCAAGGTGACTCCGGCCGAGCCGACTCCGCAGCCCCAGCCGACCCCCACGCCGACGCCGACTCCCCCGCCCGCGGGCGGCGGGAACGGCGGATCGGGTGGCACCGGCGGGACCGCCGGCGGTGCCGGCAGCGGCGAGCCGTAGCGGATCCCTACTATTCGCGGCCGTGGCCGGCTACACGCACATCAACCTCAAGGAGGAGGTCGAGGACCAGGCCCCGAGGTTCGGGTACGGGTCCAACATGAAGGCGCACTTCGCGCGCGTGCCGCTGGGGCTCGAGAAGTCCGGGCTCAGCTACTTCAGGATCGCGCCCGACTTCCGCCTCCCCTTCGGGCACAAGCACCTGGAGCAGGAGGAGACCTACGTGGTGCTGTCCGGGAGCGCGCGGATGAAGCTGGACGATGACGTGGTCGAGCTGAAGCCGTTCGACGCGGTCCGAGTCCACGGCGACACGATGCGCAGCTTCGAGGCAGGCCCCGAGGGCGCCGAGATAATCGCCTTCGGCGCCCCCAACACGGAGAACAAGGACGCCCGGATGACGCCCGGCTGGTGGACCGGCTGAGTCAGGCGGCGGCGCCCAGCTCGTCGAGGGCGCCCAGCACGAGGTCGTCGTGCTTCTTCGGCGAGACCTTCGGGAACGACCTGAGCACCTTGCGGTCGGGCCCGATCACGAACGTCGCGCGCTGCACGCCCATGTAGCTGCGCCCGTACATCGACTTCTCGACCCAGACGCCGTACTTCTCGGCCACCTTGTGGTCGGGGTCCGAGAGCAGCGTGAACGGGAGGTCGTACTTGTCCGCGAACGCGCGCAGCTTGTCCGGGGCATCGGGCGACACGCCGATCACGGTCACGCCGGCGGCCTGGTAGTCCGCCGTCCGGTCCCTGATCCCGCACGCCTGCGCCGTGCATCCGGGCGTGTCGGCCTTCGGGTAGAAGTAGAGCACCACCGTCTCGCCGGCGAAGTCCGAGAGGCTCACCGTGTTCCCGTCCTGGTCCGGCAGCTTGAACGCCGGTGCTTTGCGGCCTTCTTTCATCGGCATCTCCTTTCCAGATCCATAAGGGCGGGGCGCGCCGAAATTAAGCGGGGCGGGGGCGCGAGACGAAGGGACTGCCGGCCACGCAGAACCGCCACGGGTGCTCCGTTGCCTTCGTGATCCCGATGCGCGGTCCCGTGACGATCACCGGCTCACGCCAGTCGTCCGCGCGCGGCAGCACCTGGATCGGCCCGCCGCCCAGCGGGACGCCGTTCAGGTCCAGTCCGATGCCGAGCGCCTGGGTGAGCTTGCCCGGGCCCGAGCACAGCTCCTCGATGCGATCGATTCCGCGGCGCCTGCGCATCAGGTCCACCCCGTCCGTCGGCTCGAGCGCGCGGATCAGGACCGCCGCCGCCTCCCCGTCGGGCTCGGCCACGAAGTTGAGCAGGCTGTGGATGCCGTAGGAGAGGTACACGTAGGCGTGCGCGGGCGGGCCGAACAGCACGCTGCTGCGCGGAGTGGGACCGCCGTAGGCGTGGCACGCGGGATCGTCGGCGTGATAGCTCTCGGTCTCGACGATCACGCCGGCCGTGGGCCCGTGCGCGACCGTGCAGCCGATCAGGTCACGCGCGACGTCGTGCACCGACCGCGCGAAGAAGGCGGCCGCCAGGGAGCGCGGGCGTGCGATGGTCGACACCGCGGCGATTCTAGGGCGACCTAGACGGGTGAGTCCGAGGAGGGGACGATCCCCGACGGGTCCACGAGCGGGAGCAGTCCGTCCAGGCCGCTCAGCTTGAGCACCTCCCTGACCTGGCCTTCGCCGCAGAGGACGACGAACGCGAAGTCCTCCGCACGGGAGCGGTTCTCGAGCGAGAGCAGCATCCTCAGCCCCACCGAGTCGATGAACGTCAGCTCGCACAGGTCGACGACCAGCTGGGAGGTCAGGGGATCCAGCGCTGCGGCGAGCTTCTCCTCGAAGGGCTGCTCGCAGCTCAGGTCGAACTCGCCGATCAGCCGGATCAGCGCCGTGGCGCCCTGCTGCTCGCGCTCGATCCGGCACATCGGGCCACGCGCGTGGATGTAGTCCTCCATCAACGCTCGCCCCAGTGGATCCGGATTGTGAGTTGGCATGGCGTCAAGCTATCGAGAGCATCGACGCTGGCCTGACGCCGTGTCAAGGGCATGACACCCCCGGACGAGAAAAGCCCGCAAACGACGGGCCTCAGAACAGGTTTTCCTGCTCCTTGGAGCTGCTCCGCCGGGGCCGCCGTGACACGCCCGCAGCCTCGGTGAGGGCCGCCTCGACGTCCGTGAGGATCGCGCGCTCGGAGCGCGAGGCCACGATCGGCTGGTCGAGGCCGTCGACGTGGACGTACGTGCGGCGCCCGTCCCCCCTGTCCTCCGCCTCGATCGGGACGAGCGCATAGATGCGGTCGGCCTTCACGAACTTGCCGTAGCCGAGCGACACCATGCGTGCTTCGCGCCTGGGCATGTCGTCAGGGGGTCACACCTTCGAGGATCGCGTGGGCCCGGCCGAGCTGCTCGCGCACGCGCGCCGACGCCGTGCCGCCTTCGGACACCTTCGACTCGAGCCACGAGCCGTTCGACAGCACCGCGTAGTACTCGTCGTCGAGGTGCTCGGAGAACCCGGCGAGCTCCTCCCTGGTCAGCTCCGAGAGCTGCTTGCCCTCGTCGACCGCGTGCCGCACCACGCCGCCCACGATCGCGTGCGACTCGCGGAACGGCACGCCGCGGCGCACGAGCAGGTCGGCGATGTCGGTTGCCGCGAGCAGCTCGTCCGACGCGGCGCCGGCGAGCGCCTCGCGGTCGAAGGCGGCGGTGCGCAGCATCCCGGCGGCGGCCTCGAGGCAGAGGTTGAGCGTGTCGACCGCGTCGAACAGCGGCTCCTTGTCCTCCTGCATGTCCTTGTTGTAGGCGAGCGGCAGCGCGTGCATCACGCCGAGCAGCGTCGACAGGTCCGCGGCGACGCGGGGCGCCTTCGCGCGCAGCAGCTCGGCCGCGTCGGGGTTCTTCTTCTGCGGCATCAGGCTCGAACCCGACGTGTAGGAGTCGCCGAGCGCGCAGGAAGCCGAACTCCTCGCTCGACCACAGCACGATCTCCGCGCCGAGCCGCGAGAGGTGCATGGCGCAGATCGCCGCGGCGCTCAGGTAGTCGAGCACGAAGTCGCGGTTGGAGACCGCGTCGAGCGAGTTCTCGGCGACGCCGTCGAAGCCGAGGTCGCGCGCGACCGACGTGCGGCGCGTGTCCCAGTTCACGCCCGCGAGCGCGCCCGCGCCGAGCGGCAGGTCGGCGGTCGCGCACGCCGCGTTCGCGAAGCGCTCGAGGTCGCGGCGGAACATCCAGAAGTAGGCCAGCAGATGGTGCGCGAGGTAGACGGGCTGCGCGCGCTGGAGGTGCGTGTAGCCCGGCATCGGCCAGTCGGCATGGCGGTCGGCGAGCTCGACCAGCGCCCGCATCAGGTCGAGGAGCCTCGTGCGCGCCTCCGTCGCCTGGTCGCGCACGAACAGCGCCATGTCGGTCGCGACCTGGTCGTTGCGCGAGCGCGCCGTGTGCACCTTGCCCCCGACCGGGCCCGCGATCTCGGTGAGGCGGCGCTCGATCGCCATGTGGATGTCCTCGTCGTCGGGACGGAACTCGAAGCGCTCCTCCTCGAGCTCGGACGCGATCCGGTCGAGCCCGCCCCGCAGCTCGGCGGACTCGTCGGCGCGTCAGGATGCCCGCCTCGGCGAGCATCGCGACGTGCGCCTGCGACTGGCGCACGTCGTACAGGCCGAGCCGGCGGTCGAAGGAGATCGACGCGTTCAGCGCGTGGAAGACGGGATCCGGCGGCTCTCTAAAACGCCCCATGCAGGGAGTTTACGACGAGCGGCCGACTACCACGTGTTTGCGATCGCGCCGATCTGGACGAGCAGCATCGCGCCCATCAGGTAGAGGCTCACGCCCCACCCCGCGAGCGCTCCGCGGCTGCGCGGATAGAGCCGGCTGTCCGGCGTGCGCCCGATCGAGAGGACCACGGGGATCACGGCGGCCACGCCCGCGAAGATCAACGCGAAGCCGCTCGCCCCCGTCAGAAGCCAGTCGAGCGAGGGCTCGAACGTCGAGGCGACGTCGCCCAGCAGGTCCCAGAAGAGCAGCACGGGAACGGCGGTGGCGGCGACCAGGCCGGCCACCCCGAGCACGAACTCTCCGCGGCGACTCGGAGTTGACACCTTACGGAGCCTACCGGGCCGGGAAGGGCGGTCAGAGAGCGGCTTCGAGCGCGCCCGCCACGCGCTCCACCTCGGACTCGGTCATCGAGGTGAAGAAGGGCAGCGCCAGCGAGCGGGCCGCGACGCCCTCGGCGACCGGGAAGTCGCCCTCGGCGAATCCGAAGCGCTCCCGGTAGAACGGCTGGAGGTGGATGCAGGGCAGGTAGGCCTTCGAAGCGACGCCCGCCTCGCCGAGGCGGCCGATCACGGCGTCGCGGTCCACGCCCGCCGGAAGCTGCACCACGAACACGAACCAGCTCCGCCGCTCCGCGCCGGTGTCCTCGCACGGCAGCTCCACCCCGTCGATCGCGGCCAGGCGCCGGCGGTACAGGTCCGCGACCCGCGCCCGGGCGGCGAGCAGGCCGTCCAGCCGCTCGACCTGCGCGACGCCGATCGCGGCCGCGACGTCCGACAGCCGGTAGTTGAACCCGAGCCGGTCGTGTGAGAGCCAGTCCATGTCGCTGCCCCGCCCCTGGTTGCGCTCGCTGCGGGCCTGGTCGAGCACGGCGTCGGCGCCGCTCGTGAGCATGCCGCCCTCGCCCGTCACGAGCTGCTTGTTCGCATAGAACCCGAAGGCCGCGGGGTGGCCGCTCGTGCCGATGCGCCGTCCCGCGGCATCGACTGCGCCGAGCGCCTCGCAGGCGTCCTCGACGATGCCGAGCCCGCGCTCGGACGCGATCGACCCGAGCCGCTCGAGATCCGCCGGATAGCCGAACAGGTGGATCGGAAGCAGGCCGGCGGTGTTCGGCCCGCACGCCGCCTCGGCCGCCGCGGGGTCGATGTTGAGCGTGCGCGGGTCGATGTCGCAGAACACCGGCACCGCGTTCTCGAACAGCAGGCAGTTCGCCGACGCGACGAAGCTCAGGGGGCTCGTCACGACCTCGGCGCCGGCGCCCCAACCCTGCGCGCGCACCGCGAGATGCAGCGCGGCGGTGCCGCTCGAGACGGCGACCGCTCCGCGGGCGCCGAGCCACGCGGCAAACGACTGCTCGAAGCGATCGAGCATCGGCCCCAGCGAGAGCCGGCGCGACTGCAGGACCTCGAGCACGAGTTCCTGCTCGCGCGGCCCGATGTCCGGGCGCGCGAGCGGGATGGGCTCGGCGCTCACCCGGGAGGTGTCACCGCCGGCTCGGCGCCGGCGCGGGACGAGTACGGCTCGCGCCCCTGGGTCGCGTACTCGAGCGAGTCGACGAGCGCCTCCCAGCTGGCCTCGATGATGTTCTCCGACACGCCGATCGTGCCCCACGTCTCGTCGCCGTCGGATGCGTCGATCAGGACCCGCGTGACCGCTCCCGTGCCCTTGTGCTCGTCGATGATCCTGACCTTGTAGTTGACCAGCTCGATCTCGCGCAGCCGCGGGTAGAAGTCCGCGATCGCGTCGCGGAGCGCCTTGTCGAGCGCGTTCACCGGGCCGTTGCCCTCGGACGTGCGCACCAGCCTCTCCCCCTTCGCCCAGACCTTGATGGTCGCCTCGGTCTGGACCCGGCCGTCCTCGCGCTTCTCGGTGATCACGCGGAAGCTCTCGAGCCGGAAGAGCGGCTCGTACGCGCCGGCCTCCTTGCGCAGGAACAGGTCGAAGGAGGCGTCCGCGGCCTCGAAGTGGTAGCCGCGGTGCTCGAGCTCCTTGAGCCGGTCGACCGCGCGCACCGCCCGGTCGGGGCTCAGCTCGACCCCGGCCTGCTCGGCGCGGGCGAGCAGCGTGCCCTTGCCGGAGAGCTCGGAGACGAGCAGCTCCCGCCGGTTGCCGACGACGCCCGGGTCGAGGTGCTCGAACGTGCGCGCGTCGGCGCGCACCCCGGCGACGTGCATCCCGCCCTTGTGCGCGAACGCGTTGCGCCCCACGTAGGGCTGGTTCGGGTCCGGCGTCATGTTGCACAGCTCGTCGACGAGGTGCGCCGTCGCCGTGAGCGCCGCCAGCTGGTCGGCGGACACGCAGGTGTAGCCGAGCTTCAGCTGGAGCGCGGGCAGGATCGACACCAGGTTCGCGTTGCCGCACCGCTCGCCGAGGCCGTTCATGGTGCCCTGCACGAGCGACGCGCCCTCCTCGACCGCGGCGAGCGAGTTCGCCACGCCGCACTCGGCGTCGTTGTGGGTGTGGATGCCCACGCGCTCTCCGCCGAGCTCGCCCACGACGTGGCGGGTCGCGGCGGCGACCTGCCCCGGCAGGCTCGAGCCGTTCGTGTCGCACAGCGTGACGTTCTCGGCGCCGGCTTCGAGCGCCGCGGACAGGCAGCGGATCGAGTAGCCGGGGTCGTCCCGGTATGCGTCGAAGAAGTGCTCCGCGTCGTAGATCACGCGCTTGCCGCGCGAGACCAGGAAGGCGACGGAGTCGCGGATCAGGTCGAGGTTCTCGTCGGGATCGGTGTGGATCACCTTCTCGAGGTGGAGCTTCCACGTCTTGCCCACGAGCGTGCAGACCGGCGCGAAGCATTCGGCCAGCAGCACCAGCGCCGGGTCGTCGGAGGCGGCGAGGTCGCGCCGCCTGGTCATCCCGAAGGCGCAAACCTGCGCGTTGTCGAAGCGCTCACCTTCGAGCAGCTCGAAGAGGGCCTCCTCCTTGGGGTTGGAGCTCGGGAACCCGGCCTCGACGAACTGGATGCCGAGGCGGTCGAGCGCGTGTGCGACGCGCAGCTTCTCGTCAGCGGAGAGCGACATGCCTTCCCCCTGCATGCCGTCGCGAAGAGTGGTGTCGTATAGGTCGATCTGCCTGCTCAAGAGTTGCGTTCCTTTCCGACGCGGGACGGGACGAGGTCGATCTGGCGGCGCGCGGGCGCTACGGGCGCGCCGCGGCGGTAATTCGTGCGCCCGCCTCGTCCCCGAGGTCCACCACGTCGAGCCACTCGAGGTACTCCTCGCGCTTGCCCTTGATCGCGTCGAAGAAGACCTTCTGGATCGCCTGCGTGATCTCGCCGGGCGGCCCCAGCGGGTGGTCGTCGATCTCGCGCACGGGGACGATCTCCGCCGCCGTGCCGGTCAGGAACACCTCGTCGGCGAGGTACAGCTCACCGCGCGGGATGTGGCGCTGCTCGACCGTGAAGCCGAGGTCCGCCGCGATCTGCACGACCGAGCGCGCCGTGATGCCGTCCAGGATCGAGGCCGCCGCGTGCGGCGTCGAGATGCGCCCGTCGCGCACCACGAACACGTTTTCGCCCGAGCCCTCCGACACGTTGCCGTGCACGTCGAGCAGGATCGCCTCGTCGTAGCCGGCCTTCGCGGTCTCGACCTTCGCCAGGATCGAGTTCAGGTACTGGCCGCATGCCTTGGCCTCGGGGATGAAGCTGGCCGCCGACATGCGCCGCCACGACGCCACCTTGCAGCGGATCCCGTGCTTCTGGCCCTCCTCGCCCAGGTAGGCGCCCCACGGCCAGACCGCGATGAACACGTCGACCGGAGCATTCAGCGGGAAGAGGCCCATCTCGCCGTAGCCGCGGTAGGCGACCGGCCGGATGTAGCAGCTGCGCAACTTGTTCGCGCGGATCAGCTCGTGCGTGGCCTCGCGCAGCTTCTCGAGCGTGTAGGGCAGCTCCATGTAGTAGAGCTCGGCCGAGCGGCGCAGCCTGTCGAGGTGGTCGTGATGGCGGAAGACCGCCGTGCCGCGCTCGGTCTCGTAGGCCCGGATGCCCTCGAAGACGCCCGACCCGTAGTGCAGCGCGTGCGTGAGTACGTGCACCTTGGCGTCCTCCCATCGGACGAGTTCTCCGTTCATCCAGATGAAGTCAGCCTGCTGCATCGATATCGGTCCTTTCAGGCGCCCCCGGTGGGCGCGCCCAGCTCGTCGATCACCGCCTGGGTCATCGCGGCGGTACCAACCTTGGTCTCCTCCGCGAGGCCGGAAGCCAGATCCGGAGTCCGGAATCCCTGCTCCAGCACACGGTCCACGGCCGATTCTACCGCCGCCGCGGCATCCTCCATCCCGAGTGAATGGCGCAGCATCAGGGCGACCGAGCCGAAGGTCGCGAGGGGGTTGGCGATTCCCTGCCCCGCGATGTCCGGCGCTGAGCCGTGCACGGGCTCGAAAAGCCCCGGTCCGCCCGCGCCGATCGAGGCGGAAGCGAGCAGCCCGATCGATCCCGCGACCATCGCCGCCTCGTCCGACAGGATGTCGCCGAACATGTTCTCGGTGAGCAGCACGTCGAAGTCGGCGGGGCGCGCGATCAGCTGCATGGCGGCGTTGTCCACGAGCATGTGCTCGAGCGTCACGCCCTCGTGGCGCGCGGCCACCTGCTCGACGGTCTCACGCCACAACCGCGAGGTCTCGAGGATGTTCGCCTTGTCGACGGAGACGACATGCCCGCGCCTCGAGGGGGAAGCCGCGATCGCGAAGGCGAGCGCGGCGACCCTTTCGATCTCCGCCGCGGAGTACACGCACGTGTCGTGCGCGACGCCGTCGCGCCGCCCGCGGTCGCCGAAGTAGATCCCGCCGGTCAGCTCCCGCACGATCATCACGTCCGCGCCGCGGACGCGCTCCTCGCGCAACGGGCTCGCGGCGGCAAGCGCGGGGACGACGCGCACCGGGCGCAGGTTGGCGAACAGCTCGAGTCCCTTCCGCAGTCCCAGCAGCCCCTGCTCGGGGCGGGGATCGTCGGGGTCGGTCGAGTCCCACTTCGGCCCCCCGACCGCGCCGAGCAGCACCGCGTCGGATCCACGGCACAGCTCGAGCACCTCGGGCAGCAGCGGCGTCCCGTGCTCGTCGATCGAGATCCCGCCGACCGGGGCATGCTCGACCTCGAAGCCTGCGTCGAAGCGCGGCGCGAGCGCATCGAGCAGCTCGAGCGCCGCCCCGATCACCTCGGGCCCGATCCCGTCGCCGGGTAGCGCGACGATCTTCGCGGGCGCGGCTATGGCCCGCCCGCGGCCGCGTCTTCCTGGGCCTGCTCGACCTGGTCGACGCGGTCGGTCAGCTGGGAGACGTCCTGCTGCAGGCTCGAGATGTCCTGCTGCTGTTGCTGCTGGTCGTCGGAGATCTGCTTGAGCTGGTCCTCGATGTCGGACAGCTGCGAGCTGACGTCACCGGAGTCCTGGCCCGAGGAGACCTGGCGCTCCAACCGGTTCACGTCGCTCTGGAGCTGGTCGACGTCGGAGCGCAGCTGCGGGCTCTGGCCGCCGTCGTTCGCGTTGGAGTCCGCCTTGTCGCGTGCGTCCAGCGCGATCACGAGCGCGATCACCCCGAGGATCGCCGCGGCGACCGCGGCGGCCGAGCCGAACTTCGACCAGAAGCTCGCACGGTCGATCTTGTCCGCGAGCTCGGGATCGAGCGCGTACTGCGGCTCCACCGGCGCCACCGGGGCGGCGGCGGCCGGGTCGACCACTCGGCGTGTCGGCTCGGTCGGCGGCTCGCCGGGCGGCGGGTTGTACGGAGGCGGGGGCGGCTGCTGCATCGCGCGTCAGCCTAGCGAAGTCGTGGTCGACCCCGCGGGGATGCGCTCCCGCTCGAAGCGGTCGATGTCGTCGGCGCGCTGCAGGGACAGGGCGATGTCGTCGAGGCCGTTCAGCAGCCGCTCGCGCGTCTCGGCGCTGATCTCGAACGGGACCTCGCGTCCGTCGAAGGCGACAACCCGGCGCTCGAGGTCGACGACCGCCTGGTCCGCCTGCATCAGGGCGCGGACCTCGTCCTCGGGCAGACGCACCGGGAGGAGGCCGGTCTTCGTGCAGTTGCCGTAGAAGATGTCCGCGAAGCTCGGCGCGACCACGGCCCGGAAGCCGAAGTCCTGCAGCGCCCAGACCGCGTGCTCGCGGGAGGAGCCGCACCCGAAGTTGCGGCCGGTCACGAGGATCGGACGAGTGGGGTCGAGCTCGAGCCCTTCCTCGCGCCAGTCCGCGAACAGGAACTCGCCGAACCCCGTGCGCTCGATCCTCTTCAGGTACTGCTTCGCGATGATCTGGTCGGTGTCGACGTCGGAGCGGTCCAGCGGCTGGACGCGCCCCTCGATGCGTGTCACTGGCTCCATCAGGCTGCCTCCCGTTTAGTACCACCGAAGATCGCAAGCCCCGGCAGCTTGAAGTACGTGTCGACCTGTTCGAACCCCGCCTCGCGGAGCCACCCGCATTGGGTCTCGGGGTCGCTCAGGATGTCGTCGTCGGCCGCGTCGTCGTAGGAGCGCATCACCTCTTCGGGCGGCCGCGGGTCGGGCTTCTGGCGCTCCGCCTCGAGCAGCCGCTCGCGGAAGAACTCGTCGAACAGGCCCTCCGCGAGGCCGCCGGTCTCGACGTGCTCCCAGTTCAGGAACAGGCCGCCGGGGACGAGCATGTCGAACGCCTCGGCGTAGAGCCGGCGCTTGCGATCGTCGGGCAGGTGGTGGATCGCCAGGCGCGAGACCACCGCGTCGAAGCCCGACCCTGCGGGAAGCCCCTCGCGCCACGCGGGCGTCGAGAGGTCGCCGTGCACGAGCTCCCAGCGGCCCGCCTTGTCCGCGAGGCGGCGCTGGGCGGCCTCGCGCATCGGGTCCGAGAAGTCGACGAGCACGCCGGTGGACTCGGGGAATGCGTCCAGCACCAGCTCGGAGAAGCCGCCGTCTCCGGACCCCAGGTCGCAGAAGCGCTCGATCCGCCGCCCCCCGCGCGTGAGCAGCCGCCGGGCGAGCTCCTCCTGGACGTCGAAAAGGGGAATCAGCTTGCGGCGCTCGTCGACGAACGCTGCAGCAACGTCCGGACTCTGCCACGCTGCACCGGGGGCGCGGGCGCTCATTGCCCGTTCCCCCATTTCCTTATGTCGACGAAACGGCCCTCGACGGCGGCCGCGGCCGCCATCTGGGGGCTGACGAGGTGGGTGCGGCCCCCGCGGCCCTGGCGGCCCTCGAAATTGCGGTTGGAGGTCGACGCGCACCGCTCGCCGGGCTCGAGGATGTCCGGGTTCATCCCGAGGCACATCGAGCAGCCGGCCTCGCGCCATTCGAACCCCGCGGCGCGGAACACGTCGTCGAGGCCCTCCTGCTCGGCCTGGGCCTTCACCTGCATCGAGCCGGGCACCACCATCGCGCGGACGCTCGCCGCGACGCGGCGGCCCTCCACGACCGAGGCCGCGGCGCGGAGGTCCTCGATCCGCGAGTTGGTGCACGACCCGATGAACACGCGGTCGATGCCGATGTCCTCGATCGCGGTGCCGGGCTCGAGCGCCATGTAGGCAAGCGCGCGCTCGGCCGCCTCGCGGTCGGCCGGGCCGTCGAACCCCGACGGGTCCGGGACGCGTCCGTCCACGGGGACGACCTGGCCGGGGTTGGTGCCCCAGGTCACCTGTGGCCTGAGCGCCGCGGTGTCCACGGTGATCTCGGTGTCGAACGCGGCCCCCGCGTCGGTGGGGAGCGAGCGCCAGCGCTCGACCGCCGCCGCGAAGTCCGCGGGCGCGCCGGGCCTGCCCTCGACGTAGGCGAACGTGGTGTCGTCGGGAGCGATCATGCCGGCCCGCGCGCCGGCCTCGATCGACATGTTGCAGATCGTCATGCGCCCCTCGACCGACAGGGCCGCGATCGGCTTGCCCGCATACTCGACCGCGTGCCCGACGGCGCCGGCCGCGCTGATCTGGCCGATCGTGCCGAGGATCAGGTCCTTCGCGGTGACGCCGAAGCCCGGCTCTCCCTCATAGGTGATCCGCATCGTGCGCGGCTTGACCTGGGGCAGGCACTGCGTCGCGAGCACGTGCTCGACCTCGGAGGTGCCGACGGGCATCGCGAGCGCGCCCAGCGCGCCGTGCGTGGACGTGTGCGAGTCGCCACAGGCGATCGTGACCCCCGGCTGCGACAACCCGAGCTCCGGCCCGATCACGTGGACGATCCCCTGGCGGCGGCTGCGCATCCCGTAGAGCGGGATCCCGAACTCCTCGCAGTTGCGCTCGAGCGCGGCGACCTGCTCGCGCGAGAGGTGGTCGACGATCGCGTCGAGCGCGGTGCGCTCGCGCGGGTCGGTCGGGACGTTGTGGTCGGCGGTCGCCAGCGTGCGGTCGGGGCGGCGGACCTTGCGGCCCGCGAGCCTCAGGCCCTCGAAGGCCTGCGGCGACGTGACCTCGTGCACGAGGTGCAGGTCGACGTAGATCAGCGAAGCCCCGCCCTCCTGCTCGGGTGGGCGCACCTCGTGGGCCTCCCAGATCTTCTCGAACATGGTCTTGGGCATCGCTAGCTCCTTCTCAGACCGGCGGCTATCACTGACATGAACTGGGACTCCCGGCGGCCCGGGTTCTCGAAGTGGTGTGGCAGGTCGGCGTCGAACGTCACGGCGTCCCCCTGCTCGAGGTCGTGCGCGACGCCGTCGCACACGAGCCGCACGACGCCCTTCAGCGCGACGGCCGTCTCGCGGCTGCCGGGCTCGTGCATCGGCGGGTCGCCGGGGCCCCCGGTGGCCGTCCCGCCGGCGAGGGTGTGCAGCGAGACCTCGGCCCGCTGGCCGGGCAACGCCGGTGTCAGCACCTCGTAGCGGTGGCCGTCGGCGTGGCCGCCCTCGAGGCGCTCGGCGGCGCGCACCAGCGTCACGCCGTCGCCCTCGTCGAGCCGCAGCAGCTGGGACAGCGTCAGCTCCAGGCCGGCGGCGATCTTGGCCGCGACGGCGATCGTGGGCGAGGTGTCTCCCCGCTCCACCTGCGAGAGCATCGGTGCGGACACCCCGCTGCGCTCCGCGAGGTCGCGCAGGGACAGGTCCATCGCCTCACGCAACGCCTTCACGCGAGGGCCGACGTCGACCGCGCTGGAGGTTGTTGCCGCCATCGGCGCGTACGTTATCACGTACGGCCGTATGTGACTACAGCGCCCGCTCCAGGACCGCCATCAGCTCTCCCTCGCTGGGCGGGTCCGGGGTGTTCTTCAACTCCGGGCGGGTCGCGACCGCCGCGACCACCTTGACGAGGCAGTCGTGGTCCACGCCGTAGTAGGACAGGCGCCCGGCGTCGGCCCGCCGCACGAGCCGCTCCACCGCCTCCGCGGCCGCGCCCCGGCGGTCGTCGCCTCCGAGCGCCGCCGCCACCCGCTCCATCTGCTCGCGGGCGCGCAGGTCCATGATGCGCACGAAGTGCGGCAGCATGATCGCGTTGGTCTTCGCGTGCGGCGTCTCGCAGAGCCGCACGATGGTCTGGCAGACGGCGTGGTGCACGGCAAGCCGGCGAGGCCGCTCGCGTACCCGGCCAGCAGCGCCCCGAGCGCGAGCGACGGGCGATCGGGCTCCTCGTCGGCGAGGCCGGCGCCGATCAGCTCGACGGCCCGCAGCGCGGCCATGTCGGAGACGGGGTTCGCGAGCGGCGTGTAGAGCGCCTCGATCGCGTGTGCGAGCGCGTTCATGGCGCTCGCGGCGAGGCCCGGCATCGGCTGGGAGGCCATCAGCCCGGGCGCGGCGATCACGAGGGCCGGCCGTACGAGGCGGAACTCGTCGACTCCGGCGGGCATGCGGTGGAAGGGCGTCATCTCGGCGCCGGAGAGAGTGGTCGCGATCGTCGCGACCTCCAGTCCGTCCGCGCCCGCGATCGCCTTGGCGGAGTCGATCACGCGACCTCCGCCGAGCGCCACGAGCGGCCGGTCGTTGACGCGCTCCCGGATCGCCGCGGCGGCATCGGGCACGGCGCCCGGGGGGACGTGCGCGACCAGGTATGCCCCGTCCACCACCGCGGGCGCCACCTCGGCCGCACGCTCGGTCGTGAGCAGCGCGTAGCTGCCGAACCCGCTCGCCGAGAGCAGCTCCGGGGCCTCGGCGAGCGCGCCGACCCCGTACCGGATCAGCCGCTCGCCGTCGCGCCAGATGAAGTCCTGCTCGCTTAAGGCCTTGCTCCCGGCTGGGACTCGAGGGGCAGGTCCGCGCTGCTCGCCACGCCCGCGAGGGCATTCGACAGCGCGCGCAGGTAGGCACGCGCCGAGGCCTCCAGCGTGTCCGTCGAGACGCTCTGGCCCGACACCAGGCGGCCCTCGTGCTCGACCAGCACCGAGACCTCGCCGAGCGCGTCGGTGTCGGCCGTGACCGCGGCCACGTGGTACTCCTTGAGGATCCCGGGGATCCCGGTGGCCGCGTTGATCGCCTGGAGCAGCGCGTCGATCGCTCCGTCGCCGGAGCCCTCGCCGCTGACGGTCTCGCCCTTCGGCGTCGTCACCTCGACCTTCGCGGTCGGCGCGGTCCCCGACGCGTCGTGCAGCTCGAAGCGGGCGAGGTTGTAGGCCTCCGCCTGCTCGCGGATCTCGTCGGACACGATCGCCTCGAGGTCGAGCGCCGTCACGTGCTTCTTGCGGTCGGCGACCTCCTTGAAGCGCTTGAAGGCGGTGTTCAGGGCCTGGCCGTCGATCCGCACGCCCAGGTCCTCCAGCGCGTTTCGCAGGGCGTGGCGGCCCGAGTGCTTGCCCGAGCACGATCGCGTTGGTCCGCAGGCCGATCGTCGTGGCGTCCATGATCTCGTAGGTCGTGCGGTCCTTGAGGACGCCGTCCTGGTGGATCCCGGCCTCGTGCGCGAACGCGTTGCGCCCGACGATCGCCTTGTTCGGCTGCACCGGGTAGCCGGTCAGCCGCGAGACCAGGCGGCTCGTGCGCGCGATCTCCTCGGTGTTCACGCCGGTGTCCATGCCGACGCTCGACCGCCGGGTGCGCAGCAGCATCACGATCTCCTCGAGCGAGGCGTTCCCGGCGCGCTCCCCGATGCCGTTCACCGCGCACTCGACCTGCCGCGCGCCGGCCGTGAGGCCGGCGAACGAGTTCGCCACCGCCATGCCGAGGTCGTCGTGGCAGTGGACCGACACGACCACGTCCTTCAGCTCCGGCACCAGGCGGTACAGGTCGCGGAAGATCTGGGCGTACTCGTGCGGCATCGTGTAGCCGACCGTGTCGGGGATGTTGATCGTGGTCGCGCCCTCCGCGATCGCCGCCGACACGACCTCGGCCATGAAGTCGATGTCCGAGCGGCTGCCGTCCTCGGGCGAGAACTCGACGTCGTCGCAGTACTGCTTGGCGTGGGCGACCGCGGCGCGGGCCTGGCCGAGCACGTCCTCGCGCGTGGTCTGCAGCTTGCGCTCGATGTGGATGTCGGACGTGGCGATGAACGTGTGGATCCGCGGGCGCTCGGAGTACTTGACCGAGTTCCACGCGGCGTCGATGTCCTGCGCCGAGGTGCGGGCCAGGCCGCAGATCACCGGTCCCTCGACCGCCTTCGCGATCGCCTCGACCGCGGCGGCGTCGCCGGGTGAGGTGATCGGGAAGCCGGCCTCGATCACGTCGACGCCCAGCCGCGCGAGCTGGTGTGCGATCTCGAGCTTCTCCTGCACGTTCAGCGAGATGCCCGGAGACTGCTCGCCGTCACGCAGCGTCGTGTCGAAGATGAAGACGCGGTCCGCGTGCTTGCCGTTGGTTGTGGGTGGACCCTCCGAGGGGGTCATGAATTTCCTCCTTCTCCTGGTCTGCGGCTATTCCTGTTGCGCTGTGCGGGCCTGAGCCCGCGGCTTCGCTATTCCCCCCGAAGGGGGAGGAGAAGAAGAAGGCCGAGCGGCAGCGCAGGCACGAGGCTTCGGGCGAAGGCGGCGCTGCGAGGCTGACCATTCATCGAACCGGATGCTACCAGGGCTCCCGAGGGAGGCAAACCGCCCGCGCTCATGCCTGGCCGACGAGGCTCGCGACGAGCTCGGGCATCTCGCGTGCCATGCGCGAGCGCGGCACGACGAGGTCGAAGCCCGCCGCCTCGGCGGCGCGGCGCGTGTCGACGTCCGTGTGCGAGTAGAACCCCAGCGCCGGCGTGCCGGGCTCGACCCCCGCCCCGAAGTCCGGGGTGTGGTCGAGGTCGACGATCAGCAGGTCGGGCTCGCCCGCGGCGGCGCCCGGGAAGCTCGAGAGGATCGTCACGTCGTGCCCGGCGGCCTTGAGCGTGGCATCGATCTTCGAGGCGAAGAAGAGGTCGGGCGCGACTGCGAGGACCCGGGCCACCGCACTCAGAGCGTGACGGCGCGGCCGTCCTGGAAGCCCTCGAGCGCCAGGATCGCGCGCAGGACGTCGTCCGGGATGGGCGAGTCGACCGTCACGACCATCACCGCGTGGCGGCCGGTGCCCCCGGCGGGCGCGCCGGGCTCCTGGCCCGGCTCGCGCCCGACGGCCGTCGAGGCGATGTTGACCCCGTGCTCGCCGAGCACGGTGCCGACCTTGCCGATCATCCCGGGCACGTCGGAGTAGCGGAAGACGGCCATGTACGGCGCCAGCTCGATGTTGAAGCTCTGCCCGTAGACCGAGACCAGGTGGGGCGCGTGACGCGGGCCGATCGTGGTCCCGGCCGCGTCGACGCGATCGCCGTTCGCGACCACCGCGACCGACAGGAGGTTCGCGTAGTCGCGCTCCTCGCTCTCGCTGAACTCGCTCACCCGGATCCCCCGCTCCTCGGCGATCGCCGGGGCGTTCACGAAGTTGACGTTCTCGGCGACGCGGCCCTCGAATGCGCCGTTGAGGACGGCGAGGGTCAGCAGGCGGGTGTCGAACTCGGCGAGGCGCCCGTGGTAGCCGACCTCGATGCGGTCGACCGAGGCGGCGGTCGCGAGCGACATGACGAGCCGGCCGAGCTGGGTGCCGAGCGGCAGGTACGGCTCGAGCACGGCGAGGTCCTCGCTGCCGACCTTCGGGATGTTGACCGCGTTCGAGACGAGGTCCCCCCGCAGCGCCGCGACCACCTGCTCTGCCGTGATCACGCCGGCGCGGTCCTGCGCCTCGGTCGTAGAGGCGCCCAG
The DNA here is from genome assembly GCA_963768885.1 of uncultured Solirubrobacterales bacterium. Classification (GTDB taxonomy): domain Bacteria; phylum Actinomycetota; class Thermoleophilia; order Solirubrobacterales; family JBBDJG01; genus DASRIA01. The sequence continues at coordinate 1,157,221 of CAVYJN010000006.1, read as the reverse complement.
GTGGGGCGTGACCACCACGGTCTCGTGCGCGAAGATCGGGTGCTCGGTGACGGGCTCGCCCGGGAAGACGTCGATGGCCGCGCCGCCGACCTTCCCGGCGGAGATCGCGGCGTCGAGCGCCATCAGGTCGACCAGCTCGCCGCGCGCGCAGTTGACGATGCGCACGCCGTCCTTCATCTGCGCGAAGGCCTCCGCGTTGACGTAGTTGAGCGTGTCGTCGGTCTTCGGAAGGTGGATCGTGATGATGTCGGCCCGCCCGTAGAGCGCCGCGGGATTCTCGGCGCGCTCGACGCCCAGGTCGCGGTAGCGCTCGGCCGCCACGAACGGGTCGAAGGCGACGATCTGCATCCCGAAGGCCTTGGCGCGCTCGGCGACGAGCTGGCCGATGCGGCCGAACCCGAGGATCCCGAGCGTCTTCTCGTACACCTCGACCCCGCCGAACCTGCTGCGCTCCCACTTGCCGCTCTTCAGGGAGGAGTGCGCCTGGGGGATGTTGCGCGCCTGGGCGAGCATCATCGCGATCGTGTGCTCGGCCGCCGCGACGATGTTCGACTCGGGGGCGTTCGCGACGATGATTCCCTGCTTGGTCGCGGCCGGGACGTCGACGTTGTCGACCCCGATGCCGGCGCGGCCGATCACCTTCAGGCGGCCCGCTCGCTCGATCACGTCCGAGGTGAGCTGCGTCGCCGAGCGGATCACGATCGCGTCGTAGTCCGCGATCGCGCCCGGGAGCTCCTCCTCGGACATGTCCGTCCGCACGTCCACGTCGAAGTGCTCGCGCAGGAGCTCCACGCCGGCATCGGCGATCTTCTCCTTTACGAGGACGCGGTAGCCGTTCTCGTCGGCCATCTCGGTTAGCCGACCGGCTGGGCGGCCTGCACGCCGGCGCGCGCGAAGACCTCCTGGGCGGCGGCGGTCCCCGCGCCGAACGTCACGTCGTGCCCGAGCGCGTCGAGCGCCATCTCGAGGCCGCTGATCGAGGTGAGGACGTCGAAGGCGCCGTAGTAGCCGCAGTGCGCGATGCGCACGATCTTGCCCTTCAGGTGGGCCTGGCCGCCGGCGATCGTGATGCCGAACTTGTCGCGCATCGTCTTCGGCAGCGCGGCGCCGTCGATGCCCTCGGGCGTGCGCGCCACCGTCACGACGTTCGCGTGCTCGTCCTCGGGGCCGAACAGCTCGAGCCCCATCGCCTTGACGGCCTCGCGGGCGGCCTGGCCGAGGATCGCGTGGCGCTCGAACACGCCCTGGAGCGTCTCCTGCTCGATCAGCTCGAGGGCCACGTCGAGGGCACGGACCAGGGTCACGGCCGGAGTGAAGGGGCTGTCCGGCGGGTCCTTGCGCTGGCCCTTGAGGGTGCGCTCCCAGTCGAAGTAGTAGGCGCCGGCGCCGCGCGAGCGCGCGTCGGCGGCGAGCGCGAGCGCACGGTCGGAGACCGCGGCGAACGCGAGGCCGGGCGGGCACATGAGCGCCTTCTGCGAGCCCGAGACCACGACGTCGACTCCCCACTCGTCCGTGGGGAGATCGACCACGCCGAGGCCCGAGACCGCGTCGAACACGCTCACGGCGCCGTGCGCCGCGGCGACCTCGGCGAGGGCGCGGACGTCGTTGAGCACGCCGGTCGAGGTCTCCGACTGCGTGCTGAAGAATGCCTTCACCGCTCCCCCGCGCTCCGCGAGCGCACGCTCGACCTCGGCCGGGTCGACCTTCTCGCCCCACTCGGTCTCGAGGTGGACGGTCTCGGCGCCGTGGGCGTCGCACAGCTCCGCCCAGCGCTGCCCGAACTTCCCCGCCGAGGCCACGACAGCGACGTCGCCCGGCGCGAGCAGGTTCGCCACCGCGGACTCCATCGCACCCGTCCCCGAGGCCGCGAACACGAGCACGTCGTTGCGCGTCTGGAAGACCATCCGCAGGCGCTCGAGCACGCGCGCGTAGATCTCGACGAAGGCCGGCGCACGGTGGTACAGGATGGGCTCGGCCATCACCTGGGACACCGCGGGCGGCAGCGGCGTGGGCCCTGCCGTCATCAGATATTGCTTGCCGTAGATCTGGGCCATCGTCGGGCGCCCGAGGATAGCGGACGCCCCTGCGGCGCCCGCGGCGAAACCGGTTTTCCGGCTAAGGAAAACCGACTCACTTCAGGCTGAAGGGCGGATAGCGGTCCGTCATGAACCAGAACGCGTACGCGTTCACGCGCACCGCCCAGCGTGCCGTGCCGACCACGAAGTCGAACAGGCCGCGCGGGTACTTCCCCGTGAAGAGGACCGCGAAGAAGGCGATCAGGACCGCGAAGGAGGCGGCGATCCACAGAAACGCCAGCACGATCACGTGCGGGATCGCGAGCAGCCACTTCACGAAGATCATCCAGCGCGAGAGGTCCTCGCGGTACTCGACCTCGAGCGTCAGCGGGTACTGGCCGCGCTCGCCCGTGAAGGGCGGGTACTCGTCGCGCATCAGCGTCAGCGCGTAGGCGTAGGTGTTGAACGTCCAGCGCTGGATCTGGAGCGAGAAGTCGAACATCCCCCGCGGCCACTTCTTCGTGAACAGGACGGCGAAGAAGGCGATGAAGATGATCACGCCGTTCACCGCCTGGAGCAGGTAGACGATGATGAACTGCGGGATCGCGAACAGCCACTTGAGGAGGACCTTCCAGTGCGAGAGGCGCTCCGGGTATTCGACGTCGAACGCGACCGGGTACTCGAGAGCTCCCGGGGGCGGCGGTGTCGAAGCGGGCGGAGGAGGCGGAGCGGGCGGCGGTGGCGGCGTGGCTGCTTCCATCGGATCCTCCCTTTGGGGACGGATAGTAGATCTGCAGCCGCGACCCTAGCGACCCCGGCGGCCGTTGCGGGCCCGCCAGGCCTCGACCATCTCGATCCGCTGCATCGCGGTGGGATGCGTGTCGAACAGGATGTACGACCAGGTGGGCGGCTCGGGGTCGGCGTGGCTCGTCTCGGCGAGCTCCCGGTGGAGCGCGCGCGCCGCGCGCGGATCGCGGCTGGTCTGGAGCGCCACCCAGTCGGCCTCGGCCTCGTAGCGCCGGCTGATCACGTTCTGTGCCGGCGAGAAGGCGATCTGGAGCACGACGGCGGCCAGCAGCGCGAGCGGCACGGCGCGCGCCTCGTACATCCCCCCGCGGCGGCGCGTGACGAGCGCGATCAGCAGGGCCGTGGGCAGGGCGACCAGCGCGAGCCACGCCGAGAGCTTCCAGAGGTGGTCGCGGGAATGGTGCCCGAGCTCGTGCGCGATCACGACGCGCACCTCGCGCTCGCTGAACGGCGGGTCCAGCAACGTGTTCCAGAGGATCACGCGGCGCGTCGGGCCGAGGCCGATCGCGAACGCGTTGGGCTCGTCCGTGAACGCGTCGACGTCCTCGACGCGGATCGGGACGTCGGGCACGCCCTGCTCCCGCGCGAGCTCGCGTCCCTGCGCCGCGAGCCGGTCGTCGCGCAGCGGATGGATGTCGGGCAGCAGGAAGGGCCCGACGAACGTGAACAGCAGTCCGAGGCAGACGAACACGGCGCCCCCCGGTATCCACCAGCTCTCGCGCAGAGGCTTCGCGAGCGCCATCACGATCAGGATCGCCGCGCACACGAACAGGAAGGTGCCGCCCAGGCTGAAGAAGTTCTCGAACGCCCACTCGAGATAGCCCTGGTCGGACACGTCGTGCCGGCGGTCCCACCAGAGCTGCACCAGCCCGGAGGGCAGCTCCGCGAGCCAGACGAACGCGAAGCCGAGCATGCCGAGCAGCATGCCCGTGCCGATGCGCCCGGCAGCCGACTCGCGCGTGAAGCGCTCGCCGTGGCGCGCGTACAGCGCCAGCACGACGATCAGCACGACGACGGAGATCAGCGCGTTGATGCGCGTGAAGCGCTCGTAGTCGCGCGCATCCGCGATCTCGTTCGCCGTGAAGAACGCGCGCGGCGCAAGGTCCGGCAGGCTCAGGTTGTCGGGCACGTCGGTCGGCCACAGGATGGGCACGACCAAGATCCAGGCCGCCACGATCGCGGCCGCCGGGACGATCCACTTGAGGTGGCGGGTCAGGTCTCCTGCGGGGCGACGGGGAGCGCGAGTTGCCAGCCGGCGGACGGGCCGGCGTACGGGTAGCGGCTCGTGAGCAGATAGACGTAGGCGTACGCCTGGGCCTGGTAGCGCAGCTGATAGGCGCCCAGGTTCCGCAGCCCGCGGGGCACGCGCCCGGTGAACAGGCCGTGGAACCAGCTGTAGAGCGCGGCGAGGTAGGCCGCGCCGGCGAGCGCGCTCCCGAACATCAGCGCGGGGATCGCGAGGAAGATCCGGAAGCCGGTGACCCACCTGTTCTGATGGGGCTCGGGCTCGTCGATCTCGACGTCGACCGGGTAGGAGCCCGGCGCCCCGGTGAAGCCCGGGAACGGGTTGGCGACGATCTGCACGAAGGCGAAGACATGCGTCTGGTAGCGCAGGTACGAGGCCAGGAAGCGGTGAAGCCCGGGCGGCGACGTACCCCGGAAGAGGGTCGCGAACCAGTTCGCGATCAGCGCGAAGAACACCGCGATGCCCCACAGGGTGAGCCACACGAAATGGGGGATCGCCAGCAGGAGGCGGAAGAACACCGTCAGGCGCGAGCGCTGCAGGTCGTCGGAGACCGGCAGCCGGATCGGGTCGGTGCGGTACACGTTGGCCGACTCGTAGACGGCGGGGTCGCTGTTCGGGTAGCGCGCCGTGAGCAGGAACAGGTACCCGAAGGCCTGCGCCTCGTACCCGATCGCGTAGACGGACGCGTCGCGCAGGCCCTCGGCCGTGCGCCCGTTCACGAGGCAGTAGAACCAGGCGAGGAACGCGGCCGTGGCGGCCACGCCTGCCGAGTAGTAGCCCCCGCCCGTCCCGGTCGACCCGAAGCCCACCAGGACGTCCGCCAGCAGGATCGCCGGGAGCGCCAGGATCAGCCGAAACCCGGTGACCCACCTGTTCTGCGGCGCGGGCTCGTCGATCTCGATGTCGACCGGGTAGCTGCCGGGGCGGCCGGTGAAACCCGGGAACGGGTCGGCGGCGAGCGTGACGTACGACGTCACGTGCGCGGCGTAGCGCACGTACGCGGCGAGGAAGCGGTGCAGGTCCGGCGAGGGCTTTCCGGTGGCCAGGGCGGCGATCCAGTTCGCGATCGCGACCAGCACGGCGAGCGAGAACCACAGCGCGAGCCAGATCAGGTGCGGGATCGCGAGGAAGAGCCGGAACCCGACGGTCACTCGCGAGCGTTCGAGCGACGGGTCCAGCAAGGTGAGCCGAACGGCCCGCCCGTTCATGCATGGCCGAGATTTCCTCAGCCGGAAATCTCGGGAGCTCTGAGATGGTCATGCGTAGTTCGGAGCTCCCGTAATTTGCGGCTAAGCAAATTACGGCTCCTTATCCAGGGCATCATCGAGCGCAGCTCGGCGCCGACCTTCTCGACCTGGTGGCCCTGCTGCTCGGTGCGCATGCGCTGGAAGTTCTCCTGGCCCGCGCGGTTCTCGGCGATCCACTCCCGCGCGAAGTCGCCGGACTGGATGTCGGCGAGGACCTTCTTCATCGCCTCGCGCACCTCCGGCCCGATCACCTTGGGGCCGCGCGTGAGGTCGCCGTACTCGGCCGTGTTCGAGATCGACTCGCGCATGCCGGTGATGCCCTTCTCGTACATCAGGTCGACGATCAGCTTCAGCTCGTGGAGGCACTCGAAGTACGCGAGGCGCGGGTCGTACCCGGCGTCGACGAGCGTCTCGAAGCCGGCGCGCACCAGCTCCGTCGCGCCCCCGCAGAGCACGGACTGCTCGCCGAAGAGGTCGGTCTCGGCCTCGTCCTTGAAGGTGGTCTCGATCACGCCGGCGCGCATGCAGCCGATCCCCTTGGCGTATGCGAGGGTCAGCTCCTTGGCCCTGCCCGTCGCGTCCTGGTGGATCGCGATCAGCCCCGGCACGCCGCGGCCCTCGGTGAACTGGCGGCGGACCAGGTGGCCCGGCCCCTTGGGCGCGACCATCGCGACGTCGACCTCCGGGGGCGGGTCGATCTGGCCGAAGTGGATCGTGAAGCCGTGGGCGAACAGCAGCAGGTTGCCGGGGGCGATCCCGTCGCGGATCTGCTTCTCCCAGACCTCCGCCTGCTTCTCGTCGGGCAGCAGGATCATCACGACGTCGCCGGCGCTGGCGGCGTCCGCCACGTCCATCACGCGCAGCCCGGCGGACTCGGCGTCCGCGCGGCTGGAGGAATCCGGCCTCAGCCCCACCACGACGTCGACTCCCGACTCCTTCAGGTTGAGCGCGTGCGCGTGTCCCTGCGATCCGTAGCCGAGGATCGCGACGGTCTTGCCCTCGAGCGCGGAGAGATCCGCGTCGTTCTCGTAGAAGACGTCACTCATTGGCGCGGAAGGATAGCCCCGCGGCGGCCACGAACCGGCGCTGGGGCCGTTTTTACAGGCAGTGGCGGAAAATGTCGCCCCGGCGGCTACCGCTCCTGCGGGTTACGGGACGAATATCCCCTGCCGGAGGAAGATCGTGTTGTTCGCCGTCTCGGCGTCGCCGTCGGGCCCGCCGTCGAGGACGAAGACGTCGCCGAGCTGCCAGATCGTGCGCTTCTTTTCCGTGACCGTGCCGGGTGTGATCGCATCGGCGGTCGTGTCTCAGGGAGCAGGTCGCGCCGACGTCAGCGGCGCCGCCGGTGGCGCCGCAGGGGACGGTGAACTCGAAGGGCAGGTCCGCGACCGTCGCGCTGTCGTTGCCCGTGTTCAGCTTGTCCGTGATGCGCAGGACGGTTGTAGCCTGCAGCTCACCGGCGTAGTCCGCGAGGGTCGTCCGGTCGCGGACATCGGTGACGGAGAACTTGATCTGGACGTCAGCCTCGTCGGCCGGAGTGCCGGGATCGCCCACGACGGTGTCGAAGCGCATCCTTCCGGACATGCTGGCGGGTCTCGAGTTGGCGTCCGGGGTGCCGACCGTCAGGAAGCCGGACCGTTCCGAGGGCGGGTTGCACGACGCAAACTCGAGCGGCGGGCCGTGCACACGGTTTGGCGACGTGCACTCGGCATAGGCCGGGACGAGTGGTGCTGAGAACACCATCGCGCCCTTCGGGCGCGGGTAGCCGGCTGTCTTCGTCACCTGGACGCTGGCCGAACCCGTGTTGCCGGCTGCGTCGGTGACGCAGACCCTGATCGTGTTGGCACCCTCGGCGAGGTCGGTCGCCTGCACCGTGGTCGTGCGCTGCGCGGGCGCGTCGTCGTAGGTCCCGCTTGCGATCGCGGTGCCGCTCGAGCAGTCCGTACCGCCGACACGCACCGAGTAGGCGCCGTTCTGGTCGGCGTGCCAGGTGACGTCGGTGCTCTCATCCGATGCGTCGAGCAGGTTGTCGGAGACCGAGTCCACGGTGACGGCCGGCGCGGTCGTGTCCTTTGCGACCGTGGTAGTCCCCGAACCGGTGTTGTTCCCCGCGTCGGTCACGCAGACCCTGATCGTGTTGCCACCCTCGGTCAGGTCGGTCGCCTGCACCGTGGTCGTGCGCTGGGCCGGCGCGTCGTCGTAGGCGCCGCTTGCGATCGTGGTGCCGCTGGAGCAGTCCGAGCCCCCGACCCGCACCGAGTAGGCGCCGCTCTGGTCGGCGTGCCAGGTGACGTCGGTGCTCTCATCCGCTGCGCCCAGCAGGCTGTCGGAGACGGAATCCACGGCGACGGTCGGCGCCACCGTGTCGGCATGAGTGATCGCGACCTCGCTCAGGACCGGCGTCAGATCCGGGTCGCTCGTCTGAAGCTCCGCCCGGTACTGGACGTATCGCGAGTTCCCGGGGATGTCGTCGCCGGAGGCCGTGACCGGCGTGAATGCGCTCCAACTCGAGTCCGGCGTCGCTGTGTCGCCGGTGCGCACGCTCAGGTTGACGGTTGTGCCCGCGGGAGTGTCGGCGGTCCACGAGAGGGCCCGCCATTCGGTTGGGCCGCCGGCGTCGAAGACGCGCGAGAGGAACGTGCCCGAAGCCGGATACGGGCTCATGCGCAGCCAGTCGACCTCGAGCGTCGCGCCGCCGACTGCCCCGTCGCTGGCGAGCGGGCGCATCTGCGTGGCCCCGAAGCTCACGGCGTGCGTGGCGACCAGGGCGCCGTCGACGAAGAACTCGACGCTGTCCGCGTTCCAGTCGATGCGGTAGCGGTGGGGCGACCCGAGCAGGCTGCTCGGCAGCGGCGTGTCGATCGCGCTCGAGCCGTTGTTGGTGCGGGCGTTGAAGCTGCCGTCCGCCTTCGTGCTGAATATCGCCCACGGCTGGTCGTTGAAGTCGTTGCCGAAGCCGATGTGCTGGAACGTGGTCGTGGCGAACGTCGCCACGTACTCCAGTGAACCGCCGGCCGGGTACGTCGCGTCAGTGCCGACGCGCGCGCCGTCCACGGTCAGCTTCCCGGCCGCGAGGGTCGCGGCTCCGCCGTCGGCCCACGGGAACGCCGACCAGCCGGACGGCAGGGTGATACCGGAGAACTCCGCACCGATTGTCGGGATCAAGGTCACCTCGCCGTCGGCGGTCTCCGAGACGTAGGTCTCGGCGCCCGTCGTGCCCGCGCCGAAGTCGGCGCTCGTGGTGTCGATTAGGCCCAGCGTCAACGGCGCGGCCGTGAACGACCAGCTCTCATCCGCCCCGAGGGCGTTGCCGTTCGCGTCCTCGACGCTCCCCGACACGGTTACGTGGTATTGCGCGTTCGGCGCCAGCGGGTCAGCCGGATCCAGGGTTGCCGTGAGGCCCGCGTACGAAACGGTCGCCGGCACGTCCACGCTTGCGCCCTGGGCCCGGAGCCGGAGGCTCGAGCCGTCGATGGTCGCGGGATTCATCGGCTCGCTGAACTGCACGGTCACGTTCGTGTCGCCTGGGACCTCGCTCTCGTTCGGGGCCGGGCTGCGGTCAGCGACGGTTGGCAACGTGGTGTCAGGCGCGGCGCTGAAGGCGATCGTGACGTCGCGCAGGACCGGGGTCGCGCCTGGATCCGTGCTCGCGAGCTCCGCCCGGTACTGGACGTAGCGCGAGTTGCCGGGGATGTCACCGCCCGAGGTCGCGATCGGCGTGAACGCGCTCCAGCTCGCGTCCGGCGTAGGCGTGTTTCCGGTGCGGACGCTGATGCTGACCGTGGTGCCGGCGGGGGTGTCCGCGCTCCAGGACAACGCGCCCCAGTCCGCGCTCTCGCCGGCGTCGAACACGCGCGAGTCGAAGGTTGCGGAAGCCGGGTAGGGGCTCATGTGCATCCAGTCGACCGACGAGGCTCGGGCCCGAGGCTGTTGTTCAGGTCGCTCACCAGGGGGCGCATCTCGGTGGCCCCGAAGCTGGTCGTGTGCGTGGCGACCAGCGTCCCGTCGACGAAGAACTCGACGCTGCCGGCGTGCCAGTCGATGCGGTAGCGATGGGGCGACCCGAGCAGGCTGGAAGGCAGCGGCGTGTCGATCGGGGTGGAACCGTTGTTTGTGCGGGCGTTGAAGCTGCCGTCGTTCTTGATGCTGAACATCGCCCAGAACGGCTGGTCGTTGTAGTCGACTCCGAACCCGGCATGCTGGTTCACACCGCCGCCGAAGGTGGCGACGAACTCGAGCGAGCGCCCCGACCCGTACGTCTGGTCGTTGCCGAACCGGGCTTCGTCGACAATCAATCGCCCGCCGGAGACGGTCGCGTTGCCGCCCGCGCTCCACGGCGTGGCGGACCAGCCGAGCGGCGGGCTCGCGCCTGAGAACTCGGCTCCCACGGCCGGGCTCAGGATCACCTCGCCGTTGGCGGACTCGGCGACATAGGCGTTCGCCCCTGTAGCGCCGGCGCCGAAGTCGGCGACGGTCGTGTCGGTAAAGCTTGCGGACGGCGTCGTGAAGGTGGCCGGCGGGTCTGCGGCCGGCGGAGAGGTTGCGGGATTGCCCGCGCCGTCGATCGAGGTGACCCGGTAGTGGTAGGTGGTCCCCGGCGTCAGCCCGGTGAGCGCGACGGTGTGCGAGGTCACCGGCGCGGACTCGGTCACGCTCGAGCCGAGCGCCCCCGACGACGTGCCGTAGTCGACACGCGAGTCGGACGGCTCATCGGTGGCCCACGTGATCGTGGCCGTTGCGCCCGTTTCCGGCGTGGCGGCGACGCCCGAGATCACCGGCGGCGTGTCGTCCACCGCGTAGGCGGCCTCGTAATTCCCTGCGGTCGCCTCGAAGAACGCGTACTCGACGCCCTTGATCGTCCGCGTGACGGTGGCGATCGCGTTGCCGCCGCGCTTGACGCCCGTAAGCGCGCCGACGGCCGACTGCGTCGGGACCATCGCGCGCAGGCCGTTGGCGCCCGCGCCGACGTCGATCGTGAAGCTCAGCTTGTTGCCGCTCCACGAGAGCGATCCGAACGAGGAGCCGTTGCGGCCGTCGAGCCACTCGAGCATCTGGCGGGCGGACACGACGGGCACGCCCCTGGCCTGCGCCGAGGCGACGATCGCGTCCGAGCCGGCGTGCGAGGCGGAGTCCGTGTGCATGTTGGCGGTGAAGACGCCGTAGTAGCCCTCGGTGCCGATCGCCCGGTCGAGCAGCGTGTCGATGGTGAACGGGTACGACTGGTCCGACTCGTCGGTCATCTGCGTCGTCGCCTGGTAGACGTCGATCATCGAGCCGTCGAGGTCGGCGAAGCGCATCGGCATGCCCGAGCCGGTGAAGAGGCCGGGCCGGTTCTGGACCCAGGCGGGCGGCCAGTAGTAGTAGTTCGTGTCGAGCCGGATCCCGTGGTCGAGCTCGACCTTCGGCTGTGTCGCCCAGTCGCTCCAGGCGATGCAGTGGGTGCGGCTCGTCGAGCGGCGACGGCAGTGCTCGGGTACTTGGCCGCGAAGGCCGCGAGCTGGTCGTCGTAGAACTGCGTCGAGGGACGAGGGCGTCCAGTCGGCGCAGTTCGTGTTGACGTGCAGCGCCGACCTCGAACCCGTCGGCCTCGTAGGACGGCGGCCTGCGCGTCGCTCAGCGGGGTGTTCGGTGTAGATGTAGGAGGTCGCCGCGCACGCACTCCCAGTCGGCGACCGAGCAGCCCGGCGGGCTCTGTGCCTTGTAGGTGTCGAAGCGGCCGGCGCCGTGCCGCCGTTGGCGTGGTCGTCGCCGGTCATCACCACGACCGCCTTCTCGTCCGCGCGGCAGGTACCAGAAGCGCGGCAGCGGCTTGCGGTCGAGGTTCATCTGCCCGATCAGGTTCGCGAGCAGGCGCTGCTGCTCGTCCGCCTGCGGGATCGCGACCTTGTTCAGGTCGACCCAGTCCGGCTGGGGGTCGAAGCCGGCCGCGCCGAAGAAGAGGTCGTCGGATCGGATCGGCGCGGTCCCGTCGCGCTCCTGGCCCGCCCAGGCCGGGTTGCCCTGGCGCGTCTAGACGACCGAGCGCGCGAGGTCGTAGGTGAAGGCCGCGGCCTGGCCGCCGTTCGCGCCCACGCCGCGAAGCGTGACCGCCGGGTTCGAGCGTGGCGGTGGTCGCGTCCGAGTAGAGGGTGGCGATCGCGTTGGCGCCGTTCAGCGTGTAGCGATCGGCGGTGCCGTGGAACTGGATCGTCTGGCCCACGATGCCCGCGCCGGGCGGCTCGCGCGGTGTCGACCTGCAGGTAGGCGTTGGACAGCGTCGTCGCCGTGTCGCGTCAGGCCGAGCAGTGCCGGCCAGCTGCTTGTCGGGCCGCATCGCGATGAGGTTCCCGCCGCCGTCGACCCAGTCGCTCAGCATCGTCACCTGGGCGGCGCTGAGCGCCGTCTCGCCCAGGATCACGACGTCGTGCGCCGCGAGCGTCGCGGGGGTGACCGTGGACGATGTCGGTGACCGTGAAGGCGTTCAGGCCCTCGGCGCGCAGGATCTCGGCGTAGTAGCGGCTGAACGGGTTCGACGCGCTGCCGATCACGAGCATCGGGTCCGCCCGGCCCCTCGTCCGGCGGCGGCGGTGGCGGCGCGGCGGTCGTGAACGACCAGGAGAAATCGCTCGCCAGAGCGTTGCCGGCCGAGTCCGTGACGCCCCCGGCGCCGCCCTTGACGGTCGCGGTGTAGCTCGTCGACGGCTCGAGCGCGCTCGTCGGGTCGAGCGTCGCCCGCCTGACGGCCGCGCTGTAGGACACGTCGGCGGCGACGAGCGCGTTCGAGGCATCGCGCAGCTCGAACGTGCTCCCGGAGATCGTGCCGGCGTCCATCGGCTCGCTGAAGGTCGCCGTCATGTTGGCTCCCGTGCTCGTGCCCGAGGCGTTGCTTGGCGGGGAGACGGATGTGACCGTGGGCGGCACGTCGTCGGTGGCCGTCTCGTTGAAGACGACGTCCACCCAGTAGTTGCTGGAGTTGAAGCTGTCGGTCGGGAAGCCGCCCGAGGCCCCGTACTTGTAGACCCCGTTGGGTCCGTCGGCGCCGTTCTGGAGCGCGTGGAGAGGCGAGCTGTCGGCGCCGGCGTCCGCGAAGTAGCCGGCACTGAAGGCGTAGTTGCCGTTGGGGGCGTGGTAGGAGGCGATGTAGGTGGTGTCCGCGGTGACCGCGACCGGTGCGGAAACCTGCGCCTCCTGCCAGCCCGACGCGCTCTCGCCCGTGAAGGTGGCCTCGGCGAGCAGCGTGCCGTCGGCCCGCCACAGGTGCCCGATGTGGGTGCCGGTGTTCGCGGCGCCCTTGAAGAAGCGGAGCCCGGTTACGAAGCCGTCGACCTCGGAGCGGAACTTGACCCCCAGCTCTACAGCCTGCGCGTCATTGCTCACCGGCGGCGTCACGGAGTCGCTCCACACCGAGCACGGGCACGTCCGCGGCACCACGTCCACCGCCACGCTGTCGCCGGTCGCCTCCAGATTGCCGCTGTCGTCGACGGCGCGCGCCTTGATCGTCGTGGCACCGGATGCGCCCGGCGTCCAGGAGTAGCTCCAGCTCGACCGCCCGACGGTCGGGTGCCAGGTCGCGCCGCCGTCCACGGACACCTCCACTCCCCCGACCTCGCCGCCCCCGGCGTCGGCCGCCGTGCCGCTGATCGTGACCTGGACGCCGCTCTCGAGCTGGGTCCCCGCCGTGGGGGACGTGATGTCCGCGGCGGGCGCGAGGGCGTCGGCGGACGCGGTCGCGGGCGTGAGGCCGCCCTGCAGCGTGTCGGGCTGCGTCCCCATGTCGGCGAACAGGTTCACCGTCGCCTGCTGCATGCGCGGGTCGGGAACGGAGCCGCCGCGGTCGTGGTTGCCGTCGAGGCCCCATGACCACTGGATCGTGCCCGCGCCGAACACGAGCGCCCCGCTTGCGTGGCGGTAGAGCGTGAGCCGGTGCGTCGCCGGGGCCGGCCCGTAGGTGGAGCCGTGGTCCAGGATTCGCTCCGGCACGTTCACGGTCGTGGACGACATGCGCACGAGACCCGGTGGCCGCGAGCCGTTGTCGAGGTCCTCGTCCCACTCGTAGCCGAGCGTGCCCGCCGGAAGCGTCGCGCTCGCCTCCGGACCGAGCGTCGCCACGCTCGTGTTTCGCCAGAAGCGCATCCGGCCGTCCGAGGCAGGCACCTCGATCGCGTACGCGCAGCAGTTGACGGTGAAGATCTGGCCGCTGAGCGCGTTCTCCGGGTTCGGTCCCTCCGGGTTGAACGCGCGCGGGTCGCGCCAGGTCCCGGTCCAGACGTTCGGAAGCGGATCGATCTTCGCGTTCGCGTGCGTCTCCTTGTAGGAGACCAGCGTCCGGTGAGCCGTGCCCGAGCCGTCGATGCTCGACTCCCAGCGCGTCTTCCAGAAGACCTCGTTGCCGCTGAAGAAGGCGAGGTGCACGCCTGCTGCCCGTGCCGCCTCCACGTTCGCGCGCTGGGCACCCGACCAGTACTCGTCGTGCCCGACCGACAGGAAGGCCTTGTGCTCGAGGACCTCGGACCCGCGGCGGTCGCTGTCGACGCCCGTGAAGTAGCTCACGTCGTAGCCGTTCGCCTCCAGGAAGCGCACCATCGGGTACTCGGCGTTGAACACCCAGTCCTCGGGGTTCGGACCGCGCGTCGCGAAGGGGCGGTTGTAGCTCACCTTGTACGCGCGGCCCGCGGGTGAGCCCGTAGTAGAGGCTGTTGCCGCCGTAGGCGTTGTAGGCCTGCCAGGTCGTGTCCGACGGTCTGGAACAGCAGGTCCGAGCCGCCGTCGTCGTCGCGCACGATGAAGACCACGTGGCTTGCGCCGGCTGGCGTCCTCGCGCACGAGCTTTGCGAAGTAGATGCCGGACACCGCGTCCGCGGGAACGTCCCAGGAGGCGGACTCGGCCCAGTTGCCGCAGTCGGTCAGGCCGGTCGCCGACTCGCTCAGGCAAGCGGGCTGTGTCTGGGGCAGGGCCGCCGAGGGCTGAACGGTCGCGACCTTGCGCGCGCCGTTGCCTCCGTAGTACCCGAGCCGGTAGATGTCGAGCCGGTAGTCGGTCGCGGGCGTGTCGACCTTGAAGCGGACGGTCTCGCCCTGACCGACGCTGATGTCGGTGGCGAACCCCTGGATGCTCGCGTCGCCGGCACCGGCGATGTCCCACTCGCTCGGCGGGTTGCCGGGCTGCGTGTTCTCGCACGCGACCGGGTTCGTGACCGGCGGGTCGCACGGCCCAACGGCACCCGAGGGTGCGGCGAACATCAGGACCGCTGTGACAGTGAGCACTGTCAACGGCAGCAGGCCATGACCCGTTCCCAGAAACGGTTTCCACCCGCGTGTCTGCATCAAGTCCCTTCCCGGGCGCCCATCACGCCCATGGCAGTCGCCGCAACTAGAGCAGGCCGTTGGTGCCCGGTCAGTCGTGTGCGGTACGGGACTTGGTTGGGTACGAACTACTCGCTAGCACACCGTCCTAACAGGGGCCACGTTGCTAGCATCACGCCCTAGTAACCGGGGTAGCGAGATGTCGGATCAAGTCCAAATGAACCTGTCCGTCTATCCGGAGCTGGTCGACGAACTCGAGTGGCTCGCGGAGCGGAACGGCTGGTCCAAGCGCGAGACGGTCACGGTCGCGGTCCAGGCCCTCGCCCAGTTGTTGTCAAAGCATGAGGACGCGTCGCGCGGCGCTGACGCTGACGTTCGGAACTTCTACCTGAGGGTCGCGCGTGAGATCCCGGGCCAGCTGGTCGAGGTCTGTCAGTCCGTCGACCTCGAGCGAGTCGGCGGGCAGCCGGCCGTCCGGGCCGAAGGTTGGCTCATCTGGGAGGACCCGGCCACCAGCGACCTGGTCGCCCGCGAGGTGAGCGGCAAGCGGCGCTTTGGCCGCGTCCTCGACGGCAGGATCGAGCCGTTCACCGCGCCGGCGTAGACCGGCTACCGAGACCGTCCCAACCGGCTACGTACGAGCTTCCCCTGTGCGTTGCGTGGGAGCTCGTGCGCGAAGGTCACGGCCTTGGGAACCTTGTGGGGCGCGAGACGTGCGCGGCAGAACTCGCGCAGCTCCTCCTCGCTCGGCTCGCTGCCCTCTGCGGCGACCACCGTGGCGACCACGGCCTGCTGCCATTCCGGGTCCTCGCGGCCGTGCACGGCGGCGTCGGCGACGCCGGGATGCTCGAGCAGCACCTGCTCGACCTCGCCCGGCGAGACGTTCTTCCCGCCGGTCACGATCACGTCGTCCATGCGACCCAGGACGTACAGGTAGCCCTCCTCGTCGAGCCGGCCGAGGTCGCCCGTGACGAGCCATCCGTCCTTGCCGGCCAGCCCGGGGGCGACCGTCGGGCCGCGCACGCAGATCCGGCCCTCGTCGTCGATCCGCAGCTCGGTCGCCGAGGATCGGCGGGCCCGAGGACCCGGGCCGCCGGCGGACCTCGTCCGGCGGCATCGTCGCCACCTGCGAGGCCGCCTCGGTGAGCCCGTATGTCGGCGCGACTGGCGCGCCCGCGGCGAGCGCGCGCTCCATCAGCGGCTGGGGAGCGGGCCCGCCGCCGATCACCGCGCAACGCAGGGTGTCGAGCGGCGCACCGGCGTCCAGCAGGCGCGCGAGCATCGTCGGGACGAGCGAGACGAGCGTCACGCCGTGGCGTTCGAGCGTCGCGGCCACGCCCGGCGGGTCGAAGGGCTCGAGCACCAGCGGGATCCGGTAGAGCGCGCAGCGCAGCACGATCGACAGGCCGCCGATGTGGTGGAGCGGCATGCAGCACAGCCATCTGTCCGTGGGCGCGACCCCGATCCGCACGCCCGCGCCGATCGCGCTCCAGAGGTGGTTGCCGTAGGTGAGCTCGACGCCCGTCGGATCCCCCGCCGTGCCCGAGGTGTGGATCAGGCACTGGACGGCGTCGGTCTCGAAGTCCGTGCCGAGCTCGGCCTCGGGCGCGTCGGGGCCCGCGGTCAGCTCGGAGGGGTCGTCCACGACCAGGGCGGGCTCGACGCTCGCGAGCAGCCGGTCCACGGCGCGCGACGGCGCGCGCGGGTCGATGGGAACCGCGACCGCGCCGAGCTTCGTGAGCGCGTGCAGGAGGACGGCCGCGTCGGCGGTCGGCTCGGCCGTGAGCGCCACGCGCTCGCCCGGGCGCACGCCCGCGGCGGCGACCCGCCGCGCCGTCGCGCGCGCGTCGCGCTCCAGCTCGGCGAAGGACAGGAGCGTCTCCCCGGCGATCAGCGCCGGCCGGTGCGGAAGCGCCTCGGCGGCGCGCGCAAGCCAGTCGTCGACCCTCATCGAGCCGCTCGGGGGATGTGGATGGGAACGTTTATCGTGCGATCCGCCTATGGACTTCAGCTGGGCTGCCGCGGGCAGCTACACCGACATACGCTACGAGACGGGCGAGGGCGATGCCGCGGGGATCGCGAAGATCACGATCGCGCGGCCCGAGGTGCGCAACGCATTCCGCCCCGAGACCGTGATCGAGCTGTCGAGCGCGTTCGAAGCCGCCCGGGACGATCCGGAGGTCGGAGTGATCGTGCTGACCGGAGAGGGCCGCTGACGCGTTCTGCTCCGGTGGCGACCAGCGCGTGCGCGGTGACTCCGGCTACGTCGCCGGCGGCGCGTCGGTCGGAAGGTTCCACGTGACCGACCTGCACGTCCAGATGCGCCGGCTGCCGAAGCCGATCGTCGCGATGGTGGCCGGTTACGCCGTGGGCGGAGGCCATGTCCTGCACGTGGTCTGCGACCTCACGATCGCCGCCGACAACGCTCGCTTCGGGCAGACCGGGCCGCGCGTGGGGAGCTTCGACGGCGGCTTCGGAGCCGCGCTCCTCGCGAGCCAGGTCGGGCAGAAGAAGGCGAAGGAGATCTGGTTCCTGTGCCGGCAGTACTCCGCGCAGGAGGCGCTCGACATGGGGCTCGTGAACACGGTCGTGCCGCTCGCGGAGCTGGAGTCGGAGACGGTGCGGTGGTGCCGCGAGATGCTGGAGCTGTCCCCGTTCGCGCTGCGCCTGCTGAAGGCGAGCTTCAACGCCGCGGAGGACGGCCTCGCCGGGCTCCAGCAGCTGGCGCACGACGCCAACCTGCTCTTCTACATGTCCGAGGAGGCGCAGGAGGGACGCGACGCCTACCGGGAGAAGCGCCGGCCCGACTTCTCGAAGTTCCCCCGCCGACCTTAGATGGTGGACTAGGTGGCCGCGGACGCCGTCCCGCTGCGCATCTGGGCGATGGCCGCGCGCCCGCGCACCCTGCCGGCGGCGATCGCGCCGGTGCTCGTGGGGACGGCGCTCGCGGGCAGCGAGGGCGAGTTCCGGCCGCTGGCGTTCTGTGCCGCGCTGATCGGCAGCATCTTCATCCAGATCGGGACGAACCTGTCGAACGACTACTCCGACGCACGGCGCGGTGCGGACACCGAGGAGCGGCTCGGCCCGGTGCGGGTGACGGCCGGCGGCCTCGTGCCTCCGCGCAAGGTGCTCGTGGCGACATGGCTCGCGTTCGGGATCGCGGTCCTGGCGGGCGCGTACCTGGTCGCGCTGGTGGGCTGGGAGCTGCTCGCGATCGGGGCGGCGTCGATCCTCGCGGGCGTGCTCTACACCGGCGGGCCGCGGCCCTACGGCTACGAGGGGCTGGGCGAGGTCTTCGTGTTCACGTTCTTCGGCCTCGTGGCGGTCGTCGGCTCCTACTACGTCCAGACCGAGGACGTCACGGGGCTCGCGTTCGCGCTGGCGGTCCCCGTAGGCCTGCTGTCGGCCGCGATCCTGATGGTCAACAACATCCGCGACGTCGACACCGACCGGCGCGCGGGCAAGCGCACGCTCGCCGTGCGGCTCGGCCGGCGCCGGGCGATCATCGCCTTCGACGCCACGCTGATGGGCGCCTTCGCCTGGACGCTCGGCGTGGCGATCGGGCAGGGCGAGCCCTGGCTCGCGCTGCCGCTCCTCGGGATCGCGCTCGTGCCGCCGGTACGGCGCGCGGTCGCCACCCGCACCGACGGCCCCGCGCTGAACGCCGCGCTCGCGCGCACCGGGATGCTGCTCGCGCTGTTCTCGGTGCTGCTGTCGGCGGGCCTGCTGCTCTCCTGATGCGCGTCGACTCGCTCGAGGTGGTGCCGTACGCGCTGCCCTTCAGGGAGCCATACGTGACCGCGCGCGGGCGCCTCGAGCGCCGCGAGCTGGCGCTCGTGCGAGTGCGCTGCGGAGGGCTCGAGGGCCTCGGCGAGGTGACGCCGCTCGCGTTGCGCGGTGGCGCGACCCTCGTGGAGGCGGTGCGCGACGTCGAGCGCTGCGGGGTCGTGGGCGCCGAGCTTGGCAGCTCGCCCCCCGCCGACATCTGCGCGCCGGCCCGGCTCGCGATCGACCTTGCGCACCTGGACCTGCTCGCGAAAAGTGACGGCGTCCAGCTCTGCGAGCTGCTCGATGCGGCGCCTTCCTCCGTCGAGTGCAACGCGACGCTCGTCGCCGGGCCGCCGGCGGACGTGGCCCGCACCGCGCGCGCCTGGCACGCCCGCGGCTTTCGGACCTTCAAGCTGAAGGTCGGCATGGACGGCGACACCGAGCAGGTGCGTGCCGTGCATGACGCGCTGCCGGGGGACGTGAGGATCCGCGTCGATGCAAACGCGACGTGGTCGGTCGACGAGGCGGTCGCGCGGCTCGACGCGATGGCGCCGCTCGAGCTGGCGGAACAGCCGGTGGCGACCCTCGAGGAGATGGGCGCGCTGCGTGACCGCACCGACGTCCCGCTTGCGGCGGACGAAAGCGTCGTGACCGTCGCGGACGCGCGTGCCGCGGCGCCGGTCTGCGACGCGGCGACCGTGAAGCTCGCGAAGGTCGGTAGCGTCCGCACCGTGTTCGAGATCGCCCGAGAGCTACCCGTTTACCTTTCGAGCGCGCTCGACGGCCCCGTCGGGATCGCCGCCGCCGCGCACGTCGCGCAGGCCCTGCCGGCCGAGCGGGCGCACGGCCTGGCGACCTCGCTGCTCTTCGCCGACACGATCGCCGCGCGGGAATGCACGGTGGCGGACGGCTACCTGAACGTCACGGGCGGCCCCGGCCTGGGCGTGGAGATCGACGAGGCCGCCCTGCGGCGCAACCGCATCGCACTCGCCTAGATGATCGATTCCACCAACCGCAACACCGCCCTCGCCTCGGCGCTCGCCGAGGAGCTGGCCCGCGCCGGTGTGCGGCACGCGTGCGTGTCGCCGGGATCGCGCTCGGCGCCGCTTGCGCTCGCGCTCTGGAACGAGCCCGGGATCCGGGTCTGGAGCCAGATCGACGAGCGCTGCGCGGGCTTCTTCGCGCTCGGGATCGCCCAGGCCACGGGCGAGCCGGCGGTCGTCGTGACGACCTCGGGGACGGCGGGCGCAAACGTCCACCCCGCCGTCGCCGAGGCCGACGAGGCGCGGGTGCCCCTGATCGTGCTGACCGCCGATCGCCCGCCGGAGCTGCGCGGCCGCGGCGCGGGGCAGACGATCGACCAGCTCAAGCTCTACGGCGGCGCCGTGCGCTGGTTCTGCGAGCTGGGCGTCGCGGCAGCCGACGACACGGGCCTGCTCCACTACCGCTCGTCTGCGGTGCGCGCGGTGGCCGAGGCGAGGGGACGCCCGCCGGGCCCGGTGCACCTGAACGTCCCCCTGACCGAGCCGCTCGCACCCGACCCCGACGCCGTTGGGGTCACGGCGACGTCCGCGCTCGCGCGCGAGGGGCGGGGCACGCGGCCGCTCACCGAGGTCTCGGAGGCGGTGCTCGAGCCGGCCCCCGAGACCGTTGCGCAGTTCGCCGAGATGGTCACGCGCTGCACGCGCGGGGTGATCGTCGCCGGACGCAACCGCGACGGTCGGCTGGCGGACGCCACCGCCGCGCTCGCGCGGGCATGCGGCTACCCGATCCTCGCCGAGCCCACCTCGCAGCTGCGCTGCGGCGCACACGACCGCGACCAGGTGATCGCCTCCTACGATCCGCTGTTCCGCGACCTGCCCGCCGAGCTGGCGCCCGACCTCGTGATCCGCGTCGGCGACATGGTCACGTCGAAGGCGGTGCGGACATGGCTCAACGGCGGCGATGTCCGCCAGATCGTGATCGACCCCGACGGGGGCTGGAACGAGCCCAGCGCGACCGCCGAGCTGATCGCGCGCGTCGACCCCGTGCCGCTCTTCCAGTCCTTCGCCGAGGAGCTCGAGCCGCGGGCCGAGCGCGGCTGGCTCGACACCTGGCTCGCGGCGGCGAGCGCCGTCGAGCTCGAGGTCGACAGCTTCTTCACGGGCCTCGGCGAGGAGCTGTTCGAGCCGCGCGTCCACCGCGACCTGAGCGCGCTGCTTCCCGAGGACAGCACCGTGTACGTGGCATCGAGCATGCCGGTCCGGGACCTCGAGTCGTTCCTGCCGACGACGGGGCGACGCCTGCGCTTCCTCGCCAACCGCGGCGCGAACGGGATCGACGGCCTCGTGTCGTCGGGCCTCGGCGCGGCGGCCGCGACCGGCGGGCGCACGTTCGTCGTGACCGGGGACGTGGGCCTGTACCACGACATGAACGGGCTGCTGGCGATGTCGCGGCTGGGCGTGGATGCGACGATCGTCGTGATGAACAACGCCGGCGGCGGGATCTTCGACTTCCTGCCGATCGCCGCCCACCGCGAGGGCTACGAGGACCTGTTCGGCACCCCGACCGGCCTCGATCTCGCCCGGGTCGCCGACCTCTATGGACTGCGCTTCACGCGGGTCGCGGCCTACTCCGACCTTCCCGGCGCGCTGGCCCTGCCCGGTCTCGTGGAGATCCCGCTCGACCGCGCGCGCAACGTGGAGCTGCACCGCGAGCTGTTCGAGCGCGCCGCGGCGGCCGCCCGGACGGCGGCCGACCGTGCGGCGCCGCCCGGCTAGGAGCCGGTGAGCGCCGGCAGCACGGCCGAGAGCTTGACCTCGGTCTCCGCCAGCTCGGCCTCGGGGTCGGACTCCCCCACGACCCCGCCGCCCGCGTAGCAGTGGGCGGTGCGCCCCGCGAGCAGGGCGCACCGCAACGCGACGCAGAACTCCCCGTCCTCGGTGGCGTCCATCCATCCCACGGGCGCCGCGTACCAGCCGCGGTCGAGCTGTTCGAGGCGCCGCACGATCGGCTCGGCGCGCGACCAGGGCTCGCCTCCGACCGCGGGCGTGGGATGCAGCGCGCCCGCCAGCTCGACGACGCTGCGCGGCTCGGCCAGCTGCGCCCGCACGGGCGTCGCGAGGTGCTGGATGTTCGCGACCTTCACGAGCGTGGGCTCGTCCGCGGGCGCGACCCAGACCGCCAGCGGCGCGAGCGAGCGCTCGATCGTGCGCACGACGATCGCGTGCTCCTCGAGGTCCTTGGGGCTGTGCCGGAGCCGCTCCCCCAGGTGGTCGTCGACCGAGGGGTCCGCGCTGCGCCTCGTCGAGCCGGCGAGCGCGACGGTGCTGAGGACCGATCCGGCGCGGCGCACGAGCAGCTCGGGGCTCGCGCCGAGGAACGCCGCCTCGGGCGTGCCGGCGCAGTAGCAGTAACAGCTCGGATACGCGGCGCGCAGCGCGCCGAACACGGCGCCCGGGCTGAACGGCCGCGCCGCGGTCACGCAGACGTCGCGTGCGAGCACGAGCTTGTCGACCTCCCCCGCCCGCACGAGCCGCGCCCCCTCCTCGACCGAGCGCTCGAACTCGGTGGGCGAGCGCACGCTGTCGATCTCGTAGCCGCCCGCCGGGTCCGGGTCGACGAGCGGCAGCGGGTCGGAGCCGAGCCCACGCAGGCGGCCCGCGGCGCGGTCCGCGAGCTGCCCGGCGTCGTCCCCCGCGCGGCACAGCAGGTTGACCGTCGCGAAGGCCTCGCCGCCCTGTCTCGCGAGCGACAGCTCGGGAAGAACGAGCCCGGTCGCCGGGAACGACGACCATTCGGGCGCCGCGCCGGCCGTCGCGTCGAAGCCGAACCCGCCGACCCACACGGGCCCGGCGCCGGGGTGGTCGATCTCCTCGTCGCGCGCCGCGTCACGCAGGACGTCGGAGCAGATCCGCGCCGCGTCGGTGAAGCGGTGCGTCGCGCGGGCGTGCTCGGTCGTCGCGACCGCACCGAGCGCGCCGATCGCGAACCCCTCGCGGTCGGGCTGCTCCCACACGAACCAGCGCTCGCCCGCGCGGCGGCTCGCGAAGATGGTCGCCGCGACGTCGGTGTCGCCGGGAACCTCCACGGTCACGCTGGCAAGCACCGGCCTCCCTGCACGCGCTCGCTTGACGGCCGCCGCCGCCCGCGCCGTCAGCGCCCCGGTCGTAAGAGAGGTGTTACGGATAAGCACGGGAGTCGACACAGCATCCCACCTTCGGTCACACGATCCCGGGCATCCTCCGCCCCATGCCCGAACTCTGCCCCCTGGCATGCACCCCTCGCACGTCAGGAGCCAAAGTTCGCGTGGCGGAGCTGGCTGCGCGTCAATGGGGAGTGGTCACACGAGCCCAATTGGAGCAGTGCGGGCTCGAAGCGGCGGGCATGTCGCGGTGGCAGGACGAGAGGCGGCTGCACCGGGTCTATCCCGGCGTCTATGCGGTCGGCCATGCTTGCGCTCGGAATGGAAGGAAAGCTGGCCGCCGCCTTGTTCTACGCCGGGCAGGGGGCTGCGCTCAGTCACACGACGGCGGCGTCATGGTGGGGAATCCTGCAAGCGAGCCGCGCCGACTGCACGTCACGACGCCGGGCAAGAGGGTCTCGCTGCCGGGGGTGCGGGTGCACTGCCGCAGGAGCCTCGAGCGCCGCTGGCACGAGCGCCTCCCCGTCACCCCGCCCGCGCAGACCCTGCTGGACATCGCGAGCCAGGTGCGCTTCCAGGAACTGCGGCGCGCGCTCGCCGAGGCCGAGTACCTGAAGCTCCTGACCATGACCGAGGTCGAGGCGGTGCTCGGCCGGGGCAAGCCCGGCAGCGCCACCCTGCGCGCGGCGCTCGAATGCCACAACCCCAGGCTGGCGCGGACCAAGCGTGGCCTGGAGGAGAAGTTCCTCCTGCTCTGCGAGCGCCACTCCCTCACGTCACCCGACGTGAACGTCTGGGTGGCGGGTTGGCTGGTGGACGCCGTGTGGTTCGAGCGAACGAGTCGTCGTCGAGCTCGACAGCCACCTCGCCCACGGCACGCCGTCGAAGCTCGAAAACGACCACCGCCGCGATCTCGAACTGCGCGCCGCCGGCTACACCGTGCTGCGCTACACCTGGCAGCAGGTCACGCAGACGCCGGAGCGCGTCGTGGCCGATCTGCGCCGAGAGCTACGTCTGTGACTTGCCGCGGGCGATCGCGATCTCGCCCGTGCGGACCATCTCGACGAGCCCGAACGGGCGCACCATGCCCTCGAAGGCCTCGATCTTGTCCGCGGTACCCGTGACCTCGATCGTCACCGTGCGGCTCGAGACGTCGATGATGCGGCTCCTGAAGATGTCGGCGAGCTGCATGATCTCGGCGCGGCTCGACCCGTCCGCCGACACCTTGAACAGCGCCATTTCGCGGGCGATCGTCTCCTCGGGCTCGAGGTCGCGGATCTTGATCACGTTGACGAGCTTGTGCAGCTGCTTGGTGACCTGGTCGATCGGGTGCGCGGCGCCGTCGAGCGTGATCGTCACGCGCGAGACCGACTCGTCCTCGGTCGGGCCGACCGCGAGCGTGTCGATGTTGAACCCGCGCCGCGCGAACAGCCCGGCGACACGCGTGAGCACGCCGGCCTTGTTCTCGACGAGCACCGACAGCACGTGCTTGCGCCCCGTGTGGATGTTGCCCGCGGCCTCGAGGTCCTCGAGGCTCAGGACCTCTTTGGTTCCCGGTTCCCCCATGGGTCAGCCCACCATGTCCCGCGCGGCGGCGCCGGCGGGGATCATCGGGTAGCAGTTCTCCTCCTTGCGCACGCGCACGTCGAGCACGACCGGGCCCTCGGTCGCGATCGCCTCGCGCATCGCGTCCTCGACCTCGCCGTCGGTTTCGACGCGCATGCCGCGCGCACCGAAGGCGTCGGCGAGCTTCACCCAGTCGGGGCTCGCGCCCATCTCGACGGAGCTGTAGCGCCTGTCCCAGAACAGCTCCTGCCACTGCCGCACCATGCCCAGGTAGCCGTTGTTCATGATGAACACCTTCACGTCGATGTTGTGCTCGACGGCGGTCGCGAGCTCCTGGCAGGTCATCACCAGGCTCCCGTCGCCGGCGACGCAGACGACGAGGTCCTGCGGCCGCGCGACCTTCGCGCCGATCGCCGAGGGAAGGCCGAAGCCCATCGTGCCGAGCCCGCCGGAGTTGATCCAGCGCCGCGGCTTGGAGAAGTGGAAGTGCTGTGCCGTCCACATCTGGTGCTGCCCGACGTCCGAGGTGATGATCGCGTCGCCCCCGGTGACCGAGTAGAGCGCCTGGATCATGCGCTGCGGCGGGATGTCGCCGTCGCGGGAGCCCTCGAACTTGAACGGGTACTCGTCCTGCCAGCGGCGCAGCTGCGCCCACCACTCGTCCATGCGGGAGCGGTCGGCCTCGAGCGCGCGGTACTCCGCCGTGAGCTTCGGCAGGATCCGCTTGGAGTCGCCGACGATCGGGATGTGCGCGGCCACGTTCTTCGAGATCTCGGCGGGGTCGATGTCGATGTGGACGAACTTGGCCTTCGGGGCGAACTCGGAGAGCTTCCCGGTGATGCGGTCGTCGAAGCGCGCGCCGACGGCGACGATCAGGTCCGCGTTGTCCATCGCGTAGTTGGCCGTGCGCGTCCCGTGCATGCCGAGCATGCCGAGCCAGTTGTCGTGCGGGGCCGGGAAGGCCCCGAGGCCCATCAGCGTGCACGTCACCGGGAACCCGCCCGTCGTCGCCAGCTCGGTCAGCTCCTCGGCCGCGTTGCCGTTCACGACTCCGCCCCCGGCGTAGATGATCGGGCGCTTCGCGTTCGCGAGCGCCTTCGCGGCGAGGCGGATCTGCTTCGCGTTGCCCTCGACGAAGTTCTTGTAGCCGGGCAGGTCGACCTTCTGCGCCTCGCTCGGGTCGTATGGGATGTCCGCGCGCGAGAGGTCCTGCGGAATGTCGACCAGGACCGGGCCGGGGCGCCCCGAGCGCGCCACGTGGAACGCCTCGTGGATCATGTGCGGGATCTCGCGCGGGTCGAGCACCTGGAAGGAGTGCTTGATGACCGGCATCGTGATCCCCATCACGTCGGCCTCCTGGAAGCCGTCGGTCCCGATCAGGTCGGTTCTGACCTGGCCGGTGATGAAGACCGTCGGCACCGAGTCGAGCATCGCGTCGGCGATCGGCGTGACGAGGTTCGTCGCGCCCGGGCCGGACGTCGCGAGCGCCACGCCCACGCGGCCCGAGGCCTTCGCGTAACCCTCCGCGGCGTGGCCCGCGCCCTGCTCGTGCCGGCACAGGATGCTGCGGATGCCCGCGTCGTAGAGCGCGTCGTAGGTCGGCAGGTTCGCGCCGCCGGGGATGCCGAATACCGCGTCGACACCCTCCGCCTTGAGACATTCCATCATCGCGTCGACTGCTCGCATGGCACCCTCCTTTCGAAATTAGAGAAGCGGAAAACCCCCGCAAACCGGACGATTACGAGATGCGACGCACCCGCGCGCCCGTGACTGGCGAGTGTACCACCGCAAATTTTCACCACCGCCGGGTGAGCGGGCGCTAGAGTCGGCCCCGGGAACGGGGGAATGAGACGCGGACTCGCATTGGCCTTGCTGGCGGCCGCCTTCGTCGCGGCGGCGCCCGCGCATGCGACGTTCCCCGCTCGCAACGGGGACATCGCCTACACGGCGATCACCGGATTCGGCGACCAGCGAACCATCAACATCTTCCGGGTTCCCTCCGACAGCGGCAACCCGACCGCGGATTCCGAGCAGCTCACGCACTTCGAGGGGCTGTTCCACCGTGCCGACGATCCGCAGTGGTCTCCGGACGGTGCGCGCATCGCGTTCGACGACGTGGAATTCGCCGTGGGATTTCTCGGCCTGGTGAATGCGGACGGCTCCGGGCGTTCCAGGGTCGAAAACTGCTCCCCGGCCGGGTGCTCCGCCGTCAGGGGTTCGTCGCCGACCTGGGCTCCGGACGGGAGCACGCTCGCGTTCGTGAACCGCTTCGGGGTGTCCACGGTCGGGATCGACGGCCGCGACGAGCAGGTGATTCGGCTCGGCGGCGCAGAGCCGGACGTGTCGCCGGACGGCGCGACGATCGTTTTCGAGTGCGGCTTCCCCCACCTGTGTCTTGTGCCTCGGGGCGGTGGCCCGGAGCAGGTGATCGGTACCGGCTTCGATCCCGATTGGTCTCCCGACGGATCGAAGATCGCCTTCACGAAGTCAGATCAGCCGTATACGCGCGGGGATATCTGGGTGATGGACCGGGACGGGTCGAACCAGGTCCAGCTCACCAACCATCCCGCCCACGAGGAGGAGCCGGCCTGGTCACCAGACGGACGTCAGATCGCCTTCGTCTCCAACAGGCACGTGTTCGATCCGAATGACCCGCTCGACCGCCCATTCCAAGGCATATGGGCGACAAACGCCGACGGCACCAACCAGCGGGTGCTCGTCCACACCGGCTTCTCGGTCGACTGGCAGCCGGTTCCGAACCGGCCGCCCGACTGCTCCGCGCTCGCAGCCACGCCCGATCTGCTGTGGCCGCCGAATCGCAGGCTGCGTCCCGTCACCATCTCCGGGGCGACCGATCCCGACGGGGACCAGATCTCGCTCGCCGTGCTCTCGGTGACCCAGGACGAGCCTGTTCGTGGTCCGGGAGACTCCACGCGTCCCGATGCGCGGCCGGGCGGCGATGCCGACGTGCTACTGCGCGCCGAGCGGGCGCCGCGTGGCGATGGACGGGTCTACGGCGTCGAGGTCGCGGCGACGGACGGGTTCGGCGGTGAATGCCGCAAGGTCGTGAAGGTGACCGTCCCGCGCCACCGCTCGCGCCCGGCCGTCGAATCGCCCGGGGCGTTCGACTCCTTCGATCGCTGATCAGCGCGCCTGCGGGCGCACGACCTCTTCGGGCCCGGGCCAGTCCATGTCCTCGCCGCAGACCGTGCAGACCTGGTCGGCGATCGGCCGGATCGCGCCGCAGCGCGGACAGCGCCGGCGTGGCTCGTCGCGCTCGAAGCGGTAGAAGATCGCGGCGAGCAGGCCGATCACCGGCAGACACAGGCCGATCAGGAACCACACCCAGAACGAGCTTCCCTTGATCCGGCCGACGATGCCCGTGGCGAGGCCGAAGAAGAACGCGAGCACGACGAGCGCCCCGCCGGTCATGACCGCTCAGAGACCCAGCTTCTCGCTGATCAGGCGGTTGACCTCGGCGCCGTCGGCGCGGCCCTTGGTCTCCTTCATCACGGCGCCCACGATCGCGCCCGTGGCCTGCCGCTTGCCGCCGCGGATCTTCTCGACGGCCGCGGGGTTGGCCTCGATCGCGCGCTCCACGATCGCCTCCAGCTCGCCGGACCCGGCGATCGGGGCGAGTCCCTTCGCCTCGACGATCGTCGCCGGGTCGCCGCCCTGCGCGGCGAGCTCGACGAGCACCTCCTTGGCCGCGGAGCGCGACAGCTCGCGGGCCTCGACCATCGCGACCAGGCGCGCCAGGGCGCCCGGCTCCAGCCGGGACTCGCGCGGGTCCTCGATCCCCTGCTCGCGCAGCCACGCGACCAGCTCACCCGTGGTCCAGCGTGCCACCGCGCCCGCGTCGACGCCGTCGTCGGCCACGCTCTCCTCGAAGAAGGACCCGAGCTCGCTCCAGCCCACGAGCGTCCCCGCGACGTCCCGGGGCAGCCCGTACTCGGACACGTAGCGCTCGAGCCGCGCGACGGGCAGCTCGGGCAGCGCCGTGCGGGCGCGCTCGAGCATCTCCTCGGTCGGCGACACGGGCACGAGGTCGGGCTCGGGGAAGTAGCGGTAGTCGTGGACCTCCTCCTTCGAGCGCAGCGGCGTGAGCGACCCGCTCACCGGGTCGAAGTGGATCGTCTCCTGCACGACCGCGTCCCCCGCCTCCCAGATCGCGATCTGCCGCGCGATCTCGGCCTCCATGCCGCGCTCGAGGAACCGGAAGCTGTTCATGTTCTTGAGCTCGGTCTTGGTGCGCAGCTCGTCGGTCCCGGCCGGGCGCACCGAGACGTTCGCGTCGACGCGCAGGGAGCCCTCCTCCATGTTCACGTCCGACACGCCGATCTGCTTGAGCGTCGTGCGCAGCAGCTGCGCGAACGCGCGCGCGTCCTGGGCGGAGCGCAGGTCGGGCTCGGTGACGATCTCGACGAGCGGGGTGCCGCCGCGGTTGAAGTCCACGATCGACGCGCCCGCGCCGTGGATCCGCCCCGACTCGCCGTGATGGATCAGCTTCGCGGCGTCCTCCTCGAGGTGGGCGCGGTGGATCCGCACCGTCGGCCCGTCCGGCACCGCGAGCGTCCCGCGCGAGGCGAGCGGGATGTCGTACTGGCTGATCTGGTAGCCCTTCGGCAGGTCGGGATAGAAGTAGTTCTTGCGGTGGAAGATCGACCGCGGTGCGACCTCGCAGCCGAGCGCGAACGCGATCATCAGGCCGTAGTGAACGGCCTGCGCGTTGAGCGTCGGCAGCGTGCCGGGATGGCCGAGGCAGACCGGGCACGTGCGCGTGTTGGGCGGCTCGCCGAACGACAGCGCGCAGCCGCAGAACATCTTCGTGCGCGTCGAGAGCTGCACGTGGATCTCCAGCCGATCACCGGTTCCCAGCCGTCACGGCATCGCCCCCGTCACGTCGAAGCCGATCGCCGCCTCGAGCGCGTGCGCCGCGTCCAGCATGAGGTTCTCCGAGAAGGCGGGGCCCGCGATCTGGAAGCCGACGGGCAGCCCACGCTCGGGGCCGCTTCCGTCGGCGGGCTTCGCGAGCCCCGCGGGGATCGACATCGCCGGGATCCCCGCGAGGGACATCGGCACCGTGCAGTAGTCGGACATGTACATCGCGAGCGGGTCCCCGGTGCGCTCCCCGAGCTTGAACGCGACGGTCGGAGAAGTCGGCGTCACGATCAGGTCACAGTCCTCGAAGGCCGTGCGGAAGTCGTCGGAGATCTTCGTGCGCACGCGCTGGGCGCGGCCGTAGTAGGCGTCGTAGTACCCGGCCGAGAGCGCGAACGTGCCGAGCATGATGCGGCGCTTGACCTCCGCGCCGAACCCCTGCGCGCGCGTGTTCTCGTAGAGGTCGAGCAGCGTGCCGTTGCCGGCCCGCAGCCCGAAGCGCACTCCGTCGTAGCGAGCGAGGTTCGACGACGCCTCGGCGGGCGCGATCACGTAGTAGGCCGCGATCCCGTGCGGCGCGTGCGGCAGGTGCACCTCGACGACCTCGCCCCCGAGCTGCTCGATGCGCGCGATCGTGGCGTCGAACACCTCCCCCACGCCCGGCCTCCATCCCGGAGGCGCTCGACGACAGCTCGACCGGGACGCCGAACC
This sequence comes from uncultured Solirubrobacterales bacterium, assembly GCA_963768885.1. Lineage (GTDB taxonomy): Bacteria > Actinomycetota > Thermoleophilia > Solirubrobacterales > JBBDJG01 > DASRIA01. The sequence goes on along the minus strand of CAVYJN010000006.1, from coordinate 1,127,575 downwards.
GCAGGCCCTTCAGATCGGTGCGCGTCGGCATGCGGACCTCCTCGGGCAGGCCGAGCGACGTCGAGTCGCAAGGGTCGTGCCCGGTCATCTGCGCGAGCAGCAGCGCCGAGTCCGCGACCGTGCGCGTGAGCGGGCCGCACTGGTCCAGCGAGGACGCGAACGCGACCATCCCGTATCGCGAGATCGCGCCGTAGGTGGGCTTCAGCCCGACGATCCCGCAGAGCGCGGCGGGCTGGCGGATCGAGCCGCCCGTGTCGGTGCCGATCGCCCACGGCGCGAGCCCGGCGGCGACGGCGGCGGCGGACCCGCCGCTGGAGCCGCCCGGCACACGCTCGGTGTCCCACGGGTTGCGCACGACGCCGTACCCGGAGTTCTCGTTCGACGAGCCCATCGCGAACTCGTCCATGTTGGTCTTGCCGATCATCGCGGCCCCGGCCTCCGTCAGGCGGCGCACGGCGGTCGCCGTGTAGACCGGCGTGTGCCCCTCGAGGATGCGCGACGCGGCCGTCGTGGGCACGCCCTCGGTGCAGAACAGGTCCTTCACCGCGATCGGCACGCCGGCAAGCGGCCCGGTCGCCGCGGGCGCGTGCTCGGCGGTCCAGAGAAAGGCGCCGAGGTCGTGACGGTCGATCCGCTCCCGGTAGGCGGCGAAGAGCTCGTCGGCGGCGAGGTCGCGCGCGCGGATGCGCTCGATCGCCTCGGAGGCGGACAGGCTGACCGGCTCGCGGCTCACTGTCCCGGCGTGGGGACGCGGAAGCCGGCGGGAGTCGCGTCGGGCGCGATCTCGAGCACCCGCTCGAGCGGCATGCTCTCGCGCGGCTCGTCGGCGCGCATGACGTTCTCGACCTCGATCACGTGCGAGGTGGGCGGGACGCCCTCGAGGTCGAGCTCGGAGATCTTCTCGATGTGGTCGAGCACCGTCGACAGCTCGCGCGACATGCGCTCGATCTCGTCCTCCGACAGGCGCAGGCGCGCGAGGCGCGCGACGTGGAGGACCTGGTCGCGGTCGATCATCGAACGAAGGGTAACGCGGGGTCGCGGGCCAAAAAGAAGAGCCCCTCGAAATCGAGGGGCCCCAAGGCGGCTTGTGTCAAGCCCCTTCTGGTCAGACGAGCTTGACCTCCGACGCCTGCAGCCCCTTCGGGCCCTCGGTGATCTCGAATGAAACTCGCTGGCCTTGCTCAAGCGACTTGTAGCCGTCCTGGGCAATCTGTGAGAAATGCACGAACACGTCGTCGCCCGACTCACGCTCGATGAATCCGAAACCCTTCTCGTTGCTGAACCACTTTACGGTGCCTTCAGGCACTGCTCCTCCTAGTGCTTCCCGCAGGCTCGAAGCGGGGCCCGAACCCTGCTTGCTTGATACGACGCGCGCAGCCTACATGAACCAAGCGCAGGATTGAATGCCGTCGTCAGGGCGCCGGTCGCGGGGGCGGCCGCGACGCTTCCTGCGCGGGCGCGTCACCCGGCTCCGGCGGCGCCTCGTCGCGCGCCGGGCCCGAGGGCGTGACCGGCTCGGCACCCGGTGCGTCGCGGTTCGCGCCCCTGCTGCGCAACTGGTCGCGCGCGTCCTCGAAGGAGGTGCCCTCCTCCTGCATGCTGCGCCACCCGCCGTACGCGACGACCGCGGCGCCGATCAGCGCGAGCAGGATCCCGAACCGCAGGTCGACGACCTCGTTCGGGCCGGGCTGGAACACCATGCGGCCGAGGATCATGATCACGGCGCCGATCCCGAGGCCGGCGGTGATCGCGCTGGCCGCGACGGGCAGTGCGGGGGTGCGCGACGTCGCGGTGAGGATCGCCAGCGTGATCGCCGCGAGCGCCGCGGCGAGGATCACGAGGTTCGCGAGCGTCCCGAGGAACCCCTGGCCGTCCCAGGCCTTGATGCCGGTGTCCACGCCGACCGCGTCGCCGAACTGCTCGACAAGGCCGCCGAACCCGGAGATCTCATACCAATCGACCGCGAACATCGCGAAGAGCAGCACGACTCCGCCGATCGCCGCGACCAGTTCCCCGGTCCTTACCTTGCTGAAGTCCATCGAAGCCTCCAAGTAGGGATTACCGGAATGTTTCTACACCCGCCGGACCCCTTTTCCGGCCCGCGCTGGACGGCTATCCGAGCGCGGCGGCCTGGCGCCCCGCGGCGCGCAGGGTGTTCTTCAGCAGCATCGCGATGGTCATCGGCCCGACGCCCCCGGGGACGGGCGTGATCGCGCGGGCGCGCGCTGCGGCGGAGTCGAAGTCGACGTCCCCGGTGAGCCCCTCGTCGGTCCTGTTCATGCCGACGTCGATCACGGTCGCGCCCTGCTTGACCATGTCCCCCGTGATCAGACGGGGGCGCCCCACGGCGGCGACCAGCACGTCCGCCTCCCGGCAGACGGCCGCGAGGTCGCGCGTGCGCGAGTGGCAGACGGTGACGGTCGCGTTGCGGGCAAGGAGCAGCGAGGAGACCGGCTTGCCGACGAGGTCGCTGCGGCCGACCACGACCGCGCTCGCTCCCTCGAGCGGCGTGTCGTACACGCGCAGCAGCTCCATCACGCCCGCGGGAGTCGCGGGCACCATCGCGTCCCGGCCCTGCACGAGCAGCCCGGCGTTGGTGGGCGTGAGGCCGTCGACGTCCTTCGCCGGGTCCACCGCCGACGTCGCGCGCGCCGCGTCGATGTGGCCCGGCAACGGCAGCTGGACGATCATGCCGCTCACTGCCGGGTCGGAGTTGAGCTCGGCGATCACGTCCATCAGCGCCTCCTCGGACGTTTCCTGCGGGAGGTCGTGGCGGATCGAGGTGATGCCCACCTCCGCGCACGCCTTGTGCTTGCCGGCCACATAGATGTGCGATGCGGGGTCGTCGCCCACGAGCACGGTCGCGAGGCCGGGCGCCGACGCCATGCTCCGCACCTCCTCCGCGACCTCGGCACGCACGCGCGCCGCGACCGCCTTGCCGTCGATGATCGTGGCCATGCTCGGCTACCTCCGGCGCAGCGGCGCGTAGTCCGCCATCAGCTGGCGCTCGGACCCGTCGGCGGCGAAGCGCACCGTCACGATCCCGCCGCGCGCGGCGCCGATCACGACGCCCTCGCCGAAGCTCGCGTGCACGACGTCGTCACCGACGCGGAACGGGATCGGCGCCTCGCGGGGCGCCGGCGAGGCGGCTTGCCACTGGTCTGCCGGGCTCGCCCCCTCGCCCGTGGTCAGCTCCGCCGGCAGCTCGTCGAGGAAGCGGGAGGGCATGTTGTAGGAGCGCGTGCCGAACAGCGACCGCGTGCGCGCGTACGTCAGGTAGAGCAGCGACTCGGCGCGCGTGATGCCCACATAACAGAGGCGCCGCTCCTCCTCGAGGTTGCCCTCGTCGACCGAGCGCGAGTGCGGGAACACGCCCTCCTCCGCTCCGATGATGAAGACCACCGGATATTCGAGTCCCTTGGCGTTGTGGAGGGTCATCAGGGTCACGTTGCTCTCGCCCTCGGTGAGCCCGTCCTGCTCGGAGTACAGCGAGAGCTGCTGGAGGAACTCCGCGAGCGCGGGCAATCCGTGCTCGCCGTCCCAGTTCGAGTCGAACTCGCGGGCGACGCCGACCAGCTCCTGGAGGTTCTCGATCCGCCCCTGGGCCTCGATCGTGCGCTCGGCCTCGAGCGCCTCCCAGTACCCGGTCTCCTGGAGCACGCTCTCCATCAGGTCGCCGACCGACGAGTGCTCGGAGAGCTCGCGCAGGCGCTCGACGATCGAGCCGAAGCGGTCGAGCGCCTTCACCGCCCCGGGGCCGAGGCCGGGCACCAGCTCCGGGATCGCGGCGATCTCCATGATCGGCTCGCCCATCGTGTTGGCGTGCGCGAGCACCCGGCCGACCGTGGTCTGACCGATGCCGCGCTTGGGGGAGTTGACGATCCGCGCGAACGACACCGAGTCGCTCGGGTTCGTGAGCAGGGTCAGGTATGCGAGCGCGTCCTTGATCTCGGCGCGCTCGTAGAACTTCGTGCCGCCGATCACCTGGTAGCCGACGCCGAACCGCACGAGCGTGTCCTCGAGCACCCGGCTCTGCGCGTTGGTGCGGTAGAAGACCGCGACCTCGCCACGCGAGACGCCCTCCTCTTCGCAAAGTCGCTCGATCTCGGCGGCGACGTAGCGGCCCTCGGCGTGCTCGTCCTCCAACTCGGTGACGCGCACGGGCTCGCCCGCGCCGCGGTCGGTCCAGAGCTGCTTGGGCTTGCGGCCTGCGTTGTGCGAGACGACCGCGTTGGCCGCCGAGAGGATGGTCTGTGTCGAGCGGTAGTTCTGCTCGAGCTTCACGACGTGCGCGCCGGGGAAGTCGCGCTCGAAGTCGAGGATGTTGTTGATGTCGGCGCCCCGGAAGCTGTAGACCGACTGATCGTCGTCGCCCACCACGCACACGTTGCGGTCCTCGCCGGCGAGCAGCTGGAGCAGGCGGTACTGGGCGTGGTTGGTGTCCTGGTACTCGTCCACGAGGATCCAGCGGAAGGTGCGGCGGTAGCGCTCGGCGACCTCGGGGAACAGCTCCAGCAGGTTGACCGTGCGGAACAGCAGGTCGTCGAAGTCCATCGCGTTCATCTCGTGGATCCGCTTCTCGTAGAGCTCGTAGACGTCGGCGACGGTCTGCTCGAAGAAGGAGCTGACGCGCTCCTTGTAGGCGGCGGCGTCCTCGAGCTGGTTCTTCGCGCGCGAGATCTGCGACTTCACGGCGCGGGGCGTGAAGCGCTTCGGGTCGATCGCGAGCTCCTCCAGGCAGCGGCGCACGAGCCGCACCGAGTCCGCGTCGTCGTAGATCGTGAACCGCTTGGTGTAGCCCAGGCGCTCGGCCTCGGCGCGCAGGATGCGCGCGCAGGACGAATGGAACGTCATCACCCACATCACCCGCACCATGCCGCCGACGAGCTGCTCGACGCGGTCGCGCATCTCCTTGGCGGCCTTGTTGGTGAAGGTGATCGCGAGGATCTCCGACGGCTTGGCCCGGCCGGTCGCGACCAGGTGCGCGACCCGGTGCGTGAGGACGCGGGTCTTGCCCGAGCCGGCGCCGGCCAGCACGAGCAGCGGGCCGCTGCCGTGGACCACGGCCTCGCGCTGCGGCGGGTTCAGGCCCTCGAGCAGCTGCTCCGCGCGGCGCTCACCCGACGTGGACTCGCGCGGCTCGGTCCCGGCTGCGGCCGCGGGCGCTTTCGAGGGCACGGCGATCGGCTACCCGCTGACGGGGTTCTGGCCCTTGTCGCGGCGCAGCGGGCGGACCTCCGCAGGCTTCGTGCGCTCGCGCCCCGTGAGCTCGGCGACGGTGCGCTCGAGCTGGCCGATCCGCTCGGCGAGCCCGCGCAGGGCGTCGGCCACCGGGTCCGGCAGATGCAGCCAGTCCGTGTCCGGCCCCTCGGGCCTGCGCCCCTCCACCCGGACCGGGTGGCCCGGGTTGCCGACGACGGTCGCGTTCGGCGGCACGTCGTGGATCACGACGGAGTTGGCCCCGACCTTCGCGCCGTGCCCGACCGTGATCGGTCCGAGCAGCTTCGCGCCCGAGCCGATCGTGACGTTGTCCTCGACGGTCGGATGGCGCTTGCCGGCCGCGAAGCCGGTGCCGCCGAGCGTGACGCCCTGGTAGAGCGTGACGCGGTCGCCGATCTCGGCGGTCTCGCCGATCACGACGCCCGTGCCGTGGTCGACGAAGAAGTCGCTGCCGATCTTCGCCGCCGGGTGGATCTCGATGCCGGTGGCGATCCGCGTGACGTTGGACAGGAACCGCGGCACGACGGGGACCTCGGCGGCGTGCAGCGCGTGCGAGATCCGGTGGCTGAGGATCGCGTGCACCCCCGGATAGGTCAGGAGGATCTCGGCGGTGCCGGCCGCCCGCGCGGCCGGGTCGCGGTCGCGCGCCGCGGAGACGTCCTCCCGCAGCTCGCGTGCGAGGCGCGTGATCGTGCGCAGTCCCCTCATCGCACTGCCTCCACCGCGGCCAGCAGGCCGATCGCCCGCGCGGCGGCCCGCAGGCCGTCGGAGGCACCGGCGCCTTCGGCGCGCACGAGCTCGATGTCGACCCGCGCCGCCTCGTCCGGGAGCCCGTCGCCGCAGTCGAGGGCGACGTCGTGGCCGATCAGGATCGCCTCGGCGTTGCGGTCGTCGACGTCGACGGGATAGCTCTCCGCGTGGACGTGCGGGTTCAGGACCCCGAGCTTGGCGACGACCGCGTCGGCGCGGTTCGCGCCCACGTCGGGCGTGTAGAGCAGCGCCTGGCCGCAGAGGTCACCGAGCGTGACCACGGCGCCGTCCACGACGGCCACGTATCCCACTCCCCGCGAAACCAGGTCCGCGGCCGCGGCGGACCCGGCCGGACCCGCTCCGACCACGATCGCGCGGGCCGCCTTCAGACGCGCCTGCGCGTCGATCCCGATGCGCTCGATCTGCGCGGCATAGCGCTCCAGCTCGGACTCGGAGAGGTCTTCGGACACACAGCTAAGGGTACGCGACGGCCCCCCGGACCCCGGCGCCTGCTACGGGGCGAAGAACGGCATCGAGATGTAGCGCTCGCCCGCGTCGCAGATCACCGTCGCGATCCGCTTGCCGTCGAACTCGGGGCGGGCCGCCACCTGGAGCGCGGCCCAGGTCGCCGCGCCGGCCGAGATCCCCGCGGAGACGCCCTCGCGCCGCGCGAGGTCGCGGGCCGTCTCGATCGCGTCGTCGTCGGTCACCTGGACGATCTCGTCGATCACCACCCGGTTCAGGATCGGGGGGACGAACCCGGCGCCGATGCCCTGGATGCGATGCGGTCCCGGGCTGCCCCCCGGAGAGCACCGGGGAGCTGGCGGGCTCGACCGCGACCACGTGGACGTCCGGATTGCGCTCCTTCAGGACCTCCCCCACCCCGGTGATCGTGCCGCCCGTGCCGACGGCGGCGACGAACGCGTCGATGCGCCCGTCGAGCGCGGACCAGACCTCCTCGGCCGTGGTGCGCCGGTGCATCTCCGGGTTGGCGGGGTTCTCGAACTGCTGCGGGACGAACGAGTCGTCGATCTCGCGGGCGAGCCGCTTGGCCTCGTCCACCGCCTCGTGCATGCCGCCCATCGACTCGGTCACGATCGCCTCGGCCCCGTAGAGGCGCAGCAGCGCCTCGCGCTCGCGGCTCATGCCCTGGGGCATCGTGAGGATGCAGCGGTAGCCCTTCGCCGCGCACACGAACGCGAGCGCGATCCCGGTGTTGCCCGACGTCGGCTCGATCACGGTCGTCACGCCGGGCTCGATCAGGCCCTCCGCCTCCGCGGCCGCGATCATCGCGACACCGATGCGGTCCTTCACCGAGCCCGCCGGGTTGTAGGCCTCGAGCTTGCCGTACACCTCGCCGCCGAGACCCGCGGCGATGCGCGTGAAGCGCACCATCGGCGTGTGGCCGACCAGGTCGGCGACGTTGTCGGGAATCTCGATCCGCTTTCGAGGCATTGGAGCACGATAACCCCCGCCGCCGAACGAAGAAGGCCGGCCCCTGGGGGCCGGCCTTCCAAACTCCCTAGAAGGGAATTACGTCGCTACTTCTTGCACTTCTGCGTGACCGGCGTCGTCACCGACGAGCCGTCCGCGAAGAAGAACTGTCCCTGTGCCTTCCAGGTGCCCTTGCACTTCTTGGGCGCCACGATCAGGGAGAACTTGCGCTTGCCCTTCTTGATGAGCTTCTTGGGCGTCTTCGTGTCGACCAGTGCCGTCGACGCGTCGGGCGCGCTCGGCAGGGTCTTGATCGGCGGGATGTTGAAGTCGAGGTTGTAGTCGAACCCACCCGACCTCTTCTTGGAGATCTTGCCGACCGACACGAACGTCGGGCCGAGGTCCGGGAACACGTACACGAGGATCGTGTCCTTGCCGCCGACCTTCGAACCGTTGAAGATCGTCAGCTTGGCGTTCACCGGGTCCGTCACGACGGGCTTCGCGTAACCGACACCGGTTCCGGAGCCGATCTTGGAACCCGACGGACAGCCCTTCGGGCCCTTCGCCTGCAGCTTCGCAAGCGTGCAGCGCGGGAACTTGCTCGAGTTGTACTTACCGCCCTCGTTCAGCTTGATCAGGATGCGGTTCATGATCGGCGGCTGATCGGCGGCGGGGTCAGTCGACTCGATCCTCACGTTGAGGCCGGTCGGCTTGCCTGCCTTGTTCGGGCTGGCCTCGGCCTTGAATGCGACCTGAACGGCGGCGACGGCCATCGACGCCAACAGGGCACAAGCAGCACCGACGCCGAGCACGGCTATGAGCTTCTTACGCAATTGCGCTCCTCCTCCGGGATTTGCAGGGCAGCGGGGCTGACTGCCGGCGCATTGAAGCGGGCGTCGGCCTGCCCACGTAGCTAGCAACCGCAAGCCTAACCAAAGGTTGCGGTGCGTGTGCCGGTCCGTCCCGCCCGGGCGGGATCGCCCGCTAGCCCTCGGTGCCGGTTGCCCGCTGCTGCTGGCGCCGGGCGCGCGAGCGGCCGACCATCGTCATGAACTCGCCCAGGTCGGAGGCCGGCTCGGATTCGACGTGCGGCTCGGCCTCGGCCGGCGGCTCGTCGCCGTCGACCGGGCCGCGCCGGGCGCGGTCCTCGGCCATCAGCGCGGTCCACCCCTGGTCGCTGAACAGCCGCCAGGCGTCGTTCACGGCCGCCTCGGCGATCCGCGCCGCGGCGCTCGAGGGCAGCATCGGGTCGCTCGTGCGCGCGAGCGCCCACGCGACCCCGTAGCCGAAGCTCCATTCCCCGATGCTCGCCTCGAGCTCGGAGAAGTAGTCACATCCCTCGGGCGCACGGCGCTGCACCTCGTTGAGTGGCTGGGCGGCCTCGTCCTCGAGCGCGCTGCGCACCTGGCGCGCCAAGTCGGGGCTCGGATCGAACACGAAGCTCACTTGCCCACCTCCCTCTCGCTGACCGGGTCAGCGTAGACCCCCCGTGAGACGCGTCTAGTTGCTGGAGGCCTGCGGCAGCGCGTGCTCGCGGTGCACGTAGAGGCGCAGCTGGGAGATCTTGCCTCCGTCGACCTTGAAGACGTCGGCGACGTCCTCCTCGATCTCGAAGCGGCTCCCCTTGCCACGCGCGCGCAGGTGCACGAGCGCGACGACCTGGTCGCCGGTCTTCACGAAGTCCTCGGGATGGGGCCGGTACATGTGCCAGGAGTCCATGAACTCCCGCAGGTACGCGCTGACGTCGCGATGGCCCCGCGGCGCCACGGCGGATACGACCTCAGGGGGCAGGTAGACCTCGACCTGGCTGGCGCAGAGATCCATCGCCGCGTCGACGTCCTCGTCGTTGAGGGCCTCGTAGAACCGCTTCAGGATCGCGGCGTCGTGCTCGGAGACCATGCGTTCAGTGTCGGCCGCAGGCGGCTCGGGCTTAAGGGTCGGATCCCGCCCTGCGGGCCGCAATTGCGGTATTTCGCACGAACCGAGACGGCCTCGACCGGCTCCGGGCGCGGTTCGGCCAAACGCCCGCGTCAGTCGGAGTCGGGCTCGTCCTCGACCAGTGAGGCTTCGTGCTTTCCGCGTAGGGCCTTGGGAAGAGCGCGAACGTACGCCTCGCCGCTGTCGCGCCCGAGCGGCGCGCGATCGTCGCCGATCACCTCCACGGCTTCCAGCAGGCGCGCGACCTTGCGGTTGGACGGGGTCGCCACCCCGTCCTCTACGTCGACCGTGCCGAGCACCTGGACCTGTGGTCCCTTCCGGCTGGAGACGAGCTTGATCACGGCGTGCATGGCTGGTCTTTCGTTGCCCACGGCGGCTGGTCCTGCACGAGCCCGGACGCTTGCCGCGTGCGCGATACTGTCAGGCGATGCAGTGGGGACAGGGGGAGGTTGATCGGCGGCGATGCATGAGGCGCCGCCCCGGAGGCTCGGCTATGGTGGAACCGAGGGCGGAGCGCGCGGCCATTCGCCTGCACTTTCGAGGCTTTTGAGGATGGCGAAGACCAAGGTTCTCTACGTCGTGCACAACCACCCTGCGGTCTATCCCGGAGGTGCGGAGGCCTACGCCTACGAGCTCTACGAGGCGCTGCGGGACTCGGAGGAGATCGAGCCCCTGCTGGTGGCGCGGATCGGGTCCGGTCCGTCGATGGAGCGCAAGCCACACCCGGGCGCGCTCTTCAGCGCGGTGACGCCGGACGACCCGAACCAGTTCTTCCTCTTCACGCACCGGGAGGGCTATGACTGGTTTCGCATGACGTCCGGGGACAAGCGCCTGTACGCCACGCATTGGAGCGAGTTCCTCCGGATCCACCGGCCCGACGTCGTGCACTTCCAGCACATGCACATCATCGGCTGGGACGCGGTCTCGCAGACGCGCCGCGTGCTCCCGGACGCCCCGATCGTCTTCACGCTCCACGAGTACCTCTCGATCTGCCACCGCGAGGGGCAGATGCTGCGGCGCTCGGGCGAGCTCTGCAAGCAGGCCTCGCCGCGGCGCTGTCACGAATGCTTCCCGGACATCGCTCCGGCCGAGTTCTTCCTGCGGGAGCGCTTCATCAAGTCCCACATGCAGCACGTGGACATGTTCCTCGCGCCCAGCCGGTTCCTGCTCGAGCGCTACGTCGATTGGGGCATCCCGCCGGAGAAGATCCGCTTCGAGGAATACGGCCGGCTGCCACAGCACCCGGTTCCCGCCGCACGGCCGGACGAGGACCGGCCGCACAACCGGATCGCATTCTTCGGCCAGCTCAACTACTACAAGGGCGTCGACGTCCTGCTGAACGCGATGACCCTGCTCGGCGCGCGCGGGGTCGACGCGCATCTCTCGGTTCACGGCGCAAACCTCGATCTGCAGCCGCCCGAGTTCCAGCAGGAGTTCATGGACCTCCTCGACGCGACCACGAGGGCCGCCAACAACGTCACGCTCGAGGGCAGCTACGACCACGAGGACCTGCCGCGCCTGATGGCGGAGGTCGACTGGGTAGTCGTTCCATCGCGCTGGTGGGAGAACTCGCCGCTCGTGATCCAGGAGGCCTTCTTCCACGGGAAGCCGGTGATCTGCAGCGACATCGGCGGCATGGCGGAGAAGGTGAGCGACGGGGTCAACGGCCTGCACTTTCGCGTTGGGAACGCCACCAGCCTCGCGGCCACGCTCGAGCGGGCGATCACCGCGCCTGGGCTCTGGGACGACCTGCACGCAAGGCTGCCCGGCGTCTACGGCATGGACGATCACATCGCCAGCCTCAGAGACCTTTACGCGGAACTGCTCGAAGACAGCGTGGCGCGCGCGGGCAAGCTGGCGCTGTGAGCGAGATGCCGGATCATGCCGCGTGGCTTGCAGGCGACGTCCTGGTGCTATGCGGGCGCGGCCTGGGCGACGGCGACCTCTTGGTCACTTCCGGCGGGGAAACGATCGAAGGCACGACGCAGACCCTCGCTCTGTCGTCGAACGGCAGTGAGGATGGCGAACGAGCCCTGGTCGTCGGCCGCTTCGACGTGCCGCTCGCAGAAACGGCCGGCGCGTTGACCGTGACGCTGGGCACCGGCGAATCCCTGGATGCCGATCGGCTTGCGGGGCGGCTCATGGATCCGTTCGCCATGATCTCCGAGGAGCTCGCTCCCCTCGGCCCCGAGGCCCGCAGCGAGGCCTTGCGCTTCCTGTGGTCGGCGAGCGCTCCGAACCTCGAGCGCTCGGGCTCCTTCTCGCTGGCCCAGCTGCTCGCGCGCCTGAACCGCGAGCTGCGTCCCCCTCTTCCGCAGTTGGTGTTCGGCCGCGACCACCCCGCCGCCGCGCACGTCGACACCATCATCAAGCTGGGCCCGCGCGAGATCTGGGTCCGTGGATGGCTGCACGACACGGGCGGCATGGTCACCCGCCTTGGCCTGGTCGCACCCGAGGGGGCCCGTGCAGAGCTCTTCTCCGACCTGTTCAGGTATCGGCGAAGTGACGCCGAGGGGATCTTCGGCCTCCGCGCCCAGCCCCACGGATTCATCCGATACGCAGAGCTGGAGGGCGTGAGCCAGCTGTCGAGCGACTGGCTGCTCGAGCTCGAGACGACCTATGGAGGCCGGGTGCAAGGCCCGGTCCCGGACCTCGTGGTGGACCCGGTCGAGGCCCGCGACACGATCCTGGCGAGCCTGCGCGAAGAGCCTCCGGGCGGCGAGGAGCTGATTCGCCGGCACGTCCATCCGGCGATGGCGCTGATTCAGGACGCAGCGCGTGACAGCGCGCAGGTCGAGACCGTGGTGCAGCTCGGTGATCCGCCGACCTCGCCCTCGGTGTCGATCATCGTGCCGCTCTACAGGCGGCTCTCCTTCCTCGAGGACCAGATGGCCCAATGGGCGAGCGATCCCCAGATCGCGCACGAGGACCTGATCTACGTGCTCGACTCGCCCGAGCAGGCCGACCGAGCTGGACGAGCAGGCGCACGGCCTCTTCTCCCTCTACCGCATCCCGTTCCGGATCGCGGTGATGCGCGCGAACGCCGGCTTTGCCGGTGTGAACAACTGCGGGGCGCAACTTGCTCGTGCCGGCACACTCCTCCTGCTGAACTCGGACGTCGTGCCGGATACACCCGGCTGGCTCGGCCGCATGAGCGCTTTCTACGACGCCACGCCGGACATCGGCGCCCTTGGTCCGAAGCTCCTCTTCGAGGACGACTCGATCCAGCATGCCGGCATGTACTTCCACCGCGCGGAGGATGCGTCCGTCTGGGAGAACATCCACTACTACAAGGGTCAGCACCGCCTCCTGCCGGCAGCGAACACGGCGCGTCAGGTGCCCGCGATCACCGGCGCATGCATGATGGTCGCGCGGGAGCTGTACGAGAGCGTCGGCGGCCTGTCGCACCGCTACGTCCTCGGCGGCTACGAGGACTCCGACTTCTGCCTGCGCTTGACCGACGAGGGGCGCGACCAGTGGTACATGCCCGGCGCCGAGCTGTATCACCTCGAGGACCAGTCCTATCCGAGAGATCTCCGCAAGCGGGCGACCCGCTACAACATGTGGCTCCACTCCAGGTTGTGGGGGGAGCGAATGGAGCGCGTGATGAAAGAGCACCCGGGAGCTTGGGGCTAAGATCCCGCGTGACGTGCCCTTTGTCGTTCGTGACATAGCCTCTGAAACGTTCCCGACCATCGGTTCGGATAAGACCGTGCTCGACGCGGTGTGCACGCTGAACGCTTCTCATGTTGTCGCGATTCCGGTCGTTGACGCCGACTCCAACCTGAAGGGAATCTTTAGCCAGGGCGACGTGATAAGGCTCTTGGCCCAAGGCCGTGATCTCGGGGACACACAGACGGATCACGTGGTAGAGGAATGCTCCGCACTGGCCCCGGACGAGGTGATCGATGACCCTCAGCAGGCCATGGTGGACGGGCTTCCGCTTGCGCCGGTGGTCGAGGACGGAAAGCTCATCTCCGTGGTTACCCCCATGGACGTCACGGCCCAACGGCACGTTGCGGCCCTCCTCGGGAATGCCGCACCGAACCTGATCACGACGATCAGTCCCAACGACGACATGTACTTCAACTCGAAGGGCAGTTACTTGCAGGCCGGGGCAGACGCCCTTGTTCGTATCAGACAGGCGATGGGCCTGGTCGGCAAGACCGCTCCGCGAAAAATCCTGGACATGCCAGGCGGGCACGGGCGGGTATTGCGGTTCTTGAAGGCCGGGTTTCCCGATGCGGAGCTGACAGCCTGTGACATAAAGAAGGACGGTGTCGATTTCTGTGCCGAGACATTCGGGGCTAACCCCGTTTACTCCGAGGAGGACTTCTCCGCGATCCGCATGGACGACGACTTCGACCTGATCTGGGTCGGCTCACTCTTCACGCATCTGGACCGTTCACGGTGGTTGGACCTCCTCATGTTCTTGAAGCAGCATCTTGCTGCCGGTGGCCTGCTGGTCTTCACGGCGTTCGGCCGCCTCGATGCCCGCAGCATGCGGCGGCTCGGTATGTGGGAGGACCAGATTGAACGAATCGTGCGTGACTCGGACCGAGAGGGGTTCAGCCATCAGGAGTACAAGAGCGCGCATGGCTGGGGCCTCACGTTCTGCTCCCAGGAGTTTGTTCACGGCGCCCTCGAACAGCCTCCCGCGCTGGATCTCGTGAGCCACGTTTCGCAGGGATGGCTCCAGCAGGACGTCGTCGCTTGTACGAAGCCCTGAGGCGGGCAGTACCCACGCAAGAAGCACATGCGGGTGTTGAAGAGATGATGGTGGGTGACGTGGCTTGAATCGCACAGACGAGTTCCCAGCCTCGCGGCTCGACAACAAGGTCATGCGTGGCAGGAACGGCCGGCTGTTCCTCGACAACGACACCAATCTCGTGATCGCGCAGCATCGCGGGCAGCTGCGCTTCTCGGATGCGCAACTACGTCAATGGCGTTTCGTACTCGAGACTCGTGTCGCGTGGCTGAAGAACCGCGGAGCCGATCACTACTTCCTGGTCGCGCCGAATGCCCACTCCGTCTATCCCGAGGATCTCCCTCCGGAGCACGAGATGAGCGAAGACCGCCCGATCATCCAGCTCATGGAGTACCTCGAGGCGAGAAAGTCGTATGCCACGCTGACCTACCCGCTCGACGAGCTGGTTGCCGAGCGCCAGCAGTGCATGTTCGGCAAGACCGAGACGCACTGGAGCGAGTTCGGAGCGTTCGTCGCGTACGAGCGCCTGGCGAAGGAGATCGCCGAACGGCATGCGATCCACCTGGTGACCAGGGAGGATCTCCGGGTGATCGAGAAGGACTTCGTCGGCGACCTCGGCATCAAGGTAGAACCCGCGCAGAGCGCACCTCTGGTATTCGTCGACGTGCAGCCTTCGCAGGCGGAGCTGGTCGCCGACAACCGCGTGATGAACCAAGGGCGGCGGATCGAGTACCGATCCACTGCCGCCCCGGAGTGTCGCTGCCTCGTCTACGGCGACTCGTTCGCGCATCGGATCGTGCCCTTCATCGCCGAGAGCTTCAGCCACACGGTTTCTGCTCACATCTCGACGCTGGACTACGAGCTCGTGGAGCGCGAACGCCCCGACCTGGTGATCGGCGTGATGAACGAGCGATTCCTGATCTCAGTCCCGGATGACCTCACAGCGCAATCGCTCGACGATCTGGCAGCCGAGAAACAGGCTGCGGGACAGGTTTATTCGCCGCGGGAGTGGACGGGTACCACACGTGTCGACAGCCCTACGGTGGGCATCGGAACGATTCCCGATCTTACCGGCGATCCGCGGGAGCAACCGCTGACGGGCCGCCGCAAGGGCGAATCAGTCGAGTGCATAGATCGCACAGACGGCACCGTCCCGCAGTACGGCGCTGAAACGCTCCTCGAGATGCGCCTGCAGCGTCGGGAACGTGTACTCGACGTAGATCAAGTGCTGCTTCGGGATGACGAAGAAGCCGAAGCCTTTGGAGCGAAGGTCTTCGAGCGTCTCGACGAGGCCCGAGCCGTCCTGCGGCGGCCACGAAGTTGCCATCGACGTCCTGCGGGAAGTGCGCGAGCGTTCGCCCTTCCACCGTCGGCAGCTCGCTCCCAGCCGAGAAGAACAGGATGCGTCGAGCCTTGCCGGAGTGTGCGAGGCGATTGTCTCGGAAAGCATCTCCGGGGAATAGACGGGCACCGGGTCGCGGATCCACTCGGGGTAGTTCCAGTAGTTGTGCCCATGCTCGGTGTGAAGAGGCGTATAGACGCGGCAACCCTCGAAGAAGTAGTGGGTAACCTGGCTGTGGCGGGTGCGTGAGTCGTCTGTCTGGGGCGATCCTCCGTGAAGCAGGTTCGGCGCCCACAGCACCGCCTGACCCTTGGAGATCGTCGCGTACTCGGGTTGTAGGTCTTCACGCTCGATAAGTCGTTGGCAGTACTCGCTCGTACTGCGCATTGCGCGCGCCCAGGAACTCGTTCTGGCTGGAGAAGTCCTGCTCCTCGAGCGACCTCCCCCATCACCCTCTCGACCTCGTCCCACGTCGGGATTGGCAACGTGTGGCTTCCCGGGTAGTAGACGAGAGGCCCGTTGTCCATGTCCATGTCTTCGAGAGCGAACCAGACGCCACACATGAAGCCCGGAGGATCCGACTGGAAGTGGAAGGAGTCGGAGTGCGGGCGCTGCTGTGTGCCGACCGGGAAGTTCAAGGTCTGGAACGGCATGACCTTACGGCCGAAGAGCTCCTCCGTGATCTCGAGCACGTTGGGGTTGAGGGCGAGCGCGCGAACGTTGTCGCTGATCTTCCACGCGTTCTTGACGCGGTGCCAATGCCACTCTCCCTCGCGGCCCGGGTAGCGGTCGTAGACGACCCCGTCCACCTCGACCTGCGGCCCGGGGTGCCAGGCATCCTTGAGCACCGCTTCGAACTCGGTGCGCACGTCATCGATCAGGTCGAGCGAACAGAGGTTGTCGATGACCAAGAACCCGTCGCGCTCGAAGCGCCGGCGATCCTCGTCGCCGAGGACGCTGCTGACAGAACCTGCGTCGAGGGCCATACGCGCCGCACCTTACCGAGATGCCGTGCGAGCGGCAAGCGGCCGCGGCTCGGGCTCCGAGCCGGTCATGGTATAGCCGAATCGCCCCATCGCCTCATGCTCCGAGGCGGCGATCATCTCTCGCAGTTCGGGAGTGAGCTCGACCTTGCTTTCGGCGGTGTTCACCGGCCAGATTCCCCGTAGTGCTTCGAAGTCGACGAGTTCGAGGTCATAAGCCTCGCCCGACAAGACGACCGCGGTGACGAGGTCATCCACGAGGTTCTCGTAGCGCCCGATGAACTGGACCGCACCCGGAGGTCCGAGAAACGCCTCGTACATGGCGGACAGAAAGCCAGGATGCTCGGACGTCACGGTGCGAACGAAACCTGCGAAGTCCCGCGTCTTTCTAATTGCCTCGTCGACCTGGCTGCCGTTCCAGTCCTCGTGTGTCTTTCGGTGGCGCCAGTGAGACGCATACCAGGTCACCGGGTCTCGCACGAAACCGAACCTGAAATGGTTCGGTAGCTGGTCCCATGTGAAGTGACCGCGTCGTTTCGGGTCGACCGGCTCCTGAAGATCCGAGATCGTCGCCTTCAGCGCCACTGCGACCCATGTCCCTCCGGTCTTGGGAACATGCACGAAGGCGAAGCGATCGTTGAATAGCGCGGTCATAACTGACACCGGAGCGTTGTCACGAGATTATGCCCGACGCGTTGGCCCTCCGACTCGGCGCGCTTTCATAGCCAAGCTCGGAAAGAATGTCCCCGAAGGCCTCGTTACAGGCATCTTGCAGGGTGTCGTCGAGGTCGCGTTGCCAGCGACCGATCGATGAGTGCGCCGAGCCGTGTTGGGCCTTGGCTCGCCGGCGTCGCTTGAAGGATCGCGTCAATCACGTCTGGGGTGTTGTCCACTCCGATATAAGCCAGAAGCAATTGAAGGGTCTCCGCCGGGCGGGACACGACATCCTCGTGCCGAAGCAGATAGTTCATGTGGGAGCGCTCCCTGCTGTGCAGCGAGTAGACCCCGGATCTGATCACCGAGATAACCAGACCGGATGTACTCCTCGTCGCTATCCCAGGCTTCCCGGCCGAACAGTGCTTGGTCTCGACGCTGGTTGAACGCAAGAATGGACGCGACCATGTCCCGCGGATCGCGGACCAACACGATCTCACGTGCGCTCGGGTAAACCTCCGAGATGATTCCCTGGGCCGATGAGTGGGGCCAGTATTTCTCCAGGAAGAATCGCGCACCGCTCTTGTCTCGCGCCAAGAACGCGTACGTCTCCTCGATCCTGGCCACGCAACATGAGAGCGTTTGCTCGACGTTGTCCCTTGCAAACCAACGCGCGATTGATCGATCGTCGGCGCTGAGATCCTCAGGGCTTCGAAGCATCGATCCCCATCTCGCGGCAGCACGGTCGTCCCCCATCCACCAGTGCCTTCCTGCCCTTCCGCCCGCTCCGATGCTCTGAAAGTAGCTCCTTGGCTCTGTCAGGGAGACGAAGACGTCGATCCAGTAAGACGCAATCCGTGACTCGTATTCGAACGGGCGCATGACTGCAATCTCGGGATGACGGCCGAGCAAGTGGGTTACCCAGGTGCCCCCTGTGCGGCCCAAGGTGGTCAGCATCAGCGGACTGAAGTGCGTCTCTTCGGTGCTTGGAAGGACGTTGCCTACGACATTGGAGTGTCGCCAGCCAATGGTGCTCAGCCCCGAGGCGTCTCAGCTCTCAAGTGGAGTTCGAACTCCTGAGGAAAATCGATAACGCTTCGAGAAAAGTCGAATCCCGAGTGTTCGGCTGACGGTACGTCCGGATTTGCGTCCAGCGCATCCGGTCGGTACATGTCGCAGGGCAGTGTCTCTGGCCCCCGTTCGCGGAACAAGAGCTGAAGCTCAGCAGATTCGAGGCGCGAGACGAACCAGCCTCGAAGATTGATCGCGTACGCGTCCAACAGGCTTCCCGCGACCGGGAAATCGAGCGAGAACGCGCGAACTTGCTCGTCCGGACTCGGCCTGGTCGAGACGCCCAGAACTTCGACCAGCGCCACGCCTATGAAGTCGCGGGGTTCACGTTGCCGTTCCCGCTGGGGTCGACATTCAGCTCGTCAAGGCCGACCAGGTCACCGATCCGGTCCTTCCAGATGTGAGTGTGGAGCCAGACGTTGTAGCGGTTGGACGGTTGGCGCAGGTCGGCGGTGTAGGACTGAGCCTCGAGGTGGTACAGCTCGGCTTCGGGCAGGTACCAGTTCTGCCTTCCGAGCTCGATCAGCCGCAGGCAGATATCGAAGTCCTCGTAGTCGCCACGAACGTAGCTGCCGCTCAAGCCGCCCAACTCATCGAAGAGGACGCGGTCAATCATCATGCAGGCGCCGGTCACGGCAGGCACCGTGCGCGCGACGTTGGCGTCCGGAAAGGTCCGATGGAGGCCTCTGTAGTACTGCGCATCCTGCCATATCGATTGACCGGGAGGTCGATCGAAATGCATGCCGGCGTGCTGGATCGAGTCATCCTCGTAGAGCAGCTTGGGTGCAAGCGCCCCAATGTCCTGCCGCGAGTCGTAGAAGTCGCGCATGAGCTCGAGCCATCCGGGCTCGTCTGGAAGAACGTCCGAGTTCAGCAACACCAGGAGTCGTCCGCGGGCGACGGAGGCACCGGTGTTGATCGCTCCGGCGAAGCCCGAATTCTCTTCGAGGTAAACGATCCGGAACGGGACGAGATAGATCGGGTACAGGTGGGACGCGAGGTAGTCGAATGCGTCCGCTGCCTCGGGAGAGTCGAGCACGTAGATGAGGTCGGCCTCGTGGATCGCCGGGTCGTCGGCGAACTCCGCGAGCTGCGCCTCCAGGTGGTCGATGTTCTTGTAGACGGGCACGACGATCGAGATGTCCGGGGACTCTGGAGCAGTGCCGTACTGGGTCACCTTCGCGATCTCGATCGCGGAATGGATGTCCTCCTGCAAGCGCATCATGGCCGGAGAGACATGGTCCTCCATCAGCTGATCGTCAAGGACCCGGTCACCGGCGAAGTCGTGCAGGATGTGATCGCGCACATCCGTCATCTCGCGCAGGGTGCTCGGCCCTGTGACCTCGCCTACCAGACCGTCGGCGTTCTCCATCTCGAAGATCCACGGTGTGGGCCGTGAGCTCGGTACGCCCAGGTCGACGAAGCATACGAAGCCACTGTCCGCATCCGTGCCGAACGAGTTCGACCACTCGTTGACATCGGGACGCGGATAGCGAAAGAGCCTGTCGAGCATCTCGATCCGGCTGCCCTCCGGCGACACAGCGGTCAGGCGCACGATCTCGGACTCCTCGTCGTACGCCCATCCCTTGATGTAGAAGGAGCTGTCGTTGACCCTGAGAATGTGGTCCACGGCGAGTCCCTGCGCGGCGTCCGGGCTGTTGACCTGTGCCGGCAGGCGCTCTCTCAGGACGTCTCGAACCTCGACAAGCGCCTTGCTCAGCGTATGTGTCGCCGCCGGTGCGGTCGCCGATGCGATGAAGTCGGTGATCCGATTTCGCGTCGTCGCATCGAGAGGTGCCAGATGAGCCCGCAGGAATGCCTTCAGGTCGGTAGCCATCGAATTGACCTGATCGCGAGTGAGCCGCTCATCGGTTTCGCCGCTGATCGACATCGACTCCCAGCCACGATTGCGCCTGACGCCTTCCGGAAGGACAAGCGCATGCAACACGCTCGCACCGAGATCCAGGGAACGCATTTCTACGGAAAGGCGCTCGCCCCGATTGATCATGCCGACGTCTAGCGCCCCGCCTTCGCGATCGTCAGTCACGAGCAACAAGACGTCGTTCGAGAGCCAGGCAACGGAAACGTCAGCCACTGAGCACCTCCTTGTCTTGGATGGACAACGTCCCTGCGCCTTCGCGCTCGTGCCGACTCGCCGCCAGCAGGCGTCGGTAAATGTCCGTTACGACCTCGGCGTGATCGCGGATGTCGTACACGGGCGGGATCCCGGCGCGCAGCTTCGACCAGAGTCCCGGGGTCTCCGCCGCCGTTTTCAACACGGCCGCGAGGTCATCGGGATTGCCCACGTTGAAGTGAAGCCCGCTCACCCCGTCACCGACCTTTTCCGACATACCGCCGATGTCGCTACAGATCACCGGCCTGCCGTTCTGGAACGCCTCCAATGCCACCAGTGGACCGGTCTCCCACCAGATTGAGGGAATCACGACCCAGTCCGTGCCAGCCATCAGCTTGTGCAACTCGGTGGCGTGGTCGTACGGGCCGGCAAACGTGACCGTCTTCGATGTCTTCTCCAGCAGTCCGCGGAATTCCTCTTGGAAGTGCGGGGCCTGAGTTTCGAGGTTGGCTCCGTGTATCCACAGGTGACCGTCGAAGTCCTCGCCGAAGATGCCCATGGCCTTCAGCAGGACGTCCGTGCCCTTGTAGGGCGTGAACTGGCCGAAGAAGGCGAAGCGATTTCGCTTGGCACGCTCCTCCGTGACCTCTTGGTGCTGAGACGGTGGGAGCGCGTAGGTCTCGACCTGGATCTTCTCGGACGGGATCCCCCAGTCGACGTACCGGTCGCGTACGTAGTCGCTCGGTGCGATGAACATGTCGACCAGAGACAGATGAGACTTCATGAAGCGCTCGCGCAGGAAAAATGCCTGCGGGCTGATGTGCGGAAAGCACTCGTTGCAACGCCGCGGAGATTGCTCTTTACACAGCGTCCGGGTGTTCGTGCGAATCATCTGGCCGTCGTGAAAGCAGATCGGCAGATACTCGTGCAGCATGGAGACGATCGGGGCGTCGGGCAGCGTGTTCTTCGTTACGCGAAGGAAGTCGTATCCAAGGAGGTAGTTGTGCTGGAAGTGGACGACGTCAGGCCGGTGGGCCAGAAGGAAGTTGCGGTAGTCCTTCGTGATGGTCTCTTTGTGAGGCGAGCGATGAAAGAAGAAGTCGAAGCCCGTCAGGTCCGTGTAAAGCAGGTACTGGTTCGGATCCTCATTGATGGATGTGATCGGTGAGTACTGGTGCGGAGGCCGGAACACGATCGGCGGCATCGGCGCCGGTCCGGTCCGGCCAAGGAACACGGCGTCGAACTCGCCCGCGTCGCGGACGGCCTCATAGAGGTTGAGGGCGTACCCCTCTGCACCTCCGGGCCGGATGTGGGGATGGTTATGGCAGACCAGCAGGACTTTCGGCTTGCTAGGCATTGAGTACCTCCGCCGACCGGGAATGGCCTGCGCGCGCGCCCGGGCGCCCGCTCTCGAGCAGTCGGCGGTAGATGTCCGTCACCACCTGGACATGGTCCGTCATCTCGTAGACAGGAGGAATCCCCGCCTGCAGCTTCGACCACAGCCCCGGGGTCTCGGCCGCTGTCTTGAGCGTCGCGGCGAGGTCATCGGGATCACCCACATCGAAGTGCAGGCCACTCACTCCATGCCTGACCTTCTCTGACATTCCGCCGATGTCCGAGCAGATCACGGGGCGACCGTGCTGGAAGGACTCGGGCACGACCAGCGGCCCGGTCTCCCACCAGATCGAGGGGACCACGGTCCAGTCCGTGGCCATCATGATCTTCGTCAGCTCGGCACGCTCGTACGGACCGGCGAAGGTGACCGTTTCCGAGGTCTGCGTCGAGCAGTTCCCGGAACCGATCTTGCGTTTGCGCGACGTAGTTCTCGAGGTTTGCTCCGTGGATCGAGAGGTGGCCGTCGAAGTCGTTTCCGAGGAGCGCCATGGCCTTCAGCAGCACGTCTGTGCCCTTGTAGTGGCGTGAACTGCCCGAAGAATGCAAAGCGATTCCTTGCACGGCCGGGATCTGGTTCCGGCGGATGGTCTACCGCCGGGATGCCGCACGGTTCGACCTGGATCTTCTCGGCCGGGATGCCCCAATCGACATACCGGTCGCGCACGTAGTCGCTGGGCGCGATGAACATGTCGACGAGGTTGAGGTGCGACTTGATGAAGCGCTCCCGCAAGAAGAATCGCCGTGGGCTGATCTCCGGAAAGCACTCGTTGCAACGCCGCGGCGACTGCTCTTCGGCAGAGTTCCCTGGTTTGGGTCCGGATCATCTGGCCGTCGTGGTGGCAGATCGCCAGGTACTCGTGGAGCATGTAGACGATCGGCGCGTCCGGCAGCGTGTTCCTCGTGACGCGCAGGAAGTCGTAGCCGAGCAGGTAGTTGTGCTGGAAGTGGACGACGTCGGGCCGGTGCGCGAGCAGAAAGTTGCGGTAGTCCTTGGTCGATCGCCTCCTTGTCCGAGCCGAGCGGTGAAAGAAGTAGTCGAGCCTCGAGACGTCGGTCCACATGAGGTACTGGTTGGGGTCCTCGTTGACGGAGCTCACCGGCGTGTACGGGTGCAAGGGGGCACGTCCTTCGTACGGGCTGGGAGCACCCGTCCGTCCCAGGAACACCGGCTCGACGTCGCCGGCGTCCCGCAGTGCCTCGTAGAGGCTCAGGGCGTATCCCTCTGCGCCACCCGGCCGAAGATGCGGGTGGTTGTGACAGACGATCAGAACCTTCGGCTTGTCCTGCATGGCGGCGCTAGGCATTCGAGATCCCCGTCAGGCTGCGGTCGGCGACCGGGCCCGGCACGCCTTGCTCCAGCAGGTCGCGGTACACGGCGGTCATGTTGGCAACGTGCGTGTCCATTGGGTGCACCTCGGGGATTCCTGCCGCGAGCTCCTCCCACAGACCGGGCGTTGTCGCCGCTCGCTCGATGACCTCGGCGAGGTGCTCGGCATCGCCGCGGCGGAAGTGCAGCCCGTCGACACCATTCGTGACCTTCTCCTCCATCCCGCCGATGTCGGTGCAGATCACCGGCCGGCCGTGCAGGAACGCCTCCTGGATCACGAGCGGCGAGTTCTCCCACCAGATCGACGGGACCACGACCCAGTCGATCTTCGCCATCAGCTCGGAGATCTGCGAGCGGCTGTAGGAGCCGCCGACCGTCACGGTCTCGCGGGTCTCTTCGAGCAGGGGCTTGAAGCGATCCTGGAACTCGTCCGACTGCACCTCGAGGTTGGCCCCGCGGACGTAGAGGTGGGCGTCGAAGTCGTCTCCGAGGATCTTCATCGCCTCGAGCAGCAGGTCGGCGCCCTTGAACGGGGTGAACTGCCCGAAGAAGGCGAAGCGGTTCCGCGGACTGGCGACGTCCCGGTCAGCATCGCCGGCGATACGCTCGACGGGCAGTCTGCCGTAGTCCTCGAACATGATCCGGTCGGCGGGGATGCCCCACTCGATGTAGCGCTGCCGCAGGAACCGACTGGGCGCGACGAAACGGTCGACGAGCGCGAGCTGAGACCTGATGAAGCGCTCCCGCATGAAGAACGAGCTGGGGGGTGAGCTGCGGGAAGCACTCGTGAGCAGCGACGCGGGGAGGCCTCGTCGGCAGAGCCTGTTGTGGATCGTGCGCACCATCTGGCCGTTGCGATGGCAGATCGGTATGAAGTCGTGCAGCGTGTAGACGATGGGCGCGTCCGGCAACGCGTTCCGCGTCACCCTGATTGCGTCGTAGCCGATGAACAGCGTGTGCTGGAAGTGCACGATGTCCGGCCTGGATCGCCTGAAGCAGCTCTCCGTATGACTGCAGCGCCTCGCTTGTCGTTTGGCCGGTCGAACAGCCAGTTCCAGTTGGCCTGATCGGTGTGCATGAAGTACTGATTCGGATCGTCGTTCACCGAAGCAGATCACGGTGTGCTTGTGGCGCGGCGACAGCCCCGTGTCGGGGACCGGCGCGCGGGCGAGGAAGAACGGCTCGACCTCCTCCGTGGAGCGGAGCGCTTCGTAGAACTCGAAGGCGTACTGCTCGGCGCCACCCGGCTGAACCGCCGGATGGTTGTGGCACACGAACAGAACCTTCGTCGGCCTATCGTTCATCATGCGCAGCACGGCGACGGCCGACCTGCTCGAGCAGGGTTCTCTTCAGTCGAGCGCGGTCGCGGAGGCTCGGAGCGCACTTCGGGCTGTGCGACCGGCGCGGGAGCGATCGGAGCCGCGTTCAGCTCGTAGATCTCGCAGATGTACTTCTGGCGGGTCACGAGCCGCGGACCGGCCCGAAGTGCCTGGGCGAGCGCCGGGTGCAGCTTGACCCAATCGAACGCCGTGCTTGGAATCACGAGGAACTCGACTCCCCTCCTCGCCAGCCCGACGAGCTCGTCGGCGGTCGCCTGCTGATCCGTGATCGCAGCCGGCGGTGGCTGCCATGCCTCCGTCCCTGACGGAACCGGCGCAGTGGACGAGTTGAGCACGACGGTCCGCGCCCCAGAGGGCAGGATGGTGTCGAGAAACTGGCTCAGGATCCGCCCATTGGCTCGTATGGTGACCGGGATCCGGCTGGACCCGACGAGGGCTGTATCGGCAGGGCGGGGACCGCCCTGAAGGAGCCGGTAGATGCGGCAGTCGTCATTCGAGAGGACCGTCTCGTAGTTCTCCTGTAGATGGCGGGCGAAGCCGTCATAGAAGTCGAGCCACCAGAAGGCTGTATTCGGCAGGACCAGGTACGCGGCGCCTTGCTCTCGCAGTCCCTCCAGCTCGGCGACCGCGGCGTCGCTGTCTGCCGGATGGTGGCCCGCATAACGCCCGTCCGGAAGGCGCGGGAAATGCAGTGACGGCCTGGCGCCGAGCTGGAGCAGGGACTCGTCGCCACGGCTGACGACCACGGTCGCCTCGTCGGCGGGCACGACGTCCTGCACCCAGCCCTGGATCCGGCCTACTAACTCCTGGTAGGCCGAAGCCGCGAGTTTGCTCGAGCCGTCAGCATTGAGCTCAGCTCCTGTGGCCAATTTCCGCCTTCGTAGAGATACCTGACACCCAGGGTGAGGCGGCTGCGCTAGGGCTGCTGGCCCGCGAACGCCAAACCTCCCCGCCTGACAGGCAGTCTAGCAACGGCCCTTTGGGCGCTGCGCGCTTTCCTGTGGCCGGCGGAGTGTGTGGGCGGCTACGATATTCGCGCCGGGGGCGCGGTCCTGGCCAGGGTTTGGGGCATGGCTAAGACGAAGGTTCTCTACGTCCTCCACAATCACCCGGCCATCCATCCCGGTGGCGCGGAGCAGTACGCGCTCGAACTGCACGAGGCGATGAGGGCCTCCGACGAGATCGAGCCGGTCCTCGTGGCCAGGACGGGCCCCTCCCCCGGCAGGACGGACTCGTCGCATCCGAACGCGCCGTTCGGCCTGCTCGAGGGCGCGAGCGACGAGTACCTCGTCTTCACGCGGTGGGACGAGTTCGACTTCTTTCATCTGACCTCACGGGACAAGACGCTCTACAGCCGCTACTTCGCCGACTTCCTGCGCGCTCACAGGCCGGACGTGGTCCATTTCCAGCACACGCTCTTCATCGGTTGTGACGTCGTCTCGCAGGTGCGCCGCACCCTCCCTCACGTGCCGATCCTCTACACGCTGCACGAGTACCTCCCGATCTGCCACCGGGACGGCCAGCTCGTGCGCACGAACGGGGAGCTCTGCCTGAACGAATCGCCTCGGCGATGCAACGAGTGCTTCCCGTCGATATCAAGAGGGGCCTTCTTCCTGCGAAAGCGGTTCATCCAGTCGCACCTCGAGAACGTGGACCTCTTCCTCGCCCCCAGCCACTTCCTGAGGCAGCGGTACGTCGAATGGGGGATCCCGCCCGAGAAGATCCTGTTCGAGGACTACGGTCGCGCGCCGGCGCCTCGGATCCACGAAGACACACGCGAGGGGCCCCGGACCCGGCTCGGTTTCTTCGGCCAGATCAGCCCGTACAAGGGGATCCAGGTGCTCTTGAGGGCGATGGCCCTGCTGAGGCAGACGGGCGCGGACGCCCATCTGTTGGTTCACGGCGCCAACCTCGATCTGCACGGCGAGGGGTTCGAGGCCGAGGTTCGTGGGCTATTCGGCGAAGCCGGCGACAACGTCACGATCGCCGGGCCCTACGACCACGAGCGGCTTCCCTCCTTGATGGCGAACGTCGACTGGGTGGTCGTGCCCTCGACGTGGTGGGAGAACTCGCCCCTGGTGATCCAGGAAGCGTTCCTACATGGGCGGCCGGTGATCTGCACCGGCGTCGGAGGGATGGCGGAGAAGGTCACCGACGGGGTCAACGGGCTGCATTTCGTGACTGGAGCCCCGAGCGACCTGGCTCGCACGATCGCCAGGGCGGTCGGGACCCCCGGCCTGTGGGAAGAGCTCCGTGCGGGAATCCCGCCGGTCTACGCGATGGATGACCACGTCGCCAGTCTCACCCATCACTACGCTGCGCTTCGCGAGCGAGCCAAGCACCCGGAATTCACGACGTCGCTCGAGGCGTCGGTCAGCTAGGACGCGGCGATGGCCTTCCCACTCGGTCCCAGACGAGGCGCGAGGCTCGACGCGGCCGCCTGGCTGAACGACCGGCTTCTCCTGCTCAGCGGGCGGCTCGTGAAGCTGGGCTCGAATCCGGTCGTGACAGCTCGAAACGGGGGATCCGCGACACCGCTGGAGTCGAGCGCGGTCTCCTTCGATCCGAGCGCGGGCCGCACCGCCCTCCTCCTGGTCTTCCCTGTACCCGTACATGCCTCGGGTCCGTACTCGCTGGAGATCCGTGGCTCCGGACGGCCGCAGCGGATCACGGCCACCCAGCTCGAGCAGGCGACCACCGACCTGCGTTCGCTCGTGGCGCAGCTCGCGCGCGCGGACGGGTCGGCGCGTCTGCGGCTGCAATCGCTGATCGCGGAGGGGTCCGCGGCGGAGCTGGCGCGCAGCGGCTCATACGCCCTCGCTCGAAATCTCCAACTCGTGCATGACGCGCTGCGTCCCTCGATTCGGACACGGGTGGAGGCCGAGGCCGACCGCCACACGCTTCAAGTCGAACAGCTGCTCGCGATCGATGAGCGCTCGTTCTGGATCCGCGGATGGGCCGGCGACCGGATCACGGACGACATGCGGGTGGCGCTCGTGTCGCCCGAGGGCAATCGCTTCGACCCGCTGGAAGGGGCTCACCGCCATGCTCGCCCGGACGTCGATCAGTTCTTCGCCGGCGCCGAGACATTCGTGCCGGGCATCGGGACCGGCGCGAAGCACGGGTTCGTCCGCTTCCTCGAGGTCGATGTCCCGAGCCTGGTCCCATCCACCTGGGTCGCGGAACTCACGGACTCGGGCGGCGAGGTGACCGCCGACCAGACGCCTCCGGTCGCGACGGACCTCGTGTCGGTGCGGAACGGGATCATGACGGACATCAACGATTTCGCGAAGCTCGTGCCCGGCGACAGGTTGCTGGGCGAGCATGCGCTTCCGGCCCTCACGAAGCTCCAGCGACGTCTGAGCGATTCCGCGCGGATCGACACCGTCACGCAGTACGGGGATCCTGCCCGATCCCCCGAGATCTCCGTGATCGTGCCGCTCCACGGTCGCGTCGACCTCATGGAGCATCAGCTCAGCCAGTTCGTCCACGACGCGGAGTTTCGGGAGGTGGACCTCATCTACGTGCTGGACTCGCCCGAGCTCGGCAGCGAATTCGAGCGATTGGCGGCTGCGCTGCACGCGCTGTACGGGCTGCCGTTCCGCACGGCGGTACTCAATCGCAACTCGGGGTACGCGATCGCGAACAATCTCGGCGTCTCCCTCGCCCGTGGACGGCTGCTCGTCCTGCTCAACTCCGACGTGCTCCCGGCATCACGCGGCTGGGTGCGAACGATGGCCGCCTTCCATGACGCCACGCCGGCGATCGGCGCCCTGGGACCGAAGCTGCTCTACGAGGACGACTCGATTCAGCACGCCGGCATGTACTTCGAGCGGGACCCGGGCGCTGCAATGTGGACCAACCTGCACTACTACAAGGGACTCGAGACCGATTTCCGGCCGGCCAACGTGACTCGTCCCGTACCCGCCGTGAGCGGCGCCTGCCTCATGATCGACCGCTCGTCGTGGGATCAGGTCGGGGGCCTGCAATCGTGCTACGTACAGGGCGGCTACGACGACTCCGACCTCTGCCTGCGTCTGATCGAGGCCGGCCGCGACAACTGGTATCTGCCGCCCGTCGCGCTCTACCACCTGGAGGACCAGCCCTATCCCTCCGAGGCCCGCATCACGGCAACGGCTTACAACACCTGGCTGCACACGCATCGGTGGGGCGGGCGCATCGAGGAGCTGATGCGCGACAAGCGGTTCTCCGCGGCGGCCTAGGGCGCTACTTCTCGAAGGCGAGGCGAACGCGCACGAGGTCGCGGTTCAGCGTCTGCGCGCAGTTGCGATAGTGGAACCTCGTGAAGTAGAGGTATGGACGCTGTCCCGTTGTCTCGAAGTTGCGCGACGAGGAGTCCTCGTCGATCACGGACGGATAGAGAATGGGATTCGAGTCCCCGCACTCGTAGGTCCAGGTCGTTTCGACTTCATGGATGAGCTTGCGGCGACTCCAGTCGATGAGGTCGTCGGACACCGAGTAGTAGATCCCCCACACCGGTCCACGCCGGCCGGGGATCGTGTCTCCCGCGAGACCGACCAGCAGATACTTGCCGAGGTAGGTGTTGTAGGTGAGGCTCTCGTGCATCGTCCCGATCTGGGACATGGGCAAGGGCTCGCACACGTGGTCGGAGACCGAGCCGGGAATCCCCTGGTACGGGTCCGCAAATTCGACGTCGAACTCCGACCCTCCCCAGGCGCGCCATGAGCGAGGGTCGTCGAGTCGTTCGGTGCGCATGAGACAAGCGCCGAGCGGCTGCTGACCGTGGGCGCCGACTCTGACCACCGCGTAGAAGTAGTCGTCGTCCCGCCCGCGCACGATATTGCTCGGCTCGAAGATGCCGTAGGCGCCGGCGTTGGGCACATAGCGGTACGGCACGCTCGCGACGAGGTGCTGCGGCGGCGGGCGCGCATCGCTGAAGGTCCGCCCGCCGTCGCGGGACACGGCCAGCGTGATGCCGTTGTACCAGCACTTCAGAGGATCCCCCGACAGGCAGCTGGCCGGGCTGCCGTCCCCGTGGTACTCGTTGTGAACGAGCGCGTAGACCGTGCGCCCATCCGGCGTGTACGGGGCCGCAAGCCATTCACGAGCATCGAAACGTGCGGGGTCCGGGTCTCGATCCGACGACATCGTGACGTCGCACGGATGGCTCAGGCGGTCCAGGCTCGGCCCGATGAAGCGCCTGTTGACGAAGTGCGGGGAGATCAGCTGCACACGGCCGGACACATCCCTGAAGGCCCGCGCCGGCAGGTCGGGAATGTCGTTCTCCGAGCAGCGGTCGCGGGCCCAGCTGAACACCGTCTCCTCCGGGCCCTCGATCCGCACGGGCTCGAGCGTCGACGGCTTGTCCAGGCGGCCGCCGTGCAGGATGTTGTAGGAGACGGCGACGACTCCCGCGAAAAGCGCGATGACGCCGAGCACCGCGGCGATGCCGAGCACCGCCGTGCCCCTTCCGCGCCAGCGCCTGGGTGGGCGAGGTCGATCTCGCGCTGTTCCGATCCGCTTCGCGGTTTCTCCCCGCCGAACCGACGGACAGTCCTCAGTCGGCCGTCGCCGCAAGAAGCGACGGCGCGACACCGGGCGCGTCGCTCATGACCTGCTCGATCAGATCGTTCCAGAGCTGCGTGTGGAGCCAGGTGTTGTAGCCCTTGGTGGTCGCGCGCGAGGATGACTCGTGCGCCTGGCCCTCGAGGTGGTACAGCTCGGCGTCCGCCACATACCAGTTGCGCAGGCCTCGATCGATCAGCCGCAGACATAGGTCGGAGTCCTCGTAGCCGCCCTGGAGGATGTACTCGTGACGCAGCCCTCCCACGTCCTCGTAGAGGGCGCGGTCGATCATCAGGCATCCCCCCGTGATCGCCGGCACGGGCCGGCTGACGGCCGCCGGCGGGAAGTCGCGGTGAAGGCCCTTGAAATAGTGCAGGTTCTCCCAGAGGCGCGAGACAGGGTTGCGCTCGAAGTACATCCCGGCGTGCTGGATCGAGTCGTCCTCGAACAGGAGCTTCGCCCCGAGAGCGCCGATGCCCGGTTGAGCGTCGTGGAAAGCCACCATCCGGTCCAGCCAGCCGGGCCGGTCGGGGAGCACGTCGCTGTTCAGAAGCAAGAGCAGCCTGCCGCGGGCGAGCGATGCCCCGAGGATGTTCGCGACCGGGAACCCGGCGTTGCGCGATAGCTTGGCGATCCGGAACGGCACGCCGTGGAGGGCGTGGGCCTGGGAGGCGAGGGCGTCCAGCGCCTCGGCATCCTCCGGAGAGTCCAGCACGTAGATCAGGTCCGCCTCGCGGATCGCCGGATCCTGTGCGAAGTGCAGGATCTGGTGGTAGAGAAAGTCGATCCGCTTGTACAGGGTCACGACGATCGACACCGCGGGCGATGCGCTGGGGCGGCCGTATTCGACGACGCTCTCGATCTCGATCGAGTCCCGGTGGCGTTCCTGGAGCTTGACGAGCGCAGGATGCAGGTGCGCGTGCCGCAGCTCCTCCCTGTTGGGCTGCTCCTTTGCGAACAACCCCAGCAGAGTCGATTGGACCTGCGCAGGGTCACGCAGCGGTGGCGGGGCTTCGACCTCCACCCCGGAGCCGGCGGCATCCCTCCACTGGACGATCCACCCCGCATCCAATCGACTGCGAGCCGGAAGCTCGAAGTACTTGATGAAGCCGTGCTTCTGGGGCCGCCCGGCCGAGCTGTCGAGCTTTCCGATGATGTCGGGGCGCATGACGCGAAACGCGTCCTCGAGATCCGCTTCCTGGCCCTCGGGCGAGACCGCGGTGAGCCGGTCGAACGTGCCGTCCTCGTCGAGCGTCCACCCTTCGATCACGAAAGCCCGTCATCGACGGCAAAAAACCTGTCGACACATACCGCCTGCGCCTCGTCGCGATCGTGTGGCCGCCGCGGAAGCGGTGTGCGCAGGGCATCTCGAACCGCGTGGAGATCCCTGCCGAGCGAGAAGCCCCGGCTGCCGTCGAGACGCGGGATCGACAGCGAGAGAATCAGCGCGTGCAGGTCCTCGCGGGTCGCCCGGTCGAGGCCCGCCAGCTCCTTGCGAACGAGTTCATCCGGATCGACGAGGGCACGGTCGAGTGCACGGGACTTGATCGACGACGGGCGACCGCTGGAACGAAGCTCGAGGCTCGGAGTGGTGTCCGCCGACGGTTCGTCTTCCGGGAAGCCGAGCACCACGATCTTGCTCCTTCTGCCCAGGGGCAGGCAGCGGCCCTCCAGGGCGACCCGCCGCGTTCCCAGGGTCGCGCCCGCCTCGACGGCGCCCGGCTCCAAACGGCGGAAGCGGCCGACCAGGACGAGCAGGCTGTCGCCCGTCCACGCCGCCGCGCGCAGAGCACGTGTGCCGATCACCGCAGCACCGCGGGAGCCTCGACCTGGTTCTCCCGTTCGAGCAGCTCGCGATAGAGGGAGGTGAGGCGCCCCACGTGCTCCTCCATGGGCGGGACGGGGGGCGCGCCCGCCCTGAGCTCTTCCCACAGGCCCGCGGTGGTCACCGCGCGGAGCATCGTGTCGGCGAGGCTCTGCGGACTGCCGACCGTGAAATGCAGCCCGTTGACGCCGTTGGCCACCTTCTCGGCCATCCCACCGATGTCGCTGCAGATCACCGGACGGCCGTGGAGGAACGCCTCCTGGATCACGAGCGGTGAGCTCTCCCACCAGCGTGAAGGCACGACCACCCAGTCGACCCGGCTCATCACGTGCGCGAGGCTGCCACGGTCGTAGGCACCGGCGAAACTGATGTTCCCGGCCTCTTTGAGAGTCCGGAGACGCTCCTGGTACTCGTCGGGGTAGCTCCCCAGGTTGGAGCCGTACACCGACAGATGAGCATCGGACTGCCGGTCACGGAGGACTCGCATTGCCTCGAAGAGCACCTCCGTGCCCTTGAAGGGCCCCACGTCGCCGAAGAAGCCGAGCCTGTTCCGGGGCCGGTCCTCCGTGCTCTCCGGAACCGGCTGCGCCGGCGGCCGCCCGTAGTCCTCGAAGCGGATCCGCTCGCGCGCGATCCCCCACTCGACGTAGCGCTCCAGGAGGAAGTTGCTGGGCGCCAGGAAGAGGTCGACGTGGTCCAGATGCGCGCCGATGAACCGCCTCCTGTAGAAGAACTCCTGCTCGGTGATCGCCGGGAAGCACTCGTGGCACCGGCGCGAGGAGGCCTTCAGGCACAAGGCCTCGCTGCGCGTGCGGACGAGCTTTCCCTCGCGGTGACAGATTGGCCCGTAGTCGTGGAGCGTGTGGACGATCGGCGCCGCCGGCAGCGAGCGGTGGATGAGGGAGATCAG
The DNA here is from genome assembly GCA_963768885.1 of uncultured Solirubrobacterales bacterium. GTDB lineage: Bacteria > Actinomycetota > Thermoleophilia > Solirubrobacterales > JBBDJG01 > DASRIA01. Next base: position 1,095,057 of record CAVYJN010000006.1, on the reverse strand, counting down.
CTCGCAGCCCATCAGCGGCGAATGCAGGAAGTGGACGACGTCGGGCTCTTGCGTACGGAGGAAATCAGCGAAGTACCTCGTGTACAGCGACTTCTCCCCGAAGGTCATGTAGAAGGGGTCGAAGCCGGCCTCTTCGATCAGGACCGTGTATTGGGTCGGATCTCCGTCGAGGGCGCTGAACGGCGCTCCGGCCCGGTGGCTGACCGGGGTCTCGGGCGACGACCCCATGCGCGAGACCAGCAGCGACTCGAACTCGTCGGAGCGCCCCATCGCCTCGTGCAGCTCGAGCGCGTAGGTTCCCGTGCCTCCCGGTTGCAGCACCGGGTGGCTGTTCGACAGGTAGAGGACCTTCGTCTTTCGTCCCACCATAGAAACGTAACAGGGGTTATCAGCCGCGGCGACCGCGACCGCGGGCGGAGTCTGGGTAACCTGACCACCGTCCAACCAACGGGATCGGAGACCATGAAGCTAATCGAGACGCGACTCGACGGGCCCGTGCTCGTCGGCCCGGTCGTCCACGGCGACGAGCGGGGCTTCTTTCACGAGTGCTATCGCCGCAACGTCTTCACCGAGCTCGGCGTGGCCGACGAGTTCGTCCAGGACAACCACTCCCGCTCGAAGCGGGGCATCGTCCGGGGGATGCACTTCCAGGTCGGCCGCGGGATGGCGAAGCTGGTGCGCTGCGCGCGCGGAGCGATCGTGGACGTGGTCGTGGACCTGCGTCGCGGCTCTCCGACGTACGCGCAGTGGGAGGCCTTCGAGCTGAACGACGAGAACCTCCATCAGCTGTACTGCCCGATCGGGTTCGCGCACGGGTTCTGCGTGGTGAGCGACATGGCGGACGTGATGTACAAGTGCTCGGCCTACTACGACGAGAGCATCGAGCGCGGCATCAGATACGACGACCCCGACGTCGGCGTCGAGTGGCCCGACATCGAGCTGGTGCCCTCACAGCGCGACGCGACCGCGCCGCTCCTGCGGGAGCTGGAGGACGAGCTCCCGTTTCGCTACGAGACCTAGGCGGCGGCCTGCGCGAGCCCCGCGCGCTCCATGTAGTCGGCAAGCGCCTCGCGCCACGGGCGTAGCCCTGACAGCCCCAGCGCCTGCGAGCGCTCGGATCGCAGCACGCCGTTGAGCGGGCGCTGGGTGAGACCCGGGCCGGTGCTCGTCTCGACCGGCTCGACCGAGGCGTCGACCCCGGCGACGTCCATGATCGCGCGCGTGAACTCGTACCAGGAGCACTCGCCCCCGTTCGTCAGATGGAGCACGCCGTCGGCGTCCCGCTCCACGGCCTCGACCACGGCGCGTGCGAGGTCCGCCGTGAAGGTCGGGGTCAGCCGCTGGTCGGCCACCATCTTGAGCTCGCCCTGGTCGCGCCCTCGCGCGATCATGCGCGTCACGAAGTTGCCGCCCTTGGACACGCTCCCGCGCAGGCCGTAGAGACCGCTCGAGCGAACGACCAGGGCACGCGCCTCGTAGGCGAGAGCGGCATGCTCGCCGGCCAGCTTCGAGATCGCGTAGATGCTTCGCGGAGCGGGCCGATCGGACTCGCCGTAGGGCTCGGCGCTCGTCCCGTCGAAGACGTAGTTCGTGCTGAAGTGGACGAGCTTGGCGCCGTTCTGTGTGCAGGCCTCCGCGAGGCGCTTCACCGCCCGCACGTTGACCTCGAACGATCGGTCCTCCTCGCGCTCGCACTCGTCCACGTTGTGGAAGGCGGCGCAGTTGATCACGAGCGAAGGCCGGAACTCGGCAAAGGCGGCCGCGACCGCCGGGTCGTCGGTGATGTCGAGATCCTCGCGACCGGCGGCCAATACCTCGCCCGTGTCGGAGAGCAGGGCACCCAGCTCGGATCCCAGCTGCCCGCCGGCGCCTGTGATCAGGGCGCGGCGCTCGCTCAAAGGACGGTGCCGAACTGCTGGAGCCGCGGGCCGACCTCGTGCAGCAGCTCCATCCAGCGGATGTTGTAGTAGCGGGGGTCGGTGAGCATCGTGCGGTCGTCCACGTCGATGCGCTCCAGGATCTCGGCGATCGCCTCGACCACCGAGCGGGCGGGAGTGAACCCGAGCTGCTGGGTGAGCTTCGTGTTCGAGCACTGATAGTCCCTGACGAGTGCGGGCGGGGGCGTCTCCTCGAGGCGCACGTGCCGCCCGAGCAGCTGCACCGATCCGGCGACGAGCATCGCGAGTTCGCGGATCTGGTAGTTGGAGTGGAGGACGTTGAAGATCTCGCCGCGCACCACGTCGGCGGGCGCTTCGCATGCGGCGATCATCGCGTCGGCGATGTCCCTGACGTCGACCAGCGGCCGCCACATCCATCCGCCGCCGTGAAGGCTGAGCCGTTCGTGCAGAAGCGCGTCCTTCACGAACGTGTTGACCACGAGGTCGAAGCGCATGCGACGGCTCCAGCCGTAGGCGGTGCCGTTGCGCAGGATCACGGGGCACAGTCCGGAGTCGATCAGCTCGAGCAGCCGCTCCTCCCCGTAGCGCTTGGAGGTCGCGTAGGGGCCGTAGGGCTCGACCGAGGCCCGCTCGTCGTGCATGCCCGGCGGGAGGCGGTCGTACAGCGAGCACGAGGAGGCGAACACGAGGCGCTCGATCCCGCGCTCGACGCACATCCGACCGAGGCTCTCGGTCGCGATCGCGTTCATCTGCCAGTTGGCCTCCGGGTCGTACTCCGCGGTGGGGTCGTTCGAGAGGCCGGCGAGGTGGATCACGCCGTCGACCCCGTCGAGTGCGTCCGGGGGCAGGTCGCGCACGTCCGCGGTCACCATCTCGATGCGGTCCTCGAGGTGCGCGAGCGGCTCGTTTCCCCAGTAGAGGCGATCCAGCACCCGCACCCGGTAGCCCCGGTCGAGCAGGCGCTCCGTGAGGACGCAGCCGACGTAGCCTGCGCCGCCGGTGACACAGATCGTGAGCCCGGCGCCCGGCGCCTCGCTTGCGAGGCCGTTCCCGTGGCTGGTGTTCTCGGAAGCCATTGCGCGCAGAGGCTACATTGCCCGGGGCGCCGTTGCCTGCGCTGGGAGCTCGTAGAGGCTCCCGTACAGCTCGCGCTCGATCCTCGCCCACCACGGGTTGCTCAGGTACATGCGCCGAATCTGATCCGCGCTGAACCAGTTCGCGATCTCGTGGTCGTAGCTTGCCGCGTTCACCGCGCCCAGCTCCAGCACGCCCTGGCGCTCGCGCTCGCTGACCTCGCGGATACCGGACACGAAGTCGAGGAAGTCCGCGGCGAGCATCTCCTGGCGCAGCCAGCGGTCGGGGGTAAAGCGCCCATGGTCGGTGTACAGCTCGATCCGGCCGTCGGGAAAGGAGCTCTCGGCGAGCTCCTCGGCGCTCGCCATCGGCTCGGGTCGGTAGTCGGGCCAGGCCCCGCGCGTGTTGCGGTGCTGCGCGCGGCTCAGGGCCCACGCCGGCAGGCGGCGGAAGTTCATCACCAGCAGGCGGCCGCGGACCTGGTCGGCGCGCTCATGGAACTGAGCGTGCTTGTCGTTCGTGTCGTCGGGATCCGCGAACTCGATCAGGTCGGGAAACAGGCGGAACATCGCGAGCGTCGCATCGCCCCCGGTCTTGGGCAGATGCGCCCACGCGAAGCCGCGTCCGATCACCATCGCGTTGTCACCTGGGGGTGTCGCGCAGCGCGGCACACAGTCGTACGTATCGTAGATGTCGCCTCGTCGCGCTGACCTGAAAGCGAGGGTGATTTGTCATTGCGGTCGGGCTCGCGGTCGGACAAGATGCGCGAATGAGCCCGGCGCCTGCGAACTTCGGCACCCTTGCTTGGGCGCGGGCGAGCGGTGGCGAGATGTCTCCTCGGGAGCGCGTCCGGGAGGTCGCGGCCGGGGTTCGCGTGTTCCTGAGCGCGGCGCCCGCTCAGGTCCGCCAGCGGCTCGGCTTTCGAAATCCGCGCGCCTTCGCGTTCGATGTGGGCCGGTTGCCGATTCCGGACTCGGCCATCGCGAAGGAGGCTGAAGAGCTATGCCGGGAAGCATCCTCGCCGATGCTCCTCAACCACTGCTTTCGCACCTACGTGTGGGGGATGATCCTCGGCGAGAGCACCCGGCTGCGTCCGGATCCCGAGCTCCTCTACGTGGCGTCGTTGCTTCACGACCTCGCGCTCACGGATCGGTTCCGGGACTACGCTCCGATGCCCTGTTTCGGCGCACGCGCGGGGATCCTGGCGAACGACTGGGCAGGGGAGCGCGGATGGCCGGCCCATCGCTGCTCGACCTTGGCCGACGCGATCAGCCTGCATCTGAACGCAAGGGTCCCTCCCGAGCACGGACCCGAGGCGCAGCTGTTGCAGGCGGGTGCCGGCCTCGATGTGATCGGGCTCCGGCATTGGGAGTTGACCCCCGAAACCGTCGCGTCTGTCGTCGAGCGCTATCCCCGGCACAACATGAAACGCGTGTCCTACGCCGTGTTCAAGGCGGAAGCGCATCCCCGGACCCGGACGCAGCTGCTCGATCGCTGGCTCAGGTTCGGCACGCTCGTCCGGCACTCCCAGTTCGAGGAATAGCGGGCTCTTGGCCCCACTGCCCTTGCCGCGTCCCCGGTAGCCGCTGGAGCTTCGCCTACCGCTTCGAGACCCGGCGAGCAAGCCGCTCCCTCCGACTCCTGAGCCTGCGGGATACTGCGCGGGAATGTCGCCGGAGAACGTAGAGTCCGTGCGTAAGCCGCTTCGGGTGCGTGAGCGGTCGAGGCGCACGCTTGATCAGCGGCTGTTTCTGCGCTTCCCCCGGCTCGCCGTGGCACCCCTCGGCCTGATCTTGAAACTGCCGCCCCGTTCGCGTGTCCGCCAAGCGGTCTTGTGGCGAGCGACGCGGCTCGCCTTGGAGGCGTACAACCGCCGCGACATGGACGCGGTTGGAATCGGCTACCACCCCGAGTTCGAATACCTCCCGGCGCGAAGCTGGGTCGAGGCCGGTCTGCTGGAGCCGTGCTATCGCGGTCTCGAAGGCCACAAGAGATACGTGGCCTCGACGGCTGAGGTCTTCGGCGCCGAGGTGTACGTGAAGCCGGTGGAGCTCATCGACGCCGGCGAACGCACGGTGGTCCTCGCCAACGTGCCGATGCGCGCGCAGGCCAGTGGCATCCGGCTCACCGAGGCGTTCGCGCTCGTCTCGACCTTCGAGGACGGCAGAGTGATCCGAACTCAGGAGTACTACGACTACGCCGAAGCCCTCGAGGCCGCGGGCCTCTCGGAGTAGGCGATGTCGCAGGAGGACGTGGAGCGGTTGCGCGTGGCCCACGAGGCCTTCCTCGCTGGTAAGAGCGAGTTCGGTGGGGAACTCCTGGACCCGGAAATCGAATGGGATGCCTCCGAGTCTCCGGTGCTGGACAACAGTGGGGTCTACCGGGGGATAGGGGGCGTGCGGCAGTACTGGCGAGAGTGGCTCGCCGCGTGGGAAACCGTCCAATTCGAGTACGAATTGATTGACGCCGGGGACCGCGTGGTGGCGCTGATTGACCAGCGGATGCGGGGGCGCTCCACGGGTCTCGAAGTCCCCATGGGGAAGTACGCTCAGGTCTACACGTTCAGGGACGGTTTGATCGTCCACTGGAAGCTCTACACGAGCCAGTCGGACGCTCTCGAAGCCGTCGGCCTGTCGGAGCAAGACGCTCATGCCGACTCCTGAAGCTCGGGGAACGCCGCATGGCGGCGCAGGTGGTCCTAGATGTAGTACATCGACGCGCCCGCGGCCTCGGCCTCCTGCCGGACCACGTCGGCGATCGTCGTGCCCTTCAGCTCGTTGCGCAGGGACGTGACGGCGCGTGTCCAAACCTCGTTGGCGCCGCCGGCCGCGGCCGCCTCGGCGTCGAACTCGCCGTCGAGCAGCTGCACGATCTCGAGCACCGAGATCTTGCTGGGGTCGCGCTGGAAGGAGTAGCCGCCCTTCACGCCGCGCTGGCTCTGGAGGACGTTCGCGCGCCGCAGCGTCGCGAACAGCTGCTCGAGGAACTGGAGGGGGATCTCACGGCGGCGCGCGAGCTCGGCGATCGGCACCGGCTGGCCGTTGCGCTCGGCGCCCTGGCGCGCAAGCTCGGCAAGGGCCTGGACCGCGTAGCGCGATTTGGAGCTGATCGTGATCAAGAGGCTCTCCTGCGCCCGGCGGCCGGTTCAGATGCCACCATCAGGCGCCGACCCAAGTCTATTGATGGCCCCCACGACCGCCCGGACAACCGCGCGCCTCGCGCTGCTCGTGATCCCGCCGCTGCTGATGATGGGACTGATCTTCGTCCTGTCGGGTCAGCCGAGCGACGACGTGGACCGTGCGTGGTGGGACGTCGGCCTGCGCAAGCTCGCGCACGTGACCGAGTACGCGCTGCTCACGTTCCTGTGGTGGCGCGCCCTGCACGGGCTCGGGATGCGCTCCGCCCTGCCGGCCGCGATCGCGATCAGCCTGCTGTACGCGTGCACGGACGAGTTCCACCAGACGTTCGTGGACGGCCGCCACGGCACGCCGGTCGACGTGGGGGTCGATTCGATCGGGATTGCGATCGCGGCCGTCGCGATCGCGGCCTATGCGCGGCGGCGGATCCGCGGCCCTTCGCGGCCGATGGCCGCGTAGGCGAGCGTCTCGAGCGAGGTCGACAGGCGCGCCAGCTCCTCGACCGCCGGCGGGAGCGCCTCGAGCACGACGAGCCTGCGGCGCACGTGCTCCAGCTCGTCCGCGACCCTCGTCAACTCCTGGAGCAGGAGCTCGAATTGCTTCTCGTTGATGCGCTGCTCGCCCATGGCGTCGCAGCAGATGATGCTACAGCCAGCCCCGCTCCGAGGCGATCAAAACCGCCTGGGCGCGGTCGACGGCGCCGAGCTTGCCGTACACGTTGTGCAGGTGGGTGCGCACCGTGCTGGTCGACAGCCCGAGCTCGAGCGCGATCTGCTTGTAGACCTTGCCCTCGGCGAGCCGCTTCAGCACCTCGAGCTCGCGCGTGGAGAGCGGGCACGGCGTGACCGCGCGGCGGCGGTCCGGGGGCGGGCCGGGAAGCTCGAAGAGGACCTCGCGCAGGTCCTGGGGCCCGAGGCCGATCCGGCGGGCAACCGCCAGAAGCTGGTCCGGCGCGACGGCCTGGCCCTGCGCGTAGTGCGAGAGCATGTCCGCGAGGCGGACGAGCGCGGCCTCACCGATCGCGTCCTCGGAGTGGTGATGCTCGATCGCCGCCGCGAGCTGCTGGGGCAGTCCCCAGCGGCGGGCCATCACGCCGCCCACGAGGGCGTGGTCGATGCCGAGCTCGCGGCGCTCCGCATGGATCCGCTGCTCGGGAGTGCGGGCGGTCGTGTGGATCTGCCCCGGGTAGCCGGGGTAGGCCTGGACCAGCACCAGCTTTCCGACGTCGTGCAGCAGGGAGGTGACGAGCACCTCGTCGCGGTCGGGGAAGTCGATCCGCGCGCACAGCCGGTCGGCGGCGCGCTGGGTGGCGACTGCGTGGAGGCGGAAGCGCTCGGGCGCCGCGTCCCACAGCGGCGTGCGCTCGAAGAAGTCGAAGGTCTTGGTGGCGCCGATCAGCGCCTCGACGCCGGCGGCCGTGAGCACCTCGATCGCCTCGGGGATGCTGCGCACGCGTCCGCGGCCGTCGGCCCGCTTGTTCGCGAGGCGCATGACGGAGATCACGAGCGCCACGTCGGACTCGATCGCGGTCACCATCTCGCCCACGGACGGCTGGTCCTGGCTGACAAGACGGAGAACTCGTTTGCGCGATTCGGCGAGCGCGGGGAACGCCTCGAGCGCCTCGAACGCCGCCGTCAGGCGTCGCCCGTGGCCCTCGTTGTGCTGCCTGCCGGTGGGAAGTGCGGTCGCGGCGTCGTTACCGAGCACCGCTCCGTTCCCTTGGCTTCCCGCCGTATCGCGCTTCCCTGCTGCTCGTGTGGCCATGCAGGACCTCGTATCGGCAGAAACCCCGCCGAAGTTGACGGTCGGTGGCCGCGATCGGCCGGCGTGGCCTAGATCCGCGATACGGCGGCGTCGATGCGGGCCAGCGATTCGTCGCGGCCGAGCAGTGCGAGGCTCTCGAAGATCCCCGCCGAGACGGTCTTTCCCGTGATCGCCACACGGACCGGCTGGAACAGCTTGCCCGGCTTCGACCCGGTGTCCTCGGCCACCCGGCGCAGCGCCTCCTCGACGTGCCGTTCGTCGAAGGGGTCGACCTCCGCGAGCGCCGCCCGCACGCGCTCGAGCGACTCGCGGGCACCCTCCTTGCCCATCACCTTGTCCCAGGCCGCTGGGTCCGTCTCGACGGGGCCGAACGCGAAGCCGACCAGCCGCGGCACCTCGGCGAGCGTCGAGACCTTGTCCTGCACGGCCGCGACCGCCTGGCCCATGCGGGGATCGTCCGCGCCGGGTATGCCGCGCTGGGCCATCCACTCCGCGACGCGGCGGGTGAGCTCGGCCGTGTCCATCTCGCGGATGTAGTGGCCGTTCATCCACGACAGCTTCTGCTCGTCGAAGACCGCCGGCGAGCGTGAGACCCGCTCGAGCGAGAACTTCTCGATCAGCTCCTCGGTCGTGAAGAAGGTCGTCTCGGCGTCCCAGCCCCAGCCGAGCAGCGCGAGGTAGTTGCGCACCGCCTCGGGCAGGTAGCCGATCTCGCGCAGCTCCTGGACGGAGGCCGCGCCGTGGCGCTTGGAGAGCGGCTTGCCGTCGGTGCCGTGCAGCAGCGGGAGATGGGCGTAGAGGGGCGGTGCGGCGCCGAGCGCGCGCAGCACGAGCAGTTGCCGCGGCGTGTTCGAGAGATGGTCGTCCCCCCGCACGACGTGCGTGATCCCCATGTCGGTGTCGTCGACGGCGACCGCGAAGTTGTACAGCGGCGTGCGGTCCGCGCGCGCGATCACGAAGTCGTCGAGCAGCCGGTTCTCGAAGGGCGACTCGCCCCGGATCACGTCGCGCACGACCGTGTGGCCCTCGTCGGGGACGCGCAGCCGCACGGCGGCGCCGGGCGTGCCCTCGGCCACCGGCGTCCCGCGGTAGCCGGCCCCCCCACCCCGCTCCTTGGCCAGCTTGACCTCCTCGGCGCCCGCCGTGTCCCAGTAGGCGGCGCCGCTCTCGAGCAGGCGGTCGAGATGCTCCCTGTAGAGACCCGAACGCTCTGTCTGCCGCAGGGGGCCCTCGTCCCAATCGAGGCCGAGCCACTCGAGCGCGTCGAGGATCTGGGCGATCGCCTCGTCGGTCGAGCGTTCGAGGTCCGTGTCCTCGAGGCGCAGGACGAGGCGGTTCCCGCCGGGCTTGCGCGCGAGCAGCCAGTTGTACAGTGCCGTCCGCGCGCCGCCGATGTGGAGGAACCCCGTGGGGCTGGGCGCGAACCTGTACCTATGCTCGGACACGGCGGCAGATGCTAATCGGAGCCCACGTCTCGACCGCGGGCGGGCTCGTGCGGGCCCTCGAGCGCGCCGAGGAGCGCGGCGCGGAGTCGATGCAGATCTTCAACCAGAGCCCGCGCGCCTGGCGGCCGACGAAGTACTCCTCCGACGACTTCGCGGCGTTCCGCGAGCGCATCGCCGAGAGCCCGGTCAAGTCGGTCTACATCCACGCCGTCTACCTGATCAACGTGGCAAGCGACGACGCGGAGGTCCGCCGCAAGTCGCTCGCCTCGCTGACGCACGCCTTGTCGGTCGGGGACGGGATCGGCGCGGGCGGCGTGATCGTGCACCCGGGCAGCGGCAAGGGCCAGGCTCCGGAGCCGACGTTCAAGAAGCTCGGCAAGGCGATGAAGGCCGCGCTCGCGGGCACGGAGTCGTGTCCGCTGCTCTTCGAGAACACCGCCGGCGCGGGGTTCACGATCGGCCGCAGCTTCGAGGAGCTGGCACGCGTGGTCGAGGTCTCGGGCGGCGGACCGCGGCTCGGGGTGTGCCTGGACTCGTGCCACCTGCTCGCGTCCGGCTACGAGGTGAGCGATCGGTCCGCCTTCAAGGCCGTGGTCGACGACTACGACCGCGTCGTGGGGCTCGACCGGCTGCGCGCGCTCCACCTGAACGACTCGAAGGTCGCATTCGGCTCGAACGTCGACCGCCACGCCAACCTCGGCGAGGGCGAGCTCGGCGAGGAGGGGATCCGCGTGTTCCTCGGCGAGCGCCGGTTCAAGGAACTGCCCGTGCTGGTCGAGGTGCCGGGACCGGACGGCCACGGGCCCGACAAGGAGCAGATCGACATCGCGAAGCGCCTGCGCGACGAGGCGCGCAAGCGGAAGTGACGCGAACGCGCTAGACGCGGTCGCGCAGGTCGAACGCGCGGTAGCCGCCGGGCTCGCCGTCGGCCGCGTCGAAGAAGCGCGGGTTGACGCAGTCGAACGCCGCGCCGTTGCCCTCGTAGGAGCGCTCGACCGAGAACGGGCACATCGGGAGCGGCTCGCGCTTCGCCTTCACGCCGCCGTAACCCGCACGCGTGCGCTCGGCGTGCTTGAACATCTCGACGTCGATCTCGGCGTCGAACACCTTCTGGAGGCAACCCATGTAGCTGCGTCCGGTCTTCTCGTCCTCGTATGTGTAGAGGAACGGGCAGTTGGCCTCGATGCAACCGCGCGGCTGGATCGTCTTGTCGCAGAACGAGCAGCACTGGCGGCACTCGGTTGCCTGCTTGGTCTTGGACCTCACTGCCATGGCGGCGATTGTACCCGCGTTCGCACTGCTCGCCCAACCGATGTCCAAGCGGCCCCGGACGGGGCTCAGGCGACCAGCGCCTCCGGTCCCAGCAGCTCGTCGAGCTCGGCGCGCAGGCCGCCCGACATCGTGATCCTGTACCCGGCGCCGAAGCGCAGGCGGCGCGGGCCCGCGGCCGTGCCCATTTCCAGCAGGACCTCGGTCTGACCCGGGAAGTGCTCGAGCAGCGCCTTCAGGTCGGCGATCAGCGTCTCGTCGCACGTGCGCGCATCGACACGGATCAGGACTGGCGCGGCGGCGGCCGGGCCGCGGCGCGCGCGGCGACCGGCGTCGAGGTCGACCGGCGGCGCGCCGGCGGCCGCGATCTCCTCCGCGGTGGGCTCGAACGGCTTGATCTCCTGCACTACGAGCTTTGTCTCGCCGCGCTCCTTGTGGTCGAGCCGGCCCTTCACGATCACGCGCTTGTCGACCGCGACGTGCGATTCGTTTGCGGCGTACGCGGAGTTGAAGATCAGCATCTCGACCTGGCCCTCGAGGTCGTCGAGCGTCGCGAACATCATCGGCTCACCGGACTTCGTGCGGATGCGCTTGGCCTGCACGATCAACCCTCCGACCGTCACCAACGCGCCGTCGGGCTTCGACGCGACGTCGCCGAGCGAGCAGTCGGTGCGCCTGCGCAGCAGGTGCCGCACCTCGGTGAGCGGATGGCTCGACAGGAAGATGCCGAGCGTCTCCTTCTCCATCGCGAGCAGCTCGACGCCGTCGAACTCCTCCGACGGGCAGCGCCGGGTAGTGCGCGGCCGCCGGCGTCGCCGCCGCGCCCGCGGGCTCGAGGTCGAAGATCGAGCTCTGCCCCGACAGCGCGTCCTCCTGCGCCTTCGCCCCCGCGCCCTGGGCCTGCGGCAGCACCGACAGCATCCCCTTGCGGGTCGCGCCGGTCGAGTCGAGCGCGCCGCACTTGAGCAGGCTCTCGATCGCCTTCTTGTTGACGGTGCGGCAGTCCACGCGCGCGCAGAAGTCCCAGATCGAGGTGAAGGACCCTCCCGACTCGCGCGCCTCGAGGATCTTCTCGACCGCCGCGTAGCCGACGTTCTTGACCGCGTCGAGGCCGAACCGGATGTCGCCCTCGACCACCACGAAGTCGTGGCCCGAGGCGTTCACGTCGGGCGGCAGCACGTCGATGCCCATCTCCTCGCAGCGCGAGACGAAGAACGGGACCTTGTCCTTCGTCGACATCACGCTCGAGATCAGCGCCGCCATGTACTCCGCCGGGTAGTTCGCCTTGAGGTAGGCCGTGCGGTACGCGATCAGGCCGTAGCAGGCGGCATGCGCCTTGTTGAAGGAGTAGTCGGCGGCCGACTCCATCAGGCTCCAGAGCTGGTTCGCGACCGTGGCGTTCGTGCCGCCCTCGCGGCAGCCCGCGACGAAGTCCTCCTTCAGGGACGCCATCGTGTGGCGCTCCTTCTTGCCGATCGCGCGGCGCAGCGTGTCCGCCTTGGGGCCGGGGAAGCCCGCGATCTCGCGCGCGATCTGCATCAGCTGCTCCTGGTAGACCGCGATGCCGTACGTGTGCTCGGTGATCGAGCGCAGGCGGTCGTCGATGTAGCGCACGGTCGCCGGGTCGCGCTTGCCGCGCGCGTAGTCCTTGATGAAGCGCATCGGGCCCGGGCGGTACAGCGCGACCAGCGCCACGATGTCTCCGAACTCCGTCGGGCCGACCTCGCGCAGCGCGTCCTGCATGCCCTCGGACTCGAGCTGGAACACGCCCACGGAGTCGCCGCGCGCGAGCATGTCGTATGTCTTGCGGTCGTCGAGCGGCAGGTTCTCGAGGTCGACCCGGTCGCCGCCCGAGCGCTCGATGATCGCGACGGCGTTCTCCAGCACGTCCAGCGTGCGCAGCCCCAGGAAGTCCATTTTCAGGAGGCCGATCTCCTCGATCGGCTTCATCGAGTACTGCGTGACCGTCTTGTAGACGCGCTCGGGCTTGCCTCCGTTCTCGCCCTCGGCCACCTCGACGACGCCGCGGTCCTCGGCGAGCTGCAGCGGCACGATCTCGGTCAGCGGCCGGTCGGCGATCACCACGGCCGCCGCGTGGATCGAGTTGTTGCGCACGATGCCCTCGAGGCCCTGCGCCACGTCGATCACGTGCTTTGCCTGGGGGTCGGACTCGTAGACCTTGCGCAGCTCGCTGCCCTTCGCGAGGCACTCTTCGAAGCGAGGGGGTCCGGCCCATGATCGGCTCGGGGATCAGCTTCGCGAGCCGGTCGCCCGTCGCGTAGTCGACGCCCAGCACGCGCGCCGCGTCGCGGGTGGCCGCGCGCGGCTTCATCTTGCCGAACGTGATGATCTGGGCGACCGCGTCGCGCCCGTACTTCTCCTGGACGTACCTGATCACGCGCTCGCGGCCGCGGATCGAGAAGTCGATGTCGATGTCCGGCATCGTCTTGCGCTCCGCGTTGAGGAACCGCTCGAACAGCAGGTCCGAGGCGAGCGGGTCGACGTCCGTGATGCGCAGGACGTAGCTCACGATCGAGCCCGCGGCGGATCCGCGGCCCGGGCCGACCGCGATGCCGTTGTCCTTCGCGTATTTCACGAAGTCCCACACGATCAGGAAGTAGGACTCGAAGCCCATGTCCTCGATCACGCGCAGCTCGGTCTCGAGGCGCTCGAGCGCCTCGGCGGGCGGCGGGTCGCCGTAGCGCTCGCGCAGCCCCTGCTCGGTGAGCCGGCGCAGGTACGCGGTCGGCTCGCTGCCGTCGGGCGTCGGATAGACCGGCAGCATCATCTTGTCGAGCTCGAGCGTGATGTCGCAGCGCTCGGCGATCTCGAGCGACGTCGGCACCGCCTCGGGCCACTGCGCGAACGACTCCGCCATCTCGGCGGGGCTCTTCAAATAGAACTCGTTGGTGTCGAAGCGCAGCTTCGGCTGCGCCAGCGTCGACTTCGTCTGCACGCACAGCAGCGCGGAGTGGGTGTCGTAGTCCTCGCGGCGCAGGTAGTGGACGTCGGCCGTGCCGATCAGCGGCCGGCCCAGCTCCCGCGCGATCCGCACGATCCCCTCGTTCGCCCGGTCCTGCTCGGGGATCTTGTTGTTCTGGACCTCGAAGTAGACGTTCTCGGCGCCGAACACGCCCAGCAGCTCGTCCGCGTGGGCGCGCGCCTCCTGCTCGCGCTCCTGGATGATGCGCTGGCAGAAGCGCGACTGCAGGCACCCGCTGAGCGCGATCACGCCCTCCGAGTGGCGGTCGAGCAGCTCCATGTCGACGTTCGCCTGGCCGCGCCGGAACCCGTCGAGGTACCCGAGCGAGGAGAGCTTGATCAGGTTCCGGAAACCCTCCTCGTTGCGGGCCAGGAGCGTCAGGTGGTTGCGCTCGTAGCGGACCTTCTCGCGGTCGAGGCGGTTGTCGCAGAGATAGGCCTCGAGGCCGAGGATCGGCTTCACGCCGTGCTTGCGGCAGGCCTTGTAGAACTCGACGGCGCCGTTCAGCACCCCGTGATCGGTGAGGCCCAGCGCCGGCATGCCGAGTTCCGCGCAGCGGGCCGCGAGATTGTCGATCTTGCAGGCGCCGTCCAGCAGCGAGTACTCGGAGTGGACGTGCAGGTGGACGGCTGAAGGGGTGCTCACGGGCCGCCAAGTGTAGGGGCGCGGGGTGACGCCAGAGGGTGCCTTCACCGCGCAAGATGCGTCCGATCGGCGCGTTATCGCGCGCGTTGCGAGGGAATCCGCGGCGGCCCGCCGCGGTGCAATCCGGCGCCCGGGGCCGCCCCGCGTTTTGAGATCCGGTTAAGCGCTTCGCGCCCCGAGCGGGATCCGCGGTTAAGGCTGCACATAGGGGGTTTTGACCGCGGCGCGGCGTGGCACGGCAGCCTGAGGCGCCCGCTTTCGGGCGCTGTGACGAACCACCGAACCAGAGGAGGCACCGACATGCTGGAAGCGATCCGCAGGCGCGCAGGCGCGCCGGCCTCGTCCGGCCGCTACGTCCTGATCAGCGCGCTGCTGCTGGCACTCCTGGTCGCTCCGTTCGCGGGCGCGTCGGGCGAAGGCAAGTCCGTGAAGGGGGGCAAGCGCAACCCCAGCGCGAACAAGAGCGCGGCGTACACCGCCGAGACCCAGATCCTGACCGAGAACGGCACCTACGGCACCCGCCAGTCCAACAAGAAGGGCGGCGACGGCGGGGGGGCGATCTACGGTTGCCGCTCGGCGCCCGGCCGTGAGCCGTGCATCCGCGCGAACAACCTCGAGAACGGCCGCGCCTTCGAGTTCCAGGCCACGAGCGGCACGGAGGGCGGCTTCATCGAGGTCGGCAAGGGCAGCCCGAACACGAAGGCCGTGCCCTTCAACACCAACGCCTCCGCACGGGTGGCGAACCTGAACGCCGACCGCGTCGACGACCTGCACGCGGCCGACATCGTCGCGCAGGCCAAGGACCTGTGGGCGGTGGTCGCAGCGGACGGCGGCCTGTCGCGCAAGAACGCCGCGACCGGCTCGTCCAAGCTCGGCACCGGCGAGTACGAGGTGGTCTTCGGGAGCGACGTGACGGCCTGCGCCTACAACGTCACGCTCGGGTCCACGGACACCACCGAGGCTCCCGCGGGCGAGGCCGGCGCCTCTCAGCGCGCGGGCAACGCGAAGGCGGTCGCCGTCGTGACCCGCGACAGCAACGGGGCGAAGGCGGACAAGCCGTTCCACCTGACCGTCAACTGCTAGCGAGCTGAGGGATCGGGGGTCGGGGTCGCATGACCCCGGCCCTCCTTTCGCCTGGGCTGTGGTCGCTTTTACAGCTGGTGCCTGTAAAAGTGACCACGGCGCCGCTGTGCGCGGCGCCCGGTCAGGCGCCTAGCACTCCCAGTTGCCCCGGCCCTGGCCGTCGGCCCAGAGCTTCGCGGCCAGCCGGTCCTGCTCGGACTTGGGCGCCAGGTGCGGCGCCTTGTACTTGCCGCCGAGGCCCTTGTAGGTCTCGGGCAGCATCTGGTAGGCGCCGCCCGCGCCGCTGGAGGGGTTGAGCGCGCCGTAGTTGCCGCCCGACTCGCACATCACGATCGCCTTCGGGATCGCGAACCCGTCGAACCACTGATTCACCGTGCCGGCGGGGCTCCCGGGCGCGCCGGTCGCGGCCTGGAGCCGGCGGACCTGCTCCTGCCAGCCGGCCATGCGGGAGCGCAGGGTCGACAGCGAGGCCTGCTGCGCGGCGCGGGCGCGGGCCAGCGACGCCGCACGCTTCGTGGCCGCGGCGCGGATGGCCGCGATCTCGTCGCGCGCGCTTGCGACCCGCTGGACCTCGGCGGCGGCCTCCTCGCGGGCGGCGCGCACGCGCGCGAGCGCGGCGCGAACCTCGTTGCGCAGGGCCTGCACGCGATTGACGAGCACGGTGTCCGCGTCGTTGATCTGCTGGAGGTACTCGGTACGGGTCAGGAGGTCGCTGAAGCCGTCGGCCTCGAGCAGCACGGTGGTGAGGTCCGGGCTGTCGCTCTTGTAGATCGCGACCAGCCGGCGCGACAGCACGCGCTGCAGGCGGTGGAAGCGGGCCTGGGCCTTCGCGAGGCGCTCCTGCGCCGCCGTCACGCGCGCCTCGAGGGCCCGCGCGCGGGCGACGTTGCGGGCAAGCACTCCCTCCAGCACCTGCTGGCGACCGGCCGCGGCAGCGGCCTTCTGCTGCTCGGCCTGCAACTCGGCAGTCTGTATCTGGAGCGCGGACGCGAGATTTCGCGCCTCGGTCCTGGCGTTGTCCACGCGCGCCTGGAGGCTCGCGATGTCGGCCGCGCCCGCGGAGGGCGCGAGCACGAGCATGGCGAGCACGACGCTCAACAGCCACGTGAGGCGCAGGCGCGGCGATGCCGCGGGGAGGTTTCCGGGGGCCGGTTCCATGCTCCTTCTTCGCCTGCGGGGTTAGCTGTCGGGCTCGCGCCGAAGGAGTGGCGCTACGCATGTGTCGCGATTCGCCCCGGACGGCACGGCGGCCGCCGTCTGGGTTCCCCGCTCTCCTTGCCCGGCGGCAAGGTGACTCGGCGGCGCGGGACGATACCAATTTCCCGCAATTTCGGTTGTTTCCCGCCGTGGCCGGGGAGGAATATGCTGGCGGTCATGACGACGGCGATGCGCGCAGCGGCGACCGCGGGCGAGTACGAGCGCCTCGAGCGGGCGACCGAGGGCATCGAGGCTCCCTTCGCGCTGGTCGACCTCGACGCGATGTGGGCGAACGCGGACGACATGCTGCGCCGCGCCGCCGGGAAGCCGATCCGGGTCGCGTCGAAGTCGGTGCGCTGCCGCCCCGTGCTGGAGCGGATCCTCGCGCGCGGCCCCGGCTATCGGGGCCTGCTCACCTACACCCTTCCGGAGTCCCTCTGGCTCGCGCGCGAGGGGTTCGACGACCTCGTGATCGGCTATCCGACAGCCGACCGCACGGCGATCGGCGAGCTCGCGCGCCTCACCGAGGAGCGCCCCGATACCGCGCCGGTCCTGATGGTGGACTCGCCCGAGCACCTCGACCTGATCGAGGAGGCGGCCGGCCCGGGGGCCAACCCGATCCGGCTCGCGCTCGAGCTCGACGTCGGATGGTGGGCGCTCGGCGGGCGCCTCAAGATCGGCCCGAAGCGCTCACCGATCCGGACCCCGCTGCAGGCCGCCGCGCTCGCGCGCGAGATCCTCGGCCGGCCGCGGATGAAGCTCGTGGGCCTGATGGCCTACGAGGGGCACATCGCGGGCGTCGGCGATCGCCCGCCCGGCAAGCGGCTCCAGGGCCGTGTGATCGAGTGGATGCAGCACCGCTCCGCGGCCGAGATCGAGCAGCGCCGCGGCTCGGTCGTCGCCGCGGTCTCCGAGCTCGCGGACCTCGAGTTCGTAAACGGCGGCGGCACGGGCAGCCTTCACGGCACGACCGGCGAGCCCGCGGTGACCGAGCTGGCGGCGGGCTCGGGCTTCTTCGCCCCCACCCTCTTCGATGCCTACAGCTCCTTCCGGCTGCGGCCGGCGGCGATGTTCGCGATGCCCGTGGTGCGAAAGCCCGCGCCCGCGATCGCGACCGTGCTCGGCGGCGGATACCTCGCGTCGGGCGTCGGGGAGCCGAGCCGCGTGCCCTCCCCCCACCTCCCCGCCGGCCTCGCGCTCGACCGCTTCGAGGGCGCGGGCGAGGTCCAGACGCCGCTGCACGGGGACGCCGCCCGCGCGCTCTCCCTGGGAGACCGGGTCTACTTCCGCCACGCCAAGTCCGGCGAGCTGTGCGAGCGCTTCGACACGCTGCACCTGATCTCCGGCGACCGGATCGTCGACGAGGTCCCGACCTACCGCGGCGAGGGCCGCACCTTCCTGTAGTTCCTCAGGCGGTCTGACGGGCGGCCGCGAGCTCGCGGATGCGCTCGACGATCTCCGGCGGCGCCTTGCCGGTCGAGCCGGCGTCGAACGGCGGCTGCGGGTCGTACTCGATCAGCAGCTGGATCGTCTGGGCGAACTCGTCGCCCGCGATCTTCGCCACCAGGGTCAGCGCCATGTCGATCCCCGACGACACGCCCGCCGAGGTGATCACCTTGCCCTGCTCGACGACCCGGCGCTCCGTCGGGCGCGCGCCCATCTGCGCGAGCGTCTCCAGCTCGAGCCAGTGGCTCGTGGCGTCGAGGCCGTCGAGCACGCCGGCGGCGCCCAGCAGCAGCGATCCCGTGCAGACCGAGGTCGTCCACTCGGTCGTCTCGTGCACGTCGCGGATCCAGCCGACCAGGCGCTCGTCCGACATCGCCTCGCGCGTGCCCCAGCCGCCCGGCACGCACAGGATGTCGGGGCGCGGCATGTCGTCGAGCGACGCCTCGGCGACGATCGTCAGCATTCCGTTGTCGGTCTTGTAGGGGCCGGCCTCGGTCGCGACGAACTTCAGGTCCGCGCCGGGCAGGCGCGAGAGCACCTCGTAGGGCCCGACGGCGTCGAGGGCGGTGAAGCGGTCGTACAGCGGGATTGCGATCTGCATTGTGTTCCCCTTTCTATGCCGCTTGGGATGACTTGAATCGGGCGCGGTAGTCGGCCGGCCCGACGCCCAGCCGCCGGTGGAATGCGCGGCGCATCGTCTCGACCGTCCCGAACCCGTTGTTGCGCGCGACCGCCTCGACCGGCGTGTCGCCGGACTCCAGCGCGATCCGCGCCGCCTCCACGCGCGCCGCCTCGACGTAGGCGGCCGGCGTCATGCCGAGCTCCCTGCGGAACGCGCGCGCGAAGTTGCGCTCGCTCATGTGCGCGCGCCCGGCGAGCGCGGGCACGGAGAGGTCGGCGTCGAGGTTCCCCGCGATCCAGTCCTGGAGGTCGCGCAGCGGCTCGCGCTCGGCGGTCTGCGCGGCGAGCTGGGCGCTGAACTGCGACTGCCCGCCCGGGCGCTTCACGAACACGACGAGCCAGCGCGCGACCTCGAGCGCCGTCGCGCGCCCGAGGTCGTCCTCGACGAGCGCGAGCGCGAGGTCCATCCCGGCGGTCACGCCCGCGGACGTGTAGAGGTCGCCGTCGCGCACGAAGATCGTGGTCGGGCTCGACCGTGACCGCGGGGTAGCGATCGGCGAGCGCGGCGCAGCCGGCCCAGTGCGTGGTGGCGCGGCGGCCCTCGAGCAGCCCGGCCTCGGCGAGCAGGAAGGCCCCGGTGCAGACAGAGCAGACGCGGCGCGAGCGCGCGGCGGCCTTGGCAAGCCAGGCGACGAGCCGCGTGTCCGCGCAGGCCGCGCGCACCCCGGTCCCCCCGGCGACGACCAGAGTGTCGATCGGCCCGCGACACGCGGCGAGCGTGCGGTCGACGGTCAGGCCGACGGTCGTCGAGCGCACCGGCCCGGGCTCGGCCGCGACCAGCTCCACCGTGTAGCCGGGCGGGTCGATGCGCGCCGCGGTGTGGAAGACCTCGGCCGGGCCGATCACGTCGATCGGCTGAACCCCGGGAAAGACGACGATCACGACGCGGCGCGGCTCGCTCATGGCGCCATCATGCCTCCTCCGGCGCCGTGGCAGCAAGGACAAGCGCCGGACGATTCCTGCCATCCGGCCCCGAGCCGGATCAGGCGGGGACGGCCGTGCCGAGCGGGCCGAGCACGCGCCGGGCGTACTCGTTCTGGAAGACGCCGCCGGGGTCGAGGCGGGCGCGGATCGCCTGGAAGCGGTCCCACGCGGGGTAGCGCGGCGCGAGCGTCGCGGCCTTCTGGAAGTGGCGCTTGCCCCAGTGCGGGCGCCCGTCGTAGTCGTCCATGATCGCCTCGACCGCGCGGAAGTAGGGCTCCCACACCATCCCGCGGTACATGTG
Source organism: uncultured Solirubrobacterales bacterium (assembly GCA_963768885.1). Classification (GTDB taxonomy): domain Bacteria; phylum Actinomycetota; class Thermoleophilia; order Solirubrobacterales; family JBBDJG01; genus DASRIA01. The sequence continues at coordinate 1,075,210 of CAVYJN010000006.1, read as the reverse complement.
CACCGCGATGTAGGCGGTGTCGCGCTCGTACGCCGTGCTGAGGTACGCGTCGTCGGGCGCGACGATCCGGTACTCGATCGGGAACGGCACCGCGAAGCCGCGCCGGTCGATCATGTCGAGCACGCGCCGCAGCGCCTCCGGCCCGTCGTTGCGCGGGACCGCGTACTCCATCTCGGTGAAGCGCACGAGGCGCCGGGTGGAGAAGACCTTGTAGCTCCGGTCGGTCTTCACGGACCCACCCAGGGTGCGCGTGATGAAGCGGTTGATCGAAGGGATGCGCGAGGGGAAGCGCTTGCCGACCTGGCACAGCGCCGCGAGCGCCTGGTTCTCGAGGACCGTCTCGAGCAGGAACTCCGACGCGCGCCCGCGCGGCTCGGGCGGGCCGTCGACGTGCTTGCTCTCGCGGCACAGTGCGGTGCGCGTGTGCGGGAACACGTAGAACTCGAAGTGGTCGTTCGCGGCCGCGAGCTCGTCGATGCGCGCCAGCGCCTCCTCGAGCGGGAGCGGGTGGTCGTCGCGGCGGATCGTGAACGCCGGCACCACGCGCAGGGTGAGCGAGGCGATCGCGCCGAGGCTGCCGAGGCCGACGCGCGCCGCGCGCCAGAGGTCGGGGTCGGACTCGCGCGAGCACTCGACGAGCGAGCCGTCGGCGGTCACCAGCTCGACCGCCTCGACCTGGCTGGAGATGTTGCCGAACCGCTCCCCCGTGCCGTGCGTCGCCGTCGAGATCGCTCCCGAGACGGTCTGCACGTCGATGTCGCCGAGGTTCTCGAGCGCGAGGCCCTCGGCCGCGAGCCGCTCGCTCAGGTCGCGGATCACGACGCCGCCCTCGACCCTCGCGAGCCCCGCCGCGCGGTCGAGGTCGAGCACGCGGTTCATGCGCTCCATGCGGATCATCGTGCCGTCCGTGCAGGCGATGTCGGTGAAGGAGTGGCCCGAGGCCGTCACGCGTGCCGTGCGGCCCGCGTCGGCCGCCCGGGCGATCGCGGCGCGCAGCTCGTCGACCGAGCCGGGATGCTCGACCGCGGCCGGCACGCATTGCTGGTCTCCCGCCCAATTTCGCCACATGACCGCAAGCCTAATCGGGCGACTTGCGAGCCGTCGCTCGGAGGGCTATCGTGCGGCGCGGGATTCGACGGCGACCAGGGAGGAAGCCGTCCCATGACCCGAGTTCTTGGCCGAGCCGGGATGCTGCTCGTGCTCTCGCTGCTGATCGCCGCTCCGGCGGCGGGGAACCACGTGCAGTGCGGAGACACGATCACGCAGGACACGACGCTCGACAGCGACCTGGCGTGCGCGGGCGACGGGCTCACCCTGGAGACCTCCGGGGTCACGCTGGACCTCAGCGGCCACACGATCGAGGGCGCCGGCGCATCGGGCCGGGGGATCATCGTCTGGAGCTACGACCACGTCACGATCCGCAACGGCACGATCAGCGGATTCTCTGACGGTGTCGACACCGACGGCGCCCGCGGAACGACGCTCCGCGACATGGTCCTCCAGCGCAACGGCGCCGGTCTGCACTGTGCCTATGCTCCCGAGTGCAGGATCGAGGACAGCATCGTGCGGGCCAACAATGCCGGAGTCGAAGTCGATGCTGCGGACGGTGGACGGCCCGAGCCTACGGTCGTGAGACGCAACCTGATCCGCAACAACGGACAAGGAATCAGCATCACCGGCCAGGCAGCGGTAGTCACCGGCAATCGCATCGAGCACAACCGCGGAGACGGCATCAGGAACGACTACGGCCTGCCGGTCGACATCCGGAGAAACGTCGTGTCATACAACGGCGACGAGGGCGTGCGGATCTACTACATCGCCGACGCGACCGTTGCGGCCAACCGGATCGTCGGCAACGCCGGCGCCGGCGTCGGCGTGCACGGCAGCAGCGGCGAGTTCGGAGACACCCGCGCGATCGTGGACGGCAACCGCATCGAACGCAACCGCGGCGACGGCGTGCTCGTCGAAGGACAGGGCGTCGATGCGGTGGTCCAGCGCAACCAGACCGATCGCAGCGGCGACGACGGCATCGACGTCGACTTCGGGACCTACGCGCCGGATTGCTGCTTCGAGATCGTCGTGCGCGCCAACAAGGCCTTCTTCAACGCCGACCTCGGCATCGAGGCCGCGCCCGGCACCACCGACGGCGGCGGCAACAGGGCCAAGCACAACGGCGACCCCGCGCAGTGCGTGGGAGTCCGCTGCAGGTAGCCGGCCGGCTACTCCTCGTCGCTGCGCGTGGCGACGTAGATCGCGCCGATCGCCGCTGCGACCGTGAGCGCGAGCGCCGGCTTGCGGTAGCGGCCGTAGCGCTCGCGCAGGTACTTCATCGCCAGCTTCCAGACCGCGAATCCGAGGGCCTTGTAGAACATCGCGTCGTCCTCCTATTCCCCGGTTTGCCGATTCCTGACCCGGTGCGCCATGCGGCTCTGCAGCGACCACAGCTCGATGAAGCCCGGGCTCGCCTGCTGGCTGAACAGCCCGCCCGACTCGCCGAATCCGGCGAGCGCGGCATCGTAGAGCGCGTGCGGCGAGGAGCGCGCGACCGCCACGGCACGTCCCTTGTAGAGGCGCATCGTGATCGTCCCGGTGACCCACTCGTTGACCGAGTCCATGAACGCGTTGAGGTTGCCCAGCAGCGGCTCGTACCAGAGGCCCGCGTAGACCAGGAACGCCCACTGGCGGTCGAGCTCCGGCTTGAAGTTGTTCTGGTGGATCGTGCCGACGAGCTTCTCGAGCTCCTTGTGGGCCGTCAGCAGGATCTCCGCCGCGGGCACCTCGTAGATGTCGCGCACCTTGAGCCCGACGATGCGGTCCTCGATGTGGTCGACGATCCCGACGCCGTGCCGGCCGCCCAGCTCGGCGCAGCGCTCGATCAGCTCCACGAGGCCGAGCCGCTCCCCGTCGATCGAGACCGGGCAGCCGCGCTCGAACCCGATCGCGATCGTCTGCGGCTCGTCCGGGCGCGCGCTCGGGCGGCGTGACCGTCTCCCAGACGTCGTCGCGCGGCGGCTCGGTGAGGTCCTCGATCGGGCCGCCCTCCGACGAGCGCCCCCAGATGTTGTCGTCGACCGAGTACGGCGGAGCCTCGGTCCCGCCCTTTATCGGGATGCCGTGCTCGCGCGCGTAGGCGATCTCCTCCTCGCGCCCCATCTGCCAGCTGCGCACCGGCGCGATGATCTTGCAGGTCGGGATCGAGCGACGCGACCGTGGTCTCGATGCGGACCTGGTCGTTGCCCTTGCCGGTGCACCCGTGCGCGATCGTGTCGCAGCCCGTCTCGCGCGCCTTCTCGACCGCGAGCTTCGCGATCAGCGGCCGGCCGAGCGCCGTGAAGAGCGGGTACCCGCCGCCGTAGAGCGCGTTGGCCTTGATCGCCGGCAGCACGTAGTCGCGCGCGAACTCCTCCTTCGCGTCGACGACCAGGCAGTCGATCGCGCCCAGCCGCAGCGCCTTGTCGCGCACGACGTCGAAGTCCTCGCCGGGCTGGCCGAGGTCGACGGTCAGCGCCACGATCTCGGCCCCGTACTGGTCCTGGATCCACTTCAGCATCACCGACGTGTCGAGGCCGCCCGAATACAGCAGCAGCACGCGGCCGACCTTGTCGGGGTCCGCCTCGTAGGAGGCGATGCGCGGCGGCAGGCTCGTGCTCAAAGCGTCTCCCCGAGGAAGCCGAGCACCCGCTCGATCTCGGCCTCGCCCACGATCAGCGGCGGGAGGAAGCGCAGCGTCGACGGACCGGTCGCGTTCAGGACGAGCCCGGCTTCGAGCCCGGCGCGCACGACGTCCGGCGCCGTCGCCTGCGGCAGGTCGGCGCCGATCATCAGGCCGCGACCGCGCACGTCGGTCAGGCGTCCCTGCTCGCGCAGCGCCTCGAGGCCCACCCGCAAGCGATCGCCGAGCACCCGCACGCGCGAGAGCAGCCGGTCGTCGTCGAGCACGTCGAGGGTCGCGAGCGCCGCGGTCGCGACCAGCGGACCGCCCCCGAACGTCGCGCCGTGGTCGCCGGGCTGGAGCACGTCCGCCGCCTTCTCGCCGCCGATCACCGCGCCCACCGGTAGGCCGCTGGCGAGCGCCTTCGCGGCGGTCAGCACGTCGGGGCGCACGGGCGTCAGCTCGAACGCCCAGAGCGTCCCGGTGCGCCCCATCCCGCACTGGATCTCGTCGAACATCAGCAGCGCGCCGGTCCGGTCACAGGCCTCGCGCGCGGCGAGCAGCATGCGCTCGGAGATCGGCCAGATCCCCGTCTCGCCCTGGATCGGCTCGAGCAGCACGCCGGCGGTGGATTCGGTGACGGCCGCCGTGAGCGCGTCCGGGTCGTCGCGCGGCACGACCTTGAAGCCCGGGACCAGCGGCGCGAACGGCTCCTGCTTGTCGGGCTGCGGGGTCGCCGAGAGCGCGCCCATCGTGCGGCCGTGGAAGGCGCCCTCGAGCACCACGATCTCTCCCCCGCGCCGGCGCTTGCGCGCGAGCTTGATCATCGCCTCGTTGGCCTCCGTGCCGGAGTTGCACAGGAACACGCGGGCGCCGGGCTCGAGGCTCTCCGCCAGGCGCTGCGCAAGCAGCGCCGCGGGCTCGTTGTAGTAGAGGTTCGACACCTGCACGAGGCGGCCCGCCTGCTCGCGCACGGCGTGGACCACGTGCGGGTGGCAATGGCCGGTGTTGAGCACGGAGATGCCGGCCAGGAAGTCGAGGTAGTCGCGCCCCTCGGCGTCGTACAGGTAGCACCCCTCGCCCATCGCGAAGGTCACCGGCAGCCGCTTGTAGGTCTGCATCATGTACCGGCTCTCGAGATCGATCGCATCGGTACGCGCGCTCTGGGTCGTCACCGCTGCCCCTTCACCTTCGTGCCGATGCCGGCGTCCGTGAACAGCTCGAGCAGCAGCGAATGCGGCTCGCGCCCGTCGACGATGTGCGCCGAGCGCACCCCGCGCTCCACCGCCGCCACGCAGGCCTGCAGCTTCGGGAGCATGCCGCCTTGCACGTCGCCGGAGTCGATGCTGTGCCTGATCTCCTCGACGTCGGTCTCGGAGATGCGCGTCGCGGGATCGGAGGCATCCGCGAGCCATCCCTCCACGTCGGTCAGGAAGATCACCTTGTAGGCGTCCAGCGCCGCCGCCACCGCGCCCGCGGCCTCGTCGGCGTTGACGTTGTAGGAGCGTCCCTCGGCGTCCGCCCCCACGGAGGCGACGACGGGGATGTAGTCCTCGGCGATGTGATTCAGGACGTCCACGTCGACGCGCTTGATCGAGCCGACGAAACCGAGGTCGATCTCCTCCCCGCCGGGCGCCGAGACGCGCCGCTTGGCCACCTGGAAGAGCGAGCCGTCGTCTCCGCACAGCCCGACGGCCGCCTGCCCGTGGCGGTTGAGGCGCAGCACGATGTCCTTGTTGAGCTTGCCGATCAGCACCATCTTCGCGATCTCCACCGTCTGCTCGTCGGAGACGCGCAGTCCCTGCACGAACTCGACCTCGAGCCCGAGCCGCTTCATGTAGTCCGTGATCTCGGGACCGCCGCCGTGCACGATCACCGGGTTCATCCCGACGTACTTGAGCAGCACCACGTCGCGGGCGAAGGCCTCGCGCAGGTGCTCCTCGGCCATCGCCGCGCCACCGTACTTGATCACGATCGTGGCGCCGAAGAACTCGCGGATGTAGGGCAGCGACTCGAGCAGCATCCCGATGCGCTCGCCGCTCGGAGTGTCGGGCACGCGCTCGGGCATCACGTGGAGTACTCGGAGTTGAGCGAAACGTAGCCGTGCCCGAGGTCGCAGAAGAAGATCTCGACCTCCTCGCCCCCGCGCGCCACGTCGAGGCGCAGCTCCACCTCGGGTGCGGCCATCGCCTCTTCGAGGCGCGTGCGGGCGGCGTCGTCCAGCGCCACGGCGCTGCTCCCGCTCGCGACCTGGACGTCCTCGATGTAGAGGTGGACCCCGGAGGGGTCGACGTCGGGGACGGCCTGTCCGGCCGCCGCGAGGATGCGGCCCCAGTTGGGGTCCGCTCCGTGCAGCGCGCACTTCACGAGCGGGGAGTTGGCGACCGCGCGCGCGACCAGGTCGACCCCTTCGATCGAGCCGCGCACGAGCAGCCGTGCGACCCGCTCCGCCCCCTCGCCGTCGGCGACGATCTCGAGCGCGAGCTGGCGCAGCAGCGCGTCGAGCGCCGCCGCGAAGGCAAGCTCGTCTCCCGTCCCCGCCGCGACCGCGACGCCCGCCGCACCGCTCGCGAAGCAGAACACGGAGTCGTTCGTCGAGAGCTGACCGTCCACGGAGGTGCGCTCGAACGAGCGCTCGACCGCGGCCCGCAGCAGGCGGTCGAGCGTGACGGCGTCGATCGCCGCGTCCGTCTCGACGAAGCAGAGCATCGTCGCGAACGACGGCGAGATCATCCCCGCCCCCTTGGCCTGCGCGCAGAGGCGCACCGTGCCGCCGGACAGCGCCACCGCGAGGCTGCCCTGCTTGGCCCAGCGATCCGTGGTCATGATCGCCTCCGCGAACACCTCACCGCCGCCGGGCGAGAGCTCGCCGGCGATCCGCTCGATGCCCGACACGACGGTGTCGCGGTCGAGCCCCACGCCGATCACGCCCGTGGAGGCGACGCCCATGCGCTCCGGCTCGAGGCCGAGCGCTGCGGCCGCGCTCGACACCATCGCTCGTGCGACCTCGAGGCCGCGGTCGCCGTCGCCGACGTTCGCGATGCCGCTGTTCACGACGACCGCGCGCAGCCGGTCCAGCTCGCGCGTGCGCGCGACCTGGACGGGGGCCGCCACGATCGCGTTGCGCGTGAACAGCGCGGCCGACGTCGCATCGTCGGAGTCGCAGGCCAGCAGCCCGAGGTCGAGGCGGCCCGACGGCTTCATCCCGCACGCGATCCCGGCGGCGCGGAACCCGGCCGGCAGCGGGCCCGGGTCGAGCACCTCGACCCCATCGGGCGAATCGACCCAGCGCGAGCGGAAGAAGCTTCCGTCGGGGGCGCTCATCCGAGGCCCTCCGCCTCGTCGAGCCCCAGCATCAGGTTGAGGTTCTGGACGGCCTGGCCGGCCGCGCCCTTCCAGAGGTTGTCGATCGCCGCGAACACCAGCACGCGCCCGCCCGGCGCCGCGGCGACGTGGATCCGGCAGAGGTTGGTGTCGCGCACGTCGCGCACCCCGGGCGGGGCCGCGGCGAGCTCGACGAAGCGCTCGCCCGCGTATGCGTCGCCGAAGAGCTCCGCGACCTCGTCGGCGCCGAGGTCGCGGGACGGCGTCACGTAACAGCTGGCGAGCAGGCCCTGGTCGAGCGGCACCAGGTGCGGCACGAAGGTCACCCGGCGGCGCAGCCCGAGCGCATCGAGCTCCTGGTCGATCTCGGGCGCGTGGCGGTGGCCTTCCACGGCGTATGCGTTGACGTTCTCGTCCACCGAGACGAAGTGGGTGCGCTCGTTTGCCTCGCGGCCCGCGCCGGAGACGCCGCTCTTCGCGTCGACGACCGCGTCCGCGATCAGGCCCTCCCGCGCGAGCGGCGCGAGCGCGAGGATCGCGGCGGTCGAATAGCAGCCCGGGTTGGCGACCAGCGACGCCCCGGCGATCTCCTCGCGGTGCAGCTCGGTCAGCCCGAAGACCGCCTCGTCCCTGCAGCTGGGGGCGCGCCGTGCGGCCCGTACCACCGTTCGTGCACCGCGAGGTCGTGCAGCCTGAAGTCGGCGGAGAGGTCGACCACGCGCAGGCCCTGCGCCCGCAGCGCCGCCACCGCCTCCGCGGCCGCGCCGTGCGGGTAGGAGACCATCGCGACGTCGGCGACGGCCGGCCAGGCGCTCGGCGTCGAAGGCCTCCATCTCGAGCGGGACGCGGTGGCGCGGATACAGGTCGTCGAGTCGCCGGCCCGCGTCGGTGCGCGCCGTCACGGCCTCGAGCGAGATCCGCGGATGGCGCCAGAGCAGCGCGGCCGCCAGCGCTCCGGCAAAACCGGACGCTCCCACGACGCACGCGCGCGCGACGGGCTCACCGGCCGTCGGCTGACGGCCGACGGCTGACGCGGTTTGCTGCCTACTCACGCAGCGACCCTCCGGTCTCGCGCGCGATCTCCTGCTTGATCCGCCCGCGGATCGTCGCGACCTCCTCGTCGGTCAGCGTGCGCTCCTCCGAGCGGAACTCGAGCCGCAGCGCGAGCGACTTGCGACCCTCGCCCACCTGCTCGCCGCGGTACAGGTCGAACACGCGCACGTCGCGCAGGTCCGGGCCCGCGGCCGCGCGCACCGAGTCGACGACGGTCTGCGCCTCGACGGGCTCGTCGACGACGACCGCGATGTCCTGGAGCACGGCCGGGAAGCTGATCAGGTCGCGGTAGCGGCGCTCGTGGCGCTCGGCGACCGGTAGCACCGCGTCGAGATCGAGCTCGAGCACGACGGGCGGGTGCTCGAGCGCACCGAGCCCGAAGTCCGCGGCGACCGCCGGGTGCAGCTCGCCCAGGCAGCCGGCCTCGCGGGCGTCGACGACCACCTCCGCCGCCTTCCCGGGGTGCAGGAAGCGCGGCCCGCCGTCGATCAGGCGCCACTGCACGCCGAGCAGGTCGAGCAGGCCCACGAGCAGGCCCTTGATCACATAGAAGTCCGCGGGCAGGGCGCCGTGGCGCCAGGTCCTCGGCGCGAAGTCCCCGCACAGCACGACCGCGAGGTGCAGGCGCTCGTCGGGCTGCTCGTAGGGGCCCTTGGAGTAGAAGACGCGTCCCGTCTCGAACAGCCTCACGTCCTCGATGTCGCGGGCGACGTTGTGGCGCGCGACCGCCAGCAGGCCCGGCACGAGCGAGCTGCGCATCACCGACTGGTCCTCGCTCAGCGGGTTCGCGAGGGCGAGCACCCGGCCGCGGGTCGCGTCCTCGGGGAGCCGCAGGCTGCGCACGGCGTCGGGCGATATGAAGCTGAAGTTGACGGCCTCGCTGAGGCCGCGGCCGCGCAGGAAGTCCTCGATCGTGCGGCGCAGCGCCTGGGCGGCGGAAAGCCCGCCGATCCCGCGCCGCGGCGGCAGCGTCGCGGGCAGGCGCTGGAGGCCGTGCACGCGCGCGACCTCCTCGATCACGTCGGCCTCCCGGTACACGTCGTGGTGGCGCCAGTACGGCGTCTCGACCTCGAGGTCCCCGTCGCGCTGCTCGACGCCGAAGCCGAGCCGCTCGAGGATCGCGGCGGACTCGGCGGGCTCGATGCGCTCGCCGAGCAGGCCCGCGAGGCGCGCGCTGCGCATCACGATCCGGTGCGGCTCCGGCTCGGGGCCGGCGGCGTCGACGGTGCCCGGCACCATCCGCGCGCCGCACAGCTCGACCATCAACCGGGCCGCGAGCCGCTGCGCCTCGATCGCGAGGCGCGGATGCAGCTGCTTCTCGAAGCGCCCGCTCGCCTCCGAGCGCAGGCCGAGCTTCTTCGAGGTCTGGAGGATGTTCGGGCCGTTCCACGTCGCCGCCTCCATCGCCACGCGGGTCGTGTCCGCGGACACCTCGCTGCGCGCGCCGCCCATGATCCCGGCGATGCCCGTCGGGCCGTCCGCGTCGCAGACCAGCACGGCGTCGCCGTCGACGACCCGCTCCTCGCCGTCGAGCGTCGTGACGCGCTCGCCCTCGCGCGCGCGGCGCACCGTGAGCTGCGGGCCCGCCAGCTGGTCGAGGTCGTAGGCGTGCATCGGCTGCCCGAGCACCAGCATCACGTAGTTGGTGATGTCGACCACGTTGCTGATCGGCCGCTGCCCGGCCGCCGTCAGGCGCGCCTTCAGCCACAGCGGCGAGGGACCGACCTGCACGTCGGTGAACACGCGCACCGTGAAACGCGGGCAAATGTCGAAATCTTCGATTTCGACAGAAATCATGGTCGGTCGCTTCGCTCCCTCCCGCCGAGACAGGTTCCACGTCCTGTTCTCCGGGGTCGGGCGCCAGGGGTGCTCCGGTGACCGCGTGCACCTCCCGTGCGACGCCGTACACGGACAGGCAGTCGGGGCGGTTCGGCGTGATCTCGAGCTCGAGGACGTCGTCCCCGACCGGGAGGTAGCGCAGCGCCTCCTCCCCGGCCTCATAGGAGTCGGGCAGCACCATGATCCCCTCGCTGTCGGTGCCCAGCTGGACCTCGGTCTCCGACAGGATCATGCCCTCGGACTCGACGCCGCGGAGCTTTGCCTTGCCGAGGCGGGTCCCGTCCGGGAGCACGGCGCCCGGCAACGCGACCATCACGGCCTGGCCCGCGGCCACGTTGGGCGCGCCGCACACGATCGTGCGCTCGTCGGACCCGCTGAGGCGCACCTTGCAGACGCTCAGCCTGTCGGCATCGGGATGCTGCGCCACGTCGAGCACCTCGCCGATCCGGAACAGGCCGCCGTTGCCGTCGCCGCGCGGTACCCCGACGCTCGTGACCCGCTCCACCTCGGTGCCGCTGAGCGCGAGCGTCGTCGCGAGCGCGTCGGCGCTCTGCCCCGGGTCGCAGTACTCCTTCAGCCACGAGAGCGGGAACCAGCATCAGAACTGCCCCAGGAAGCGCAGGTCGTTCTCGAACAGGATCCGCAGGTCGGGGACGCCGTGCTTGAGCATCGCGAGCCGGTCGATGCCGAGGCCGAACGCGAAGCCCTGCACGCGGTCGGGGTCGTAGCCGCGGTCGCGCACGAACTCGAAGACGTTCGGATCGACCATGCCGGCGCCGCCGCCCTCGATCCAGCCCGTGCCCTTGCACAGCGGGTCGCGCGAGCGGTCGCGCAGCCGGCCGGAGCCGCCGCAGGCGAAGCACGACACGTCGAACTCGACGCTCGGCTCGGTGAACGGGAAGTAGTGCGGCCGCAACCGCACCTCGCGCTCGCCGCCGAAGAACGCGCGCGCGAACTCCAGCAGCGTGCCCTGGAGGTCGGCGAGCGTGATGCCCTCGTCGACCGCGAGTCCCTCGATCTGGTGGAACATCGGCGTGTGGGTCGCGTCGGAGTCGCGCCGGTAGACCTTGCCGGGGACCACGATGAAGATCGGCGGCTCCTGCTGCTCCATCGCGCGCACCTGCATCGGCGAGGTGTGGGTCCGCAGCAGCAGCTCGCTGGAGAAGTAGAAGGTGTCCTGGAGCATCCGCGCGGGATGCCCCGGCGGATGGTTGAGCGCCGTGAAGTTGTAGTAGTCGAACTCCACCTCGGGCCCCTCGAGCGACCCGGTAGCCGAGCCCCGCGAAGATGTCCTCCAGCTCGCGCCGCGTGGTGGTCAGCAGGTGCAGGTGGCCCGCGTCCAGCGGCTCGCCCGGGCAGCGTCACGTCGACCGCCTCGTCGCGCAGGCGGCGCTCGAGCTCGCCCGCCTCGAGCGCGGCCGAACGCTCCTCGAGCAGCGTCTCGAGCGCGCGGCGCGCCTCGTTGCCGCCCTTCCCGAGCTGCGCCCGCCACTCCTCGGGCAGCGCCGGGATCGAGCGCAGGATCTGGGTCAGCTCGGCCTTGCGCCCGAGGTAGCGCACCCTCAGCTCCTCGAGCTCCGCGGGCGTCGCGGCCTCCAGCACCGCGCGCTCGCCCTCCTCCGCCAGGCGGCCGAGTCGCTCCATCGCCTGCTGGGGGTCGAGCGGCGCGTCAGGCATCGGTACGTGCACGATATTCGTAGAGGCAGAGGGTCGCCGTCATCGCGACGTTGAGCGAGTCCGCGGCAGCGGCCAGCGGGATGTGGGCGACCTCGTCGCAGGCGGCGACGATCCCGGCGGGCAGGCCGGCACGCTCGGCTCCGAGCACGAACAGCGGCGGGTCGGTCCAGCTCAGCTCACGCAGCGGCGTGCCGGCTCCGGGGACGAGCGCGATACTCGTCCCGGGACGCGGGACCTCGTCCCAGGCGGCGCGCACGACGCGGTGGGCGAAGATCGCTCCCATGCTCGCCCGCACCGCCTTCGGGCCGAAGGGATCGGCCGTCTCGGGGCTGAGCGCCACGGGCCCGGCGCCGAACGCCTGGGCGGCGCGCAGGATGGTGCCGACGTTCCCAGGATCGGACACGTCATGAAGGTAGAGAAAGGGCCGCTCGTCGCCAAGGCGCCGAGCGGGTACCGGTAGCTCCTCGGCCCAGCGCTCGCGCCACACGCCGAGCACCCGCGACCCGCTCCCCAGGCTGCCCGCGCTCGCGAGCGCATCACGGGCGACCGGCACCTGCTCGACGCCGGCCGGCATCGCCGGCAGGTCGTGGCCTGGCTCGAAGTAGACGGTCTCGGGAAGGTGCCCGTGCGCAAGCGCGGCGGCCAGCATGTCCTCTCCCTCCGCGATGAACAGGCCCGTGCGGTCCCGGTGCTTGCGCTCGTGCAGGCTGCGCAGCTCCTTCAGGCGGGCGTTGCTCTTGCTGGTGATCGTCTCGGTCATGTCTGTGGTCTCGTCAGGGAAACAAAAAAGGCGCCGACCCGTCGGTCGCCGCCCTGGAAAAGGTCGCTGTCCGCCGCGCTCAGGATCCGGCCGCGGACACCTCCAGGGCCTGCTTGGCTCGCTCGGCAAATCGGCGGAAGGTCTCGGGGTCGCGCACGGCCACGTCCGCGAGCATCTTGCGGTTGACCTCGACCTCGGCCACGCGCAGCCCGGCCATCATGCGGCTGTAGGTGAGCCCCTCGCGGCGTGCGGCCGCGTTGATGCGCACGATCCAGAGCGCGCGGAAGTCGCGCTTGCGCGCGCGCCGGTCGCGGTAGGCGTAGGAGTCCGACTTGAGGACCTGCTCCTTCGCGCGCCGGTAGCTCGAGTGCTTCTCGCCGCGGTAGCCCTTGGCGCGCTCGAGCACGGCGCGGCGCTTCTTGCGTGCGTGGACGGACCGCTTGACGCGGGTCACTGCGCGCCCTTTCCACCGGCGAGCAGCCGCTTCACCTCTGTCTCGCCGCCTTGCTTGATCTCCACGCGGCCGACCGAGGCGGCGCTTGCGCTTGGCCGCCTTCTTGCCGAGGTTGTGCGACGTCATGCCGTGGCGCGCCAGGATCCGGCCGGATCCGGTCTTGCGAAAGCGCTTCTTGGCGCCGGAATGGGTCTTCACCTTGGGCATCGGAGTCCCGCTATTGAAGCAGATGGCCTGCTTCGAGCACGAGCCGCGCGCTCCTGCGCGAACCGGCGCGCGGGGCTGCCGGCGGGCGTATCTTGCAGGTGCGTCCCTCGCCGCTCCGACTCCTCCGGGAGGCGCAGGAACCACGGGGTCGTCGAGACGGGCAGAGGACGCCGGGCCAGGCAGCGGGGCCCGTGGAGGCTTGCTCTGCGATCGCCTCCCACGGGCCGGCCCGGCCTGCCTGCCGGCACGGAGCGCTGCGGCCGTGGCTATGTTGGCCCCTCAACGATGCGAGGAGGATCGCGAACGATGAGCACACGGAGACCTCTCGGCCCGGCAGGCGCGGGCGCCCTCGCCCTGGTCGCGGCGACCGCGCTGCTGGCGTCCGTCGCGCTGGCGGCGAGCGTGCGCGGCACCAATCGCGGGGAGCGCCTGGTCGGCACGGACGGCTCGGACTACATCAAGGCCCGTGGCGGCAACGACAAGGTGAAGGCCCTGAACGGCGACGACATCGTCTCCAGCGGCCGCGGCCGCGATCGCGTCTCGGGCGGCGGCGGTGACGACAAGATCACCGGCGGGCGCGGCGCCGACGCCGACCGGCTGAGCGGCGGCCTCGGAGAGGACAAGATCCGCGGCAACTCGGGCGACGACGTGATCAACGGCGGCTCGAACGCCGATTCGCTGTACGGCAACGCGGGCGCGGACCAGATCGAGGGTTGGCTCGGCAGCGACTTCATCGCCGGCAACGCGGGCGACGACGCGATCAGCGGCGGCGACGTCCACGGGGACCGCATCTACGCGGGCCCGGGCAACGACTCGGTGGGCGGCGGCGGCGGCGCGGACCGCCTGCACGGCGGCGACGGCAACGACCGGCTCAAGGGCGACAACCACAACGACCTGATGTCGGGCGGGCGCGGCGACGACACCCAGATCGGCGGCGCCGGAGGCGACACGATCTACGCCAACCTGGGCGTGGACGAGAGCTTCGGCGGCAGCGGCAACGACCGCCTGTACGCGCTCGCATCCGCCGACGTGCCGCTTCCCGGGGTCGACACCCTGCACGGCGAGGAGGGCAACGACCAGTTCCGCACGCGCGACGGCGAGCCCGACCGCATCGACTGCGGACCCGGCACCAAGGACAACGCGCAGCTCGACCTCGTGGACGTGATCGTCGACGCGACCCCCGCGAACCCGAAGGGCTCCTGCGAGACGGTCAACCGTGCGGCGCCGAAGGCCGGCGAGGACAAGTCCGAGAACCAGCGCGAGGCCCCGGCCGAGGACCTCAAGGAGGGCTAGATCTAACAGCCGCGTCCCTGCGCCACAGGGTGAACTCGGTCAGCTCGCCCTTGAACTCGCGCAGCTGCCCGCCCTGCTCGTGGAATCCCGCGCGGCGCGCGAGGGCCAGGGACGCGGTGTTGTCCGGCGAGATCACGATCTCCACGAAAGGCAGCTCGAGCGGTCCCAGCGCGAACTCGGTGAGGAGCTCGACGGCGCCCGTCCCCACGCCCGTGCGCCGTGCGTCGGGCGCGACCCAGTAGCCGACCTCGCCGCTCGTGCGTGCGTGGCGGTGCAGACGCAGGGCGGCCGAGCCCACGACGCGGCCGTCGGCGATGCGCTCGGCGAGCAGATGCAGTCCCGTCCCGCGCTCACGCTCGACCGCGGCGAGCGCGATCCAGGAGTGTGCGTCCTCGAGCGTGTAGGGCGAGGGCACGTGCGTCCAGCGCGCGATCTCCGGGTCGGCGCAGATCTGCGCGATGCGGTGCGCGTCGTCGTCTGCGGGCGGACGCAGACGCAGGACGGCGTCCGCGATCCCCTCCGGCGGGAGCGCCAGCGCCGTAGGCGCTACCCCGCTTTGCGGGTCTGCTCGGCTGCCGCCTCGGCGGGTGCCGCTTCGGCCGGCGCCTCGGCGGGCGCGGCCTGCTCCGGCTGTGCGGCCTCCGCGGGTCGCGGCGCTCCGCGGGTGCGGCCTCGGCGGGTGCTTCCTGCGCGGACGCGGTCTCCGCGGGTGCGGCCTGGTCGCCGTCGGCCTTCTCGGCCGGTCGCTCGCTCTTGCGGGCCGGGGCCTTGACGGGCGCCATCACCATGATCATGTTGCGGCCCTCCTGGTTGGGGCTCTGCTCGATCGTGCCGAACTCGGCGAGCTCGTCCGCGACCTTGCGCAGCAGTACCTCGCCGCGCTCGGGGTGCGCCATCTCGCGCCCGCGGAACATGATCGTGACCTTCACCTTCTGCCCCTGCTTGAGGAACCGCAGGATGTGGCCCTTCTTGGTCTCGTAGTCGTGCGTCGCGATCTTCGGCCGCAGCTTCATCTCGCGGATCGTCACCTGCTGCTGGTGCTTGCGCGCCGCCTTCTTCTTCTGCTCCTGCTCGTACTTGTACTTCGAGTAGTCGAGCACGCGGCAGACGGGCGGGCGCGCCTCGGCGGCGATCTCGACGAGGTCGAGGTCCCGCTCGCGCGCATACTCGAGCGCCTGGTCGGTCTTCATGACGCCGATCTGCTCGCCCTTCTCGTCGATCAGGCGTACCTCGGGGACACGAATACGCTCGTTGATGCGTGTCGTGTCCCGCTCCGGCGGGCGCCGATCGAACCTGCGCGGGATCGGCACTAGCTAGTCACGAAGGAGTCGTGGTGCACGCAGTGAGATGGAGAGGACGCGGACTGAGGCAAAACGGCAGGGAAGGGCGGGCGGCAAACGGCTAGCGCTGCGGTCGGAAAGTGCCCTTCATCGCAGGCGAGTATAGCGCCGGTCGGGACGTCAGCGGGCCTCACGCCCGATTCGATCGGCAACTTCCTCGAGCGGCATGAGGCCGAGGTCCCCTTCGCCGTGCCGGCGCACGGACACCCCCGCCCCCTCGAGCTCCTTGTCCCCGACGACCAGCATGAAGGGGACTTTCGCCAGCTCGGCCTCGCGGATCTTGCGTCCCACCGACTCCGCGCGATCGTCGAGCGCCACGCGCACGCCCTTCGCGCGCAGCTCGCGCTGCAACCGTGCTGCGTACTCGTTGTGACGGTCGGCGATCGGGAGCACCTTCGCCTGCATCGGCGCGAGCCACACCGGGAACTCGCCCGCGTGGTGCTCGATCAGGATTCCGAGGAAGCGCTCGATCGAGCCCAGCAGCGCCCGGTGGATCATGACCGGCGTGCGCTGTGTGTCATCCGCGGCCGTGTACGTGAGGCCGAAGCGGCCCGGCATGAAGAAGTCCGCCTGGCAGGTGCCGCACTGCCACGAGCGCCCGAGCGCGTCCGTGATGTGGAAGTCGATCTTCGGCCCGTAGAACGCGCCGTCCCCCGGGTTCAGCTGGTACTCGCGGCCCATGCCCTCGAGCGCGTCCGCGAGCGCGCGCTCGGCCATCTGCCACTGCTCGTCGGTGCCGATCGACTTCTCGGGGCGCGTCGACAGCTCGACGCGCACGTCGTCGAATCCGAACAGCGCATAGAGCTCGTCGATCGTCTCGGTGATGGCGCGCGCCTCGGGCACGATCTGATCCTCGGTGCAGAACACGTGACCGTCGTCCTGCGTGAACGCGCGCACGCGCAGCAGGCCGTGCAGCACACCCTCGCGCTCGTTGCGCGTGCAGAGCCCGAACTCGCCGAGTCTCAGCGGCAGGTCCCGGTAGGAATGACGATCCGAGGCGTACACGAGACATGCCCCGGGGCAGTTCATCGGCTTGACCGCGAACTGCCGTCCGTCCTCGCCGGACTGCGTGAAGAACATGTTCTCCCGGTAGTTGTCCCAGTGGCCGGAGCGCTTCCACAGCTCGACGTCGAGGATCTGCGGCGTGCGGATCTCGCCGTAGCCGCCGCGCTCGAGGTGCTCACGCAGCACGCGCTGGATCTCGTTCACGACGACGGTTCCGTTCGGCAGGTAGAACGGCATGCCCGGCGCCTCCTCGCGCAGCACGAACAGGCCGAGTTGCGGGCCGAGCCGGCGGTGGTCCCGCGCGCGCGCCTGCTCGAGCATCTCGAGGTGGCGCTCGAGGTCCTGCTTCGAGAGGAAGGCGGTCCCGTAGATGCGGGTGAGCATCTTGTTGCGCTCGTCGCCGCGCCAGTACGCGCCCGCGACCGAGAGCAGCTTGAAGGCCTTGATGCGGCCCGTCGACGGAGCGTGCGGCCCGCGGCAGAGGTCGGTGAAGGGGCCGTTGCGGTAGAGCGAGACCGTCTCGACGCCCTCGTTGGTGACCAGGTCGCGGATCAGCTCGACCTTGTAGTCCTGGCCCTCTGCGGTGAAGCGGCGCTCGGCGTCCTGCACCGACAGGTCGGTGCGCTCGAACGGCTCGTCCGCGGCGACGTGCTCGCGCATGCGCTCCTCGATGCGGCCGAGGTCCTCGTCGGACACCTTGACGCCCTCGGGAAACTCGAAGTCGTAGTAGAAGCCGTTCTCGATCGGCGGGCCGATCGAGATCTTGGTCCCGGGGTACAGCTCCATCACCGCCGTCGCCATCACGTGAGCGGTGTCGTGGCGGATCAGGTCGAGCGCGTCCGGGCTGCGATCGGTCACGATCTCCACGCGCTCGCCGTCCGGCAGCGGCGCGGCGAGGTCGGCCACCCGCCCGTTCACGCGCACGGCCAGGGCGGCCTTCGCCAGCCCCGGGCCGATCTCGCGCGCCAGATCCGCCCCGCTGGCTCCGTCGGGAAGCTCGCGCGCGGTGTCGTCTGGGAGTGTGACCTTCATCACGCCTGATGCTAACGGGCGCCCCCTCGGCCCCCGGTTCGTCCGCAACTTGCAGGGGACATGAGGGTTCCCCTCTCCTGACGGGTGGTCGCTCGTGACCGTTGCCACAAGCGGTTCGACAGTTTGTCGAGCTGCTGTGCTACGTTCTCGATTGACTTATCAGTCAACGGGGTAGAAGACCCCGGACAATCCAGAAAAGGAACGGCTCGCACCAAACGTGCGCCCGGAGTGGCCCACCACTGCGAGCCGACTGACAAGCGACGCGGCAACGTCTTCGGGCGGGCGTCGGTAAGCGGGCATCACGACCCGCTTCGGACCTGAAAGCGGCCTCACCGGCCGGCGGAGGGCCCGGACGCCATGTCCATTGGCACGCCGCCTTGAAGGAGGTGACTGCCGGGACAAACGCTGCGAGCGAGGGAGAGAGGCCGACACCTGACCACGACATGAGGAGGACCATTGAGGGCCCCCCTAATTGCCGTTCTCAGCGTCGGCGTCGCAGCAGCGGTACCAGCAGTTGCGATCTCGGCGGCAACGCCGAACGATGTGAGAGCCAACAAGACCCAGGCCCGGGTAGCGGCACCCGCGGGAATCGATCCCGCGGCGCCGATCGGGCCGGTGAAGATGACGACCATCCCAACGACAACGCCGAACGACATCGAGCACCGCCGACTGGCGAAGCGCTTCCTCAAGCTGAAGAAGCGCCTCAACCGGCTGGTGGGCGAGCGGGACGGACGCAGGGCGCGCAAGGTGCGCGCACCGGTCCAGCTGCGCTGGTCGAACCGCGCCCTCGTGCGCGCGAACCGGAAGCTGGGCAAGCGCATCCGCCACGTGAGGGCCGACCTGCATGACAAGCATGCCGGCCTCAGCTCGGGAGTGCGCGCGACCCTGCAGAGGATCGCCGCGTGCGAGTCGGGCGGCAATCCGCGCGCCATCGGCGGCGGCGGCGCCTACCGCGGCAAGTACCAGTTCTCCTACGGGACCTGGGCGAGTGTCGGCGGCAACGGCGATCCCGCGCGTGCCTCCGAGGCCGAGCAGGACCGGCGCGCCGCGATGCTGCTGACACGCAGCGGCGCGGGACACTGGCCGGTCTGCGGCTAGCGCGCGCAAGGGACGAGACGTCAGAGGGCCGTGCCTGGAGGTACGGCCCTTTTTCGTTCAGTCGGCGGAGACGCCGCCGCGCGCGCCGGCGGTGTCGCCGGCGCCCGTGATCCCGCCGATGAAGGACGCCGCGATGTCGGGACGCGAGACCGCGCCGTTCTCGACGAGGTGGACGTGCGCCTCCGGCAGCAGCTCCGCGGTGCGGCGCGTGGTCTCGAGGAACCATGGGTTGCTGCCGTCCTCGAGGATCCAGAGGCGGTCCCCCACGGCACGTGAGATCTCCAGCGCGTCGTGGCCGATCCAGGAGTGCATCCGCGGCACCGCGGCGTCCTGCGGAGCAGCGCTCCGCGCTGACGTTCACCCGGTTGCGCACCATGTCGTCGTCGAGGTTCGGATTGGCCGTGGCGATCATGGTGCGCAGCGCCCCGCGATAGTCCGTCTCCATCATGGAGATGCAGCGCCTCCACCACGGAGTCGGAGGCCGCAAGCCCCTCCCCGCCCTCGCCCGCCTCGCGATTCACCGGGTTGCCCGCGACGCACACGATCGCGCGCACCAGCTCCGGGCGCTCGGCGTAGAGCTCCACCGCCCGGTTCGAGCCGTCCGCCATCGTCACGATCACGACGGGCTCGTCGCAAGTCGCCTCGATCACGGCGCCGAGGTCCTCGGCGTCGGTCGCGATGTCGTAGGCACCGCCGGGGGTCGAGCGACCGATTCCGCGCGGGTCGTAGGTGATCACGCGATGGCGCTCACAGAGCAGGTCGATCAGCCCGCTGAACACGGAAGGATCGGCGAAGAACTGGGATGCGATCACCACCGGAGGGCCCTCCCCGCGTTGCTCCCAGTGCAGCTCCACCCCGTCGGAACGCTGTACGAGCGGCATGCGAAAAGTCTGGCAGAGCGCCGTGCGGGCTACGCGAACGCCTTGGTGGCGTACTCGGCGAGGTGCGCGACGCCGAGCTGCCCGAACTGCGACGCGGCGCGGTCGAGGACCTCGCGACCCTCCCGCTCCTGGCCCGTCTCGCACAGCACGTACCCGAGCAGCAGCTCGGCGATCGCGGCATCGAGCGGGCGCCCGATGCGCTCCCAGAGCGCGCGCGCCTCACCCATCATGCGCGACGCCTCCGCGGGGTCGGACTCCGTCGTTCCCATCGCCATCAGGGCGGCGGCCTGCCCGACCGGGTAGTGCAGGCGGTCGGCGAGATGGGAGGCCTCCTCGGCGGTCTCGCGGCCCTGCTCCTTCTTCCCGGAGATCACGAGCGTGATCGCGCGGGCGGCATTCGCCTCGATCGACTGTGCGATCAGCCCGGCGCGCTCGCACACGTCGAGCGCGCGGTCGAGCTCCGTGATCGCCGCGGTGTAGTCCCCCGAGTCGCGCAGCGAGCGGGCAAGCCAGTAGAGCGCGGAGAACGAGACCTCCGACCACCCCACTTGCTCGGCGAGCTCGTGCGCGCGCCGGCACCAGTGCTCGGCGTCCTCCCAGCGCCCGTCGCGCCACGCGAGCACGCCGCGCAGCACGCACGGGTAGCAGAGCTTGCCCACGAGGCCCTCGCGCTCGGCGAGATCGGCGCTCGCCTCCGCGGCGACCTCGACCTCGTCCCAGGCCGCGCGGTAGGCCGCGACCTGCGCGATCGAGGACTGCAGCTCGACCTGTGCCGGAAGGTCGCCCACCTGCTGCGCGAGCGCCAGCGCTTCGCCGTAGGCCTGCCCGGCGCCGTCGTAGTCGGCCTCGGACACCTCGAGGTGGTGCCCGAGCGTGAGCAGCGCGCGGATCGTCTCGCCGTCGTCGGAGTCGCGCGCCAGCTCGACCGACCGCTCGAGGTTCTCGCGCGCCTTCTCGGTGTCGCCGATGCGGCCGAACACGCGTCCGAAGATCCCGTGCGCGCGGCTCGCGACGCGCGTCTCCTGAAGCTTCTCGGCGAGCCGCAGTGCCTTCTCGGAGGCGTAGATCGCGAGCATGTTGTCGCCGGCGTGCATGTACAGCGAGGCGGCCTCCTCGTAGAGGTGCACCAGCTCGAGGCAGGGCGGCCCGTCCTTCAGCAGGTTGATGCCCTTCTGGTAGCGCTCGATCGCGAGCTTGCGCTCGCCGCGGTTCCACAGGCCCGCGCCGATCTTGCGGTGCAGGTCGGCGACGCGCGTGAGGTCCTCCTGCTGGCGGTGGTACTCGAGCGAGTCCTCCCACAGCTCGACGGCCGTTGACACGCGGCCCATCCGGAACGCGACGTCGCCCTGCTTCTCCTTCACGCGGGCCATCGCGCCGGGGTCGTGCGGGCACTCGATCCGCTGCGCCGCCTCGTAGTGGTCGAAGGCCTCCGGGTTCGAGTACAGCGCGGCGGCGGCGTCGCCCGCGGCCTCCAGATAGCGGAGCGCCTTGCGGTGGATCGGCTCGGCCTCGTCCTGGTCCATGCCGCCCTCGGTGCTGAGCATCGCGGCCCGCCCGAAGTGCTCGGCGAGCAGCGCGACGACCTCCTCGGTGCGCTCGCCCGCGCGGTCCTCGATGAAGCGGCCGACCTCGAAGTGCTTTCGTGAGCGCACCGCCTTCGGCAGCATGCCGTAGGCGACGTCGCGGATCAGCACGTGCTTGAAGGCGTACTCGCGCTCGCCCGCCAGCCGCACGCCGGCCTCGGGCACGATGATGTCCTTCTCCTGGAGGCTCTGCAGCGCCTCGCGCGTCGCCGTGTCGCTCTGGCCGGCGATCGCGAGCGATCCCTCCCAGAACGTGCGCCCCATCACGGCCGCGTGCTGGACCAGCGTGCGCTCGGCGGGCTCGAGCGAGTCGAGCCGCGCCGCCAGCAGTCCCTGGACGGTGTCGGGCAGGTCGAACAGCCTGTCGCCGCCCGCCTCCTCGGCGAGGCGGCGGGCCATCTCCTCCGCGAAGAACGGGTTGCCGCCGGCGCGCTCGGCCACCGCGGCGACCGCGCCCCCGTCGCCGTCGGAGCCCCCGAGCAGGGACGTGACCAGCGCGCGGGTCTGCTCGACGGTCAGCGGGTCGAGCAGGATCGAGGTCGCCTCGTGGCGGCCTCCGCCCCACCGTTGGCGGCGCTCGAGCAGCTCGTCGCGCGCCAGGCACAGCAGGATCAGCGGCCCGCGCACCCACTGCGCGAGATACTCGATCAGGTCGAGCATCCCGTGGTCGGCCCAGTGGATGTCCTCGAAGACCAGCACGAGCGGGTTCCTGCGCGCCATCGCCTCGAGCACCGAGCGCACGGCCGAGAAGAACACCTCTCGCATTCGCTGCGGGTCCTCGCCCTCGGACTGGGGAAGGATGTCCAGCGGCGCCTCGATGCCGAGCAGGCGGCCGATCACGGCGGCCCTGCGCTCGGGCGGCTCCGCGGTCTCCCCGGAGATCTTCATCAGCTCGTCGACGGAGGCCAGCAGCTTCGTCCACGCGTCCTCCGTGCTGTCGCCGTCGACGATCCCGGCCTCGGCGCGGATCACCTCGCCGAGCGCCCAGTAGACGATTCCCGACCCGTACGGGAGGCAGCGGCCCTCGCGGAAGGTGGGCGCCGGCTCGTGGTCGGCGAGCAGGCGCTCGAGCTCCAGGCGCAGGCGCGACTTGCCCACCCCGGCCTGGCCGATCACGGTCACGAGGTGCGCGCGGCGCTCCCGCTCGACCCGGTCGTAGACCGAGCGCAGCAGGTCCAGCTTGTCCGAGCGGCCCACGAGCGGCGTCTCGCCGCTGCTCGCGCGCCGTCCACGCCCGGCCTGGCTCACGAGCAGCCCGACGGCCTCCCAGGCGGGCACCGGCTCGGCCTTGCCCTTCAGCGTGAGCGGCTCGAGGCGCTGGTACTCGACCGCCTGGCCCGTCGCGCGGAACGTGCGCTGGCCGACCGTGACGCTCCCGGGGCGGGCCGCGGACTGCAGCCGCGCGGCGACGTTGACGGTGTCGCCGATCACGGTGTAGCCGTCACCGACGGCGCCCGCGACGACCTCGCCGGTGTTCACCCCCACGCGCAGCTCCAGCGTCACGCCGTGGGTGTCGTTGAGGCTCTCGTTGATCTCGGTCATCGCGTACTGCATGCCGAGCGCGGCTCGCACCGCCCGCTCCGCGTCGTCCTCGTGTGCGACGGGGGCTCCGAAGACGGCCATGACGTTGTCGCCGATGTACTTGTCCACGCGGCCGCCGTAGCGGTCCACCTCCTCGCCGAGGCGGCGCAGGCTGCGGTCGACGAGGTTCTTGACGGCCTCGGGGTCCATGCGCTCAGCGATCGCGGTGTAGCCCGAGAGGTCCGCGAAGACGACCGTGACCTGGCGGCGCTCCTCCGGGAGCGTCTCAGAGACCGACGGGACCGGCGTCGGCGGGGGCGCCGGTGCGGGGGCCGGCGCATCTCCCTGGAGGCTGAAGCCGCAGACCATGCAGAACCGCGCCTCCGGGGGAGCCGGGCTCCCGCAATTCGGGCAGGTGCGCTCGAGCGCGGTCCCGCACGACATGCAGAACCGTGCGCCGGCCGGATGTTCCGTTCCGCAACTCGCGCAAGCCTGCGTCCCCATACCAATGAAGATACGGCATGAAACCTGGGATGCCTGTGCGATTTCGCACAGACTGTGAGGGCGCGGCGGCCTAGATGGACTGGCGCAACTCGCGCGTGAGCGCGGCGACCGACACCGACAGCAGGACCGTGAACAGGATGATCGCCCAGGCCGGGCCGCCCTGGCCCCCGCCGTCGAGGCCGAAGAGGGGCGAAGCCGAGCGGCCGACGATGCCGCGCGCCTCGGTGAAGTCGCCGCTCACGCCGCTCGTATGGACCGGCACGGCGCCGGCGAGCACCAGCTGGGGCGAGAGGTTCCCGATCCCCGCGGGGTCGAAGGGGCCGACGACAGCGCCCGCGCAGCCGGTGGTGGCGGCCGCGTACTGAAGCCTGTTGAGCGCACGGCGCTCGCTGTTTCGCACCGCGGTGCGGGACAGCCCCAGCTGCCGGCCGACCTGGGCGCGCGTCAGGGGAGACCCGGCCAGCCCGGCGCGCAGGGAGATCACGCGGCGGTCGACCGCGGCCAGCGCCGGAAGGCAGCCCTCGAGCTGCTCCAGCACGGATCGCAGCTCCTTCGCGCCGGCGCCGGCGAGCATCGAGGAAAGCGACCGGCCGCCGCCGGTCGTGCCCGGCCCGCCGAAGCCTCCGCCGGAGCCCGCACCGGGGAACGCACCGGGGCCTCCGGGGGTGCCGCCACCGCCGCCGGGGCCCGCGAGGAAGGTCATCCCGCCCGGGCCGCGCACGAGGCCGGTACCCGCGTCCTGGCCCGTGCCGGAGGACACGATGCCGCCGCTGCGGCCGCCGACCGCGCCGGAGGCGGTGGTGAGCCCGCCGGTGAGCCCGCCCACGGCGCCGCCGACGTCGAGGGAGCCGCCGCCCGAGGAGGAGCCGCCCGAGGTGCCGCCGACCTTGGAAGCCGTGTCGAGGGTCTTCTTCACGGCGCCGCCCCCGGAGCCGGCGGAGGGGGAGATCGTCTTGGTCACCTTCTGCACGGGCTTGCTGACCGGCGCCGGGGCCTTCGGCACGGGCGCGGTCACCGCCGGCGACTTCACGACCGGCTTCGGCGCGGTGACCTTGACGGGCGGGGTCGTCACGGTGGTCGTCGTCGAGGGCACCCGCACGGTGGTGCTGGGCACCGTCACCGTGGGCGTCGTCACGCTCGTGCTCGGCACGCTGAGCTGAGCCGGTGCCGAGATGGCACCGCCCGCCAGGACGGCGGTGGTGGCCAGAGTGCACAGTGCTGCGATCCGCTTGAGGCTTCCCATGCCCATTGCGTGGCCTGTGTACCTCGGGCCGCAATGGCCTAAACGTCCAGGCCGAGCGGCTTCAGCGCGGATCGGAGGAGCGCGTCGCGGAGCGGTAAGCGGGCTGACCGCTCAGGCGGCGCGACGAGTGGGCGTCGCGGCCGGAGGACCGGTCGAGGGATCCTCGTCACGCAGCGCCGCGAGGCCCTCCGCGAGGTGGTCGCGCAACGCCTCCTGCAGCGATGCCTCGGGTGGGAGCGCCCGGGCGATGCGACGCACCAGGAAGATCCCCCGTGCGACCAGCTGCTCCTCCTCGGCGGGCGTCGTGGCACCCAGGCCGCGCACGGTGTCGCGGACGTGGGTCTCGACGTCGTTCACGTCACGCTCGGCGTATGTCTTGGCGAGTACTCGTTGCATGAGGCACGAAGGTAGGGAATCCGGCCGACGGAACCTCATCGGCTTTCCGCCCGGGCTCCGATACCCCTCCCCACGCGCGGTGAAACGCGGCTACCGCGTGAGCATGATCACGCTCACGCCCTACGTGGAAGCCGTGGGCGCGCTGCTCCGGCCGGCGCCGAGGGAATAGCCGAGCGCCGCGATCGCGTCGCCCAGCACGCGCTCGCACTGCTCGGCCAGGGCCGGGTCGAGGTCCTGCCGCCAGCGCCCGATGGATGCCTCGGGACTCGCGGTCGTGCGGTGCCGGTCCATCTCCGGGAGCGGCCGGCCGGCACCCGACAGCATCGCCTCCACAGCGCCGGCGCCCGCGTCGAGGCCGAGGTACTCGAGGACGGCCGTGAGGGTCGCCTGGGGCTCGGTCATCAGATCCTCGTAGCGCACGAGCAACGCGCGGTCGCGACGGCGCTTCCAGCTCTCGACGACCGCGGCGATGCGCGGGCGGAACTCCTCCGCGAGCCAGGCCGCCGGATCGGGGGGTGGCGGGCGCTCGCCGCGCTTTATGTTCGCCGCGAGCACCGATACGAGCACGTCGCGCGGGTCACGCACGAGCACCACCTCCCGTGCCCGCGGGTAGAGCTCCCATGCGAGGTCCGACACCGGATCGTTGCGCAGCTTCTCCGCGAAGTAGCGCGCGTTCTTGCGATCGTCCGCGCGGATGCGACTGTAGAGCGCCTCCACGCGCGCCTGCGCGAACGCCGCGATCTCGCCGACCGCGGCTCCGCCCAGCCAGCTCTGCACCTCGGCGTCGCTGAGCGCGCGCGGGCGCGGCTCGCGCCGCCCCAGCCACCAGTCGCCGTTCAGGTCGCCCGCCGGCGCGACCTGCCGCATGAAGCTGTCGGGCCGCGCGAGCGCGCGCATCACCTCCACCCAGTAGGTCAGCACCCGCGGCTCCTCGTCGAACGGCGGCCAGGCGACGATGCCCGGATGCCCGGCCAGCATCTGCATGAAGATCGTCGAGCCGCTGCGTCCGGGGCCGGAGACGATCAGCGGCTGCAGCGAGGGCTCGAAGGAGGTCTCGAGCGCCGACCGGCGCCCGCGCAGCGTGCCGAACGCGAGCCGCACGCCGTCGCCGCGCACCGCGCGCAGATGGAGCTCGAACTCGCGCGGCAGGTCGAGCGCGCTGAGCGTCGCGTAGAACCCGCTCGTGCCGGCGCCCGGCAGGTCCGGCCGCCCGCCCGCGAGCACAGGCCGCGCCACGTCGCACGCCGCGATGTGGATGACATGGCCGTGGACGTGGAACTCGATGCTCTCGACCGGCGAGCCCTCGCCGACCGCCGAGCCCCTCACGTCGAGGGTCCAGTCGTCGCCGCTCCACCCCGCGCCGGGCTTGTCGATCGCGTGGTGGAGCAGACCCGGCACCTCGCCGGGATCCACGCACTCCAGCACCTGGACGTTGCCCTGCATGCTCCGACTACTGTAATCCGCGGCCCCGCTGGGCTCGCGGCGCCTTAATCGGGGCTTCCCGAGATCTTCAGGAACCGTTCAGGTTCCGCTCCTAGTCTTTCAACCACTCCTCCCCCTCCCCCTAAGAGGACAGAAGCACCACGCGGCCGCCCCCCAAGGCGGCCGCGCCGCATTTGTGCCCCGGAATCAGGGAGCGAAGGCGTTGCCGACGGCCGCGGCCCGGGTCTTCGCGACGGTCCAGCCGTCGTGGTAGATCACCGAGGTGCCGGTCACGTCGGGGTCCCGGTAGATGCCGATGCGCGCGTGCGAGCAGACGTCGTCGGCGGGACATGCCGGGTCCGGGTGCCCGGTCGGCGACTTCTGCGTGTGGGTGTAGATCCGGTTCGAGACGACCCGGTTGCCGTAGTCGAGCGTCGGCTCGATCGCCCGCAGGCCGAGCCCGTCCGGGTCGTACCAGCTGGCGACGAACCCGACCCGGTCGTCGGTGCTGAAGCGGATGTGCTGAACCCACTTCACCCACCGGCCGAGCACCATCGGAACACGCCACAGCGAGCGCATCGGACCGGACTCGCAGGTGTTCCCCGCGCTGTTTCGCAGTGCGAAGACCGTGCGGCTCGAGACGATCCCGAGCGCCGGCGTCCCGCACGAGCCCAGCTGCTTGAGCTGGGTGATCAGGCCGCCGTCGTTCTTCATCGATACGGGCGCTCCGTCGGTTGCGAACGAGAAGTCGAGCGGCAGATAGGTCTGGAAGGCGATCCATGCCTCCTGGCCGTCGTGGAACAGCATCTGGTGGGCCAGGCGCTTCGAGTCCGTGTTGCCGTTGTCGAGCTCGCAGCGCTCGCCGTAGGAGTCGTCACCGTCGCGCACCTCGATCCGGTATGCACGCGTGCCCTGCGCCACGCGGTCGGTCACCTGCGTGAACCGCGAGCGGTCCTCGCAGCTGTAGTCGACCCATTCGTTGTTGTTGGGCCAGCGGTTCTGCGCGAGCGCGTCGTTCCACGGCTTCTCCGCGTCGCCCGTCCAGAGGATGTCGTCCTGGTTGGCGGGCGGTGGGGGCGTCGGGCCCGGCGGCGGGCTCGGGCTCGGGGTCGGGGTCGGCACGGGGGTCGGGACAGGCGTCGGATTCGGGGTGGGAGCCGGCGTCGGGCTGGGCGTCGGCGTCGGCGTGGGGCTCGGCGCCGGCGGCGGCGCGGGGGCCGGGTCGGTGTTCGCGTCCGCGAACAGGCCGATCGCGTCGACCAGCAGGTTGCGGTCGCAGGTCAGCGGCGTGGGCGGGTCGCTCGCGAAGGCGTCGACCGGCTCGTAGTGGTCGTTGTCGTAGCTGACCGCGACCACGTGACTGCCCGGCGCGACGTTCACGGGAGCCGACGTGTAGCCGTTCTCCTGGATGAACGTGGAGAGCACAGGGACCTTGTCGATCTCCACCACCACGTGCGGCCACTGGTCGCCGCACTTGGGCCCGGAATCGGCCTTCAGGACGAGCTTCGTCGCCGTGTCCTCGAGGCGGATGCTCTTCTCGATGCGGCCGTTCGTGTAGAAGGCCGTCACGGGCTCCACGCGCTTGCCGGTGATCTTCGAGGCGTCCTCGGCTTGGATGATCTCGACGACGGTGTCCGCGCCGAACGCGGGCACGGCGGCAATCGCCAAGACGATGAGCGCTTTCCAGGCAGCGCGAAAGATCCGCGTGCTTCGCATCGGGGCCTCCTTGCAGGTCCCAGCCCGTCCGTGCGGCGTTCCGTGCCAGCCACCAACCGAGCGCTATGGGGAGCGGGACCTCCTTGGCCCGCAGCTGCGAAGGCGGCACCTTAGCCCATCTTGCGGCGGAGGTGTGCGGTTGCGGCGGCGATCCGCTTGACGAAACGAATCGTTCCGCGTCTCATGAGATCCGCATGAGAGAAATGGGCGCAACTGGGCTCGAACCAGTGACCCCCAGCTTGTCGAGCTGGTGCTCTCCCAACTGAGCTATGCGCCCGCGGTGCTCAGTGTAGCGTCGCGCCTGTTAGCGTCGCCGTCATGCCCGACCACGCCCCGATCACACGCGAGCGCCTCGTGGACGAGCTCGCCGCGGCGTCGCACGAGATGTGGATGCTGCACTCGATCCGCGACAAGAAGATGGACCCCGCCGAGGTGACCGAGGAGGTCTCCGACCACGACCGCGAGCGCGCCGAGCACAGCGTGCGCCGGCTCGAGCAGCTCGGGATCGTGGACTTCGGCTAGCTAGGCGACCGGCGCCGCGGGCGGCGGCACGGGAACCGCCGGCTGCTCCGCCTCGGCCGCAGCCTGCGTGCCGATGCCCTTCGCGCGCATCGTCGCCTCGAAGGTCTCGCGGCTCGTGTAGCGCGGCGTCCAGTCCAGCTCCGCCTTGATCTTCTCGTTCGACGCGATCCACGGGTGGACCAGGAACTCGATCTGGCCCGGGGGCGCCTCGACGTTCGGCAGGTGCAGCCGCCACGCGGCCGACGCGATGCGCCGGTAGACCTTCAGCGGCATCTTGCGGGTCTTGACGCCCGCGATCCGCGCCGCCTCGGAGAGCTTGATCGTGCCGTCGGCGGTGAGGTTGAAGATCCCCGCCCGGCGCTCGCCGACGAGCCGCGAGATCGCGTACACGACGTCCTCCTCGTGCACGAACTGCCAGTCGGGGTCGTGCCCGTCGAGCAGCGGGAAGAAGGGGCTCGTCTGCCAGAAGCGGACGATGTAGTTGTCGACGTTCGGGCCGAACACGATGGTCGGGCGCACGATCGTCATCACGCGGTCCGGGTGCTGCGCCGCCCAGAGCTGGCAGAGGCGGTCGATCTCGGTCTTGTCGCGCGCGTACTCGTAGGCGGGCAGGCCGCGCACCGGGTGCTCCTCGGCCATCGGCACGGGGTTGTCCGGGAAGGCTCCGTAGGCGGTCGTGCTCGACGCGACCAGCAGCTGCTGGACGCCCGCCGCGGAGGCGGCCTCGAGCACGTTGTGCGTGCCGTTCACGTCGATGTCGTACATCGTGTGCTCGTCGCGGATCGGGTTGAGCACGAAGGCGAGGTGGACCACGGCGTCGGGGCGCTCGCGCTCGAACAGCTCGCGCATGCCGCGGTCGCGGATGTCCATCTTGATGAAACGCGTGCGCGAGCGGGGAACCGCCGGCGGCCGGATGTCGAGGTTCACCACCTCGGTGTCGTCGCGCTCGACCAGCAGGTCCGTGAGACGGCTGCCGATGTAGCCGGATCCGCCCGTGATCAGGTATTTCATGTCCCTTCCTTCCTCTCGCTCGCGGCACCAACTTAACGGAAACACAACACACGGAGGTGCAACAAGCTGAGACTCTCGACGTTCTTCCTAGAGAGCGGCGCGTTCGCGCGGCTCAAGGTGGCAGAAGTGCCTCCGATAACTAGATGAGGAAGAACCGACGGGCCGGTGCGCTGTCTGTGGACGCCGGTGGCACGTTCTTTCGTTCGAGAGCGGGCCCCCGACACATTCTCGGGGGCCTGTTCCATGTCCGGGGGCATTTCGGCGGTCCGCCGGGGCAATAGGCTGGTCGCCGTGCCTCCCTCCATGCGAGAGCACCTGGGCTGGGCCCTGCAGGAGTCCGGTCCGCCGGACGCCGAGCACGCGGTGCTGCTGCTGCCGGGCGCCCTCTGCAATGCGGCTTTCTTCGACGACGTGCTGGCCGAGCCGCGGCTGGCGCAGGCGCCGGTGCGCCTCGTGACCACCACGCTGCCCGGATTCGGGGGAACGAAGCCGCTCGACGACCTGCGGATCGAGCACGACGCGCGGCTCGCGGCCAGGATCGCGGCCGACCTCGGGTGCGACGCCGCCGTCGGGCACAGCCTCGGCGCAAACGTCGCGATCGAGATGGCGGCGGGGGCCGGCTTCTCGGGGCCGCTCGTGCTGCTCTCCCCCAGCTTCTCGGCCGCGGACGAGTTCAAGGAGCTGCGCGCGATCAACCGCATCGCGCGCGTGCCCGGCGTCGCGCAGGCCGCGTGGTTTGCGATGTCGAAGTCGCTCTCGCGCGCGATGAAGGGCAGCTTCCCGGCCGCCCGCCACGACGCGCTGGTCGCCGAGATGCAGAAGAACGACTGGGGGTTCTGCCGCCCGAAGCTGCGGTCGTACTTCGACTACCTCGAGGGCCAGGAGTCGCTCGTCCGGCGTCTGTGCGAGTCGGGCGCGAGAGCATGGGTCGCGTTCGGCGACCACGACGACGTGGGCCTGACCGCCGAGGAGCGGCGCGGGCTCGAGCGCTGCCCCGGCGTCACGATGGTCCCGATCGCCGACGCGGGGCACTTCACGCTCAACGACCAGCCCGCCGAGGTCGCGGACCTGATCCTCGAGGCGCTCGCCGGCGGGCGATGAGTCTCCCCGCGCCACGCGGTCTAACCTCACGAACCCGCGAGACGAGGAGGACACATGTCTGCCCGTGACCGCCTGCAGGTCGCCCGCGACTGCTACGGCGCCTACGTGTCCGGCGATCGCAGCGTCGTCGAGCAGAGCCTGAGCGACGATTTCACGTTCTACAGCCCTCCGGACCCGGGCATCGATCGCGCCACGTACTTCGAGCGCTGCTGGCCGAACTCCGAGACGATCGACGCCTTCGACTTCAAGCGGCTCGTCGAGTCCGGCGACGAGGTGCTCGTGACCTATGAGAGCACCAAGACCGACGGGCGCCGGTTTCGCAACACCGAGGTCCTCACGTTCGACGGCGACAAGATCTGCAAGGTCGAGGTGTACTTCGGCTGGGACGTCGAGTAGGGAAAGGAGATCGCGATGAGCAAGCTGATCGTGACCGAGTTCGTGACGCTCGACGGCGTGATGGAGGCGCCCGGCGGAGAGCCGGGCCACCCCCATTCCGGCTGGGTGTTCGACTTCATGGGCCCCGAGCAGCAGCAGTACAAGCTCGACGAGGTGCTCGAGGCCGAGTCGCATCTGCTCGGGCGCGTGACCTACGAGTCGTTCGCCTCGGCCTGGCCCGCGCGCGAGGGCCCGTTCGCCGAGAAGATGAACGCGATGCCGAAGTACGTCGTGTCATCGACGCTCGCGGAGCCGCTGGAGTGGAACAACTCGACCCTGATCCGGGGCGACGTGGCCGGGGAGGTGAAGCGGCTGAAGCAGCAGGACGGCGGGCCGATCCTGGTGGCGGGCAGCGCGACCCTCGTGCACTCGCTGATCGAGAACGACCTCGTGGACGAGCTGCGCCTGATGGTGTTCCCGGTGATGATCGGCGGGGGCATCCGGCCGTTCCCGGAGTCGCGGCAGAGGAAGACGTTCAGCCTGGCCGACACCCGGACGTTCGAGACGGGCGTCACCGTCCTCACGTACGAGTCGGCCTGAGCCTCCCAAAGAGGGACGGCGTCGAATGCGTGTTTTGGCGCAGAGTGAATCGGTGCGCGCCCCGATGTCCCATGGCGCCCACCACCGCATGATCTGGCTGTCCAGCGTCTCGAGAAGGAGGGTGCACACATGCCGAAGATCAAAGAGGCCGCATCGGAGTTCCTCGCCAACAAGCGAGTCGCGGTCACTGGTGTCTCCAGGGAGCCCAAGAATCACGGAAGCAACGTCGTGTACCAGCGTCTTCGAGAGCGAGGCTACGACGTCTTCCCCGTCAACCCGAACGCGGACGAGGTCGAAGGCGACCACTGCTATCGCGACCTGCGCGCGATCCCGGGCGGCGTCGATGCAGTCGTGATCGCGACCAGGCCCGAGGTCGCCGAGGACACGATGCGCGAATGCGCCGACCTCGGCATCAAGCACGTGTGGATGCACCGCGGCCCCGGTGCCGGGAGCGTGTCCGAGGCGGCGGCCGCCTACGGCCGGCAGCAGGGCATCGCCGTGATCGACGGCGGCTGCCCGTGCATGTTCGGTCCCACCGCCGATCCCGGGCACAAGGCGATGCGCGTGATCTTCACCCTGACGGGCAACGTCCCGCGGCGGGTCTGACGAGTCATACTGGCCACGTTGCCGACCGACAGTTGGGATCCGGCGCAGTACGAGCAGTTCGAGCGCGAGCGATCGGCCCCGTTCTTCGACCTGCTCGACCTGGTCGAACCGTGCCCCGGGGGGCGCGTCGTCGACCTCGGTTGCGGCACCGGCGAGCTCACCCGTTCGCTGCACGAGCGGACCGGAGCGCGCACCACGCTGGGGCTCGACTCCTCGCGCGCGATGCTCGAAAAGAGCGCGTCGCACGCGGGCGAGGGCTTGACCTTCGAGCTCGGCGACATTGCCGAGTGGGCGCCCTCGGAGCTCTTCGACCTCGTGTTCTCGAACGCCGCGCTGCACTGGGTCGACGACCACGACGCGCTCTTCGCCCGGCTCACATCCGCGCTGGCCCCCGGCGGTCAGCTCGCCGTGCAGGTGCCGGCGAACCACGACCATCCCTCGCACCTGGTGGCGGAGCGGGTCGCCGCGGAAGAGCCCTTCCGCTCGGCCCTCGGCGGCTACGTGCGCCGAACGCCCGTGCTGAGGCCCGAGGTCTATGCCGAACTGCTGCACCGCCTCGGCTACGCGTCCCAGCACGTGCGGCTGCAGGTCTACCTGCACGTCCTGCCGGAGCCCGAAGCCGTCGTCGACTGGGTCAAGGGGA
The DNA here is from genome assembly GCA_963768885.1 of uncultured Solirubrobacterales bacterium. Classification (GTDB taxonomy): domain Bacteria; phylum Actinomycetota; class Thermoleophilia; order Solirubrobacterales; family JBBDJG01; genus DASRIA01. The sequence continues at coordinate 1,042,352 of CAVYJN010000006.1, read as the reverse complement.
CGCTGCTGACGGACTATCGGCGACGGCTTCCGGACAGCGCGTACGACGAGTTCCTCGCCCGCTATCGAGCACTCCTGGTCTCCGAGCTGCCGGAGGAGCGGCCCTACCCGTTCGCGTTCAAGCGCATCCTGCTCGGGGCACGGCTCGCTTGAGAGCCAAGAGGCGACGACCGGAATCGAACCGGTGTAAAGGGCTTTGCAGGCCCCCGCGTAAGCCACTCCGCCACGTCGCCGGGCGGCTCGAAGGTTAGCGGCCGGTTGCCGGCTCCAAGGGCGGCGCGCGCAGCAGCCGCACCACCGCCAGCCCCGCGATCGTTGACACGATCAGGGCGCTCGCCACGCACCACTGGCAGATCGCGTCGATCACGAACAGCTCGAGGTAGGTCAGGTAGACGCTGAAACCCGCACCGATCAGCGCCATCGCTGCGACGGCGAGGCGCGTGGCCTCACCGGGGACCAGCAGCGCGACCAGGATCGCCACATATCCGATCAGGCCCAGCACCGCGACAGGGATCCCCGCGAGCTCGGCGTAGTCGGAGTTCTGGACCCGCTCGCATCCCCCGCCTGTCGCGCAGATCGGCGCGACGTCGGCGTAGTGCACTGTCGTCAGATAGGCCGCGACGCCGATGCCGGCGAGCGAGAGCGCGATCATCGCGAGCCGCGCCGTGCGATCTGTCATCGCGAGGACGACAAGGGCCCGAGCACGTCCGCGAACGGCCCGATCTCCAGCGACTGGAACTCCACCCTCCGCAGCACGCCGTCACGGCGCGCCGCGTAGAACGTCGGCGTCCCGGCGACACCGAGGCGCTGCGCCCTTTGCTCGTATCGCGCAAGGCGGCGGTCCACCGCGGCGCTGTCCATGTCCGCGAGCACACGGTCTACGTCGAGGCCCGGAACCTGCTCGGCCACGTCGCGGATGAATCCGTCGTCGACGTAGCCGGAGTTCTCGATCCCCTGGTTGCCGTAGAAGACGTCGGCGAACTGCCACATCTTGTCCTGGAGGCCCGCCGCGACCGCGGCGCGCGCGCCGCGCTCCGAATCAGGGCCGATGCGCGAGATCACGTCCAGCTCGAGCCGCACGCCTCCGGGTCGCACGTACCGGCGAACCACGTCTGGCAGCACGTCGCCCGCGTACTGGGCGCAGAACGGGCACTGGAGGTCGGCGAACTCCACCATCACGCCCGGCGCGTTCGCGTCGCCCAGCACGTTGCCGCTCTGCGGGATGCCCGCGAACAGAGCGGCGGCTTCCGCACCGCCCTCCACCGGCCCGCCGCTGTCGTCGCCCGCCTGGCTGACGATGATCAGCGCGCCCACGATCAGGGCCGCAGCGAGCAGCACGATGCCCAGCTGAACCAGGCGTCGGCGCCGGTGCTCGGCCTCGGCGGCGCTGCGTTCACTCTCCTTGCGCGCCGCTCGTGCGCGCTCCTTTGCGGCGGCTCTGCTGCTCACACAATCGAGGCTAGCGCGCGATTTCAGGCGGCGATCCGGGCCACCTACTGAACCCTCCTCCGCCCTCTCTACGGAGCCGTGGCCCTGGCTATACTGGACCGCGCCCGCGGATGTAGCTCAGTTGGCTAGAGCGTCTGCTTGCCATGCAGAAGGTCGTGGGTTCGAGTCCCATCATCCGCTTCGCTCCATGAGCGACTTGCGCCGCCCGGGGTTTCCAACCCTTCCCCGGGCGGCGCTTTTTTCGTGTCTTCCCAGGACCGCCTCGGCCTCGCCCATAATGTGCGACGAGGATGAGGGAGCGTCGACCAAGACGGACCGCCGGCGGCGGCGGCCGCACAGGTCCGATCCTGCCGCTCGGAAGGCTCCGCTGGAGCGTGCGCGGGCTCCTGCCCGTGACCAGCCCGTCCGTGATGGCGCAGGCGTTCGCCTACCTCTACGGGATCGGGGCGACGGTCGCGCTCCTCAGCCTGCTGCTCCCCCACGACCCGGATCGATTCGTGCCCGGGCTCGTCGCGCCGGCGCTGATCGCCTACTGCGTCGCGACCCTGATGGTGATCGGCTTCGAGCGGATCCCGATGTGGCTGTTCGAGCTGCTCCCCGGGCTCGGCTCGCTGCTGATCACCTCGCTCGTCTACTCCGGAGGCGCCGACGCGGCGGCGGCCTACGCGACGATGTACTTCTGGGCGGTCCTCTCGGCCTTCTACTTCTTCGACATCCGCAAGGCGGCCGTCACGCTGGTGATCACGATGGCCGGCCTTGCGACCGCGCTGATCGCGCAGGGAGACGCGCGCGATCCGCTCCTCACCTGGCTGCTGATCGCGGTCACGCTGACGGTCGCCGGCCTCCTGATCGCGCTGCTTCGCCAGCGCAGCGAGCGGCTCGTGGCGCTGCTCGGGGAGGCGCAGCAGGTCGCGCACATCGGCAGCTGGGAGTGGCACATCCCCTCCGACGAGGTTGCGTGGTCCGACGAGCTCTACCGCATCTACGGCCTCGAGCCGGGCGGCCTGCCGTCCAGCTACGAGGAACTCTTGAGCTACGTCCACCCGGACGATCGCGAGACGGTCGACCGCACGCTGCGCGGCGCGCTGCTCGACCCCGCGCCGTTCGGGTTCGAGCACCGGATCGTGAGGCCGGACGGCGCGACCCGGATCGTCCACGGGGGCGGGCAGGCCACCATCGACGACGGCGGCCGCGCGCTGCGGGTGTACGGCACGGTGCAGGACGTCACCGAGCAACGCCGCACGCAGGAGCAGTTCCGCGAGCTGGTCGAGTCCGCGCCCGACGGGATGGTGATCACCGACCGCGACGGGACGATCGTGCTCGTCAACGCCCAGACCGAGCAGCTCTTCGGATACGCGCGCGACGAGATCGTGGGCAAGCAGGTCGAGACGCTCGTCCCGGAGCGCTTCCGGACCTCACACCCGCTCCACCGGGCGGACTTCTTCCGCGACCCGGGCACGCGGCCGATGGGGGCCGGCCTCGACCTCTGGGGGCTGCGCAAGGACGGGACCGAGTTCGCGGTGGAGATCAGCCTCAGCCCGCTGCGCACGGAGGAGGGCATCCTCGTGTCGAGCTCGATCCGCGACATCACCGAGCGAAAGCGCGCCGAGGTGCTGCAGCGCAGCTTCGTCCCGGAGCGGCTGCCGGAGATTCCCGGGCTCCAGGTGGCTGCGCGCTTCGTGCCGGGCGGCACGGGGGTCGACGTGGGCGGCGACTGGTACGACGTGCTCGAGCTCGACAGCGGCCACATCGGCGTCGCGATCGGCGACGTCGCGGGCCGCGGCATCCAGGCCGCCTCGCTGATGGGCCAGCTCCGCAACGCGCTGCGGGCCTACGCCTTCGAGCACCATCCTCCCGCCGCCGCGCTCGAGCAGCTGAACCGCCTGGCGTGGCGCCACGACGGCGTGGTGATGGCCACGCTCATCTATCTCGTCCTAGATCCCGCCTCGGGGCACGTGCGGCTTGCCAGCGCGGGGCACCTCCCCCCGCTCAAAACGGGGCCCGACGGCGAGACCGTGTACCTCGAGGAGGGCCGCTCGCTGCCGCTCGGGGTCGCGCGCGAGACGCTCTACACGGAGGCCGAGTACGTGCTCGAGCCGGGCTCGTCGCTGCTGCTCTACACCGACGGGCTGATCGAGAAGCGCAGCACGCCGATCGACCATGGCCTCGAGCAGCTTGCCCGCAGCGTGCGCGCCGCTCCACGGCACGACCTCGAGGCGCTCTGCGAGAGCCTCCTGGCCCCGGTCTCCGGGGCCGAGGACGACGTCGCGCTGCTCGCGCTGCGCTCGGTCGCGCTCGCCCCGGAGCGCCTGGAGCTGACGCTTCCCGCGGAGCCGCTCGAGCTCGGCTCGCTGCGCCGCGCCCTGCGGCGGTGGCTGGCGGAGTGCGAGGCGAGCGACTCCGAGAGCTACGACATCATCCTCGCCTGCAACGAGGCCTGTGCAAATGCGATCGAGCACGCGTATGGTCCCGGTGATGCATTGGTGGAGATCAACGCCGCGCTGTCGGGAGACGAGGTCGCGATCACGGTCCGGGACTCGGGTCGCTGGCGTGAGGCGCGCGGCGACAATCGCGGCCGCGGCCTCGCCCTGATGGAGACGCTGATGGACTCCGTGAACATCGTCACCGCGGCGGACACCGGTACGCAGGTGTCGATGACCCGCGCGCTCGCGAGGTCCCGCGATGGCGCTTGAGCAGCTCGCGCTCGAGCGGATCGGCGACGTCGTGGTCGCGCACGTGGCGGGCGAGGTCGACCTCTCCAACGCCGAGTCGGTCACCGAGCGCCTCGTCGACGCGATCCCCAACACCGCTTCGGCGCTCGTGCTCGACATGTCGGGGACGGACTACCTGGACAGCTCGGGCGTGCGCATGATCTTCGAGCTCGCACAGCGGCTGCGAAACCGCAACCAGGACCTCGGGCTGGTCGTGCCCGAGGCCGCCAACATCAGGCGGGTGCTGATCCTGACGGAGGTGGAGCGCGTCGTGCCGATGTCGACCTCCGTCGAGGCCGCCGTCAGCAGCCGCGAGATCCGCTAGACCCCGCCGCCGGTCACCGGTATCGCGATCTGGTCGACGATCTGGAGCTTGCCGCCGCGGTATTCGTAGATGTCGTACACGCCCGCGGTCGCATCGCCCTCCGCACTCAGCTCGATCGGCCCCGACACACCCTCGTAGTCGATGTCCTGGCCGTCCTCGAGCGCACGGATCGCCTGATCGAGCTCCAGAAACGTGTACTTGCGCCCCGGGGCCGCCGTGATCGCGCGCAGCTCGTCCTTCATGTCGGCACCTTTCGTGCTGCCCGCGGCGACGGCGGAGAGGTAGCAGAGCACGACGGCGTCGAACTCCTGCGCATCGAAGGTCTGGCGGGTCACCCCGCCGGTGCGCTTGAACGCGGCGTCGAACGCCTCGGCCGCCTTGCCCTTCTCGGGCGCGGAGATCGCGACGCCGCTCAGGCCGTTGCTCACGAGCGGGCCGATGCTCGGCAGGCGCGCATTGGCGAGCGCGTCCGTGCCGAAGGTCTTTCGCGGGCTCCAGTCGGCCTTCTTGTCCTTGAGCAGCTCCTGTCCGAGCCTCACGTAGGTCTCGGCGAAGTCGAAGAACACCCACGCGTCGGGGTTGCCGGCGGCGAGTGCGTCGCCCTGGGGCGCCACGGTCGTGGCGTCCGAGCGGTAGGTGGTGGTCTTTCCGACCTCGCCGCCCTTGGCCCGCCACGCCTCCTCGAAGCTCTTGATCAGGACCTTGCCGTACGTCGAGTCGAGCGCTCCGATGTTCACGGTCTTGCCGCGCGCGCCCCTGAGCTTGCGCGACATGTATTCCGCGAGCGCGACGGCCTGCACCTTGTCCTGCGGCACGAGCTCGTTGAGGTAGCCCTTGTCCCGGATCTGGGAGACCTGGCTGGCGCTCGCCGAGGGCGATATCTCGAGGACCTTCCTCGGCGTGCTGACGTTCGCGGCAACGCGCCCGGCATGGCCGCTGCCGATCGGCCCCGTCAGGCAGGTGGCGCCCTTCTTCGCGAGGTCGCCGGCGCTCTGGACCGCCGCCCCGGGCTCGGACTCGTAGTCGACCGTCTGCAGGGTCACCTTGTGAGCCGCGGACGCCTTCGTGACGGCCTTTCGGATCTCCTCGACCGCCACGTCGGCGGCCCGCTGGGAGGGCTTGCCGAACGCGTCGAGGCTGCCCGTGAGGGGCACGAGGTTCCCGATCGTGAGGTCGAGCTTCTGCGGCCCGGTGCGTTCGTCGCCACCCCCGCACCCGATCCCGACAACGACGATCGTTGCGAGCAGGGCGCTCGCGAGGGCAAGAGCCCTCATCCGCGCGCCGTCCTCGCCCCGGGCAGCGCTTCCCCGAGCGCCCACAACAAGCGGTCGGCCGCATGCCGGTCGCGAATCGCGGCGCGCACGTGCCCGGCGTCGCCCAGCGGCTCGCCGTCGGCGACGTGGACCCTGGAACCGTCGAGCGCCGCGACGAGGTCGGCGCCGGGAAGCTCATGTGCCGCGATCCAGAGGAAGTTGGCCTCGCTCGCCGTCGTCGTGACCGGCATCGCCGACAGCGCCTCCAGCAATCTGCCGCGCTCCCCGATCACCGTCTCGCGGCGGCGGCCCACGTCCGCGTCGCCGACCCGGAGCGCCTGGACCACGGTCGCCTGCGTGAGCGCGTTGACCCCGGACACGGGCGCGAGCGGGGCCAGCAGGCCGGTCGCGGCCGACGAGGCGACCGCGTACCCCGCCCGCACACCCGAGAGGCCGTAGATCTTCGAGAACGAGCGCACGACCACCAGTCGCGGAAACGCCTCCACCAGGGCCATCACGCTGTCCTCCGGTTCGACGTCCTGGAACTGGATGTAGGACTCGTCGACCAGGACGTGGATGTGCTCGGGCAGGCGCGCGATCAGGTCCCCGATGCGCGCCGCAGGCGCATAGGTGCCGGTCGGGTCGTTCGGGTTGCAGATGATCAGGACGCGGCTGCGGGGGCCGACCGCGGCCAGCACCTGCTCGGCGTCGAGCGCGCCCTCGATCAGCCCCGGCTGCACCAGCCGTGCGCCGGCGCGCGCGGCGATCGTGGCGTAGAGCGGGCGCGACGGCCGCGGCACGACGACCTCGTCGCCCTCGGAGGTGAGCACGTAGACGGCGCTCGCGATCAGCTCCGCGGCGCCGTTGGAGAACACGATCTGGCTCGCCCTGATGTTGTGGCGCTCCGCGAGCGCGCGGCGCACCTGCACCGCCTCCGGGTCGGGATAGCCGTTGAGGCGCCCACGCGCCTGGTAGACGGACGCGCCGACCACCTCGGCATTGGGCAGCTCCGGCCATTCGGTGCCCGACAGGTCGAGCACGGGCACCTGCTCGAGCGCGAGCGCCTTCTCCGCGGCGCGCCGCTTGCGCAGCGTCTTGTTGTACTCGGACTCCCCGATGTCCTCGAACTGCCGGTAGTAGTCGAGCAGGCCCATCGTCAGCCCCGCGGGGCGATGTCGGAGCCGGGGCCCTGGATCACGAGGAACCAGATCAGGAACGCCGCGCCCGCGACGGCCATGCTGATCACGAAGATCCTCTCGATCACTCCCTCCTGCTGCTCGTGCCCGCTCGCACGGCGCAGGATCTTCCAGATCCGGTCGAGCCGCATCGCGATCGCGAGCGTGCCCAGGATCGTCGTGAGCATCCCCGCGAAGGCGAGCAGGATCGCGAGCCCGATCGAGTCCGTCTCGTGGTAGAGCTGCGAGCCGAGCCACAGCCACGCGGCCGGCTGCGGGCCCCACAGGGTCGCGCACAGCAGCGTCTCGACGACGAGGATCGCGCCGGCCAGCACGGCGTCGATGCGGCGCCGCTTGGAGTCGGGAGCATCGGGCCGCTTGCGATAGCGCAGCGGCGCGGTTCCCGGGCGGCGCCCGATGAAGAGGCCGCCGGTGTCAGTCGGATCGTTCTGTGGCATAAGGTCGCTACCGGGCCCGGCTCCCTGCAGCCCGAACCTCGGACAAGTTTAGGCGAGCCTCCGCGGCCGGTCGTCAGGTCGTCGGTCCACCCGCGTCGATCGCGTCGTTCACGAGACCGTCGGCGAGCTCGTTCTGCTCGCGCGGAACCGAGCGCACCTTCCAGCGCTCGAACCCGCGCAGCGCGGCGAGAGACTGCGCGTGGAGGGGCTTCAGCTCGGCCTTCTTGACCTTGTACTCGCCCGTGACCTGACGCGCCACGAGCTGCGAGTCGTTGATGACCTCGACCTCGCGCGCGCCGAGTTGCGAGGCCCGCGCAAGGCCGAGCAGGAGCGCGCGGTACTCGGCGACGTTGTTGGTGGCGACGCCGATGAAGTCGTTCGCGCGTGCGAGCTCCCGCCCGCTGTCATCCGTCACGACGATGCCGATCCCGGCGGGACCGGGATTCCCGCGCGCGCCACCGTCCACGTGGACGACGACGCGGTCGGATGAGTCGCTCAAGCCGCTCGCGGAGCTAATTGAGCTCGGTGCGCGGAAACATCCCAGGGCGCCGGCGCCGGCGGTCGCGGATCACGCGCTGGCCTCCGCCGGTGGAGCCGCGCTCGCGTCGCTCCTCCTTGCGGCGGTCGACGATCACCTCGACTCCGGGCTCGTCCCTGTAGTAGTCGGAGAGCTTGTCGTAGAGCTCCTCCGCCAGTGTCTGGGGTATCACGCAGTAGATCATCGGACCTCGAACGTCGGTGTTCGGCGGAAGCGCCCTTGCTCCTGCCTCCACGGGGGTTGGAGGCACGAAGCCACTATAGGGGCGGCTCCTGCTCGTCGCCAGCGTTATCGGCCGGGGCGGCGGGCTCGGCGTCGTCCGTCTTGGCCGAAGCGAGCGCGATCGTCCCGTCGTCGCCCATCTCGCAGTTCCACTCGCGCGACTCATCGGGAAGCTCCGTCAGCTCGTGGCCCTGCCCGCGCAGGCGGACCGGGTCGCGCCCGTCGGAGAGGTCCACGGCGAACTGGTACCAGGACAGCTCCCAGGCGACCGTGAGGACCACCTCGGCCGCGGACGCGCTCGAGGTCGTGGCGCCCGTGTGCGGAGCGCCGAGCGTGCGCGCCAGGCCGGCGACGGTGCGCGGGTGCTCGGATGTGTTGAACAGCTCGAGCGCGCGTCCGATCTTCAGCTGAGCGTTGGTCGGCACCGCCTTGACCTGGCGCGGGCTGCGGGGGCGCGAGCGCCGGATCAGGTTGCGCAGCGGAGCCTCCTCGGACTCGGCGGCGTCGCTGTCGCCGTTCGCCGGCCGCCTGGGCTCGGGCTCGACCACCGGGGCCGGGCGCGGCTCGCCGCTCTCCGGGCCCCTGCGGCGGCGGCGGAACAGTCCGCGCCGCTCGTCCTGGCGCTGGGGCCGCGCGGGCATCTCGGGAGCGGCGGCCTCACGGATCCAGCCCTCGCTCTGCGCGCGCGGCGCGCACAGCGAGCAGACCAGGCGCCGCTCGCGCGACGGAGTGAGGTAGGGCTCGGCCCGCTCTCCCTTGAGCATCGTGCGGTGGCACACCTCGCAGGAGACGTGATCCTCCGTCATCGGATTGATGTTCACCCTCTGGCGCATGGACCTAACGGTACGGCGTCCCGCAGTTGGTCGGCCATTCTGCCCGCAGAATGGCCGTTCTCATGCCTTCGCGGCGGCCTCTTCCTCCTGCCCCGATGCGGATATGACCTTCTGGGCGAGGTGGGCCGGAACCTCCTCGTAGCGCGCGAACTCCATCGAGTACTCGCCCCGGCCACCGGTGATCGAGCGCAGGTCGGGCGCGTAGTTGAGCATCTCCGCCATCGGCACCTCGGCCTTGATCTCGGTCATGACGCCCTTCGGCTCCATCCCGAGCGGGCGCCCGCGGCGGCCGTTGAGGTCGCCGATCACGTCGCCCGACCGCGTCCTCGGGCACGACCACCGACGGCCTGCATGATCGGCTCGAGCAGGGTGGGCTGCGCCTGCTCGGCGGCCTTCTTGAAGGCCATCGAGCCGGCGACCTTGAACGCGTTCTCGGACGAGTCGACCGAGTGGTAGGAGCCGTCGTAGAGGGTCACGCGCACGTCGCGCAGCGGGTAGCCCGCCACGACGCCCGACCCGCATCGCGTCGACGACGCCCTTCTCGACCGCGGGGATGAAGCCCGTCGGGATCACGCCGCCCTTGATCTTGTTCACGAACTCGAAGCCCCCGCCGTGCGGCAGCGGCTCGATCTCGATGTGGCAGTCGCCGAACTGGCCGCGGCCGCCGGTCTGCTTCTTGTAGCGGCCCTGCGCCTTCGCGGACGCCTTGATCGTCTCCTGGTAGGGAACGCGCGGCGGCTTCAGGTTCACCTCGGCGCCGAAGCGGCGCTTCATCCGGTCGACGATCACCTCGACGTGCACCTGCGAGAGGCCGGCGATGATCTGCTCGCCGGTCTGCGGGTCGCGGTGGAAGTCGATCGTCGGGTCCTCCTCCTGGAGGCGGCGGATCGCGCTCCCGATCTTGTCCTCGTCGCCCTTTGCCTTCGCCTCGATCGCGAATGCCATCACCGGCGCCGGGCAGGCCGAGCGGCGGCATCGCGATCGACGAGTCCTTGCCGGCCAGCACGTCGCCCGAGTGGGTCTCCTTCAGCTTCGCGACCGCGCCGATGTCCCCGGCGCCGAACTCGTCGGCGTGACCCATCTCCTTGCCGTGCGGTACGAGCAGCTGGCCGATGCGCTCCTTGGAGTGCGCGCGCACGTTGGTGAGCTGCGAGTCGTGCTTCACGACCCCGGAGAAGACGCGGAACAGGTTGATCCGGCCCGCGAACGGGTCGGCGAGCGTCTTGAAGACGTACGCGACCGGGTCGCCGCTGTCGTCGGGCTCGATCTCGACCTCGTTGCCCGTCGCCGTCACGTGCGACGACCGCGCCCTTCTTCGCCGGCGACGGCAGGTCCTGCGACGAGCGCGTCGAGCAGCCGGTCGGTGCCGAGGTTCTTCGTCGCGACGCCGCACGTCACCGGGAAAGATGGTGCCCGCGGTGACGCCCTCCTTCAGCGCCGAGACGATCTCGTCGTGCGAGATCTCCTCGCCCTCGAGGTAGCGCTCCATCAGCTCGTCGGAGTTCTCGGCGACCTCGTCCATCAGCTTCTCGCGGTACTCCTGCGCCCGCTCGGCGATCTCCGCGGGGATCTCGATCTCGGTCGCAGCTGTCGCGGCCGGCGCCGGCGTACTCGTAGGCCTTCATGTCGATCAGGTCGACGATGCCGCGCACCTCGTGCTCGGAGCCGATCGGGATCTCCGTCGCGACGGCGTGCGGGCCGAACGCCTCCTTGAGCGAGTCGAGCGTGCGGAAGAAGTCGGCGCGCTCGCGGTCGAGCATGTTCACGAACACGAGACGCGCAAGGCCGCGCTCGGCGGCGCGCTCCCACAGGCGCGCGGTCGACACCTCGACGCCCATCACGCCGTTCACGCAGAAGATCGCGCTCTCGCAGACGCTCAGCGCGCCGAGCGCGTCGGCGACGAAGCTCGGGTCGCCGGGAGTGTCGATCAGGTTGATCTTGCGATCCTCGTACTCGAACGAGGACAGGCTCGCGGAGATCGACATCTCGCGCTCCTGCTCGTCGGGCTCGGAATCGGAGACGGTGCTCCCGTCGGTGACGGAGCCGAGCCGGTTGACGACACCGGCCTCGAAAAGCAGGGCCTCGTTCAGCGACGTCTTGCCCGAGCCGCGGTGCCCGACGATCGCGATGTTCCTGATGCGCTGTGGGCCTTTGTGCGCCACGAGCTATCTCCTCTCCTCGATCGACACGATCGAGAGGGGATTCTACGGCCGGAACACAGGCCGCGATTCTGCGAGCAGAATCGCGGGTCTGCGACGGGATGAGGCCTTCCTAAGCTTCGACTTCGCTCTGGAGGCGCGCCTTCAGGCGCAGCACGGCCTTCGTGTGCAGCTGCGAGACGCGCGACTCGGTGACGCCGAGGACCTCCCCGATCTCTCGGAGGGTCAGGTTCTCGTAGTAGTAGAGGGCGATCACGAGCTTCTCCCGCTCGGGGAGGCGCGAGATCGCGTGCGCGAGGCGGTCCTTCAGCTCGCTGACGCCCAGCTCCTTGGCCGGGTCGACGGCGTTCGGGTCCTTCATCGTGTCGAGCAGCGACACCTGGTCGCCGCTCGAGTCCGACACCGTCCACAGCTCGTCGAGCGCGACCACCGTCGAGTTGGAGATCTGGAGCAGGCTGTCCTGGAAGTCCTCGACGGACATCTCGAGCTTGGTCGCGACCTCCTCGTCGGTCGGCACGCGGCCCAGCTCGTGCTCGAGCTTGGTCTGCGCGGCCTCGATCTCGCGCGCCTTCGCGCGCACCGAGCGCGGCACCCAGTCGAGCGAGCGCAGCTCGTCGATGATCGAGCCCTTGATGCGCGCCACCGCGAAGGTCTCGAACTTGATCTCGCGGCTCGGGTCGAAGCGCTCGATCGCGCCGATCAGCCCGAGCAGGCCGTAGGAGATCAGGTCCGCCTCCTCGATGTGCGCCGGCAGGCCGCTCGACATGCGGCCGGCCACGAACTTCACGAGCGGCGAGTACGCAGGACGAGCTTCTCCCGGGCCTTCTCGTCGCCGTCCTTCTTGTAGCGGGCCCAGGTCTCCTTGATGTCTGCTTGCTTGACTCGTGTGTCCATGCAGGGACGGGCCTACGCCCGCGGGTGACTCCGGCTGTATTGGCGGCGCAGCCGCGCTGACTCTACCCGAGTGTAGATCTGGGTCGTCGAAACGCTGCTGTGGCCCAGCAGCTCCTGGATCGCGCGGAGGTCGGCGCCGCCCTCCAACAGGTGCGTGGCGAAGGAATGGCGCAGCGCGTGCGGAGAGGCGTCCGCCGCCAGGCCCGCGTTGCGCAGCCACAGGGTGAGGCGCCTGCGCACGTCGGACGGGGAGAGCCGGCGGCCCCGCTTCGAGAGGAACAACGCCGGCTCCGCGGGCTCCGCCGGATGCAGGAGGGCCGGCCGGGCGCTCGCCAGATAGCGCTCGAGCGCGCGCTGGGCGGGCTCTCCGACCGGGATCACCCGGGTCTTCGAGCCCTTGCCCGTCACCCGCAGCTCCTCGGCGTCGAAATCGAGGTCCCCGTGGTCGAGGTTCACGACCTCCTCGCAGCGCAGGCCGCACGAGTAGGTGAGCTCGAGCATCGCGCGGTCGCGCGTCTCGAGCGGGGTGCGCGCGGGGATGCGGTCGAGCAGGGCCGTGAGCTCGTCGGTGCGCAGCAGCTTCGGGAGCGGCGACCGCCGGCGGCCGTGGGAGACGAGGTCGGCGGGGTTCTGCTCGAGCTCGCCGCGCTCGACCAGGTACCGGTAGAAGGCCCGGATCGAGGCGAACTTGCGCGCCACCGTCGGCGCCGACAGGGCGCGGCCCCCCTCGCGCGCCGAGCTGGTCAGGTGGGCGGCGTAACGGCGCAGCATCCGGTAGTCGACCGCCGCGGGGACGCGGTCCGCGGCCCAGCGCGCGAACTCGCCCACGTCCATGCCGTAGGCGCGGCGGGTCTTCTCCGCCATGCCGCGCGTGGCCAGCCCGGCGTCGAAGCGGGTCAGCGCCGAGCGCCACTCCCGGGGCAGCTCCTGATCTCGTGTGGGGGTATCTACGATTTGCACCGGATGCCGTTCTTCATCAATGTCGATACGGGTCGGGTCGCCACGCAGTGGCAGCTGATCGAGTCCGGGGCGGCCACCGACAGGGAGCCGCCGAGCCTCCCCTGGCACCCGGTTCAGGGCCCGCGGGACGCTTCTACGGCCGTCTACGCGGTCCTGCGAAAGCGCGTGCAAGGGCGCGAGCGCAGCGCGTGGATCGGCGTGCTCTGTATTCGATACGGCGACCGGCAAGCCTCTTTGCGCGAGGAGGGCTGGGAGGAAGTGAGCGTCGACGAGATCCGCGCCGGCGCCTAGCTCCAGAAGGACTCCCTATTGGATGTATACGGGCGTCTGCACCGGCACCTTGTCGTAGAGCTCCTCGACGTCGGGTATCGCCATGCGGATGCAGCCGTGGGATGCCGCGGTGCCCAGCGAGTTGATCGCATCCGTGCCGTGGATCCCGGCGCCGTCGTAGATGCCGAGCCAGCGCGACTTGAGCGGGTTCTCCGGGGTGCCGCCCGGGATCACCTTGCCCGCGAGGTCCCCGGCCCAGTCGCTGTTCGGCACGTGCCAGGCCGGGTTCTCGGCCTTGTTCTGAACGTGGTAGATGCCGGCCGGCGTCTCGAGGCCGACCTGTCCGACGGCGATCTTGTAGGTCTTCGCGAGCCGCAGGTCCTTGAAGAATCGAAGCCGGAAGGCCTTGCGGTCCACGGTGACCACGTAGGGGTACTTGTCCGCGAGGTGCGCGGTCGTGACCTTCGGCTTGACGACCCTCACGTGCCCGCGCACCGTGCGGCCGCTGCCGGTCGCGACGAGGGCGCTCCCGACGGCCGCGAGGAGCCTGCGGCGCTCGACCTTCAGGCCCGCCTGGGACGGGATCGCCGGCAGGCTGGCTGTCTGGAAGCTGACATCCGCGTCGCGCGGCGGCCGGTCCACAGCGCGCCGCACGCGGCGCACGAAGCGCTTGACCTCGACCCGCGAGTAGCTCACGCGGGCCTCGAGGCTGCGGTCGACCTCCCCGCCGGTGATGCCTCGCCAGACGCGGGAAGGCAGGCCGCCTTCCCGGCTCACGTCGAGCGCCTCGTCGACCATGCCGTTCACGTCGGCGGCGAGGTGTGCGCGCGCGGCCGTCAGCCTGAAGCGCTGGCCGGCGACCTTGACCCGCACCGGCCGCTCGAGCCCGGGGCCGAGCGCGGCAAGCAGCTTGTCGTTCGCGGCGTCGGTGCGCATCCCGCCGACGTCCACGCCGGCGACCGTGACGCCCTCGGCGATCAGGTCGTCGCGCGAGGTGTCGTAGCCGTACGCCGCCACCGCGAGCAATATGAGCAGCGCGACGGAGAGCACTGCGATGAGTGGTGCACGCTTGCGAAGCATCGTTACCCCATTCGACCTGACCGACAAAACCCCCGCAAAAGAGGCTCTTAGAGTAGAGCACGAGGATGCTGGCCGAGGCACGTCACGACTGCCCCGGTGGCGCGCTTGCGCCCCTCGAGTCTAGCTAGACCCCCGGGGGGATCACGCCGGGGCCCACCGGATCCCGCCCGCGGACGCTGGGGCTCCAGCGCAGGAAGTCCTCGACCTCCTTCTCGTAGCGGTAGGGCCGGCTCACCCCCTTCAGCACCGACCCGAGCCGCAGGTGCTCGCCGAACCGGAGCACGGTCTGGCGGGTGCTGTGCTCGTAGCCGAACCCGGCCGCCTTGAACCTGCGGTTGTCGAGACCGCGGCCGAAGCGCAGCTGGTCGACCATCTCGGGCGACAGCCGCAGCCCGAGCCGCTTGAGCGCCGAGGCGGCGAGCCCCGTGCCCCACGGGGGAAGCACCGGAAGCGGCTGCTTGCCGAGCAGGCCGATCACCTCGGACAGGGCGAGCACGCCGTCGGGCGCGACGTTGTAGATGCCGGGCAGGTCGTTGTCCACGGCGAACTCGAGGGCGCGCACGACGTCGTCCGAATGGATGAACTGGTAGCGCGGGTCGAAGCCGGCGATCATCGGCACCGCGGGGAGCGCGAGCAGCCGCGCGTGCGAGGTCGACAGCACGGGCCCGAGCACGTTGCAGAACCGCAGCCGCGTGACCACGATCCCCGGTTCCTGGTCGCGGAAGTCGGCGACCGCCGTCTCCGCTTCGAGGATGTCGCGCTCGAGCTGCGTGCGCGGCTGCATGGCCCCGATGCATGTCCTCGGTGAAGAACGCGGGGTCGTCGCGCCCGGAGCCGTAGTAGTGCGCCGAGCTCTTGAACACCAGCTTCCGCACGGGCGAGTCGGGCCCGGAGCACGCCGCCAGGATGTTGAGCGTCCCCACCACGTTGTTCTCGTGTGCGAGGCGCGGCGTCGTGCTCGCCGAGTCCACGACCAGCCGCGTGTCGACGACGGTGTCGATCTCGGCGGCGCGCACGATCCTGCGGATCAGCGCATGCTGGTTGGAGACACGCACGAACTCGGTGCGCTCGAGCTCACGGGTCGGGTCCTCGGAGTCGACGCCGATGATCGTCTCCACGGCCGGGTTGCGCTCGAGCGTCTCCGCGAGGCGCCCGCCCCAGTAGGTGGACAGCCCGGTGACCAATATGCGGCGGCCTTCCGGCATCGGCGGCATCTTGGCAGGCGCCGCGCGTCGAAGCGTTCAGAGCCGTGGATAGGATGGGGCCGTGCCGAAGGAAAGCGGCAAGAGGGGCAGCAACGGGGCCAGGGCGATCAGGTCCAAGGAAGCGATCCGGCGCTCGGTGTGGGCGGCGATGGAGCGCGAGGGCGTCGCGCGATTCCCGGGCGCGAGCGAGCGGATCCCGAACTTCGCCAACGCGCGTGGAGCCGCCGAGCGACTCGCGCGCCATCCGGCGTGGAAGAAGGCCAAGACGATCAAGGCCAATCCCGACGCTCCGCAGACGCACTCGCGGCGCCTCGCGCTCGAGGAGGGCAAGGTCGTGGTGATGGCGGTCCCCCGGCTGCGCGACGCCCATCCCTTCCGCCTGCTCGACCCCAAGAAGCTGACGAAGGCCAAGATCCGCGAAGCCGCGACGATCAAGGGCGCGCTCAGGCACGGCGAGGTGATCGACGTCGAGCAGGTGCCGAAGCTCGACCTGGTGCTCTGCGGGTCGGTGGCGGTCAACCTGAAGGGCGCGCGGATCGGCAAGGGCGGCGGCTTCAGCGACCTCGAGTACGCGCTGCTCGCCGAGACCGGGACGGTGTCCGACAAGACGACGGTCGCGACCACCGTGCATCCGCTCCAGATACTGCGCGAGAACCTGCCGGTCACGACGCACGACATCCCGATCGACCTGATCGCCACCCCCCGCGCCGCGATCGAGGTGGAGCGCGCCTACGCGCGCCCCAAAGGAATCCTGTGGGACCACCTCCAGCCGCCGCAGATCCACGAGATCCCCGTGCTGGAGCGCATGGGCTATGCATGACCGGGCGTGCCGGCAGGGATGGGCGCGGGTAAGCTGGGCGAGGTGAGCAAGACGCCGACAAGGGCGCGAGACGTCAGTCCCGGCGTACCGCAACTTGCCCCACTGCCCGACGGCTACGGCCCCGACGGCCGCTCGGAGTGGCTGGACGTCGACTGGCGCGAGCACCTGCGATCCACATCGATCGACGGCGCGCGCGTCAACTACGTCGACATGGGGACCGGCGCGCCGCTCGTCTTCGTCCACGGCCTCGCCGGGTGCTGGCAGAACTGGCTCGAGAACATCCCCCACTTCGCCCGCAGCCACCGCGTGATCGCGGTCGACCTGCCGGGCTTCGGGGAGTCCGAGCTGCCGCCGGAGGCGATCTCGATCCCGGGCTACGGCCGCTTCGTCGACGCCTTCCTCGATGCGATCGGCGTCGAATGTGCGTCGCTCGTCGGCAACTCGATGGGCGGCTTCATCTCGGCCGAGGTCGCGCTCAGTCACCCGAGCCGCGTCGAGAAGCTGGCGCTCGTCTCGGCGGCCGGGCTCGTCACCGTGCGACCGTCCGAGCTGGCGCTCGCGAAGCGCCTCGCCCCGCTGTTCCACTACGGAACCGCGCGCACGATCGCGCGCCGCGAGCACTGGGTGCGCCGCCGGGGGCTGCGCCGGGCATTCCTCTACGGGGTCGCCCGGCACCCGGACCTGCTGCAGCCGGAGCTCTGCTACGAGATCGCCAGCGGCGGAGGAAAGCCCGGCTTCCTCGACGCGTTCCAGGCGATCCTCGACTACGACTTCCGCGACCGCCTGGCCGACGTGTCGCACCCGACCCTGATCGTGTGGGGACGCAACGACCGCATCGTCCCCGTCGACGGCGCGCACGAGTACGAGCGCCTGATCTCACGCTCGCAGAAGGAGATCCTCGAGGACACGGGCCACGTGCCGATGATCGAGCGGCCGCACCGGTTCAACCGGCTGCTCGAGGACTTCCTGGCGAGCTAGACGGGCTCAGCGCGTGATCGCGCCGAGCGACGCCGACGACACCGAGCGCGCGTACTTGGCCATCACGCCCTTCTCGTACTTGGGCGCCGGCGCCTGCCAGGCCGCGACGCGCCGATCGATCTCGTCCTGCGGCAGGTCCACCTCGAGGCGGCGGTTGTCGATGTCGAGCTCGATCGTGTCGCCGTCGCGGACCGCCGCGATCGGCCCGCCGTGGGGCGCCTCGGGGGCGACGTGTCCCGCCATCAGGCCGCGCGTCGCGCCCGAGAAGCGACCGTCGGTGAGCAGCGCCACCGAGTCGCCGAGCCCTTCGCCGACGAGCGCCGCCGTGACCGCGAGCATCTCCCGCATCCCCGGCCCGCCGCTCGGGCCCTCGTTGCGGATCACGACCACGTCGCCGGCCTGGATCCCGCCCGCCGTGACGGCCTCCATCGCGTCCTCCTCGCACTCGAACACGCGCGCCGGGCCGCGGTGCGTCGTGCGCTCGTAGCCCGCGACCTTCACGACGCAGCCGTCGGGAGCGAGGTTGCCGCGCAGGATCACGAGCCCGCCGGTCTGCTTGATCGGGTCGTCCAAGGGGCGCACGACCTGCTGACCGGGCGTCTCCTCGGCAGCGGCGGCCTCCTCGCCGATCGTCCGGCCGGTGACCGTGCGCTCGCCGGCGTTCAGCACCCCGGCGTCGAGCAGCCGCTTCGCGACGACGGCGACCCCGCCGGCGTCGTAGAGGTCCGCCGCGACGTAACGGCCGCCGGGCTTGAGGTCGGCGACCAGCGGCGTGCGGGCGCTGACGTCGTCGAAGTCCTCGAGCGCGAGGTCGATGCCGGCCTCGTAGGCGACGGCCAGCAGGTGCAGGACCCCGTTCGTCGAGCCGCCCGTCGCGGCGACCGCGGCGATCGCGTTCTCGAGCGACCCGCGCGTGATCACGTCGCTCGGCCGCAGGTCCCACTCGAGCAGCTTCATCAGGAGCCGCCCGGCCTCGAAGCAAACCTCGTCCTTGCGCGGGTCCATCGCGGGGACCATCGCGCTGCCCATCGGCGAGATCCCCATCACCTCGAACGCAGTCGCCATCGTGTTCGCCGTGAACTGGCCGCCACACGCCCCGGCGCCCGGGCAGGCCGCGTGCTCGAGCTCGGAGAGGTCCTCGTCGCTCATGTTGCCGGCGGCGTGCGCGCCGACCGCCTCGAAGACGTCCTGGATCGTGACGTCCTCGCCGCGGAAGCGCCCGGGCGCGATCGAGCCGCCGTAGAGCATCAGCGAGGGGACGTCGAGTCGCGCGAGCGCCATCACGGTCCCCGGGATCGTCTTGTCGCAGCCCGACAGCGCGACGACGGCGTCGAACAGGTGCCCGCGCGCGACCAGCTCGATCGAGTCGGCGACGACCTCGCGGCTCACGAGCGAGGTCTTCATGCCCTCGGTGCCCATCGTGATCCCGTCCGAGATCGCGATCGTGTTGTACTCGAGCGGCGTGCCCCCGGCCGCGCGGATCCCCTCCATCACCTTCGCCGACAGCCGGCGCAGGTGGAAGTTGCAGGGCATCGTCCCGATCCAGGTGTTGGCGACCCCCACGATCGGCTTGCCCAGGTCGTCGTCGGTGAGGCCGATCGAGTACAGGTAGGAGCGGGCGGCCGCGCGATCGGCGCCCTCGACCAAGGCCCGGCTGCGCCGGCGGGTGTCGACGGTCGTGTCGCCCGGGGCGCTCATGCGCTCACCGCGACGTCCGCCTTGCGGGTGCGGTCGCGCTCCCAGGCCTTGAGACGCCAGAGGTCACGGCGGACGTGCTGCGGGTCGACCTGCCGGCCCGGCAGGTGCATGTTCGCGCGCTTGATCAGGCCCTCCTCGTCGGAGCGCAGCATCATCCACTTCGCGAGCACGTCGTCGGAGTCCGGGAGCTTCGGGCCGTAGACACGCTCCTCGTGGTCGGGGAACTCGACGCAGTACTCGCTCATGAGGCTGTTGGACCCGGGCAGGAAGGCGACGATCGGCTTGTGGGGATAGATCAGGTAGCAGTACGCCCCCGTCCCGGACTCGTCGAGCGAGTTGCGGCCGATCACGCGGATGAAGCCGAGGTCGCGGTACATCTCCCACTCGTCGCGGTTGACGATCGAGCGCAGCAACGCGCGCGCGCGGCGCTCGGCGCGGCGCTCGGTGCCCGGGTCGATGCGCGGCGCGCGCCGGCCGAGGCCCCGGGAACGGCGCTCGTCGCGGCGGCGGGCGGCTTGCAGGGCCCGCAGGCGCGAGAGCACCACGAAGGTCGCAAGTGCAGCCGCGACGAGCGCAACGACCACGAACGCGAGCATCGACACGTCGGAGCTTCGCTAGCCGCCGGCGGCGCGCGGGAAGAAGATCACGCGCTCGGTGCCCTGGGGTATCTCGGAATAGTCCTTGACCATCACGGCCTCGCGGCGGCCCGTGGAACCGTCGGTGGTCGGCACCGCAGCCCACATGCCGGAGTCGAGCTGGCTGCGGAACTCCTCGATCAGGCGCTCCTCGTCCTCGGACAGCTGCGGATCGCCCTCCGCGAGGACGACCTCCCCCCTGCCCGGCATCAGACGCAGGAACTTCACGGCCAGGATTATACGAGAGGGCTTCCGGCCCGCTCGGCGGCCGGCGGCGTGCCGGATGCCCGTCCGGCCCGGCGGGCCGCGCGTGCGGCGACGCCGAGCACGTCCACCGGCCCCGGCCCGGCGCCGATCTCGCGCAGGCCCTCGAGGACTCCCTCGGCCGCGATGGCCTTGGCGGCGACCGCGGCCTCGAGCGGGCCGGCGCCGAGCGCGAGGTGGGCGGCGAGCGCCGAGGAGTGCGTGCATCCCGACCCGTGCGACGCGCCCGCCCGGATACCGGGGCCCCGGGATCGGCACGACCCGCTCTCCGTCGGTGTAGTGGTCGACGCTGTCATTGCCGTCGGAGTGCCCCCCCGTGACCACCACGTGGGAGGGCCCCAGCGCCCTCACCGCCAGCGCGAGCGCGGCCGCGTCGCCGGACGGGTCGCCTCCCCCCTCCTCGACCAGGGCGCGGGCCTCGAGCAGGTTCGGCGTCACGACGGTCGCGCGCGACAGGAGCGCGACAAGCGCGCGGCGTGCCCCCTGCTCGAGCAGCGGCGCGCCGCTCTCGGCGACCATCACCGGGTCGAGCACCACGGGGGCGTCGGGGACGAGGTCGAGCGCCGCCCCGACGGCCTCGATCGTCTCGACGGAGCCGAGCATCCCGACCTTCACCGCATCCACGCCGATGTCCGATGCGACCGCCCGCACCTGTCCCACGATCGCCTCGGCGGGACCGGGGTGACGCCCTCGACGGCCACCGTGTTCTGCCACGTGATCGCCGTGATCGCGGTCATGCCGTGCACGCCGCAGCGCGCGAATGCCTTCAGGTCGGCCTGGATGCCCGCGCCGCCGCCGGAGTCCGAGCCCGCGATCGACAACACCCGCGGGATATACGCCGTCTCGTCTGCCATCGCCCTCAAGCATAGGTCCCGCCCCGTGCCCTTCGGACGTAGGAGCCGCCCGGTCCCCGCCGGACCAGCCCGAGCAGCTCGAGCTCCGTGAGACCGGCCAGCACCTCGCCGACGGGCTCCCCGGCCCGGACCAGCGCGTCCACCCCGCCCCCGGCCTCCACCGCATCGAGCAGGCGCTGGAGCTTCGGGGGGATCGGGTGCAGCAGGCCCGCTCCCGTCCGGGGGTCGTACGGGCCGGGAGGCCCGCGGCCCGGCCCGTACAGGGAGTCGAGCACGTCGCCGGCCGATCGCACGAGACATGCCCCGTCGGCGAGCAGGGCGTTCGGGCCGGCCGCCAGGCCCGACGTGACGGCGCCCGGCACGGCCCCGACGTCGCGGCCGAGCTGCTGGGCGAAGCGGGCGGTGATCAGCGACCCGGACGCGGTGGTGCCCTCGACGACGACAGTCATGCTCGCCAGGCCCGCCATGATGCGGTTGCGGGCGGGGAAACTCCAGCGAAACGGCGCCGCCCCGGGCGGCATCTCCGACACGACGAGGCCGTGCTCGCACAGCCGCCGGTGAAGACCGCGCTTGGAGCGCGGATACGCGACGTCTGCCCCCGACGGCATCACCGCGATCGCCGGCCCGCGCGCGAAGAGGGCGCCCTCGTGCGCGGCGGCGTCCACGCCGAAGGCCATCCCGCTGACGACCGGCACCCCGCTCGCCGCGAGCTCGCGGCCGAGCGTGCGGGCGACCTCGAGCCCGTAAGGCGACGCACGACGCGAGCCCACGATCGCGACGGGCCGCTCGGCGGCGAGCACCGCGAGCAGGCTCGTGAGGCCGCGCAGGTAGAGCGCGGCCGGCGCATCCTCGGCTGCGCGCAGCCGCGGCGGGTAGGCCCCGCCGTGGGGACAGACGGTCTCGAGCCCGGCGCGGGCCGCCTCCTCCCTCGCGCGAGCCGCGCGGAACGCTCCCATGGCTTCGTCGAGGCGCGCACGCCGCGCACCGCACACGGCCTCGATCAGATCCTCGTCGGGCAGCGCCAGGATCGCGGGCAGGCGGCGGTGCTCGTCGAGCGCGCGGGCGATCCACGGCGCAAGCGCGCCGAGCAGGGCCGAGCGGCGCAGGCACGCGTCGCACGCGCTCATGCGGTGGCGGCCTCGACCGGCGCCTGCTCGTGCTCCTGGACGCGGTAAGCGACGGCCTGGGCGATGTGCGCGCGCCCCACCCGCCTGCTCCCGTCGAGGTCCGCGAGCGTGCGGGCGACGCGCATCGCGCGGTCGTGGCCCCGCATCGTGAGCCCGGCGCGATCGTGGGCGTCGACCAGCGCCCTGCGTGCGGCCGCGTCGAGGCCGCAGACGTGTCGCAACTGCGCGCTGGTCATGTCGGCGTTGCAGGTCGCGGCCGAGCCGGCCAGCCGGCGGCGCTGTGCCGTGCGCGCCGCGATCACGCGTGCGCGGATCGCGGCTGAGCATTCGGGCTCGCCCGCGCCGGCGCAACTCCGCACGTGGGGGCTGGTCGACGCGCAGGACGATGTCGATCCGGTCCAGCAGCGCGCCGCTCAGCTTGGCCCGGTACCGGTTCAGCATCGACCCCGGGCAGGCGCACTCGCGCCGCGCATGGCCGTAGTTGCCGCACGGGCACGGGTTGCTCGCCGCCACGAGCATGAACCGCGCCGGGAACTCGACCGTCCGCTGTGCGCGGGTGACCCGCACGCTGCCCTCCTCGAGGGGTTGGCGCAGCGCCTCGAGCGCAGGCCGCGAGAACTCGGCCACCTCGTCGAGGAAAAGGACACCGTGCTGGGCGAGGCTCGCCTCTCCCGGCGACGGGGGCGAGCCGCCCCCGACCAGTCCGGCCGAGGAGATCGAGTGGTGCGGCGCGCGGAACGGGCGCACGCGCGCGATCGGCTCGGGGCCCAGCGTCCCCGCCACGCTGTGGACACGGGTGACCGCGAGCGCCTCCTCGAGCGACAGCGGCGGGAGGATCGAGGGCAGCCGCCTCGCCGCCATCGACTTCCCGCTCCCGGGCGGGCCCACCATCAGGACGTTGTGGCCGCCGGCGGCGACGACCTCCAGCGCCCGCCGCAGCGCATGGTGACCGCGCACCTGGCGGAAGTCCTCCTCGGGCGCGGCGTGCGCGGCGAGCAGTCGCGCGGGATCGACGGCCGGGCCGGCCGGCATCTCCTGACCGGACAGGAACCGCACCAGCCCGAGCAGCGTCTCGATCCCGGCGACCTCGATGCCCTCGATCAACCCGGCCTCGGCGGCGTTGGCGTGCGGCACCAGGAGGGTCTCGCAGCCGGCGCGGCGCGCCGCCTGCGCCATCACGATCGCCCCCCGCACTCCCCTCACGGAACCGTCGAGCCCAAGCTCCCCGCACACCGCACAGGAGCCGAGGCGGTCGCTGCGGACCTGCCCCGAGGCCGCCAGCAGGGCCGCCGCGAGCGCGAGATCGAAGCCCGGGCCCGCCTTCCTCAGGTCCGCGGGCGCGAGGTTGACCGTGATCCGGCGAAGCGGGAACTCGAACCCCGAGTTGAGCAGCGCCGCGCGCACCCGCTCGCGCGACTCCTGGACCGCGGTGTCGGGGAGCCCGACGATCGTGAACGCGGGGAGGCCCGAGTGGATGTCGGCCTCGACCGTGACGGGAATCCCGTCCACGCCGAGCAGCGAGAAGGTGAGTGCGCGAGAGAGCATGCCGGGGACCGTAGGCGTGAACGCGTGACCGGATGCGCTCCGAATGCGCCGATTCGCATGTGTGGAAGAGGTGTTCTCGAACTTGTTTCGAAGCCGCGCGGTTCGTGACCCCCGCTCCCGATGATTCCGGCTTGGATGTGCCCATGGCAAACGACCCAAGAGGGGCGCTGGGCCGTCGCGGCGAGGAGATCGCGGCGCGGCATCTCGAGCGCTCCGGTTGGACGATCGTCACTCGCAACTACCGCGTGCGCGAAGGCGAGATCGACGTGATCGCCCGTCGCGACGCGACCCTCGCGTTCTGCGAGGTGAAGACGCTCGTCGCGCGCGGGCGAAGCCGCAGCGGGCCCGCGGACCCGATCGAGGCCGTCGGCCGCCACAAGCGGGCGCGCGTGCGCAGGATGGCGCGCATCTGGCTCGCCGCGCGCGCCGGGGAGGGCGCGCTGAGGGGCACGGTCGAGCTCCGCCTCGACGTGATCGGCGTCGTCCTGTCCCCCGCCGGCGAGCTGGTCCGGCTCGAGCACGTGGAGGCCGCCTTCTGATCAGCACGCGCCGGTCTACCCGGGAGACTGTCCGCCATGATCGACCGCCGAGAGCTCCGCCGGATCCCGCGGCGCACCGCGCGGCGCGGGTACTGGAGGCTCGTGGCCGCGGCCCACCGGGTCATGGAGCTGAGATACGGGATCCGCACCGAGGGAGACATCGACCTCGAGGAGCTCGGGGTGGCGGCCAAAGGGCGGCTCGGGTACGAGGGCTCGCACTGGGTCGGCGTGCGACGCGCGCTCGCGCGGCTCGCGGTCACGCCCGCGGACGTATTCACGGACTTCGGGTCCGGCAAGGGGCCGGCCGTGCTCGTCGCGGCGCGCTTTCCTTTCGCCCGCGCCGTGGGAGTCGAGATCTCCGACGACCTCACGCGCGCGGCACGCCGCAACCTCGAGGGATCGCGGCTGCGGCCGAAGGCGGGCAGCGTCGACTTCGTGACCGCCGACGTCCTGCAGTACGAGATCCCGGACGATCTCTCGGTCGTCTACCTGTACAACCCGTTCACCGGGCTCGTGTTCGCCCGTTTTGTCGAGCGACTGCTGCGGTCCGTCGAGCGCAGCCCGCGGCCGCTGCGGCTCGTCTACAACTACCCCTTCGAGCACAACCACCTGATCGCGACCGGCCGGTTCCGGCCGATCGACCTCTCCTACAGCTACTGGCCGGCCTGGTACAAGCGTCCCGGCTACGTGATCGTGACCTATGAGGTGCGCGCGCCCGGCGGCGGCGGCTACGGGCTGGATGCGGGGCGCGCGGACCCCGCGCGGCTCGGCCCGTGGGCCGGGGCACACGACCCCGGCTGGGAGCTGGTCGGCCCCGAGCACGTGACCGCGGACGACGCGCGCCGGGCGCGCGAGATCGAGGGCGGCTAGGCCTCCCGGCCGTCAGGCGTCGATCGCCAGCTGCTGGTAGGCGATCGACTGGAAGGAGCGCCGGTGCAGGTCGCTGATGCCGTGCTGCGCGATGGCGGCGCGGTGCTCGGGCGTCGAGTAGCCCGACGTTCGAGTGGAAGTGCCACCCGGGCATCTCCTCCGCGATCCGCTGCATGTAGCGGTCGCGGCTGACCTTCGCGACGATCGAGGCGGCTGCGATCGCGGCGCTGCGGGCGTCGCCGTCGATCACGGCCTCCTGGGTGTGCCCGACGTCGCCGACGCGAAAGCCGTCCACCAGGCAGACGCAGCCGGGCACGGCGACGCGGCGCAGCGTGTCGCGCAGGGCCGCGAGGTTCGTCACGTGCAGCCCGCGCTCGTCGATTCCGCGCACGCATCGCGAGGTGACCGCCACGCGCACCGCCGTGCGGATCACGAGCGGGTACAGCGCCTCGCGCTCCTCGGGGTCCTGGGCCTTGGAGTCGTCGAGCCGCGTGAGGGCCCTCACCTCGCGCGTCGTGATGCGCTCGTAGTCGAGCAGCACGGCCGCGGCCGAGAGCGGGCCCGCGAGGCTACCCCGGCCTGCCTCGTCCGCGCCCGCCACGTAGCGATGCCCGAGCGCACGGTCGAACCTGAAAAGGCGCCCGGCCGTCTTGCGCCGGCGCTTCCCGCGTGGAGCGTCCGCCCGCTTGCCCGCGGGCGGCTCGGTCAACTCAGAGGATCCCGACCCGCTTGGGAGGCCAGTAGGTGGCGAATGCCTGCCCGATGATCCATTCCTCCGGGACGGGGCCCCAGAACCGGCTGTCGTCGCTCGCCCCACGGTTGTCGCCCATCATAAAAAAGTGACCCGGCGGAATCTTGATCGCATCCGGGAAATTGCAGGTTCCTGGTGCGCAGGGCCTGATGTCCGGCTCGTCCTGGAGCTTGCCGTTGACCACCGCACGGCCGTTGCGCACCGACAGCGTGTCCCCGGGCACAGCGACGATGCGCTTGATGAAGTTGACGTCGTCCTTGCCGCCCTCGGGCCGCGGGCAGAGCTGGTTGTCGGCGTGATCGGCGCCGCAGGTGTTGTCCGCCGCGCCCGTGGGCGGGTGGAACACGACCACGTCGCCGCGGTCGGGATCGCTGACCTTGTAGTTCACGCGGCTGACCAGCACCCGCTGGCCGACGTCGAGGGTCGGCTCCATCGACTCGCTCGGAATCCGGTAGGGCTTGACGAGGATCGCCTGGATCCCGAGCGCCAGGCCGATCGCGAGCGCGACGATCACCACCAGCTCGACAAGCGAGTTCTCTTTGATCCGCCGGAACATGGTGCCGGCCGAACTGCTCAAGCGGGCTGCTGCTCGCCCTGGGAAGCCTCGTCCCCAGGATCGGATGCCTCACCCTCGGGCGCGGCCTCGGCGACCTCGGCGGCCGGCTCATCCGCAGGCGCGGCTTCGGCCTCGGCCTCCTGCTCGCCTTCGGCTTCGGCTTCGGCAGCGTCGCCCTCCGCGGGTGACTCCTCCGCGACCTCGGGCTCGGCCGACTCGACCGCAGCGGCCTCGGGCTCGGTCTGCTCGGCGGACTCGGCGACGAGCTCCTCGCCGGCCGGCGCGCCGTCCGCGGCAGCGACATCCTGTCCCGGCGCGGCGATCGTGGCGACCTCCTCCGGGCGGAAGTCGCGCATCTCGCGCAGTCGCGCCGCCCGGCCGACCCGTCCACGCAGGTAGTAGAGCTTCGCGCGGCGGACCTCACCGCGGCCCACGACCTCGATCCGCTCGATCTTGGGGGAGTGCACGGGAAACGTGCGCTCCACGCCGACACCGAAGGACAGCTTCCGGACGGTGAAGGTGCGCCGCGAGCTGCCGCCCTTCTGCTTGAGCACGACGCCTTCGAAGACCTGGGTGCGGCGCCGCGTGCCCTCGACGACCTGGAAATGGACCCGGACCCGGTCTCCCACACGGAAGTCCGGGATCGCGCGCACCTGCCGGCGCTCCAGGGTGTCGATCATCTCGGTCATGGCGATGAAAGAGCCGCCTTGCGGGGCGGCTCCGGGGAAAAATCTGGACGGGCGGCTGATGTTAGCGAAATGACGGCGGTCAGCCCGCCGCTTTCCGGCGCTTCACCTCCTGGTGGCGCCACGTCCGCACCTGCTCGTGATGGCCCGAGAGGAGCACCTCGGGCACGTCCCACCCCCTGTAGCTCGCCGGGCGCGTGTAGTGCGGGTACTCGATTCCGCCCTCGAGGGCCGAGCTGAAGGACTCCTCGACGGGGCTCTGCTCGTCGCCGAGGGCGCCGGGGAGCTTTCGCAGGACGGCGTCCGCGACGACCATCGCGGCCAGCTCGCCGCCCGACAGCACGTACGGACCCGACCGACAGGGCGTCGTTGGCGAGATGCTCGCGGACGCGCTCGTCCACGCCCTCGTAGCGACCGCACAGCAGGGTGAGCCGATCGCCGCCGGCAAGCTCGTCCGCAACCGCGTCGTCGAACTGACGCCCCGCGGGCGTCAGCACCACGACCCGGCGCGCGGCCAGCATCGCGCCGGTGTCGGGCCCGTACACGGCCTGCAGCGCCGCGTCGACGACGTCGACCCGGATCAGCATCCCCGCACCGCCTCCGTATGGAGTGTCGTCGACCTGCCCGTGCGAGAGCGGCGTCGTGTCGCGGTAGTTGAACAGGCGCAGGTCGTGACCGAGTCGCAGCGCGTTTCGCACGTGCCGCTGTGACTGGAACCAGCCGAACCACTCCGGGAACAGAGTGAAGACGTCAATCACCATCGGCGCTCACGAACCCCATGTCGACGTCGATGCGCCGCGCGGACAGGTCGACCGATCGCACTGCGTCCGCCACGAGCGGGACGAGGACGCGTTCGCCGCTCTCGTCCTCGACGTCGAGCGCATCCGCCGCCGGGAGGACGAGCACCTCGCGCACGGTCCCCACCGTCCTCGCTCCGTCGACGATCGCGCAGCCGACGAGGTCGTCCACGAGGAACTCGCCGGCGGCCAGCGGAGCGAGCTCCGTGCGCGGCACGAGGATCGCCTCGCCGCGCAGCTCCTCGGCTTGCGCGCGGGTGTCGGTGCCCTCGAGCTTCACGAGCGGCCGCTGCGCGGTGCCCTTGCGCCATCGGACCTCGGCCTCACGGCCGGCCACGGTCACGCGGCGGCCGGCGTCGAGGAGCTCCAGCCGGTCCGTGGGCTCGCTGACCGTGAACGCGCCGTCGTTCCCGTGCGGGCGGCCGACGCGACCGATGCGGAGCGCATCAGTCGACGATCTCGACGAGGACTCGCTTTCCCTCTTTGGTGCCACCGGCCTTCATCACGGCGCGCAGCGACTTCGCGGTGCGGCCGTTGCGGCCGATCACCTTTCCGCGATCCTCCTCGGCGACGATCAGCTCGTACACGATCGTCTCGTCCTCCTCCTCGAACTCGTCGACCCGGACCTGGTCGGGATTGTCGACCAGCGTCTTTGCGAGGAACTCGAGCAGCTGCTTCAGGCCGCAATCCCCTTGGCCTTGAGGAGCTTCTTCACCGTCCCCGAGGGCTGGGCGCCCTTCTGGATCCAACCCCTCACCTTGTCCTCGTCGAGCACGATCGTCGAGGGATCCGTCTGCGGGTTGTAGTGGCCGAGCACCTCGATGAAGCGCCCGTCGCGCGGGTTGCGCTGGTCGGTGGCCACCACGCGCCACATCGGGTTGTTCCTCGCGCCCACGCGGGTGAGCCTGATCCTGACCGCCAAGTCGAAACCTTTCGTCGTTCGGGGACGCCGCGAAGGATAGGGCAGTCGGGCGCCCTAGCGCCCGCCGCGCATCAGCTGCTCCATCGAGGGCATCTTGCCCTGCTGGAGCGAGCGCATCATCTTCTGCATCTGCCCGAACTGCTTGATCAGCTGGTTGACGCCCTGCACGGAGGTGCCGGACCCGGCCGCGATGCGCTTACGCCGCGACCCGTTGATGATCTGGGGCTTGCGCCGCTCCTCGGGCGTCATCGAGGTGACGATCGCCTCGATCCGGTCAAGCTCGCGCTCGTCCACCTTCGCGTTCTTGAGCTGCTTGAGCTGGCCGAAGCCGGGCATCATGCCGAGCAGGTTCCCGATCGGGCCCATGCGCCGGACCTGCTTCATCTGGTCGAGGAAGTCGTCGAACCCGAACTCCTGCTTGCGGATCTTGCGCTCGAGCTCCTGCGCGCGGTCGGCGTCGACGGTCTGCTCGGCCTTCTCGATGAACGTCAGCACGTCGCCCATGCCGAGGATCCGCGAGGCCATGCGGTCCGGGTGGAAGGGCTCGAACTCGGCCAGCTTCTCCCCGGTCGAGGCGTACATGATCGGCCTGCCGGTGACGGCCTTGATCGAGAGCGCGGCGCCGCCGCGCGCGTCGCCGTCGAGCTTCGTCATCACGACCCCGTCGAACTGCGCGGTGTCGGCGAACTGCTCGGCCACGTTGACCGCGTCCTGGCCGGTCATCGCGTCCACCACCAGCAGGACGTTGTGCGGCCGCACGCGCTTCTTGATGTCGGCCAGCTCCTTCATCAGGTCCTCGTCGACGTGGAGACGGCCGGAGGTGTCCACGATCAGCACGTCGCGCTCGTCGCGGCGCGCCTGGTCGAGCGCCCATTCGGCGATGTCGCGCGGGTCGCGGTCGGTGCCCTGCTCGTAGACGGTCGCGCCGGCCTGGGCCCCGACCTTCACGAGCTGGTCGACCGCGGCCGGGCGGTACACGTCGCAGGCGGCCATCGACACGCTCTTGCCCTCGCTCGCCAGGAGCGTCGCGAGCTTGCCGCAGGCGGTCGTCTTGCCCGAGCCCTGAAGGCCGGCCATCAGGATCACGGTGGGCGGCCTTCGGCGAGAAGGCGATCGTCCGCGCCGAGTCGCCCATCAGCGCGCGTCAGCTCCTCGTTCACGATCTTCACGACCTGCTGGCCGGGATTGAGGCTCTCCATCACCTCCTGGCCGAGGCAGCGCTCCTTGACCACCGAGGTGAAGCCGCGCACCACCTTGAAGTTGACGTCGGCCTCGAGCAGCGCGAGGCGGATCTCGCGCATCGCCTTGTTGACGTCGTCCTCGTTCAGCTTGCCGCGTGAGCGGACGTCGGAGAGGACGGACTGGAGCTTGTCGGAGAGAGCGTCGAACACCGGCAGCCCCAAGCATAGGCGCCCAACATCGTCGGCAGAGTCAAGAAGCGCGATTCAGGAAGCAGCTGACCGGGTATTCACCCGGCAGAGGTCGGAAGGTCTTCGTTTCCTTCGACAGGCGTCGGGGGAAGAACAGGCTCCTCGCAGGGGTTCGCCACCCGGTCCCGGCCGGGTGGCGTCGCCTTGCCACCACGCCCCTTCCCCGCGATCCAAGTGGCGACCCCACCATCGCCCTGAACCCCCGTCAAGCAGAGCGAACGGGTTAAATACCTAATTCTCAATCCCCTTTTTGCTATATTCGCGCGGACGCCCAGCCTCGGCGAGGGGAAACCATGGAACCTGTCTCTGTAGACGCAAAGCCCAAGGGCCGCAAGGGGTCGCTCGAGAACCCCGAGGTCGTCGAGAACGTCCCGGGGCACGTGATCCCGATCATCGAGCGCGAGTTCGACGACTTCGACACCGAGGCGCGCAAGTTCCTCGACGGGCAGACGGCCGAAGACCAGTTCATCGGCTTCCGCCTCAAGCAGGGCGTCTACGGCCAGCGCCAGGAGGGCGTCCAGATGATCCGCGTGAAGCTGCCATTCGGCGGCGTCTCCGCCGGAGCAGATGGAGTCCTTCGCCGATCTCGCCGAGATGTACACCCCGCTGAAGAAGGGGCACATCACGACGCGGCAGAACTTCCAGTTCCACCACGTCCCGCTCGCCGACGCGGCCAAGGCGATCCGCATGATCAGCGAGACCGGACTCTCCAGCCGCGAGGCCTGCGGGAACACCGTCCGCAACGTCACCGGCGACCCGTGGGCCGGCGTGTGCGAGGGCGAGCTGTTCGACCCCACCCCCTATGTCGGCGCGTTCGTGCGCTATTTCGTGCGCAACGAGGTGTGCCAGCTGCTGCCGCGCAAGTTCAAGGTCGCCTTCACCTCCACCGACGAGGACCGCGCGATCACGAACATCCACGACCTCGGCTTCCTCCCGCGGATCCGCGAGATCGACGGCAAGCAGGTCAGGGGCTTCGAGATCCGCACCGGGGGCGGCACCTCGATCATGCCTCGCGTCGGCGCGCCCTTCTGGGAGTTCGCGACCGTCGACGACGGCGAGTACCTCAAGATCTCCGAGGCCGTGCTGCGGATCTTCGACCGCCAGGAGTTCCTGCGCGCCAACCGCGCCCGCGCCCGCATCAAGTTCCTGATCGACAAGGTCGGGATCGAGGAGTTCCGGCGGATGGTCGACGAGGAGCTCGAGGGCGACTGGGTCAACGACCGTGACTTCAACCCGGACCCTCTCCTGTTCGTCGACAACGAGCAGGCCAAGGCCCCGCCGCCGCCGTCCGAGTTCGGCAGCCCGAACGGCGACAAGCGCGAGTTCGCGGCCTTCGCGGCGTCGAACGTGAAGCCGCAGCGCCAGGAGGGCTTCTCGACCGTCGAGGTGAAGGTCACCCGCGGCGACCTCACGCCCGAGCAGTTCCGCGGCCTCGCGCAGGTCATGCGCGACTTCACGGGTGGCTACGCGCGCACCACAGTGCACCAGAACCTCCTGCTGCGGTGGGTCCGCGACGAGAGCGTCTACGACGTCTGGCAGCGCCTCCAAGGAGCTTGACCTCGGAG
Source organism: uncultured Solirubrobacterales bacterium (assembly GCA_963768885.1). GTDB lineage: Bacteria > Actinomycetota > Thermoleophilia > Solirubrobacterales > JBBDJG01 > DASRIA01. The sequence continues at coordinate 1,010,784 of CAVYJN010000006.1, read as the reverse complement.
ACGCCGGGGCACACCAGATCGCGGATGTGGTCAGCTGCCCCGGAACCGACAGCTGCAAGCTCGGCATCACGAGCTCCATGGGGCTCAACGAGGCCGTGCAGCAGCGGCTCGAGGAGATGCAGATCGAGGACGAGCTGACGCGCCAGATCCACGTGAAGATGAGCGGCTGCCCGAACGGGTGCTCGCAGCACCACATCGCCAACATCGGCTTCTACGGCGCGGCGATGAAGGTCGGCGGCCGGCAGCTGCCGGCCTACATCCCGCACCTCGGCGGCAACTACGAGGGCGGCAACGTGGTGATGGGCACGCGCCTCAAGTCACGCATCCCGGCCAAGCGCGTGCCGGACGCGGTCGAGCGCTGGGTGCGCCACTACGAGGCCAACCGCAACGAAGGCGAGGTCTTCAACGCCTTCGTCGAGCGGGTCGGGGCCGACCAGTTCGAGGGGCTCGTGAAGGACCTCTCGATGCCGGTCGAGTTCGGGCCCGAGCACATCACGCACTTCATCGACTGGAACCGCAAGGAGCTCTACGAGGTGGTTCGCGGTGAAGGCGAGTGCGCGGTCTGAGCGAGCCGCGCCCGCGCGCTTACCGGCCTGATCGGGCGCCGCTCCTCGAGGACCGGCCCCGCCCCGAGCAAGTGCGAGGGCAGCTCAGGCTGTTCGGCGACCGCAAGCGCGACCCCGTGACGGCGGGCGAAGAGCACGGTCCGGCCCGGCAGCGCGCCGCCGAAGCGGCGGCTACCTAGCCAGACCCCAGGCCCGGGCGCACGGCGCCCGGCCTGGGGTCAGTGTGCGTGCGCCTGGTGGTTGCCCTTGCGCAGCGGGCCGAACACGTCGAGCACCACGTCGCCCTGGGCGTTCGTGATCTTGATCCGTGCGGTGTCCTCGGTCCCCGGCTCGCCGGCATCGGTGAACGTCCACTCCGCGGTCGCTCCCGCGATGCCGTTGTAGCGCCCGGTACCGGTCCCAACGTAGGTGTCGAAGCCTGCCGCGGGCGGCGGCGGCGCGATGTCCGGGTGGTCGAAGCAGAAGGCCGAGGTGAGCTCGGTCAGGTGGAACCGCTCGCCGCTGCTCCAGTTGACCTCCAGCCTGTTGGGCAGGTCGTCCACGGAGCAGTGCAGTTCGAACCCGTGGGTCGTGCGATACGGGTTGTCATCCAGGACGCTGCCGCCTCCCGTCATCCGTCCGGGCAGGGATTGGCGAACGTTCGTGATCGTGCAGACGATGTCGGAGCCGTCCGTTACCTGGACCGCGAGGCTCGTCCCCTGGCCCTGCGCCACGGTGGCGCCGCTTCCGTTGCTGCCCTTGCAGACGATGTGCGACGTGTAGCCGTTCAGGCTGGTCTCGCCGTCGGCCGTCTCGCTCACCGTGTGCGATCCCGTGTTTACCACCCGCTCGCCCGTGGTGCCGCCGTCACCGGCCTCGTCTGCGAGGACGGCGCCGTCGATCCGCAGGTCGAAGCGCCCGGGGTCGCTCTGCGGCTCGAGGTCCTTGACGACCTCCAGCTTGCCGGTCTTGCGGGTGTTGGTGATCGTGCAGACCACGTCGGCGTTCATCAGGACCGAGACCGAGAGCGATCCAGGGCCCGTCTTCTGGGCGATGATGGCGCCGCTGCCGTTGTTGTCCTTGCACACGATCGTCGATGAGTAGTTCGACAGCGAGGTCTCGTCGTCCGCGCTCTCGCTCACGGCGTGGGAGCCTGTCGTCACCGTCTTCTCGCCGGTGGTGTCGTTGTTCGCGGCCTCGTTCTTCTCGACCGTGCCGTCGATCCGCAGGTCGAAGCGCCCAGGGTCGGTCGGCGGGTCGATCTTCTTGATGACCTCGAGCTTCCCGGTCTTGCGCTTGTTGACGATGGTGCAGACGATGTCGGATCCGTGGGGCACGTTGACGGTCAGCGGGCCGGCGTCGTAGCCCTTGGCTACGACCACGCCCGCCGCGTCCTTGCACACGATCGACTTGACGTAGTTGGAGAGGTTGGATCCGCTGCCTGCGGTCTCACCGACCGTGTGGTTCCCGGTGTTCACGGTCTTCTCTCCCGTGGTCCCGTTGTGGCCGACGTTGGCCGCCTGCGTGGCGCCGTCGATCTGCAGGTTGAACTTGCCGCCGTCGGTGGTCGGGTCGAGCCGCTTGCGCACCTCGAGCTTCCCGGTCTCACGCGTGTTGGTGATCGTGCAGACGACGTCGGCGTCGGTCGTGACCGAGCACGGTCAGCGGGCCGCCGTTGTCGCCGCTGGTCTGCGCGACCGTCGTCGCCGGTGCCGTTGCCGTCCTTGCAGACGATCGACTTCTGGTAGTCCGCCGAGGCTGGTGCCGGTGCCGGCCGTCTCGCCGACGGTGTGGCTGCCGGTGTTGATCGTCTGCTCGTTGGTCGAGCCGCCGTTGCCGACGTTCTGGGCGTCGGGGTCGGTCGTGCCGTCGATCTGCAGGTTGAACTTGCCCGGGTCGTTCGTCGGGCTGAGCGACTTCTTCACCTCGAGCTTGCCGGTCTCCCTGGTGTTCGTGATCACGCAGACGATGTCGGCGTCGGTCGTGACCGAGACGTTCAGCGGGCCACCGTTGTCGCCCGCTGGTCTGCGGCGACGGTCGTCCCGGTGCCGTTGTCGTCCTTGCAGACGATCGACTTCTGGTAGTCGGCCAGGGCTGGTGCCGTGCCGGCCGTCTCGCCGACGGTGTGGCTGCCGGTGTTCACGGTCTGCTCGCCGGTCGAGCCGCCGTCGCCGACGTTCTGGGCGTCGGGGTCGGTCGTGCCGTCGATCTGCAGGTTGAACTTGCCCGGGTCGTTCGTCGGGCTGAGCGACTTGCGCACCTCGAGCTTGCCGGTCTCCCTGGTGTTCGTGATCACGCAGACGATGTCGGCGTCGGTCGTGACCGAGACGTTCAGCGGGCCGCCGTCGTCGCCCGACTGGTCTCGGCGACGGTCGTCCCGGTGCCGTTGTCGTCCTTGCAGACGATCGACTTCTGGTAGTCGGCCAGGGCCGTGCTCGTGCCCGCGGTCTCGCCGACGGTGTGGCTGCCGGTGTTCAGGGTCTGCTCGCCGGTCGAGCCGCCGTTGCCGACGTTCCCGGCGTCGGGATCCGTGGTGCCGTCGATCTGGAGGTTGAACTTGCCTGGGTCGTCGGTCGGGCTGAGCGACTTGCGCACCTCGAGCTTGCCGGTCTCGCGGGTGTTCGTGATCACGCAGACGATGTCGGCGTCGGTCGTGACCGAGACGTTCAGCGGGCCGCCGTCGTCGCCCGATGGTCTCGGCGACGGTCGTCCCGGTGCCGTTGTCGTCCTTGCAGACGATCGACTTCTGGTAGTCGGCAGAGGTCGGTGTCGGTGCCTGCGGTCTCGCCGACGGTGTGGCTGCCGGTGTTCAGGGTCTCCTCGCCGGTCGAGCCGCCGTCGCCGACGTTCTCCGCGTCGGGATCGGTCGTACCGTCGATCTGCAGGTTGAACAGGCCCGGGTCGTCGGTCGGGCTCAGTGACTTGCGTGACCTCGAGCTTGCCGGTCTCCCTGGTGTTCGTGATCACGCAGACGATGTCGGCGTCGGTCGTGACCGAGACGTTCAGCGGGCCGCCGTCGTCGCCCGATGTCTCGGCGACGGTCGTCCCGGTGCCGTTGTCGTCCTTGCAGACGATCGACTTCTGGTAGTCCGCGAGGTCTGGTTCCGGTGCCGGCCGTCTCACCGACGTCGTGGCTGCCGGTGTTGACGGTCTCCTCACCGGTCGACCCGAGGTCGCCGACGTTTCCGGCGTCGGGGTCGGTCGTGCCGTCGATCTGGAGATTGAAGAGACCCGGGTCGTCGGTCGGGCTGAGGCTCTTCTGCACTTCGATCTTCCCGGTCTCCCGCGAGTTCGAGATCGTGCAGACGATGTCGTCGTTGTATGCGACAGGCACGGTGAGCGGACCCGGGGAGTCCGTGTCGGTCTGGGCGACCACGTCGCCGCTGCCGTTCTGGTCCTTGCACACGATCGACTTCGCGTAGTCGCCGAGGTCGGTGCCGACGACACCCGACTCGCCCACGTTGTGGTCGCCCGTGTTCAGCGTCTGCTCACCGGTCGTTCCGCCGTCGCCGACGTTCACGGAGCCCAGGTTGGGCGTGTCGCCGTCGATCTCGAGGTTGAACCGGCCGGGATCCGTGTCCGGGCTGAGCGACTTCGTGACCTCGAGCTTGCCCGTCTCACGGGTGTTGGTGATCACGCAGACGATGTCGTCGCCGTAGGCAACCGGGACCGTGAGCGGCCCCGCGTCGTCGCCGGAGGTCTCGGCGACCGTTGCGCCGCTGCCGTTGTCGTCCTTGCAGACGATCGACTTCTGGTAGTCCGCGAGGTCCGTGTCGGTGCCTGCCGTCTCGCCGACGGTGTGGCTGCCGGTGTTGAGGGTCTGCGCGCCGGTCGAGCCGCCGTCACCCACGTCACCCGCGTCAGGATCGGTCGTGCCGTCGATCTGCAGGTTGAAGAGGCCCGGGTCGTCGGACGGGCTGAGGGACTTGGTGACCTCGAGCTCGCCCGTCTCGCGGGTGTTGGTGATCGTGCAGACGATGTCGTCGCCGTAGGCGACGGGCACGGTGAGAGGACCGCCGTCGTCGCCGGAGGTCTCGCGCGACGGTCGCGCCGCTGCCGTTGTCGTCCTTGCAGACGATCGACTTCTGGTAGTCCGCGAGGTCGGTGCCCGCCGAGGCGGCCTCGCCGACGGTGTGGTTACCCGTGTTCAGGGTCTCTTCACCGGTCGAGCCGCCGTTGCCGACATCGTTCGCGTCGGGATCCGTCGTCCCGTCGATCTGGAGGTCGAACAGGCCGGCGTCCGTGTTCGGGTCGAGGTCCTTGCGAACCTCGAGCGTGCCGGTCTCACGCGTGTTGGTGATGACGCAGACGATGTCCGCGTCGGTCGTGACCGGGACGGTCAGTGGTCCGCCGTCGTCACCGGAGGTCTCGGCGACGTCGCACCGGCTGCCGTTGTCGTCCTTGCAGACGATCGACTTCTGGTAGTCGGCCAGGTCGGTGTCGGTGCCCGCCGTCTCACCGACGTTGTGGCTGCCGGTGTTCAGCGTCTCCTCGCCGGTCGTGCCGTCGTTGCCGATCTCGGCCGCGTCCGGGTCGGTCGCGTTGTCGATCTGAAGGTTGAACTTGCCCGGGTCGTCGGTGGGGCTGAGCGACTTGCGGACCTCGAGCTTGCCGGTCTCGCGCGTGTTGGTGATGACGCAGACGATGTCGGCGTCGGTCGTCACGGGGACGCTCAGCGGACCGGCGTCATCGCTCGATGTCTCGGCGACGGTCGTCCCGGTGCCGTTTTCGTCCTTGCAGACGATCGACTTCGCGTAGTCCGCCAGGTCGGTGCCCGAACCCGCGGTCTCGCCGACGGTGTGGCTGCCGGTGTTGAGGGTCTGCTCGCCGGTCGAGCCGCCGTTGCCCACGCCCATCGAAGCGAGGTTCGGAGCGACGCCGTCGATCTCGAGGTTGAACGAGCCCGGTGTCCGTGTCGGGGTCGAGGACCTTCTGGACCTCGAGCTTGCCGGTGTCGCGGCTGTTGGTGACCACGCAGACGATGTCGTCCTGGTAGGCGACGGGGACCGTCAGCGGTCCGCCGTCGTCGCCGGAGGTCTGCGCGACGTCGCGCCGCTGCCGTTGTCGTCCTTGCAGACGATCGACTTCGCGTAGTCGCCGAGATCCGTGTCGGTGCCGGCCGTCTCGCCGACGGTGTGGTTACCGGTGTTCACGGTCTCCTGCCCGGTGGAGCCGCCGTCGCCGACGTCGCCGGAGTCGGGGTCGGTCGTGCCGTCGATCTGCAGGTTGAACAGGCCCGGGTCGTCCGACGGGCTGAGGCTCTTGGTGACCTCGATGCTGCCCGTCTCACGGGTGTTCGTGACCACGCAGACGATGTCGTCCTGGTAGGCGACCGGGACCGTCAGCGGTCCGCCGTCGTCGCCGGATGTCTCGGCGACCGTGGCGCCGGCTGCCGTTGTCGTCCTTGCAGACGATCGACTTCTGGTAGTCGGCGAGGTCGGTGTCGGTGCCGGCGGTCTCGCCGACCGTGCGGCTGCCGGTGTTCACGGTCTCCTCGCCGGTCGAGCCGCCGTCGCCGACGTTCGCCGGCGTCGGGGTCGGTCGTGCCGTCGATCTGGAGGTTGAACAGGCCGGGGTCGTCGCTCGGGCTCAGTGACTTCGTGACCTCGAGCTTGCCCGTCTCACGGGTGTTCGTGATCACGCAGACGATGTCGGCGTCCGTCGTCACGGAGACGCTCAGCGGTCCGCCGTCGTCTCCCGATGTCTCGGCGACGGTCGTCCCGGTGCCGTTGTCGTCCTTGCAGACGATCGACTTCTGGTAGTCCGCGAGGTCGGTGTCGGTGCCTGCGGTCTCGCCCACGGTGTGGCTGCCGGTGTTCAGCGTCTCCTCGCCGGTCGATCCGCCGTCGCCGACGTCGCCGGCGTCGGGGTCGGTGTTCCCGTCGATCTGGAGGTTGAACAGGCCCGGGTCGTCGGTCGGGCTGAGGGACTTGGTTACCTCGAGCTTGCCGGTCTCCCGGGTGTTCGTGATCACGCAGACGATGTCCGCGTCGGTCGTGACCGAGATGTTCAGCGGTCCGCCGTCGTCGCCCGACGTTTCGGCCACTGTCGCGCCGGTGCCGTTGTCGTCCTTGCAGACGATCGACTTCTGGTAGTCGGAGAGGTCCGTGTCGGTGCCTGCCGTCTCGCCGACGGTGTGGCTGCCGGTGTTCAGCGTCTCCTCGCCGGTCGAGCCGCCGTCGCCGACGTCACCCGAATCGGGGTCCGTCGCGCCGTCGATCTGGAGGTTGAAGAGGCCGGGGTCGTCGGTCGGGCTGAGCGACTTCGTGACCTCGAGCTTGCCGGTCTCACGGGTGTTGGTGATGACGCAGACGATGTCGTCGCCGTAGGCAACCGGGACCGTGAGCGGTCCCGCGTCGTCACCGGAGGTCTCGGCGACGGTCGCACCGTTGCCGTTGTCGTCCTTACAGACGATCGACTTCTGGTAATCGGCCAGGTCGGTGTCGGTGCCGGCCGTCTCGCCGACGTCGTGGTTACCGGTGTTCACGGTCTCCTGCCCGGTGGAGCCGCCGTCGCCGACGTCGCCGGAGTCGGGGTCGGTCGTCCCGTCGATCTGCAGGTTGAAGAGGCCTGGGTCGTCAGACGGGCTGAGGCTCTTGGTGACCTCGATGCTGCCCGTCTCACGGGTGTTCGTGACCACGCAGACGATGTCGTCGCCGTAAGCCACGGGCACGCTGAGCGGTCCGCCGTCGTCGCCCGACGTTTCGGCGACCGTTGCGCCGTTGCCGTTGTCGTCCTTGCAGACGATCGACTTCTGGTAGTCGTCCAGGTCGGTGTCGGTCCCGGCGATCTCGCCGACCGTGCGGCTGCCGGTGTTCACGGTCTCCTCGCCGGTCGAGCCGCCGTCGCCTACGTCACCGGCGTCGGGGTCGGTCGAGCCGTCGATCTGGAGGTTGAACAGGCCGGGGTCGTCGCTCGGGCTCAGTGACTTCGTGACCTCGAGCTTGCCCGTCTCACGGGTGTTCGTGATCACGCAGACGATGTCGTCGCCGTAAGCCACGGGCACGCTGAGCGGTCCGCCGTCGTCGCCCGACGTTTCGGCGACCGTTGCGCCGTTGCCGTTGTCGTCCTTGCAAACGATCGACTTCTGGTAGTCGGCCAGGTCGGTGTCCGTGCCGGCGGTCTCCCCGACGTCGTGGCTGCCGGTGTTGACGGTCTCCTCGCCGGTCGAGCCGCCGTCGCCGACGTTCCCAGAGTCGGGATCGGTGGTCCCGTCGATCTGGAGGTTGAAGAGGCCGGGGTCGTCAGTCGGGCTGAGAGACTTCGTGACCTCGAGCTGCCAGTCTCACGCGTGTTCGTGATCGACGCAGACGATGTCGTCGCCGTAGCCGACGGGCACAGTGAGCGGTCCGCCGTCGTCACCGGAGGTCTCGGCGACGGTCGCGCCGGCTGCCGTTGTCGTCCTTGCAGACGATCGACTTCTGGTAGTCGGAGAGGTCCGTGCCGGTGCCTGCGGTCTCGCCGACGGTGTGGTCGCCGGTGTTGACGGTCTCCTCGCCGGTCGAGCCCAGGTCGCCGACGTTGCCGGCGTCGGGGTCGGTCGTGCCGTCGATCTGGAGGTTGAAGAGCCCGGAGTCGTCGGTTGGGCTGAGGCTCTTCTGCACCTCGAGCTTGCCCGGTCTCACGGGTGTTGGTGATCGTGCAGACGATGTCGTCGCCGAAGCCGACCGGGACATTCAGCGGCCCGGCGCTGTCGGCGCCCACGCTCGCGACGACCGAGCCGGTCCCGTTGTTGGCCTTGCACTCGATCGACTTCTGGTAGTTCGCGAGGCTGGTGCTCGTGCCGGCGATCTCGCCGACGGTGTGCGTGCCGGTGTTGACGGTCTCCTCGCCGGTCGAGCCGCCGTTTCCGACGTTCGTGGCATCAGGATCGGTCGATCCGTCGATCTGGAGGTTGAACAGGCCGGGGTCATCCGTTGGGCTGAGCGACTTCTTGACCTCGAGCTTGCCGGTTTCGCGCGTGTTCGTGATCGTGCAGACGATGTCGTCGTTCGAGGCGACCGGGACGGTCAGCGGTCCGCCGTCGTCGCCCGATGTCTGGGCGACTGTGGACCCGGAGCCGTTGCCGGCCTTGCAGACGATCGACTTCTGGTAGTCACCCAGGCTCGTGCTCGTGCCCGCCGTCTCGCCGACGGTGTGGTTGCCGGGGTTGACCGTCTGCTCGCCGGTGGAGCCGTTGTTGCCGACGTTGGCCGCGTCCGGATCGGTCGTGCCGTCGATCTGGAGGTTGAACAGGCCCGGGTCCCCCGAGGGGACCAGCGACTTCTTGACCTCGAGCTTGCCGGCCTCGCGTGTGTTCGTGATCGTGCAGACGATGTCAGCGCCGTTGGTGACATTGACTGTCAGCGGCCCGGCATTGTCGGGACCCACACTCGCAACCGTGGCGCCGGTCCCGTTGTTGTCCTTGCAGACGATCGACTTCTGATAGTCGTCGAGGCTCGTGCTCGTGCCGGCCGTCTCACCGACTGTGTGGTTGCCGGTGGGGAGCGTCTCTTCTCCGGTGGATCCGTTATTGCCGACGTTGGTGGCGTTTGCATCGGTCGTGCCGTCGATCTGGAGGTTGAAGAGGCCTGCGTCGCCGCTCGGGACGAGCGACTTCTTGACCTCGAGCTTGCCGGTCTGGCGAACGTTGGTGAACGTGCAGACGACTGTCTCGTCCTCGCTGACGCTGATCGCGTTCAGTGGGCTGCCGTCGTTACAGGACGCGCCCGTCTGCGTCCATCCTGTGGGCGCCGTTTCGGTCACGGAGTGCGTGGCGCTCGTCGTCACCGGGATGATGCTGCTCGTGCCGCTCCCGCTGGACGTGAACACGGGAGTGGCGCCGCCGTCGAGGAAGAACGGGAACTGGGCGGTCGGATCGTTCGGCGACGCGTCCTTGACTATGCGGATGAACCCGTCCCTGATGATCAGAACGCAGTCCGACGGGTCGGAGTTCGGCTCGGTCGAAGGCGTGGAGCACGTGTTGACGAGCCGCGCGTTGGTGCCTCCTACGTCGGACAGGAAGATGGTGCAGGTGGCAGTCGTGTCGTTCGGCGTGTCCTCACCCGCAACGAACGGCTGAGTCGCGGTGATCGCCACGGTGCATGACGAAAGAGGGCTCGGAATCTGCACATGGGGCGTCGTGCAACGGTCGACCCTGTCGTCTCCGCACGTGAAGAGCCGCGGGCTGGTTGTCGCCTGAACGGCCGGGTCGTCCTCGATCGTGACGCAAACCGCGAAGTCGACAAAACCGTTGTCGTCGTTGTCGAACAGAGAGCACGCGTCACCGGTGTTGCTGCCGCCGAAGCCGGTCGTGTCCCAGTTCCAGCTCACTCCGAGGCTGGTCGGCAGGCCGGAGGGGTCCACGCCGTGCCGGGTGAGGTCCTTCTGGCCCGGCTCGTCGTTGGCGCCGTTCTCGTCCGCCACGAACGTGAACGCAGCCGACGCCGGCGTCACCGCAGGGCCGAGGGCTGCCAGCAGTGCGACGACCGACGTGAGCAGCGCGAACCGCACGAGCCGCCGTGTGCGCCGCGTCCGCGGCCCGTATGTAGCCGTGCATCTGCGGGCGGGAAGAGGCTCCTTCCGGATCGCTGCCGGCGCGCGACCGCGGTCGCGGTGCGCCTCCTCCTGCCTCCCCCGTGTCCATACGGCTCCCCTTCCTTGGGACGACGGCTCCTGCCGCCTCATCGCACCGTGACGCCTTCCCGCCGCCCGGTGGCGCGACCCTAACCGCAGGGGTTTCGGCGTGTCAAGGGACGGGACCGCGCGGCCCACGACCCCAAATCGCCTCGAAATGGCCCGTTAGTCGCTGCTGAGCAGGGCGCTCGCGAAGTCCTCGGGGTCGAACGGGCGCAGGTCGTCGAGGCCCTCCCCGATGCCGATCAGCTTCACCGGCAACTCGAGCTCCTCGGCGATCGCGAGCGCGATCCCGCCCTTCGCGGTGCCGTCGAGCTTCGTCAGCACGATGCCGGTCACGTCGACCGTCTCGCGGAAGAGCTTGGCCTGGCGCAGGCCGTTCTGCCCCGTCGTGGCGTCGACCGTCAGCAGCGTCTCGTGCGGCGCGCCGGGCATCTGCTTCTCGATCACGCGGCGCACCTTCGCAAGCTCGTCCATCAGCGGCACCTGCGTGTGCAGCCGGCCCGCGGTGTCGGCGATCACGACGTCGTGCCCGCGGGCCCGCGCGGCCTCGATCGCGTCGAACACGACGGCACCCGGGTCCGACCCGGGATTGGCGCGCACGATCTCGCAGCCGGCGCGCGACGCCCATTCGGTGAGCTGCTCCTGCGCCGCCGCCCGGTAGGTGTCGGCCGCCGCCATGATCACCGACAGCCCGGCCTCCTTCTGGAGGTGCCAGGCCATCTTTCCGATCGTGGTGGTCTTGCCCGTGCCGTTGACGCCGACCGTCAGGAGCACCGACGGGCGATGGGACACGTCGATGCGATCGTCACCGACCTTCGCCACCTCGGCGAGCATCTCGCGCAGCCGCCGCTCGAGGTCGTCGCCCCCGGCGAGCGAGCCCTCGTCGGCCTCGCGCTCGAGTCGCTCGACGACCTTCGCCGTCGTGCGCGCGCCGACGTCCGCGTAGATCAGGATCTCCTCGAGGCGCTCCCAGGTCTCGTCGTCGAGCGGGCCCGTGAACGTCGCGCGCAGCTCTCCGCCGAGTGCCTCACGCGACTTCGAGAGGTTCTCGCGCAGGCGACGGAAGAACCCCCGGCGCTCGGCCTCGGGCTCGGGCTCCGACGTGGCGGGGCGATCGCCGTTCCCCGTGATGAAGACGTCCTGCCATGTGCGCGCCATGGCGGGCGATTGTAGGGACCGCGGGCTCAGGCCCCGGCCGCGACGAGGTCGGCGCAGAACTCGCGCAGCAGCTGCGCGAACTCCGGAGACGTGCTGGGCTTCTCGTCGAACGTTGCAGTGCGGGCGTGAGGCAGCGCGGCAGCCGCGTCCTGGAAGCCCTCGCGCGTGAACATCAGGCACCCCCTGTGCTCGGCGAGCAGCATCGGAACGTCGAGGGCCCTCAGAACCGGGCCGATGACCTCGCCCTCGACCGTCGCCGGGCTGTAGAACGGGACCGCCAGCTCACGCGGCACGCGGCGCATGTACTCCTCCACCAGCTCGTCGCGATACCCGCCCTCGGACTGCTCGCCGCCGGTCATCTTGAACATCTGCCGCACGAACATGCGCGCGTCGCTGCGAAGCATGCTCTCGCACCCCAGCAGCACCTCGCGATTGATCGCCGGGCGATCGCCGCCCATCGTGTTCGACACGCGCGCATGCCCCAATGCAAGCGCCTGCAACCGCGGCCCCGCGGCCTCGGCGACCGATGCCGCCGCCGGAAGACCGAACTCGTCGGCCACGACCACGAACCGATCCCATTCGAGCCGCGCGACCTCCTCGAGGCCGCGTCGGGCGACGTCGGCGGCACCCACCGACTCCTGAGCGCGCTCGGTGCCCACCCCGGGTGCGTCGTATGCGGCGACCTCGGCCCACTCTTCGAGCTGCGGCCGGATCACCCACTCCAGCTCGGTGAGCATCGGGACGAGCAACAGGCAAGGACGCTCCACGCTGCGCATCATCGCGGGGGCAGCGGGCATGCGCAACCGGCGCGCGTCAGGCGGCCCGTGCCTCGTCCTCCTGCGACTGGTCGGAGTCGAGCTTGCGGGAGACGACCTTCGACACGCCGTCGTTGCCCATGCTCACTCCATATAGGACGTCGGCGGAGGCCATCGTGCGTCGCTGGTGGGTGATCACGATGAACTGCGAGCGGTCCGCGTACGCGCCGACGAGCGACAGGAAGCGATCGATGTTGGCGTCGTCGAGCGCGGCCTCGACCTCGTCCAGGATGTAGAACGGACACGGTCGCGCCAGGAACACCGCGAACATGAAGGCGAGCGCGACGAGCGATTTCTCGCCGCCGGAGAGCAGCGACAGCCGCTTCGTGGTCTTGCCGGCCGGCGTAACCTCGATTTCGATACCGGGGGTATCGAAATCGAAGGAAGAACTGCCGTCCGCCGCCAAGTCGGCGGACGGGTCTGCCCCGGGATCGGATTCACGTGCGTCGGTCGCCGGCTCGGCGCCGAAGACCGGCTCGGGAGCGGGCTCGTCGCCTTCGGCGCCGCCGAGCACGGGCTTCGGCCTCGGCGCGCTCACGCGCCGCAGCCGTCCGGACCCGTTGGGGAACAGCCGCCCGATCACCTCTTCGAAATTGCGCGCCGCGGCCTCGAAGGTCTCCTCGAAGCTCTCACGGATGCGACGGTCGGTCTCACGGATCAGGCCGCGCAGCTCGGAGAGCGCACCCTCCAGGTCCTTGCGCTGGACCTCCAGCTCCTCGACGTGGGCGAGCGCCTCTTCGTACTCGCGCTCGGCGAGCGGATTCACCGGGCCGAGTCGCTCACGGCGGCGCTCGAGCCGCTCCAGCCGCGCCGCCAGCTCGGATCGCTCGTCCGAGCCGAGCGCCTCCGGTGCCTCGGCGCCAGGCTCGACGCCGAGCCGGGTCCCGATCTCGGCGACCTCGCTCGCGACGAGCTGCTCGCGGTCGCGCACCTGTGCCAGGCGAACCTCCTCCTGCATCAGCGCCTCGCCGGCCTCACGCAGGCTTCCCTGCAGCTCGTACTCGCGGCGCGCGAGCTCGCGCAGCTCCGCCGCAAACCCCTCGCCCCGCTGCTCGTCCGCGCTCAGCTCCTGCTCGAACCGTTCGCGCCACGCCTGCGTGGCGTCGAGCGCCGCGCGCAGCGCGGCCCCGAGTTGCTCGGCCCGCGGGAGCAGGCCACGGTCCTGGTCCAGCGAGCGCTCGAGTGCCTCGATGCGCGCGACGCGCTCACGCCGCTCGCGTTCGAGGCTGTCGGCGACGCGCCGCTCGGCCGCGATCTCCGCCGTGACCTGGGCGCGGCGCGCGTCCTCCGGACCCGGGCCGTGCCGGCGGCGCTCGTCCACGAGCCACGAGAGCCTGCGCTCCTGCTCCTCGGCCTGCTGGTGCTCGCGGCGCACGTCGCGCAGCCGGCCCTCGGCCGCGTCGCGCGCCTCCTCCGCGCGTTGCAGGGCGGCGACGGCCTGCTGCGCGGCCTGCCTTGCGCGCTCGACGTCGCCCTCCACGCGCGTGACCTCGGCCTCGAGGTCCGCGAGCCGGTTGCGTGCCGCGAGGTCACGCCCGCCGGCACCGAGCGGCAGCCGCCGTACCTCGCCGACGCGCGACTCGTAGGCAACTCCCTCACGGGTCACGGCGATCCCGGAGAAATCAGCCGGGACGTCCTCGATCCGGTCGACGATCCAGGCCGACGCGAGCAGCGCGCCGACGACGTCCGCCACGTCCGCCGCGGGCCTCACGCGATCGGCCAGCCGCTCCGCTCCCGGCACCGGCGTCGCGCCGGCGCCGCCTTCGCGCGAGGCGCGGCGCACGAGCGCGCGCCCGCCTTCCTCGCCGAGGCCGGACACGGTGACCGCGCCTTCGGACACGCTCGCGACCACGCGCGCGCGCAGGAGCCCGCCCAGCGCCGCGGACACCGCGGCCTCGTAGCCGGGCTCGACGTCGAGCTGTGCGGCGAGCGACTCGGCGCCGCCGTCGTCGCGGGCAAGCCGGGCCCGCTCACGTGCCTCCTCGAGACGTTCGGCGACGGCGCCGCGCGCCCGCGCGGCCTCCTCGACGCGCTCGCCGGCGGCCCTCCGCCGGCCGCGCAGCTCCTCGACCTCGCGGTCGGCGCGCTCGAGGTCGGCGTTCGCAGCGTCGCCGTTCGCGGCAAGCTCCGCCACGCGCCGCTGAGCCTCGCCGCGCTCGGACTCGAGGCCCGCAAGCTCCGCGTCCAGACGGGCGGACCGCTCGTGCTCCAGCCGGCCGAGCTCGGCCTCGAGCTCCGCGAGGCGCTCGCCGCCGGCGTCGCCCTGCTGGTCGAGCTGCTCGCGCAGCGGCCCCAACGCACGCTCCGAGCGCTCGACCCGGCCGCGCAGGGACTCGATGCCGCGCTCCACCGACTCGAGCCGCAGCGAGATCCTGTCCACCGCCGACCTCGAGGCGAACGCGCGCCCGGCGAGCCGCTCGCGCTCGCGGCCATGCTCGGCCAGCTCGCGCTCGGCCTCCTCCCGCGATTGCGCGACCGCGCCGAGCTGGGCCTCGATGCCGTCGCGCCCCGTGCGCGCGGCGGCCGCCGCCTGTGAGACCTGCGCGAGCTCGGCGCGCACCACCAGGAGGTCGTCCGCGACCAGCGCCCCGCGCGCCTCCAGCGACTGGCGCTCGAGCCGCGCGTGCAGCTCGGCAGCCTCGGCCTGGCGCTTCAGCGGACGCAGATGCGAGCGCGCCTCGCGCTCCACGTCGAGCGCGCGGTCCAGGTTGTCCTGCGTGCGCGCGAGCTTGAGTTGCGCGCGGTGGCGGCGCTTGCGGTGCTTGGTGAGCCCGGCCGCCTCCTCGATCAGAGCGGTGCGGTCCCCCGGCTTGGAGTGCACGATCGACTCCACGCGGCCCTGGCTGATGACCGAGTGCATCTCCTTGCCGAGGCCGGTGTCGGAGAGCACCTCGAGCACGTCGACGAGCCGGCAGCGCGCGCCGTTCAGGCGGTAGACGCCCTCGCCCGAGCGGTCGATGCGCCGCGAGATGCTGATCTCGGAGAAGTCCGAGTCGAGCCGGCGGTCGGAGTTGTCGATCACGACCTCGACCTCCGCCGCGCTGCGGCCCTTGACGCCGTGGCCGCCCGCGAAGATCACGTCCTGCATCGACTGGCCGCGCACCGCGAGCGGGCTCTGCTCGCCGAGCGCCCACAGGACCGCGTCGGTGATGTTCGACTTGCCGCTGCCGTTGGGCCCGACCACGACGCTGATTCCCGGCCCGAACTCCAGGCAGGTGCGGTCCGGGAAGGACTTGAAGCCCTTCAGGGTCAACGACCTCAGATGCACGGAGACACCTTCGCTACTCCTCCGCCGCCGTCTCGTGGGCGCGGTCCTCCGAGTCCAACAGCTCCAGCGCGAGCCGCGCGGCCTCCTGCTCTGACTCCTTCTTGGAGCGCCCGCCGCCGGTGCCGAGCGCGCGACCGTCCACCTCCGCGACCGTCTCGAACAGGCGATCGTGGGGCGGGCCCTGCTCCCCGATCACGCGGTAGACGACCACCTCCCCGCGGCGTGCGAGACGCTCCTGCAACTCGCTCTTGAAGTCGTACAGGTTCGCGATCGCGAACTCGATCTGCGGCTCGAAAGCCTCCGCGACCGCCTCCGCCGTGCGCTCGAACCCGTATTCGAGGAAGCAGGCGCCGATGCCCGCCTCGACGGCCTCCGCGAGGACGCTCTCCGCCGCGACCAGGCGATCGACCTGGTGCTCGAAGCCGGGCGGCGCGGCCGCGCGCATCCGCTCGGGCACCCCCGCGGCCTGGGCGATCTCCACGCAAGAGCGCCGGCTCACCGTCTGGGCGCGGATCTTCGTCAGCCGCCCAGCGGTGGAGCGTGGGAAGCGCGGGAAGAGCGCGCGCGAGACCGCGATGTTCAGCACGCTGTCCCCGAGGAATGCGAGGCGCTCGTAGGACTGCGCGCGGTCGCCCACCCACGATGAGTGGGAGAACGCCTGGTGTGCGAGGTTCTCGGGAAGCTCGTCGAATAGGGCAAGCAGTCTCAGGCGAAAGTGGTCTAGGAAGTCGGGTTGACGGAAGCCTGCTCGACGACGAAGTCGACCGCCTGGCCGACCGTCTTGATCCGCTCGGCCTGGTCCTCGGCCATCCGGATCCCGTAGCGGTCCTCGAGCTCGACCACGAGCTCGACGAGGTCCAGCGAGTCGGCCTCGAGATCCTCCTTGAAGCGGCTGCGCTCCTCGATCGCGGAGGCATCGATGCCGAGCTCCTCCGAGAGGTGCGCGCGGATCAGCTCCAACACCTCTTGGCGCGTCAGGGCCATCTAGCGGAAAGTATCAGCGGGAACGGACGCGGGAGGTTCGTCGCCGGAGCCCGTCGCCCGGGCGACGCCGGCGGCCTCGAGCGCAGCAGCGGTGCGGGAAACGACGTCTTCCTCGACCCCGCGCGAAGCGAGCGCGATCGCGCTCGCGATCGCGCGGCTGCTCGAGGAGCCGTGGCATACGACGGCGAGCTTGCGCAGCCCGAGCAGATAGGCGCCGCCGACCGCCTCGGGGTCGAGCCGCTCGCGCAGCGCGCCGAGCCGGGACCGGATCAGCAAACCGCCCAGGGTGGACAACGTGCCGGAGCGGATCGCGTCGCGGATCGCGCCGACCACGGTGCGGGTCGTGCCCTCCATCAGCTTCAGCGCCACGTTCCCCGTGAAACCGTCCGTGACGACCACGTCCGCCTCGCCCGGACACCAGGCCGTGCCCTCGACGTTGCCGGTGAACTCGAACGGCGTGCTCGTGAGCGCGGCGAGCCGCGCGTGCGCCTCGGCGACGGTGGGGGTTCCCTTCTCGGGCTCCTCCCCCACGTTGAGCAACGCGACCCGCGGGCGGGGCACCTCCATCACGCCCTCCATGAAGGCGGCTCCCATGAAGGCGAACTGGACGAGCTGCTCCGGGCGGACCTCGACGGTCGCGCCCACGTCGAGCAGCAGCGTCGGGCGCCCGGGCACCGGCAGCAGGACCGCGAGGCCGGGCCGGTAGACGCCGCGCAGTCGCTTGATGTTGAGCAGCCCGGCGGCGAGCGTCGCGCCGGTCGAACCGGCGCTCACGAGCGCGTCGGCGCGGCCTTCGGCAACCGCCTTGGCGGCCTGCACGATCGACGCGTCGGGCTTGGCGCGCACCGCGGACGCGGGCTCCTCGGAGTTGCTGATCGCCACGGGCGCGTCGACCATCTCGGTCCCCTGCACGCCGGCGAGCTCCTCGCTCAGCTCGGCGATCGGCCCGAAGACCAGGCACCGCGTTTCCGCGGAGGACACCGCGGCCCGCACGCCGGCGGCGATCTCACGAGGGCCTCGATCCGCGCCTAGTGCGTCTACCGCGACGTCTGCGACGGCCTCTCCTCGGAGGACGCGCGTTCGGTGACGACCTGGCGGCCGCCGTAGTAGCCGCACTCCGGGCACACGCGGTGCGGGACGCGCGGGGAGTGGCACTGCGGGCACTCGTTCACGGTCGGCCTCGCGGCCTTGTGGGTCGAGCGACGCTTGTTGGTGCGCGAGTGCGACTGCTTCTGCTTTGGGACTGCCATCGGCCCGGGGATGCTAGCGAACCCCGCCCCGCACGCACCCGCCTAGTCGGCCGGCGCCTCGCGGGCGAGCTGGTGGCGGACCCGGTCGCGCAGCTCGGCGAAGCGCAGCGCCTCGTAGGTGATCAGCGCGGTCAGGATGCCGGCGAGGATCGCCAGGGTCGCGAGCGCGGGCAGCTCGACCGCGAGCGGGACCAGCGCGACCAGCAGCACGGCGCACAGCAGGCGCTGCTTGTTGAGGGTGTGGATGTTGCGCCAGCGGAAGGCCACGTGCCCGAGCAGGTACAAGGCGGCCCCACCGAGCATGGCGACGGCCGGCACGACCTTCAGAGGATCCCCCACGTCGCCGATCGTCTTCTTCACGCCGAGGGCGAGCAGGACGATCCCGGCGATCATCGGGAAATGCAGGTACGAATAGGAGTCGCGCGCGATCTCGTTCTGCTCGCGCCCCGGGGTCGCCTGTGAGAGCCGGCGCTCCGCGACGAGCGCGACCACGTCGAAGTACAGCCACCACAGCGCGGCGGCCACCACGATGCCCAGCACGGCCGCGAGCACGACGCCGGCGTCGACCCCGACCTCGGCGCCCGCGCCGACCGCGACGATCGACTCCCCGAGCGCGATGATCACGATCAGGCCGTGGCGCTCCGCGAAGTGCCCTGGCATGAGCTTCCAGCCCTCGGCCCCGAACAGATACGGCCCGCCCATGTCGAGCAGCAGCGCGAGCACCCACAGCATGCCCTGGAGCGCCGCCGTCGGTGAACGCCGCGACGAACAGCAGTCCCACGCCGACCGCGGTGCTCCCGGCCAGCCCCACGACAGAGTGGCGCAACCCGGCGTCGTCGCGGCTCG
Organism: uncultured Solirubrobacterales bacterium; assembly: GCA_963768885.1. Taxonomy (GTDB): domain Bacteria; phylum Actinomycetota; class Thermoleophilia; order Solirubrobacterales; family JBBDJG01; genus DASRIA01. The sequence continues at coordinate 992,300 of CAVYJN010000006.1, read as the reverse complement.
CGATCCAGAACAGCGCGATGTGCGCGGCGCGCACGACTCCGTATGCGCACGCGAGCAGCAGGGCCTCGTCGTCGAATGCCTCCGGCACGCACAACGCCGCCACCAGGAAGGCCGCCATCGCGGCGAAGATCACGATCCGCACCGCGCCCTCCTCGGGCTCCACGACGCTCGTCAGCCAGGCGTAGCCGACCCACGACCACCACATCACGCCCGAGCACGAGCAGGCCCTGGGCGAGCCCTTCCCAGGTCGGCTTCGCCGCCATCAGGGCGGTGCACTGGGTCAGCACGAGCACGAACACGAGGTCGAAGAAGAGCTCGAGCGGCGTCACGCGGGACTCCTCGCGAAGCACCGCCGTGACCCGATGGGTGCGCTCGGGCGCGGCCGTCGTCACGACCGCATCTTCCCAGGCGCCTACCCGAGCTTCAGATCGCGCAGCTTCGACCAGCGAGGATCGCCCGTCGCCTCGTGGCGGTGCGCCTGCGGGTCGGACTCGTTCAGGTTCTCGCCGCAGACCGGGCACAGCCCGAGGCACTCCTCGCGGCAGACGATCTGGGCCGGCAGCGCGAGCACGAGCGCGTCCCGCGCCCAGGCGACGATGTCGAGCAGGCCGCTCTCGAGGTAGGGGCTGTGAAGCTCCTCGGCGTCGCCGGGCTGGTCGACCTCGCGGGCGTCGACGCCCACCACCGGCCGCGCGTCCGCCATGCACCGCATGCATGCGCCGGTCATCGGCGCCTCGAAGCGAAGCCTCATCGCATAACCGGAGATCGTGCGCGAGATGTCGAGCCGGGTGTCGACGGCGCCTCCCGTCCACGGGGTACGGCTGGCCCGCCAGCTCGAGCGGGTCGACGCGCACCCGCGCGTCGATCGTGCGCCCCTCGCCGGGGCGCAGATGGAGCGACTCCAGATCGATCAGATCCGCGCGCTGGGGCATGCGGATCATGTTAGCCACGGCCCCGTGGCGGCCTGGAGCGCTACTGGCCGGAGCGCCGCAGCCCGCGCATCGCGAGCGTGACCACGACCAGTCCGATGCCGGCGAGCGCGACGAGGCCCGGCCAGGTGTCGGCCCACGTGACGCCGCCGACGAAGCCCTGCCGCATCGTCTCGAGCACCAGGGTGACCGGGTTGAGCCTGGCCACCACCTCGAGCCAGCCGGTCAGCAGCTCCTGCGGCGCATAGGCGGTCGTGAACAGCACGGCCATGAAGACCCCGGCCTGCATCAGCGGCGCGGCCGCCTGGGTGCGGAACTTGAGCGCGAGCACGACCCCGTAGCACGCCGCGAAGGCCGCGAAGACCGCCGCGCAGAACACCGCGATCAGGAGGCCGTCCGAGTCCGGGGAAGTCGACGCCGAGCGACATGCCGACGACGAGCAGCAGCGTGATCGGCAGCATCACGCGCAGGCTCGCCGACAGCACGGTGCCGGCGAGCAGCACGCCGCGCGGCGTGGGCGAGACCAGCAGCCGGTCGAACCACCCCTGCTCGATGTCGCGCGCGAGGTTCACCCCGGTCGCGGCGCCCGTGAATCCGGCGCCCTGCAGGAACCCGACCGGCAGGATGAACTCGAGGTACTTGTCGGTCGTGAAGCCCGGAAGCAGCGTGAGGCTCCCGAACACGGCCGCCAGACCGCACATGAAGATCGTCGGCGCGAGCACGCCGGGCACAGCGGCCATCGGGACGCGCGCGAGCTCGTTCAGCCCGCGCCGCATCAGCGCCCATGTCATGCGTGCCTCGAGCGACGCGGAGGTCATGCGTTCCGGATCCTCCGGCGCAGCCCGAGCGCGCACAGCAGCACCCCGATCGTCGCGACGATCGCGATCCCGCCCAGGCCCTTGAGCGTCTCATCGAGCGTCAGGTTGCTGATGATCGGATCGCGCAGGCCGTCGGCGATCAGGCTCATCGGGTTCCACTCGGCGATCGTCTTCGCCGGCTCCATCAGCAGGTTCTTCGGGAAGAACGCGCTCGACAGGAAGAGGATCACGAACACGAGCGGGAAGATCCCCTGCGCGACGCTCGCCGATCCGGAGTTGAGGGCGATCGCCGCCCCGATCGTCCCGAACGCCATCGCGTTCAGCACGACGAGCGCGAGCACGACCAGCGCACCCGCGGGCCCGGCGGCGATGTGGGCGCCGAAGATCAGCCCGATCGACAGGAACCACAGTCCGGAGATCAGGCCCAGCACGCCGGTCGCGCTGAGCCGCCCGAGCACGAAGGACCAGCGCGAGATCGGCGCCGCGACCAGCCGGTCGATGAACCCCATCTCCATGTCGAGCGCGAGCGCGATCGCCGCGCTCACGCCGGCGAGCATCGTCGACTGCAGCATCGCGCCGGCGAGCTGGAAGTCGAGGAACCCGTGCACCGGCGGGAACTGCGGCAGGTCGACCGCGCGGCCCGCGCCGCCCGTGTTGACGGCGAGGAAGAGCGTCGGGAAGATCAGGATCGGGGCGAGGAACTGCGGCCGGCGGAAGGCCTGCTTGACGGAGCGCCGCCCGAGCGCCGCGACCACGCGCGCCTCCGTCGCGAGCCGCGCGGACGCCGTCGGATGCGCCCGCAGTCGCGCCGCCTCGGTCGTCACGGGGCGACCGGCTGCTCGGCGGGCTGCGGCTGCTCGGCGGGCTGAGCCTCCTCGGCGCCCTCGAGGTGGCGCCCGGTCTTGTCGACGAAGACGTCGTCGAGGGTCGGCTGCACGAGGTTGAGCGACTCGACGCAGAGGCCCGCGTCGTCGAGCGCGCGCACGATCGGAGCGACGTCCGAGGCCCCGCCCTCGAGCCCGACCATCACCGTCCCGTCCTGCGAGGGCATCGGGTTGCCGAACGATCCGACGATCGCCTCGGCGCGCTCCGTCCCGCCGTCGGCGATCACGATCTCGAGCCGCGCGTGCCCGACCTGCGACTTGAGCTGGCCGGGAGTTCCCTCCGCGGCCATCTTGCCGTCGTCGATGATCCCGACCCGGTCGGCAAGCTGGTCGGCCTCCTCCAGGTACTGCGTGGTGAGGAAGACGGTCGTCCCCTCGTCGTTGAGGCGGCGCACCTCGTCCCAGATCGCGATGCGGCTCACCGGGTCGAGCCCGGTCGTCGGCTCGTCGAGGAAGAGGACCCGCGGGTCGTGCACCAGCGCGGTCGCGAGGTCGAGCCGGCGCCGCATGCCGCCGGAGTAGGTGCCGACGCGGCGGTCCGCGGCAAGGGTCAGCCCGACGCGATCGAGCAGCGCGTCGCTGCGTCGCTTCACCTCGTCGCCGGCGATGCCGTGGAGCGTGGCCTGGAGCTGCATCAACTCGCGGCCCGTCATGAGCGGGTCGAGCGCGGCCTCCTGCAGCGCCACGCCGATCGAGCGGCGCACGTCGGCGGCCTCGCGCACGACGTCGAACCCGGCGACGGTCGCCGTCCCGCCCGTCGGGGCGAGCAGCGTGACGAGCATCCGCACCGTCGTGGTCTTGCCGGCGCCGTTGGGGCCGAGGAACGCGTAGATCTCGCCCTCCGCGACCTCCAGGTCGATACCCGCAACCGCCAGCACGCTTTCCGCGTACCGGCGCTCGAGCCCGCGTACCTCGATCGCAGCCACGGCGGAATGCTAGTAGGTGGGTCCGGGCGGCCCTGTGCGGCCCGTCACATCAGGGGACGAACACCCCGCCGGTGAACGAGCGCTTGTTGTCGGCGATCGCGTATGGGTCCAAGTCGAGCCCCTCGGTCGACAGCACCACGGCGCCCATCTGCCACACCGCGCGCTTGCCCTCGCGCACGAAGCCGGCCGTCAGGGCGTCGGCGGTGGTCGACGATGCCGCAGTTGCTCCCGACCGGGTCGTCCGGCGTCTCGGTGCAGGGCACCGCGACCCGCAGCGGGAACTCGGCCATCGTGGCGGAGCCGTCCGTACCGCCGCTGTTCCACCTGTCGGTGACCTGAAGGCGAGCCTCGAGCAGGAGATTGCCCGGAAAGTCCGGGTGCCCGACGCTGGGCGCGAATGCGTGGACATCGGTCAGCGAGACGTTGATGCCCACGTCCGCCTCGTCCTCCGGAGTCGCCGGGACGCCGAGGATCGCGTGGAAGCGCGCGTTCCCCCTGCCCTCGGCGACGTATCCGTTCGAGTCGGGCGTGCCGAACACCGCGCCGAAGGGACCGGCGCGCCGCGGCGGCGAACAGGACGGGTACGCGAGCGGCGGTCCGTGCTGGGTGTTGGGCTGGCTCGAGAAGGGACACGGATGGAACGCGCTCACGAGCGGTACGTCGAACGGCGTCGCGCCCTTCGGGCGGGGATACCCGCTGCCCGCCGGTGCCGGGATCCGGCTGCGCGGGGCGAACCTGCCAGTCCGGATCGTGGACGCTGCCCGGCCGGCCGGACGACCCGCCCTGGACAAGGGTCGACTGCACGTGCGTGTTCGAGGTGAACGCGGTCCCGTCGGGCGACCACGCCGACGCGGTCCCGGCCCCGCCCGCGACCTGACCGGTGCCGTCCGGGCTCATGGTCCGGCTGCTCGTCCCGAAGTAGGTGAACACGATCCTCGAGCCATCCGGAGACCAGTCCGGCTCACGCGCCGACTCCGCCGGCTCCGCGAGCGTGAGGTTCTCGAGCCCGGTGCCGTCGGGATTGATCGTGTAGACGTCCTCCTCGCCGGCCACGGCCGCGTCGAACGCGATCTTCGATCCGTCGGGTGACCACGACGGGTTGTTCTCCGAGAAGAGCGGTGCCGGTGAGGTTCGTGAGGCCGGAGCCGTCGGTGCCCACGACGTAGATGTCGTACTCGCAGTCGAACTCGGCGCAGTTCATGATCGACGCGACCAGCTGCGTGCCGTCCGGCGACCAGTCGATCTCCCCCACTCCCACACCGGTGTCGAGCACGAGCTCGGGATCGTTGCCGTATTGGTCGGCGATGTGGATCGCGGTTCCGGAGGAGTACGCGAATCGCGCGCCGTCGGGCGAGAAGGCCCCGTTGTCGCTCTGGCCGTCGTGCGTGAGGCGGATCTCGGCGAAGCCGCTCGGCTCGACGCTGAAGAGGTCGCTCGCCCCGCTGTCCAGCGTGCGGGTGTAGGCGATGCGGCCGTTGTCGCCCGGGAAGGCGGCATCGGCGACGGCCGCGGTTCCGGCCAGACAGATGGCCGCGCAAGCCGCGATGACGATGAGCACCCGCAACGGGTCACCCCCGGCCCCTGCCTCAGGTCACCCCGCCGGTGAGCCCGTCGCGGCCTTGATGTGCTTCGCGGTGTCGAGGTAGTGGCGCATGCCGATCACCTTGCCGGCGTCATCGAAGGTCCAGAGGTGGATCTCCTCGTCCTGGAAACGCTCGCCGGTCGGGATGACGGTGGCGTCGATCCTGAGCGTGGCCGCGACCTGGTCGCCCCCCTCCATGAGGTTCCGCGGCTCGAAGCTGTGGAACTCGAGGTTCGTGGCGACCGCCTCGAGGAACCCGGCCACTCCGGACACACCAGAGCGGCGCGCGAGCCACGGCACTTCCGCGTCCTGGCCCGTGTTCGACTCCTCCCACTGCTCCCATTCGACTCCCTCGGCCATGCACTCGAGGATCGCGGGAACGTCCCCCTTCCCGAATGCCTACCGTAGATCCCTTGAACGGTCTGCGCGTTACCCATGCGGCCCCCTCACGTCGGTGTGGACGTCATACATACCCGGCGCGAGCCGCCGGAACAAGGCGTCACGGTCAGGGAACGAAGAGGCCCTGCGCGAGCAGCGGCCTGTTGTCCTCGAGCGTGTGGGGGTTCCCGTCGCCGCCGGCATAGTGGACCAGCACCTGGCCGAGCTCCCAGATCGTGCGGGCTCGCTCGCGCACCAACCCGGGAGTGAGCGCGTCGACCGTCGTCTCGAGCGAGCAGGCGCCGCCCTCAGGCCCAGCGGTCGTGACGCACGGAGCCGCCGCACGCAAGGGGAAGTCGACCACTGTCCCCGATCCGTCCGGGCCGCCCCCGGCATTCCACCGATCGGTGACGCGCAGGTTCACGAACAGCACGAGGGTGCCGTCGTAATCCGAGTACGGAGGGTTGTTCCCGTAGGTGTTCCTGAGATCCTCCTGGCGCACCCGGATCAGCACGTCGGCCTCGTCCGCCGGGGTGGCCGGGTTGCCGACCACCGTGCTGAAACGGACGGAGCCCGTGGCTTCGGCGGGAAGCCCGTTGGCGTCCGGCGTGCCGACCGTGACGGGTAGGCCCGTCCGAGCCGGCTCGCACGACGGGTAGGCCAGCGGTGGTCCGTGCTGCATGGTGCCGGCGCCCCGGCACTCGTTGTAGTTGAGCACCAGGGGCACGACCAGCGGGGTGGCGCCCTTGGGACGGGGATATCCCGTCCCGCCGGCCGGGGGCACAGGCTCCGGCTGGCGCACCTGCCAGTCCGCGTTGCGGCCGAAGCCCAGGGGGCCACGGAAACCGGTCTCGGTTCCCGTGACGCGAACCACCGTGCAGCAATTCAGATCCTTTGGCGGGCCCGTGTAGGCGAACCGCGTGCCGTCCGGAGACCATGTCGGCTCGCCCCCGGCGAACTCCGGCACCCTTGCGGTGCCGTCCGGATTGGCGACGTAGGTGAGGCTCGAGACCTGAAAGGCGACCTTCGAGGCATCCGGGGACCAGTCGGGCGCAGTCGCGCCAGCGTCCAGGTCTCCCGTGATGTTCAGCGCCCCGCTGCCGTCGGGATTCATCGTGTAGACGTCCTGTGGACCGCCCACGGACGACGAGTCGAACGCGATCTTCGAGCCGTCGGGGGACCAGGCGGGATTCTGCTCGGAGAGCAGCGAGTTGGTCAGGTTGGTCAGGCCGCTGCCGTCGGTGCCGAACACGTAGACGTCGGATTCGCAGTCGAACTCCGCGCAGTTGGGGAAGGCGGCGACGAGCTGCGTCCCGTCGGGCGACCAGTCCATGCCGAACGCCCCCACGCCGATGTCGAGGACCAGCTCGCGGTCGCCGGCGTACTGGTCCGCGATGTAGACCTTTCCCCCTGAGGTGAATGCGAGCCGCGCGCCATCCGGCGAGAAGACGGGGTTGTCGCTGGTCCCGTCGTATGTCAAGCGCGCCAGCCCGGCGCCGCTCGGCTCGGCACTGTAGATATCGATCGCGCTGTTCGACTGGAGGAGGCGCGTGAACGCGATGCGGCCGTTCTGCCCCGGGAACGCAGCGTCAGCAGGAGCGGCCGCGAGCAGGGCGGCAATGATCACCAGACAGATCGCGAGCGGGACTCGCGTACTTTGCCGCACTCGGACTCCTCCCTCGGAAGGCCGATCTTAGCGGACGCTGAGGCCGGCGCCTAGCCGACTTCGGCGGGCTCTTGGTCGCGCCCGGCGAGCCGGTCGCGGCCGCGCTGCACGGCGGCGAGGAACTTCTGGAGGTTGACCTCGAGCGTGTTCAGGATCTCGTCGGCGTAGTCCTCCGCGCCGAGGCGGATCTCACGCGCCCGCGCGTTGGCGTCCTCGACGATCTCCTCGGCCGCGCGCTCGGCCTGGAGCGTGATCTCCTCCTGGGAGACGAGCCGCTGCTGCTGGTCGCGGGCCTCCTTGAGGATGCGCTCGGACTCCCGCTTGGCCTCGGCCAGCATCTCCTGGCGCTCCTTCACGATCCAGCGCGCCTGCTTGATCTCCTCGGGGATCGTGGCCCGCATCTGGTCGAGCAGGTCGTAGATCTCCTCGCGATCCACGCGCACCTGATCGGTCAGGGGCACGGGCTTGGCGTTGTGCACCAGATCGTCGAGCTTGTCTATCAGTACTAGAACATCCACTTTGAGGCCTCCAGGCCGGACTTTGGAAGATTACGTCCTTGTCTTCGAAATGTCTCCTACGTGCCGCCCCTTGACAAGCGTTCGTGCAGCGCCTCCGCAACGCCGTCCGGGACGAGGTCCTCGATGTCTGCTCCGAAAGTCGCCAGCTCCCGCACGCCGCTGGAGCGAAGGAAGCTGTACTGAGGAGAAGCCATCAGGTACACGCTTTCGATGTCGTCGGCCAGTTTCCGGTTCAGCTGGTTCATCTCGAACTCGTACTCGAAGTCCGAGATGGCCCTGAGGCCCTTGACCAGCGAGCGAGCACCGTGCTTGCGGGCAAAATCGACGAGGAGCGTATCAAAGACCTCGATCTCGACGTTGGGCAGTTTTTCCGTGGCTTGCAGGAGAAAAGCCTTGCGCTCCTGGGCCGTGAAGAGGGTCTGCGACTTTCGCAGCGGCTGGTCCACCACTCCGACGATGACCTTGTCGAAGATGTGCGAGGCGCGCTCGATGATGTCGATGTGGCCGTTCGTGACCGGGTCGTAGGACCCGGGACAGACCGCTATGCGCCCGTCGAGAGCCATCTCAGATGGTGTGGACGGCGATCCGGGTGTCGCCGTATCGCCGCTCGTCGAGGAGCGGCAGGTCCAGGCGCATGGGGTCTTTGACAGAGCTCTCGCACACGATGCGGCCCCCGGGCTCGAGCACCGGGCCCAAAAGCGGCCCGAGCGTCGCCCCGAGGCGGTGCGCGAGTCTATAGGGCGGGTCGCAGAGGACCAAGTCCCAGCGATCGCCGTGCCGCGCGGCCCCACGCAGGAACGAGAGGGCATCGGCGCGGAACACGCGCGCCCCCTCCACCCCGATCCGCTCGAGGTTCTGGCGCACGACCCGCGCCGCCGCAGCGTCCGAGTCGACGAAGGTGGCCTCCCGCGCGCCACGCGAGAGCGCCTCGATGCCGAGCGCCCCGGAGCCCGCGAACAGGTCGAGCACCCGCACGCCCCCGAGTGGGCCCAGCACGCTGAAGAGCGCTTCGCGCACCCGGTCCTGGGTCGGCCGGGCGCTCGCGCGGCGCGGCGCCGCCAGCCGGCGGCCGCCGTACTCGCCCGCGACGACCCTCAAAGACATATCTAGGCCGCGATCGGCTCGGCCTCGAGCGCGCCGAAGCGCCGGTCGAGCACCCACTTGAGCACGCCGTGCTCGGGGTCGGCGAGCTGCGGGTCGGCCGCGAGCAGGCGAATCGACCACTCGCGTGCCAGCTCGAGCAGCTCGAGGTCCTCGGGCAGGCGCGCTACCCGGAACTCCGGGAGCCCGTGCTGGCGCGTGCCCAGCACGTCGCCCTCCCCGCGCAGGGACAGGTCGACCTCCGCGAGGCGGAAGCCGTCGCGCTCGGACGCCACCGCCTCGAGCCGGCGCGACGACAGCTCGGAGCGCGCGTCGGAGAACAACAGGCAGTAGGACTCGTGCTCGCCGCGGCCGACCCGGCCGCGCAGCTGGTGCAGCTGCGAGATCCCGTAGCGATCGGCCTCCTCGATCACGATCACGCAGGCGTTCGGCACGTCTATGCCGACCTCGATCACGCTCGTCGCCACCAGCACGTCCACCTCGCCGGACGCGAAGCGTGCCATCGCCGCGCGCTTGTCGCGGGCGTGCATCTGGCCGTGCATGACCGCGACCTCGAACGCGGCGAACTCCCCGGCGGCGAGGCGCTTCGCCTCCGCCGTCGCGGCCCGCGCCTGGAGCGCCTCGGACTCCTCGACGAGCGGGCAGACGACGAAGCACTGGCGCCCCTCGCGCAGGCGCTGCCGGATGAACTCGTAGGCGCCGTCGCGCTTGTGCTCCGGAACCACCCATGTCTTCACCGGGCGCCGGCCGCGCGGAAGCTCGCGCAGAGCCGTCGTGTCGAGGTCGCCGTAGAGGGTGAGCGACAGGGTGCGCGGGATCGGCGTGGCGGTCAGGTGCAGGAGATGGGGAGAAAGCTCGCCACGTGCCTTGCGGTCGAGCGCCGCGCGCTGGCGCACGCCGAAGCGGTGCTGCTCGTCGACGACGGCGAGCGCGAGGCGGTCGAACTCGACGGCGTCCTGGATCAGCGCGTGCGTGCCGACCAGCAGGCGCAGCTCGCCGGTGCGCAGCCGCTCGAGCACCTCGGCGCGCTCGCGCGCCGAGGTCGATCCCGTCAGGAGGCCGACCGGCGGCCCCATCCTCGTCGCCTCCACGCCGGCGAACAGACCCTCGCCGATCAGGCTCTGGATCGTCAGGAAGTGCTGCTCGGCGAGGGTCTCGGTGGGCGCCATCAACGCCGCCTGCATGCCGGATTCGGCGACCCGCAGCATCGCGTAGAGCGCGACCACGGTCTTCCCGGACCCGACCTCGCCCATCAGCAGGCGCTGCATCGGCTGCCCGCTCGCGAGATCGGCGTCGATCTCCTCGAGCGCGCGGCGCTGGCCCGCGGTGGGCTCGAAAGGCAGCGACCGGATCCACTCCTTCACCAGCTCGCCCGGCGGATTGAGCGCCTCCGCGGCACCGGCCTCGCGGCGGGTGCGGCGGCGCGTGACGAGCGCGAGCTGGAACAGGAACAGCTCCTCGAGCGCGAGCCTGCGCCTCGCGACCGGCACGTCGTCCGCGGCCGAGGGCCAGTGCGCGGTCGCGAGCGCGTCGGCGACGCCCGCCAGGCCGGCGCGGGCGCGCAGGCCGGCGGGCAGCGGCTCGGCGGCGTGCCGTTCGAGGCCGCGCAACATCCAGGCAAGCTCGCGGATGCGCCGCGCCGACAGGCCCTCGGTCGCCGGGTAGACCGGGACCAGGCCGGTGGTGTGACGGCCGTGCCCCTGCTCGGAGCCGCGCTGCACCTCGTGCTCGGCGACACGGAAGGTCGGCCCGCCGCGACCGCCGTCGAGGCGACCGCGCAGCAGCACGGCGGCGCCCTCGGTGAGCTGGTCCGCGAGGTAGGCCTGGTTGAACCACACCGCCTTCAGCGGCCCGGTGTCGTCGGCGACCTGGCACTCGAGGATCGTGAGGCGGCGGCGGCGCGTGGGGCGCACCCGGCAGCTGCGCACGCGCACGGAGATCGTGGCCTCCTCCCCGATCGCGAGCTCGGCGACGGTCCGCGTGCGCTCGTAGTCGCGGTGGTCGAAGGGGAGATGGCCGAGCAGGTCGCCGACGGTCTCGACGCCGAGCTTCGCGAGGTTGCGCGCCGCGGCGGGTCCGACCCCTTCCAGCGCGGTGACCGGGGCGCTCAGCAGGCGCGGCCGTGGCGACCACACGGGGGCGGCCAGCAGCGCGTCCCGCGCCTGCGGCTCGCCGCTCCCGAAGGCGCGGGGCGGGGATGGGGCCTCGGTGGCCATGCCACTCAGATTAGGCCCCGCCGGAGACCGCTCTCAATCCGTGCCCGCGGCGGCGAGCGCGTCGTCCCTGTCGAAGAACATCTCCACCCGGATCGCCCTCCCGTTCTCGACCGTCCACAGGTGCCAGATCGGGGACTCGACGTCGACCCCGCTCGACTTGCCGCGCCCCCGCTGTACCAGGGCGAACAGCGCCCGGTCGCCGAGGTCGATGCTCTCCGTTATCTCGAACGCGTAGTCGTCGAAGGGCTGCGTCCACTTGGCCATCGACGCGAGCACGCCCTCGGCCCCCCGCCATGCCTGGCCGTCGGGGCTCTCGGCCGGCTCGATCCACTCGATGTCCGGGTCGATCCCGGCGAGCGCAGTCTCGATGTCGCCCGCGGCCCACGCGTCGTAGAGCCGCTGCACGACCGCCACGCTACTCGGCGGCAAGCAACCACCAGTAGTGCGGCTGGCCGCCCGCGTGCAGCTCCAGCTCGGCTCCCGCCGGCTCCAGCGCGGCGATCGCCGCGTGATCGAGCGGCGCGTCGGCGCCGCTCACGCACGTGATCAGCTCGTGGCCGTCGGCCAGCCGTTCGAGCACGCCCGTCAGGGTCGCGCGCGGCTCGCCCCAGACGACGAGCTGCTCGTCCACGAAGCCGACGGCGTCGCCCGCGGCGAAGCGCCCCTGGCGGTCGTCGCGAGCGGCGGGGGCGACGGCCCCCGTCGCGATTTCCGAGAGCGCCGAGCGCATCCTCAACAGGTTCTCCTCGAGCCCCGTGTCGGGGTCGTGCTGGAGCAGGCACGCGAGCCCCGCCTGTGGCCACCGCGAGTCGACCACGGCGACGTCCTTCTCGGACAGCTCGGCGGCGCGCTCCGCGGCGAGGATCACGTTCCCGCTGTTGGGGAGCACGATCACCTCCGGGGCGGACACCTCGTGGATCCCGGCGAGGATCTCGAAGGTGCTCGGGTTCAGGGTGGCGCCGCCGTCCACCACGTGCGCGCCCATCTGCCGGTAGAGGGTCGTCATCCCGGCGCCCGCCGCGATCGCGACGACGCCGCAGGTCATCTCGGCCGTGGGCTCCGCGGCATCGCCCGAGAGGCGCGCGGAGCGCGCCTCCTCCTGCTCGTGCATGTCGGCGACGTCGAGTCGCTCGACCTCGCCGTGGTCGTCGAACACGGCGACCGCCCGCTCGGGCTCGTCCGTGTGGACGTGGACCCGCAGGGTCGAGCGGTCCCCGACGACCAGCACCGAGTCGCCGATCTCCTCGAGCACGGGGACCCATGTGCGGCCCTCGGCCAGCGCGGACCCCGTCACGACGAAGTTGGTGCAGTAACGGAAGCGGCTGGACTCGTGCGCGTGGCCCGGCGGCTGCTCGACCGCGTGGTGGGCGACCTCGGGCAGGGCGCCCTCGTCGCCGCGCAGCGCGGCGATCGCGCCCGCGATCAGGAGCGTCATGCCGTAGCCGCCCGCGTCGACCACGCCGTGCTCGCGCAGCACGGGCAGGAGCTCGGGGCCGCGCTCCACCGACTTCTGGGCCGCGTCGAGCGCGCGGTCGAGGACCTCGGCGAGCAGCGCGTTCTGCTCTTCGTCCGTCGCGTCGGCGTCGAGCCGCGGCTTGGGCATGTGCGCGAGGTCCTGGGCGACGCGGTGCGCCATCTCCCGCACGACCGTGATCATCGTGCCCTCGGCGGGGTCGCGCAGCGACGAGTAGGCGGCGTCGGCGGCGCGCGCGAGGGCGGCGGAGACGAGCGCCGGGTCGACGAGCTCACCCGGCCGGCTCGACAGCTCCTCGGCCGCGCCGCGCACGACCTGCGAGAGGATCACGCCGCTGTTCCCGCGGGCGCCGAGCAGCGCCGCGCGCGCGACGGCGGTGACGATCTCCGCGCGGCCGACGTCGTCGACCATCTGGCCGTTGAGCCGGTCGAGCTCGTCCATCACGGCCCGCAGCGTCTGGGCCATGTTGTCGCCCGTGTCGCCGTCGGCGACCGGGAAGACGTTGAGGTCGTTGACCTCCTGACGGCGCGCCTCGAGCTGCGCGCACGCAGCCGCGACGACCTTCCTGAATCGCTCTATGGAGGGATCGGCCAAGGGGGACGGCCGGCTGACTAAAGAGCTTTGGCTACCTTGCCGGCCTTGAGGCAGCGGGTGCACACGTAGACGCGGCGGTTGCTCCCGCCGTCGTCGATGCGGACCTTCTGGAGGTTGGGGTTGAAGCGTCGCTTGGTCGCGACCATCGAGTGGCTGCGGCTGTGCCCGAAGGACGGGCCCTTGCCGCAGACGTGACAGACCTTGGGCATCCGCGGCAGTGTAGAGACTCAGGCGGAACGGAGGTTCCCGACGAGCCGGGCCATGTGCACGGTGGCGAGGGCCGCGTTGTACCCGGAATCGCGCTTGCCGCCCCCGCTCCGGGCCAGGGCCTGGTCCATGTCGTCGACCGTCAGGAGCCCGAAGGCGCACGGGACGCCCGTGTCGAGCTGGACCCGCGCGATGCCGTAGGTGGCGGCATCGCAGACGTAGTCGTAGTGGTCGGTCTCGCCCCGGATCACCGCTCCCAGGCAGGCGACCCCCGCATAGCGCCCGGACTCGGCGCATGCCTTGGCGGCGAGCGGGAGCTCGAAGGCTCCGGGGACGTCGTGGACGTCGACCTCCGCCCCGGATACTCCCTGCTCCGCGAAACCGGTCAGCGCCCCCGCCGTGAGGCGCTCCGCGAGGTCTTCGTAGAACGTCGCCCGCACGATCGCGAACCGAGAACCTTCGCCAAAGTGGCCGTGAACGCTGCGGGCACGGCCTAGCTGTTCTCGAGATCCGCCTGGTCCACGACTCCCATCACGAGGCGCGACTCGACCTCCTTCTTGCGGCGATCGGACTCACGCTCCTTCGCGAACAGCTGCTCGTCGAGCGGCAGGCCCTGGTGGTGGAGCGTGTGGCCCAGCTTGTCGCGCTTGGTGCGCAGGTAGTCGCGGTTGTGGACGCCCGGCACCTGCTCGATCGGGATCTGGTCGGCGACCTCGAGGCCGTAGCCCTCCATCCCGACGATCTTCTTGGGGTTGTTGGTGAGGATCCGGATGCGCCGCAGCCCGAGATCGACCAGGATCTGCGCGCCGATGCCGTAGTCGCGCAGGTCCGCGGGAAGGCCCAGCTCGAGGTTCGCGTCCACGGTGTCGAGGCCGCCCTCCTGGAGCTTGTACGCGCGAAGCTTGTTCAGCAGCCCGATGCCGCGGCCCTCCTGCGCCAGATAGAGCAGGACGCCGAGGCCTTCCGCCTCGATCCGTCCCGAGCGCGTCGGCGAGCTGCTGCCCGCAGTCGCAGCGCATCGAGTGGAACACGTCGCCGGTGAGGCACTCGGAGTGGACGCGCACCATCACCGCCTCGCCCTGCTCCGCCGCCGCCCGCACGTCGCCCTTCACCATCGCGACGTGATGCTTCTGGTCGACCAGCGAGCGGTAGCCGACAACGTTGAAGTCGCCGTACTCGGTCGGCAGGTAGGCCTCCGCGACCCGTTCGACGAGCTTCTCCGTGCGCCGCCGGTACTTGATCAGGTCGGCGACGGTGACCATCTTGAGGTCGTGGCGGCCGCAGTACGGGATCAGGTCCTTGACGCGCGCCATGGTCCCGTCGTCGTTCATGATCTCGCAGATCACCGCAGCCGGGATCAGGCCCGCGAGGCGGGCGAGGTCGACGCCCGCCTCGGTCTGCCCCGTGCGCTCCAGCACCCCGCCCGGGCGTGCCTTCAGCGGGAACACATGGCCGGGCTGCACGAGGTCCTCCGGCTGCGCGCGCGGGTCGATCGCGACCTGGATCGTGTGCGCGCGGTCGTGCGCCGAGATGCCGGTGGTCACGCCCTCGCGCGCCTCCACCGAGACCGTGAACGCCGTCTCGAAGGCCGACTCGTTCTTGGCGGCCATCAGGTCGAGCCCGAGCTCGTCGCAGCGGTCCGCGGTGAGCGCGAGGCAGATCAGCCCCCGCGCCTCGCGGGCCATGAAGTTGATGTTCTCCGGCGTCGCGAACTGCGCGGCGAGGGTCAGGTCCCCTTCGTTCTCGCGGTCCTCGGCGTCGCAGACGACGACCATCCTGCCGGCGCGGATGTCCTCCAGCGCCTCCTCGATGGTCGCGAATGCAGGGTTGTCGCTCATGTTCGGGCGACCAGCTTTTCCACGTATTTGGCCATCAGATCGACCTCAAGATTAACCGCGCGGCCCGGCGCGGCCCGGCCGAGCGTCGTGCGTTCGAGCGTCTCGGGTATGAGCGACACCGCGAAGCCGCGCTGGTCCACCTCCGTCACCGTGAGGCTCACGCCGTCCACGGCGATCGAGCCTTTCTCGACCACGTAGCGCAGCAGGCCGGGCGGAGCATCGACGCGCACCTCGCGCGACCCGTCCGCCTCCGACACCGCGGCGACGCGCCCGACCGCGTCGACGTGGCCCTGCACGATGTGCCCGCCGAGCCGGTCGGCCGGGCGCAGCGGAAGCTCGAGGTTGACCCGCTCGCCCGGCTCCAGCGCGCCCAGCGAGCTGCGCGCGATCGTCTCGGCGCTGAGGTCCGCGGCGAAGCTCCGGGCCGCGGGCCCGACGGCGGTCAGGCAGACGCCGTTGACGGCGACCGAGTCACCCTCCGAGAGCTCGGCGGCGAGGTCCGCCTCGACGGCGATGCGGCCGCCGTTGCGCTCCGCGACGGTCCCGAGCTCCTTGATCAGGCCCGTGAACAGGTGCCTACCACTCTTCGAGGCGAGCCGACAGCAGGACGTCGTCGCCGACCCGGTCCACGTCCAGCGAGAGCGCGTGACGCGCCTCGGCGATCGAGTCGGACCCCTCCCCTTCCAGCGAGACACGGGCCGCCCTCCCGCCGAGCGCCGAGCGGCGCGATGAAGATCCGCATCTCGTCCACCTCACCGGCGTCGAGGAAGGCGCCCGCCAGGCGCGGCCCGCCCTCGAGCAGCATGCTCTGGATGTCGAGCGTGCCGAGCTTCTCGAGCGCGTCGGTCACGCGCTCGGCCTCGTTGCCGCCGGCCGCCACGACGATCTCGGCGCCCGCCGCCTTCAGCACCTCCAGGCGGGAGCGGTCGGCCGCGCGGGAGGTGATCAGGATCAGGCGCACGTCGTGGGCGGTGCGCACCAGCTGGCTGTCCGCGGGCAGGCGCGCCTCGGAGTCGAACACGACCCGCGCCGGCTGGCGCGTCGCCTCGCGCGTGCGCGCGGTCAGCAGCGGGTCGTCGGCGAGCGCCGTGCCGATGCCGACGCAGATCGCGTCGGCCTGCGCGCGCCAGCTGTGCACCATGTCGCGGCTCTGCTCGCCCGAGATCCACTTGGAGTCGCCGGTCTGCGTCGCCACCTTGCCGTCGAGGGTCATCGCCGACTTGAAGACGACGTGCGGGCGACCGGTGCGCGCGTGCTTGCGGAACGGCTGGTTGAGCAGCCGCGCGGCGTGCGAGACCTCGCCGTCGACGAGCTCCACGGTGATCCCCTCGTCGCGCAGGATGCCGAGCCCGCGGCCGGAGGCCTTTTCGGTGGGGTCGTCGGAGGCGACCACCACGCGCTTGATGCCGGCGGACACGATCGCGTCGGTGCAGGGCGGGGTGCGGCCGTGGTGGCAGCAGGGCTCGAGCGTCACGTACATCGTCGCCCCGACCGGGTCCGAGACGCAGGCACCGATCGCCGCCACCTCGGCGTGTCGCCTCGCCGTAGGCGGAGTGATAACCCTCCCCCAGGACCTGCTCGTCACGCGCGATCACCGCGCCCACGAGCGGGTTGGGCCTCGTGTGCCCACGCCCCCGCTCCGCGAGGTCGATCGCCCGTTGCAAGTAACGCAGTTCGCCGTTCGTCAAAAAAGCCCAGGAGCGATTCTACCGTCGCTCCAGCGGTTTCCGCTCGGCGCAGGCGCGCGACGCAGCGACGGCGCACCGGCGCGGACGGCTCGCGCCGCCGCTAACCCGGGTTCGCCGTGGGCCGCTGCGGGCGTGGCGCGGTCGGCGCGGCCGGCGCGGCGCAGCGCCCGCCGCGCAGGCGATACACGACCACGTTCGGGCCCGGGCCGCTCGTAGGCGCGCGGGTACTGGTTGAAGCTCCAGTCGAAGTTGAACTCGACCGGGCCCGCTCCCGGGTCGTAGGGAGAGGACCGGTGCACCACCTGTGCGCGGCGGGCGAGCGCGCGGTAGTAGCGGATCGCCCGCGGGACCTCGCGCCGCGCGCGCAGCGCCCGGCCGTACTGCGTGGACCCGGCCACGACCCAGCAGTAGCCACCGGCCTCGTAGGCGTCGATCAGTCCCGGGCGCAGCGTGCGCTCGTAGTCCTCGATGCTGACGAAGCGGCCCTTGCCGCCGCGCCGCAGGCGGCCCTGCTCGTCCACGGTCGTGCGGCCGGTGGGGAACTTGACCCATCGCCGCCCGGACCGCGTGAGGCCGCGCCGCCGCGCCTCCGCCGCATCGGGCGCGTCCGCGTCGGCAAACCAGGCGTCCGGCACGACCGGCTCCACCACGACCTTCGACGACGGAGGGATGTGCGCCGCCATCCACGCGCGTGCGAGGTTGCGCGTGTCGTCGCGCGAGAGCACGCGGTCGACGTGCACGCTGTAGTAGAGGCCCTGCGCACCGAGCGCGCAGGCGACGGCGGCGGCGCCCGCAGCGATCAGTGTGCGCCTGCGCGTGGACAGCAGGTCGAGCACGCGCGCGCCGGCGAGCCCGGCGAGGATCGCAAGCGCGGGAAGGGCGGGCAGCAGCCAGCGCCCGAAGTAGCGCTCCTGCGTTCCCATGTAGAGCAGGAACACCACCGGCCACGGCACGAGGAACAGCGCCCGGCGGAGGTCCTCGCGGAACGCGATCGCCGCCCCGGCGAGCGCGGCGGCGAGCGGCACCCAGCCGAAGCCCCAGGTCAGGACCCACAGGTAGTAGAGGACGCCGGAGTCGTAGGAGAGGCCGAGCTTGCCGAACCCGGAGGCGGCCTCCTCCTGCTTGCTGACGTCCGCCCAGAACTCGCCCCACGAGAGCAGGGCATGTGGGTTCGCGATCAGGAAGAACGCGGCGGCCAGGGCCGCCGCGGTCGCGGCTCCCCGCAGCGCCCGGGCCCGCGCTTCCCGATCCGACAGCTGGAATGCCGCGGCGACCACCAGCGGCAGCACGACGATCCCGGCCGTGTACTTGGTCGCCGCCGCGAGTCCCAAGCCCGCGCCCGCGATCGCCCAGTCGATCGGCCGGCCGCGGGTCAGCACGCCGGCGCTCCCCCAAGCCGAGACCGCGAGGGGCAGCAGGGCGGGCACGTCGTTGAGCGCGAGGTGCGAGTAGAAGACAGGGAGGAAGGCGACCGACATCACGAGCGCGGCGAACACGCCCACGCGGCGGTCGTAGAGACGGGCTGCCGTGAGGTAGACGAACCCGGCCGCGAGCGTTCCGAGCACCGCCGAGGTGACACGGGCGGCCACGAAGACGGCCGTCGGGTCGCCGGCAAAGGCGGACCCGACGTCCCGGCCCGCTCCGAACGGCCAGCCGCCGCCGAACCACGTCCCGAGCACCACGTGCAGCAGGTACGAGAACGCCGGCGGGTTTATGAAGTAGTGCGGGTTGTAGCTGTCGGTGAAGTAGAAGCTGACCGCAGTCGGGACGAAGTTCGACGCCTCGTCCACGTTGTAGACGTAGGGAAGTCCGTGCTTGACGCCCCACAGTCGCAGCACGAGCGCGCCGGCCAGCACCGCCACGAGCGCGATCGTCCACGGCTCGGCGCGGCGCCGGCGCCGATGGCGCGGGGCCGGCTCAGGCACGCCCGGGCGGGCAGCGAACGTATGCGGCGAAGTACTTCTCCGTCGCGATGCGACGGAAGCCCGGCGCCGGGACCTGGGTGATCGCGTCCGTGTTCACCGCGAAGCCGGTGCGCAGGATGTTCGTGCGCCCGACCGGGAAGATCGCGATCCCGTAGCGCGCCTTGCGCTCGGACGCGGCCGCCGGGTCCGAGCGTGCGACCACGTCCGACTCACCGAGCCCGAGCACCCAGCGGGTGTCGGGGATCAGCTTGTGGGTCGGCACCGACACCGCGCCGCAGCGCAGCGCGCGCTCGACGGCGGTGGTCTCCAGCAGCCGGTGCAGGCTCTGGCCCTGCTCGCCGCGGAACGACAGCTCGTTGTTGAAGCGCTCGAGACTGGGCGGGCGATATGCCGTGTAGGCGAGGCCCAGCACCGTGACGAGCGCGGCCCCGATCGCCCATGCCCTGCGCAACCGCGTGCCTCGGGGGACCATCGTCCAGCCGCCCAGCGTGACCGCCGCGAAGAGGGTCATCATCACCGAGGGGACGAGCAGGTAGCGCACGATCACCGACAGGCCGGCGAGCCCGGTGGCGAGGAAGGTGAACACGCCGGCGAGGAACAGCATCACCGGCACGATCGCGCGCAGCGGGAACTTCCACACCGCGATCGCGAGCCCGAGCAGGCCCGCGAAGTAGACCGGCGTCTTGACGGTGCCGCGCAGGTAACCCGGCAGCGCGGAGATCACGTCGCCACCGGAGCGGGTGCGTTCGAGCTCCGCCGCGAGATCCTGCGTCGATGTCAGCGAGAAGAGCGGATCGCCGGTCACGATGAAGTCGGTCGCGACCCAGCCGAGCGGCCCGATCGCGGTCAGCGCCGCGTAGCGGAACCGCTCCCCCCAGTCCGCGCCCCAGCTCATCCACAGGAAGTAGGCGCCGGACAGCAGCCACGCCTCCGGGCGCAGCAGGCCGGCGACCGCGAGCAGCAGGAACACCGGGGTCCCGCGCCGCGGGCGGGCGGCCTCGAGCGCGCCCGCCCACACGATCGCGGCCATGAACGGGATGTCGAGGTAGGCCCGCACCGCGAGCGAGGGGAAGTCGAAGCGCGTCAGCACGAGCAGCGCCGCGAGCGCGCCCACGAAAGGCGTGAACGCGGTCCGCCCGAGCTTGTACGTTCCGGCCGCGAGCGCCACGAACGCGAACAGCGTGAGGAGCACCATCACGCGGTCCGCGTCCTGGCCGAGCAGCGAGAGGGCGGCCCCGAACACCATCCAGAGCGGGTGCTCGGTCGGCGCGCGGTAGGCCTCGAAGCTCGGCAGCTGCCCGTGCAGGAGCTCGTCCCCCCACAGCAGCGCGTAGTAGCTGTCGTAGTTCGGATAGGTGACCCACGTGAAGAAGCCGACCACCGCCAGGACGAGCAGCGCCACGAGCACCCAGAGCGCGATCGTGTCCGCCGGCAGCGCGAGCGCGCGCCTGGCGATGCCCGGGGTCCCGGGCGCGGAACGTTCGACGGTGGCGCTTTCCACTTGGGAGGAGCTGCGAGGCGCAGGCAAGGCCGGCCGCGGCACTCTCCGGGCCTTGCGCGATAATGAGGCGCCTCAGTTTACGCAATGTGTCCGATGAAGCCGGCGGCCGGCCGGCAAACGAGCCGATGAAGCTGATCATCCAGATCCCCTGCCTGAACGAGGAGCAATCGCTCCCCGTCACGCTGCGCGACCTGCCGCGGCAGGTCGAGGGGTTCGACGAGGTCGAGTGGCTCGTGATCGACGACGGCTCGACCGACCGCACGATCGAGGTGGCCCGCGCCCACGGCGTCGACCACGTCGTGCGGCTCACCAACAACAAGGGCCTCGCGCAGGGGTTCCAGGCGGGGCTCGACGCGTCGCTGAAGCTCGGCGCGGACGTGATCGTGAACACCGACGCCGACAACCAGTACAACGGCGCGGACATCCCGAAGCTCGTCACGCCGATCGTGCGGGGCGAGGCCGACCTGGTGGTCGGCGACCGCGAGGTCCAGACGATCGAGCACTTCTCCCCCCTGAAGAAGCTGCTGCAGCGCCTCGGCAGCTGGGTCGTGCGGCGGGCGTCGGACACGACGGTCCCGGACACCACCTCCGGCTTCCGCGCCTACAACCGCGAGGCCGCGCTGCAGATACAGGTCGTCTCGCGCTTCACCTACACGCTCGAGACGATCATCCAGGCCGGCAAGATGCTGGTCGCGATCGACCACGTCCCGATCAGGACGAACCCGAAGATGCGGGACTCGCGCCTGTTCGGGTCGATGTCCTCCTACGTGCGCACGAACGCCGCGTCGATCTTCCGCATCTACACGCAGTACGAGCCGCTGCGCGTGTTCCTCGATGGCGGCCGCCGTGGTCGCGCTGGTCGCAGCGGTCGTGTGGGGCCGCTTCCTCGTCCTGTTCATCCAGGGCGACGGCGCGGGCCACATCCAGTCGGTCGTGCTCGGCTCGATGCTGTTCGTGGTGGCGGTCCAGCTCGCCGCGCTGGGGATCATCGGCGACCTGCTGGCCGCCAACCGCGTGCTGATCCAGCGCTCGCTCGAGCGCACGCGGCGCATCGAGCTGAAGCTCGGCGTCGAGCCCTCTCACTACGAGCCCGCCGAGCGCCGTCGCGCGCCACGCGACGAGCTCGACCGCGACGGCGGTCGTGAAGGACAACCCGTCCACCGAGGAGCACGCCACAGTCCCGCTCGGGGAGCCGCGTTGAGCCAGGCCACGCCGACCTCGATGCCGGACCACGTCCCGACCGGCAACACCTACGACAAGTACGGCTCCGGCAACCCCGTCGTGAGGCGGCTGATGGCGGGCTTCGAGCGCGACATGTTCGAGCTGCTCGACCACGCCTCCCCCGAGTCGATCCTCGACGTCGGATGCGGCGAGGGCGTGCTCACCGAGCAGTGGGCCGACCGCACTCCCGGGCCGCGTGGTGGGCATCGACCTCGACGATCCCAAGCTGCGCCGCGAATGGGAGCGCCGCGAGCGCCCCAACCTCACCTTCCACACCGGCGACGGGCACAGCCTGCCGTTCGCCGACGGCGAGTTCGAGGCCGCGACCGCGATGGAGGTCCTCGAGCACGTGCCCGACCCGGTCGGCGTGCTCGCCGAGATGGCGCGCGTGTCCTCGCGCTGGCTGCTCGTGAGCGTCCCGCGCGAGCCCCTCTGGCGCGGCCTGAACATGGCACGCGGGGCGTACCTGCGCGAGCTCGGGAACACGCCCGGGCACCTGAACCACTGGTCCAAGCGCGGGTTCGCCGAGCTGCTGCGCCGCTACGGGGAGGTCGTCGAGCTGCGCTCGCCGTTTCCCTGGACGATGGCGCTGGTGCGCGTCCGGCCGTGAGCCGGGCCGGCCCCGGGGACAGCGCCGCTTCATACGGCCGCGGCGCGGCGCTGCTGTCGGCGCTGATCGGCGTCACCGGCCTGCTCACGTACGCGTTCCACTCGATCGCGGCGCACACGCTCGGACGCGACGACTACGGGTCGATCGGCGTGCTGTGGGCGGCGGTGTTCCTGGTCGCCTCGGTGATCTACCGACCGGTGGAGCAGCTCCTCTCGCGCACCCTCGCGGAGCGCCGCGCCCGCAACCGCCCGGTCGGCAGCGCGCTGCGGGTCGCCGCGACGATCCAGCTCGCGCTCGCGGTCGTGTTCGTCGTCGTCGCGCTGCTGCTGCGCGACCCGATCCAGGACGACCTGTTCTCGGGCGACTCGACGCTCTACTGGTGCATGATCGCGGCGGTCACGTTCTACGCGGCGAGCTACTTCGCACGCGGGTTCCTCGCCGGCGAGCAGCGCTTCGCGCTCTACGGCGGGCTCGTCCTGATGGAGGCCGCGTCACGGGTCGTGTTCGTGCTGCTGCTCGCGATCGGCGTGGTCGAGAGCGAGAACGTCGCCGCGATCGCGATCGCGGCCGCGCCGCTGCTGAGCCTGTTCGTGGTGCCGCTGGCACTGGGCCGGCACGTGCGGGGGATCGCACGGGGGCCTCGCGAACAGTCGGCCGAAGGGCCCGAGTTCACCCTCTCCCACGGGCTCGGCTTCGCGGGCGCCGTGCTCGTGATCATGTGCTCCGAGCAGGCGATCCTCAACTCCGGCGTCCTGATCGTGAAGGTCGAGACCGGCGACGACGCGCTCGCCGCCCTGATCTTCGCGGTCCTGATGATCGCGCGCGCGCCGCTGCAGCTCTTCCAGGCCGTCTCGACGACGCTCCTCCCCCACCTCACGCGGCTGCTCGTGAGCGAGGAGGACGCACCGTCCGGCGACTTCGGCCGCAGCGTGCGGCTCACGGTGATCGCCTGCCTCGCGTTCGGCGCGGCGACCGTCGTGGGCGTGCTGCTCGTCGGTCCGCCCGTGATGCGGCTGCTCTTCGGCCCGGAGTTCGACTACGACCGCCCGGGGCTCGCGATGGTCGCTGCCGGGATGGGCCTCTACCTGGCCGCGACGACGGTCAACCAGGCGGCGCTGGCACAGGGACGCGCCCGCCTGGCCGCCATGTCGTGGGCCGCCTCGGCCGCCTTCTTCGTCGTGTTCCTGCTGGTCGCGAGCATGGAGGAGGTGCGCGAGGTCGAGGTGGCGTTCCTCGCGACCGCCGGCGTGCTGTCCTCGCTGCTCTACCTCGTGTACCGCAGCGCGCCCGACCCCGCCCACCGGGTCAGGCCGGGCTCGACCGAGGAGCTGGAGATGCGCCTCGCCGCCGCCGACGAGGGGTCCTGACGGAGCACGCCTCACCAGCGCACGTCGTGCTGCTCCATCACCCCGTACCCCTGCGCGAGGTCGATCCCGCCCGGAAGGGTGCCCGCGAACGTGCCGAACGGCTGGCGGTAGTCGGAGCTCATCACGAGCAGGTTCATGTGCTCCTCGCGCGCCGACCATTCCGTGAACTGCAGCGCGCCGCCCTCCTGGAAGGCGATCGACGAGAGATCCGGCGCGAACGCGACAGGCCCGACCTCGCGCGGCTCGCGGTCGACCCAGACGGTTCGCTCGCTGGCCGCGCCGGCGTCGTGGACGCCGGTCACGAGATTCCACGACACGGCCCTGCCGTCCGTCGTGAGGCCGTTCCCCGCGGACCACTTCCAGACGGTGTGGCGCGGGTGGTACCCCGCGCTGTCGTCGATGAACGCGTCGCCGTCGATCTCGGTGCGCCGGCCGCCGGCCACGAGCACTCCGCGGGCGCGGACACCGGCCTGCTTGCGCGTCCACATGTAGTCGCCGTCGCTGCCGGCGGGCGACACCACCTCCACGCCGACCCCCTCCTCGAGCGTGAGGTCGAGCTGGACGTCGCCGGCCCTGACCCGCACCCGCGAGCCGGAGAGGTCGATCCCGCCGCGTCCGATCGTCGTGCGCTCGCGCAGCGTCCCGTCGGGATACGCGACGGCCCACCAGCGCTGCGGCACCGGCCCGATCCGCGCGTCGCCGACACACAGCATCAGCTCCGGCGCGTAGTAGCCGACGTAGCGCCACCGCTTGAGCGGGCGCGTGCCCCGCATCCGCGCCATCCGCTGCGGCGGCAGCGCGAGACCGAGCGCGTGCACTGCGTCCCCCCGCACCGGCAGCTCCATCGGGCCAGGGTATCGTTCGGGCCGTGCGCATCCTCGTCACCGGAGCGAGCGGCTTCGTCGGCCGCGCCGTCTGCGCCGAGCTGACCGGCCGGGGCCACGAGGTGCTGGCGCTCGTGCGGCACCCCGGCTCGGAGCCGCCCGGCACCATCGCCGTGCCGGGCGACCTGACCGCGCCCGCTCACCTGCGCGCGTCGCTCGCGGAGCAGCGCCCCGAGACGGTCGTTCACCTCGCCGCCGAGATCGCCTCGCAGAAGGATCCGGAGCGGATCCACGCGGTCAACGTGGAGGGCACCGCGCGTCTGGTCGAAGCCGCGCAGGCGGCCGGCGTCAAGCGGTTCGTGTTCGTCTCCACGGTGGTCACCGGCGAGGCCCACGGACGCCTCCTGCGCGAGGACGAGCCCCTCCCCGTCGAGACGGCGTACGGGCGGTCCAAGCAGGAGGGCGAGCGCCTCGTGCGCGAGTCGGGGATGCACACCGTGATCATCCGCCCGGGGCACGTCTACGGGCCGGGCGGGTGGTACGAGCACGAGTTCGTCGCGCGGCTGCGCCAGCCCGGGCGATTCGCCGTGATCGGGCGCGGCGACAACTGGTGGGACGTGGTGCGCGTCGAGGACGTCGCGACGGTCGTGGCCGACGCGGCCGAGCGCGGCGCCGACGGCGCTCTGTACCACGTCGCCGACGACGATCCGCTGACCTTCTACGACTTCGTCAAGCTGACCGCGGACGCACTCGGGGTCGGAGCGCCGCGCCGGATCCCGGCGGGGATCGCCCGGGTGATCGCGGGCCGTGACCCGGTCGCGGCCGCCGTGCGCTCGGCGCGCACCTCGAACGAGCGCGTCAAGCGCGAGCTCGGGTGGAAGCCGCGCTTCCCGAGCGCCCGCGAGGGGATCCCGGACGCCGTCGCACAGCTTCAGGCCGCGCCGGCGGCCTCCGCGATCGCGCGGTAGGCACGCCCGGGGTCCTCGGCGCCGAACATCGCCGAGCCGGCGACGAACAGCGTCGCTCCCGCCTGCGCCGCCACCGGGGCCGTGCCGGAGTCGATGCCGCCGTCGACCTGGATCGGCAGCTCTGGCCCGACCAGCGCACGCAGGCGGCGCAGCTTGTCCGGCGAGCTCTCGATGAAGGCCTGCCCGCCCCAGCCGGGATTGACCGTCATGCAGAGCACGAGGTCGACCAGGTCGAGCACCTCGGCCACCGCCTCGACCGGCGTCCCGGGGTTGATCGCGAGGCCCGCGAGGCACCCCGCCTCGCGGACCTGCTTGAGGGCGAAGTGGACGTTGGGGGTCGACTCCGCCTGGACCGTGATCGAGTCGGCCCCGGCCGCGGCGAACTGCTCGACCTGGCGCTCGGGCCGCTCGACCATCAGGTGACAGTCGAGCATGCCGCCGGCCGCGTGCACCTGGTCGCGGATCGCGCCCAGCACGACCGGCCCGATCGTGATCGGCGGGACGAAGTGCCCGTCCATCACGTCGACGTGGATCACCCGCGCGCCCGCGTCCATCACGGCGGCGACCTGCTCGCCCAGCCGCGCGTAGTCGGCCGCGAGGATCGACGGCTCGACGCGCCTGGTCTTGATCAGCTCGCGTCTGTCCACGGCCTGGAGCATGGCCGAAGGGTGCCACAGTCGCCCGACGGGGCGCCGGGCCCTCAGGCCACCGCGGCGGGGCTCGGCACGGCGAACTCCTTGCCGAGCCGGTAGGCGCGCCGCAGGTACTCCTCGAGGCGCGGCCGGTCCGCGATCGCCACCTCGTAGAAGTAGACGTGCTCGACGTCCTTGACCCCCGGGTAGCGCAGGCCCCAGTCGTCGATGATGCGGCTCATCGGCTGCTCCCAGTCGGCCTTGTAGTCGGCCTCGCAGAACAGCGTCGTGTTGATCACCAGCGCTTTCTGGTGGCGCATCAGCGGAACGCGCCCGCTTGCGTGCCCCTCCCACCCCTCGCGGGTGAGCTCGTACGCGCTGCCGTAGGCGAACACGCGCTCGAACCAGCCCTTGAGGATGGCCGGGAAGTGCAGCCAGAAGACCGGTGCGATGAACGCGAGGGCATCCGCCTCGGCCACCTTCTGCCACTGCTCGCGAGCGTCCTTGGGCGCGTGCTCCCGGATGAACTTCGCGACCTCGGCCGGCTGCTTGCCGCGCAGCCAGCGACCGGCGACGAACCGCCCGACCGGGCCGCCGGGCACCGATTCGAGCACGCGCTTCGGCAGGTCCATCCCTTCGAGGACGTCCGGCGGCATGCCCTCGTGCACGTAGCTGGCCATGTCACGCCGGCGGAAGACCGGATCGAAGTCGATCGCGTAGAGGTCGACCACCTCGACGGTGTGGCCGCCGTCGCGCAGTCCGGCCGTGAACTGCTCGAGCACCGCATGGCAGAAGGAGCGCGGGTCAGGATGAGCGTAGACCGTCAGGACCTTCACGGCGAGGAGACTCCCAGCACGGGCGCGCGCAGCCATCCGTGCAAGCCGGCGCATCTCGTGCGGGGAACTACGGGCGCTACACCGGCTTCAGCATCGACCCGCCGCAGCGCACGCAGACCATGTCCTCGCTGTCGCGCATGCGCACCATCGTCGAGTGCTCGCCGCAGTTCGGGCAGTACGCCATCAGCTGGAAGCGCGCCAGGCAGTTGACGCAGCGGTAGCGACCGGCGAGCTGGGTCGGCCGCAGCCAAGGCTCGCCGCAGCTCGGGCACGTCCGCTCCGGCCCGAACATCTCGCTCTCGCCGGAGGCAGGCTGGCCCCCCGCGGGAACGTCGTTCATGTCTTCGTGAAGGTCGCGATGAAGAACCCGTCCGTGTGGTCGCGGTGAGGCAGAGTCTGCACGAACGGCCGGTCGAGCGCGGCGAGGCCCTCGTGCCGGGCGAGCAGCGCGTCCATCTGCCCCTCGTTCTCGCGTGGGCTGATCGTGCACGTCGAGTAGACGAGGCGGCCGCCGGGCCGCAGCGCGCCCACGGCCGCGTCGAGGATCCGGCCCTGCAGTCCGGCGAGCTCACCGACCTGTTCCGGCGACTTGCGCCAGCGGGCGTCCGGTCGCGAGCGCAGCGTGCCGAGGTCCGAGCACGGCGGATCGACCAGCACCCGGTCGTAACCCGTGCCGAACGCCGCGACGGCCGCGTCCCCCACCACGACCTCGACGATCGAGGCGCCGAGCCGCTCGGCGTTGCGAGCGACGTCGCGCGCCCGCCGGGAGTCGAGCTCGACGGCGACGATCTCGCCCTCGTCGCCCATCAACGCGGCGAGGTGGGTGGTCTTCGCCCCGGGCGCCGCGCACAGGTCGAGCACGCGCTCCCCGGGCCGCGGGTCCACCGCGCGCGCCACCATCATCGACCCGCGCGCCTGCGGCATCACGGCGCCCCGCGCGAACAGCGTCGAGCCGTGCAGGTCGTATGGATCGGCGAGCACGAGCGCCTCCGGCATCGCTGCGTCCGCAACGGCCGTCACGCCCTGGCCCGCCAGCTCGGCGACGACCTCCTGCGGCGTCGCACGCAGGGTGTTGACGCGCGCCGCGCTCTCGGCCGGCTCGTTGTCGGCGATCATCAGCTCGCGCGCCGCCTCGGGCCCGAGCTGCTCCCACCACATCTGCGCGACCCAGTCGGGATGCGAGTGCAGCAGCGCCGCCTCGGTCGCGGTCGCGTCGCGCAGGCCCTCGAGCACGGCGCGACCCTCACGCGCCGTGCGCCGCAGGACCGCGTTCACGAGCCCGTGACCGCGGCTGCCGGCCTCTCGCGCGAGGTCGACCGACTCCGTCACCGCGGCGTGGTCTGCGACTCCGTCCATGTAGAGCAGCTGGTAGGCGCCGAGCCGCAGCGCCGCGATCAGCGGCGGGTCGAGCGCGTCGACGGAGCGGTCCGACATCCCGTCGAGCACATGGTCGAGCGTGCGGCGACGCTGCACCACTCCGTAGGAGAGCCGCATCGCGAACGCGCGGTCACGTGCGTCGAGCGCGTGGCGCTGCGCCTCGGCGCGGAACGCGAGATCCGTGTAGGAGTCGCGCTCGAACACGCGGCGCGTGACCGCGTACGCGCAGCGCCTTGCGGCGGTCGCCATCCGCCGCTCAGGCCACGCGCCCGGCGGGCGTATGGCCGCGCAGGTAGTCGGCCGCCGGCATCGCCCTCCCGCCGGCGGGCTTCACGACCTCGAGCTCGAGCGCGCCGGGGTCGCAGCCGACGAGCAGGCGCCCCTCCGCGGCGCTCACCTGTCCGGCCTCCGGCCCCGAATCGACCGCACGGGCCGACTCCACGCCGAGGCGCTCGCCGCCCTCGAGCTCGAAGTACGCGCCGACGCCGGGCGTGAGCGCACGCACGACGCGCGCCAGCTGCTCGGCGGGCCGGCCCGGATCGAGGCGGCGCTCGGCCGGAGCGATCTTCTCCGCGTACGTCTCACCGGTGGAAGGCTGCTCGGTCAGCTCGAGGCTGCCCCGCTCCGCGCGGTCGAGCGCCTCGATCAGCAGCGCCGCCCCCAGCTCGGCGAGCCGGCCGCCGAGCGTGCCGCGCGTGTCGCCGGGCTCGATCCGCACCTCGCGCCAGAGCGCCATCGGGCCGCTGTCGAGGCCTTCGGTGAGCTTGAAGATCGTCACGCCGGTGCGCTCGTCGCCGGCCATCAGCGCCCGCTCGATCGGCGCGGCGCCGCGCCAGCGCGGGAGCAGTGACGGGTGCACGTTCAGCATCAGGTGACGCGAGAGCAGCGGCTCCTTGACGAGCTGCCCGAACTGGCATACGGCGATCGCTCCCGGCTGTATCTCCTCGACGGCGGCCTGCGCGGCGGGATCGTTGACGCTCGCCGTCTGGAGCAGCGGCAGGCCGAGCTCGCGGGCCGCGTCGGCGGCCGGTGGAGACGCCGTGCGGCGGCCGCGGCCCCTGGGGCGGTCGGGCGGCGTCACGACCAGCGCCGGGGCGTGCGAGGAGGCGGCCAGCGCCTTCAGGACCTCGACGGCGAAGCCCGAGGTGCCGAGGTAGACGGTCCGCACGGACTCAGCCGGCGCTGCCGGAGGGCGCGTGCGAGTGCGAGTGCTCCTCCCCGTCGCCGCGGAGCGCGCGCATCGCCTCCTTGCGCTGCTCCTTCGTCGTGCGATCGAGGATCAGCACGCCGTCGAGATGGTCCATCTCGTGCTGGATCACCCGGGCCTCGAGCCCGGACGCCTCCAGCAGGATCGCCTCGCCGTGCTCGTCCTGCGCGCTCACGCGCACGTGGAGCGGGCGCTCGACCTCGACGAGCACCCGCGGCAGGCTCAGGCAGCCCTCCTCCGCGATCTCCTGCTCGGCGGAGGACCATTCGAGCCGCGGATTCACGACCGCGATCAGCGGCGCGTCCGCTCCGACCCGGTACACGAACAGGCGATGCATCACGGCGAGCTGCGTGGCGGCGAGGCCGAGTCCGAGCGCGTCGGACATCAGCTGCCCCATCCGCGCCACCTCGACGCCCAGGGAGTCGTCGAAGCGCGTGACCTCGACCGCGCTCGCGCGCAGCGCCGGGTCACCGAACGTCCGGACAAGTGCGAGCGCACGCTCTCTGCGTGCCTCCGTCTCGGGATCGAGGGTCGGGCGCTCGACTGCTTCCTCGACCGTGGGCTCGATCTCTTCGACGTCCACCGGACGGCCGTTTTCCTTGCTAGCCGCCATCCGAGGGCGAGTCTAGCAACGGGTACCGGGCCCTTCCGGGTATCACGCAGCGCACCCCGCCGCGGGGGTCGGCGACGTCTCCCTCGAAGCGCGGGATCAGGTGCACGTGGGCATGGTCGACCGTCTGGCCGGCGACCGCGCCGACGTTCACGCCCACGTTGAAGGCGCGCGTGTGGTGCTCGGCCTCGAGCAGCTCACGCAGCTCCCAGAGCAGCTCGGTGATGTCCGCCTGCTCCTCGACGGTCAGCTCGAAGTAGTCCGGCTCGTGGCGCTTGGGGAGGATCAGGCAGTGGCCCGGGCTGACGGGGAAGGCGTCGGGCAGGGCCACGGCGGTCCGCCGGGTCGCGAGCAGTCCGACGTGCCCGCGGATGCGCTTGCAGAAGGGGCACTCCGGCGCGTCGCTCACGTCACTGCGGGTCGACGTCGACGGTCAGCCTCACCGGCCGGAGCTTGCGATCGGCGGCGACCTCCCCGACGGCTGCGCCGACCGCGGCCACGGCCGCGGGGCGGTCCTCGGCCTTCACGACGAGGCGGCTGCGGTTCAGGTCCTTGAGGCGGAAGAGGGGCGCGGGGCCGAGCACCTGCAGGCCCGAGAGCCGCTCGGCCACGCGAGCCGCGGCGCGGTCCGCCGACTCCTGGTCGGGAGCCGACGCGGTCACGTCGATCAGCGTCGCGAACGGCGGGTAGCTGAGCGCGCGGCGGCGCTCCATCTCGCCGGCGAGGAAGGCGGCGGCGTCGTGGCGTGCCGCGTGCCCCAGGCACGGCGTCGCGGGGCTGAGGGTCTGGACCATCACCCGGCCGCCGCCCGGCCCGCGCCCGCTGCGCCCGGCGAGCTGGGAGACGAGCGCGAACGTGCGCTCCTCGGCGCGGAAGTCCGGGAATCGCAGCGTGGCGTCCGCGTCCTGCACGACGGCCAGCTCGACCTCGGGGAAGTCGTGGCCCTGCGCGACCATCTGCGTCCCCACGAGCACGCCCGCGTCGGCCCCCGAGAACGCCGCGAGCGTCTCGGCGATCCCGCCCTTGCGGCGGCCCGCGTCGGCGTCGAGGCGGAAGACGGGCAGCGGCGCGAGCGCCTCGCGCAGCTCGGCCTCGACGCGCTGGGTCCCGGCGCCGTGCCGCGACACCGCGGTCGAGCCGCAGTCCGGGCACGACGCCGGCCGCGCGCTCGATGTGACCGCAGTGGTGGCACGCGAGCCGCGCGGGCGAGGACTCCCGGTGCAACGTGAGGGTCACGTCGCAGTGCGGGCACATCCAGGTGCGGCCGCAGTCCCGGCATTCCACGAAGGCCGCCCAACCGCGGCGGTTCACGAGCACGATCGCCTTGCGCCCCCGGTTGCGCACGTCCTCGAGCGCCCGCCGCGTGTCGGGGTGCAGGGCGTGGCGCAGCCCGCGCATGTCGAGCAGCTCGACCGGCGGCAGCGCGAGCCCGTCCACGCGCGACGGCAGCGAGACCGTGCGCATGCGCAGCCAGCTCTCCGCGCGCGGCGTGGCGCTGCCGCAGACGAGCACCGCGCCCGCAAGTGACGCGCGGCGCGCGGCGACGTCCCGCGCGTCGTAGCGGGGGTCGCTCTCCTGCTTGTAGGCGGAGTCGTGCTCCTCGTCGACGACCACCAGGCCGAGGTCGGTGAGCGGGGCGAACACGGCCGAGCGCGGGCCCACGCAGATCCGCGCCTGGCCGTCGCGCAGGCGCCGCCACTCGTCGAAGCGCTCGCCGAGCCCGAGCTTCGAGTGGAGGATCGCGACGCGATCGCCGAAGCGCTCCTCGAAGCGGCGCGCGGTCTGGGGGGTGAGCGCGATCTCGGGCACCATCACGATCGCCGAGCGCCCCTGGTCGAGCGCCGCCTGCGCGGCGCGCAGGTAGACCTCGGTCTTGCCGCTCCCGGTCACCCCGTGCAGCAGCAGCGCCTCGTGGCGCCGCTCGCGCAGCGGCGCGAGCACCGCGCCCAGCGCCGCCTCCTGGGCGCCGGTGAGCACCCGCCCCGCCAGGTCGCCGCCGGCGGCCGTGCCGCCGCGCTCGATCGCCGCGGGGCGCCGCGCGACCTCGCGCTTGCCGATCGCGATCAGCCCGCGGCCTTCGAGGCTCGTGAGCGTGGCGTGCGCCACGTCCAGCTCCGCCGCCGTCGAGGGGCCGCGCGCGAGCCGGCTGAGCGCCGCGTGCTGGCGCGGCCCCAGCCGCACCGGCCCCGCTCCCGCCAGGGCGTCGCGCCCGGCGGGGGTCAGCGTGGCCTCGAGCAGCTCGCGCGCGGAGGCGCCCGGCGCGGCGCGCGGGGAGGTCCCGGTGCCGGGCGGCAGCACGAGCGCCAGCCCGCGCGCGGGGGTCGAGCAGTACGCCTCGGCCAGCCAGAGTCCCAGGTCGACGAGGTCGGGCGGAACTCCGGCCTCGAGCGCCGCGACCGGCTCCACCAGCCGCTCGGCCGGGACCTCGGTGCGATCGCCGACGCCCACGACCAGCCCGAGCACGCGGCGGCGCCCGAACGGCACGAGCAGCACGGACCCCACGTCGACGCCCTCCATGTGACGCGGAATGCGGTAGTCGAACGGCCCGCGCAGGGCGCGGGCCGTGGTCAGCGGTTCGACGCGGGCGATCGAGGACATCGGCCCTTGAACATAGGGCGGCGCGCGGACGGCCGGGGAGTCGTCGACGGCGCCGCCGAGGCGGCGCGAC
Source organism: uncultured Solirubrobacterales bacterium (assembly GCA_963768885.1). Classification (GTDB taxonomy): domain Bacteria; phylum Actinomycetota; class Thermoleophilia; order Solirubrobacterales; family JBBDJG01; genus DASRIA01. The sequence goes on along the minus strand of CAVYJN010000006.1, from coordinate 959,735 downwards.
CGTCCGGGCAGTCCGCGGCGCTTCCTAGGAGCTGACGGCTTCCGCCTTCTGGTCGATCCCGGCGTCCTTGCGCAGGGCATCGGCCTTGTCCGTCTTCTCCCACGTGAAGTCGTGGTCGTCGCGGCCGAAGTGGCCGTAGGCCGCCGTCTTGCGGAAGATCGGCCGGCGCAGGTCGAGGTCGCGCACGATCGCGCCGGGGCGCAGGTCGAAGTGCTTGTCGACCAGCTCGGCGATGTGCGAGGGCGACACGCGCTCGGTGCCGTAGGTCTCGACCATCACGGACAGCGGGTGCGCGACCCCGATCGCGTATGCGACCTGCACCTCGCAGCGATCGGCGAGCTCCGCGGCCACGATGTTCTTCGCGACGTAGCGCGCCGCGTAGGCTGCCGAGCGGTCCACCTTCGAAGGGTCCTTCCCGGAGAACGCGCCGCCGCCGTGCCGCGCCGCGCCGCCGTATGTGTCGACGATGATCTTGCGGCCGGTGAGCCCGGCGTCGCCCATCGGGCCGCCGATCTCGAACTTCCCGGTCGGGTTCACGAGCAGGTTCTCGCGCAGCGCCTTCTCCGTGTACAGCTCGCGATAGTCGGCATGCAGCACCGGCTCCACCACGTGCTCCCAGAGGTCCGGCTGGATCAGCGTCTCGCCGTCGATGTCGGGCGCGTGCTGCGTCGAGATCAGGATCTTCACGATCTCGATCGGCTTGCCGTTCTCGTAGCGGACGGTCACCTGGGTCTTGCCGTCCGGGCGCAGGTACGGGACCACGCCGGCCTTGCGCACCTCCGACAGCCGCCGCGCGAGCGTGTGCGCGACCTGGATCGGCATCGGCATCAGCTGCTTCGTCTCCCGCGTGGCGTAGCCGAACATCATGCCCTGGTCGCCCGCGCCGATCTTGTCGAGCGGGTCGTCGTCGCCGGGGACGTGCCGCGCCTCGTAGGCGGTGTCCACGCCCTGGGCGATGTCCGGCGACTGCTCGTCGATCGCGGTCAGCACGGCGCAGGTCTCGGCATCGAAGCCGTACTTGGCCCGCGTGTACCCGATCTCGCTCACGGTCTTGCGCGCGATCTTCGGGATGTCCACATAGGTGTCGGTCGTGATCTCGCCGCCGATCACGATCAGCCCCGTGGTGACGAACGTCTCGCAGGCGACGCGGCCGTTGGGGTCCTCGGCGAGGATCGCGTCGAGGACCGAATCGGAGATCTGGTCCGCGATCTTGTCGGGGTGGCCCTCCGTGACCGACTCGGACGTGAACAGGAACTCGTTGTCTGACAGCTTTGTGGTGGAGCTCATGGCACCTCTATGAAGATTTCCGCCGTCTGGGACGACCGCTCGCTTGCCGTGACGCCGCTCACAGCACCGATCCGCGCGATGTCAGGCTTGATCGCGCGGTAACCGGGCGTGGCGGCAAGGCCGGCTCGCTCGACGAGCGTCGAAAGCCGGCGAAGGTCCAGGAAGACTACCGAGGACACCCGATCCAGGAGGTCACGGAGGCCGCCGGGGGCAAACGACGCGTTGTCCGACAGCGACTCGCCCCCCGCGCGCAGCTGGCGGATCCCGGCGGGACTGGTCGACACGACGAGCTTGCCGTCGAAGGCCGCGTAGGTGAGCGTCAGCGTCGGGGAGATGCTGAGGGTCGTGGCCTCCACGCCGGCGATCCGGCGCGGGACGATCGCGGGGACCTGGCCCAGCGCCGGGCTCTCCAGCAGCTGCGCGATCACGGGCTGGAGCGCCACGAGCACCTCTCCCCCCTCCTCGGCCGTCGTGTCGGCGACGACCAGCGTGACGACCGGCAGGTTCACCGGCGGGGTCACGATCACGGCCGCCTCACGCCCCCGCAGCGGAGCCGCCGCGCCCGCCAATGCCCGCTCGCCGCGCCGGCCGAGGTCGCGCCGCAGGCGTTCGAGCAGCCCCGGGAGCGCGACGCGATCGCCTCCGAGCCGGTCGAGCTGCTCGATCAGGCCGTCGAGGCCCGCCGCGCCGACGAACGCGATCGTCCCCGAGGGGACGTCCTTCGTGAGGGTCGGCCTGAAGTGCGTGGCGCGGGCGGGGGCCCCGCCGACCGTCGCGATCTCGAGCCGGATCCCGTTGCGCTCCGCGCGCACGCCCACCGCGGCCGCGTCGAGCCCGGGGCGCTCGACGAGCGCGCGCACCTGGTCGACGAGCGGCTCCCGACCGCGCACGACCTGGGACACGCCCTCTTCCGGCGCCCACGCATATGCGAGCGCGTCGTCGATCCGCAGCCGGTCGACGGCGCGCCGGAAGAGCCGGGAGCGCGCGAGCGAGGCGCCCCGCCGCGCATCGATCGCCGCGCGCACGTTGGCGGGGCTTCCGACTGCCAGGTACTTGCCGACGAACGACGCCGCGAGTCCGCCGTAGACCCGCACGATCACACCGCGATGGCGCGACTCGGTGGGCCGTCCTGCACCCTGGAGGAACGTCCTCGCCCCTGTCTGGTCCGCCACGCGCACGAGGATCAGGGAGGTCGCCCGGCGGCCGTCCGGGAGCAGCGCGACGGCGGCCTCGTCGCCGATCCAGGGGCGCACCTGGGTATCGAAGTCGAGCGGGCGGCGGCCGCGCGAGATGCTGTCCAGCGCGCGGTCGCGCAACCTGCGCAGCGCGGGCAGCTCGCGCACGATCTCGCCCGCGCGGCGCCACTGCTCCGAGTCCGGCTCGACGCGCGCGTGCACGTACAGGAGCGCGTCCGGAGGCACGAGCCGCACGGCGCCGTCGCGCTGCTCGCTGCCGCTCGAGCCCTGCACCAGGGAGAAGACCAGGAGCGCCGCGCCCACCAGCACGATCGCCAACGCGAGGCGATCGAGGGTGAAGCGGGCGCGCAGGGCGCTCACCGTTTGGTCTTGGCGCGCCCGCCCTCGGTCGCGGGCGCCCCCGCCGGCCGGCGAACGCGGCGCTCGCGGTCCACGAAGTCGATCACGAGCGGCACGCCCTCCAGGTGGTAGCGCTCGCGCAGCCGGTTCTCGACGAAGTAGCCGTAGTCGCGCACGACCAGCCGCCGGTCGTTCACGTACAGGCGGAAGCGCGGCGGGCCGGCCTCGACCTGCGCGGCGTAGTAGATCCGCAGGCGCTTGCCGCGGACCGCGGGCGGCGATCGCCGGGACTGCACCTCGGCGACGAAGCGGTTGAGGTCGGCGGTCGCGATGCGCGCGCGGGCGCGATCGGCGAGCGCCACCGCCTCGACCATCAGGCGGGTGACGTTGCGCCCGGTCTTCGCCGACGCGGTGATCACGCGCGGGCGCAGCCGCAGCTTCTGCGCGACGCGCGCCTTCGCGTCCTCGAGGTCGGTCTCCGTGACGTCCCATTTGTTGAGCACGATCACCGTCGCGCAGCCCTTGTGCATCGCGAGGTCGGCGATGCGCAGGTCCTCCGACGTGACCCCGTCCTGCGCGTCGCACACGACCAGTGCGACGTCCGCGCGCTCGGCGGCGAGCTCGGAGCGAAGCTGCGCGTAGTAGTCCACGGTGCCGGCGACCTTGGCCAGGCGCCGCAGTCCCGCGGTGTCGACGAGCACGAGCGTGCGGCCGTCGATCTCCACGCGCGTGTCGATCGCGTCGCGCGTGGTCCCTGCGCGCTCGTCCACGATCACGCGGTCCTGCCCGAGGAACCCGTTGACGAGCGAGGACTTCCCCGCATTCGGGCGGCCGATCACCGCGATCGAGACGGCGTCGGGATCGACCTCCTCGGGAGTCGCGCGGTCGCGCACCGCGTCGACCACGCGGTCGAGCAGGTCACCGGTCCCGATGCCGTGTGCGGCCGAGACCGGCATCGGCTCGCCGAGGCCGAGGCCGTGGAACTCCGCCGCCATCGGGGAGTCCTCCCCGCGGTCGAGCTTGTTGGCCGCGACCACGGTCGGCACCTGGGATTCGCGCAGGAGCTTCGCGAGCTCGGCGTCGCCGGGCCGCAGCCCGGCCGTCGCGTCCACCACGAGCAGCACGGCGGCCGCGTCGTGGAGCGCCATCCGGGCCTGCTCCTGCACCTGACGGGCGAGCGACTCACGGTCGCTGAGGTCGACTCCGCCCGTGTCGACGAGCGTGAACGCGACGCCGTTCCACTCGGCGGGAACGTCCTTGCGGTCGCGGGTCACGCCGGCCTGCGCGTGCGTCACGGCCTCGCGCGTGCCGCTCAGGCGGTTCACGAGGGTCGACTTGCCGACGTTCGGATAGCCGACCACCGCGACCTTCGGCAACGCGGCCATCACGATCACGCGGCGCGCACGCGCTCGGCGAGCGCGACGATCTTGTCGGCGACGGCGTCCGCGGTCAGGCCGGTGGTGTCGATCAGCTCCGCGTCGTCGGCCTGGCGCAGCGGCGCGGCCGAGCGGGTCGAGTCGAGCAGGTCGCGCTGCTCGATCGCGGAGCGCACCTCGTCGTGCTCGATGCTGACCCCGCGCCGCTCCAGCTCCGCCGTCCGCCGGCGCGCGCGCTCGGAGGCGTCGGCCGTGAGGAAGGCCTTGACGGGCGCGTCGGGGGCGACGACCGTGCCGATGTCCCGGCCCTCGACGACGTAGTTGCCGCTCGCCATCAGGCCGCGCTGCTTGTCGAGCATCGCGGTGCGCACCTCGGGGTGCGCGGCGACGGTCGAGCTCGCCCCGGTGACGCGCGGCTCGCGGATCGCGTCGCTGACGTCGCGCCCGTCGGCGATCACCTGGGCGTTGTCGTCGTCACGGCGGCGCAGCTCGATCGTGAGCGACTGCGCGATCCTGCCGAGCGCCGCGCCGTCGGCGAGATCGACCCCCGACTCGAGGGCCGAGAGCGTCACCGCGCGGTACATGGCGCCCGAGTCCAGATAGGTGAATCCGAGCCGCCGGGCGACCTCGCGGGCGACCGTGCTCTTGCCGCTCCCCGCGGGACCGTCGATCGCGATGATCATCGGCGGAAGCGTAGTCGCTGCGACTACTCGCTCCCGGTCGCCGCGCGGTGGCGTGCGCGAAAGGCGCGTGCCTTGGCGCGGTTTCCGCACACGTCCATCGAGCACCACGTGCCCGAGCGGTTGCGTGACGCGTCGTAGAAGGCCCACTCGCAGTCGTCCGCGCGACAGGCCTTCATGCGCTCCCAGGTCCCGTCCTGCATCGCCGCGTGGACGGCCGCGAGGATCGTGCCGAGCGCGCCGTCCGCCCCCTCCCCGGCCGGCTCCACCGCGCCCCCCGCGGCAAAGCTCAGCCGCAGCGGGATCGCGGCGGCGACCTCGTTCAGCCGGCCGATCAGCTGCTCGTCGCGCGGGAGCCCGTTGTTGGCCAGCATCAGGGCCCGCAGGCCCTCACGCGCCTCCGTGAACCGCAGGACGTCGCCCTTGCCCGCCGAGACCGTGCCGAGCCCTACGTCCGCGAGCCAGCGCTCCAGGCCGGCCGGCGAGTCGAGCTGCTCGATGCCGTCCTCGATGTCGCGCGTGTTCACGAACCGGCGCACCAGCTCGAGCCGGCCCGGGGCCTCGGATTTCGATGTCTGCGTCACCAGTAAAACCTCTTGACAAGTTATGCTAACTATCGTACATTCTACGCTAGTTATGAGCTCGCACCACGCATACCGAGGAGGGCGGCACCCCATGAATCCTCTCAACGCATACCTGGCACAGGCCGTGATCGCCGATCGCTATGCCGTCGCGGAGGCCCACAGGCGCGGGCGGGCGGAGCGCCCCGCGCGCGGGCGGGTGAGCTATGACTCCGTCACGATCCGCCGCGTCACGCCGGACGACTGGCCCGCGGTCGAGCGCCTGGCCCAGCTCGAGGGCCGCCCCCCGCTGCGGGACGAGGCCCTGCTCGCGGAGGTCGGCGACCAGGTGCTCGCGGTGCACTCGCTGCGCTACGGCACCACGCTGGCGGACCCGTTCCGGCCGACGACGGAGCTGGTCTCGCTGCTCAAGGCGCGCGCCAGGCACGCGGGCCGGCCGGGTGCGGCGATCGTCAAGCCGGTACGGCGCGTGGCCGCCCGCATCGCAGCGCTCTACTCGTAGACGACCACGTCGGGGGCGGGATCCAGCGCGAGCACGTCCGCGGGGCTCATCAGGCCCGTGTCCTCGCGGAAGAACAGCTTGAACCCGTTGTAGGGCTGCGCGGAGCGCCGCCGCGCGACCCGCGTGCGCGGCTGCGAGATCGACAGGCGGTCGTACACGCCCTGCTTGAGCTCGTGCGTGCCGAACCCGTCCATGTTGGAGATGAGCGCGACGCCCGGGCGCCCGCGCGTGAGCTCGCGGTCGGTGACCATGTCCTCCGTGAACTGGTGCACGATCAGCACCTTCTGGGGGAGGTTCCGGGCGCGCACGATGCCCGCGAGGTAGTCCGCCACCTCGTTCACCGTCGCCGCGTCGGTCGAGCCGATCACGCTTCCGGGCTGCACGCCGTCGGGCACGCTCCACTCCGGGTCCAGCGCGAGGCTCACGTCCGGCTCGACGAGCCAGCGCTCGAGCGCCTTCACCTCCTCCAACAAGTCCGCCTGCCCCGGCTGGATGTCGAGCACGAGCAGTCCCTTGGCGGCACGCGCGGCGCGCAGGTGACGGGCGATCACGGCGTCGGTCTGGCGCAACCGGTGCAGGCCGTCGTCACCGGGAGCGGACTGGGCGAGCGTCGCGATCAGCTCGAAGGCGGGCAGCGCGGGTCGGCCGGGCCGCGAGAACTCCCGCGCGCGGGCCTCCAGCCGCCGCGCGTTCACGTCGAGCGGAGCGGTGCCGAGCACACCCAGCTCCGGATCCTGCGGAGCGCCGTAGTAGGCGACGATCCGGTTGCGCGGGAGGATCTCCCGACCGCCGCGCGGCAGCTCCGGCGCGGGCGCGGCCTCGGATGCGGACTCGTCCTCGCTGCCGCCGAGCACCGCCGAGCAGCCGCGCACGAACAGGAAGGCCAGCAACAGCAGCGCCACCGCGCCGAACAGCCGGCGCCTGCGGTAGACCCGCCGGCGCTCCTCCCATGCGCGCCCACCCCGCGCCGCGTGGCCGCTCGCGGCCATCTAGCGGCCCTTCCCGAGAGCGACCACTAGCGCACCACCGCGCGCAGGTCGTCCGCGAAACCCGGATAGGACACGCCGGCCGCGTCGAAGTTCGCCACCGTCACGCCCTCGCGCGACGCCAGCCCGGCGAGGGCGCCGAGCATCGCGAGGCGGTGGTCGCCGGCCGCGTCGAGGGCCCCGCCCGCGAGGCCGCCGGTACCCTCGACCATGAAGCCGTCGGGCGCCTCCTCGATCCGCGCGCCCAGCGCCCGCAGGCCGTTGACCACGGTGCTGATCCGGTCGGACTCCTTGCGCCGCAGCTCCTCGGCGCCGTGCACGGAGACGCGACCCTCCGCGAACGCGCCGAGCAGCGCCACGAGCGGCAGCTCGTCGATCATGCACGGGATCTCCGGCGCCGTCACGTCCGTGCCGCCGAGCGCGGCGGCGCGCACCACGATGTCGCCGACGGGCTCGCCGCCCGCGGCGACGCGCTCGGTGACCTGCACGTCCCCGCCCATCCGCTCGAGGATGCCCAGCAGGCCGGTGCGGGTCGGGTTCACCCCGACGCCGAGCAGGGTCAGCTCGGAGCCGGGCACGATCGTGGCCGCCGCGATGAAGAAGGCGGCCGAGGAGAAGTCGCCGGGGACCTCCACCTCCGAGAGCTCGAGGCGCCGCAGCCCCGAGACCGACACGCGGCCGTCCTCGGTGCGCACGTCCGCACCGGCGGCGCGCAGCATGATCTCGGTGTGGTCGCGCGAGGGGATCTGCTCGACCACGGTGGTGTCGCCCTCCGCGAGCAGCCCGGCGAGCAGCACGCACGACTTCACCTGGGCGCTGGCGACCGGCAGCTCGTACTCGATGCCGTGCAGGTCGGCGCCCTCCACGACCATCGGGGGAAGCCCACCCTCGCGGAAGTCGACGCTCGCGCCCATGCGGCGCAGCGGATGGGCGACCCGGTCCACCGGACGCCGCCGGATGGTCTCGTCGCCGTCGAGCGTCCAGGTGCCACGCGGCTGGCCCGCGAGCCATCCGGGCAGGATCCGCAGCAGTGTGCCCGCGTTCCCGACGTCGATCTCGTCCGCTCCCGGGTCGGCCCCGCGCAACCCGGCGCCGACCAGCTCGAGATCGGTCCCGGCGCCCCGCGCCTGCGCGCCCGCGAGGCGCGCGCCGAGCTCCGTCACGGCCTCGAGCGTCGCGGCGGTGTCCGCGGCCCGGAGGTATCCACGCACCCGCACCGGGCCGTCCGACATCGCGCCGAGGATCGCGGCGCGGTGGGAGATGGACTTGTCGGGCGGCGGGGTGAGCTCGCCCGCGACCCGCGAGGCGGGATCGAAGCGGACGTCGCTCATGCGCCGCCGCCCACGGGCGAAGCGCCGTAGCCGAGCCCCGCGACGAGTGCGGCCGCGCGCTCGGCGCTGCCTTCGCCCGCGACCCACAGCGCGATCGCGCCGGATCTCATGTCGGGAGCCGGATAGAGGGCCATGTCCACGATGTTGATACCCGCCTCGCCGAGCGCAAGCGCGATCTGCGCGACGATCCCCGGGCGGTTCGGCACCGTCACGCGCAGCTCGCTGACCGCGCCGCCCGCGAGGCTCGCCTCGAGCAGCACCCGCCGATCGGCCTGCGCCTGCTCGATCCACCGCTCGACCCGCCCGGGGTCCCCCGAGCGCAGGTCCTCGCGCACGCCCGCGAGCGCCTCGAGGTATGCGTCGAGCTCACGCTCGAGCGCCTCCCGGTTGGACAGGAAGATGTCGCGCCACAGCGGCGGGTTCGCGCCCGCCACGCGGGTCGCGTCGCGAAAGCTCGGCCCGGTGGCCGGGAGCGCGTGCGACTCGCCCGCGAGCTCACGCGCCGCCTGCCCCACGAGCACGTTCGCGAGCACGTGCGGCAGGTGGCTGACGGTCGCCATCAGGCGGTCGTGCAGCTCCGCCGTGATCGCCGCCGGCCGCGCCCCGATGTCGGACACGAGGCGGTAGAGGCGCTCGTAGAGCAGGCCGCTCGACCGCTCGGTCGGCGTCAGGTACCAGGTCGCGTCCTCGAAGAGATCCGCCCGCGCGTGCTCGACGCCCGAGGCCTCGGCGCCCGCGAGCGGGTGACCGCCGATGAAGCGCTCGTCCTGCGCGACCCGCTCGAGCACGGCGCGCTTGACCGAGCCCACGTCGGTGACCACGCAGTCCCCGCCGTGTGCGAGCGCCTCTTCGGCGAGCGCGGGCAGCGCCGCCACCGGAGCGCACACGAAGCACGCCTGCGCGCCCTCCATCGCCTCGGCGACCGAGCCGCACGCGCGGTCGACCGCGCCGCGCTCGAGCGCGCGCGCGACGGCGTCGTCGTCGGTGTCCCAGCCGGACACGACGGCGCCCTCGCACGCGCGCGCGGGCGGCAAGGCCCACCGAGCCCCCGATCAGGCCGACGCCGAGTACCGCGATGCGTGTCAGCGTCGGCCCGGGATCATGGCGTTTTCCCTATAGGGCGGAAAGCTCGTTGCCGACGACCGCCGCGACGCGCTGCACCTGCTCGACGTATGCCGCGAACTCGTCCGCCGGGACCGCCTGCGGCCCGTCGCAGATCGCCGCCTCGGGATCGTGGTGCACCTCGACGATGATGCCGTCCGCGCCCGCGGCCGCGGCGGCGAGCGAGAGCGGCAGCACCAGGTCGCGGCGGCCCGCCGCGTGGCTCGGGTCGACGACCACGGGCAGGTGCGAGAGCTGCTTGAGCACGGGCACGGCCATCAGGTCCAGGGTGAAGCGTGTCGCCGTCTCGAACGTGCGGATCCCGCGCTCGCAGAGCATCACGTCCTCGTTGCCCTCCTTGAGGATGTACTCCGCGGCCATCAGGAGCTCCTCGAGCGTCGCGGACAGCCCGCGCTTGAGCAGCACGGGACAGCCGGAGCGCCCGACCTCCGACAGCAGCGAGTAGTTCTGCATGTTGCGCGCGCCGACCTGGATCACGTCCGCCACCTCGAGCACGGGCTCGAGGTCGCGCGTGTCCATCAGCTCGGTGACGATCGGCAGGCCCGTCTCCTCCTTGGCCTCCCGCAGCAGGCGCAGGCCCTCGTCGCCGAGTCCCTGGAAGCTGTAGGGAGAGGTCCGGGGCTTGTACGCGCCGCCGCGCAGCATCGATGCCCCCGCCGCCTTCACCGCCTCCGCGGTGGTCAGCAGCTGGGTGCGGCTCTCGACCGTGCAGGGCCCCGCCATCAGCGAGAAGTTGCCGCCCCCCACCCTGCGCCCGTCGATCTCGATCACGGTCGGCACGCCGTGCCGGAACTGGCTCGAGGCCAGCTTGTAGGGCTTGGTGATGGGGACGATCCGGTCCACGCCGTCCGTCCCGACCAGGTCGAGGTTCGCGATCCGCTCGCGGTCCCCGATCGCCCCGATCACGGTCAGCAACTCGCCCTCGGAGACGTGGGCGTGCGCGCCGACCGACTCCACGCGCTTGACCACGGAAGCGACCTGCTCCGGCGTGGCCTCCTCTTTCATGACGATCATCATCGACGTGTCCCTTCTCCCAAACTTCTCGGTGTTCTAGATGGTTTCCTGGTGTCCTTGTCTACGCGGTGCGTCCCTGTGGAAGGGTGCTGCTACCGGTACGGCGCTCGACCTCGGGTATCTCGGTGCGCGAATGCGCGGGCGGGTCGAACGCCTAGCTAAATCGCCAGGAATAAAAGGGAGCAGGCCACCGCGAGGCCACGAGGGCCATGCGAGATGCGGTGGCTGGCGTGAGCGCCGACTCCATAGACCCGCACTTTGTACCACGTTGCGGGGTGAATCGCCAAATCCCGGGCGCATCTCACCGGTTGAGCTCGCGCACGACGCCGAACACGTCCCCCTGCTCGTAGAAGTCGACCGCGACGAGGTTCGGGGTCAGGCCGCGGATGCGCTCGCATGCCCGCGCGCGGCGCAGCAGGGTCGCGAACGCGTTGACCTCGGCGGCGTTGCGCGCGCTCGGGAAAGGCGACGTGTCGACCCAGTTGTTGAGCAGGAAGAGGCGGGCCCGAGCCTTGCCGCGATTTGGCCGGCACGAGCTCTCGGCCGCCAGCTCGGCGGGCTTGCCGAACCGGTAGGGCGTTTCCTGGAGCAGGTCGAACTGCGCCCTCAGCCAAGGCACGCCCTCACTGCGGTGCTCCGCCATCACCACCACCCGCTCGTCCTTGTCGATCATCTCGCGCATCGTCGGGTAGCGGCGGGCCCCACGCCACACGTAGCGGTCGAGGCCGCTGCGCTCGAACACCCGCGCGACGTCCAGCGGGCGCACGTAGTCCTGGATGCTGATCACGACCACCTCGCGGCGGTGCGCGGACAAGAAGTCGCGCACGTCGCGCAGGGCGTCGGTCGCGCGCGTCGCCCCCACGCCGCAGAGCGTGTGACAAAGGTAGACGTCGCGCCCGCCGCCCAGGCGCAGACCGCCGCTTCCGACCTTCTCGAGCGGCACGTTCTGGACGCCGCGCGAGGTCCGGATCCCGTAGTACATGTCGATCAGGAGCCCACGGATGCCGGCGTCGAGCTGTGCCGGTATCCCCTTCTCCTGCTGCGTGAACCGCCAGCCGGGCTGGTCGGCCGCGGACATCGAGTTGTGGGTGGCGGCGAACGCCACCTCGTCGAGCGTGCGATCGCAGAGGCGCGCGCTGCCGTTGCAGGCGGGCTCGGCCGGCTGCTCGTCGTCGAACAGGCCGCGAGCCGCGTACACGCCGATCGCCACCGCCAGCGCGAGCACGGCGGCCACCGGGAGGGCCTTCCGCCTCAGGCGAGGGCGCTCCGCATGGCCTCGATGAAGCGCTCGTTCTCGGCGCGCGTGCCGTAGGTCACGCGCAGGTGGCCGCCGCCGCCGAGGCCGCCGCCCGGGCGCACGGCCACGCCGGCGCGCGTGAGCGCCGCCACCACCTCGGGCTCCGCGTGGTCGCCGAGCGAGACCCAGCAGAAGTTCGCCTGGCTGTCCGCGACCGCGAGACCGAGGTCCTGCAGCTCCTCCTGCATCCAGAGCCGCTCGACCGCGTTCCACTCGACCCGGCGCACGACGTCGTCCTGGTGGCGCAGGGCCTCGGTCGCGGCGGCCTGCGCGAGGCGGTTGACGGCGAACGGCTGGCGCACACGGTCGACCGCGGCGCGGAACTCCTCCGAGCCGAGCGCGTACCCGACACGCAGCCCCGCGAGGCCGTAAGCCTTCGAGAACGTGCGCAGCACGACGAGGTTCTTGAACCGGCGCAGCAGGTCCAGCGACGAGTCCGGGTCCTCCGCGGTCACGAACTCGATGTAGGCCTCGTCGAGGATCACCAGCACGCTCGGCGGCATTCGCTCGAGGAACGCGCCGATCTCGCCTGCCGGAACGTAGGTCCCGGTCGGGTTGTTCGGGTTGCAGACGAGCACGAGGCGCGTCTGCTCGTTGACCTGCGCCGCGATCGCGTCGAGGTCGTGCACGTAGTCCTCGGTGAGCGGCACCCTGCGCTCCTTCGCATCGGTCGCGGCCGAGAGGTGCGGGTACATCGAGAACGCGGGCCACGCGAAGACGATCTCCCCCCAGGGCTCGAGCAGCGCGTCGGCGGCGGCGAGCAGGATCTCGCAGGAGCCGTTGCCCACCGCGATGCCGGACATCGGGTGGTCGTAGCGCTCCGAGAGCGCGCGGCGCAGCGCCCGAGCGCTCGGGTCCGGGTAGCGGTTGACCTCGCCGGCGGCGCGCTGGACGGCCTCGACGACGGCCTGCACCGGCGGGAAGGGCGACTCGTTGGAGGCCAGCATCGCGACGCTCGTGGCCTCCTCCGCCGCGGCGTCCGCGCTGTCCGACCCGGCCGAGTAGAGCGGGATGCGCTGAAGGCGCTCGATGAAGGTGACAGAAGACATGGGGTTATTGTGCCGACTCGAGGTCCGCGCGCAGCTTGCGTGCCTCGCCCAGGTACACGTGCTGGGGAGTGTGGTCGCCCGCGGCGTAGTAGTGGAGCAACACGCGGATCACCCGCGGCAGGGCTCCCGGCACCTCGATCTCCTGCGTGCAGAGCAACGGCACTCGACTGAGGCCGAGGTCGCGCGCCGCGACGGCCGGGAACTGCGCGTCGAGGTCGGTGGTCGCGCTGAACACGCAGCTCACCATCTGGTCCGCGCCGAGGTCGTTGCGCGCCATGATCTGCTCGACCAGCTCGCGCGTGCCGGCGACGATCGCCTCGTCGGTGTTGGCGTCGATCGAGGTTGCCCCGCGCAGGGCGAACAGGCGCTGGTTGTGGTCGGCGGATGCCACGGGCGGGGATTGTGCCACCACGGCGCGCGGGGGCGTCGATATCACCGCCGCTATCGCTCCGGAAAGGAAGGAAAGGAAACGCTGCACCAATAGCGGAGGCGATATCAGTGATAGCGCGGCTGCTAGCGCTGGCCGAAAGGCAACCCAGGCCGGCGGGCGGTGATAGCGCGGCTGTCAGCGGTGGCCGTCGAGCCCGCCCGCGCGGCGCAGCGCCTCGACCTCCGGCGGGCGCAGGCGCCGCGAGCCGCCCGCGCGCAGGCGGCCGAGCTGGACCGGGCCGAACGCGACGCGCTCGAGCGAGCGCACCGGGTATCCGACCGCGTCGAACATGCGGCGAACCATCCTGTTGCGCCCCTCGTGGATCGCGACCTCGACCAGCGACTCCCGCCCGCCGGCGACCACGTCGACCCGCGCCGGCGCGGTGCGCCCGTCATCGAGCTCGACTCCCCTGCGCAGATCCTGGAGCGCGCGCTTGGACGGCGATCCGGAGACGCGGACGCGGTAGGTGCGTGGGACCTCGTAGCGCGGGTGCATCAGCCGGTTCGCCAGCTCGCCGTCGTTCGTCAGCAGCACGACGCCGCTCGAGTCGGCGTCGAGCCGCCCGACCGGATACAGGCGCGCGTCGGAGTCGACCATGTCGATCACGGTCTCGCGCCCCTGCGGGTCGCTGGCCGTGGATACCACTCCGACGGGCTTGTGCAGGAGGAAGTACTCGCGCGGCTCCTGCGCCAGCGGCCGCCCGTCGACGCGCACGTCGTCGCGCTCGCCCACGTCGCGGGCCGGGTCCTCCACGCGCTCGCCGGCGACCTCGACCCGGCCCTCGGCGATCAGGCGCTCCGCCGCGCGGCGCGAGGCGACGCCGGCATGGGCGAGGTACTTCGCGAGGCGCATCTCGGGGCCAAGGCTAGAGCGCGCGGCTCTGCCGCCTCCCTCTCATGCCATAATGCCGCCGCCTTGGACGTCTGGGTTGCCCTACTCCTGATCGGCTTGGCGGTGGTCGTCGGCGGCATGCTGCTGCGCGGCGTCCCGTCCGGCGTGCTCGCCTTCCTCGGCGTGCTGGTCGTGTTCGGGTTCGGCATCCCCGCGATCGTGATCGACGACAACAGCGAGTCCACGCCCTCCGGCGGGCGAGGCCGCCGCGCCCGCCGAGACCGGCGGCGGGGAGACCACCACCGGCGGCGGCGGCGAGGCCGCCGCGGGCGAGCAGGCCGGAGGAGGCGGCGGCGCGACCGCATCGGCCGAGGGCAAGCAGATCTTCACGCAGTCGTGCGGCACCTGCCACACGCTCTCCGACGCCGGCACGCAGGGCAACGTCGGCCCGGTGCTCGACGAGCTCAAGCCCGACAAGGCCCGCGTGGCGAGCGCGATCGAGAACGGCGGCGCCGGTTCGGGCGCCATGCCGGCGAACATCGTGACCGGCAAGGAGGCCGCGGCGGTGGCCCAGTACGTCTCCTCGGTCGCCGGTCAGTAGCCCCACCGGCCTTCGTGCGTCACACCCCTACCCCTTTTCGGGGGGACAGGTTCGGTCAGGAGGTGTTCGGGCCGGGCGGAAACTCCTGCGCCGTCTGACGCCGCAGCGCTTCGACGCCCACCACGGCCAGCACCGCCAGCCCCGCGATCACCAAGACCTGGCCGAGGTTGTTGATCCCGGGGATGAAGGCCAGCCAGAGCAGGAACAGCACGGCAACGACCGAGTAGACGACGACCGGCTGGTCGCGCAGGTACGGCGCGAGGAAGCGTCGCGTGGCGACGGCGAAACGGCCCGGCCCTGCCAGGAGGCCCGCCCCGACGAAGGCCAACCCGATCACGAGGGCGAACAGCGCCCGCTGTCGCAGCCCCTCCGCGACGATGTCCCAGACGGATTGGACGGCCGGCTTGACCGCGTCGGAGCTCGCCATCGAGTCCACGACCGCGTTGCCGATCAGGCGCCTCGTCAGCAGAACGAGCAGCGTCGACACCAGGATCCCGCCTCCGGCTGCGAGCAGCGCCCGCCGGCGCCACCCGCGCGCCAGGGAGATGGCGCCCAGGTACAGCAGGAGCACCAGCAAGGGCAGCACGAAGCCGAGATTACGGAGCGCCCTCACGATGGTCTGGACTCCATCGAGCTGGTCTGACTCCATCACGACGAGCTGCCCTGGGTTCTGCACCCCCGGGCGAGCGAGCGCGGTGGTGACCCGGTCCTCGGTGGTGGCGAGCGAGGCGTCGAGCTGATCGACGTTGGCCTGGCTGGGATCCTCGAGCACGGCAGCGACCTGATCCTGGCTCGCGGTCACACGGCCGCCGAGGTCCGACAGCCGGGTTTCGAGTTTGGTGAGGCGACCCTGGAGCTGGGACGGAGCCTTCGCCTCCGCGCTCTTGACCTTCTTCTCGAGGCTCGTGACCTTCGTCTGGAGGTCGGCGAGCTTCTTCTGGAGCGTCTCCAGATTCTGTTGCAGCTCGGGGCTCAGCGAGCCTCCCTGCACCTGGGCAAGCTCTTCGCGCGCCGACCGGATCTGGTCCTCGGCAGTGGTCAGCCCCTGCTTGAGGTCCTTGGAGAGATCCTGCACGATGCCCTGAATCTGGGAGATCGTGGCCGGGTCGACCCCCAGGCGGGCGGCCAGGTCGGCGACCAGGGTTCCGTACTCGATCGTGACGTCGCCGCCGGTGCTCGAGACGTACTGGCCCTCGTCCTTGATCAGCTTCAGGAACTGCTCGTGCGCGGCACGGACGGCGTTCGAGACGAGCGCCTGGACACGAGGCGAGGCCAGCGCCTTCTCCGAGACGTCCAGGGCGAGCTGCCTCGTTACGGCCGCCAGCGGAGCCGACAGCGCGCTGGCGCTGCTCGGAAGCTGCTCCTCGAGCTGGGCCTTGACGTCGACGTTGGCGTACAGCTGATCGACCAGGTAGATGCTGAGCGCCTCCTGCACGTCCTGGTCCGCGAGGATCTGGTCGGTGGTGTCCGCGACCTGGTCCGTGTCGAGCGCCTCGCGCTGCACCCAGTTCGCGGTCAGCGAGACGATCAGCAGCACCGACGCCAATACGATCAGGGACCATACGAGCGCCCGGTGACGCCGCTTCGGCTGTGGGGCCCGTGCGGGCTCAGGCGCCGGGGTCGGTGCTCGCTCGGGTTGGGATGTTCCGGATTGGTCGACCACGTCAGACGCTGCCGGGGGCGGCCCGAGCATGTCATTGCCTTTAGGCCGAAACCAGGGTGCAAGCCCGTTTTCGCCGGTGGTGCTCGCACCCCGGAAGATCGAGGTCCTGGGCGCGTCGGCTAGCTGACGCGCTGCTCGCCGGCTTTCAGCAGCTTGTCGCGCAGCTGCTGCTCGTCCTCGGCGCTCGGCTCGAAGCTCTTGATCTCGGGCAGGCCCTCGAGTGACTCGAGCCCGAACTGCTTCTCGAACAGCGCGCTCGTGCGGTAGAGGATCGCGCCGAACTGGGTGCGGCCCTTCTCCTCGATCAGGCCGCGCTCCTCGAGCGTCGTGAGGGGCGAGTCGGAGATCACGCCGCGGATGCGTGCGATCTCCGGACGCGACACGGGCTGAAGGTAGGCGACGATCGCGAGGCATTCCGCCTGCGCCTGCGAGAGCGGCGGCGTGCGCGGCTTCGAGAGCAGGCGGCGCACCGCGTCGTCGGCCTCGGGGTCGGAGGCGAACGTGAGCCCCCGCCGACCTCGCGCAGCACGATGCCGGTCCCGCCGGGCGCGAAGCGCTCGCGCAGCTCCTCGACGGCGTCGTCGAGGCGCGCCTCGGCGCAGCCGATCGCCTCGCACAGGTCGGCGCGGCTGACCGGGTCGGGCGAGCAGAACAGGAGGGCGGCCACCTGGCGCGCGATGGGATTCATGGGGTCTCCGCGGGGGACATGATCTCGATCGGCCCGAAATTCTCGCGCTGGCGCCAGACGAGCTCGCCGCTCTTGTACAGCTCGAGCAGGGCGAACAGCGTCACGGCCTGGGTCATGCGGTCCGAATCGCCGACGGCGTCGTCGAACGTGAACGTGCCGCGCGTGGCGAGCAGCTCGCGCACGACCGCGAGGCGGCGCTCGAGCGACACGGTGATGCGCGTCATGTGGCTCGTGTCGACCGGCGGCGGCGTGCGCAGCAGGTCCCGAATCGCGCCCGCGAGCCGCTCGGGCTCATACGCCTTGCCGGCCGCCTCGATCGTCACCCGGCGAAGCTCGGCCGGCAGCGGGGCGGCGCGGTAGCCGTAGGGCAGCTCGGCGGCAAAGCGCTCGTGCATCCACTCGGAGGCGGCCCGGAACTTGCGGTACTCGAGGAGGCGCGCGAGCAGCTCCTCGGCGGCCTCGCCCGGGTCGAGGTCGAGGCCCTCCTCCTCGTCGGACGGGAGCATCAGCCGCGACTTCAGCTCCAGCAGCGCGGCGATCAGGACCAGGAACTCCGTCGCCGCCTCGAGGTCCAGCTCGCCGCGCCGCTCGAGCCGCTCGATGTAGGCGAGCACGATGTCGGCGAGGTGCACCTCGAGCAGGTCGACGTCCTCGTTGAGGATCAGCGTGACGAGCAGGTCGAACGGCCCCTCGAAGACCTCCAGGTCCAACGTGAAGCCGCCCGTCGGCAAGCCGACGGCCGGGTCTGCGGAGGGTCCCTGGGCGAACCCGGTCGCCGGCTCGCCGGCGACCGGCCCTGTTCTGCTCACAGGCCCATCGCCTCCTTCGCGCGCTCCATGCTCGGCACCGCGATCGCGCGGGCGCGCTCCGCGCCGGTCGCGAGCAGCCGCTCCAGCTCACCGCGGTCGGCCAGCGCCTCCGCGCGGCGCTCGCGGAACGGCCGCATGTACTCGACGATCCGTTCGGAGATCTCGTTCTTGTGGTCGCGGCAGCCGAGCTCGCCGGAGCGGCACGTGCGGTCGATCTCCGCGATCCGGTCGGGCGGAGTGGCGAAGAGCTTGTCGTAGGAGAACACGTTGCAGACCTCGGGCCGGCCCGGGTCCCCGCGCCTGATCTTCTGCGGGTCGGTGATCATCCGCCCCACCATGTCACGGATCGTGCCGGGATCGGCTCCGAGCTCGATCGCGTTGCCGTAGCTCTTGGACATCTTGCGATTGTCGATGCCGAGCAGGACGGGCGCCTCGGTGAGCAGCGCCTCCGGCTCGGGGAACACATCGCGCTCCCCCGGCCCGTAGAGGTGGTTGAAGCGGCGCACGATCTCGCGCGCCAGCTCCAGGTGCGGCAGCTGGTCCTGCCCGACCGGGACCTTGGTCGCGTGGTACAGGATGATGTCGGCGGTCTGGAGCACCGGATAGCCGAAGAAGCCGTAGGTGTCGATCTGCTCGCCCAATTCGGCGATCTGTCCTTTGTAGGTCGGCACCCGCTCCAGCCACGACTTCGGCGTGATCATCCCCAGCAGCAGCGCGAGCTCCGAGTGCTCGGGCACCTGCGACTGGCGGAACACGATCGAGCGCTCGGGGTCGACGCCGGCGCCGATCCAGTCCGCGAGCATCTCGATTCCGTCCTCGTGGATGCGGGACACGTCCTCGAACCCGGTCGTGAGCGCGTGGAGGTCGACCACGCAGTAGATGCAGTCGTAGGTCTCCTGGAGGCGGACCCAGTTCTGGAGCGCTCCGAACCAGTGGCCGATGTGGAGCCGCCCGGTCGGGCGCATGCCCGAGAAGACGCGCTCGCGGACAAGCTGTGGTGCGCTGGCTGTGGCCGCGGGCACCCCGGGAGGATAACTTTGCCCGCCGACGCGCCGGTAACCTCGCGCCCATGGATGTCGAGGAGGCGATCCGCACGCGGCGCACGGTGAAGGCCTACGAGCCCCTTCCCGTCGACCGCGGGACGCTCGGCGACCTGCTCGAGCTGGCCCGCTGGGCGCCCAACCACAACCTCACGAATCCCTGGCGCTTCCGGGTCGTGGGACCCAAGGCCCTCGAGCGCCTCAAGGGCGCCGCCGCGGAGATCGCGGCGGCGGGCGCACCGCGCGACGCCGACCGGGACGAGGTGGGCCGCGTCGCCGCCGCGAAGCTGGAGCGCGCGCCGACCCTGGTCGTGGTGTCGTCGAAGCGCGCGGGCGACATCGTCCAGCAGGAGGAGGACATGCACGCCACCGCATGCGCCGCCTACAACGTGCTGCTCGGCGCGCACGCCCGCGGGCTCGCGGGGTACTGGCGCACACCCGCCGTGATGCGCTCCCAGGCCGGGCGGACCGCCGTCGGCCTGGCGGACGACGAGCGCTTCGTCGGCGTCCTGTACCTCGGACGCCCGCGCCAGACGATGGACCCGCCTGAGCGGGGGGCGGTCGACGACTACGCTACGTTCCTCGATTGATGGCGTTCTCCGATACCGAATACGACCTCGCGCCGGAGCGCGTGAAGGAACTCGTCGAAGGCGGCGAGGCGCAGCTCGTGGACGTGCGCGAGCCCTACGAGTGGGACGCCGGGCGGATCTCCGGCGCGCTGCACATCGAGCTCGAGCGGCTCGCCGGCCGCGCCGAGGAGCTCGACCGCGAGAAGCCCGTCGTCTTCCAGTGCCGCATGGGGCGCCGCTCGGCGCTCGCCACGCAAGCGTTCCGCGCCGCGGGCTACGACGCCTACAACATGACGGGCGGCATCAAGGCCTGGGCCGACGCGGGGCTGCCGCTGGAGCCCGACGGCGGCAAGGTCGCCGACCACTAGGTCGGTGCCGGCCTAGGGCCGGCGCCGGGGCGGGAGCTCGGGATGCGGCAGGCCGATCTCTGGATGGTGCGGATGGCCGGGGGTCGGCGCGACGTCGTGCTCCGGGCCGGGTATGTGACCGCCGGCCGGGTTCGCGCCGCCGCCGAGCGGCACCGTCAGCACACCCCCCATGCCGACCGACTCGAAGGACCTCTGCACCTGCGGGGTCGCGCCCTCGAAGGTGACGCGCGCGCTCCCGCTGAAGCGCTTGAAGGCGTCGAGCAGCAGGAACACTCCGGTCGAGTCGATCGACGTGACGCCGCTCAGGTCCACTGTCAGCTCACCCACGGGGCTCTGCTCGAGCCCCTCGATCGCATCCTCGAAGCGCCTGCCCGAATCGACGCCGAACTCCCCCGTCAGCGCGAGCAGCACGCGGTCGCCCATCTTGTCGACGAGCACGTCGAACGGCGCGCGATCGCTTGCTCCTTGTCCTTCCATCATCCGGGTTCCTACTCGGCCTGGGCGGGAAACTACATGCCTACCGCCTCGAGTGCTTCCTCGCGCGAGCGAAACGCCTACAGCGGCTGGCGCACGACCGGGTGCCGCGTCGCGCCGACCTCGTCGAGGCGCCGTACCGGCGTCGTGTAGGGAGCGTTCTGCGCGACCTCGGGGTCGCGTTCGGCCTCCTCGAGGATCTCCTCGATCGCGGCGGCGAACGCATCCAGCGTCTCCTTCGCCTCGGTCTCGGTCGGCTCGACCATCAGCGCCTCGTCGACGAGCAACGGGAAGTACACGGTCGGCGGGTGGAAGCCGTGGTCGAGCAGCCGCTTCGCGACGTCGAGGGTCTTCACACCGAGGTCCCGCTTGGCACGCGCCCCCGACAGCACGAACTCGTGCTTGCAGGTGCGGTCGAAGGCGACGGGGAGGTACTTCCCGGCGCGCCCCTTGCCCATCAGGGCGAGCAGGTAGTTGGCGTTCAGCACTGCGGTCTCGGACGCCTCGCGCAGGCCGTCGCCACCGAGGCTCAGGATGTAGGCGTAGGAGCGCACGAACACGCCGAAGTTGCCCTGGAAGCCGCGCAGCCGCCCGATCGACTTCGGGCGGTCGAAGTCGAGGTCGTAGCGCGGCTCGGTGCCGTTCGAGCCCCCGTGGCGCACCACCTGCGGGCGCGGCAGGAACGGCTCGATGCGCTCGGACACGGCGATCGGGCCGGCCCCCGGCCCACCTCCGCCGTGCGGCTGCGAGAACGACTTGTGCAGATTCACGTGCACGATGTCGAAGCCCATGTCCCCCGGCCTCGAGATGCCCATCACGGCATTCAGGTTCGCGCCGTCGTAGTAGAGCGTCGCCCCGGTGCCGTGCACGATCTCGGCGATCTCCTCGATGCGCTCGTCGAACAGCCCGAGCGTGTTCGGGTTCGTCAGCATCAGGCATGCGACGTCGTCGTCGGCCTTCGCGCGCAGGTCCTCGACGTCGATCCCGCCGCGCTCGTCCGTCGCGACCTTCACGGCCTGGTAGCCGGCCATCGTGACCGTCGCCGGATTGGTCCCGTGTGCGGTGTCGGGCGTCAGCACCTTGCTGCGCGACTCCCCGCGGTCGGCGTGGTAGGCGCGTGTCAGCAGCAGTCCCGCAAGCTCGCCGTGCGCGCCCGCCGAAGGCTGGAGGCTGACGTGCGGAAGACCGCAGATCTCCGACAACGAGCGCTGCAGCAGCCACATCAGCTCGAGCGCCCCCTGCGCGCGCTCGGGCGTCGTCGCCGGGTGCAGGCGCGCGTGGCCCGGCAGCGCGGCGACGCGCTCGTTCACCTTCGGGTTGTGCTTCATCGTGCACGACCCGAGCGGGTAGAAGCCGGTGTCGAGATCGAAGTTGCGGCGCGAGATGCGGTTGTAATGGCGCACGATCTCGGGCTCGGAGACTTCAGGAAGCCGCGGGGAGTCCACACGCAGCATCTCCCGCGGGATCAGCTCGTCGAGCGGCCGCGCGGGCACGTCGAGCGCCGGGAGCACCGCCGCGCGGCGGCCCTCGACCGAGCGCTCGAAGATCGTCACGGCGCGGTCGCGTTGCATCGCCGTCTCGTTCACACGCCGACCTCTTGGGGAGCGCCCGCGCGCTCGGCCGCGATGGCGCGGTCCAGCGCGTCCGCCAGCAGGTCGATGTGGGCGCGCGTTACGGCGCTCGGTGATCGCGATCAGGAGACCGTCCTCGTACTCGGGATAGTCGACGCCGAGCGCGTACCCGGCGTTGATCCCCTCCGCGGCGCAGCGGCGCAGCACCGCATCGACGGGCGCGTCGAGCCGCACCGCGAACTCGCGCACGGCGGGACGCGTCGTGCAGCGGCTCGATGCCGTCGATCGCCGCGAGGCGCTCACGCGCGTAGGCCGTGCGCTGCGCCATCAGCTCGCCGATCTCGACGATGCCCGAGCGCCCCAGCCAGCTCAGGTAGATGGTCGCCGCGAGCGCGTTCAGCTGCTGGCTCGTGCAGATGTTGGACGTGGCCTTCTCGCGGCGGATGTGCTGCTCGCGCGTCTGGAGGGTGAGGACGAACCCGCGCCGTCCGTCGACGTCGCTCGTCTCGCCCGCGATGCGGCCGGGCATGCGGCGGATGTGTTCATTGCGCGCGGCGAAGAAACCGACCGAGGGGCCGCCGAAGTCGAGGCGGTTGCCGAGCGGCTGCCCCTCTCCCACCGCGACGTCGGCGCCGAAGTCTCCGGGCGGGCGCAGCACGCCGAGCGTCAGCGCGTCGACCGCGATCACCAGCAGCGCGCCGGTGCTCTTCGCGACCGGCGCGAGCGCGCCGAGGTCCTCGACGGACCCGAGGAAGTTGGGCTGCTGGAGGAACACGGCCGCGGTGTCGTCGTCGATCGCGGCCTCGAGGGCGGCGCGGTCGGTGGCGCCCCCCGCGAGCGGCACCTCCTCGACCGACGTGCCGTAGCCGGCGGAGTAGGTTCCGAGCGCCTCGCGCGAGTGCGGGTGCAGCCCGCGTGAGACGACGAACTTGGAGCGCCCGGTGGAGCCACGCGCGAGGTAGGCCGCGGCGGCCACCGAGGACGGCCCCTCGTACAGGCCCGCGCTCGCGACCGGCAGGCCGGTCAACTCCGAGATCGCCGTCTGGAACTCGAACATCGCCTGCAGGGTGCCCTGCGAGATCTCGGGCTGGTAGGGCGTATACGGAGTGAGGAACTCCGAGCGCTGCGTGATCGAGTCGACGATCGCCGGCACGTAGTGGTCGTACATTCCCGCGCCCAGGAAGCTGATCTCGTCCTCGGCGCTCGTGTTGCGCGCGGCGAGCTCGGCAAGCCGCTCGTACACCTCGGCCTCCGGCATGCCGTCGGGCAGCTCGAGCGGGCGCGAGAGGCGCACGCCCTCGGGGAGGTCGGCGAACAGGTCGTCGATCGAGGCGGCCCCGATCGCAGCGAGCATGCGCTCGCGGTCGTCCTGCGTGGCTGAGGTGTAGCGCGTCACCTGGGATCGATCTCTAGTCGCCCGAGGAGAGCTGGGCCTCGTAGGCCTCGGCGGACAGCAGGCCGTCGGCCTCGCCCGGGTCGCTCAGCTTGACCTTCACGAGCCAGCCTGAGGTATAGGGGTCCTCGTTCACGAGCTCGGGCGTCTCGGAGACGGCCTCGTTGACCGCGGTCACCTCCCCCGACATCGGCGCAATCACGTCCGACACGGCCTTGACCGACTCGACCTCCGCGTAGGACTGGTCCTTGCGTCACGGCGCCCCCGATCTCCGGCGGGTCGTAGAACACGACCTCGCCGAGCGAGTCCTGCGCGTACCAGGTGATGCCGAACGTCGCCTCCTCGCCCTCGATGCGCACCCAGTCGTGCTCCGGGTGGTAGAGCAGGTCGGCGGGATAGTTGTCGGACAAGTTCAGTCTCCCTTTTCGTAGAGGGGCTTCTTCGAGACGCGCGCGGCGCGCTGCTTCCCACGCACGTCGACGGTCAGTTCGGTGCCTGGCTCTGCGAGGTCGGCGCGAACGTAGGCCATCCCGATGCCGACGTCCATGGAGGGCGAAAGGGTACCGCTTGTGACCTCCCCGGCCGGCTCGCCGCCGTGCAGCACCGCGCAGCCCGGGCGCGGGATCCCCGCGCCGGTGAAGACGAACGGAGCAAGCTTCTCGTCGGGACCGCGCGCGGCCTGCTCGCGCAGCCGCTCGGCTCCGACGAACTCCGTGTCGAGCGCGCACGCCCACTTCAGGCCCGCCTCGATCGGAGTGCGCTCCGTGCTGAGGTCGTTGCCGTACAGCGGGTAGCAGACCTCGAGCCGCAGGGTGTCGCGCGCGCCGAGGCCCGCGGGCGCGGCGCCGGCCGCGAGCAGCGCGTCCCAGACGGCGGTCGCGCCGCTCGGCTCGACCAGCAGCTCGACGCCGTCCTCGCCGGTGTAGCCGGTCCGGCACACGAGCGCGGGCACTCCGGCGACGACCGCGTCCGCATGACGGAACCGCGGGGGCACCTCGCCCTCGATCAGCCCCGTCAGGATCGCCACCGCGTCCGGGCCCTGGAGCGCGAGCATCGCGTAGCCGGCGGAGCGGTCTGCCACCTCGACGCCGTCGAAGCCCTCTGCCTGCCGGCGGAACCACTCGAAGTCAGATGCGGCGTTCGACGCGTTCACGACGGTCAGGAAGCGCTCCTCTCCCTCCGAGGGGGCGAGGCGGTACGTGAACAGGTCGTCGAGCACGCCCCCGTCGTCGCGGCACAGCAGCGCGTACTGCGCGCCGTCCGGCGCGATCTTGCGGATGTCGTTGGAGAGCAGGTGCTGGAGGAAGTCGGCCGCGCGCGGGCCGGTCGTCGCGATCTCGCCCATGTGCGAAACGTCGAAGAGGCCGGCCTTCGTGCGCACGGCCATGTGCTCCTGGCGCACGCCCTCGTACTGGACCGGCATCTCCCAGCCCGCGAAGGGGACCATGCGCGCGCCGGCACGCACGTGAGCGTCGTGCAAAGGGGTGCGCTTCAGTGCCGCGTCGGGCTTGGAGGCGGTCGCGGACAAGGCCACATGACCCTAGCAAGGGGCCTCTCACGAGCCTTTTCACGAGCCTTTAAAGAACACGGGCTACAAGGTCCCGGAGCGTCACCACACCGCGGCGCCTACAGTTTCTCGAACACCGCGTTCCGGCAGGGGCGCTCCACCAGACCCGAAGGGAGCTCCAAGTGACGATCGACCACGAGCAGCGGCGGCTTCATGCCGTGGGAGGGCCCGAAGAGGTCCGCCGAACCTTCGAGACCGCCCTGTTCGAGGTGAAGCGCGTGATCGTCGGCCAGGAGCAGATGCTCGAGCGCGTGTTCGTGGCGTTGCTCGCGGACGGCCACATCCTCCTCGAGGGCGTCCCCGGCCTCGCCAAGACGATGACGATCAAGGCCACGAGCGACGTGCTCGGGGGCAGCTTCAAGCGCATCCAGTTCACGCCCGACCTCGTGCCGTCCGACCTGATCGGGACGCGCATCTACCGGGCCGACAAGCACTCGTTCGAGACCGAGCTGGGGCCCGTGTTCTGCAACTTCCTGCTCGCGGACGAGATCAACCGCGCGCCCGCGAAGGTGCAGTCGGCGCTGCTCGAGGTCATGCAGGAGCGTCAGGTCACGATCGGCCCCGACACGTTTCGCTCGCCGCACCCGTTCCTCGTGCTCGCCACCCAGAACCCGATCGAGTCGGAGGGCACCTACCCGCTGCCCGAGGCGCAGGTCGACCGCTTCATGTTCAAGGTCGTCGTCGACTATCCGTCGGAGAACGAGGAGGTGGCGGTCGTCAACCGCTCGCTCGCCGGATCGCCGGAGATCGAGCAGGTCCTCTCGCCCGAGCGGCTCGTCGACGCCCAGGCCGCGACGCGGGAGGTGTTCGTCGACCGCGCCGTGAACGAGTACGCGGTCTCGCTCGTGGGGGCGACCCGCCGCCCGGCCGAGTACGGGCTCGCGGAGATCGCCCCGTACATCGAGTACGGCGCAAGCCCGCGCGGCTCGATCAACATGATCCACGGCGGCCGCGCGCTCGCGTTGCTGCGCGGCCGGGGCTTCGTGCTGCCCGAGGACGTGCGCGCGCTCGCTGCGGACGTGCTGCGGCACCGCCTCGTGCTGACCTACGAGGCGCTCGCCGAGGGTGTGGACGCGGACGCGCTGCTGGAGCGCGTGATCGCGGCCGTGCCGGTGCCCGAGGTGACCCTGTCGCGGAGCCAGGTTGCATGAGTAGGCACCTCGCGGTGGCCGGGTCCGACGCCGCGGCGACCGTCGCGCAGGCGCCCGCCGCCGTCATCAAGGGCCTCGACCTGACCGTCCGGCGACGGATCGACAGCCTCGTCGCGGGCGAGCACCGCTCGCCGTCGCTCGGCCACGGGACCGAGATCGCCCAGGTGCGCCCCTACCAGGTCGGCGACGACGTCCGCCAGATCGACTGGGCCGTGACCGCGCGCACCGGCGATCCGCACGTGCGCGTGCACGTCGCCGAGCGCACGCTCGCCACCTGGCTGCTGCTCGACATCTCTGCATCGATGCGGTTCGGCACCGCCGACCGCCGCAAGGCGGACGTGGCCGAGGGCGCGGCGCTCGCGGTCGGGCACCTCGCGACGCGCCAGGGCAACCGGCTCGGGGTGATGACCTTCGGCGCGCGCGAGTCGCGCGTCGTGCCGCCGCTCCAGGGGCGGCAGGGGCTCCTGCGGCTGCTGCTCACCCTGCGCTCGGGGCACGAGCCCGACGGCGCGGGGCCCACCGACCTCGCCGACGCGATGCTGCGGGCCGGGCGCCTCGCCCGCGCGCGCGGCCTCGTGGTCGTCGTGTCGGACTTCCGCGGGCCCGCACGAATGGCGCACCCCCCTCTTGAGGCTGCTCAACCGCCACCACGTGATCGCGATCGAGGTGCGCGACCCGCGCGAGCAGGAGCTGCCCGCGGTGGGCGACCTCTGGCTCGTCGACCCCGAGACCGGGAACCAGCTGCGCATCGACACGAACCGCCGCAAGACCCGTGAGCGCTTCGCGGCCGCGGCCGCCGCCGAGCGCGACGTGCTGGCGCGCGAGCTGCGCCGCACCGGCGCGGAGCACATCGTGCTGAGCACGTCCGGCGACTGGCTGCGGGAGCTGGCCCGGCACCTCAACCGCGCGAACGCGAGGAGGCGCCGATGAGCTTCGAGCTGCCGCTCGCGCTGTTGGGGCTGGCGCTCGTTCCGATGATGCTGGCGCTCTACATCGTGGCCCAGCGCCGCCGCCGGGCATACGCCGTGCGCTTCACGAACCTCGACCTGCTCGGCAGCGTCGTGACCGCCTCGCCGCAGTGGCGGCGCCACCTCCCTCCCCTGCTGTTCCTGCTGGCGCTCGCCGCGCTCGTGATCGCGATCGCGCGGCCTCATGTGAACGTCGACGTCGCGAAGGAGGAGGCGACCGTGATGCTCACGACCGACTCCTCGGGATCGATGCAGGCGACCGACGTCTCGCCCAACCGCCTCGACGCCGCGCGCAACTCCGCGAAGGGCTTCGTGAGCGGGTTGCCGGACAAGTTCCGCCTCGGCCTCGTGTCCTTCAGCAACGTCGCGCAGCTGCTCGTGCCGCCGACCAACGATCGCGAGCCGATCAACACAGCGCTCGACTCGCTGCAGGCCGAGGGCGGGACGGCGATCGGGACGGCGATGGAGACCGCGCTGTCGGGGCTGCAGCCGGTGATCGAGCAGAACCAGCGCCGCCGGCAGCAGGAGGGCAGCAACCGCCGCCGCCCGCCGCCCGCCGTGATCGTCCTGCTCTCCGACGGGTACTCCACGACGGGCCCGGAGCCGCTCGAGATCGCGCGGCGCGCGCGCGAGCTGCGCGTGCCCGTCAACACGGTCGCGCTCGGCACGAGCGCCGCCACCGTGACCCTGTCGGACCGGCTCG
The DNA here is from genome assembly GCA_963768885.1 of uncultured Solirubrobacterales bacterium. Classification (GTDB taxonomy): domain Bacteria; phylum Actinomycetota; class Thermoleophilia; order Solirubrobacterales; family JBBDJG01; genus DASRIA01. Next base: position 932,149 of record CAVYJN010000006.1, on the reverse strand, counting down.
GGACCACGCGCAACGTGCGCGTCCCGCCGGACCGCCGCACGCTGCGCCGCATCGCCCAGGTGACGGGGGGCCAGTACTTCGGCGCGGTCAACGACGAGAAGCTGCAGGAGGTCTACAAGCGGCTCGGCTCGCGCATCGGGTTCCGCCAGGAGAAGCGCGAGATCACGGCCGCGTTCGCGGGCGGGGCGCTCGGATTCATGCTGGCCGGCGGCCTACTGTCGATGCTCTGGTTCGGTCGCCTGCCGTAGGGCCTGGTCGGTCCCGTAGCGGCGGCGGTGCAGCACGGCGCCGAGCAGGCCGAGCGGGAGCGGCAGCCAGTAGGTGAACAGGCGGTACGCGAAAGTCGCGAGCAGCGCGTCGCCCGCCGACACCCCGGCGAGCGCGAGCGTCGCCGTGAGGCCGGCCTCCACGAAGCCGAGCCCTCCGGGCGTGGCCGGGATTTGGGCCAGCAGCTGCGCCGCGCAGAAGGCCAGCAGCACGAGCGCGGGACGGGGCGTCGAGCCGACCGCGGCGAGCGCCGCCAGCAGCGTCGCGTAGTCGAACGCCCAGCGCCCGACCGTCGCGGCGAGCGCCCGCTTCCAGCGCGGGCCGAGCGTTCCGAGCACGCGGTTGCGCTCACGCAGCAGCCGCTCCGGCAGGCGCGTGAGCGGAGGGGAGCCGCGCCGCAGCCGGTTGCGCGCGCGCTGCACGGTCCTCCCCACCCAGGCCAGGGCGCCGTCGCGGGCCAGCAACAGGGTCGCGACCGCGAGCAGCACCGCGAAAACGGCGAGCCCCGCGATCGTCGTCTCCGTGAGGGTGCGCGGCACCACGCCGCGCACGATCGCCGGCACGGCGAGCACGGGAAGGGCGAGCACCACCCCGAGCACGAGCAGATTGGCCGCCGTCAGGCCCGCGACGGCGCGCCCGCGCTCCACGCCGGCCTGCACGAGCATCTTGTACTGCAGCGCGGCACCGACGGCGCCGCCGCCCGGCGCGACCTTGGCGAGCGCGTTGCCCGCGAGCTGGGAGGAGATCACCGGTCGCCACGCGCGCACGTGCACGGCGAGCCGCTGCAGCTCCCACAGGCTCGCGAGCGCGGCCCCCTGGAGCAGCGCCATCGCGGCGAACCACCACGGCGCGACCTGGTCGAGGTCGTTCCACGATCCCGCGACCTGGAGCACGCTCGGCGCGACCAGGTACAGCGACACCCCGGTGAGCGCGAGCCAGAACGCGGTCCGCCGCAGCGAGCGCCGCGGCGGCTGCGTGCGCTCCCCGCGCTCGATCTCCTCCGCCACGTCCGCGCGCGACTCGATCGCGTGCTCGAGGCGATCGCCGACACGTATCCGCTCACTGGAACCGCTCATGTCAGGTGGCATGATCCCCGGCATGATCCTGATCGAGGGCGGTCAGTTCCTGATGGGGAGCGAGGACCACTGGGCGTACCCGGGCGACGGCGAGGGCCCGGTGCGGCGCGTGCGGGTCGAGCCGTTCTGGATCGGTGCGTGCGCCGTCAGCAACGCGGACTTCGCGCGCTTCGCCGCGGAGGCGGGCCACGAGACCGAGGCCGAGCGCTTCGGCTGGTCGTTCGTGTTCGCGGGCCTGCTGCCCGACGACTTCCCCCCCACGCGCGCCGTTGCCCAGGCGCCCTGGTGGCGGCAGGTCGAGGGGGCGGACTGGCGCCATCCCGAGGGGCCTCACTCGGACCTCGCCGGACGGCCCGGGCACCCGGTCCTGCACGTCACCTGGAACGACGCGCGCGCCTATTGCGAGTGGGACGGCGCGCGACTGCCGACGGAAGCCGAGTGGGAGTACGCCGCGCGCGGCGGCCTCGAGGGACAGCCCTTCCCCTGGGGCGAGGACCTCGAGCCCGGGGGCGAGCACCGGATGAACGTCTGGCAGGGCACGTTCCCGGCGGAGAACACGGTCGCCGACGGCTTCTACGGGACGTGCCCCGTGGACTCCTTCGCGCCGAACGGATACGGCCTGCACAACGCGACGGGGAACGTGTGGGAGTGGTGCGCCGACCGGTTCGGCCCGGAGCTCCGGACGCACCGCGTCACGCGGGGAGGCTCGTACCTGTGTCACGCGTCCTACTGCCGGCGCTACCGCGTGTCCGCGCGCAACGCACTCACACCCGACTCCTCGACCGGGAACACCGGGTTCCGCTGCGCGCGCTCGGCGGGCTGAGCGGAGCCAGCCGGATCAGAGGTCGAGCCGCCGGCCTCCGTGGGCGGCCAGGCCGAACACGACCAGGATGTCGAGTGCGAAGACCGACAGCGCGAGGAACGGGTACGAGTCGATGAAGAGGATCTGGGTGATCGCGTTCAGCCCCGCGACGAAGATTCCCATCCAGCGCCCCGGCTCGCTGCCCCAGACGATCAGGAACGCGGCGATCAGCGCAAGGCTGCCGAGCCCGACGTGGACCCATCCCCACGTGTTCAGGTCGCCGATTATGAACCGCGCGTCGTCCGCGTAGAAATTCGCGTCGCCGACGGCGGCGAACCCGTACATCACGTTCACGAACCCGGTGATCACGAGCATCACGGAGGCGAACGTGACCCAGCCCACGCGACCCATGTAGTGGTCGTCCTCGGCGGGTTGCGGAGTGGTCGGCTCCGAGAGGAATCCCGGGACGTCGGTGCCGTAGGAGCCGCTCATCCCGTCAGCCTATGGCAGCGAGCCGATCGGTGCCTCCCCCGGATCGGGTGAGGCGGCGCGGTCTCGCTGCGCGAGCCGGCGCTGGACAACGAGGGTCGCGGTGCCCGCCGCCAGCAGCATGGTCACATTGACGCCGAGGACCGCGAGCGCGCCCCACGCCTTGCCCATCTCGCCCACGACGACCGCCACGCCGAAGTAGGCGGCGGCCGGGATCGTCGTGATCGAGATCGCCACCCCGACGGCCGAGCTGGCGCGTGTCTCGAGCGCGAGCATCCCCGCGACGCCGGCGGCCAGCGCGACCCCGACAGTCGCCTCGTTGACGGTCGTCAGTCCCGAGAGGGCCGGGGCCGAGTCGTTGAGCGTGAACCCCGACGGGAGGAGGTCGAGGACGTCGAGGACGCCGGTGAGCGCAATCGCCGCCGCGCAGGTCGCGCCCAGGCCGATCAGCAGCGTGACGATCGCGCGTGCGGCGAGGCGTCGCCTGTGGCTCACCAGGCCCACGCAGGCAGCGGTGACGGGCAGGATGTCGGGGCTCACCGCCATGGCGCCGACGATCAGGATGGCGTTGACCTCGATCACGCCGTAGGCGGCGATCACGCCCGCAACCACCATGAACACGAGAAATCGCGCGACCGGGCGGGCGTGCATGCCCGCCTGCCCGAGGATGTCGGCCCAGATCAGGCCGGCGCCGGCCGGTGCCCGCGCCGGTCGTCCGATCTCCTCGACGCGCGCCAGCGCGACGTCGTCGGGCAGCACGTGACGCGCGTGCATGAAGTCGAGCACCTCGTCGGCGGAGTCGGGGCTGACCTCCGCGGTGAGGATCGCGTGACCCTCGCGCACCGCGGGGGCCAGCGCCACGTGACGTGCCATGCCGGTTCGCTCGAGCTGCTCGCCTGCGTCCGCCATCGCCCGCGAGGGACCGTAGGCACGCAGATGGAACATCAGAAGATCGCGGTCGGGTTGAGCGGGGACCCGGTCCCGTGCGGAAGGCGCAGCGGCGCCGCGGCGAACATGAACTCCCAGCGCCGCTCCGCCTCGCACTGCCGGGCGAGGCCCTCCAGCTGCAGGTAGTCGAGCAGGTGGACCCCCATCGCGTTGATCGCGAGCACGTGGATCGGGAAGCCGACCCCTTCGGTGGTGCTCGGGGCGGTGTCGTTGTTGCCGTCGGACCCGAGCGCCGCGACGCGCCGCTCGGCGAGAAACGATGCGGTCGTCGGGTGCAGCCCCGCCTTCGCCGTGCGCGTGTCCCACGGCGGCAGCTCCTCGCGGCGGCGCGCGTGCCCCGTGCGCACCAGCAGGATGTCCCCGGGCTTCACCCGCACGCCCTGCTCGCGCTCGGCCGACTCGAGGTCCTCGGTGCGCACGTGCTCGCCGGGCTCCAGCCAGGGGATCCCGCGCAGGCGCGGCACGTCGATCAGCACGCCGCGCCCCACGAGGCCGTCGCGCAGGACGTCGATCGCCCCCGACGCGGCGCCGTCGGAGGTCACCATCCGCTCGGGCTTCCCGTCGTAGAAGCGGCCCTCGTAGGCGACGTGCGAGAAGGCGTCGATGTGACTGTGGCCCTCGTTGTGGAAGTCGACCCCGACGTAGTCCTTCGTGAAGCGCACGCTCCCCGATCCGATGTCCTGGTCGGTCAGCATCGTCATGTGGTGGTCGGCCGGCTCCGGGTTGTCGATCCGGTCCTCGGTGTCCAGCGGCAGGCTGAGGGTCACGGTCACTCCGCTGCGGACCAACGCCGCCGCCTCGACCACGCATTCCGGGGTGAGATGGTTGAGCGCCCCGCGCTCGGGCCGCTCGCTCCAGCGGCCCCAGTTGGACACCTCGGCGAACAGCGCGCGGAACTCGCTCTCGCGCATCAGCCGCCGCCGGCCGGCTCGGGCCGCTCGTACTCGCCCTCGAGCATGCTGCGCTGCGTGAGCGTGTACAGAAACGCGAGCGCGGGGAGCACCAGCACCACCGCGACGCCGAACACGATCAGCACCGCCGTGAGGGTCGCGCTCGGGAGCCGCGGCCTCGGAGATCGTGAGCTGCTCGGGCAGCAGGTACGGGAACTGCGCCATGCCCCAGCCCCAGACCACCGCCACGACCGCGCCGACGGCCAGCTCGCGGGCGCCGCGCCGCGCGCCGCGGGCGATCAGCACGAGCGCGCCGACGCCGCACACCACGGAAAGGATCACGAGCGGCAGGCCCTGGTCGACGAGCCGGTCGTAGACGTAGCGCGCGTCGTCGCGCAGCACGAAGATGCCCGCGATCGCGACCGCGCCGGCCACCACCGCCACGGCGAGCGCGCGGGCCCTGAAGTAGCGCTCGAGCCCATCGTCACCGAGGCGCCGGGCATCGCTGATCAGGAACACCGCGGCCAGGTAAGCGCTGGTGGCCACGAACAGCGTCCCCACGAGCAGCGACAACGGGTTCAGCCAGCTCGTGACGGCGTCGCCCGTTGCGTTGCCGACGGGCACGCGGCCCGACGCGATCGCGCCGACCACGGTTCCCATGAAGAACGGCGTGAGGATCGACGAGAGGCCGAACAGCGCCTCGGCCACGCGCCTCCCCCCTTCGCGGGCCGCGACTCCGTGGAAGGCGAAGCCGGCGCCGCGCAGCACGATCCCGAGTGCCGCGAGGCTGAGCGGGATGAACAGCGTGGAGAAGATCGAGGCGAACGCGTCCGGAAACGCCGTCCACAGCACCACCAGCACGAAGATCAGCCAGACGTGGTTCGCCTCCCAGACCGGGCCGATCGCCCAGTCGATCAGGGCGCGCGGCCTGCGCCCGCGCTCGCCGCCGCCCGCGAGCAGCGCCCAGAGCCCGGCGCCGAAGTCGGCGCCCCCGAACACGGCGTAGAGGGTCACACCGGTCCAGAGGACAGCCGCGACGGCGTCGGCCTTGCTCAACTGGAGGCCTCCGGGACGGTCGGCCGCGGTCCGTAGGGAAGGTCGGCCTCGACGGCCTCGGCCTCCTCCCGCCAGCGTCGCGACATCGCGCGCAGCACCAGCACGGTCGCGATCCCGAGCACCGTGTAGAGGGCCACGATCGCCGCGAGCGTGAGCGAGACCCCGCTCGCGTCCGTGACGGCGTCCTCGGTGCGCATCACCTCGTAGACGATCCAGGGCTGGCGGCCGACCTCGGTCACGATCCAGCCGCACTCGAGCGCGACGATCGACGCCACGCCGGACACCGCGACGGCGCGCAGGAACCACGGCGTCTTCGGGATGTCCCGCCTGCGCCACCACGCGATCCCGAGCCACAGCCCCAGCAGAATCAGGACCGAGCAGATCCCGACCATCGTGTCGAACGCCCAGTGCAGCATCGTGTTCGCGGGTGGTCGGTCGTCGGGCGGAACGGTGTCCAGCCCGGTCACCTCCGTGTCGGTGCTCCAGCCGACCAGGAACGAGTCGAGGCCCGGGATGCCGATGCCGCCCTTCACGCCGTCCGACGTGCAGCGCCCGTAGATGTACTCGGTCACGTCCGTCGAGGTCGTCTGCACGCATTCCATCGCTGCGAACTTGATCGGCTGGTCCTCGGCGATCGCCCGCGCCGCGGTGTCGCCCACGGCGAACTGGATCGGGGTCGCGATCGCGGCGACGGTGAGCGGGATCAGCAGGCCGAGCCGGTGGTGGCGGTCCCGCCGCCCGCGCAGCATCCCCACCGCGTAGACGGACGCGACCAGGAAGCCCGTGACCAGGTACGCGGCGAGGATCATGTGCGGGACCTCGTAGGAGACCGCGTTGTTGAAGATCACCTTCAGGGGATCGACGTCCGTCACGTTCCCGGCGCCGTCGAGCGTGTATCCCTGGGGCTGGTTCATCCACGAGTTGACGGCCACGACCGAGAATGCGCCCCCGATCCCGCAGATCACGATCGGCACGCCGGTCCAGAAGTGCGCCCAGCCGGACAGGCGCTTCCAGCCGAAGATGTAGATCGCGATGAAGATCGCCTCGAGGAAGAAGAAGATGCCCTCGATCGCGAACAGCACGCCGAACACCTCGCCGAAGCGGTCCATGAACTCCGGCCACAGGAGGCCGAACTCGAACGACAGCACGGTCCCCGTGACGGCCCCCACGGCGAACGTCACGGCCGCCACCTTCGACCATCGTTCCGCGAGCCGCAGCGCGACGGGGTCGTTCTTGCGCAGGCCCCGGTAGTTCGCGATCAGCATCATCGCCGGGAAGGCGACGCCCATCGACGCCAGCACGATGTGGAACCCGAGCGTGAGCGCCATCTGGGTGCGCGCCTGCAGGAGCTCCGCCGCCAGCGGGAGGCTCAGGTCCATGGCTAGCCCGGGGCGGGAGTGCCGGCCGGCTCGGCGGAGCGGTCGTCGCTCCAGTCGATCTCCGCGGCGCCGGCGCGGTCGAGCACCTGGGGCCCGCGGGTGCGCGAGACGTTGACGAAGACCCAGTCGACCACGGACCGCACCCGTGCGCGGGCGCCCGTCATCAGCAGCAGATGGACGCCGAGCCACGCCGCGAACGCGATCGGGCCGTGCACCTCCCTCCGGCGCCTGCCCATCGCGGCGATCGCCGAGCCGCGGCCGATCATCGCCATGATGCCCTTGTCCTTGTAATGGAACGGCTTCGGGGGCCGGCCCGCGAACTCCGCGCGCAGGTTCTGCGCGGCCCACACCCCGCTCTGGAGGGCCACGGAGCCGAGCTGCGGCAGAGGCTCTCCGTCCGGGCCGGGGATGTTCGCGACGTCACCCACCGCATAGACGCGCGTGCAGCCCGGCACCGTCAGCTCGGGTCGCACGTCGATGCGGCCGCCGCGGCCCTGCGCCGCCCCGGCCGCGGCGGCGACGGGCGGGGCCATGATGCCGCCGCCCCAGACGACGCACCGCGTGCGGATCTCGCTCCCGTCCCCCAGGGTCACGTGGCCGGGAGCGACCTCGGTCACCTTCGTGTCGAGGTGCAGCACGACCCCCTTGCGCTGCAGGACCTTCGACGCGTAGTCGTGTGCGCGCTCCGAGAACGGCCCCAGCAGCGTGTGGCCGAGGTCCACGATGTGCACGCGCGCCGACGTGACCGCGAGGTCCCTGTACTCGACGGTCATCGTCTGGCTGATCATGTCGGCCAGCGCCCCGGCCGTCTCGACGCCCGTCGGGCCGCCCCCGACGACGACGAAGTTGAGCGCCCCGCGATCGATCAGCGAGGGGTCGCGATCGGCGTCCTCGAACACGGCGATGATGCGCGACCGCAGCCGCTGGGCGTCGTTCAGCGAGTACAGGGGAAACGAGTTGCGCTCCGCGCCCGGCGTGCCGAAGAAGTTGGGCTGCGAGCCGGCCGCCAGCACCACGGCATCGCCCGTCCACGTGTCCCCGCCGGCGGCGGTCACGGTGCGGGTCTGCGGGTCGATCGACTCGACCTCGGCCATCTTTATGTCGACGTTGGGATGCCGGCGGAAGATCTTTCGCAGCGACATCGCGATGTTGCTCGACCCCAGCTGGGAGGTCGCGACCTGGTAGAGCAGCGGCTGGAACTGGTGGTAGTTGTTGCGGTCGAGCAGCGTGACGTGAACGTCGCGATGCCGTGCGAGCTTGCGCGCGCAACCGAGCCCCGCGAAGCCCCCGCCGATGACGATCACGTGGGACCGCTCACCGGCGCCGCTCATGCCGGGCTCGCTTCCCCCCGCGGGACGCCCATGCGCTCGAGCAGGTGGTCGCCGACGCGCAGCGCGTTGGCCATCGCGGTGAGCGCCGGGTTGACCGCGCCGATGCTCGGGAAGAAGCTCGTGTCGACGACGTACAGGTTGTCCACCTCGTGGGCGCGGCAGTCGGTGTCGAGCACGGACGTGGCGGGGTCGGCGCCGAAGCGGCAGGTGCCGGCCTGGTGCGCCACGCCCGCGACCGGGATGTCGGTCTTGAGGTAGAGCGTGCCGCGGGATCAGGTGGTCGGGGTGCATCCCGGCGTGCTTGAGCAGCCCCTTGAGCTCGTCGTACAGGCGCTTCTTGGGCTCCTCGTTGGTCGGCGTGTAGCTGAGCCGCACGTTTCCGTCCCGGTCGAGCGTGACGCGGTTCTCCGGTCGCGGAAGGTCCTCCGTGGAGAGCCAGAAGTCGACCGCGTGGCGGGCCATGCTCTCGAGCGTGCGCTGCGGCGCGAGCTTGGTCTCGAGCGGCTTCTCGCCGCGGTACATGTCGGCCTGGGACTTGCCGACCATCTGGATGTTGCCGAGCGGGTACTCGAAGTCGTCGCTGCCGAAGTAGAAGTCGTTCAGCCCGAGGGTCTTCTGGAAGACGGTCGGGTTCTCTTCCTTCGAGAGCGCGAGCACCGCCTGGCTGTTGTGGAAGGTGTAGTTGCGCCCGAGCTGGTCGGACCCGTTGGACAGGCCCTGCGGGTGCCTGTCGTTGGCCGACGCGAGCAGCAGCTTGGCCGAGTTCGCCGCGCCGCACGACACCACCACGATGTCGGCCGCATAGGTCTCGCGCTCGCCCTCGCGCTCCACCTCGACCTCCGTCACCGCCGTGCCGGCCGGGTTGGTCCGCAGCGCCAGCGCCCGCGCGTTCGTCAGCAGCGTCACGTTCGAGTGCTCGAGCGCGGGCCGCACCCCGAGCACCTCGGCGTCCGACTTGGCGTGCACGAGGCACGGGAAGCCGTCGCAGGTCGCGCAGCGCACGCAGTTGCTGTACGGCATGTTCGGCCTCGTTCAGCATCACGCCGCAGGGGGCGTGGAAGGGCTGGTGGCCCGGCGGCGGCGAGGTCGTCGGCGAGCTGCTGGATGCGCGGCTCGTGCGAGACCGCCGGGAACGGGTAGGGAGCGCTCGCGGGCGGCTCGGTCGGGTCCTCGCCGCGCGCGCCGTGCACCTGGTAGAGCTGCTCGGCCGAGCGTGTAGTACGGCTCCATCTCGTCGTAGCCGATCGGCCACGCGGGCGAGATGCCGTCGTGGTGGCGCAGCTCGCCGAAGTCCTTCTCGCGCAGGCGGTACAGCGCCGCGCCGTAGAGCTTGGTCGCGCCGCCGACGAAGTAGTGCACCTGCGGCTGGAACGCCTTCGCGGTGTCCGCGTCGTACCAGGTGTCCGGCGAGATGTAGCGGTTGTCGACGAACACGTCGTGCGACGTCCCAGTTCTGCGGCTCGCGCGCGAGCCAGTCGCCGCGCTCGAGCAGCAGGATGCGCTTGCCCGACGGAGCGAGGTGCCGCACGAGCGTGCCGCCGCCCGCGCCGCTGCCGATCACGATCACGTCGTAGCGATCGCTCATGCGCCGTACTCCTCGAGGCGCTCGGCCACGATGATGCGCGCGGCCGCCTCGATCAGCGCGAGGTGCGAGAACGCCTGTGGGAAGTTGCCGAGATGGCGGGCGGTGGTCGTGTCGAACTCCTCCGCGTACAGGCCGAGCGGCGAGGCGACCCGCAGCAGCCGCTCCATCAGGTCGCGGGCGCGCTGCTCCTCGCCGACGATCGCGAGCGCGGACACGAGCCAGAACGAGCAGATCAGGAAGCTGCCCTCCTTGCCCGACAGGCCGTCGTCGGTCTCGTCGGTGCGGTAGCGCAGCACGAAGCCGTCCTCGGTGAGGTCGTCGGCGATCGCGAGCACGCTCTTGTGCAGGCGCTTGTCGTCGGCGGGCAGGAAGCCGAAGATCGCGGCGAGCAGCGTCGACGCGTCCAGCGCGTCGGTCTCGTAGTGCTGTCGCAGCACGTCGTCCTTCACGCCGTGCTCGAGGATGTCCGCCTTGATCTCCTCCGCGGTCGCCTGCCACGCGGCCTCGAGCTCGGCGTCGCCGCGGTTGTGCGGCGAGCTTGGCCGCGCGGTCCATCGCGACCCAGCACATGAGCTTCGAGGACACGTAGTGCTGCGGCTTGCCGCGCGCCTCCCAGATCCCCTGGTCGGGCTCGCGCCAGACGTCCGTCGCGCACTTCGCCTGGGTCTCCACGATCGGCCACAGCCGCCGCGGCAGGCGCTCGCTGCGGCGGGTGTGGAGCAGGATCGAGTCGAGCACCGCGCCGAACACGTCGTTCTGGCGCTGGTCGAAGGCGCCGTTGCCGATCCGCACCGGGCCGCGCGCCCGCGTAGCCCGACAGGTCGTCGCGCGTGGACTCGGTCAGGTCGCGGCGGCCGTCGATCCCGTACATGATCTGCAGCGCGCCGTCGTCGTTGGGCTCGAGGTCGGCGACGAACTGCATGAACTCGTCCGCCTCCCAGTCGAGGTTGAGGAAATGCAGCGCCTGCAGCGTGAAGGTCGCGTCGCGCATCCAGGTGAAGCGGTAGTCCCAGTTGCGCTCGCCGCCCGGCGTCTCGGGCAGGGACGTGGTGAGCGCCGCGACCGTCGCGCCCGTCGGCATGTAGGTGAGCCCCTTGATCGCGAGCGCCGAGCGCTGGATCGGGTCGCGCCAGCGGTGGTCGGGCATCCGGGCGCGTCCGAGCCAGCGCCCGCCAGAACCGCGTCGTCGCGGCGAGCCGCGCGTTCGCCTCGTCGATGTCCTGCGGCGCCGCGAGCCCCTCGGCCCACGAGAGCGCGCAGTAGACCTGGTCGCCCTGCTCGAGCACGTGCCGGGCCCGCACGCGGTCGCCCTCGATCCCGACCGCCATGTCGGTCTGCAGCCGGATCGTCTGACCGGCGCCGCTCGCGTCGGCCGTGTGCCGGTCGTCGCCGACGAGCGTCCACTCCGCCGGCACGCGGCCGTAGTCGAAGACGGGCTCGCAGACGAGCTCCACCTCGACGTTGCCGTCGAGGCAAAGGACCGTGCGCACGAGCATGTGGTCGCCGTCGTCGTCGGCGGGGGGCCGCGTGTGCGGGGTGATCGGTGTCCTCGCCGTGGCGTCGGCCCCATCGTGAGGGCGTCGCGCACCAGGATCCAGCCGCTCGGCGTCTTCCAGGTGGTCAGCAGCGTGTTGGTGCCCGGCTCGTACGACGACGGTCGCAGGGTGGTTGATGCCGAACGGCCCCAGCCGGAACGAGCCGGCCTCGCGGTCGAGCAGGGTGCCGAACACGCTCGGCGAGTCGAAGCGCGGGACGCACAGCCAGTCGATCGCGCCGTCGGGCGCCACCAGCGCGCCCGTGTGGCAGTCGGACAGGAACGCGTAGTCGGCGATCGGCGGGAACGGCGACGGCGCCGCGGCGCTCTGCGGCCTGGCGCCGGGACGGCCTTCGGGCTCACGGCGTCCACGGGCCCGTGCCACCCGCCGTAGTGGGAGACGAGCTTGTTCGCCGCGTCCGGCCCCCAGGACCCGTTCTCGTACTCGTGTACCCGCGGCGGCTCGTCGAGCAGCGGCTGCAGGATGCGCCAGGTCTCCTCGACGCTGTCCTGGCGGGTGAAGCGCGCGCTGTCGCCCTCCATCGCGGCGTGCAGCAGCACCTCGTAGGGCGCCGCGAGGTCCTTGCCCTCCTGCCCGAACTCCATGTCGAGGCTGATCTGCTGCGGCTCGGCGCGGTCGAAGCACTGCGCCTCGACCAGCAGCTGGACGCCGGTCGTGGGGTCGAGCCTGCACGACCAGCTGATCGGGCTCCGGGCGCCGCTTCAGGTTGAAGCCCAGGCGCGGAGGCTGGCGGAAGACCAGCCGCAGCTCGGTCTGGGTGACCGGCAGGTTCTTGCCCGTGCGGATGAAGAACGGCACTCCCGACCAGCGCCAGTTGTCGACCTCGAGGCGCATCGCGGCGTACGTCTCGGTCGCGGAGTCGCCGCGCGACGCCGTCCATCTGCCGGTAGCCCTCGTACTGCCCGCGCACGTACTTGCGCCGGGTCGGCATCCGGCATCGCGCGGAAGACGCCGAACATGTGGTCCTTGAGCGTGGCCGGGTCGTTCGTCGGCGGGCGGCTCCATCGCCGCCGCGGCGACCACCTGCATGATGTGGTTGACGACGACGTCCCGTATCGCGCCCCGACCGGGTCGTAGAAGTGGCCGCGGTCGGCGACGCCGAAGTCCTCCGCCATCGTGATCTGCACGCACGAGACGTAGTTGCGGTTCCAGATCGGCTCGAACATCGCGTTCGCGAACCGCAGGTAGAGGATCTCGACGAGGCCCGATCTTCCCGAGGAAGTGGTCGATCCGGTAGAGCTGGGACTCGTCGAGGTGCTCGTGGATCGAGTCGTTGAGCTCGCGCGCGGAGGCCACGTCGTGGCCGAACGGCTTCTCGACGACGACGCGCGCGTTCTTCGTGAGGCCGGCGTCGGCCAGCCCCTTGATCACGGTCCCGAACAGGAACGGCGGGATCTCGAGGTAGAAGACGGGGCTCTTGGCATCGCTGATCGCGGCCGCCACACGCTCGAACGTGGCGGCCTCCGCGAAGTCCCCGGCGACGTAGGAGAGCCGCCCGGCGAAGCGCTCGAAGACCTGCTCGTCCACGTCCCCCCCGGCCTCGATCGACTCGCGGGCGCGCTTGCGCAGGTCCTCGACCGACCAGTCGTCGACCGCGACCCCGACGATCGGGCAGCTCAGCAGCTCACGGCGCTCCAGCTCGTACAGCGAGCGGAAGGTCATCACCTTCGCGAGGTCGCCCGTGATCCCGAACACGACGAGCACGTCGGCCTGCTGTCCGTGGTGCCCCGTCGCGCCGGCCCGGCGCTCGGCAGCGGTCGCCATCATCGGGTCGAACCATAAGGGTGCCTGGGCGCCATTTCCAGGTCACCGCGCGACATCGATGCCCCACGTGCAGGTGTGCGTGTCGCCCGGATCGAGGCAGATCAGATCCCTGCCGGTGCGAAGCGCGTTCGGGGGGCACGTCATGGGCTCGATCGCGAGGCTCCGCCGGGCCACGTCGGGCAGCGGATCTCCGGTGAAGAGCATCACGTAGCCGTGGGCCTCGTCCATCCAGACCGTAACGCCGCGCCCGTCGGCGTCGCGGAGCTCGACCCGCGCGCGCCCGTCGCCGTCACGCTCGAGGCCGGTGAAGCAGTGGTCGAGGCGCGTGTCACCGATCGGCCGGGGCCGGCGGAAGTCGTGCTCGGTGCCCTCGACCGGCGACTCGCCGGTCGGGATGCCGCGCTCGTCGGAGCGCAACACGGTGCGCGCCGGCGCGCGCAGTACCGCGTCGTCGACGAGCCGCGGGTCCCGCCGCGAAGTAGGGGTGCGCGCCCGTCCCGTACGGGCACGTCTCCGATCCGACGTTCGTGGCCGTCGTGCGGACCTCGAGCCCCCGTTCCGTGAGGCCGTACTCGATGCCGAGCGCGAGCGGGAACGGGTAGCCCGGCTGCGGGTGGAGCACGTGCTCCATCACGACCCGGTGCGGCTCGCGCTGCGCGACGCGCCACCGCGACCAGCGCACGAGGCCGTGGATCGCGTTGCGCTCGTCGGGCTGGTCGAGCGCGAGCTGGTGGCGGCGCCCCCCGAACTCGTAGCTTCCGTCCTCGACCCGGTTGGGCCAGGGGCTGAGGACCTGCCCGCGGCCGGAGGGGCACATCTCGTCGTCCGAGTACCCGTCGAGCACGTCGCGGCCCCCGGCCGAGTAGGCGCGCAGGCCGCCGCCGACCTCGACGACCACCGCGCGCTGGTCGCCCAGCGCGAGCTCGATCTGCTCGCCCGAAGGAGAGATCGCCGCCATCCCGCGGTGGAGTCCGATCGCGGCCATCGCCGTTACAGGCCGAGCCCGGCCGCGGTCGGCTGACCGGCGTAGGGCCCGGCGGCCGGTGAGGTTCCCCGCCCCGCAGCGCGCCGCCAGCGCGAGGGCCGCGTCGACGTCCATCCCGCTGCCGAGCGCGAACGTGAGGCCGGCCGCGAACGAGTCGCCGGCGCCGTAGGCGTCCACGACCGGGCCGGGAAGCGGGGCGGCCGCGAAGGAGCCGGCGCGGCCGTCGGTCGCCGCGTAGGTCCCTCCATCCGCGCCGCGGGTGTCGACCGTGAGGCGGGCCGACCATCCCGGCTGCGGGCGGTCGTCGCGCTCGCCGACGTCGCCCGCGCTTCGCACGAGCGCGTCGAGCGTCACGTCGCTGCCCTCGAGCGCGCGCCGGCGCGGGGCGTGGCGACGAGCGTCGCGGCACCGCGCGCGCGGCCCGCAGCGCCGCCGGATCCCCGCCGGTGAAGTAGACGCCGTCCATCTCGGCGAGGCGCCCCCACGGCAGCTCGTCGGCCCCGACGGCACGAGGCGTTCACCGAGCACGGCGATCGTGCGCTCGCCGCGCGCGTCGAGCAGCGCGACCGCCCGTCGCTGGGGACGATCGCGGACGACCGCCTCGACCTCGACTCCGTGCGCGCGCAGCTCCGCCGCGGCGCGGCGCCCGTGGTCGTCGTTGCCGAAGGCCGTGAAGAACGTCGCCGTCCCGGCCAGCTTCGCCAGCTGCACGGCCGCCACGGCACCTCCGCCGGCCGTCTCGGCCCAGGCCTCGCTCGCCTGGACGATCTCGCCGGGCGACGGCACGTGGCTCACCCTCAGGAAGTCCACCCACTCCACGTGCCCGACCACGGCGAACCCGGACATCGCGGCGGCGACACTCAGCCGGCTTCGACGACGATGTGCTTGACGGGCTGCTCGTAGCGCTCCTCGGCGCGCGCAACCACGCCTTTCTCGAGCCAGCTCGAACCGGTCTCCGGGTGCGTGACGAACACGACCTCGTCGGCCGGGAACCGGCGCAGCCCGTCGTCGGCGCTCTGCAGGGGGTCGCTCGCGCCGATCGTGCCCTGCGCCTCCAGGTCCCCGCCCCTGAGGGCCTCGAGCGTGCTCGTCCAGACGGCGCGCGGCGTCCTCGTAGCCACCCTGGTCGCCGGCCAGCAGCCCGAGCCGGGACTCGAGCGCAGGCGCAGTGACGAACACCGAGGCCGGACGGCCACCGGCATGCGCACGCAGCTCCTCGACGAAGGCCGGGGTCACGCAGCTCTCGTCCGCGATCACGAGGATCCGGTAGAGGCTGTCGTCGATCGGGCGCACGTGGGGAGCCTCGCGCCGGCCGTGGCCGGCGGGTAGACCACACCAGCAGCCCCGCGATGATCAACAGCGCAAGCCCCAGTCGTCGCGATCGCCGCCGCCAGGACCCCGAGCCAGATCCCGACGAGCACCGCGCAGCCCACCACGAAGACCGCGACGGCCACCATCGCACCGCTCAGCTCGATCCCGGTCTCGCGCTGATCGGACATGCTCAACCGATGCGGGAGTCGTTGATGCTGTTCGCGGCGCCCATCCGGATCACACTCTGGCCCTCGCGCGGGGGCGTCGCAAGGGTACGCGCACCACATCCGCACGGATGCAGATGCCCTTGCCGGGCCTCCGGGTCTGGTAGAAGAATCGCCGGGGGATGAGGCCTTGACGCAGAGCACACACGGCGAGGCGGTGACGTGGGAGCCGACGAAGCCGCGCCTGCGGCCGCTGCGACTGCTGGTGTCGTGGGCGATCTCGGCCGTCACGCTCTACGTGGCCGCGATCCTGGTGCCCGGGTGTCACGCTCGAGCTGCCGGGCGCCGCGTTCGTCGTCGCGGCCGCCATCGCCGTGCTCAACGCGTTCCTGCCTCCCGTCGTGGCCGCCCTGCGCCTGCCCTTCATGCTCGCGCTCGGCTTCGTGCTGATACTGGTCCTCGACGCGCTCGTGCTGGTGATCGCCGACGAGCTGCTGCCCGAGTTCATCAGCGATCGACTCGTTCGGGGACGCGCTGCTCGCCTCGCTCGTGATGGCGGCCGTGTCGATCCTGCTCCAGACGATCACGGGCACCAACGACGACGACGAGTTCGCGCTGCACGTCGTGCAGCGCGTCGCGCGGCGCCAGGGCGTCGAGGCCCGGACCGACACGCCGGGAATCGTGTTCCTCGAGATCGACGGGCTCGCGCTGCCGGTGCTGCAGCAGGCGATGCGCGACGGCAGCGCGCCGCAGATGGCGCGGTGGGTCGCCGAGGACGGCTACCGGCTGGCGGAGTGGGAGCCCGACCTCTCCTCGCAGACGGGCGCGAGCCAGGCCGGCATCCTGCTCGGCTCGAACGAGAACATTCCGGCGTTCCGGTGGGTCGAGAAGGAGAACGCGCGCGTGATCGCATGCTCCGCGCCGGCGGACTGCGCCGAGATCGAGCGCCGCCACGCGTCCGGCGTCGGTCTGCTCGTGAACGGCGGTGCGAGCCGCGGCAACCTCCTCTCCGGCGAGGCGGAGGAGGTGATCCTGACCGTGAGCCGGTTCGAGGAGGAGAAGAAGGCGAACCCGGGCTACCGCGCGTTCTTCGCCAACGGGTTCAACGTCACGCGAGCGCTCGTGCTGTTCTTCTGGGAGGTGCTGCTGGAGTGGACCGCGGCGATCCGCGCCGCCAGCAGGGACGTGCGCCCGCGCGGGCACCGCGGCGGGATCTATCCGCTGATGCGAGGGGCGATGTGCGTGATCGTGCGGGACCTCGTCGTGTTCGGCGTGCTCACCGACATGATGCGCGGTCGTCCCGCCGTCTACGCGACGTTCGCGAGCTACGACGAGGTCGCGCACCACTCCGGGCTCCAGCGCGCCGACACGCTCGAGGCCCTGCGCAAGCTCGACCAGCAGTTCGGCCACATCGAGCGTGCGCGCCGCTACGCGCCGCGGCCCTACGAGATCGTGGTGCTCTCCGACCACGGCCAGACGCAGGGCGCGACCTTCAAGCAGCGAAACGGCTACGGCCTCGACGACCTCGTCGAGCGCTCGCTGTCACGCGGCGAGGTCGACGACCGCATGGGCGGCGACGAGCAGGACGCGATGGTCGGGCTCGCCGTGAGCGAGGCCACCGGGCGCAAGCGGGACAAGCCCGCCAAGAACGACGTCTCGGGACGCGACGTCGTCGTGCTCGGCTCCGGCAACCTCGGGCTCGTCTACCTGATGGAGGAACGGCGCCGGCTCACCCTCGAGGAGATCGACGAGCGCCACCCCGAGCTGATCCCGGCCCTGCGCGGCCACGAGCACGTCGGCTGGCTGCTCGTGCGCTCCGCCGAGCACGGCCCCGTCGCGCTCGGCGCGAAGGGCGCGCACTACCTCGCCGACGGCCGGATCGAGGGCGAGGACCCGCTTGCCCGCTTCTCGCCGAACGCCGCGCACCACCTGCGCCGCACCGACGGCTTCACCCACGTCGCCGACATCATGGTCGGGAGCTTCTACGACCCGTACCTCGACGAGGGCTGCGCGTTCGAGGAGCTGATCTCCTTCCACGGCGGCCTCGGCGGGCTCCAGACACGGCCGTTCATCCTCTACCCCGACCGGTTCCTGCTGTCCGGCGAGCCGATCGTCGGCGCGGCCGCGGTGCACGAGCTGCTGAGCGGCTGGCGCCGGATGCTGCAGGGCGCCCCGTCGGCGGCGGAGCCCACGGCGGCCGTGGCCGCGTCCTAGGGCGCTTCCGCGTCAGCCGGGCGACGTGACGACCGAGGACCGCCTCAACCTGATCGCCGCGGCCGCCTTCACGGTCGGCGGCAGCCTGTTCGCGCTGGGCGCCGCGGTCGCCGAGCTCGGCTCCGCCGACCCCACCGCGCCCGCCTGCATCTTCTTCGCCGGGGGGCTGTTCTTCACCACGGGCGGATACGTGTCCGTCCTGCAGGTGATCAACCCGCCCGAGCGCGAGCGCTGGCGCTGGTGGGCGTGGGAGCCCGACCGGGTCGCGTGGGTGAGCGCGGCGGTGCTGTTCGCCGGCACGCTCGTGTTCGGCGTCAACCTGGTCGACTCGTTCCTCGAAGGCCTGACGGTCAAGCAGCAGAACCGCCTGATCTGGGCGCCCGACATGGTCGGCTGCACGCTGTTCCTGGTTTCGGGCCACCTCGCGCTGTCCATGGTCTGCCGGCGCCGCGTCTGCTGGATGCCCCGGCGGCTCGACTGGTGGATCGCCGCGCTCAACCAGGTCGGCTCCTACCTCTTCCTGGTCTCGGCGCTCGCCGCGTTCGTGAACCCGGAGACCTCGAGCGCGGTGAACGAGGCGGTGGCGAACTGGGGCACGTTCGGCGGCGCGCTGTGCTTCGCGATCGGAGGGGTGCTCCAGGGCTTCGGGGGCATGCACCACCGCGAGAGGCATGCCAGCGCCATTGCCTGACGATCGCCCCGGCGCGACGCTTGATGGCCCGCATCTACGAGTGGAAAGGGGGGATTGCCTTGGCAGCAGAAGACGCGGCAGGTCACAACCTGGAGGACATGGGCCCTGTCGACTACGTGATCATCGAGTATCCGGACGGCCAGCCGAAGGGCAAGGCGGCGCCGCTGCTGGTCGACCTGGTCGACCGCGGCGTGATCCGCATCCTCGATCTGATGTTCGTCCGCAAGGACGAGGACGGGACCATCACCGGCCTCGAGATCGGCGACTTCGACGCGGACGGCCAGGCCGACTACATGGTCTTCCAGGGCGCCTCGTCCGGGCTCCTCGGCGACGAGGACCGCGACGAGGCGGCCAACGCGCTCGAGCCGGGGACGGCCGCCGCCGTGCTCGTCTACGAGAACTGCTGGGCGGCGCCGTTCGCGAAGGCCGTGCGCGAGTCCGGCGGCCAGCTGG
Source organism: uncultured Solirubrobacterales bacterium (assembly GCA_963768885.1). Lineage (GTDB taxonomy): Bacteria > Actinomycetota > Thermoleophilia > Solirubrobacterales > JBBDJG01 > DASRIA01. The sequence goes on along the minus strand of CAVYJN010000006.1, from coordinate 913,188 downwards.
TCGCGTTCGGGCGCATACCCGTACAGGCGATACTGGCCTCGCTCGAGGCAGCCGAAGCAGCCTCTTAACGACGAAAGGAGAGCACCGATGCCTGGTCTACTTCGCGGCGTCGCCCGCACGGCGGTCGTCGCCGGCACAGCCACCGCAGTCTCCAACCGCGTGTCACGCCGCCAGGCCGACCGCTGGTCGCAGCAGGAGCAGGAGCAGTATCCGCCGCAGCAGCAGTATGCGGAGCCGCCGCCTCCCGCCGAGGACGACCGCGACAAGCAGATCGCGCAGCTGAAGGAGCTGGCCGACCTGAAGGCGCAGGGGATCCTGACCGAGGAAGAGTTCGCGGCCCAGAAGGCCCAGATCCTGGGCAGCTGATGGCGGTCGAGCCGGCAGCGGACGCGCAGGCCGCTGACCTCGAGAGCAGGTTCGGCAACCGTTTCATCGTCGAGGACGTTCCCGACAACCGGCTGCCCGAGGCCGGGATGCCGGCCGTCGACGCGATGCGGCTGATCGGCCGAGGAGCTGGTGCTCGACGGCGACCCGCAGCGCAACCTCGCGACGTTCGTGACCACCTGGATGGAGCCCGAGGCGCAGCGGATCATCGCCGAGAGCCTGCACCGCAACTTCATCGACCACGCGGAGTACCCGCGCACGGCCGAGATCGAGCAGCGCTGCATCCGGATGCTGGCCGACCTCTTCCATGCGCCGGGCGAGACGACCGGAGCGCGCACGCAGGGGTCCTCGGAGGCGATCATGCTGGGCGCGCTCGCGCTCAAGTGGCAGTGGCGCAAGCGCCGCGAGGCGGCCGGCAAGGCCACGGACGCGCCGAACCTCGTGTTCGGCGGCGACGTGCACGTGGTCTGGGAGAAGTTCTGCCGCTACTTCGACGTCGAGCCGCGCATCGTGCCGCTCCAGGAGGGCAAGTACACGATCGGGCCCGAGGACGTCGAGCCGCACGTGGACGAGAACACGATCGGCGTCGCGGCCGTGCTCGGCACCACCTTCACCGGCCATTCCGACGACATCGTCGGCATCAACGCCTTCCTCGTCCGGCTCAAGCACGACAAGGGCCTCGACGTCCCGCTGCACGTCGACGGGGCGAGCGGCGCGTTCGTGTGGCCGTTCCTGTACCCGCACTCCGAATGGGACTTCCGCCTCGAGCAGGTGCGCTCGATCAACGCGTCGGGCCACAAGTTCGGCCTCGTGTACCCGGGCATCGGCTGGATCATCTTCCGCGAGCGCAGCGACCTGCCCGGAGGAGCTGGTCTTCGAGGAGAACTACCTCGGCAAGACCGACGCCACGTTCACGCTCAACTTCTCCACCGGCTCGGCGATGGTGCTGGCCCAGTACTACAACTTCGTGCGCTTCGGCCGCGAGGGCTACGCCTACATCATGGGGATGATGCAGCGCAACAGCGCCTTCCTCGGCGAGCGGATCGGCGCGATGGACGAGTTCGAGCTGATCGGGACCGACGAGGAGCAGCTGCCGCTGGTCGCGTTCAAGCTCACCGGCGAGCACAACTACGACGAGTTCGACGTCGCCTCCCAGCTTGCCGCCGAGCGCGGCTGGATGGTGCCCGCCTACACGCTTCCCCCGAACGCGCAGAAGGTGAAGATCATGCGCGCGCTCGTGAAGGAGACGCTCAGCCACGCGCTCGCGGCCACACTCGCCGACGACATCGCCGAGGCGTGCGCCACGCTGAAGGCGAAGGGCGGCATGCACCCGTCCGAGCGCCGGCGCGTGAAGACCGGCACCGGCTACTGATCGATGTAGACACAACGTCGTTCCTGGTCATGACGGTGGTGGCCGCGGTGGCCGCCGTCACCGTGTCCGTGCTGCCGCGCAGGCTGGTGCCCCCCGTCGTGGTGATCGAGCTGCTGCTCGGCATCGCGATCGGTCCCGAGGTGCTGGGCCTCGCCGAGACCGACGACTTCACCGACTTCTTCGCGAACCTCGGGCTCGGGATGCTGTTCTTCTTCGCGGGCTACGAGATCGACTTCGAGCGTGTCCGCGGCCGCCCTCTGCGGCTGGCCGGCGTGGGCTGGCTGCTCTCGCTCGCGCTCGCGTACGGCGTCGGCGGGGTGCTCGCGGCGGCGGGCATCATCCTCTCCTTCCTCTATACGGGCTCCGCGCTCGCGACCACCGCGATCGGCACCCTGATCCCGGTGCTGCGCGACAGCGGGGACCTGCGCTCGCGCTTCGGCACCTACCTGCTCGCGGCGGGCGCCGCGGGAGAGTTCGGCCCGATCCTCCTGGTGACGCTGATCCTGTCGGGCCAGAACCCCGTGCACGAGACGTTCATCCTGCTCGCGTTCGTGGCGCTCGCGGTCGCGGTCGCCGTGATCTCGGTGCGCTCGGCGTTCCGCGGCTGGCCGCTGCTGGAGCGCACGCTCGAGTCGAGCAGCCAGCTCGCCGTGCGCCTCGCCGTGGTGCTCGTGTTCGGCCTCGTCGCGCTCGCCGGCAGCCTCGGGCTCGACGTCCTGCTGGGCGGCTTCGTGGCCGGGATCGTCACGCGGCTTGCGCTGCGCGGACGCGAGGTCGCGGTGCTCGAGTCGAAGCTGACCGCCGTGGGCTTCGGCTTCCTGATCCCGTTCTTCTTCGTCAGCAGCGGCATGAACTTCGACGTGGACGCGCTGGGCGACCCGGCGACGCTGCTGAAGGTCCCGATGTTCGTGGCGCTCTTCCTGCTCGTGCGCGGCACGCCCGCGCTGCTGCTCTACCGCGGTGTGCTGGCCGCGCGCGAGCGTGTCGCGCTCGCGTTCTTCTGCGCCACCGAGCTGCCGCTGGTGGTCGCGATCACGACGATCGCCGTCGACCAGGGGCACATGCACACGTCCACGGCCGCGGCGCTCGTGGGCGCCGCGATCGTCTCGACGGCGACGTTCCCGTTCGTCGGACTCGCGCTGCGGCGCGGCTCCGCCGACCAAGGCCCCGCGGCCGACGCCGGGCCCCCTCGAGCCGGCGCCCGCGCGGCTAGGTCGGGCCGGGACCGAACCCGCCGAAGGTGGCAAACGGGTTCTGGCCCGTCAGCTCCCACCCGATCGCCGCGCTCGGCTCGGCCTTCACGCTCGCGCCCGCGGGCGCCTCGGCGCGTATCCGCTCGGCCAGGGCGCGGGCGTCGTCGTCCGTCGCGGTCCCGATCAGCAGGTACTTCCAGCGCCGGACCAGCGGGCTGATCCCCTCGCCCTCGAGCCGCTCGGCGAGCTCGACGGCATCCCGGTGGGTCGGCAGGTCCACGCGCACCTCCCACTCGGCATAGCCGAGCTTCTGGGTATCCGCTGCCTCCTGCCGGTTCTGGCGTTCCTGCTCCGCCGCAATCTGCTCGCCCGTCTGCGGCAGCGGTACCGACGCGTCCTCCCAGCGCTCCTCGACCGGGTGCCAGCGCTCGACGGGCGACACCTCGGCAGCGGTGTCGTGGTGCTCCAGCACCTCCCGCACGGCCGCCTCCGCCGCGTGCGCCTGCTCGAGGCTGGACGCGTAGAGGAACACCTCGGAGCCGTCGCGTGTGACGATCACGCCCTCACCGAGCTGTTCGCGCAGCTCCTTCTCGAGCTCGCGCTCGCGCAGCGAGCGCCCGAAGTGGAGGATGCTGCCCTCCTCCTCGAACGCGACCTTGATGCGGTAGTCGTCGGCCATCGGCGGTGATTGTGTCAGGAAGGGGGGTCCGGCGGGCGCGCGTCGGGGCGCCGCGACCCTAGCTGCGCGTCGATCGCCTCGAGCCGCGTGGCGATCTCGTCGAGCCGGCGCATCACCGGGTCCTTGCCGGCCTCCGCCAGCTCGGCCTGGCGGCGCGCCACGAACACGCTCGTGATCGTCGCCGTGACCACCGACAGGAACGCCAGCCCCACGATCATCAGGACCGCCGCCATCGCCTTCCCGCTCGCCTGGCCCGGGACGACGTCCCCGTAGCCGACCGTCGTGACGGTCTGGATCGCCCACCAGAAGGCGAGCCAGATGCTGGGGAAGGTCTCGGAGTCGGCGATCCGCTCGATGATCCCGAAGACGATCACGGCTACCACCCAGATCGCGGCGATCACGCATGGCGGCGTTCCGGGGCCGCAGGGCCCTGGCGGTGAACCGCCGGTCGAGCCATTCCTGGGCCTGCTGCGTACGGTCAGGCATGGGCCGCCCCGGGTCTCACCCTCGACAACGCGCGCGTCGTGAGGAACGCGACGACCACGCCGACGATCACGAGGGGAGTGGCGCCCGCGCCGCTCTTGGCGGCCAGCAGGCTCGCGAGCACGACCGCCGACAGCGGCAGCCCGAGCGCCGACACCGTTGCGGCGCCCATGCCCACGGCCACCGCCGCCGTCTCGTTGAACCCCGCGAGGTGGGAAGCCAGCAAGCCCGCGGCGGCCCCGAGGAACAGGGACGGGAACACGGGGCCGCCGCGGAAGCTCGCGAGCGAGATGCTCCACGCGAGGCCCTTGAACGCGATCACCAGCGCGAGCGCGGACGACCGACCAGGTTCCGGCGCCGGAGACCAGATCGGGCAGGGCCGTCTCGCCCGGAGAAGAGCACGTCGTTGACGGAGTGGTCGGTGATCGCATCGAACGCGATCGCCGACCCCGCGACGGCCAGGCCGGCGAGCGGGAGCAGCAGGAACTCGCGCCCCTCGATCCGGCCATGCAGCTCACGGGCGGCCCGGATGATCAGGAAGACGCCGACGGCGACCGCGACGGCGAACGGGATCGTCCAGGCAAGGTCCGCGAGGTCCGGCCGGTCGAAGGTCGGCAGCGCCAGCGGCGAGAGCGCGTAGTCGCTCGAGTCGAGCCCGGTGAACGATCCCAAACCGATCGACATGAGCGACCCGACGCCCGCGGCCAGCAGCCCCGGCACGAGCACGAGCGGCAGCTTTTCCCCACCGATCCCCGTCGCCTCGATCAGGATCACGGCGGCGATCATCGGCGACTCGAAGATGAACGACACCGCCGCGAAGGCCCCCGCGGCGGCCATCAGGCTAACGACGTCCTCGGGAGCGTCGCGGCGCACGAGCCGGATCCCCAGGATCGCGAGCCCGCCGCCCAGCGCGATCAGGGGCGCCTCCGGGCCGAGCACGAGGCCGAGGCCGAGCGTTGCGAGGGCCGCCAGCATGACTCCCGGCAGCGCGATCGGCTCGGTCGGCCCGGCGTTCAGGCCCTCGGAGGGCACGTGACCGCCGCGACCCGGCAGCCGCACGATCGCGAACGCGACCACCAGCCCCGCGAAGGCGCACGCCGGGGAGGTACCACCACAGCGGCGCGCCGTCGTCGTGGCCGACGGCGTCCGGAAGGTCCTCGTAGACCCACTGCGGCAGGTAGTGCACGAGCTCGAGGAAGCACCATGAGGCAAGCGACACCACGATCCCCACGACCGCGGCCAGCAGCAGGAGGCCCAGCAACTGCCTCGGCGAGACGGACGGCGCCGAGCCCTCGGGAGTGGCGTCGGCCTCAGCCATGGACGCAGCGCTCAGACACGCGCGCCGTGGGCATCCCAGATGCGGCGCAGCAGCGCAGGGCCGAAGTCCTGCTTGCGCACGAGCGCGACCGCGCCGGACGCGTACGCGTCCTCGGCGAACTCGTCGGAGTCCTCGATCGAGATCAGCACCACGACCGTCTCGGGATGCGCCGCGGTGATCCTGCGCGCGGCCTCGATCCCGCCGATTCCCGGCATGCGCACGTCCAGCAGGACCAGGTCGGGGTGCAGGCGCTCGGCCTGCGCAAGCGCCTCCTCGCCCGACCCGGCGTCTCCGGCCGCCTCGAACCCGGGTGTCGCGCTGATCACGTCCTCGGCCGCGCGCCGAAAGACGACCTGGTCGTCGACGGTCAGGACTCTCACTTCGCTCGCGCTCATGCTCCGTTTCCCCGGCCAGCCTTCCATCGGCGGTGAGCGTCCGCAATGGGGCTTGCCGGTGTGAGAGGGGTGTGTGCCCACCCCCGGTGCGCGAAAGCGGGCTAGTCGGCGTCGGCTTGCGACAGGAAGATGAGGGTCGCCTTCACGCGCTTGCTGACGTCGTCGGCCTGCGCGAGCCCCAGCTTCATGAAGATCGCGTTGATGTGCTTCTCGACCGCGCGCTTGGTGAGCACGAGCGAGTCCGCGATCGCGGAGTTGCTCTTGCCCTGTGCGATCTCGGCGAGCACCTCCCGCTCCCTCGAGGTCAGCTCGGCGAGCGGCGAGCTGTCCGCGGCGGACCTGGCGCGGACGAGCGACTCCACGATCTTGGAGTCGATCACCGAGCCGCCCCGCGACACCGCCTCGACGGCCGTGGAGAGCTGCCCGCCGTCGTTGACCCGCTCCTTGAGCAGGTAGGCCCGGCCCTCGGAGCCCGACTCGAGCAGCGCAAGGGCGTAGGTGGGATCGTCGTGCTGGCTGAGCACGACCACCCCGACCTCCGGCCGCGTCTCCCGGAGCACCGCCGCAGCGCGGATCCCCTCGTCGGTCTCCGTCGGGGGCATCCGGATATCGGTCACGACCACGTCGGGACGCTCCGAGTCGACCGCCGCGAGCAGCGAGTCGAAATCGACGCACGTGGCGACCACCTCGACCCCGGGGGCCGCGGCCAGCACCTGCTCGAGGCCTTCACGCACGAGGTAGCTGTCCTCGGCCAGCACGACACGGATCGCCATCGCGCGCATCGTGCCACAAAGCGGGGTGCTCGCCTCTTTTCCAATCGTGGTGCGAGCGCCCTTGAGGCGAGTGCGCCGCGGTGCGAGGGTCCGACCCAACACGCGAAAGGAGAAGCACATGAACGACGACAGAGGTGCCGGCTGGGTGATGTTCGCCGGGATCATGATCTTCATCGCCGGCTCGCTCAACACGATCTGGGGCATCGCCGCGATCGACAAGGCGAGCTTCTTCATCGAGAACGAGCGCTACATCATCAGCGACCTCAGCACGTGGGGCTGGATCGTCCTGATCATCGGCGTGCTCCAGCTGATCGCCGCCTTCTCGATCTGGGCCGGCAGCGCCTACGGCCGCTGGGTCGGCATCCTGACCGCCTCGGCCAGCGCGATCGGAGCGCTGCTTTCGATTCCCGGCTATCCGCTCTGGTCGCTGGCGGTGTTCAGCCTCGACATTCTCGTGATCTACGGCCTGGTCGCATACGGTGGCCGGCCGACGTCGCGGGTCACCTGAGGAGCGCGAACCCGAGGAGAGCGTGCGTCAGCGCAGCGGGACGCTGCCGCTGACGCACGTGCCCTCCCCCAGGACCGACTCGATCGCGAGCGTTCCGCCGACCGACTCGATCCGATCGCGCATGTTCGCGAGGCCGAGCCCGGCGGGGTGCCCGTTCACCGCGAAGCCCACGCCGTCGTCGCGCACCTCGAACAGCAGCCGGTCCCCCTTGCTCAGCTTCACCAGGACGGAGGTGTTGCGCTGTGCGTGCTTGGCCGCATTCTGGAGAGCCTCGACGCAGGCGAAGTAGACGGCGGTCTCGACGTCGACGGGAAGGCGCCCGACCTCGTGCGCCCGGACGCTCACCGGGAGCGGGCTGTTGCGGGCCGCAGCACGCAGCGCCTCGACCAGGCCGCGATCCGCGAGCACGGACGGGTAGACGCCGCGCGCGAGCAGGCGCACCTCCTCGAGCGCGGCGTCGACGTCGCCGCCGAGCTCGCTCAGCATCGCGCCGCCACGGACCGGATCGTCGCGCAGCAGGTCCTGCGCGAGGCCGAGGCGCACGCGCAGCGCGACGAGCCGTTGCTGTGCGCCGTCGTGCAGGTCGCGCTCGATCCGGCGCCGCTCCAGGTCCGCCGAGGCAAGGATCCGCGCGCGCGACAGCCGAAGCTCGGAAAGAGACGATTCGAGGTCCGTCGCAAGGCGCTCGTTCTGCCTGATCATCAGGGCCTCGATGCGCTTGCGCTCGTTGATGTCCTCGAGAATCCCGAGCCCGTAAAGCGGGTTGCCGGCGTCGTCGCGCACCATCGTCGCCGTGAACGAGACCCACACCGTCGCGCCGTCCGCCGTCACGCAGCGCTTCTCGGCGCGGTAGCTCGGGATCTCGCCATTGAACACCCGCCGTGCGCGGTCGAGGTCCAGCACCGCGTCGGCGGGATGGGTCACGTCGGCGATGCTGCGGCCGATCAGCTGCTCGCGGCTGTATCCGGTGATCCGGCAGCAGGCCTCGTTGCCGTCGGTGATCGTGAGGTCCTCGCTGAACATCACGATCCCGAGCGGCCCCTCCTCGAAGACCTTGCGGAAGCGCTCCTCCGCATGGCGCAGGGCCCGCTCCGCCTCCCTGCGCTCGGTCACGTCCGTATGGACCGCGATCCACACGAGGCCGTGCTCGGGGTGGTCGAAGCCCGAGACGTTCGCCCGGCACCAGATGCGCGTGCCGTCCTTGCGGATGTTCTCGATCTCGCCGTGCCACTCGCCGTCCGCGCGCAGCGCGGACTCGATCTCCGCCGCGACGGCCTCGGGCGACAGGTGCCGTCGGCGCGTTGATCGCCGAGACGTTGCTGCCCACCATCTCTCCCGGCTCGTAGCCGAACATGCGCTCGACGGTGTCGTTGACGTACACGATCTGCCCGTCGGCGGCGCGGATCAGGATCACGCCCTCCGCCATGTTCGCCGTGACGGCGCTGCGCAGCCGCAACGCCTCCTCCGCGCGATCGGAGCCCTCCACGTCCCTGAAGATCGCGATCGCGCCGATCAGGCGCTCGTCCGGGTCGAACAGCGGGTCCGCGCGCACGTCGACGGTTCGAGGGTCCCCGAGTCGGGGGTTGAAGGTCAGCCGCACCTCGGGGACGCGCTCGCCCCGGATCGCGCGCGCCAGCGGCAGATCGCGAGCCCGCGCCTTTGTCCCGTCGGGCCACCACGCGTCGTAGTAGGCGTCCCAGCGCTCGAGCGGCGCCGAGGCCGGAGGCATTCCGTGCAATTCGAGGGCACGAGGGTTCGCGATTACCGCATCGTTTTCCGCGTCGTAGACGACGGCGGCGTAGGTCGCGCTGCGCAGCACCTCACGCAGCAGCTCCTGCCCCACGGACAGCTGCGTCGCGACACCGTTCCCGGTTTGTTGCTCGGTGTGCGTCGGTCTCACTACCGGCACATTACGCCTGCGCGGATCTTCCACCGCAAATAGATCCATCGTGGGAGCGACCGTACGCGACGGCCCGCCCCGTGACCACGTCCGAACGCACCAAACCACGCCCGCCGGTTGTGCTCGCGCCACAACGGCGGCCGAAGACGTCCATGGCTACTGCTCTGGCCCGGCCAGCAGCGCGTCGCCCAGCGCGGCCGCGACCTCGAGCGACACCCGGAGGTCGAGCTCGCGCTCGCCGACGGGACGTCCGAGCAGCTCCTCCGCCTGGGCGAGCCGGTAGGCGACCGTGTTCCTGTGCACGTAGAGCTCACGCGCCGCGGCGGTATGACTGCCACGGTGGGCGAGGAACGAGCGAACGGTCTCCCGAAGCTCGGACGCGGCCGGGTCCGCGAGCGGGCCGAGCTCGCGGCGGACGAACGAACGCGCGCGATCGAGGTCCGTCGTCACGAGCGACACCAGCCCGACGTCCTCCCAGCCGAGCACGCGCGGCCCGTCGTCACCGCCCAGGCGGGCGATGCGCGCGACCTCCCGGGCCGCCTCGTGACTGCGCCGAAAGCCGTCCGGGCCCGGCTCGGGCTCACCGACGGCGGCGCGCACGCCCGCGCCCACGGCGTCCGCCAGCGGCGTCGCCCGAGCCGCGTCTCGCCGCTCGGTGCTCGCCCACATCCACATGGTCGTCCCGTCGCGCGCGATCAGCAGCGGAGGCGCGGCGGAGAGCCGGGCGGCGAGCGCGGTCGCGGCGCCTTCGAGGGTGTGGTCCCCGTCGGCCGCGCCGTCTCGCCAGAGGACGGCCGCGACGTGCGTGCGGTCGAGCGGATACCCGAGCACCGCGCCGGCATCAGCGGCGTCGACACCGTCGCCCGCGAGGATCGCGAGGACCGTCTCGACGCGCCGCGCGGCCGCGGTGCGCGCCCAGTGCTCGCGCTCCAACTCGTACTCCGCAATAAGCGTCTCGACGCCTGCGTCGACGTAGCGGAACGTCACGTACAGCGCGCGCTGTGTCGCGCCCAGCGACCGGCCGCCGGCGAGCCTCGCAATCGTCTCGTGTAGCTCGCCCACGAGGAACTCGTGCCCGAGCCGGTACCCGCGCAGGATCGCCTGGAGCGGAATGCCCCGGCGCACGCTGCGCCGTGCGAAATCCACCGCGTCCGCCGGCATCCGGGCGGCCTCGGCGGTCCCGGCGGCGAGCGTCTCGACCACCGCGAGCACGTTCGCCTCCGACCCTGCGCGCGCCTCCTCGAACACCCCGCTCTGCCGCGGAAGCTCCGGCATCTGCGCGAAGACCGCCCGCGTCATCTCGGCCGCCACCACGATGCTCCACCGCACGGGTCCCTCACCGATCCGCTCGATGGCATCGGAGATCACTGCCGCGCCGGCGGCGGGGCTCAGCCCTTCGGGCGCGTCCGGACGCAGGCCGGGGTCCAGCCTGCGGATCCACTCCATGTCCTCGCTGCCGTTGGTCCCGACGCCCATCGCGGCTCCCGGTCTGCACAACCTGCCGCGCCGATCTTGGCAGGTCGGCACAAAACCGTGACGCGCGGCGGCAGCGCTAGCCCGGGGCGGCCGCCGCGCCCAGGTCGTCGCCGGGGCCGGGCTCGGGAGCCGCGTCGGCGGCGCGCTCCTCCGCCTGCGCGCGCGCGCTGGGCGAGGTCCGTCGCGATCTTCACGCCGGCCGCGGTCAGCGGGGCCGCGAGCACCAGCCCGATCGTGCCGAACAGGCTGCCGCCCGCGATCGTGACGATCAGGACCGCGAGCGGATGGATGCCCAGCGTGGCGCCGTAGGCGATCGGCTGGACGAGCTGCTGCAGCACACCGTTCGCGAGCAGCGCGATCACCGCCATCGCGGCCGCCGTCTCCGGCCCCTCCGCGCCGAGCGCGATCAGCACCGTGAACGCGCCGGCCGTCCAGGCGCCGAGATAGGGAATGTAGGCGGCGACGAAGTTGACGACCGCGATCGACCCGGCCAGGGGAACGCCGAGCACCAGTGCGCCGAGGCCGATCACGACCGCGTTGAAGGCGGCCACCACCGTCACGCCGAGGAAGTAGCCGCGCAGCGATGTGAGCACGCGCCCGGTGATCGTGTGGGCGACGGCGACGGGCAAGCCCAGATGGCGCTCCCCCCACCGTCTGATCAAGGGCCCGTCCTTGAGCAGGAAGATGAGGCTGAGCAAGGTGAACGACAGGAACACGACGAGCGACGTGAGCGCGCTGATACCCGCGCCGAGGCCGTCGAGCAGGGCGTGGAACGCGTCGCTCGACGAAGAGCTCGCGTTGTCGTTGGCCTGCTGCGCGGTGTCCTTGTCGATTCCGAGGTCCTGCAGCCATCCCTGGACCTTGTCCGCGGCCTGCTGGAGATTCGAGGTCAGGTCGCCGGCCTGGTTCGCGACGCCCGCGATCACCAGGACGGTCACCGCGGCCCCGAGCACGATGACCGCGACGAACACGAGCCCCGTCCCGAGGAGGCGCGAGACCCCGCGCCGCTCCAGGTAGCCGACCACCGGCGACAGCACGGCCGCGAGGATCGCGGCCGTGATCACCGGGACGACGATCGTCTGCGTGAGCGCCAGCAGCGCGACGGCGCCCGCCAGCGCGGCAGCCACGCCCACCAGCAGCCAGGACATCAGGCCGAGGTCCCGCAGCCACTTGGGCGCCGCGAAGACGCCCGCGAGCTCGCTCGGCTCGATCTCTACGTACTCCGTCTCTTCGGGATGCTCGCCCCCGTCGCCGCTCCGACGTCGCAGCCGTCCGCGCATCACGCGCCCGCTACGACAGCGCCTTCGCCTTCAGCGAGTCGAACTCGGCCTGCGTGATCGCGCCGCTGTCGAGCAGGCTCTTCGCGTGCGCGATCTCCGCCGCCGCGCCGCCGCCCTCGGACCCGGCCACCGATTTCACGTATTGGTCGAACTGCGCCTGCTGCGCCTGAGCCTGTTCGATGTCGCGCTTGCCCATGTCCTGGCCGTGCGCGATCAGGTAGATCAGCACGCCGAGGAACGGCACCACGATCATGAACAGGGTCCAGCCGGCCTTGCCGAAGCCGGACAGGTCGTGGCGACGGAAGACGTCCACGAGCACCCGGATCAGGATCCAGAACCAGATCACCCAGGCAAAGAAGATCAGCATCGTCCCGACGATGTCGAGGAACGGATAGTCCGAAGCCAGCACCATTTGCGATTACCTCCGATTCAGTGATGTGCGGCGATCATCCCTCGCGCCGCATCAAAGCGCCAGGCAGTCTGCATGTGAGTCCGGACGGATGCTCGCATCCCCCGCGTTGCGGCGACAATGCCACCCGGACATGAGCGAGGCGAAGACATCGTCGAAGCTGGCCTCGACCCGCACCGCGGGCGCGGAGAGGCTCGCGCGGGTCGAGGAGGCGGCGATGGCGTCGGGCCGGTGGGGCCCGCTCGTGGTCATGGCCCGCCGGATCGGCCGCCACGAGCTGATCGACAGGGGCGCGGCGCTGACCTACTACTCGGTGCTCTCGCTGGCGCCGGGGCTGCTCGTGCTGTTCTCGGTGATCGGCCTGTTCGGCGACCAGGGCACCGTCGACGAGGTGCTCGAGATCTTCGACGAAGTGGGGCCGAACGACGTCGAAGGAGCGGCCCAGGACCCGCTGCGGTCGCTGGTCCAGCACGACACTCAGGCGGGAGCGCTCCTGGGCGTGGGACTGCTCGCGGTCCTGTGGACCGCCTCGGCCTACATCGGCTGCTTCTTCCGGGCCTCGGCCACGATCTGGGGCGTCGATCGCCGGCCCGTGTGGCGCGCGTGGCCGCTGCGCGTGGGGCTCACGTTCGTGTTCCTGATACTGCTCGCGCTGGCGCTGCTGTTGATCGTCCTGACGGGCCAGCTCGCGCAGTCGATCGGTGACGCGCTCGGGATCGGTGACGGCATCGTGAAGCTCTACGGCATCCTCAAATGGCCCGCGATCCTGGTTTTGGTGACGCTCTTGATCGCCGTGCTGTACCGCAGCTCGCCGAGCCGCGAGCGGTCGGCCACGCACTGGCGGGTGCTGACGCCGGGGGGCGCCATCGCGATGATCGCGTGGCTGGTCGTGTCGGCCGGCTTCAACGTGTACACGAACCTGTTCGCCAGCTACGACACCACGTACGGCGCGCTGGGCACGACGATCGCGGGCCTCGTGTGGCTGTGGCTCACGAACCTGACGCTCCTGATGGGCGTCGAGCTCGACGCCGCGCTCGAGTTCCGCAAGGACGTCATGCCTGACCTGCCTGGGGCGCCCGAGGCTCCCCCTCCGCCCTGAGCGCCTCCATGCGCTCGCGGTGCCTGGCCGTGACCTCGCGGAAGATCACCTTCAGCGAGCCCGCGACCGGCACGGCGAGGATCGCGCCGATCACGCCCATCAGCGCGCCGCCGACCATCACGACGGCGATCGTCGCGAATCCCGACAGCTCGATCGCCTGCCGGTACACGACCGGCTGGATCACGTAGTTCTCGACCTGCTGGTAGACGAGGATCACGATCGCGAGGATCGCGGCCGGCACGACGCCCGCGCCCGCCAGCGTGATCGAGACCACGATCACCGCCGCGATCAGCGACCCGACCTGGGGGATCAGGTCGAACAGCCCCACGATCACCGCCAGCACCACCGGGAACGGCGCGCCGATGATCACGGCCGTCACCCCCACCACCGTTCCCGCGATCACCGAGATCGCGAGGTTCCCCAGCAGCGAGAAGGAGATCGTGCGCGTGACCTCGTCGATCACGCGGTCGACGCGCTGCGCCTCGGCCGGCGGCAGCAGGCGCAGCGCCGCGCGCTTGAAGTCCGGCAGCCCGATCAGCAGGAACAGGGTCAGGAAGGTGAGCGTCACGACGCTCAGCACGGATCCGACCAGCGCGCCCGTGATCCCGAGCAGGGCGGAGGCCGCCTCGGGCAGCGCCTTGGCCGCGTCCTTCGCGACCTCCTGCGCCTTGTCGACCGCGTCCGTGTTCTCGTGCAGCTGCTTGAAGGCGGGCTCGTCCTTGAGGTCGTCGATGTAGCCCGGGATCTCGTTGGCGAGGCCTTTGACCTCGTTCCAGAGCGGCGTGACGACCCAGATCACGATCAGCGCGACCACGACGAAGATCAGGAGGAAGACGAGCAGCGCGGCCTTCCCACGGCCGACGCCGCGCTTGGTGAACCAGCCCACCACGGGATCGAGCCCGAGCGCGAACACGAGCGACAGCAGGATCGTCAGAACGACCTGGTTCGCGATGATCAGGACGAACACGCCGAGCGCCACGAGCGCGGCTTTGAAGACGGTCGCCCCCGAGACGACTATCTCGACGCGACGCGGCTCGGCGCGCGCTTGAGGTGAGTCCCCTGGCATGCGCAGCGCGCATGCTCACCTGTGCGCAGGACGTAACGCCGCGGCGGCTACTGCCGCGCCATCGCGATGCGCAGGCGCTCTTCGGGGCCGATCAGGTGGTCGACGTCCTCGGCCGCCTCGTCGATGTCGATCTGGACCCACCGGACGCGTCCGGTGAAGGCGCTGTCGCGCGGCCCGTAGTCGTCGCTCACGGGCGTGGCGCTGTCGGACCCGACGTCCGTGGTCTCGTCCGCGGAGAAGGCCATCGGCTGGGTGGCCTCGACGCGCCCCTCCCCCACCTTCTGCCCGTCGACGTACAGGGACACGTCGCCGCCCTTCGCGAGGCCGCCGCCGTCGTAGGCGAACTCCATGCGCAGCTGGTGCTCCCCGGCCGGGAGCGGGCCGTTGCCCTCGACCTTGAACCGCTGCAGGCCGAACAGGTTGTAGCAATAGGCCGGCACGCCGTCGTCGCGCGCGTACATGCTCCAGCCGCCGAAGGCGCCGCCCTGCGCGATGACCACCCCGCGGGCGCCGGTCTCCGGAACGACGAGCTCCGCGGTCACCGCATGGGACTTGTTCTTGATCACCACGACCGAGTTCTCCGACAGCCTCCCCATCCCGCCGAACAGCAGCTGCGAGCTGCCGTGGATCAGCGTCGGCCGGCCCGCGATGTCCGGGTTGAAGCGCTCCACGCGCCGGTCGTCGAGCGGCAGCACGTTGTACTTCACCGCCTCGATCAGGAACAGGCGCTGCAGCTCGTGCAGCCTCTCCGGCTCCTGCTGCGAGAGGTCGTGCGCCTGCGTCCAGTCGTCCGGCGCGTACAGCTCCCACACGTCGTCGTCGAACGCCGGCATCTCGGCGAGCACCCACGGCGTGCTGTGCCGGGTGACGGCGGTCCATCCCTTGTGGTAGATGCCGCGGTTCACGAACATCTCGAAGTACTGCGTCTCCCGGCGCTCCGCAGCGCCCGCGTCGTCGAACGAGTAGGTCATGCTGGTGCCGTGCAGCGGCATCTGCTGGACGCCGTTCACGCTCACCGGCTCGGGCAGCCCGGCCGCCTCCAGCACCGTCGTGGCGACGTCGATCACGTGGTGGAACTGCGAGCGCACCTCACCGCGCGAATCGAACCCGTTGGGCCAGTGCACGACCGTGCCGTTGCGCGTGCCGCCCCAGTGCGAGGCGACCTGCTTGGTCCACTGGTAGGGCGTGTCCATCGCGTGCGCCCAGCCCACCGCGTAGTGGTTGTACGCGGCCGGCGTGCCGAACTGCTCGACCCGTGACGCCATGAACTCGGGCGTCTCGATGCCGGTCACGCCGTTCAGCATCATCATCTCGTTGAACGTGCCGTTGACCGTCCCCTCGGCGGAGGCGCCGTTGTCGCCCACGATGTAGTAGATCAGCGTGTCGTCGAGGATCTCGAGGTCCGCGAGCGCGTCGATCAGGCGCCCCACGTGGTGGTCGGTGTGCTCCATGAAGCCCGCGTAGACCTCCATCTGGCGCGCGAGCACCGGCTTCAGCTCGTCGGGCATGTCGTCCCAGGCCGGGATCTCGGCGGGGCGCTCCGTGAGCTCCGCGTCGGCCGGGACCACGCCGAGCTCCTTCTGCCGGGCCAGCGTGCGCTCGCGCAGGGCGTCCCACCCGGAGTCGAACTGTCCCTCGTACTTGTCGGACCACTCGGTCGGCACGTGGTGCGGCGCATGGGTCGCGCCCGGGGCGAAGTAGGCGAAGAACGGCTTGTCCGGCATCAGCGCCTTCTGCTGGCGCACCCACTCGATCGCGCGGTCCGTCATGTCCTCGGTGAAGTGGTAGCCCTCCTCCGGGGTGCGGTCGGGCTCGACCGGGACGGTGTCCCGGTAGATGCCCGGCGCGTACTGGTTCGTCTCTCCGCCGATGAAGCCGTAGAAGTGCTCGAAGCCCGAGCCGGTCGGCCAGGCATCGAAGGGGCCCATCGGGCTCGTCTCCCAGACCGGGACCTCGTGGCACTTGCCGAACTGGGCCGTCGAGTACCCGTTCAGCTTGAGCGTCTCGGCGAGCGGCGCCGCGGTGTTCGGGCGGACGGAGTTGTACCCGGGGGCGGACGTCGCGATCTCGGTGATGCCGCCCATCCCGACCGAGTGGTGGTTGCGGCCGGTGAGCAGCGCCTGGCGGGTCGGCGAGCACAGCGCCGTCGTGTGGAACCGGTTGTACTTCAGCCCGTCCGCGGCGAGTCGCTCCGCCGTCGGCGTGTTGCAGGGCCCACCGAAGGCGCTCGACGCCCCGAATCCGACGTCGTCGAGCAGCACGATCAGGACGTTCGGCGCGCCCGCCGGCGGGCGCAGCGGCTCGATCGGCGGGAAGGAGGTGTCCGGGTCCTTCGCGTCGTATGTGATCAGCCCGACGTGCGGCCGATCGGGTATCGGCAGGCTCTCCCGCCCGGCTGGGTCTCCCATCGGCGCAAGGTCGCAGAGGGCCGTGGCGCGCACAACGGCGCCGACCTGTCTGTTCGCTGTGGTGCCTGCACACCTGCATTCCCGCCTTGCGGTGTTAGCGTCTGCGCATGCCGTCGGCGCAGACTCCCACGCAGGGCCTCCAGATCTCCGGCGACGAGCTGGGGCAGCTGCTCGCGCTCGTGGACGACGCGGACAGCGTCGAGCTGAAGCTCACGGTGCCCGCGGCCGATCAGCGCTCGGCCGTGCAGGCGCTCGGCATGGACCCGCTCGACGCGCAGATCCGCCAGGTGTTCTTCTTCGACACCCCGGAGCTGGCGCTCTACGAGCAGGGTGTCGTGGCACGCGCCCGGCGCGTGCAGAAGAAGGGCGACGACTCCGTCGTGAAGCTGCGGCCGATCGTGCCGTCGGATCTCCCGGGCGACCTGCGGCGCTCCCCGAACATGGTGGTCGAGGTCGACGCGATGCCCGGCGGCTTCGTCTGCTCGGCCTCGTGCAAGCGCGCCCTCGCCACCCCCGACGTGCGCGCGACCGTGGGCGGTGAGCGCAAGCTGCGCAAGCTGTTCTCCAAGGAGCAGCGCGCGTTCTTCGCCGCGCACGCGCCCGAGGGGATCGAGCTCGACGACCTCACGGTGCTCGGGCCGATCTTCGTGCTGAAGCTGAAGTTCTCGCCGGCCGGCCTCGACCGGCGCATGGTCGCGGAGATGTGGATGTACCCGGACAACACCCGGATCCTCGAGCTGTCCACCAAGTGCGCCCCGGCGGAGGCGCTCGACACAGCCGCGCGCGCCAAGAACTTCCTGGTGGAACAGGGCGTCGACGTCACCGGCGAGCAGCAGACCAAGACGCGCACGGCGCTCGAGTTCTTCGCGGGCGCGACGCGCGCCTAGCCGAGACAGCGCTCGACGGTGCGCCTGAACGCCTCGGACGGGACGCGCTCGTATCCGAGCAGCAGGTTCCCGTAGCGGAAGTAGTAGTCCTGCGCGTTCTCGATCCCGGCGTCGCTTGCAAGCCCCATCCATTCCTGCTCGCGGTCCGCGGCATCGGACGCGCTTTGCTCGACGGCCATGTCGATGCTGTTGCGGCCGTCACGCCGGCGCACCGTGAAGTCGATCCCGGTGTCGGTCGGGTGGCGCTCGACCGAAAGTCCCTGGCCGCGCAGGCAGCGTGTGACGTCGGCCGGGTCGAACAGCTTCCCCGCGGCGAGGTCGCCCTTGCCCGCGCCGTCGTCGCCGCAGCCGGCCGCCAGCAGCGCGGCCGCGAGGAAGATCGGGACGAGTGCGCGCCGCATCAGGCGCGCGATGGTACCTACCGGGCCGCCGCGGCGACCTCCGCGGCGGGTTCCCCGGCGGGCTCTCGCCGCTCCCAGTCCGGGCGCAACGCCATGCCCGAGCGGCCGTCCTCGCCGAGGCGCACGCCCAGCACCTGGTGCAGCTCCAGCCGGTCGAGCTCGAAAGCCGCCCGTGAGGCCGCCATGTAGAGCTTCCAGACGCGCGCCCTGGGCTCGCCGACCTCGGCGACCGCCTCGTCCCAGCCGCGCTCGAGGTTCACGCACCAGTCGCGCAGCGTCAGCGCGTAGTGCTCGCGCAGGTTCTCCTCGTGTCGCACCTCGAGCCCGTTGTCGTGCATCGCCGAGACGATCGTCCCGGGGCCCTCGAGCTCCCCGTCCGGGAAGACGTAGCGGTCGATGAACCCGCGGGCACGTTGGCGCTCGTGGTTGGACGGCCGCGTGATCGTGTGGTTCAGCATTCGGCCCTCGGGGCGCAGCTTCGCCGCGAGGAAGCCGAAGTAGGACGCGAGGTTGCGTGCGCCGATGTGCTCGGTGAGGCCGATCGAGGAGACCGCGTCGAAGCGGTCCTCGGTCACGTCGCGGTAGTCGAGGAAGCGCACCTCGGCGCGATCCTCCAGGCCGCGCTCGGCGATCGCGCGCTGCGCCCACGCCGCCTGCCGCTCCGACAGCGTGACGCCGAGCGCGCGCACGCCGTGGTGCTCGGCCGCGTGCATCACCATCCCGCCCCAGCCGGCGCCGACGTCGAGCAGCCGGTCCCCGGGCTCGAGCGCGAGCTTGCGGCAGGCGAGGTCGAACTTCTCGGCCTGCGCCTCCTCGAGCGTCGCCGTCGGGGTCCGGAACACGGCGCACGTGTAGGCCATCGACGGTCCCAGCACGATCTCGTAGAAGCGGTTGGACACGTCGTAGTGGTGCGCAGATCGCGGCCGCGTCGCGTGCCTTGGAGTGGCGCAGCCCGCGGTGCCAGGGCGCGGGGGCCTCCTCGAGGGGCACGGGCGGGCGGCGCAGCACGCCGGGGCCGATCCTGCCCAGGATGCCGGCGCGCTCGACCCAGGGGAGGCGCCTGGCGTGGGTGAGCAGGCCGCGCAGCGCCGCGTGCAGGTCGCCGCGAATGTCGAGCGCGCCGCTCACGTAGGCGCGCGCGAGCCCGAGCTCGCCCGGGGCCGTCGCGATGTACGCGACGGCATCGGGGCGGCGCACCTCGAGCACCGCGGCCGCGTCCGACGGGCCCGCGCTGGAGCCGTCGTATGCACGGAACGCGACGGGCGCGCGTTCGTCCACGACCTTCATGTAGATGTCGGCCAGG
Organism: uncultured Solirubrobacterales bacterium; assembly: GCA_963768885.1. Taxonomy (GTDB): domain Bacteria; phylum Actinomycetota; class Thermoleophilia; order Solirubrobacterales; family JBBDJG01; genus DASRIA01. The sequence goes on along the minus strand of CAVYJN010000006.1, from coordinate 893,854 downwards.
CGCATCCGGTCACCTCTCTCGTACGCATTTTTCGTAAAGGTCCAGCAGGCGGCCGTCGGGGTCGTAGGCCTCCTTCAACTGGTCGTAGGCGGCGCCCCCGTAGCGCGCACGGAACTCGTCCTCCTCGTAGTACGAGGTCGAGTACAGCGACTTCCACCCGCCGAGGTCGGCGACGAGGCGCTCGACCAGCCGGTTGCGGTGGTCCGCCGCCTCGCCCGGCCGCCGCGGGACAGCGCCCCAGAACCCGAAGTTCACGTAGGTCGTGCCCGGGTCGAGGCCGTACAGGGTCCACGCGTGCTCGTGCTCGCGCAGTCGCAGCGGGCACATCCAGACCGGCGCCATCCCGACCTCCCGGTGGAACACGTCGAGGAACTCCGCCGCCCGCTCGAGCGGCACCTGGACGTCCTGGATCACGGCCTCGTTGCCACTGCCTCCCCGCCCCAACCCGTAACGCCGCCCCAGGGCGGCGGCCTTCCAGTAGACGTCGCTGCGCCGCAAGCGCCGGGGCCACAGGCGGCGCAGCCGCGGGCGCTGCACCCCGAACGCGCGCGAGCACCAGAACCAGTCCGTGTCCCAGCGCCAGAGGTAGTCGCGGATCGTCAGGTGGTCCTCCGTCCGCGAGTGGATCGAGCGGTAGTAGATCTGCTGCCCGGTGTAGTCGGAGGCGTACGGGGCCTCGTCGGTCATCGTGCCGAGCGTCAGGTAGTGGGCGCCGCGGGCAAAGACCGTGCCGTCGAGGAAGTCGACGCGCCCGCCCTTCCAGGAGCCGGTGTCGCAGATCTCGGACACGGCCTCGAAGCAGCCGGCGGCATCGGCGAACGGCACGTGCCGCAGCCGCACGAACGGGCGCACCGGCTCCAGCTCGATCTCCAGGCGCAGCGCGTAGCCGAGCGTGCCGTACGAGTTGGGGAACCCGCGAAAGAGGTCGGCGTGCTCGTTGTCGGGGCGCGCGACCACGATCCGGCCGTCGCCGGTCATGACCTCGATCTCGCGCACCGACTCGTGCGGGCAGCCGTTGCGAAACGACGCCGACTCGATCCCGAGGCCGGTGACGGCGCCGCCCAGGGTGATCGTCTTCAGCTCCGGGACGACCAGCGGCGCCAGGCCGTGGGCGAGGGTCGCGTCGACCAGGTGCTCGTAGGTCGTCATGCCCTGCACGTCGGCCGTGCGGGCGACCGGGTCGACCGACAGCACGCCGTCGAACGCGGCGACGTCCAGGCCGGCGCCCTGCGCGGCGGCGCGCGGGCGAAACAGGTTCGAGGTGCGCTTCGCGAGCCGCACCGGGGCGCCCGCGGGGATCGCCGCGTACTGCTCGCGCAGCCGCTCGCGGCGGCCCAGGTAGGCGTGGTCGGCTCGTGCCGGGGCGGTGGCGAGCGCGGGCATCGGTGTGAAGCTATCCAACCGCGCGCTCCGCGTAAATGGCCGGACCGCTAACCGGGCTCTACGTCGCGGTCGTGCTCCATCGCGTCGAGCGCGACCGCGACCGCGAGGATCAGGATCTCGTCCTGCCCGGGCTCGATCTCGATGCCGTAGGTGTCGCGCATCCGCAGCCACTTCTTCGAGACCTCGGCGACCTTCTCGCCGTCGCGCTTGATGCGGTACTCGTGGTCGAGGATGTTGCCGCGCACCTTCAGCTCCGGCTGGTCGGGCACCTCGACCTCGAGGCGCTCGCGCAGCGGCGTGACCAGCGCCTTCTGGATCAGGCCCATGCGGGTGCCGTCGGGCGCCTCGATCTCCATCGTGTCGCGCACCCGCAGCTTGCGCTCCTGGATCTTGCAGAGCTCGTTGCCGTCGAGGTCCTCGAGCTTCAGCGTCTTGCGCATCCGCAGCGCCTTGCCGTCGACCCGGAACACGCGCTCGCCGGCGTCGTCCTCGATCCAGAAGTCGTCGCCGAAGGCGAGCACCTTCTCGCGCATGACGTAGCGGCTCATCGGGCGAACGCTACCGGCCGGCCACGGTCGACGCTACGCGGCTTGTGGCGTATGGGGGTCCTTCGCGACGGATCGGCGTCCCTCGTGGCCGATGCCGTATCACCGCCCGTTCCGCCGTGGTGACTTTTACCCGCTATGCGTGGAAAAGTCGCCTCAGCGCCGAAACACCGTGAAGCACAGAGCTCCCGGAATTCCCGGCTAAGGGAATTCCGGCATTCATCCGAGTTCCTCACTTGAGGAACTCAGGAATGTCGATCTCGTCGTCCCCGATCTCGAGCTCGCGGCGCACGCGGTCGTCGTAGACGACGTCGCGGCGGCCGGCGGTCTGGCGCGGGCTCGGCCGGCGCGAGCCGCCGTCGAACCCGGTGGCGATCACGGTGACGCGGACCTCGTCCTCGAGGTTCTCGTCGATCACGGAGCCGAAGATGATGTTCGAGTTCTTGTCGGCGGCGGAGGTGACCATCTCGGCCGCCTCGTTGACCTCGAACAGGCCGAGGTCACGCCCGCCGGTGATGTTCAGCAGGATCCCTGTCGCGCCCTCGACGGACTCCTCGAGCAGCGGCGAGGAGATCGCGTTCTTCGCGGCCTCCGCGGCGCGGTTCTCGCCCGAGGCGACGCCGATGCCCATCAGGGCCGAACCGGCGTCGCGCATGATCGTGCGCACGTCGGCGAAGTCGAGGTTGATCAGCCCGGGCACGGTGATCAGGTCGGTGATGCCCTGCACGCCCTGGCGCAGCACGTTGTCGGCCTCCTTGAAGGCGTCGAGGATGCTGGTGCGCCGCTCGACCATCTGGAGCAGCCGGTCGTTCGGGATCGTGATCAGGGTGTCGACCTTCTCGCGCATCGCGCGGATGCCCTGCTCGGCCTGCTCGGCGCGGCGCGCGCCCTCGAACTCGAACGGACGCGTCACGACACCCACGGTCAGCGCGCCGATCTCGTCCTTCGCGATCTCCGCGACGACGGGAGCGCCACCGGTCCCGGTGCCGCCGCCCTCGCCGGCGGTGACGAAGACCATGTCCGCGCCCTTCAGCGCCTCCTTGATCTCGTCATGGCTCTCCTCGGCGGCGGCGAAGCCCACGTCCGGGTTCGCGCCTGCGCCGAGGCCCTTGGTCAGCTCCGAGCCGATGTTGAGCTTGATGTCCGCGTCCGTCATGCGGAGCGCCTGGTTGTCGGTGTTGACCGCGATGAACTCGACGCCCTTGAGGCCCGCGTCCACCATCCGGTTGACGGCATTGGTCCCGCCGCCGCCGACACCGACCACCTTTATGACCGCTAGATAGCTCGAGCTTTCCATTTGTGCTCCCTCCGCTCCGGGTGCCAAGGCTCCAGTGATGGTGCAGGCTTGGCCGTCTCCGGTTTCGGAGTGGATTCGGCACGATAGGCCAAATTCCCGACCCATGCAACGCACTGCACGAGTTCGGTCGCCCGGCTCGACTCGAAGTAGAGGGTTTGAACGCTCGAGTACGAGTCGAGGGTCAGGGCAGCGGCGCGGCCGGGCCCGTGGCGCCGGTCGCCCCGGTCGCCGGCTGCTCGGTCACCGCTGCGGCCGCCGCGGTCTGCACCTCGGCGACGGGCGGCGCGGCCGTCTCCTGGGCCGCCCCGGCCTCGTCGTATGCCGCCGACGGGCGCTCGGGTATGCGCAGGTCGATCGACGCGGCGGCGGCGCCCGGCGTGTCGGCCAGGACCCGCGCCGCGGCGGCCCACTTCGCGGCAAGCCTGATCGGGGCGCCGAAGCGCAGCGTCGGCCCGCCGTCGACCGCGACGCGCACGCCGTCGCCCGCGCGATACGCGCGCTCGAGCAAGGGGCGCAGCTCCTCCGGAGCACCGGCGATCACGTGGACGAGGCCGGCCTCCGCCCCTCCGCCGAGGCGGCCGTCGTCCGGGATCGAGTCGACCTTCACGGCCGGCAGTCGCTTGTCGCGCTCGTGGGGCAGCAGCGTGCCGTCGCTCGCGACCGCCACGCGCCGCCCGTCCCCGGACACGAGCGCCGCCACCGGCTCGTGCTCCCGCACGCTGATCACGAGCCTGTGCGGCAGGTCGGCGTCGACCGACACGGACTCCACGGCGGGGAAGGGCTCGACCGCGCGCGCAAGCTCCTGCTCGCTGTAGTGGAGCGTCGTCATGCGCATCGCTGCCTGCCGCAGGGTCTTGCGGATCGCCGGCGCGTCGCGGGTGGTGAGCCCCTTGACGTCGACCTCACTCACCCGCACGAGCGAGGAGTCGCGGACCCACAGCCAGCCGAGCAGGAGCAGCGCCGCGACCGCCAGCGCTGCGAAGCCCGCCGCGAAGCGCCGCGAGATCGGCAGCTCGTCGAGGCTCGCCCACGCCCGCTGCGCGAAGGGGGGAGCGGTCACGACCCCTCCCAGGGGAACGCGATGTCGCCCAGGAGCTGGACCTCGGGCTCGAGCTCGATGCCGAAGCGCTCGATCACCCGGCGCCGCCCCTCCGCGATCAACGCCAGCACGTCGGCCGTCGTCGCGGATCCGCCGTTCTCGATGAAGTTGGCGTGCTCGGGGCTGAAGCGCGCCCCGCCGGCTTGCAGGCCCTTGCAGCCCGCGGCCTCGAGCAGCTGTCCCGCGCTTCGGCCGTCGGCGTCCTGCGGGTTCTTGAAGGTCGAGCCGAAGGTCTTGATCCCGGACGGCTGGGCCTCGCGCCGGCGGGCGCGCAGGTCGGCGAGCATCGTCTTGACCTCCTGCGGATCGCGCGGCTCCAGCGCGAAGGAGGCACGCGCGACGACATCGCGCGGACCGAGGTTGGACCGGCGGTAGGCGAAGCCGAGGTCGCCCGGCACGCGGCGATCGACTCCGGCGGCGGTGCAGACGTCCGCCCACTCGAGCGTGCGGGCGAGCTCGCCCCCGTAGGCGTTCGCGTTCATGCGGACGGCCCCGCCCACGGTGCCCGGGATGCTCACGCCGAACTCGATGCCGGACAGGCCGAGCGCGGCGGCGCGAGCGGCCACCTGCGGCAGGCGCGCGCCGCCTCCGCATACGAGGCGGCCGGCATCGTGCTCTATCGCGGCGAGGGATCCGTCCAATTTCAAGACAAGTCCTGCGAAACCGAGGTCCGCCACGAGGAGATTCGACCCCGATCCCACGATTCCTACGTCGAGCCCGCTCTCCTGCGCCCACCGCAGCAGATCCGTGAGCTCGTCGTCCCGGCGCGGACGCGCGAACCAGGCCGCGGGGCCCCCGGTGCGGATGGTCGTGAGCCGCGCGAGCGGGTAGTCGCGCTGGAGGTGCTCGGGCTGGGCCGTCATGCCGCGGCACCGTCGAGGCGGGCGACGAGGTCCTCGGCGACCCGGTCGACGTCCCCGGCCCCGAGCGTCACCACGAGGTCGCCGGCACGCACGCGCCCGGACAGCACGGCGACCGCCTCCTCGCGGGTGGGCAGCCACCACACCTCTCGCCCGCCGGCGCTGTCGGCCGCCGCGCGCGCGACCAGCGCGCCGTCGATCCCGGGGTAGTCCTCCGGGTGCTCGCGGGCGCGATAGACGTCGAGCACCACGACCACGTCGGCGCCCGCGAGCGCGCGACCGAGGTCGCGGTGCGTGTGGGCCGTGCGCGAATACAGGTGCGGCTGGAACACGGCAACGAGCCGGCCGGGCTCGAGCGCGCGCGCAGCGGCGAGCGTGGCCGCGACCTCGGTCGCGTGGTGGGCGTAGTCGTCGAACACGCGCACCCCGGCGGCCTCGCCCTTCGACTCGAAGCGCCTGCCGGCGGGCTCGAAGGACGCCAGCGCGCGGGCGGCGCGCTCCGGGTCGCAGCCCGCGGCGCGGGCGGCGCCGATCGCCGCGAGCGCGTTCAGGACGTTGTGGTCGCCGGGCACGGGAAGGTCGACCTCGCACACGTCCGCGCCGTCCACGACGAGCGTGAACCGCATCCCGCTCCCCGCGGCGCGCACGTCGCGCGCGCGCAGCGCGGCGTGCTGCGAGGTCCCGTACTCGACCCCGGCAGGCGCGATGCCCGCACCCTCCCAGGCCACGATCGTGCCGCCGGGGCGCACGCGCTCGAGGAAGCTCGCGAACGCGCGGCGCACCTCCACCTCGGACGCATACGTCGAGTGGTGGTCGAGCTCGAGGTTCGTGACGACGGCGACGTCGGGCTCGAAGTTGAGGAACGAGCGGTCGGACTCGTCGGCCTCGACGACCATCCACGGTCCGCTGCCCCACACCGCGTTCGGCCGGTGACCGCCGCCCGGGAGCGGCAGCTCCGCCCCGACGGCGTACCCGACGTCCTCGCCGCACGCGGCCAGCGCGTGCGCCGTCATCGCGGTGGTCGTCGTCTTGCCGTGCGTGCCGGCGATCGCGATCACCCGGCGCATCGCCGCGGCCTGCGCGAGCAGCTCGCCGCGGTGGGTCACCTTGGCGGCGGCGGCCACCTCGGGGAGCGATCGCGGGATCGCCGTCGACACGACGATCTCGGTGCCCGGCGTCGCGTGGGCCGCGTCGTGTCCCACCCGCGGCTCGATCCCGGCGGCGCGCAGCTCCTCGAAGTAGGCGGTCTCGGCCTGGTCGCATCCGCTCACCTCGGCGCCCAGCGCCCGCGCGATCAGCGCCAGCCCGCTCATGCCGGCGCCGCCGATGCCGGCGAAGTGCAGGCGCCGTCCCTGCCACGGCTCCTCGCGCGGCGCGGGGGCGCCACCGCGCCCCGACCGCGGCGAGCACCTCGTCGGCGATCCGCTGCGCGGCATCGGGCCGCGCCACGGCCCGCGCGGCGTCCGCCATCGACTCGAGCCGCCGCGCATCGCCGACGAGCGACTCGACCTCCGCGCGCAGGCGCGCGGCGCTCAGCTCCCCGTCGCGAATCACGACCGCCGCGCCCGCGGCCGCCATCCAGTCGGCGTTCTTGGACTGGTGGTCGGCCGTGGCGTGCGGGTAGGGGACGAGGATCGCGGGCCGGCCGGCCGCCGCGATCTCGAAGACCGATCCGCCGGAGCGCGCGACCACGAGGTCGCTGGCCGCGAGCGGGTCCGCGAGCGAGTCGAGGTACTCCAGCACCGCGTAGCCGTCCCTGTTGCCGACACGCGCGCGCACCTCCGCGAAGTCGCGCGTGCCGGTGATGTGCAGAACGTGCACGCCCGCGTCGACGAGCGCCTCGGCCGAAACCGTGTTCAGCGACCGGGCGCCGAGGCTGCCGCCGAACACCAGCACGCAGGTCGCGGCGGCCGGCACGCCGAGCCGCTCGCGCGCGGTGTCGCGATCGGCCTCCAGGACCGCGCGGGGCACGGGCCGCCCCGTCACCAGCCAGCGGTCGCCGGTGCGGCCCTCGATCGGGAACGCGAGGCACACCCTGCGCGCGAACGGCGCGAGCATGCGGTTCGCGAGCCCGAGGTGGCTGTCGGCCTCGCTCAGCACGAGCGGGGTGCGCCGCGCGACCGCGGCGAGTCCGACCGGCCCGGCGACGTAGCCGCCGCCCGCGAGCACGACGTCCGCCCCGACGCGGGACAGCAGGCGCCGGGCCGTGCCGGCGGCGGCGCCCGCGCGCGCGACGGCGCCGAGCGCGCGCACGGGGTTGCGCCGGTCCAGGCCGCGCACCGCGAGGTACTCGATCGGGTAGCCGGCCGCCGGCACGAGCTGCGCCTCCGCGCGGTCGCGCGTGCCGACCCAGACTACGTCGGCGCCTCTATCCCGCAGCTCGTCTGCGACCGCCAGCGCCGGCACGACGTGCCCGGCGGTCCCGCCCGCTGCGATCACCACGGTTGGCATCGGCCTTCCTTATAGCCGCTCGGTCCGACCCGCTCCGGCGGCGGGCGTCGTCCACGAGGCGCAGCGCGGGCCGCGCGGCGCCCTGGCGCGACACGTTGATGAGGATGCCCATCCCGGCCAGCAGCACGACGAGGTTGCTGTTTCCGTACGAGATGAACGGGAGGGGAACGCCGGTCAGCGGCAGCACCCCGAGCACCGCGAAGAAGTTGACGGTCGCCTGGATCAGGATCACCGACGTGATGCCGGCGGCGACGAGCTTCGCGTAGAGGTCCTTCGCCATCCGGGCCGAGCGCAGCCCGGCGTAGGCGATCATCCCGTAGAAGAAGAGCACCCCGGACATGCCGAGCAGCCCGAGCTCCTCGCCGATCACCGCGAGGATCATGTCGGTGTGGGCCTCGGGCAGGTAGAAGAGCTTCTGCACGCTCTCGCCCAGCCCCACGCCGAAGAAGCCGCCCGAGCCGATCGCGATCATCGCCTGCACCGACTGGAAGCCGCTGCCCTCGGGATCCGCCCACGGGTCGATGAACGACGTCAGCCGCTCGCGGCGGTAGGGCTCGAGCACGGCGGCGATCATGGCGAGCGCCGCGAGGCCCGCGAAGAGCATCAGCAGGTGCCGCATGCTGACGCCCCCGACCACGAGCAGCGCCCCGAGCGTGAGGCAGATCACCATCGCGGTGCCGAGGTCCGGCTCGACCACGACGAGCACCGCCATCGCCCCGGCCAGCAGGATCAGCGGCCGCACCCCGTACAGGGTGCGCACCCGCTCGGGCTGGCCCGCGATCAGCAGCGCCGCGTAGAGCACGAGCGCGAGCTTCGCGAGCTCGGAGGGCTGGAACTGGAGCGGCCCGCCGCCGAGCCAGCGCCGCGAGCCGTTGGCCGCGATGCCGATGCCCGGCACCAGCACGAGCAGCAGGCTCACGAACGCGACGACCAGCAGGATCGGCGTCAGCCGCTTTGCGGTCTCGAGCCCGTGCCGCGCGAAGAACGAGAGCGCCACGAGGCCGAGCGCCGCCGAGCCCAGGTAGCGCTTCAGGTACTCCGACGAGTCGCCGCCGTGCGACAGCAGCGACGTGCCGGAGCTCGCGCTGTAGACCATCACCGCGCCGAACGCGATCAGCGCGAGCGTCGCGGTCCGCAGCATCTGCTCCTCGAAGGTCATCTCGGTGCTCTTGCCGCGATTCCACGGGAACCGGGGCCGGGCGCGCGGGAGCCTCATCGCCGCTCCTGCGCGAGCGCCTCGACCAGCGCGCGGAAGTGCTCGCCGCGCTCCTCGTAGTCGCTGTACTGGTCGAAGCTCGCGCACGCCGGGGAGAGCAGCACGGTCTCGCCCGTGCGCGCCCGCCGCGACGCCTCCGCGACGGCGCGCTCCATGTCGCCGCAGCGCACCAGCTCCACGCCGCTGCCCGAGAGGTCGTGCGCGAGACGGTCGGCCGCCTCGCCGATCAGGTAGCAGGCGCGACAGGACGCGCTCACGTCGGACTCGAGCTCGGAGAAGTCGCCTCCCTTCAGGGAGCCGCCCATGATCGCGTGCACGCCGCCGCCGCACGCGTCGAGCGCCGCGGCCGCGGCGCCGGGGTTGGTCGCCTTGGAGTCGTTCACGTACTCCACGCCGCGGACCTCCGCGACCGGCTCCATCCGGTGCGGCAGGCCGGCGAACTCGCGCAGCGCGGTGCGCACGGCCCCGCGGTCGATGCCGCGCTCGAGCGAGACGGCGGCCGCGGCCATCGCGTTGTTGAGGTTGTGCTCGCCGCGCAGGCGCACCTCGCCGACGTCGATCAGCCGGTCGTCGTGCCACACGAGCATGTCGCCCTCGCGCCGCATGTCACCGTCGCCGAACGTGATCGTGCGCGCGCCGATGCCGGGCAGCAGGTCCGCGTCGCGCGCGTTCACGACCGCGAGGTCGGCCGGGTGCTGGTTGGCGAAGATCCGCAGCTTCGCGTCGAGATACTCGCCTGCCGAGGCATGACGGTCGAGGTGGTCGTCGGAGATGTTCAGGAAGACGGCGGCCTCGGGCGCGAACGCGACGGAGTCCTCGAGCTGGAAGCTCGACGCCTCGCACACGATCGTCGCGTTGCCGGCCGTGCCCGGCAGCGCGGTGAGCGGGGTGCCGACGTTGCCCGCCACCGCCACGGGCTCTCCGGCCGCCCGGTGCATCGCACCGATCAGCTCGACCGTCGTCGTCTTTCCGTTCGTCCCGGTCACCGCGATGAACTCGTTCGGGAGCATCCGCCAGCCGATCTCCAGCTCTCCGACGACCTCGAGTCCCCTGCGGCGTGCCTGCCCGACGACGGGCGCATTCCGGGGTACCCCGGGGCTCTTGACGAGCGTCGCAGGCGGCGGCGATGCCTCCAAGGCTTGGGTCCCATCCGATTCGAGGTGGACTTCGACGCCCGCCGCCGCAAGCCTTTCCCGCTCGGCCAGGGCCTCCTCGGGTCGCGCGGAGTCGACCGCGACGACCCGCTCCCCCGGTCGCGCGGCCGCCAGCGCGAGCGCCGCCGCGACGCCGGACCGGGCGAGGCCCACGACCAGATAGGGGCCCGGCGGCAGCGGCGGTCGGCGGTGGGCCATTGAGCTGGACCTGCGCCCTCAGGCGTTGATGCTCTGCTGGTAGACCGTGAAGCCGATCGCGCTCACGATCGCGGCCGTGATCCAGAAGCGCACCATGATCTTCGTCTCCGACCACCCCATCAGCTCGAAGTGGTGGTGCACGGGGGCCATCAGCAGGACGCGGCGGCGGAAGAGCCGGAAGGCGATCACCTGGGCGGCCACCGACAGCGCCTCGATCACGAAGATGCCGCCGATCAGGATCAGCAGGACCTCGGACTTCGTCATCACCGCCATGCCGGCGATCGCCCCGCCGAGCCCGAGCGAGCCCGTATCGCCCATGAAGATCGCCGCGGGGAACGAGTTGAACCAGAGGAACCCGACCGACGCGCCGACGAGGCACGCCCCGAGCAGGGAGAGGCCGTCCTGCTCGGTGATCGAGAGGCCGTCCTGCCCGCCCGTGATGAAGGCGATCGCCGTGTAGGTGAGCAGCACGATCGCGGCGCAGCCCGCGGCGAGGCCGTCGAGCCCGTCCGTCAGGTTCACCCCGTTGGTCGCGCCGGCGATCACCAGGAAGATCAGCACCACGTAGAACCCGCCGATGTCGACGTTCGCGTCGAAGATGCGGAACTGCAGGGTGTCGCTGAGCCCGACGACCTCGCGCGCCACGTACCAGAGCCCGACCGCGATCAGCAGCTGGAGGCCGAGCTTGGTGCGCGCCGAGAGCCCGAGCGAGCGGGCCTTCACGATCTTCAGCCAGTCGTCGGCGAAGCCGATCGCGGCCGCGGCGAGCGCCGTGCCGAAGACGGCCATGCTCGCGGCGTCGCGGTCGGAGAGGATCAGGTAGGGGACGCCGATCGCGGTGAACACGATCAGCCCGCCCATCGTCGGGGTGCCGGCCTTCACGTGATGCTCGGCGGGGCCCTCCTCGCGGATCTGCTGGCCGAACTCGCGGTCGCGCAGGAACTGGATGTACTTCGGGCCGAGGAAGATCGAGATCAGCAGCGAGGCGAGCCCCGCGATCAGGATCTCGCCCATCAGATCTCGTCCTCGAGCGCGCGCGTGACCCGTTCGAGGCCCACGCCGCGCGATCCCTTGACCAGCACGATGTCGCCGGGCTCGATCAGCCCCGGGACCAGCGCGGCGGCCTCCTCGGCGTCGGCGGCCTCGCGCGTCTCGCCCCCGTGGCCGAGCGCGTAGTCGCCCGCGTGCTCGCCCACCGCGACGACCAGCGAGACACCGGCGTCGGCCGCACGCGCGCCGACCTGGCGGTGGAAATGCGCCGCTTCCGGCCCGAGCTCGCGCATGTCGCCGAGGACCGCGACCATGCGCCGCGCGCCGCGCTTGTCGGCGCGTGCGGCGAGGTCATCGATGGCGGCACGCATCGACACGGGGTTCGCGTTGTAGCAGTCGTTCACGATGAGAACACCGTCGGCGAGCTGCAGCTCCTCCCCCCGCAGCCCGGAGAAGCGCACCTCGCGCGCGCCCTCCGCGAGCGCGTCGGGCTCCACTCCGAGCGCGTGCGCGGCGGCCACCGCGGCAAGCGCGTTGGTGATGTTGTGGTCCTGGGCGAAGTTCAGCTCGAGGGTCGTGCGCTTCGTGCCGAGCGCGAGCTCGACGCGCGCGTGGCCGCCGACGTCCTCGACCGACAGCGCCCGCACGTCGGCGGCGGCCCCGGCGATCGCGTCGACGCCGCCGGCCGCCGGCCCTCGAGCGCCGGCCCACGGCGCGAACGTGATCACGCGGATGTCCGAGCGCAAATGCGGGTACAGCGCCTCCTCGGCCGCCGGCACCACGCAGGCCGCGTGGGCGCCGCGCAGCTCTGCGATCAGCTCGGCCTTCGCCTCCGCGACGCGCTCGATCGTCCCGACCAGCTCGAGGTGCACCGGCCCGATGTTCGTGATCACGCCCACCTCGGGGTGCGCGATCTGCGCCAGCTCGCGGATCTGGCCCATGCCGCGCATCGCCATCTCGAGCACGAGGACCTGGACGCCCGCGTCGGCCTCGAGGACGGTGAGCGGCAGCCCGATCTCGGTGTTGAAGTTCTCCCGGTTCGCGTGCACGCGCCCCTCGAATGCGGGCGCGAGCATCGCGCGCAGTATGTCCTTGGTGGACGTCTTGCCGGTCGAGCCGGTGACGGCGACCACGCGGCAGCCCTGCTCGCGCAGGCGCGCGAGCCACGTGCGGGCGATGCCGGCGAGCGCGGCCTGCGGGTCGACGGTCTCGAACACGTAAGCGGGCCGCCCGGCGGCGGCGGCCGTCTTCGCGTGGTCGGGCGTGACGATCACTCCCCACGCGCCGTCGGCGATCGCGGCGGCGGCGAACCGGCCGCCGTCGGTGCGCTCACCCGGCAGGCCGACGAACAGGTCGCCGGGGGCGACCGCGCGCGAGTCCACGACCGCGCGCGCCGGTGCGCCGCCGTCTCCGGCGGCGGCGACGCGTGCGACCGCCGCGCGGGCGATCTCCTCGGGGGTGAGGTCGATCACCGCCGCGCGCCGGGGGACTTGGAAAGGGCGCGCAGCGCGTCGCGCGCGACCGTCGCGGTCGTCGAACGGGACCTTGCGCCCGCCCTCGAACTCCTGTCCCTGCTCGTGCCCCTTCCCGGCGATCAGGACGATGTCGCCCGGCCGCGCCAGCTCCATCGCGCGCTCGATCGCGGCGCGGCGGTCGGGCTCCACCTCCATCGACGACGCCGCGGTCGGGGGCGCCTCGCGCTCCGCGCCCGCGACGATCGCCGCGATGATCGAGTCGGGGTCCTCCGAGCGCGGGTTGTCGGAGGTCACGAGCACGTGGTCGGCCAGCCGGCGCGCGGCCGCGCCCATCAGCGGCCGCTTCTCGCGGTCGCGGTCCCCGCCCGCGCCGAACACGACGATCAGGCGGGCATCGTCGCCTGCCTGGTCGAGCAGGCCGCGCGCGGACTCGAGCACGTTCTCGAGCGAGTCGGGCGTGTGCGCGTAGTCGACGAGCACGCCGAAGTCCTGTCCCTCCTCGACCGGCTCGAAGCGGCCCGGGACGCGCCGCGCGGTCGCGAGCGCCTCGGCGGCCGCGTGCGGGGAGACCCCGAGCGCGTGCGTCGCGGCGATCGCGGCCAGCGCGTTGTAGACGTTGAACAGTCCCGGAAGCGGCACGCGCACGTCGACCGCCGCGCCGCGCGCGTGGCACTCGAACGCCGCGCCGGCCGCGTCATAGCGGACGTCGGCGGCGCGAAAGTCGTCGCCACGCTCGAGCCCGAAGGTCGCGACGGGCGTGCGTCCCTCCGCGGTCACCTCCTGCGCGAGGCGCGCGCCCCACTCGTCGTCGGCGTTGACGACCGCCGCGGCGGGCGGCGCGCCCGCCTCCGGTGTGAACAGGCGCCGCTTCGACGCGTAGTAGGCGTCGAGCGTGCCGTGGAAGTCGAGGTGGTCCTGCGTCAGGTTCGTGAAGACGGCCACGTCGAACTCGATCCCCGCCGCGCGGTGCAGCTCGAGCGCATGCGAGGAGACCTCCATCACACACGCCTCGTCACCGGCGTCGCGCATCCGGCGGAACGTCGCCTGCAGGTCGATCGCCTCGGGCGTCGTGCGCTCGACCTCCTCCACGCGACCGCCGACCACGGACTGCACGGTTCCCAGCAGGCCGGTTGCGATGCCCCGCGCCTCGAGCACGTGCCGCACGAGGAACGCGGTCGTGGTCTTGCCGTTCGTCCCCGTCACGCCGACCATGCGCAGCTCCGCCGTCGGGTTGCCGTGGAAGGCGGCCGCGACCGGCCCCATCGCGGCCCGCACCTGCGGCACGACGACCTCCGGGACGCCGAGCCCGAGCGGTCGCTCGCAGACCAGCGCCGCGGCGCCGCGCGCGACCGCGTCCGGCGCGAACGCGTGCCCGTCCACGACGAACCCCGGAACGCAAAAAAAGAGCGTCCCCTGAGTGACGCTCTCGCTCCGGTAGGCAAGGCCCGTGATCGCGACGTCGCCGCCGCCCTCGGGGGCGGCGACTCCTGCCGCCTGAAGCAGCTCGCGCAGCGTCATCGGGGCGAGATTCTACGGACGGGCGCGGCGGGCTTGCACCACCACGCCAGCGCCGCGAAGCCCGCGTACAGCAGCGCCTCGAGGTCCTCGATGCCGGGCTGCGCGTCGTCGAGGAGCCCGCGCAGGTGCACGATCGCGAGCAGCACCCCCGCGACCGCGGTGATGTCGAAGAGCGTGCGGTGCTCGGCGGGCTCGCGCGATGCCCACAGCGCGGTCGCGCTGATCGCGATCGCGACCGCCCCGAGGCAGCGGCCGAGGTACGTCGTCAGGTCCGTGTGCACGGCGGTGTCCCACCCGAACCGCTCGCCCCACCAGTAGGGGTCCACGAACAGCGGAATGCCGATCACGACGAGGAACACGACGCCCACCACCAGCAGGTACAGGCGCGCGCGGTCCAACTACTTCGGCGGGATCCCGAGGTACGGGAGCGCGAAGCTCGCGATCTTCTCGAAGGCGGGAGCCGCCACCTCGCCGCCCGAGTGGACGACCTTCGGCTCGTCGACGATCACCGCGGCGAGCAGCTTCGGCTTGTCGGCCGGGGCGAACCCCACGAAAGAGGCGACGACCTTGTCCTTCGAGTAGACGCCGTTCTCGGGCTTCTCCGCGGTCCCGGTCTTGCCCGCGATGTCGTATCCGGGGATCGCGGCCTCGGGCGCGGTGCCCGTCGGGCCGAGCACGCCCTCGAGCATGCGGCGCAGCCGCGCGGTGGTGCGCTCCGACATGATCCGCCTGCCCTCGCTCGCCTCCTCGTCCATCCGCAGGCGCGGCTTCACGAGCACGCCGCCGTTGGCGATCGCCGCGTATCCGTCGACCATCTGCATCGGCGTCACCGCGAGCCCCTGGCCCAGCGGGAGGTTGCCGATCGACGCGCCGGAGTAGTCGCGCACCCTGGGCACGATCCCCGGCGACTCGCCCGGCAGCGGCAGGTCGGTCATCCGGCCGAAGCCGAACTTGCGCACCCAGTGGTCGAAGCGCCGGTCGCCCAGTCGCTGACCGACGCGCACGGCCCCGACGTTGGACGAGCGCGCGAGGATGTCCGACACCGTGAAGATCCCGCCCGTGCCGTGCGCCTCCTTGATCACGCGGTCGGCAACCTGGATCTCCGGGCCGATCGTGAAGCGCGTGTCGGGGCGCACGACGTTCTCCGACAGCGCGCCGGCGACCGTGAACGACTTGAACGTGGATCCCGGCTCGTAGGTGAAGCCGACCGCGCGGTTGAGCCGCGCCCACGCCGGCGCGTCCTCGACCTTGTTGGCGTCGATTCGCGGCCAGTTGGCCATCGCCAGCACGTCGCCGGTGTTGGGGTCCATCACGATCGCGGTGGCGCCCTTGGGCTGATAGGTCCGCCCGACTCCCGCCAGCACCTGCTCGGCGCGGTCCTGGAGCGGCACGTCGAGCGTCAGGCGCAGGTCCGTGCCCGCCTGGTCGTCGGCGAGCTGGTCGAGCGAGACCGGCACGCCGCGCGCGTCGCGCACGATGCGCTGCTTGCCGTCGGAGCCGGCGAGCTCGGAGTCGAGCTGCTGCTCGAGCCCGGTGAGCCCCTTGTTCTCGACGCCGACCGAGCCGATCACCTGCGCCGCGACCTCGCCCTCGGGGTAGTAGCGCCGCGAGTCGTCGAGCACGCCGATGCCCTCGATCTCGAGCTTCTGGATCTGCTCTCCCTTGCGCGCCTCGGCCTTGCGCGCGAGGTAGGCGAACCCGCTCTGGCGGTCGGAGAGGATCTCGAGGAGCTTGTTCTGGTCGCGCCCGAGGATCGGCGCGAGGCGGCGCGCGACGCGCACGGGGTCCTTGATCAGGAACGGCGTCGCGAAGATCGTCGCGGCGTCCTCGGAGACCGCGAGCTCCGCCCCGTGGCGGTCGGTGATCGTCCCGCGCTTCGCGATCAGCGTCACCTCCTGGACGTGCTGGGTCGACGCCATCGTCTTGAGCGAGTCGCCCTTGAAGGCCAGCAGGTAGCCCGCGCGCAGCGTCGCGCACGCGATCGCCAGCAGGAAGATCGCGAACATCAAGCCGATGCGGCGCTCGGTCAGCCGCGCGGCCGCGACGCGCGCGGCGGCGGTGCCCGTGCGCGGGCGCCTGCGCGGCTTCGCGGGGGCCTTGCGCCCCTTGGCCGGCGGCCGCCGCTGGGCGGGCGCTCTCTGCGCCGCGGCTCTCCTTGCCGCCACGCCGGCTAGCCCCCGGGCGTGCCCGTGGGTCCCGGCGCGCCGGTCGTCCCGGTCGGGGCGACGACGCCGGTGGAGCCGGGCGTGGCGCCGGCCGGAGCGGTCCCCGCGGCGCCGGTCGTGCCGGCGCCCGCCGCGGCGGGCGCGGGCGTCTGGGCGCTCACCGGCGGGGCGCTCTCGACGATCGGCTGCGAGGGCGTGGGCGCGACCAGCTCCTGCTGCGCCTCGGGGGAGGAGCTGACGAGCAGGTCCGATCCCGGCGGCGGCAGGTCGAGGCGCACGTTCTTCGCCGCGCGCCGTCCGTCGCCGCGCGGGTGCGCGGTGAGGTAGTTGACCATCTGCGGAGCGGGCATCACGAGCCCCATCCGCTCCGCCGCGGCCTGCAGGCGGTCGCTCGACGCGAGGCGCGCGACCGATCCGCGCAGCCTCGCGTTCTCGATGCGCAGGTCGCGCGCGACCTCGGCCGTGCGGCCGTTGTGGGCGTTGAGCTTGAGCAGCGACACGTTCAAACCGACCAGCCCGATCAGCAGCACGCCGAGCAGCGCGATCCAGCCCTGGCCGCGCACGAGGCGACCGACCAGCGCAGAGTCGCGCAGCGTGCGGACGGCATCGGCGGCGCGCTGCGCGAGCCCGCCGAAGGACGGGTGCGGCAGCGGGCGCGGCACGGCGACCGCCCGGGAGACCGTCGCGGCGGCCCCGGCGCGCGCGGTCGCGGGCCGCGCGGGCCCGGAGACGCGGCGGTGACGGCGCACCGCGGGACGCGCGGGCGCGCGCCGCGCGGGCGGGCGTGCAGGTGCAGTCGTGGGCGGCGGCGTCACCAGTTGCTCCCTTCGCTGGTCTGCGACTTTCCTCCTGCATCTCGCAGCTTTATCGCGGCCCGCAGGCGCCCCGACTGGGCGCGCGGGTTGTCCGCCACCTCGGCCTCGCCCGGGCGCACCGCACGGCGCGTGACGAGCTCCGCCTCGGGCTCGTGCCCGCACACGCAGACCGGCAGGTCGGGCGGGCAGACGCAGCCGCGCGCGAGCCCGGCGAAGAAGCGCTTGACCGGGCGGTCCTCGAGCGAGTGGAACGCGATCACCGCCATGCGGCCCCCCGGGCGCAGCAGCTCCCACGCGGCGGGCAGGGCGCGCGCGAGCGACTCGAGCTCGTCGTTGACCGCGATCCGGATCGCCTGGAACGTGCGCCGCGCGGGATGCCCGCCGGCGAAGTGCGCGGGGCGCGGGACCGCGCGCTTGATCGCGTCGACCAGCTCGGTCGTCGTCTCGATCGGCGCGCGCTCGCGGCGGCGCACGATCTCGCGCGCGATGCCGCGCGCATAGCGCTCCTCGCCGTACTCGCGGATCGCGGCGGCGATCCGCGCCTCCGGCCACTCGTTCACGACGGTGCGCGCGTCGAGGTCCTGGAGCGTGTCCATGCGCATGTCGAGGGGCGCGTCGTAGGAGTAGGAGAAGCCGCGCTCGCGCGCGTCGACCTGCATCGAGGAGATGCCGAGGTCCATGTAGACGGTGTCCGCGCGCAGCCCCTCCGCGACCAGCCGCGGGAGCACGTCGGCGTAGTTGCCGGCGATGAACCGCGTGGCGCAGCTCACCTCGCTCTCGAGCTCGGCGAAGTGCTCCTCGGCGTGGGGGTCGCGGTCGATGCAGACGAGCTCCCCCGCCGCGCCCAGCCGGTCGGCGACGAGGCGCGCGTGGCCGCCCGCGCCGAAGGTGCAGTCGACGGCGAGCGACCCGGGCGCCGGGTCCAGCGCCTCGAGCAGCTCGCCCGCGAGGACGGGTACGTGCGCGCGCGTCATGTCGAGTACCAGTGTCACGCGTCGCGCGGAAGTCGAGGGTCCATGCGGGTCAGCGCTCCTCCCGCCGGCGCTGCGAGAGCCGCCGCGCGATCTCGCCGGCCTGCGCGTCGAGCTCGGGCTGGCGCTTGGCCCAGTGCTCGCGGCTCCACACCTCGATCACGTTGAGGTTGCCGATCAGCGACACCTCGCGCTCGAGCGTGACGCGCTCGATCAGCGGCTGGGGCAGCATGATCCGCCCGGCGGCGTCGAGCTGGCCCTCGTAGGCCCCGGCGTGGATCAGACGCCGGTAGTCGCGCGTGTCCTCGTCGAGCTCGTCGCGGTCCGCCAGGATCCGCTCGGTGTGTGCAAGCCAGCCCGCCATCGGCCAGATCGAGATACAGGGGTCGATCTCCTTGGCGAGAACCACTCCGTCCGAAAGCGCGCCCCTGAACTTGGGAGGGATCGTGAGCCGGTTCTTGGCGTCCAGCGTGTACTCGAATTGCCCCAGGAAGGCCAAAACCCAATGCTTTCCCTCAAAGAGTCCGGGACGAGGGATGGCGTGGTGGGAGGAACCTCGCCATCCCCAGTCCGGTTCAACGTGGCCCCACTTTAACCCACACTCCCCCACAATGCAACACATGTAGGGAAAATTTCCCACTGGGGCGATTTCCCCGTGGTTGAGCGGGATTCAGGGCGCCGGCCGGGTCAGCGGGGTCGTCAGGCGCGGAGAGCGGCGGCCTGCTCGACGGCGGCCGGGAGGCCGGCCATGTCCGGGAGCACCACGTCGGCCAGGCCCGGCGGGTGCCCGGAGCGGTCGCGGTCGACCCACACGCGCGGGATGCCGAGCCGCGCGGCCGGGAGGATGTCGTGCATCCAGCTGCAGGCGGCGTGCACCCACTCGCCCTCCCCCACCCCCGTGCGCTCGCGGAACGCGTGGAAGTGCGCGAGGTCGGGCTTGTAGGAGCCGACCTGCTCGGCCGTCACGACGAGCTCGAAGTCCGCCGGGAGCCGGCGCCGCGTGCCGGCGATCAGGTCGTCGTCGCAGTTGGTGAGGATCGCGAGCCTCCACCCCGCCCCGCGCAGCGCGCCGAGCGCCGGCCCGACGTCGTCGAAGACCGGCATCTCCGTCCACGCGCGCACGAACGCCTGGTCGCCGTCGCCCGGCAGCTCGACCCCACGGCGCGCGGCGGCGCGCCGCAGGCCCTCGGTCAGCACGTGCCTATAGGAGGGGGCCGGGCGCTCGGCCTCGAGGATCAGCTCCTGCTCGTGGTAGGCGTCGAGCAGCTCGGCCGCGCGCTCGCCCGCGACCGACGCCGCGGCGGCGCCCATGCCCGTCCACCAGTCGACGAGCGTCCCGTAGCAGTCGAACGTGACCCAGCGATCGCCCGCCACGGCGCCTCAGCGGCCGCCGCGCAGGCGCGAGATCTCCTGCTCGATCTCCCCCTCGGAGATCGGCTTTCGCCCGTACACGTCCCAGGCGTTCGCGCCGAGCCCGATCCCCCATCCGAGGATCGGGAAGATCGGCCAGAAGAAGTCGCCGCCGGTCACCGCCCAGATGCCGACGAGCATCGAGTTCACGAGCACGTAGATCACGAGGTGCGTCGTGAAGTCGCGCTTCTTCTTGAGCTGGGTGATCGCCTGCTCGCGCAGGCCGTCCTCGGTGTTGGGCGATGCCGCCTCCATCGGCGCTCAAATTAGCGGAAACGGCTCGCTCAGTACGCGAAGCCGATCCCCGTGCTCGTCAGCTCCGCGACGAGCACCGCGCCCAGCGTGAGCAGCACCGACGGCACCAGCACCAGCGCGACGACGAGCTGCATCTTCGGCCCGGCGCGCGCCGCGCGCTCGCGGATCTGCTGCCGTCGCTCGTGCCGCGCGCTTGCCGCCTGGGCCGCGAGCACCTCGCCGAGCGCCAGGCCCGAGCGGTTCGCGTTCGTCAGCGAGTCGACCAGGGTGCGCACGCCGTCGACCGGCATGCGGCGGCGAAGGTTGTCGAGCGCGGCGTCGCGCGTAACGCCGAGCGCGACCTCCGCCGCGGCCGCGCGCCATTCGGCGGCGAGCGGCCCGTCGAAGCGCTCGGCCACCGCTCCCATCGCGGCCACCGGCGACCGGCCGGCCTCGATCGTGACGCGCAGCAGATCGAGCATCCCCGGCAGCTCCCGCAGCGCGCCGTCCGCGCGCCGGCGGGCGGTGCGCGCGAGCCGATAGTCGGGCAACAGGTAGCCCGCGACCGGCGCCGCGGCCGTCAATGCGATTCCCAGACGACCGGGCATCGCGCTCGACGTGGCCAGCCCAAGGACCAATGCGCCGGCCCCACACGCCCACTTGAGCGCCGCCCAGTCGCGCGGACTCAGGCCGCCCGGGCTCCCGGCCGCGACCACGCGGTCGGCCAGCCTGCCCGGCGGCCCGAGCCGGTCGACGTGAAGGCGGGCAAGGACCGCGGCCCCGGCGGTCGCGAGCCCTGACGACAGCGAACCCGCCAACGCGGTGGAACGGCGGCTCCGCGACGGCCCGGGCGGTCTCGCAGGAAGCAGCGTCGCCACGCCCGCCACCGCGAGCCCGGCCGCCACCGCAGCCCACGCGCCCGGAGCGCTCACGAGTCGGGCGCGGCGAGTCGCCGGATCACGAGCGCACCGCATGCCTGGAGCGAAAGGGCGGCCGCCAGCAGCCCGACGCCGAGCGCGGACCCCGTGAGCCGCGCGGGCAGACCGGGCGAGGCAAGCGCACCCATCGCGACGGCGCACGTCGGGAGCGCGATCACGACCGCCGCGGTGAAGCGCGCCTGTGCGGTTGCGGCGCGGGCCTCCTCCAGCACGCGGTGCTCCTCCTCGAGCGCGCGGGCCACGCCGCGCAGGACCCCGGGCAGGTCACCGCCCGCACGATGCTGCACCTGCATCGCCGCAACGATCAGGCCCACGCCGCGTGAGCCCGAACGATGCCGCAGACGCTCCAGCGCCGCCGCGGTGCCGGCGCCCATCTCCAGCTCCCAGGACGCGCGCGCGAGCTCGTGCGCGAACTGGCCGTGCAGGCGTCGCGCGGCGACCGTCACGGAGCGCCGCAGCGATGCGCCGCCGGCGATCGCGTCCGCGATCGCACGCGCGCCGCCCGGCGCCTCTGCGTCGAGGCGCCGCGCGTGTCGCGCCCGCCGCGCCCGCGCGAGCCGCGGCGCGCTCCATGCGCCGGCCGCGGCGCACACGACGGCGCCCCTCGTGCCGAGGATCACCCACCCCGCGACCGCCGTGGCGAGCCCGGCGGCGACCCGGAGCCGCGCCACGGCCGCGCGCGGGAGCGGACCCCCGCCGACGCCCATCCCGCGCACGACGACCACCGTCTCGCGCACCTCCGCGGCCAACCGCAGAGTCGCCGCTCGCACCGGGCGCGGCAGCCTCGCGCCGCCGGAGACGACGAGCGCGACCCCGTGGACGGCCAGCAACCCGCCCGCAGCGGCGACCGCCGTGACCCAGGGCACGCCCGCGCCGTTCACGTGGATCGCTCGGGCGCGACGCGGGTGAGCCTGCCGTCGGAGAAGGAGAAGAGCGGTCGCACGCCGACCTCGGATGCAAAGCGCACCACGTCCACGATCTCGACGACCACGCGCGCGCCGTCGCGCCGTCGCTCGAGATGGACCACGTTGTCGATCGCGCTTGCCGCCTGCTGGCGCACCGCAACGTGGGGCAGCGCGACATCGGCCATCAGGGCAAGCGTCTCGATGCGGCGGAGGGCGTCGGCCGCGGAGTTCGCGTGGACCGTCGTCATCGACCCGTCATGGCCGCTGTTGAGCGCCTGAAGCATGTCGAGGGCCTCGGCGCCGCGGACCTCGCCGATCACGATGCGGTCCGGGCGCATGCGCAGCGCGTTGCGCACCAGCTGCCGGATCGTCACCTCACCTCCGCCCTCGAGGTTCGGCGGCCGGCTCTCGAGGCGCAGGACGTGCGGCTGCTGGAGGCGCAGCTCGGCCGCGTCCTCGATCGTGATCACGCGCTCGTCCGCGCCGATGAACGACGAGAGGACGTTCATCAGGGTCGTCTTGCCCGATCCGGTGCCCCCGCTGACCACGATGTTGCGGCGCGACGAGACGCTCTCGCGCAGAAAGTCGAGGGCCTCGTCGCACAGCGTCGCGTTCCCGACCAGCTCCGCCGGCGTGAAGCCGCGCCGGCGGAAGCGCCGGATCGTCAGCAGCGGGCCGTCGAGGCTCAGCGGCGGGATCACGCAGTTGACGCGCGAGCCGTCGGGCAGTCGTGCGTCCGCGAGCGGAACGGCCTCGTCGACACGGCGACCGAGCGGGCTGAGGATGCGCTCGATCACGTGCAGCAACGCCTCCTCGGAGTCGAACGTGACCGACGTGGCCTCGATCCGGCCGCCCCGCTCGACGAGCACGGAGCGCGGTCCGTTCACCATGATCTCGTCGACCTCGGGATCCTCGAGCAGGGGCTCCAACGGGCCGAGGCCCATCGTGCTCGCGAGCAGACGCTCGACCAGCGCCTCGCGCTCCGGCTCCGCGAGCGGACGGGCCTGGTCGCGCAGGAGTCCCGCGATGCGCTCGCGCAACGCGCCGCTGTCGGACCGTGGCCCGGAGGAGCCCGCACGCGCGTCGTCGATCAGGCGTCGGCGCAGACCCTGGGCGAGCTCCTCGATCGCGCTCACGGCGCCAGCCCCTTCGCCGTCACCGAGGTCGGGCCGAGGCGCCGCAGGTCACCCCGCGGGCGCGGGACGACGCGCACCTCGCGCGCGAAGTTCTGCGCCGCCGTCAGGGTCGCGGCCTGGCGCAGCGTGGTGCGCAGCGTCGCCGTCGCGTCGGCGCCCTCGGGAGCGCCGCCCGGCGGCGAGCCCGCGAAGTCCACCAGCTCGAGCCGCTGGAGGGCGAGATACGTGCGCGGCGAACCGCCCTGGCCATCGGTCGTGACGAGCACGTCGACCAGGGCTCCCGGCCGCAGCAGCGGGGCGATCGTCGCAGCGCCGGTGACCGCGACCTCGACCAGGCGGCCCGTCTGCGTGGCGCTCCGGCGCGGCGCCGACCGAGGCGCGCCGAGCTGCGTGGCGCCGACGTAGTCCCCCGCCGCGAGCGACGCGAGGGTCCGGAAACCGATCGCCTCACGCCGCGCGCTCAGCGATCGCGGCGGCGCGAACCGCGACGGGACCCGCCGCTGCTCGAGCGCGGCTCCCGCAAGCGACGCCGTCACGAGCGTCCCGCGCGGCAGGTCCCGGCGGGCGACGACGACCTCCCGCAAGGGGCCGACCTGGGCGGCGACGTCATCCGAGTACCGGTCGACCGCGCTCGCGGCGAGCCCCGCGCAGACCGCGGCCAGCCCGAGCATCAGCACGCCGCGTCGCCGCCGGGTCATGCCGAGCGGGCGACCCCCGGTTGCCCGGGGGCGGGCCGCACGGTGCCGGAGGGACTGCGGCCCGGTGAACCGGGGGCGAGCGGCAGGCTGATCTGAACGCCTGTGCCGCGGCCTTCACGAATGAGCTGCACACGACCGCCGTGCTCGTCGATCGCGCGGCGGACGATCGCCAGGCCGTGTCCTCTTCGCGCGCGCCACGACACCGGAGCCGGCCGGTCGAGCGAGCGGCGCAGGCCCTCACCGCGGTCGAGCACCGCCACGGTCGCCGACGTCGACGTCAGCCGCCCGACGACCGTCACCGGGCCGGCGCCGTGCTCCAATGCGTTCGCGATGAGGTTGTCGAGCGCCTGGCCGAGCCGCCCGGCCTGACCCCACACCTCCGGCCGCCCGGCGCGCCAGTCCAACACCACGCGCCACCTTCCGTGCGCGGCGGCCCAGGCCCGCACACACCGCCGCACCAGCGTCTCGAGGTCGATCAGGGTGCTCGCCTCCGACCCGGTCTCGAGCCCGGCGCCTCCAGCGGCGTCCAGATCCTCGGTGGCGAGCTGCGCCCGCGCATGCTGTGAGCGCAGCGCCTCCACGGATGCACGCAACGGCTCACGATCCGGGGCGGCCTCCATACGCGACAAGGCCAAGCTCATCGCGGAAAGCGCGCCCCGCAGTTCGTGGCTCGCACGGGCGATGCGACCCAACCGCGCGCGCACGCGACGGCGCGCGACGGCTGTGAGCGCAGCTCCGAGGAGCGCTGCCGTGCCGAACGCGCACAGGAGGAACAAGCCGCTCACGAGTCCGGGTCGGTCAACCGGTAGCCGACGCCCCACACGTTCACGATCCAGCGCCGCCCACCCATGGCGGGCACGAGCTTGCGGCGCACCCGGCTCGCGTGCGAGTCCAGCGTTCGCGTCGATCCCATCAGCTGAAAGCCCCACACGTCCCTGAGGAGCTCCTCCTTCGTGAAGACGCGAACGGGATCGCGGGCGAGGGCATGCAGCAGCGCGAACTCCTTGGCGGACAGCTCGACCTTACGGTCCCCCATCCGGACCTCACGCGAGGACGGATCGATGCGCAGATCGCCGATCTGGATGACGCCACGCTCGCGCCGGCCGCGCGAGCGCCGCAGCACCGCCGAGATGCGGGCCGCGAGCTCCGGGTAATGGAACGGCTTCGGCACGTAGTCGTCCGCGCCGCGGGCGAAGCCGCGCACCCGATCGGTCTCCGACGTCCGGCCGGAGAGCATGATCACCGGCAGCTCGGGGTCGATCCGCTGCGCGATCCCGTCCGCGGCGCGCAGCCGCCGGCACAGCTCGAAGCCCGACGCGTCCGGCAGCACGACGTCGAGCAGGAGCAGATCGCACTCCCTCACCTCGAGCAGGTTCAGTGCCTGCCGCCCGCTCGCCGCGGTCACGACCCCGTAGCTGTCCGCGAGCAGGTTGTCGGCCAGGAACTCGCGCGTCGCGTCGTCGTCCTCGACGACCATGATCGTGCTTGCGGTCAACTCGCCCACCTCCGTCCGTTGGTCGGTGCCTTCGGCGAGGTAAGTCGACGGGCGAGGGAAACTCGCCCCCCTTTTGAGCGACTAGGAGTGCGGCGCGGGAAGGTCGTCGACGAACGGCAGGAACTTCTCGACGCCGGTCGCCTCCAGCACGGCCTGCACGATCTTCGCCCCGGAGCGCACGACGTGCAGCTCGAACTGGTTCTGGCGCGCGAGCCCGTCGGCCTTCAACAGCAGCGCGAGGCCCGTCGAGTCGATGAAGGTCACGCCGCGCAGGTCGATCACGAGGTCGCTCGGCTCGGAGTCGCGCGCCTCGCGCAGGCACGCGATGAAGCGGTCTCCGCAGGAGATGTCCATCTGGCCCTGGACGGTCAGTGTCGCGGCCTTGTCCGTGGTCGCCAGGTCGATCTGGCAGATCGGGGCGATCGCCTCACGCGCGTAGATCCCGGGCCTGCGCGAGCGCCCGGTGACCTTCAGCGACCGGAACCTGCGCCGCGGGGGACCGGGCTCCGGAGGGGCCGGCTCGAACCGGTTCGCGCTCAAGGGGCCGCCGCCGGCAACCGCTCGCCGGCTCCTCTCGACGCGATGCTTCTCCTCGACACTTCCATTGGCACCATTCCGGCAGCCGTGGCGCGATCTTACTCCTGGGTCGGGGTCCTCGCCATTCGGCTTGCCGAGCCGTCCGGGAAGGAAGAACGCCCCCGCCGGGAGGCGAGGGCGCTCTTGGGGGTGCAGGGGGGGTTGGTATGCGGAACGGGGTGAGTTCCGCTTCCCTGAGGGAGATTCCCAAACGGCGGCAAGCCGCACGCGTGCGATTGGTGCCAGGTGGGGGCCCGGCACCGACTCCCCTACTACAGGCGGCGAGGTACCCCGGGATCGCCGAGCGTAAACACTGATTCATTAAGTGAGAGGTCAGCGACACGCTTATTGGGCGAAAATTGGGCGAAACCGGTCAATCGTCGTTCCCGCCCCCGCGCCGTCCGCCGCCACGGCCGGGGCGCTCGATCGCGACCGCGACCCAGCGGCCCGCGGAGCGCTTTGCGATCACCTCGACCTCGAGGCTCCGGGCCGAGTCCCGTGAACCCGGCGACCCGCTCGAATCGCGTGGAGCGCGTGACCTTGAAGCGCATCACCCCGCGATGCTGGACGTTTGCCTTGAACGTGCGCGACGTCGAGCTCTTCGAGATCACCGTCGCGTCGAAGTGGCGGAGCGTGGCGGCGGAGGCCGCCGGCCCGCCGATCGCCGCCAGAGCGGCGATTGCCACGACCGTGCTTGCGATGAGGATGCGAATCATCCTTGTCCCCTGCCTTCCCTGGTGTGGATTTGCGATACCGAAACCAGCGTCGCAGCGGGCCGGCAAGCGGACGGCAAGGCCCGGGTCAAGATCGGGTTAAGGAACGCGGTGGCCCGTCGATGTTGCGCGCGGCGCAACAAGGCCTGCCCACCCCGCCACGCCGTTCTAAACTCGGGTCATCCGGGCGGTTAGCTCAGCTGGGAGAGCGCCTGCCTTACAAGCAGGAGGTCACTGGTTCGAACCCGGTACCGCCCATCGTCGGTCCTCAGCGGTTCGGCAGCGTTCGCGGCAGCCCGAAGTGTCGGAAGACGCCGGTGTCGCTGAACCAGGTGATCGCCGCGATCGCGTCGCCCTCGAGCGTGAGCACGATCAGTCCGTAGGGGCGGGCGATCGCTGCGTGCGCGTCCGGGAGGTAGCAGCCGAACGCGGGCTGGGTATTGGCGCGGGTCGGCACGACGCGCAAGGGGGCGCCGCGCAGCTCCGCGCGGTGGCCAAGGAAGGCGGCGATCGCCGCGTGGCCCTGGTACTCGAGCGGCTGGGGCGGCATCGTGAGCAGCGCGTCGTCGGTGAGCAGGGCGACGACATCGTCGACGTCGCCGCTCTCGACGGCGTCGGCGAAGCGCCCGACCAGCTCGCGCTCGCGGTCGGAGTTCGGCAGCGGCGCGCGATCGCGGTCGGCGGCCGGAAGCCGCCCCCCGAGCGTCGCCCGGGCCCGCTGCAGGGCACCCTTGACCGAGGCCTCGCCGGTGTCGAGCATGTCTGCGACCTCGGCGGTGCGGAAGCCGAGCACATCGAACAGCACGAGCACCGCGCGCTGGCGGGGCGGCAGGTTCTGAAGGGCGACGATGAACGCAAGCTCGATCGACTCCCTGGCCTCGTAGCGGGCCGCCGGCCCGGGGGAGCGGTCCGGCATGTCGTCCAGGAGGACGTCCGGGTACGGCTCGAGCCAGATCGGCTCGGTCCGGCGGGTGGGCTCGGGCGGCTCAACCATGGCCTGTACCTCCTGTGGGCGGCGCGACCCGTCGCGCAGCGCGTTGAGGCAGCGGTTCGTCGCGATCCGATAGAGCCACGCGCGCACCGAGGATCGGCCCTCGAACCGCTCGAGCCCGCGCCACGCCGCCAACAGCGTCTCCTGAACGAGGTCCTCGGCGTCCTGCAACGAGCCGAGGATCCGGTAGCAGTGGAGCTGCAGCTCGCGCCGGTGGGGGTCGGTGAGCTCGCGAAACGCCTCGTCGTCCCCCGCGCGCGCCCGCGCGAGCGTGGCCTCGCCTAGCGCGTCGCCCGGCACGAGTCCCTCGCATCGCCTTGTCCCGTCACGGTCATCACCAATAAGGACACCATCTCAGCCCGGAACGGATCGTCCGTTCCGTTCTCGCCCCCGGCGGTGTCTCAACCGGCAAGACCCAAAACGAGCACTTGAAAGAGAGGAGCCGGGATGAACACGCCCCCGATCGTGTCACCGCAGGAGTGGGAGGCCGCGCGCGAGAAGCTGCTGGTGAAGGAGAAGGAGCTGACCCGCGCCCGCGATGCGCTGGCCGCCGAGCGCCGCCGGATGCCGAGGATGGCCGTGGAGAAGGAGTACCGGTTCGAGGGCCCGGACGGGCCGGCGAGCCTGCTCGACCTCTTCGAAGGGCGCCGTCAGCTGATCGTCTACCGCTTCTTCTTCGAGCCCGGCGTGAACGGCTGGCCCGAGAGTGGCTGCCCCGGCTGCTCCCTGGTTGCCGATCAGGTCGCCCACCCCGCCCATCTGAACGCCCGCGACACCACGCTCGCGTTCGTGTCGCGCGCCCCGCAGGCCGACATCGAGCGCTGGAAGGCGCGGATGGGCTGGGAGATCATCCCTTGGTACACGCTGACCGACGACTTCGACGCCGACTTCGGCGTCGACGAGTGGCACGGCACCAACGCCTTCTTCCGCGACGACGGTGACCGGATCTTCCGCACGTACCTCGTCAACAACCGCGGCGACGAGGCGATGGGCAGCACCTGGAGCTACCTCGACATCACCGCGCTCGGACGCCAGGAGGAGTGGGAGGACTCGCCCGAGGGCTACCCGCAGACCCCGCCCTACGGGTGGTGGAGGCGCCACGACGAGTACGACGTGCCGGCCGAAACCGAGGCGGCCACCGCGAGCGGCATGGCCGAGCAGATCGAGCGCTACGACTTGGCGCAGCGCGGCTCGAGAAGCACGTGATCGTGATCGCTCACGTGGGAGGCGTGCCGCTGGAGGAGATCCTGCCGTCGGTCACCGGCGCCGGCGCCGGCTTTCTGCTGCTGGCGCGGGCCTGGCTGATGCTGCACCTGCGACGCCGACGGGAGCCCGGGAACTGACTACTTGATCCCGACCACCATCGAGGTCGGCCCGCCCAGGTGCTGCACCGAGGTCTCCTTGAAGCCGACGTCCTTCATCCAGCCCTGGCAGTCGGCGCCGGTGTAGTCGAACCCGCCGGGGGTCTCGATCAGCATGTTGAGGCTCATCAGCAGGCCGAACGCGTTCTCGCGCCGGTCGTCGTCGATGATCGACTCGTACACGATCAAGGCGCCGCCCGCGGGAAGCGCGGCGTGCGCCTTCTCGAGCAGGAGCCGCTTCTCGGCCATGTCCCAGTCGTGGAGGATCCGCCCCATCACGAGCACGTCGGCGCTCGGCAGCTCGTCGGCGAAGAAGTCGCCGGGATGGAAGCGGAGGCGATCGCCCAGGCCCGCCGCGGCCACGTAGTCGTTGAACAGCGGCTCGACCGGGGCCAGGTCGAATCCCCCGCCCCCCATGTGTGGATGCGCGAGCGCGACCGAGACCGGGACGCAGCCCTCGGCGCAGCCGATGTCGATCACCGTCTCGTAGCGATCCCAGGGGAACGTGGCCGCCATCGCCTGCGCCGGCCCGATGCTGCTGGCCGTCATCGCCCTGATGAATCCGCGCAGCAGGCCGGGGTCGGAATAGATCGCCTCGAAGAGGTTTCCGCCGCCGGTCTTCGCCTCGTTCTGCGGCGCGCCGGTGCGCAGGCCCTCCGTCAGCGAATTCCAGAACCCGTACAGACGGGCGTTCAGCATCTCCAGCAGGCCGCCCTGGTAGCTGGGCTTGTTGCGGTCCAGGAAGAGGTCCGTCTCGGCCGTGTTGCGGTAACGGCCGTTCTCGCGCTCCAGCATGCCGAGCGCCACCAGCGCGTCGAAGAAGTCGCGCGCGCTGCGCTCGTGCAGGCCGAGCTTGCCGCGCAGCTCCTCCGCGTCGAGCGGGCCCGCGGCCGCCAGCTCCGTGAACAAGCCGAGCTCGACCGCGCTCAGGAGGGTCTTCGAGGCCCAGAACGCGGTGCCGAGCTGGAGGATCGCCTCGGGAGTCGGGGGAGCGCTGCTCATCGGCGCAGCCTATCCGGACAGGGAGCAGGCGCCGCCCCTCCAGCGGCGCCTGCCCGCACGTGCCGGTTTCTTCAGCGCCGGCGAAGCCGCAGCGGAGGGTCGTATACGGACGCCAGGCGGCCCAGGGTCAGGGCGGCGAGCATCAGCCCGAAGTCGCGCAGGGCGATGTCGTAATAGCCGGAGTAGGTGAGCAGGTTGACGATGATGCCTCCGAGCCAGGCGGCGACCACGTACGCGCCGTAGCGCGGCTTCAGCGCGACGGCGATGCCGGCGAGGATCTCGGTGGCGCCGACGAAGTACATGAACTCCTGCCCCGACCCCGGCGCGATGTCGTTGATCCACGGCGCCAGGTACTGGGGCCAGTCGACCAACACGTTGAAGAACTTGTCGAGGCCGAACGCGATCGGCGCGACGACGAACGCCAGTCGCATCAGGGCGAACGCCTGGTAGCGCGGGTCGCGCCAGTCGGCGCGCGCGAGCGTTGCGTTCCCGTTGTTCGTGGATGCGACGTGCTCGTGCGCCGGTGCGTGTCTCTCGAGTGTGTGGGCTGGGGGCATCGGGTCTCCTTGTCTGTCGTTACGCGCCACCCGCGGGCGGCGGGGGCCTCTCCTACTCTGCGTCCGGGCGGCGGAGGTTCTTACGCCGGGACGATCCGCTCGACCTTGGTCTCGATGCAGCCGAGCAGGTCGTGGTAGGAGTCGCAGAAGGAGCGCACGCCCTCGCGCTCGAGCTGGGCGGTGATCGCGGCGAGGTCGATGCCGGCTTGCTCGGCGCGGCGGAGGACTGCGTCCGCCTCTCCCCCGTCGATGCCTTCCGTGCCGCTCACGTCGCCATGGTCGGCGAACGCGCGCAGCGTGGCCTCGGGCATGGTGTTGACGACGTCCGGGGCGATCAGCTCCTCGACGTAGAGCACGTCGGAGTAGGTGGGGTCCTTGGTGCCCGTGCTGGCCCACAGCGGTCGCTGGGGACGAGCGCCGGCGTCGCGCAGCACCAGCCAACGCGCGTCGGCGAAGCGGTCGCGGTAGCGCGCGTAGGCGCGGTGGGCGTTGGCGATCGCCACCTGACCGCGCAGGCCGGAGTCAGCCGGCAGCAGGGCATCGACCTTCGCGTCCACGCGCGAGACGAAGAACGAGGCGACCGAGGCAATCGCGTCGACGGGCTGTCCGGCCGTCACGCGTCGCTCGAGGCCCGCGACATACGCGTCGATCACCTGCTCGTAGCGCGCGATGGAGAAGAGCAGCGTGACGTTTACGTTCAGGCCGCGGGCGGTGAGCTCCTCGATCGCGGGGATCCCGGCCTCGGTGGCGGGCACCTTGATCATCACGTTGGGCCGTGCGAGCCGTTCCCACAGCAGGGCCGCCTGGTCGATCGTGGCCGCGGTGTCGTCGGCGAGGTCGGGCGTGCACTCGAAGGAGACGAAGCCGTCGCGTCCGTCGCTTGCCTCGTATGTGGGGCGCAACAGGTCGGCAGCCCGGCGGACGTCGTCCAGCGCGAGCTCGAAGAACAGCTCCTGCGGAGCGCGGATCCCCGCGGCAACGGCGGCGCGCAGCTGCTCGTCGTAGCAATCGGAGCCCGTGATCGCCTTGGCGAAGATCGTGGGGTTCGAGGTCGCGCCGCTCACCGCGAAGTCGGCGATCAGCGCCGCGAAGGCACCGCCGTCCACCAGCTCGCGAGAGAGCGTGTCGAGCCAGATCGAGACGCCGGCGTCGTGCAACTGCTCCAGGCGGTTCATGTGAGGCTTGGCGTCGCCGACCCCCGATCTCTTACGAATCGGGCCGAGATTAGCCCAGCAGGGGTAAGAAATCGCCCCGGCGCGGCGCTTACAGGGCATGAACGACCACACGTTGCGCGAGCAGGGCTCCGACGTGGCCTGGCGTGAGGCCAGGCTTCGGGCCGCGGGGTTCGAGCGCGAGACCGCCTCGCGGCTGGCTCGCGACGGCGGGGTCGATCTCCACGAGCTCCTGGGGCTTCTGGACCGCGGCTGTCCACCGCATCTTGCGGCGCGCATCCTTGCTCCGCTGGAGATCGAGAGAAGCTCCCTTTGACGCTTGCGACCACTGTTAGCGTTGCGGCGGTGAAAGCGTCAGCGCCCCGCCCTGAGGTCCCTCTCGATCGGGCCCCGGACGCCGCATCACGCGCCTGGGTCACGGCCCTCCTCCAGGCCCCGGGCCGGGAGCGCGACCGGGCGGTCGCCCGCCTGCACGAGCTGCTGCTCCGGGCGGCGCGCTTCGAAGTCGAACGTCGCCGCGCCACGCTGCCGCACCTACGGGGAGACGACTTCGACGACCTCGCGATCCAAAGCGCCGACGACGCTCTGGTCGCGGTGCTCGCGAAGCTCGACGGCTATCGGGGCGAAAGCAAGTTCACGACCTGGGCCTACAAGTTCGCCCTGCTCGAAGCGGCGGTCAAGGTACGCCGGCGGGCGTGGCAGGGGCGCGAGCTGCCGCTGCGGCCGGAGGCGTGGCCACGCTTTCCGGCCGATCGCCCGTCCCCGCAGCTCAGCGCAGAGCGGAGCGAGCTGTTCGACGAGATCCACAAGGCGATCTCGAACGAGCTGACGCCGCACCAGCGCGAAGTGCTCGTTGCCACCACCCTGAACGGCGTGCCGATCGACGTGCTCGCCGAGCGCCTCAACACCACGAGGGGAGCGCTCTACAAGACACTTCACGATGCGCGGCACAAACTGCGCGCGTACCTCGCCGCTCGGGGACTGGGCATCGGCGAGGAAGGAGAGGAGGACACATGACCCGGAACGAGAGCGACAAGGTGCTGCGCGCGCTGCTTGGCCCGGAGGGGCCCGAGCTCAGCTGCGAGGAGTGCTTCGAGCAGCTGGACCGCTATGTCGAGCTCGAGCTGGCGGGCTCGAATGCCGACGAGGCGATTCCGGGGATGCGAGCGCACCTCGAGGGATGCCCGGCCTGTCACGAGGACCACGCAAGTCTCCGGACCTTCCTGACCAGCAGGCGTTAGCGCGAGCCATGCACCGAGCACCGAGCCTGGTCGCGCGCAGGTACCGGCCACTGCGCTCGTATGCGGCCGTCGGGGACGGGCGCACGGTTGCGCTGGTCGCCGACGACGGTTCGATCGACTGGCTCTGCATCCCGGACCTCGACTCTCCAAGCGCCTTCGGGGCAGTGCTCGACGGGACTCGCGGAGGCCGGTTCGAACTACGGCCCGAGATCCCCTTCGACGTCGAGCGGAGCTACGTGTCCGATACGAACGTGCTGCAGACGACGTTCATCACCGATCGCGGTCGCGTACGGGTAACGGACGCGATGACCCTGCCCGCGGGGCTCGCGCCGGGACGGGAGCTGGTCCGCCGGATCGAGGGTCTCTCGGGGCAAGTGCCGCTTCGATGGAGCGTCGAACCGCGTTTCGACTACGGCTCGCGGCCGGCGCGCCTGGAGCGACGCCTCGGGTTCCCGGTCGCGATCGCCGGGCGTGACGCAATCGCGATCTGCCCCTCGTCCGCGGGTGAGTGGGAGTGCCGGCACGGCCAGGTCGGCGCGCGCTTCGAGTCCGCCGAGGGAGCGCGAGCCCAGATCGTGTTGAGCATCTCGCATCAGGAACCGCTCGTCTTCCCGCCGCAGCGCGAGGTCGACCAGCGCCTCGAGCACACGATCGCCTACTGGAGGGATTGGACCGGCTCTCGCGCCTACGACGGACCCTGGCGAGAAGCCGTGACTCGCAGTGCCCTGGCGCTGAAGCTGCTCGTCTTCGCCCCCTCGGGAGCGATCGCGGCTGCTGCGACGACCTCTCTCCCGGAGACGCTGGGCGGCGAGCGCAACTGGGACTACCGCTACTCGTGGGTTCGCGACTCGGCGTTCACGCTCGACGCCTTCCTTCGCCTCGGTTGCTCCCCCGAGGGGGAGGCGTTCTTCTGGTGGCTGATGCACGCCTCCCAGCTCACGCATCCGAGACTTCAGGTGCTCTACCGGTTGGGAGGCGGCGCTTCGGCTCCGGAGAGAACGTTGGAGCTCGACGGATACCAGGGGTCGAAGCCGGTCCGGGTGGGCAACGGAGCCGCCGGACAGACGCAGCTGGACGTCTACGGTGACGTCCTTCAGACCGCTTGGCTCTACGCGTGTGCGCGACAGGAGCTCGACCGGGACATCGGCGGCAGGCTTGCCGACATCGCCGACCTCGTATGCACGCTCTGGCGGGAGCCCGACTCCGGGATATGGGAAGTCAGGAGCGAGCCCGTCCACTTCATCCATTCGAAGATGATGTGCTGGGTGGCGCTCGATCGGGCGTCGCGGCTTGCCCGGGCCGGACAGATCCCCGACGACCATCTGAAGCTCTGGGAGCACGAGGCGGGAGCGATCCGGACGTTCATCGAGGCACATGGCTGGTCCGAGGCCAAGCAGAGCTACGTGAGATCCGCGGGAAGCACCGAACTGGACGCGAGCCTGCTGATGGCGGTTCTCCTCGGCTACGACGATCCGAGCAGTGAGCGACTGCGGGCGACGGTCCGCGCAATTCGCACAGAGCTCGGTAACGGCCCGCTGCTCTACCGATACTCGGGTGAAGATGGCCTGAGCGGCTCGGAGGGCTTCTTCCTTGCGTGTTCGTTCTGGCTCGTGGATGCGCTCGCACGCCTTGGCCGGATCGAAGAGGCTGTCGAGACCATGGAGGCGCTGCTGGGCCTGGCCAACGACGTCGGCCTCTATGCCGAGGAGGTGGAGCCGGAGACGGGAGCGTTTCTCGGCAACTTTCCGCAGGCGCTCGTCCACCTCGCCCTGATCAATGCCGCTGCATCCATCTCCGAGCAACAGCGACGTTGAGCTTCTGGGGGTCGATGGCGGGTGGCTTCGTCGGGACCCTGGTGCTCACGACCTGCCTGCGCGCCGGCAGCGAGCTCGGCATGACGCGCATGGATCTTCCATTCCTGCTGGGCACCGTGTTCTCCGCAGACCGCACCCATGCAAAAGCGATCGGATACGGGCTCCACTTCGTCGCGGGACAGGCGTTCGCGGCGATGTACTACGCGGTCTTCGTCGCGATCGACGAAAGCAGTTGGTGGCTCGGTGGAGCGTTTGGCTTGGTTCACGGGCTGTTCGCCGGCACCGCGCTGGTGAACACCCTCCTACCCCTGGTTCATCCACGCATGGGCACGCCCGACACCGGCGCCGACTCGAGCCCACTGCTCGAGCCCCCCGGCTTCCTCCTACGGAACTACGGACCTTCGACGCTGCTCTTGACACTGTTGGCCCACGCTGCCTACGGGACGATCGTGGGCGGGTTCGTTGCATTGTCCGCATAGGGACACAGCACGCGCCTAGGATCCGCACGCCATGCCCGACGACAACAAGGCCGTCCTGCGCCGGTTCGTGGACCAGGTCGTGAACCGGCGGAACCTTGCCGCGGCGCGCGAGCTCGTCGCCGAGGACGTCGTGGACCACACGCCCATCCCGGCTCAGGCGCCCGGGCTCGCGGGACTCAAGCAGTCGCTGGCGGCGCTGCGCGTCGCCTCCCCGAACGCGTGGTCGACCGAGGACGAGGTGATCGCCGAGGGCGACCTCGTCGTCTACCGCGGCACGCTGCGCGGCGCGCACAAGGGCGAGTTCCTGAAGCGCGAGCCGACCGGCAGGGAGTTCGCGGCGACGGAGGTGCGGATCGTGCGGGTCGCGGGCGGCAGGATCGTCGAGCACTGGTGGCTGCCCGACGTCGCGGCGCTGCTGCGGCAGCTGGGCGCCGTTTGACGGAATCGCCCTTGACGGTCAGGCGCTCAATACGTAGCGTCGCCGCAATGCCCGCCCGAGACGCCGTCAGCCACATCAGCCAGGCCTTTCCCGACAGGGTCGAGGTGCGCGGGCGCGACCTGACCGGCGACCTGATGGGCAGGCTGAGCTTCACCGAGTACTTTCACCTGCTGCTCACCGGCCGCGAGCCGACCGAGGATCAGCGCTTCTTCCTCGACGCCCTGCTCGTGGCAATCGCCGAGCACGGGATGATGCCCACCAACGTCGCCGCGCGCATGACGCTGGCGGCCGACCCCGGTTCGCTGCAGGGCGCCGTCGCGGCGGGGATCCTCGGCTGCGGGCCGGTGATCCTCGGCACCGCCGAGTCGTGCGCGCGGCTGCTCGAGGAGGCCCAGGAAAAGGTGGCCTCCGGCGGCGAGCCGACAGGTGGCCGCCGCGGAGATCGCGGATGCGATCCACGCCTCCGGCGCCAGGATGCCCGGCTTCGGCCATCCGGTCCACCGCCCGCTCGACCCGCGCGCCGAGCGGATCCTCGAACTCGCGGACGAACGCGGCGTGAGCGGCCCCCACGTCCTGCTCGCGCGCAGCTTCCGCGACGGCGTGGCCGCGGCCTGGGGCAAGCCGCTCACGATGAACGTCTCGATGCCGATCGCGGCGGTGATGCTCGACCTCGGCTTCGAACCGGCCGCGGTGAAGTCCGTGCCGATCCTCGCGCGCACGGCCGGCCTGCTCGCCCACCTCGCAGAGGAGCGCCGGCAGCCGATCGGCTTCCTGATGGCGGGCAAGGCGGAGGAGGCGATCGAGTACGAGCCCGATGCTCGACCCTGACGTCGAAACCCGCCCGTGGGCGGAGCAGCTCGCCCTCGACGACGAGTCCTACCGCACCCAGCTCGCCTACCTCTTCGAGCGCTCGGCCTTCTATCGCGAGAAGCTGGCGGCGGCCGGGTTCGACTCGGAGCGCGCGGCGGGCGGACTGGCCGACATCGCGCAGCTGCCCCTCACCGAGAAGCAGGAGATCAAGGCGACGTGCACGCCCGACAACCCGATCGGCGCGCACCTGTGCGCGGCGCCGTCCGAGATCGCGCGGATCTACTCGACCAGCGGCACCACCGGCACGCCCAGCTACATCCCGCTGACGGCGGGCGACCTCGACAACTGGGTGACCGGATCGGCACGCAGCTACGCGGCCTCCGGCCTCGCCGCGGGCCGGCGCATCGTCTCCACCTACAACGCCGGGCCGTTCGTGGCGGGCGCGGCGCTGGCCGCGTTCGAGCGCATCGGCCTCTGTCACATCCCGGTCGGCACCGGGAACACCGAGCGCCTGATGCTCGCCGTCGAGCGCCTCAAGCCCGAAGCCGCGGTGCTGACGCCCTCCTATGCGGCACATCTCGTCGAATGGGCGGCGCAGCGGAACGTCGATCTGCGGGGATCGAGCGTGGAGCGCGTGCTCGTGGCCGGTGAGCCCGGCGGCGGCGAGCCGGCCTTCCGCGCGAAGCTCGAAGAGGACTGGGGCGCGCGGGTGACCGAGGCGATGGGCATCGGCGACATCGGCGCGTCGCTGTGGGGAGAGTGCGAAGCGCAGGACGGCATGCACCTGGGCGCGCGCGGCTTCGTGCACCCCGAGCTGATCGAACCCGAGTCGGGCGTCTCCCTCGAGATGGCCGACGGCGCCACCGGCGAGCTCGTGCTGACGCACCTCCAGCATCGCGCGGCGCCGCTGCTGCGGTTTCGCACACGCGACCACGTCCAGGTCCGCACCAGCCCGTGCAGCTGTGGCCGCACGGGGCCGCGGGTGCGGTGCATCGGGCGGACCGACGACATGCTGATCGTGCGCGGGGTCAACGTCTTCCCCTCGGCCGTCCGCGAGGTCGTGAACGCTTTCGCGCCCAGGGTCAGCGGCCACATCCTCGTCAAGCCGCAGGCGCCGGGCGTGAAGCAGGAGCCGCCGCTGCCCGTGTGCGTCGAGCTTGCCGAGGACGCAAGCGCCGATCCCGCGCTCGCGGAGTCGATCCGCGAGAGACTGCGTAACGTGCTCGTCGTCCAGACACGCGTCGACCTCGTGCCGTGGGGCAGTCTGGGACGCAGCGAATACAAGTCGAAACTCGTCGAGCGTTGAGTCGAGAGGAGCCAATGCGAAAACTTCAGACACAGGGCGTCCACCACATCACGCTCGTCGGTGCCGACCGGCAGACGTCGATCGACTTCTGGGAGGGCCTGCTCGGCATGCCGTTCGTCTTCGAGCAGCCCAACCTCGACAACCCCTCCGAAAGCCATCTCTACTTCGATCCGGGTGACGGGCGCCTGATCACCATCTTCACCAACGACGAACGCGAGCCCGATTCGACGCGCACTCCGACCGACCCCGGATGCGTGCACCACGTCGCGTTCGCGCTGTCGCAGGCCACCTTCTGGCAGGCGGTCGAGCGGCTCGACGAGCGTGGCGTCCGCCACAGCGGCGTCAAGGACCGCGGCTTCATGGACTCCATCTACTTCGAGGACCCGCTCGGCCTGCTGATCGAGCTCGCGTCCTATCGCTTCGAGCCGCCCGCCGGCTCCACGCACGCCGAAGTGCTGCTCGAGGCACACAAGCTCAGAGTCGAGCGGGGCGACTACAACATCGCTCCGGTGCACCTCGCCGATGCGATCGAGGCGCTCGTCACGCGATCGCGGGAAACGCTGTCGGACGACAGGTCGCCCAAAGACCCCTACACGTAGGAGGAGAACCATGGCCGCACACACGCTCAACATCCTGCGACCGAGCGTCAACAACCTGACCACTCGCATCCTGGTGCGTGCGGCCGGCCTCGACTTCGACGAGAACGACGTGTGGGGCAAGAAGGACGAGCCGCAGTTCGTCGAGAAGGACCCGGCCCAGCTCACGCCGATGCTCGAGGAGGAAGGATTGCCGAGGGGATCGCTGTGGGAGAGCTGCGCGATCATGCAGTACCTCTGCAACAAGCACGACCTCGAGCAGTTCTATCCGAAGGACCCGGCCGAGCGCGCGATGATCGACAGCGCGATGTTCTACCTGGTGGGCACGCTCTACCCGCTGGTCGCGCGCGCCACCTACCCGGCGCTCGGCTTTCCCCAGTACGCGGGCGAGGTCGCCACCTCCGATGCAGATGACGAGATGAAGGCGAAGGCCCAGCGGGACGCCGCCGACGCGATCGCCCAGCCGCTCGAGACCTACCGCTCCTTCTTCCTCGACGGGAAGACGTTCATCGGTGGCGCGACCCCGTCGATTGCCGACATCCGCCTCGCCGCGACGCTCGAGTTCCTGCACGCGATCGACTACGACTTCCCGGCGTGGGCGACGGACTACATGGCCGCGGTGGAGGCCTCGCTCGGTGACGCCTACACGGAGCCGGCCGCGGACGTGCGGGGCTTCGTCGCCGGCGCCAAGTCCTAGCCGGCCGCGGGGCGCACTCGCGCGATCAGCCGGCGGTTGCTCTTGCGAAAGAGCGCCTCGTATTCCGGGCGCACGACTCGCTCGACCGGATCGAGTTCGCGGTTCTCGCACTCGAGGTCGGCGGCGCCGAGCCTCACCTCCTCGCGCTGCAGCGCGGCGAGCGCCGCGCGGTCATAGCTGAGGCCGGGCGGCGGAGTCGTCGCCCCCGGCACCACGTCGCTTCCAACGATGGCCTGGAAGCGCTCGGTGAGGTCTTCCTCGATGTCATCGGGCTCCGCATACCGAAAGCCCTTCTTCGCCAGGCACGCGGACCACTTCTCCGCTGCCCGCACCATCCGCTGGTCCTGCACGATCGCCTCGTCGAGCTCGTCGAGCTTCCCGAGCAGTGCCGTCACCACGGCAGCTCCTCCGAATTCCGCCTCGCTTGCCTGCTTCGAGCAGCCGCCGAGCTCGCTGAAGTCGCCCGAATCGACCGCCTCCGCGAACGTCACGGCGGGATTGTCCCCTCCCAGGGCGCGATCGTAAGCAGTCCGGTCAGCCGCCGCGAGACCCCGGCGGATTCGCTCGTTCGGATCGGGCTGCTGCTGACCCAGGCCCCGATCGAACAAGGTGCTGACCCCGTCCCCGAACTGCTTGATGAACTCCTCCTCGGTCAGGGCGTGGCCGGTCAACGCCCGCTCCTGCACCAACGGGTCCACCGGGATGTACTCGAATCCCTGCGCCTTCATGCAGTCCCGGATCTCCCCCTCCACCCGGGTCTGGCGCTCGATGATTCCTTCGCCGCTGAAGCCGAGCGTTTCCTCGAACTCGACGGGCTCCGCAGGCTTCTTCTGCTCGGCACCGCAGGCGCCGATCAGCATCACCGAAGCAGCCGCGGACGCAGATATCGCTTGGCGTGCGGTCACTCCGCGGCGACCCTCTCAGCCACTCTGCCGGCTGTCAAGAAGTGCTGGTGGGCATCCTGTTCCCGCCCGCGATCCTCGGCAGCGCGATCGTGGGTGCGGGCGCGGGCGGCCTCGCCGGGCACTTCACACGCGGGATCTCGCGCGGCGAGCTCAAGGCCCTCGGCGCCGAGCTCGACGAGGGCAACGCCGCCGTGGTCGTGATCGGCGAGTCGAAGATCGAGGAGCAGCTCGCGAAGGCGACCAAGCGCGCGAACAAGCTGATCGAGCAGCAGGTCGATGCCGATCCCGACGAGCTGAAGCGCGAGATCGAGACGACGGCCAAAGAGGGCACCTCGTCAGGCTGAGGCCGCAACGGTGATCAGGCGGCCGCGGACGCAGCCCCGCGGTCGCCGTGCTGGCGGAACACGGCGACCACGGCGATCAAGAGGTAGCCGAAGGCGGCGACCTGCGGCACGAGGAACGCGAGGCCCACGATCACGGCATAGAAGCCGATGCTCGGCGTCGTGACCAGCGTCATGGCCTTGACTTCTTCGTCGGTGACGCCGGGTTCGAGCAGGTCCCGGTGCCTGGCCACGTAGCGCCAGAGCGCGCTGATCGTGACCGAGATCGCAAGCAGCACGAGGCCGAAGAAGACCACGGCCGCGCGCTCGGCGGAGGCCACCTCGATCGCCTCGGCGACCAGCTTCGTGGGAAACGGCAGGAACGAGACGAGCATCAGCAGCAGGATGTTCAAGCGCATCACGGCGTCGTCCGCGCCGACCAGGCGGCGAAAGATCCCGTGGTGTGCGATCCACAGGCCGCCGATCGTGATGAAGCTCGTCGCGTAGGCGAGGTAGGACGGCCACTGGTCGGCGATGCCCTTCCAGAGGTCGTCGAAATCACTCTCCGGGACGCTGATCTCCAGTACGAGCAGCGTGATGGCGATCGCAAAGACCCCGTCGCTGAACGCCTCGAGGCGGCTCGTGTCCCAGCGGTCACGCATTGGCCCGGACTTCGACGCCACGCGTTCCCCTCCTCGCCCGAACGCGGTTGCCGCCTTGCCTCTTCCCGCGTCAGGTGGTGCGCACGATCAGGACATTGCAGGAAGCGTGGTGGGACACCTTGTTCGGCACGCTCCCCAGCAAGTAGCGCTCGCCGCGGCTCATTCCCTTGCTGCCGACCACGATCAGCCGAGCGTGAATTGCCTCTGCCGTTTCCAAGAGCGCCTCGGCGGCGCCCCCGTAAACCGCATGGCACTCGACCCGCACGCCCGTCGCGCGCAGGCGACGAGCGGCCTCCTCCAGGACCGAGAGCGCGTCGTTGCGCGCTTCGTCGTAGGGCCGGCCCGCCAGGGCCTCGCGGCCTGCCCGGCCCACGACCGGGAAAAAGGCGCAGACGAGGTGGACGCTCGCCCCCAACAGCTTCGCCAATGCCCCTGCCTGCGCCACCGCTGCCGACGCCGTCCTGGAACCGTCGGTGCCCACCACTATGGAGCCGCTTGACCGGTGCATTCTGCTCGAGCGAAGACCTGGCCTCCCAGCCTAACCGCCGGGGGCTCATCGCCGCCCGTGCAACCGTGCCCCGGGACCGGTTAACGTCAGACCTTCGCTGCGGGCGGCGCAACGCCATCCGTCATCGGGAGAGCAGGAGGAGGGGTCGTGGAGCAGGCAGACGTCGTCGTGGTCGGGGCACGCCTTGCCGGATGCGCGGTGGCGGCGCCGCTCGCCCGCGCGGGGCGCCAGGTGGTGGTGCTCGACAAGATGAGCTTCCCGTCGGACCAGCTCTCGACCCACCTGCTGATGCCGGCGGGCACCAGCGAGCTGTCGAAGCTCGGAGCGCTGCCGCGGATCCTGGCGCTGAACCCGTCCAAGGTGCGATGGACCAAGCTCGTCGCCGAGGGCGTCACCTGCGTCGAGCGCCTGCGCCCCGCGAGCGACGGCACCGACTTCGGCGTCTGCATCCCGCGTGACCTCCAGGACATCTGCCTCGTCGAGGCCGCGCGGGAACAGGGCGCCGACGTCCGCGAGCGCTGCACGTTCACGTCACTGCACTGGCGCGCCGGGCGCGTCGCGGGCGTGCGCTACACCGACCGGCACGGCGACAGCCACGACATCTCGGCCCGCCTCGTCGTGGGAGCGGACGGCAGGCGCTCGAGCGTCGCCGCGGAGGTCGGCGCCTGGCACCCCTACCGGCTCTCGCGAAACGGCCGCGGCCTGGTCTTCCGCTACCTCGACGAGCCCCAGCCGGGAACGAGCGCCGCCGAGATGTTCATGCAGTGGCGCGACGGCGACTCCTTCGCGTTCGCCTTCCCGTCGGCCCCCAAGGGCAGGCTGCTGATCCTCCTGATGGGACACCGCGACGAGGTCAGCGAGGCGCGCCGGGACCCGGAGGCCTACTGGCAGGGCAAGCTCGACGAGCACCCCGGGCTCGCCGAACGCCTCGCCGGCGTCGACAAGAGCAGCTACACCAAGCTGCGCTCGACCGGCGAGACCCCGGCCTTCTTCCGCGCCTCGTCGGGGCCGGGCTGGGCGCTGGCCGGTGACGCGGGGCACTTCAAGGACCCGGTGACCGGGCAGGGGATGCGCGACGCGCTGTGGATGGGCCGCACGCTCGCCGAGCACGTGCTCCCCGCCCTCGACGACCCCGCCGGGATCGACCGGGCGACGCGCGCCTGGGAGGCCGAGCGCGACCGCGACTGCCTGCCCGCCTACCACTTCGCGAACCTCGACACGCGCGTGGAGCGCCAGTCCCCCGCGCTGTGCGAGCTCGTGCGCGACGCGGGGCGGACCACCGAGCCCGACCTGACCGACCTGTTCGGCCGCGCCCGCACGTTTCAGGAGATCGCGCCGCCGCCGCGCTTGACCCGCGCGGTCGCCGCCGCGCTGTGGCGGGGCGAGCGCCCGCGCATGGAGACGCTGACCCGGGCCCTGCGGGACATGCGCACCGACCGCGAGATCCGCCGCGAGCTGCGCGCCGACCGGTTCCGGGCAGCGCGCCCGATCGCGGGCTCCGACCACCCGGACGCGCCCTGGCCCGCCCCTCCCCCACCCCCCGCGCCGCAGGTCGCCGCCACGCCCGCGGCCCCGGCCGAAACCGTCGAGGAGGTCCCCGCATGACCCGCATCGCAGTCGTCCAGCCCGCGCTCGCCCTCGGCGAGGTGGAGGCCAACCTGATCCGCATCGAGGACCTGATTCGCGACGCCCATCGCGAGCACGGCGCCGAGGTCGTGCTCGTCCCCGAGGCGTGCACCTCGCCCAACGTCTATGCCAAGGTCCTGCGCGGCGCCGCGCGCCCCGTCGACGGCCAGCCCTTCCAGCTGCTGACGCGCCTCGCGCGCGAGCTCGACTGCGTCGTCGGCGGCGGCTTCCTCGCGGTGCGGGGCGAGCACGCCTACGGCACCTACGTCCTCGCCGAGCCCGACGGCGCGGCGCACCTGCACGACAAGGACATCCCGACCGCCTGGGAGCAGAACTACTACAGGGGCGGGGACGACGACGGCGTCGTGCGGTGCGGGGCGCTCGGCGCGACCGTCGGCCTGATGTCCGGGTGGGAATGGGCACGCAACCGCACGTCCGCGCGCGTGCGGGCGGGCGGCGCGCAACTCGTGCTGGGCGGCATGTGCTGGCCGTCGCTGCCCACGAACTGGCCCGGCCCGCTGGGCCGGCTGGCCGAGCGCGAGCACGGCATCTGGCGCGAGCAGGCGCGTGCGCTCCCCGGCCAGGTCGCGCGCCTGACGGGGGTGCCCGTCGCACACGCCTCGCACGTCGGCCCGGTCACCGGCGAGACGCCGCTGGGCCCGGGCATCCCGTGGCCGACGGTGATGATCGGCGAGTCGCAGGTCTGCGACCGCGACGGCACGATCCTGGCGCGACTGACCCTCGAGGACGGCGAGGGCCACGTGAGCGCGGACGTGGAGATCGGCGCGCCGGCGCCGCTGGACGCGATCGGCGAGCGCTTCTGGATCCCGAAGTTCACGATGATCACGCACGCGGCGTGGCACGGGATGAACGCCCACGGCGCGCTCAAGTACAGGCTGCGGCACGCCCGCAAGGGCTTCGAGTGGCAGCGCGGCCCGGCCGGGGACCTGCCGGACGAGATCGGGCCGCGGAGTCCCGCGGAGGCGCCGCACGCGACGTCTAGCTGACCGCGGCGCGCGCTGCCGTGGCGCCGCTTGCATGTTCGACCCGGCAGACGTAGGGTCGCCGAGACCCGGCAGAGAGGAGGTGGAACATGTCGGATCAGAACAAGGCCATCGCGCGCCGCGCGTTGGAGCTGTTCAGCGGCGGAGACCTGGACGAGATGGACGAGCTGGTGAGCCAGGACGCCGTTGACCACGACACGCAGAACCCGAACGCGGGCATCCACGGGCCCGAGGGTGCCAAGCAGACCGCCGCCATGTATCGCGCCGCGTTCTCCGACCTGCGGATCACGGTCGAGGATCAGATCGCGGAGGGCGACAAGGTGGTCACCCGCTGGACAGCCGTGGGCACCAACGACGGCGACCTAATGGGCCTTCCGGCCTCCGGCAGGAGCAGCACCGTCACGGGAATCGGCATCGACCGAATCGCTGACGGCAAGATCGTCGAGACCTGGGGGAACTGGGACACGCTGGGGATGATGCAGCAGCTTGGAGCGGTCCCCGCCGCTGCCGCTGCTTCCTAGTCCTGCACGGCCGAATCGGGGACGACGGGTCCAAGGAAGGATCAGCTCGCCGCCCCCGGCTCGACCGCGCCGGCGGCCGCTCAGACCGCCGCCATCTCCCGCACCTGCGTGAGCCGGATGTGGTTGCCCGACGGGTCACGGAACGACGAGTCGATCCCGTACGGGCGCTCCTCGGGCCGGTCGACGAACTCGACGCCGCGGCCCTTGAGCTCCTCGTAGGAGGCGTGGCAGTCGTCGGTCGCGAGGAAGATCGTCCCCGCGAAGCCCTTCGCCATGAGGTTCTCCACCTGCTCGGCGGTTTCGGGGTCCATCACCGGCGGCCCGGGAATGGCCATCAGCACGATCGAGACGTCGGGTTGCCCGGCGGGCCCGACGGTGAGCCAGCGGAAGTTCATTTCCGGGAGGGTCACGTCGGCGCGTACCTCCATGCCGAGCTTCTCGGTGTAGAACGCGAGCGCCGCGTCCTGGTCGTGCACCCACAGCTGGGCGTTGGCGATCCTGATCATCGTGGT
The DNA here is from genome assembly GCA_963768885.1 of uncultured Solirubrobacterales bacterium. Classification (GTDB taxonomy): domain Bacteria; phylum Actinomycetota; class Thermoleophilia; order Solirubrobacterales; family JBBDJG01; genus DASRIA01. Next base: position 849,089 of record CAVYJN010000006.1, on the reverse strand, counting down.
CTCCTTGGGTCGAAGGGAAGGGTCGCCGCGGACGTTAGCCCGGCCCCGGGCCGCTGTCTTCTCGAAACGTGCGGCGTTGCGGGCGCCCGTGCGCGCGCACCACGCAGGCCGGGACCTGCGCATGGTCGGCGGCGGGCGGAAAGGTCGCGCGGTAGGCGGTCGGCGACATGCCGTGGGTGCGGGTGAAGCTGCTCGTGAACGAGCCGACGCTCTGCAGGCCCACGGAGAAGCAGATGTCCGCGACCGACCTGTCCGTCGTCCGCAGCAGCGCCGCGGCGCGCTCCATGCGCCGGGTGAGCAGGTATGCGTGCGGCGACTCCCCGAATGCGCGGCGGAACTCGCGGCTGAAATGCGCGCGCGAGAGCCCGGCCGCGGCGGCCATGTCGTCCACGTCCAGCGTCTCGAAGTACCGGGCGTCGGCGAGGTCCTTGGCGCGCAGCAGGTGACGGGCGGGCGGAACGAAAGCCACTACCCCCTGACCTTACGCCCCCGTGGACGTTGTTGACCTGGAAAGGCCAACCTTCGACCCCCCCACAGGAGCAAGCACATGAAGCTCACGATCAAGACGGCCATCATGGCCGCGACCCTCGCGCTCGTGGCCGCGCCCGCGATGGCGCTGCCGCCTCAGGCTCCGAGCAACAACGGCACGGGGCACGCACCGAGCGACACGCCGTCCGGCAACACCCCCGGCCCGCACGCCGGCCTCCCCGCCAAGGCGAAGGCCTACGGCCGGTACTGCCAGAGCTTCGGCAAGAAGCACGTGGCCGGCACGCCCGGCACGCCGTTCAGCAAGTGCGTCACCGACATGGCGAAGCTCGGCAGCGACCGCACCGACTCCCCCCGCAAGGCCTGCCGCGACCAGAGCAAGCGTCACGTCGCCGGGCAGAAGGGAACGCCGTTCAGCCGCTGCGTGTCCGCCGGCGCGAAGCTCCTGAAGGACCAGGAGGAGGCGAACTCCTAGACCACTCGTCCGAAGGGCCCGCTTGTTGGGGGCGCGGGCCCTTCTCTTGCGCGCCGCGATGCCGATATGGGTAATGAATGAGCGAAGCCGTAGCTTCCCCGTCGCATGGTCACGCTGGCGGCGCAGCGCTGCGCCTGCTCGGCGACGACCGACTTGCGCGGAGAGCGGCAAGCGGGGATCGCGAAGCCTTCGCCGTCCTGTATCAGCGCCACCACCAGGCGCTGTACCGCTACTGTCGCGCGATCCTCGGCAACGGCGAGGACGCGGCGGACGCGCTCCAGAACACGATGACGGCCGCCCTGCGCGCGCTGTCCGGCGAACGCCGGGAGATCAGGGTCAAGCCGTGGCTGTACAGGATCGCGCACAACGAGTCGGTCTCGTTACTGCGTCGGCGCGCGCCGCTCATGGATCTCGACGCGGCAACGCACGTTGCGGCTCCCGCGGGATCCGACGCCGAGACGCGGGAGCGCATGCGGCAGCTGGTGGCCGACCTGCGGGAGCTACCGGACAGGCAGCGTGCCGCGCTCGTGATGCGAGAGTTGAGCGGGCTCGGCTACGACGAGATCGCGACCACGCTCGAATCGAGTCAGGCCGCGACCAAGCAGCTCGTCTACGAGGCGCGCGCGGCCTTGCACGAGATGGCTGAGGGGCGCGACATGTCCTGTGACTCCGTGCGCCGCTCGATGTCGGCCGAGGACCGCCGCATCCTGCGTGGGCGCAGGCTCCGCGCCCACCTGCGGGAGTGCGCAGGCTGTCGCGAGTTCAAGGAGACGATGAAGGTCCGCAGGCGCGACCTCACGGCCATCACGCCGCCGCTGCCGGCACTCGCCGCGGCATCCCTCCTCCAAGGGCTCGGGGGAGGCGGAAGCGGCGGCGGTGCGCTCGCCGGGCTCGTGAGCGGCACCGCCGGCAAGGCGGCGGCGACCTCCGCGATGGTCAAGGGCGCGGCGACCGTCGCCGTCGTCGCGACGGTCGGCGCCGGAGCCGCCGGCGTGACCGGGAACCTGGCCGTGCCGCTGACGCACAAAGAGGCCGCGCCCGAAGCTCCCGCTGCGCACGGCGTTCCCGCGCCGATGCCCGGGCCGGGCCGCGGGAGCGCGCCGCGCACCGAACGGGCCGGCAACCGGGCCGGCGGCGGCGCGAAACGACGCGCCGCGGCGAAGACGCGCGCCAAGGGTCCCGATCGGGCGACGCGCGGGGCGCCACGCTCACGTCGTCCCGCCCGCCAAAGAGCCCCGGGGCGCACGACCGGCGGTGACGCCGCAACGCGCGCACTCGCGCCGGCCGGCGCGCCCGCATCCGGGCGGGCGACCCGATGCCGTGCGCGGCCGCGACACGACGCTTCCCGCGGCCCCCGCGACCCCTCTGCCCGCCACGGCCAAACCCCCGGCGGCCGGGGCGCCCGACACGAGCCGACCGCCCGCGACACCCTGACCCGGCGCTCCGCAGCGGAGGGCGCGCTCGCTCCCAATATGCTGCGCGCGTGCCCGTCCTGGAGGACTACCTCGCGCGGCCGCTGACCCCTCCGGACCCGGGCGCGATCGACGCGATCGAGCGAGGGCCGATGGACCCCGGCGACGCCCAATCGGCCGACGACGTCGACGTGCTGCTCGACCCGTCGGAGCTGCCCGGCGAGTGCGGCTGGTGCGTGCTGCCCGACGGCTGCGGCTACGTCGCGATGCGCTGCGAGATGCCGGGCGTGACCGGCGAGATGGTCGACTGGTGGTTCGACTGGCACCCGCACGACCCGCTGCGCTACAGGGTCTGGCACCCGCTCGCGCACGAGCGCAACTCCGTCGAGCCGGCACGCGCGCCGGGCGGGAAGCCCTACTGGGGCACCGTGCACCATCCGGTCGAGGACATCGGCACCGGCACGGTGCACGCGCGGATCGCCTTCCAGCCTCCCGAGGCCCTCGGCTTCTCGGGCGGCGCGCTCGAGCGGCCGGGTGTCGCGGCGATCGTGGGCGGCTTCGCGGGCGACGACCGCCGCCGGATGCAGCACACCAAGATGGTGCACGTGTTCCTGGACTCGAACGGCGGCGTGGTCCTGCGCAGCCGCTTCTGGCTCGGCGCGGCGATCCGCCCGTACGCGCCCGCGCCGCTCGCCGCGCTCGCGGCGCGGGTCCTCAACCGGCCCGCGGTGCGCCGGCGGCTGGTCCCCGCCGCGGTGCCGCGCGCGCTCGCGCGCCACTGCGCCGAGGAGTACGCGAACCTCGCGGCGATCCTCCCCGAGCTGCACCGCGAATACGGTGCCTGAGGCGAACGTCCTGCGCCGGGGCGACGCGGGCTACGAGCCCGCGCGCCGCGACTGCGTCTGGAACGGGCGCATCGCCGACCGCTTTCCCGAGCTGATCGTCCAGGCGCACTCGGAGGAGGACGTGGTGCGGGCGCTGCGCACGGCGCGCGAGCGCGACATGCAGGTCGGCGTGCGCTCCGGCGGGCACAGCTGGTCCGGTTCGCACCTGCGCGACGGCGGCATGCTGCTCGACCTCTCGCGGCTCGCCGACGTGTCGCTCGACGCCGCGGCTCGGACCGCGGCCGTGCAGCCGGGCGTGCGGGGCTCCGACCTGGTGGGGATGCTGCGCGCGCACGACCTGTTCTTCCCCGTCGGGCACTGCCAGGGCGTCGCCGTCGGCGGGTACCTGCTGCAGGGCGGGTTCGGATGGCTTTCGCGCGTCTTCGGCCCCGCGTGCGCGAACGTCACCGCGATCGACGTCGTGACCGCCGACGGCGAGCTGCTGCACGCCGACGAGGACACGAACGCGGACCTGTTCTGGGCGGCGCGCGGAGCGGGGCCGGGGTTCTTCGCGGTGGTCACGCGCTTCCACCTGCGGCTGCACCCGTGGCCCGCGACGGCGATGAACTCGGTCTACCTCTACCCCGTCGAGCTGCTCGACGAGATCTTCACCTGGGCCCGCGAGGTCGGTCCGTCGGTCGCGCGCAGCCTGGAGATGATGCTGTTCCTCCAGCGCCCCGAGCCCGACCGGCGCCTGATCGGCGTGACCGGCCCGGTCCTCGCCGCCGGCGAGGAGGAGGCCCGCGACGCGCTCGCGATCCTCGAGACGTGCCCGGTGCTCGACCGGGCGACCGTGGCGAGCCCCTACATGCCCGCCGACTTCACGGACCTCGTCGCGACGAGCCGCCTGCTGTTTCCCGACGGCAACCGCTTCGCGGTCGACAACATGTGGACGAGCGCGCCGGTTGCGGACCTGCTGCCGGGCCTGCACCGGATCGCGGACACGCTGCCGCCGGAGCCCTCGCATGCGATGTGGATGAACTGGGGTCCCTCCCCCGAGCGGCCGGACATGGCCTACTCGGTCGAGGACGACGTCTACATCGCGCTGTACGCGTCATGGAGGGACCCCGCCGACGACGAGCGTCACGCAGCGTGGCCCGCCGCGCGGATGCGCGAGATGGAGCATCTCGCGACCGGCATCCAGCTCGCCGACGAGAACCTCGGGGTGCGGCCCGCCCGCTTCGTCAGCGACGAGCACCGGCGGCGGCTGGACGAGATCCGGGCGCGGTACGACCCGGCCGGCCGCTTCCACTCCTGGATGGGCGGGCCGTAGGGCCGGCGCCTGGGAAGACTCCGCGTACGACTCGGGCTAGCCGCTCAGCGTGGGCGCCGGACCTCAGGCGGCGAGCGGGGGCGCGGCGGCGAGCACGCGTCCCGCCTCGATCTCGGCGATCAGCGCCTCGAGCGTGTGCTCGCAGCGGCCCTCGAGCTCGGGCGACGAGAGCGTCCCGTCGGAGTCGAAGGCCTCGTGCGCCCTGGCCACGGCAAGCCCGCCGTCGACGACCCGCGCTCCGGCCGAGCCGAGCACCTTGCGCAGCTCGGCCTGCGCCCAGACCGCGCCGAAGCTGCCGGTGCTGGCGCCCACGACCACGACCGGCTTGTTCTGGAGGGAAGTCGACGCGCGCGGGCGCGAGGCCCAGTCGATCGCGTTCTTGAGCACTCCCGGTATCGAGGAGTTGTACTCGGGTGTCGCGATCACGATCCCGTCCGCGGCGGCGATCGCCTCCCGCAACGAGGCGACCGCGGGCGGCGCGGGCGCGACGTCGTCGTCCTCGTCGTAAGGGGGGATCGACTTGAGCCCGTCCCACAGGTCCACCTCGACGCCCAGCGGCGCCCGCCCCGCGATGTGGCGGAGCAGGCGCACGTTGTGGGAGTCGCGGCGGGTGCTGCCGGGGATCGCCAGGATCCGCATCGCGGTCACTCCCCGTTGAACTCGAGCTCGACGACGAGCTTGACGTCGTTTGCCAGCGCGGCGGTGCCGCCGGGCAGCTCCATCTGCCAGTTCATGCCGTAGGCCGTGCGGTCCACGACCGCCTCCAGCGCGAGCGCGACCTTGCGCGCGCCGCCCGGCAGCGAGACCGGGCCGCGGAGCCGCCCGGTCGCCTCCACCGGGAGCGAGAAGCCGGCCATCGACAGCTCGCCGGCCACGCTGAGGTCGTCGGGCGGGCCGCTGATCTCGGTCGACCGGAAGCGGACCTCCGGGTTGCGCTCCACGTCGAAGAAGTCCGGCGAGAGCAGGTGCGGGCGGATGTTCTCGTCGTCCACGCCGATCGTGTCGACCCGCACCGCGCCCTCGAGCCGGAGGCCGTCCTCGCCGGCGACGAGCCGCGCGTCGATCGGCTTGAAGGCCCCGCGGAAGGTCGAGACGCCGGCGTGCTCGACCTCGAAGGTCGCGCTCGAGTGACCCGCGTCCGCCGTATAGGTCCCCGCCGGGATCTGCCGCTCGGGGGTCTGGGTGGTCGTCGTGCTCATCAGAATGCTCCTTTGATTGCAAGATCAACAGTTGCTGTGTCATCAAAGTAGCACATATCGTTGCGCTGTCAACGGTCTATGTCAGAATGTCCACATGGCATCCGCTCCGGCAGTCCCCGCCCCACAGATCGACCCCGAGCACCTCGCCGCCTGGCGCGAGTTCCTGCGCGCCCATTCCGCGATGCTCCGCCGCATCAGCCGCGACCTCGAGCAGGAGGGCCTGCCCCCGCTCCCCTGGTATGACGCGCTCGCGGCGCTGCGCGAGGCCCCGGACCGCCGCCTGCGCCAGGTCGACCTGGCCGAGCGGGTGATGCTCTCCAACAGCGGCGTCAGCCGCCTCGTGGACCGGATGGAGCAGGACGGCCTCGTGGAGCGCGTGGCGTGTCCGACCGACCGGCGCGCGCTCAACGTGCAGCTCACCGATCAGGGCGCCGAGCTGCTCGAGCGCATGTGGCCGGTCTACGCCCGCGGCCTCGCCGAGGACTTCCTCCCCGCGCTCGGGTCGAACGCCTGCGAGGTGCGTCAGGTGCTCGAGATGATCGGCTCCTCGTGCGCGCTCGCGCAGCCGGCCGAGACCGCGCCCGTCGAATAGGCGCTCCCCGAACCTGGCCCGATCGGCCGGATTGCGGATAGGCTGTGACGCACGCCCGTGGCCACGTACGGTGCGGGCGCCGGGAGATCGAGGGATTCACACCATCTTTGGGGGGCGCATGATTCGGGGTGCTTTTGCGGGCTGTGGCTCGCTTCGGAAGTTGCTGGTCGTACTGCTTGTCGCCTGCGTCGCGCCGGCCGCGTTCATGGCCGCGGGAGCGTCGGCCGCGGGCGTCGTGCCGACCGACAAGGGACCGGTGCGCGGCGTCGAGAACGGCGCCGTCAAGAAGTACCTCGGCATCCCGTACGCCACGCCTCCGGTGGGCGACCTGCGCTGGCGCGCGCCGCAGCCGCCGGACCGCTGGCGCACCCCGCGCGACGCCTCGCAGTTCGGCCCTCACTGCGCGCAGACCGCCTCGCCCTTCGGCTTCGAGTCCGACTCCGAGGACTGCCTTTACCTGAACGTCTTCGCCCCCAACGTCCGCGGGCGCGCGCACAAGGACATGCCGGTCATGGTGTGGTTCCACGGCGGCGGCCTGACGGTCGGGGAAAGCGACGACTACGACCCGAAGCGCCTCGCGCAGCGCGGCGTGATCGTCGTGACGGTGAACTACCGGCTCGGATACCTGGGCTTCCTGGCGCACCCCGCGCTCAGCGCCGAGTCCCCGACCGGCGCCTCGGGCAACTACGGGCTGATGGACCAGCAGGCATCGCTGCGCTGGGTCCAGCGCAACATCAAGAAATTCGGCGGCGACGCGGACAACGTGACCATCTTCGGCCAGTCGGCCGGTGGTCTCAGCGTGCACGCGCACCTCGCCTCACCGAAGTCCGCCGGGCTGTTCGACCGCGCGATCGCGCAGAGCGGCGCGTACGACATCGGGACGCCTTCCCTCGCGGACGCGGAGGCCACCGGCGAGAGCGTCGCCGTGAACGCCGGCTGTGGCTCCGACCAGACCGTCGCTTGCCTGCGCGCGCTCCCCGTCGGGTCGCTGCTCGCCGTCCAGCCGGAGATCGCGGGAGAGCTGGTCCCGAACGTCGACGGCGACGTGCTGCCGCAGTCGATCGGGTCGGCGATCGAGAGCGGCGAGTTCAACCGGGTGCCGGTGATCGAGGGGTCGACCCACGACGAGTTCACGATCTTCACGGCGCTGTTCGTCGAGCCGCTCGTCGGTCCCAACCCGCCGGCGTTCTTCTATCCGGTGATCGTCGGGGTGCTCGCGTCGACGCTCGGGCTCGACGCGACGGGGCCGGACATCGCCGCCCAGTACCCGCTGGGCGACTACCCCGGCGTGCTGCCGGCGATCAGCGCGATCGCGACCGACGCGATCTTCGCGTGCCCCGCGCGCCGGACCGCCGGAGAGCTGTCGGAGCATGTCCCGGTATTCCAGTACGAGCTGAACGATCCCGACGCGCCGCAGATATTCGTGCCGCCGACGAGCTACCCGTTCGGCAGCTACCACGCCGCGGACGTGCTGTACCTGTTCGACTCGCCCCTGCGTGGCGGGCACGCCCCGTTCAACGCCGACCAGGAGGCGCTGGCCGGGACGATGGTCACCTACTGGGGCCGCTTCGCCCGCGCGGGCTCACCGAACCGCACGGGCGTGCCGGACTGGCCCGCCTACACGAACGCGACCGACACGGCGATGTCGTTCGTGCCGCCGACGCCGCAGCCCACCACGGGCTTCGCGGACGACCACAAGTGCGGCTTCTGGGACAGCCATACCGGTACGTAACGGCCTGTACGGAAACCCGCACTAGATAGCGGTTTTCCCGGTGACGTGGTGACAGCGGGTGCCGCTAAATCCGGTCAGTTCTGCACCGTTCGTTAGCAATCCGTTAGCAAGTCGAGCCAATCGCTGCGGTGCGCGACAATGGCGCCGTGGCATCCGTGCGTCAGGACGTCGACCGGATCATGCGGCGCGGCCATCCCTTCGACGCTCGCCAGGATGCGCTGATCGCGCGCATGGGCGCGGTCGTCGGCGCGCAGCGGGCTCTCGCCGCCGGAGAGGTCGGCGCACGTCCCGCGTTGCGTCAGTCGCTGATCGAGCTTGCCGCGAGTGCCGAGCTGGTCGCGGCCGAGTTACCGGCACCCGCGCCGGACCACGCGCGCCGCGCGGCGGCTGGAACGTCGGGAACTAACTACCCTTTGGGCGGCGCAGCCTCCCGAGCTAGCCTCGCCCGACCCGGTAGCTGCGCCTCTCTCCTTAACAAACCAGCCCTTCCGACCGCTGCCCAATCGGAGTAGCGTCGGAGCATCCGTCCGGGACATGTGGCCTGGGCTCCCCGCTCCTCGCCCCGTGGACCACTAAGGAGGCTTCGATGCCTCGACTCGTTTCGCACCGGTCGATTCGGCCCGTGCTCCTCGCCGTTTTAGCTCTGCTGGTCATCAGTCCACCGGCACAGGCCGCCTTCCCGGGGGCGAACGGAAAGATTGCGTTCTCCAGCAATCGCGACGGCAACTACGAGATCTACACGACAAACCCCGACCGCAGCGGACTGACCAACGTCACCAACAATCCGGCCAACGACTTCGAGCCCGCCTGGTCGCCCGACGGGACCAAGATCGCCTTCGTTAGCCAGGTCGGCAATTACACCGATATCTACACGATGAACGCCGACGGCACGGGCCAGACCAACATCACCAACAACGATCCGGCGAACGACAGCGAGCCCGCCTGGTCGCCGGACGGGGACAAGATCGCGTTCCAGAGCACTCGCGACGGCGACTGGGAGATCTACACGATGAACGCCGACGGCAGTGGCGCAGCGCGGCTCACCACCGATGAGCGGGAGGATTTCTCGCCGGCGTGGTCGCCGGACGGCAGCAAGATCGCATTCTCCAGCATCCGCGACGGCGATCTCGAGATCTACACGATGACGCCACGGCGGAAGCGGGGTAGTGCCGCTCACCAGCAACGCGGCCCAAGATCGTAAGCCAGACTGGTCGCCGAGCGGCACCAAGATTGCGTTCTCCAGCAATCGCGACGGCACGTCCTTCATCTACACGATGAACGCCGACGGAAGCGGGGTGGTCAGACTCACCAATTCGTCCGGCACTCTGGGCGAGACTCTGGGCGATGATCAGCCCGCCTGGTCTCCGGACGGCGCCAAGATCGCGTTCGATGGCTTCCGGCGTGCGGCGAGGCCGCCCTTCGACTTCAATCTCGACATCTACACGATGAACGCCGACGGCACAGGGCTGGGCAACTTCAGCAACAATCCGGTTCGCGACTCCGGGGCCGACTGGCAGCCGATCCCCTACACGGGCTACGCCCGCCCCAAGGGCGCAACCCCGTTCCGCGCCTCGCTGGTGGTCGCCTTCAAGAGCTGCACGGCTCCGAACCGCCAGCACGGTCCGGCGCTCGCCTTCCCCTCGTGCGCGCCGCCCGTGCAGGAGTCCGACTGGCTCACGACCGGCACCGCCGACTCCAATGGGCAGGCCACCGAGTTCGTCGGGTCGGGCGCTTCGTGACGGTCGTCGGCGATCCCACCACGCCCGCCGACGAGGCCGACGTGACGGCCGCGATGAGCATCACCGACGTCCGCAACAAGGCCGACATGACCGACTACGCCGGCGAGTTGCAGGCCAATGCGGTACTGCGGATCACCGACCGCAACAACGCCGTGCCACCGGGCGGCGGCACCGATGCGGCGACGGTCGTCGACATCCCGTTCCCGGTGAACGCCTCCTGCACTCCCACCGCCGATCCGCTCGTCGGCGCGACCTGCACCGCCTCCACCTCGATGGACGCGCTCGTGCCGGGCGCGGTGAAGGAGGGCAAGCGCGCTGTATGGCAGATCGGGCAGGTGCAGGTCTACGACGGTGGCGCGGACGGCGCCGTGGCGACCAGCCCCAACACTCTGTTCGCGCGGCAGGGGGTGTTCGTGCCTTAGCCGCGACCCGGCATCGCGATCACGCGGTCCTTGTGCTGCGCTTGACGGCGGTCGGGTCAGATCGCACGCTGGAAGATCGCTCCCTCCGTTACCCCTGCGCCTCGTCTAGGAGCCGGTCGATCTCCTCGTCCAGGTTCGGTTCCGGTCTGCTCTGCTCAAGCCGCCGGTGCCAGCGTTGGGCGACCTCTGAGGCGTCGCGCCACACGCGAAACCAAGGGCTAAGGCGCGGGCCGCCCCTCTCGCTCGGCACCATCGGCTCCTCGCGGAACCGCGCGAGCGCGCCGCGAGCTACTTCAACTGCGGACTCGAACTCGGCCTTCACGTCGTTCATCTGCGGCTCCTAGTCTCAAGTTTTGGTTTTTCTTGTGCGCGCCCGGTCGGCTAGGCGGCGGTCCCACGGCTCGCACGACTGGCCGTCCGACCGTCCCCCTGGTCGCTGCGGGATACTGCGCGGGCGATGTCGCGGAGAACGCGCGGGGGCCGCCTTGACCCAGCGCCTTCACCGCCAGTAGGCTCGGTATGCGGCCCGCGCACGGGGCCGATGCAATGTCCGACAAGGAGGGCGGGATGGTCGCGCAGCGGAAACGTCGTCGGTTCTTCGGTCTGGGCCTGGTGCTGGCCCTTGTCTTGGCAGCGTCGCCTGCCAGCGCGTCTGCCGTGGACTCGCTGACGGGGGAGAATCTTTCCGCGGTGGGGGTGGCAACCGGCATCGTTCTCGCGAAAGCGACCGGGCCTTATTCGTACGCGGTTTCGGGGATCGGCGTACGGGCCTTACCCAGGCACGTTCACAGAGACGGGCTCGGGGACGGTGACGAACTCGGGGGGTCACGTGGCTTGACCCTGATCTCGCCTCCTTCACCATCCACTCTGGCGACTTCCTCATCACGGGCTACCAAGAACGGCGGCATTGGGTCTCGGATGCCAGGACAGCCTGGGTAACACGGGGCGGAGTCGTAGACGGGCTCTCGCTATCAGGCCACGATCCACACCCCGACGGGCGACTACGCCGACCGAGGCACGTCCCGCGCGGTTGCTTTTTACGAACGCATCCACCACGGTTCTCGAAGCGACGTTTCACGTCGTCGCTGACCGCGCCGGCTCCGATCGGGCCGACCAGCAAGGACCAGTGCAGAACGGCGGCTCGAAAGGCTTTCCCGCAGTTCAACGACCATCAGGTGCCAGTGCGTCAGCTCGCGCGTGGAGAGTCTTCAAACGCGGGCAGCCTGACTCGAAGCCGTGGGGCTGTCGGAGCAAGACGCTCACGCCGACTCCTGAGCCTGCGGGATACTGCGCGAGCGATGTCGCAGGAGAACGTGGAGGTCATCAAAGCCGCCTTGGAGGCGTGGAACGCGGGGGACATGGAGGCCCTCCGCAAGCTGTACGACCCGAACGTCATCATGCGGATGCCGGACGATTGGCCGGAGCCGGGGCCCTTCATGGGTCGGGACGCGGTCATGCACCAGAGCAAACAACTCCGCGACACCTGGGACGCCGACACCCTGGAACTGATCGGCGACTTCATCGATGTTGGCGACCGCGTTGCGGCGCGGTATGTCTGGCGGGCCGAAGGCCGTCGCCCGGAGTCGAACATTGGGTCCACGCACGTCCTTACCGTGCGCAAGGGCATGATTGTCGACGTGGAGGTCATCTGGGATCACGCCGTCAAGGCTTCGTAACCCGCCGCCAACGACCGGAACCGGCGCGACGCGGCGAGCTGCAAGGCTTCCTCGTATAACCCGAGGTAGCCGGCCTTGTCGAGCCCCAGCCGCTCGACCACTTCCGCCAGTTGGCGCTCGTCGGCAAGCTCGGAACTCTTATCGGGCGGCCAGCGCGGGGGCCAGTCGTCGTCGTTGTCAAGGCCGCCGACCAGCACCATGAGCCCGAACTCGCGCGGCGTCGCCATCGGCCCTATCGTCGTGACATGGCCAGCCGTCCGAGGGGTCGGGCAATCGGCCCGCGCCTCTTTGACGTCGAGCCCCAAGAGCACGCCAGCGGCGCAGTGTCTCGCCTCATGTCCGGCGACGGTCGGATAGACCGTGCCGACGACGCCCGTGCTCATGGTTCCCACCCCGCGCCTTTGCTGCGGAAGTGCTCGAGCATCGCGGCATCGCGGCTGCGCCACTCGGCGGCCTCGACTTCGCGGTCTGCCGCTTTCTGTGCGCGCGGCTTCTGGGACGCGCACACCGGCACGTAGCCCTCAGATCCAGCCGAGCAGGCCCGTGACGAGCGCCAGCGTCGCGGCGACGCCGGCAAGCTTCGCGACGAAGCGGAACCGCTGCCGGTCGGTCGGCAGGTCGTGCGCGTGCGCGGCCGCGAGGAAGAACCACAGGTAGCCGAACACGATGATCAGCGGGACGAACGGCCAGTCCCACCACCACCAATGCCAGCGCAGCACGTCGAGCTGGTTCAGCACCACCTCGATCCCGACCGCGATCACGCTGTACATGAGCGCGAGCGCGAGCCGGTTGTTCATCCCGAGGATCCGCATCTCGCGGTCGGCGGGCAGCGTCTTCGCGTAGGCCAGCCCGAAGATCGCGAACATCAGCGAGATCTCGACGTTCAGCCCGACGAAGATCTGGTAGGCCGTCGAGCCGGTCGTCGCCCAGAACGGCGCCGTGTCGTTCAGCTCGAGGAAGACGCTGTTGAGGATCTCGTTGATCCAGTCGGCCGACCACAGCGCGAGGCCCGCCGCGACCACCGGCCACGCGCGCCGCTCGATCTCGACGCTGTACATCCACATCACGGCGACCAGCATCCAGACGACGTACCACTTGAACTGGTCTCCGTCGCGCAGCAGGTCGAGCGCATCGCGCGTCGGACCTGTGAGCTCTGCCAGCGGCACGTGCCGAATTGGACCAGCGGCCCCGGACGGGCACGGCCGATTCAGGACTAGATGCCCGAATCCCAGGGAACAACCCGTGAAGCTCTGCTCACTCCAAGGATCAGCCGCTGGGGGAGCGGCTCTCCACAGGAAGGAAGGTTCGATGAGACGACCCATGTCCATGGTCGGCACCGCCCTGGTCGCCCTCGCGATCGTCGCGTTCGCCCCGGCGGGCGCGTCAGCCTGGGCCCCCGCCGGTCAGGCCACCGTGCATCCCGGCGTGATGACGTTCACGGACGGCGCACAGTGCACCTCCAACTTCGTGTTCACCCAGGGATCCGACGTCTACCTCGGCCAGGCGGCCCACTGCTCCGGGACCGGCGGATCGACCGAGACCAACGGGTGCGACAGCGGCTCCCTCCCGGTCGGCACGCCGGTCGAGATCGACGGCGCGAGCCGGCCCGGGACGATGGTCTACAACTCCTGGCTGACCATGCAGGCCAAGGGCGAGACCGACCCGGACGTCTGCGCGTACAACGACTTCGCGCTCGTCAGGATCGACCCCGCGGACGTCGGCAGCGTGAACCCGTCCGTCCCCGGCTTCGGCGGGCCGACGGGGATCGGCGGCGCGGCCGACGGCTCGACCGTGTACTCGTACGGCAACTCGTCTCTGCGCGGCGGAGTCACCACGCTCAGCCCCAAGCAGGGCACCGTCGTGGCGACCGAGGGCAACGGGTGGAGCCGCACCGTCTACACCGTGACCCCCGGCGTCCCCGGAGACTCGGGCAGCGGCTTCCTGAACAGCTCGGGTCAGGCGTTCGGCGTGCTGAGCACGCTCCAGATCCTCCCCACCGCCGGCTCGAACGGCGTCGGGGACCTCGCCAAGGAGCTCGACTACACGCGCGCCAACAGCTCGCTGTCGAGCGCGCAGCTCGCGCCCGGCACGCAGCCGTTCAAGGCCGACCTCGCCGCCGCGATCCTGGGAGGCTGATCGCCGGCCGCTGGAGGGCGGCGCGCCGCTAGCGCGCCGCCCTCCTCGGCGCTCTCAGCGTGGCGGTCCGCTTGGTCGTCGCGATGTTGGCCGCGGCGTCGGTCATGCGCACGGTGAGCTTCACCGCGAGGCGCCGCTTGCGCTTGATCAGCCGGAAGTTCCGCTTCGACAGCTTGATCCTGACGGTCACCCGCTTGGCGCCCGGCGCGGACGCCTTGCCGCTCCCGAACCTGATCACCCTGCGCTTGCCGCGCGTGCGAACGCTCCTCCTCGACCTCAGCTGGTAGGACCACCTACAGAGTGACTCGCTCGCCGGGCATGCCAGCCTCGCGCTGACCACGCCCCGGCGACTGAGCCGCAGTGCGCCGATGATCGTGCCGGTCGCGCTCGTGTCGACAGGCGCGCCCGCGGGCGCGGGCGACGGCGGGGACTCGTATGCGCCTATGTCCGTCGCGGCGCCGGCGGTACGCGCGGCACCATCGAGATCGAGCGCGCCGTTGGCCGGATCGGTCGAGACCGGCGTCGACCGTGGGAGAGCCCGCGGCCTGGTGGAAGTCGCCGGCCGCCGTGTTCACGAACCGCGGAGGCAGGACCTGGTTGCCGCTGCCGCCGATCGTGCCTCGCCCGAACGGCGTGTCCCCGGAGTTGAAGTTGGAGTTGAAGAGGTTGACGGTCGACCTCGTGCTCGGATCGGCCGAAGCGGAGACGTCTACCTCGGCAGCGGCGATCACGTTCGTCGCGTCGATCACCGAATCGGGGCCGGTATCGGTGGCCTTGATGGCAAGGGCCGCGCTGCCCGGCCCGCTGGCGATCGCCGTTACGTTGCGCAGCGTCACCACTCCGGTCTCACGAGCCTCGTAGTAGAGCGCCCGCGACCCGTTCGTGCCGTACGCGCGCAAGCAGGCTGTCGCGCAGGACGAAGCCGTCTACCGGGCTGAAGCGCGTCGACCGAGCCGGCTTCGGTGATCGCGAGCACCTCGATCCGCTCCGCCGCCGAATTGGCGCCCAACTCGGACAGGGTGTCCGCGTCGCGCGACTGGAAGATGAGATCGGCTGAGGTTGAGCGTGGCCGAGCTCGTGAGGGCGGGGCTGCCTAACGGGGCGATGAGTTGCGGCCTCTGTCCAACGGTCCCGTGGATCGTCAGCGCCACGGTCGGACTGAGCGTTGCGCTCAACGCGTACGTGCCCGGACCGACGACGATCTCGTCATTCTCCGCCGCTCCCGTCACCGCCGTTTCGAGCGGACAGGAGCTGATCTCGGTGGAGCAATCTCCCAGTCCGGTGGGCGACGCGTAGCGCACGCCTGCCGCCGCGCTCGCGGGCGCCAGCGCGAGCGCCAGCACCGCGGCCGCGAGTGCAACCCTGCCCATGGGCCAACCGTACCCGCTCCCGGGCCGGCCGGTACCGGTTCACCAGGCGGCTACTTGGTGCACTCGACGACGACCTCGGGCTTCAGCACCCACTTGGCGTAGATGCCGATGCCCTCCTGCTTGAGGACCGTCTTCGTCACGAGCCGGCAGCCCGGCGGCGCGGTGGTCGGCGCCGGTCCGCTGACCGGGGCCCCGCACCTGCGCTTCAGCTTGCGCAGGGCGCGCTTGCGCTGCGCGCGCAGGCGGGCGAGGCGTCGCTTCGCCGCGCGCCCTCCGTGCGCCGCGCGCCGCTTGGCGGAGCGGATCCTGCGCTGCAGAGAGTTGACCCGGCGCGTCGCCTGCACGCAACTGCTCCCAGCGGCCGGCGCCTGCCCGCCCGCGACGGCGATCGACCCCGGGCCGGCCTTGTCGGAGTAGTCGAGCAGCGTGCCGACCCCGTTGTAGGACTTGTAGAGCGACACCGCCCAGACCCGCACGGTCGCCGGCTTCGGGATCCCGAGGTCGGCCAGCCGCAGCGTCCAGTGCGCGCCGCCCGCGTCCTCGCCGAAGGCGGGCTTCGCGCCCGCGGAGAACTTGCCGTTGGCCGGGTCCCAGCGTGCGCTCTCCCAGAAGGTCTGCGTGCGCGTCGGGATCACGGTCACCTTCGCGTCGGCGCCGTCGTCGGAGACGCTGCCCGCGGTCCGCAGGAAGTCGAGGTACCAGGTCACGTTCATGTTCGCCGGCACGCATGTCTGGTAGGGGAAGAACCCGACGGTGTAGGCGCAGCCGCCCCAATAGGCGGGTGGCCGCGGCACGATGCGCGTGTCGACGGTGAAGGTCTCGTCGTCGCCCACCGTCACCTTCGTCGCGCCCAGGTCGGGCGCGTAGTAGGTCGTGTCGCCGATCGGATCGTCGAACGAGGCGCTCACGGCGGCGTGCCCGACCGCCGGTGACAGCCATGCCGTGGCGAGAATCGCCAGCACCGCAACCGCGCGGATGATCGGGAAATCCGTTTCGCGATCCACCTATCGACCATAGTCGCGCCCCCCGGGCGCGTCAACGGAGTTACGCGGGTCCGTCGCGCTCGGCCGTTGCACCCGACCCCACCGGCCGCGTAGGGTCGCTTCATGGCGACCGCGCCGGTCCCGCCCCGAGTCTCCCCGGCCAAGCTTCTCGTCCCCGCGCTGATCGGCGCCGCGGTCGCCGTCGGCATCGGGGTCTACGGGCACGAGCACGACCCGACTGGGGAGAGCATCTTCAGCCTCGTCTTCACGAAGACGATCAACATGAAGGCCTGGTTCGCGACGGCCGCGCTGACGCTCGGCCTCGTCCAGGTGCTCTCGGCGCTTCGCATCTACGACGTGATCCAGTTTCCGCGCGTGCGGCCGGCGTGGCTCGGCACCGCGCACCGACTCACCGGGACGCTCGCGTTCCTGCTCACGCTGCCGGTCGCCTACCACTGCCTGTGGGCGCTCGGCTTCCAGGACTTCGACTCGCGCGTGGAGGCGCATTCGATCGCGGGATGTTTCTTCTACGGGGCGTTCGCGGCGAAGGTGACGGTCGTCGAGCTGAAGGGCCTGCCGCGCTTCGCGCTGCCCGTCGCGGGCGGCCTGCTCTTCAGCGCGCTCGTGGTGATCTGGTGGACGGGCGCGCTCTGGTTCTTCCGCGAGTTCGGCTTCCCCTCTTTCTAGATCCGGCCGACCCTCACCTTAGGCTGCGCGGTTCGCATGGAAGCCGCGCAGATCACCGCAATAACGGTCACGGACTACGCGACGGCGCTGTCGCGCGCCGTGCGCGCGGTCGGCGGCGCGGTGGTCGAGGGCGAGGTGCAGCGGCCGAAGACGACCGGGAGCGGGATGCTCTGCTTCGACCTCACCGACGGCGACTCGAAGCTCGCGTGCAAGGTCTTCCGCTCGCAGGTCCGCGGGCTCGAGCATCAGCCCAGGCACGGCGACCTCGTGCAGGCGAGGGTCGAGCGCCCCGACTTCTGGACCGTCGCCGGGAAGCTCGACCTGATCGTGACCGAAATCCGGCTTGCCGGAGAGGGCGAGCTGCTGCGCCGGCGCTCCGAGCTGCTCGCGCGCCTGCGCGCGGAGGGACTGTGCGACCCGGAGCGGCGCCGGGCGCTGCCTGAGTTCCCGCGCGCGGTCGGCGTGATCGCGGGGCGGTCGTCGGACGGGATGAGCGACGTCGTGCGCGCGCTCCAGGACCGCTTCCCTCCCGTCCACGTCGTCGCCTGCCCCGCGCTCGTCCAGGGCAGGTCCGCCCCGCGCGACATCATCGACGCGCTCGCCCACATGCAGGGGCACCCGCGCGTCGACGTGGTGGTGATCGCGCGCGGCGGCGGCTCGGTGCAGGACCTCGTCGCGTTCGACGACGAACGGCTGTGTCGCGCGATCTTCGCCTGCGGCCTGCCCGTCGTGACGGCCGTCGGGCACACCGACAACACGCCGGTCTGCAACCAAGTCGCGCATGCGGCGTTCACGCCCTCGCGCTCGGCCGAGCTGGTCGTGCCCTCGCTCGCGGAGGTGCGGCAGCGCATCCAGCTCGCGCGCCAGCCGCTCGACGCGGTCCCGCAGCGGGTCGAGCGCCTGCGCGAGCGCCTCGTGGTCGCGCAGGGCGTGCTCGGCGACGGCGCGGCGACGCTCGCGCGGCGCGGCGCGGACGTCGAAGAACAGGGCCGTCGCCTCGCTGTGGGCATCGCCCGCCAGCTCGCCGACCACCAGCGCGACTACGGGCACGCGGTCGCGCGGCTCGCTCGCGAGGCCGCGGGCGCGATGCTCCGGCGCCTCGGTCGCGAGGAGCTCGAGGTCCGGCGTGGCGCGGACCTCGCGCGCGAGCGGGTCGCCCGCCGTCTGCACGACGCCGAGCGTGACCTGCGCCACGCCACGACGGTCGTCGAGGCACGCGACTTCCGCAGCCGCGGCTACGTGCTCGTGGCCGACGAGGAGGGCGTCCCCCTGCCGTCGGTCGCGCAGCTCTCAGCGGGATCCCGCGTGCGCCTGAGGTTCCGCGACGGTCAGGCCCGCGCCGTCGTGGACGACATCGAGGAGGACGAAACGCAATGACAGAGCCGACACCGATCACTTTCGAGAAGGGCTACCGGCGACTTCAGGAGATCTCCGAGCGTGTCAGCTCCGACGAGGTTCCCGTGCACGAGATGTGCGAGCTGTTCGCCGAGGGCAAGGGCCTCGAGCGCGCCCTCAGCGGCTACCTCGCCGAGCAGCGCTCGCGCGTCGAGAGCATCGACCGCGGCGAGGAGATCCGCGCCTTCAGGATCGTGCCCCCGGGCGACGAGGCCGCCGCGCCCGCGGAGGGCGACGACAGCCTGCCGTTCTGAGGCCGGTCCGCAGCCGCCGGCCGCCGATGGCTGAGCGCCTCAGCCTCGAGCGACCAGGCGTTCGAGCTCGCCGCTGCGCTCGATGGCTCGCAACTCCGACCACCCGTCCACGACCCGGTCGCCGAACAGGATCTGCGGATAGGTGAGGCCTCCGCCGAGGTCCCTGAGCTGCTCGCGTTCGGAGCGGCGCATGCGCCGCTCCTCGTATGCGATCCCATGCCGGTCGAGCAGCCGCTTCGCGAGGAAGCAGTAGGGGCACAGGCCGGTCGAGAAGACGACCGCGCGTGTCATCGCCCACACCGGAACACGCAGCGACCCTAGATCCTCGAGCTCGACCGTGTCAACGAAGGCGGGCGCTCGCGCGGCGCCGTCAGCCGGTCAGGTCACTAGACGCAGTCGGCCGAGCCGGAGTCGTAGACGGCGCCGTCCTCGCCCTGGAAGCGCCAGTCATACGACGTCGGGTGAAGCGTCATGCGCAGCACCCCGAACTTCCCGAACACCCGCACCTGGCTGTTCGCGCGCACGGTGCCGAGCGAGTGCAGGGCCTTCCCGCCGGTGCCCACGATGAACTCACGGATCCCGGACGCGCTGGGCTGCGCCGCGGGCGTCTGCGGCGCGAAGCGCTCGTAGATGTGCTCGTGCCCGTTCAGCACCACGTCGGCGCCCGCCGCGTAGAGCCGGTCCCACAGCGGCGCGAGCGCGGAGTTGTTGCCGTGCGAGGAACCCGACGAGAAACGCGGGTGATGCCAGAACGCGAGCACGCACCGGTTCGTGCGACCCGCGAGGTCGGACTCGAGGAACGCGGTCGCCGCGGAGATGCCCGTCGAGTCGAGCGAGATCAGGTGCCACTCGCCGAGGTCGAACGAGTAGTTGGCCGGCACGCCGAAGTACGCGGTGTAGCCCGACGACGGCGGGTCGTGGTTGCCCGGGCTCGGCATCGTGATGGCCTTCAGGCGGCCCCAGTCCGGATCGAAATAGGTCTGGTAGCTGGCGAGCGCCCCGGCCTCGTACTGGTTGTCGCCGAGCGTCAGGATCTTGGTCGGAGTGTCCTCGTACAGCAGCCGTGAGGTCTCGTCGTCCTTGCACGTCGTGTTCTGGCACGAGATGTCGCCGGCCGCGCCGATCGTCGGGTCGTGGTTGGAAGGGGCCGAGGTGGGTGGATCGCGCGGCCGGTAGTAGACGAGCTCGCCGGCCTCGCCCGGAGCCGCGCCCTGCGGGTGCACGTACTGGGTGACGACGACGCCGGCTTCGCCGCTGGGCAAGGTCAGCGCGGTGAAGGAGGGATATCCGAACGACTGCGACCCGCCGTGGGTCTGGATCGCGAGGCGGGTCGCGGCCGCGCCGACCCAGAGGAAGTTGCGCCACGAGGCGGCCCCTCCCGGGCTGACCGGCGCTTCGTAGAGGAGTTGCGTCGCGCCGTCGTAGAAGCCGCTGTCGCGGTCACGGATCGCCCCGTCCGGGGAGGCGCCGGCCGCCACGATGCCGGCGTCGATGCTCGGCGCGGTGCTCGCCGTCCACATCGAGGCGTCGAAGCCCTGGAGCGTCCCTCGCGCCTGGCGATCGACGAGGCAGTCGCGCGAGTAGTGGAAGCTCAGCCGGATGCTGGTCAGCGTCGACGTCGCGGAGGCGATGCTCGGCGTCCCCTCCCCGCAGCTCGAGAGCTTGCGCGGCAGCACGAGCGACCTGCTCGCGACGCCGTGCAGCAGCGCCGACTCGGTCGCGTAGTAGCGCAGCGCGAGGCAGTGCCCGCCGCCCGCGCACCCGGCATGGCTCTCGTAGGCGACCAGCGCTCCGCCGCGCGCCAGCTTGTAGATCGTCGGCTGCGAGGCGTCCTGGGCGAGGTTCGCCTCGAAGTCCCAGTGCAGGAGGTCGAAGCTGCTCGCCACGCGCGCCACCGAGCGAGTGCCGACGACCGAGTGGTAGACCCCGAGGTAGCCCCCGTACGGGCTCTGGACGATCTTGAGGCCGTCCATCGAGTCGCCGAGGTTGTCACGCACGCCGTAGCGGTAGTCCGCCGCGCCGGGCACGTCCTCGACGATCGTGCGCAGCGGCGTGACGGCGCCGGCGGCGATCGGAAGCGCGACGGCAGCCGCGATCGCGGTCGCCAGCATCGCGACCAAGATGGCGGAGCGCCTCCCGCGTCCGTAGTCCGTTGGGCGTCCTGGCCCCATATCCGATTCCCCTGCGAGTCCTTTGCTCGAATACCACAGGCCTCGCTGCCCGCGCGTAGGCGGACACTAAGCGGTTTGCAGGGGTTATCGCAAGGGGGGCTCTCATAATCGGCGCAGCTCGCCGTGACGGAAGCAGCTCGTGACGTGGTCGTTGACCAACCCCACGGCCTGCATGAACGCGTAGCAGACGGTCGGCCCGACGAAGCGGAAGCCGCGCCGCTTCAGGTCCCGGCTGAGCTCGCGAGAGAGCGGCGTCTCCGCGGGCAGGTCGGCGAGCGCGCGCCACGACCCGTGCAGCGGCCGGCCGTCCACCCAGCCCCAGAGATAGGCCGCGAAGCTCCCGTGCTGCTCCTGCACCTCGAGGACGCGCGCCGCGTTGTTGACCGTGGACCCGACCTTGAGCCGGTTGCGCACGATGCCCGGATCCGCCAGCAGCCGCTCCACCCTGCGTGCGTCGAAGCGCGCGACCTGCGAGGGGTCGAAGCCGGCGAACGCCTTCGCGTAGCCCCCGCGCTTACGCAGGATCGTCATCCAGGAGAGCCCGGCCTGGGCGCCCTCGAGGGTCAGCATCTCGAACAGGTGGCGGTCATCGTGCGAGGGCACGCCCCACTCCGCGTCGTGGTAGCTCACCATCAGCGGGTCCTCGCCGGCCCACGCGCATCGCTTCACGCCCCCAATGGTCGCGGCTACGATCAGCTCATGGCACGCGACCGCTGGGGGATGAGACGGACGTTTCGCACGCCCCCCGGCCGGTCCGCCGTCTCGTGGCGCTGGGAGGTCGGCCTGCCGCTCTTCGTGATGGGCGCGTTGACCGCGCTGATCTCCGCGAGCGCCGGCGCAAGCGACGCGCTCTTCTGGGGCGGCGCCGCAGTCGCCGCGATCGGCGCCTCGATGTTCCTCTCGGGCTGGATCGCGCGGTAGATGATCTAGCGGCGCCGGCGGCCGGGGCGCTGCTCGCGCCCGATGCGCGCGAGCTCCTGCTCGAGCGCGCGCTCGACGGCGGCCGTCATCACGAGCCCGAACACGGCTGACAGGGACTCGCCCGCCAGCGGGCGCAGCCGATCGAGCGCCTCGCGCACCTCGGGCCACCGCTCGGGCGGCTCGCCCGCCTCCTGGAAGGGCCGCCACACGTGGTCCAGGAACAGGCGGACGTAGGCCTTCGCGATCGCCTCCGATTGCCGCTTCACCGTCTCGGTGAGGTCGAGCGCGACGTCGAGCGGCACACCGAGCCGCGCCAGCTCGTTCGAGGCGCGCTCGAGGCGCGGGCTCAGCACCTCGAAGCGCCCGTCTCCGAGCGGCCGCACGAAACCCAGGCGCTGCGCTCTCTCGAGATGCGCGAGCGTGGCCTCGTCTCCCCAGCGCGCGGTGAAGTGCTCGGCGTCCACCACCTCCGGCGGCTCGTCCGAGAAGGGCTGCGCGAGCGCGCGGGTGAAGTCGAGCACGGCGGCCGAGGAGGCTCCGGGGGTGCGCTCCACGATGCGGCGGATCGCCTCGAGGTTGAATCCCTCGGCCTGGAGGTCCTTGACCAGCTCGAGGCGCGCCACGTGCTCGGGTCCGTAATACCCGGTGCGGCCGCGGATCTCAGGCGGCGGCAGCAGCCCGCGCGACTGATGGGCGCGCACGTTGCGAACGGTCATCCCGACCTGGGATGCGAGCTCGTCGATCGTCAGCAGCCCGTCGGCGGGGCTCTCGCCTGCGTCCTGTGTGAAGTCGGTCACAACGGGGTTTAGGTTACGCCTTGACATGTGACACTGATCCATGTAACAGTTTTCAGCGTCGCATTCTGGCCAACCGCTGCATCGGAGGTTCCCAGTGCTTTCTGAAGCCGCCGCCTCGATCCTCTCACTCCTCCCCCTCGCCGCGGGTGAGCCCGCCGGTGGCGCCGAGACCGGGCAGGTGGCGATCGCCAGCGTCGGTGCGGGGCTTGCGTCCACGACCCTGATCGCGCTCGCGATGGGGCATCGCGCCGGCCGGATCCGCGTCCTCGGCCGGATCGCGAACGCGGCCGAGCGTGTCTCGGGCCTGCCGGGCTGGGCCGCCCTGCCCGCCGCGCTCGCCGCGGTCGCGCTGATCGTCGCGCTGCTCGGGATGTACTGGGACATCTCGCTGCACATCGACAACGGCCGCGACGCCGGGCCGCTCGCGAACCCCGCCCACTACCTGATCCTCGCCGGGCTCTTCGGGGTCTTCGCCTCGGGCGTGCTCGCGATCGTGCTGCCGACCGAGCGCCCGGGGCCGGGCGCGGTCCGGATCGCGCGCGGCTGGTACGCGCCCGCCGGCGGCGTGCTGATGGCGGCGTGCGGCGCGTTCTCCCTGATCGCCTTCCCGCTCGACGACGTCTGGCACCGCCTGTTCGGCCAGGACGTGACTCTCTGGGGGCCGACGCACCTGATGCTGATCGGCGGCGCCGGCCTCTCGCTCGTCGCGCAGGCCGTGCTGCTCGCCGAGGGCATGCGGGCGCGCGCGCCGCGGCCCTCCGGGTCGCCGCAGGCCGCGGCCGGCCGGCTGCGACCCGAGCACGTCACCGCCCTGCGGCGCGTCGGCCTGATGGGCGGCCTGCTGATCGGCCTCTCGACCTTCCAGGCCGAGTTCGACTTCGGCGTGCCGCAGTACCGGCTCGTGTTCCAGCCGATGCTGATCGCGCTCGCCGCCGGCTTCGCGCTGGTGTCCGCGCGCATCTGGATCGGGCGCGGCGGCGCGCTCGGGGCGGCGCTGTTCTTCCTCGCGATCCGCGGCGGCGTGAGCCTGCTCGTCGGGCCGGTGTTCGGCCAGACGACCCCGAGCCTCGCGCTCTACCTGGGCGAGGCGCTGTGCATCGAGGCGCTCGCGCTGTTGCTCGCCCGGCGCCCGCTCGCGCTCGGAGTCGCGGGCGGAGCGCTGATCGGGACCGCGGGCCTCGGCTCCGAATGGGCCTGGTCACAGTTCGCGATGCGGCTGCCGTGGAGCGCCGACCTGCTGCCCGAGGCGATCGTGTTCGCCGTCGCCGCCGGGGTCGCCGGCGGCGTCGCGGGCGCGCTGCTCGGGCTCGGCCTGCGCGGCGAGCTCCCGCGCCCGGCGATCGCGCGCAGCGGGATCGTCGCGGCGACGGCCACCGTCGCCTTGCTGGTCGCGGCGGGCCTCCAGGGCGAGGTGCCCGCCGGTGCGCGGGCGAGCGTCACGCTCGACCGCACCGCGGGCCAGTCCGGCTCGGCCGAGGCGACCGTCCGGATCGCGCCGCGCTCGCTCGCCGAGCACCCTGCCTGGGTCACCCTCACGGCCTGGCAGGGCGGCGGGCTGCACGTCGACCGCCTGCGCGAGGTCGCGCCCGGGGTGTACCGGACCCACGAGCCGTTCCCGGTGCACGGGTCCTGGAAGTCGCTCGTGCGGGTGCACTCCGGCAACGCGGTGCTCGGGGCGCCCGTCTACATGCCGGCCGACCCGGCGATCCCCGCCGCGGAGGTCCCGGCCGCGCCCCGGTTCACGCGGGCCCTCCAGCGCGACACCGAGGTGCTCCAGCGCGAGCGCGACTTCGACGTCCCGGCGTGGCTGTGGGGCGGCGCGACGGCCGTCGTGCTGGCGCTCTACCTCGCCCTGATCGCCGCGCTCTCGTGGGGCGTCGCCCGGATCGGGCGCCCGCCGCGCCCCGCCCCCTCCCCCGCCCGCCGCGTGGCGCCGCGCGTCAAGCCGGAGCCGGTCGGCGTGCGCTGACCGCCAGGAGCGACCGCAACGTCTCGATCACCGCGGCCCGCTCCCGTGTCAGGCGCCGGTGCGTGAGGCGCAGCACGCGGTCGCCCGCGAGCTGCAGGTCTGCGTCGCGCTTGCGGTCGCGCTCGAAGGCAGCGCGCGTGCCGTGAAAGGCGTGACCGTCGAGCTCGACGACCAGCCTGTGGTCGTGCCAGACCGCGTCGACGACATGGCCGGCCACGAACACGTTGGTCGCCGGCATCGGCAGGCCGGCCGCGCGGCAGCAGTCCAACAGGAACAGGCGCTCGAGCTCCGAGTTGGTCACGAGCGGCCGCCGGTGTTCGTGCACCGCCTCCCGCAGCGCCCGCACCCCACGTCGCCCCGGGATCAGCAGCCGGTCGACGTCACGCACATCGAGAACGCCTCTCGCCTCCGCTGCCTCGACGGCACGTTCGAGGTGGCGCCGGTTGCCGAGCGCGGCTACGTCGGCCAGCGTGCGTGCCACCGAGGTGACCGGTATGCCCTCCACGACCTCGTGCCTCGAGGCGGGAGCAGCGGTGATCAGGACGAAGCCGGCCGGACCGCCGCGGATCCCGGCGCCGTCACGTGGTCCGCGGCGAGGCGCTCGAGGCTCTCACACATGCCCGCGGCGCTGCGGTGGCGAGCACCGCGCCGACGCCAACGCCGCCGCGAGCCATCGGCCTGCCGCCCAGCACTGTGGCCCACCGCGTACGCCGATGGCGACGTTCGCAGCCGCGCCTGGCGATGCGAAATCCCATTACGAACCCTCCCTGTCCCGCGTCATGCGGAACAGGACGATCGTAGCCGCGCGCGCCGCGCCCGGCCACTTCTTCGGCGGCGCCTAGGGCTTGGTGCGCGAGTCGATCGACTGGAGGAACTTCACGACGCGCGCGCGGTCCTTCGCGTTCGGCAGCTTGTCGGGCTGCTTGCCGTTCGCCGTGCGGTGCTTCACGTTCCCGACCACGCAGGCGAGGCTCTCGCACGCGCCGTTGTGGTAGAAGGGCGGCGAGGCCTCGATGCCGAGCAGCGACGGCACGTTGAAGCCGATGCCCCGCCCGTCGCCGTTGTAGTCGATGCCGAGCGCGTCCGGCGCCGGGCCCGCGACACCGGCCGTGAGCGCCGCCGATGCCTTCTCCACTCCGCCGACGTTGGCGCCGAGCGGGTTCGGCCCGCCCTTCACGCCGAGGTTGAACGACCCGATGTCGCGCAGGAACCGGTTCAGGTACTGCGCTCCGATCGGCGCGCCGAACGTGGCCGGGGGCACCGTCTCGGTGAAGATCTCGGTGCCGGCCGGCGGCGAGGTGAAGTCCTTCGTGCTGATCGTCCACTTGCCGCCGACGTGGCAGGCCGCGCAGCCCGCCTGCGTGAAGAGCGTGCGGCCCTGGCTGATCTGCTTCTTCGTGAGCCGGTTGCCGACGCCCTTGCTCGTGGACACGCCGCGCGGCGTGCGGACCGCGAACTTGACCCACTCGCGCAGCGCCGTGAGCCCCTGGATCTGCGTGGTGCTGCCCGGCAGCGTGACCGTGTGACCCGGCCGGCCGGCGTTCGCCTTCGCGAACGCGTTGAGCACGCACGGCGCCTGGTTGAGGTTCCCGTTGTCACCGACCAGGATGCCGTGGTTGGGATCGAGCGTGCTGGTCGCCGGAGGCGGTGCGCTGCACGGCAGCGGCGCCGCCAGCGCCCCCGGCCCGGAGACGTTGCGGATGTTCGCCTCGAAGTCCTCGATCTCGTCGAAGATCGCCGAGTAGTTGAGCACGCGCTGCTCGTTGCGGTTCCGCGGGTTGAAGGTCGCGTTCAGCGGCACCGACTTGCGCGGGCCGACGCCGAACTGCCAGACGACGCTGTCGGTGAGGCCCTTGAAGTGACAGCTCGCGCAGCTCTGCCAGCCTTCGCTCGACAGCCGCTCCTGGTTGGAGACCGTCGATCCCGCCGGCTTGTTGAACAGGCCGCGCGAGGAGAAGAACAGCTCGCCGCCCACGGCGACGACCTCCTCCGGCGACCCCGGCGCCGGCAGCGGCGCCGTGCGGATCGCCTTGATCACGCTGTCGGTCGTGAGGTCGACCACCGACACGTTGCGCGACACGAAGTTCTGGACGTAGGCGCGCGTCCCCTGCTTGTTGATCACGATGCCCTGCGGGTTCTTGCCCGCGTTGTCGCCGGCGGTCGCGGGATTGGCGGGATCGTTCAGGTCGATGTAGCGGGTCGTGTCGGCGTCGACCGTGTTGGTGAGCTTCCCGCTCGCGTCGACGTTGACCTTCACGAGCAGGTCGCTGCCCGGACGACACGACGTACGCCGCGCCCGCGCCGCTCTGCTTGGTGAACGCGATCGCCCAGACGTTCGCGAAGAAGAGCTTCTTCTTGTTGGGCTCGGGCTGGCGCGCGCCGAGGTGCAGATTGATGAACTTCGCCGAGCCCGCGTCGGTGGTGGAGCCGCTGCTCGCGCCGTTGAGCACGTTCACGAACGCCTGCGTGTCCACGTTGAACCGCAGCGGCCCGGTCGGCGAGGCGGCGATGTTCGGCAGGAAGGCCTGGTTGCCGCGCACGACGATGCTCTGCATCTGGTTCGGGAACGCCGAGGTCGGGTCCGGCACGCCGTCGCCCGTCGAGTCGACCGTGAAGCCGGTGACCTGCGGCCCGATCGAGACCTTCGACTTGGCGCGGTACTTGCGGATCTTCTTCGAGCTGCTGCTCACGCCGAGCCGGCAGACCACGCCCGCCCGGCCGACGTCGCTGGCCTGCGCGCCGCCGGGCAGGGTCCACGAGAAGAAGCTGGTCACGAGCAGCCGCTTGTTGTTCTTGGTGACCGCGAGGCCGCGGGGCTGGAAGTGCCGCGTGCGATCGGGGTCGTTGCAGACGCTGCTCCGCAGGTTCACGTGGCCGATCACCCCGCGCTTGCGCCGGGGCTTCGTCCCGTCGATCACCGTGATCGTGTCCTGGCCGGAGTTCGCGACGTACACGCGCCGTCCGTTGGGCGACACCACGACGTTCCAGGGCTCGGACCCGGTGACGATCTGCCCCTTCTTGCCCGCGCGCCGGTCGGCCTTCGCCTTCACGCGGCTCCCTCTCGCCCTCGTGATGCGGATCACCGTGACCGTCCCGGACGCCGCGTTGGCGACGTACGCGTAGCGGTTGTTCGGGTCGAGCGCGACGCTCTGCGGCTCGTCGCCGACCTTGACCTTGGCGACGACCTTGTTCGTCCTGGCGTAGATCACGGACACGTTGTCGGCGCCCGGGTTCACGCTCCACACGTACTTCCCGTCCGCGGACAGCGCGATCGGGCTCGAGTAGGTCGCCGACGAGTACTTCCGCGCCTCCGCCGGACCGGCGAGCGCGAGGATCAGGGCGAGCAGCGCGAAGAGGCCGACGGCGACGCGGCGGCCCGTCCCTCTCCGGGGAGTCTCGCGCGACAGCATGAGGAGCAGCGCGACCCTCTCACCGGCCCGGGTGCCGTGTCAACCCCGACTTGGTGAACGCGCGCCGGCATCGAGCGCGTCGATCCGGTGAAGGATGTCGAGCGCCTCCGAGCGCAGCGACGCGTCGAGCCGCTCCCAGTCCTCGCGGGTCAGCTTGCCGGTGCGATGGTCGAGCTCGGCGTCGCGGATCTCGCGGTACTTGGCCTCCTTCGCGGCCTCGAGGTCGGCGCGCCGGGCGGCCGGCTCGGCCTCCTCCTCGGCCGCGCGACCGGCGCGCAGGGGCGCCGCGATCAGCAGCACCACCACGACCAGCACGGCGAGCACGAGCAGCACGTCCATCAGGTTCGTCGCGCGGGCGGCCGGCTGCCCCGCGTCAAGCCCGGCCGAGATCGCGCGCGAGCCGCGCCGCCTGGGTCGCGGTGACGGTGCGCGTGGCGCCCGCCGGCGGAGGCCAGATCGCGATCACGCCGCCGAAGAAGACGATCAGGGCGCCCAGCCAGATCCAGGTGACCAGCGGCGAGACCAGCACGCGGAAGGTCGCCGGCGGCGCGTCGGCCGGGTAGCGCTGGACCAGCCGGCGCAGGGTCTCGCCGAGCGCCGCCGAGCGCTCCGCCGCGGGCAGCTTGGCCGCCAGCTCGAACACGCGGTCGCCGCGCTTGATCGTGTCGTCGAGCAGCGAGGTGTCCGGCGCCACGACGGTCCACAGGTCCCTGCGCAGCCCGGACTGCAGCCCGACCTCGCTCGTCGCCTCGCCCTCGAAGAAGCGCGACACCGCTCCGAGCCCGGCCGAGGTGGACGGGAAGTAGCTGCGCTCGGTGTGCAGCGTGCTGACCTCCCCGTCGCGGCGCACGCGCAGGTCCGCGCCGAGGTTGATCTTCTCCAGCGACCCGTTGTCGGCGACGTCGATGCTGCCGGTCGGGCGCGTGTACTGGATCTCGTAGCCGCCGACCTGGGCCCGCTCGCCCGGGCTGAGCTTCACGTCGCGGGCGTCCTGGAAGGTCGACGACGCGGCCACGCCGACGAGCAGCACCGTCACGCCCACGTGCACGAGGTAGCCGCCGTAGCGTCGCCGGTTGCGGCGCACGAGCGACACGGCCGCGACCCAGACCCCCTCGCTGGTCATCGCGCGCCGGGCCCGCACGCCGCGCGCGAACTCCTGCGCGACCACCGCGATCACGAAGGCGCCGAGCGCGAACATCGCGAGCGCGGCGGGCCGCCGCTCCACGTCCGCGACGAGCAGCACGACGAGCGTCGCCGCTCCGATCGCGACCGGCCCGAACAGCTCCCGCCGCAGGCTCGCCGCGGTGGTGCGCCGCCACGCCATCGCGGGGCCGAGGCCGGAGAGCAGCACGAGCAGCAGCGCGAGCGGGACCGTGTAGCGCCCGAACCACGGCGGGCCGACCGACGACTGCTTGCCGGTGAACGCCTCCGAGATCAGCGGGAAGAACGTCCCCCACAGGATCACGAAGCACAGGCCCACGAGCGCGAGGTTGTTGAGCAGGAACACCGTCTCGCGCGAGAGCAGCGAGTCGAGGCGGTGCTCGGAGGCCAGCTGCGGCGCGCGCGTGATCACGAGCACGGCCGATCCCACCACCATCACCGCGATCAGGATCAGGAACGGGAGCCCGAGGGTCGACGCGCCGAACGCGTGGATCGAGTTGAGGATGCCCGAGCGCACCAGGAACGTGCCGAGGATCGCGAGGATCCCGGCGGCGAGGATCAGCGAGACGTTCCAGACCTTCAGCATGCCGCGCTTCTCCTGCACCATCATCGAGTGCAGGAACGCGGTGCCGATCAGCCACGGCATCAGCGACGCGTTCTCGACCGCGTCCCATCCCCAGTACCCGCCCCATCCGAGCTCCGAGTACGACCAGCGCGCGCCGAGCACGATCCCGACGCCGAGGCACAGCCACGCGGCCAGCGCGAAGGGCCGCACGGTGCGCAGCCAGTCGCTGCCGAGCCGCCGCGTCACGAGCGCCCCGATCGCGAACGCGAACGGGATCGTGAACAGCGTGTAGCCCGAGTACAGCATCGGGGGGTGGAACATCATGGCCGGGTGGCGCAGCAGCGGATTGAGGCCCGCGCCCTCGATCGGCGCCGGGTCGAGCCGGCCGAAGGGCGTCTCGAGGAACACGAGCAGGGCCACGAAGAAGGCGGCGATCGCGAGCAGGACCGCGGTCGCGTAGGGCGCGACCTCGCGCGCGCGGTGGCGGCTCAGATAGAGGATCGCGCTCGACCACGCGCTCAGCAGCGTCACCCACAGCAGCAGCGAGCCCTCCTGCGACGACCAGATCGACGTCGCGCGGTAGAACGACGAGGTCGTGGTCGAGGAATGGGCGGCGACCAGCTCGAACGAGAAGTCGGAGCGCAGGAACGCGGCCTCGAGCACGACGAAGCAGACTCCGAGCGTCCCGAACAGCGCGTAGACCGAGCGCCGGCCCGAGGCGATCCAGGCGCGGCCGCTGCGCCCCCCGAGGCCGATCGCGTTCGAGATGCGCGCCCCGTAGAGCGATGCCAGCACGCCGTACGCGGCGATCGCCAACGCCAGGATCAGCAGGGCGCGGCCCGCGGTCAGCACGGTTCTTCGGGTCCTCTGGGGAGCGGCACCTCAGCCCTGAGTATCGCAGCCGCTCGGATCGGGACGGCCCCTACGCGGGGACGGGGACGCCCGCCGACAGCACGGGCGCGGGGTCCGCGGCGAGCACGCGCACGGGCAGCCCGGCGCGCGGGGAGATCGTGGGGGCGTGGCGGATGTCGAGCTCGAAGCCGGGCAGCAGCTCGAGCCGGTGGCGCTCGAGGATCGCGCGCGCGATGATCGCCAGCTCGGCCTGCCCGAAGCGCATGCCGATGCACGTGCGCGACCCGCCGCCGAACGGGACGTAGGCGCCCTGGGGGATCTTCGCCTTGTTCTCCTCGCTGAAGCGCCCGGGGTCGAAGCGCTCGGGCGCGGGCCACACGTCGGGCAGGTGGTGGCTGGCCCACGAGCAGTACTCGACGTGCGCGCCGCCGGGCACGGTCGCGCCGGCGAACTCGAACGACTCGACCGCGCGCCGCGGCCCGATGTAGGCCGGCGGGTACTTGCGCAGCGTCTCGTCGAGGATCATCTCGA
This sequence comes from uncultured Solirubrobacterales bacterium, assembly GCA_963768885.1. Classification (GTDB taxonomy): domain Bacteria; phylum Actinomycetota; class Thermoleophilia; order Solirubrobacterales; family JBBDJG01; genus DASRIA01. The sequence continues at coordinate 817,997 of CAVYJN010000006.1, read as the reverse complement.
CCGTGGTGCCCGGGTCGTCGACGACCTCCGGGTTGCGCGCCAGCTCGTAGAACATGAAGGAGACCGTCGAGGTCGTCGTGTCGTGGCCGGCGAACAGCAGCGTCATGACCTCGTCGCGCACGTGACGGCGCTCGAGCCGGTTGCCGTCCTCGTCGCTCGCGTCGAGCAGCAGCGAGAGGATGTCGCTCCCGCGCTCCCCCGTCGCGCGGCGGCGGTCGATCTCGGAGTAGATCAGCGCGTCGAGCCGTCGCGCGGGAGCGCATCAGCCGCCTGAACGGCGTGAACGGGCCCGCGCGGGATCTGCAGCAGGATGTCGGTCCCGTAGAAGGACAGGGCGGACTCGAACTCGGCCGCGGCGTTCAGGTCGCCGGCGCGCGCGGTGTCGGGGTCGATGCCGAACAGGGCACGCAGCGCGACGCGCAGCGCCACGCGGCGGGTCCATTCGTAGAGGTCGATCACGGCGCCGGGCCGCAACTCGGCAAGCGCCCGGTCGACCTCGTCGCGCATCACCGTCGTGGCCGCCGCGATGTGCTCGCGGTGGAACGCCGGCAGCATCAGCTTGCGATGCGTGCGGTGGAAGTCCCCGTCGGTCGTCAGCAGCCCGTCGCCCAGCAGCGGGATCAGGTCGCGCAGGTGGCCCGTGCGCCAGAGGAAGTTCTTGGCGTGGGACACCAGTATGTAGTGGTTGGCCTCGGGGCCCAGCATGAAGACCGCGTTGTGGTGGAAGACCTTGAGCGTGAACACCGGGCCGTAGCGCTCGTAGGACTCGAGCAGCAGGCCCAGCGGGTCGCGCTCGAAGCGACGCGTGCGGGCGAGGCTGAAGCTCCGTCTCGCCCGGCGGCCACGCCTTCGCGGCGCGGTCGCTGCGGACGTCGCTCCAGAGCACCGCGAACGGGTTGGTCGTCATCGGCTGCGGCGCCTCGGGCATGCGCGCGAGGATACCCGAGCGGCCGCGCGGCTCAGGCCCGGCGGCCGGGGCGCAGGTTGCTGACGAGCAGCGCGATCACCGTCACGAGATAGATCGTGCCGAGCAGGGTCTCGAGCACCGTCAGGCCGCGGCCGAAGCGCGTGGCGGCCGCGAGGTCCCCGAAGCCCGTGGTCGTGAGCGACGTGAAGCTGAAGTAGACGTGGTCGCTGACGTCGCCGTCGCCGTCGACCCCGAAGAAGGGCGCGGACGAGAGGTCGGCGGTCACCCCGATCGCGAAGGCGAACACGAGGCCCAGCATCAGATAGATCGTGAGCGCGCCGAAGACCGCCTGGATCGTGACTCCCTGCGTGCGCAGCAGCCGCACGACTCCCCGGGTCAGCGTCGGGAGGGCAGCGATCACGAGCACGCCCGCGAGACCGAGCGCGAGTGCCTGGCGCACGTCCCGAAACGCGATCACCGCCGCAAGCGCGGTGACCGTGACCGCCACCAGCACCGCCATCCGCCTGCGCTCGTCCAGGCGTACCCCCGAGGTGATGATCACGACCACGAGCATCGTGCCCTGCAGGGCGATCCCCACCGCCCGCGCCCAGCGCGTATCGGGCGCCGACACCGCGAACATCACGACCGCGAGCGTGAGGAACAGCGTGACGCCGTAGCGGTGCTCGCCGAGACGCCGCTCGAGCGCGTCCGGCCGCTGCTCGGCGCCGTTCACGGTCGCAGGCCGCGGCGCTTCGGGCCGGCGTGGACGTCGTAGCGGACCAGCTCATGCGCGCGCTCGGCCCAGTCGCACAGCAGCGGCCGCGTGTCGCGCGGGTCGATGATCTCCTCTACGCCGAAGCGCTCCGCGGTGCGGAAGGGCGAGCGCACCGCGTTGAGGCGCGCCTCGATCTCGTCGCGCAGCGCGGCCGGGTCGTCGGCCGCCTCGAGCTCGCGCCGGTAGGCGGCCTCGATCCCGCCCTCGATCGGCAGCGAGCCCCAGTCGCCCGACGGCCACGCGTAGCGCAGGTTCAAGCCGTGGGCCTGGCCGTGCGCCGCGCCCGCGACGCCGAAGACCTTGCGCACGAGCACCGAGACCCAGGGCACGGTCCCCTGATAGACCGCCACGAGGGCACGGGTGCCGCGGCGGATCGTCCCGCGCCGCTCGGCCTCGGTGCCGATCACGAACCCCGGCTGGTCGACGAAGTTCACGACGGGCAGCCGGAACTGGTCGCAGACGTCGGCGAAGCGGGTGAGCTTCTCGGACGCGTCGGCGGTCAGACCGCCGCCGTAGGTGTTCGGGTCCGAGGCGAGCACGCCGACCGGCCGGCCGTCGAGTCGTCCCAGGGCCGTGATCAGCGAACGCCCGAACGGCCGACCGACCTCGAACAGCGAGCCCTCGTCCAGCACGGCCGCGAGGATGCGCCGCGCCTTGTAGGGACGGCGGCGCTCGCGCGGGACGATCGACAGCAGGTCCTGCTCGCGGCGGTCGCGCGGGTCCGAGCACGCGGCGATCGGCGGCGCCTCCCAGACGTTGGGCGGCATATAGGAGAGGAAGCGCCGCAGCTGCGCGAGCGCGTCGTCCTCGTCGACGGCCTCGTTGTCGACCGCGCCGGCGCGGGTCTGCGCGCGAGACCCTCCGAGCTCCTCCTTGTCCGGGGACTCCCCCATCGCCGCGGCCACCACGGGGGGCCCGGCCACGAACAGCTGGGCCGTGCCGCGCACGATCACCGAGAAGTGCGAGGCCACGACGCGCGCGGCGCCGAGGCCCGCGACGGGCCCGAGCGCGGCAGCCACGACCGGCACCTCCGAAAGGTTCGCGGTCGCGACGTCCCAGCCGGGGATGAACGGCACATAGGTGAACCCCATGGTCTCGAGCGACTTGACGCTGCCGCCGCCCCCGGTGCCGTCGACCAGCCGTACGAGCGGAACGCGCAGCTCGTTCGCCATCCGCTCGGCGTAGACCATCTTCTCCCAGATCGCCGCGTCCGCGGCGCCGCCGCGGACCGTGAAGTCGTCGCCCTGGACGATCGCGCGCCGTCCCTCGATCCGGCCCTGCCCCACGATCACGTTCGCGGGCACGAAGTCGGCCAGCTCCCCGTCCTCGTAGGTGCCCCACCCGGCGAGCGCGCCGGTCTCGTGGAACGTCCCGGCGTCGAACAGCCGCTCGACCCGCTCGCGCACCGTCAGGCGCCCGCTGGCGTGCTGGCGCTGGACGCGCTCCTCGCCCCCCATGCGACGGGCGAGCGCCTCGCGACGCCTCAGCTCATCGAGCTCCTGCTCCCAGCTCACGGCGCCAGCATATGGGCGGGCCGCGGATCGCCGGTGGACGGTTACGGGCCATGTAGTGTGCGAGGGGTGTCCACTCCCACCGCAGCCCGAGCCCCCTCGAGCCGCGAGCGCGTGCGCGTGTTCGTCGAGGACCCCGAGCTTGCGAGCGGCCTCGACCCCGAGGCGCTCGCCGCCGCCGAGCAGATCACCGCGCCGGTCCTGCGCGTCCCCCGGGGCGCCTGGGACTTCAAGGCCGACCCGTCCAAGCTGGAGTCCCATCTCGGCCTGCTGATCGTCGAAGGCCTGCTGCTGCGCGAGGTCGTGGTGGGCGACGTCGCCTGCGCCGAGCTGCTCGGCTTCGGCGACGTGATGCGGCCGTGGACGGCATCCTCGGGCGAGCAGGCGTCGATCCAGGCCGAGGCCAAGTGGGAGGCGCTCGAGGACGTGCGGCTCGCGGTGCTCGACCCGCGCTTCGCGCTCCAGATCGCGCGCTGGCCGCAGGTGTCCGCGACGATCGTCGACCGCGCCCTGATCCGGGCGCGCTGGCTCTCCTTCCACCTCGCCGTCTGCCACGTCGTGGGCATCGAGAAGCGGCTCATGATCCTCTTCTGGCACCTCGCCGACCGGTGGGGGAAGGTGACCTCCGCAGGGGGTCCGCGTGTCGCTCCCGCTCTCGCACGGGATGATCGCCAAGCTCGTCGGGTCGCGCCGGCCCACGGTCACGACCGCGATGGGCAAGCTGCGCGACCAGGGTTCGATCCTGCGCACCGACGACGGCGCGTGGCTGCTGTGCGGGCCGCCGCCCGAGGACCTGCGCAACGTGCGCGGCGGCGTCGGCGCGCGGGACCCGCGCAAGGACCTCTCGGGCGACGCCACGCCCAAGGACCCCGGGGGCGAGTAGCGCGGGATGTCCGTGCCCGGGCGCCCGCGGTCGATCCCGCTGCTGCGCCAGGTGCGCGGCGATCGGCTCGCGGCGGGCCCGGCGGCCCGCTCCGGGCGCTCGCAGCGCCTCGCGCCCCGCACCGCCGGCGCCGATCGCGTCGTGCGGTCGGTGTGCCCCTACTGCGCCGTGGGATGCGGCCAGCGCGTGTACGTGCGCGACGAGCAGGTGATCCAGATCGAGGGCGACCCGGACTCTCCGATCTCGCGCGGGCGCCTGTGCCCGAAGGGCTCGGCCTCGCGCCAGCTCGTGACCAGCCCGACGCGGCTCGACCGCGTCCTCTACAGGCGCCCCCACGGCACCGAGTGGGAGGAGCTGCCGCTCGAGCAGGCGATGGACATGATCGCCGAGCGCGTGATCGCGACGCGCGCCGCGACGTGGGAGGACGCCGACGCCGGCGCAAACGCCCTGCGGCGCACGCGCGGGTTCGCGAGCCTCGGCGGCGCGACCCTGGACAACGAGGAGAACTACCTGATCAAGAAGCTCTTCACCGCGCTGGGCGCGATCCAGATCGAGAACCAGGCACGCATATGACACTCCTCCACGGTCCCCGGTCTGGGGACCTCGTTCGGCCGCGGTGGGGCGACCACGTTCCAGCAGGACCTCCGTAACTCCGACTGCATCGTGATCCAGGGGTCGAACATGGCGGAGTGCCACCCCGTCGGGTTCCAGTGGGTCGTCGAGGCGCAGCAGCGCGGCGCGAAGGTGATCCACGTCGACCCGCGCTTCACGCGCACGAGCGCCGTCTCCGACCTGCACGTCCCGCTGCGCGCGGGCACCGACATCGCGTTCCTGGGCGGGCTCATCAACCACGTGCTCGAGCACGACCTGTGGTTCGACGAGTACGTGCGCCACTACACGAACGCGCCCGCGATCGTCGACGAGCGGTTCGCGGACACCGAGGACCTCGACGGCCTCTTCTCGGGCTGGGACCCGGAGCGCGGCGCCTACGACCCGGACTCCTGGCAGCTGGAGGGGATGCCGACGTCCGGGCCGCAGGCGCGCGGCGAGCAGGCGCACGGGGCGCACGGCGGCCAGGTCGAGGAGGGTCGCGAGCCGCGCGAGGACCCCACGCTCCAGCACCCGCGCTGCGTGTTCCAGGTCCTGCGGCGCCATTTCCGCCGCTACACGCCCGAGATGGTCGAACGCGTGTGCGGCGTCCCGCGCGCGGCCTTCCTCGAGGTCGCCGATGCCGTGTGCGCGAACTCGGGACGCGAGCGCACCACCGCCTTCGTGTACTCGGTCGGCTGGACGCAGCACACGGTCGGCGTGCAGTACATCCGCACGGCCGCGATCCTCCAGCTGCTGCTCGGCAACATCGGCCGCCCGGGCGGCGGGATCCTCGCGCTGCGCGGGCACGCGTCGATCCAGGGCTCCACCGACATACCGACGCTCTACAACATCCTGCCCGGCTACCTGCCGATGCCGCGCGCCGGCGCCGAGGACACGGTCGCCGACTTCGTTTCGAACAACACCCCGCCGACCGGCTACTGGGGTCACGCGGACGCGTACGTCACGAGCCTGCTGAAGGCGTGGTGGGGCGACGCCGCGACCGCCGCGAACGACTGGTGCTTCGACTACCTGCCGCGCATCGACGGCGACCACTCGACCTACGCGACCACGCTGCGGATGCTCGACGGCGACGTGCAGGGCTTCTTCCTGCTCGGCGAGAACCCGGCGGTGGGCTCGGCGAACTCGCGCCTGCACCGGCTCGCGATGGCGCAGCTCGACTGGCTCGTGGTGCGCGACTTCCAGGAGATCGAGAGCGCGTCGTTCTGGCGCGACGGACCGGAGATCGAGACCGGCGAGCTGCGGCCCGAGGACATCGCGACCGAGGTCTTCCTGATGCCGGCCGCCACGCACACCGAGAAGAGCGGCACGTTCACCAACACCCAGCGGCTGCTGCAGTGGCACCACGAGGCGGTCGCGCCGCGCGGCGACAGCCGCTCCGAGCTGTGGTTCGCCTACCACCTCGGCCGCCTCATCCGGGAGCGGCTCGCGGGCTCGGCCGAGGCCCGAGACAGGCCGCTGCTCGACCTCACCTGGGACTACCCGACCCGCGGGCCGCACGCCGAGCCCGAGGCCGAGGCGGTGCTCGCGGAGGTGAACGGCTACGGGCCCGACGGCGCGCTCTCCTCCTACACGCAGCTGCGCGCGGACGGGTCGACCGCGTGCGGGTGCTGGATCTACTGCGGCTGCTTCGCGGACGGCGTGAACCAGACCGCGCGCCGCGTGCCCGGCGCCGCGCAGAGCGCCGTCGCCCCCGAGTGGGGATGGGCCTGGCCGCTCAACCGCCGCATGCTCTACAACCGCGCCTCCGCCGACCCCGCCGGCCGCCCGTGGTCGGAGCGCAAGCGCTACGTCTGGTGGGACGCGGCACGCGAGCGGTGGACGGGGGACGACGTGCCCGACTTCAAGGCCGACATGCCCCCCGGCTACGAGCCTCCGCCCGGAGCCGCGGCCGAGGACGCGCTGCGCGGTGACGCGCCGTTCGTCCTCCAGGCGGACGGCCGCGGCTGGCTGTTCGCGCCCACCGGCGTGGTCGACGGACCGCTCCCCGCCCACTACGAGCCCCACGAGTCGCCGTTCCCCAACGTGCTCTACGCGCAGCAGGCCAATCCCGCACGCACGCCCTACCGCCGCCGCGAGAGCGACTTCAACCCGAGCGCGGGCGAGCCGGGCGCCGACGTCTTCCCCTACGTGGTCACGACCTACCGCCTGACCGAGCACCACACCGCGGGCGCGATGTCGCGCACGCTGCCCTACCTCGCGGAGCTGCAACCGGAGATGTTCTGCGAGGTGGGCCCACAGCTCGCCGAGGAGCGCGGCCTCGCGCACGGCGACTGGGCGACGATCGTGACCGCGCGCACGGCGATCGAGGCGCGCGTGCTGGTGACCGACCGGATCCCGTCGCTGCGGGTCGACGGCCGCATCGTGCACCAGGTCGGCCTCCCCTACCACTGGGGGGGCCGCGGCATCTCGAGCGGAGACTCGGCCAACGACCTGCTGCATCTCGCGCTCGACCCGAACGTCCACATCCAGGAGGCGAAGGCTGCGACCTGCGACGTGCGGGCCGGGCGGCGCCCGCGCGGACCCGCGCTCCCCGCGCTCGTCGAGGGCTATCGCCGGCGCGCGGGCGTCGGGCGGGAGAAGGAGCAGCGGTGAGAGGACACGAGGCCTACGGCGAGGAGGCGCGCGAGCGCGTCGGGTTCTTCACCGACACGACCGTCTGCATCGGCTGCAAGGCGTGCGAGGTGGCGTGCAAGGAATGGAACGAGGTGCCCGACGACCCGCTCGGGTTCACGGGAGAGTCCTACGACAACTCCGGGTCGCTCGGCGCGAACCGCTGGCGCCACGTGCAGTTCGTGGAGCAACGCGAGGAAGCTGACCTGCGCTGGCTGATGAGCTCGGACGTCTGCAAGCACTGCACCGAGGCGGCGTGTCTGGACGTGTGCCCGACCGGCGCGCTGTTCCGGACGGAGTTCGGGACCGTCGTGGTGCAGCCGGACGTGTGCAACGGCTGCGGCTACTGCGTCGTCGCGTGCCCGTTCGGCGTGCTCGACCAGCGCCGCGGGGACGGGCGGGTGTGGAAGTGCACGCTCTGCTACGACCGCCTCAAGGGAGGCGAGCAGCCGGCGTGCGCGAAGGCATGCCCGACCGAGTCGATCAAGTTCGGCCCGCTCGACGAGCTGCGCGAGCGTGCCGCGGCGAGGCTGGAGCGCGTGCGGGTGTCGGGCGAGCAGCGCGCGCAGCTGTACGGGGACGACCCGGGCGACGGCGTCGGCGGCGCCGGGGCGTTCTTCCTGCTGACCGACGACCCCGAGGTCTACGGGCTGCCGCCCGACCCGGTCGTCACGACGCGCGACCTCCCGGCGATCTGGCGGTCGGCCGGGCTCGCTGCGGGCGCGCTCGGCGGCCGGCATCGCGGTCTCGCTGATCGGGGGCGCGCAGGTGAAGGAGCTGCGCATGGTCGAGCGCGTCGAGCCGCGCTCCTACTACGGCCGCCCCGTGATCAAGCCGCCGGTGTGGAAGCCGCAGGTCCCGTGGTACTTCTTCACGGGCGGGTTGACCGGCGCCGCATCGACGTTCGCGCTCCTGGCGGAGATCGCCGGCCACGACCGGCTCGCGCGGCGCGCGTCGGCCGTCGCGATGCTCGCGGGCACCGCGAGCCCCGCCCTCCTGATCACCGACCTCGGCCGCCCGGAGCGCTTCCTCAACATGCTGCGCGTCTTCAAGGTCACCTCGCCGATGAGCGTCGGATCTTGGGTGGTCGCCGCGTCGGGCGCCACGAACGGGCTGGCCACCGCGTCGCGCGTGCTCGGCGTGATGCCGCGCGCCGGGGCGGCGGCCCGCGTGGGAGCGGGGCTCAGCGGGCTGCCGATGGCGACGTACACGGCCGTGCTGATCGCCAACACCGCCGTCCCGGCCTGGCGCGAGGCGCGCCACGACCTGCCGTTCGTGTTCGCCTCGAGCGCGGCCGCGAGCGCGGGAGCCGCCGTCGCGATTGCGACCCCGGCCCGCGACGCCCGCCCGGCGCGCCGGCTCGCCGTGATCGGCGCGCTCGGGGCGCAGGTGTCCGCGGCCAGGATGGAGCGCCGCCTCGGGCCGCTGGCCGCCCCCTACCACCGCGGCGAGGCCGGGCGGTATGCGCGGCTCGCGCGGGTCTCGATGCTCGCCGGCGCGGGCATGATCGCGGGATCACGGCGCAGCCGCGTCGCGGTCACGTCGGGTGGGCTCGCGGTCCTCATGGGCGCCGCCGCCGAGCGCTGGTCGGTCTTCAAGGCGGGGGTCGACTCGGCGCGCGACCCTGCGTTCACGGTGGGCCCGCAGCGCGCGCGCCGCGAGGCGCGGGGATGAGCACGGCGGAGCGCGAGCTGCGCGACGGCCGGCCGGTCGAGCGGCTGCCGGTCGTGCACGTGCGCGGCGGGGAGACGCGTCGCACGTCCGACGCCGTGGCGACGGAGGAGCCGCTCGAGATCCGGCTCGACGGAGAGCGCGTGGCGGTGACGATGCGCACGCCGGCTCCCGGCGAGGACGCGGAGCTCGCGCTCGGCTTCCTCCTCGGCGAGGCGATCGTGGCGATGGAGGACGTCGCCCGGGTGGCCGAGTGCCGCGCTCCCGAGGGCGACGGAGGCATCGCCGACGTGCGCACGCGCACCGGGACGGCCTCCGCGCACGGCCTGCAGCGCCGCTTCTACACGACATCCTCCTGTGGGATCTGCGGCAAGCAGAGCATCGAGGCCGTGCGCGTCGCGGCGGCCCCGCTCGGCGACGGGCCGCGCGTCGAGGCCGCGCACCTGCACTCCATGCCGGGCGAGATGCGCGAGCGCCAGCGCGGGTTCGCGCGCACGGGCGGCCTGCACGCGGCCGGCCTCTTCACCCCGGACGGTGGCCTCGTCGAATTGCGCGAGGACGTCGGGCGCCACAACGCCGTGGACAAGCTGGTGGGGCGCGCGGCGATGGACGAGCTTCACCCGCTCGACCGCCTGGTGCTGCTCGTGTCGGGGCGGGCGTCGTTCGAGATCACCCAGAAGGCGCTCGTCGCCGGCGTGACGGTGCTCGCCGCGGTGTCGGCCCCCTCGAGCCTGGCGGTGCGCCTGGCGCGGGAATCCGGCATGACGCTCGTCGGGTTCCTGCGCGACGGGGGCTTCAACGTCTATGCGGGCGCAGACCGCGTCGCCGGGATCTGAGACCGGCGCACCCTGTCCATACGTCTACACTGCCGGCCACAGGGGCTTGACGCAGTGTCTTCCCGGGTAGGGGGGAACCGAAGTGGGTGGTGCACGGGTGAGATACGCGGCCGCTGCCGCGGTGGTGCTGCTGGCGCTTTGCGCGCCGGGCGCCGCCGCGACGCCCGCGAATGACGGCTACAGCGAGCAGGTGGTCGCGAGCGGGCTGACCCAGCCCACCGCGATCGCGTTCCTTCCCGGCGGGCGGATGCTCGTGACCGAGAAGGCCGGCGCGCTCAAGCTCGTGCAAGGGGGAACGGTGACGACGCTCACGACGATCCCCGTCTGCACGGCGTCGGAGATGGGACTGCTCGGCGTCGCCGCCGATCCCGGCTTCGACTCCAACGGCTTCGTCTACCTGTACCGCTCCAAGCCCGCCGCGGGCGGGTGCGCCAGCCCCACCGGGCGCTTCAACCAGGTCGTGCGGGTCACGATGTCGGGGAACGCGGTCGTGGCCGGCTCGCTCACCGAGCTGCTGACCGGCATCCGCACCGACGGCGGCAACCACGACGGCGGCGCGCTGCGGGTCGGCCCGGACGGCAAGCTGTGGGTCTCCGTGGGCGACACCGGCATCGGGGACGGCGGGCTCCCCGGGGAGTCGACCAATCCCTACTCGCAGGACCCGAACGCGCTCGAGGGCAAGATCCTGCGCCTCGAGCTGGACGGCAGCCCGGCCGCCGGGAACCCGTTCATCGGCCAGGCGGGCAAGCGGCCGGAGGTGTACGCGCTCGGGTTCCGCAACCCCTTCCGGATGGGCTTCGACCCCCAGACCGGTCGACTCTGGGCGGGCGACGTCGGGCAGGGCACGGTCGAGGAGATCGACGTGGTGCAGTCCGCCGGCAACTACGCCTGGCCCCGTTGCGAGGGCACGCAGCCGGCCGGCTGCCAGCAGCCCGGGGACGTGGACCCGGTGTTCGAGTACCTGCATTCGGGCGCGGGCGTCTCCGGCCGGTCGGTGACCGGGGGCGCGTTCGTCTCGCGCAGCTTCGGGTTCATCGGCGGCTACTACGTCTTCGGTGACTACACGGCGAGCAAGCTGTGGGCCGCGGCGCCGAACGCCGCGCGCGACGACATCGCCGCCCCGACCGACCTCGTGACCGGCGCCGGTGGCCCGGTGGACATCGTGAGCGGCCCCGACGAGGCGCTCTACTGGGTCGCGATCAACACCGGCGAGGTCCGCAAGCTCGTGCCGAACTACCCGCGCCCCAAGGGCGCCACGCCCACGCGGGTGTCGCTCGTGCCCGCGTTCAGCCAGTGCACCTCGCCCAACCGCACGCACGGGCCCGCGCTCGCCTTCGCGTCGTGCAACCCGCCCGCGCAGCAGTCCGCGCAGCTGACCGTCGGAACGCCCGATGCGAACTCGAATGCCGCGAACTCCGCGGGTTACGTGCGCTTCAGCACGCTGATCGGCGTTCCGAGCACGCCGGCCGACGAGGCCGACGTGACGCTACGGGTCGAGCTGACCGACGTGCGGCGCCGCAGTGACCTCGCCGACTACACCGGGCAACTCGAGGCGAGGGCGCCGATCAGGATCACGGACCGCGACAACCCGCCTCCCGCGGGTGGCTCCGCGGCGGCGACCGTGCAGGATGCCGCCTTCGCATGGACCGTGCCGTGCTCTGCGACCGCCGACACCACCGTCGGCGCGACCTGCGCCGTCACCACGTCCGCGGACGCCGTCACGCCCGGCGTGATCAAGGAGGGGATGCGCTCGATCTGGCAGCTCGGCCAGGTACAGGTGTTCGACGGGGGCGCGGACGGCCAGGCCTCCACCACGCCGAACACGCTCTTCGCGACCCAGGGCGTGTTCGTCCCGTAATCCTCGCTAGCCGGCCTCGGCGAGGCCGGCCTCGGCGGCACCGGCCTCGAGCTCCCGCAGCCCGAAGGCCTCGACCGGGGCGAGCGCGCCGGTGCCCTGCACGGCGCCCGCGCGTGCGCGCCCCGCAGCCCACGCCATCATCCCCGCCGTGAACGTGTAGGCGTTGACGCCGGTGAGGTGCACCTCCGCGAGCTCGCTGCCCCCGGCGTCGTAGGCGATCGCGACGACGTGGGAGCCGCTGTTCGCGCGCTCCTGCTCGCCCGGGCCGCCCGTCGACCCCTTCACGAAGCGCTTGGTCGCCGCCTCGGTGAGCGCGCGTGCGCCGGGGACCGACATCGCGGCCGACCCGGCCGCCGAGAAGACCTGCAGGGGACGCGACATCCCGCCGAACCAGCCGAGGTAGGCGTTCACCTCCCGCACACCCGGCGCGAAGCGCGGGATCCCGAAGTGGTCTGATGCACCGGCGCTCACGGCCTGCCGGCTCGCGCCGCCCACCTCGAACGCGCGCACGCGCTTGGCCGCGCGCTCGGTGACGATGCGGCCGTCGCGCCACGCGAACCCCGGCGCGCTGAACCCGGCGGCGGTCGTGGCGCGGGTGCCGCCGCTCATTCCCGCGCTGCCGGTGAGGAAGTAGCCCGTGTCGACGCGCACGGCCGCCGGGCCGGCGCGCTCCGCGGCGAGCGCCCCGGCGAGGTTGCCGGGCACCCAGTCGTAGCCCATCGCCGTCATCAGCGCGGCGCCGCTGCGCGCGGCGGCGGGGCCGTAGCGCTCGAAGACCTCGCGGATGAAGACCGGCTCGCCGGTCGAGTCGATGTAGGCCGCACCGGCGCCGACGGCCGCCTCGACGGCCGGGTGGCCGTAGCGCACGAACGGGCCGACCGTGGCGACGAGCACGTCGCCGCGCTCGACGAGCGCGCGAACCGTCTCCGGCCTCCCCACGTCGGCGACCGCGGTATCGAGGCCGCCGAGCTCGGCGGCGAGCGCGGCCACCCGGTCGGCGCCGCGGGCCGCGAGCACGGGCCGCTCGCCCCGCGCCACGAGCGCCTCGGCGGTGAGCCGGCCGGTGTACCCCGTTGCCCCGAAGACCACGATCCGCGCCATCGGCGGAGCCTATCCCCCGTCCGCGTCGCCGGCCGCGCGCGCGTCGCGCAGCGCGTCCGCGGGGTCGGTGTAGACCTGGAGCGCGACCGCCTTGCCGCCGCGCACCGTCCAGAGGTGCGCGATCGTCTCCTCGACGGGGACGCCGCTCCCGCGGCCGCGGCCCGACATCCTCAGCACCACGACGACGTGCTGGTCGCCGACCCCGATCATCTCGACCGGAACCATCGCGAACGACTCGAAGCTCTCGTCGCTGACGGCGAGCGCCTTGCGCGCGCCTTCGCGGCCGCGGTAGGTCTGCGGGTCGGGGGCCTCGGGGCGGTCCCGGATCAGGATGTCGTCGTCGATCAGCTCCCATGCGGCCGCGCCCTCGAGCCCGTCCTCGCCGATCGCCTCGTAGGCCTCGCGCAGCAGGGCGATGTTGCGCTCCGACAGGACCTGCTCCCGTTCGGCACGCTCAGCCATCGCGGCCCTCCGGCCCGGGGTAGGGGCGCAGCTCGGCCCGCCAGGCCGGCCCCGCGGCCGCGATCGCCGCGGCGTATCCCGCCGCCGCCGGCAGCCGCTCGACCTCCCACGGCTCGCCGGACCGGCCAGGGTGCTCGACCGCGCAGCGAGCCGTCGCCTCCGGGCCAACGAGGCCGGCGACCGAGTAGCGGTCGAGGCCCAGGGCGAGGCCGCGCCCGAGGCCCTTCGCGTATGCCTCCTTGGCGGCCCAGCAGCGGTGGAAGGCCGCCTGCCCGGCGCGCGGGCCGCGCGCGGCGAGCGCCGTGCGCTCCGCCGCCGCGAACCGGCTGCGCGCGATGCGCCCGGCGGCTCGCCGCGGCCGGATGCGCTCGACGTCCACGCCGACCGGCCCGGCCGGCGAGACGGCGACGAGCGCCATGCCACCGGAGGCCGAGAAGCTGAACTCGGGCCCGCCGGTCACGGAGGGCTTGCCGTGCGGCCCGTGCTCGAAGGCGATCGTGGCGGGATCGGAGCCGAGATACCCCGCAAGGATCACCCGCAGCGCGGAGCGCCCCGCGGCCCAGCGCAGCGCCCGTGACGTGCCGGACGCGGCCCGCCGCCGCTCCTCGGGTGCGAGCGTGCGAAGCAGTGAACGCGAATCCCGCGCATGCACGTCAACGGGGGCCTGCCAGACCTCGATCGGCGCATCGGCGCTCACGTCGTGAAGTTAACAGCCGCTCCCCGACGGGCAGCAGGACCGACGCCCCGGGACGCAACCCAAGCGCGGCGAGCGTGCCGGGGGGCGCCTCGAGCGCGGCGACGCGGCCGGCGCGCCCTCCGCCGCAGCGCAGGACCCGCATCGCGCCCACCGCCTCGTGGAGCGCGAGCACGGCGCCCCGCGGGACGGGCGGCCAGTCGACGAACGCGACGTCGATCGGGAACCGCATGCCGAAGGTGTGCACCGAGCGGCAGCGCGGGATCACGAGGCCTCGGCCGGGATCGACGGCGGCCAGTCCCCCCCACCCCAGCAGCCGCGCGCGAAACGACTCCGCGATCCAGGCCTCGATCGCGCCGCCGGGCGCCTCCAGCGTGAGGGACTGTTCGACTCGAAACCGCCGCATTTCAAGAAGAAGGCCCGGGAACCCGAAACTGATCGTGGGCCGCTGGGCGGTCCTGTGCAAAACACCTGTCACGTGGTCGCGCCCGGGCAGGACTCGCACGTAAGATTCAGACGCGCTCCGAGGCGGGGCCGCACCCACACCATGTCACGAGACGACACCAAGAAGCGGGGCAACTACAACTCCGGGGAGGACTACGTCCTCGAATACGGGGAGTTGCGCTTCACCTTCAACGAGGAGGACTTCCGGCAGCGCGTCGAGCAGGCCGCCGTGAAGCTCTGCTTCGTGCAGCCGGGGCTTGCGGTCGAGGAGCTGGACGATCTCGTCAACCTCGCCGTGAACGGCGACATACGCGAGCCCTCCTCCCCGCTGGGCGAGCACGTCAACGAGCGCTGGTACGACCTCGTCGGCCCGGCGGACCGTTCGCTCGTGCACTGGCTGCGGCGGCTCGTGTTCCGCGGCGCCTGGCTCGACCAGCGCGTCAAGGAAGGCGAGCTCGACATCTTCTTCCACGCGGACACGCACAGCTTCGGCTACGTGCAGCCCGATCGCGACTCCGAGCTGATCGAGCTCTCGCCCGAGCCCTCCTGGAAGCCCGTCGCCTACCCGGGCTGAGCGGACCGGCGAAGTCGCCGGCGGCGGCCCTCAGGCCTCACGTGCGCGCTCGGCCAGGAACTCCCAGGCCTCGGCTGGATCGAGCGAGCGGGCAACCCCGCGCATGTTCTCGAGCGTGCGGCGGCGCTCGTCGTCGATCAGCGCCTCCTCGCCCAGGGTCCGCGAGCGGGCGGGGTCGATCGCCGGGCGCATGCCCTTCGCGGCCAGCTCGGGGCTGAGCCGCACGACGCTGCCGGCGCTGTCCTCGAGCGCCTCGTGGACGAGCGTCTCGAAGGCGGACTCCGACTCCACGCGCGCGGCCGCGATGATCGTCAGCGAGCCGTCGCCGGCGTCCCGGGCCGCGGCGAACCAGCGCTTCACCGATTCGACGGCCACCGGGCCCACCGCATGCGCCTCCCCGGTGCCCGCGCCGCGCGCGAGCCCGTAGGCGCGGGTCAGCCGGCTGATCGAATCGAGCACGAGCACGACGTCCTCGCCCCGCTCCGCGATCCGCTTGGCCCGCTCCAGCGCGAGCTCGGCCAGCGCGACCTGCTCGCGAGGCGAGCTGCCCGCATCCGCTGCGGCGACCTCCACGGCGGCGGGCCATTCGCCCACCTCCTCCGGGCGCACGTCGACGAGCGCGACCAGCACGCGCGTCCCGCCGCTCTCGATCCCCTCCGCAATCTGGCGCAGCAGCGCCGTGGCGCCGCTGCCCGGCGGCCCCGAGACGAGCACCCGCTGGCCGTATCCGAGCGGTGCCACCAGCTCCACCATCCGCGCCGCATCGGAGTCGCCGAAGCTCAGCGGCCGGGACGGGCGTCGCGCGGGCAGCTCCTCGAGCGCGGGCGGGACGTCGCGCGACTCGGTCACCGGCCGGCCCTCGATCGTCTCCACGTTCGACAGGCGCGGTCGCCGCTCGTGCGGGCCGCCGCCGACGATGCCCGCCACCCGTTCGCCGCGTCGCAGGCCGTGGCGGCGCACCAGGTCCCGCGAGACATAGGGGTCCTCCGGTGAGCGCAGCAGCCCGGAGACGCGCAGGAACCCGTACCCGTCCGCGACCAGGTCGAGCACCCCGGACCGCAGCTCTCCCTCGAGATCCTCGTCCTCGGGCGCTGCCTCGACCTCGGCTTCGGCCTCGATCTCCGGCTCCGGCTCGGGCTCCGCTTCCTCCGGCTCGGGCTCCGGCTCCGGCTCGGGCTCCTCGATCTCCTCGGCGACCGCGTGCTCCTCGAGCAGGTCCTCGGTCTCCTGCCTGCGGGCCTCCGCGGGAACGGGCTCGACGCGGCGGGCGACGGCCGGCTCGGGGGTCGCGACGGCGCCGCCGGTGAGCGCGGAGACGAGCTGCTCCCTGCGCATCAGCCGGTAGCGCGGGATGCCGGCCTGCGCGGCCAGCGCGTGCAGGTCCGCGAGGGGCCTGCCCTCCACCTCCTCGAGCGCCAGCGCCGGGGCCGCCTCGGCCCCCGGCGACTCGGCGCTAAGCCGACGCCGGCTGCTTCGAAACCAGCTCACGAAGCCATTCGACGAACTCTGGCCTGGACTCCCAGTCCGACTTGAAGCGCTCGCGACCCTGCTCGGTGAGCGGGTGCGAGAGCATCTGGCGAAACACCTTGGTGGGCACGGTCGCGACCTCGCAGCCGAGCCGCGCGGCCGTCACGACGTGTTCGGGGTGGCGGATCGAGGCGGCGAGCACCTCGGTCGTCGTGCCACCGGGGCGCAGCGTCTCGACGATCTCGCGAACCACGGTGGTGGAGTCGATCGAGATGTCGTCGAGCCGGCCCATGAAGCAGGACGCGAACGCCGCGCCGGCCTGCGCCGTGAGCAGAGCCTGGTTGGCCGAGAAGACCAGGGTCATGTTGACCCGGATGCCGTCGTCCGAGAGCGCCCGGGTCGCGGCCAGCCCCTCGTGCGAGAAGGGCACCTTCACCACGACGTGCTCGTGCAGCGTCGCGAGCGCGTGGCCCTCCTCGATCATGCCCGCGGCGTCGTCGGACACGACCTCGGCGCTCACGGGGCCGCCGACGAGGTCGCAGATGCGGCGCACGATCTCACCGGGCTCGCCCTTCTCCTTGGCGAGCAGCGACGGGTTCGTGGTCGCTCCCGAGAGGATGCCCCATGCCGCGATCTCCTCGACCTCTGCGACAGATCCCGTGTCTATGAAGAATCTCATTGGCCCGTTCCCTTCTGACCCGCTCGCCGCTCGCGCCCGGCCGATCCGGACTCCTCCGCAAGACTAGCGCCCGAGGCGGTTCCGACCGCGTCGAGCACCACCTCGAGCACCCGCCGCAGCATCGCCTCGAGGCCCTGCGCCTCGATCACCGGCACCCCCGCAGCCTCCGCGCGCTCGATCAGGTACGCCTGCAGGACGCGGATCCGGTCCAGCGCCTCGAGGTAGCGCTCGGGCGCGCGCAGCGTCTGCACCCCGCGGGTGTGGAAATGCTGGCGGTGCTCGGCCTCGTCGCGCACCGCGATCAGCGCGCGCACGGTCGTCGCGCGCTCGCAGAGGTGCGCGCTCGGGATCTCCGGCAGCAGGTGAACGCCCTCGACGACCATCGGCGTGCGGTCCGAGATCGCGCGCTCGACCACCGCGTCGAGGCCGGGCGCGATGTCCTGGGCCTGGAGAACGTAGCCGGCGACGGTCCCGGAGGGGTCGGGCGGCAGGGACGACATCGCCTTCGAGACGTCGAAGGACGAGTGGTGCACCGACGGCATGAACTCGTGCGAGAAGAAGGCGCGCACGACCTGCCGCACCTGGTCGGTCGCCATCACGTGCGAGATCCCGAGCCGGCCCGCCAGCTGGGTCGCGACCGTCGACTTGCCGACGCCTGTCACGCCGCCCAGCAGCACCAGCAGCGGACGATCGAGGTTGCGCACCCGCCACCACTGGCGCAGGCGCGCCACCACCTGCCCGCTCTCCGCGGCCGCCACGACGTCCTCGGCGACCGCCCGCAGCTCGTCGACGCCGACCTCGGCCGACCGGCGCGCGGCCAGCCGCTCCTCGATCTGCTGCGCGAGCGCGAACGAGCGCTCCGAGGGCAGGCCCGTCGCCATCAGCGACTGCGCCATCAGGCCCTTGGAGTACGGCAGGCCGTAGTCGCTGCGGACCCTGACCATCGGCGCGCCACGCGACCGCGGTGCGTCGCTCACCGGCGCGCCTCCGTGACCCCCGCCGACGCGCGCGCGCGAGCGGTGCCGAGCAGCGCGTGCAGCGCGTCGTCGAGCGGCGCCCCGGGATCGTCGGCGACGGGACGGTTGCGCAGGAAGGCGAGGCGTGCGCCGGATCGCGTCGCGGCCTCGGCGACCACGTCGATCGCGGCCGCCTTCAACTCGGTCAGGAATACGTCGCAGCGCTCGCGCACAGCCGC
Source organism: uncultured Solirubrobacterales bacterium (assembly GCA_963768885.1). GTDB lineage: Bacteria > Actinomycetota > Thermoleophilia > Solirubrobacterales > JBBDJG01 > DASRIA01. The sequence goes on along the minus strand of CAVYJN010000006.1, from coordinate 799,718 downwards.
CTCCACGTCGCGTTCGAGCGCCTCGCGCCGGGCCAGGTTCGAGGAGAACCGCACGACGTCGACGCCCTGCACCGCCAGCTCCGCGTTCATCGGGGCCGCCGCGTCGGGCGAGGCCGTCACGAAACAGGCGACGCGCGACCCGGCGGGCAGCGGCTCCGCGGGCTCGGGCCGCAGGCTGCAGGCGAGGACGCGCTCGGGGGCGACCCAGCGCGCGAGGCCGGCCTCGAGGTCGCGCCGCTCGGGCGCCGCCAGCGCGGCCGCGCCGAGCAGGACGACCAGGTCTGCCCGCAGGAGGCGCAGCGGGCCGAGGTGGCCGAGCGCCTGCGTCCGGGCATGCCGCGCGGCGGTGACGCATACGGTCGCATGGGCCTCGACGGGCGGGAGCGCCGCGCCGCTTCCCTCGAGCACGAGCACGCCCGGCGCCTCCGCGAGCGCGACGCGAAACCCCTCGACGACGTTCGACATGAAGGTCTCCCCCGCCGGCCCCTCGCCGCAGCGGCGGCAGCCGACGGTCGTCACGCCGGCGAGCACCGCGTCCTCGAGGTAGTCCGATGCGGCATGGCCCCCGCTCCGCGCGATCTCGAGCAGGCCGTCCAGGCCGACATGCTGGGCGGCGCGCACGACGACCGGCTCCGGCGGGCCGCCCCGCCCCATCGACACCACCACCGGGTTCTCACCGGCGTCGCGCAGGAGCGCGGCGAGATGGGTGCCGAGCGCCGTCTTGCCGGTCCGCTTCCCGGTCCCGATCACGGCGATCACGGGAACCCCGTTCGTCGGTTCCCCGACCGCGAGGGGCGGCTCGAGCGTCATGCCGGGTGCCCGGTAAGCCAGCCCACGGTCGAGCGCGACCGCCGCGAGCTCGAAGCGCCTCGGTGGATCGAGCACCGGCTCGCCGGAGAGGTCGACCAGGGCGTCGGCCCCGGCGGCCGGGATCAGCGAGCGCAGCGCCTCGACCAGGTCGGGGCCGGGCATCACGACCGGGCGACCGTAGTGCGCACGTGGATCGGACTTCACCCCCGCCGCGACCTTCTCCTCGCCGCCGGCGAACAGCACCGCGGCGATCTCGTGTTCCTGCTCGAGCGCATCGAGCGCCGCGCGCGCCACCGCGGGATGGTGCTCGCCGTCTATGAGCGCGATGACGCGCAAGGGACCCGCCTCACCCGCCGACTTCCTCCCGGCGCAGCCCCGCCTTCTCGTACTCGTGCGGCGTCTCGCGTGACCACTCGATGATCGGCTCCTCCCCGTCGAACGGGTAGCGGCGCACGATCCGCACGGTCTCAGGGTCGATCTCGATCACGTTGTAACAGGGGCGCGTGTGCCCCCGCAGCCGCAGCGTCGAGACCGTGCCGGTGGTCACCACGAACAGGTCCTCGAGCCGCCACGCGTAGGGCACGTGCTTGTGACCGGCGAGCACGAGGTTGACGCGCGAGCGCAGCAGGACCTCGAGCAGGTCGCCCGCGTCGTGGACGATGTTGCGCTCGCGGCCGGTCCCGGGCACCGGCAGCAGGTGGTGGTGCAGGACGAAGATCCGCAGTCCCGCGTGGTGGCGGAAGCTCTGCTCGATCACCGGGTAGCGGTTGCGCCCGACCTGGCCGTGGTTGAGGTCGGGCTCGGAGGAGTCCTCCGCCACGATCGTGACGCCGTTCGAGTGCAGCTCGGAATGGCGCGGGCCGAACATCTCCTCGAAGTGCACGTAGCCGACGTTGCGCGAGTCGTGGTTGCCCGGCACCACGATCAGCCGCTCGCACTCGATCCGGTCGACGAACTCCCGCGCGATCTGGTACTCGCCGCGGAAGCCGTCAGCCGTCAGGTCGCCGCTGATCACGGTGACGCCGGGCCGCAGCTCGTTGATCTCCTCGATCGCGCGCTCGAGCAGGTCGGCCTGGAAATGCGGCGAGCCGCAGTGGAGGTCTGAGATGTGCGCGATCCGCAGGGCGTCCTCGGTCATCCACCGGCTCCCTTCGCCACCCCCGCGGCTCCCTCCTGCACCGCGACCGGCTCGCGCCGCAGCTCGTCCGCGAGCAGCAGGTCCGCGGGCACCGGCGCGTCGCCCCGCAGCGCCGCGCGCACCGCGACGAAGTCGTGGGTGGCGGCCACGTCGTGGACCCGCAGCACGCGGGCGCCCCGGTCCAGCCCGTGTCCCACCGCGGCGAGGCTCCCGCCGAGGCGCTCGCGCGGCGCACGCCCGGTGAGCGCGCCCACGAAGTCCTTGCGCGAGACGGCGAGCAGGATCGGCACGCCGAGGTCCCACAGCTCGTCGAGGCGCCGCAGCAGCTCGACCGTCTGGGCCGGGTCCTTGCCGAGGTCCGGGCCCGGGCACACGAGCAGCCGGTCGTCGGGGACGCCGGCCGCGCGTGCGACCTCGAGCCGCTCGGACAGCAGCCGCCTGACGTCGTCGACCACGTCGTCGTAGCGGGGGCGGTGGAGCTTCTCCTTCGGGCGCGCGCGCGTGTGGGTGACGACGAGCGCCGCGCCCGTGTCCGCGCAGACGGCGGCGACGTCGGCGTCGATCAGCCCGCTCGGGTCGTTGACCATCACCGCGCCGGCCTCGACGGCGGCGCGCGCGACGGCGGGCTTGTACGTGTCGACGGAGACCGCCGCGCCGGCGGCGGCAAGGCGCTCGACCACGGGCACGACCCGATCGACCTCCTCGGCGGCCGCGACGGGCGGGCGGTTCGTGACGCCCGACTCCCCGCCGACGTCGAGGAGGTCCGCTCCGTCGGCGAGCAGGCGCAGGCCCCGCTCCACCCTGGACGGAAGGTCCGGGTGGTCGCCGGCGTCCGAGAACGAGTCAGGGGTGGCGTTGAGGATCCCCATCACGAGCGGGATCCGGCCGAGGCCGAACCGGCGGTCCCGTGCAACCAGGGTGTGGCCCGCTGCTCGAGTCATTTGCCTGGTCCTCAGGGTACGGCACGGCTCCCCTCGGCTCGTGCGGCTTTGCCTTTCGATCGCAGCCTCGGTAACCTCGTGCTCAGCGGGTGGGCAGCGTCGGGGGACTCATCCGTCCGGGAGACCAGGACATTCTGAGCATCACAGCCACGATGGGGACTAAGGGCTGGGCGTGGCGCGGGCTGCTCCTGGCCTCGTTCGCAACGCTCGCCGCCCTCCTGCAGCCGGCCGCCGCCGGCGCCTTCCAGTTCAACGAGCCCTTCGTGCGGCAGACCGCGCCGGAGGTGATGGTCTACGACTGGAGCGCCCAGCGCTGCGAGGACAACGACATCTCCGACGAATCCGCCCGCGCGTTCCGCGACGACAGCGGCAAGGTGCAGCTGATGGCGACGCACTTCGTCAACTACCGGTTCATCGGGAACACCCTCGAGACGCTCACCCACCCGTGCACGAAGACGATGTCGTCGTCCAACAACTCGGACCCCGCCAAGTACGACGCCAAGGAGTGGCTCGCCTCGCCCTGGACGCCGGACGGCAAGAACGTCTACGCGCTCGTCCACAACGAGTACCAGGGCCACCTCTTCACGGGCGGCAACTGCATTCGCTCGGGCGAGTCCCAGGCCGAGCGCTACCAGTGCTGGTTCAACGCGATCACGAGCGCCTACTCGAGCAACTCGGGCGCGACCTTCACGCAGGCCGCCGCGCCGTCGCACCTGGTCGCCGCGCTCCCCTACCAATACGCGAAGGACGGCCCGAACGGATACTTCACGCCGAGCAACATCGTGCGCTCGGGCGACGGCTACTTCTACGCGTTCATCAGAGCCGAGGACAAGGGGTTCCAGCAGCTCGGCACCTGCCTGATGCGGACCCGCAACCTGGCCGACCCCACCTCGTGGCGGGCCTGGAACGGGACCGGGTTCAACACGCAGTTCCGCAACCCCTACCTCGCGACCCTGGACCCCTCCCAGCACGTCTGCGCGCCGGTGGACTTCCTCCACATCGGGACGATCACCGAGAGCCTCACCTACAACACCTACCTGCGCAAGTGGATGCTGGTCGGGTCCTCGGTGGGCGGCGCGCAATACGGCCGGCCGCCGGGCTTCTACTACGCCCTCTCCGACGACCTCGTGAACTGGACGAACGTAGAGCTCCTGATGGCGGCCGAGCTGACCTGGACGAAGGACTGCGTGCCGCCGGACCCGATCCGTGACCCGTCGCTGATCGACCCCAACAGCACGTCCCGCAACTTCGAGACCGTCGGTCAGAGCGCATACCTCTTCTACACGGTGCAGCACCTCAGCGGCTGCGCCGGGACGCTCGACCGCGACATGCTGCGGATCCCGATCGAGTTCTCCAACCAGCAGGCGGGCGGCCCCTCCGCGGCCCTCACGGCCTCGACCCGCACGGCGTCCGTGGGCGACACGGTCGCCTTCGACGCCTCGGCGTCCTCCGACCCCGACGGCTCCGTCACGCGCTACCAGTGGGACCTCAACGGCGACGGCACGTTCGAGCGCGACACCGGGGCGGACCCGACCACCTCGAAGTCGTTCACCGCGCCCGAGCAGGTGACCGTCACGGTGCGCGTGTCCGACGACGACGGGAAGGCCACCGACGAGACCGAGATCGTGCGGGTGCAGGGCAGCTCGCGACCCGCTGTCTGCGAGCAGGCAGGCTGGAAGCAGAAGCGTCCCTGCCGGACGCGCTAGGCACGTGACCGTGGCCAGGGCAACGCGCACGATCATGGTCGCCGCCGTCGTGCTGGCGGCGTGCGCGCTGGCGCCCGCCGCGGTCCAGGCGGCGTTCCCCGGGACCAACGGGAAGCTCGCCTTCTCGAGCGCGCGCGACGGCTTTCCCGCGGACTCCGACCTCTACACGATGGCGGGCGACGGCGCCGCCCAGACGCGCATCACCAGCTTCGACGGGGACGAGCTCTTTCCGTCGTGGTCGAAGGACGGCACGAAGATCGTGTTCGAGCGCAACCCCGGCCTGCGGCCCGACGTCTGGGTCGCCAACGCCGACGGGTCCAACGCCACCCAGCTCACGCAGGACGCCGCCGGGGACTACCACCCGGCCTGGGCCCCGAGCGGGGCGAAGATCGTGTTCGCGAGCGATCGCGACGACGCCCAGGGCACCTCCGACCTGTTCGTGATGAACGCGGACGGCTCGGCCGAGCTGAACATCACGAACACGCCGGGGGTCAACGAGGACTACCCGAGCTGGTCGCCCGGCGGCACGAAGCTCGCCTTCTCGCGCGACGGCGACATCTACACCGCGAACGCGGACGGGACGTCGCCCGCCGCGCTGACCGCGACCCCGGCGGTCGACGTCGAGCCCGACTGGTCGCCGGACGGCAACCAGATCGTGTTCCACAGCGGCTATGGCTCCAGTGACGAGATCTGGAAGATGAACTCGAACGGCAGCGCGCCGGCCAACCTCACCAACAACGGCGCCGTCGTGGACGAGCGGCCGTCGTGGTCGCCGGCGGGCGACAAGATCGCGTTCGTGCGCGGCGCGTTCACCAGCGCCGAGGTCTACGTCATGAATCCCGACGGAACGAGCCAGACGCGGATCACCAACAACACCGTGATGGACGCTCAGCCGGCCTGGCAGCCGGTGCCCGCCGGCACCGTCACGGTGCAGCTCAACGCCGTGCCCGACGACCCCCAGGACTTCGCCTTCAGCGCGGGCGGCGGGCTGTCGCCGGCGAGCTTCTCGCTCGACGACGACCTCGACCTCGCGCTCTCGAACACGCGCACCTTCGCGAACGTGGCGGTCGGCTCGGGCTACTCGCTCGCGCAGGGCGCGCTGCCCGCCGGCTGGGACCAGGCCAGCGCGAGCTGCGACGACGGCAGCCCGCTGTCGAACATCAGCGTGTCCGCCGGCGAGAACGTGACGTGCACGGTCACCAACAACAAGCGGGGCTCGATCACGCTCGTGAAGGACGCGACTCCCGACGACGCCCAGGACTTCGCCTTCACCGCGGGCGGCGGCCTCTCGCCGGCGAGCTTCTCGCTCGACGACGACGCCAACGCGACGCTCTCCAACACGCGCACCTTCTCGAACCTCGCGCCCGGCTCGGGCTACTCGCTCTCGGAGGCGCTGCCGGCCGGCTGGGACCAGACCGCCGCGACGTGTGACGACGCCAGCCCGGTGGCGAACATCAGTGTGTCGCCCGGGGAGGCGGTCACCTGCACCTTCTCCAACCGCAAGCGCGGGCGGGTCGTGGTCGTGATGGACGCGACCCCCGACGACGCCCAGGACTTCGCCTTCACCGCGGGCGGGGGCCTCAGCCCGGCGAGCTTCTCGCTCGACGACGACGCCGACGCGACGCTCGCCAACACGCGCACCTTCAACGACGTCGCGCCGGGCTCGGGCTATTCGCTGGCGCAGGCGCTGCCCGCCGGCTGGGACCAGACCGGCGCGACCTGCGACGACGCGAGCCCTGTCGCGAACGTGAGCGTCTCGGCCGGGGAGACCGTCACCTGCACGTTCTCCAACCGCAAGCGCGCGACCCTGGTCGTGGTCGAGGACTCCCAGCCCGACGACCCCCAGGACTTCGCGTTCACCGCGGGCGGCGGGCTCTCGCCCGGCGAGCTTCTCGCTCGACGACGACGCCAACGCGACGCTCTCCAACACGCGCACGTTCGCGGGCGTGGTGCCGGGCTCGGGCTACTCGCTGTCGCAGGCGCTGCCGGCCGGCTGGGACCAGACCGGGGCGAGCTGTGACGACGGCAGCGCGGTCGCGAGCATCGGGCTGGCGGCGGGCGAGCAGGTGACCTGCACCTTCACCAACCGCAAGCGGGGCCAGGTCGCGCTGGTGCTCAACGCCGTGCCCGACGACCCCCAGGACTTCGCCTTCAGCGCGGGCGGCGGGCTGTCGCCGGCGAGCTTCTCGCTCGACGACGACCTCGACCTCGCGCTCTCGAACACGCGCACCTTCGCGAACGTGGCGGTCGGCTCGGGCTACTCGCTCGCGCAGGGCGCGCTGCCCGCCGGCTGGGACCAGGCCAGCGCGAGCTGCGACGACGGCAGCCCGCTGTCGAACATCAGCGTGTCCGCCGGCGAGAACGTGACGTGCACGCGTCACCAACAACAAGCGGGGCTCGATCACGCTCGTGAAGGACGCGACTCCCGACGACCCCCAGGACTTCGCCTTCACCGCGGGCGGCGGCCTCTCGCCGGCGAGCTTCTCGCTCGACGACGACGCCAACGCGACGCTCTCCAACACGCGCACCTTCTCGAACCTCGCGCCCGGCTCGGGCTACTCGCTCTCGGAGGCGCTGCCGGCCGGCTGGGACCAGACCGCCGCCACGTGTGACGACGCCAGCCCGGTGGCGAACATCAGTGTGTCGCCCGGGGAGGCGGTCACCTGCACCTTCTCCAACCGCAAGCGCGGGCGGGTCGTGGTCGTGATGGACGCGACCCCCGACGACGCCCAGGACTTCGCCTTCACCGCGGGCGGGGGCCTCAGCCCGGCGAGCTTCTCGCTCGACGACGACGCCGACGCGACGCTCGCCAACACGCGCACCTTCAACGACGTCGCGCCGGGCTCGGGCTATTCGCTGGCGCAGGCGCTGCCCGCCGGCTGGGACCAGACCGGCGCGAGCTGCGACGACGCGAGCCCGGTCGCGAACGTGAGCGTCTCGGCCGGGGAGACCGTCACCTGCACGTTCTCCAACCGCAAGCGCGCGACCCTGGTCGTGGTCGAGGACTCCCAGCCCGACGACCCCCAGGACTTCGCGTTCACCGCGGGCGGCGGGCTCTCGCCCGGCGAGCTTCTCGCTCGACGACGACGCCAACGCGACGCTCTCCAACACGCGCACGTTCGCGGGCGTGGTGCCGGGCTCGGGCTATTCGCTGTCGCAGGCGCTGCCGGCCGGCTGGGACCAGACCGGGGCGAGCTGTGACGACGGCAGCGCGGTCGCGAGCATCGGGCTGGCGGCGGGCGAGCAGGTGACCTGCACCTTCACCAACCGCAAGCGGGGCCAGGTCGCGCTGGTGCTCAACGCCGTGCCCGACGACGCCCAGGACTTCGCCTTCAGCGCGGGCGGCGGGCTGTCGCCGGCGAGCTTCTCGCTCGACGACGACCTCGACCTCGCGCTCTCGAACACGCGCACCTTCGCGAACGTGGCGGTCGGCTCGGGCTACTCGCTCGCGCAGGGCGCGCTGCCCGCCGGCTGGGACCAGGCCAGCGCGAGCTGCGACGACGGCAGCCCGCTGTCGAACATCAGCGTGTCCGCCGGCGAGAACGTGACGTGCACGCGTCACCAACAACAAGCGGGGCTCGATCACGCTCGTGAAGGACGCGACTCCCGACGACCCCCAGGACTTCGCCTTCACCGCGGGCGGCGGCCTCTCGCCCGGCGAGCTTCTCGCTCGACGACGACGCCAACGCGACGCTCTCCAACACGCGCACCTTCTCGAACCTCGCGCCCGGCTCGGGCTACTCGCTCTCGGAGGCGCTGCCGGCCGGCTGGGACCAGACCGCCGCCACGTGTGACGACGCCAGCCCGGTGGCGAACATCAGTGTGTCGCCCGGGGAGGCGGTCACCTGCACCTTCTCCAACCGCAAGCGCGGGCGGGTCGTGGTCGTGATGGACGCGACCCCCGACGACGCCCAGGACTTCGCCTTCACCGCGGGCGGGGGCCTCAGCCCGGCGAGCTTCTCGCTCGACGACGACGCCGACGCGACGCTCGCCAACACGCGCACCTTCAACGACGTCGCGCCGGGCTCGGGCTATTCGCTGGCGCAGGCGCTGCCCGCCGGCTGGGACCAGACCGGCGCGAGCTGCGACGACGCGAGCCCGGTCGCGAACGTGAGCGTCTCGGCCGGGGAGACCGTCACCTGCACGTTCTCCAACCGCAAGCGCGCGACCCTGGTCGTGGTCGAGGACTCCCAGCCCGACGACCCCCAGGACTTCGCGTTCACCGCGGGCGGCGGGCTCTCGCCCGGCGAGCTTCTCGCTCGACGACGACGCCAACGCGACGCTCTCCAACACGCGCACGTTCGCGGGCGTGGTGCCGGGCTCGGGCTATTCGCTGTCGCAGGCGCTGCCGGCCGGCTGGGACCAGACCGGGGCGAGCTGTGACGACGGCAGCGCGGTCGCGAGCATCGGGCTGGCGGCGGGCGAGCAGGTGACCTGCACCTTCACCAACCGCAAGCGGGGCCAGGTCGCGCTGGTGCTCAACGCCGTGCCCGACGACCCCCAGGACTTCGCCTTCAGCGCGGGCGGCGGGCTGTCGCCGGCGAGCTTCTCGCTCGACGACGACCTCGACCTCGCGCTCTCGAACACGCGCACCTTCGCGAACGTGGCGGTCGGCTCGGGCTACTCGCTCGCGCAGGGCGCGCTGCCCGCCGGCTGGGACCAGGCCAGCGCGAGCTGCGACGACGGCAGCCCGCTGTCGAACATCAGCGTGTCCGCCGGCGAGAACGTGACGTGCACGCTCACCAACAACAAGCGGGGCTCGATCACGCTCGTGAAGGACGCGACTCCCGACGACGCCCAGGACTTCGCCTTCACCGCGGGCGGGGGCCTCTCGCCCGGCGAGCTTCTCGCTCGACGACGACGCCAACGCGACGCTCTCCAACACGCGCACCTTCTCGAACCTCGCGCCCGGCTCGGGCTACTCGCTGTCGGAGGCGCTGCCGGCCGGCTGGGACCAGACCGCCGCCACGTGTGACGACGGCAGCCCTGTGGCGAACATGAGCGTGGCGCCCGGGGAGGCGGTCACCTGCACCTTCTCCAACCGCAAGCGCGGGCGGGTCGTGGTCGTGATGGACGCGACCCCCGACGACGCCCAGGACTTCGCCTTCACCGCGGGCGGGGGCCTCAGCCCGGCGAGCTTCTCGCTCGACGACGACGCCGACGCGACGCTCGCCAACACGCGCACCTTCAACGACGTCGCGCCGGGCTCGGGCTATTCGCTGGCGCAGGCGCTGCCCGCCGGCTGGGACCAGACCGGCGCGAGCTGCGACGACGCGAGCCCGGTCGCGAACGTGAGCGTCTCGGCCGGGGAGACCGTCACCTGCACGTTCTCCAACCGCAAGCGCGCGACCCTGGTCGTGGTCGAGGACTCCCAGCCCGACGACCCCCAGGACTTCGCGTTCACCGCGGGCGGCGGGCTCTCGCCCGGCGAGCTTCTCGCTCGACGACGACGCCAACGCGACGCTCTCCAACACGCGCACGTTCGCGGGCGTGGTGCCGGGCTCGGGCTATTCGCTGTCGCAGGCGCTGCCGGCCGGCTGGGACCAGACCGGGGCGAGCTGTGACGACGGCAGCGCGGTCGCGAGCATCGGGCTGTCGGCGGGCGAGCAGGTGACCTGCACCTTCACCAACCGCAAGCGGGGCCAGGTCGCGCTGGTGCTCAACGCCGTGCCCGACGACCCCCAGGACTTCGCCTTCAGCGCGGGCGGCGGGCTGTCGCCGGCGAGCTTCTCGCTCGACGACGACGCGAACGCGACCCTCTCCAACACACGCACGTTCGCCAACGTCCTGCCGGGCTCCGGCTACTCGTTCTCGCAAGGGCCGTTGCCCCCGGGCTGGAACCAGGCAAGTACGACGTGTGACGACGGCAGCCCGATCTCCAACGTGAGCGTCGCGGCGGGCGAGGCCGTCACGTGCACGGTCACGAACGAGAGACGCGGCCGGGTGATAGTCGTCGAGGACTCCGTGCCCGACGACCCGCAGGACTTCGCCTTCACCGCGGGCGGGGGCCTCAGCCCGGCGAGCTTCTCGCTCGACGACGACTCCGACGGCACCCTCGGCAACTCGCGCACGCTCGACGACGTGGTGCCGGGCTCGGGCTACTCGCTGTCGCAGACACCGCCGGCCGGCTGGGACCTCGCATCGGCCACGTGCGACGACGGCAGTCCCGTCTCCGACATCGCGGTCGCGGCCGCCGAGACGGTCACCTGCACCTTCAGGCACGAGAAGCAGGGAAGCATCACCGTCGTCCAGGACTCTCAGCCAGACGACCCGCAGGACTTCAGCTTCACCGCGGGCGGCGGACTCAGCCCGGCGAGCTTCTCGCTCGACGACGACGCGAACGCGACGCTCTCGAACACCCGCACGTTCGGAGGGCTGTCGCCGCGCTCCGGCTACTCGGTGTCGCAGGCGCTGCCGCTCGGCTGGGTGCAGATCAGCGCGGCATGCTCGAACGGCAGCCCGGTCTCGAATGTGAGCGTCGCCGCCGCGGAGTCCGTGACGTGCACCTTTGTCAACCAGCGCGGCTACCCCCGTCCGCGCAGCGGCACGCCCCTGAAGGTCGCCTTCGTGCCGGCGTACGACGAGTGCACCTCTCCCAACCGCACGCACGGACCGCCCCTCGCCTCCCCTTCGTGCAACCCGCATTCGCTGTCATCGCCGTATCTCACCGTCGGCACGCCCGACGCGAATGGCCTGGCCGCGAACATGGCCGCCAACCTCACCTTCAAGGTCCTGGTGGGCGACCCCGGCACGCCGGCTGACGAAGCGGATGTCGAGATCAGGACCAGCATCACCGACGTGCGCCTGCGCTCCAACAACCAGGACTACCTCGGCGAGCTCCAGGGGGCGGTCGTCCTGCGGATCACGGACCGGGGCAACGGACCGGGGCAGAACGAGATCGCGACGGTCTCGGACCTGCCGTTCACGTTTGCGATCCCGTGCAGCGGGACATCGGGGAGCACGAACATCGGCTCGACGTGCGCGGTGACCACCACGGCGGACGCGATCCTGCCCGGCACGGTGACCGAGAGCAAGCGCTCGATCTGGCAGATGGCCGACGTGCGAGTCTCGGACGGAGGGCCAGACGGGCAGGCCTCCACGCCGGACAACTCGCCCTACCTGCGTCAGGGCCTCTTCGTGCCCTGACGCTCGACGTGCCTGGATGTCGGCCGGACGCTTCGCGCGGACAGCCGGGCGAAAAGCCCTGTCGCATCCCGGCGAAGTCCATAGTAATCTGGCACTCAAGGCGGGTGGGAGTCCTGCCTCCGCGCAAACCTCTAGCCGCCGGCGGGAGCATGGGAGAACGGATCATCCGGACGACCTTCGGGTCTGGGCGAATTACGCATCGGCACGTGCTCGTCACGTGCCTGCTCGTGGTGGCCGCCGCCCTCCTGCAGCCGGCCGCCGCCGGCGCCTTCCAGTTCAACGAGCCCTTCGTGCGGCAGACCGCGCCGGAGGTGATGGTCTACGACTGGAGCGCCCAGCGCTGCGAGGACAACGACATCTCCGACGAATCCGCCCGCGCGTTCCGCGACGACAGCGGCAAGGTGCAGCTGATGGCGACGCACTTCGTCAACTACCGGTTCATCGGGAACACCCTCGAGACGCTCACCCACCCGTGCACGAAGACGATGTCGTCGTCCAACAACTCGGACCCCGCCAAGTACGACGCCAAGGAGTGGCTCGCCTCGCCCTGGACGCCGGACGGCAAGAACGTCTACGCGCTCGTCCACAACGAGTACCAGGGCCACCTCTTCACGGGCGGCAACTGCATTCGCTCGGGCGAGTCCCAGGCCGAGCGCTACCAGTGCTGGTTCAACGCGATCACGAGCGCCTACTCGAGCAACTCGGGCGCGACCTTCACGCAGGCCGCCGCGCCGTCGCACCTGGTCGCCGCGCTGCCCTACCAATACGCGAAGGACGGCCCGAACGGATACTTCACGCCGAGCAACATCGTGCGCTCGGGCGACGGCTACTTCTACGCGTTCATCAGAGCCGAGGACAAGGGGTTCCAGCAGCTCGGCACCTGCCTGATGCGGACCCGCAACCTGGCCGACCACACCTCGTGGCGGGCCTGGAACGGGACCGGGTTCAACACGCAGTTCCGCAACCCCTACCTCGCGACCCTGGACCCCTCCCAGCACGTCTGCGCGCCGGTGGACTTCCTCCACATCGGGACGATCACCGAGAGCCTCACCTACAACACCTACCTGCGCAAGTGGATGCTGGTCGGGTCCTCGGTGGGCGGCGCGCAATACGGCCGGCCGCCGGGCTTCTACTACGCCCTCTCCGACGACCTCGTGAACTGGACGAACGTAGAGCTCCTGATGGCGGCCGAGCTGACCTGGACGAAGGACTGCGTGCCGCCGGACCCGATCCGTGACCCGTCGCTGATCGACCCCAACAGCACGTCCCGCAACTTCGAGACCGTCGGTCAGAGCGCATACCTCTTCTACACGGTGCAGCACCTCAGCGGCTGCGCCGGGACGCTCGACCGCGACATGCTGCGGATCCCGATCGAGTTCTCCAACCAGCAGGCGGGCGGCCCCTCCGCGGCCCTCACGGCCTCGACCCGCACGGCGTCCGTGGGCGACACGGTCGCCTTCGACGCCTCGGCGTCCTCCGACCCCGACGGCTCCGTCACGCGCTACCAGTGGGACCTCAACGGCGACGGCACGTTCGAGCGCGACACCGGGGCGGACCCGACCACCTCGAAGTCGTTCACCGCGCCCGAGCAGGTGACCGTCACGGTGCGCGTGTCCGACGACGACGGGAAGGCCACCGACGAGACCGAGATCGTGCGGGTGCAGGGCAGCTCGCGACCCGCTGTCTGCGAGCAGGCAGGCTGGAAGCAGAAGCGTCCCTGCCGGACGCGCTAGGCACGTGACCGTGGCCAGGGCAACGCGCACGATCATGGTCGCCGCCGTCGTGCTGACGGCGTGCGCGCTGGCGCCCGCCGCGGTCCAGGCGGCGTTCCCCGGGACCAACGGGAAGCTCGCCTTCTCGAGCGCGCGCGACGGCTTTCCCGCGGACTCCGACCTCTACACGATGGCGGGCGACGGCGCCGCCCAGACGCGCATCACCAGCTTCGACGGGGACGAGCTCTTTCCGTCGTGGTCGAAGGACGGCACGAAGATCGTGTTCGAGCGCAACCCCGGCCTGCGGCCCGACGTCTGGGTCGCCAACGCCGACGGGTCCAACGCCACCCAGCTCACGCAGGACGCCGCCGGGGACTACCACCCGGCCTGGGCCCCGAGCGGGGCGAAGATCGTGTTCGCGAGCGATCGCGACGACGCCCAGGGCACCTCCGACCTGTTCGTGATGAACGCGGACGGCTCGGCCGAGGCTGAACATCACGAACACGCCGGGGGTCAACGAGGACTATCCGAGCTGGTCGCCCGGCGGCACGAAGCTCGCCTTCTCGCGCGACGGCGACATCTACACCGCGAACGCGGACGGGACGTCGCCCGCCGCGCTGACCGCGACCCCGGCGGTCGACGTCGAGCCCGACTGGTCGCCGGACGGCAACCAGATCGTGTTCCACAGCGGCTATGGCTCCAGTGACGAGATCTGGAAGATGAACTCGAACGGCAGCGCGCCGGCCAACCTCACCAACAACGGCGCCGTCGTGGACGAGCGGCCGTCGTGGTCGCCGGCGGGCGACAAGATCGCGTTCGTGCGCGGCGCGTTCACCAGCGCCGAGGTCTACGTCATGAATCCCGACGGAACGAGCCAGACGCGGATCACCAACAACACCGTGATGGACGCTCAGCCGGCCTGGCAGCCGGTGCCGCTGCCGCCGCCGCCTCCATCCGGCTACCCGCGACCGAAGGGCGCAAGCCCGTTCAAGGTCGCGTTCGTGCCCGCCTACCGGCCGTGCAGCTACCCGAACCGCACGCACGGACCGCCGCTCGACCACCCCTCGTGCAACCCGCCGCGGCCGATGTCGCGCTACCTGACGGTCGGCACGGCCGACGCCAACCAGCAGCCTCCCAACTTCGCGGGCAGGTTCGTGGCGAGGGTGGTGGTCGGCAACCCCGCAACGCCGGCCGACGAGGCCGATGTCAACGTGGTCATCTCACTGGCGGATGTCCGCAAGAGCTCCGACCTGTCCGACTACACGGGTGAGCTGCGCGTGCGGGCGGCCTACCGGCGCCAGACCGATCGCGCAAGCGGGCCCACCGCGAGCGGCGGCACCGAGCCCGCGACCGGCACCGACACGACATGGGGATTCGTCCTGCCCTGCGCCGCCACCGCGGCCACCAACACGGGATCCACCTGCAAGCTCGTCACGTCGGTCGATGCGGTCAACCCCGGCGCGGTCAAGGAGGGCGGGCGCGCGATCATGGAACTGGGGGCGATGCAGGTCTGGGACGGCGGCCCGGACGGACTGGCCCAGACGCAGGACAACCTCGTGTTCGCCGTTCAGGGACTGTTCGTCCCCTAGCTGCGGACCGGCACCTCTTCCTCCTCGCCGGTGACCAGCCGCTCGGCTGCGACCGCGGCGGGCCACTCGTCCGCGGCGCGCTCGACCGCGGCTTCGTCCCACCCCCGCTCCGGCGCCATCGCCCGCGCGACGCGCAGCACGCCCTCGCGGTCCTCGAGCATGCGGCGCCCGGCCAGCAGGCCGAGCCGCGTGCGGCGCAGCAGGACGTCGGCGACGCTACGGGCCTGCTCGTGGCGGGCCGCGACGACCGCCTCGACCAAGAGGTCCGGCATGCCCTCGCAGATCGGGCGGCCCAGCTGCGGGTCCTCGGCGCAGATCTCGAGCACGCGCTCCGCGAACAGCCCGTAGCGCCCGGCGAGGTGCGCGCGGGCGTCGTCGTCGAGGGCCGGTGAGGCGGGCAGCTCGGCGGGATCGACCGGATGGCCCAGCGGGATCTCGTGCGTGCGGCAGGGCGCCTCGCGGAACTCGCGCAGGACGAGGCGGTCGACGACCATCTTCGCCATCCGTCGCCAGGTCGTCAGCTTGCCGCCGGTGATCGTGATCAGCCCCGACGACGTCTCGTAGAGCTCGGCCTTGCGGGAGATGTCGACGCTCTTCTTGGGGTCCGCGGTGGAGATCAGCGGGCGCACGCCGGCGTAGGCCCCGGCGAGGTCGCCCGGGCCGAAGGACGTCTCGAAGTACGAGTTGACCGCGTCGAGCAGATAGCGCACGTCGGAGCCCGGCACGGCCGGATGCTCGAGGCTGCCCTCGTAGTCGTTGTCGGTGGTCCCGACGAGGGTCTGCCCCAGCCACGGGAGGGCGAAGATCGTGCGGTCCTCACCGGCCGGGAGCACCGCGGCCGCGTTCATCGGCAGGCGCTCGCGGTCGATCAGGATGTGGGTGCCGCGGCTCGGCCGGATCACCGGCACCTGCTCGTCCTCCTCGCCGTGCAGCTCCTCGGGACGGATGCGGTCCGCCCACACGCCGGTGGCGTTGACGACGTTCGCGGCCGAGATCGGGAAGCGCTCCCCCGACTCGGCCTCCTCGGCACACGACGCCTGCCGCCTTGCCGTCCTCCTCGATCAGCTCGACCGCCTCCGCGCCGTTCACGCAGATCGCGCCGAAGCGCTCGGCTTCCCCGAGCACGGTCAGGACGAGGCGCGAGTCGTCGGTCTGACAGTCGTAGAACAGGTACGCCGAAGACGGGTCGCGGGCCTCGAGCGGAGGGATCATGCTCACGACCTCGGCGGCGTCGATCGTGCGGTGGCGGTCGGGGCTCCAGTACTCCCCGCCCTCGGTCTCGGCCTCGCGCCGCGCGCGCCGGCGGGCGCGCGGGTTGCGCATCGACATGACGTCGTACATGTTCAGCCCCACGCCGATCCGGTAGTCCCGGCGCGCGCCCTCGAGCGCGGGCACGAGGAACGGCAGCGGCTTGACGAGGTGCGGCGCGAGCCGCACCATCAACTGGCGCTCGAGCAGCGCTTCGCGCACGAGCCCGAGGTCGAAGTTCTGCAGGTAGCGCAGTCCGCCGTGCACCATCTTCGAGGAGCGGCTCGAGGTGCCGCACGAGAAGTCGTCGCGCTCGACGAGCGCGACCGAGTACCCCCGCGTGGCCGCGTCGAGCGCGACGCCCGCGCCGGTGATGCCGCCGCCGATCACGACCACGTCGAAGGTGTCGCGGTGCATCGCCGCGAGCGCATTCGCGCGGGAGATCACCGCGAACCCCGTATGCAGACCGCGCACACTCGATCCCCACTGTAACCCCTGCGGGGCAGGTCTCCCGTCCTATCCGGCGGGGCGCCGCCGGCGCAGCACGTAGGCGGCGCCGCCGCCGAGGGCGGCGATGCCTGCGCCGATCGGCACGGCGGCGGGAACGCCGCCCTCGTCCTCCGGCGCCCGCGCCGCAACGGAGCGTGCCGCGACGGCCGGCGGCGCGGCTTCGGCCGCTCCGCGGCGCGGGCGCCGCGGGGCCGCGGCCGCGTGCACCGGCTCCGGACGGTCGCGCTCGCGTGCGACGGGCTTCGCCGCGACGGCCGCGGCACGCCGCTTCGCGCGGCGGCGCCGGGGCGGCTCCTCGACCGGAAAAGCCTTGCGCCGCAGCGCGGTGATCACCTGCGCCGTGACCCACACCGGGGTCTGGGCGCTCGAGCGCGAGTAGCGGAAGCTGCCGTCGTCCTGCTGGAGCGTGGCGAGGTAGCGCAGCGGCGAGCGCCCCCCTTTGCGAAACGACGCGGGCCTTCCCCCGCCCGCGACGATCCCCTGCACGGCCCACGCGGTGGACTGCGCGTTCGACTTGTAACCCGAGGTCTGGCCGAAGCCGCCGTCCGCGTTCTGCGCGCGGCGCAGGTACGAGAGCGCGCGCCTCACGACCGCGCCGCCGCGCCGCGCGGCCGCGAGGCCCTGGAGCGCGGCGCCCGTCTCGTCCACGAAGCTCCCGCCCGCGCGCGTCGCGAACGCGAACCCGCCGTCGTCGTTCTGCTGTGCCGCAAGCCACGCTCCCGCGCGGCGCACCGCCGCCGAGCCCGGCGAGCGCCCGGACGCGCGCAACGCCATGATCCCGAAGGCCGTCCAGTTCGCCAGCCCCGAGAACGACCCGTCCGGGCGGCGCTTGCGCTCGAGGTCGGCGATCAGGTCCCGGCCGCCGAACCGCCGCGGGTCGAGGCCGGCGCCGCGCACCGCGAGGATCGTGCGCTCGAGCTCTCCGGTCTCGCTCAGCGATCCGACGCCCGCGCGGATGAAGTCCAGCGGCGTCCGGCCCGCGCGGCGCACGTCGAGCGGATGCCTGCCCGCGGCCTCGAGCCCGAGCGCCGCCCACCCGCTCACGAGCTGGCTGGAGGCCTCCCCCGGGGCGCCGCCGAAGCCGCCGTCGCGATTCTGTGCGCGCTCCAGATACCTCAGCCCGTCGCGCACCTCGCCCGTGGACGCGCCCGCGGCCGGGGCGAGGGCCGCGAGCGCCGCCGCCGCGACCAGCAGCGTCGTGAGCGTCGCGGCGCCGGGGGCGCGCCGCGGAGCGAGCGGGACCCATCGCACCTGCAGGCGGCGGCTGAAGCGCTCGAGGACGCGCACGAACGACGGCCCGAAGACGAGGCACAGGGCGACGTTCCCGATCGCGTGGGCGACGTTGAAGGGCAGCGAGAGCGTCGCGATCGCCACGTATCCGCCCGCGGAGGTCTGCGCGGCGAAGCTCGTGAGCGTGAACAGGTCCATCCACGCGCCGAACGCGAGGCCCGCCAGCCCGCAGGCCAGCGCCAGCGAGCGCCGGCCCAGCTGCCGGCCCCACAGCCTCGCCAGGCCGGCGCCGAACAGGCCGGCCGCGCCCCAGCCCACCATCTGCCACGGGGTCCACGGTCCCTGCCCCAGGAACAGGTTCGAGGCGAGCGCGCCGAGCGCGCCCACCATCAGGCCCGGCGCGGGACCGAGCACGTATCCCGACAGCAGCGCGACGTCCGTGGTGCCCTGCACGTTGGGCACGGCGGCGAACAGCACGCGCGCCGCGACCGCGAGCGCGGCAAGCGCCGCGACCAGCGCGACCAGCTTCGCGTCCGGGCGGCCCCGCTCGAACCAGAGCACGCCGGCCGTGGCCGCGAGCACGACGACCAGCGCGCTGCCGCCCTGCCAGCTCACGCGCTCACCACGCTTCCCGGCCGTGCGGCGCCCGCAGCGAGGAAGTCGCCCGTCCCGGCGCCCGCGAGGAGCAGCTCCGCCCCCTCCTCGGGGAGCACCACGCCCGCGCCGGGGCCGAGCACGCGCGCGGTCTCGGTCGTGAAGTAGCGCCCGCCCGAGAGGACCTCCCGCGTCGGGCCGTCGGCGACCACCTGACCGCGCCCGAGCAGCACGCAGCGCCGACACGCCCGCGCCGCGAACTCGACGTCGTGGGTCGCGACCAGCACCGCGGCCCCGGCGGCCGCGAGGCGCTCGCACGCGCTCCGCGAGCTCGCGCTTGCGCGCGGGGTCCATCCCGCGTGTCGGCTCGTCGAGCGCCACCACCGCGGGCGGCTCCCCGCCGCCGATCCCGCGTCCGGCCAGCACGATCCCGAGCGCCAGCCGCTGCCGCGCGCCGCCGGACATGTCGCGCGGGTCACGCTCGGCGAGGCCGGCCAGGCCGAGCTCGCGTAGCGCGGCATCGGCCACGGCGCCCGGGAGCTCGTCGGCGACGCGCTCGTGCAGCAGGTAGTCGGCGGGCGTCTGCAGCAGGAGCGCGACCTCCCCGGCCGCGCGGACGTCCCCGCGCTCGGCGCAGGCGACACCGGCGGCGACGCGCAGGAGCGTGCTCTTCCCGGCGCCGTTTCGGCCCATCAGCGCGACCGTCTCCCCCGCGCCGGCCTCGAACGAGAGGCCCCGCAGGGCGACCGTCGGCGACCGCGAGCCGTCGTCCCATTCGACCCAGACGTCCGTCATGCGGAGCGCCGTACGAGGGTCGCCGCGCCGCCCGCGCCTGAGGCGTGGTCGTCGCGGCGCGGCGGGCGCTCGCGCCGGGGACGCCGGCGCCCGCTCCCCCAGGCCCGACCGGGCGTCCTTGACGGTCGCGGGCAGCGGGCCGATCCCCGCAAGCGAGAACATGCGCGCCGCCGGCGGAAGGAGGTCGGGCTGCGCGCGCGCCGCCCACCGCAGGAAGGCCGCGGGCGAGTCGTCGCATGCGACACGGCCGCGGTCGAGCACGATCACGCGGTCGGCCGCCGCGAGGCACCGCTCCAGGCGGTGCTCGCCGATCAGCACCGTCGTGCCCCACTCCTCGTTCAGGCGCCGCAGCTGGGAGACGAGCTCCTCGCCCGCCACCGGGTCGAGCTGCGAGGTCGGCTCGTCCAGCAGCAGCAGGCGCGGCCCTGCGACGAGCGCGGCGGCAAGCGCGACGCGCTGCAGCTCTCCCCCGGAGAGCGTGTGCACCTGCCGGTCGAGCAGATCCTGGATGCCCAGCGCGAGTGCGGCCTCCTCGACGGCGCGCGCGGCCCCCGCGCCGCCGTGGCCGCGTGTCTCGAGCGAGAGCTCGAGCTCCGCGCGCACCCCGTTCATGACCACCTGCGACTCGGGATCCTGGAAGACCATCGCGACCACGTCGGCGACGCCCGCCGGGCCGTGCGTGCGGGTGTCGCGGCCGCACGCCTCGACCCTCCCGGCGATCTCGCCGCCGAAGAAGTGGGGCACGAGACCGCAGGCCGCGCGCATCAGCGTCGACTTGCCGCTGCCCGACACTCCCGCGAGCACGGTCAGCTCGCCCTCGGCGAGCGACAGGCTGACGTCGTCGAGCGCCGCTGCCTCGCTGCCGGCGTAGCGATACGTGACGCGCTCCACCCGCAGGACGTCAGGCATCGGCGGACCTCGTGCGCATCCTGCGGCGCATCCGCCGGCGGCGAGCGAGCGCGAAGGGCGTGCCCGCGATCGCCGGCAGCGCGGCGGCGGCCAGCAGGACGGCCTCGCCGGCGTCCGCGCGCAGAGTGGGATAGGGATCGAACCATGCTCCGCCTGCGACGCGCAGCGCGACCGCGACGCCGGCGATCACCACGGCCGCGAGCGCGAACGCGCGATCGTCGCGCGACCACGGCGCCCGCGCGCGGGCCGGCACCCGCGCGGGCGCGCGCAGGCCGTAGCCGCGGACCTCGAGCGACGCGGCCGCGTCCATCGCGCGCTCGAGCCCACCCGCGGCAAGCGCGCGCGTCATGATGCCCGCCCGCCGCAGCGCCGCGGTCCGCCCGCCGTCGACGGGGACGCCCGCGCGCAGGCCGTAGGCCTCGCGCATGCGCGCGGCGTCGCGCGCGAGCAGGGGGACCATGCGCGTCGCGAGCGAGGCGGTCAGCGCGGAGCGAGGCGCGATGCGGCGCAGCGCCCGCAGCACCCGGTCGGGGTCCACGACGGCCGAGTAGAGCGCGAACGCGAGTATCACGACGATCACGCGCAGACCGGCGAGCGCGCCGAACACGACCGCCTCGAGCGTCACGTCGAGCGTGCCGTAGAGCGGGACGACCGGTCCCTGGGCGATCAGCGTGAGCCCCTCGCGCGAGACGAGCGGGTTGATCGCCGCGACCACGAGCGCGAGCGGTATCGCGAACCGCGCCGCGCCGCGCAGCTCCGGGCCCACCCCCGCCGCCACGCCGGACACGACCACGCAGCAAAGCGCGGCGGCAAGCATCAGGGGATGCCCGCTGACGAGCGCCGCGACGCACGGCGCGAGCGCGAACGCGGCCGCCACGCCGGCGCGCGCCGCGTGCAGCGGCGAGCCCGTGTCGCGGTAGGTCGCGACGATCGCCGTCATCGGCTCGCGCCTGTCACCGGCAGCGGCTGCGGCCCGGCGGCGGAGGTGGCGACGGCGAAGCGGTCGCGCAGCGCGGCCCTGTCGAGCAGCGCGACCGCGCGGTCGAGCCCGGCCTCGTCGGTCCCGGACACGACCCACGTCGGCTGCTGCTCCTCGAAGCGCGTCGCCGCGACGATCCCCGCCCCGCCGCCCAGCACGCCGGCCGGCCGCCCGCGCGCGTCGAGCAGCTCGAGCCGGTATCCGCCCCCGGACGGGCGCAGGCGTGCGAACACGCCGCTCTTCTGCGGGCCCTCCTCGAGCTCGCTCGCGGCCGCATCGTCGCGCACGTCCCCCCACTCCCCGACGACCACGCGCAGGAGGTCCTTGCCCGCCGCCGTGCCGAGCGCCGCGATCGCGGTCTCGATCCCGACCGCCTCGAGGCGGTCGCGGACCGCGTCGCACTGGTCCTGCGCGTCCGACGCGCAATCCAGGCGCACCGGGAAGCGCTTGCCCTCGAGGCCGTGCACGAACGGCTCGGGGAACGATCCCACCACCGCGGGCACGCGCATCGCCGCGCCCCAGTCGCGGTAGTCCCACCAGATGCGATCGCCCGCGTACGACCTCCTGCTCCGCCGCGCCCTTGTCCGCCTCGATGCCGTTCACGAAGTAGAACCAGTCGCGCCGCGCGCCGCCCCCGGCGGCCGAGCGGGTCCCCTCGATCGCGTTCACGAACCTCCCGCCGTAGCGCGTCTCCACGTCGGCCTTGCGCGAAAGTGCCCTGATCACGGTCTCGCCGCCGGGGATCGGGTCCTCGCGCGCCGCGAGCAGCCGCTTCGCCCCGAAGTCGCGCGTCACCGTGAGCGTCGCGCTGCCTTCCTTGGGGTCCTCGGCGCCGACGCTGCACGCGCCCAGCACCAGCGACGCCAGAACCACCAGAGCGGCGGCGCGGACGCGCATCACCCCACCACGACCTTCACGGGAAAGGAAGGAGCCGTGCCGGGCGCGCTCGCGACGAGGGAATACGAGCCGCGCGCGGGGCGCCTCAGCACGGCGCGCCCGGCCGCGTCCGAGACCGCGGTCTCGGAGCCGAGCGCGACGGTCGCGCCGGCCACCGGCGTCCTGTGCCGCTGGTCGTCGTATCCCTCGACGCGCACCGGCAGCGTGCTGCCGGGCGGCCCATCGACCTCGTCCGCGACGACTCGCAGCGACCGCTGGCAGCTGCGGGCGGCCGGGTCGAGCGAGCAGTAGAACCACAGCACGCGGTCACCCCCGCGCAGGCGGCCGCCCGCGACGTCGGCCGCGCCGGCGCTGCGCGCGAGGTCGTTGACCTTGTAGACCCAGCCGTCCTGGGCCTTGTTGCGCTCGCCGCGGACGCGGTCCACGAACAATTGACCGGAGCTGCGCGCATCGCGGCGCGCGCAGCGCCCGAAGTCC
This sequence comes from uncultured Solirubrobacterales bacterium, assembly GCA_963768885.1. Taxonomy (GTDB): domain Bacteria; phylum Actinomycetota; class Thermoleophilia; order Solirubrobacterales; family JBBDJG01; genus DASRIA01. The sequence goes on along the minus strand of CAVYJN010000006.1, from coordinate 777,037 downwards.
TTCACGTGCCAGCCCACACCGCGCAGCTTCAGGGCGGCCGCGAGCGCCGCCAGGGGGGTCGACCCCGAGACCCTGCAGGCGCGCCCCGACGCCCGGACCACCGTCGGGCGCGCACGCACGGTGCGGGCCTCGGCGACCGTGCCGGCCCTCCCCACCACCATCACCTGCACCTTCGCGCCGGCGCTGCGCGCAGCCGAGGCGGCGCCGCGGCGACGCGGCACCACCTCGAACTCGACGCGGTTGCGGCCCGGGACGAACCGCTCGTCGCGGTTGCGCCGCCCGTCGAACGCCTTCACGTCGAGCACGTAACGGCCCCGCGGGAGCGCGCGCGGCAACAGGTACGACCACTTGCGGTTCGAGCCGATCGAGAAGAAGAACACCTTCCTGCAGCTCGTGCCGACGAAGCGCTCGCGACGGCCGCTCCACCATTGGCAGCTGCGCCCCGGCGCGTGCCTGCGCAGCGCGATCTTCACGTCGCGCACGCCGCTCGGGTCGTCGCCGACGACGCCCTTCAGCAGGCGCGGCCCGCGGCGGTAGGTGCGCTTGTCGCGCGGCCCGCTGATGCGGGCCGACGGAGCTGCCGAGTCATTCGCGCGCGTGACACCGCCGCATGTTCCCGACCCTGGCTGCTCGACGCAGATCCGCAGGGCGCTCGAGCGGACGGATCCGGCGCGCTCGGCCTTGAGCGACTTGAAGCCATCGGTTGCAAACGCGACGCCGACCCTGCCGTCCGCGCCGGTGGAACCCGGCACTCCGGCGATGGAGGCGCCGGCGAGCGGCGCACCGGTCGTGCCGTCGGTGACGGTCAGGATCGCGGGTTGGCCGACCACCGCACGCACGGGCCCGTCCAGCCTCAGCAACGGCTTGCCGAACGAGTCGAACGTGTAGAGGACCTCGTCGCCGGTGCCGACGCGCTGCTGGCAGCCGCCCACCTGCGGGAGCTGGTAGTTGAGCGCGTAGCCCCAATAGCGCAAGCTCGCCGGGTCCTGCGCCTCACCGCCGATCCGCTCCACGGCGAAGTCCTGGAAGCCGGCGTTCCATGTGCCTCCCCACCCGCCGGTGATCGGCGCATCGTCGAGCGCGGAGGTCATCGTCGGCCCCGCGGAGGGATTCGCTCCCAGGTTGGTGCCGTCGCAGGGATGCGGGCCGTCGCCCTTGTCGATCTGCTTGCCGTCGGTCGTGACCGGGCCTTCGAAGATCGTCGCGGACGAGCCCTCCACGCGGAGGTTGACCGTGACCGGAGCGGCCTGCGCGGCCGCGCATGCGAAGAGCGCGACGAGCACCGCCGGCGCGCAAAACCTCACGAGCATTCTGAGCCTTCCCTTCCTCGAGGGTCGTATTGGCGTCGGCCGGAGGCAGGTATCCTGGCTCCCGGGCTGATTCCGCCGCGCCTTCCCGTGGAAGCGATGCTTCCCAGTGGCTCCGGCCCGTCCTGAGGGGCGCGGGTGCGACGGACACTCCCGGTCACAGTGGCGGGACCGCGCCGGATTCTCACCGGCTTCCCTTCCACCGACCTTCGGCGCGCAGTCTACCCGCGCGGCACCGGCCGCGGCGACCCGCTGCCACTACCCTGCCACGGTGCTCGCCGTCGTCGCCGTCATCCTCGCGGGCTCGGCCGCCGGCGTGCTGACCGCGCGGCGGCGCGCGAACGCGCCGCGAATCGCCGACGGGATGCTGTGGGTGAGCCTCTGGACGATCGTCCCCGTCGTGACGTTCTTCAACTTCGCCCGGTTCGAGCCGACGGCCGAGGTGGGAGCGGGGCTCGCGTTCGCCTACCTCGGGCTGGCGACCGCGCTCGGCGCCGGGTTGCTGCTCGCGCGCGGGCCGCTGCGGCTCGAGGGCCACACCCGCGGCGCGTTCATGTGCGCGACGTTCCACGCGAACACGGGCTTCCTCGGGCTGCCGTTCACGGCCGCGCTGCTGGGGACCGGCGCGCTCCCGGCGGCGATCACCTACGACCAGCTCGTGTCGACGCCGTGGTTGCTGTTCGTGGCCTTCGCGATCGGGGCGACGCATCGCGACCGGCGCCACGTGAGCGAGAGCGGGCTGCGCGCGTTCCTCACCCGCAACCCGGCGCTGTACGCGCTCGTCGCGGGCCTGCTGGCGCCCGATGCGCTCGCGCCGGACTGGGCCGTGGACGCCGCCAACGTCCTGGTCGTCGCGCTCGCCCCGCTCGGCTTCTTCGCGCTCGGCGTCTACGCGACCGCCGGAGCGGGCGCGCGGATCCGCTTCCCGCCCGCGTTCACGAGACCGGTTGCCGCCGCTGTCGCGGTCAAGCTGACCGTGCCGGTCGCGGTGGTTGCGGCGTGCGCGGAGCTGATCCACGACGTGCCGGACGCGTTCCTGGTGCAGGCCGCGATGCCGACCGGGCTCAACCTCCTGCTGCTCGTCGCCGCCTACAGCCTCGACCGCATGATCATCGCGGGGGCGATCGTGTACTCGACCGCCGCGGTGCTCGCCTGGGGGCTGGTGGCGTCGGTGGTCTCGTAACCGCCGAGGCGCTACGCTCGCAAGCGGTGGACCTGCGCGCGACCCAGAAGCCGCTCAAGGAGCAATACCGGGCGGACCCCTCCGCCTCGCGCATCACGCTCAAGGCGAGCGGCGCGCAGGCGGACGCGCCCGTGACGTGCTCCGTGGACCTCGGGCGCGCGCTCTACGAGGCCCAGGCCCACATCGGGGTCGGCGGGCCCGGCACCGCAGCGTGCTCGGGCGACCTGCTGCTCGGGGCGCTCGCCGCCTGCGCGCAGCTCACGTGCCAGATGGTCGCGACGGCGATGGGCATAGCCACCCGGTCGATCGCGGTCCATGTGGAGGGCGACCTCGACCTGCGCGGCACGCTGGGCGTGGACAAGTCGGTCGGCGCCGGGTTCGAGAAGATCCGCGTGCGCTTCGACGTGGACGCACCGGGCGCGACGCCGGACCAGCTCGCCGCGCTCGAAGAGAAGACCGAGCGCTACTGCACCGTCCTGCAGACGCTGGTGTCGCCGCCGCCGATCGAGGCCGAGATGAAAAGCCCCGCCACGTAGGCGGGGCGAGGTAGCCCGTAGGGGATTCGAACCCCTGTTTCCGCCGTGAGAGGGCGGCGTCCTAGGCCAGGCTAGACGAACGGGCCGTGCGTGCGAACGGTGATTCTAGACATCCGCCCGCGGCGGGCGGTTCCAGTGCGGGCGGAGGGACTCGAACCCCCATGGGCTTTCGCCCACGGCGACCTGAACGCCGCGTGTCTACCAATTTCACCACGCCCGCGCGGTGGTGCGGACCGGGAATCTTAGCCTCGCCCGCGCGGCGCGAGGTCGCGCGGCGCTGCTCTACTGGTCGCCGGCTGGGCCGATATCGCCGCGCTCCTCGGCGGCGATCCGCTGGAAGCGCTGCTTCAGCTCGCCCTTGGCGGAGTCCGAGAGCTTTGCCGAGCCGCCCGTCTCGTCGGTGAGTGCGCGGAGCATCAGGTCGGAGTCCATCGGCACTCCCTGGCGCTCGGCCTCGGCGCGCGCATCGGTGAGGATGCCCTCGAGCTCGGTGTCCAGGCCGGCCTCGTTCAGGATGCGCTGAAGCTCGGACTCGACCTCCTGGCGATAGGAGGATGCGGCCCCGTGGCCGCCGTTCCCCGCGTGCGCGCCGTTGGCGACGTGTGCGCCGTTGGTCCCGTTCACGTGCGAACCGTTGCCGTTGGCGGGCGCGCTCTCGGCGTGCGAAGCGACGACCGGCTGCATCTCGGTGGGCGCCTCGCCGGGTGCGGCGGACGGGATCCCGGCGGGCGGCACGATCGGCGCCTTGATGTTCGTGGCCGGGACCGCGGGCCGCGGCGTCATCTGCGCCTGCGTCGCTGCAATCTCGTCTGCGCGCGTCCTGTCCGCCTTGTCCTCCGTGGCCCTGTCCGCGTCGGCGGCCGCGATCGCTCCGGCCGCGCCGGTCATGCCTTCCGTGCCGAGGTCGGCTGCCTTGTCGTCGAGCAGCGCCGGCAGCTTGCCCTCAGGGTTGAGGAGGGCGGAGAGCTGCTCGTCGTCGTAGCGGCGGAACCGCGTCCACGCAAGCGAGGCGATGCCCGACACGAGGATGAAGAGGCCGGCAAGCCCGATCAAGGCGGCCGTGCTGTTGGCGTCCTCGGTCTTGCGGTCGAGCGGGTCGCGCGCCGGTTGGGGCGGAGCCTCCGAGCTGCGCGAGTAGACGTCCAACGGCGTGAGCCAGGCGCGGGCGTCCTTCGACGGCTCGCCGACCACCCCGGCGGGCTGCTTCGGGATGAAGGGCTTGGTCTGCACGGGCTTGACGGGCTTCGGCGCCGGGCTCGAGATGGCGGGTGCCGGCGTGGGAGCGGGCGCGGGATTGCTTTGCTGCGGCTGCGGCTGCGTCGCCGGCGGCGTCGCGGGCTCCTGCGTGGCCTTCGGCTGCGCGGCCGGCGGGCGGTATCCAAGCTCCTGCTTCATCTTCCACGGGCTGTTCTCGCAGCCGTCGTTGGCGAGCACCACGACGACGCGCGCGTCGCGGCGCTTGTCCCCGAGCTTCGGCATGCGGAACTTGCGCTGCACCACGTCGCTTTCGGCGACGCCCTGCTTCACCTCACGGCCGTTGACCTTTACGAGGTACTCGGTGCCCGGCGTGACGCCGGTCAGGCCCAGCGGGACGAGCTGCCCGGCGGTCGCGTATGGGAACGTGTCCTGAAGGACAGGTTCGGTACATGCCTGTGCAGCCTGCGCCCCTGCCACCAGAGGCACGAGCACTGCGCACACGGCGACTCCAGCTCGTAGGCGGCTACTCATCGATCGACGGACCCCCTCCTAGGGCAACCCGGGTAAGACGAGGGTACCAAAGGCAAAGCCGCATATACAGCGGTTTTTCGTCCGGTTCCGTGCGTCCGGCACACGCTCAGCGCCGCGCCCGAGAGGCTCGGGAAGCGCGCTTGACGACCACCTTGGCGCGGTTCGACGTGGCCCCCATGCAGCCGCTGGTCTGCGCGACGCGGGCCCGGTAGACGTAGCTTCGGCCGGGCCGGAAGGAGGCGGTGAAGGCGCCGCTGCGGGCGGTGACCGCGACGTCGAACGTCTGGAAGCGCCCGCCGCTCACCTTCCGCCGCTGGATCGCGATCTTCTGGCGGCGCTGGCAACCCGGCTGGCCCGCGCTGGCTCTCAGGCTTCCCTTGAACCGCACCAGCCCGCCACGCTTCAGCGAGCGCCTGCTGGGCTTCATCGTCAGGCGCCGCAGCACGCGGGCGCGAACCTTCGGGGGCGCCTTCCCCGCGCCGGTGGACCCCGACCCGCCGGCGGCGGTGCCGCCGCCGGTGTCGCCGCCGCCGGTCGGGCCGCCGCACCCCGCGAACGGCGCCCCGGCCGAACCGGTGCTCGTGAAGGTGTAGACGCGGCCGGCGCCGGCGTCGGAGCCCGGCGCGCCCACCGCGAGGTCGATGAAGCCGTCGCCGTTGCGATCGCCGATCGGGGCGATCGAGGTCCCGAAGCCCACCGCGGGCGGGTTCTCAGGAGGAACGATCGTGCGCAGGATCGTGTTGGCGCACGCGCTCGCGATGTGCACCGCGCCCGCGCGTGCTCCGCCGGGCGCGCCCAGCGCGATCTCGGCAGGCGCGTCGCCGGCGATGTCGCCCAGGCCCGCCGCCGCGGCGCCGAAAGCGCCACCGCTCACCGGCGCCGGGTCCGTGAAGGACGCGATCGCCGACGGCGCGAGCACGTCGCCCGCGAACAGGACGGCGGCGCCTGCACCGAGCTGCGCGCCCACGAAGGCGTCGGGATAGCCGTCGTCATCGAGGTCGCCCATCGCGGGGTAGGCCTGCGCGAAGGACCCGAACGCGCCGCCCTCGACGGGCTGCGGGTCCGCGAGCCTGGTCAAGACCGCGTTCACCGCCGGGTCCACGATGTAGGCGGCACCCGCGTCGGTGACAGCCGTGTCGTCCCCGGGCGCGCTGACGGACAGGTCCGGCAGGTCGTTGAGCGCATCCGAGGGCGAGCACGGGAAAGTTGCCTGGTCACATGTACCGACGTCGCCCAGTGGACTCAGCGCGGCTCCGAATCGCGGCGGCTCCCCGGTGCCGATCTCGCCGTGGAACGTGATCGTCTTCGCGGCCTCGTCGGACTCCGTGAGCGGGGCCGTAGACGAACCGGTCACGGCCTCTCCGAAGAACACGTACACGCGCCCGACGTTCGGGCAGGTGCTCGGGCAGACGCCCTCGAGCGTCGTATCGGTCTCGCTGAAGTCAGGGGCACCCACCGCGAAGTCGGCCTCGCCGCCCGCGTTGACGTCACCGATCGCCATCGCCGAGTCCAGCGGGTACGGACACGGCCCGACACCGCCGAAGCCGGCGCACGCCGGCTCGCCCGCCATCGCCGACAGCGACTTGCCGAAGCCCGCGCTGCCGGAGAAGGGAAGCTCCGCCAGCTGAACCCGCTTCAGGATCTTCCCCGTCGCCCCGTCGAGCACGTAGACGGCGCCCTGGTCCTCGCCGGCGACGTCGCCGGTGTCGGTGCCCGGCGCCGCCACCACGATCTCCGAGCGGCCGTCGGGAGCGCCGACGGTGCAGTTCTCACCGGTCGACTGACAGCGGCCGATGTCGCCGAGGCGGGCGACCTTCGCCCCGAATCTGGTGGGCGTGCTGGCGGGCCGGTTCTCGGCCTGGGGCGAGGGCGCCACGGCCGGCGCATCCCAGATCGCAGCCCCGTTGGACCCGAATGCGAAGACGCGCCCGGTGATGCCGGGCCCGACCGCGAAGTCGGGGGCGCCCACCACGATGTCGTCCCGGCCGTCGCCGTTCAGGTCGCCCGCGTTCACGATCGACTCGCCGAAGCGCTCTCCCGCGCTGGAGGGCACGGGCTGCATGCTTCCCGAGCCCCAGTCCGAGGGCAGCGCGGCGTTCGCGGGCGCTGCCGCGCACGCGAATGCCAAGATCAGGAAAGCGATTCCGCAGATGCGGAAACGAGTTGTTGCGAACAATCCGTTATCCCCTTCGAAGGCCCCTGCTGCCGGGTGACGCGTGACGATCCTCCTTGCCCCGCGTTTCGATTATAGGCCGGGTTCCCGTCCGGCCGCGACAGTTGTTCGGGCGCGGGTATCGGGAAAATGCAGGCACTAAGCAGCGGTCGCGGGTAGTACGGGTGAGGGCTGGAGTAAGCTCATCCAAGCAGGGGAACATGGACGCACGAGCCGGGTCGTTGCACAAAGGATCGAAGAAGCCTCCGCCTCACAAGCGGCTGCTGTCGCGGCTGCCCCAGCGCTCATCCCAGACCGAGCGCGCCCTGACCCTCGCCTCCGCGGGCGCCCTCTTCATCGGGATCTTCGGCCTGGGCTTGCTCGTCGACGACCCCGCCGAGGCCGTCGCCGTGCTTTACGTGCTGCCGATCGCGCTCGTCGCGATCAAGTTCGGCGCGACCGCCGGCGCCGCCGCTGCCGCCTGCGGGCTCGGCCTGTTCGCCGTCACGAACGTCGCCACGGGCGCGGACGTGAGCGCGATCGGCTACACCACGCGCGGCGTCGCGTTCTTCCTGCTCGGGTCGATCCTCGGCAACTTCTCGACCCGCCTGCAGGCCACCTACGACATCGTCCTCAAACGCGAGCAGCAGCTCCAGGCGATCCTCGACAACAGCACTGCGGTGATCTACCTGAAGGACCGCGACGGCAGGTACATGCTCGTCAACAAGCGCTTCGAGGAGCTGTACGGCACCAAGGGCCAGAAGATCGTCGGCAAGAAGGACCGCGAGGTGTTCCCGACCTACCAGGCGGACGCCTACCGCGCGAGCGATCGGCGCGTGCTGAAGGAGGACGCCCCGGTCGAGGTCGAGGAGATCGCGCGCGAGGACGACGGCGACCACACCTATATATCGGTGAAGTTCCCGCTGCACGACGCGACCGGCAAGGCCTACGGCGTGTGCGGCATCTCCACGGACATCACGGCCCGCAAGGTCGCGGAGCAGGCGCTGAAGGAGAGCAAGGACCGCGTCGGCCAGATCATCGACGGCGCGCGCGAGGCGTTCGTCTCGATGGACCAGACGGGCAAGATCACGGCGTGGAACAAGGCAGCGGAGGAAATGTTCGGCTGGCCGCCCGCGAAGGCGATCGGAAGACAGCTCGCGGACGTGATGATCCCCGAGCGCTATCGCGATGCGCACAACCGCGGGCTCGAGCAGTTCCTGCGCACCGGCAAGGGACCGATGCTCAACAGCCGGGTCGAGCTGCCCGCGCTCCATCGCGACGGCACGGAGTTCCCGGTCGAGCTCAGCATCACCGCGCTGAAGGTGCGCGGCGGCTTCTCGTTCCATGCCTTCATCCACGACATCACCGATCGCAAGCGCCTCGAGCGCGAGGTCGTGCGCCTGTCGGAGCTGCGCGCCGGGGTATTGAACGAGTAGGGAGCTAGGCTCTGTCGATGAGCCCTCGCCTTCGCAAGCTGGGCGGGATGGACACGGGGTTCCCAGCCTCCGACGCCCAGACGGACTTCTCGAGAGCGCGCCGTGAAGGAGCGCTCGCCCGCCTCACCGCGAGGCTCCGCCGGGAGCCGTCGGACTTCGACCTGATCCTGCCGTTCGAGGAGGTCGTCGCGGCGCTCGGGCGCACGGGGCAGCGCAGCCGGGGGCTGCAGTCGATCGCGCTCGACTCGATCGTCGGGACCGTCGACCGCTCCAAGGAGTTCGACCGCAGCTTCCGCCCGACGTCGGGCCGCGTCCGCGGCCGCTGGCAGCGCATCGCCGAGATGCAGCGCCGCGGCGGCGACATGCCGCCGATCTCCGTGTACCGCATCGGCGAGCTGCACTTCGTGAAGGACGGGCATCATCGCGTCTCGGTCGCCCGCGCCCAGGGCCGGACCCACATCGACGCCTTCGTGACGGAGGTGGAGACGAAGGTGCCGCTCGATCGCGAGCTGCGATCACGCGACCTGCCGCTCAAGGGCCACGAGCGCCTGTTCCGCGAGCGCGTCCCGCTGAGCGAGGACGCGCGCCGCCGGGTGCGTCCCGCGGACCCGTGGGACTTCGGGGCCCTGGCCGAGGGCGTGGAGGCCTGGGGGCTGCGCGCGATCCAGGCGCGCGGCGAGTTGATGACCCGCGAGGAGGTCGCGGACGCCTGGTACCGGGAGGACTACATACCGGTGGTCGAGATGCTGCGCGAGGCGGGCCTCGCGGACGACACCAACGAGACCGACCGCTACATGCGCGTCGTGTCCGAGCGCTACCGGCTGATGCGCACGCACGAGTGGAGCGAACGGATCCTCACGGAGCTCCGGCCGAAGCTGAGCTGACCGCGGTCGCCGCGCCGGGAGGCTAGCGGCGGCTCAGGTTCTTCCCGGTCTCGGCGTCGAAGAAGTGGAGCTTGGTGGTGTCCACCCACAGCTCCGACTCCTGGCCGCGCCGGGCCTTGCTGGCGGCGTCGAGCCGCGCGACGACCTGACCCTCCCCGCCCGCTCCCGGCACCTCGCCGGCGCCGGAGTCCTCGGCGAGCTCCTGCAGCTCCTGCGACTCCAGGCGGTCGCCCTTCGACGGTGAAGTAGGCGTACAGCTCCGATCCCATCGACTCGACGACGTCGATCTTCGTGACGAAGGTCGAGCCGCGATCGCGCGCGTCGCCCACGAGGGTCGCATCCTCGAAGCTCTCCGGCCGGATGCCGGCGATCACCGAACGCGCGCCGTCGGCGCGTCCCAGCCGCTCGCGCGCATCCCCGTCCAGGGTGACCTCGCCGAACGGCAGCTTGACCCGGTCGCCGTCGATCTGCGCCGGCATGAAGTTCATCGCCGGCGACCCGATGAAACCCGCGACGAACAGGTTCTGCGGGTTGTTGTAGAGCTCGGACGGCGACCCGACCTGCTGCAGCGCCCCGGCGCGCATCACCGCGACGCGGTCGCCGAGCGTCATCGCCTCGGTCTGGTCGTGGGTGACGTAGACCGTCGTGGTGCCGAGCCGCGACTGCAGGCGCGCCACCTCGGTGCGCATCTGCACGCGCAGCTTCGCGTCGAGGTTCGACAGCGGCTCGTCCATCAGGAAGGCGGACGGCTCGCGCACGATCGCGCGGCCCATCGCCACCCGCTGTCGCTGACCTCCCGACAACTGTCCCGGCTTGCGATCGAGGTGCTCCGTGAGGTCGAGCACGCGCGCCGCCTCCTCGACCTTCGCGGTGATCTCCTCCTTGGGCGCCTTCGCGAGCTTCAGCGCGAAGCCCATGTTCTCGCGCACGCTCATGTGCGGGTACAGGGCGTAGTTCTGGAACACCATCGCGATGTCGCGGTCCTTCGGAGCGCGCTCGTTCACGACCTGCCCGCCGATCTTCAGCTCGCCCTCGGTGATGTCCTCGAGCCCGGCGATCATGCGCAGCGCGGTGGACTTGCCGCAGCCCGACGGCCCCACCAGGATCACGAACTCGCCGTCCTTGATCTCGAGGTTCATGTCCTTGACGGCCTCGTATCCGTCGCCGTAGCGCTTCGTGATGTGGTCCAAGACGATGTCGGCCATATTGCGAGCCCCCTAACCCTTCACTGCGCCGGCGGTAAGCCCCGCCACGATGCGCCGCTGGAATATCAACACCATGATGATGATCGGGATCGTGACCACGACCGCCGCCGCCGAGATCACGCCGGTCGGGTCCTCGAACTGCGACCCGCCCGTGAAGAACGCGAGCGTCGCGGGCACGGTGCGCGCCCGGTCGGTCGAGGTCAGCGTGTTCGCGAACAGGAAGTCGTTCCACGCGAAGATGAAGGTCAGGATCGCGGCCGTGAACACGCCCGGCGCCGCCAGCGGGATGATCACCTTGCGGTAGGCCTGCCACGGGGTCGCGCCGTCGATCTGCGCCGCCTGCTCCAGCTCCCAGGGGATCTCGCGGAAGAACGCGGACAGCGTGTAGATCGCGAGCGGCAGGGTGAACGTCATGTACGGGATGATCAGCCCGATCCACGTGTCGAAGAAGCCGATCTGGCGCCACAGGTCGAAGAGCGATCCGACGATCGAGATCGGCGGGAACATCGCGACCGCCAGCGCCCCCGCGAGGATCGCTCCCTTGCCGGGGAAGTCGAGGCGCGCGATCGCGTACGCGGTCATCGAGCCGAGGAAGATCGAGATCAGCGTCGCGATCGCCGCGATGCCGATCGAGTTCCGCAGCGCGTAGGTGAACGCGTCGGTCTGGAACAGCTTGTCGTAGTTGTCGAGCGACCAGGTCTGCGGGAGGAAGTGCCCGTCGCCGATCGTCGCCGGGTCCTTGAACGAGAGCGAGAGGATCCACAGCACCGGCAGCAACGCGTAGAACACGACCACGAGGATCACGATCGTCCAGAGGATGCGCTCGCGCGCCGTCGTCGTCATCGCTCTCCCCTCTGCTGGGCGGTCGAGGCGCCGAGGCCCTTGATGAACAGCGACCGCGAGGATGATCACGCAGACGAAGATCAGCACGGAGACCGCCGACCCGAGGCCGAGGTTCACCCTGTTGATCAGCTGGTTGTAGCCCAGGATCGAGACCGACTCGGTGTCGTTCGCTCCCGCCGTCTGGATGAAGATCGTGTCGAAGATCCGGAAGGCGTCGAGCGAGCGGAACAGCAGCGCCACCACGATCGCCGGCTTCATCAACGGCAGCGTGATGCGGAAGAAGCGCTGCACGGCGCTCGCGCCGTCGACCTTCGCCGCCTCGTGCAGCTCGTCGGGGACGAGCGCCAGGCCCGCCAGCAGCAGCAGCGCCATGAACGGCGTGGTCTTCCAGACCTCGGTGCTGATGATCACGAAGAACGAGCCCGCGCGCTCGGTCAGCGGCGCCCAGGTCTCGCTGATCGGGCCGAGCCCGGCGACGAAACCCGTGGTCGGATCGAACGCGTAGCGCCACGCGAACGCGGCGACCACCGTCACGATTCCGTACGGGATCAGGATCGAGGCGCGCACGGGGCCGCGGCCCCAGATCGCGCGGTGCATCACGAGCGCGATCGCCATGCCGAGCACCAGCTCGATGCCCACCGAGAACACCATCACGATCATCGTGTTCGACAGGTCCATCCACCACGTGGTCGAGGACAGCACCTCGCCGTAGTTGGACAGCCCCACGAACTCCCGCTCGTCCGGGAAGCGGAGGTCGTAGCGCTGCAGCGAGAGGATGATCGCGTAGACGATCGGATATCCGGTCACCACCATCATCGCGAGCACGGCCGGCGCGCACAGCATGTACGCGAGCCGCCGCTCCGAGCGCGCGCGCTCCGTGAGGCGCTTGCGCCCGCCGGTCTTCGGGACCGGCACCGGAGTCGCCGGGGCCTGGGCCGCCATCAGAAGATCCCCCCGTTCGGAGACCGTGTCGATGTTGCTCTTGAGGTCGTCGATCGTCTTCTGCGGATCGATGTCCTGCGGCGGGTGCAGGGTCTGCTGGATCGCGAGCGAGATGTCGCTGTAGGCGGGAGTCACGGGGCGCGGGACACCGTCCGCGAGCGTGTCGCGCAGCAGTTGGGCGAACGGGAAGGCCTTCTTGATCTTCTCGGTCTCGTAGAGCGCGCTGTTGGTCGGCGGCAGGCCGCCCTTCTCCGCCGCGATCACCTGGTTGTCGGGCTGCGCCAGGCAGATGGCCGCCTCGGTGGCGAGGTCCGGGTTCTTGGAGAAGGCGCCGATCCCGAGGTTGATGCCGCCGAGCGTGACGCGGCTGGGCTTGCCCGGGTCGACGCCCGGCCAGCGCGCCCAGCCCATGTTGTCGAAGATCTTCTTGATCTCGGGATTCGTCTCGGCGCCGGTCTTCGCGCTCGCGTACACGAAGGTGTAGTTCACCTGGAAGGCGGACGCCCCCGACTCGAACCCGAGGCGTGCCTGGTCCTCCCGGTTGTTGGTCAGGGCGGGCGGCGCCGCGGAGGAGGTCGCGAGCTTCTTCATCACCTCCGCCGCCTGCACGGCGGGCGGCCCGAGCACCGGCTTCCCGGCGGCGTTGACGATCTCGCCGCCGGCCGATGCGACCAGCGAGTTGAACCACACGACCAGGCCCTCGTAGCGCGCGGCCTGGACCTGGATCGTGGTGTTCAGCCGCTCGGCCTCGTCGATCATCTCGTCCCAGGTCTTGGGGACCTGCTTCACGAGGTCCTTGCGGTACCACAGCAGCTGCGTGTTGCGTGGTGAACGGGATCGTCCACAGGCGGCCCTTGTACTTCGCGGTCTCGAGCGGGCCCGGGCAGCACGCCCCGCTCCGCGCGATCGCGGGCGCTGCCCGCGATCTGCTTGATCCACTCCGCCTCCGCGAACTCGGCGGTCCAGATCACGTCCATGCCGATGATGTCGATGTCGTCGTCCTCGGCGGCGAGGCGCCGCACCACCAGCTCCCGCTGCTGGTCGGCGTTCGTCGGAAGATCGACGATCTCGACCTTGTAGCGCCCGCCCGACTGCTTGGTGCAGTTGTCGGCCGCCTCGCTGGAACGCGCCGGAGGGCTCGGCGAACACGTACCAGTTGAGGGTCCGAGACCCCCCTGAGCTCTCGTCGCTCCCGCAGCCGGTGCCCAGTAGGGCGGCGAGTGCGACCCCGATCGTGATCGCGACCTTTCCCATCCCTCTCCTCTCGGGCAACTAGTACCCGACACGCGCGTTTCTAACGCACTCAGGCGGGCTTGACCAGTACGCCGTCGCCCGGTGCGAGCACGCCTGCGCCCGGCGACGTCGCGAGCACGACCTGCCCGCGCGGGACAGCCACGGGCTCGTCGCCCGCGTTGATCGCGACCAGCACGTCGCCGCGCTCGTACGTGACCACGCCCGGGCTCGCCGTCCAGCATGCGAAAGCCCGGCCCGAGCCCCTTCCGCAGCGCGATCAGCTCGCGCCAGAACGACAGCAGCGAGCCGGGGTCCTCGCGCTGGTCGGCGACGTTGCGCTCGGCGGGATCGACCACGGGCAGCCAGGGCTGCGCCGCGCTGAACCCGCCGCGCGGCGTCGCGTCCCATTGCATCGGGTGGCGGAAGACGTCGCGACCGACGCGGTCGTACGGCGGGTCACCGCCGGGGCCGATCCCCTGGCCGATCTCGTCGCCCTGGTAGATGCACGCGGTGCCCGGCAGGGTCATCAGCAGCAGCGCTGCGGCGCGCTCGTTGCGCCGCCCGAAGCGCGTCGGAAAGCGCCCGAAGTCGTGGTTCGACAGCGCCCAGGTCGCGCCCGGGCCGCTGCGCCCCTCGACCGCCGCACCCGCGGCGACCGCGTCCCGCAGCGCCCGTGGCTCCCAGGGCGACTGGATCAGCTCGAAGACGAACGCGCGGTCCAGGTGCTCGAGGTAGGGCGCGTGCTTGTGCGCCGGGAGGTACACCTCGCCGATCAGCAGCGCGTCGCCCGCGGCCTCGCGGATCGCCGCGAGCGCCTCGCCGATCCACGCGGCGTTGCGCGAATGACGGAAGTCGCGCCCGCGCTCGTGGTCCAGCAGGGGGAGCCCGAAGGGCTCGTCCGACGGGGGGTCGTCGCGCATCTGCGGGTCCTTCGCGAGGCGGTCGATCGCGTCGAGCCGGAAGCCGTCCGCGCCGCGCGCGACCCAGAACCGGACGACCTCCTGCATCGCGGCCACGACCTCCGGGTTGCGCCAGTCGAGGTCGGGCTGCTCGGGATAGAACGAGTGCAGGTACCAGCGGTCGCCGTCGAACCGCGTCCACGCCGGGCCGCCGAACGCCGACGTCCAGTTGTTCGGCGGCCGCTCGCCCCGGGCCCAGATGTACCACTCCGGGATGGTCGCGGAACCAGGCGTGCTGGATGGAGGTGTGGCACGCGACCAGGTCGACCAGCACCTTCAGGCCGCGCGCGTGCGCCGCCGCGGTCAGCCGGTCGAAGTCCGGCAGCGAGCCGAACATCGGGTCGACGTCCGTGTAGTCGGAGACGTCGTAGCCGAAGTCGGCCAGCGGCGAGGGATAGAACGGCGACACCCACAGCGCGTCGACGCCGAGCCACGCGAGGTGGTCGAGGCGGGCCGTGATGCCCGGAAGGTCGCCCACCCCGTCGCCGTCCGAGTCCTGGAAGGAGCGCGGATAGATCTGGTAGACGATTCCTTCACGCCACGACATCGGCCGCGCAGCTTAGCGGCCGGTTTTCAGCCCGAAGCCCCAGCGGGCCGACCATATGCTTGACGTGAGCTTGCCCGAGGTGGACCCCACAACCGACGCGCGCTGGGACCCCTACGTGCGCGCGCATCCGCACGGGTCGGTCTACCACCTCGCCGCGTGGGCCCGGATCCTCGAGCGCGCCTACGCCTTCCGGCCGCGCTACCTCGCGCTCGAGCGGGGCGGGTCGCTGACGGGGGTGCTGCCGCTGTTCCGCAAGAAGGGCCTCGTCTCCGACGCGCGGCTGCGGTCGATCCCGGTCTTCTCCTACGGCGGGCCGCTCGCCGACGACGCCGGCGCTCGAGCGTGAGCTGGTCGAGGCCGCGCGCGACCTCGCCGCCGCTGACGGCGAGATCGCCGGGATGACCATCAACACCGGCGAGCGCCGCCTCGAGCCGCCGGACGGGTTCGTCGTGGAGGAGATCCTGCCGCGCTGGGTCGTCGACGTGCCGGAGGACCTCGATGCCCTGCGAGCGACCTGGCGCAAGACCTCGAACAACCTGTTCCGCAGCCTCAAGAAGGCGGACAAGGCGGGCCTCGCGCTGCGGCTCGGCACGTCCCGGGGCGACCTGCGCAGCTTCCACCGCATGTACGTCGGCACGATGAAGAAGCACCGGTCCCTGCCGCGCAACCTGCGCCAGCTCCAGCTCGCGGCGGAGTCGCTCGGGCGAGGCGTTCCGGCTGTTCCTCGTCAGCCACGAAGGCCGCGACGTCGCGGGCGGCGCCTACCACGTGTGGGGCGACACGATCGAGCTGCTCTACAACGGCAGCGACGACGGCGCGCTCGCGCTGCGGCCGAACCACGCCCTGTACTGGGGTGTCATGGAATGGGCGCGCGACCACGGGCTGCGCCGGGTCGACCTCGGCGGCGCCTACGCCGACACGCCGCTGGCCGCGTTCAAGCAGCAATGGGGCGCGACGCCGCGCGCGCGCTTCCGCCTCACCTACCGCGCCGGCGGCGAGGCGACACGCACGGAGTCGCTCGCGGCGGTCGGGTACGGGGCCGGGGACTCCGAGCGCGGCATCGTCGACCTCGCATGGCGGTGGATGCCCGCGCCACTGCTGCGGCTCGGCGCCCACCTCGCATACAGGTACGCATGAGCGCGCTGCGCACGATCGCCGTGAGTCCCGCCGGCGACCCGCGCTGGGACGCCTACGTGCGCGCGCATCCGCGCGCGACGCTCTACCAGCTCGCGGCATGGGCCGAGATCCTCAGGCGGTCCTACAGGTTCGAGCCCCGCTGCCTGGCGCTCGAGGACGATGCGGGAGCGATCCGCGGCGTGCTGCCGCTGCTCTACAAGAAGGGCATCCTGTCGGACGCGCGCGTGCGCTCGCTGCCGGTGTTCCCCGCCGGCGGGCCGCTGGCCGACACGCACGAGCAGGAGGTCGGGCTGATCCGCGCGGCCCACGAGCGCACGGTGGGAGAGGCGAAGACGCTCGCCGTGATCTCCCCCAACGACTACGCCGCCGAGCTGCCGGACTTCGTCACCGACGCGCTTCCGCCGCGCTGGATGGTGGACGTGCCCGCGGACCCGGACACGCTGCGCGCCGGCTGGCGCAAGACGTCGAACAACCTCTTCCGCAGCCTCAAGAAGGCGGACAAGGCGGGCTTCGAGTTCCGCGAGGCGGACGTCCGCGCGCGACCTGCGCCGCTTCTACCGCCTCTACCTGCACACGATGCGTAAGCACCGCACGCTGCCGCGCAGCCTGCGCCAGATGGAGCTCACGCGCGACCTGCTCGGCCCCGGCGAGTTCCGCCTGTTCCTCGTGGAGCGCGACGGCCGGATCGGCGCGGGCGGCGTCTTCCACGTGTTCGCCGGCACGGTGGAGCTGATCTACAACGGATCCGACGACGGCATGCTCGACCTGCGGCCGAACCACGCGCTGTACTGGAACATGATCCGCTGGAGCGCCGAGCACGGCCGGCGGCGCTTCGACTTCGGCGAGGCGTCGCCCACCACGTCGCTCGGACGCTTCAAGTCGCAGTGGGCCGAGCCGGTGCCCAACTACCGCTACACCTGGCGCGCCGGCGGTGCGCCCTCGCGGGCCGAGTCGATGGCGGCCGCCTCCTACGAGGTCGAGCAGGGCGCAGAGGGCCTCGTCGCGAAAGCGTGGCGGCACACGCCGGTCCAGCTCACGCGCGTGGGCGCGACGCTCGCGTACCGGTACCTGTAATGCAATTCAGCGCGAAAGAAAGCCCTGCTTGCGTTAGGGTCTTACCCGAGGCACGGATGGTCTGTGGGCAGCACGCGGGGCAGGGCGCCGCCGGGACGATGGATTGTCCGGGCGTACGCGTGCGCGTCCGATGAGCGCCACGATCGGCCGCAGCACGGTCGCGCGCCGCGCCGAGTTCCGCGCGGCCACCCAACCCGACCTCCGGGCCCGCCCCCGGTCGGGCGCGCGGCCGGAGGTCCGCGGGAAGTTCATCCACCTCGGCGAGGACAAGCTGTATCTGCGCGGGGTCACCTACGGGACGTTCGCGCGCGCCGAGCACGGTCACCAGTTTCCGTCGGCGGACGTCGTGCGCGCGGACTTCATGCGACATGGCGGCGAACGGGATCAACGCGGTGCGCACCTACACACGCCCGCCGCGCTGGCTGCTCGACCTGGCGCTCGAGCACGGCATCTGGGTCATGGCGGGCACCGCGTGGGAGCAGCATGTCGACTTCCTCGCCGACAGAGGGCGCGCCAACTCGATCGAGCGCCGCGTGCGCGCCGACGTCGCCGCCTGCGCCGGACATCCGGCGCTGCTGTGCCACACGATCGCCAACGAGATCCCCGCACGGGTCGTGCGCTGGATCGGGCCGCGGCGGGTCGAGCGGTTCGTCGAGCGCCTGCTGCGTGCAGCGCGATCCGAGGACCCCGAGGGCCTCGTCACCTACGTCAACTATCCGACCACCGAGTACCTCCAGACACCCACCGCCGATCTCGCGTGCTTCAACGTCTACCTGGAGTCGCCCGACACCTACGACGCCTACCTGGCAAGGCTGCAGAACCTCGCGGGAGACCGGCCGCTGGTGATGGCCGAGCTCGGTCTCGACAGCCGCGCGCAGGGCGAGCAGCGCCAGGCCGAGGCGCTCGAATGGCAGATCCGGGGCGCATTCGCGGAAGGCTGCGCGGGCACGTTCGTGTTCGCGTGGACGGACGACTGGCATGTCTCCCACCTCTCGGAGGACGGAAGCTCGAACGGAACCGTGGAGCTGCTCGACTGGGACTTCGGGTTGACGGGCCGCGACCGCGAAGCGAAGCCGGCCCTCTCCGCGGTGCGCGCGGCGTACGCCCAGACACCCTTCGAGACGGCGCGGCGCTGGCCGCGCGTGAGCGTCGTGGTGTGCACCTACAACGGGGCACGCACGCTCGAGCGCTGCCTCGCGGAGGTCGAGCGGCTCGACTATCCCGACCTCGAGGTGATCGTCGTGGACGACGGCTCGACCGACGAGAGCGCCGCGATCGCGGCCCGGCATGCGTGCCGCCTGATCTCGACGCCCAACCGCGGCCTCGCCAACGCGCGGAACACCGGCATGCGCGCCGCGACCGGCGAGATCGTCGCCTATCTCGACGACGACGCCCACCCCGACCGCCACTGGCTGCGATACCTCGTCGCCACGATGCAGGACCACGGGTTCGCGGGCGCGGGCGGCCCCAACCTCCCTCCCGCCGACCAGGACACCGTCGGGCGCTGCGTCGGGGAATCGCCCGGAGGACCGATTCACGTCCTGCTCTCCGACCGGGAGGCCGAGCACATACCCGGATGCAACATGGCCTTCGTGAAGCGGAGCCTCGCGGCGATCGGCGGCTTCGACCCCCAGTTCCGGGTCGCCGGAGACGATGTCGACATCTGCTGGCGGCTGCGCGACGCCGGGCACTCGCTCGGCTTCAGCCCCGCGGCCCTCGTCTGGCACGAGCGGCGCGGGTCGGTGCGCGCGTTTGTTCGCCAGCAGCGCGGCTACGGCGCGGCCGAGGCGCTGCTCGAGCGCAAGTGGCCCGAGCGCTACGGTCCCGACGGCCACGCGCGCTGGCTGGGAAGGCTCTACGGCCACGGTTTGTCCGCCGCGCTCGGCCGCTGGCGCGTGTACTACGGGACCTGGGGCTCGCAGCCGTTCCAGGCGCTGTACGGGCCCTCCCCGGGTGCCCTCTCGTCGATGGCCGCCCGGCCGGAGTGGCATCTCGCGCTCGCCGCGCTCGCGGCCCTGTCCGTCGCGGGGCTGTGGTGGTCTCCCTTGCTGGCCGCCGTGCCGATCCTGCTGGCCGCACTCGTCCTGACGGTGCTGCCGGGCGCACGCGCGGCTGCCCGCGCGTCGTTCATGCGCTCCGCGGCGCCGCGCCGCAAGCGCTGGTCGATGTGGGGGCTGACGACCCTGCTCCACCTGGCGCAGCCGGTCGCGCGGCTCTACGGACGCGCCCGCCTTCCGCATTGGCGCGCCGCCGGCCCGGGACACGCGGCGTTGCCGGTGCCGCGCAAGATCGACGTCTGGGACGAGCGTTGGCGCTCGGCCGAGGACAGGCTGTCGGACATCGAGCGGGGCATGCTGGACGACGGCACCCCCGTCGTTCCGGCCTGCGAGTACCAGCGGTGGGACCTGCAGGCACGGGGCGGCCTGCTCGGGGCCGCCCGCCTGAGGCTCGGCCTCGAGGAGCACGGCGGTGGTCGCCAGCTCGTGCGTTTCAAGATCTCGCCCGTGATCGCGCCGCTCGCCCTCGTGAGCGTGCTTGCCCTCGCCGTCGCGACCGTGCTGGCGGCAGCGGCCGGAGCCGCGGGCGCCGACGTGGTGCTGGGCATCGCGACCGTCGCGATCGTGGCCCGGCTCGCGCGTGACTGCTCGCTCGCCGTCGGCTCGTTCATGGCACATGTCACGCCCGCGGTCCCCGCCACCGCGGAAGAGCCCGAGGCCATGCCCGCGCGCGCGACATGATCGAGGGGCTCGACACGCTGCTGGCCGACACCCGCCAGCCCGCGCTCGCGGAGCTGCGCGCGGCCTGCGCCGACCTGCTCGAAGCGGATCGCGTGCGCGGGCGGGTGGTCGAGGAGATCCGGCTCGACACGTCAGGCGCCGTCAACCGCGTGCGCCTCGAGATCGACGGGCGCCCCGTCTCGTTCGTAGCCAAGCGCTCCCGCCCGGTGCCCGCGCAGCGAAACTCGTTCGTGACCGAGCGCTGGCTGCCGGCCGTGGGGCTGTCCGACAGCGCGCCCCGGATCCTCGCCACCGCGGCCCACCGCACCGGCAAGGCCGTGTGGCATGTCTACGAGGACCTCGGCGAGCTGACGCTCGAGCAGGATCGCGACGCGGACGCCGTGCGCGCGGGCGTGAGCCTCCTCGCCGAGGTGCACCAGCGCTTCGCGGGGCACCTCATGATCGCCGAGGCACGTGAGTGGGGCGGCGACCTCGGCTGCACCTTCTACAGCTCGAGCGCGCGTGACGCCGTCACGTGCCTCGAGGCGATCCCGGCGTCGCGCCTCGAGGACGACGAGGTTCGCGCGCTGCGCGACCGCCTGCTCCAGAGGATGTGGGAGCTGCTCGCCGAGGAGGCGGAGCGCACCGACGCCGTGCGCGTGCTGGGCGGGCCCGAGACGCTGGTCCACGGGGACCTCTGGCTCAAGAACGTCTCCGTCGTGCGCGAGCGCGACGTGCGCGCGAAGCTGATCGACTGGGACCACGCGGGCGTGGGGCCCGCCGGCTACGACCTCTCCACGTTCCTGAACGGGTTCGACGCCGAGGACCGCGACGCCGTGCTCGACCAGTACCGCGACGCGCTCGCCGGCACCGCGCTGGAGCCGCCCGGGCCGGGCGAGCTGAACGCGCTGTTCGACACCTTCGAGCGGGCGCGCATCGCCAACTGCGTGGTGTGGTCGGCGTTCGCGGTGAGCGAGGGCCCGCATGTCGAGTGGGCGATCGAGGACCTGCGGTTTGCCGAGCAGTGGCTGGCACAGCTCGAGCCGGTGTTGGAGGCGCGGTGAAACGCCTGATCGTCAACGCCGACGACTTCGGGCACAGCGAGGGCGTGAGCCGCGGCATCGCCGAGGCCCACCGCGACGGCATCGTGACCAGCACCAGCCTGATGGTCGACGAGCCCGCGGCCGGCCACGCGGTGCCGATCGGCGAGCGCCTCCCGGACCTCAGCATCGGCCTGCACGTGTGCATCACCGACGAGCTCGCGCGACCGCTCGTCGACCTCACCGCGGAGGGCGCGCTGCGCACCGAGCTCGAGCGCCAGCTGGAGCGCTTTCGCGAGCTGATGGGCCGCGAGCCCGACCACCTCGACTCCCATCACAACGTCCACCTGCTGCCCGCGGCGCTGCCGGCCTTCCGGGCCGCCGCCGCCGAGCGGGGCCTGTGGCTGAGGGCACAGCCGCCGACGCGCTACTTCTCCGGCTTCTACGGCCAGTGGGACGGCGAGTCGCACCTGGAGCACATCGCGCCCGCCAGCCTGATCGGGATGCTGGAGCGCGAGGTCGGCGAGGGGATCACGGAGCTGGGATGCCATCCCGGGTACGCCGGCCCGGACCTGATCTCCACCTATGCGATCGAGCGGGAGACCGAGCTGCGCACGCTTTGCGATCCGCGCGTGCGGGAGCGGATCGACGAGCTCGGGATCGAGCTGGTCGACTCGCGCGCCGCCCGCGAGGGCGCCGCCGCGACCGGGAGCCGGGCATGACGCGCGTGGCGATCTCGCCCTACCGGGCGACGAAGTACCTCGACCGCTCCGGCAACTTCTGGGTCTACCTCCAGTACGCGCTCGGCCTGCAGGCCGCCGGCTGCGACGTGTGGTGGCTCGAGCGGTTGGAGGAGCCCGGCCAGGGCACGCGCTCGGGGCTCCAGGCGCCGGCGCGCGACCAGGCCGAGTTGCTCGCCGGCACGCTCGCGCGCTTCGGCCTGCGCAACACCCCGCTGCTCTACACCGAGCAGGACGGCGCCGCGGACTTCGACCCGACCTGGGTCGGGATCGAGACCGGCGCCGCGGACCAGGTCGTGGGCGGGTGCGAGCTGCTCCTGAACTTCCACCAGAAGATCCATCCCGGCCTGCTCGCGCGTTTCGCCCGCACCGCGCTCGTCGACATCGACCCCGGGCTCCTGCAGCACTGGATCAGCTCGGGACAGCTGGCGGTGCCCGACCACGACCTGTACTTCACGACCGGCGAGACGGTCGGGACGGCGCGGGCGCTGTTCCCGGACTGCGGGTACGACTGGATCCACATCCGCCCGCCGGTCTACCTGGACGAGTGGCCGTATCGCCCGGACCCGGACGCCGCGCCTTTCACCACGGTCTCGAGCTGGTACGCATCGGAGTACATCGTCGAGCCCGACGGAAGCTGGTGGGACAACAACAAGCGGGTGCAATGGCTCGCGCTGCTCGACCTGCCCGGCCGCACCGGTGAGGCGCTCGAGCTGGCGACGTTCTTCGGCGAGAAGGACGGACACGAGCGCGACCTGCTGGAGCGCCACGGATGGACGGTCCGCCACGCCGGAGACGTGGCCGGCACCCCGGAGCGCTACCGCTCGTACGTGCAGGGCTCGCGTGGCGAGTTCAGCCCCGCGAAGCCCTCGTGCATGCGCTTTCAGAACGCGTGGATCAGCGACCGCACCCTCTGCTACCTGGCCAGCGGCAAGCCCGCGGTCGTCCAGGACACCGGCCCGAGCGAGGTGATCCCGTTCGGCGAGGGGATCGTGCGCTTCTCGACGGCCGACGAGGCCGTGGCGGCGCTGGCCGAGGTGCGCGCCGACTACGCGCGGCACGCGCGCGCGGCACGCGACATCGCCGAGTCCCTGTTCGACGCGCGCGACGTCGCGCGCGCGATCCTCGCGGGCGCCCTCAGCCCCGCGACGCCCGCCTGACGGCGCGCGTCCCTACGGGGCCGCGTTGCAGACGACTCCGAGGCAGTCCTCGCCGTTCCCGGTCGCCGTGTTCTCGCCCCCGTCGATCGTGCCCTCGACCGCATCGATCCCGAGGTCAACGTTGTTGTTGGCCCGGTTCTTCTTCAGGAACGCCCCCGCCTGTCCGACGATGATTCCCTCGGAGCAGTTGTCGCTCGCATCGTTGTAGCGCACGAGCGCCGCAGGATCGTCGACGAAGATGCCGATGCAGTTGCCCGTTGCCACGTTCGTCTGGAGCTTCAGGCCGCGGCCCGACGGCGAGAAGCCGATAGTCGCAGCCGGTGACCGTGTTGCGCGCGACGATGCCGGCCGTGTATCCGGTCACGACCACGCCGTCGAACAGGCAGCCTTGCACCGAGTTGACGAGAACGCGCGGATTCTCGCCGTCGATGACGATGCCGTCGTCCGGAGTGCCGAGCACCTCGTTGCCCCACAGCTCGGTGTCGTCGCCGATCGCCTCGATTCCCGTGAAGCCGGCGAAATCCGTCGTGTTGTGAAACAGGTAGTTGCGGGCGCCGCGGATCGCGATCCCCGTGCTCCCGGCCTGGATGTGCAGGCCCTTCACCGCGCTGTCGTCGGCGTCGAGGTCAACGCCGTCCTCGAACCCGGTGATCGTCCCGCCCCGGATCGTGACGCCCGAGCGCGCCGTGCCGTCGTCCCTGACTCCGTCGCTCCCCACGACATCCGTGCCCGGCCCGACGATCTCGTGATGCCCCAGCCACAGCGTGAAGTCGTCGCCTCCGATGATCAGCCCGGCGCTGTCCGCCGCCGAGCACACGACGTCGCTGTCGAGCACGGTCTCGGCGGTCAGAGTGTCCCCGCAGTTGACGTGCGTGGCCGCGGCCTGCCCCGGCAACAGCCACAGACACCCACACGCCACAATGACCAAGACCCTGAACCGCATTGAATCCCTCCCTAGACGAGAAACCTCCGTTTCACCCCAACCGACGCGAGTCTATGCGCTTCCGCGTTCGTACGCAATGGCGCAAGGTCGTGCTCACGCTTGTGGCGCTCGGCGGAATCGTCATGGCGGCCGCGGCGGCGCACCCCGCCATTCAGGCGCAGGACGAGGCAGTACGGCCTCCCATCGTCCAGCACCCGATTCCATTCGGAGGCGAGCGCAAGCGCCAGATGCGGCGCTACGCCCGCCGGCACTACGGCATCGACTCGTACCGCCTGACCGATCCGAAGGTGATCGTCGAGCACTTCACCGCGTCGCGGAGCTTCCAGTCGGCCTTCGACACGTTCGCCGCGAATGCGCCGGACGTGGAGCTGCACGAGCGCCCCGGCGTCTGTGCGCACTTCCTGATCGCGCGCGACGGCGCCATCCACCAGCTCGTCTCGCTGAGCCTGATGTGCCGTCACACGATCGGCCTGAACTGGACGTCCGTCGGCATCGAGCACGTGGGCGTCAGCGACGGCGACGTCATGGGCAACCGGCGCCAGCTTGCGTCGTCGCTGCGACTCACGCGGTGGCTGCAGCACCGCCTCGGCATCAGGACGCGGAACGTGATCGGGCACGCCGAGAGCCTCTCGAGCCCCTACCACCACGAGCGCGTCCGCGCGCTCGCGAACCGCACGCACGGCGACTTCCGCGAGGCGACCATGCGCCGCTACCGGCGACGCCTCGCCCGCGGCGCGAGGGCGTCCTCGCCGATCCGCTTCGAACTGGGGCGCTCGGTGCGCGGTAGGAGCATCACCGCCACGCGCATCGGCGACCCCGCGGCGGCGCGCAAGGTGCTCGTGGTCGGCTCCATCCACGGCGACGAGACGGCGGGCCAGGCGATCGCCCGGCGCCTCGTGTCTGCCGCCGCTCCCCCCGGCACCGAGCTGTGGGTGATCCGCGACCTCAACCCGGACGGCACGGCGGGCCGCACGCGCCAGAACGCGCGGCGCGTCGACCTCAACCGGAACTTTCCGCGCGGATGGCGCCGCGCCGGCCGCGGCGGCGATCCGGAATACCCGGGCTCGCGCCGCCTGTCGGAGCCCGAGACACGCGCGGCGCGACGGGTCGTGCGCATGCTGCGGCCACGCGTCACGATCTGGTTCCACCAGCCGCTCGGCCTGGTCGACCGCTCGGGCGGAGACGTTCGCCTGCAGCGGCGCTTCGCGCGGGCCAGCGGCCTTCCCCTGCGATCGATCGCCCCGCTCCCGGGCACGGCCACGCGGTGGCAGAACCATGCCTATCCCGGCACGACCGCGTTTGTCGTAGAGCTGCCGCCGGGACGGCTCGGCGGCCGGCCGCGTGGCGCGCTACACGCGCGCGGTGCAGAAGGTCATCGCCCCTTAGCCGCGGGCGCGGGATACTCCCAGCGAGATGGAACAGCACGTCGGCACGGTCAACGACGCCTACCAGGCGTGGAACACGATCGGACCGGAGGGCCTGCGGCCCTGGGTCACCGACGACCTCGAGCTGCACGACCCGCCGCAGATGCCGGATGGCCGAGCCTGGCGCGGGCTCGACGCGGTGCTTGCCAGGCTCGAAGAGGTCGCCGCCTCGATCGGCGGCCGGTGGGTCGAGCTGCGCGAGGTGCGGCCCGTCGGCGACGAGGTCTTCGTCGCGATGACCTGGCGCGTGGACAACTCGCGCGACAGCGCCGTGCTCGGCGACGTGTTCCATCTCGTCTCGCTCGACGACGGCAGGATCCGCCGCATCCGCGTGTTCCTCACCGAGGAGGACGCGCGCGCGGCTACGGCCGGCTGATCGCCATGTGCAGCCGCACCACGTTGCCGTTGCGTGACGAGCGGATCTGCACCAGATCGCAGAGATGGTTCGCGAGCCACAGCCCGCGGCCTTCGGCCTGGGCCGGCGTCGGGCGCACCCGGCCCGCCAGCGGGTCCGCGAGCATCCCGTCGTCGCGGACCTCGCACATGAACGACTCGTTCTCCGTCCATACCCGCAGCGTGCCGTGGCCGCCGCCGTGGATCACGCTGTTGGTGGCGACCTCGCTGACGGCCAGCATCAGGTCGGAGGCGCGGTCGGCCGAGAGCCCGGCGAGCTCCGCGCGACCCGCCACGAAGTGCCGCACCCGGCTCAGCTGGTGCGCGCCGAACGCCTGCGCGCCGGGTTTGCCCGCGGGGGGCGGCAGCTCCCCCTGAAAGGGGCTCGGCGTGAGCTCGGGCGCATACCGGTCGCTGGGCCGGCTGGTGGTCCCGTCGGTGATGAGCGGGTGCGTCGCGCGCGCCTCGCGCACCACGGCCGGGTCGAGCGCGACGGTGTCGTACGGACACAGCAGCCAGAACGCCGGCGTGTCGGCGAAGGCGAGGTTGAGCAACGACTCGTGGTGGTGGCACTCGACGACCTCGGCCGGGCTGCGGCCGGGCCAGATCGGCTCGCCGATGCCGCGCACCGGGCGCGCGCTCGCGCGCCGGTCGCCGACGAACTCGCGCCACGCCGGGATGATGCGCGCAGGGTTGCGTCCCAACGCCTCCATGTCCACGAACCGGACCGCATCGGAATCGTCGCCGAGCGCGCTTTTGAGGGCGGCCGTCTTGCGCTCGCCGACGGCGACGAGGACGGGCTCGCCGGCCCACAGGCCGTCACGCACGAACGAGACGGTCCCGGCCAGGAACTCCTCCTCACCCGAATAGAAGAGGGCCTCGTGGCGGAAGTCGTTCATCTCGTAACGGCGAATCGTACAGCGGTATGGTCGCCTCAAACGACCAGGAGGTGCCTGATGGCGGTTGCACGTGTCGTGTCCTTCGAAGGCGTTGGCGCAGATCGGATCGAGCAGATCAAGAAGGAGATGCAAGAGGGAGATCGGCCTGAGGGACTTCCGGCAGCGGAGATCGTGCTACTCCACGACGCCGAGGCCGAGAAGGCGCTCGTGATCCTCATATTCGACACGGAAGACGACTACCGGCGCGGCGACGAGGCGTTGAGCGCGATGCCGGCGGACGAGACGCCGGGGCGGCGCACGTCCGTTGACAGGTACGACGTCGCACACCGCATGACGGCCTGACGCCGGGCCGTGCGCATCGCGACCTGGAACGTGAACTCGGTCAAGCAGCGCCTGCCGCGGCTCCTGCCGTGGCTGGACGAGCGCCGGCCGGACGTGGTCTGCCTGCAGGAGACCAAGCTCGCCGACGACGCGTTCGCCGAGTTGCTCGGCAAAGAGCTCGCCGACCGTGGCTATGCCGTCGCGGCTCACGGCGAAGCCACGTGGAATGGGGTGGCGATCCTCTCGCGCGCGGGGCTGGACGACGTGTCGGCGGGTCTCGCCGGGGCGCCGGGCTTCCCGCATCCGGAGGCGCGTGCGGTGTCTGCCACGTGCGGCGGGATCCGGGTCGTCTCGGTGTACGTTCCGAACGGGCGCGTGCCGGACTCGGAGCACTACCGGTACAAGCTCGCGTGGCTGGCGTCGCTGCGGGAGATGGTTTCCGCCGGCCCGGAGTCCACGGTCGTTTGTGGCGACATGAACATCGCGCCGACAGACGACGACGTGTTCGATCCGGACGCCTACGTCGGCCAGACCCATGTGACAGCGCCCGAGCGGGCGGCGCTGGCAGAGCTACAGGCGCTCGGCTTGCGCGACGTCGTGCGCGATCGCTGGCCGAACGAGCGGTTCTTCACCTACTGGGACTACCGGGCGGGAATGTTCCATCAGGACCTCGGGATGCGAATCGACCTGGTGCTGGCAAGCGGGTCGGTCGCCGACCGCGTGCGGGCGGCATGGGTGGACCGGCAGGCGCGCAAGGGCACCGGGCCGAGCGACCACGCGCCCGTGATCGTCGACCTGGACGAGGCGCCGGACGGCGACATCGGGCCGGTCGTGCCGCCGCCCTCCGCCCCGGCGGCCAGGCGTGGCTCACGCAAGCTGCCGCAGGCGCCGTAACGCGGGCTGCGCGGGCGATGTCGCAGGAGAACGTGAAGGTGCTGCGCGCGGTCTATGAGCGGTGGAGCCTGGGCGACTTCTGGACACCTGAGGTCTTCGACCAGGAGGTGGAGGTGGTGTGGGCGGCTGACATACCCGATGCCGGCACCTACCACGGATTGGCAGGGCTCGAGGAGAGCGCCCGTCAGTGGTTTTCGGTATGGGATGCGTTGCGCATCCGGGGTGAGGAGTTCATCGATCTCGGAGAGCGGGTGCTGGTTCTCATCACCGTGCGCGGACGTGGCAAGGGGAGCAGCATCGAAACCGCGGGCAAGTACGCACATATCTGGACGATGCGAGATGGCAAGGCCACGCGGTTCGTGGGCTACAGCGATTGGGGCAAGGCACTCAAGAGCGTGGGCCTCCGCGATTAGGCGATGAGTCGTCGTCGCAAGAAAGCCCCGCATGCACGGGGCTCTCTGTATCGCGAGTCGGAGTCGGGGCGACTGGATTCGAACCAGCGACCGCTCGGCCCCCAGCCGAGTGCGCTACCAGACTGCGCTACGCCCCGATTACGCGTTGAGGATACCGCGGCGGAGAGCGGGCGACGGGAATCGAACCCGCCCTAAGAGCTTGGAAGGCTCCTGTGCCACCACAACACTTCGCCCGCCGGAAGCGAATCGATTATAGGGTCGGCCCATGCGCCTCTTTCAGATCCCGTTCTCCCACAACTGCGTGAAGGTCAGGCACGTCCTGGACCTCAAGGGCATCCCCTACGAGACGGTCAACATCAACCCGCTGTGGCGCCTCGACGTCATGCGCGCGTCCGGTCAGGTGCTGGTGCCCGCGCTCGTCGACGACGGGCGCGCGATCGCGGGATCCACGGAGATCCTGCTCCACCTCGAGGAGCGTTATCCCCGGCCCGCCCTCCTCCCCGCCGACCCGCGCGAGCGCGCCGAGTGCCTGTTGCTGATGGACTGGGCCGACGCGGCCTTCATGGCGCTCACGCGCCGCATCGCCTACCACCAGGTGCTGGATGGCCCGCCCAAGGACCTCGGCGGCCTCTTCTTCCCGGGTAGCTCGCGGCGCATGCGCACCGTCGCCGGCGCGGTCGCGGCGACGGGACTGCGGATCAGGTTCGGGATCACGGACAGCCGCTATCGCAAGGACGTCGTCGCGGCCCGCCGCGCCGCGGCGATTGCCGTCGAGCGCCTCGGCGAAGCCGACCACCTGATCGGCGACCGGCTGAGCCTTGCCGACATCACGCTCGCAACGATGTCGTCGCCGCTCCAGTACGCGGGCGAGGACGTGACGCTTCACGAGGCGGTGCAGCGCCTGCTCGACTGGGACGCGCGTGTGCTCGGCGAGAGCTTCAGCCCGCCGCGCGTCACCGAGCTGGCCGCGGCGCGCGCCCTCTAGGCGATGTCCCCAGAAGCGCCTCTGGGGCGGTCATATACCGGACCAGGCGTGTCGTGACAATCCCGGCAAACGGCCCGGATCCGAGTTCTGGAGCCGGTTTACCGACCAGTGCAGGCGATTCGCGCAAATTGGAAGAATCGGGATCTCCGGGCTTCGCCGTGGCGCGGCTCAGCCCGGAGACCCGAGCGGTTCAGCCGGGCGTCGTGCGATGCCCGGGCCGGACCTCCTCGCGCGTCGCGCTTCGGTCCCGCGGCAACGGACGGTGAGGTCCGCGCCGCGGCGGTCCCTGGGAGGGCGTGCCGTCGGCACGAGCGAGTTCTCCTTCATGGAGACCGGGGGTTCGCTCGACTTGCCACGAGACCGTGCGGATGACGACCTGCGCGAAGCGGGTGGGGCCGTGATGGCGCGATGTACAGGTCATCCGATGCTCGCAGGAGGTTTCCCGTTCCACGAGTCCGACGCTTCCGTTCCGCAGCCCCCGGCAGGAGGCGGCTCGTCCTCGACCTGTGTGAGGGCCCTGGCCGAAACGGGCTGGGACCCTCGGCCACCGTACCGCCGGGGGGACCCAGGCGCAATGCCAGGGGCCTGGTCTGGGACGTTCGGTGCCGGCGACAGCTCTGTCGGCAGCCCAAAGCGGCTGAGGTCGTCACCCCTGATTAGAGTTGCCCGCCCGAGCGGAGATGACCGAGGCGCAGAGCACCCACCCGACGGACCGGCCGAACAGCACGGCTTCCCCCTTGGTCCTGAGCCATCCCATGCGCGTCGCGCTGCTCGGCGGCGAGCTGGTCGCGAACCGCCTGCGGGCCCGGCCGCGGCTGCGCCTGATCCTGCCCACCGGCCACACGCCGGTCGGCATGTACGCGGTGCTGCGCGCCCATGCCGCGGACGGCAGCCTCCATGCGGAGCAGTCGACCCTGTTCCAGCTCGACGAGTACCTCGGCCTGGGCGCCGACGACGACCGCAGCTACCGTGCATACCTCGCGCGAGCGCTGCGCGGGATCCGGTTCGGTGCCGTTCACGGGATCGACGGGACGGCGGCCGACCCCGATGCCGAGTGCGCCCGCCACCAGGCGCTCCTCGACCAGGGACCGATCGACCTCGCCGTGCTCGGCCTCGGCCGCGACGGGCACGTCGCGTTCGACGAGCCCGGCTCCGCCGTCGCGGACGGGATGCGACGGGTGCGCCTGCACGAGACCACGCGCGCGGACGCGGCGGCGGACTTCGGCGCGCTCGAGAACGTGCCGCGCGAGGCTTTGACGGTGGGGCTGCGGACCCTGGTCGAGGCGCGCGAGCTGCTGATGCTGGTGTCCGGGCCGGCGAAGGCAGCGGCGCTGCGGGAGATGCTCGAGGGCGAACCGGGGCCCGCCTGCCCGGCTTCGCTGCTGCGCGGCCATCCGCGAATCACCGTGATCTGCGACAGCGCGGCGGCGGCGCTGCTCCGGCGCCGGCCAGGCTGGTCGAGCGACCGCACCCTGATCGTGCTCGGCCACCGCGAGCAGAGCATCGGCCCCGAGCACCGGATCTCCCCCGAGTCGCGTGCGCGCCTGCGGCGCGCCGCGCAGGAGTGCCGGCGTGACCCCCCGCGGGCGGTGATCCTCACCGGCTACACGAGGACGGGCGGGCTCTCGGAGGCCGAGCAGATGGAGGAGGAATGGTCTGTCCCGGGCGTCCCGGCGGTGCTCGAGGACGCCGGACGCGACACGGCGGAGAACGCCTCGCGCTCGCTTCCGATCATTCGCGCGATCGGCGAGATTCGCCGGGTCACGGTCGTCACCTCGGCCTGGCACATTCGCGCGCCCTACTTCTTCGCGCCCTACCGCGTCTTCGGGATGCGGCTGTCGTTCCGGTTCAGCGCCGGCGGGAACTGGCCGCGCATGCTCTGGCACGAGCTGCGGCACCTGCCGGCCGCGCGCAGGGAGCGCCGCCGAGCGATGGCGGAGACGCGTCTCCCGCCGGAAGTCGCGCTCCCAACCCCGGACGGGCCGGCTCAGGCCGGAGAGGCCCCTTGAACCTGTTGCTCGCCGGGCGGCTCGCGCGCGGCGGCGCGCTCGAGGACGGCTGGGTCGAGGTCGAGGGCGAGCGGATCGTCGCCGCCGGCACGGGTGCGCCGCCAAGACCACCGGACGAACGCCACGACGGCATCGTCGCGCCCGGCCTCTGCGACCTCCAGGTGAACGGGGCGGGCGGCCGCGAGGTGACGGACGGCGCGGCGGCGCTCGACGCGATCGACGCGATCCAGCTCGAGCACGGGGTGACGAGCTATCTGCCGGCGATCGTCCCGATGGACGACGCGACGGCCGAACGGTCGGTCGCGGAGCTGGCGGAGCGGGCAGCCGACCCGGCCTCACCCGTCCTCGGGGTCCATCTGGAAGGCCCCTTCCTGAACAGCGAGTACGCCGGGATGCACCCGGCGGGTCGCCTGCGCGCGCCCGCCGACGGAGTGCCCGCATATTTCTCCTCGGAGGCGATCCGGCTCGTCACGCTTGCGCCGGAGCTGCCCGGGGCGCTCGACCTGATCGCCGCCCTGCGCGCGCGCGGCGTCGCGGTCGCGCTCGGCCACTCGGGCGCGTCGGCGGACGTCGCGCGGCGGGCACTCGACGCCGGCGCGCGGCTCGTGACCCACGTGTTCAACGCGATGGCGCCGCTTCATCACCGCGCACCCGGCCTCGCGGGAGTCGCGCTCACCGATGCTCGCGCGATGGTCGGGATCATCGCGGACGGGCTGCACGTCGATCCGATCGTGCTCGAGGTCGCGCGCCGAGCGGCGGGCCCCAGGGTAGTCCTGACCAGCGACGCCGCTGCCGCCGCCGCGGCGCCTCCGGGCACGTACCGCATGGCGGGCGTCGAGATCGAGAGCGATCGCTCCGGCGCGGTGCGAACCGCGGCGGGCCGCCTCGCCGGATCGGCGCTGACGCTCGACGCGGCGGTGCGCAACTGGGCCTCGATGACGGAAGCCTCGCTCGCAGAGGCGATCGCCGCCGCCGGCGAGGCGCCCGCGGCGGCGCTCGGGCTCGCGGCCGGACTGCGTCCCGGGTGCGCCGCGAACATCGCGCTGCTCGACGACGCCGGCGAGGTCCAGCGCGTGATGCGACTCGGGCGTTGGTCGAGCGGATGAGCCGGAAGCTGATCGGCGTCGACGTCGGCGGGACCAAGGTCGCGGTCGCGACCCTGCACGAAGGCGAGTTGGACGCTCCCCGGGTCTTCCCGACCGCGGGAGCGAGCGCCGGCGCGCTGACCGACCAGATTGCCGGCGCGATCGAGGCCGTGCGCGACCCCGAGACGAGCGCCGTGGGCATCGGGGTCCCCTCGGTGGTCGAGTTCGCGACCGGCCGCGTGAAGTGGAGCGTGAACGTGGACCTCGCGGACGTCCCGCTCCGCACGGTCCTGGAGGAGCGCCTCGGCCTTCCGGTGTTCGTCGACAACGACACGACGTGCGCGGCCCTCGCGGAGGCCCACGACGGCACCCGCATCGCCGTCCGCAACCTCGTGATGCTCACGGTCGGGACGGGCATCGGCGGCGGGCTGGTGCTCGACGGGCGCGTGTATCGAGGGGCGACCGGGGCCGCGGGCGAAATCGGACACACCCTGATCGGCGCGCACCTCGAGGGCGGGACGCCGGCGGCAGGCGAATTCCCGCAGGAGGGCTCGCTGGAGTCGCTCGCCTCCGGCACTGCGCTCGACGCGCTCGCGGAGGCGACCGCGCGCGCTCACCCCGAATCGGCGCTCGGGCGGCTGCGGGCAAGCGGGACGGCCGTGCGCGGCCGCGACGTGGTGGCGCAGGCGCAGGCCGGCGACGGACAGGCCCAGGGCCTGCTGACACTGCTCGGCCGGCGGCTCGGCGTGGGCATCGCCAACGCGATCAACACGTTCGACCCGGAGGTCGTCGTGATCGGCGGCGGCGTCGCGGCCGCGGGCGAGCTGCTGCTCGGCCCCGCGCGCGAGAGCGCCCGGCGCTTCGTGGTGCCGGGCGTCGGCGAGGCGACCGAGATCCGCGTGGCCCGCTGGGGAGCCGAGGCGGGCGTGCGAGGCGCCGCACTCCTCGCCGATCACGAGCTGCGCCGATAGGGTTGCCGACGAGGAGGAGCATGGCCGTCACGACGCCCACACTGAGCGAGTCGTACTACCCCGCGGACCAGAGCGAGCGCGTGCTGGACACGACCGTCGGGGGCATCCTGCGCGACGCGGCGGAGGCGGTCCCCGATCACCCTGCGCTGATCGGCGGGCATCCCGATCCGGCGCAGCGCCGGCGCTGGACGTACGGCGAGCTGCTCGCGGATGCCGAGCGCTGCGCCCGCGCGCTGCTCGGGCGCTTCGCGCCCGGTGAGCGCGTCGCCGTGTGGGCGCCCAACATCCCGGAGTGGGAGGTGGTGGAGTTCGGCGCGGCCTTGGCCGGTTTGACCCTGGTCACGGTCAACCCGGCGTACAAGCCCGGTGAGCTGAAGTACGTGCTGGAGCAGTCCGGCTCCGCGGGGATCTTCCTGCTGCCCGAGTTCCGCGGGAACCGCGCTGGCCGAGTCGCTCGAGGCCGTCCGCGGCGAGCTGCCCGCGCTTCGCGATGCGATCGCCTTCACCGAGTTCGAGGCATTCCTGGCAACCGGCGCGCCCACGGAACAGCTCCCGGACGTCGGCCCGGACGACCCGGTCCAGATCCAGTACACGTCGGGCACGACCGGCTTTCCCAAGGGCGCGCTCCTGCACCACCGTGGGTTGACGAACAACGCCCGCATGACCCTGGGCCGCTTCGAGTTCGCACCGGGCGAGGCCTACGTGAACCCGTTCCCGCTGTTCCACACCGCCGGCTGCGGCCTCGGCGCGCTGGGCTGCGTCTCGCACCAGCTCGCGCACGTCCCCGTCCTCGCGTTCGAGTCCGGCCTCATGCTCGACCTGATCGAGACCGAGCGGGCGGCGGCGCTCGCCGGCGTACCGACCGTCCTGATCGCGCTGACCGAGGACCCCGGGTTCGAGACCCGCGACCTCTCATCGGTGCGCGCGGCGCTCTCGGGCGGCGCGGTCGTCGCGCCCGACCTGGTCAAGCGCATCGAGGACCGGCTCGGCGTGCGCTTCTCGATCATCTACGGCCAGACCGAGAGCTCGCCCGTGATCACCCAGGGCCGCCTCGACGACAGCTTCGAGGACCGTGCCACCACGATCGGCCGGCCGCTCCCCCAGACCGAGGTGCGGATCGTCGAGCCCGCGACCGGCAAGACCGTCCCCTGCGGCGTCGTGGGCGAGCTGTGCACCCGCGGCTACCTCGTGATGCACGGCTACTACGAGATGCCCGAAGCGACCGCCGCCGCGATCGACGAAGACGGCTGGCTGCACACCGGCGACCTCGCGTCGATGGACGACCGCGGTCACTGCCGCATCGAGGGCCGGCTGAAGGACATGATCATCCGCGGCGGCGAGAACATCTTCCCGCGCGAGATCGAGCAGGTGCTGTTCACCCACCCGGCCGTCGGCGACGTGGCGGTGGTCGGCATCCCCGACGAGAAGTGGGGAGAGCAGGTTTGCGCCTTCGTCCGGGCGGCGCCCGACGCGGCGCCGCGGAAGGACGAGCTCGACGCCTACCTCCGCGCGGAGCTCGCGGCATACAAGGCACCACGCGTCTGGGTCTTCGTGGACGAGTTCCCGATGACGCCCTCGGGCAAGGTGCAGAAGTTCGTCCTGCGCGACGGTTTCCTGGCGGGCGAGCTGCGCCCGGTCTGAAACGTCGATCCATGCGATTCGGCGGATCGCTTCGTCACACCCCCTCGACACGGCCGCCGCCCGATGGGAGGCTCGTCCGTGGCGCGAGCCGCCTTGACGCGTAACGCCTCACTCCCGGGGTAATGTGCTTGCCCTGCCGATCGATACGTGGAGGACGCATGGCGCCACAGACGACCACCGCTGTCACGAGCTTCTCCAAGGCGTTGACGCTCGGCGAGTTTCACGAAGACATCGTCTTCCCCTATCCGCTCCCGGACGACGAGGAGAGCGATCGGGTACGGACGCTGATTTCGCGCTTTCGCGAATACGCCGCCCAACACCTCGATCAGTTCGCGATCGACCGTGAGGCCTGGATACCCGAGCACGTTTTCCGCGATCTCGGTGACATGGGGCTGATGGGCCTCTACGTGGCGGAGGAGTATGGGGGCGCGGGCCTGTCCCAGACCGGCTACGCACGCGTGTTCGAGGCCTTCGCCGAGGGCGGCGGTTCCCTGGGCGTGGCGTTGGGGGTCCACCAGTCGATCGGGATGAAGGGCATTTCGATGTTCGGCACAGACGAACAGAAGCAGCGCTTCCTGCCAGACCTGTGCGCCGGACGCAAGCTCGCCGCCTTCGCGCTCACCGAGCCGAAGGCCGGGTCTGACGCCTTCGACCTCGAATCGCGCGCTGTGCAGCAGCGCGACGGGTCGTGGCTGCTCAACGGAGAGAAGCGCTTCATCGGCAACGGTGGGCGCGGGTCGGTTTTCGTGACGTTCGCGCGCACCGAGATCGGCGGCAAAGACCGCCACACCGCATTCATTCTCGAGCGAGGTGCGGATGGCTTCGAGGCTGGTGACCGCTACGACACGATGGGCCTGCGCGGCAACGATCTGCGCCCCCTGTACTTTCGTGACGTCCGCGTTCCGGCCGAAAACGTGCTCGGCGAGCCCGGCGACGGCTTCCGGATCGCGATGCAGGTGCTCAACAACGGTCGCCTGTCGCTCGGGACGAGCTGCGTCGGCTTGGCCAAACGGCTGCTCGATCTCGCGATCGACCATGTCAAGGAACGCCGCCAGTTCGGCCGCCCGCTGGCTGACTTCGACATGGTCGAAGACAAGATTGGCTGGATGGTGTCCTACTTGTTCGGGCTCGAGTCGACCTGTTATCTGACGACGGGACTCGTGGACGCGGGCGTGGCCGATTACTCGATCGAGTCAGCGATCTGCAAGGTAGCCGGCACGGAGTTCGTCTGGTACCAGGCCAACCGCGCGATGCAGCTCAAAGGCGGCGAGGGCTACCTGCGCACACAGCCCTACGAGCTGACCATGCGTGACATCCGGATCTTCCCCATTTTCGAGGGTGCCAACGACGTGCTGCGTTCGTTCATCGCCCTGTCGGCGCTGAAGCCGCTCGGTGACGAGCTCAAGATGCTCGCCGACGCCGAGCTATCCGAGCCGCTTCGACTGCTGGGCGCGTGGGCGGAGTATGTCGTCGCGAGGGTGCAAAGGGAAGTGCGTCCCGACCGCCTCACGCGGGCACACCAGACACTCGCACCGCTCGCCGATCCGGTCGCTGAACAGGTCAAGCGGTTGCGCGAGGTGGGAGAAGGGCTGCTGCGCCGCTACCGCGGCGGAATCACCGACGAGGGCATGCACCACAAGCGTTTCGCCGCAGCGCTCGCGGACATTTACGCCCAAGTCGCCGTGCTGTCGCGTGTGACATCGATATTCGCGGCGCAGGGGGTCGAGGCGTCGGGTCAGGAGCGCTACATCGCTGAGACTTTCTGCACCCGCGCGGCGCGACGGGTCAAACTCGAGCTCGACAAGATCGAGGGTAACGACGACGAGCGCATGCACTCGATCGCGCGCTTGGCCTACAAACGTGGCGCGTATGGGTACGCACTGTTCGAGGATTAGCCGCGGGGAGGCGATTGCCTGAGAGAGCCCGTCGGGGATCGCCGCGAGCACGGTCCCAGCAGTGCGATCTCCATGAGATCTCTCCTCTAGTTGAAACGAAGATGGTTTTCGGGCGACTCCGCCTCCGCGGGAGAGACCTCGACGTCGGAGAAGCACCGGATCGTGCCGTCGGGCAGGCGGACGTTCACGCCATACTTCTGGCGGCCCACGACCACGCCCTCGAGCTCTTCGTGGCGGCCGGCCTGGTCCAGCAGGTGCGAGACCCGGACCCGTGCCCCGACCCGAACGATCGTGGGTCTCATGAGGAGCTCCTTCCGGTTGGGGTTTGCCTTGCCGTGGACTGGCTCAGCCAGTCCTCGAAGTGGGTCGGGGCGATGCGCGGGTTGTCGCCGGGGGTGAGGGAGTGGTCGTCGAGCTCTGCACCGAAGTAACGTGCGTGGACGTCGGCCGTCACCCGGCGGGGGTCGTTGTTTGCGCTCAGGACGCGCCGAGCAAGTTCGTCCAGGCGATACGGCTCCGGACCGGCGAGCTCGACCGTGTCGTTCAGCGGCGGGTTGGTCGCGACGTCGGCGAGCGCCGCGGCCACGTCGTCGGCCGCCTCCGGCTGAACCAGCACAGGCGCCAGGCGCACCGTGTCGCCCTCGGCACTCGAGTCGGCGATCCGGCCGATGAACTCGTAGAACTGTGTTGCGCGCAGGATCGTGTAGGGGACGGAGGCGGCCTTCACCGCCTCCTCCTGGGCGACCTTCGCGCGGAAGTAGCCGCTCGCCGGGAGCCGGTCGGTGCCGACAACCGAGAGCGCGACGTGGTGTCCCACACCTGCTTTGGTCTCCGCGTCGCGGAGGTTTCGCGATGACGTCTGGAAGAAGTCGAGCACTGCCGCGTCCTCCCAGGCGGGCGCGTTCGAGACGTCGACGACGACGCCAGCACCGGCGAGTGCTTCGTCCAGGCCCTCGCCCGTGAGCGTGTTGACGCCGGTGTCGGGCGATGCGGCGAGGGGCTCATGGCCTGCGTCGCGGAGCTTCTCGACGAGCTTCGAGCCGATCAGTCCGGTTCCGCCGATCACGACGATCTTCATGACGTTCCTTTCGTTGGCTCAGTAGGGGTTGCAACGAAGCGCTTGACGAACGCGAGCGCCCTTTCGGCCACCTCGTGCCAACCGCTGTCGATGGTGAGCGAGTGACCGCGGTTGGGGACCTTTTCGATCTCGGTGACCGCCTGGTTGTGTCGCTGGCGCTTGAACGATGCGTTTGCGATCGCCCACGGCACCGTGTGGTCGTTCTCTCCTTCGATGATCAGCAGCGGCCCGCGATCCGGGTTCTTGGGGTCCAGCTTTGCCTCGGTCCGCGGGTTCAAATTGGCGTTGGCCATCTGCATCAGAGCCACGCCCGGCGTCGCCACGTGGTAGGTCTCGTAGAGCCGCTCCGCCTCCTCGTCGTCGAGGTTGTTCGTCCAGCCGTACTTGAACTGGTCCAGGGTGAGAGTGATGGCACGGCCACGGTTCAAAGGGTTTCGAAGCACCGGGATCGAGACCCGCAACGTTGAGATCGGTAGCGGCAGCACACCGCGAAACGGTCCGGGATCGATCGCCACCGTTGCCGCGGACAAACCCCGGTCGGCGATGATCTGCGCCAGCAATCCGCCGGTCGAGTGACCCATGACGGCGGGCTTCTTCTCCAGCCCCCCGATCACCGCTGCGGTGTGATCGGCGACCTGGCCGAGCGTCTTCCTCGCGAAGACCTCGGGGTTCGCCCTGGCCTCTGCGACCGTCTCGGGATCGTCGGGCCAACTCGGGGTCACCGCGGCATAGCCCGCGTCCTCGAACAGGTCGGCCCAGCGACCCCAGCTACTCGGCAGCAGCCAGAGCCCGTGGATGAACACGACCGGCGTCCGCCCGCTTGCGTTCGCCTGCTCGACCTGTCGCGATTCCCGCTCAGTGACTCCGGCCAAGTGATTCTCCTTCCCGCGCTGACTCGGCGAAAGCGCCGTGGACGAGGATGTGCTCGTGGGTGGCATGGGGGCTCCTTTCGGTTGGGTGGAGATTCGGTGCGGCGACATTCGTGAGCTTGCGGTCGAGAGAGTCGGTCCTGTCGCGCTCCGCGTCCACATCGGCACGCGCCGTTTCAAGCGTGGCCTTGACGCTTTCGAGCTCCACCCCCGAGCACGCTACCGCCTAGGACCAGCGCTTGGCAATCGGCCCGTACGCGCGAAGAACGCGCGAAAAACGAAACCCCTCTCAGGCGGTCCCAGGCGGCGTCAGGCGGTTTCGGCGAAACGGGCCGGCGGGCGGCGCAGATCCAGGCGGGACGCGCGATTCCGCGCTAGAAAGCCAGCGGGGCAGGAAGGATTCGAACCCTCGACTTCTGGTTTTGGAGACCAGCGTTCTACCAACTGAACTACTGCCCCGAGGGTCGCTCATTTTAGGGATACGGCCCTGCTGTAACTTCGGCCCATGCGGATCGCCTCCTTGGTGCCCAGCTCCACCGAGATGCTGTTCGCGCTCGGCCTCGGCGACCAGGTCGTGGCCGTCACGCACGAGTGCGACTGGCCGCCGGAGGCCGCGGCCCTCCCCCACCTCACCCGCACCGTCATCCCCGCCGGGCTCGCGGCGGCCGAGATCGACCGCACCGTGCGCGAGACCGTCGGCGCCGGGCGCCCGCTGTACGAGCTCGACCGGGAGCGCCTCGAGGAGCTCGCGCCGGACCTGATCGTCACGCAGGCGGTGTGCGACGTGTGCGCGGTCTCCTACGACGACGTGGTGGCGGTCGCGGCCACGCTGCCGAGCGGTCCGCGCGTGCTTTCGCTCGATCCGATGACGCTCCACGAGGTGCTCGCCGACATCGGCCGGCTCGGGGAGGCGGCCGAGGCGCAACCCGAAGCGCGGCTGCTGCGCGAGCAGGCCAGGCGGCGCATCGAGGCGGTCACGCGTGCGGTCGAGGGCGCGCCGCGCCCGCGCGTCGCCGCGATCGAGTGGCTCGACCCGCCGTTCATCGGCGGCCACTGGGTGCCGGAGATGATCCGGCTCGCGGGAGGCGACGACGTGCTCGGGCGTCCCGGCGAGCGGTCGCGCACCGCCGAGTGGTCCGAGATCGCGGCGGCGGCCCCGGAGGTCGCGGTCGTGATGCCGTGCGGCTACGACGCGCAGCGCTCGGCCGAGGAGGCACGCGAGTTCGCCGACCCGATCGCCGCGCATCGGCGCGCGCCGGGTGGTCGCCGTGGACGCGTCCGCGTACTTCTCCCGTCCCGGGCCGCGCCTGGTCACGGGCATCGAGCTGCTCGGCCACATCCTCCACCCGGGCCTGGTCCCGAGCCCGTTCCGCGATTCGTTCGTCGACGTCGTTGCAGTAGGTGCGGGCGGAGGGACTTGAACCCCCACAGGCCAGAGCCCACCAGCTCCTAAGGCTGGCGCGTCTACCGATTCCGCCACGCCCGCGTGAGCCGCCGCGCTAGATACCGGCGGCACAAACTCCTGAAAGATTCTAGACTCCGTCCCTGAGTGGAGGGGACCGCCGAAAAGCACTACCCGAACCGCGACCTGCCGGAGTCGCAGCAGACGAAGGTGATCGTCGCCTTGCTCCTGATCGCCTCGGCGGCCCTGATCGCGATCGTCACCATCGGCGGCTGGGACAAGCTCCAGGGCGCGAAGCCGGTGAACATCTTCTACATCCTGGTCTACCTGCTGTTCGCCTACTACGTCTCGCGCTGGAACCGCGGCGTCCTCCCGGTCGCCAGCGCGCTGTCGGTGATCCTCATCATCTTCTGCGCCGTCGCCGCGCCCGCGTGGTTCGCGCGCGACAAGGACGGCTTCGACTCCCCCGCCCTGCCGGAGCCGCTGCTCGGCTTCCTCACGCTCGGGCTGATA
Organism: uncultured Solirubrobacterales bacterium; assembly: GCA_963768885.1. Lineage (GTDB taxonomy): Bacteria > Actinomycetota > Thermoleophilia > Solirubrobacterales > JBBDJG01 > DASRIA01. The sequence goes on along the minus strand of CAVYJN010000006.1, from coordinate 736,479 downwards.
CCGCTCGCGCTGCTCCTGATCGTGTTCGCGATGCGCGGGTTCCAGCAGCACTGGAACGTCGAGGCCGGCAGCCGCGCCGACCTCGAGGCGCGCGGCCTGCTCGGCGGTCCGGGCGACCCGCGTCCCATCACCTAGCTTTCCCGTGGGGGCAGCGGACCTGCTCGACCGCGCCGTCGAGGCCCACGGTGGGCTCGGGCGCTTCGAGGCGACCGAGCGCGTCGCCGCCGACCTGCACCTCTCCGGGTGGGCGCTCCCGATGCGCTTCCAGCGCGGCGCCCTCGCGAACTACACGGGAACGGTCTCCACGCGCGAGCCGCGCGCGGTGCTCGACCCCTACCCGGCCCCGGGCAAGCGAGGGGTCTTCGATCGCCACGACGTGCGCATCGAGTCAGAGGACGGCACGGTGCTCGAGGAGCGAAAGAACGCGCGCGACTACTTCGGCGGGCGGCGGGCGCTGTGGTGGGACGACCTGGACCTCCTCTACTTCGGCGGGTACGCGCTCTGGGGCTACGTGGTGGCGCCCTTCATCTTCACGCGCCCCGGGTACGAGATCGAGGAGATCGAGCCGTGGCGGGAGGACGGCGAGGAGTGGCCCGGACTGCGCGTGCGGTTCCCGGAGGACGTCCCGGCCCACTCGCGCGAGCAGTCCTACTACTTCGGCCCGGACGGCCTGATCCGGCGCAACGACTACACGGCCGAGGTGTTCGGCGGCTGGGCCAAGGCGGCCCACTACCTCTGGGACTACCGCGACTTCGGCGGCTTCAAGATCCCCACCCGTCGCCGCGCGATGGTGCGCCGGCCGCAGCGGAAAGCCGATCCGGGCGATCGCGGTGGTGGGGATCGCGATCGACGACGTGCGGCCGCAGTGACGCGCTGCTACCGGTAGGTCCAGATGTCGTTGCCCAACCCGACCCAGCCGTAGACCCGCTTGGCGCTGGGGATCGGGATCCTGATGCAGCCGTGGCTCGCCGGGTACGTGGGGACCGACGGGTACCCGTGCACCGCGTATCCCCCGACGAAGTAGACGGAGTAGTACATGCCGTGCGAGTTGGTGCCGGGCTCCTTCCGGTAGAAGCGGTAGTGGCCGAACACGGTCGGCGTCGAGGGCTTGCCCGAGGAGGTGTGGACGATCACCTGCGGCCTCCCCTTGTCGGCGAGCACGAGCACCTGCCGGGACCAGTCGAACTCCGCGTGCTTGCCGGCCTTCGGATAACGCAGCTTGAAGCCCCCGCCCCCGGCGGCGAGGCGCGTGAACACCTTGCGGTTGGCCGACGTGAGGCGGCCGAAGCCGTTCACCTTGCGAAAGGCGAGCACGGCGCGCGAGGTGCTGTCCCCGTAGTGGCCGTTGACCGGCGTGATGTAGCCGAGGTCCTTGAGCCGGCGCTGGAGGGCGCGCACCCCGATGCCGCTCGAGCCCGAGTGCGCGCTCGGGCGCACCACGTAGAGCCGTGCGCTGTCGCCGTTCGCCCCCGCGGCGTGCGCGGCGACGCGGTGCACCCCGCGGCTGCGGGGCGTGAAGCCGACCGCGTACCTGCCGCGGCCGTTGCCCGCGTTCGTGACCGGCACGGTCTTGTGCGCCACGCGGCGGGTGTCGCGGAAGACCGAGATCTCGACGGTCGCGCCGGCGACGTACGGCGACACGGAGCCGCGCAGGCGCACGCGCGAGGACGGGACGCCAACGGCGCGGCGGCCCGAGTGCAGGTAGCTGCCCACCACGACCGACACCCGCGCCGCGGGGGCGAGGGAGACCGGGGCGCTCTGCGCCGGCGAGTAGGCGGCCGCGTCGGCGCCGGCGGGCGTGTAGGCCGCGGTGAAGGTCGCCGGCGCTGTGAGCTTGACCGACTCGGTGGCGCGGCCCTTGGAGTCGGTCTTCGCCTTGCCGACCTCCGTGGTGCCCGACAGGAACGAGACGGACTTCCCCGCCAGGGGCTTGCCGGCCGACGTGAGCGTGGCGGTGAGCTTCGCGGCGGACCCTGCGCCGACCGGCTTCGTCGGACCGGCGAGCACCAGCTCGGTCGGAGCCGGTGCGGCACGCGCCGCCTGCGCGGGCGCGAGCAGAGCGGCGGCAGCCGCAAGCGGCAGCCCCGCCCGCACCCAACGATCCCACCCGAGGAGCCTCATTCGCCTCATAGTTTCCCCGATCGGGCAAAAAGCCCTCCCATATGTGCGTCGAGGTCCGCGCGCGAACAGGGGTCCTAGACTCTGCGGGTCTGCGGCGGTGCTGGAATTGGTAGACAGCGCGGTCTCAAAAGCCGCTGCCCGAAAGGGCGTGTGGGTTCGAGTCCCACCCGCCGCACTCGATTGGACCGAAGTCGCAGCCGCCGGCCGCGCTTAGTATCCGCGCGGCCATGCTCGAGACCATCAGGCGCATCGTCTCCCTCGGCCCGCGCACGACGGGGAGCGAGGCCGACGCGCGCACCACGGAGCTGATCGCCGGTGAGCTGCGCGCCTACGGGCGCGCGGTCGACCTCGAGGAGATCCGGGTCCGCCCCGCCTGGCACCTGACCCACGCGCTCCACGCCCTGGTCGCGGTCGCCGGCACGCTGGTCTCCTCGACCGGGTCCGCCCCGCTCGGTGTCGTGATCCTGCTGATCGCTGCCGTCTCGGCCTACGGCGACATCACCGGCCGGTTCTACATCGCCCGCTTCCTGATGCCGCGCCGGCGCACCGCCAACGTGCACTCCGCCCAGCCGCGCCCGGGCTCGGGCGCGCGCGTGATCCTGACCGCCAACCACGACGCGCCACGCACCGGACTGCTCTGGGTCCGGCGCCGCCGCACCGGAGCGCCGCGGCGCCGGCGCCGCCTGCTCTCGGCGCTCGCGGGCCCGCTCGACCTGTTCTTCTGGACGGTGATGGTGGCTCTCGTCGCGGCGCTCGCGCGCCTTGCGCTCGACGAGTCCGATCCGCTCACGGTCCTCCAGTTCGTGCTCGCCGCGATCCTGCTGACCTACGTGATGCTGTTCGTCGACGCGGCGGTCTCCGACGTCTCGCCGGCCGCCTCCACCAACGCCTCGGGGGTCGCCGCGCTGCTCGAGGTCGGCCGCCGCCTCCAGGAGCAGGCGCCCCGCGGGATCGAGACGTGGCTGGTGTTCCCCGGCGCGAAGGAGGCGCTGTCCCAGGGCATGCGCGCGTGGCTGCGCGAGCACGAGGACGAGATCGACCCGCGCGACACCTTCTTCGTGAACGTCGACACCGTCGGCCGGGGGGACGTGCACCACACGACCGCGGACGGGTACGCGCTCGTCTTCCGCAGCGACCGGCGCCTGGTGCGCCTCTGCGAGGAGCTCGGGTCCGCGCCCCACGTGTGGCGCATCGGCACCGACGCCACGCACGCCACGATGGCGGGCTATCCGGCGATCACGATCTGCTGCCTCGACGAGCAGGGCCGGATGCCCGAGTTCCATCGCACGACCGACACCCCCGAGCGCATCGACGCAGCGGCCGTCGAGCGGGCGACCGATTTCGTCGAGCAGGTCGTTCGCCGGATCGACGACGTCTACACGCCGTCGCCCGAGGACGACGCGGCTATCCCAGAGCCGACCTGATCTGATCGAGCGACTGCGGGTTCTCGGCCGAGGACATGTCGCCGGGGTCCTCGCCGATCGCGACCGCTCGCACCGCGCGCCGCAGGATCTTCGCGGAGCGCGTCTTCGGCAGCGCGTCGACGAACACCACCCGGGAGGGCTTGAAGGGCCGCCCCAGCTCGGTGGCGACCAGCTCGCGCAGCTCCTCGGCGACCGCCGTCGCCGGCGCCGTCGGACACCACGCAGAAGCACCAGATCGCCTCGCCCTTCGTCTTGTCCGGGACGCCCACGACCGCGGACTCCGCGACCGCGGGGTGGGACACGAGCACCGACTCGACCTCGGCCGGGCCGAGGCGCTTGCCCGCGACGTTGATCGTGTCGTCGGAGCGGCCCATCAGGTACCAGTCGCCGTCCTCGTCGATCAGCGCCCAGTCGCCGTGGCGCCAGACGTCCGGGTACATCGACCAGTAGGTCTCCAGGTAGCGCTCGGGGTCGCCCCAGATGCCGCGCGTCATGCCGGGCCACGGGCGCTTGCAGACGAGCTCGCCGACCTGGCCGCGCACCGGGTTCCCGTCCGGGTCGAAGACGTCGATGTCCATCCCGTGCGACGCTCCGCCGAGCGAGCACACCCTGATGTCCTCGACCGGATAGGGCGTGATGAAGCAGGCCCCGACCTCGGTCCCGCCCGAGATGTTGATGATCGGGATGCGGCCCTTGCCGACGACCTCGGACAGCCACTTGTAGGGCTCGGGGTTCCAGGGCTCGCCGGTCGAGCCGAACACGCGCAGGCTCGAGAGGTCGTGGCTTGCCGGGTGCTCGTCGCCCGCGGTCTTGAGCGCGCGGATCAGCGTCGGGGACACGCCCAGGACGTTGACCCCGTGCTGCTCCACCGACGCCCACACGCGGTCGGGCTCGGGCCAGTCGGGCGCACCCTCGTACAGCACCACGGTCGCGCCGGCGCAACCGGCCCCGACCATCTCCCACGGCCCCATGATCCACCCCATGTCCGTCACCCAGTAGAGCGTCTCGTCCGGGTGCAGGTCGGTCTGGTAGGCGGTCTCGGACGCCATCTTCACGAGGAAGCCGCCGTGCACGTGCACCGCGCCCTTCGGCCGGCCGGTGGTCCCGGACGTGTAGGCGATCATCAGCACGTCCTCGGCCCCGGTGTCCTCGCACGCGATGCCGTCGGGCGCCGCGGCGAGGCCGCGCGAGCGCAGCTCGTCCCAGGTGAGGTCGCGACCGGGCGTCATCGGGAGGTCCGCGCCCAGCCGCTCGAGCACGATCACGTGCTCGACCGAGGGGGCCTCGGCCACGGCCTCGTCCGCGGCGGGCTTCATCAGGGCGCGGCTGCCGCGCCGCAGCCCGCCGTCGGCCGTGAAGATCGCCTTCGCGTTCGCGTCCTGGAGGCGCGCGGCCACGGCGGAGGGCGCGAAGCCCGAGAAGATCGGCATGTAGAGCGCGCCGAGCTTGGCGATCGCGTATGCCGCGATCACCGCCTCGGCGACCATCGGCATGAACACCGCGACCGGGTCGCCCTTGCCGATGCCGAGCGCGCGCAGACCCGCCGCGACCGCGTCGACCTCGCGCTTCAGCTCCGAATACGTGAGCCTGCGGACCGCCCCGTCCTCGTACTCGGACACCAGCGCCACCCGGTCGCCGCGGCCGCCCAGGGCGTGGCGGTCGACGCAGTTGTGCGTGAGGTTCACGTGACCGCCGACGAACCACTTCGACCAGGGGATACCTGCCGAGCTGTCGAGGACCCGCTCGTAGGGCGTCGTGAACTCGATGCCGAGGTCCTTCACGACCGCGTCCCAGAACCACTCCGGCTCCTCGATCGAGCGGCGCCGGAACTCGTCGATCGAGGCGATGCCGTGCGCGCGCATGAAGCGGGTCACGTTCGCGTTCTCGACGTATTCGGGCGACGGGCTCCAGGCGATCTCGGCCATCGCGCCGATTCTATGCGGCGCGCAGCCGCGGATGACATCATGCCCCGCGATGGAGCTCGACGGCGCACGCGTGCTGCTGACAGGAGCGACGGGAGGCCTCGGCGAGGCGATCGCGCGCGCGCTCGCGGCGCGCGACGCGCAGCTCGTGCTGAGCGGCCGGCGCGCCGACGCGCTCGAGGCGCTCGCCCGCGAGGTGAGCGGCGAGGCGCTTCCCTGCGATCTCGCGGACCGCGCGCAGACCGAGCGGCTGGCGGCCGGCGCCGGCGCGGTCGACGTGCTGGTCGCGAACGCCGGCCTGCCGGGCTCCGGCACGCTGCCGCGCCTCGCGCCGGCGGACATCGACGAGCTGCTCGAGGTCAACCTGCGGGCGCCGATCATGCTCGCCCGGCTGCTCGTGCCCGGGATGATCGAGCGTGGCCGCGGCCAGCTCGTGTTCGTGGCGTCCTTCGCGGGAAAGGTCCCCTCCGCCGGTGAGAGCTCGATCTACACCGCGACCAAGTTCGGTCTGCGCGGCTTCGCGCACGTGCTGCGCGCGCAGCTCAAGCGGAAAGGCGTCGGAGTCTCGCTCGTGACGCCCGGGCCGGTGCGCGACGCCGGGATGTTCGCGCGCGGCGGGGCCAAGACGCCGCCGCTGGTCAGGCCCTCCTCCCCCGAGGACGTCGGGAGGGCGGTCGTGCGCGCGATCGAGCGCAACGCGGCGGAGATCGACGTCGCCTCGCTCGCGCTGCGCGTGATCGCGAAGGTCGGCGCGCTCGCGCCGGCGACGATCGCCGACCGCTCGCGCTAGAAGCTCCGGCCGCTCCGGATCCGATGTGGTCGTTTGTCGGCAGGACCTGCAATCGACCACAGCGGGTGGCCCCATGAGCGATCCCGCCGGCGCGCAGAACCGGCCCTGAACGCGAAAACGCCCCGTCTTGGCCAGCGGGGCGCTTTCGCGTCACGGAGGATCTCCCAGTCAGTTATGAGGAAATGGGAGCTCGCCCGTCGTCTGTGGATTCGCAGCATCCGGCATTCATGCCGGATGTGTCCTTATATCGGCGATCCTGCCGGACTCCTTTATACCCCACGAACGAAAGATTTCGTGCATTTGCGGGCGTCCTGCGAAGAAAATTTCCCCCGCGCGACGTCTCGTAGGGCCCGGCCGCGCCCTACACGGGGGTGATGGGGCTCCTGCGGCGCGTGAACTCGCGCTCCTTGCCCTCGTAGAGGGCGAAGCGCCGGGTGAGCTCCGGGCGCAGGGTCTCGGGCTCGATCACGGCGTCGACCACCAGCTCGGAGGCGAGGTGCAGGATGTCGATGTCGGCCGCGTACTCCTCGCGCTTCGCCGTCACGAACCGCGCCCGCTCCTGCGGGTCCTCGATCGCCTGGATCTGGTTGTAGAAGACCGCGTTGATCGCGGCCTCGGCGCCCATCACCGCGATCTGCGCGGTCGGCAGCGCGAGGCAGCAGTCGGGCTCGAAGGCCGGCCCGGCCATCGCGTAGAGCCCGGCGCCGTAGCACTTGCGCACCACCACCGAGATCTTCGGGACGGTCGCCTCGGACACGGCGGAGATCATCTTTGCGCCGTGGCGGATGATCCCCTCGCGCTCCACCTTCTTGCCGATCATGAAGCCCGGCACGTCGGCCAGGAACAGCAGCGGGATGTTGAACGCGTTGCACGTCCAGATGAACCGCGCGGCCTTGTCCGCGGAGTCGACGAACAACACTCCGCCCTTCACCTTGGGCTGGTTCGCGACGATTCCGACGACGCGGCCGTCGAGCCGCGCGTAGCCGACCACCAGCTCGGGCGCCCACCGCGCCTGCACCTCGAGCCACGAGCCCTCGTCGACGAGCGCGTCGACGAGCTCCTTGATGTCGAAGGGCTTGTTCTGGTCGGCCGGCACGATGTCTGCGATCCGCGCGGCGGAGGCCGGCTCCGCCGGCGGCGCGGGCGGCGGCGGCTCGGTCCAGTTCGAGGGGAAGTAGGAGAGGTAGCGTCGCGCGAGGTCGACGCCCTCGTCGTCGGACTTCACGAGGAAATGGCCGCAGCCCGACACGGACGTGTGCATCTTCGCGCCGCCCATCTCCTCGAGCGTGACCTGCTCGCCGATCACCATCTCCGCCATCCGGGGCGATCCGAGGTACATCGACGCGTTGCCCTCGCGCATGATCACGACGTCGCAGAAGGCCGGTATGTAGGCGCCTCCGGCCGCGGACGGGCCGAACAGCACGCACACCTGCGGCACCCGCCCCGACAGGCGCACCTCGTTGTAGAAGATGCGGCCCGCCCCCCGGCGCCCGGGGAACATCTCGACCTGGTCCGTGATGCGTGCCCCGGCCGAGTCCACGAGGTAGACCATCGGGACGTCGTGGCGCAGCGCCTGCTCCTGGATGCGCAGGATCTTCTCGACCGTCTTCGGTCCCCAGGAACCGGCCTTCACGGTCGGGTCGTTGGCCATCAGCGCGACGCGTCGCCCACCGACGAGCGCCATGCCCGTCACCACCCCGTCGGCGCCGAGGCCGTCCTGGTCCCAGTTCGCGAGCAGGGCCTCCTCGGCGAAGGACTCCGGGTCCACGAGCCGGGCCACACGGTCGCGCACGCCGACCTTGCCCTGGTCGGGCAGGCGCTCGCGGTACCGCTCGGGGCCGCCCGCGAGCGCGCGCTCGAGCGCCTCGTCGAGGCGCCCGGCGGCCTGCGGCGCGTCAGTCCTGTCGGGAGTCAATCGCCCTCGTGCAGCCGGTCCATCGGCACCGGCTCGTCTCCGGAGTAATCGTAGAAGCCGCGCCCCGACTTGCGCCCGAGGTGCCCCGCGGTGACGAGCTTGCGAAGCGTGGGCGGCGGGGCGAAGCGGCGCTCACGGAACTCGTCGAACATGATCTCCCCGACCGAGTGCGTCGTGTCGAGGCCGACGAAGTCGAGCAGCTGGAACGGCCCCATCGGGTGGTTCGCGCCGCCCTTCATCGCGGCGTCGATCTGCTCGATCGACCCGAAGCCCTCCTCGAAGGCACGGATCGCGTCGAGCAGGAACGGGATCAGCAGGCGGTTCACGATGAAGCCCGCCTTGTCCTGCGCGTGGACGACGGTCTTCTTCAGCGACTTGCCCCATTGGAACCCGGCCTCGAGCGCCCCGGTGGTGGACTCGATCGACTGCACGACCTCGAGCAGCGGCATCACCTGGACCGGGTTGAAGAAGTGCAGGCCGATGAAGCGCTCCGGCCGCTTGGTGACGGCCGCCTGGCTGATCACCGGCAGCGACGAGGTGTTGGTCGCGAACAGCGCCTCCTCCTTCACGATCTCGTCCAGCTCGCGCCACATCGCGAGCTTCATGTCGAGGTCCTCGGTGATCGCCTCGACCACCAGGTCGCACTCGGCGAAATCGCCGTAGTCGAGCGTGGAGTGGATGCGGCCCAACACGGCGTCCGCGTCGGACTGCTCCATCCGGCCCTTCTCGACCGCACGGCCGAGCTGCTTGTTGATCTTCCCGAGGCCCGAGTCGAGCTTCTCCTGGCTCACCTCGTGGACGACGACGTCATATCCGGACTGCGCAGCCACCTGCGCGATGCCGTGGCCCATCAGCCCGCAGCCGACGACGCCAACCTTCTTGATGTCCATGTAGCCTCCCAGCGAGGTGGAGAATCGACACTTAGATAGGCCGGGAGGCTAGTAGATGAGCGAGCTCGTGAGGATCTCCGACGAAGGGCATGTCCGGCATCTGATCCTGGACCGGCCCGAGAAACGCAACGCCTTCAACCACGATCTCGTGCTCGCGCTGCGCGACGCCGCGCGCGAGGCGGCGGACGACCACGAAGTCTGGTGCGTGGTGTTGCGGGGCGAGGGCGCCGCCTTCAGCGCGGGCATCGACGTCTTCCAGCTCGGCGGCCTGGCGGGCACCGAGAACCTGCGTCCGTTCAGGCGCGCCTGCATCGACATGGTCAACCTCCTCGAGGAGATGACGAAGCCCGTCGTGGCGCAGATCCACGGCGCGTGTCTCGGGCTCGGAGCGGAGATCGCCCTTGCCTGCGATCTTCGCGTGATGGCCGACGACGTGAAGTTCGGCCTGCCCGAGACCAAGCTCGGCCTGATCCCGGACGTGGGCGGATCGAGCCGCCTGCCGGCGGTGGTCGGACTCGGGATCGCGAAGGAGCTGCTGATGACCGGCCGCTCGATCGACGCCGCCGAGTGCCACCGCATCGGCGCCGCGAACCGCATCGCGCGCCGCCGCGGACCTCGAGCGCGTCACGCAGGAGCTCGTCGACGAGCTGCTCGCCGCGTCGCCGCTTGCCGTGGGGTTCGCGAAGCGCGTCGCGGACGGGGTTGCCAAGCCGACGCTCGCGGCGTCGCTCGAGCAGGAGGTCGCGTTCCAGCAGATCCTCGTCGCGACCGACGACTTCCGCGAGGCCGGCGCCGCTTTCATGGAGAAGCGCGAGCCGCGCTTCACGGGCGCCCCGCCGGGCGCTACGCCGAAGGTGCCGGAGGCCGAGACCGCCTAGCGTCGCCGGCCAGCAGCGCGACCGCGAGCAGCGGGAAGACCCAGGCCAGGTACGTGTAGCTCCAGTGGTTCGCGGCGAGCTGGACGGCGAGCAGGATCGCCGCGCCGAGCGCCGCCATGCGGCGGGGATCGGCGGCGAGCGCGCGATCGGTCCAGACGCGCACGCAGGCGCCGGCGATGCACGCGACGACGGCGGCCTGGAAGACGACCTGCACGCCGCCCGCGCCGAGCATCGCCCACGGCGAGAGCAGCGAGCCGCGCTCGGCCTGGAACGAAAGGGCGTTGAGCATGTCCCCGAAGCCGGCCGTTCCGCCGACCACGAGCACGACCGCGGCGAGGCCGGCGGTCACGGCCACCGCCTCGAAGAGGGCGTGGCCACGGTCGCGCGCGGCGGCGATCCAGACCGGGACGAGCGCGAGCGGCGCGAGCTTCACCCAGCCCGCTGCGGCCAGCACGGCCGTCGACCCCGCCGCGAGTGCCGCCGCGACGAGCGCCGCCGCGACCACGTCGTTGGACCCGCTCGAGGCCGCGATCATCACAGGGGGGAAGGCGAGCATCGCGAGCGCGACGCGCGCGCCGTCACCGCCCGACCGGCGCACGGCCACCCCGAGCGCGAAGGCGGCGAGCAGCGCGAACCCCGCGGCCACGTAGAGCGCGCCGTCGAGGTTGTCGAAGCCGTCGCGCACGGGGGCGATGAGCGCGGCGGGGATGTAGGCCAGGTAGGCCAGCAGCGGGTAGGTGTCGCCGTGCACCAGATCGCCCGGCGTGAGGTTGCCGTAGGGCAGCGCGCCGTCGAGCAGCTTGGTCGCCCCGGCCATCGACGCGTAGGCGACGTCGCTCACGAGGCCGCCGGGGACCGCGAGCAGCACGAGCGCCGCCGCCCCGGCGGCGACGGCCACGAGCCGTACCGCCCGTGGTATCCGGTCGAAGACGAAGCGCGCCCGGGCCGGCCCGGGCGCCGCGTCACCGAGGGCGACCATCGCGCACCGCGCGATCAGGTACACGAGCGGCACGCAAGCCGCGACCACGCTCCACTCGACGTAGCGCTCGTTCAGAAGCACGACGGGCACGACGAACGCGGCCAGCGCGAGCGCGTCCAGGTTCTCGATGCGCCGCAGCGGCAGTCGCAGGGTCGCGAGCAGGAAGACGGCCAGCATCGCCGCGAGCACCGCCGGGCTCTGCCCCACCTCGCTGCCCAGCCGCGCGTGCCCGGCCTCGTAGCGGTTGACGGCGACGACCGCCCCGCTGCCCGGCACCGCCGCCTCGAGCACCACGCGGCGCCCGTTGAAGAAGCTGACGCGCGTAGTCTCGTCGTCGAGCGGCGTGGTCACGACCCGGTCGAATCCCAGCCGGGCGAGATGCTCGCGCGCGGCGGGATCGCTCAGCACCGCGGCGTGGGCGGCACTCTCGGACGGCCGTGCGGAGGGCCCGCTGCCGGCACGGAACCACGCAATTCCCGCAAGCACGACGACGAAGACGAGCAGCGCGACGACCGGCGCCCGACGCAGCGCCGCGAGGCCCGTCGCGTGTCCGGTGAGGACCGCCACGCTTCACTGGATCGGCAGCCCCGCCGACCCGGATTAGGCCTGGGCGGCTAGCGGGCCCGGATGTTGCCGCTCGTCAGCGGCCGCTCGCCCGAGTCGTACCCGTTCGAGATGCGGATCCGGTAGGTGTCGGGGGAATCCGAGACGTCGATCCGGAACGAGACGGGCGCGGAGCCGTGCGTGCGCCCGAAGATGCTTGCGCTCCCGCCCGAGCAGGTGATGCTCGAAAGGCGCGATGAGCGCACCACCAGGGAGTCGGCGGGCCCGTCGTCCTCGTAGAAGACGGAGCCGCGCGAGCGGTCCTTGTGCACGTGCACGTTGACGCGGAACGACGGCGGGGTCGCCGTTGGATGCGACGATCGAGCCGTTGCCCAGCACCGTGCAGCGCTCGCTGGAGCCCGGCACGACCCACGACTTCGCCGCCGTCGCGCCCGGCTCGCCGGCGTCTTGGGACCCGTCGCCGTCGTCGTCGGCGTAGGCGGAGATCTCGTCTTCACGGGGAGCGACCGGGCCCTCGTAGCAGTGGGTCGCGGCGCCGCCCGCGTCCGTGGGCACGGCGGCCGTCCCGTCGCCGTTCACGGCGAAGCGCACCGTCACGCCGGGCGTGGCGCGGCCGTCGGGGTCCGTGACCGTCGCGGTCACGCAGTGCTCGTCGCCGACCGTGTTGGTCGCCGACTCGGGCGACAGCGACAGCGACGCCGGCGGGCCCGGGCCGCAGACGACGTTCAGGCACTGGGCGGGCTGGCCGTTGGACCAGGCGCGGTTGGCGCCGCCGTCGATCGTGCCGGCGATCGCCTCGATGCCCCAGTCGGCGTTGCCGAACGCGGAGTTGGCGGTGAGCGTGTTGTTTGCGACGTCGAGGTCGATGCCGTCGTCGCCGCTGTTGCCGATCGAGTTGTCGGCGATGACATTTTGCTCCGAGCGCGTCGCCGACAGGAAGACGCCGTCGATGCCGCTTCCGGCAATCGTGTTGTGCTCGACGCGATTCGAGTCGGAGGTGAGGCCGAGCTCGAGCCCGAACTGGCCATTCGACGACAGCACGTTGTCCGTGATCGTGTTCTCGCCGGAGACGTAGAGCTTCACGCCGCTCGCATCGTTGTCCGAGAAGACGTTCCGGGAGATGACGTTCCGATCGGCGCCCGAGAGCTCGATTCCGACCTCGTAGCCCCTGATTTCGTTGTCCACAACCCGGTTGCCGGAGGCCTGGGAGAACAGCAGCACGGCCGAACGCGAGAACCCGCCGCCGGAGGCGCCGGGCAGCGGATCGTCGATGCGATTGTCCTGGATCAGATTGTCGCGGGAGGTGGCGAGGCGCACCGCGATGCTGTGTGCGCTTCCGGTGATCACGTTCGATGCGATCACGCTGTCACGCATGCTCTCGAACTCGACGATCCTGGCTTCGTTGTCGACGACAGCCGCCCTCCAAGAGGCCCTCATGTCGACCTGGTAGTCATGGTTGCCGGTGACCATGGTGTCGTCCGAGCCCGCCGTCACGAGCACCTTGCCGCGGATGCTCTGCGTGACGACATTCCGGTCGGAGTCCTCGTCGATGCGGACGAGCGTGTCACGTATGCCGGTAAGCGTGTTCTCGGACGAGCGTGTGAGCAGGACCTCGATGAAGGACGAGTCGACGAACAGGTCGCTCAACGTGTTGCGATGGGAGTCGGTCAGCTCGACCCCGAGGCCGCCCAGGACCGTCAGGTCAGCCAGGTGGTTGGCCTCGGCGCTCGCCAGCTTCACCCCGGTTCGGAAGCTGGCGACGACACCGTCCTCGATGCGCACGCCGTCATGACCGGCGCCGTTGTCGATGCCGATCGTCCCGAAGAACTGCCCCCTGACCTCGTGGCCGTCGAGGTCGAGTTCGATGTTGCCGGCTCCGACCACGATTCCCTTGTCTGGGCAAAGGAGATCGCTGTCGAGCACCGTGTCGGTCGTGATCGTCTGCCCGCAGGAGACGTGCGTCGCGTGGGCCGGAGCCGCCACGAACAGGACGGCGGCCACGACGGTGATCGCCCCGACTCCCCTCATCGAGCCAACACTAGCTCCGCCGGGGGGCAGGGCCAAATCGCTCTGTCAGCGGTGCCAGTCGACCGGGCCGGCGGTGAGCAGGTGGCCCGAGAGCGGCCGGCCGAGCACCTCCTGCGCCCGCCGCGCGCATGCGAGCAGCCGCTCGAGGGCGACCCCCGTCTCCACGCCCATCTCGTGCAGCATCGAGACCAGGTCCTCGGTGGCGATGTTCCCGGTCGCGCCGCGCGGCACCGGGCAGCCGCCCAGCTCGCCGAACGAGCTCTCGAAGGAGTCGACCCCGGACTCGAGCGCCGCGAGCACGTTCGCCAGGCCCTGGCCGCGCGTGTTGTGGAAGTGGGCCGTCAGCTCCGGCTCCGGCAGCTCCTCACGGGCGCGCTCGAAGAAGCCGCGCACCTGTACGGGGTTGGCCATGCCCGTGGTGTCGCCGAAGGCGATCTCCTCGCAGCCGGCCTGCGCCAGGCGCCGGGCGATGCCGAACACGCGGTCGAGCGGCACGTCTCCCTCGTACGGGCAGCCGAACGACACGGAGATCACGCCCTCGCAGCGCAGGCCCGCGTCGCGGGCACGCGCGATCACCTTTTCGAGCCCCGACAGCGACTCCTCGATCGAGCGGTTCACGTTCTTGCGGTTGTGGGTCTCGCTCGCCGACAGGAACAGGTTGACCTCGTCGAACTCGAAGTCGCCCCCGAGCGCCCGGTCGAGGCCGCGCTCGTTCGGTATCAGCACCGAGTACGAGACGTCGGGGTTGCGCTTGATCGAGCGCAGCACCTGCTCGGCATCGGACAGCTGCGGGATCACGTCGGCGCGCACGAACGAGGTGACCTCCATCCGCCGCAGCCCGGTCTGCGAGAGGCAGTCGATCAGACCGACCTTGTGATTGGTCGGTATGACCTCGGGCTCGTTCTGGAAGCCGTCGCGGGGACCGACCTCCCGGATGCGGACCGTTTCGGGCAGCACCCCTAGATCATGCCAAGCCCGCCGCTCACACCCAGCGTCTGCCCCGTCACGTACGAGGAGTCGGGCGAGCACAGGAACGCGATCGTGGCCGCGACCTCGTCCGGCGTGCCCATCCTGCGCACGGCCGTCGAGCCCACCATCGTCTTGACCACCTTCTCCCCCAGCCCACCCGGCAGCTCCGTGGTCGCGCGGTTCAGCAGCGGCGTGTCGATCGGCCCCGGCGCGACGGCGTTGCACAGCACGTTGTAGCGGCCGCCCTCACGCGCGATCGTCTTGGTGAACGCGATCACCCCGCCCTTCGCGGCCGAGTAGGCGGCCGATCCCGACGAGCCCACGCGCCCCGCCTCCGAGGCGACGTTCACGATCCGCCCCGCCGCCGCGCTCGATCATGCCGGGCAGCACGGCGTGAGTCGCGCGCAGCACGCCCATCAGGTTGATGTCCACGACGCGGGCCCACAGGTCCTCGTCGGTGTCCTTGAAGAAGCCGAACCAGTCGGTCCCGGCGTTGTTCACGAGGATCGACACGGGACCGATGTCGCGCTCGACGCACTCGACGGCGTGGCGCACCGAGTACGCGCTGGTCACGTCCATCTCGTAGTCGTTCGCGTCCAGCTCGCCGGCGACCTCGCGCGCGCCGTCCAGATTGACGTCGCAGACCGCCACGCGGGCGCCCTCGGCGGCCAGGCGGCGGCAGGTCGCGGCTCCGATGCCGCTCGCTCCGCCCGTGACAATCGCGATCTGGCCCTCCAGCCTCACAGCGCGAGAGCCTATATTGCCTTCCAGGATGTCGCTCCCTCCGGGACCCCGCGCACCGGCCGCTGCTCAGATGTGGGAGTGGATCGCCCGGCCGATCCCC
The DNA here is from genome assembly GCA_963768885.1 of uncultured Solirubrobacterales bacterium. GTDB lineage: Bacteria > Actinomycetota > Thermoleophilia > Solirubrobacterales > JBBDJG01 > DASRIA01. The sequence goes on along the minus strand of CAVYJN010000006.1, from coordinate 721,155 downwards.
TTCCTCGAGCGCTGCTCGCGGCGCTACGGCGACCTGTTCACGGTCCGCTTCCCGATCGGCACGGTCGCGTTCACGGCCGACCCGGAGCTGATCAAGCAGGTCTTCACGGGCGATCCGGACGTCTTCCATGCCGGCGAGGCCAACGCGACCCCGCTGGAGCCGTTGATGGGGCGCAACTCGGTGCTGCTGCTCGACGGCCCCGAGCACATGCGCCAGCGCAAGCTGATGCTGCCCTCCTTCCACGGCGAGCGCATGCAGCGCTACGGCGGCGTGATGCGCGAGGTCGCCGAGCAGGAGATCGCGACCTGGCCGGTGGGCGAGCCGTTCGGACTGCGCCCGCGCACCCAGGAGATCACGCTCCAGATCATCATGCGCACGGTCTTCGGGATCGAGGACGCCGAGCGCCTGGCGCGCCTCGGCGAGCGCCTCGGCGCGATGCTCGACATCGGCATGCAGAGCCGCGCGCTCGCCGTGATCGCGCTGCCGCAGTTGCGCCGCACCGTCGGCCGGAACGTGTGGAAGCGCTTCCTGCGGCTGCGCGCGGCCGCCGACGCGGAGATCTACGACGAGATCACGCGGCGCAGGCAGGCGAGCGACGTCGCCGACCGCGACGACGTCCTCTCGATATTGCTCCAGGCCCGCGACGAGGAGGGACGCGCGCTGACCGACGAGGAGCTCCGCGACGAGCTCATGACCCTGCTGGTCGCCGGGCACGAGACGACGGCCACCTCACTGGCCTGGGCGTTCGAGCTGCTGCTGCGCCATCGACCGCAGCTCGCGCGGCTCCAGGCGGATGTCGACGCCGGCGACGCAGACGTGTATCTCGACGCGGTGATCAAGGAGACGCTGCGCATCCGGCCGGTCGTCCCCGGCGTGATCCGCAAGCTCACGGCCCCGATCGAGCTCGCGGGCTACGACCTCCCCGCGGGGATGCGCGTCGCGCCCAACATCTACCTCACGCACCGTCGCCCGGACGTGTATCCCGACCCCGAGAGCTTCCGCCCCGAGCGCTTCCTCGACCGGCCCGCCGAGACCTACTCCTGGATCCCGTTCGGCGGAGGCGTGCGCCGGTGTCTCGGGGCCGCGTTCGCCACCTACGAGATGAAGATCGTGATCCCCGCGATCCTGCGCGCGGTGCGAATGCAGCCCGTCGGGGAGCCCGAGCGGATCCGGCGACGCGCGATCACCTTCGTGCCCGAGCGCGACGGGCAGGTGGTCGTGGAGGAACGGCGGCGGCCGAAGGCGGCACGAGGCCGCACTGAAGCGGTGCCGGCCTAGGCTGCGACCGTTTGCCACCGCCCCCCAAGCGCGCGTAGACTCCGCGCACACGAGGAGGAGCGGATGCCGAGGGCCGTAGCCCCTGCTCAGCGCGATCGCACTCCTCGCCGTGGGCGCGGCCCCGGTGGGAGCGCAGGTCGTTCCAAAGATCGTGTTCGCGAGCGATCGGGACGACGATCGTGATCATGAACCCGGATGCGGCAGCGGCCAGGTGAAACTGCAGCCCGACCGCGGACGAGTTCTCCCCGGTCGCGTCTCCCGACGGGAACAGAATCGCCTTCATCCGCGAGCCCGACCAGGCGAGCCCGAGGAGCGACCGGAGGCGAACCGGATGGCAGCGGCGAGACCACGACTTCGGGGCGAACGATCCGTCATGGTCACCGGACGGGAACAAGCTGTCTTTCGGATCGATCGCCCACTCGTCGCGCGACGGCGAGCTCTGGACGATCAACGCGAACGGCAGTGGCGCCACCGCCGTTGCGCCTTCTACCGGCGAAAACCTCGGCACGAGCTGGTCGCCCGACGGCCAGCGGATCGCCTTCCACACGCAGCTCACGCTCCCGCCCTTCCCGGATACGAACGACGGAATCTGGCGGGTCGACGTCGACGGCACGGACCTCACGCAGCTCAAGCAGGCGTCCGCGGATCCCGACTGGTCGCCCGACGGCAGCAAGATCGCTTACAGCGGCCTCGCGACCATGAATCCCGATGGCACCGGACAGGGAGCCGTCCCGAACGCGTCCGGCGTCGAGCCCGCTTGGTCGCCGGAGGGGTCGCAGCTCGCCTTCTTCCGCTTCACGGGCGGAAGCAACGAGATCTACCGAGTCAACACCGACGGCTCGGGCCTGACGCCTCTGACCGCCAACCCCGCCTCGGACATCGACCCCGACTGGTTCGTGTCGTACCAGGGCTACGCGCGGCCGAAGGGCGCCACGCCGGTACGCGTGTCGCTCGCTCCGGCATACCGCGCGTGCGCCAGCCCGAACCGGACGCATGGGCCGCCGTTGGCGTCGCCGTCGTGCGCCGGACCTCAGCAGACAAGCCAGTATCTCACCGTCGGCTCGGCCGATTCGAACGGGCTGCCGACCCGCAGCGAGGGCTACCTGGTCCTCTCCACGGTCGTCGGCAACCCCGCCACGCCCGCCGACGAGGCGGACGTGCGCATCGACTCGTTCGTGAACGACGTTTTCACCAAGGCGGGGCTCGCGGACTACACGGCGGACGTGCACACCCACCTCATGGTCCGCGTCACCGACCGGGACAACCCGGGCCCGGTGGCGCCGACCGGAACGCTCGAGATCGAGATCCACTTCGACACGCCCTGCACCGCGACCGCCGATCCCCAGGAGGGCTCGGTATGCGCTTTGACCACGACCTGGGACTCCCTGATCCCAGGTTTCGTCAAGGAGGGCAAGCGCACGATCTGGGCGCTGAAGCGGATCGAGGTGCAGGACGGTGGAGCCGACGGAGACGGGATGACCACCGGTGACAACACGTTGTTCGCAACACCGGCGCTGTTCGTGCCGTAGCCGCAGAACGCCATCAACTAGCCTTCCGCGCTCATGGCGGGGCGTGAGGAGATCGCACAGGCGCGGCAGACGGTCACGGTGATCGGCGGCACCGGCGCGCTGGGGTTCGGCCTCAGCGTCCGGTGGGCGATCGCGGGCGTCCCGATCGTGATCGGCTCCCGCGACGCGGACCGTGCGAAGGAGGTCGCCGGCCGGGTGGCCGAGCGCGCCAGGGAGGGCGGCGCCGCCGAGCCGCGCGTCGAGGGACTCCAGAACGAGGAGGCCGCCGGCCGCGCGAACACGGTGGTCCTCGCCGTCCCGTTCCGCGCCCAGGCCGAGAACCTCGGCAACCTGCGCAACGCGCTTCAGCCGCAGACGACCCTCGTGGACGCGACCGTCCCGCTCGCGGCCGCCGTGGGCGGGCGCGCGACCCGGACCCTCGGCGTCTGGCAGGGCTCGGCGGCGCAGCAGGCGCTCGAGATGGCGCCGCGCGGAGTGACCGTCGTGTCGGCGCTGCACACGGTCAGCGCGGCGGCACTGTCGGACCCCGCCAACGCGATGGACGAGGACGTGCTGATGGCCGGCGACGACCGCAAGGCGAAGGACGACGTCGCCGACCTGATCAGGCGCATCCCGGGGCTGCGGCCGGTGGACTGCGGCGACCTCGAGGTCGCGCGCATCCTCGAGCAGCTGACCCCGATGCTGATCTCGGTCAACAAGCGGCACAAGATCAAGCACTCGGGCATCCGCATCACGGGCCTGCCTACATGACGGACCCTTCACGACCGAGATCTCCGGCTAAGGAGATCTCGATTTATTCGTGGTAGTCCTGCTGTCCGGAGGCACGGGCGGTGCGAAGCTCGCTCGCGGGCTGCTGGACGAGCTCGGGCCCGACCGGCTCGCCGTGATCGCCAACACGGGCGACGACATCGCGGCGTTCGGCCTCCACGTCTCCCCCGATCCCGACCTCGTGACCTACTGGCTCGCGGGCGCGATCGACGAGCAGCGCGGGTACGGGGTCGCCGGCGAGACGCATCACGTGTTCGAGCGCGTGGTCGAGCTCGGCGGTCCGAGCTGGTTCAGCCTCGGCGACGCCGACCTCGCCACCTGCCTCCTGCGCACCGAGATGCTGCACGAGGGCGCGCGGCTCACGGAGGCGGCGCGCGCGATCGCGCAGGCGCACGGCGTAGCCGCCGCCGTCCTTCCCGTGTCCGACGAGCCCGTGCAGACCTACGTGCGAACCGAGGGGGAGTGGCGCCACTTCCAGGAGTACCTGATCCTCCAGCACTCCGACCCTCCGCTCGAGGGAGTCGAGTTCCGCGGCGCCGCCGAGACGCGCATCACCCCCGAGGTCGAGCTCGTGCTGCGCGAGGCCGAGGCGATCGTGATCGGCCCGTCGAACCCGATCGCGAGCATCGGGCCGATGCTGGCGGTGCCCGGGATGCGGGAGGCGCTCGTGTCCGCGCCTGTTCCCGTGGTCGCCGTCAGCCCGCTCGTGGGAGGTCACTCGCTCAAGGGCCCGACGGAGGCGTTCATGCGCTGGGAGGGGCTGCCGGTCGACGACGGCGGGATCGCCGCCGCCTATGCGGGCATCGCGCGCGGGATGGTCGTGGACCGCGGCACGCCGACGGGCCCGCCGTCGAGCGCGGGGCTCGTGCTGCACCAGACGGACACGATGATGGACGGGCCCGAGGGCCGCCGGCGGCTGGCGCGCGAGACCCTCGATTTCGCCTCCACCCTGACGTAGGCTGCTGCCGATGGCGACCGCAGCGATCCTGCCCGTGAAGCGATTCGACCAGGCCAAGCAGCGCCTGGGCGAGACCCTCGGGTCCGCGACGCGCGCGACGCTGGCGGCCGCGATGTTCGCCGACGTGCTGGCGCAGGTGATCCGCGCGTCGCGGCTCGACGACGTGATCGTGGTCTCGGGCGAGCCGGAGGTCCGGAAGCTCGCGGGTGAGGCGGGAGCCAGCCTGGTCGACGACCCGGCCGACCGGGGGCAGTCGCCGGCCGCGCGCGCCGGGCTCGCGAGGGCCGCCGCGCGCGGGTTCGACGGCGCGCTGCTCGTTCCCGGCGATTGCCCGCTCGTCGACGCGGCCGAGCTGGACGCGCTGATCGAGGCCTCGATCGGCCGCGAGGTCGTGATCGTGCCCGACCGCCACGGCACGGGAACGAACGCGCTGCTGGTGGACCCCCGCGGCCCATTCGAGCCGCAGTTCGGACCCGGCTCGCGGGAGCGGCACGTGGAGCAGGCCGAGCGCCGGGGACTCGCGTACGCGGTCACCAGTGTCGCGTCCCTCGGGCTCGACCTCGACACGGGCGAGGACCTCGAGCAGCTCGTTTCCGCGCTCGCGGACGTTCACGGGCGAGCCGCCCGGACGCGGGGCGTCCTGAGCCAGATCGGCCGCGCCCGAACCGCGGCTTGAACTCGCTCGAGATCGCCGCGCGAGCGGTTCCGGGGTTGCCCGAGGTCCGTGACGGCGACGACCTCGCGGCGCTCGTCACGCGCGCCGCCGCGGACGCCGGGATCGAGATCGTCGCGGGCGACGTGCTCGTGTTGAGCCAGAAGGTCGTCTCGAAGGCCGAGGGCCGGTTGGTGCGGCTCGCCGACGTGCGCCCGGCGCCTCGCGCGATCGAGCTTGCCGGCGCGCTCGGCAAGGATCCCCGCGCCGTGCAGGTCGTGCTGGACGAGAGCACGGACGTGCTGCGCGCGGAGCGCGGCGTGCTGATCACGCGCACGCGCCACGGGCTGATCTGCGCGAACGCCGGGGTCGATCGCTCGAACGTCCCCGGCGACGACGTGCTCTGCCTGCTCCCGCTCGACCCCGATTCCTCCGCGCGCCGGATCCGCGCCGCGCTTCCGCGCTCCCCCGCGGTCGTGATCGCCGACAGCATCGGCCGCGCCTGGCGTCTCGGCCTCGCCGACGTCGCGATCGGCTGCGCGGGCCTGAGGCCGCTCGACGATCGCCGCGGGACGCGCGACGCCGACGGCCGCAAGCTGACCGCGACCGTCGACGCGATCGCCGACCAGGCGGCGTCCGCCGCGGCGCTCGCGCGCGACAAGGCCGGGCGCGACGCGGCCGTCGTGGTGCGTGGCCTCGACCGCTACGTCACGGCCGATGACGGCCCGGGCGCCGCGGCGATCGTGCGGCCGCGCGACGAAGACCTGTTCCCCTGAGCCTGCCGCACGGCGCCGGGTTCAGGGGATCAGCACCGCGGCGCCGCGCACCTGACCCGACTTCAGGCGCGCGAGCGCCTCGTTCGCGTCCGCGAGGGCGAACTCCTCGATCACCGTGTCGATCGACATGCCCGCGGCGACCTCCATGAACTGCGTCCCGTCCGCGCGAGTGAGGTTCGCGACGCTGCGCACCACACGCTCGCCCCAGAGCAGGTCGTAGTCGAACTGCGGGATCGGGCTCATGTGGATGCCCGCGCAGACCACCACGCCTCCCTTCCGCACGGCCCCGAGCGCGGCGGGGACGAGCGATCCCACGGGGGCGAAGATGATCGCGCTGTCGAGCGGCACCGGTGGGACGTCGTCCGGGCCGCCCGCCCAGGCCGCGCCGAGCTCGAGCGCGAGCGCCTGCCCGGTCTTCCCGCGGGTGACGACGTGGACCTCGTGGCCGAGATGACGCGCGACCTGGATCACGATGTGCGCCGACGCGCCGAAGCCGTACAGGCCGAGCCGCGCCACGTCCGCGAGCGGCTCGGGGTGCGCGAGCCGCAGCGCCCGGTATCCGATCAGCCCCGCGCACAGCAGCGGCGCGGCGCGGACGTCGGTGTAGCCGTCCGGAAGACGCAGCGCGAAGTCCGCACGCGCGACCGCGTACTCGGCGTAGCCGCCGTCGCGCTGGTACCCGGTGAACGTCGGCCGGTCGCAGAGGTTCTCCATCCCGGCCCGGCAGTACGGGCAGGTGCCGTCCGTGCCGCCGAGCCACGGCACGCCGACGCGATCGCCCGGCGCGAACTCGTGCACGCCCTCCCCCACGCGCGCGACCTCGCCCGCGATCTGGTGGCCCGGGACGAGCGGTAGCTTCGGCTCCGTGAGCTCGCCCTCGACGATGTGCAGGTCCGTGCGGCAGACGCCGTTGGCCTTCACCCGCACCAGCAGCTCGCCGGGGCCGGGGTCCGGCACCGCGACGTCGCGCAGCTCGAGCGGCCCCGACTCCGCGGGCGCCGGCGCCGTGAGGACCATCGCTCTCAGTAGGTCTCGATGATCCGGTAGAGCGTGTCGCGCTGTGCCGGCACGCGGCCGCCGGCACGCGCCGCGTCGATCAGCTGCTCGGGCGTCAGCAGCACGCCGTGGTAGGACCCCGCCATCCGCGAGATCGACTCCTCCATCAGCGTCCCGCCCAGGTCGTTCACGCCCCAGCCCAGCGACTCCGTCGCGGCGTCGAGCCCCATCTTCACCCAGCTCGCCTGGAGGTTGGGGACGGTCTCGCCCAGCGCCAGCCTGAAGACCGCGGTGTGCTTGAGGTTCTCCTCACGGGAGATCTCCTCGATCCCGTGCGTGCGCCCCAACAGCGTGTGGAACGGGATGAAGCTGAGCGGCACGAACTCGGTGAAGCCGCCCGTGCGCTCCTGCAGCTCGCGCACGACCCGCATGTGCTCGGCGAGCTCCCAGGGCTCCTCGATGTGACCGAACATCACCGTCACGGTCGAGCGCAGGCCGGTGCGGTGCGATGCCTCGATGATCTGGACCCACCGGTCCACCGGCAGCTTGTTCGGCGAGATCCGCTCGCGGACGCCGTCGTGCAGCACCTCGGCGGCGGTGCCGGGAGTCGAGCCGAGACCGCATTCGACGAGGTACTCGAACACCTCCTCGGGGCGCTTGCCCGAGCGCTCGCACATGAAGTGCACCTCCATCGGCGAGTACGCGTGCAGATGGAGCTGGGGCGCGACGTCCTTGGCGAGCCTCAGCCAGCGCCCGTAGTGCTCCAGCGTGTAGTCGGGATGGATGCCGCCCTGCATGCAGATCTCGGTCACGCCGAACTCGACGGCGTCGCGGATCTTCTCCGCGAACGCGTCCTCCTCGACGTGGTAGGCGTCGGGCGAGCGCTTGCCCTGCCCGAACCCGCAGAAGGCGCACCCGACCTGGCAGACGTTCGTGAAGTTGATGTTGCGGTTGACGACGAAGGTCGCGGTGTCGCCGGCGAGCCGCGCACGCAGCTCGTCCGCGGCGAGGCGCATGTCCTCGATCACCTCGGGCCGCCGCTCGGCGAACAGCGCGGTCAGCTCCTCGCGCGTCAGCGCGCGCCCGTCGCGCGCGCGCTCGATCGCCCCCGTCGCGAGATCGGCGCGGATCGGCACGTCCTGGCGGCGGCCGGAGCCCCGGCGCGGGATGAACGACCAGTACTTGAGCTTGATCGTGTCCAGGACGCCCTGCGCGACCCAGTCCTGGTCGATGTACTGCGGGTACACGCAGAGGCGCTCGGTCAGCGCGTAGCCCTCCGGCTTCAGCTGCTTGCGCACCTGGTGGGGGCTCGGGAACGCGTGCTCCGGCGAGATGTGGTCGCCGTTCGCGGAGAGGCCGCCCAGATCGGTCGCGCCCGCGCGCACGAGGTCGAGCCACCAGTCGGAGAGGTTCGGCGGGATCTGGACGCCGACGTCGGGCATCAGCTCCCGGCAGCGGCTCACGAGCCGCCTGATGTCGTCCACCGAGATCGGGTTCGCCCACTCCGGCAGCGGCTGGTCGCCGGTCACGGCCTCGCCGTCCGCCCACCTCCGCCGCGCGGCCTCGTCGGCGACCTCGGCCACCTCGCGGCCGTAGTAGTTGGGGTGGGGCACGAAGTTCTGGAGGATCACCTCCTGGAGGTGGCCGTGGCGGCCGTGCACCTCGGCGAGCGCCTCGAGCGACGCCATGCGCTCCTCCTCGGTCTCGCCGATTCCGACGAGGATGCCGCTCGTGAACGGGATGCGCAGCTCGCCCGCTGCCTCGATCGTCGCGAGCCGCGCGGCGGGGTGCTTCGTCGGCGAGCCCGCGTGGACCGTGTCCATCAGGCGCTCGGAGACCGACTCCAGCATGAGGCCCATCGACGCGTTCACCTCGCGCAGGCGGGACAGCTCCTCGCGCGCGAGCACCCCCAGGTTGGAGTGCGGGAGCAGCCCGCGCTCGAGCGCGCGCTCGCATGCCCACACGACGTAAGCCGTGAAGTCCTCGTGACCGTACTCGCGCAGCCGCCGCGCGACCTCCTCGTTCACCTCCGGGTGCTCGCCGGTCAGCACGAGCAGCTCCTTGCATCCGCGCCGCGCGGCGTCGTCGAGCATCCGCTCCACCTCGTCCGGCGCGTACAGGTGAGGCCGGTGGGTCGCGAACGCGCAGTACTTGCAGTAACAGCGGCAGGTCCGCGACAACGACAACGTGTAGTTGCGCGAGAAGGTGACGCGTCTCACGGTCGCACGAAGTCTAGTGCGCACGGAAAGGGCGGCCCGGAGGCCGCCCTTTCCTACGTTTCCGGTATCGCCGTCGGCCTACTGCGGCGGGTTGACGTCCTGGCGCAGGCCCTTGGGCCCGGTCTCCGGCGTGGCCGCGCGCACGGGCGGGCCCTCGACGAACGCGTACCAGTAGATCAGCGCCGCCAGCACTCCACCCACGATCGGGGCGAAGATGTACAGCAGCGGGCTGTTCCACTCGCCCGAGACGAGCGCGGGGCCGAACCAGCGGGCCGGGTTCAGCGACCCACCGGTGAGCGGGCCCGTGATCAGCACGGCGAAGCCCAGCGTGCCGCCGATCGCGAGGCCCGACCAGTCACGCGCAGCGCGCGGGTTGACGGCCACCGCGACCACCGCCCAGATCAGGAAGAACGCTCCGAGCAGCTCGGCCACGAAGCCCTGGAAGTCACCGCCCAGGATGCTGAAGTTGAGCGAGGGGACCCCGACGTTCTGCTGGTCGGCGAGATCGTCGATCAACAGGAACTTCGTCATCAGGGCGCCGGCCACCGCCCCCGCGAGCTGGACCAGTATGTAGACGGCAGCGTCGTTCGGGCGGATCTTGCGCAGCGCCAGCAGCGCGAGCGTTACCGCGGGGTTCACGTGCGCACCGGAGATGCTTCCGATCGTCATCACGATCGTGAACAGCACGAGGAAGTGGACGAGGCCGATCACAGCCCAGTCGGAGCCCGTCCCCTGCGGGTTGACGAACAGCGAAACCGCGAGCGTGATGGCGAACACCAGCACGAAGGTGCCGATGAACTCCGCCACGTACGCGGCCGGTGAGCGCTGTTCAACAGTTGCAGCGTCAGCCGCTGACCGTTCCAATGGGAAACCTCCGGGGGTAGTGGGCAGTCGGTCCTAAAGCGCGGGCAGTGTATACCGCCGAACGGCCGCGCGTAGTCCCATGCGCCTCTCGCGCGAGCGACGTTTCATGGGTTTTGCAGCGCTATTGCGCCCGGCGCTGGGCGAACTCCCGCCTCACGCTCTCGGGCCGGCCCCACATCGGCACGACCTCGTGCCGGCCCTCGCGGACCTGCCGCAGCGCGAGCTCGCCCGCGATGCCCGCCCCGTCGAGCTGCGAGAGCACGCCGTGGACCGTCTGCGCCGAGGCGGCGTGCCCGAACTCGTGGGCGCAGTTGATGCGCCAGTGCCAGTCGTGGCGCGAGTAGCCCTGGGCGTTGCACTGGGCGAGGATCACCGCGGCCTCGACATAGCGGTCCTCGTCGGCGATCCGCAGGTCGAAGACTGGAGATCCGTCCAGTCGCGCGGCAGCGAGTCGACGATCTCCTGGAAGGTGCCGGCGAGAGCCACCGCGGAAGCGTACCCGAGCGCCTGCGTACCATTCGAGGCATGGCGACCCGCGCCCCGGCCCAGGCAGACCACGACCACCGCGTCCTCACCGGGGAGGCGGGCTTCGTCGAGCGTCCCGAGCGCGCGCACCTCGTCGTGCGCGGCCCCGACGCGCACGAGTACCTGCAGGGGCAGGTCACCAACGACGTGCAGGCGCTCGCGCCGGGACAGGGGTGCTACGCGGCGCTCCTCAACCCGAAGGGCCGGATCCTCGGCGACATGCGCGTCCTCGCGATCACGCCGGAGGAGCTCTGGCTCGATCTCGAGGGCATCGCGAAGGACGTCGTCCTGCGCGAGCTCTCCATGTACAAGATCGGACGACGCGTGGAGATCGCCGACGCGGGCTCCGAGCGCGCGGTGCTGTCCGTGATCGGCCCGCGCGCGTGGGATGCCCTGCGGCGCGCTGGTCTCGCCGAGGGGGACGCGCCGGCCGGCGAGAACGCGTGGGTACGCGGCGCCGGCGAGGCCCTGATCGTCGCGACGGACACCGGCTTCGACCTGCTGGTCGCCCCCGGCGCCCTCGCGGGCGCCCGGGACGCGCTGTCGGGGGCCGGAGCGCCGCCCGTCGCTCCCGAGGCCGCGGAGATCGTCCGCATCGAACGCGGCCGGCCCCGCTACGGGGTCGACTTCGGCGAGGAGAACCTTCCCGGCGAGGCGGGCATCGTCGAGCGGGCGGTGAGCTTCACCAAGGGCTGCTACGTCGGCCAGGAGCCGGTCGCGCGCATGTTCCACAAGGGACATCCGAACCGGCACCTGCGCGGCCTCGCGCTCGCGTCGCCCGTGGAGACAGGGGCGCCGGTCGAGGCGGCGGCGGGCAAGGAAGTCGGGCGCGTGACCTCCGCGGGCACGTCCCCCGAGCACGGCCCGATCGCGCTCGCGATCCTGCGCCGCGAGGTCTCGCCCGGAGACGAGGTGAGCGTCGCCCCCGGGGTGCCCGCGCGGGTCGTGGACCTGCCGTTCGCTGCCGGTCGCTGAGCCTCTGCAAGAATCCGCGCCGTGGAGGGGCGCAAGGCAACCCAGAGCGAGCGCAGGCGCCGCCTCACCGCGGACAGCCCGCTGCTCGGCGGGCAGGTCGCGGCCGAGGCCGGCGACGAGGACGCCCGCCGCATCCGGGCCGAGTACGACGCCGACGCCGACGTCTACCGACTGCCCGTCCCCGACGCCGCGGAGCAGAGGCCGCCGCTGCGCGACCTGACCGGCCTGATCGCGCCGCCGGACCCGGAGCGCGAGGTCGACGACTGGGGCCGCTCGGAGCGCGTGTTCCGTGCGATGGAGCCCGTCCTCAACTTCTACTACCGCTACTGGTTCCGGGTCGAGGTCGAGGGACTCGAGAACGTGCCCGCGGCCGGCGGCGCGCTGCTCGCGTCGAACCACTCCGGCGCGCTCCCGCCCGACGCGCCGATGATCATGCAGGCGATCCGCAACGAGCACCCCACCCCGCGCCCGCTCTACATGCTCGGCGAGCACTGGTTCAAGGGCTATCCGGGCGTCGGGATGCTCGCCAACAAGATCGGGCTGGTCGCCGCCCATCCGGCGAACGCGCACCGGCTGCTGGGCGACGAGGGCCGCTTGGTGCTCGTCTTCCCCGAGGGTCAGAAGGGGACCCGCAAGCTCTTCTGGCAGCGCTACAAGCTGCGCCGCTTCGGGCGCGGCGGGTTCGTCAAGACGGCGATCCGCGCCGGCGTCCCGATCGTGCCCGTCGCGGTGATGGGCGCCGAGGAGGCGATGCCGATCTTCGCGCACGTGCCGCTGCTTCAGCGCCTCACCGGGCTGATCTACTTCCCGGTCAACCACGCATTCCCGCACTTCGGGCTGCTCGCGGGCGGGATGTACCTGCCCGGCGAAGTTCCGCATCAGGTTCCTCGAGCCCGTGCGCTTCGAGCGCCACGGCCCGGAGGCCGCGGATGACGTGGCATTCGTGCAACAGGTCGCGGACGACATCCGCGCGCGCATCCAGGACGCCCTCAACGGCATGCTGGGCCGGCGCCGCTCGGTCTGGTTCGGGTAGCCGTTCCCGTGGAACCGTGCGGGTTTGCGGCTGCTGATTCGGATAGGGTCAGCGCCCTGAGGAGGACGAGGATGTTGACCCGGATGCATGCCTGGAGGCGGGCCGGCGCGATCACGCTGGCCATCGCGACGCTCGCGCTCGCAGCCGGCGGCTGCGGCGGCGGCGACGAGGCCCGCAGCGAGCAGCGGCCCCCGGTGCCGATCAACGTGTCCGTGCTGGTCGGCCCGGAGCGCATCACCACGTCCCCGGCCCGCTTCGGCGCCGGTCCCGTCACGCTGCTGGTGGCCAACCAGTCCGGCGCAGCCCAGTCGCTCACGATCGACGGCCCCCGCCTGCGCCGCTCCGTCGGCCCGATCCCGCCCGACGACACGGCGACCGTGAAGGTCACGATGGGCACGGGCGACTACACGGTCTCCGCCGAGGAGGACGCCGGCATCGAGGCGGGCGCCCTCACGGTCGGCGCCCCGCGCGACAGCGCACAGAACGAGCTGCTGCTGCCGTAGCCTGGCCTACGGCGCGAACAGCCCCTGCACCGCGAAGAGCGTGTTGTCCCCCGTCGTCGACGGGTCCGAGTCGGCGCCGCCGTCGTCGACACGCACCTGACCCAGTTGCCACACCGCCCGCATGCCCTCCTTGACCGCGCCGGGGATCACGGCGTCGATCGAGGTCGTTGTCGCGCAGGTGGCGCCGACCGTCGTGTCGGTGGTCGCGGCGCAGGGGGCGTCGAAGGCCACGTCGGCGTCGATGCCCGTGCCCTGGTCGAGGCCGCCGGGCGCCGGGGCGTTGTCGCGGTCGGTGACGCGAATCGGGATGGTCGCGCGCACGCCGCCCGTGTAGTCGGCGAGGTCGGCGCGACGGCGCACGTCGGTGATCGACAAGGCCACGAGCACGTCAGCCTCGTCGGCCGGGGTGCCTGGCGCTCCGGGTAGCGCGACGAGCCGCACCCTGCCCTCGGACTTGGTGGGCTGGCCGTTGGACTCGGCGGTGCCGACCGTTAGGTGGTCCGACGCGAGCGCGGGCGGGTTGCAGGAGGCGAACGCGAGCGGCGGGCCGTGCTCACGATTCGGGGTCGTGCAGGGCTCGAACGCCGGCACGAGGCTCACCTTCATCGGTGTTGCGCCCTTGGGACGCGGATAGGCGCCGGCGACGCGGGCGACCAGGATGACCCACCAGCCGCCCGTCGAGGGGTGATTGCCGAGGAAGTACACGACCGAGGCGTCGGCCGAGATGGTCAAGCCGTCGAAGGCGGCGCCGGTGGTCGAGACCTCCCAGCGCTGACCGTTCCAGTACTCGTAGAGCTTCGCACCGTCGCTGTCGATGAACAGCAGCCTCGTCCCGTCCCGCGACGCGCCCTCGAAGCGGACGTGGTCGAACGAGCCGTCGAGGTTTCCCGGCGAGAGCTTCTTGGTGGTCCCCGCGAAGCGCTCGTAGATGTCCTGCCGCGTGTCCGTGTCGTCGGGGGTGAACCTGCCCACGGACGTGAAGAAAACGCGCTGACCGTCCAGCGACGACGACAGGAAGTCGGACGGCTGCGTGACCGCGAGCGGGCCCGTCGAGACGAGCTCCGTCGCGCTGCCCGACCGCCGGTACAGGTCGCCCTTCTCCACGTCGGCGTCCTCCGGCTCGAGCCTCTCCGGAGTGTCGAAGAAGACGTGCCCGCCGTCCGGAGTCATGCCGTGGAACTTGGCGTGCGCGCCGGTATTGGAATTCAGGCTGCCCCGCGAGACGCGGGTGGTCTGCCCGCCTGAGCGCTCGAAGATGTCGTAGCCCCCGTCCGTGTCGTCGGCGGTGAGCTGCTCCTGCGTGCGGAAGAACACGCGGGTGCCGTCCTCCGAAGCGTCGCCGAACTCAGCGTCCCACTGCTGGTTGGGGTTCAGGGCGGACGTCGACACGAGCGTCGTCGTGGCCCCGGCGCGCTCGTAGATGTCGAAGGGCCCGATCGATACGCCGCCTCCGTCCGTGTCCTCGGTCACCAGCGACTGCTGTGTCCTGAAGAAGACGCGCGTGCCGTCGGCGGACGCATCCAGGAAGGTCGCGTCCTGGTCCTGTGTCGCCGCCGCGTTGGGCCCTGTCGAGACCAGCTGCGTGACCCCGCCCGCCCTCTCGTAGAGGTCGAAGCACGGCCGCTCGTCCGGCTGGCCGGCGAAGCACGTGTCCTCGTCGCCGGGGACGAGGTGCTCCCCCGAGCGGAAGAACACCCGAGTCCCGCCCGCCGTCGCTCCGGCAAATCCGGCGTCGAGGGACTCGGTGCCGCCTTCCGGTCCGGCCGAGAGGAGGGTCGTGTTACCGCCCGCCCACTCGTACACATCCCGTGAGTCGAAATCGTCGTCGCCCGGCACGAGCTTCTCGCTCGTCTGGAATACCACCCGGCTGCCATCCTCCGACACGGCCACCAGATCGGCGTCGAACGGCCCGTTGCCCCCGGCCGGCCCCACCGAGACGCGTTGCGTCTGGAACAGCCCGCCGCCGGCGGGAGTGCGCAGGTAGACGTCCATGCTGGCGTCGGTGTCCCCGAAATCGGCCTGACCGGTCTCGTAGGCAAGTGCCGTCCCGTCGGCGGACGCGCGCAGGTCCTGGGGAACCGGCGGAGCGAACAGGACCTGCGGGGTGCCGTGAACGGCCGCGGCGGGCGGGGCCGGCACGCACACCGCGAGCGCGAGCGCCCCGAGGACGATCCACATGCCTTGTCTCACGCTCCCCCTCCTCGGTTACGCCTCGTGTCTGGGCAGCCGCCTCGTGTCTGGGCAGCCACTCAATCCTAACCCTGACGCGGCGATACGAGAACGCCCGAGGGCCGGCATCGCGCGTGTGACCGGTCGCACATAGAATCGGTGCCGTCGCTGCAATAATTGCGATTGTGCAAGTATCTCCCGCAGGCAAGCAATCTCCGTCGGCGCCCGCGCCCCCGGCACTCGCCCGCCAGCTGCTCGGCTTCTTCAGGTTCGCGTGGGCGAGCGGCGACTCGGAGTTCATGCGGGAGGCATCGGAGCTCGAGCTGACCTTCACCCAGTTCAAGGCGCTGATGCTGCTCGCGCACGAGCCCGAGGAGCTCTCCGTGAAGGACGTCTCCGAGCGGCTCGGCATCTCCTTCCCCGCCGCCAGCCGTGCCGTCGAGCCGCTCGTCAAGCGCGGGATCGTCGAGCGCGCCGAGGACCCGGCCGACCGCCGCGTCAAGCGCGTGCGGACGACCAAGGACGGCGACCGCCTGGTCGAGCGCCTGATCGCGACGCGCATCAAGTCGTTCGAGCAGCTGCTCGAGGGCTTCTCGGTCACGGAGCGACGCAAGCTCGGCGACGCGCTCGACGAGATCCTCGCGCGGCCCGAGGTCGCGCGCTACTGCCCCAAGGGGAAGCGGCGATGAGCCGGCTGCACGCGATCACCGAGCAGAACCGCAAGTGGTGGACGCTCGGCTCGATGAGCTTCGCGCTGTTCATGATCATGCTCGACAACACCGTCGTGAACGTGGCGCTGCCTTCGATCCAGTCGGACCTGGACGCCTCCCTCTCGGCGCTCGAGTGGACGATCAACATCTACACGCTGACGTTCGCGGTCCTGCTGGTCACGGGCGGGCGGCTCGGCGACATCTTCGGCCGCCGCCGCGCGTTCCTGTTCGGCGTGGTCGTGTTCGCCCTCTCCTCGGCGACCGCGGGCCTCGCGCCGAACGAGTCGTGGCTCGTGGCGAGCCGCGCGCTCCAGGGCGTCGGCGCCGCGTTCATGATGCCGGCGACCCTCTCGATCATCACGAACGCCTTCCCCCCGCACGAGCGCGGAAAGGCGATCGGGACCTGGGCGGGCGTCTCCGCCCTCGCGCTCGCGCTCGGGCCCGTGGTCGGCGGCTTCCTCACCGAGGAGGTCAGCTGGCGCGCGATCTTCTTCCTGAACCTGCCCGTCGCGATGCTGGCCGTGTTCGTGACGCTCTTCGCGACGAAGGAGTCGCGCGACCCGAACGTGCCGCGGACCATCGACTACGGGGGCGTCGCGACGATCACGGTCGGCGTCGGCGCACTCGTGCTGGCCCTGGTCGAGGGCAACGACTGGGGATGGGGCTCGCCGCGCATCTTCGGGCTGCTCTTGACCGCGGTCATCGCCCTCGTCGCCTTCGTGCTCGTCGAGCGGCGGTCGCGGTTCCCGATGGTCGAGTTCGAGTTCCTGCGCAGCCGCACGTTCGCGGGGACGAACGGGATCGCGTTCGTGGTCTCGTTCTCGATGCTCGCGATGTTCTTCTTCATGGCGCTCTACATGCAGAACATCCTGGGCTACTCGCCGCTCGAGGCCGGCATCCGCTTCCTGCCCTCGACCGTGCTGATCATCATCGCCGCGCCGCTCGCCGGCCGGCTCACGGACCGCATCGGCGCGCGGGTCCCGATCGCGGTGGGCCTCTCGCTCGTGGCCGTCGCGCTCTACATGCAGTCCCGCATCACCGTCGACACGACCTACTCCTACCTGCTTCCCCTGATGTCGCTGATGGGCCTCGGCATCGGCCTCACGATGTCGCCGATGTCGACCGCCGCGATGAACGCCGTCGACGCCACCAAGGCCGGCCTCGCGTCGGGGATCCTCTCGATGAGCCGCATGGTGGGCGGCACGTTCGGGGTGGCCGCGGTGGGCGCGCTGTTCCAGCACATGAGCGACAGCCGGCTCGAGAGCCGGCTGGGCGACCTGCCCCTCAGCGCGCAGCAGCAGGCGTGGTTCGCCGACAACCTGGGCTCGGGGGACGTGCCGTCCCGGCTCCAGCAGCTCGACCCCGGCACGGCGCGGGAGGTGGGCGGCGTGCTGAAGGAAGCGTTCGTGCACTCCCTGTCGGCCTCGCTGAAGCTCTCGACGGCCGTGGCGGTCGCGGGAGTCGTGATCGCGCTGACGACGCTGCGCGACAGCCGCGCCCCCGCGCGCGGCACCGTCCCGGTCGCCGTCGCGCCGGTCGCCCGCCGCCCGGACTGACCGTCCGGCGACGGGGACCGATAGCATCAGCGGCCCGCTCAACCCGGTCCCCACGGAGGTAGCCGCCTTGGCACAGGCAGATGTGAAAAACGTGAGCCAGCTCGACGTCGAGCCGGGCACGCTCCCCAAGACGATGACCGCCTGGGTGATCCGGCAGGAGCGCGAGGGCGAGCCCAAGGACGCCTTCCAGATCGAGGAGATCGAGGTCCCCGAGCCCGGCGCCTTCGAGGTGGTCGTGCGCGTGATGGCCGCAGGCGTGAACTTCAACAACGTGTGGGCCGCGCTCGGCAAGCCCGTGTCGGTGTTCCGCTACCACCCCGAGGAGGACCACCACATCGGCGGCTCGGACGCCTCCGGCGTGATCTGGAAGGTCGGCGAGGGCGTCACCAAGTGGAAGGTCGGCGACGAGGTCGTGATCCACTGCAACCAGGCCTCCTACGAGGACGTCGAGGTCCACGGCCTCGACCCGCTGGCCGCCCCTTCGCAGAAGATCTGGGGCTACGAGACGAGTTGGGGCTCGTTCGCCCAGTTCACGAAGGTCCAGGCGCAGCAGCTCGTGCCGAAGCCCGCGAATCTCTCCTGGGAGGAGGCGGCCTCCTACGGCCTCACCTTCTTCACCGCCTATCGCATGCTGATCGACCAGGTCGAGCTGCAGGCCGGCCACAAGGTGCTGATCTGGGGCGCCGCGGGCGGGCTCGGCGTGTTCGCCACGCAGCTCTGCGCGCTGACCGGCGCGGACGCGGTCGGCGTCGTCTCGTCGGACCAGAAGGGCGAGCTGGTCAAGCAGCTCGGCGCCAAGGACTTCATCAACCGCAACGAGTTCGCCGGCATGATGCGCAAGGGCGGCGAGTCCCCCGAGGAGGAGAAGGAGCGCTTCGGCCAGACGCGCGCCTTCGCGAAGCGGGTGAAGGAGATCCTCGGCGACGCCCCCGACATCGTCTTCGAGCACGTCGGCCAGGCGACCTTCCCGACGTCGGTCTTCGTCGTGCGACCGTTCGGCAAGGTCGTGATCTGCGGCGCGACGTCGGGCTTCAACCTCGATTTCGACGTGCGCTACCTGTGGATGCGCCAGAAGCAGATCCTCGGGTCGCATTTCGCGAACGCGTGGGAGGCGACCAAGGCCAACGAGCTGATCGCCGCGTCGAAGATCCGCCCGGTGCTGTGGCGCGTGATGCCGTTCGAGGGCGTCGCCGAGGCGCACCAGCTGATGCACGAGAACAAGCACCTCGGGAAGATCGCGATCCTCGTCGGCGCCGACAGCGAGGGCCAGGGCAAGACCGCCGAGGGACCCGGCGCGATCCGCGCCGAGGTCGGGAATTGAGCCGATGGAGGCCCTTTCCTCGATGCCGCGGCCGGGCCGGCCGGCCGGGCGCACGCTGATGGACGCCGTCCAGCTCGACTACGTCGTCACGCCGTTCCGCGCGCAGCGGTTCTTCGACCTCTACTACCCGGCGATCCGGCGGCCGCTCTCCTACGGAGCGACCGGGTACGTCTTCTACCGCAGCGAGGAAGACTCCGACCACTTCGTGCACATGATCTACTGGGAGGACCGCGCGGGCTTCGAACGCTGGTGGCTCTCCCAGGAGATGCAGGAGATCAGGGTCGCGGTCTCGGGGCTCCACGGGCAGCCGGTGCTCCCGAAGTGGAACACCGTGATCGACCAGCGCCCGTAGGCGCCGCCCGCCGGCCTAGCCCTGCTCGAGCGGAGCCATGGTCAGGCCCGCGTCCTTGAGCTGCTCCCAGTAGAGCTCGGCGGGCTCGCGCTCGCCGGACCAGACGATCGCGCGCCCGTTGTTGTGGATCGTGTCCGCGAAGCGGTAGCCCTGGTCGATGCTCACGCTGGGGATCACGCGCGCGAGCGTGCGCGCGACGTGGTCGAACGTGTTGTGGTTGTCGTTGAGGACGATCACGCGCCATGCCCCGTCCCCCCCGGTCCCCGGCCCTCCCACGCGCGGGCGCTCGACGGTCTCGGTCGCCATCATCGCGAGGACGCCGCCCGCTCCTGCTGCTTCTGCCAGTAGCGCCGCAGCCCGAGCCAGCGCTGCTCGACCGGCGACCCGACCTCGAACATCCCGGCGATCTCGTCGCCGACGGCCTCGCGCGTGAGGCGGTCGACCTCGGCGACGAACGCCGCGACCGCCGCCTCGCTGTCGCCGTGCTCCTCGAGCAGCGCACGGACGAGCTCGGCCTGCTCGTCCAGGCCCTGTTTCATCCGCGCGAGGTGGGGCTGGGGATCGTCGACCATGCCGAAGTGCGTGAGCGCCAGCCGCGCCGGCTGCCGCGCCGCCACGAGGTCGATCGATCGCTGCCACGCCTCGACGTCGATGTCGGGAGGGGGCGTCGGCGCCCGCACGAAGTCCGTCGGCGGGATCCGGACGCCCGCCACGTCGCCGACGTAGGCGGTCCCGTCCGTGCGGTCGAAGTAGACGACGTGGTGCGAGGCGTGCCCGGGCGTGTACTCGACGTCGAACTCGCGCCCGCCGACCGAGACGGTCTCGCCGCCCTCGAGCACGCGCAGGTTGCGCTCCGGCACCGGCAGGACCTTCCCCCACAGCGGCTCCATCTCCTCGCCGTAGATCCGCTCGGCGCTGCTCAACAGGCGCGAGGGATCCACGAGGTGGGGGGCGCCGCGGGCATGCACGTAGACGTCCAGGTCGGGGAACCGCTGCACGAGGGCTCCGGTCGCGCCCGCGTGGTCGAGGTGGATGTGGGTCAGGAGCAACGCCCGCGGCTCGGCCGACAGGGCGCCCAGCAGGGTCTCGATCCGGCTCTCGGGACCCGGGTCCACGATGGTCCCGCCCAGGTCCCAGGCGCCGATCACCCGCTCGCGGCCCAGTTGGAGCACGTCTATGAGGCGAGGAGACTCCGTCACGGCTCCGAAGGCTATCCCCACTAAACTCACCTTGTGAGCTACAGGAGGCGCGATGGCTGAAGATCAGGGCAACGGCGCACGCGGCAACGGCAAAACGCGGCTCGACGAGTTGATCCACTCCAAGGAGGAGGAGCTCAAGCGCCTCCACGAGGCGCGCCGGCGCTGGGAGGAGGGCCCGCTCGCAAAATCGCTCGAGAAGTCCGGCGAGCGCCGCGAGGCCTTCGAGACCCTCTCCGGGATCGAGACCGACCGCGTCTACACGCCAGAGCACGTCGAGGACCTCGACTACGTGCGCGACCTCGGGTTCCCGGGGGAGTATCCGTTCACGCGCGGGATCCAGCCCACGATGTACCGCGGGCGGCCCTGGACGATCCGCCAGTACGCCGGCTTCGGCACTCCGGAGGCGACCAACGAGCGCTTCAAGTTCCTGCTCTCACAGGGGCAGCCCGGCCTGTCGACCGCATTCGACCTTCCCACGCAGATGGGGCTCGACTCCGACGACGAGCGCGCGGCCGGCGAGGTCGGCCAGGTGGGCGTCGCGATCGACTCGCTCGCCGACATGGAGACCGTCTTCGACGGCATCCCGCTGGACCGGGTGTCCACCTCGATGACGATCAACGCACCCGCGCCGATCCTCGTCGCGATGTACGTGGCGGTCGCGGACAAGCAGGGCGTCCCCCGCGAGAAGGTGTCCGGCACGGCCCAGAACGACGTGCTGAAGGAGTACGTCGCGCGCGGCACGTTCATCTACCCGCCCAACCCTTCGCTGCGGCTCGCCGCCGACCTGATCGCCTGGTGCGCGACCGACGCGCCGCGCTTCAACGCGATCTCGCTGTCCGGCTACCACATGCGCGAGGCCGGCTCGACGGCGGTGCAGGAGATCGCCTTCACGTTCGCCAACGCGATCGCCTACATCGACGCGGTGGTGGAACGCGGCGTCGACGTCGACAAGTTCGCGCCCCGGCTGTCGTGGATCTTCAACACGCACATCAACTTCTTCGAGGAGATCGCCAAGTACCGGGCGCTGCGACGCCTGTGGGCGCGGATCATGAAGGAGCGCTTCGGCGCCTCCGACCCGCGCTCGATGATGCTGCGGACGCACACGCAGACGGGCGGCTCGACGCTCACCGCGCAGCAGCCGGAGAACAACATCGTGCGCGCGGGCGTCCAAGCCCTCGCCGCCGCGCTCGGCGGCGTCCAGTCGATGGCGCTGTCCTGCTACGACGAGGCGCTCGCGATCCCGACCGAGAAGGCCCAGAAGATCGCCGTCCGCACGCAGCAGATCATCGCGGAGGAGATCGGCGTCACCGACACGATCGACCCGATGGCCGGCTCCTACTACCTCGAGTGGCTCACCGACGAGCTCGAGCGCCGCGCCGTGGCGGAGATGGAGAAGATCGAGAAGATGGGCGGCGCGGTCGACGCGATCGACTCCGGCTACTACCACAAGGCGATCCTGGACGAGGCCTACCAGTGGGAGCAGGACGTCAACTCGGGCGAGCGCGTGGTGGTCGGCGTGAACAAGTACCGCGACGACGACGAGCCCAACCCCGAGTACTTCAAGGTCGACCAGACCATGGCAGCGCAGCAGCGCGACAAGCTCGAGCGGCTGCGCTCCGAGCGCGACTCGGCCGCGGCCGAGCAGAAGCTCGCGGCGCTGCGCGCCGCCTGCGAGTCGGAGGGCGGGAACCTGATGCCGGCGATCATCGAGGCGGTCCACGCCTACTGCACGCTGGGCGAGATCTGCGGCACGATGCGCAGCGTCTTCGGCGAATACAAGTCCCTCGCCGCTATATAAGGATGGGACGGAATATGCCGTCATTTCCTTAGCCGGGAATTCCGGGAGCTCCGAGGGATCGGGAATGCCGTCATTTCCTTAGGCGGAAATGACGGGAGCTCGGTGGGTACGGGTGCGCGGCAGCTCGGGTTGCTCGGCGGGGTGTTCCTGGTCGTGACCCTGGTCGCCTGGGCGTTCGGGGCCGGGTGGGGAACGGCGTCCGGGTTCGGGCAGATCGCGTTTGCCGCGGTGCTCGTGGCGCTGCTGTTGCGCGGCTGACTGACGCGGTCACCGGCCCGTCGGGCGGTCGGTAGAGTCACTGCATGCGGCACTTGGCAGGGATCCTCGTCGCAGCCGTCACGGCTGCGTGTCCCGCCGCGGTGTCGCAGGCGGCGGTCGCCTTCAAGCCGTGCCAGCGCGGCTCCGACATCCAGTGCGGCACCGTGCCCGTCCCGCTCGACCGCGCCGGAGCCGTCCCCGGGACGGTGAAGCTCCACGTCGAGCGACTCGAGGCGCTGGGGAAGCGCCAGGGTGCGCTGATCACGCTCGCCGGAGGGCCCGGCGAGGCCGCCACCCCCTACCTGCCCGACTGGGCGGGCACGTTCCTCTCCGGCCTGCGCAACCGCGACCTCGTCGTGTTCGACCAGCGCGGGACCGGTCTCTCCGGAGCGCTGCGCTGCCCCCGGGTCCAGGTGCCGGTCACGCGGACACCGCTGAAGCAGGCCGCGCAGGCCGCCGCATGCGCCCAGAGCATCGGCCCCGCCCGCGCCTTCTACACGACCCGCGACTCCGTCGAGGACATCGAGGCGGTCCGTCAGGCGATCGGCGTCGAGCGCATCGCGCTCTTCGGCGTCTCGTACGGGACGAAGGTCGCGCTCGCCTACGCCGCCCGTTACCCGCAGCACCTCGAGCGCCTGGTGCTCGACTCGGTGGTCGAGCCCACCGGGCCGGGACCGTTCTCCCAGGAGAGCATCGCCGCCGTGCCCCGGGTCCTGCGCTCGCTGTGTGCACGCGCGGCCTGCTCCGACATCACGACCGACCCGGTCGCCGACGTCGCGGCACTCGTGCGCCGCATGCGGACGACGGGCTTCGTGTACGGGCCGCTCGTGTCGGCCGAGGGCCGTCGCCACCGTGCGCGCATCGGCAGCGTGCGACTGCTGGACCTGCTGTTCGCGGGCGACTTCGACCCCACCCTGCGCGCCTATCTTCCGGGCGCGGTGCGCGCGGCGCTGACGGGCGACCCCGCTCCGCTGCTGCGCCTTGCGCTGCAGGCCGACCGCGGGAACGGCCGGCCCGAGCCCGTCGAGTACTTCAGCAATGCGCTGTATACCGCGACGGTCTGCGAGGAGGGACCGTTTCCGTGGAATCGCACCACCCCGCCCCCGGCGCGCATCCCCACCGCCGAGGCCGCGCTGCGCGAGGTGCCCGTCACGGCGCTGCACCCCTTCGACCGCACCACGGCGCTGTTCGCGTCGCCCGTCCTTCAGCTGTGCGCCCAGTGGCCCACGGCCGCGACACAGCCCGCGATCGCCGACGGGCCGTTTCCCCAGATCCCGACGCTCGTGCTCTCCGGGGAGGACGACCTGCGCACGCCGGTCGAGTCGGCGCGGCGGATCTCCTCGCGGATCCCGGGCTCGGTTCTCCTGACGGTCCCCGAGATGGGCCACTCCGTGCTGAGCGGCTTCCCCCGCACGTGCGGCGTGCGCGCGGCCGACGACTTCTTCGCGGGGCGCCCGCTGCGCAGCTGCCCCCCGCGCCGGCGCGACTTCGCGCCCGTGCCGGCGCCGCCACGTGCGCTCTCGCAGCTCGAGCCGGTGGCACTCGGCGGGCGGCCGGGGCGCACCCTCTCGGCGGTCGCCCTCACGCTCGTCGACTCCCTCGATCAGGTGTTCTCCGCCGCGTTGCTGGCCTCCGCCGACCAGAACGTGCTGCACGTCGGCGGCCTGCGCGCCGGATATGCGCGCGCGGGGAAGCGCACGCTCGAGCTTCACCACGTCGAGTACGTGCCCGGGGTCCGGATCTCCGGGACCCTGCGGATCGGTCGTGACGTGACCGGCGTGCTGCGCGTGTCGGGGCGCGCCGCTGCGCGTGGCCGGCTCGTGTTCCGGCGCAACGGGTCCGTCGCGGGCCGGCTCGGCGGTCGGCGCGTGCGGGTGCCGGGGTCGGTGACGCTGTCGGGCGACAGCGGATCGCTCCGCGGGGCCGCGAGCGACCTCCGGCGGGCGCTGTCGGAGATCGCGGGGCCCAGGCCCGGGAGCCGGCTGCCCGCCGCGGCGCCCTCCGAATAGAGTTTCGCCTCGATGGCCGGTCTCGGCACCTTCATATCCGTGGGGCGATCGCTCGACCAGGCGATCGCGCGCGTCAAGCGCGCCGACGAGCTCGGCTACGACTCCGTCTACGTGACGCACATCGCCGGCCGTGACTCGCTGACGCTGCTGATGGCCTACGCGGCCGCCACGAAGAGCATCAGGCTCGGCACCGGTGTGCTCCCGATCTACTCCCGCACGCCGGTCGCGACGGCGCAGCAGGCCGCGACGATCGACGAGTTCTCCGGCGGGCGGATGGTGCTCGGGCTCGGCGTGTCGCACGCGGTCACCGTGGAGAACTGGTACGGCACCACGATCGAGCGGCCCGTGGCCGCGATGCGCGAATACGTGGGCGCGGTTCGCGCGATGCTGACCGGCGCCGAGGTGCCGGACGGGGAGTTCTTCCCGACGAAGTTCCGGTTCATGGGCTACGAGCCGCGCGCCGAGCTGCCGATCTACGTGGCCGCGCTCTCGCCGAACATGCTCCAGCTCGCCGGCGAGGTCGCCGACGGGGTGATGCTGTGGCTGTGCAACCCCGCCTACATCGAGAAAGTCGTGGTGCCCGAGGTCCGCGCCGGACGCGAGCGCGCCGGCAAGACCCTCGAGGGATTCGACATCGTGGCCGCGGTGCCGTCCGCGGTGGTCGATGATCGCGCGTCGGCCTACGAGACCATGCGCCGCGACCTCGTGACCTACTGGAGCCTTCCTTTCTACCGCGCGATGATCGAGCGCTCCGGCTTCGAGGCAGACATCGCCGCGTTCGACGCCGGCATGCAGAAGGGCGACGTCGAGGCGGCCAAGCGCGGCATCTCCGACACCTTCCTCGACTCGCTCACCGCGATCGGCTCGCGGGAAGAGGTGCGGGCGGGCGTCGCCAGGTACGGCGACGCCGGCGCGACGTCGCCGGGGGTCGGAGCAGTCCCGGGCACCGACTTCGAGGCGACGCTCGAAGCAGCCGCCCCATAGACCGCGGGCGCCGGGCCTGAATAAAAGCTTGCCGTCTGGCCATATGTTGACTACGTTGGATTGCGTCACGGATGGCGTGATTGATTCGCAGCAGGACCCGCATCACCCGCACAAAAGCTCCGCCCGCCGCATCTTTTCGCGACCGGACGGAACAGCATCTCGAGGGCCATCGGCCGCCGGGGGGCTCCGCCGATGGGCCTCGAGATCGCCGCGGTTTTCTCCGCTCGGATGGCCTTCACGGCCGGCGCGGGGCCGCGGGCTAGACTTCGACCATGTCGACGCGCCCGCTGGAGATGCTGCGCGACGGCCACGGCAGGCCGATCGGCGACCTGCGCGTGTCCGTCACGGATCGCTGCAATTTCCGCTGCCAGTACTGCATGCCCGCGGAGGGCCTTCCCTGGCTCGACCGCTCCGAGATCCTCACCTTCGAGGAGATCGAGCGCCTCGTCGGGCTGTTCGCATCGATGGGCGTCGCCGACGTGCGCCTCACCGGCGGCGAGCCCCTGGTGCGCCGGGAGTTCCCGAAGCTGGTCGAGCGCCTCGCCCGCATCGAGGGGCTGCGCGATCTCTCGCTGACCACCAACGGCTACCTGCTGGAGGGCATGGCCGCTGACCTCGTCGCGGCCGGTCTGCGGCGCGTGAACGTGTCGCTCGACTCGCTCTCGCGGGACCGCTTCTTCCAGATCACCCGGCGCGACTCGCTGCCGCAGGTGCTGGCCGGCCTCGAGGCGCTCGAGCGCCATCCCGAGGTGAGGCCCATCAAGGTCAACTGCGTGGCGATGCGCGACTTCACCGAGGACGAGGTGCTGCCCTTCGCCGAGCTCGCACGCCGCAAGCCCTACGAGGTGCGCTTCATCGAGTTCATGCCGCTCGACGCGGACCATTCCTGGTCCGAGGACCGTGTCCTGAGCGGCGCCGAGGTGCGCGCGCTGATCGACGCGGTGCACCCGCTCGAGGCGCTGCCGCGAGAGTCCCACTCGACCGCCCGCGTGTACCGCTTCGCCGACGGGCGCGGCGAGATCGGCTTCATCAACCCGGTGTCGGAGCCCTTCTGCGGCGACTGCAACCGCGTGCGGCTGACCGCCGAGGGCAAGCTGCGCACCTGCCTGTTCAGCCTGCACGAGACGGACCTGCGCGAACGCCTCCGCGACGGCACGACCGACGAGGAGCTCGAGCATGTGATCCGCGACGCGGTCTGGCGCAAGGAGCTCAAGCACCACGTGAGCGAGCCCGGCTTCCGGCAGCCGGAACGCACGATGAGCCGGATCGGAGGCTGACGATGACGGAGGCCGAGCGCCCCCGCCCGCCGGAGCGCCGCGTGCAGAGCGACGACGGCCGCCCGTGGCTGCGCTGCTACCGCTGCTGGTCGCAGAACCTCGAGGCGCAGGTCCACTACGACGCGATCCTGCGCATCGACCCGGAGTCGGGCACCTTCACGGAGCGCGTCGACGAGGTCCAGGAGGCCGTCGTCCAGTGCCTCGACTGCATGCACGACCAGCCGCACCTGACCTTCACCGACGGCCACGTCGAGCCGATCGAGGACCGCTGGGAGCGGATGGTCACCGGAACCCCCTGGGTCGCCTCGTGCACGGTCACGGTCGACCAGGAGCTGGTCGAGGTCTGCTCCGGGCCCGAGGCCGCGGACTCGCTCACCTACGGCGCGTTCGGCGAGGGCGGCACCCGCGAGTTCTTCACCCACGTGCGCTTCCACAAGCACGACGAGGACAAGATCACGATCCACCTGCTCGTGGAGCTGTACGCGCGCTCGGCCGAAGAGGCCAACGACGTGCTCGAGGAGGCCTCACGCGGCGTGCTGTCGATCACCTCGCTCGCCGAGGAGAGCCGCCCCCCGGCGGCCGACGCCGGCGAATCGCACTAGGCCACCTCGGAATAAGGCCTCCGCCTTCCGGCCGGTCCCGCGGGGGCGCCCAGCGGACTACTGCTCGAGGCGCTGCTCCAGCCGCTCGAGCTGGTCGTGCAGCTCTCGCGGCAGGCGGTCGCCGAACCGCGCGAAGTGCTCGCGGATCATCGGCAGCTCCTGACGCACCCCGTCGGGGTCGACCCGCAGCAGCTCCGCCATCTCGTCGTCTCCGACGTCGAGCCCGCTCGTGTCGAGCGCGCCCTCGGCGGGGACGAACCCCGCGGGTGTCTCGACCGCGTCCGCGGCGCCCTCGCAGCGACGGAATATCCACGCCAGCACGCGGCTGTTCTCGCCGAAGCCGGGCCACAGGAAGTTGCCGTCCTCGTCCTTGCGGAACCAGTTGACGTGGAACAGCCTGGGGAGCTTCGAGGAATCGGCCTTCCGCCCGATCTCGAGCCAGTGCCGGAAGTAGTCGCCCATGTGGTAGCCGCAGAACGGCAGCATCGCGAACGGGTCGTAGCGCAGCTGGCCCACGTCACCCGCCGCGGCGGCGGTCGTCTCCGACGACATGATCGCCCCCATGAACAGGCCGTGCTCCCAGTCGAGCGCCTCGCGCACGAGCGGCACGACGGTCGCGCGGCGGCCGCCGAACAGGACGGCGTCGATCGGCACGCCGGCGGGGTCCTCCCATTCGTCGGCGATCGACGGGCACTGCGACGCGGGCGTCGTGAAGCGCGCGTTCGGGTGCGCGGCCGGATGGTCCATGTCCGGCGTCCAGTCGTTGCCGTGCCAGTCGATCGCGTGCGGCGGGGGCTCCTTGGTCATGCCCTCCCACCACACGTCACCGTCATCGGTGCGAGCGCAGTTGGTGAAGATCGAGCCCTCGCGGATCGTCGCCATCGCGTTCGGGTTGGTCTTCTCCCCCGTCCCCGGCGCGACGCCGAAGAAGCCCGCCTCCGGGTTGATCGCGTAGAGGCGACCGTCCGGGCCGAACTTCATCCACGCGATGTCGTCCCCGATCGTCTCGACCTTCCAGCCGGGAAGCGTCGGGATCAACATCGCGAGGTTCGTCTTGCCGCAGGCCGAGGGAAACGCGCCAGTCACGTACTTCGTGGTCCCCTCGGGCGACGTGAGCTTGAGGATCAGCATGTGCTCGGCCATCCAGCCCTCGTCACGCGCCATCACGGAGGCGATGCGCAGCGCGAAGCACTTCTTGCCGAGCAGCGCGTTGCCGCCGTACCCCGAGCCGTACGACCAGATCTCACGGCTCTCGGGCAAGTGCACGATGTACTTGTTGCTCTCGTCGCACGGCCACGGCACGTCGTCGCGCCCATCCGCGAGCGGATAGCCGACGGAGTGCACGCAGGGCACGAAGTTCCCGTCGGCGCCGAGCACCTCGAGCGCGCCCTTCCCCATGCGGGTCATGATCCGCATGCTGACCGCGACGTACGCGGAGTCGGTGAGCTGCACGCCGATGTGCGCGATCGGCGAGCCGAGCGGGCCCATCGAGAACGGCACGACGTACATCGTGCGCCCCTGCATCGACCCGCGGAACAGGCCCTTGAGCACGTCGCGCATCTCGGCCGGGTCGCGCCAGTTGTTGGTCGGCCCGGCGTCCTCCTCGCGCTCGGAGCAGATGAAGGTGCGATCCTCGACGCGAGCCACGTCGCCCGGGTCGGAGCGCGCGAGGTAGGAGTTCGGCCGCTTCGCCTCTGAGAGCGTCTCGAACGTCCCGTTCTGGACGAGCTCGGCGCAGAGCCGGTCGTACTCCTCCGCGGACCCGTCGCACCAGTGGATCGCGCTCGCCTGCGTGAGCGCCGCGATCTCCTCCACCCATGCCTTCAGGCCCTCGTGCTTGGTCGTTGCTTCCTGCTGCTGCGTGGTTGCCGTGCTCTCACTCAAGAGGGATCAGAGACTCCTTTGTTGCTGCGCGAATACAGCCATTCTGCCGGATTGACGGTCGGTCAGGGTTTTTGGCCTATGCGCCGGGGTTGCGGCGCGGGATCAGCACCGCACGGCGAAAGGTCGCCACCAGCTCGTTGCGCTGGTTGTACACGTCGGTGCGCACCTTGACCACTCCGCGGTCAGGCTTCGACTGTGAGGGCCGGACCTCGAGCACCTCGGATTCGGCGTAGAGCGTGTCGCCGTGGAACACCGGCGCGGGGTGCTTGAGGTCCTCCGTGGCGAGGTTGGCGATCGCCTTCCCGGAGACGTCCCCCACGGACATCCCGAGCGCGAGCGAGTAGACCAGCGGCCCGACCACCACGTTGCGGCCCTGCTGGGACTCGGCCGCGTACACGTCGTTGATGTGCAGCGGGTGGTGGTTCATCGTGATCAGGCAGAACAGGTGGTCGTCCGCTTCGGTCACGGTCTTGGCCGGCCAGTGCTTGTAGACGGCGCCCTCCTCGAAGTCCTCGAGGTAGCGCCCGTAGGGCCGCGCTCCACTGGCCTCGCGTGAGGCCTGGTCGAAGGTCGTGCCCTGCTTGGTATCCGTCTCTGCCACTTGGTTAGAGCCTCCGTTTCTTGATCTTCTGGCGCGTCTCGTGGCGCTCGATGACCTTACCGATGAGCTTCAGGATCGCCTCGTCCCCGGCGACCCGGACGTAGCCGTTCTCGTATGCATCACGCCAATGCTGCAGGCGTCCGTCCTTGGCCAGCTCGTTGAAGTGCGAGCGCGGCGCGACGACCATCACCTTCGCGTCACCGGCGGCGTCCTTCTTGATGTCGATCTGCGGGAACTCGATCCGCCACGTCTGCGAGTCCCGGCGTGCGCGTAAATCGAGCCGCAGCACCAATTTGAGCTGCCTGAGTGCCGGGAGCTCGTCGAGAAAGCGCCGGGCTCCCTCCTCGATCAGTTTCTGCGTGTCCGATGACAACGGGCCAGGAAGCGTATCGGGGACGTGACGCGCGGTATCCTGCGCTCGGCTTGTTCGACAAGGAGAAAAGACGGGAGAAGCGCGCGCAGCGGGAGGCCGTGAAGGCGGACCTGAGCGAGAAGATCAAGCCGCGCCAGACGTTCGCGCAGCGCCAGGAGAAGGAGCAGCGGCGGGAAAAGCGCGAGGCCGAGGCAGCGGAGCGCGAGGGCCGCGTCTCGGAGCAGCTGAAGTCGGTGCTTTCGGGTAACGACGCCGGAGAGGTCGTCCAGCTGGGCTCGGCCCTCCTCTACACCCAGGGTCTCTCAGGGATCCAGATCCAGATCCAGGAGCAGCTCAGCAGCAAGGAGAAATGCTTCACGCGCTGGCTCGCCTACGGCAAGCACGACTCCGACTTCCTCGGGATGCCGGCGACGAACCGCGACGTCCAGTTCGGCGGCGTTTCGGTCAGCTTCATCTCGGACGAGAAGGTGACCCAGGAGTCCCACTTCTGGGACATGGTCGCGCTGCTGCAGCAGATCCAAGCTCCGACCACGTGACAGCCGCCGTCGGGCGCTCGGCCACGTGCTGATAACCAAGCACTTCGTGCTGCTGCACTTCCCGCGCACCGGCGGCGTGTTCCTGCGCAGGGCGTGCCGCGCCCACCTGCCGCCGGACTGGATCCTGCACGAGCCCGACGAGACGCACGCGTTCCACGCGGATGTCCCGGAGGAGTTCATGGATCTCCCGATGATCACCTTCATCCGGAACCCGTGGGACTGGTACGTGTCGTTCTACGAGTTCACCACGCAGTACTGGGCCCCCGAGAAGGGGCGTGAGCCGCCGCCGAGCCCAAACAGCTACTGGGGGGCGCTGTTCGACCACGGCCGCAACGACTTCCGCCAGACGGTCACGGCGATGTGCACTCCCCCCGGCAACCAGCGCGCGTGGGGCATCGCGATGGGCGAGTGGGACGTGGACTACCTGACGGCGACCTTCCGGCTGACGACCGGCCGCATGCCGGCCGACACACCCGCCGAGTCCCCGGTTCGCAAGCTGTTCTCGCCCCACCCCGGCCACGTCGACGTCGGTCGCTACGAGTCACTGCGCGACGACATGCTCGGCTTTCTCGAGCGACACGAGATACCCGAGGTGCCGGAGTTCATCGAGGCGATACGCAGCGCCCCCGCGCGTCACCAGAGTCGTCGCAACCCCTACCGCGATTACTACGACGACGAATTGCGCGAGCTCGTGTCCGAGAAGTCGCGATCGATCATCGACGAATACGGATACGAGTTCTAGGCCGGGCGCGCTAGATCTTGTGGCGCTCCAGCAGCTTCTTCCCGATCACCATGCGCTGGATCTCGGAGGTGCCCTCGCCGATCAGCAGCAGCGGCGCGTCCCGGTAGAGGCGCTCGATCTCGTACTCCTTCGAGTAGCCGTAGCCGCCGTGGATGCGGAACGACTCCTCGACGACCTCCTTGCCGGTCTCCGAGGCGAACAGCTTCGCCATCCCGGCCTCGACGTCGGAGCGCTGCCCGGCGTCCTTCATGCGGGCGGCCTTGAAGGTCAACAGCCGCGCGGCCTCGACCTTCGTCGCCATGTCGGCGAGCTTGAACTGGATCGCCTGATGCTGGGCGATCGGCCTGCCGAACGTCTTGCGCTCCTGCGAGTAGCGCAGGGCCAGCTCGAGCGCGCGCTGGGCGATGCCCACGCCGCGCGCGGCGACGTTCACGCGGCCCACCTCGAGCGCGTCCATCATCTGGCGGAAGCCCTGGCCGAGGCCACCCTCCTCGCCGCCCAGGATGCGGTCCGGTGAGCACCGGTAGCCGTCGTAGACGAGCTCCGTGGACTCGACGCCCTTGTAGCCCATCTTCTTGATCTTGGGCGGGATCACGAGGCCGGCGTAGTCGCCGCTGTTCTCGGATGCGCCCGGCTCCTTCTCGGTGATGAAGCAGGTCATGCCCTTGTAGGGCGGGTCCGCCTTCGTGTCGGTCTTCATCAGCACGAACACGACCCCGGACAGCAGGCCGTTGGTGACCCACATCTTCTGGCCGTTCAGGACCCAGGCGTCGCCGTCCTTCGCGGCGGTCGACTTGATGCCCTGCACGTCGGAGCCGACCTCGGGCTCCGACAGCGAGAACGCGGCCCGCAGCTCCCCGGTCGCCATCTTCGGCAGGAAGTACTCCTTCTGCTCGTCGGTCCCGAACTTCATCAGCAGGTATGAGCCGATGAAGTGGGTGTTGACCACGCCGGAGATCGAGATCCACCCGCGCGAGAGCTCCTCCACGATCATCGCGTAGGTCGTGAGGTCGAGGCCCATCCCGCCGTACTCCTCGGGGATCGTGACCCCGAACAGCCCGAGCTCCTTCATCTGCTCGACGATCGGCGCCGGGAACTCGTCCTCGTGGTCGAAGTGCTCGGCCTGCGGGATGATCTGCTCGTCGGCGAACTGGCGCACCATCTCGGTGATCGCGCGCTGCTCGTCGGTCCTGTCCAGAAGCTCTGGGGCTGCGGCCATCTCGTTGACTCCCTAATCGGTTTCCGTCCGAGAAGGATATATTGGCCGGCCATGCGCAACCCTCGGGACTTCTTCCAGCCCCTGGCCGTGGGCGCGCCGGACCCGATCGTCGAGATCCCGTTCCGGCCGTCGCGGATGATCCATTTCTTCGACGCCTCCAACGAGAAGATGGCCGCGAAGGTCCCCGACATGGCAAAGCAGGCCGACATCCTGCTCGGGAACCTCGAGGACGCGGTCCCGGTCGACCGCAAGATCGCCGCCCGCGAGGGCCTGATCCGGGTGGGCAGGGAGGTCGACTTCGGCGACACCCAGCTCTGGACGCGGGTCAACAGCCTCGACAGCCCGTGGGTGCTCGACGACCTCACCCAGCTCGTCACCGAGATCGGCGACAAGCTCGACGTGATCATGGTCCCGAAGGTCGAGGGGCCCTGGGACATCCACTACGTGGACCGCCTGCTCGCACAGCTCGAAGCGAAGGCCGGCCTGAAGAAGCCGCTGCTGGTCCACGCGATCCTGGAGACGGCGCAGGGCGTCGTCAACCTCGAGGAGATCGCGTGCGCGAGCCCGCGGATGCAGGGCATGAGCTTCGGCCCGGCCGACCTCGCCGCCTCGCGGCGCATGAAGACCACGCGCGTCGGCGGCGGCCACCCCGGCTACCGCGTGATCGAGGACCCCGACCCGGACAACCCCGACGCGCCGCGCGCGACCGCCCAGCAGGACCCGTGGCACTACTCGATCGCGCGCATGGTCGACGCCTGCACCTCGACCGGGATCCTGCCCTTCTACGGCCCCTACGGCGACATCAAGGACGTCGAGGGCTGCGAGACGCAGTTCCGCGCCGCCTTCCTGCTCGGGTGCGTCGGCGCGTGGTCGCTGCACCCGGTGCAGATCGAGATCGCGAAGAAGGTCTTCAGCCCGCCGCCGGACGAGGTCAAGTTCGCGAAGAAGGTGCTCGAGGCGATCCCCGACGGGCGCGGCGTCCACATGATCGACGGCAAGATGCAGGACGACGCGACCTGGAAGCAGTGCAAGGTGATGGTGACCCTCGCGGAGATGCTCGCGAAGAAGGACCCCGAGCTCGCGAAGGCCTACGAGCTGTCATGAGATTTTTCGAATACGAGGCGCGCGAGATCGTCAAGCGCGCCGGCATCCCGGTCACCAAGTACGGCTTCGCCAAGTCCGGCGACGAGGCGCGCGAGATCGCCGCCGACATCGGCGGGCCGACCGTGATCAAGTCGCAGGTGCTGACCGGCGGGCGCATGAAGGCCGGGCGGCGTCAAGTTCGCCGACACGCCCGACGAGGCCGCCGCGCACGCCGAGGACATCCTGAAGCTCGAGATCAACGGTCACATGCCGCGTGGCGTGCTGGTCGATCCCAAGGCGCAGCTCAAGCAGGAGTACTACGCCGGCGTCGTGTGGGACGGCATCCGCAAGAAGCCGGTGATGCTGTTCAGCGACATGGGCGGCATCGACATCGAGGAGGTCAACGAGCAGCATCCCGACCACGTCGGGCGCGCCCACCTCTCGAACCTCGTCGAAGCGCCGGACTTCCGCGCCAAGGAGGTGGTCGCGCAGACCGGCGTGACGGGCCGCCAGCTTCAGCGCGCGCACCCCGATCCTGGCGCGTCTCGCGCGGCTGTTCAGCGAGTACGACATGACGCTCGCCGAGATCAACCCGCTGGGCGAGCTCGAGGACGGCAGCTTCGTCGCACTCGACGCCCACATGGAGATGGAGAACGAGGCGCGCCCGCGCCAGAAGGCCTTGCTGAAGGAGCTCGGCGTCGGCGACGAGGAGACGCGCGAGGCGCGCGAGGCCACCCCGTTCGAGATCGCGGGCGAGGAGGTCGACGCGATGGACCACCGCGGCG
Source organism: uncultured Solirubrobacterales bacterium (assembly GCA_963768885.1). Lineage (GTDB taxonomy): Bacteria > Actinomycetota > Thermoleophilia > Solirubrobacterales > JBBDJG01 > DASRIA01. Next base: position 686,621 of record CAVYJN010000006.1, on the reverse strand, counting down.
TCGCCGGGAACGTGACCGAGTTCGACGGCAACCTCGGCCTCGTGATCGGCGCGGGCGGCGGCTCGCCTCACGCTGTTCGACGCGGTGCGCAAGTACGGCGGCAAGCCCGCGAACTACTGCGAGATCGGCGGCAACCCGTCGGTCGCGAAGGCCGCCGGGCTCGCCAAGCTCGTGCTGTCCAAGCCCGGCGTCGACAAGATCGCCGTGATGATGTCGATCGTCTCCAACACCCGCGTCGACATCGTCGCGCGCGGCGTCGTGAAGGCGTGCCTGGAGCTCGGCTTCGACCCCGCCGAGAAGATCGCGATCTTCCGCATCCCCGGCGCGTGGGAGGACGAGGGCTTCAAGATCCTCGCGAAGTACGGCGTCGAGTACTGCGACCGCTCCGTGTCGATGCACGAGGCGGCGCGGCGCGCCGTGGAGAAGATCCCCGCATGAGCATCCTGCATCGACGAGCGACACGACCTTCATCGTGCAGGGCATCACCGGGCGCGAGGCCGTCAACCTCACGCGCGAGTGCCTCGACTACGGCGTGGGCGCCAAGGTCGTGGGCGGCGTGACGCCCGGGCGCAAGGGCCGCGACGTGCACGGCGTGCCCGTCTTCGACACGGTCGAGCAGGCGGTCGAGAACCACGGCGGCCCGATCCAGGGCTCGGTCGTGACCGTTCCCCCTGCGTTCACCAAGGACGCGGTGTTCGAGGCGCTCGAGCACGGCATCGAGCTGATCGTGATCGTGACCGAGCGCATCCCGCGCCGGGACGTCGCACAGATGGTCGAGCTCGCCTCGCAGAAGGACGCCCGCATCATCGGCCCCAACTGCCTGGGCGTGATCGTGCCCGACGTGATCAAGATGGGCGGCATCGGCGGCCCCGCGAAGGACGCGGCCAAGGCCTACACGCCCGGCGCGGTCGGCGTCATGTCGCGCAGCGGCGGGATGACCACCGAGATCTCGAGCACTCTCACCGCCACCGGCCTGGGGCAGTCGACCGCGGTGTCGATCGGCGGCGACGCGATCATCGGCTCCACCTACACGGAGCTGATGCCGCTGTTCGAGGCCGACGAGCAGACGCAGGCGATCGTGATCTACACGGAGCCGGGCGGGCGCATGGAAGCCGAGCTGGCGGCCTACGTGACCGAGAACAACAGCCGCCTGCCGATCGTCGCGTTCATGGCGGGCAAGTTCATGGACGAGATGCCGGGCATGAGCTTCGGCCACGCCGGCACGATCGTCGAGGGCAAGGCCGACACCGCCGGCGAGAAGATCCAGCGCCTGCGCGAGGCCGGGATCGCCGTCGCCGAGGAGATCGCCGAGATCCCCGGCCTGGTGAAGGAACGGCTCGGCGAGAAGGTGACCTCGTGAGCGCGACGGCGCAGCGGTCGATCTTCATCGACGTCGAGGTCGACGAGCAGGTCGCCCGCGACTCCGACACGGCGCGCAAGCTGACCGAGGTCTGCCCGGTCGACATCTTTGCCCAGAACGACGACGGCACGCTGCGGATCGTCGACGAGAACCTCGACGAGTGCGTGCTCTGCTACCTGTGCGTCGAAGCCGCGCCGCAGGGCAGCGTGCGCGTAATCAAGCTCTACGAATAAATCGAGTTTCCTTAGCCGGAAATCTCGGTTGCCCAGAGTCCCTACAGCTTCGGGGGGCGCTTGGACTTGCGCTTCTTCGTGCAGGTGCGGTAGGTGCGGGTGCCGCGCAGCGTCTTGCCCTCGCTCGTGAGGACGACGATCCGGACCTTGAACTTCCCGCGCGGCAGCCCGCGCAGGTTGACGTTCGCGACCTTGCGCTTCTGCTGGAACACCTTGCGCGTGAGCACGCGCACCTTCTTGCCGTTCACGAACACGAGTGCCGTCTGGATCTGGATGCCGCCGGGCTGACGGATCCGGATCCTGAACTTGCGGCGGCTGACGCATTTCTTGTTCGAAGGCAGCCCGATGACCTTCGGCTTGACGATCTTGCCGCCGCTGATCGTCCCGTCCGCGAACAGCGTCTCCGGCGCCGGCGGCACGCTGGAATCGCGCTCGGCCACCTGGAGCGCGCTGCCGGGCGCCGGCTCCTGGAAAGAGTTGTGCGTGGGGCAGCAGTTGATGTCGTCGCTCGTGCCGATCCCGTTGACGGAGTCCTGGAACCCGAGCGCCTGTCCCTGGGGGGTGAGCCGGAACGGCGAGGCGACCTGCTTGCCTCCGACCCCGATCGGGATGAACTGGTAGTAGGGGTCAGCCGGGTCGTCGCCGTTGGTGTCGCCGGCGAACGCCAGCACGCCCCCGCCCTGGTTGAAGAACGATGCGATGTCCGCCCTGCGGGCGTTGATCGCGGCTGTGTCGGCCAGGCTCAGCGCGTCGATCGACGATCCGACGACGATCGCGCTGAAGGTCGGCGGTCGTGAGGCGCAGGCCGTTGAACGCCGCGAGGTTCGCCGTCGGGCACACGACCTGATTCGCTCCTCCCACACCGGCGTTCGCCAGCGCCTTGGCGACGTTCCCACCCGCCGAGCAGTCGATCAGGAGCAGCTGCCGACCCGGGACGGGCGCCCCTCCGCGCACGTAGTTGACCGCCACCGCGACGAAGTGGCACTGACCGGCGCCGTCCACGCCCGAGCAGTGACTGTCCGCGTCGTGGCCGGTCGCGATCAGCCGGCCCGCATGGGACTGCGCGGGCAGCGCCAGCACGACGACCGCAGCCGCGGCTGCCACGAGCACAGATAGTTTCCGACGCATCCCCCCTGATCCTCCGAGAACGATCGTAGTCACGATCGCCGGGCCGCGCAACGAAACGATTCAGGCCTCCCTGCGCGTAGCATCACGGTCCATGGCTTCGACCGCGCACTACCTGAGCGGCGCCGCTCTGTTTCGTGACGACGCCTCCTACCTGCCCGAGTGGCTCGAGTTTCACCGCCTGGTCGGATTCGAGCGCTTCTCGCTCTACAACAACAACAGTTCGGACAACTATCGCGAGGTCCTCGAGCCGTACTTGCGTGAGGGACTGGTCGAGGTGATCGACTGGCCCCATCCGTTCCCACGGTCCCAGAAAGCGGCGATCGACGACTGCGTCGAGCGCCGCCGCGAGGACTCACGCTGGCTCGCGTTCCTCGACGTCGACGAGTTCCTGTTCTCGCCCACGGGCCGCCCGTTACCCGAGGTGCTGGAGCGCTTCGAGCCGTTCGCGGGAGTGGCCGTGAACTGGCGCGCGTTCGGCACCTCCGGCCACCTCGAGAGGCCTCCCGGCCTCGTGATCGAGAGCTACACGCGCTGCGCGAACGAGCGCGCGCCGGTCACGCTGATGATCAACACCATCGCCGACCCGGCCCGTGTGCTGAGAGCCGACACGCCGCACAACTTCGAGTTCCGGGAAGGAGCGGCGGTCGACGAGGAACTGCACCCCGTGGAGGGGCATAGGACGAAGGAGCACAAGTCGAGGCTCCTGCGCATCAACCACTACCTGACCAGATCGCTCTCCGAGATGCGCCGCAAGCACGAGCTGTGGGCGGCGGCGGTGCCGCCTCGCGACGACACGCGCCCATGGGAGCAGATCGAGCGGCTCCTGCCGCGCCTCGACCGCGCGTTCGACGACGACATCACGATGTACGTCCCCGCCCTGCGGCGGGCCCTCGCCATGGCCGCGTAGCATCCCGGGTCATGGCACCCGTGGACGACCGCGCGCCGGGCCGCGCTTCCGATGCCTTGGTCAAGGACGCGATGAGCCTCCGCTACCCCAGTCTCGAGGCAGCGACGAGCATCGCCGGCGCGGCGTCCCTGCTGTGCACCAAGGGATGGCTGCCGGTCCCGGTCATCGACGGCGACGGGCGGCTCGCCGGAGTGGTCTCCGAGCACGACGTCGTGCGGGCCGTCGCCCAGGGGCTGGACACCCAGCGGACCCCGGTATCCGAGGTCGCGACGACCGGGTTGCCGTCCGTCCCCCCCGACGCCTCCCTGTCGGAGGCCGGCGAGGCGCTCGGCGGCTCCGCCTACGGGCTCGGGCTCGTCCTCGAGGACGGGCGGGTCGTCGGCGTGCTGACGACCTCCGACCTCAAGGCACATGCCCTGATCGAGGCCGCGCTCGGGGGAGGCGCCGCCGAGGTGATCACCGACATCTCGCCGAACGACCTGATGTACGCGGGCAGCTGGGGCGCCTACGCGTATGCCGGCGTGACCGCGCTCGACTGCATCCGAGAGATCCTCGAGAAGCTCGGCCGCCCGGCCCCCGCCCGGATTCTCGACCTTCCCTGCGGGCACGGCCGCGAGCTGCGGTTCCTCAAGGTGGCCTATCCGGACGCCCACTTCGCGGTCTCGGACATCGACCGCGACGGCGTCGACTTCTGCGCACGCATGTTCGGCGCGGAGCCCATCTACTCTCACGAGGACCCGGCCGAGGTGACCTTCAGCGAGCCCTACGACCTCGCCTGGTGTGGATCGCTTTTCACCCATTTGTCAGCCGACCGGTGGCAGGGTTTCCTCGAGCTGTTCGCGCGCGGGCTCGTGCCGGGCGGGCTGCTGCTGTTCACCGCCAACGGGCTTCTGCCCACCGGCGTGCTGCAAGGCCTCGGGCTCACCGGCGCGGAGGCCGACCGGCTGCTCGGCGACTTCAAGCGAGACGACTTCGGCTACATCGACGTGGGCAGTGGCGCCTGGGGACTGTCGCTCGCGCGTCCACGCTGGGTCAAGGAGCAGATCGAGCGCTCGCCGCTCGAGCTCGTGTCGTACGAGCGATGGGCCTGGAAGCCGCCGTTTCCCGCCCAGGACGTGCTGGTCTGCACCCTCCCGGGCGGGTGAGCGTGGCGCCGGGCGGCTTCAACTTCACGCGCGACGTGGTCGAACGGCTTGCTCGCGAGCGCCCGGCCGACGAGGCGCTCCGCGCGATCTCCGCGGACGGGTCGGTGCGCTCGCACACCTTCGCCGAGGTCGCGCAGGCGGCCGCCGCGACGTCGGCCGGCCTCGCCGCCGCCGGAGTGAGCCGCGGCGACGTCGTGATGACGCTGATCGGCGCGCGCGCCGAATGGGTCTTCGCGCTGCTCGCCACGTGGCGCCTGGGAGCGGTGGCGCTGCCCTGCTCCGAGCAGCTGAGGGCCAAGGACATCGGCCTGCGGCTCCGCCACGCGACGCCGGCGCTGGTCCTCGCCGCCGCCCGCGACGTGCCCGAGCTCGACCGCGCGCTGGCGGAGCTCGACCGTCCCCCCACGCGGATCGACGTCGACGCCGACGGGTTGCCCACGGGCGCGGGCCTCGCGGAAGCGGAGGCGACCGCCGGCGGCGATCCGGCGCTCGTGATCTTCACGTCCGGCACCGCGGGTGAGCCGCGGGGCGTCGTGCACACCCAGGGCTACCTGCGCGGGCAGTCGGTGCAGGCCCGGCACTGGCTCGGCCCGCGGCCCGGCGACCTCTCGTGGTGCACCGCCGCGAGCGGCTGGTCGAAGTCTGCGCGCAATGCGTTCGTCGCGCCGTGGACAGCCGGCGCCGCCGCCCTGCTGCACGACGCGCGCTTCGATGCGCAGGAGCGCCTCGCCACGGCCGCCGAGCACGATGTCGCGGTGCTCTGCCAGTCGCCGACCGAGTACCGCATGATCGCCAAGCGTGCCTCGCTCGATGCCGGCGGGTGGCCGGCCCTGCGGCGCCTGGTCTCGGCGGGAGAGCCGCTCAACCCCGAGGTGATGGAGATCTTCCGCGCGGCTACGGGACTCGACATCCTCGACGGCTACGGCCAGACGGAGACGGGCCAGCTCACGGGCATGCCGGACGGCGAGCGGGTGCGACCGGGGTCGATGGGCAGGCCGCTGCCCGGCTTCGGCCTCGAGGTCCTCGACGACGAGGGCCGGCCCACCGACGACGGCGAGCTGTGCCTCGATCCCGCCACGGTCCCCACGTTCTTCCGCGGCTACCTGGGCGAGCCGCCCTACGCGGACGGCGCGTGGCGGACGGGCGACAGGGTCCGCCGCGACGGCGAGGGCTTCCTCTGGTTCGAGGGCCGGCTCGACGACGTGATCCTGTCCGCCGGCTATCGCATCGGGCCGTTCGAGGTCGAGTCCGCGCTCGTCGAGCACCCCGCCGTCGCGGAGGCGGCGGCCGTGGCGGCGCCGGACGCCGAGCGCGGCTCCGTGGTCGCGGCCGTGATCGTCCTGACCGAGGGGCACGCCGGCGGCGAGGCGCTCGCGAGGGAGCTGCAGGAGCACGTCAAGCATGCGACCGCCCCGTACAAGTATCCGCGCATCGTGCGGTTCGTCGAAGAGCTGCCGAAGACGGCCAGCGGGAAGATCAAGCGGGCGGAGCTGCGTCTCCCGGGCAGAGGCCCCGAGGCCGCGCGGTAGGCTTGACATCCCGTCAGCCCCAGCAGTGTCCGTCCCCACTGGAGGTCCCATGACAGTCGAGAGCACGGGAACCGTGCCGGCGCCCGAGATCGACCGCCGGCGGGTCGCCCAGCTGACCGAGCGCCAGCGCGCGATCCTGGCCGAGCGCACCCCGGGCTCGGGGCGCTACTTCGAGCGCGCGCGCAAGGTCATGCCGAAGGGCGTCCCCTCCTCGTTCCAGGAGAACGACCCGTGGCCGATCTACATCGAGCGCGGCAGCGGCGCGCTCGTGTGGGACGTGGACGGAAACGAATACGTCGACTTCCACAACGGCTTCGGCGTGATGTGCATCGGCCACGCGAACCCGGTGGTCGCCGAGGCGGTCAAGCGTCGCGTCGAGCTGGGCACCCATTTCGCCGCCCCCACCGAGGGCTCGATCGGGGTCGCCGAAGAGCTGTGCCGGCGCTTCGGCCTGCCGCAGTGGCGCTTCACGAACTCCGGCACCGAGTCGACGATGGACGCGATCCACATCGCCCGCGGCGCGACCGGGCGCGACATGGTCCTCAAGATCGAGGGCTCCTACCACGGCCACCACGACGCGGTGATGGTGTCTGTCTATCCCACGCTCGAGCAGCTCGGCGACCGCGACGACCCCGTCAGCGTGCCCTACGGCGCCGGCTATCCGCGCGCGATCACCGAGCTCACGCGGTCGGTGCCGTTCAACGACGCGCAGGCGCTCGCGAGCGTGCTCGGGCGACTCGAGGGCAAGGTCGCCGCGCTGATCATGGAGCCGGCGATGATGAACATCAACATCGTGCCTCCGGACGAGGGATACCTCGCGGACGTCCGCCGCCTCACCTCCGAGCACGGCGTGCAGCTGATCTTCGACGAGGTCAAGACGGGCGCCACGATCTCACCGGGCGGCGCGACGCAGCGCTTCGGCGTGCAGCCCGACATGATCACGCTCGCGAAGGCGAGCTGCGGCGGCCTCCCGGGCGGGGCGATCGGGATGAGCGAGGAGCTCGCCGTGGTCGTCGCGGACGGCACCGTCCACCAGTACGGCACCTTCAACGGCAATCCGCTCGTGATGGCCGCGGCGCTCGCGACGCTCACCGAGGTGCTCACCGTGGACGCCTACGCGCAGCTCGAGTCGGCCAACGAGCAGCTCAAGCGCGGCTGCGACGAGATCATCGAGCGCCACTCGCTGCCCTGCTACACCGAGGGGATGGGCGCCAAGGGATGCGTCGTGTTCTCCTCGGAGCGGGTGCGCGAGTATCGCGACTACCTCACGAAGGTCGACGACGACCTGTCGACGCTCGCCTGGCTGTACCACATGAACCACGGCATCTTCATGACGCCCGGCGTCGAGGAGGAGTGGACGCTCTCGATCGCCCACACCGACGACCACCTCGCACGCTACCTCGAGGCGTTCGACACGTTTGCGTCCGACCTGATGGGGAACTGACGGCACATGCCGAATCGTCTCGCGGACGAGACAAGCCCCTACCTGCTGCAGCACAAGGACAACCCCGTGGACTGGTACCCGTGGGGAGAGGAGGCCCTCCAGCGCGCCCGCGCCGATGACAAGCCGATGCTCGTGTCGATCGGGTACTCGGCCTGCCACTGGTGCCACGTGATGGAGCACGAGTCCTTCGAGGACCCCGTCACTGCGGCCTTCCTGAACGAGCACTTCGTGGCCGTCAAGGTCGACCGCGAGGAGCGCCCCGACGTCGACACGATCTACATGGGCGCCGCGCAGGCGATGCTCGGCCACGGCGGCTGGCCCCTGAACGTCTGGGTCGACCCCGACGGCGTGCCGTTCTACGCCGGGACGTACTTCCCGCCCGAGCCGCGTCAGGGCGCGCCGAGCTTCCGCCAGGTGCTCGAGGGCGTCGCCGAGGCCTGGGAGACGAAGCGCGAGGAGATCCGCTCCGTGGCCCCCCAGACGGTCGAGCGCCTCAGCGCCGCGGCGCGCGTGCAGCCCTCCGGGGAGGAGCTCTCACCGCAGGTGCTGGAGGAGGCCGAGCAGAACCTCGCCACGATGTTCGACGCCAACTTCGGCGGGTTCGGCGGCGCTCCCAAGTTCCCGCCGGCGAGCGCGCTCGAGTTCCTGATGGGCCGCATGGCCGACGGCACCGCGCTGCCGCGGACCGAGCAGGTCGTGCGCACGACCCTCGAGCGCATGGCCTGGGGAGGCATCTACGACCAGGTCGGCGGAGGGTTCGCGCGGTACGCGGTCGACGGGCAGTGGCTCGTCCCGCACTTCGAGAAGATGCTCTACGACAACGCCCTGCTCGCGCGCACGTACCTGCACGGGTGGCAGCTGATGGGCGAGGACCTGTTCCGGCGGGTGTGCGAGGAGACCCTCGACTGGGCGCTGCGCGAGATGCGTGGCCCGGAGGGCGGCTTCTACTCGGCGCTCGACGCCGACTCGGAGGGCGAGGAAGGAAAGTTCTACGTCTGGACGGCGGACGAGCTGCGCGATCTGCTGGGTGCGGACGCCGACGCCGTGCTCCGCTACTGGGCCGTCGACCGCGGCCCGAACTTCGAAGGGCGCAGCATCCTGCACGTCGGCGGCCCGCGGCCCGCCGACGAGGTCGTCGAGCGCGCACGCGCGCGCCTCTACGAGGCGCGGTCGCGGCGCGTATGGCCGGGGCTCGACGACAAGCGCCTGACGGCATGGAACGCGCTGATGATCGCGGCGCTCGCGGACGCGGGGCGCGTGCTCGGGCGCGCGGACTACCTCGACGCGGCGCGCGCCTGCGCGGACTTCCTGCTCGGGCGCATGCGCGACTCCGGCGGGCGCCTGCTGCGGACCTTCAAGGACGGCCGCGCCTCGCTCAACGCCTACCTCGAGGACCACGCGTTCCTCGACGAGGCGCTCCAGGTCCTGTACGAGGCGACGCTCGAGACGCGCTGGATCGTGGAGGCGCGCGCGCTCGCCGACCAGATCCTCACGCGGTTCGCGAGCCACGAGGAGCCGGGCGGCTTCTTCGACACCTCCTCGGACCACGAGTCGCTCGTCGTGCGGCCCCGCGACGTCGAGGACCATCCGATCCCGTCCGGAAGCTCGTCCGCGTCGCTCGCGCTGCTGCGCATGGCGGCCTACACCGGGGACCGCGCCTACGAGCGCCGCGCGCTCGAGGTGTTCTCGATGCTCCACGTCGCCGCGGGGCGCTATCCCCAGGCCTTCGGGCACCTGCTGCAGGCGATGCGCCTCCACTTCGCCCCGCCGCGCGAGGTCGCGCTGGTCGGCGACCGGCTCGACGAGCTTGCCGACGTCGTGTGGCGCGCTGCCGCTGCGGGCGCTCGTGCTCGCCGGGAAGCGGCCGGGTGACCGGGAGGCCGACGAGGCCGTGCCGCTGCTCGCCGGCCGCGAGCCGGTGGACGGTCGCGCCGCCGCATACGTCTGCGAGAACTTCAGCTGCCGGATGCCGGTGACCGGCGCCCGCGAGCTCGAGGAGCTGCTCGCGTGAGCCAGGCGCCGGCGGCGGCGGCCGGCACGATCGGCCTCGGCTCCCTGGTGGTCAACCGAATCGGCTTCGGCGCCCGCTTCGTGCAGGACCCCGATCACCATGGCGCGCTACTGCGACGCGCCCTCGAGCTCGGCGTGAACCTGATCGACACCGCCGACGTCTACGGCAACAGCGAGGCGGCGATCGCGGGCGCGCTGCATCCCTACCCCGAGGGGCTGACGATCGCGACGAAGGGCGGGCAGACCCTGGTCGACGGCACCCCTGCGGGCGACGGGCGGCCCGACTACCTGAGGGCGGCCTGCGAGCGCAGCCTCGCGCGCCTGCGCGTCGACACGATCGACCTCTATCAGCTGCACATGCCCGATCCCGACGTCCCGCTCGCCGAGTCGGTCGGGGCACTCGACGAGCTGCGCCGCGAGGGCAAGGTCCGCGAGATCGGCGTCTCGAACGTGTTCGGCGCGCAGCTCGAGCTGGCCCGGCGCACGGCGCCGGTCGTCTCCGTCCAGAACCGCCTCAGCCTCAAGCACCGCCAGGGCGACGCGGAGATCGCGATCTGCGAGCGGGACGGCATCGCCTACATGCCGTGGTGGCCGCTCGCGGGCGGGGAGCTTGCGCAGTCCGCGGGGCCGCTGCGCGACGTCGCCGAGGCGCACGGCGCGACGCCCGGGCAGGTGGCGCTGGCGTGGCTGCTGAGACGCTCGCCGGCGATGCTCCCGATCCCCGGAACGGCGTCGGGCGAGCATCTCGAGGAGAACGTCGCCGCGGCCACCCTGCGTCTCAGCGACGACGACGTCGCTGCGCTGGAAGCCGAGCCTGGATGACGCGGCTGCGGCGCTCCACGAGCACCACGTCGCGCCACCGGTCACCCATCCTGCCGAGCCGCTCACGGACCCCGACGACGCGGCAGCCGAACGACTCGCAGAGCGCGAGGCTCGCCTCGTTCTCGGGAAAGATCCAGCCCTCGAGGGTCCAGATCCCGGCGCGCTCCGACGCCTCCACCAACGCCTCGGCCAACGTCCTCCCCACGCCCGACCCGCGCTCGGCGGCCGCCACGTACATGCTCACCTCCGCCACGCCGCGGTAGACCGGCCGGCGCGACACGGGCGAGAGCGCCGCCCACGCGACCACGCGCCCGTCGCGGCGCGCGACCAGGCGGCACTCGCGCAGGTGGTCGCGGTCCCACTGCTCCCACGAGGGAGGGCGCTCCTCGAAGGTCGCCTGTCCGGTCGCGATGCCCTCGGCATGGACGTCCCGCACCGCCGGCCAGTCCTCCGCCCGCATCGCGTCGACCACGAGCATGCGCGGATCGTGCCGGGCCGTAACCCGTATGTCATTGGCCCTGGGGCCAAAGATATTCCGGGCCGAGCGTTCAGCGAGGCCACATGACTGAGGTGGGCGGAGCCCCAGATATTTTGCGCTCAGAGGACCGGCAGGTACTTCTCGAGCTCCCAGGCGGAGAGCTGCGTGCGGTAGTCCTCCCACTCCTGGCGCTTGATCTCGACGAAGCGCGTGAACACGTGCTCGCCGAGCGTCTTCAGGATCAGCTCGGACTCCGACGCGATCTCGATCGCCTCGCCGAGCGTCTCCGGCAGCTGCTCGATGCCCAGCTTCTTGCGCTCGTCGGGCGACAGGTGGTAGAGGTTGCGCTCCATCGGCTCGGGCAGCTCGTAGCCCTTCTCGATCCCCTCGAGCCCTGCCTGCAGCAGCGCCGAGAAGCAGAGGTACGGGTTGCACGAGGGGTCGGGGCTGCGGATCTCGCAGCGCGTCGCCTGCTCCTTGCCGGGGTGGTAGAGCGGCACCCGGATCAGCGCCGAGCGGTTGCGCCGCGACCACGCCACGTAGACCGGCGCCTCGTACCCGGGCACGAGCCGCTTGTAGGAGTTGACCCACTGCGCGAACAGCGCCGCGATCTCGCGTGCGTGCTTGAGCTGGCCGGCGATGAACGACTTTGCCACGTCCGAGAGGTAGAACTGGTCGTTGACGTCGTAGAACGCGTTGCGGCCGCCCTTGAACAGCGACTGGTGCACGTGCATGCCGGACCCGTTCTCGCCGTACAGCGGCTTCGGCATGAAGGTCGCGTAGAAGCCGTACTTCATCGCGTACTCCTTCACGGTGATCCGGTAGGTCATGCAGTTGTCCGCCATCCTGAGCGCGTCCGCGTAGCGCATGTCGACCTCGTGCTGTGAGGGCCCGACCTCGTGGTGGGAGTACTCGACGTGGATGCCGAGCTGCTCCAGGGCGAGCACGGTCTCGCGGCGCAGGTCCGAGCCCGCGTCGAGCGTCGTGAGGTCGAAGTAGCCGCCCTTGTCCAGCACCTGCGGCGGCGCCCCGTTCGTCTCCGCCGAGCGGAAGTAGAAGTACTCGAGCTCCGGCCCGATGTTGAACTGGTCGAAGCCCATCCCGCGCATCCGCTCGAGCGCGCGGCGCATGACCCAGCGCGGGTCCCCCTCGTAGGGCTCGCCGCCCGGCACCTGCACGTCGCAGAACATCCGCCCCGTCGCCTTGTCCTCGGGCCGCCACGGCAGGATGTTGAAGGTCGAGGGATCCGGCATCGCGATCATGTCGGACTCCTCGATCGCGTTGAAGCCCGTGATCGACGAGCCGTCGAAGCCCATCCCGCCCTCGAATGCGTCGTCCAGCTCTTCCCGGTTGATGGAGAAGCTCTTGAGCTGTCCGAGGATGTCGGTGAACCAGAGCCGGATGAAGCGAACGTCGCGCTCGTCGCAGATCGCGGCTACGTCCTGGGGCGTCTTCGGTGCGTCAGCCAATGGAGGCTCCTTCTGCGGTCGGGATTGGGCGCCCGTACCCTAGACCGTTAGCCCGGAAAGGGCTTCGTCGCGGCGACCTCGTGGATCAGGACCTCCGGGCGCTCCGAGACCAGCGGCCCGAGGGCGCGCGCGAACTCGTGCAGGTGCGGCTGGGCGAAGTGCCGGTCGAGCGCCTCGCGGTCGGCCCATTCCTCGACCGCGACGAAGCCGAGCGGGTCCTCGACGGCGGCGAAGAAGCCGTAGCGCAGGCAGCCGTCCTCGCGGCGCGAGGCCTCCTGCATGCGCTCGAACAGAGTGACGAGGCTCTCGCGGTGGTCCGCCGCGCAGCGCACGCGGCCGATCACCAGCAGCAAGTCAGGACTCCTTGGCGATGAACTCGTCGAGCGCCGCGCGCGCGCGGCGGCGGACGGCCCCGCGCAGCATCGGCGTCCATCCCAGCAGCGTCCCCACCGGGCCGAGCGCCTGGCGCTCCCAGCGATAGAGGTCGAAGTCGTCGACGTGCTCGGCGATCAGGCCGTCCGCGAACCGGAAGCTCGCGCGCACGTCGTTCGTGACGTGGCGGCCGGTCTGGGAGTAGGTGTAGCGGGCGACCCAGTGCGCGCTACCGCGCTCGCCGTCGGACTCGTGCTCGCGCAGGTCGATCTCGAGATCGTCGGCGCGGCCCGTGAGCATGCGCCACATCGCGCCCGCCTCGGGGCCGTGAAGGTCCTGGAAGACGGGGTCCGAGAACGTCACGCCGGGCGCGTAGCAGGCCTGCATGGCGGCGCCGTCGCGCTGGGCGAACGCGGAATAGAAGCGTTCGATCAGGCCGTCGTTGGAGGTCGGCATGCCGGTGACCCTACCGTGGTTGACGCCCTCGGGGGAGGCCGCGAGGATGGCGCGGTGCAGATCGACCGCTGCGCGGGCGCGACGCGATCCGGGCCCGCGCGGTGGGGCTGCTCGAGGCGTTCGGCGACTTCGAGCTCGAGCGCCTCGACCTCTTGATCGACCCGCCGTCCAACGCCGACCGGTGGCGCGTCTCGGCCGTCCACCGCGGGGAGTTCCTCGGCATTCCCGCCACGGGCCGCTCGATCCGCGTCGAAGGGTGCACGTTCAGCCGCTTCGACCGGGACGGGCTCGTCGTGCGCGACGTGAACTTCTGGGACGTGCCGGGCCTGCTGGCCCAGCTCTCCGGCTAGACCTGGTGCATGCGGGCCGGGTCGTCCCGCAGCCACTCGCACGCCCACCGCCGCAACGAGGCGATCGCCGGCTCCAGCGCGCGACCCTTCGGCGTGAGCTCGTACTCGACCCTCACGGGCGCCCCCTCGTAGACCCGCCGTGCGACCACGCCCGCCGCCTCGAGCTCCCTGAGGCGCATCGAGAGGAGCCGGTCGGAGATCTGCGGTATGCCCTGCGCCAGCGCGGAGTAGCGCAGCGGCCCCCCGAGCAGGGCCGAGACGATCGCGCCCGTCCAGCGCTTGCCGAGCATCTCGACGGCGGCGTGGTAGTACGGGCAGACGCTGATGGCGACGGGGGGCGAAGCGGATTCGATGTGGTCCGCTACGCCCCCGTCACCATTGGGAGGGGAGGGAGATTCGTCGGGTCCGGCGCCTTGCTGACTCAGTGTCGGCGCCGACCCCGGCATCGGTCGCTACGCGACCTTCTTGAGCGGCTTGACCTCGCGCGAGGTGCCCTCGAGCGGGATCTCACCGGCAAGCGTTACGAGGGACGAGAACTCCGCGAGCGCCACATGGGCCAGCGCCTCGAGGATCTGCTCGTCGCTCCAGCCCTGCTCGCGCGCCTCCTCGTGCAGGTGAACCGGCACCTGGCCGCTGTTCTCCAGGGCCTCGTGGAGGTACCGCAGCAACGCGGCCTCGCGCTCGTCGCGCGAGGTGAACTGCCGCGCGGAGTCGATCTCGTCGAGATCGAGCCCGACGGCGCGTCCCGCGCGTGCGTGCACCGCGACGTCGTAGTCGGAGCCGCGGTACTCGGCGACCGCGAGCGCGACCCGCTCCTGGGTGGCCGCGGGAAGAGTCCCGCGACGCAACTCGGACCGGATCCGGGCGTATCCGCGGAGCGCGGCCGGCGAACCGGCGAGCACCCCGACGAAGTTGTTGAGCTTCCCGCTACCCGACAGCGCCCCCTTGAGGATCGGCGCGCTCTCAGGTGGAGCCGTGAGCTCGTCGTGGATATCGAATCTGCTGATCTTGGCAGCCATGGCTTTACTTTCCGATTGGAGCTACAAAAAGGGCGGGTTGCTTACTGAGGGTAAGGTAGTTTACAAAACGACAGCGGGAATGCAAGCTTCGCCCCGCGGGGCCGCTTTTCCTGCCGCAGAAGGCGGCTTTCACCCCTCCATACGGGCGAACGGGCCGCGCGGATGACCCGGCGCTAGTGGATCGAGCGCAGGCGCGCGGTGCTCGCCATGCCGAGCTTGCGGGCGGCGGCCGCGGTGAGGTCCCAGGCGACCCCGCGGCGAAACGGGCCGCGGTCGATCACGGGCACGGTCACGAACCGGCCCGAGCGGTAGAAGGTCACCGGAGTGCCGCAGGGCAGCGTCTTGTGGGCGACGCCGAGCGTCCCGCGGCGCAGCCGCTTCCCGCAGGCGGTGCGGTTCCCGTAGAGGCCCGGGCCGTACCAGGTGGCCTTCGCGGACTGCATCAGGGCCACGAGGCGGGGCCTGGTCTGGGGCCCCACGACGCCGTCTACGGCGAGGCCCGCCTCCTCCTGGAATCGCTTCACCGCGGCCGCGGTGGGCGCGTCGAAGGTCCCGGTCACCTTGAGGGGCCCGTACCGGCGAGCATGGAGGATGGCCTGGAGGGTGGAGACGTCGGCCCCCGTGACGCCGGTGGTGAGAGTGCGCTCACCGAGCTCGGCCTCGACCTGGCCCGGAGCCTTCTCGGCCGCGGGGGGTGCGGGCAGGTTCGCGCCGCCGCTCTGGCCGTTCGAGGTGGTGGCGGCGAGCAGGATCAGGAATATGCCCAGACCGAAGGCCCAGAGCGCGACACGGTCGGGTCGCGACCGGGAGACCGGGTTGTACGTGCGCCTGCGCGCAGGCGCACGGCGCTCGAACGGCTTTTGGGACACGTTCCTCTCTTTCCGGCGCTTACGGGGTTAGCTGACGGGCTCGCGCTGAAAAGAGCTGCGCTACGCCTGAACGGCCTCTATGCCGGCGGCGATTCGCCCCTTCGCGGCCTCGTGGGCCGCTTTGGTTCCCCCGCTCCTCGGCGCCGTCCAATCACGGCTCGCTCGAGGACTCAGCGGTCAGGTCAGTGACACGAAGGGCGGCATGCTAGCAAGGTTGACTGACGAGTCAACCGGGCGAGGAGGAGTTCGCGGCCCGGCGTCGACGCGGCGTCAGGAGTGGGCTTCGTAGCGCGCCTGCTCGTCGGCGGTGCGCTCCGCCCACGGAACCGCCTCGAGGCGCCCTTCGGGGATCGGCTCGCCGCTCTCCACGGAGACGCCGTACGTGCCCTCCTCGAGGCGCCGCTCGGCGCGCGCGATCGCATCGAGGTCGTGCTCGAGGCGCTCGATCAGCGACTGGTCGCGCTCCGTCTCGAACAGCTCGGATCCCTGGTCGGCGGGATGCTGGTCGACCCGCGAGAGCTCGTCGTCGCCGTCCCCGCGGGCGTTTCGCAGCGATGCCAGCTCCGCCTGGATGCGCTCACGCTCGCGCTGAAGTAGCTGTTTGGCTTTGTCGGGCTGCATGGGAAGGGGGCGGCGGAAGGGTCAGTAAGTTAGCGGGTCGGTGAGCTCAGGCATCCGCGCCCGCGACCCCGGCGAGCTGGCGCAGGACGAAGTGGAGGATCCCGCCGTGCTCGAAATAGCGCCATTCCTGGGGCGTGTCGATCCGCACGGTCACGTCGAACGAGGCCGGATCGCCGCCTTCGGGCCGCGCGGTCACCGTCGCCGTGCGGGAGCCCGCGGGCACGTCCCCGACGTCGAAGGTCTCGCTGCCCGTGAGCCCGAGCGACTGCGCGCTCTGGCCCTCTGCGAACTGCAGCGGCAGCACGCCCATGCCGACGAGGTTGGAGCGATGGATGCGCTCGAAGCTCTGCGCGATCACCGCGCGCACCCCGAGCAGGCGCGGTCCCTTCGCGGCCCAGTCGCGCGAGGAGCCCGAGCCGTACTCCCTGCCCGCGAGCACGACCAGCGGCACCCCCTCGTCGATGTAGCGCATCGCGGCGTCGAAGATCGACATCTGCTCGCCGCTCGGGAGGTGGACCGTCCACGAGCCCTCCGTGCCGGGAGCGAGCTGGTTGCGCAGCCGCACGTTCGCGAACGTCCCGCGCATCATCACCTCGTGGTTGCCGCGGCGTGAGCCGTACGAGTTGAAGTCGCGCGGCTCGACGCCGTGCTCGACCAGGTAGCGCCCGGCCGGGCTGTCGCGCCGGATCGCTCCGGCCGGGGAGATGTGGTCCGTGGTGACGCTGTCGCCGAGCAGCGCGAGCACGCGCGCGTCGCGCACGGACTGGATCGGGTCGGGCTCGAGCGACATGCCCTCGAAGTAGGGCGGGTGCTTCACGTAGGTCGACTCGCGCCAGTCGTAGAGGTCGCCGGCCGGCACGTCGAGCGAGTTCCACCGCTCGTCGCCCGCATACACGTCGGCGTATGTGCGCGTGAACATCTCGGACTCGACCGCCTGCTCGATCGTGTCGTGGATCTCGCGCTGGGTCGGCCAGACGTCGCGCAGGTAGACGGGCTCGCCGTCGGAGCCCTCGCCGAGCGGCTCGGTCGTGAGGTCGACGTCCATGCGCCCGGCCAGCGCGTAGGCGACCACCAGCGGCGGCGAGGCGAGGTAGTTCATCTTCACCTCGGAGTGGATGCGCCCCTCGAAGTTGCGGTTGCCCGACAGCACCGACGCGACCGCGAGGTCGCCCTGCTCGATCGCGGCCGAGATCTCGGCCGGCAGCGGCCCGGAGTTGCCGATGCACGTCGTGCAGCCGTAGCCGACGAGGTTGAAGCCGAGCGCCTCGAGCGGCTCGCGCAGGCCCGAGCGCTCGTAGTAGTCGGTGACGACCTTCGACCCGGGCGCGAGGCTCGTCTTCACCCACGGCTTCGAGCGCAGGCCGCGCTCGACGGCCTTTCGCGCGAGCAGCCCGGCCCCGACCATCACGGCGGGGTTGGAGGTGTTGGTGCAGCTGGTGATCGCCGCGATCACGACCGAGCCGTGATCGAGCAGGCAGCTTTCGCCGTTGGTGGTGACCTCGACCGCCGTGGACGACTGGCGCTCGACGCCGACGGCGGTGTGGCCACCCTCGCCCGCGAAGCGCTCGACGTCGCCGTTCCTGGTCGGCCCCGCGCCCGACTCGATCAGCGTCTGCAGCTCCCGGCCGAAGGACTCCTTGGCGTCGCTCAGCGCGACCCGGTCCTGCGGGCGGCGCGGCCCGGCGAGGCTCGGCTCGACGTCGGCGAGATCGAGCACCAGCGTGTCGGTGTAGGTCGCCTCCTCGGCGCCCGGCTCGTGGAACATGCCCTGCTCGCGCGCGTAGGCCTCGACGAGCGCGACCTGCTCCTCGGAGCGGCCGGTGAAGCGCAGGTAGTGCAGCGTCTCGTCGTCGATCGGGAACATCACGCACGTCGCGCCCTGCTCGGGCGCCATGTTCGAGATCGTCGCGCGGTCGGCGAGCGGCAGCCGCGCGAGGCCGTCGCCGAAGAACTCGACGAACTTGCCCACCACCCCACGCTCGCGCAGCATCTCGGTCACCGTCAGCACGAGGTCCGTGGCCGTCGCGCCCTCGGGCAGCGCGCCGTCGAGCCGGAAGCCGATCACCTGCGGGATCAGCATCGAGACGGGCTGGCCGAGCATCGCGGCCTCGGCCTCGATCCCGCCCACGCCCCAGCCGAGCACGCCGAGGCCGTTGACCATCGTGGTGTGCGAGTCGGTGCCGACCAGCGTGTCGGGATACGCCTGGAGGCCCGTCGCCCGAGTCGTGCACGAACACCACGCGCGCCAGGTACTCGAGATTGACCTGGTGCACGATGCCGGTGTCGGGCGGGACGACCGCGAAGTTGTCGAACGCCCGCTGGCCCCACTTCAGGAACGCGTAGCGCTCCTTGTTGCGCTCGAACTCGCGGTCGGCGTTGAACTGGAACGCGCGCGGGGTGCCGGACTCGTCGACCTGCACGGAGTGGTCGATCACCAGCTCGGCGGGCTGCAGCGGGTTGATCCGCGCCGGGTCGCCGCCGAGGCTGCGCATCGCGTCGCGCATCGCGGCGAGGTCGACGATCGCGGGCACGCCCGTGAAGTCCTGGAGCAGCACGCGCGCGGGCGCGTAGGCGATCTCGCGGCTCGGCTCGTCGGTCGCGACCCACTTCGCGAGCGCCTCGACGTCACCGGCATCGACGGTCGGGCCCGCCCTCGTTGCGGAGCAGGTTCTCGAGCAGGACCTTCAGCGAGAAGGGCAGCCGCGCGACGTCGAACTTCGACTGGAGCGCGTCGAGCCGGTAGATCTCGTACTTCCGGTCGCCGACCTCGAGCGTCGAGCGGGCATCGAAACTGTTCATGCGCGGCGGCTCCTGAGCGTCGTTTGCGGGGTACTCCTCACTCTACCCCTCAAATAGAAACGGCCCCGAGGGGCCGTTTCCGTAGCAGACCTGTAAGCCGGATTCTGTCGTGAGCAACCATCTGTCTATGCGGCCTACCTGGACCTCAGCGGGCAACCTCGACGGTCCTGCTTGGCCTTGCACCGGGTGGGGTTTGCCGCGGCCGCCGTGTCACCACGGCGCCGGTGCGCTCTTACCGCACCATTTCACCCTTACCGGCCGAGCCGTTCAGCTGCTACGGCTCAGCTTAGGCGGTGTCGTTTCTGTGGCACTTTCCCGCGAGTTTCCCCGGGTCGGCGCTACCGACCACCCTGCCCTGCGGTGTCCGGACTTTCCTCGAAGGCATCACCTCCGCGGCTGCTCGGTCTGCGACTTCCCATTCTAGCCGCGGGTCGGTTGCGGCCCGAGAGCTCGGCCGCCGCCGGCAGGCCGACGGCCAGGCAGAGCGCAGCGCCGGCACCGAGCGCGATCCGCATGTGGTCCTCGGTCACGCCCCCGGACAGCGCGGCGCCCCCGAGCACGGCGCCGAGCCCCCCGCCGAGCAGTCGCGCGGTCGACAGCAGCGAGGACACGCGCCCGTGCTTGGCCTGCGGGACCGCGTTGAGCGCGGCGCGCGAGGCGGGGACGAACAGCATCCCGAGCCCGAGCCCGAACGGGATCAGGAGCGGCAGCGCGCCGAGGCCGTCGAGCGGCACGCCGGGGATCGCGAGCACCGCGAGCGCGAGCGCGACGAGCACGAAGCCGAGCGCGATCGTGGGACCCTCCCCGCGCACGTCCGAGAGGCGGCCCGAGAGCGGTGCGCCGATCGCGACGAACAGCGCGATCAGCGTGAGCGCCGAGGCCGCACCGAGCGCGGAGTAGCCGGCCGCGACCTGGAGGTACTGCTGACCGATGTAGAAGGCGCCGATCATGACCGTGAAGGTGAGCGCGGCGACGAGCGCCGCGGCGGCGATCACGCGCTGGCGCAGGCCGGCGGCCTCGGGGGTCTCGTCGGCGCGCACCCCGCGCGGCACGAGCCTCCACATCGCGAGCGCGGCGGCGCCGCTCGCGGGCACCAGGAACCACCAGCAGGCGCGCCAGTCGATCGCGACGGTGAGCAGGCCGCCGATCACCGGGCCGATCAGGTTCGCGGTGCCCGAGCTCGCGCCCCAGATCCCGAGCGCGGCGCCGCGGCGCTCGGGCGGGAACCCCGACACCGCGCCGGCGAGCGACGCCGGGCTCACGAGGCCCGCGCCGACTCCCTGCACCACGCGCGAGGCGACGAGCACGCCGATGCTGCCTGCGAGCGCCCCGAACACCGCCCCGGCCGCGAAGATCGCGAGCCCGGCGAGCGCGACACGGCGCGACCCGATCCGGTCGACGAGGGTGCCGCCCGGGAAGAGCGTGAGCCCGTAGGCCACGAAGTAGGCGGTCAGCACGTAGGAGAGCTCGTGCGAGTCCGCGCCGAGCTCCTCCCCCACCGACGGCAGGGCGACCGTGACGATCGTGCCGTCCATCTGCAGCAACGCCGCCGCCCCGGCGCAGGCGGCGAGCCTCAGCCAGGCGTCGCGGGGTATCGCGCCGCCGGGCGCTGCGGGGCGGCCCGAGGACATGCCCCGCATTGTCCCCGAGGCGGCCGATCCGCGCGGGGCGCCCGCCGACGCGGCGGCTACTCGAGCCTGCTCGGGACAGCCGTGGATGCCAGGGGCCGCACGGGCCGCGAAGGCGCACCGGTGGTGCGTCGAGCGGGTCGGGTGGCGACTGGCGCCGCGGCTACTCGAGCTTGCTGCCGCAGGAGCGGCACTCGGCGGCGGTGCCGAGATCGCCGCCCGCGGTCATCGCGCCGCACACGAGGCACGGCACGGACTGGCCGTGGTTGACCGCATCGTCGATCTCGCGCAGGAGGTCGGCGAGCGAGCGCCCGGGAGCGGGCTCGAACAGGCGCGCGGTCGACACGGGTGGGTCCTTGAGGGCGGGCATCAGACTCTCCTGAAGACTCCCACGACCCGGCCGAGGACCTCGACGTCGCGCGTGCGGATCGGCTCCATCGCCGGGTTCTCCGGTTGCAGGCGCACGTGGTCGGGCTCCCGGAAGAAGCGCTTGACGGTCGCCTCGTCCCCCAGCAGCGCGACGACGATGTCGCCGTCCCCGGCGGTGTCCTGCCGGCGCACCACCACGTAGTCGCCGGACAGGATGCCCGCGTCGCGCATGCTCTCGCCCGACACCTGGAGGACGTACTCGCCCTCGTCGCCGCCGGCGACGCTCGGGACCTGTACGTAGTCCTCGATGTTCTCCTCGGCGAGCACGGGCGAGCCGGCGGCGACGCGGCCGACCAGCGGCAGCGCACCCTCGCCGGGCGCGACCGCCTTCTTGGCGCGCTCGTAGAGCAGCTCGATCGCCCGCGGCTTGGTCGGGTCGCGGCGCAGCACGCCGTACTTCTCGAGATTGGCGAGGTGGGCGTGGACCGTCGAGGACGAGGCCAGGCCCACGGCCTTCCCGATCTCGCGCACCGTCGGCGGGTACCCGTACTTCGAGGCGTACCGCTTGATGAAGTGAAAGATCTCCTGCTGGCGCTTCGTCATCTTGAGGTCAACCATCAGGCTTCTTCCTCCTGGCCGCTACGGCAGTGGCGTTTCGGGGGCATTGCGAACACACGTTCGTAGAGTAGCTGCCCCCGCGGACAGGTTCAAGCCCCGCCGTCAGAGCTTCGGCTGCCAGAGCGCGATCTCGCCGCCCGCGGGCGCCGCGACGACGCTGCGCCAGCCCGCCGGCCCCTCGCGCGGCTCGAGCAGGACCGACGCTCCGAGCGCGCGCGCCCGTTCGCTCGCCTCGGCGATCTCGCCGACCTCCACGTAGGGAAGCCAAAGTGCCCGCTTGATGTCGCATTCGACGACGCCACCGCTGAGCCCCGCTCCCGGATCGAGCGCCCGGTACGAGCCGCTGAGCGTCTCGATGCGCTCGGTCCGCCAGCCGCACAGGGCGGTGTAGAAGGCACAGGCGCGCGCGAGGTTCCCCGTGTGCAGCTCCAGGTGGACGATCTGGTGGGTGTGTTCCCTCCGCATCCCTGTCCCTATGACCGCCGCCGCTCCGTGAACTCATCGGTGCCCTGCCGGTGCGGTGGGTCTAACCTCTTGGCGGGAGATGGGCGCCGACCCCACAACCGCGACGCTCCGCGAGCACGAGCTGCTCGATGCCGCCCGCCGCGGCGACGAGGGCGCCTTCGAGCGGATCGTCGCGCGCCACCGCTCCGAGCTCCACGCCCACTGCTACAGGATGCTCGGGTCCGTCCACGACGCCGACGACGCGCTCCAGGAGACGATGCTGCGGGCGTGGCGCGGGCTGGACCGCTTCGAGGGCCGCAGCTCGCTTCGCTCGTGGCTCTACCGGATCGCGACGAACACGTCCCTGAACGTGATCGAGAAGCGCCCCAAGCGGGTGCTCCCGATCGACTACGGCCCGCCGACGGATCCCCACGAGGGCCCGGGAGAGCCGATCGTCGAGTCGATCTGGATGGAGCCGTATCCGGACGAGAAGCTCGGCCTCGAGGACGGGTACGCGGCGCCCGAGGCGCGTTACGAGCAGCGCGAGGGCGTCGAGCTCGCGTTCATCGCCGCGCTGCAGCACCTCCCGCCCAACCAGCGTGCCGTGCTGATCCTGCGCGAGGTGCTCGGCTTCTCCGCCCGCGAGGTCGCGGAGACGCTCGATACGACCACTGCCTCGGTGAACAGCGCCCTCCAGCGCGCGCGCCAGTCCGTCGAGCAGCGCCTGCCCGAGCAGAGCCAGCAGGCGACGCTGCGCGCGCTCGGCGACGACGGCTTGCGCGAGATCGTCGACCGGTACGTCGAGGCCTGGGAGCGCGGCGACGTCGACACGGTCGTCGCGATGCTGACCGAGGACGTGGCGTTCGCGATGCCCCCGCTGGGCAGCTGGTTCCGCGGCCACGACGCGCTCCGCATCTTCCTCGCGGGCTGGCCGCTGTCGGGGAACTGGCGGTGGCGGACCGTGCGATCACGCGCAAACGGACAGCCGGCACTCGCGTTCTACACGTGGGACGAGGAGGAGCAGGCATACATGCCGTTCGCGCTCAACGTGCTCACGATGCGCGACCGCCTGATCAGCGACGTGACCGCCTTCGTGATCCGGTCCACGCCGCGCCCCGAGCGCGAGGTGTACGCGCGGTGGCCGGAGCAGGCCGCCGACCCCGAGAAGTTCGAGGCGCTCTTCACGCGTTTCGGCCTGCCCGGGCGCCTGGACTGACCGTATCTATAATCGGCGGCCCCACGCGCCTGTGGCGGAATTGGTAGACGCGCAAGGTTGAGGGCCTTGTGGCCCGTAAGGGCCGTGGAGGTTCGAGTCCTCTCGGGCGCATAGATTGGGGTCGATAACGCCTCCCAGTAATCGACCCCGACCGATTCGTTTACCTTGCGGTCATGTCCTCCGATTGGCCGCCGCTGCCGCCGTACGAGTCGTGGCGCGCGACCTGCGACACGCTCCACGCGCACACGCAGATGCTCGGCAAGCTGGCGGTGGCGCTGGCGCCGCCCGAGCCGCAGCTCCAGCACGCTGCGCTGCGTCTGAGTGCACGCGGATGGGAGACGCTCCCCCTGCCGGCTCCCGACGGCTCGGGGGCCCTGGTCGTGGCGCTCGACCTGCACACGCACGAGGCGGTCGCCGAGCACTCCGACGGGCGCGTGCGACGCGTCGCGCTGACGCCGGACAGGGCGGTCGGCGACGTCATCCGCGAGCTGATGAAGGAAATCCGCGACCTCGCAGGTCCCTTCGAGATCGACCCCACTCCGCAGGAGGTGTCGTGGAGCGTGCCCCTCGACGAGGACCAGGAGCACGCGCGCTACGACACAGGTCAGGTTGATTCCTACTTCGCCGCCGCCACCCGGGCCGCGCTCGTCCTGGCGGCGTTCCGCGCGCCGTATCGCGGACGCTCGACCCCGGTCAACGCATGGTGGGGGTCGTTCGACCTCGCGGTGAGCCTGTACTCCGGCGTGCCGGCCGATCCTCCGTCAGAGGACTTCATCGCGCGCAACTCGATGGACGCACAGGAGGTCGCCGTCGGCTGGTGGCCGGGCGACTCCCGGTACGGCAAGGCGGCCTTCTATGCCTACGCGCATCCGGCCCCCGACGGCTATGCCGACATGCCCGTCTCGCCCGCAGCCGCGCGCTGGGACGCGGCGCTCGGCGAGTACGTCCTCGACTGGGCCGACGTGCTCGCCGCCCCCGACCCCCATGCGTTCGCGCTCGAGTTCGCCCGCTCGGCGTTCAGGCATTCGTGCGCCGTGTGTGAATGGGATCCGGCGCTGGCCGCCAGCGCGGAGGGCAGGCCGCCGCCCGTGGCCTGATGCGACTGACGGCCGATGGGTCAGGTCGCGCGTGCCGCTCCCGACCGACGTCCGGCCCACCAGCGGTAGGCCCCCAGCAGGATCATCACGCCGATGATCGCTCCGACGAGACCGCCGAGGTCGAAGGCGTCCTCGTCGCCGATCCCGAGCCCCAGGGTGAAGATCACCCAGCCGAGGGCCGCGCCCGCGAGGCCGAGCAGCACCGTCGCGAAGAACCCGCCCGGATCGTCGCCGGGCATCAGTGCCTTGCCCAGGAACCCGGCCACGAGGCCGAGTAACAGTGCTCCGATCACTTCTTCCTCCCTTGTTCGCTCGAAGCCCGCTGAATTTGCGGGCTCCTACAGCGTACGACCCGGCACGACGAGCACCGGCTGGCGCGCGATGTGCAGCAACCGCTGCGTCGACGCCGCCCAGCAGCAGGCCGGCGACCGGCGAGTGACCGCGCGTGCCGACGACGATCAGGTCCGCGTCGACTTCATCGGCGATGTCGGCGATCATGTGCGCCGGCCCGCCGAGCGTCACGTTGCGCATCTCGACGCTCGTCTCGATCCCCTGCGCCGCGAGCTCCTGCGCCTGGCCGCGGATCGCCGCCTGGATCTCGTCCTCGATGGCATGGATCGGCCCGCCGCCCTTGCCCGCGATGTCCTCCTCCACGTGCGCGATCACGATCCGCGCCTCGTCGCGCCGGGCCAGCCCCACGGCCAACGGGATCGCCCGCCGGGATCCTTCGGACCCGTCCAGAGCCAACACGATCGTCTTGAACATGGTCGCTAGGCGACGTCGTAAGCCGCGGGCTCGATGCGCGCGGTGCGGCGGCGGTAGGTCGTCCACAGCCACGGCCACTGGTTCGGGTCGTTGCCGTTCTCGTCGACGTACCAGTTGGTGCAGCCATCGTGCCAGACCGTTCCGGCGAGCGCGGCGCGCAGCTCGCGCTGGAAGTCCTCGGCGGCGCTGCGGCGGATCTCGATGCGCCGCGCGTCGGCGCGCTCGAGCGCGTGCAGCGCCGCGATCACGTGGGCCACGCCCGCCTCGATCGTGCCGATCACCGACCCGGTCCCGCCGTTGGTGTTCGGTCCGTAGAGCAGGAACATGTTCGGGAAGCCCGGGACGCTCATCCCGAGGTACGCGCTCGGCACCTCGCCCCACTCCTCCGCGAGCGTGCGCCCGCCCGCTCCGGCGATCTCCATCGGCGCGACGAAGCCGTGCGTCTCGAAGCCCGTCGCGAGCACGAGCACGTCGGCCGCGCGCTCGGTGCCGTCCGCGGTGCGCACGCCGCCCGGCGTCACCTCGGCGATCCGGTCGGTCACCAGCTCGACGTTCGGCTTGGTGAGCGCCGGGTACCACTCGTCGGTGAGCATCAGGCGCTTGCACCCGATCTCGTCGGTCGGCGTCACCTTGCGCCGCAGCTCGGGGTCGCTGATCGCCTTCTCGATCTGGCGGCGGCCCACGGCGCGGAAGGGCCTCAGCAGCCAGCGGTGCCGCGTCATGCCGGCGGCGCCGAACTCCATGAAGGCGAAGATCAGCGCGCGGTCGAGCCGCTGCAGCACCGGGAAGCGCTCCAGCAGGCGCTTCGCGCGCTCCGAGTATTCGAAGTCCATCTTCGGGAACGTCCACCCCGGCGAGCGCTGGTAGACGTCGACCTGCTCCACGATCGGCTGGATCGCCGGCACCGCCTGGATCGCGCTGCACCCGGTCCCGACCATCGCGACCCGCTTGCCCGCGAGGTCGACGTCGTGGCGCCAGCGCGCGGTGTGGAACGCGGGGCCGGCGAAGCTCTCGAGGCCCGGGATCGCCGGCGTGCAGGGAACCGAGAGCTGCCCGCATGCGGTGATCAGCACGTCGGCCTCGTGCGGGCCGGCACTCGTCTCGAGGAGCCACTTGGCGCGGTCGGCGTCCCAGCGCGCGCCCTGCACCTCGGTGCCCGTGCGGATCCGGTCGAAGACGCCGTGGCGGCGCGCGACCCCCTCGAGGTACGTCTGGATCTCCGCCTGCGGCGCGTACCGCCGCGACCAGCGCGGGTTCGGGTCGAAGGAGAACTCGTAGAGGTGCGACGGCACGTCGCACGCGGCGCCGGGATAGGTGTTGTGGTGCCAGACGCCGCCGATCCGCTCGCCGCGCTCGAACACGGTCACGTCGTCGTAGCCGGCGCGGTGCAGCAGCACGGCCGCGCCCACCCCGCCGAAGCCTCCGCCCACCACGGCGATCGACCGGGCGCGATCGCGCGGCCGGCCATTGCGCCCTCCCGGTCCCATCCCGATCACTTTACGGGACCCGCTCTCCCGGCCGGGGCTACCGGCGCGCGACCCGGAACTTCAGCGACTTCGGCTTCGACCGGTTGCCGCCGGCGTCAACCGCCGAAAGGGTGGCCCGGTAGCGCCCGGCGCCGAGCGATTTCCTGCCGATCTTCCCCGAGAAGGGCTTCTCGTTCCTGCCGGCCTTCGAGGACACGGCGAAGCGGCCCACGAGGCGGTACCGGGTGCAGCGGCGCTTGCCGCGGTTCCCGCGGGTCGCGCGCCGGCACTTGCGGCCGACCTTGCGCCCGGGCAGGGCGCGCTCGACGGCGAAGGTGACTGCGGCGCCCTCGGACAGCGAGTAGCGGAACACCGTCCCCATCGCGAGGCGCGCGCGCAGGAGCGTCTCGGCCGCGCCGAAGCGGTTCACTGCGAAGGTGGCGGGCCTGACCGACACCCCGCCGATGACCGGCACGGTCACGTCACGCGCCGCGGCCACGGGCGCCGGCGGCTGCCTGAACAGGACGGAGGCGACGGCCTCGCCGTAGTCGAAGTACGCGTGCACCTCGGCCGATCCCGGGGTCGCGGAGCTGAGCGTCGCATTGCCCGCGCCCCCTGACGTGGCGATCTGGGGTGTGCTCAGCGCACCGACGCCCGCCACCTCTTCGAGGTCGATCAGCACGTCGGGGAACGAGCGTGCCTGCGGCGGGCTCGCCCCGTCGCTGTTCGTCAGGATCCCGGCGCTGAGCGATGCGCTTCCCGGCACCGCCACCTCGGCCGGGCTCGCATCGAGGGAGAGCTGGAGCCAGGGATCGGTGCCGACGGGCTCGCCGTAGATCGCGTCGCAGTCCTGGTCGACGTCGAGCCCGTGATAGGGGCCCTCGTTGCATCCCCACCAGTTGTTCTCGGCGTCGACGGCCTGGTCGGCGGGCGATTCCACGCTGAGGCCGACGGGGTAGGACGACCAGTAGTTGTCGACGAAGCGGTTCGCGACCACCTCGAGCGTGTCGGCAAACGCGAGCGGGAAGAGCTGGATCGCGCCGCGCGAGAACGTCTGGTCGCCGTTGGCGATCAGGTCGTTGCCCGACACGACTACGTTCCGGTTGCGAACCTCCTCGTCGCGCGCGAAGGCGATGCCGCCGGTCTCCGAGGCGGCGATCAGGTTGCCGGTGATCGCCAGGCCGTCGGCCCCGTGGACGGCGATCCCGAAGTCGTCGGCGCCGATGATCGCGTTGTCGCGGACGATCGCGTCATCGACTCCGGTGAGCACGACCGCGTGCTGGAACTTGTTCGAGTTCGGGCTCGAGACGACGTTCCCCGCGAACACCAGCCCGCTCACGCCGGTGAGCCTCGCGGCAGCGTTGCCGTTGTCGTCGAATACGTTGTCCGAGATTTCGAGGTCCGAGGGTGCGCCGTCGGCCACGATCCCCGGCGCATGGGAGTCGAATGGGTCGTTGCGCTGGAAGACGTTGTCCGATACCAACGCGCCGTTCCCGGAGAGGCGGACCCCTGCGCCGTTGTCGCGGATCAGGTTGTCGAACACGCCGGCATCCCTGCCCCGGACATCGATCACCGGCGTTGACGGGCGCGAGGCCGTGTGGGTGCCCCGGAAGGTGAAGCCGCTCACCACGACGCCGGGCGCGTCGACCGTCACCGCGGCATTCGCGGTTGGCGGAGCCTTCAGGATCGCCTCGTCCGCGAAAGTGGGAACGCGGGGCCGGTCGTAGGCCGGCGCTCCATCCTGAGGACCGAGCAGCTCGAGGCCGGCCTTGGCCACGGTGACCTCCTCGAGATACGCCGCCGCGCTGGTCCGGACCGCGACCGCGTCGCCCGGCGCGGCCACGTTCACGCCGGCCTTGATCGTGTTGCAGGGGTCGGCCGCCGCGCCGGAGCCCCCGCCGCACCCGTCGTCATCCGACACGGAGTCGTCGCCGTCGACGACGATCGTCGCGGGCGGCGCGGTTCGCGCCGTCCAGGTGACGGTCGCCGTGGCGCCAGGCTCGCCCGGCTCCTTGGCGCCGTTGCCGTTGTTGTCCGCGTACGCGGCGACGTTGTCGATGCCCGTCTCCGTGCCGGACCAGCAGAGCTTCGCCTCGCCGTTCGCCCGTGTCGTCCTGGTGCGGCTCTCCGGGTTGGTCCCGGTCACCGTGAAGCGAACGGATGCGTTTGCCGAGAAACCTGCGGGCGACCGCGCCGTGGCGGTCACACAGTGCTCGGCCGCGATCGAGCTCGACGCGCTCGCCGGGCTCAGGGACAGGATCGTCGGCGACGGGGCTGTGGTGATCTTCGTGACGAACCCGTCCATCCCGCCGTTGAAGGTCGGGTCGAAGGCGTCCTCGGTGCCGACCAGCGGCGGGCCCGAGTACCCGAAGTCGAACGTGGTGCCCGCGATGTAGGCGTCGCCGAGGGCGTCGACCGCCACTCCGCGGGCGTGATCCGAGGCCGGGCCGCCGAGATACGTCGCGTAGAGCAGAGCGGTACCGGCGCCGTTCAGCTTCATCGCGAAGCTGTCGCCCGAAGCCGGAACGCTGCCGGGAGTCACGGGTATGCCGGACGCCTCCCACCCGACAACCCATGCGCCGCCCGTCGGATCGAGGGCCACGTCGGCGCCGATCGCCCTGCCCGGGCCACCGAGGAAGGTCGAGTAGGCGAGGGCGGACCCGGCGGCGTTCAGCTTCGCGAGGAAGCCGTCGTTGAAGTCCGTGGCGGTGTCGTACGCGCCCGCCGTCGTCGGGAAGTCCTTGCTCGCGTCGCCGGCCACGTAGGCGTTGCCCGTGGCGTCGACCGCGATGCCGCGCACATGGTCCGCGCCGAGGAACGTGGAGTACGCGAGCGCGGAGCCGGTGGCGTTCAGCTTGGTGACGAAGACCGCGCCGGTGGGAGCCGGCTGGAACGCGCCCGGGGTGGTCGGGAAGTTGGTGGGGCTGCCGACGAAGTTCGAATAGGTCTGCCCCGTCACGTACGAGTTCCCGCCGGTGTCGACCGCGATGCCGGCGCTCTGGTCGGTGCCCGAACCGCCCAGATAGGTGGCGAAGGCGAGGCCGGTGCCCGCGGCGTTCAGCTTGGCGACGAACACGTCGGGCCCCGCCTGACCTCCGTGCGCGGTGTCGAAGGCGCCGGGCGTGACGGGGAAGTCCGCGGCGCGCGTCTCGCCGGTGACGTACGCGCTGCCCTGCGCGTCGACGGCGATGCCGGTCCCGGTGTCGTCGGACCCGCCGCCGAGGTAGGTCGAGTAGACCAGCTCGGACCCTGCTGGATCCAACTTGGCGACGAACGCGTCACCTCCCGACCCCGTCGAGTCGAGGGCGCCCGGCGTCGTGGGGAATCCCGGCCCGGCCGAGCCGGTCACGTATGCGTTCCCCGCCGCGTCGACCGCGACGGCCGAGCCGGCGGCGCCTCCCGCGCCGCCGAGAAAGGTCGCATAGACCAGCTCCGAGCCGGTGGGGTCGAGCTTCGCCAGGAAGGCGTTGAACTCGTCGGGGTCCGTGTCGAATGCGCCGGGGGTCGAGGGAAAGTCGACCGTGTGCGTGTAGCCGGTGACATATGCGTTGCCGGCGCCGTCGACCGCGATCGCGCTCGCGCCGTCGATCGCGAAGCTGCCCGACGGGTCGCGCTCCTCGGCGCCGCCGAGGAAGGTGGAGTAGGCAAGCCGCGGGTCGACCAGCAGCGGGCGGCGGCGGTCATGGCCTGCGACCGCGAACCCGACGGTCCTCCCGTCCAGGACGAAACGCGTGTGCAGCGACTTGCGTCCTGCGCCGGAGCCCTGATAGCTGACGGGCCGGTGGTCCGTGAGAGTGCCGGCCTTCGTTCTGATCAGCAGACGACCGGACCGCGCGACCTCGAGATCGCTCACTCCCTCGTAGGCGATCCTGATGTCCGAGACGTCGGCGCCGGGGGCGACGGCGAACTCGTACTCCAGCTCACCGCGCCGGCCCCTGAAGATCATGTCGATCCCCGGCCAGAGGTCCCTGTAGCGCACTTCGCGGTACGTGCCCAGGCCGCCACGCCACTTCGCGCGATCGGAGCCGGCGAGATGACTCACGCGACCGTTGCCCGCTCCCGCGCCGACGACGTCCGGATCGGGGTTGGCGTCGACGAAGCGCATGCCGATGACCTGCTCGCGCGAGCCCTTCTCGAACGCGAGCACGGCCTTCTCCTTGGTGAAGTAGAAGCCGAAGCCCGACCCGTGGGCCGAGTAGGCGACGGCGCGGTCCTCCTGGCCTGCGTTCGGGACGAACGACAGCGGCAGCTTTGCGTAGGCGGCGCGCACCCGGCGCTCGGTCGCCGCGGGCGGCGCCGCCGTGCGCGGGGCAAGGCCCTCCGCAAACCGTCCGCTGGACCCCCCGGCCGGGCCGACCGCGAGCGCGACGACCACGACCAGCGCCAGCGCGAAGCCGCCGACCAGCAGCTCGGATCCCCACCTCGGCACCTGTGCGCGCGTGCTCAAACCCGCCCCTCCCTGCGCGAGCCTAAGTCCTTTGTCAGTGCGGACGCAAGTCGTGGGCGGCTCGTTGCTCGACTATGCTGGACACATACAGAGGCCCCGTGGAGTGCGACCGCCGGGGGTAAACCTGCCCGTGGAGTGCGACCGCCGGGCGTCATCGAAAGGAAGTAACCATGCCCGAAGCCGTCATCGTCGACGCGGTTCGGACCCCGATCGGGCGTGCCTTCAAGGGCTCGCTGGCCTCACTGCGGCCGGACGAGACCCTCGCGCACGTCATCGACTCGGTCCTGGAGCGCAACCCTGACGTCGACCCGGCAACCGTCGAGGAGGTCATCGCGGGCTGCGGACAGCCGCAGGGCCTCCAGGCAAACAACATCGCGCGGATCGCGGTGCTGCTGAGCGACAAGCTCGGCCAGGAGACCACCGGCTCGACGATCTCGCGCTACTGCTCGTCGGGGCTCGACGCGATCCGCGCCGCGGCAAACAACATCGCCGCCGGACAGGGCGACACCTACGTCGCGGCCGGCGTCGAGTTCGTCTCGCGTTACAACGGATCGCAGGAGGCCGCGCATCCCGAGGACCAGCACGAGGACCTGAAGGGCACCAACGGCAGGCCCGATGCGTTCATCGCGATGGGACTGACCGCCGAGAACGTCGCGGAGCGCTACGGCGTGACCCGCGAGCAGCAGGACGACCTACGCGCAGCGCTCGCAGGAGCGGGCGGTCGCCGCCGTGGGCAGCGGGTTCTTCGATCGCGAGATCGTGCCCGTGCGCGTCGACGGCGCCGAGGTGAGCGCCGACGACGGCCCGCGACCCTCGTCGACGGTCGAGAAGCTCGCCGCGCTCGAGCCGGCGTTCAGGCCGGGCGGCACGGTCACTGCGGGCAACTCCTGCCCGCTCAACGACGGCGCCGCCGCGGCGATCGTGATGAGCGACGCGCGGGCACGGGAGCTGGGCCTCCAGCCGCGCGCCCGGATCATCACGGCGGCGACCTGGGGCATCGAGCCCGAGTACATGGGCGTCGCGCCGATCGGCGCAGTGAAGAAGGCGCTCGCACGCGCCGGCATGAGCATCGGCGACGTGGACGTCTACGAGCTGAACGAGGCGTTCGCGGCGCAGGTGATCCCGATCGCCGAGGAGGTGGGCTTCGACTACGACAAGCTCAACCCCCACGGCGGCGCGATCGCGCTCGGCCACCCGTTCGGGATGACCGGCGTGCGCATCATGACCACGCTGCTCAACGACCTCGAGACGCTCGACGCCTCGATCGGCCTCGAGACCATGTGCGTCGCCGGCGGCCAGGGCGAGGCGATGCTCGTCGAGCGGCTCCGCTAGGCCCGCGCACCCGGGTGGGCCGTTCGCGTTGCGCCCAGCGCAACGTGCGCGGCCCACCCCGGCTTGATCGGTAGGCAAGACTTCGCGGGATGGAGAACTTCGAGGTCTTCGTCATAGCGCTGTTCGTGTCGGTCGCGGGACTCAACGTGCTCGCCCGCCGGCTGGACATCCCCTACCCCATCCCGCTGGTGCTCGGCGGCCTCGTCCTCGGTCTGGTGCCCGGCGTGCCGGACATCGAGCTCGATCCCGACCTCGTCCTGCTCATCTTCCTGCCGCCCCTGCTGTACGCGGCGGCCTTCTTCGCGGACCTGCGCGCCCTGCGCAGCGACGCGCGCTCGATCTCGCTCATATCGATCGGCCTGGTCCTCGCGACGACGGGCGTCGTCGCCGTGATCGGCCACGAGGTGATCGACCTGCCGTGGGCGATGGCGTTCGCGCTCGGAGCGATCGTCTCGCCGACGGACCCCGTGGCGGCGACCACGATCATGCGCCGCCTCGGCGCGCCCCGCCGGATCGTCAACGTGATCGAGGGCGAGAGCCTCGTGAACGACGCGACCGCCCTCGTCACCTATCGCATCGCGGTCGCCGCGGCCGTCGGCGCGAGCTTCTCCGCCGCGGACGTCGGGCTCGAGTTCGTGGGCGCCGTGGTCGGGGGCGTGGCGATCGGGCTCGCCGTGGGATACGTCGTCGCGGAGATCCGGCGCAGGCTCGACGACACGCCGACCGAGCTCACGATCTCGCTGATGACGGGTTACGCCGCGTTCCTCCCGGCGGACGAGCTCGGCCTGTCGGGCGTGCTGGCGGCGGTCACTGCCGGCATCTACCTGGGATGGCGTTCGCCCGAGATCGCCTCACCGCAGACGCGGCTCCAGGGGTTCGCGCTGTGGGAGATGCTGGTCTTCCTGCTCAACGCCACGCTGTTCATCCTGATCGGGATGCAGCTGCCCGCGATCGTGGACGGCCTCGCGGGCCAAAGCGCCGCGGAGGTCGTCGCGTACTCGGCCCTGGTCTGCGTCGCCGTGATCGGCGTGCGGTTCGCGTGGCTGTTCACGACCCCCTATGTGATCCGCGCACTCGACCGGCGACCGCAGCAGCGTGCCCGCCGGATGGGGGCCGCCGGGCGCATCCTCGCCGGATGGGCGGGGATGCGCGGAGCCGTCTCGCTGGCGGCGGCGCTTGCGCTGCCGCTCGAGACCGACGCGGGCGCACCGCTGCCGGGCCGCGACCTGATCCTCTTCATCACGTTCGCCCTGATCCTCGTCACGGTCGTCGGTCAGGGCCTGACCCTGCCGGCGCTGATCCGCAAGCTCGGCCTGCGCGAGGACGGCGCGGAGGAGGAGGCCGAGGAGATGCGCGCGCGCCTGGCGGCCTCGCGGGCGGCGCTCGAGCGCCTGGACGAGCTCGCGATCGAGGAGTGGACGCGCGACGACACGATCGAGCGGGTACGCGGCGCGTACCGGTTCCGGATGCGGCGCTTCAAGACACGCGCCGGCTACGTCGACGACGAGGACGGCATCGAGGACCAGTCGCTCGCATACCAGCGCCTGATGCACGACATCTACGAGGTCCAGCGGCGCGCGCTGGTGCAGCTTCGCAACGAGGGCGTGATCAGCAGCGACGTGATGCGCCGCGTCGAGCGCGAGCTCGACCTCGAGGAGTCGCGGCTCGAGGTCTGACGCCGGCGGCCCGGCTTCCTCAGCCGGAGAAGAACTTCGCGGCGAGCTGGTCGATCGTGCCCTTCGTGCGCATCGTCGTCGGACCGACGAGGCGCTCGATCGCCTGGAGGTCGATCGCGGCCTCGCGCATCCCGCCGCTCGGGAGCCAGTAGAGCTCGCGGTCGCCGAACGCGAGCCGGTCCTCGTCGGTCGCGAGCGCCGTCACCTGCTTGCGCGCCGCCGGGGACGGCTTCGCGGGGAGCAGCAGCACCTGGAGCTTGCCATCGGATGCCTGCACGGCCTCCGGCGCGAAGGGTTCCTTGCCCGCGATCGCGCGAACCTCGCGCTCGCCGCGGAGGAACACCGCCACCTCGTGGCCGGTGGCGTCGACCAGGCCCTTTTCGGCCCGCGACTGCAGCGCCGCGGCCGTTCCGCGGCCGTCGAACACGACGTTGCCGCTCGTGCGGAACGTGCCGACGTCCTCGAATCCGGCGTCCTCGAACGCGGCGCGCAGGTCGGCGGCGCCGATCCGCCGGTTGCGGCCGAGGTTGATCCCTCTCAGGAATGCTGCATACCTGGCCACGCGCGAAACCTAGTCACGCCCCGCGGCCGCACGATCGAGGAGCACGGTAAGCGATCCCGACGTGGGCGCGACCAGGCTGGCGGGCGCGGCCGGGTCGGGCGGCGCGTCGAAGGCGCGGGCGACCGCATCCGCCTTCTCGGCGCCCGCGACGAGGAACACGACCTCGCGCGCGGCATTGATCGCCGGGAGCGTCAGCGTGATGCGCGCGACGAACGGCTCGAGACCGGCATCGGCCACGCCGACCACCGGCCGCTCATGCTCGTCCAGCGCCGGCCGGCCGGGGAACAGCGACGCGCAGTGCGCGTCGGGTCCGATGCCGAGCAGCACGAGATCCAGCGCGGGCATGCCGGGCCCGAACCGCGACTCGAGCTCGTGTGCGTACGCCTCCGCGCCTCGCTCGGGCCCGAGCTCGCCCTCCATGCGCAGGACCGTCGGCGCGTCGCCGTCGAGGCGATCCAGCAGCGCGGCGCGCACCATCCCGTAGTTGGAGCGCTCGTCGTCCGGCGGCACGCACCGCTCGTCTCCGAACCACAGCGTGCACCGCGACCAGTCCACGTCCATGCCCGCCAGCAGCTCGTAGGCCGCGCGCGGCGTCGAGCCCCCCGCGAGCGCCACATGGCCGCCGGCCGACGCCGTGCGCCCCAGCCGCTCGGCCGCGGCGGCCGCCGGGTCATCGAGTACGAGTACCCGGCTCACCCAGCGTGCTGCTCCGCGTGCCCGCCGAACTGCTTGCGCATCGCCGACAGGAGCCGGTCCCCGAAGTCGGCCTCGCCGCGCGAGCTGAAGCGCTCGAACAGCGCGGCCGTGAGCACGTGCGCGGGGACGCCCTCGTCGACCGCCGCGGCGACCGTCCAGCGGCCCTCGCCCGAGTCCGACACGCGCCCGGCGAAGTCCTCGAGGCCGGGCGACTCCGCGAGCGCGGCCGCGGTGAGGTCGAGCAGCCACGAGGCCACCACGCTGCCGCGGCGCCAGACCTCCGCGACGGCCGCGACGTCGATGTCGTAGCGGTAGTACTGCGGGTCGCGCAGCGGTGCGGTCTCCGCGTCCGCGGCGCGCCCGCCGTCCTTGCCGGCGTTCGCATGGTGGAGGACGTTGAAGCCCTCGGCGTAGGCCGCCATGATCCCGTACTCGATCCCGTTGTGGACCATCTTCACGAAGTGGCCCGCGCCCGGCGGCCCGCAATGCAGGTACCCGAGCTCCGCCGGCGTCGGCCGCCCGTCGTGCCCCGGCGTGCGCGGCGCGGCCTCCACGCCCGGCGCGAGCGTGCGGAAGATCGGGTCGAGGCGCTCGACCGGCTCGCGCTCGCCACCGATCATCAGGCAGTACCCACGCTCGAGGCCGAACACCCCGCCGCTCGTGCCGACGTCGACGTGGTGCACTCCGCGCGGCGCCAGCGCCGCGGCGCGCTCGATGTCGTCGCGGTACCAGCTGTTCCCACCGTCGATCACGGTGTCGCCGCGCTCCAGGTGCCCGGCAAGCTCCTCGACGGTCTGGGTCGCGAAGGCGGCCGGCACCATCACCCAGGCCGCGCGCGGCGGCGTGAGCCCCGCGACCAGGTCCGCCAACGACCCGGCGCCCGCGGCGCCCTCCGCCTCGAGCTCAGAGACGGCCTGCGGGTTCACGTCGTAGACGACGCACTCGTGGCCGTCGCGCATCAGCCGCCGCACGATGTTCGCTCCCATCCTGCCGAGGCCGACCATTCCGAGTTGCATGCAGCCTTCCTTTCCTAGCTCAACAGCCTGCGGCCGGCCTCGACGATGCCGTCGGGCGTGAAGCCGAACTTCCTCTGGACATCCTTCAACGGCGCGGACGCGCCGAAGGTGTGCATGCCGATCCTCGCCCCGTCGGGCCCGACGAAGCGGTCCCAGCCGAGCGTCGACCCCTGTTCGACGGAGACCCGCGCGCGCACGGCGGGCGGCAGCACGGACTCGCGGTACTCCGCCGGCTGCTGGTCGAACAGCTCCCACGACGGCATGCTCACGACCCGGGCCCTCACTCCCTCGGAGGTGAGCTGCTCGTAGGCGTCGACGCAGAGCTGCACCTCGCTGCCGCTCGACAGCAGGATCAGGTCCGGCTCGCCTCCTTCGGCGTCCGCGAGCACGTATGCGCCCTGGTGCAGGCCGGCGGCCGGCGCATAGCGGGCGCGGTCGAGAGTCGGCACGCCCTGACGGGTCAGCACCAGCGCGACCGGGGAGTGGCGGAACCGCATCAGCACGCGCCAGGCCTCGACCGCCTCGTTGGCGTCGCAGGGGCGGATCGTGACGAGCCCCGGCATCGCGCGCAGCGATGCGAGCTGCTCCACCGGCTGATGCGTCGGGCCGTCCTCGCCGAGCCCGATCGAGTCGTGCGTGAAGATCCAGATCGCCGGGATCTCCATCAGCGCGCTCAGGCGGATCGGCTCGCGCGCGTAGTCGGAGAAGATCAGGTAGCTCGCGCCGTAGGGGCGCAGCTTCGACAGCGACAGGCCGTTCACGACGCAACCCATGCCGTGCTCGCGGACGCCGAAGTACAGGTAGCGGCCGGCGCGGTTCTCGGGGGAGAACGTGCCGGCGCCGTCGAAGTCGAGGCCCACGCTCGTCGAGCCCTTGAGGTCGGCGGCCCCGCCGACCAGCCACGGCACGTTGCGCGCGATCGCGTTCAGCGCGGCGCCGGAGGCCTTGCGCGTCGCGACTCCCTTGCCGTCGGCCGGGAACTGCGGCAGGCCGTCGTCCCAGCCGTCCGGCAGCTCGCGCCGCTGCATGCCCTCGAGCTCGTCGGCGAGCTGCGGGTGCTCGCCGCGGTAGCGCTCGAGCATGCGCTCCCACTCGGCGTGCAGCGCCTTGCCGCGCGCCCCGACACCGGCGGCGAACTGCTCGACGACGCCGTCGGGGATCAGGAACTCGGCGTCCTCGGGCCAGCCGTAGCTGCGCTTCGCGAGCCGGACCTCCTCCTCGCCGAGCGGCTCGCCGTGCGCCGCGGCGGTGTCCTGGACGCCCGGTGCGCCGTAGCCGATGTGACTGTCGACGATGATCAGGGTGGGACGCTCGTGCTCGGCCCGGAAGGTCTCGAACGCGCGGCGCAGCAGATCGAGGTCGTTCGCGTCACCGACGCGCTGCACGTTCCATCCCTGCCCGATGAAGCGGGTCGCCACGTCCTCGGTGAAGGTCAGCGCCGTGTCGCCGTCGATCGAGATGTGGTTGTTGTCGTAGATCCAGCACAGGTTCGAGAGGCGCTGGTGACCGGCGATCGAGGCGGCCTCGTAGGAGACGCCCTCCATCAGGTCGCCGTCGCCCGCG
Source organism: uncultured Solirubrobacterales bacterium (assembly GCA_963768885.1). Taxonomy (GTDB): domain Bacteria; phylum Actinomycetota; class Thermoleophilia; order Solirubrobacterales; family JBBDJG01; genus DASRIA01. Next base: position 648,715 of record CAVYJN010000006.1, on the reverse strand, counting down.
AGCACGAAGACGTCGTAGCCGAACATCTCGAAGCCGGGGCGGTTGAAGCGCGCCGCGAGCCACTGGCCGGCGATCGCCATGCCGACCGAGGTCGCCACGCCCTGGCCGAGCGGGCCCGTCGTGGTCTCGACACCCGACGTCCAGCGGTACTCGGGGTGACCGGCCGCGCGCGAGTCGAGCTGGCGGAAGTGCTTGATGTCGTCGAGCTTCACCGAGAGCTCGCCGAGCGTCTCGTAGTCGGGGTCGACCGCCTGCACCCGCGCGAGGTGCAGCAGCGAGTAGAGCAGCATCGACGCGTGCCCCGCCGAGAGCACGAAGCGATCGCGGTTCGGCCAGATCGGGTCGTCCGGATCGAAGCGCAGGAACCGCTGCCACAGCTCGTAGGCGACCGGCGCCATCGCCATCGGGGTCCCGGGGTGACCCGAGCTCGCGGCCTGGATCGCGTCGATCGACAGCGTGCGGATCGTGTTGATCGCGAGCTGGTCGAGGTCTGTCTGAGTCGTCGCGGGGGTCGTCATCGGATCGGTTTGCGGTCAGAGTACGTCACATGCCACGCTCGAAAGCAACGGAGCACCAGCAGCGAGCCGCGGCCGAGGCGGCCGCGGAGCTCGTCGAGGACGGTGCCGTGGTCGGGCTGGGCACCGGCTCGACCGCCGGTATGTTCGTCCCCGCGCTCGCCGCGCGCCGGCTCGACATCCGTTGCGTGTCCACCTCGCCGGCGACGGAGGAGCGGGCGCGCGCGGTCGGCCTGCAGGTCGTGCCCTTCGAGAGCGTCGACCGGATCGACGTCGCCGTCGACGGCGCCGACCAGGTGGATCCCGCGGGCTGGCTCGTGAAGGGCGCGGGCGGCGCGCATACGCGCGAGAAGATCGTGGCCGCCGCAGCCGACCGTTTCGTCGTGATCGTCTCCGCGGGCAAGCTCGTCGAGGCCCTCGCGCCCCCGGTGCCGCTCGAGCTTCTCCCATTCGGGCTCGATGCGACTCTGCGCGCGCTCGAGCCGGTGCAGCTGCGCGACGCCGCCCGGACCCCGGACGGCGGCGTCCTCGCCGACTTCCTCGGCCCGGTCGAGGATCCGGCCGACCTCTCCGCGCGCCTCGCCGGGACGCCGGGCGTGATCGAGCACGGGATCTTCCCGCCCGACCTCGTGAGCGAGGTGCTGATCGGCAACACCACGGACGTCGAGCGCCGCGTCATCACTCGACGGCCTCCACCGTGAGCTGCGCGAGCGAGGGCAGCACGAGCGCGGCGGCGGCGAGCGCGTCCTCGCCCGGCGGGAAACGGCGGTTCGGGACGGCGATCACGCGCATGCCGGCCGCGGCGGCGGACGCGATCCCGTTGTGCGAGTCCTCGATCGCCGCGCAGCGCGCCGGGTCGGCGCCCAGCCCGCGGGCCGCTTCGAGGTAGACGTCGGGCGCGGGCTTGCCGCGCGCGACCTCCTCCGACGAGACGGTCACCGCGAACAGCGACGCGAGCCCGGACTCGCTCAGCACAAGGTCGATCAGCTCGCGGTTCGAAGACGAGGCGAGGCCCAGCGGCCACCGCTTCGCGAGCCGCCTCACAGCCTCCGGGGCGCCGGGCAGCAGCGGAAGCCGGCGGCGGTAGACGTCGGTCAGCCGTGCGACCACGTCACGGGAGATCTGCTGCGGCGGCATCTCGACGCCGAGTTGCCGATTGACGTACCGCGACCACTCGGGCGAGCTCATCCCCATCATGTCGCGCTGCGCGCCCGCATGCCAGCGACCACCGTGCTCGGTGACGAACTCGCGCCGCACGTCGTCCCAGACCTGCTCCGAGTCGATCAGCACGCCGTCGAGGTCGAAGATCGCGGCCTCGATCACGTCGTGTCGCTCAAGCGAGCATCGCCCGCGCGGCGGCGAGCGCGGGACGATAGGTCCCGTCACGCAGCAGCGCCTGGCGGACGCCCTCGCCGAGGATCCCGCCCTCGCCGCGCGAGGCGCCGAGCACGGTCCAGCTGGAGGTGTCGCCGGCGGCAGTGCGGCGGGTGGCGGCGAGTCCGCCCGGCCCGCGGTCGAGCGAGACCGCGATCCCCGATGCGGTCTGGAGCGTCACTCCCGCGAGGCCCGGCGCGGCGAGCCCGTCGACCGACTGCAGCGTGACCTCGACGTCGCCGCCACGACCACGCGCGCGGCCGCGCAGCGCGCCGGCGTCGCCGGGCACGAGCACCGCGGGCTCCCATCCGAGGCGCGACGTGAGCCACCCGACGAGCAGCAGCGCGGCGACCGCCGAGTCGGCGCGGTGACGCACCACGACCGCGACGATCTCATCGAGCGCACCGCGCCATTCGGCGGGGTCGAAGGTGGCGGCCACACGCTCGCGCCACGGCGTGCTGCGCAGCCACGCGAGGTCGACCACGTAGGCGCGCGCCGCGAGCTCGCTGACGCGCGCGAGCGACGCGCCGATGTCCGGCTCGGCCGACGAGTCGACCAGCACGACGTTCGCGAGGCGCAGCAGCGAGTCGACCGCCTCCGTGTGCCCGTGCGGCGCCCACACGACGGTCGGCAGCTCGCTGATCAGCACGGGGTCGACGATCACGTCGAGATGCGCGAGGTGGACGTCGCCCATCTCGATCGTGACGCGCTCGTGGCTGAGGCCCAGCGCGCCCCTGGGCTGGCCCAGGACCCCGGCGAGCGTCGCGCGCGCGTCGAGCGTCGTGCGACCTGGCTCGACCACGCAGACGATCGTGCGCGACGGGTGGTAGCGGCCGACCTGGGCGAGCCGCTTGTCCACGTCCTCGCAGGACTCGCGGGCCGCCACCGCGACGAGATTGAGCACGCGCGCCGCCGCGACCGGGTCGCCGTCGGTCTGGCTCTCCTGCAGCAGCGCGCGCAGTCCCTCCTCGATCTCCGCGGGAGATGTGCGCTCGGCGCTCCAGACGCGTTCCATCAGATCGGGCGCCAGGCCGCGGCGCCGTCGAGGATCGCGTCGGCCTCCGGCGGCCCGGCGCTGCCGGCGGGATAGGTCGGCAGCGGCCCGGGGGTCGCCGACCAGGCCCGCAGGATCGGGTCGCAGATCTCCCAGGACGCCTCCACCTCGTCGACGCGGGTGAACAGCGACGCGTCACCGCGCATCGCGTCGAGGATCAGGCGCTCGTACGCCTCCGGGGACTCCGACAGGAAGCTCGTGCCGTAGCGGAACTCCATGTTCACGGGGCGGATGCGCATCCGCGGGCCCGGGATCTTCGCGCCCAGCGACAGCGAGACGCCCTCGTCGGGCTGCACCGTCAGCACGAGCTGGTTGGGCTGCACGCCGACGGACCCGGAAGCCTGGAAGGCGAGGTGCGGGACCGGCTTCAGCACGACCGCGATCTCGGTCACCCTGCGCGCCAGCCGCTTGCCGGTGCGCAGGTAGAACGGCACCCCGGCCCACCGCCAGTTGTTGACCTCCAGCCGCAGCGCCGCGAACGTCTCGGTCGTCGACGTGTCGGGCACGCCGTCCTCGGCGAGATATCCGGGCACCTCGTCGCCGCCGGACACGCCGGGCCCGTACTGGGCGCGCACCGCCATGCTCCCCACCTCGTCGAAGGCCGGCGGGCGGATCGCCTGGGACACCTTCACCTTCTCGTCGCGCAGCTTGTCGGCGGTGAAGGCGGCCGGCGGCTCCATGCACAGCAGCGTGAGCAGCTGGAGCATGTGGTTCTGCACGAGGTCGCGCAGCGCACCCGAGGCGTCGTAGTAACCGGCGCGCGTGCCGATCCCGATGTCCTCGGCGGCGGTGATCTGCACGCAGTCGATGTAGTTGCGGTTCCAGACCGGCTCGAACATCGCGTTCGCGAACCTGAAGGCCAGCAGGTTCTGCACGGTCTCCTTGCCGAGGTAGTGGTCGATCCGGTAGACCTGCGACTCGTCGAAGACGTCGAGCACCTCGCGGCTCAGCGCACGCGCCGAGTCGAGGTCGTAGCCGAACGGCTTCTCGATCACGACGCGCACCTCGGCGCGCTCCCTGCGGTCGAGTCCGGCCGCGCCCAGCGCCGCCACGATCACCGGGAAGAACTCCGGCGCGGTCGCCAAATAGAAGATGCGGTTGAACCGGATCCCCGCCTCGGCGTCGAGGCCGTCCGCGGCCTCGGAGATCCGCTCGTACGCGGCAGGGTCGTCGAAGGTGCCCGAGACGTAGCGCACCTGTCTCAGCAGCCCCTCCAGGACCGCCGGGTCGGGTCGCCGGCGGGAATGGCGCTCGACCGACTGCCGCACGGCGTCGCGCAGGTCGTCGTCGGTCTGGCCCCGGCGGGAGACGCCGATCAGGTTGAAGCGCTCGGGGAGCGATCCCTCGTGCGCGAGGTTGTAGAGCGCCGGCAGCAGCTTGCGCATCGCGAGGTCGCCGGTGACGCCGAAGATCACGAGCGTCGTCGGGTGGACCGGGGTGCGCTCGAGCCCCTCGACGAGCGGATTGCCCTCGGGCGCGCTCGTGGCCGGGCCCGCGCCGGCTGCCGGTTGCGTGTCGAGGGGCACCGCGGCCGCACACTAAGCGGCCGGTCCGGGACAGTCAAGAAGCCGCCCGTAGGGCATCCGTATCCTCAGCGGGTGCCCGCAATCGAGCTCAAAGGCGTCGTGAAGCGCTTCGGCGAGATCACGGCCGTGGACGGTCTCGACCTCGAGGTGCCGCGCGGGATCTGCCTCGGCCTGCTGGGGCCGAACGGCGCGGGCAAGTCGACCACGATGCGATTGCTCACGGGGCAGGCGGTGGCCGATTCCGGCGAGCTGCGCGTGCTCGGGCATCATCTGCCGGAGGACGCCAAGGCCGCGCGCGCCGAGATGGGCGTGGTGCCGCAGCTCGACAACCTCGACATCGACGTGACGGTCGAGGACAACCTCGCGGTCTTCGCGCGCCTGTACCGCGTCGCGGACGTGCGCGGCGCCGTCGACCGCGGGCTCGAGCTCGCGCGTCTGACCGCGCGGCGCAAGGATGCCGTCGACAAGCTCTCCGGCGGGATGCGCCGGCGCCTGCTGCTGGCGCGCGGGCTGGTGCACGACCCGCCGCTGATGCTGCTGGACGAGCCCACCGTCGGGCTCGACCCCCAGATCCGCACCGAGCTCTGGTCGCTGATCGACGGGCTGCGCTCGCGCGGCACGACGATTCTCATGTCCACCCACTACATCGAGGAGGCCGAGCGGCTCGCCGACGAGGTCGCGGTGATGTCGCACGGGAAGATCATCGCCCGCGGTCGCCCGTCCGACCTGATCGCCGAGCACGCCGGCCGCGAGACCGCCGAGGTCTATGCCCCGCCGGCGCGGCTGGCGGAGGTCCGCGCGGAGGCGGAGTCGCACGGGCTCCGGGTCCGCCCGGCGGGCCCCGCGATCGCGATCCTCGGCGCGGAGCGCGCGACGGACGGCGCCGTGCCGCCGGACGCGATCCGGCGTGCGGCCTCGCTCGAGGACGTGTTCGTGGTGCTCACCGGAGAGGCGGCCGAATGAGGCGCCTGGAGCCCGCCGCGATCACGGGCGTGATGAGCCGCGAGGTCGCGAACTTCCGCACCTTCTGGAAGGCGACGACGTTCTCGAGCGTGCTCGAGCCGATCATCTACCTGCTCGCCTTCGGGCTCGGGCTTGGCTCGACGATCGTCGACCGCGTCGACGGCCTCGAGTACGTCGAGTTCGTCGGCACCGGCATGGTCGCCACGGCCGTGATCTTCTCGAGCGCGCTGCCCGCGATGTTCGGCACGTTCGTGAAGCACCGCTTCCAGAACACCTATGACGCGATCCTCGCGGCGCCCGTCGACGTCGAGGAGCTCGTGACCGCCGAGATGCTCTGGATCGGCATCCGCTCCGGCTTCTATGGATGCTTCCCGCTGCTGGTGGCGATGGCGTTCGGCCTCGACCCCGCTCCCGGGCATGCTGCTCGTCCCGCTCTTCTGCCTCGTGACCGCGCTCGGGTTCGCGGCCTTCGGCATCGCGGTCGCCGCGACCGTCGCGAAGATCGACCAGTTCAGCTACGTGACGACGCTCGTCATCACGCCGATGTTCCTCGTGGCCGGGACGTTCTTCCCGATCGACCAGCTCCCCCAGGGGCTGCAGGTGCTCGCGCAGGTCAACCCGCTGCACCAGCTGGTCGAGCTCGTGCGTCACGCGAGCTTCGGCTTCCAGGCCGGCGACCCGCTCCGGCTCGCCTACCTGCTCGCGTTCGCCGGGGTCCTGTGGAGGATCGCCGTGCGGCGCATGACGAACCGCCTGATCGACTGACGCTAGATTGGGTCGGCCGTGAAGCGCATCAACATCGCGTCCCTCGAGTTCGGGTACGACCCCGGGGATCCGCCGGGCTTCCGGGCGGGAAGCAAGCGGCTCGGCCCGCTGGTCGGCGGGTCCAAGCTCGGCGCGAGCGTCTACGAGCTGCCGCCCGGCGAGGTCATTTGCCCGTACCACTACGAGCACGGTGAGGAGGAGTGGCTGATCGTGCTTGCGGGCCGTCCCACCGTGCGCCATCCGCAGGGGACCGAGGAGCTCGAGCCGTGGGACGTCGTCTGCTTTCCGCGCGGGCCCGAGGGCGCCCACGCCGTGCGCAACGACACGGACGAGACCGTCACCGTGCTGATGTTCTCGGAGGTGACCTTCCCGACCGCGACCGTCTACCCCGACAGCGACAAGGTGGCCGTCTGGACGGGGATCGAGGGCGACGACCTGATCTTCAGGCGCGCGAGCGCCGTCGGCTACTGGGTCGGCGAACCCCTTCCGGAGCAACCCCACGACGAACAGGAGTCATGACATGGCGACACGCAACGGCAGCGCGGAGTGGCGGGGCGACCTCAGGGGCGGCGCCGGAGAGCTGACGGTCGGCGACGACGTCTTCAAGGGTGCGTACTCCTTCTCCTCGCGCTTCGAGGAGGGCGCCGGCACCAACCCGGAGGAGCTGCTCGCCGCGGCGCACGCCGCCTGCTTCTCGATGGCGCTCGCGAACATCATGGCCGAGCACGGGCACCCCGCCGACTCGGTCCGCACGGTCGCGAAGGTCCACCTGGGCCAGACCGACGCGGGTCCGGCGATCCAGCGCATCGACCTCGAGACCGAGGGCCGGGTCCCGGGGATCGACCAGGACCACTTCGCCGAGCACGCCGACGAGGCGAAGCGCGGCTGCCCCGTCTCGCGCGCCCTCGCGGCGGTCGACGAGATCAACGTGACCGCGCGGCTGGTGGGCTAGCGGCCGGGCGGGCCGGTCTCAGAGCCGTCTCATTTGCGGCTGCCAGGGTGGCGCCGTCAACCCCACATGGAGGATCGCTCGTGAACAGACGCATCACCGTAGGAGTCGCCGTACTGGCGCTGGGGGCCGCGGCCGGAGTCGGCATCGCGGCCGCGAGCAGCGGCGGATCCGGCCTCGACGACGGCAAGGATCTCCTGCCCCAGGCCAAGATCACGTTGCAGCAGGCCGAGACCGCGGCACAGTCGGCGGCCTCGGGCTCGCTCAACGAGACCGATCTCGAGCACTACAACGGACGCCTCGTCTTCAACGTGGACGTCGGCTCTCACGACGTGAAGGTCGACGCGACGACCGGCAAGGTCCTCGCCGCGCCCGTAGACGAGTAGCCGTGGCGGCCGGGGCCGTGATCGGCGGCCCCGGCTACCGCCCCCGGACCCGCACCACGGGACTGATCGCGAGCGGCGTCCAGCCGTCGCTGCGCGTCAGGACCACCCGCGCCCACACGCGCCTGCCCGCACGCAGCCGAAAGCGGGCGCCCGAGCGCCTGTCGAGCCGCGCGCGGCGCACCGTCCACCACCCGAACCGCTCGCGCAGCTTGAGCTGGAGCGACACCTTGGCCCCGGGGCTGAGCGGGTCGACGTGCACGAGCACCAGCCGGTGGCGACGCCTCGTGATCGCGACGTCGCTGCGATCGGAGACCTCGACGCGCACCGGAGGGCTCGTCGCGGCACCCGCGACGGCCCGGTAGAACGCGTTCGCCGGCGGACTCACGGTTGCATGGAAGAGGCCCCCGTGGACCTGCGCCTGCGCGACCGCATGGAAACCGGTGCCGGTTTCCTCCTCGACGGTCACGCCGCCGATGCCGGCGGCCGCCCGCCCGCTCAGGACCGTCGCCGCGCCGCGCGCCACGGCGCGCGGGGGCGCACCCAGCAGCAGCCGGAAGACGTCGACCCGTCCCGTGATGATCGGGTGGAACGTGCATGCGTAGGGAAAGCTCCCGGGCTCGCTGAACTCCCGGAAGTAACCGCCTCCCGGTTGGATCGGGCCCGAGTCGAACCCGTTTCCGGTCACGGTGTGCTGCAGCACAAGGCTGCCGTTCCGCCAGCCGACCGTGTCTCCCGCGAGCACGGTCAGGCTCGACGGCGTCACGGCGGTGTCGGTGATGCCGGCCGTGACGGTGTCGGCCCGCGCAGGCGCGGCAGCGAGCGCGGCCACGAGGGCGACCGCGAGCGGGGCACCGCGCCGGATCATGCGCGGCGCCTCGGCGAAACCCGGTAGATGCCGATCATCCCGTGCTCCATGTGCTGCTCGACGTGGCAGTGGTAGAACCACGTCCCCGGCGCGTCCTCGCGCCAGCGGATCCGGAAGCTCTCCGCCGGGCCGATCGTGCGCGTGTCGCGCGGCGTGCGGCGCTCGAGCCAGCGGTGGCCGTGCACATGGAAGGTGTGGTGCTCCGAGCCCAGCGCGAGGACGTCCCACTGCACGAGGTCGCCCTGTTCGGCGCGGAAGACCGGCGTGTTGCCGACGAAGGCGCGGCCGTCGATCGTCTGGAAGCCGTGCGTGCTCTCGAACACGACGACGAACTCGCGGTCGGGCCTGCGTTCGCCGCGCCGCAGGATCGACAGCGCGCCGTACATGCCCCCCGCGATCGACTCCGCCATCGAGCGAGAGTGGTCGTGGTAGGGCCACACGCCGGCCGCGTTGCGGCCCGCTCTCAGCCGGTAGGTCCAGCTGCGGCCCGGCTTCACGTCGCCGTCCGGGCCCGAGAAGCCCGGCAGGTAGGCGCCGTCCGAGGAGGGCCGGTAGCTCACGCCGTGGAAGTGCATCGAGTGCGACCGCTTGAAGACCGTGTCCATGTTCTTGAAGTGGACGAGGACCCGGTCGCCGACGCGCGCGCGCAGCAGCGGACCGGGGATGTGGCTGTTTGGCTGGCTGGCCGCGGGCGCGCTCGGCAGCGCGCGCTTCCAGCCGGCCGTGAAGCGGCGGTAGACGACCGTCGGGAACACCGCCTCCGACGCCGGATGGGCCTCGCCCATGATCGCGTCACGGCCGTTCGGCACGACGTTCCACGTCACGGGCACGGCCGCGACCCAGTACTCGCGGGTCGCGGCATGCGCCGGAGCGGCGGCCGTGGCACAACAGACCACGGCCGCCGCCAGTGCGAGCGCGCTGCGTCTCACCCGGTCAGCGCGTCTTCAGCTTGCCCTGCATCCAGGCATGGATGCCGCAGAAGAAATGCAGCGACTTGCCCTTCGCGGCGCTGACGTCCACCTTGACCGTCTGCTTCGGGTTGAGGACCACCGAGTCCCCGGGCGCGTCGATGCCCGGCGCCCCCACGTCGACGATCGGCTGGGTCGGGTTGCCCTCCGCATCGGGCTTGTGCGCGGTGAACACCGTGTCGCAGATCGTGCCCGGCGCACCGCAGTTCAGGATCTGGTTGGTCGAGCCCGGCACGTCCTTCGCGGCGACGATCGAGAACGTGTGCGGCTGGTCCTGCCGGTTCCTGAGGGTCAGCTTCCCGCCGGAGCGGATCACGACATTGCCGGGGCTGAACCGCGCGGCGTCCTTGATGAACTTGTTCTTCTTGACGGTGAGCTTGCCCTTCATCTGGAGCGTCGCGTTCTTCGGCGCCTTCTTGGAAGCGCCGCTCGCCGGCACGGCGATCACGATCAGCGGCACGAGCAACAGCACGCCAGCCCGCCTCAGTAGGCGATGGGACATGTGAGTCCTTTCCGCGCCGCCACCTCCAAAGCCGCGGCGCTTGTCGAGGAGCCGGAGGCGATGCCCGCCCGGGCCCGCCCTCCAGCCGAATCCGCGAGAGGATATCCGGGCATACCGGCCGGAACCGGGGCCGCGTCCACGCGAACCCGATCGGGGTCGCCCGGCGCCCGCGGGGCTCAGGTCATGAGCCTTACACCTACGGCCAGGCCGAGCCGGGCGCGATCTGCGGGTCCGCCCAGATGCGCTGGTCCTCGCGGCCGAGCCGCCAGAAGCCGACGCCGAGGCCCCGGTCGCGCGCGAGCCGCACGCGCCGCGCGATCGTGGTCGCGTCCGGATACCAGACCTCGTGCCGCGTCCCGGCCGCGTCCACGTACCCGAACGTCCACGCATCGGAGAGCGGGTCGAGCGCGGGCGACGGGCGGTGGCGCTCGATCAGGGCGCCCACGTCGGCGTATTCGAGCGCGCCCGCGCGGTTGGCGGGGCCGCCGCCGTTCGGCCAGTCCATCCCGTACAGATGGGTGCCGAGCACGAACCGCGTGCGCGTGGGCATCGCGGCCACGTAGTCGGCCACCTTGCGGCTCAACTCCATGTCGTCGGGAGCGCCCGGCGCCGAGGTCGACCAGTGCCAGCCCCAGTTCATCACGAAGACCGTGTCGGCCACGGCGCCGAGCGCCTCGTAGTCGTAGAAGCCCGATCGCCCGGTCGTCGTGTGCTCGTACTTCGCCGAGACCTCGACCGCCAGGCGCTTGCCGGCCGCGTGCAGGCGAGTCGCGAGCCGCGAGACGAACTCCGTGAGTGCGGTGCGGTCGCTCGCGTCGCCGTTCTCGAAGTCCACGTTGATGCCGTCATAGCCGTGCTTGGACGCCAGCGCGACCAGCGCCGCGATCGTCGCCTCGCGCCGTCCCGCGTCGGTCAGGATCGAGTGCAGGGTGGCCGGGCGCTGGCAGTCGAAGCGCGGAAGCACGCGGATCCCGCGCAGCCGCGACCAGCTCGTGATCAGCGGGTCCTCGCGGCCGATGATCGCGCCGTCCGCGGCGCGGCACTCGAAGTACGTCGGGTACACGGTCCCGATCTGGCGGTAGTTGCGTTGCAGGTCGCGGAAGCTCTCGTCAGTGGTGGCGAGCAGGAAAGCGTGCGCCCGTCCCTGCGTCGCACCCGGCATGTCGGTGCTGACCGCGATCCGCACGGAGCGGCTCTGGTATCCCTGCGTGTCGACGGCGGCGACCGTGAACCTGTAGCTGGTCCCCGCGGCGAGGTTGCGATCGCTCCCGCGGCGGCCCCGCACCTGTCGCACGAGCAAGCCGTCGCGGAAGATGCGGTAGCCCGCGATCCGGCCGCCGCGGGCGCGGCCCGGCCGCCACGAGAGCCGTACGCGGGACTGCCCGACCTTCGACGCGCGCACGCGCGCGGGCGCGCCGGGCGGCCGGTGTCCCCGGACCACCTTGACCGGATTGCTGCGCGGGCCCACGTGGCCGCGCGCGTCGCTCGCCGCGACCCGGTAGACGCGGGTCCGGCCGATCCGCACCCGCAGCACGCGCCCGCGCACGCGCTTGTAGGCCCGGCCGTCGCGGTACACCCGGTAGGCCACGGTCTGCTTGCCGCCGTCTGCGCCGGGCGACCATACGAGCCGCGCGTGCCCGCCCGCGACGCCCGTCGCTGCCAGCCCAGAGGGACGGGACGGCGCGGCACCCGCACTCGGCGGCAGGCCCAGGAGCGCCGCGGCGCACGCGGCGAGCAGGAGAGTCTTCGACCGCACCACCCCTTAGACGCGTGCGGCGCGCGAAGCTCACGCCTGCTCGAAGGGCGGGCGGTCCGCTCAGGCCGTGATCGAAAGGCCGTTCAGTCGCGCAGCGCGAAGGCCAGCACGTCGCCGTAGAGGGGTCGCAGCCCGAATGTCCCCGCCGCGGGAACCACCTTTACCGGCGCGTTCCCGAGCCGCGCGGCCAGGCGGCGCGACATCTCCGGCGGGTGCGTGCCGTCCTGCTCCCCCACCCAGAAGGCAACCGGAGGGCGCACCGCCCCGAGGTCGACCTCCCACGGCCGCGCGAGCATGCGAATCTCGTGCGCCATCTCCTTCGTGCTGCCGAGGATCTCCGCGGTCGTGCGCACGTGCATCTCTTGCATCCCGTGGGCAGCCAGGACCTCCCGGTCGGCCGGCGGCAGGTTCGGCACGAAGCGCCCCGCGGCCTTCTCGGGGTCCTTCCGCATCTGGCGGGACGCCATGCCGAGCAAGGGCCGCAGGAGCCAGGGCGCGCGCCGCGCGAGCACGAAGTTCATCCGCATCGGCCCCGCGACGCCGTCGAGCGCGCCCCGCTCCCCGAGCGGCGAGACAGCCCCGGTGAAGGCGAGAGCGCGCACGCGGTCGGGCAGCGCGACGGCGGATGCGAAGGCAAAGGGGGTGCCGCCCGACTGGGCGAAGATCCCGAACGAGCCGATCCCGAGCGCGTCCAGCAGCCCGGCGAGGTCCGGGGGCCACGACCGGTAGGTGCGGCCGGGGTCGGGCGTCGAGCCTCCGAAGCCCGGCCGGTCCGGGACGATCAGTCGCGCGCCGGCGATGACGGCGGCGTCGTGGGCCGCTCGGGCGAGGCCGCGCGAGCCGGGACCGTCAAGCACGACGACGGGCCCACCTGCCGGGTCGCCGAGCTCCGCGTAGGTCAGCGTCCGGCCGTCCACCAGGACGACCGATCCGTCGCGCTCGGTGCCGGTCTCGAGCTGTGTGGTCATCACGCTCCTCCTCGCTCCTTGCTCTGTCAAAAACGAATGCTCGTTCTTTATACTGAAATAGATATTCTCTGTCAACGGTGCCCAAGGTCACAGAGGAACACGCGGAGGCACGCCGGCGCCAGATCATGGACGCGGCGCTCGCCTGCTTTGCGCGCGAGGGGCTGCACCGCACGACGATGCAGGACATCTTCCGCGAGGCGGACCTGAGCCCCGGAGCCGTCTATTCGTACTTCGCCGGGAAGGACGAGCTGATCCACGCGATTGCGGACGACGTCTTCTCCGGCGCGCGAGCGGTGCTCGCCGAGCTCGACAGGCAGGGGGAGCCCGCGTCGCTGGAGCAGGCCTTCGACCAGATCATGGTCGTGTTCGACTCCGTCTCGGGTCGCGGGAACGACTCCGGCGCGCGCGCGATCGTCCACCTGTGGGCGGAGGCCTCGCGCAATCCGGACGTGATGGCGCTCGTGCGACGCGTGGTGAACCTGTGGCGGGATCGGATCGGCGCCGTGGTGCGCGCCGGGCAGGCGCGTGGCGACATCGACCCCGGCCTCGACCCGGACGCGGTCGCGCGCACGATCGTCGCGCTGTTCCACGGACTCTTCCTGCAGCGCTCGTGGTACCCGCGCATGGACGTCGCCGCCTATCGCAGGGCCGCGCGTGCGATGGTCGCCGGCGAGCTGCGGCGCTAGGCGCTACCCGGCGGGATCGCCGAACGGCTGAGAGAGCGTGTACTCCTCGATGTAGGTGACCGTCGCCGGGTTGATCCAGACCTCCTGCGGCTCCTCGGTGGAGCGCACGAAGCGCTGGAACTTGGCCGGGCGCCCGCGCTCGCTCAACAGGCGATCGATCGATGCGAGCAGGTCCTCGTCGACCACCACGGGGTCACAGCCCGAGAAGGAGATCTTGGTCGGCATGCGGCCACGTTAGCCGCGGCCCCGGTCGCAACGTGGACGGCTAGCGCGGAAACATGCGGCGCGCGCGCCACAGCCAGCGGAAGTCACCGCGCGTGCGCAGCCGGCGGCGCGCGGCGAGCAGCAGCGCGTTCTCCCGGCCGGCGAAGACGTCCGCCCAGTCCTCGAAGCGGCACTGCAGCGTGACGGTCGGTCGCTCGGCGAGACCGCGCGCGACCCGCGTGTCCCCGTTGGAGACGATCAGGTGCCACGGCTCGGCGTCCGCGAAGTCCCACTGGATCGTGCCCGGGTCGGCCGGCGCCTTGGAATGGTCGAGGCTCGCGCCGAGCAGGTCGAACAGCGCCGCGATCGTCTCGTGGTCGGAGCTCGGCGGGCCGGTCTTCTCCCCCAGCACCCCGCCCTTGACCAGCCGCAGCCCGTTCTCGACGCGGCGCTCGGCCGGAAGCCCGTAGGCGAACAGCGGCGGGCCCGGCAGATCCTCGATCGGCATGCCCGCGCTGCGCATCTTCGTCTCGAGCGAGTCGGCGCCCTCCTTGGCGATGTCCTCGAGCCGGAAGCCGAAGACCTCCGTGTAGCGCAGGTCCCAGCCCGGCGGGACGAGCACGGACGCGGTCCACGGGAGCACCTCGCGCAGGAGGTCGGTCACGGCGCGGCGGCATTCGGGGTCGGGCGCGGCGATGTCGGAGAGCAGCTTCACGCCGAACGCGATGTGGCGCTGCTCGTCCTGTGCGATGCGGTCCATTCCCTCGCGGAAGCCCGGCAGCAGGTCGCGGTCGTGCAGGTAGCTGGTGATGAAGTGCTGGCCCGGCTGCGCGAGCGTCGCCTCGATCACGACGTGGTAGAGGGCGACGGCGGCCGACAGCCGCGGCAGCGAGGGATCGTCGCGCAGCTCCTGCGACATGCGCTCGAGCCGGTCGAAGACCATGCGGAACCCCCAGGTGAGCTGCGGCCGGATCGCCTCGAGGCCGCCGGAGACGGTGCCGTCGCCGATGTCGCACACCTCCTTCATGAAGCGCGCGAAGAAGACCGCGTGGCGGGCCTCGTCGACCTGCTGGGTCGCCAGGAAGTACTTCTGCTCCTCGAGCGGCGCCGCGTCGATGTACGGGGAGAGCCCGTCCGCGACGGCGTCCTCGCCCCAGAAGAAGAGCGCGTAGTTCCACAGGGCGGCCTTGCGCTCGAACTCGCTCATCACGTCCCACCACTGGCGGCGGTCCTCGGTGAAGTCGATCTCGGTGGCGCGCCAGTTTCCGCGCTCCCAGCGGGCGTAGAGGTCCGTGTAGCTGATCTGTTGCGCGACGGTCGCCATGGCTGACCCTCCAAGGCCTTTGGTATGTTTGTACCAGCTAGTGGCACAAATGTACCAAGGCACAGACGCACCGCGCGGTGCCGCTCGCCGCGAAGTCATCTTGCGTGCCGCGATCGCGCTCGTGGGCGAGGAAGGTCCCGACGCGCTGACCCATCGCGCGGTGGCCGAGCGGGCCGGGGTGGCGCTGTCGGCGACGACCTACTGGTTCTCCTCCAAGGACGAGATCTTCCGCGAGGCCGTGGCCCTCGCAGCGGCCGAGGAGGTCGAGCGGCTCGAGCGGCTGGTGCTCGACCTGGCGCCTCGGCACGTGACCCCCGCGGGCTGGGCGCGGGCGCTGTCGGAGGCGCTCGCGGCCGACCTCGCCGAGCCGGCGCGCCCCGTCGCGATGTTCGAGTTCGTGCTCGAGGCCTCCCGCCAGCCGGAGCTCCAGGAGCAGGTGCTGCGCTGGGAGGCGGCGCATCTGCGGCTCGCCGAGGCAGGCCTGCGCGCGGCCGGCTCCGACGATCCCCAGACCGACGCGCACCTCGTGGTCGCGGCCGTCACGGGGCTGATGCTCGGTCAGCTCACCACGCCCCAGCCCGACTTCGAGCGCAAGGTCCTCACCCCCGCCCTCGAGCGCCTCTTCACGCGCCTGGCGCGCTAAGTCGCCGGCACGGTCTGCTCGGCCGATCGCGAAGCACGCGACGAGTCGAGCAGCTCAGAGACGGAGTACTCGATGTCCCCGGCGAACTCCTCGAGGTCCGCCATCGCGTCGTAGTCCCCCATCAGCCCGATCGTGACCTGGCCGTTGTAGCTCATGATCGCGACCGCGAGCGCGCGCTCCGGCGCGAGGAACGGCACGGGCGACAGCTCCTGCATCTCGCGACCGATCAGGTAGAGCGGGAACTGCGGCCCCGGCACGTTCGTGACCAGCAGGTTGTACGCGCGCTGGGAGAAGTTGAGGCGCGACGCCTGCGCGAGGATCGTCGGCGGCGCGAAGTCCTGCAGCCGCGTGAGCGTCTCCGCGCCGACCGCCTGCTTGGACTCCTTCAGCCCCATCATCGCCCGGCTCACGATCCGCAGCCGCTCGAGTGGATCGGTCGCGTACACCGGCAGCGGGCCGAGCATCGCCGTGATGCGGTTGCCGAGCGCTCCGCGCTCGCCGTCGCCGCGGATCGACACCGGCACGATCCCGCGCAGCTCGAGGCCCTCGGTCCGCACGCCGCGCCGTCGCAGCGTCCGCGGCGAGCCCGCCGGAGACGACCGCGAGGAAGACGTCGTTGACCGTGCCGCCGAGCCCGTTCTTGATCGTCTTCAGGTCCTGCAGCGGCATGCGGATCCAACGCACCCGGCGGTGCGGGCCGATCGGGACGTTGAGGGGCGTCGGAGGCGGCGGGTTGGCGAACTTCCACGCGATGTTGCCGAGCCCCTCGGCCGCCTCGCGCAACTCGCCGGCCGTCTCTCCGGGGTGGCGGGCGGCGTGCAGCGCGCGGCGCGCGACCCGCACCGGGAACTCGGCGAGTCCCTTCACGCCCTTCGCCACGAGCGTCGCCGCCGAGGGCTCCGGCCCCGGCGTCCACGGCTCCGGCCCCGACCGGAGTCGGCGTCGGGGACGTGTCGAACAGCACGGTCGTGATGTCCACTCCCGAGACGCCGTCCACGAGGCAGTGGTGGGTCTTGTTGATCACGGCGAACCGGTTGTCCTCCAGGCCCTGGACCAGCCACAACTCCCACAGCGGCTTGGAGCGGTCGAGGCGCTGGGAGAACAGCCGGCCGGTGAGCTGGCGCAGCTGGTCGTCGGTGCCGGGGCTCGGCAGCGCGGTGTGACGCACGTGGTAGGCGAGGTTGAAGCGTGGGTCGTCGACCCACAGGGGCCGTCCCATCTCGAGCCTCGGGTACGCGAGCTTCTGGCGGTAGCGCGGTACGAGGTGCAGGCGCGACTCGATGTGGGCGCGCAGGTCCTCGTAGGACGGAGGCGGGCCCTCGAAGGTCATCACCGCCCCGATGTGCATGTGCGAGCCGCGCTTCTCCTGGTCGAGAAACGACACGTCCATGGGACTCAGCCGCTCCATATGTGTCTGCGCCACCCTCGCCTCCCTGTCAGATCCAGGAAGGAACCCTACGGGGTCGGGCGCGCGAGGGCTAGCCCCCGATCGGAGCCCTCGGGTTCGCACCCCAGAAGATCTGTGAGCCCATCATCCCGATCAGGTGCACGAGCACCATGTTGAGGATCATCGACTTGGCGGTGGCCTGGCCCACGCCCACGGGACCGCCGGAGGCGGTGTAGCCGTAGTAGCAGCCGACCGCCACGATCGCGGTCGCCATCGCCATCCCCTTGATCACGCTGAACAAGCAGGTCGGGCGGGTTCTGGTACATCCAGAAGATCAGGAAGTAGCCCCCCTGACGACACCTCGCCGATCTGCTGCACGACGGCCAGGTAGGAGGCAAAGAACCCGACCCCGATCGCCGCCAGGTAGATGAAGGGCAGCACGATCCATGCCGCCAGCAGGCGCGTCGCGGCGAGGAACGTGATCGGGCGCACGCCCATCACCTCGAGCGCGTCGATCTCCTCGTTGATGCGCATCGCGCCGAGCTCGGCCACGATCCCGGTGCCGACCTTCGCGCTCATGATGTAGCCGAACATGTAGGGGACCATCTCGCGCAGGTCGCACCAGGCCGTGAAGGCGCCCGCGTAGGCGGGCGCGCCGTACTGGCGGTTCAGGTAGGCGGCCTCGATCCCGCAGCTGAGGCCGAGGATGAAGACCATCCCCCAGATCACGAGCGCCGATCCCAGGATCAGGATCCCGGCCTGGCGCAACGTCTCCCCGAAGAAGCGGAAGACGCGGCCGTTGAAGATGTCGCCGAAGGCGCGGCCGCCGAAGCCGATGATGTCGCCGAGACTGGCGATCCAGTCCCGCGGGATGTCGAGCCAGCCGCCCGCCGACGCTCGGGGGCGAAGCGGGCCGGTACTCAAGCGCTAGCCCCCGATCGGAGCCCTCGGGTTCGCACCCCAGAAGATCTGTGAGCCCATCATCCCGATCAGGTGCACGAGCACCATGTTGAGGATCATCGACTTGGCGGTGGCCTGGCCCACGCCCACGGGACCGCCGGAGGCGGTGTAGCCGTAGTAGCAGCCGACCGCCACGATCGCGGTCGCCATCGCCATCCCCTTGATCACGCTGAACAAGAGGTCGGGGGGGTTCTGGAACATCCAGAAGATCAGGAAGTAGCCCCCCGAGGAGACCTCGCCGATCTGCTCCACCACCGCCAGGTAGGAGGCAAAGAAGCCGACCCCGACGGCCGCGATGTAGATGAAGGGCAGCACCATCCAGGCGGCCAGCAGGCGGGTCGCGGCGAGGAACGTGATCGGGCGCACGCCCATCACCTCGAGCGCGTCGATCTCCTCGTTGATGCGCATCGCGCCGAGCTCGGCCACGATCCCGGTGCCGACCTTCGCGCTCATGATGTAGCCGAACATGTAGGGGACCATCTCGCGCAGGTCGCACCAGGCGCTGAAAACACGCCCGCGTAGGCGGGCGCGCCCACGGAGCGGTTGAAGTAGGCGCCCTCGATCCCGCACTGCAGGCCCAAGATGAAGACCATCCCCCAGATCACCAGGGCCGATCCCAAGATCAGGATCCCGGCCTGGCGCAGGGCCTCGCCGAAGAAGTGGAACACGCGGCCGTTGAAGATGTCGCCGAAGGACTGGCCGCAGAAGCGGATGATGTCGCCGAGGCTCGCGATCCAGTCGCGCGGGACCGCGAGCCAGCCCGTGGGCTGGGTGGTGGTGGTGGGCTTGGCGGCCATCAGCGGATCACCAAGATCTCGGGGTGGGTCGCGAGCAAGGTCTGCGTGAACACGTAGTTGAAGGCCCAGATCCCCGAGAAGGCGATCACGACCGCCTCGTTCACGGCGCGGCCCACGCCGGCGGCGCCGCCGGAGGCGGTCATGCCCTTGTAGCAGCACACGATCGCGATGATCGCGCCGAAGATCGTGGTCTTCACGACACTGCCCCAGAGGTCCACGACCGAGGCGTTGGCGAAGAAGGTGGCCCAGAAGCCCGCCAGGTTCTGGTGGTAGACCAGCTCCGCCAGCACGCCCCCGAAGATCCCGAAGATCAGGGCGTAGACGTCGAGCAGGCCGGTCACCAGCATCAGCGCCAGGAAGCGCGGCACGACCAGGTTCTTGACGGGGTCCACGCCCAACACCTGGAGCGCGTCCAGCTCCTCGCGGATCTTGCGCGCGCCGAGGTCGGCGGTGACCGCGGTGCCGGCCACGCCCGCCACGATCATCGAGTCCACCCAGGGCGCGAACTCGCGGATGCTGGCCAGCACGAAGAAGCCCCCGAGCCGGTCCAGGGCGCCGAACAGCGTGAGGAAGTTGGCCGCCTGCAGGCCCGGGGCGCCGTAGCCGAAGGCGATCGTGGAGATCAGCAGCGGGAACCAGCACAGCCGCAGCGCGAACAGGAACTGGCTCATGAACTCGCCGCCGTAGGGGTAGGGCGGGCGGATCGCCGAGACGATCGTCTTGCCGGTCAGGATCATCATGTCGCCGACCTGCTCGAACAGGTTCTTGGCGGGCAGGAAGGCCCTGTCGGCGGCGCTACGAACCATCAGATCTCTCCCATCCCTTGCACAGCTATGGGCAGCCCGACGACACCTTGACCCGCCACCAGCCCATCAGCATCCCGACCAGGCCGAGTCGCGGCGTCGAGTGATAGTGCTTGCAACCGTCCTCGCCGATGTCCTCGTTCGAGACGCGGCGCCATTTGTGCTCCGCGGGGTCCGCGACGATCGCCTCCAGGCGACCGCGGCTTTCCTCCTGCGCGCCGGCCCGCTCGCGCTGCGCGCGGCGGATCTCCTCGACCCGCCCGGCGAGGTCGTCGCGCAACGCCTCGAGATCGCCGATGTCCAGCACACGCGGCGCGCCCGCGACACCGACACGCCAGTCGAGGTCGTCGCCCGGCCGGGCGGATGCGAACAGGGAGGCCAGTTCGCGCTCCAGCCGGGCGATCTGGGTGCGGAGGGTCCGGCGGGCGGCACCCTCGTCGACCTCGACCTCGAATGGCGCCAGTGGCGCAGCCGCCTGCAGCCGCTGGCGGATTGCGGACCGCGCGCGCGTGAACGCCTCGTGGTCCTGGTAGAGCTGGAAGGCCCAGTTCGCGCCCATGCCGAGCGAGTGCAGCTCGAAGGCGAGCTGCCGCGGATCGACGTCGCGTGACAGGTGCCCCGCGTCCTGCGCGTCCTGCACGGAGGCCTCGAGCGCCATCAGCCACTCGCTGACCATGCTCGCGACCTCGTCGCGGACGGGGCCGGGGCGTCCGTCGAACTCGAGCGACGCGGCCGAGAAGAAACAGCCCCCGCGGAAGACCTCGCGCTCCATGTAGCCGAGCCAGGAGTCGGTCAGCGAGTGGACCTCGTCGATCCCGCCGCCGACACGCGCGCCCGCCACGACCTCTTCGAGGAACAGCTCGCGCGCGGCCCGGACGGTCGCGACCTGCAGCTCGAGCTTCGAGCCGAAGTGCGCGAACAGGCCGCTCTTGCTGAAACCGAGCTCATCCGCGAGGCGCCCGATGGAAAGACCCTCGAGGCCCTCGGTCGAGGCGATCTGGACCGCGTGATCGAGGATCGTGCGGCGCGTCCGGTCGCCTTTGGCCCGGCGCCCGTCGGCCTGCTGGTCACGCTGTTCGGCGGCCGTCTCCATCTCCTCGCGGCGCAACATAGCATATGAACGAACGGTCGTGCGAAAAGTTTCCGCGCGCTCGCTTTTGGCTCTAGGGAGCCGAACGAGCGAGCATCGCCGCCCCGATCGCCCCGCCCAGGTCGCCGAGCTCGGCGACCAGGATCGCCGGCGGGCGGTCGTCCGCGAACAGATGGGGCATCACCGCTTCGTCGATGCGCTCCAGGTAGCGCTCGCCGAGCCGCACGCCGAGGCCGCCGCCGATCACCACGGCCTCCACGTCGAGCACGTTGAGGGCTGATGCGATGCCGGTGCCGAGCGCCTGGATCGCGCGATCCATCAATCGCGTGGCGAGCGGATCGTGATGGCGCAGAGCACGCTCCCAGACGCCGCTCGTGAGGCGATCGCGGCCGCGCTCCTCCATGATCTCGAACAGGATCGTGTGCTCGCCGCGCTCCATCGCGCGGCGCGCGCGCTTCTCCATCGCAGCGCGGCCCGCGTAGGCCTCCAGGCAGCCGCGGCGCCCGCAAGGGCACCACCGGCCGTCCTCGCGGACCACCACGTGGCCGATCTCGCCGGCAGCGCCCCGTCCCGTCCACGGCCGCCCGTCGAGGATGATGCCGCCGCCCACCCCCGTGCCCCAGAAGACTCCGAGGATCGACGCGTAGGGGCGGCCCGCGCCGAGCGAGAACTCCGCATCGGTGGCGACCTGGACGTCGTTGCCGAGGCGCACCGGCACGCCGACGACTCCGGACAGCGTGTCGGCGAGCGGGTATCCGCGCAGTTCGGGAAGGTGGACGGCCTTCGTGACCACCCCCGCATCCGTGTCGACGGGGCCCGGCCAGCCGATGCCCACCGAGGTGAGCGCGGTGCCCTCGACGCCCGCGTCCTCGGCCGCCGCGTTGATGGCGTCGGCCAGGTCCTGCACGACCTCCTTCGGGCTCGCATTCGTCCGGGTCGGCCGGCGGGCCTGGCCCACGACCTGCCCCTCCCCGGACACGACGGCGGCCTGCATCTTGGTGCCGCCGACGTCGATCCCGCCGCTCAGGCCGCTCATTTCGAGAGCGCGCGCGTGATCGCGTCGCCGAGCGCGCGCAACCCGGACTCGACGTCCGCGCCGATGTGCACCCGCAGCGCACGCCGGCCGCGCTGGGCCAGCACGTCGAGGTCGCCGAGCGCCTGGGCGGCCTTCACGACGCCGAACGAGTAGGCGTTGCCGGGGATCGCGAGGTCCTCGGCGTCGTCGCACGTGATCTGCAGGAAGACGCCCGTGTTCGGCCCGCCCTTGTATGCCTGGCCGGTCGAGTGCAGGAAACGCGGGCCGAACCCGACGCACGTGGCGGCGCGGGTGTGGTCGCGCACCGCGCGGCGGATGTCCGCGAGCGCCCGCTCGTGCTCCTCGGAGCGCTCGATGTAGGGCAGCAGCGCCACGTAGTCGCCGTCCTGCACGCGGCCGAGATGCGCCGCGAGGATCGCGTCGAGCGACTTGTGCTTCCCCAGCGCCTCCGCGTTGCGGGCGTCCGCGAACACCGACAGGCCGGCCTCCTCGAGGATCGGGTGCTCCACCGGGAGCGCGCCCGTGCGCTCGTACTCCGCGGTCAGCTCCCGTGTCCTCACCTTCGATGCCTCCACGTCGGGCTGATCGAACGGGTTGACGCCGATCACCGCGCCCGCCACCGCGGTCGCGAACTCCCACTGGAAGAACTGCGTTCCGAGGTCGAGGCGGTCGGGGACGTCGATGCGCACGACCGCGTGGCCCGCCTGCTCGAGCGCCTCGACCGCGCGATCCTGGGCGGAGTCCGGATCGCTCGTGAGCCGCAGGTAGGCGAACAACCGGTCGGGCCCGTAGGCGTCGGGCTCCCCGAGCGGCTCGGCGTCCACCGGGATCAGGCCGCGGCCGTCCTTGCCGGTCGACTCCGCGAGCAACTGCTCGAGCCAGGCGCCGAGATCGGCGATCGCCGGGCGAGGCGACGAGCGTCACCTTGTCGCGGCCGCCGAGCGCGGCCACGCCGAGCACGGCGCCGAGCACCAGGCCGGGGTTCTCGCGCGCGTCAACGTCGGGGCGGCATGCGTCGGCGGCGCGCTGCGCGCGCTCGAGCATCTCGACGACGTCCACTCCGGCGACGGCGCCGGGCGCCATCCCGAAGTTCGACAGCGCGGAGTAGCGACCCCCGATCGAGGGCCGGCCGTGCAGCACGGCGCGGAAGCCGTCCGCCTCCGCCTCGCGCTCGAGCGCCGAGCCCGGGTCGGTGATCGCGACGAAGCGCGCGCCCGCTTCGGCCTCCCCCACCGCCCGGCGGACGCGGTCGAGGAAGTAGCGCTTGAGCACGTCGGGCTCGAGCGTCGACCCGGACTTGCTGGAGACGAAGAAGAGCGTCCGGGTGAGATCGATCGCCGCCTCGGCGGCGCGCACCTGGGCGGGATCGGTCGAGTCGAGCACGTGCAACCGCGGGCTCGCCCCGATCGCGCCGAAGGTCTTCGCCAGCACTTCCGGGGCGAGGCTCGACCCGCCCATGCCGAGCAGCAGGATGTGCTCGAAGCCCGCGGCGCCGACGTCCTCGGCGAGCCGGCGGAGCGCCTCGGCCCCGCGCATCTCCTCCGTCGGCGCGTCGAGCCAGCCGAGCCAGTCCCCCTCGTCGGCGCCGGTCCACAGCCTTGCGTCGCCCTCCCAAAGTCGCGCCACCTTCCCGGTCGCTCCCCAGTCGTCGACGAGGTCCTCGACCTCCCCCTCGAGGCCCGCCGGCAGCCCGAGCATCACTCCCGTGCTCATGCCGGCTCCGCGATCTTCACCAGGAGCTTGCCCGTGTTGTCGCCGGTGTACAGGTCGACGAGCGCCTTCGGCGCGTTCTCGAGCCCGTCGCGCACGTCCTCGCGGTAGCGCAGCCGGCCGTCGCGGATCATCGGCGTGAGCTCGGCGAACGCCTCGTCCGCGCGATCCATGTAGTCGAACACCACGAAGCCCTCCATGCGGGCCCGCTTGACGAGCAGGTTCATGTAGTTGCGTGGACCGGGCGGGATCCGGTCCGAGTTGTAGTTGGCGATCGCGCCGCACAGCACGACCCGCGCGTGCATCGCGAGATTCGCCAGACCGGCCTCGAGCGTGCGCCCGCCAACGTTGTCCCAGAACACGTCGATCCCCTCCGGGCAGAGCTCTTTGAGCCGCGCGCGCACGTCCTCGGACTTGTAGTCGACCGCGCCGTCGAGACCGAGCTCCCCGGTCAACCAGCCGCACTTCTCCGGCCCGCCCGCGATCCCGATCGTGCGGCAGCCCCAGGTCTTCGCGAGCTGCGCGGCGACCGAGCCGGTGGCCCCGGCGGCGCCCGACACCGCGACGGTCTCCCCCTCCCGGGGCTTCGCGATCTCCTTGAGGCCGAAGTACGCCGTGAGGGTCGTGATGCCGAGCACGCTCAGGGGCCAGGTCGGCGGCGTGTCAGCGGGGACCTTGCTGATCGACCAGTCTCCCTTGGCGACCGAGTAGTCCTGCCATCCGAACAGGCCGACGAGCGTGTCGCCCTCGCGGACGTCGGGGCTGCGGCTCTCGCACGACCTGCGCGGTGCACATGCCGCGCATCACCTCTCCCAGCGCGACCGGGGGAACGTAGCTCGGGCGATCGGTCATCCAGGTCCGCATCGCGGGGTCGAGGGACAGGTAGAGGTTGCGGACCAGGAACTCTCCCTCGCCGACCTCCGGCACCTCGGACTCGCGCAGCTCGAACTGCGCCGGCTCGACCATCCCCTCCGGCCGGGAGGCCAGCACCCATTGGCGGTTCAATCGCTCACTCACTCGTTCTCCTCGTTCCTTTCCGGGTCCTCGCGATCGTCGGCTACGCTACCCGAGCCGTGGGGCTCGCACAGGTGGAGGCCGCTCGCGCCCTCGCGCCCCTTCTGCGGGCGCACTCCGAGGACGGCGAACGCAACCGCAGGCTTCCCTCCGACGTCGCCGATGCGCTCGTCGCCGGGGGATTCTTCCGCATGCTCGTGCCTTCGTCGCTCGGGGGCGGCGAGAGCGACCCCGCGACCTTCGTCGCGACGGTCGAGGAGCTGTCACGCGCCGACGCGGCCGCCGGCTGGTGCATCGCCGCGTGTGCCACGAGCGGAATGGTGGCGGCCTACCTGGACGAGAGCGCCGCGCGGGACGTGTTCGGCGACGCGGGGTCGGTGTCCGGCGGCGTGTTCGCGCCCCGCGGGCGGGCGCAGAGCGCCCCCGGCGGCTACAGCGTGAGCGGGCGTTGGGCATTCGCCAGCGGGGTCGACCACTGCGACTGGTTGATGGGCGGCTGCTTCGTGCTGGAGAACGGGGCCCCCGCGATGGTCGTCGAGGGCCGGCCCGACATCCGGCTCGCGCTGTTCCCGGCCGACGAGGCCGGGGTGCTCGACACGTGGAACGTCTCGGGCCTGCGCGGCACGGGCAGTCACGACATGGAGGTCCACGACGTGCGGGTGCCCGCGGAGCGCACGACGTCGCTGCTCACGGACCAGCCGCTCGAGCGCGGGCCGCTCTACGCGTTCCCGGTGTTCGGGCTGCTGGCTCTGTCGATCGCCGGCGTGGCGCTCGGGATCGCGCGCGCTGCACTCGACGACATCGCCGACCTGGCGGGCGCGAAGACGCCCACGCTCAGCTCGCGGCGGCTCGCCGAGCGCGCCGCGACGCAGTCCGGGGTCGCGCGCGCGGAGGGATCGCTGCGCGCCGCGCGGGAGCTGCTCTACGCGGAGATCGAGCGCGGCTGGGCGCAGGCCCGGCTGGAGGGAGAGGTGAGCGTCGCGCAGCGTGCGGCGCTGCGGCTCGCAGCGACGCACGCGACGAGCGCGTCGGCCGGCGTCGTCGACACGGCCTACGAGCTCGGCGGCGGGTCCTCGATCTACGAGACGAGCCCGCTGCAGCGCCGCTTCCGCGACGTGCACGCCGCGACCCAGCACATGCTCGTCGGGCCCGCCACGTGGGAGCTGACCGGCAGGGTGCTGCTCGGCATGCCGACGGAGACGGAGCAGCTCTAGGCCGCTAGGTCAGTCGTGCTGCTGGACTTCGACCGGGAGTCCGTCCACCGCGAAGGCGACCTCGTCCTCGTAGCACCAGCACCAGTCCTCGCCCGGCTCGAAGGAGAGCACGATCGGGTGGCCGTGCTCGGCCGCGTGCTTGCTGGCGTGGCGGTTCGGCGAGGAGTCGCAGCAGCCCACCTCCCCGCACGTCAGGCACAGGCGCAGGTGCATCCAGCGCGCCCCCTCGGCCATGCATTGGCTGCAGCCCTTCGTGCTGCTCGGCGTCACCGCCTGGATCCTGTCGAGGTGCCCGCAGATCTCCGCCATCGTCAACCTCTCCTCGCAAGGCGCTCGATGAGCGCGTCGAACCAGCGGTCCGGGAGCAGCTCCCGCAACCGCACCATCAGCTTCGCGCGCGGGCCGACCAGGTAGCGCGTGCGCGGCTTGTCCGCAGTCAGCGCGTCGCCGACCACCGCTGCGACGACGGACGGCGGAATCGCCTCCCCTGCGCGTTCGGAGGCCCAGGCGCGCGACGCGGCAATCGCGGGGCCGTAGTGCTCCTCGACTCCCGGCATCCGCTCGAGCAGCTCGTCGGCGGTGGTGTTGCCGCGCTCCCAGATCTCGGTGGCGATCGGCCCTGGGCGGATCAGCGACACCTCGATGCCCGCCGGGCGCAGCTCGCGCCGCAGCGAGTCGCTGAGCCCCTCCATCGCGTGCTTCGAGGCCGCGTAGGGCCCGAGCAGCGGCAGCGCCACCCGCCCGCCGATCGAGCCGATGTTGACGATCCGGCCGCGCGAGCGCCGCAGCAGCGGCAGGAACGCCTGCGTGACGGCCATCTGCCCGACGAGGTTGACCTCGATCTGGCGGCGGAACTCGTCCACGGGGATGTACTCGATCGGGCCCGGCACCGCGATGCCGGCGTTGTTCACGAGGCCCGCGAGCCCGCCCCCGTCGACGGCCGCGCCGACCCGCTCGACGGCCGCGCCGATCGAGGCCGCGTCGGTGACGTCGATGTGCAGCGGCTCGATGCGCCCGTTGCCGGCGGCGCGCAGCCGCTCGGCGTCCGCGTCGCGCCGCACTCCCGCAAAGACGTCGAAGCCGAGCGACGCGAGGTGCAGGGCGCTGGCGTGCCCGATGCCGGTCGAGGCACCGGTGATCACGACAGCGCCGCGGGAGCCGGCGGAAGCCATGCGTCAACCATACCGAGGGGTCAGCGGGGCAGGTTGGGCGCGACGATCCGGTGGGCCTTCAGACCGAGGCTGAGCCGCTCGCGGTCCTCGCTCGCGGTGGGGTCGAGGCCCGTCAGCTGGTGGATCCGCTCGAGCCGGTACGCGACCGTGTGCCGGTGCGCGTAGATCGAGCGCGCGGTCGCGTTCATGTTGCAGTCGTGCGCAAGGTAGGCCTCGAGGGTGGCGAGCAGGTCGCCGTGGTAGCGATCGTCGTAGCGCACCACCGGCCCCACCGTGTCCTCGAAGAAGCTGCGCATCTCGCCCGGATGGGACGCGAGCACGCGGAACAGGAGCCGGTAGACGCCCGCGCCCGCCTCCGACATGGTCTCCGCCATGCGCTCGTCGCGGGACACGACCTCGAGCACCAGCTCGGCCTCCTCGACCGCGCGGTGCAGGTCCGCCGCGTCGCCGTACAGCGACGAGATCGCGGTGGGGCCGTGCTTCCGCAGGCGCTCGGCGAGCCCGCGTGCGGCGTCGGTGGCCACCGCGGCGGAGACGCCCGGGCCCGCCGGCAGCAGCGCGTAGATCCGGCCGTCGAGCAGCTCCGCGATCGCGCCGGGGTAGTCGTCGGACACGAGCGCGGTGAGCTGGCGCGGCCGCGTCGAGCGGACCTCGGTGACGACCACGATCGCCCCGCCGGAGAGATCGCTGCCGAGCCGCGCGCCCCTGCGCAGGACGTCCTCGGCGGGCACCTCGCGCTCGCGCAGCTCCTCGAGCAGCCCACCCCGCAGGCGGGCGACCTCCTGCTCGCGCACCTCGTCGAGCGCGACGCCGGTCATCGCGGCGAGCGCGGCGAGGTGCAGCACCTCGGCTGCCTCCGGCGGCGGCGGCGCCGGCCCGGCCAGCATCGCGACGATGCCGACCGGCTCGCCCCCGCTGTTCACGGACGCGGCCAGCGCGATCTCCGGCGGCGTGGCGCCCGCGCGTCCGCGCGTGGCCACGTGGCGCCGCACCGCCGCGAGCCCGCGTCCCTCCGAGCGCGGCACCACGGTGGCGACCCCGGCCGAGGGGACCACGATCGCCACCGGGCGCCCGACGCGCTCGGAGGCCAGCACGGCGACGCGTTCCATGCCCTCGCCGTGCAGCACGGCCTCGACCATCTCCTGGTGGACCTCGCGCAGCAACCCGAGGCCGGTCGCCAGGCTGTCGTCAACTCTTGTCGAATGCTCCGGGCGCATCGCTCCTGCGTCACCGTATGCGGGGGGCGCGGGCGGGTCTTTGGACAGTGGTCCAATTCGTGCTCCCGCCGATTGTCAAGACGGTAGGTCGCGGTCCGTCCGCCGATTGGAGGATTCTTCGCAGCGTGAAGCGGCTCACACCGCTTGATGGGTCTTTTCTGAGGGTGGAGACCTCCAACGCGCATATGCATGTCGCGTGGTGCGGGCTGTTCTCGATCGATCCCGGGCGCCCCCGCCCCACGCTCGAGCAGGTGGCCGACGGCGTCGACGCGCGGCTCGGGTTCGCGCCCCGCTTCCGCCAGCGACTGGCGTTCCCGCCGCCGGGCCTGGGCGAGCCCTACTGGGTCGACGACCCCCGCTTTCACGTGCGCGCGCACGTGACGCGTCTCGCGCCGGAGACCCAGGCAGTCCCGCTCGCGGACTTCATGAGCAAGGCCGGCGCCGCGCTGTCGGAGCCGCTGCTGCGCGACCGCCCGCTGTGGCACCTGTACTTCCTGCCGCGCCTCGAGGACGACAGGCTCGGGATCGTGTTCAAGATGCATCACGCGCTCGTCGACGGGAAGTCGGCCGTCGAGCTCGGGCTGCTCCTGTTCGACGCGGATCCGGACGCCAAGCCGATGAGCCCGGAGGAGTGGAAGCCGAAGGGGCAGCCGCCCGGCGCGGTCGGCCTCACGCTCGCTTCGCTGCGCGGCGGCGCGGTTGAGACGGTCTCGGCGGCGCTGCGGCTGACCCGTCTCGCGCGGCCCGGCCCGGACAGCCTCCCGGGCACGGTGCGCCGCGCGGCGGGCTCCGTCGATCGCGACCTGCTGCGGATCGCGCCGCCCTCGTTCCTCAACACGTCGCTCGGCCCGCGGCGCACGCTCGTCTGCCACCGCGCCCGCATCGAGGAGCTGATCCGCATCAAGCGCGCGCACTCCGTGACCGTCAACGACGTCTGCCTCGCGGCGGTGACGGGGGCGCTGCGCGCACTCGCGCTGAGCTGCGGCGAGCCGGTCCGCCCGCTCAAGGCGATGGTCCCCGTGAGCGTCCGCACCGACGAGGAGCGCACCGCGCTGGGCAACCGCATCTCGTTCGCGTTCATCGAGCTGCCGCTCGAGTTGGGCCGCGCCGAGTCGCGCCTGCAGCGCGTGCACGAGCAGACCGCGGCCTTCAAGTCGGCCAACCGGCCGGCCGCGTTCGAGGGGCTGATGAACGCGCTCGGCTACCTGCCGAGCGCGCTCAAGACACCGGCCGCGAAGCTCGTCGGCAGCAAGCGGGTCTACAACCTGACCGTCTCGAACATCCCCGGTCCGCGCTTCCCCGTGTACATGGCCGGGGCGAAGCTGCGCGAGGCCTATCCCGTCGTGCCGCTCGCCGAGGGGCACAACCTCTCGATCGGGATGTTCAGCTATCGCGAATGGATGCACTTCGGGCTCTACGCCGACCCCGAGTCGCTCCCCGAGGTACGCCGGCTGCCGGGCGCGCTCGAGCGCGCGCTGTGGGAGCTGCGCGGACACCGCCCGCACGGCGTGCGCCGCCGCCGGTTCACGCGCACGAAGCCGCGCGTGCGCCACCTCGCCGCCGTCAGCTAGACCTCCAGCCGCCGGCTATAGGCTCACGCCGGCCGGTGAACAGGGACTAGAGGAGGAAGCGATGGCGGAGCGCTGGTTCTCGCAGGAGGAGCTCGCAGAGATGTCGCGGCCGACGATGGACCGCGCGATCGAGGCGATCGACCGCGGCGACCCCGAGGCCGCGAAGGCGCTGTGCGAGGAGATGAAGCACGAGTGGCGCCTGCTGCACGACCTGATGGCGGGCGGCATGGCGGGGCTGATCAGCTTCGTGCAGGACCGCCTCGGCGACGAGGGCGTCGAGGCCGCGTGGGAGTACAGCCTCGAGCGCGGCTGGAAGTCGCACGCGGAGGCGATCCAGCAGCAGGACCGGCGCTGGATGGTGCACGCGCTCGCCGCGAACTGGCGCGCGCACTCGTGCAGCGGCACGGGCCCGAACCCCGGCGCCTTCACGTCACCGAGGACGACGAGAAGTTCACGTTCGCGATGAACCCGTGTGGCTCGGGCCAGCGGCTGTGGCGCAACGGCGCCTACGAGGGGCCGAACGGATTCGGCGTGACGGCCGAGGCGCACGACTGGAGCTACGGGCGCGCGGGGTTCCCCCTGTACTGCACGCACTGCACCTTCATGAACGAGCTGCTGCCGATCCGCTGGACGGGCCTGCCCGTCTACCCCAGCAAGCCGCCCGACGACTTCGACCGCGATCCGTGCGTCTGGTACTGGTACAAGGACCCGGCCGACATCCCGGCCGAGCATTGGGAGCGCTACGGGTTGGAGCGGTGATCGGCCGGGTCATCCGAGCGCGTGGATGCTCACCACCCCCCTGGCCTGCGTCCCGACCGGCCAGCGGCGACGGGCCTGGGCGAGGAACGCGTCCGTGCCGGGCGCCCCGGGTCTGCCAGCAGCACCCGTGGCGCGAGCCGCGGCAGCAGCGCCAGCAGCTGCGCCACGCTCGCGCGCTCGTACAGCACGTCCGCAGCGAGCACGAGGTCGAAGGGAGCGCGCGCGAGCAACGCAGCCGGGCTCGTCCAGTCGACCTGCATGGTCTCGACGGGGAGCCCGTTGCGGGACGCGTTGCGGGCGAGCAGCTCGAGCGCCTCATCGCTCGCGTCGGTCGCCAGCACCGCCGCGCCGCAGCGGCTCGCCGCGAGGCTCGGCACTCCCATGCCGCAGCCCAGCTCGACGACCCGCAGGCCGTCCAGCCGCCGCCGGCCCAGCTCCCGTCCGAGCGTGATCCCGCTGCGCCACAGGACCGACCAGTAGGGCACCAGCGGCGCCCATTCGACGTCGCCGTCGTCGGGCAGCTCGGCGCTCTCGCGGGGCTGGAGCAGATGCAGCTCGCCGTGCGGCAGCGACAGCGTCTCGCTGATCAGATCGTCGGCCTGCATCCGGGCTTCCGGCTTCATCGGTAGCCGGTCGGGTCCGCTGGGCGGCCCGGGTCCTGGACTTCGACCATGTAGCGCCAGCAGTCGGGCCGGGAGCCGTCGAGATCGGTGAAGCCGTACTCGCGCGCGAGGCCGCCGGACGAGAAAGAGCCGCCGTTGCGCCGATGGAGCTGCGGGTCCGCGGCGAGGGCGGCGACCGCGCGTCCGACGAACCGCGGGGTCTCGGAGATCGCGGCGAAGTGGGGGTTCCTGGCCGCCGCGTCACGCCAGTTGGCTTCGGTGACCCCGTAGTTGTCGAGCATCATCTCCGAGCGCATCCAGCCCGGCGTCAGCGCCACGGCGGTGCAGCCGTGCGGCGCGAGCTCCTTGCCCTGCGCGAACGCGAGCCGGATGACCGCCGTCTTGGCCAGGTCGTAGAAGGTCGAGAGCCGATAGTTCACCGCGTTGTACTCGAGCGTGCCGTCGGTCATCTCGACGACCAGCCCGCCGGGCTCGCGGATCAGCAGGGGCAACGCGAAGTGGCTGGTGATCAGGTGGGTGTCGATCGCCAGGCGCAGCATCCTCAGCCCCTTGTCGAGGTCGTGCTCCCACACCGGCGTGTTCCACTCGAACAGGTTCTCGCCGCCCCAGATGTCGTTCACCAGCACGTCCAGCCGGCCCCGCTGCGCCTCGATGCGCCGGACCAGCACCTCGACCTCGGCCGGCTGCAGGTGGTCGACCTCGACTGCGATTCCCTCGCCGCCCGCGGCATCCACGAGCTCCGCGGTCTCCTCGATCGTCTCCGGCCGGTCGTACTCCGAGCGCCGCTTCCTGGTCGTGCGACCGGTGCAGTAGACCGTCGCGCCCGCCTCTCCCAGCGCGATCGCCGTGCCGCGCCCGGCGCC
Source organism: uncultured Solirubrobacterales bacterium (assembly GCA_963768885.1). Lineage (GTDB taxonomy): Bacteria > Actinomycetota > Thermoleophilia > Solirubrobacterales > JBBDJG01 > DASRIA01. The sequence continues at coordinate 617,051 of CAVYJN010000006.1, read as the reverse complement.
GCGGGTCGCGCCCGCCACGAGCGCCACCTTGCCAGTCAGCGGACCAGACACGGGGCGCATCCTATTTCGCGAGAATCCCGGCATGGCAGGCCGCAGGCCCGACGACGCCGCCGACGAGCTCTACGGGCTCGCGCCCGCGGACTTCACGAAGGCACGCGACGCGCTCGCGCGGCGCCTGCGCCAGGAAGGACGGCGCGACGAGGCCGACGCCGTCAAGTCGTTGCGCAAGCCGACGGTCCCCGCCTGGGCGCTGAACCAGCTCGCGCGACGGCGGCCGCAGGACGTCAAACGGCTGCTGGCGATCGGTGACCGACTGCGCAAGGCGCAGGACGCGCTGCTCGCCGGCAAGGATCGCTCCTCCCTCAAGCGCGTGTCGGCCGAGGAGCGTGAGCTGGTCGACGAGCTCACCCGGGACGCAACCGCGGTCGCCGGCGAGGCCGGCGGCGCGACCGCATCGATCGACGAGCGGATCAGGGCCACGCTGCACGCGGCGGCGCTGGACGAGCACACCGCACGCGACCTTGCCGCCGGCCGGCTCGTGCGCGAGCGCGAGGCCGTCGGCCTGTTCGGCGGTTCGGAGGTGAGCGTCGCCCCCGCCGAGCCGGCGCGCGGGCGGCAAACCAAGGGCGGCAGGGAGCCGCGGCAGGATGCGGAGCGGCGCCGCGAGGCGAAGCGCGAGCTGGCCGCGTCCAAGTCGGAGCAGCAGAAGGCGCAGCGCGCACACGCCTCGGCGGCGCAAACCGCCGAGCGGGCGCGCAAGCGGGCCGACGACGCTCAGCGGCGCGCCGACGAGGCGCGGGAGCGGGCCGCGCAGGCGAGTGCCGCGCTGCGCGACGCCGAGCGGAAAGAGCGCGACGCGGCCCGGGCGCGCGACAACGCCGCACGCGCCGTCGCCGCAGCCGAGAAGCGCATCAGGTGATCGACCTCGTGTTGAGCCGCAGGCCGCCGTCGATCCCGATCGCCTGACCGGTGACGTAGCCCGCGTGCTCGGAGGCGAGGTAGGCGACCAGGCCCGCGACCTCGGACGGCGCGGCCATCCGGCCGGCCGGCAACGCCGACGTCACGCGCTCGAGCACGTCCGCCGGCATCGCGCGCACGTTCTCGGTCTCGACGAACCCGGGCAGCACGGCGTTCGCGGTGATGCCGCGGGCGACGTTCTCGGCGGCGATCGTGCGCACCATCCCGATCAGCCCGGCCTTCGAGGCGCTGTAGGCCACCTGCCCGGGCAGGCCCGACTCGGCCGCGCCGCTCGAGATCGCGACGATGCGGCCGTAGCCGCGCTCGCGCATCCCGCCGAGGACGGCCTGGACCGTCCGGAACGCGCCGGTCAGGTTCACGTCGATGTCGCGCTGCCACTGCTCCGGCGTCATGCGGTGCGCGGCCGCGACGGTCGTCGTAATCGCCGCGTTCGGGACGCACACGTCGACTTCGCCGAGGTCGGGGAACGGATCGCGTGCCACGTCGAGCCGCACGTCGCAGCCCTCGGCGAGGTCGACCGTCACGACCTCCATTCCCGCGCCCCGCAGCGCGTCCGCGATCGCGGCGCCGATCCCACGGGCCGCCCCCGTGACGACCGCGCGCCTCACAGCTCGGTCTTGTGCGTCCCGGCCCGGCCCGCGTCGGTCTTCTCGTAGAACCGCTGAAGCAGGGCCAGCGTCTCCTCGGTGTCCGCACAGGCATACGCGTTCAGGGCCTCGATGCGCAGCTGGTCGTCGAGCGGCCGGCCGATCACGTCGAGGATCGTCTCCTTCGCCGAGCGCACCGCGATCTGGCTGTTGCGCAGGATCTGGCGGGCGACCTTCTCCGCCTCGTCCATCAGCAGGTCATGCGGCACGACCTTCGACACGAGGTTGCAGCGCAGCGCGCGCTCGGCGTCGATCGGCTCCGCGGTCAGCAGCATCTCCAGCGCGATGCCCGCCCCGCAGGCGTTGACGAGCCGCACGATGCCGCCGTCGCCGTGGTGGTACCCGCGCCGCGCCTCGAAGGACCCGAACATCGCCCGCTCCGAGGCGATCCTGATGTCGCACGCGAGCGCCGTCTCGAGGCCGCCGGCGAGCGCCCAGCCGTTGACCGCCGCGATCACGGGCTTGTAGATCCGGTGTAGGCCCCGGGTCAACCCGCCGAGCCCCGTCGCGACGTTGTCGCGGACCCAGCGCGGCGTCGCGCCCTCGATCACCGGCGGTATGTAGGTCTTCAGATCGGCGCCGGCGCAGAAGGCATCGCCCGCGCCCGTGAGGATCGCGACGTCGACAGCGTCGTCATCGCGGAAGTCCTCCCACGTGCTCCACAGCAGCTCGTGCATCGCGGGGTCGACGGCGTTCCTCGCCTCCGGCCGGTTCAGCGTTATGTACGCGATGCGATCGCGCTTTTCGACGAGGACCTCGGGCACGGGCCCTATGCGACCGGCTCGAGCTGCGGCTCGTAGCGGCGCAGCTCGCGCCGCGCGATCGAGAGCTTGTGCACCTCGTCGGGGCCGTCGGCGATGCGCAGGGTCCGCGCGGCCGCGTACATCGCCGCGAGCGGGAAGTCGTTGCTGACGCCCCCGCCGCCGTGCACCTGGATCGCGCGGTCGATCACGCGCACTGCCACCTCGGGCGCCGCGACCTTGATCGCGGAGATCTCGATCCGCGCGCCCTTGTTGCCCGCCTTGTCCATCAGCCAGGCGGTCTTGAGCACGAGCAGGCGAGCCTGCTCGATCTCGATCCGCGACTCCGCGATCCACTCGCGGATCACGCCCTGGCGCGCAAGCGGCTTGCCGAACGTGGTGCGCGCGTGCGCGCGCCGGCACATCAGGTCGAAGGCCCGCTCGGCCATGCCGATCGCGCGCATGCAGTGGTGTATGCGGCCCGGGCCGAGCCGCGCCTGCGCGATCGCGAAGCCCGCGCCCTCCTCGCCGAGCATGTTCGACGCCGGCACCCGCACGTCGTCGAAGACGACCTCGCAGTGGCCGCCGTGACCCTGGTCGAAGCCGAACACCGGCAGCGTGCGGACGATGTCGATGCCCGGCGTGTCGAGCGGCACGAGGATCATGCTGTGGCGCCGGTGCGGGTCGGCCTCGGGGTCGCTCACGCCCATGAAGACCGAGATCTTGCAGCGGTCGCTCGCGGCGCCGCTGGTCCACCACTTGCGGCCGTTGATGACGTACTCGTCCCCGTCGCGCTCGATGCGGCTCTGGATGTTGGTGGCGTCCGAGCTGGCGACCTCGGGCTCGGTCATCGCGAAGCACGAGCGGATCTCGCCCTCGAGCAGCGGCTCGAGCCAGTCCTGCTGCTGTTCCGGCGTGCCGAACTCGGCGAGGATCTCCATGTTGCCGGTGTCGGGCGCGGCGCAGTTGAGGGCCTCCGGGGCGATGTGGCTGCGGCCGGTGATCTCCGCGAGCGGCGCGTATTCGAGGTTCGTGAGCCCCGCCCCGAACCGCTTGTCCGGGAGGAACAGGTTCCACAGCCCGCGGTTGCGTGCTTCGGTCTTCAGCTCCTCCATCACGGGCGGATGGAAGTACGGGTTCCCGGACTCGGTCACCTGCTCGTACCAGACCTGCTCCGCCGGATACACGTGGTTGTCCATGAAGTCCAGCAGGTTCTCGCTGAGCTCCTGGGTCCTGGGGCTGTATTCGAATTCCAAGGCCGCTCCTCCGTCGGGGAGAGCCAAGGATATCCGGCGGCTACGGCCGCGTGAGCACGACATTGAGTGCGCTCAGGCACATGAAGGCCGCATGGGCTGTGAAACGATCAGCGGATGTCCACCGGCGATCTCGGGCGCCTCCGGCGACATGGCGGCTACCCGCTGTTCTACGTGACGGCGACGCTGACGCGCTTCGCCGACGAGATGTTCTCGGTCGGCGTCGTGCTGCTCGTGCTCGAGCGCACGGGCAGCGCCGCGCTCGCGGGCGCGACCGTCGCCGCCGTGACGCTGCCGAGCCTCGTCACCGGCCCGCTGCTCGGCGCCTGGCTGGACCGCAGCGGGCGCCGCCGCCAGGCGATGATGCTGGACCAGGTGCTCGCCGCTTCGAGCATCGTCGGGATCGTGGTCCTCGCCGGCAACGCCCCCGACTGGACCGTGCCCGCTGGTCGCGCTGGTCGCGGGCCTCACCTGGCCCCTTTCGTTCGGCGGGTTCACGAGCCTGATCCCGGTGATCGTGCCCGATCACCTGCTCGCCCAGGCGAACGCGCTGGAAGCGACGAGCTTCAACATCGCGGTGATCGCCGGGCCGGCGCTGGCCGGGACGATCTCGGCCATCGCGGGGCCGGACGTCTCGCTGATCGTGGAGGCCGTGCTGACGATCGGCGCGATCGGCCTGATCGCGCGCATCCCGGAGATGGACGCCCGCGCACGGGATGTCGACCGCACCCGCGCGCTGCGCACGATCGTGCGCGACGGCCTGCGCCTGCTCGCCTCCACCCCGGCCCTGCGCTCGGTGACGGCGGCCGGCGCGCTCAACCTGGGCGGGCTCGGGTTGCTGACGGTCGCCTTCCCGTTCTTCGCGCTCGACGAGCTCGGCGCGCACCGCAGCACCGCCGGCTACATGTGGGCGGCGTTCGCGTGCGGCTCGGCGATCGGGGCGCTGACGCTGGTGCGGCTCCAGACCCGGTGGCCCCCGGAGCGCGTCGTGCTGGGAGCGATCACGCTCGTCGGCTGCGTGATGCTGCTTTGGCCGCTCGCGCCGACGCTGCCGATCGCGCTCCTGCTGATCGCGCTCGCGGGGCTCGCCGACGGCCCCGGCCTGGCGGCGACGTTCGGCGCGCGCCAACGGTGGACGCCACCCGAGCTGCTCGGACAGATCTTCACGACCGCGGCGTCCCTGAAGGTCGGAGCGTTCGCGGTCGGCGCCGCCTGCGCCGGGCCCGCGGTGACCACGCTCGGGGCGTCGGGAACGATCAGGCTCGCGGCATGCGTGCAGTTCGTCGCCGTGGCCAGCGGCCTCGCGCTGGGCGGTATGCGCGGAGCGCGCCGCTCAGATCTTCAGGAGGATGATCGTGTTCACCCCGAGCGCGATCGCGAAGCCGACCGTCCAGCGGTTCAGGTTGCGCTCGACGAGGGAGCCCCCGCCGAACGGCCCCGCACCGGCGCCGCCGATGCCGAACGCGCCCGAGAGCCCGGCGTCCTTGCCCGAGTGCAACAGCACCAGGAAGATCAGGACGAAGGAGATGAGGACCTGGATCACCGAAAGGAAGGTGTACACGGCCGAGCATTGTAGCCGGGGCGGGCGGCGCTACACCGCCCCACGCCCGGGGGGCCTCCCCGGAGGCCTAAAAACCGTCTTCAGCCTCCGGTGAGGCCCCCCGGCCGTGGGCTAGGAGCTCTGTTCCTTCTTTGAGAACTTTGGATGGGCACTTGGTGATCAGGCTGTCGGGTTCGGCTATGAAGCGGCCGTTGTCCATCTTGCCGGTCACGATCACCTCGCGGCCCTCGCGGAACGGGTCGGGCACGGCCCCCGAGTAGCGCACGGGCACCGATTCTGTCCCGTTGCGGTCGCGGACCCGGAACAGCAGCCGGTCGTCACTGCGGCGAACCGACCCGGCGGCCACCTTGCCGGTCAGCTCGTAGGACTTGCCGGGGGTGGCGCTCGCCAGCAGCTCGGAGGGCGTGCGGGTCTCGGTCGCCGCGCTGAACGACGTGTATACGAGCGCGCCGCCCAGGACGATCGCCACGCTGAGGGCGATCACCAGGCGGATCTTGCGCTTGCGGCGGGGGTCCATGCCCGGGGATTATCTCAGGGACGCCCGGCCCGATCCAGTGGCGCGCTACTCGGCGGGCGTCCGGGCCGGCTCACGGCGCGTCCGCTTGGGGGGCCGGCGCGCTGCGGCGGCGGCCACCAGCTCGCGCAGCGCCCCCTCGAGGCCCGCCTGGACCACGTCGATGTCGTCCATCGCGTCGAAGTCGCCGAGCAGCCCGAAGCTGACCTTCCCGTTGTACGAGAAGATCGCCACCGCGAGCGCGTGCTTCTCCGGCAGGAAGGCCACCGGGACGACGGTCTGGAGCTCGCGGCCGAGGACGTAGAGCGGGAACTGCGGGCCGGGCACGTTGGTCACGATCAGGTTGAACAGGCGCGTCGAGAAGTTGAGCCGCGACGCCTGCGCCAGCACCGTCGGCGGAGCGAAGTCGTTCAGGGCGACCAGCGCCTCGGCGCCCATCACCTGCTTCGACTGCTTGATCTTCCCCATCTCCTCGCGCACGATGCGCAGGCGCTCGATCGGGTCCTCCGCGTAGACCGGGAGCGGCGCGCGGAACACGGCGAGGCGGTTGCCGAGCATGCCGCGCTCCTCCTCCGTGCGCATGCTGACCGGGACCAGCGCGCGCAGCTCGAGCCCGCTGGTGCGCATGCCGCGGTTGGCGAGCCAGCTGCGCAGCGCGCCCGCGACCACCGCGAGCACGACGTCGTTGATCGTGCCGCCGAAGGTGTCCTTGACGAGCTTGAAGTCGTCCAGGTGCGAGTGCACCCAGCGGTACGTCCGGTGGGAGCCGATCTCGACGTTCAGCGGCACGGACGGAGCGGGGTTCATCAGCTCCCAAGCGACCTCGCCGAGGCCCTCGGCGACCTGTGCGGCGTGCGCGACCGTCTGCCGCGGGTGCTGGGCCGTCCGCAGCAACCGTCGGCCGACCCGCAGGGGGACCTTCGCGACATTCTCGGCCCCGCGCGCGAGCAGCTGGGCCTCGCTCGGCTCGGGCTTCGGCTCCCACGGACGCACGGGCGGCGTGAGCCCGGCCGGGACAGGGTTCGCGTCGAACAGGACCGTCGCGAGATCGACTCCCGAGACGCCGTCGACGAGCGCGTGATGCGTCTTGTGGACGATCGCGAACCGGTTGCCCTCGAGGCCCGGCACGAGCCACATCTCCCACAGCGGCTTGGAGCGGTCGAGCCGCTGCGAGAACACCCGGCCCATGAACTGCTGAAGCTGGTGGTCGTCGCCGGGCTCCGGCAGCGAGGCGTGGCGCACGTGGTACTCGATGTTCATCCGCGGGTCGTCGACCCAGACGGGGCGCCCGGACTGCAACGGCGGGAAGGCAAGCTTCTGGCGGAACCGGGGAACCAGGTGCAGGCGCGCCTCGACGTGCTCGCTGAACTCGTCGTAGCTGGGCGGAGGGCCCTCGAACACGAGCACCGCGCCGATGTGCATGTGCGCGCGGTCGTTCTCCTGGGTGAGGAAGCTGGCGTCTGTCGCGCTCAGCCTGTCGAGATGCGAAACGGCCATGGGGGCGGGTCCTCGGTCGGGGGTCGAGAGCCCGCCAAGCTTATCGGTCGCCCCGCGAGTTGCAGGGAAGATTTCGTGAACGGCCGCCGCGGTGCAGGCTCAGGCGGCGTCGATCAGCGTCTCGACGCGTGCCAGCTGCGCCTCCACGCGGCCGACCATCAGGTCGAGCGACTCGCGCGCGGCGGCGACGCCCTTGCTCGCCCCCGTGAGCGAGCTGCGGATCTTCTGCGCCTCCTTCAGCGCGGACAGCGCCTCCTCGGCGGCATCGCGCACCCCGACCGCGTCGACGGCGAGGTCGCGCTCGGCCGCCATCAGGCAGCGGCAGCGGGCGTAGCGGTAGGCGAGCTGGAGCGAGCGCGCGTCGAGCGTCTCCTTGTCGAGCGTCACGATCATCTTGTTGCCCTCGTACTCGTGCAGCTGCTGACGCCCGGACGGGACCTTCTCGTCGGAGGCGACGAGCAGGATCGCGAACCCGGCGTCACGCTCGGCGAGCGCCGCGTTGAGCGTCTCCCACGCGCGGTTCTTGGAGAGCTTCTCGTCCTTCGCGTCGATCGCGATGCGGCCCTTCGACGGCCCCGAGCCGGCGTCGAGCTCGATCACGATGTCGCCCTTCTTGCCGCCGCTCGCGGAACGCTCGTCGCCGACGTGATGCGCGACGTCGCCGCGCGCGGCCGCCATCTCCTCGACCAGCTCGAACGCCTGCTGCTCGAACGTGCGGCCCTTGCCTGTGCCCCGCTCGCGCTCGGCCGCCAGCTCGGCCTCGGCCTCGCGCCCGCTGTGGAGCAGCTTAACCTCGCCCTCGAGCTGCGCGATCTTCTCGATCAGCTTGTCGTGCGACTCGCCCGATCGCTTCACCTCGCGCACCACCGACGCCTTGAAGTCGGCGAGCGGGTTGTGCCCGCCCTCGGCGGAGAACTGGCGCAGCAGGTCCTGCCGCGACTCCTGAAGCGACTTCGCGACGATCTCCTTCACCTGGTGCTGCACGGCGGTGTTGCGGTCCCCGCCGAAGTGGCGCGCGATCAGCTCGGCGAGCTCGTCGCCGTGCGCGTCGAGCACCTTCGACATCGCGCCGCCGTCCTCGCCGACGAAATGCTCGAACTGCTTCTCGAGACGCTCGCCGATCACCCGCGCGCGCTCGGCGAAGGCGTGCTCGGCCTCGGCGGAGGCCCGCTCCAGCTCGTGACGGATCGCGTCGACCTCGGCCCCGGTCGCCTCCCGGTCCAGCACGCGGGCGCCGATCTCGAGCGCGCTCGAGACCGTCTCCTCGGGAGCGATCTCGCGGTCGCGCCGGTGCTCGATCAGCTCGACCAGCGTGCGGTCCTCGACCGACAGGTGCTCGATCAGCACCTCGTCGCCGTGGACCGTGACGCTCGCGGCGCCGGCCGGCGGGTCGTCGCTCTTTACGGGTTGAAGGGTTCTCACAGCTTCCATGTCGAACACAGCAAGGTAGCTCTGACACCCGACGGAACCAGGACAATGACGCGCCCATGACGTTGCTCCGCCCGATCCTCGCGCTCGCGATCGCCCTCTCGGTGGCCGGTTGCGGGAGCGGCTCGGACTCGGAGGAGGCGCCGGCGGCGCCCGCCGGCACGCAGCCGCCGGGCACCTACTCGTATGCGACCACGGGTTTCGAGCAGATCGGCGGGCCGCTGCCGGGCCGCCATCGCTACGGGCCGCGCAGCACGATCACCGTCGACCTCAGCGGTTGCGAGCTCACGGAGCGCTGGGACGGCACCCCGGAGCGCTGGGCGGAGTGGCGCTACTGCGTCGAGGGCGGCGAATGGCAGCTGCGCTCGGTGACCGACCACCACGAGTTCTTCGGGCGCGTGGAGGAGTACTCGTATCGCTGCTCGGGCCGCCGGGTCCCGCGCCCGGCCCAGGTGGAGGAGGGCTTCCGCTGGACGGACCGGTGCCGGGCCCGCGCCACCGGAGCGATCGCGCGGGGAGAGGTCGCCGCGATCGGCCCGGTCAAGGCCGCCGGGACGACGGTGGAGGCCGTGCACCTGCGCGTGCGGACCGCGCTGAGCGGCCGCGTGCGGGGCGCGTACGTGCTCGACTCCTGGCTGCGCCGCAAGGACGGCCTGCTGTTGCGCCGCACGTTCGACAGCCGGACGCGCGTGCGCTCGGTGGTCGGGACGGTGCCCGCCCGCGAGCGATACGAGTTGAGCATCCGGGCGCTCGAGCCTGACACCGGTGGTTAGCCCGGGCGGTTCAGGGGTAAGCGGTTGACACGATGTTGATCGCCGGAATCATCGCCTTCTGCATATTGCTGTTCCTGGTGGCGATCCTCGCGCCGCGCCTGTCGAGGCATCTGGAGCGCGGCGGCGACGCCCCGCTCGGCGTCGGCCAGCGCGCCGCCGGAAAGGCGCCCGGCCCGCTCGGGCGGTGGTTCCAGAAGCCGTTCGGCTCCTCGCGCAAGGCCGTCCGCAAGAGCGGCTCCGCCGGGCGGCGCACCCGCGCCAAGATCGACTAGCGCGCCACTAGCGCTCGAACACGAGCTTCACCCAGTCGCGCTCGAGCAGCGCATCCGCGGCGTCGTCCCAGGCGACGACCTTGCTCGTGACCCGCTCCGGGTGGAACACGCCGCCCGCCGCAAGGTCCAGGACGCGCGGCATCGCCGCGCGGGCGTGCACGCGGCCGGTCACGAACGTCGTGTTGCGCATGTACATCTCGAGCAGCGGCAGCGGCGGCTGCTCCCCGAGGTACATCGCGGTGCTGGTGCAGGTCCCGTCGAACTCCATGCAGGCCAGCGCGAGCGCCAGTCCCTCGGCGTCCCCGCTCGCCGCGACCGTGATCGGGAACCGCCCGGGCCGCTCGCCGTCGCGGTCGCGCGCCTCCGCGCCGAACGCCTCGGCGGTCCGCCGCCGGCCCGCGTCGGCGTCCACGTAGACGACGCGCTCCGCGCCCAGCGCCACCGCGATCGCGGCCGCGTACAGGCCGATCGACCCGGGGCCGGCGCCTCCCACCACCAGCACGGCGGCGCCCGGTTCGCGCTCGAGGAGCGGCCCGACCGCCCGCCACGCGTCCGGGATGTTGTCCGAGGCGCTCGCGACCGCGGCAGGGTCGAGGCCGGCCGGCACCGGCACGAGCATGTGGCCGGCGAACGGGACTCGCACGGAGTCCGAGAGGAAGCCGCCCCAGTCCGAGCCCGTCTGCCCGAACCCGTACATCGAGAAGGGCGGGACCGCGCTGCAGTTGGCGGTGCGCCCGGCGCGGCACCTGTCGCACTCCCCGCACGAGATCTGGAACGGGACGGAAACGCGCGTGCCCGGCTCGAGCGAGCCGACGGCGTCTCCGACCTCGACCACCTCCGCCACGCACTCGTGGCCGAGCGCGATCGGCGCCGGGAAGGGCGTCTGCCCCACCACGATCAGCGAGTCGAGGTCGCACGTCGCGACGGCGATCGGCCGCACGAGGGCCTCCCCGTCCCCCTGGATCGCCGGGGCGTCGACCTCGCGCCGCTCGAGGCCGTCACCCGTCCAGGTCAGCGCATCCATGGCCGTCACTCCTCGTGCGTGCCGACCGAGAACCAGTAGGCGACCCCCGCGGGGTTCACGAACACGGGCGCGCCGTTGGCCTCGAAGGTGAGCTGAAACGGCGCGGTGCCGCCGCTTGCGGCGTGCGCCTCGCGCACGGCGCCGACATCCTCCTGGACGCGCAGCATCAGGTCGCTGTCGCCGAGGAACTTGATCACGCTCGCCATCTCGACTCCTTGGGTGGGTTTCGCTGTGGCGGCCATGCTATGTGACGGCTCCGGGGCGGTATCGGTCAAGGGTCGCCGACCCGCGGCCGATTCGAAGCCCAAACCCATGTCGTCTGCACTCCAAGCAAGCGGCCCGCACGGGCCGCCGCAGGAGGCGCCCCCCGAACCGCGCGACGCGACCCCGGCCACGAAAATGGTCGGACGCCGGCTGAGACGCGTGAGCCCGGTCTGGTGGCTCAACCTTGCCATCGCCGCGACCGCGGCGGCGCTGTACGTCACGATCGTGCGCGACCTGCCCGCGCTGGTCGACCCCCATCTCTCCTGGTGGGGCCTGGCGCTCGGATTCCTGGTGGCGGAGAGCTGCGTGGTCCACCTGCAGTTCCGCCGCAGCGCGCACTCCTTCACGCTCGGGGACGTGCCGCTCGTGTTCGGGCTGCTGTTCGCGACCGGCGGCGACCTCGTGACGGGCGCGCTGCTGGGCAGCGCGGCCACGTTCGCGATCGAGCGACGCCTTCCGCCGGTGAAGCTCGTCTTCAACCTCTCGCAGTTCGCGCTCGCGGCCTCGCTGGCGACGATGGTCGTCCACGCGATCGCGCCCGCCGGCCAGTCGGCGCTGGAGCCGGACACATGGGCGGCCGTCCTGCTCGCGACCCAGGCGAGCGCGGTGGTGACCGTGATGCTGATCGGCCTCGCGATCTCGCTCTCGGAGGGCGGGCTGAGGGTCTCCATGATCGTCCAGATGCTGACCATGGACTTCGTCGTGACGGCCACCAACACTTGCCTCGCGCTGGCGGGCGCGATCGTCGTCTCCACGGACGCGCGGGCCACACCGCTGCTCGTCGTGCCGGCGCTGGTGGTGTTCCTCGCCTACCGCGCGTATCTGATGGAGCGCCAGCGCCACGAGCGCCTCGAGTTCCTCTACGAGGCGACGCGAACGCTGTCGCGATCTCCCGAGATGGTGCTCGCGCTCGAGGGCCTGCTGGAGCGCTCGCTGGAGTCGTTCCGGGCGGAGATGGCCGAGATCGTCCTGTTCGGCAACGACGGCAACCCGCCGCTGCGCACGACGCTCGGCCCCGGTGACTACAAGGAGGTGATGGAGCCGATGGACCCGGACGTCGCGGCCGAGCTGCGCGCGCTCGTCGACGCCGACCGGCCCGCGCTCCACATCACGCGGCCGTTCGGCTCGGAGCGGCTGCGGCGCTACCTCGACGGCCGGCTCGTGACGGACGCGATGGTGGCGGTGCTGCCGGGCGAGGACCGCGTGATCGGGACGATCATGCTCGCCAACCGCTACGGCGTGATCAGGTCGTTCACCGACGAGGACCTGAAGCTGTTCGAGACGCTCGCCAACAACGCCAGCGTCGCGCTCCAGTACGACCGGCTCGAGCAGGCCGTCCACCAGCTGCGCGCGCTCCAGGAGCAGCTTCACCACCAGGCCTTCCACGACCCGCTCACCGACCTCGCGAACCGCAGCCTCTTCACGCAGCAGGTGAAGGCGGCGCTGAGCGTCGGGGAGCGCGAGGTCGCGGTGCTGTTCGTCGACCTCGACGACTTCAAGACCTTCAACGACTCGTTCGGCCACGCCGCCGGCGACGAGCTGCTGGTCGCGGTGGCCCGCCGGCTGCGCGAGTCGGTGCGGCCCGACGACGCGATCGCACGCCTCGGCGGCGACGAGTTCGCCGTGATGGTGGGCGACGAGCGAGGGGTTGCCGACAGCGCGGCGATGGTCGCCGAGCGCATCATGAAGGCCTTCGAGCACCCCGTCAGCGCCGCCGGGGAGATCATCTTCGTGCACCTGTCGATCGGCATCGCGACGACCCACGACGGCGGCGCCGCGGACGAGCTGATCCGCAACGCGGACCTCGCCATGTACCACGCGAAGGAGTCCGGAAAGGGTCGCTCCGCGGTGTTCGACCCAGGGATGCGCGACGCCGTGCTGAAGCGCCACGGGCTCAAGGAAGAGCTGCAACGCGCAGTCGAACGCGGGCAGCTCGTGGTCGAGTACCAGCCGATCGTCTCGCTCGCGACCGGCGACGTGGCCTCCGCGGAGGCGCTCGTGCGCTGGAACCATCCCGGCCGCGGGCGGCTGCTGCCCTCCGAGTTCGTGCCGCTCGCCGAGGAGACCGGCATGATCATCGCGCTCGGCCAGTTCGTGCTCGAGGAGGCGTGTCGCAGCGCGCGCATGTGGCAGGAAAGAGCGCGCCCGGGACAGGCGATCAGCGTGCACGTGAACCTCTCCGCCGTGGAGTTGCGCGATCCGAACCTTCCCGACACCGTAGCCCTGGCGCTCGAGCGGACGGGGCTCGCCGCCGAGCTGCTCGTGCTCGAGATCACGGAGAGCCTGGTCCAGGACGCCGACTCGAGCCTCGCGACGCTCGCGGGCCTCCGCGCCCTGGGCGTGCGGCTGGCGCTCGACGACTTCGGCACCGGCTACTCGTCGCTCAGCTACCTGCGCTCCCTCCCGCTCGACATCCTGAAGATTGCGAAGCCGTTCGTGGAGGGGATGACACGCGGGAGCCAGGAGTCCTCGTTCGCGCGCATGATCATCGACCTCGCGCGCGCGCTCGAGCTGCACGTGGTGGCCGAGGGCATCGAGTCGGTCGAGGAGCTGAACGCCCTGCGCGACCTCGGATGCGAGTTCGGACAGGGCTTCTACCTCGCCGAGCCGCTCGCGCGCGACGAGGCGCCGAAGGCACGCAGCCTGTTCCGGCTGCCGGCGCCGCACTGAGGGCCGCCGTGATTCCCCGATCGCCGGGCGCCTAAACGCGCGGAGGCCCGATTTGGGGCCGCGACCTTAGAACAAAGGTCCAAAACGGCGACAAACAGTTGCCCGGGCCGCGCTCCTCCCCGATGTTGGGATTGCGGCCCCCCGCCCACGACGCAGCAAGGACGCTGCCAGGTCAGGACGGGCCACCTGCTACTCGCCCCCCCGCCCCACGAGATCGACACGGAGGTTGATCCCGCGTGACCTACTCTGCCCCCCCGCTGCGCATCCGCTGGGGCTTCTGGGCCATCGGCTCGGCAGCCCTCGCCACCGCCGCAGCGTGCCTGTCGCTCGCCGTCGCGGGCCCCGGTTCCCCCGCCGCCTCGCAAGGCGGCGCTTCCGCGACGCCGGGTGGCCCGAGCCCCGCGCTCTCCGCTCTGGCCGCGAGCCGGCCCGGGGCGCAGGTCGAGGCGATCGTCCAGTTCGGCGAGGGAGTCGATCCCGCCGCGGCACGCGCGCTCGTGCGCGGATCCGGTGGCCGGGTGACCGGCGACCTGCACGTGATCAACGGGCTCGCGGCGCGGATGACGGCCACAGAGGCGCAGCGCCTCGCGGGTCGTGACGGCGTCCACGCGGTCTCGATCAACGCCTCCGCAAAGCCGCAGTCGATCGACACGAGCCAGCTCGTGACCTCCTACAACCAGTCGCTCAAGTCCGACAAGGTGTGGGACTACCCCGCGACGGGCAAGGGCATCGGCGTCGCCGTGATCGACACCGGCATCGCCGGCGACCTCGCCCGACTTCAAGGTCTCGCAGTCGAACGACGCATCCCGCGTGATCGCGTCCGCGGTGACGAACCCCTACGCGACGACCGCGAACGACACGTACGGCCACGGCACGCACGTGGCGGGCATCATCGCCGGCAACGGCAACAACCGGGCTTCCTCGGACTCGCTCCGGGGTGACTACATCGGCGTCGCCCCCGACGCGAACCTGATCTCGATCAAGGCCTCGGACGACGAGGGCGAGGCGACGGTCCTGGACGCCATCTACGGCCTCCAGTTCGCGGTCGACCACAAGGCCGACTACAACATCCGCGTCGTCAACCTGTCGCTCGAGTCGAGCGTCGCCGAGTCCTACAAGACGGACCCGCTCGACGCCGCCGTCGAGTCGGCATGGTTCAGCGGCATCGTCGTGGTGGCCGCCGCGGGCAACCGCGGAAGCGACTCCGACGCGGTCCGCTACGCGCCCGGCAACGACCCGTTCGTGATCTCCGTGGGCGCCGTCGACGACCGGGGCACGAAGACGCCCGGTGACGACATGCTGGCCGACTGGTCGAGCCGTGGACGCACGCAGGACGGCTTCTCCAAGCCGGAGATCGTCGCTCCCGGCGCGCACATCGTCTCGACGCTCGCCCCGGACAGCTCGTTCGCCTCGCTGTGCCCGAGCTGCGTCGTCGGCGGCCGGTACATCCGCGCGGGCGGCACCTCGATGTCCGCGCCGATGGTCGCAGGCGTCGTGGCGAACATGCTCGAGGAGCACCCCGGCCTGACGCCCAACCAGGTCAAGGGCATCCTGATGGACACGGCGCGCAGCGTCGGCGCCGGCGAGGAGGCGTTCGCGCTTCCCGCCGTGAACACGACGAGCGGCAGCAACCCGAACGCCGGCATCGAGCCGAACAGCGTGGTCGACCCGGCCACGGGCGCGATCGACTACACCCGCTCGCGCTGGAGCCGCTCCCGCTGGAGCACCGCTCCCAGCTCGATGGGCGCATCCTGGGCCCGCTCGCGCTGGAGCTGCGACTGCTCCAGGACGGCGAGCGGCAGCATCGACCCGGCCCGCTCCCGCTGGAGCCGCAGCCGCTGGTCGACCAGCTGGACCAAGTAGCTCCTTCACGACAACTCCCCCCCCAAAGCCTGCGGCCCGCCACACGGCGGGTCGCAGGCCGTTTGGGCCCTATCCGCTGCGCGCGTTCCCTAACTCGTACATGCGTCCGGTTCGGGCAGGAACAGTTGCCCCCGCCGCCGCCGGAGCGCACAGTGGAGACAGGCCCCCGGCAGACAGCACGACTCCCGCGCTGTCGGGCCGGACACGGGCCATGGGTTTCCCGATCGACATGGAGGTTGATCCCCCCGTGACCTTCCATCACGCTTCCACGCTGCGCGTGCGCCGGAACCGCTGGGCCGTGTGCTCCGCGGCTCTGCTCGCCGCCGCGGCATCCGTTTCCATCGCCCTCCCCCACCCCGGCGCCTCCGGCGGGTCGCAGGGCGGCGCTGCCACGACTCCCGCCGGGGCGAGCCCCACGCTCACCGCGCTCGCCGCGACGCGGCCGGGCAGGCATATCGAGGCGATCGTCCAGTTCGAGCCCGGCGTCCGGCCCGCCCGGGCGCGCGACATCGTGCGCCGGTCCGGCGGCCGGGTGACCGGCGACCTGCACGTGATCAACGGTGTCGCCGCATCGATGCGCGCCGGCCAGGCCAGGCGCCTTGCCGCCCGTGAGGGCGTGCACGCAGTCTCCTTGAACGCCCGCACGAAGCCGCAGTCGATCGACGCGAGCCGGCTCGAGACGTCCTACAACCAGTCGATCCGGTCGGACGACATCTGGGGGCGCCCCGCGACCGGCAAGGGAGTCGGCGTCGCGGTGATCGACACCGGCATCGCCGGCAACCTGCCCGACTTCCGCGTGTCCTCCACCGACCGCCGTTCGCGCGTCGTCGCAACGGCCGTCACCAACCCCGAGGCGGACACGCCGCGCGACACCTACGGCCACGGCACGCACGTCGCGGGCATCATCGCCGGCAACGGCGCCAACCGCGACGCGGACGACTCCCGCCGCGGCGAGTACGTGGGCGTGGCCCCCGACGCGCACCTGATCTCGGTCAAGGTCGACGACGACGAGGGCGGCGCCAGCGTGCTGGACGTGATCTACGGCATCCAGTTCGCGATCGACCACAAGGACGACTACGACATCCGCGTCCTCAACCTGTCGCTGGAGTCCACGCAGGCCGAGTCCTACAGGACCGATCCGCTCGACGCCGCCGCCGAGGCCGCATGGTTCAGCGGCATCGTGGTCGTCGCCGCCGCCGGCAACCGGGGCTCGGATTCCGACGCGGTCTCCTACGCGCCCGGCAACGACCCGTTCGTGATCTCCGTCGGGGCGGTCTCCGACCAGGGCACGGACAAGGTGCGCGACGACACGCTCGCGTCGTGGTCGAGCCGCGGCGTCACGCAGGACGGCTTCCGCAAGCCCGAGGTGACGGCGCCCGGGTCGCGGATCGTCTCCCTGCTGTCGCCGAACAGCGATTTCGCCGGCATGTGCGAGTCCTGCATCGTCTCGGACGAGTACATCCGCGCCGGCGGCACCTCGATGTCCGCGCCGATGGTCGCGGGCGCCGTCGCGAACCTGCTCGAGCGCAACCCCGGGCTGACGCCGGACGAGGTCAAGGACGCGCTCGTGCGCACGCAGCGCAAGACCGAGGGCGGCGGCCGCGAGATCCAGCTCGTGCAGGCGCTCGGCCTCTCGAGCTCGCACGCGCTCGGCGCCAACGAGGGCGTCGAGCCCAACGCGCTGGTCAACCCCGTGACCGGTGCGATCGACTACACGCGTTCGCGCTGGAGCCGCTCGCGCTGGAGCCGTTCGCGCTGGAGCGGGGTCTGGACCTGCGACTGCGTGCCGACCGCCGACGAGTCGGTCGACCCCACGCGGTCGCGCTGGAGCCGGTCGCGCTGGAGCCGCAGCCGCTGGTCCACGAGCTGGACCAAGTAGCCCGGAACACCCTCGCCGGCGGATTAGGGTCCGCGGCATGGAGGGGAACGGACAGCGCCCGGCATGCGTGGCCTCCACACACGTGTTCCACTTCCGGTCGCTGCGCGACGCGGGCCGTAGCCTCTTCCGCGAGCGCCGGACCCTGGCCCGCACTCCGGGCCTGCTGTTCCATCGCCTCGTCTTCGTCGGATCGCCGCGCACCGAGGGCTTCAACATCGGCCTGGTCGACCCGCGCCGCCAGATGGCGATGTGCCTGTGGGAGGACGAGGCCGCGCTCGAGCGCTTCGAGCGCGAGTCGCCGATCGGCCGGCGCTGGCGGGAGGCGACCGACGAGCACTGCGAGATCCGCATGGTCCCGTTCCGCGCGCACGGGACCTACCGCGGGGCGGAGCCGCTCGCGGGGCTGCCGGCGGGCCGCCCTCAGGACGGGCCGATCGCGCTGATGACCTTCGCGAACATCGCACCGCGCAACATGTGGCATTTCTGGAGCAACATCGTCCGCGCGCGGCGCCGGCTCGTGGCGTCACCAGGGCTGATCGCCGGCACCGCAGGGCCCGAGCACCTGTACCGCGGCGCGATGACGTTCACGATCTGGGAACGGCTCGACGCGGCGCTCGCCTTCGCCTACCGCGAGCAGCCCCACCGGGGAATCGTGAAGAGCGTGCGCGACGAGGGCCGCCTGATCGACTCGATGTTCGTCCGCCTGCAGGTGACTGCGGCGGCGGGCACGTGGCCCTCCTACAGCCGCTTCGCGCCGCGCTTCGAGGAGCTCGTGTCGCGGCTCGCGGTCAGGCGTAGTGGGCGAGCTTCAGACCGGGCCGCGGCCAGCTGACCTCGAGCAGCTTCCCGGCGCCCGAAGCCGTCACGTAGGCCGTGCGCAGGTCCTCGCCGCCGAAGCAGATGTTGGTGACGAACAGGTCATTGCCCTCCACGAACTCGACCACCGAGCCGTCCTCCCCGCTCACGGTCGTGATCCCTCCCGAGCCGAGCGTCGCGACGCAGACGTTCCCCGCGCCGTCCACCGCGAGCGAATCGAGGTACTGGAACCCGGGTAGGCGCGTGAGCAGCTCCCCGCCGTGTGGCAGCAGGCCCTCCGGGACCGACACGTCCCCCGGTCCGGCGACGTTCCACCACCACACGCACGCGGTATAGGTCTCGGCCACGTAGATGCGCGAGCCGTCGGGCGAGAGGCCGACGCCGTTCGGCGCGTCCAGCGGGGGAATCGCCTCTTTGATCGCGGAGCCGTCGGGCAGCGCGTAGAAGACGCCGGTGCGGTCGGCGACGCGGTGCTCGCGGATCCCGTGGTCGGTGAAGTAGAAGCCGCCGTGCGCGTCGAAGACGAGATCGTTGGGAGCGCGCAGCGGCCGCCCGTCGCACTCCTCATAGAGGACCTCGACGGCGCCGGAGGAGAGGTCGACCCGCTCGATGCGCCCACGGCCGTAGTTGCTCGGGGGCTGGCGCGGCACCAGGATGCCCTCCATGCCCGGCAGCTCGAGGTAGTCGAACGCGGCGCCGTTGTTGCACACGTAGAGGTTGCCGTCGGGTCCGATCGCCGCGCCGTTGGGTCCCCCGCCCGGACGGGCGATCTCCTCCTTGGAGCCGTCGGCGCCCACGCGGGTGATCGCGCCGCTCGCGATCTCCACGACGATCACGCTGCCGTCGTTCATCGCGACCGGCCCCTCCGGGAACTTCAGTCCGGTCGCAAGCTCCCTCGACTCCGCCATCGCCTCTCCTCTCGCTCGACTCGGGTCGTCGCGCAGTATTCCAGTCCGCGCGAAGATTGCGGCGACGGGCACGGTCGCATACGGTGGTGTTCCTGCTCCATCACGGATGAAAGGACAGAGCGTGAAGCTGATCGCCGCGGCCCTCGCAGCCGCCACCATGTCGCTCGGAGTGGCGGGCACCGCCCTCGCCGAGCCGAACCCCGACAACGCAAGCTGCATGGGCCTCGGATCGTCGTTCTACGCGCACGGCGCGGGCGCAGAGGGCGTCACGGGCGTGCGCGCCGACGTCGCCCACCTCGTGAAGGAAGGCATCTCGCCCGTTCCAGGGCAGTACCTGAGGGACTTCGCGGGCGAGAAGGAAGGCGGCTCGATCCCCGAGCCCTGCGGCGCCCGCATCGAGTAGGGACCCGGGCCTAGCCCTTCGGTCTTGCGCTCGCCGCGGCCTTGCACAGCCCCGGCGGGCGACCGTCGCGGCCGTGCGCCGGGACGGCCTTGCGGCACGGCGGCGGGCAGCCGGCGAGCGTCACGTCGACGGGCTCGCCGGTGAGGACGATCTCGGCATCGCACGTCACGCGCGCGCGGCGCGGGTCCACGCTGATCGCGGCGACGTTGTGCGCGTCCACGACGAGGCGGTCGGCGACCGGCGCGGCGGGCGCGTCGCCCCAGGTCCTCAGGCGGAAGTTGTAGGAGAGCGTCGCGAGCACTCCACCGCCGAGCTGGCGCAGGCCCGTCGAGGTCGGGGACGGCGCCGGGTCACCCACGCCGAACCCCTCGGAGCGCACGTCGACCTTCCCGATGCCGCCGTCGGCCACCGCATCGCGCACCCGCACGCCCGAGACCCAGTAGGCGTGGCCGGCGGCCGTCCCCGCGCCCGCGTAGTCGAGCGCCGGGTTGTAGGCGTAGGACACGTGCGCCGGGTCGCGGTCGACCCGTGCCTCGCCGAGGAAGTCGGCGGCCGGCTGGTACTGGTCGTTGAACGCGAGCAGCAGATGGATCGCGGAGAGGAACTCGTCGAACTCGTAGCGGTAGCCGAGCGCGTCGAGGCGGTCGGCGACCGGGCGCGTCTCGGCGGGTGGCACCGACTCGTCCGAGCCGCCGGCCCAGATCAGGATCGGGACGTTGCGCAGCGACTCGAGCAGCAGGCGCGTGTCGCCGAAGCTGATGCCGGGAACGCCCACGGTCGTGTGGACGCGGGCGAACAGGTCGGGGAACTGCACCGCGAGCTTGTAGGCGCCGTAGCCGCCCATCGAGTAGCCGGCGATCGCCGTCCAATCCGGGTCGAGCGGGTAGTGGCGGGCGACGTCCGCCCAGACCTCGAAGACGTCCGCGCCGGAGTGGTCGAGGTAGAAGCCGTCGGGACCGCGGCCCTCGGGGGTCACGACCAGTGAGCCGGCCCCGCGCTCGGCGAACTGCACGGCGTTGCGCGAGTTCGCGTACTGGTTGTAGTTGCCGCCGAACGAATGCAGGAGCAGCGTGAGCCCGTACCCGGCGGCGGGCTCCGGCCTGTGGGGGACGTAGACGTTGTACGGCTGCAGCTGCCCGCGCAGCTCTCCCGTGCAGGAGCCCGGCAGCGAGCCCCCGGGCCCGACGCATACGGGCGAGTAGTCGGTGCCCTGCGCGGTCTCGAAGCGGCTCGCGAGGATGCGGTTGATCGAGCCCTCCTGTGGCACGCCGCCGACCTGGCCCGGCATGTCGTCGTCGGTGCCCGCGGCGAGCCTGGAGAAGTCGACCTGCGCGCTGAACGGGGTGAGGTCGCCCTGCCGCAGGAAGATCCCCTGGAGCTTCTCGCGCCACCAGGCCGGGCCCGAGAAGATCGAGAAGTCCGGGCCCTGGATCGGCTCCTGGTAGCGGAAGGCCACGTTGAAGATCGCGGTCGGGGCGGCCAGGCCGCCCGCTCCTCCCGCGCTCGACGCGGTCGCCGCCGCGCCCGGGATCAGGTAGCGATCCTGCGCGGAGTCCCAGAGGCCGACACCTGCCGCCAGACGGACGGTGCCGAGGCCGGGATCCCAGTCCTCGTGCGCGATCCGCGCGGTGATCTGGCGCCGGCGCAGGTCCACCTTGACGGCCGGGGTGCCCGCCGCGGCGCCGGTGCCGGCGTCGATCAGGTCGGCCTCGTCGCCGTGGACGGTCAGGAACAGGTCGGCGGGCGCCCTCGCGTCCGCGCCGTGGGGCAGCGGGCGCGGGTCCGCGGGGTCCCCGCCGATCGCGATCGTGAACGCGACCTTGCGCGGGATCGTGCAGCGTGTTGAGCGTGACGCGAAAGGCCGTTGACGCCTTCAGCGGCTTGACCCGCAGCTCGACCAGGTCGGCCGCGTTCCCGGCGTACGCCTCGTCCGTCGGGTAGGTGTAGGTGCCGTACGGCGCCGAGGCCTCCTCGGAGCTCGCGCGGCGGGGATCGCCGGGATCGCGCTGCGCCCGCGGGCCGTGGTCGTCGTAGAGGAAGTCCTGGTAGAGGAACTCGCCCCCGCGATAGGCGCTGGCGCCCGATACGAGGATCGGCGATGCCCTCCACACCCCGGCGTTCTCGAGCTGCGGCGCGCGCGGCGCGCGCGCGTAGAGGATGTCCGGACCCGGGCGCGGACCCGACTGCACGAGCGGCAGCGAAGCCGACGCGTTTGCGGGGAGCGCGCACGCCAGCACGCCGAGCGCGGCGACCAGCGTCGCCCGGCCTCGCCTGCGGCCACTCCCCCCTGCCCCGCTGCGCCTCACCTCAAGGCAACCATAACCCGTCGGGGTCCGGCCGACTTGAACCGCGGGTCAGTGGGTGGGTGCGCGTTCTGCGGCGCGCAACCGCTCCGCCATCCCGGCGAGGACCTTGCGCGCGACGCTCGGCGTGTGGTCGACGAGCGTGAAGAACCCGCGCGAGGTGAGCACAAGCAGCTGCATGTCGGTCTCGGCCGAGACGGTGGCCGAGCGAGGCCCTTGGTCGAGCAGGGACATCTCGCCGAAGAACGAGCCCGGTCCGAACGAGGCGATCCGGCGGCCGTTGCGCGTCGCCTTCGCATTTCCCTCGGCGATCACGAAGAACTCCCAGCCCGAGTCGCCCTCACGCGTCAACTCCTTCCCCGCCGGGACGTCGATCTCGTCGGCGAGCGCCGCGATCCGCGACAGCTCGGACTTCGAGCATCCGCCGAAGAGGTCGACTCCGGCCAGGAGCCTGACCTTCGCGTCTTTGCCCTTCCGCCGGAACGCCATGCGTGGGCGGAGCCTACCGCCGCCGCCGCGCTGCGACCACCGCCCTGTCAGGCACTCAGCCCCCGGCGACCGGCAGGGAGAGCGACGCGCTCGTGACGTCCACGAGCCCGGCCACGCGCTGCGGCGCGTACAGCGAGGACGCGGGCACGATCTGCAGCTCGTAGGACGAGCCGGAGCCGACGCTCGCGGCGATCTCCTCGAGCGTGAACGTGGCCGCATGCGGCAGGCCGTCGAGCGTCAGCCGCACCGGCGTCGCGACGTTGCCCACGACGATGTTGCGGCTCTTGTCGACGATCTGCGCGTAGACCGGCACCGACGAGCCGGTGCCGAGCCCGCTGTAGGACAGCGTCAGCTTCGGCGGGCCCACGATCTGGCTTCCGGCAGCCGGCGTCGTGATCGGCAGGTGCAGGCCGAGCGCGCTCGGCGTCGCGGCGATCAGCGCGCCGGACGAGGCCGCATCAGGGTTCACCGCGAGGATGCCGGAGCCCGAGGCCGCCGTCACACGCTGCACGGGCGGCGGGTAGTCGGCCGCGCTGCGCACCTGGCCGTCGTCGGCGATCCACTCGAAGCGCGGTCCGGTCGCGACCGACTTCTGCCCCTTCAGATAGCGCGCGAACCAGCGCAGGGTCTGCTGCTCGACCCAGCCCGCCGGACCGCCGTCGGTGAAGCACGCCCCGTGGCCGCCGCAGAACCAGATCATCTTGGAGGGAACCTTGTTGGCCCTCAGGATCCGGTAGTTGGTGGTGGCCTCGTCGAGCGTGAAGAGCGTGTCGACCGTTCCCTGGATCAGCAGCGTGGGGATGCGGATGCGCTCGACCAGCGCGCCCGGCCCGCGCGCGGCGAACCACGCCACGTCCTCGTCGGAGAAGCTCCCGTAGGCGAGCCCGGACGTGTACGCGCTCGTGATGTGCGGGTCGAGGTTCCCGGTCTCACCGGCCGGCACGCCCGGGATCGTGGACCCCTCGGCGCCCAGCGCGAACAGCGCGGAGCCCCAGCCGGACTTCGGCGACTGCGCCTTGTAGAGGCTGGTCACGAGGGAGTGCCACGCGATGTCGGGCGCGATCACGTCCAGGCGCGAGTCGATCGCGGCCGTCACGAGCTGGATGCCGCCGCCGTAGCTGGCGCCCGACATGCCGACGCGCGGGTCGCCCGCGCGGTCGAGCTGCGCCTCGGGCTGGCGCGCGACGAAGTCGATCAGCGCCTGCA
This sequence comes from uncultured Solirubrobacterales bacterium, assembly GCA_963768885.1. Classification (GTDB taxonomy): domain Bacteria; phylum Actinomycetota; class Thermoleophilia; order Solirubrobacterales; family JBBDJG01; genus DASRIA01. The sequence continues at coordinate 593,563 of CAVYJN010000006.1, read as the reverse complement.
CGTCGCGGCCCTCGTAGGCGGGCGAGTCAACCTGGACGGTGCCGCCCGACTCGCCGAAGCCGCGCGGGTCCCAGGTCAGCACGTTGTATCCGGCCCGGCGGAACGGCCCGATGCCGGTCGACCCGGTCATGTCGCTCGAGGCGCTGTCCTGGTCGGTGTCGCGTCCGCTCGACCAGCCCGGCCCGATCAGGACCGTCGGCGCCTTCTGGCCGGGCTGCAGGCCCTCGGCGGGGAAGAACGAGAGCACGATCCGCGTGCCGTCGAACGAGGTCACGGCATCGTCGCGGGCGCTTGCCGCCGGCGCGAGCAGCGCCATGCACGCCACCGCCGCGAACACCGAGATCACCCAACGCGAAGTGCTGCTGGTCATGTTTCCCCCTTGCACGAGAACGAGCCGATCCGACGCTGCTGCCGGGACAGCCGGGGGATACCCGCTCCCGCCGGATCTTGAACCGCCGTTTATTAGCCGGACGATCGTCCGTTTGCGGCCAAACGCAGGGCTAACGATCGGCGCCGGGGGTACCGATATGGAGACATAATGAATTCGAGATGCGCGGGCACCCGACGCGCAGGAGGTGGTACGTGATGGTGGAGAGCACCCTGGCGCGCATAAGCGGCCGCGTCTGCATCGCAGCCGCCGCAACCGCAGCCCTCTTCGCGCTCGCATCGCCCGCGGCCGCACCGGCGCAGGTCACGACCACCGCCTACAAGATCACGTCGGACCTGCCGGCGGCGCCCACCCCCCCGAACCCTCCCGCGACCCCCAGCGACGGGCCGTCGGTCTTCCAGGCGGGTGCCTATCCGGACGCGGGCTCCTACTCGTCGTTCTCATACCCGAACGCGACCGAGGACCTCCAGACCGCCCTCACGAACTTCGCACCCGGCCTGCTGGGCAACCCGGAGTCCGTGCCGAAGTGCAGCCAGGCAGCGCTCGAGGCCGGCGGGCTGACCTGCCCGTCCGCCAGCGTGATCGGGACCTCCCGCCTCGACGTGCAGGTCTCCCTCGCGCCCGGGACATTCTTCGGGCTCAACGGCACCCTCTACAACGCCGAGCCTCTCGGCAACGAGCCGGGGCGCCTCGCGGCGGTCACCTTCACGAGTCCCACCACCTTGCTCGTCTCGTCGATCCCCTTCACGATCACTCCGCGCGGCGGTGGCGACTACGGGCTGACCGGAACGCTCACCGACATCACCCGGCTGACCGCGCCCGCTCCGAACGACCGCCAAGTGAGGGCCCTGTCGTTCCTGATCAAGGGCTCGAGCCAGTACGTACGCAACCCGACGTCCTGCGCCCTGCACGTCAACACCGGCGTGGCGATCGGCTACGACAACCCGACGCCCATGACCGGCCCCGACTACGTGTTCGGCACGACGGGCTGTGACACGGTCCCGTTCCGTCCCGCGCTCGCACTCGAGCTGGGCGACCGCGGGTCGACGGACTTCAACAAGTTCCCGCCCGTGCTGATCAAGATCACGCAGCCGATCGGCGACGCCGACCAGGCCGGCAACAAGATCACGCTCCCGGCCGAGCTGAACTCGAACAACGCGGCCTACAAGACGTGCACGCAGGCGCAGGCCGACGCCGACGCGTGCCCCGCCAACTCCCAGTTCGGCGGCGCCGTGGCGAAGAGCCCGTTCCTCGGCGAGGAGCTGAAGGGGCCGATCTACCTGATCCAGCAGACCGGCACCTCCCTGCCCGGCCTGCTGCTCGACCTCAAGGGCCGCGTGCACGTGAAGATCCAGACCCACACCACGCTGATCAACAACAAGGCGATCCAGTCGCTGGTCCTGAACGCGCCGCAGCTGCCCATCACGGAGCTGCGCGTCGCGCTCAACGGCGGCCGGAACACGGGCGTCTTCCTGAATCGCCAGGACCTCTGCTACCGGGGCAACTCGTCGTCGAAGGTCAACGACGTCACCGGCCTCGTGAAGTTCTACGGCCACAACGGCAAGAACACCTCCGACCTGAAGGTCGACGCGAAGGTCAACGGCTGCGGCCCCGGCGTGACGGGTCGGATCTCCGGCGCCACCGGCGCGCGGCCGAGCGTGCGCGTGTCGGTGAAGAAGCACCCCGACTCGCCGAACTTCAAGGAGCTGCTCGTCTCGCTCAGCAACAACCTGTCGCTGGTGGAGAGCAAGGTCGACGGCGGCGCGAGCGGCTCGGCGAATGCCTCGTTCGAGGTCGTCGACCGCCGCACGCTGCGGGTCTACGGCCTGCCCGCCGCCGGCGAGGACGCCTTCACCCTGACCCTCGCGAAGGGCGCGGTGCGCGTCAGCGAGCGCTCGCAGGACCTGCTGAACCGCGGGCGCAGCCGCCGGTTCAGCGCGAAGGTCAAGCAGACCCCGGTCTCGGGCCAGGCGACCTCCACACGCGGCTCCTTCACGGCGAAGGGCAGGTAGAGCCGAAGTTTCGTTGCGGACATCCCGGGGCCGCCCTAGTGTGGTCCCGGGATGCGCCGCGTCACGGATGACCTACGGCTGCTGCTGCTCGCGGCATGGGTATGCCTGCTGGTCACCGCCCCGCCGGCGCTGGCGGACCACCCGCTCCTGCCCGACCTGCGCACGAAAGAGCCCGAGCGGCTCTCCATCTCGACGAGCAACGGCGAGCGCCGCCTGCGCTTCGACAACGAGGTCGGCAACGCCAGCAGCGGCCCGCTCGAGCTGGTCGGCAACGGCGCCTCCGATTGCGACGGCGACGGGGTCGTCGAGACCGCCGAGAAGCCCGCCTACCAGCGCGTCTACGACGACGCGGACGCGGACGGCGTCTTCCGGCGGGGCACCGACGTCGCGTTCTCCGAGACGCAGACCGGCTGCATCGCCTACCACCCGGCGCACAACCACCTCCACTTCCAGGACTTCGCGAACTACGCGCTGGCGAGGCTGTCCGACGGCGCGGTGGTCGCGTCCAGCTTCAAGGTCACCTTCTGCATCATCGACAGCAAGCGGTTCTTCTCCGCGCTTCCCGCATCACCCGCGAGCGCGTACTACCAGGACTGCAACGGGCCGCTCCAGGGCATCTCGGTCGGCTGGAGCGACGAGTACCCGTACTCGCTCGCCGACCAGTGGCTCGTGCTCAACCCGAACGGGAAGTACGTGGGCGACGGCGAGTACTGCCTGATCTCGACCGCCGACCCCGGCAACAAGATCCGCGAGGCCAACGCGGCCGGCACGGGCGAGAGCAACAACTGGGCGTCGGTGCGCGTCAAGCTCGCGAGCGGCGGCACGAGCGTCACCCGCTACAACGGGTCCGCCTGTGCGGGCGTCGGCCCCGAGCCCTGGAACACCACCGGCACCGCCGCGGACACCACGCCGCCGGGCGCCCCGTCCGGCCTGACGGCGGTGGCGACCGGCGCGACGCAGGTGAACCTCGCATGGACCGCCGCGACCGATGACACGGCCGTCACGGGCTACCGGATCTACCGCGACGGCTTCATGGTCGGCACGGTCGGCCCGGCGACGAGCTACCCGGACACGACCGCGCACGCCGGCGCGACGTACGACTACCAGGTGCGTGCCGTGGACGCGGCCGGGAACGAGTCCGCGCCCAGCGAGAACGTCACGGTCGCGATGCCGGTCACGCTGACCTTCCGCGCCGCGGCCGACGCACGCGTGGAGGAGGCGAACGCGGGCACCAACTACGGGACCTCGTCGACCCTGCGCACCGACGGCGCGGGCGATCCCGACATCGAGAGCTACCTGCGCTTCGAGGTCGCCGGGATCACGCGGCCGGTCGCGAGCGCGCGGCTGCGGCTGCGCACCGCGAGCGACACCGCCGACGGTCCCGCGGCGTACGCAACGAACTGGACCGGGTCCGAGACCGCGCTGACATGGCAGAACCGCCCGGCGCGCACGAGCGCGGCGATGGACGACAAGGGCCGCATCACGAACTCCGCCTGGGTCGAGTACGACGTCGCCCCGGCGATCTCCGGCGACGGCACCTACAGCTTCGTGCTCGCCACCAGGTCGAGCGACGGCATCGACTTCAGGTCGCGCGAGTACAGCGACGCGACGCGACGCCCCGAGCTGGTCCTCACGCTCGGGGGCTGACGGCTGATCGAGGTTGCCGTCAGGCGTCGCGCCGGCCGCCGACGCCGCTTGCCGCGCGCGGGTTCTCGATCGGCGTGAGACGGGCCTCGATCTCCGCGCGGCGCGACTCGAGAAAGGGCGGCAGCACGAGGCTCTCGCCGAGGTGCTCTGGGTCCTCGTCCGCGGCGAAGCCGGGGCTGAACGTCGCGAGCTCGAACAGCACGCCGCTGGGCTCCCTGAAGTAGATCGACTTGAACCAGAAGCGGTCGATCACCGGGGTCGGCCGGGCGCCCGCCGCCTGCACGCGCCCACGCCAGGCCTCGTGCTCGTCGTCGTGCGAAGCCCACGCGACGTGGTGCACCGTCCCGGCGCCCTGGAGTCCGGGCTGCGCCGGCGGGGCGTCGTAGGCGTAGCGGCCGCCGCGGCGCTCGCCGCGCGCCTCCCACCCGTCCTCCCGCGGCTCGAACGCGAGCGCCTCCTCGAGCAGCCGGCGGGTGCGATCGGGTTGCGCGGCGTACGCGCGCACGCCCTCGAATCCCTGAAGCGCCACATCGCGCGGGACCTCGGGGTGGTCGGCGATCAGCGGCGGGTCGGGCGACTCGATCACGGCGAGCTCGTGCTCGAGGCCCTCGAAGTCGCGAAACCGCAGCCGGTCGCCCGCGCGCTCGGTCTCGTGACCCTCGCCGCCGAGCCGCGCGGCCCAGAAGTCGAGGGCGTCGGCGGAGGCGACGCGCCAGACGATGCGGTGCACCATCCCGTCGCCGGCGCGGCCGATCGGCACGCCCGGGAACTCGAAGAAGGTCAGGTCCGCGCCGGGGCTCCCCTGCTCGTCCGCGTAGAAGAGGTGGTAGACGCTCGGGTCGTCCTGGTTGACGGTCTTCTTCACCATCCGCAGACCCATCAGGCGTGCATAGAAATCGACGTTCCCGGGCGCGTCGGCGGTGATGCAGGTGATGTGGTGGATGCCCTCGAGCTTCATCGGCCGTGTCCCCTCGTTCGCGGAATGCAATGCCCGACCAGAGACTAGCTAGCGCCCCGTGCTAGGTGGTCTTCACGACGATCACGGAACAGGGCGCGCGGTGGGTCACCGTGTTCGGGACGCTGCCGAGCATGCGGCGGTGCATCCCGCGATTGCCGATCACCAGGAGGTCGGCCTCGCATTCCCCGGCGAGCCGCACGAGCACGTCCGCCGGGTCGCCCTCGTCGACCAGGACCCGGCAGGCGACGCCGCCGCGCTCGAGGTCCTCGCGCGTGCGCGCGAGCACCTCACGTACCCGGGCGGCCGGGCTGTGGGCCCACTGGACCTCGTCGAGGTCGGCGTCCATGCGCGCGCCTCCGGCCTCGCCGAAGGCGCTCAGCAGGACCACCTCGGCGTCGTAGCGCGTCGCGATGGCCGTGGCCATCGCGACGGCCTGCGCAGCGGTGTCGGAGCCATCGGTCCCGACGGCGATCCTCGAGATCATCGCGCTTCGTAGGTTAACCGCGACGGCTCCGCGGGAATAAGCGCTGCAACTTCTCGGGGGAGGAACCAATGCGTCGAATCATCTGCGTCACCCTGCTGCTTGCCGCGATCCCTGCGGGAGCGCCGGCCCACGCCCAGGTGCCCACCACCGGTCCGGGCAGCGTCCCGTTCGTGCTGCGCGACACCCAGAACATCGTCGACGCCTACGGGCGCCAGCACGAGCCGGGCGGCCAGCTGACCAACCCCAACTACCACCCGGCGCTCGTGCTCGAGAGCACCGACAACGGCCTGGACCAGCTGATGGACCAGGCGGCGGCGCCGAACCGGCTCGCGATCACTCCGGGCAACGTCTTCCCCGGCTGGAACGTCGGCAACCCGCTGCGGCGCGGGTGGTCGGGCACGCGCGGGCAGCGCATCCCGGTCTCCTACACCAACCGCTACGGCGCCCTGATCCGCGGCAACGTCTTCGCGCCGCTGCCCGGCGCGCGCGACCCCTACACGGGCGCCGAGCTGCAGCGCGCCCTACCCGGGCGTGGTGATCACGACCGGATCGGTGCAGGGCTCCGAGCACATGTACTGGTGGCTCGCGCAGGACCTCGCCGAGCGCGGCTACGTGGTGCTCACCTACGACGTGCAGGGACAGGGCACGAGCGAGACGCTGCCCCACGAGGGCGACCAGGTCGACGCGCTGCCGTTCTGCAACCCGTTCGCGCCTCCGCAGGACCTCGAGATGTTCGGGTGCCCCGGCGTCCCGGCCCAGCAGGAGTCCAACTTCGTGTACGGCACCGAGGACGCGCTGAGCTTCTTCCTCTCCACGCCGGACGACCCCTACCCGAACCCGTCCGGGGGCGACGTCCAGGTCAACGACCACAACCCGCTGTGGAAGCTCTTCGACCGCAGCCCCGACAAGAGGACCGCGACGCCCGGCCGCACGACGCGCGTAGCGATCGTCGGCCATTCGCTCGGCGCCTCCGCGGTGTCGCACGTCCAGGGCGTCGACGATCGGGTGCAGGCGGTGGTGGCGCTCGACAAGCTCGCGGGCGGCACCGACGTGACTCCTGTCGTGCCGGCGCTCGCGATCCAGTCGGAGTACGGGTTCACGGTCCAGCCGTACTGGAACAACAACGGCTCCTCGCTCACGCCGCAACCGGGGTCGCCGGCCGAGGGGCCCGACCCGCGCAGGGAGCAGAAGACCGGCTTCGACGCGTGGCGCGCCGCCGGGGTCGATTCGATGCTCGTCGTGCCGCGCGCCTCCACGCACCTCGAGTACACCGACATCCCGTACGTCCTGCCGGCCAGCCGCTACGGCCAGGCGCTCTCGAGCGTCTACGTGCAGGCCTGGCTCGACCGTTACCTCAAGCACCGCGCGATCGACCCGCTGCTCGCCACCTCGTGGCGCTACCTGGAGCCCGTGGCGATCGGCGACTGGGAGCCCGTGACGCTCCCGCGGTCGGGCCTGCTCAGCTTCTACTACTGCTCGGGCTGGTCGCTGCGCGACGGCAAGCGGGTGCTGTCGAACGGCGATCCCGCCGCGGTCGGCGGCTGTTGACGCGTGGCAACGGCCACGCTCTCATGCTCATCTCAGGCGTTCCGGGCACAACCGTGTTGATGATTTCGACGACGGAGGCTGACCGATGAGCCAGCACCACCGCTACAGCCGATGGAGCCGGCACGCGCCACCCTCGAGACCGCGATCGAGTTCGGTCTCGACGAGAAGGAGATCCTCGACGCCGTGATCTGCGTGTGGCAGCGCGCGGGGGTCGACCCCGATGCGCTCGAGGACCTGACCGCGACGCTCGCCGAGCGCATCCTCGAGCGCGAGCGGCATCGCTGAGACGGCCGCGCCCGGGGGCACGGCCGTTCAGCACACGGCGTCTGCCGTGACCCTTCCCTAGGTCGTTTGCGGCGCGGGCCCCGCGCCGGCGCCGCGAAGCTCTTTGCGGCTCTTCGCGAACTTCAGGTAGAGCGACGGCAGCACGAACAGGTTCAGCAGCGTCGAGGTGATCAACCCGCCGAGGATCACGATCGCCATCGGATGCTCGATCTCGTGGCCGGGCAGGCTGCCCGCGACCGCGAGCGGCACGAGCGCGAGGCCCGTCGCGGTGGCGGTCATCATGATCGGCGCGAGCCGCTCCTTCGCGCCCCGCAGCACGAGCCCCGGTCCAAACGGCACGCCCTTCCTCGCGCTCGAGGTGCTGGAAGTGGCTGACCATCAGGATCCCGTTGCGGGCGGCGATCCCGAAGACGGTCAGGAAGCCGACCAGCGAGCCCAGCGAGAGCACACCGTCACCGAGCTTCACGGCCAGCACTCCGCCGACCAGCGCCATCGGCAGCAGCACGAACGTCAGCGCCGCCAGGCGCAGGCTGCCGAACGCGGCCTGGAGCAGCAGGAAGATCACGACCGCGGCCGCGAGGCCGAAGAGGTTCAGCCGGTCCTGGGCGGCGTTCAGCTCCGTTGACTCGCCCAGCACCTCGGCGTGCACCTCGGGCGGGAACTTGACGTCCTCGAGCTCGCTTCTCGACGTCGTCGACGACGGACGCGAGGTCACGGCCCTCGACATTCGCGCCCACGTCGATCCGGCGCGACTGCTGGGTGCGCTCGATCTTGTTGGGCGTCGGCGCGAGACGCACGTCGGCGATCTTCTCGAGGCGGACGTGATCGCCGGCCGGCGTGTCGATCGGCAGCTGCTCGACGTCGGTGACGCTGTTGCGCGCCGACGGGATGCTCCACACGTGGACGTCGTAGGCCTTGCCGCCGTAGAAGATGTCGCTGACCTCCTCGCTCGCGAGCAGCGTCGAGGACTGCCGGCGGATGTCGCCGGGCTTGAGGCCGTAGCGGCGCGCGGCGCCGAGGTCCAGCTCGATCTCGATGCTCGGCAGGTCCTCCGAGAAGCTCGGATGCGCGTCGATCACGCCGTCCACCTTGCCGATGCGTTCCGCCAGCTCCTCCGACTTGTCGCGCAGGACCTCGAGGTCGGGGCCGAAGACGCGCACCACGATCGACTCGCTCGTCCCGGTCAGAACCTCCTTGATCCGCTCACGCAGGTAGGTCTGCACGTCGCGATACAGGCCGGGATATCCCTCGACGGTCCTGTGGATGGACGCGAGCGTGTCGTCGTAGTCGACCTTCTCGTCGACGCTGATCCAGTTCTCGCCGAAGTCCACGCCGTAGACCTCGTCGCCCATCAGCGCCTGCCCGATGTGCGAGCCGCAGTTCCGCACGCCCGGGATCTCCCGCAGGTCCTTGCAGGCCGACACCGAGATGCGCGTCTCCTCGGGCGCCGACGTCCCGGGCTGGGTCAGCCAGTGCATCAGGAAATCGCGCTCCTTGAAGTTCGGGAGCAGCTGGTTGCCGAGCGTCGGGTAGATCAGCAGCCCGGCGAGCAGGCACGCCGCCGCGGTCGCGATCGCCGGGCTCGGCCGGCGGATGACGCGCGACGAGGATCGCGCCGTAGCCGCGCTTCAGCACCCGCAGGAGCGGCGAGTCGCCCTCCCGCAGCTTGCCCCTGGACAGCATCAGCAGGCAAAGCGCGGGCGTGACCGTCAGCGCGACGAGCATCGAGACCAGCACCGCAAGGCCGTAGGAGATGACCAGCGGCTTGAAGAACGCCCCCGAGAGGTTCTCGAGGAAGAACACCGGGACGATCGCGACGATGTTGATGACGGTCGCGTAGGTGATCGCCGTGCGCACCTCGACCGAGGCGTCGAGCACGATTCGGAACATCGACGTGTCGCGTCCTTCGGCCCGTGCCTGACGCAAGCGTCTCACGATGTTCTCCACATCGATGATCGCGTCGTCGACCACCACCCCGATCGCGACGACCAGTCCCGCGAGGACCATCACGTTGATGGTCGCGTCGCGTATGTCGAGCACGAGGATCGCCGCGAGCAGCGACAGCGGGATCGCGATCAGGCTGATGAAGGCGGTCCGCCACTCGAACAGGAAGGCGATGATGATCAGGATCACGAGCAGGATGCCGATCAGCAGCGCCCGCGTGAGATTGTCGATCGACTGCTCGATGAAGGTCGCGGGCCGGAAGATCGTGGTGTCGATCTCCATGCCCGGGAAGCCCCGGCTTCATCTCGTCGACCGCGTCCTCGATGCCGTTCGTGACCTCCATCGTGTTGGCGCCGCGGAACTTCTGCACGATCAGCATCAGGCCGGGGCCGTCGTTGATGACGCCCTCGCCCCAGATCGGCTGGTGGTCCTCCTTCACGCGCCCGAGATCGGAGAGGCGCAGGACCCGGCCGCCGCGCCTCACGACCGGCACCTTGCCGAGGTCCTCGGCGGTCTGGATCGGCTGGACGTTGCGGATGTTCAGGCGCTGGCCGTTCTCCTCGACGAAGCCGCCCGTCCCCACCAGGAAGCTGTCCGCGTACTGGAGCACGCCGGCGTCGAGCGCCTCGGAGCTCGCCTCCATCACCTGGCTCAGCGAGACCCCGTTCTCGGCCAGCTTGTTCGGGTCGACCTGCACGTGTCGCTGCTGCAGGCGCTCGCCGAAGATGTTGACCTGTGCGACGCCGGGCACGCGCAGGATGCGCTGCCTGATCTTCCAATAGGAGATCGAGGACATCTCGATCAGGTTGAGGTCGTCCGAGGTGAGCCCGATCTTCATGATCCGGCTCGTTGCCGAGAGCGGCGGCATGATCCACGGCGGGCTCGCCCAGGTCGGCAGCGTCGGCGCGACCTGCGCGACGCGCTCCGTGCACCAGCTGGCGCGCCCGCAGCTCGTCGGTGCCGCGCTTGAAGATGAGCCGGATCGACGAGAGCTGCGAGACCGACTTCGAGCGCAGCTCGTCGAGGCCGTCGAGCCCCTGGAGCTGCTCCTCGATCGGGACCGTGATCAGCTCCTCGACCTCGGTCGAGGAGTTGCCCAGCGCGATGGTCTGGATCTCGACCTGCGGCGGAGCGAACTCCGGGAACACGTCGACCTTCGCGTTCGGGATCTGGGCGACGCCGAACACCATGATCGCCGTGGCGGCGAACAGCACCAGCCACCGGAAACGAAGGCTTCTCGAAACGATCCAACGCATTACCCGCTACCCCCTGGCCCTCAGTGGCTTCCAGCTATGTCCAGCTCGGCGCCGTACACCTCGGTCGCGCCGACCGTCACGACCTTGGTGCCGACCGCCGGCCCCTTTGACATCAGCACCCGGTTTCCAGCGATGCGATCGACCGTGATCGGCACTCGCTCGAACGTCAGAGGCTTCGGGCTCGTGTAGACGAACGTCTTGGCCTCGTCGTTGTAGATCAGCGCCGCGTAGGGCATGACCTTGTGGTCACCGCTGCGCTGCACGGTCGCGGTCTCCAGATCGGTGCGCGCCGCGCCCTCCTTGGTGAACGTCACGCGCTGGAAGTCGTCGCTCTTGCCCTTGATCGCCTCGAGCTTCGCGGGCTCGTAGGCCGACGCGCTCTCCTCCTCGACCTCCTTGCAGGCCGACAGCGACATCGCGCCGACCACGGCGAGACCGGCCGCCAGCGCCCGCAGGCGCTTCGCGTGCGGGCCCTCTCACGACGCCGTCTCCTTCTCCGCGCCGGTGACGCCGGGCACGACCGTCGGTCTTCGCCGGCAGCGGGTCGCCGTTGCCGAGCCGCACCCGCGGGCGCGGGCGCCGCGGCCGCCTCGGGGCCCGACACCGGCCCAGCGGTGCATGAGCTCGTCCTCGGGCGCCATGCCGGGCGTCGCGGGCACCGCGTAGCGCAGGTACAGCGCCGGCAGCACGAACAGGCTCAGGAACGTCGTGGTGACGAGCCCGCCGAGGATCACGACCGCCATCGGCTGGACGACCTCGAGCCCCGGCCGGGAGCCCATCACGACGAAGGGCAGGGCGACGAGCGCCAGCGCCGCGGCCGTGGTCGCGATCGGCCGCGAACCGGTCGCCGGCCCCTCGGCGCACGAGGTCGGGGCCGAGCGTCTGGCCCTCGTCGCGCTCGAGGCGCTGGAAGTGCCGGATCAGCATCATGCCGTTGCGCGTCGCGAGGCCGAACAGCGCGAGGAAGCCGATCCACGAGCCGAGCGACAGCTCGGCGCCGTCGATCAGCGCCGCCACCGCGCCGCCCGCGAAGGCGACCGGCACGGTCACGAACGCGAGCACCGCGAGGCGCCAGCCGCCGAAGCCGGCCTGCAGCAGCAGGAAGATCGCGAGCGCGCACCCGAGCGAGAACGCGAGCATGCGACCCGTGTTGATCTCGCCGCTCGTGGTCTGCTGGAGCACCTCGGCGTGGTACTCGAGCGGCAGGCTCACGTTCGCGAGCCGGCCCTCGATGTCGTTGGCGACGTCGCCGACGCTGCGGCCGCTGACGTCGGCCTCGATGTCCAGGTAGCGGGACACGGCGTCGCGCCTGATCACGGCCGGCGACTCGGCGATCCGCACCTCGGCGACGTCGCCGAGACGCACCTGTCCGCCGTCGGGCTTGTCGATCAGCAGGTTCCGCACGCCTGCCACGCTGCGGCGGGTCGCGGGCGTCCCCTGGACGATCACGTCGAAGACCTTCTGGTCCTCGAAGACGCTGCCGACCTGGATGCCCTGCAGGAGCGCGGCCTCCGCGCGCCGCACGTCGCCGGGCTTGATGCCCTCCCGGCGCGCCTTCGCGAGGTCGACCTCGATCTCGAGGTTCGGCTGGCCGGCGGGCTGCTCGATGCGCGGGTTCGAGACGCCGTCGACCTGTGCCACGACCTGCTGGACCTTTGCCGCCTGGCGGCGCAGGACCTCCTGCTCCTGGCCGAACACGCGGACGGCAAGCGGCCTGTCGGAGCCCGTCAGCACGTCGAGGCCGTCGCCGGTCACCTGGTTCTCGCCCTCGTTCAGCGCCCCGACGTCCCTGATCTTCTGCGTCGAGTAGGTGACGACGTCGTGGCGCGCGCTGCGCACGCGATCGACGGTGTCCTCGATCGAGGCGAGCGTCTTGTCGTAGTCGGCGCCGGAGTCGATGCTGACCCAGACCTCGCTGGAGCTCACGTCTCCGACCTGGTCGGAGCCGACCGCGCGCCCGACGTGCGCGCCGACGTTGTCGACCCCCGGGATGCCCCGCAGCTCGCGGCTCACCTGGGTTGCGAGCTGTGTCATGCGCGGGTTCGAGGTGCCCGGGTCGCCGTCGAGGCGAACGAGCACGTCGCGGTCCTTGAACGACGGGACGACCGAGCTGTCCATCAGCGGCAGCGCCACGAGGACGGCCAACACGCAGGCGCCCGCGGCGATCAGCGCGGTGCGCGGCCGGCGCACGAAGCGCGACAGGCCCCGGTCGTAGCGCGGCGCGAGGCGCCTCACCACGGGAGACTCGGCGCCACCCGGCGTTCCCCGCGAGAAGAGCATCAGGCTGAGCGCCGGCGTGAGCGTGAGCGCCACCACCATCGCCGCGACGGCGGCAAGCGCGTATGCAAGCGCCATCGGCTCGAAGAAGGCGCCCGGGCGGCCCTCCATGACCGCGACCGGGACGATTGCAAGCAGCGACGATCAGGGTCGCGTAGCCCATCGGGCTGCGCACCTCCTGCGTCGCGTCGGTCACGACCTGCATGACCGACACCTCGGCGCCGGCCTCGCGCTGCTGCCGCAGGCGCCGGGCGACGTTCTCGACGCCGACCACGGCGTCGTCGATCACCACCGCGAGCGCGACGGCCAGCCCCGCGAACGAGATCGCGTTGAAGCTCTCGCCCATCGCGTCGAGCACCAGCGCCGCCGCGACGAGCGACACCGGGATCGTGATCAGCGCGATCAGCACGGTCCGCCACTGGAACAGGAAGGCGGCGAGCAACAGGGACAGCAGCACGGCGGCGATCACGATCGCCAGCGTGAGGTTGTCGATCGCGTCCTCGATGAAGGTGGCCGGCCGGAAGACGGACGTGTCCGTCTGCATCCCCGAGAGGCCCGGCTGGAGCTTCTCGAGCGCGTTCTCGACGTCCTTCGTCACCTCGAGCGTGTTGGCGCCGGGGAACTTCTCGACGACGAGCATCAGCCCGTCCTTGTCGTTCACGACCGCGTCGCCGATCAGCGGCTGGTGGTCCTCGACGACGTTCGCCACGTCGGTGAGGCGCAGCCGGCCGCCGGTGCCCTCGACCGGCACCCTGCCGAGCTCCGCCGGAGTGGCGATGTTGTCGAACACGTTGCGGACCTGGAGCCGCTGCTGCGGCGTCTCGATGAACCCGCCGGTGCCCGGCGTGGACGCCTCGAGATAGCTCACCGGCGACGCGACCTGCGCGTTGCCGGCCGTCGCGATCACCTGCTTGAGCGTCACGTTCTTGTCACGCAGCGTGCGCGGGTCCACCTGGACCTGGAGCTGCTGGTCGCGCATCCCGAAGATCGACACGTTCGCGACGCCGGGGACCCCCATCAGGCGCGGCCGCATCGTCCAGCGCGCGATCACCGACTTCTGGATCGGCGACAGCTTGTCGGAGGAGAGCGCGATCATCATCACGCGGCTCGAGGAGGACAGCGGCTGGAGCATCGTCGGCGCCTTCGAGACGTGCGGAAGCGCGTGGGCCTGCGTGAGCGGCTCCTGCACGAGCTGGCGCGCCTTGTAGATGTCGGTGCCCGGCTCGAAGACCATCACGATCGAGGAAAGGCCCGGAACGGACGACGAGCGGAGGGTGTCGATGCCCTCCACGCCGTTCAGCAGGTCCGCCTCGAGCGGGACCGTGATGAGCTGCTCGACCTCCTGTGCGGACAGGCCGAGCGCCTCGGTCTGGACCTCGACGTAAGGCGGCGTGAACTCGGGGAGCACGTCCGTCGGCGCATCACGCAGTTGCGAGATGCCGACAATCATGATCCCGGCGGCGATGCCGAGCACCAGCAGGCGGAACCGCAGGCTCGACCGAACGATCGCACCAATCATTTAGATGCCCTCCCCCCGCGCTGCCCATCCTGGGCGAGCGACGTGGAAATCCCAAATCCCCCTCTGAGAGCCTCTTACTTATCTCTCAGAGCTTTCTCAGACTTGGACGACCCTACACGGGAGCGTTTTCAAAAGTCAACCCCAATTTGCACGAAAGCGGGAGACGATCGTCACGGGCAACTACTCTGGTGAGTGAACGATGCGACTCCTGCTTGTCGAAGACGACGTGAAGCTGGTGCGGGCGCTGCAGCGGGGGCTCCAACGCGAGGGTTACGCGGTCGACCTGGCCGGGACGGGAGACGAAGCGCTCGCGCAGGCCGGGTCCTACGACTACGACGCGCTCGTGCTCGACGTGATGCTGCCGGGCACCGACGGGTTCACGGTCTGCCGCGAGCTGCGCCGCAGCGAGCAGTGGGTCCCGGTCCTGATGCTCACCGCGCGCGACAACGTGAAGGACCGCATCCGCGGGCTCGACGCCGGCGCCGACGACTACCTCGTGAAGCCGTTCGACTTCGGCGAGCTGCTCGCGCGCCTGCGCGCGCTGATCCGCCGCGGCCCGTCCGAGCGCCCGGCGGTGATCGAGATCGGGGACCTGTGCATCGACCCGGCCGCGCACGTTGTCACGAGAGCCGGCCGCGAGGTCGAGTTGACGCCACGGGAGTTCGCGCTGCTGCTGTTCCTCGCGCGTCGCGCCGGCGAGGTGGTCCCGCGCACCGAGCTGCTCGAGCACGTCTGGGACGAGAGCGACGAGGGGTCCACGAACGTGGTGGACGTGTACGTGGGCTACCTGCGCAAGAAGCTCGAGCGGCCGTTCCGGCGGCGGCGCCTGATCCGCACGGTGCGCGGTGTCGGCTTCATGCTGGAGCCGCAGTGAAGCTTCCGATCCGCGTACGCCTGACCGCCTGGTACGCGGTCCTGCTGGCGATCATCCTGATCGGGCTGAGTGCGTTCCTCGTGTTCCAGCTGAGGGCGGACCTGGAGGACACGGTCACGCGTGAGGTGCAGGCCGGCTCCACGCAGATCGCACGCGGCTACAAGAAGGAAGGCGCCGAGGACTTCCGCGACGTGAGCCGCACCGTGCTTCCGCACGGCAGCTCGGCCTCGCAGGTGCTGGCCCCGGGTGGACGCGTCCTGGTCTCCTACGGGGAGCCCGTCTCCCGCCGGCTGCTGGTGCCGAAGGAGTTCGTCGGGCGCGCGCTCGCGGGCGAGCGCCAGATCGTGACCGTGAAGCTCGGCGCGCATCGCTTCCGCGCGGCGGTGCTGCCGGTCCGGCGCGCCGGCCGCAAGCGGGTGCTCGTGGTCGCAGAGTCGCTGCGGCACGTGGACGAGTCGGTCGACAAGGTCCTGTTGCTCCTGCTCCTGGCGCTGCCGGCGGCGCTGGCCGCCACGGCCGTCGGCGGCTGGTGGCTCGCGCGCAAGGCCCTGCGGCCGGTCGAGCGCATGACCTCCAAGGCCGAGGAGATCGGGATCGACCGCCTCGATGAGCGCATCGCCCCGCCGCGCACGGAGGACGAGATCGGGCACCTGGCGGTGACGCTCAACGCGATGCTCGACCGGCTCGAGCGCGGCGTCGAGGAGAAGCACCGCCTGATCGCCGACGCCTCGCACGAGCTGCGCACGCCGCTCGCCGCGATGCGGGTCGAGCTCGACGTCAACCTGATGGACGACGACCTGCCCCCGGCCTCACGCGAGGTGCTCGAGAGCACGCGCGAGGAGGTGGACCGGATGAGCCGCATCGTGAACAACCTGCTGACGCTCGCCCGCGTGGACGAGGGCCGCCTCGAGCTGCTCACCACGACGGTCGACCTCGGCGAGGCGATCGACGCGGCGGCGCGGCCGCTGCGCCCGCTGGCCGACGCCAAGCAGGTGCGGCTCGAGGTCAACGGCGAGCACGCCGAGGCGATCGCCGACCCGCACCGGCTGCACCAGGCGCTCACGAACTTCATCGACAACGCGATCAAGTTCTCGGAGCCGGGCGGCGAGGTGATCGTCAGCGCCTGGCGCAGCAACGGCGAGGTCGGCGTGACCGTCAAGGACAGCGGCCCGGGGATCCCGGCCGAGGCGCGCGCGCAGGTCTTCGACCGCTTCTACCGCGCCGACCCGGCGCGCGGCCGGGCCGGCAGCGGCAGCGGCCTGGGGCTGTCGATCTGCCGCGAGGTCGCGGACGCCCACGGCGGGCGCGTCTGGGTGGAGAGCGAAGAGGGCGAGGGCACCGCCTTCTCCCTGGCGCTGCCGGCGGACCACTAAGAGGGATCAGCCAAGCCGGGGCGACCCCGCCGTGCGGTCAGCCCGTGGCGACCTCCGCCCGCTCGCGGCGGCTCTTGCCGAACCGCAGGTAGAGCGACGGCACGATGAACAGGTTGACCAGCGTCGACGTGATCAGTCCGCCCATGATCACGATCGCCATCGGGTGCTCGATCTCGTGGCCGGGGATGCTGCCGCCCACGATCAGCGGCACGATCGCCAGCGCGGTCGCGAGCGCGGTCATCATGATCGGCGAGAGCCGCTCCTCGGCGCCGCGCATGACGAGCGCCGGGCCGAAGGGCACGCCCTCGTCTCGCTCGAGGTGCTGGCAATGGTTGATCATCAGGATGCCGTTGCGAGCCGCGATGCCGAACACCGCCAGGAACCCGACGAACGAGCCGAGCGAGAGGATGCTGTCGTTGATGAAGTACACGGCCAGCACTCCGCCCACCAGCGCCATCGGCAACGTCAGGAAGAACACCGTCGCCACTCGCAGGCTGCCGAACGCCGCCTGCAGGAGGAGGAAGATCCCGACCGCTGCGACGAGACCGAAGAGCAGCAGGCGATCCTGAGCGTTCTCCGACTCCACGGCCTCCCCCTTCAGCTCCGCGTGGGTCCCGGTGGGGAACTCGATGTCCTTGAGCCGGTCCCTGACGCCCGCCACCGCCTCGCTGAGGCTGCTGTCGTCGGAGACGGCCGCGCTCACGTCGATGCGACGCGCGGTGTTTTCGTGCTTGATGATGTTGATCGTCGGCCTGATGCGCACATCGGCCACGTCCGACAGGCGCACGCGTGAGCCGCTCGGAGTGTCGATCGGGAGGTTGCGGATGTCGGTCAGGTTGCGGCGTGCCTTGGGCGTGCTCCAGACATGCACGTCGTACGCCCTTCCCGCCCTGAAGATGTCGCCCACCTCTTCGCTCGACACGAGCACCGAGGTCGCCCGCCGCACGTCCCCCGGCTTGAGCCCATAGCGCCGGCCGGCGGCCAGCCTCTCCTTCACCTCCACCTGGGGAACATCGTTCTGGAGCTCGGTGTTCAGCTCGTCCAGCCCCGGTACGTCCTCCAGTGCCGCCTTCACCCGATTTGCCTGATGGCGCAGCGACTTCAGGTCATCCCCGAAGATGCGCACGACGATCGGCTCGGTGCTCGCCGCCAGCACCTCGTCGATCCGCTCCCGGAGATAGGTCAGCAGCTCCCTGAAGACGCCGGGATAGGAGTCCACGACATCTTCGAGCTGACCGATCGCCTTGTCGTAATCGGCGTTCTTGTCGATGCTGAACCAGCTCTCGCCGAAGTTGGGGCCCACCACTTCTTCCGCAAGGAAAGCCTGTCCGATGTGGGCGCCGAAGCTCTGGACGGCCGGAACAGCACGGAAGTCCTTGCTGCCCTTGATCACGATCCGCTTCTCTTCGGAGCCGGCCGTGCCGGGCGGGGTCGCCCAGTCCGCGAAGAGGTCGCGCTCCTTGAACGTCGGATACAGGTCCTGCCCGAACCCCGGCACGACCGCGAGGCCGCAGAGCGCGACCAGGGCCGCCGCCGCGAGGGCGGGCCACGGCTTGCGAACGATCGGCGCCAGGAGCGCCCGGTAACCGCGCTTCAGTCCTCGCACGAGCGGCGCGTCGCGACGCTCCCGCGTCTTCGACAGCAGCAGCAGGCTCAGCGCCGGCGTCACCGTCAGCGCGACGGCCATCGACACCAATATCGCCAGCGCATAGGAGAAGGCGAGCGGCTCGAAGAACGAGCCGGTCACGCTCTCGAGGAAGAAGACCGGCACCACGGCCAGGACGTTGATCAGCGTGGCGTAGAAGATCGCAGTCCGCACCTCGAGCGATGCCTCGAGGATGACGCGCGGGGCAAGCCTGCCGGTCCCGTCGCCACGCTGGCGCAGGCGCCGCCATATGTTCTCGACGTCGATGATCGCGTCGTCCACGACCACGCCGACGGCGATCACGAGCCCCGCCAGGATCATCGTGTTGATCGTGTCCCCGCGCAGGTAGAGCACCATCAACGCCGCCATCAGCGACAGCGGGATCGCCACCATGCTGATCAGCGCGGTGCGCCACTCGAACAGGAAGGCGATCAGCACCAGCACCACGAGCAGGCAGCCGAGCAGCAGCGACAGCTCGAGGTTGTCGATCGACTGCTCGATGAAGTTCGCCTGCCGGAAGACGTGGGCGTCGAACTCGACTCCGGTCAGGCCGGGCTTCAGATCCTCCAGCGCATTGTCGATGCCCTTGGTGACCTTCAGAGTGTTTGCCTCCGGCGACTTCTCGAGCACGAGCAGCAGGCCGGGGCCGCTGTTCACGACCGCGTCGCCGATCAGCGGTTGCGGGCCGTGCACCACGTCCGCGACATCGCCGAGGCGCACCGTCTTGCCGCTGTTGCTGTTGACGGGAAGCTCGGCGAGGTCACGCGGCTGCACGAAGGGCAGGACCGGCCGGATCCCGAGCCTCTGATTCGGGGTGTCGACCCAGCCGCCGGTGCCGATCACGTTCCCGAAGTCGTTGTAGCGCAGCAACCCCGCGTCCAGGGAGTCCGCGGTCGCGGTCATGACCTCGTCGAGGGACACGTTCTGGGCCTTCATGCGTGGCAGGTCGACGTTCACGTGCTCCTGCTGGAGGCGCTCGCCCCAGATCGCCACGTTCACCACGCCGGGCACTCGCAGCAGCCGTGCCCTGATCTTCCAGTAGGCGATCGTCGAGAGCTGCTGCAGGGACATCTGGTTCGAGGTCACGCCGATCTGCATCACCCGGGCGACCGCCGAGACGGGCGGCCTGATGACGGGCGGCGCCGCCCAGGTCGGCAACGTCGGGGTCACCCCCGCGAGGCGCTCCTGCACGGCCTCCCGCGCCCGCAGGAGATCGGTCCCCTTGGTGAAGAGCATCTCGATCGAGGAAAGCTGGGGAACCGTCGTTGACCGGATCAGGTCGAGGTGGGGCACGCCGTTGAGCGTCTGCTCCAGCGGGGCCGTCACGAACTCCTCGGTCTCCTCGGCGGACAGCCCAGTCGTGATCGTCTGCACTTCGACGCGCGGCGGCGCGAACTCCGGGAACGCCTCCGTGCGCGCGTTCTGGAGTTGACCGGCGCCGACGATCATCAGCGCCGTTGCCGCGGCGATGACGAGAAAGCGGAACCTCAGGCTTGATCGGATGATCCAACGCATGATCAGCGCCGCCCTACTCCGGCTCGTACTCGTTCTCGAGCCCGGACAGCTCCGCCGAGCCGACGGTCACGACAGCCGTGCCGGCCGGCGGGCCGTTCTTCAGGACCGCCTTCGTCCCGGCTATGTGATCCACGGTGATGTCACGCCGAACGAATGTCAGAGGCTTTGGACTCGAGTACGTGAAGGTCTTGCCCTCCGGGTCGTAGACCACGGCCGCGTCGGGAACCACTTGCCGCCCGCCGACGCGTCGGATCGAGCCGGTCTCGATGCCCAGCTGCTCCGCTGCCTCTTTGGTCAACGTCACGCGGTTGACGTCCGTCCCCTTGATCGGCTCGACCGTGGCGGCTTCCTCCCCGCCTTCCTCTTCGGCGGGCGTCTCGCACGCGGACAGCAACAGGCCGGCGGTGACCACGACGAGGCCGACTACGACCAGATTGAGCAGCCGCCTGATGTCCCAGTTGATAGTCATCTCACTCTTCCCCTCTTGTTTGAATGCCCGAATCTGCGCCGCTGTGAGTCGGGCTGCCCGGTGGGGCTCCGTCCCCCTGCGGCTCGGCCGGGAGCGGGTCGCCGTTCGCGCCCGCGGGCGCGGCCGCGGCCTCCGGCGTGACCCCGGCCCACCGGTGCATCAGCTCGTCCTCCGGCGTGATCGCGCGCCGAGACCCGCTCGCGACCCGCAGGTAGAGCGCGGGCACGACGAACAGGCTCAGCAACGTCGACGTGACCAGACCGCCCAGGATCGTCACGGCCATCGGGTGCACGATCTCGAGGCCCGCACGATTGCCGAGCAGCAGGAACGGGACGACGGCAAAGCCGGTTCCGAACGCCGTCGTCAGGATCGGCGTGAACCGCTCGCCGGACCCCTGGACGACGAGGTCGGGGTCGAGGCTCTTGCCGTCGAGCTGCTCGAGACGCTGATAGTGATTCATCAGCGTAATCACGTTGCGCGCGGCGATCGCGAACACCGCCAGAAGACCCGCCAGCGCACCGAGCGAGAACGTGGTGCCGTCGACGAGGCTCGCCAGCAGGCCGCCCACGAGCGCAAGCGGCAGGGTCACGAGTGCAAGCCCGGCCAGTCGCCAGCTTCGGAAGGCCGCCTGCAGGAGCAGGAAGATCCCGACCAGCGCGACGAGCCCGAAGCCGACCAGGCGGGAGACGGTCGCCCGGTCGCCGCTCGCGGCGCCGATCACCTCCGCGTGGTACTCGAGCGGGAACCGGAGATCCCTGATGCGGTTCGTGACGTCGCTCCTCACGTCCCCGACGCTCCGCCCGCTCACGTTTGCGCTCACGTCGATGCGCCGCTGGCTGGCTTCACGCTGGATCACGCCGGGAGTCGACCGCACGCGCACGTCGGCCACATTCCCGAGGCGCACGTGGCCGCCACCGGGAACGTCGATCAGAAGCTGCCGAATGTCGGTCAGGCTGCGGCGCACATCGGGTATCGCGCGCACCACGACGTCGAACACCTTCTCCTCCTGGAAGACGCTTCCGACCGAAATGCCTGACAGCAACGTGGCCACCTTGCGGCGCACGTCGCCCGGCTTGACCCCGTAGCGCAGGCCACTGTCGAGATTCACCCGGACAGCCACCGTCGGCTGGCTGGGCACCGACTCCACCCGCGGGTCGACGACGCCGTCGACCTGCGAGAGCAGCCGGCTCATCCGCGTCGCCTGCCGCTTCATGGTCGTCAGGTTCTCGCCGTAGAGGCGCACGACGAGCGGCCGCCGGTCGGTCCCCGTCAGCACGTCGAGGTCGGAGCTACTGCTTGCAGCCTCCGCGGGCTGCCTGTCGTCCAACGCGCCAACGTCCCGGATCCTCTGCTTCTCGTAGGTCAGCAGGGAGCGAGTGAGCCCTGGGTAGTCCTTCAGCGCGTTCTCGATCGATGCCTTCGTCGCGTCGTAATCGGCACCGGATGCGACCTTGACCCAAAGCTCGCTGGAGTTGACATCGACCACCTGATCGCCTGTCACGGCACGTCCGGCGTGGCCTGCCACGTTGCTGACCCCCGGAAGGGATCGCAGGTCCCGGCTGGCCCTGGCCATGATCCGGCTCATCTCGATGCGAGAGGTGCCGGGCGGGCCATCCAGGTGGACGATGAGGTTCCTGTCCTTGAACGCTGGAATCACCGGCCCGTCGAGCGCCGGTATCACCGCGAGCCCGACCAGCAGGGCGGCGGCCGCGGCTGCCAACACCCAGCGCGGCTTGCGCACGACTCGCGCGAGCGCCGCGCCGTAGCGACGGGCAAGCGCCCGCAGCGCCGGCGACTCGCGCGGCACCCGCTGCCCGGACAGCAGCAGCGAGCCGAGCGCCGGGGCAAGGGTCACCGCCACCACCATCGACGCCACAATTGCAAGCGCGTACGAGCGTGCCAGGGGATCGAAGAACGAGCTGCTCAAGCCGTCGATGAAGAAGACCGGCAGCACCGCAAGCAGCAGGATCAGCGTCGCATATCCGAGCGGGCTCCGCATCTCGGCCACGGCCGCGACCACGGTGCTCGAACTGGATGCGCGCCGATCGCCCGCGCCGGCCTCGGCCAAGCGCCGACGAACGTTCTGCACCCCTGTGACGGCGTCGTCGATGATCACTCCGACCGCCACCGCCAGCCCCGCGAAGACGAGCCCGTTGAACGTGGACTCCGTCACCAGCAGCACGAGCGCCGCCGCCATTATCGACACGGCGAACACGACGAAGCACACCAGTGCGGTGCGCCATTCGAACAGGAAGGCGAAAAGAACCAGGGCCAGGAGGAGGCAACCGAGGATCACCGCCAGGGTGACATTGTCGATCGCCTCGTTGATGTAGTCGGCCGGCCGGAAGACGGACGAGTCCACCTGCACGCCGGAAAGGCCGGGCCTGAGGTCGTCGAGCGCTCCCTCGACGCCGTGGGTCACATCGAGCGTGTTGGCACCCGGGACCTTTTCGACGACGAGCAGCAGGCCCGTGCGGCCATTCACGACAGCGTCACCGATCAGCGGCGGGTGGTCCTCGACCACGCGGCTGACGTCACCCAGCCGCAGCCGGTCGCGGGCACGGCTTCCCTCGATCGGCACCTTGGCCAGCTTGTCCGGACTCAGGGTGGGCAGGATGTGCCGGATGTGAAGCCTCTGGTTCGGAGTCTCGAAGAACCCTCCGGTGCCGGGCGTCGAGGCCTCCAGGAAGCTCAGCGGCGAAACGATCTGCGCATTCCCCGCGGTCCGTACCACCTGGCTCAAGGTCACGTCCTTGTTCCGCAGCCGCTGCGGGTCGACCAGCACCTGGAGCTGGCGGTCCCGCAGGCCGAACATGGACACGTTCGCCACGCCGGAGACGCCCAAGAGACGCGGTCTCATGACCCAGCGTGCGAGCACGGAGGTCTCGATCGGGGACAGCTTGGTCGGAGAGAGCCCGATCATCATGACCCGGCTCTCAGAGGAGAGGGGCTGAAGCATCTGCGGCGGCT
The DNA here is from genome assembly GCA_963768885.1 of uncultured Solirubrobacterales bacterium. Classification (GTDB taxonomy): domain Bacteria; phylum Actinomycetota; class Thermoleophilia; order Solirubrobacterales; family JBBDJG01; genus DASRIA01. The sequence goes on along the minus strand of CAVYJN010000006.1, from coordinate 570,399 downwards.
GCGAGACGTTCGGGTTCGCATGCGCCTGCGTGAGCTGCTCCTGAACCAGCTGACGTGCGTCCTGGAGGTCGGTGCCGGGCTCGAACAGGAGCGTGATCGATGACAGCCCGTCGACCGACTGGGAGCGCAGCACGCTGACGCCCTTCGTCCCGTTGAGGAGGTCGGCCTCCGTCGGAACGGTGACGAGTTGCTCGACTTCTTCTGCGGAGAGCCCGAGGGCCTCGGTCTGGACCTCGACGTACGGCGGGGTGAACTCGGGAAGGACGTCGACGGGCGCATTGCGCAGTTGGACGACGCCAAGGACGATCAAACCTGCGGCGATGCCAACGACCAAGAGCCGGAACCGCAGGCTCGCTTCAACAACTGAACGAATCATGCTTGGAGACCTCCCCTTACCGAGATCAAGCGCCGCATCAGCGCGCGCTTTGTCCTGCGTCGATTTACGTCGAGCTCAACTGGAGTGACCGCGGCCGCACGTGTGCCGTCGCGGGCGAGGCCGGAGTGGGTTCGATTCCCGCCGGGCACCCGCAGCCGGCGGTTCGTGCGCCGCGGGTTCCGGGCCGAGTGCCTCACGCCGACGGCGCTCAGGTGCGGGTGGTCGGCAAGGTCGTAGCCGGCGTGGGTCGCGGCGTCAGACGCCGCCTGGACGCTGGCGAGCGCCGCGAGATGCGAGCTGCGCTTGGCCTTCTTGCGCTTCGCCTTGCACTTGACCGTGACCGTCTTGGTCGTGGTCCTGCCGGCCTTGGGCGTCGTCGAGCGGACCCTGCCCTTGCCCCGAATCTTGTACTTGCAGCCGGCCTTCTTCAGCTTGCTGCGCGCCTTCTTGACCGTGAGGTTCTTGAGCTTGGGCACCTTGCACTTCTTCTTCGTGCTGACGGGCGGCGCCGCGGGCGGCGGAGAAGACGACGGGACGAACGGCGGGGCGACCGCGATGCGGCCGATCTTGTTGGCGAGCGACTCGGTGAACCACAGTGCGCCGTCCGGGCCCGGCGGTGATCGCGCCGGGCTGGCTTCCAGGTCGGCACGTGGAACTCGTTCGTGAGCGTGCCGGTCGTCGCGTCATTCGCCCGATCGTGTTGCGGCGTCGTCTCCGTGAACCAGAGCGCTCCGTCCGAGCCGGTCGCGATGCCCGAGGGCTCCGGTCCCGTCGGCCGGGAACTCCGTGATCTGCCCGCTCGTGCTGATGCGGCCGATCTCGATTGCCCGCGAACTCGGTGAACCACAGCGCGCCGGCCGTCGCGGTGATCCCCGACGGATCGCTCGCCTTGGGCAGTGGGGATCGGCTGAAGTCGATGGAGCTGCCCGTGGTCGTGATCGCGCCGATCGCTGTTGCCCAGCGCCCTCGGTGAACCAGAGCCTGCCGTCGGGCCCAGACCGTGATGTCGCCGGGCTCGCTTCGCCGACAGGGCGTAGGAGGTGAGTGACTGCCGCCGCCGCAGTGCGTGACCGGTGCGGCCGACCTGGTTGGAGCCGGACTCGCGTGAACCACAGGTTCCCGTCAGGGCCGGCGACGATCCCGTCGGGGTCTGCCCGAGAGCGGGAAACTCGGAGATGGTCGTTGGCGCTGTCGACGCGCCCGATCTTGTTCCCGTCTGAACTCCGTGAACCAGAGCTTGCCGTCCGGGCCCGACGGTGATCTCGACGGGCGCTCGCCGGCGGTCGGGAATCGGGAATCTCGGTGGTGACCGCGCCCGCCGGTCGTCATCCGGCCGATCTTGTTCCCGTTCTCCTCCGTGAACCAGATGCGCCGCCGTCCGGGCCGGCCGGTGCAGTGCTCCGGACGGGCCACCGGGTCGCGGAGGAACTCGTCGATCGCCAGCGCGGTCGACGCAGAAGCGAGCAGCAGGACAACGCAGATCGAGCATCCGATCGAGAATCGGACGAGCGACCTTTTCAATGCCCCCTCCCTTCGAGCAGATCCGTGCTCCGGGATGCGCAGCGCACGGCCAAGGCGCGAAGCCTCAGCATCAAACACATGCCCATGCCCTGCCCTCCCTGTAAGCCCCCCCGGGCCTCCCTGACCCGGGCCCTGCGTCTTCGCCGCGACACTAATCAGCAGGCAATATGAAAGTCAAGCGTTTCTTTTTCACGCCCAACTCATCTTTCGCGGATAAGTGTTCGCGCGATGCTCGAGCGCGAGTCGACCGAACGGTGTTGGCAGCCGGAGTGCGCCGCTTGTAGAAGGGGTGGCGCACCGCACAACGCGCGGTTAGACTCGATCGCGACGGATGGCAAGCTGTTGAAGTCGCATGGAAGCGCGCTGCGGTTCGCGGCGCAGGGCCTGGCCGAGCAGGCCGGGGGGCCGAAGTAGGGGAATGGGCATAGGAGCACTCAACCGAACGGTCGTGGTGGGACTTGGCTCGGCGACCGTGCTCGCAGCCGGGGCCTGGGTGGCCGGCGCGCAGATCAAGTCGCCGGCACAGGTCGCGGCCGAGACCGCCGCCCCCGATCCGTCCGCCATCACGGTGCCGGTCGAGAAGCGCGTGCTGTCGAGCGAGGTGATCGTGCGCGGGACCGTGCGCTACGGGTCGCCGCAGCCCGTCGTGCTCGCGACCTCCGAGCTCAAGCAGAACGCCAGCGGCGGCGCGATCAGCGACATCGTCACCACGCGGCCCAAGCGCGGCGCCCGCGTGAGCGAGGGCAGCACCGCGATGTCCGTCTCCGGCCGGCCCGTCTTCGTCCTGCGCGGCGCGCAGCCCTCGCACCGCGACATCGGGCCCGGCAGCCGCGGCCAGGACGTCCGGCAGCTCGAACAGTCGCTCACGCGGATGGGGTTCTCGCCCGGGAGCGTCGACGGCCGCTTCGACGGCGCCACCGGTTCCGCGGTCGCATCGTGGTACGAGCGCTCGGGATGGGCTCCCTTCGGGGCGACCGACACCCAGCTCGACCAACTGCGGACCGCGCGCGCCGCCGCTTCCGCCGCGCGCGACGCCTATCTCCAATCGCAGCTCGCCTCAAAGGGCGCCGCACCGGCCGACATCGCGCAGGCCCGGATCGACCTTCAGACGGCGCGCGACACGGTCGTCACGGTGCAGCACGAGCTTTCCTCGCAGGCCCGCGCCGTATCGCTTGCGCTCGCGAACGAGCGCCGCGACAACGCACTCGCCGCGGCGGAGGTGGTCGCCAAGCGCGCAGCCGCCAACAAGGCGGCCGACGCGCTCGTCGAGGCGCAGCGCAACCTCGCGGAGGCCCCGCCCGACACCTCGCCCTCGGAGCGCGCGGCGCTCCAGTCCGCCCTGCGGGCGGCCGGGGACGACGTCACGGTCGCGCAGGCGGACGTGAACGCGTCGATCGCCTCGAGCAGCGCGACGCGCGAGGCCGGCCGCGACGCGGTCGTGCGCGCGCGGGCCGACCGCACCAAGGCCCAGAAGTCGCTGCCCAACGCGCGCCGCCAGGTGATCCTCGCCTCGCGGCGGCTGCGGCTGATGCGCACCCCGGGCAACAACTCACTCCACCAGCTCGTGATCCAGGCCGCCGGCAAGGAGGCGCGCAGCGCACAGCGCGACGTCGCGCGGCTCGCACGCCAGGTCGGCGTCTCGGTGCCTGCGAACGAGGTCCTCTTCTTCAACACCTTGCCATTGCGCGTGGACTCCGTGCGCGTGCGGCGCGGCGACACCGTCGCCGGTCGGGTGATGACCGTCAGCAACTCGCGCCTCGCGATCGACTCGTCGCTCTCGATCAACGACGCAAAGCTGGTGCGGCCCGGCGCGACGGTCGCGATCGAGGAGCCCGACCTCGGCATCAAGACAACCGGCGTCGTGACGCAGGTCGCGGATGCGCCCGGGACGCACAAGGTCGAGCAGGGCCGCGTCTACGTGTCCATCACCCCGAGGACCGCCCCCGCCCAGCTCGTGGGCGCGTCGGTGAAGCTCACGATCGCCGTCAAGAGCACGCAGGAAGCGGTTCTCGCGGTCCCGGTCACGGCGCTCTCGGTCGGCGCGGACGGGAGCTCCCGCATCCAGGTCCAGCGCCAGGGCGGGCGCACCGAGTATGTGACGGTCGAGCCCGGTCTCGCGGCCCAGGGCCTGGTCGAGGTCCGCGCGGTGCGCGGCGAGCTCGCGGCCGGCAACCTCGTGATCGTCGGTGAGCGCGACGGCAAGACGGGCAGCGCTCCCGCCGGCACGACGGCGGGCGGCACGGGCTCGACGGGGTCGGCGGGCGGCACCGGTGCGACCGGCGGCACGGGCAGTACCGGCGGCGGGTCCGGAGGCGGCGGCACGGGGTCGAGCGGAAGCACCGGCGGCACGACCGGAGGAACCACCGGGGGGACGACCGGCGGCTCGCAGGGATCGGGCACGACCGGCGGCGGCACCACGCCCTAGTTCCACCGTGGCCGAGCCCGCTCCCGAGACCGGCATCCTCACCCCGCAGGTCGAGACCTCGTGGACGCCGCTCGAGCGCGCATCCCCCGCGCCGGGCGAGAAGCGGCCGGTGGTGGAGCTGCACGACATCAGCCGCACGTTCGGCAGCGACCCGCCGGTGCAGGCGCTGCGCGGCGTCAACCTGACCGTCTTCAGCGGCGACTGGCTCGCGGTCGTCGGGCCTTCGGGCTCGGGAAAGTCGACGCTGCTCAACATCCTCGGCTGCCTCGACCGGCCCACGGCGGGCACCTACCTGATCGACGGCATCGACGCCGCCGGCCTCGACGACGAGCAGCGCGCGGCCGTGCGCGCCCGGCGGATCGGCTTCGTGTTCCAGACCTTCCACCTGCTCGGCCACCGCACGGCGCTCGAGAACGTGATGCTCGCGGACGTCTACGCGGGCGGGGAACGCGAGGGCCGGGAGCAGCGCGCCCAGGCCGCGCTCGAGCGCGTCGGGATGGGTCCCCGCCAAGATTTCATGCCCACGAAGCTCTCGGGCGGAGAGCAGCAGCGCGTCGCGATCGCGCGCGCGCTTTTCGGCTCACCCGCCCTGCTGCTGTGCGACGAGCCGACCGGGAACCTCGACTCGACCAACACCAAGTCGGTGCTCTCCCTCTTCCACGAGCTCGAGCGTGACGGGCTTACGGTGGTCGTGATCACGCACGAGGAAGACGTTGCCTCGCACGCGCGCCGCGTGGTGCGCATCGTCGACGGACAGCTGGCCGAAGTGACGCCGTGAAGCGTCCCTCGCTGCCCTCACGGCGCCGCGGGAAAACCGGGAACGGCACTCTCGCCGAGCCCCGCATGGGACTGCGCGACCTCCTCAACGAGGCGGGCGCCGGCCTCATGGCGCGCCCCGCACGCGTCGGGCTGACCGTGCTCGGGACGGTGATCGGCGTGGCGGCGCTGGTCGCCACATTGGGCCTGTCGAAGACGGCGAGCAACCAGATCGTCGGACGCTTCGACGCGGTCGCCGCCACCGATGTCGTCGTCACGCCGGTGCCGGCGGCCCAGCGCAGCGGAGGCGGGGCCGCGAACGTGATCCCGTGGGACGCGGAGGCACGGATCAAGCGCCTGAACGGCGTGGCCGCGGCGGGCACGCTCGCCGAGGTGAACGTGCGCGGGACCCTGGTGCGCTCCGTCCCGATCAACGACCCGCTCGGCCGCACCGAGGTGCAGCTGCCGGTGCGTGCCGCGTCGCCGGGCCTGTGGGATGCGGTGCGTGCGAAGCTGATCGCCGGGCGCTTCCCCGACCGCGGGCATTCGGACCGCAACGACCGGGTCGCCGTGCTCGGGGTCAACGCGGCCCGCCGGCTGGGCATCACGAACCTCGACCAGCAGCCCGCGATCTTCCTCGGCGACCGCCTCTACCAGGTGATCGGCCTCGTGGGAGAGGTCGGGCGCCAGGTGTCGCTGCTCGGGTCGATGACGATCCCCAACGGCACGGCTCGCCAGGAGTTCGGGCTCGCGGCGCCGAGCTCGGTGCAGATCGAGACCGACATCGGGGCGGTCGACCTGATCGTGCGCCAGGCACCGGAGGCGCTGAACCCGAGCGACCCCGGCCTCCTGCGTGTCGCCGCGCCACCCGACCCGGAGCAGCTGCGCGGCAACGTCGAGAACGACCTCAACGCCCTCTTCCTGCTGCTGGGCGGGGTCTCGCTGCTGGTCGGCGCGCTCGGCATCGCGAACGTGACGCTGGTCTCGGTGCTGGAGCGGGTGGGCGAGATCGGCCTGCGCCGCGCGCTCGGCGCGGCCCGCCGGCACATCGCCGCGCAGTTCCTGATCGAGAGCACCGTGATGGGCCTGCTCGGCGGCATCGTCGGCGCGAGCCTCGGGATCCTGGTCGTGGTCGCCGTCGCCGCGAGCCGCACCTGGACGCCCGTGCTCGATCCGATGATTCCCCTGGCGGCGCCCTTCGTGGGCGCGTTGATCGGGCTGCTGTCGGGCACCTACCCCTCCCTGCGCGCGGCCAACATGGAGCCTGTCGAAGCCCTCCGGGCGGGCACGGCATGAAAGCGCGACATTTTCCGCGGTTGCGGTTATGGTCGCCCGAGCGGGGAAGATGAGAGAGAAAGGAACGTTCATGCGGTTCGCGCGTCGGCGCCTCTTGCCATTGGTCTTGATGGGCATCGCGGCCCTGTTCGCGGTCGGCTGCGGCGGTGACGACAAGTCGAACGAGCCTCCTCAGGAGCTCGAGGACACGCTCGGCTTCGGCGGCGACAACGCCAAGGAGGTCCAGGCGCGCGTCGAGAACCGCATCGGCGAGTGCATGAAGACCCAGGGCTTCGAATACGTGCCCGTCGACCCGTTCGCGCAGCAGCAGGCGGTGACCGGGAAGGCGCGCATCAGCGACGAGGAGTTCACGAAGCAGTTCGGGTACGGGATCAGCACGCTGTACGGCAAGGGCGACCAGCAGTCCGACCCCAACGAGCGCATCAGGAACAGCCTTTCGTCGGCGGACCGCGCGGCCTACGACCGTGCGCTCGGGGGGGACAACCCCGGCGTGACCTTCGCCGAGGCGGTCGACTCCGGCGACTTCAGCGAGCTGGGCGGCTGCACGAAGGAGGCCAGCGAGGCCGCCTTCGGAGGCGCCGCCGTGCTGACCTCGCTCGTGGAGAAGCTCGACGGGCTCGACGAGCGGATCGTCCAGGACCAGCGCATGGTCAAGGCCAACGAGAAATGGGCCGCGTGCATGCTCGAGAAGGGCTACCGCTACGAGGAGCCCGACGCGATCGACGAGGACATGACCGAGCGGTACCAGGCGATCGTCGGCGCGGGCGTCAGGCCCGGGACCTCGACGATCCCCCAGGGGGCCAGCTACGACCGCGCGGCACTCGCGTCGTTGCAGGCCGAAGAGGTGAAGGTCGCGAACGCCGACCTCGCATGCGAGAAGCAGGAGATCGAGCCGGTCGAGCGCGCGGTACGGCCGCAGTACGAGGAGCAGTTCCGCAAGGAGAACCAGCAGCTCCTCCAGCAGGTGAAGCCCGCCACGCAGTCATGACCCGGCTCGGATCCAGGCCCGTGGCGGCTCTCGCCGCCGTAGCGACGATGCTGCTACCCGTGGCCCTGGGCGCGTGCGGAGACGACGAGCCGGCCCAGGCGAAGCAGGCCGTCCACACCGACTTCGACGCCCAGAACTTCACCGACCCGACCAAGATCGACAACAAGTACTCGCCGCTCGAGCCGGGCACCCAGCTCGTGTACGAAGGACGCTCCAACCGGGGTCTCGGGCGTCGCGACCACCAGGTCATCTTCACCGTCACCGACCTGACCAAGCAGGTAAACGGAGTGCGGACGGTCGTGCTCTGGGACCGCGACATCAACGCGGGCAAGCTGCTGGAGGGCGAGCTGGCGATGTGGGCGCAGGACGACGACGGCAACGTCTGGCTGCTCGGCGAGTACCCCGAGGAGTACTCCGAGTCCGGAAAGTTCGAGGCTGCGCCCGACACGTGGCTGGCGGGCGTCCAGCGCGCACAGGCGGGGATCATGATGCGGGCGGACCCCGAGGAGGGGACCTCGCGCTACCGCCAGGGCCTCGCGCCGGCGATCGAGTTCGCGGACGTGGCGCGGGTCGAGAAGACCGGTCAGCGGGACTGCGTGCCAACGGGCTGCTACGACGACGTCGTGGTGACCAGGGAGACGAACCCGCTCGAGCCCAACGACGGCTTCCAGCTCAAGTACTACGCGCCCAACGTCGGCAACACGCGCGCGGCGCCGCGCGGGCGGCACGGAGAAGGAGATCCTCGTGCTGATCAAGGTGAGGAAGCTCGACGCGCAGGAGATGGACGAGGTCCGCCGCGAGGCGCTGACGCTCGACAAGCGCGCCTACCGGTCCCAGCCGGACGTGTGGGGGGACACCCCGCCTGCCGCAACGCAGTCCGGCAGCTAACGGCCCGTCGAAATCTCCTCCTGTAGGGGGTTGATTCCCGCAAACTGCGGCGGTTAGGATCGCTCAAGCCGCTGGGGCATGCGGATTAGGACGCTCGCGACCGGGAGTCAGCGAGAAGCCATAGGGCAGGGAGCAGCCAATGAGGCAACGCATGATGCGAGGCAGGGTTTGGGGGATGGTCACGATTGTGGCCATCGCCGCTTTTGCGCTGCTTTGCGCCCCGGCTTCCGCCTACGACGCGAAGCTGAAGCGCTACCCCTACCTCACCGACCTGGTCGGCACGTCGGTGATGGTGAACTTCGGGACCGACATCTCGTCCACGAGCGCAACGGTCAAGTACGGCCTGGCCGGGGGCACCTGCGACACGAACGCCGCCACGGGGACGCGGACGTTCATCCTCGTCAACGGCGTCTCCCAGTACCAGTGGAAGGCCCAGCTCACGGGCCTGTCCGCGAACACGCAGTACTGCTACCGCGTCTACTTCGGCAGCGCCCAGCTCGACCTGCTGGGCACGGACGCGCTCTCCCGTGTTCACGACCCAGGTCCCGTCGGGGTCGAGCGCGCCCTTCAAGTTCGCCGTGTTCGGCGACTGGGGCAAGACGCTCGCGGCCGGCAACCCCGACCAGGCGAACGTGATCTCGCAGATCGCACAGAGCGGCGCGCGCTTCGCGCTCACGACCGGCGACAACGCCTACGAGGTCGGGCAGCCAGAAGAGCTACGGCGACCTCTACCAGACCGGTGACAACACGAGCGCGGTCTTCGGCCCCAACTACTGGAAGGTCGCGGGCGCATCGCTGCCGCTGTTCCCGGCGCTCGGCAACCACGACTACAACAACACGGTGGCCCTCACGAACTGGCCCCAGGACACGGCGGCCTCCTCGTCGGGCGGGCGCTGGGCGTCCGATACGTACTGCTGCCTGAACGGCACGACCTCGATGGACTACCCGAGCGGCTGGTACGCGTTCGACGCCGGGATGGCGCGCTTCTACGTGCTGACCACCGCGTGGGACGACACGAACTCCGGCACGGCGACCCCGTTCCAGAACGACTTCGACAACCACTGGGGGCCCAACTCCCCGCAGTACCAGTGGCTCGCGAACGACCTCGCGACCCACCCGCGCGCGCTGCGCTTCGCCTTCTGGCACTACCCGCTCAACTCCGACTCGAGCGAGAGCGGGCCCGACACCTACCTCCAGGGCGCGAACTCGCTCGAGGGGCTGCTGAAGCTCTACGACGTGACGGCGGGCTTCAACGGCCACTCGCACAACTACCAGCGCCACACCGCGCCGTCGGGCGGCATCCCGACGCACATCACCGGCGGCGGGGGCGCGAACCTCGAGTCGATCGGGGCCACCGCCGGGTGCGGCGCGACGGATGCCTACGGCATCGGCTGGTCGAACCAGTCCAACGTCGGCAGCGCGTGCGGCGCCGGGCCGATCCCGGCCACGAAGGACCGCGTGCACCACTTCCTGAGCGTGAGCGTGAGCGGCACCTCGGTCACGGTCACGCCGACGGACGAGCTCGGCCGCACGTTCGACCCGGTCACCTACAACGCGCCGGCGCTGAACGCGAACCTGTCGATCACGAAGACCGACTCGCCGGACCCGGTGCTGGTCGGCCAGCAGGTGACCTACAACCTCACCGTCGGCAACGCCGGCCCGCGCGCCGCGACCGGGACGGTGGTCACCGACACGCTCCCGGCCGGGATGATCTTCGACTCGGCGACCCCGTCACAGGGGACGTGCTCCCAGACGAGCGGCGTCGTCACGTGCCAGCTCGGCACGGTCGCCAACGGGGCCTCCCCGACCATCCAGATCAAGGGCCGCCCGCAGTCCACCGGGACGATCAACAACACGGCGACGGTCGCGTCGAGCGTGAACGACCCGGTCTCGGGCAACAACAGCGCGAGCGCATCGACGACGGTCAACCCGTCGGCGGACCTGGCGGTCACGAAGACCGACTCGCCCGACCCGGTCGCGGTCGGGACGCCGCTCGCCTACACGATCGGGGTCAGCAACGCGGGCCCCTCGAGCGCCACCGGCATCACCCTCACCGACACGCTGCCCGCGGGCGTGACGTTCAACTCGGCGACGACCACGCAGGGCAGCTGCTCGCAGGCGTCGGGCACGGTCACCTGCTCGCTGGGCACGCTCGCCAACACCGCGAGCGCGACCGTCACGATCAACGTCACCCCCCAGTCGGTCGGCTCGATCACGAACCAGGCGAACGTGACGTCGCTCACGGGGGACCCCAACACGGCCAACAACGGCGCGAGCGCGGTCACGACCGTGAACGCATCCGCGAACCTCTCGCTCACCAAGTCCGACGCGCCCGACCCGGTGCTGGTCGGCCAGCTGCTCACCTACACGCTCACCGTCGCGAACGCCGGGCCTTCCGGCGCCACCGCCGTGGTGCTCACCGACACGCTGCCGAGCGGCGTGACGTTCGACTCGGCGACGCCTTCGCAGGGCACCTGCTCGGAGTCCTCGGGCACGGTCACCTGCAACCTCGGCACGATCGCGAACGGCGGCAACGCGACGCGCCTCGATCAAGGTCCGGCCCCAGGCCCAGGGCTCGATCACCAACCAGGCGAGCGTCACCTCGGCGGCCACGGACACGAACCTCGCCAACAACTCGGCGAGCGCCACCACCACCGTCAACCCCGTCGCCGACCTGGTGGTGACGAAGTCCGACTCGCCGGACCCGGTCCTGGTCGGGCAGGAGCTGACCTACACGGTCGGGGTCCAGAACGCCGGGCCGTCGGCCGCGCCGAGCGTCTCCCTGAGCGACACGCTGCCCGCCGGCGTGACGTTCACGTCGGCGACGCCCTCGCAGGGAACGTGCTCGCAATCGGCGGGGACGGTCACCTGCCCGCTCGGGACGATCGCGAACGGCGCGAGCGCCAGCGTCCAGATCAAGGTCACGCCGACGACGACGGGATCGATCACGAACCAGGCGAGCGCCGCGTCGACCATCAGCGACCCCAACTCCGCGAACAACACGGCGAGCGCCGCGACGACGGTGAACCCGGCCGCGAACCTGTCGCTGACCAAGTCCGACTCGCCGGACCCGGTGCTCCAGGGCCAGGAGCTGACCTACACGCTCGGCGTCGGCAACTCCGGCCCCTCGAGCGCAACGGGCGTGACCCTCAGCGACACGCTGCCGGGCGGCGTCACGTTCAACTCGGCCACCCCATCCCAGGGCTCGTGCTCGCAGGCATCCGGCACGGTCACCTGCTCGTTGGGCACCGTCGCGAACGGCGCGAGCGCGAGCGTCCAGATCAAGGTCACGCCGCAGAGCGCCGGCTCGATCACGAACAACGCGAGCGTCTCGTCGGGCGTCGCCGACCCGACGCCGGCGAACAACAACGCGAGCGCGACCACGACCGTCGACCCCGTGGCCGACCTCTCCATCACGAAGTCGGACTCGCCCGACCCGGTCTCCTCCGGCCAGGAGCTCACGTACACGATCGGCGTCAACAACGCGGGACCGTCTTCCGCGGCCGGGGTGACCGTGACCGACACGCTGCCGGGCGGCGTGACCTTCACATCGGCCACTCCCACGCAGGGCAGCTGCTCGCAGGCCGCGGGCACCGTCACGTGCCCGCTCGGGACCGTGAGCAACGGCGGCAGCGCAGGCGTCACGATCAAGGTCACGCCGTCCTCGGGAAGCTCGATCACCAACCAGGCGACCGTGTCGGCCACCACGGCGGACCCGGTGCTGGTCAACAACTCGGCGAGCGCGACCACGACGGTCGACCCGGTCGCGGACCTCTCGCTGACCAAGACCGACTCCCCGGACCCGGTGCTCTCCGGCCACCAGCTCACCTACAACCTCACGGTCAGCAACGGCGGGCCCGCGAGCGCTCCCAGCGTCTCGCTGAGCGACAACCTGCCGGCCGGGGTGACCTTCGTGTCGGCGACCGCCACCCAGGGAAGCTGCGTGCCCTCCGGCAGCAACGTGATCTGCGCGCTCGGAACGATCGCGAGCGGCGCCAACGCGGGCGTCGAGATCAAGGTGACCGCCGGCGCCCCGGGGACGATCACGAACCAGGCGACCGTCATCTCCACGGCCACGGACCCGAGCTCGGCCAACAACTCGGCGAGCGCGACCACGACGGTCAAGCCGGTCGCCGACCTGGGGCTGACCAAGTCGGACGCCCCGGACCCGGTGCTCGCCGGTCAGCTGCTCACCTACACGCTCGGGGTCTCGAACGCGGGCCCCCAGGGCGCCCCCGGCGTAACGGTCACCGACACCCTTCCGGCCGGCGTCACCTTCGACTCGGCCACCCCCTCGCAGGGCAGCTGCTCGCAGGCGTCGGGCACCGTCACCTGCGCGCTCGGCACCGTCGCCAACGGCGGCAGCGCGAGCGTCGCGATCAAGGTCCGGCCGCAGAGCGAGGGGAGCATCACCAACCAGGCGAGCGTCAGCTCCGACGCGGGCGACCTCAATTCGTCGAACGACACCGCGAGCGCGCAGACGACCGTCGACCCGGCGGCCGATCTCGAGCTGACCAAGAGCGACTCGCCCGACCCGGTGCTCTCCGGGCCAGCAGCTCACCTACAGCCTCAGCGTGCACAACGCGGGCCCGTCGTCGACCAGCGGGGTCGCGTTGAGCGACACCCTCCCCGCAGGCGTGACCTTCGTGTCTGCGACTCCCAGCCAGGGCAGCTGCTTCAACTCCGGCGCCTCGGTGCTCTGCTCGATCGGGACGCTCGCCAACGGGGCCACCGTGACGGTCGAGATCAAGGTCACGGCCCAGGCGGTCGGCACGATCACCAACAGCGCCAACGTGCTGGGCATGACGGTCGACCCCGACACCGCCGACAACGCGGCAAGCGCCGACACGACGGTCAACGCGGCGGCCGACCTCTCGCTCACGAAGTCCGACGCGCCCGACCCGATCCCGGCGGGCGACCTGCTCACCTACACGCTCAGCGTCCACAACGCCGGCCCGCAGAGCGCGACCGGGGTGACGGTGACCGACACGCTCCCGAGCGGGGTCACGTTCGATTCGGCGACGCCCACGCAGGGCACCTGCTCGGAGGCGAGCGGCGTCGTGACGTGTGCGCTGGGCACCGTCGCGAACGGGGCGAACGCAGGCGTCGAGGTGAAGATCCGCCCGCAGGAGGGTGGCTCGATCACCAACCAGGCGAGCGTCTCCTCGGACCTCGGCGATCCGAGCCCGGGCAACAACTCGGCCAGCGCGGCCACGACGGTCGACCCCGCCGCGGACCTGTCGCTCACGAAGTCCGACGCGCCCGACCCGGTGTTGGCCGGTGAGCTCGTGACGTACACGCTCACGGCGCACAACGCCGGGCCCTCGAGCGCCGCGAGCGTGCAGCTCACGGACAACCTTCCCGCCGGCGCGACGTTCGACTCCGCGACCAGTACGCAGGGCAGCTGCTCGGAGTCCGCCGGGACCGTCACGTGCGCGCTCGGCACGCTCGCCGACGAGGCGACCGCGACCGTCACGGTGAAGGTCAGGCAGGCGAGCCCCGGCACGATGACGAACACCGCCGGCGTCGCCTCCAGTGTGCAGGACCCGAACACCGCGGACAACTCGGCCAGCGCGGACACGACGGTCGACCCGGCGGCCGACCTCTCCCTGACCAAGTCCGACGCGCCCGACCCGGTGCTCGAGGGCGACCAGCTCACCTACACGCTCGCGGTCCACAACTCCGGCCCGCAGAGCGCGACGAACGTCGAGCTCACCGACACACTGCCGGCAGGCGTGACATTCGACTCCGCCACCCCCACGCAGGGCAGCTGCGCGGAGGCGTCCGGGACCGTCACGTGCCCGCTCGGCACGCTCGCCGACGGAGCAACCGCGAGCGTCGAGATCACGGTCACGCCGCAGGGCCCGGGGACGCTCGACAACCAGGCGAGCGTCACATCGGACCCGGCCGACCCGGACACCGCGGATCGCAGCGCGAGCGCGACCACCACGGTGACTCCCGTGGCGGACCTCGCGCTCACGAAGTCGGACTCGCCCGACCCGGTGCTCGCCGGCTCGCAGCTCACCTACACGCTCACGGTCGACAACTCCGGCCCGCGTGATGCGACCAACGTGCAGCTCAGCGACACCCTTCCAGGCACGGCCACCTTCGACACGGCCACGCCGAGCCAGGGCAGCTGCTCGGAGGCGTCCGGAACGGTCACCTGTGCGCTCGGCACGATCGCCGACGGCGGGAGCGCAAGCGTGGAGATCAAGGTCACGCCGCAGGAGGGCGGGACGATCACGAACCAGGCGAGCGTCTCGTCGGATCAGGGTGACGGGACATCGGCGAACAACTCCGCGAGCGCCGAGACGACGGTGGACCCGGCGGCCGACCTGGAGCTGACGAAGTCCGACGCACCCGACCCCGTGCTGGCCGGCGAGCTGCTCACCTACACCCTCTCCGTGCACAACGCCGGGCCGTCGAGCGCGACCTCGACGCAGCTCATCGACACCTTGCCCGCCGGAGTGACGTTCGAGTCCGCGACGCCGACCCAGGGCAGCTGCAACGAGTCGGCGGGAACCGTCGACTGCGCGCTCGGGACGATCGCGAACGGGGCGACGGTCGGCGTCGAGATCAAGGTGCGGCCGCAGAGCCCCGGCACGATCACGAACCAGGCGGGCGTGGTCTCGCTCGGCCTCGACGCCGACACGGCCGACAACAACGCGAGCGCCGAGACGACCGTCGCCCCGGCCGCCGACCTGTCGCTGACGAAGTCCGACTCGCCCGACCCGGTCCTGCTCGGCGGGACGGTCACGTACGACCTCACCATCCAGAACTCCGGTCCGCAGAGCGCGACCGGGGTGCAGCTGACCGACACGCTGCCGGCGGGCGTGACGTTCGGCTCCGCGACGCCGTCGCAGGGCACCTGCGGTGAAGCGAGCGGCACGGTCACCTGCGCGCTCGGCACGCTCGCCGACGAGGAGAGCGCGACCGTCCAGATCGTGATCACCGCCCAGAGCACGGGCACGATCGTCAACCAGGCGAGCGTGACCTCCGAGGTCGGGGACCCGGACTCGGCCGACACGACGGCGAGCGCATCGACGACGGTGAATCCGGTGGCGGACCTCTCGGTGACCAAGTCCGATTCGCCCGATCCGGTGGTCGCGGGCGAGACCCTCACCTACACGCTCACAGTCGACAACGCCGGGCCCTCGGATGCCGCGGGCGTCGTGCTCACCGACGACCTCCCCAGCGGCGTGACCTACGGGTCGGCCACGCCGTCACAGGGCTCCTGCTCGGAGACGAGCGGCACCGTGACGTGCGCACTCGGGACGATCGCGAGCGGACAAGGCGCAAGCGTGGACATCGACGTGACCCCGCAGAGCGCCGGGTCGATCACGAACAACGCGGACGTGGTGTCCGACGCCCACGACCCGGCCACCGGGGACAACTCGGCGAGCGCGTCGACGGACGTGTCGGCGGTCGCCGACCTCTCGCTGACGAAGACGGACTCCCCCGACCCCGCCGTCGCGAACGAGCTGATCACGTACACGCTGACCGTGCACAACGCCGGCCCCTCGGCCGCATCGTCGACGACCGTCACCGACACGCTGCCCGCGGGCGTCACCTACGACTCCGCCACCCCGTCACAGGGCTCGTGCTCGCAGGCATCGGGCACCGTCACGTGCTCGCTCGGCACCGTGCCGAACGGTGCCGACGCGACGGTCGCGGTCAAGATCCGCGCGCCGAGCGCGGGCACGATCACCAACCAGGCCTCGGTCTCCTCCAGCGCGGGCGATCCGAACTCGGCCAACGACTCCGCGAGCGCGCAGACCACGATCAACCCCGCCGCCTTCTACCCGCGGCCGAAGGGCGCGACCCCGCTGCGCGTGCCGCTCGTGCCGGCGTACTCGCAGTGCACGAGCCCCAACGCGATCCACGGCCCGGCGCTCGAGCACCCATCCTGCAAGCCGCCGGTGCCCGCATCCGCCTACGTCACGATCGGCACTCCCGACGCCAACGGCGCCGTGGCCAACTCCACGGGCTCGGTGAAGCTCAGCACCAAGATCAACGCTCCGCCGACCCCCAACGACGTGCTGATCAACGCGAGCATCACCGACGTCCGCTGCGGCGTCGGCGTGAGCAGCTGCGGAACGGCGAACACCGTCGGCGGGCCGGACTACACCGGCCAGCTCGAGGCGACCTACGCGCTGCGACTCACCGACCGCCAGAGCGGCTCGGGCG
Organism: uncultured Solirubrobacterales bacterium; assembly: GCA_963768885.1. GTDB lineage: Bacteria > Actinomycetota > Thermoleophilia > Solirubrobacterales > JBBDJG01 > DASRIA01. The sequence continues at coordinate 553,962 of CAVYJN010000006.1, read as the reverse complement.
GGGGCGTCCCGGCGACCGTGACCGACACCTCGTTCCCCACCACGATGGCGTGCTCGGCCACCGCGGGCAACACGATCGGCTCCACGTGCGCGGTCAGCACGAGCGCCAATGCGCTGCTGCCGGGGATGGTGCTCAGCGGCAGCCGCGCGGTATGGCAGGTGGGCCAGGTGCAGGTCCACGACGGCGGGGCCGACGGGGTGGTCTCGACCGCGGGCAACGGGCTGTTCGCCACCCAGGGCGTGCTGGTCCCCTAAGCCGCGCCTGACCCGACCGGGCGCGTTTGAGCGCGCTCGAATGCGGTTAACCGTCCGGTAACGGACGCGTAACGCGGCATTCACAGGAGGTTCCGCCTCCCTCGGTAGCCTTTTTTGCTAAAGAGATTGTCCGCGGCCCGCCGATACGACCGGTGAGGCGAAGGCCGGGCGGGACCCGGCAAGGCAAGCTTGCACCCCTACTTGCCCGACATATCGACAGCCAGGCCGGCAACCCCGGCCCGGCCGGCGGATCGCCGGCACGACACGCCGACCGCCACCTTCCGCAAGCCCTCGCGCACGATCAGGGTCGAGCCGATCCGCCGCCCGGCCAAGCAGGACCGCACGGACGACGCGCCCGCGAAGACCGACCCCAGGCGATCCGAGCGCCCCTCCCCCACGCCGCGCCCGTCGCCCACGCCCTCGCGCCCGTGATCGAGGAGGTCACCCCGGGCCGTCCACTGCCTGCCGCCGAGCGGGCGCCGGACCTGATCGAGCCGATCGTGGCGTTCCGCAGCTGGCGCTTGGTCGAGGAGGGCCTGCGATCGGTGTATCTGCCGGTCCTTTGGACCGCGCGGGACATGACGGCCACGTGCATGTGCTCCGAGTCGCCGGACCCGGACGCGCCTCGCACGGCGGTGCCCGGCCACGCTGTCCCCGATCGCGCGTGCACGTGCGGCATCTACGCCTACTACGAGCCCGACCTCAACTTCCCCACCGTCGACCATCGCGGCGTCGCGGGCATCGTGAGCCTGTGGGGCTCGATCGAGGTCCACGAGGAGGGGATGCGCGCCGAGCACGCGCGGGTCGAGGCGCTCGCCCTCTACTCACGGTGGACCACCCGCCAGCTCGACGCCGTGCGGGCCGTCGCCCGCGACCTCGGCGTCGACCTCGTCGACCTCGACGACATCGTGGAGGCCGCCCGCCGCTACGGCCGCCCGGTCGCCCCGGAGCTGGTCCCCGGGGCAGCCACGCGCGAAGCGCAGCCCGCCCGCTGACCGATCCCGCCCGGGCACGGCCTGCGGTAGCCTCCGCGGTCCCGTCCGGACGACGCGTCCCCCCACGGACCGGGCTCCCCGCCTTGATGATGGATCGGAAAAGGCCACGCGGGGCGGTCATGACGGCCGCCCTCCTCGTATCTCGCGGCGCTGCTCGCAGCGACCCCGCAGGCCGGCGCCACGGCTCGCGTCACCCTCACGCCCGCGGCCGGCCCCCCCGGCATCAGCGCCACGCTGAGCGGCGCCGGGTTCTCCCCCGGGAGCACGGTGCGGGTGACCGCCCGCGGTGCCGCTGCCCGGCGGAGCGCGGTGGGCCGGCGCGGCTCGTTCCGCGCGTCGGTGGTGATACCGGCCACCACGCGCCGCTCGCTCGGCATCGTGTCGCGCGCGCGGGGGCGCCGCGTCGTGAACCTCCTGCGCGTGACGCGCAGGGCCCAGCCCGCCTCGGGGGAGGTCGCTGCCGCGACCGGCGCACGCGCGCGTTGGACGGTCGGCGCGGTGGGGACGCGCACGCAGCTTGCCATCCGGGTGCGCGGGTTCCCGCGCCACCGGCGCCTGCGGGTCACCGTGGACGGGGCGCGCTTGCCGGGCACGGCGCGCACGAGCAGGCGAGGCGCCGCCGCACGCACGGTCCGCTCAGCGCTCGCGCCGGGCCGCCACCGGGTCGTCGTGCGGGCCGGGCGCACCGCGCTCGGCTTCACGATCGCGGCCGGGCCGAACGCCGGCTCGCTCACGGGACCGGGCGGCGCGGGCGCCTCGCCGCAGACGCGCCTGCTCGCATCGGTGATCGAGCAGGTCGGGGCGGCCACCGCCCACCGGTACGGCACGCGGGACGACCGCGGGTACTCGATGGACACCCTCAAGGTCATCCCGGCCGGCGACGGCAGCTACCTGGGCGTGTACCACTCGCTGATCGGCGGCGCCTTCACGACGATGCTCGCGACCTCGCACGACCTCGTCACGTGGACCCACGTGGCCGACCTCGAGCCCAACGCGTCGCAGCCGACGATCGCGCGGCTTCCCGGGGGGGAGTTCGTCGTGGCGTTCGAGAAGGACACGGGCTGCACCGGCAGCGGGCCCGGCGGGAACTGCCTCGGGTTCGAGCGCTATCCGACGCTCGCGCGGCTGCTTGCCGCCAACCCCGACCGGGCCTTCCAGGCTCCCCGCACGCTCTCGAAGTGCGCGGAGGGCACTCCCAACATCTACGGCGCGGCGGGATCGGCGATCGACGTCGGCTTCCACTACTTCCGGAACTGCGACGTCGACCGCCAGGCGCGCGGCACGCTGAGCGGGTTCACCCAGTGGTCGGCGAGCGAACAACCGGGGCTCGATGCGCCCTTCGAGGCCTTCGGCCCGCGGGGCAACATCGGCGACCGGGACAGCCTCGTGTTCGCGGGGCTCTCCTACAACGTCCACGAGGTGCAGTTCACGAAGGGCGACTTCGGGTCATGGCGCGCGTACCTGTACGACTGGTCCACGCGCCGGGCAGCGCCACTCGCGATCCGCACCCACGGCGGCAGCACCGCGTTCGCCAACCCGACGGCCACCGTGCTCACCGCGCCTTCGGGGCGGCTCGCCGTACTCACGACGCTCTTCATACCGCTCCAGGGCGCCGCCAAGGGCGAGGCGGGCGAGCTCGTGTACTACCGCGAGCTGCCGTGACGCGACGTCGCCGCGCTACCGCCGGCGGACCTTGAAGGTCCTGGTCACCTTGCCACGGTGGCGGCCCTTGGACGCGTACACGCTCAGCTTGTAGTACCCGGGCAGCTCGATCGCGGCGATGTGCAGGTAGGCGGTGCCGAGGGTGTTCGTGACCCGCTCACGCCACCGCACCGGCGTCTTGCCGTCACGCGAGAAGATCTGGAAGAAGAGATGGCTCTGGGCCGCGGCGGCGCCCGAGCTCTTGACCTTCACGCGGACGCGGACCGGCAGCTCGGCCCCGACCGGCGCGTCCTTCGGCATGTCGAGCGACACGTCGAGCGGCCCGCGGCCCTTCGGGGCGCGCCGCGCGACCGGCCGCGTGGCCGCATCGCCGAGCCTGCGTGCGATGCGCCGGCGTGCGCGGCGGTTGCGCAGCGTGGGCTCGAGCCCGACCGACGACGCATAGTTGCCGAAGTCGTCGTTGGCGATCAGCCAGTAGCGGCGGTGCACGTAATAGGGAACGCGGATGCGGCCGCTGAACTTCCCGTCCGCGTCGGCCCGGAAGCTACCGCGCCTGGCCTGGTGGTAGTAGAGCGTGACCTTCGAGTTGAACCGGAAGCCCTTGCCCCTGACCCTCAGCCTGCTCGTTCCCGAGCGAAAAGTGATGCTCGCCCGTGGCTCGAGCTTCGTCACCTTGTAGATCCAGGCGCGAGCCTCGTGGTTGCGGTACACGACGTGCATGAGCCGGCCGCCGTAGGCCTCGATGAAGCGCCTGAACCGCTCCTGGTGCGCCGAGTCCACCAGTGGATTCTCCGGAGGATCGTCACCTTCGTTGGTGTAGTAGACGAGGTAGGAGACCTCACGGCTCTTGATCAGCCGCGGCGGCCAGTAGTTGACCCAGTCCCGGGAGGGCCCATCGGCCGCCGGGCGCGGGCTGCGCACCTCTCCTCCGGGAAAAACGGTCGCCAAGCGGAAGCGACCGAACGGATACGCGTCCCGGTGAGCGTAGAACGACAGGGCATACTGCGCCGATCCCTTCGAGAGCGTCATCACCCCGGCATCGCGAGGGGTGTTGGACTTCAGCCAGCGGGCCGCCTCCCTGAGCCCGAAGTAGGAGTCGGTGCGCGCGACGTCCACGACCGGCCCGACCATGAAGAACACCATGCATGCCGGCACCAGCACCGCAACCGGCAGAGCGATCGGCCGTCGACCGCGAGCCAGGCGGCCTTCATCCGCATCCGCGCCGCGCGGAAGCCGCTTCCACCAGGCCGCAGCCGCCACCGCGGCGTCGTGGACAAAACGCCCGGCGAGGATCGAGACCGCCGGGATCAGCGGCAGCATGTAGTTGAACGCCTTCAGCGGATAGAACTGGAAGAACAGGACAACGACGAGGACCCAGAAGAGGAGAAGGCGGTCGCCTGTGGTCCACCGCTTCAGCGCGAGCGCGATCCCGGCGAGCCAGATGAGCGGTGTGACGATGCCCTCGAACGAGATCAGCTTTTCGGCGTAGTAGTACCAGGGGACGTGCGCGACCCGGTCGCCGCTGTCCCCGAGGAACTCGAGCAGCTGGTCCGCCTTCAGCGCGAGCTGCACCATCACGGGGATGAAGAACACGAGGAACGCCGCAGCGGCGATCAGGAACTTTCGTGCGCTGAGCCTGCCCATCTCGCGCGATACCAAGAGGTAGTTCAGGGCGATCACCAGCACGAGCCCGCCGGTCACCTTTGACTGGATCGTCATCGCAGTGCACCCTGCGAACGCGTACAGCCACAGGTTCCGGTCGGTCACCAGCCATTTCGCGAAGCACATCAGCGAGAGGGTGATGAGGAACACCAGGGTCGAATCCAGCAGCGCGAGCCGGCCCAGCAGCACCGCGTAGCCGCTGATCGCGATGAAGCCGGCCGCGAGCAGGCCGACGTTGCGCCCGTAGAGGGTCTTCGCCAGCTCGTAGGTGACCAGCACCGTGCCGAGGCTGAAGCTGACGGCGACCAGCCGCGCGGCGATGTCGGAGACGCCGAATATCAGGTACACGAGCGCGACGATCTGCTGGTAGAAGAGGAAGTTCGAGTTCCCCCGCGATGCCAGCACGAAGTAGCGGTCGAGCTGGTCGTCGCCGGAGAGCACCCCTGCCTGGCCCGCGTACACGGCCTCGTCGCCGCGGAAGCCGACGTCCATGTTCGCCCACAGGCGGGGCAGCGCCGCGAGGGCAAGGATGCCGAGCAGGATGAGCGAGCCCTTGTGACGGCGCATGAAGCTCCATGTCGTCCCGGTCAGACGTGATGCCCGCCCCGCACCGCCGGTGTCGCGCGGCGGCGGCCCATCGGCATCGTCTGCCCGAAGCAGAGTCGCGACCGGTCGCACTGGCGCCTTCACAGGTGCCGGGGGGTCAGAAGAGCGGCGCCGTCGACATGACCGCCGGCAGCTTCTGCCACCAGTCCATCGTGCTGCTGGCGATCAGCGTCGCGGGCACGCCGCCGAAGGCGCTCTCGATCACTGCGCGCTCGGCCTTCTTGAGATTGTGCCCGTTCATGCCCTGGAGCCATTCCTCGAGCTCCGCGTATGGCGGGAACCCGAATGCGTCCTCGCAGTTCTCGAGCAGGATGTCGAGCGCCTCGCGGGTCTCGAGCTGCTTCTCGAAGTCGTCGTCGCGCTGGATGATCACGAGGCCGGCGATCTGGGCCTCCGGCGCGACGCGCGCGGTCGGGATCAGCCGGTCGATGTCGTACTTCGGCGGCGGGACCATCCGCTGCACCACCGCGTTGAGCGTGGCGGCCGGGATCCGCATCGTCGCCAGGACCATCGCGAAGCGCCGGCCCGAGCGCGAGTGCAGGCGGCTCTGGGGAATCAGCTTCACGCGCTCCCGCCGCGAGAGCAGCGGCGTCTTGACCGCGTGGACGGTGTGACGGCTGATCGTGAGCGGCTTCGGGTATGCCAGCACCCTTCCGTCCGCGCACACGATCGTGAGATCGTCCGAGAGGAACGAATAGGGGTAGTGGTCGAGCAGCTTGAGCGTGGTCGTGGTCTTCCCCGTGTCGGTGCGGGCGGTCACCATGAAGGCGCTGTCCCCGTCCGCGAAGCAGGCCGCGTGCACCAGCGCGTAGCCCTTGCTGGCGAAGGTCCACCGCAGGATCGGCTCGACGACGTTGGTGTAGAGGACGTGCGGCGAGCGCTCGAGGAGCGGCGCCGCGGTCACCTCCACGCGCTCGCCGATCTGCGAGATCTCGACACCGAACCCGAGCGCGCCGAGTCCCTCCGTGTAGCGAAGGTGGCGCGTCCCGTTCGTCTTCGCGAGGTCCGCGAGGCCGAGCGCCTCGGCCGGGGTGCGCCCGTTCGGCGCGCCCCCGTTCCGCAGGTGGGTCGAGTGCCCGTTGCGGCTCGGATCGACACGGCCGTTCGAGCTGCCGTTTCGCATGTGGCCGATGCGCACCCGGATCGTGGGCCGGCTGAGCGCCTCGGCCACCAGGAACCGCTGCAGCTCCGGCAGGCGCACCTCCGAGGTCACGGTGACGATCCCGTGGATGTCGTAGCTGAAGGACGCGACCTCGCGGCGCTGCGCCTTCGCCCAGATCCATGCGTCCGCGACCCCGAACCGGATCACCGTCAGCGCGGCCAGCGAGAGCAGGTTCGAGACGAGGTAGTTGATGCCGATGCCGCTGGTGAGGAACACCAGGAGCGGCACGCGCAGGAGCAGCGCGAGGTTGTTCATGGCGAAGAACATGGCCGCCCGGTGGCCCTGCCGTGCGCTTGTGGTCGCGACCGGCGAACACCCATCTCTCGGTGAGCATGAAGTTCCAGAGCGTCGATCCCTGCGTCGCGAGGACCGCCGCGGCCGCGTAGTAGATGCCCGCGACGTCGGCGAAGAACGCGAGCAGCACGGTGTTGACCGCGAGGCCGGTGGCGCCGACGACCGTGAAGCGACCGAATCGCCCCGTGAGCTGATCCAGCTCCAGGCGTCCCAGCTGCCCGAGGTACCGCAGCGCCTCGCGCGCGGATGCCTTGGTGTGGCCCGCGTGACGCTCCGCGAACCCGAACGGGACCTCGGACACCTTGAGCTTCGGGGTCCGCACGAGGATCTCGAGCAGGATCTTGAAGCCGCGTGGGCGCAGGCAGTCGAGGTCGACGGCCTCGCGCCGGACGAGGAAGCATCCGCTCATCGGGTCGGTCACGTGCCAGAGCTTCGTCGGGAAGAGCATCACGGCCGCCCTTGCCGACATGCGCGAGAGCGCGGAGCGGATCCGGCCGAAGGGGCCCGTGTCGCCACCCGCGCAGAACCGGCTCGCGACCACGACGTCGGAGGCGCTCGCAAGCGCCTCGGCGTACATCGCCTCGAGCACCTCGGGCGGGTGCTGGAGGTCGGCGTCCATCACGCATACGTATGGCGCGCGCGCCGCTCTCATCCCCTCCACCACGGCGCCGCCCAGCCCTCCGGTCCGCTCCGCCGCCGTGCGGTGGATCAGGCGGACCGCGCGCAGCGAGTCGATCGCCCGGATCGCGTCCGGCGTGGCGTCGTCGCTGTCGTCGACGAAGATCACCTCGACCGCCAGATCGGGCAGCACCCGATCGAGGCGCGCGACGAGGGGGCCGACGTTCTCCGCCTCCGAGCGCGTCGGGACGATCACCGAGACCGCGGGTGTCTGCGCATCGAGAGCCGGAGAGATCGCGGACGCGCCGACGTGCGGCTCCCCTGCGACGGCGCCGTTCTCGCGCGAACTCATTGGACGCTGCTTGAACATGTGCCTCAAGCGCGCCCGACCCAATACCAAATCGTCCCTCGAGGGTGACCCGTCCACCCCGGCGGGATCGCATTCCCTGCCGAATCCATACCCACCTTCCGTGCCTCCATCCGTAAAGCGGGCTGAACATAACGCAATTTGCGGTGTCAGCACAAGGGGCGAGTTTTCGGAGCGGCTTCTTGATCGGCGGGCACCGGTCGGTTAGGTTCCGGTCAAAGGTCCATCGCCGGCAGGGGTCGGCGTAGCGCCGCAAGCACGGGAGTCAGGATGGCGGTAGGCGCGGCAGGGGAAGCGAAGGCGCGACGCGCGTGGCGGAAGCTTGCCTGCGTGTCGATCATCGCTGCCGTCGCTTGGCCTGTGAGCGGCGCGAGCGCCGCCGACCCGGTGGTCGCCGCCGCGGGCGACATCGCCTGCAGCTCCTCGAGCTCCAATTTCAACGGCGGCCTCGGCACCGCGGACAGGTGCCGCCAGAAATACACCTCGGACCTGCTCGTGAACGCCGGCCTCGCGGCGGTGCTGCCGCTCGGCGACGCCCAGTACGAGAACGGGACCCTGTCCGGGTTCCGAAGCTCCTACGACCTCTCGTGGGGCCGCGTGAAGTCGATCACGCGGCCGGCGGCCGGCAACCACGAGTACGGGACGGCCAACGCGGCCGGCTACTTCGACTACTTCAACGGCGCGGGGGTCGCGAACGGGCCCGCCGGCGACCGCACGAAGGGCTACTACAGCTTCAACGTCGGCACCTGGCACCTGATCGCGCTCAACTCCACCGACCACTGCGCGATCATCTCCTGCGCGGTGGGGTCCGCCCAGGAGCAGTGGCTGAAGGCGGACCTCGCGGCCAACGCCGACAAGTACTGCACGCTCGCGTTCTGGCACGACCCACGCTTCAACTCCGGCCACGACGGCAACGCGGACGAGATGGCGCCGCTCTACCAGGCCCTCTACAACGCGGATGCCGACGTCGTGCTCGGGGGCCACGCCCACGACTACGAGCGCTTCGCGCCCCAGAACCCGAGCGGCCAGCTCGACAACGCGCGCGGCATCCGGCAGTTCGTGGTCGGCACGGGCGGCGCCTTCTGGACAAGCATCAGCACGCCGAAGCCCAACAGCCAGGTGCGCCAGAACAACACCTACGGGGTGCTGAAGCTCACGCTCCACCCCGCGAGCTACGACTGGCAGTTCGTCTCCGAGAGCAACAAGCCGTTCACCGACTCCGGCACGGGCAGCTGCCACGGCGGCACCCCGCCGCCGGGCGGCTCCGACACGACGAAGCCGAGCATCCCCGGTGGTCTCACGGCCACCGCGAGCGTGGGCCAGGTCGCGCTCAACTGGAACGCCTCGACCGACAACGTGGGCGTCACCGGGTACCGGATCTACCGCGGCGGCACCCAGATCGGGACCGTCGGCACGACGACCTCCTACACGGACACGAGCGTCGCGGCGAACACGGCCTACAGCTACACCGTGCGCGCGGAGGACGCGGCCGGGAACCTCTCGGACCCGAGCACCGCCGCGACGCGTCACGACCCCGGCTCGACCGTCCTGACTATCGCGCCCGAAGCCGACGCGCGCGTCGAGACGTCGACGCCCACCACCAACTACGCCGACCGACAAGCTGCGCACCGACGGCGGCAGTACCGCAGCCGAGAGCTTCCTGCGATTCACGGTGAGCGGCGTCGCGGGCACGGTCGCGAGCGCGAAGCTGCGCGTGTTCGCCTACACCGGCACCGTCGACGGGCCCGCCGTCTACACGGCCAATACGACTCTGGGGCGAGACCACGATCAACTGGAACAACCGCCCGGCGCGCACGAGCGCCGCGACCGACGACAAGGGTGCAGTCGCGTCCAACACCTGGGCGAGTACGACGTCACCCAATTCGTGACCGGAAACGGGACCTACAGCTTCGACCTCGCCAGACCGCGAGCGACGGCGTCGACTTCCGCTCGCGCGAGTACACCGCCAACCGGCCGGAGCTGGTCGTCACCACGGCCGGGCCGGACACGACCAAGCCCGCGCCGCCCGGCAGCCTGACCGCGACCGGGAGCCACCGGCCAGGTCGCGCTGAGCTGGGGCGCCGCCACCGACAACGTCGGGGTCACGGGCTACCGCGTCTTCCGCGGGACGACGCAGGTCGCGACCCTCGGCAACGTGACCTCCTACACCGACGCGGGCCTCGCGCCCGGTCCTACAGCTACACGGTGCGCGCGCTCGACGCCGCCGGGAACGTCTCGGACCCGAGCAACACCGCGAGCGCGACCGTGCCCGACACGACCAAGCCGGGCGCGCCCGGCACGCTCAGCGCCACCGGGAGCCCCGGCCAGGTCGCGCTGAGCTGGGGCGCCGCCACCGACAACGTCGGGGTCACGGGCTACCGGGTGTTCCGCGGCGCGACCGAGGTCGCGACCCTCGGCAACGTGACCTCCTACACGGACACGGGCCTGGGAGCGGGGTCCTACAGCTACACGGTGCGCGCGCTCGACGCCGCCGGGAACGTCTCCGACCCGAGCAACACCGCGAGCGCGACCGTGCCCGACACGACCAAGCCGGGCGCGCCCGGCACGCTCAGCGCCACCGGGAGCCCCGGCCAGGTCGCGCTCAGCTGGGGCGCCGCCACGGACAACGTCGGCGGTCACGGGCTACCGGGTCTTCCGCGGGACGACGCAGGTCGCGACCCTCGGCAACGTGACCTCCTACACGGACGCGGGCCTGGGAGCGGGGTCCTACAGCTACACGGTGCGGGCGCTCGACGCCGCCGGGAACATCTCCGACCCGAGCAACACCGCGAGCGCGACCGTGCCCGACACGACCAAGCCGGGCGCGCCCGGCACGCTCAGCGCCACCGGGAGCCCCGGCCAGGTCGCGCTGAGCTGGGGCGCCGCCACCGACAACGTCGGGGTCACCGGCTACCGGGTCTTCCGCGGGACGACGCAGATCGCGACCCTCGGCAACGTGACGTCCTACACGGACGCGGGCCTCGCGCCCGGTAGCTACAGCTACACGGTGCGCGCGCTCGACGCCGCCGGGAACGTGTCGGACCCGAGCAACACCGCGAGCGCGACCGTGCCCGACACGACCAAGCCGACGCCGCCGGGCAACCTGACCGCCACGCCCAACGGGCCGGTCCAGGCCGACCTCGCATGGGAGGAATCGACCGACGACGTCGCCGTCACGGAGTACGAGATTTACCGCGACGCCAACCTCGTGGCGACGGTTCCCGGGACCGCGACCTCCTACTCGGACATCGTGCTGCCGGGCACCTACGAATACGTCGTCCGCGCGCTCGACGCTGCGGGCAATCGCTCCGACCCGAGCAACACCGCGAACGCGACGATGACGCCTCTCGACGGCGAGCCGCCGAGCGCGCCCGGCAACCTGGTGGCGACGGTCACCGGCAACGACGTAGGCCTCGCCTGGGGCGCCTCGCTCGACAACGTCGGCGTCACGGGCTACCGGGTCTACCGCGACGACGCCCTGGCCGCCGACCTGGGTGATGTCACGTCGTGGTCGGACACGGGCGTCACGCCCGGCGCCCACAGCTACCTCGTGCGAGCCGTCGACGCGGCGGGCAACGTCTCGGACCCGAGCAACGTCGAGCACCCGACCGTGCCCGACATCACGGATCCGACGGCGCCGGGGAGCCTCACCGCTACCGCGGGAACGGGCCAGGTCGAACTCGCCTGGGAGGCCTCGACCGACGACGTCGGCGTGACCGCGTACCACGTGCTGCGCGGCACCACCGAGATCGCGACGCTGGGAGGCGCGGCGACGTCGCACACCGACACCGGCCTCACGCCCGGCGGCTACTCCTACAGCGTGACCGCCGAGGACGCGGCCGGCAACGTCTCCGATCCGGGCACCGCTGCGGCCACGGTGCTCGACACGACGAACCCGGACGCGCCCGACGGTCTCGCCGCGACCGTGACGGGCGATCGAGTCGACCTCGATTGGAATGCTTCCAACGACGACGTCGGGGTCACCGGCTACGCGGTCTTCCGGGACAGCACCGAGATCGCGACGGTCGGCGCCGGCACGACGACGTACGCCGACTCGGCGCTCGCGCCCGGCGGCTACAGCTACACGGTGCGCGCCCTCGACGCCGCCGGGAACCGGTCCGGGCCGAGCAACTCCGCGGACGCGACCGTGCCGGACGTCGCGGCGCCGAGCGCGCCCGCGAGCCTGGATGCGACCGCGAACGGCTCCACCCAGGCCGACCTGTCGTGGCAGGCGTCCACCGACAACGTCGCCGTGACGGGCTACGAGGTCTACCGCGACACCGCGAAGGTCGCGACGATCGCCCCCGCCACCTCCTATGCGGACGCCGTGGCGCCCGGCACCTATTCCTACGAGCTGCGCGCGCTTGACGCGGCCGGCAACGTGTCCGACCCGAGCAACGCCGCGAGCGTGACCGTGTACCCGCCCGACAACGAGCCTCCGAGCGCGCCCGCAAGCCTCACCGCGACCGCGGGCGGCGGGAAGATCGACCTGGCCTGGGAGGCGGCGATCGACAACCGCGGGGTCACCGGGTATGAGGTCCACCGCAACGGCGCGCTGCTCGCGACGGTCGGAGCGCTGACGTCCTACGCCGACGACAGCGTCGCTCCCACCGTCCCCTACACCTACGAGGTGCGCGCGCTCGACGCCGCCGGCAACCGGTCCGACCCGAGCAACACCGCGGACGCCACGCTCGCGGACACGACCAAGCCGAGCGCGCCGGCCAACCTGACCGCGGCCGCGACGTCGACGCAGGTCGACCTCTCCTGGGAAGCCGCGGGCGACGACGTCGCAGTGATCGGCTACCGGGTCTACCGCGACGACGCGGCGGTCGCCGACCTCGGCGCGGTCACCTCCTGGTCGGACACGAGCGTCACCGCCCCGGGCTACACCTACGTCGTGCGGGCCCTCGACGCGGCCGGGAACGTGTCCGACCCGAGCAACGCGGCGGTCGCGACCGTTCCGGACGCGCAGAAGCCGAGCGCGCCGGGCAACCTCTCCGCCTCCGCCGCCGGACCGAACCAGGTCGACCTGGCCTGGGACGCGTCGAGCGACAACATCGGCGTCACCGCCTACACGGTCTACCGCGACGGCGGCCCGATCGCGACGCTCGGCGCGGTCACGTCCTGGTCCGACACGGGCGTCGCGGGCAGCAGCACGTACAGCTACGAGGTGCGTGCCGCCGACGCGGCCGGCAACCTCTCGGACCCGAGCACCGCGGCCGAGGTCACCACGCCGACGGCCTCGGCCGTCTTCACCTTCGCGCCCGAGGCCGACGCGCGCGTGAGCGCCGGCGCCCCGACGACGAACTACGCGACGAGCTTCCTGCGCACCGACGGCGGCAGCAACGCGGCCGTCGAGAGCTACCTCCGCTTCACGGTGGCAGGGGCGCCGTCCGGCAGCGTGCGGAGCGCCAAGCTGCGCGTATACGCCTACAGTGGGACCGTAGACGGGCCCGCGGTGTTCACGACGAACCCGGCGTGGAGCGAGACCGCGGTCAACTGGAACAACCGCCCGCCGCGCACGAGCGCGACCACGGACGACAAGGGGGCGATCGCCACGAACAGCTGGGTCGAGTACGACGTGACGCAGTTCGTCACGGGCGACGGCAGCTACAGCTTCGGCCTCGCGACGACGTCCTCCGACGGCGTGGACATCCGCTCGCGCGAGTCGCTGGCGAACCCGCCCGAGCTGATCGTGACCACCGGCCCGCCGGACAACCTGAAGCCCGGGCCGCCGGGCAGCCTGAACGCGAGCGTCCAGAGCGAGAGCCGCGTCGACCTCAGCTGGCAGGCCGCCACGGACAACGTGGGCGTGACCGGCTACCAGATCTACCGCGACGACGGGCTGATCGCGACCGTCGGCGTGACGACCGCGTACTCGGACACCACCGTCGCCCCGAACGGCTCGTACAGCTACACCGTGCGCGCCGTCGACGCGGCGGGGAACGTCTCCGACCCGAGCAACCCGGCACCGGCCACGACGCCGGCCGCCGCGCAGGTGTTGACGATCGCGCCGGAGGCCGACGCCAAGCTCCAGGCCTCGACGCCGACGACGAACTACGCGACCGCGAACCTGCGCACGGACGGCGGCACCAACTCGGCGGTCGAGAGCCTGCTGCGCTTCACCGTCACCGGGGCACCGCCCGGCAGCGTTCAGAGCGCCAAGCTCCGCGTGCGCGCGTACACCGCGACCGTGGACGGACCGGCCGTCTACACCACCACGACCGGCTGGACCGAGACCGGGGTCAACTGGAACAACCGCCCCACGCGCACGAGCCCGGCCACCGACGACAAGGGCAGCATCCCAACGGGGACGTGGGCGGAGTACGACGTCACGCCGTTCGTGACAGGGAGCGGCACGTACAGCTTCAACCTCGCGACGACCTCGAGCGACGGCGTCGACTTCTACTCGCGCGAAGCCGCCACGCTGCGGCCCGAGCTGGTGGTGACCCTGCGGCCATGACGCGGCTGCGCCTCACAAGGAAGCGCCTCGCCGTGCTGGTCACGGTCGTGATCGCCGCGTCCACGGCGATCGCGCTCGGGGTGGCGGACTCCGCGTCGCCGCCGGAGGCGGGGCCCAAGGTCGACACCCACGTCGACAACAACGGCCTCTACGTGGTCGACGTCGAGAGCCGTGCCGTGACGCAGCCCACCCACCACGAGGACGCCAAGGAGCCGTCCTGGTCGCCCGACGGTCAGATCGCGTTCACCTCGATGACCTGCGACGAGTGCCCCTCGACGCTGACCGAGGTGGACCCGGCCGGGACCACCGAGGTGCAGATCGACCCGCCGGTGGAGCACCTCTTCCAGCCGTCGTGGGCGCCGGACGGCCGCCGGGTCGCCGTCGTCGGCCTCGGGCGCGGCATCTACATCGTCGACACACAGGCGCAGACGTCGAAGCGGCTCACGTCAGGCGTCTCGGACGAGGCCCCCTCCTGGTCGCCGGCCGGCGACCTGATCGCTTTCCACAGGCAGGTACGGGACACGAACTACGACCTCTTCACCGTGGACGCCGCGACGGGGCGCAAGCAGCGCCTCACGAACGACTCGGCGCAGCAGACCAACCCCGCGTGGTCGCCGGACGGGTCGCACGTCGCGTTCGCACAGCAGCAGGCCAACGGCAAGTGGGCGATCTTCACGATGCGCGGCGACGGCAGCGGCAAGCGGCGCATCACCCCGACCGGCACGAGCGCCCAGGAGCCGGCCTGGTCGCCCGACGGGAAGCAGCTCGCGGTCATCCTGCAGGGCCTCGACACGGCGACGCTCGCGACGCTCGACGCGGCGGGGCGCAGCGCTCCCGAGCGCCTCACCGACGACTCGCTGTTCCCCTCCAAGCCCACATGGTCGCCCGACGGGAAGAGCATCGCCTTCTCGGCGCTGGAGACCGCCACCCCCTAGCGCGAGCACGCCCACATGTGGTTGGATTGACCGAACGGGAAGGTTGCACGGATGCTGAAGCGCAGAACGATGGAACGTCGATGGCTCGCGGGCGTTGCCGCAACGGTGGCGATCATCGCGCTGACCCCGGCGGTCGCCGGGGCGGCGGATCCCGTGGTCGCGGCCGCGGGCAACATCGCCTGCGATCCCTCGAGCCCCTACTACAACGCCGGCGCCGGGACCGCGACGCGCTGCCGCCAGAAGGACACCTCAGACGTGCTTTCGGGCACGGCCGCGGTGCTCGCGCTCGGCGACAACCAGTACGGCGCGGGCGCGCTGTCCGCGTACACGACCTCGTACGACCCGACGTGGGGCCGCCTCAAGGCGATCACGCGCCCGGTGCCCGGTAACCGCGACTACGGGACGGCCGGCGCAGACGGCTACTTCGACTACTTCAACGGCGCCGGCGGAATCGGCGGGCCCGCCGGCAACCGCGGCGAGGGCTACTACAGCTTCGACGTCGGGTGCGTGGCACCTGGTCGCGCTCAACTCGAACTGCAGCCAGGTCGCGTGCTCCGCGGGGTCCGCCCAGGAGCGCTGGCTGCGCGCCGACCTGGCCGCGCATCCCGCGTCGTGCACGCTCGCCTACATGCACGCGTCGCGCTTCAGCTCGGGGCGCCCTGCCAGCTCGATCTCCGTGGGGCCGCTCTACAAGGCGCTCTACGAGGGCGGCGTCGACGTCGCGCTGGCCGCGCATGCCCGCGACTACGAGCGCTTCGCGCCGCAGACCCATGTCGGGCGGTCCAGCCCCAAGTACGGCATCCGCCAGTTCGTGGTCGGCACCGGCGGCCACTCGCTCGGCACCTTCGGCCCCGCGAAGCGAAACAGCGAGGTGCGCGACAACCAGACGTTCGGCGTGCTCGAGCTGACGCTCGGTGGCGTCGGCTATTCCTGGCGCTTCGTGCCCGTGGCGGGCGGGACCTTCGCCGACGCCGGCACCGGCGGCTGTCACGCGGCGCCGCCGAAGCGGCGCCCGAAGCCCAAGTCGCCCGCTCCGAAGAAAAAGAAGAAGACCAGCTGCACCGTGATCGGCACCGCAGGCCCCGATGTGCTGCGCGGGACGCGCGGCCGGGACATCATCTGCGGCCTCGGCGGCGACGACCGCATCGACGGCGAGGGAGGGAACGACCTGATCCGCGGCGGCGACGGCGACGACCGACTCGGCGGCGGGGCCGGCCGCGACCGGATCGACGGCAACCGCGGCGACGACGTGCTGCGTGGCGGCCGCGGCGGCGACACGATCCGAGGGGGCGCGGGCAACGACGTGCTGCGCGGCCAGAGCGGTGCCGATCGGCTCTTCGGGCAGGGCGGGCGCAACCGGGTATTCGGCAACGCCGGCAACGACTACATCGAGTCCAGCCGCAACGGGCGCCGCGACCGGATCAGCGGCGGTCGCGGTCGCGACCGGGCGCGCGTGCAGCGCGGCGACGTGGTGCGGGGCGTCGAGCGCGTCCGCCGCCCGGCGCGGGACTAGCGCTTGTAGCTGATCAGCTCCTCGCGGCCGCCGCCGTCCTTGGTCGTCCGCAGGACGTTGCCGACACCGCGCGCGTAGTACTTCAACTCGACGACGCCGGGCTCCAGCGGGGTCGTCTCCTCCGTCTGGACGGCGCGGTCGAAGCTCCCGAACGGGACCGCGACCTGCTCGTCGACGCTGAGGATCCGCGCGCGGTCCTCCGCCTGGCCCTTGTAGTACTCCTGGCGGTACGCCATCCCCGGGCGCGGGTGCGCGGGCATGATGACGCCGGCGTAGGCGCCGTCCACCCCGTGCTCCCAGGAGCCCTTGGTCGAGCTGACCTCCCCGTCCTTGTACTCCTTCGTGTCCTCGCCCATGTACCAGACGTTGCCCTTCGAGTCCTGCGCGTACCAGTCGTCGGTGACCTCGACGAACCCGCCCCCGTCGCGCTGGGTCACGGTGTCGCGCAGCACCAGGGCCTCGACTCCCTCGATCTTCTTCCTGCGGTTCGTCACCTCGACGACGATCCGCTCCTGGTCGGAGAGGTAGACCCACCGGGCGCCCTTCGGCATCGGCCAGTAGGGGTTGTCGATCTTGGTCGTGAAGTCCGCCGGGTCGAGCTTCACGGGCTCGTCGCCTTGGGGAAGGCCCACCGAGACGGCCGCGGTCGTCTTCGAGGTGGTCGCAGCAGTGCTGCCCCCGTCGCCGTTGTCCGAGCCGCAACCGGCGACGAAGAGGAAGAGCAGCGCGACCGGCAGGAGCACGCGTCTCACGTCAGTCGCCGTCGCCGCTCTCGGAGTTGCCGCCCGAATCGTCGTCGGTCTTCGTGCCGACCTGCTTCAGGGCGCTCGTGAGCTGGACCTCGACGGTCTTCCCGTCGCGCTCGACCTCGACCTCCCAGGCGGCCCCGTCGCCGTCGTCACGCTCGACGCCGACCGCGCGCCCGCCGCCGACCACGGACACCGCGGCACGCTTCGCCGCATCCGCTTCGGGACCGCTCACGTTCTCCTCGCCGTCGCCCATCGCCTGCGCGAAGCCCACTCCCCCTGCTCCGAGCGCGAGCACCACGGCTCCGCCGATCACGAGCTTCCTGCGTCGAGTCATTGCGTTCCACCTCCGTCGGCCATTGGTTTCGACATCAAGTTTCCGAGTATTCCTGAGACACCGATGAAAGCGGTTCCGGGACCGCACCCGGGATCCGCAGGCGCACGGTGGCGCCTCCCGGCCCGTTCACGATCGCGGCGGTCCCGCCGTGCGCCTCGGCGATGGCCCGGACGATCGCCAGGCCCAGGCCCGCTCCGCCGCGCGTGCGCGCACCGTCGTCGCGCGCGAAACGCTCGAATGCCCGCGGGACGAGCTCGGGCGGGAAGCCCCGTCCCTCGTCGCTCACCTCGACCTCCAGCGACCCGTCGTCCCGGCGCGCCGTGAGCGCGATCTCGCCGCCGCCGTAGCGCAGAGCGTTGTCGACGAGGTTCCCGAGCGCCTGGCGGCTGCGCAGCGGGTCGAGCCGCGCGACCAGGTCCGGCGGGACGTCGACCAGGATGCCGCGGCCCTGCTCGCGGGCGCGGTCGTCGAAGCGGTCGCGCGTGCGCTCGAGCAGCTCGCGGACGTCGACCTCCTCGGGGCGCACGGGCAGGCGTCCGTCTGCGGCCCGCGCGATCAACAGCAGGTCCTCGGCGAGCTGGGCCAGGTGATCGGTCTCCTCCAGCGCGGCCACGAGCGACTCACGCATGCTGGCGCTGTCGTCGCCGGCCCTCATCGCGGCCTCGAGCTCGGCCTTCACGACGGCCAGCGGCGTGCGCAGCTCGTGACTCGCGTCGGCCACGAACCTGCGCTCGCGCTCGAAGGAGTCCTCGAGGCGGGCGAGCATCGCGTTGAGCGTCTCGCCGAGGCGGCGAATCTCGTCGTGTGCGTCCGGGAGCGGCAGGCGCTCGCCGTCCTGCGCGAGGGAGATGCGCCCCGCGCGCAGGCGCATCGCCTCGACGGGACGAAAACCCGCGGTCGCGAGCAGGTAGCCGATCCCCGACGCGAGCAGGATGGCGATCGGGCCGCCGATCAGGAACGACTTGGCGAGACTCGCGAGCGACTCGGTGCGATCCTGGACCGAGGTCCCGGTGACCACGACCACCGGCTCGCTCCCCGCGGGTCGCGCGAGGATCCGCGCCGTCCCCTCCACCCCGGGCACGTCACGGTCGATCAGGATCGGCGCCTTCGCCGCGCGACGCGCCTCCTCGGGTCGCAGCGCCGGTCTGCTGGGTGACCCCTCGGCCCAGCGCCCCTGCGCGGTGAGAATCTGGACGAACCCCTCCTCGGACTCGATCAGCCGCGTGCCCTCCAGCCGGCCGAGGTCGGTACCGGAGCTGCGGACGAGCGCGGCCACGTCGTCGGAGCGCGAGCGCAGCGAGGTCTCGATCGTCTCGTCGAGGCTGTTGCGCAGCCGCGCATAGGCGAACAGCGCCGTCGCGACGAGCACGAGGGCCATCGCGAGGGCGAAGGCCGCCGTCAGGCGCACCCTGATCGGCAGGCGGCTGACGGCGCCTACGATCCCCCGTCCCTCCGCAGCCGGTAGCCCGCGCCCCGCACGGTCTCGAGCGACTTGACACCGAACGGCCGGTCGACCTTCTCGCGCAGATAGCGCACGTAGACCTCGACGACGTTGGAGCGGTTTTCGTAGTCGTAGTCCCACGCGTGCTCGAGCAGCTGATAGCGGCTCAGCACCTCCCCGGGACGACGCATGAACGTCTCCATCAACGCGAACTCCTTGGGCGACAGGACGATCTCCTCGTCCCCGCGCCATGTCTGCTGGGTCGCGGGGTCGAGCCGCAGGTCCCCCACCTGTATGACCGGCGGGCGCTCGACCGGCCCGCGCCGCGCGAGCGCGCGCAGCCGCGCGAGCAGCTCGGCGAGCGAGAACGGCTTGACCAGATAGTCGTCGGCCCCCTGGTCGAGGCCCTTCACGCGGTCCTCGACCGAGTCGCGGGCGGTCAGCATGATGATCGGCGCCCACACGCCGTCGTCGCGCAGGTGCCGGCAGGTCTCGAACCCGTCGATCCCCGGCAGCATGACGTCCAGCACGACGGCGTCGAACTCCGACGCGCCCGCCATCCAGAGTGCATCCTCGCCCGTGGCAGCGAGGTCCGCGACGATGCCCTCGGCCTGGAGGCCACGCCGGATCGCCGCCGCCATCCGCTTGTCGTCCTCGACGATCAGAACTCGCACTGTGCGGAATATCATCGCCGGAGTATGAGAAGAACCTGAGAATTGGCTGCAACAAGCCGGGTTTCGCCGCCCGTAACGTGGGTAACCGACTCGCATGGAACAGATGGACTTCGATCGTGCGACGGTTGCCCCCCTCCAGTCCGTATTCGACTCGGCGAGGTCGTTCGGGCTTACCGCGGAGGAGGTCATGGGCACCTTCGACCAGGCCTTCTGGATCGTCGGGGAGGACGGCTGCGTGGCCGACTACCTGGAAGAGCTGAACGGGGCGCTCGCGCGCCGCATCCTCGCCAAGCAGCGCATCTCGGGCTAAATCATCTAGTCGCTGAACTCGGCCGTGCGCTTCTCGAGGTAGGCGGCGATCGCCTCGCGCGGCGCGGCGCCGTGCAGCGCGAGGATCTGCTGGCGGTCCTCGTACTCCACGGCGGCCTGCTGCGAGGGGATCTCGAGCGCCGACCACATGCCCTGCTTGGTGAGGCGCGTCCCCCACGGAGCCCACGCCGCGATCTGGGCTGCGCCCTCGAGCGCCCGGTCGAGGAGGCGCTCGTCGTCGACCACGTCCGCGACGAGCCCGATCGCGGCAGCCTCCTCGGCGCCTACACGCCGTCCGGTCAGCATCAGCTCGTGCGCGCGGGAGGCGCCGATCAGCCGCGGCAGGAGCCAGCTCGTCGCCATGTCGCAGTTCGAGAGGCCGATGTTGATGAACGCGGCGCGAAACACCGCGCTCCGCGCCGCGTAGCGGATGTCGGCCGCGCACGAGAACGCGATCCCGAACCCGGCCGCGGGCCCGTTCACGGCCGCGATCACCGGCTGTGGGGTCGCGCGCAGCCGCAGCACGAGGCGCGACATGTGCTCCTGGTTTCCGAAGTGGTCACGCGCCGCGTCGGTCCCGTCGTTGCCCGGCGCCTGGCCGTATCCCTGGAGGTCGACGCCGGCGCAGAACCCCCGGCCCGCGCCCGTGACGACGATCGCCCGGCACGAGCGGTCGGCGGCCGCCGACTGGAGCTCCTCGTGCAGCCCCGCGCACAGCTCCGCGTTGATGGCGTTGAGCTTCTCGGGACGGTTCAGCGTCACGAGCCGCACGTGCGGCGCCGGACGCTCGCTCAGGACGACGTCGCTCACCGCGCCCCGCGAGAGCCCGTCATGCGGCCGGAGCGATGTTCTGATTGAGGCGGAAGAGGTTGTCCGGGTCCCACTTGCTCTTCACCTCGACGAGCCTCGCGTAGTTCGCGTCGCCGTATGAGCGCCGCAGCCGTGAGTCGCTCTCGCCCGCCTCGATGAAGTTCGGGAAGGCGGCGGTGCCGATCCCGAACGGCTGCATCACCTCGGCGAACTTCCGCGTCCAGGCGATGTTGCGGTCGTTCTCGGCCGGGTCCATCCACATCGTCAGGCAGAAGTAGGCCCACTGCGCGTCCGGGACGTTCAGCGCCCGGGCGCCGGGGTCCGTGCGACCCACGGCCCCTCCCATCGGCGCGAGGATCACCTCCGCGAACGGCGCCGGCATGTCCTCCGCGTGCTCGACGATCGCGTCGATCGCCTCGTCCGGCAGGCTGTGCAGCCAGTCGATCTTGAAGTACTCGCGGATGCCGAACGGGTTGCCGGCGTCCATCATCTGCTGGACCGCGACGTACGGCATCGGCTGCACCATGTCGAGCACCGGGGCCGGAAGGGCCTCGCGCAGCGGCCGCAGCGCCGCCTCGCCCTCGTCGGGCGGGCCGACGTATGCGTAGACGATCCCGACCGCCGGCATGCCGCGCGCCTCCTCGGGGACGAAGTCCTCCGGTGGCGCGGTGATCAGCGCGAGGCCGCCGCACACCTGGTCGGGGGCCTGTGCCATGAAGTCCCGGTAGGCGCGGATGATCTCGCGCGCCTGCGGGCGCGGAAACGCGAGCATGCCGCCCATCAGGATCGGACCCACCGGGTGCAGGTCGAACACGAACTCCGTCACCACGCCGAAGTTGCCGCCGCCGCCGCGCAGCGCCCACAGCAGGTCCTCGTTCTCGTCCTCGGCGGCCCGCACGATGCGCCCGTCGGCCGTCACGACCTCGGCCGCCCGCAGGCTCTCGCAGGTGACTCCGTAGAGACGTTCGAGCCAGCCGCTGCCGCTGCCGAGCGTGAGCCCTCCGACCCCGGTCGTGGAGACGCGGCCGCCGGTCACCGCGAGCCCGTGCTCCTGGGTCGCGGCATCCACGTCGCTCCAGCGCGCGCCCCCCTGAACGCGTGCGGTCCCGGCCTCGGGGTCGACCTCGACCTTGTTCATCGCGCCCAGGTCGATCACGATGCCGCCGTCGCACGTGCTGAAGCCGGGCGTCGAGTGGGCGCCCCCGCGCACGGACACGGGCAGGTCGTGCTCGCGGGCGAACGCGAGGGCGGTGGCGACGTCATGCGCCGTGCCGCAGCGCACGATCAGGGCCGGATGGCGGTCGATCATGCCGTTCCAGACGCGGCGGGCCTCCTCGTAGCTGGGATCCTCCGGTGTGACGATCTCGCCGCCTACCCCCGATCGCAGACGATCGATGGTGGCGTCGTCGATTGCCAGCTGGCTCATATCTGTTCCTTTCCTCGGAGCGTCGCCGCGTCGCGCGCTCGCAAACCTCCAACGTCGTGCAATCTAACGGGAAACGGGGCTCGACCGAAGCGATTAATTTCGGGCCGGTCCAGGGTCTCATGTGGGGACGCCGAAACGCGAGAGAGAAGGAGCGGCATGTTCGCGAACACCATGGCATTCAGTGGCTTTGCGGTGGACGACGTGGAGAGGGCGGCGGAGTTCTACGGCGGGACGCTCGGGCTGGAGACGTCCGAGCAACACGGCCTGCTGACGCTGCACCTCGCCGGCGACCGGCCAACGCTGGTGTACCCCAAGCCGGACCACGCGCCCGCGAACTACACGATCCTCAACTTCCAGGTCGACGACATCGACAAGGCCGTCGACGGGCTCGCGAAGCGCGGAGTGCGCTTCGAGCGCTACGACGAGTTCGACCAGGACGAGAAGGGGATCTACCGTGGCGAGGGCCCGTACATCGCCTGGTTCAAGGACCCGGCCGGCAACATCCTCTCGGTCCTGCAGGAGCGCCAGCCGGTCGGCTAGACCCCGAGCGAGCGGCCCACGATCTCCTTCATGATCTCGGTGGTCCCGCCGTAGATCCTCGTGATGCGCGCGTCCGCATAGGCGCGCGCAATCGGGTACTCGAGCATGTAGCCGTAGCCCCCGTGCAGCTGCAGGCAGCGGTCGACGACGCGGCCCTGGAGCTCCGAGGACCACCACTTCGCCATCGCGGCGTCCTCGGGCGACAGCTCGCCGGCGTTGAGCGCCATCACGGCCTGGTCGATGAACACGGTGGCGAGCTCGATCTCCGTCTTCATCTCGGCAAGCGCGAACCGCGACGCCTGGAACGACCCGATCGGCTGCCCGAACGCCGTGCGCTCCTTCACGTACTCGAGCGTGATGTCGAACGCGGCCTGCGCCGCCGACACGCCGGCGATCGCGATCGACATCCGCTCCTGCGCGAGGTTCGAGACGAGGTACAGGAAGCCCTTGCCCTCCTCCCCGAGCAGGTTCTCGACAGGCACGTGCACGTCGTTGAAGAAGAGCTCCGCCGTGTCCTGGGCGTGCATGCCGAGCTTGTCGAGGTTGCGGCCGCGCTCGAAGCCCTCCATGCCGCGCTCCAGGACCACCAGCGAGATCCCCCTGTGGCGCTCGGAGGGATCGGTCTTCACCGCCGTGATCACGAGGTCGGCGTTGATGCCGTTGGTGATGAAGGTCTTCGCCCCGTTGACGACGTAGTGCCCGTCCTCGCGGAGCGCGCTCGTGCTCATCGAGGCGAGATCGGAGCCGATCCCCGGCTCCGTCATCGCGAGCGCGGTGATCAGCGACCCGTCCGCGATCCCGGGCAGCCAGCGCGCGCGCTGCTCCTCGTTGCAGTACTCGAGGAAGTAGGGCATGCAGATGTCGTTGTGCAGCGTGAGGCCGAGGCCCGACCCCGCGACGTTCGCGTACCCGACCTCCTCGACGATGATCTGGTTGAAGCGGAAGTCGTCGACCCCCGGGCCGCCGAACTCCTCGGGCACCGCCATCGCGAGCATCCCCTTCTCGGCGGCTTTCTCGAACACCGAGCGCGGGACCACACCCTCGTGCTCCCACTGCTCGTGGTGCGGGACGACCTCGTCGGCGAGGAAACGGCGCACCGACTCGCGGTAGTCCTTGTGCTCGGGCTCGAAGATCGTGCGTTTCACGGGCGACGGAGAGTAGCGGGCCGCGTAAGAGGTTGCTCATGCCTGCCGGGTCGTGACGCTGCAGGGCGTAGCGCGCCTGCCGAACGCCTCCTACGGCTTGACGATGCGGATGTTGAACTGCGCCGTCCCGGCGGCGCCCATCATCCGCAGCCACAGCGGTAGATACATCTCGGTCCCGCGCGCCGCGGAGATGTCGCCGAGGTCCACGATGTCGCCCGCCGCCCAGCCGAAGCTCTCGAGCAGCTCGCCGACCTGGCGCTTCGCATCCGCGTCGTCGCCGCACACGAAGATGTTGTGAGACTCGGGCAGGTCGCCGGGCGTCACCATCACGCTCGCGTTCACGGTGTTGAGCGCCTTCACGACGCGCGCCTGCGGGAACGCGCGCTGGATCTGCTCACCGAGGCTGTCGTCGTTGCAGACGCCGAGCGTGGGCGGGCCGCCCCCGCCGAACACGAGCGGGTTCGCCACGTCGATCAGCACCTTCCCCGCGAGGGAATCCGCTCCGGCGGCGTGCAGGGCGTCGAGTGACGCCGTCCCCGCGGTGGCGTTGACGATCACCTCGCCGAAGGCCGCCGCATCCGCGAACGACCCCTTGTCGGGGCCGGCCTCGCGGGAACCGATCATCACCTCGTGGCCGAGCTCGACCAGCTTGCCGCCGATCGCGCGGCCGACCATCCCGGTTCCGAGCACGCCGAACCTCACGACGCCGACGATACCGGCCGCGATCGTTCGCCGGGCGTCGCCGGGCGCCTTGACCGCACCTCGTTCGCGCTATAGACATCGCGGTGTGGTCGGGACGGGTTCGGGTGCAGCGTTCGAGCAGGTGGTCTCCGCGGACGGGACGCCGATCGCCGTCTGGCGAAGCGGCGAGGGCCCGCCGCTCGTCCTGGTCCACGGCGCCGCCGCGGACCACAATCGCTGGGCGCCCGTGCTGCCCGCGCTCGGGGAGCGCTTCACCGTCCTCGCGATCGACCGGCGCGGACGCGAGCCGAGCGGGGATGCGGGCGGCTACGCGATCGAGAAGGAGTATTCCGACCTGGCCGCGGTGGTCGAGTGGGCAGGTCCCGAAGCCGACGTGCTGGGCCACTCCTACGGCGGGATCTGCGCGCTCGAGGCTGCGCTCCTGACCGACCGGATCCGCAAGCTGGTCCTGTACGAGCCCCCGATGGGTTTCCTGAAGTCTCCGCCGCACGTGGTCCAGCGGCTCGACGAGCTGCTCACGGCCGGGGAGCGCGACGAGCTCGTGGGGTATTTCATGCAGCAGGTGGCGGGGCTGCCCCCGGACCAGGTCGAGCTGCTGCGCTCGCTGCCGGCGTGGGAGGCACGGCTGGCGGTGGCGCACACGATCCCGCGGGAAGAGCGTGCGAGCCGTGAGTACGCCTTCGACCCGGATCGCTTCCGGGAGGTCCGCGCCCCGACGCTGTTCCTCCAGGGCGGCGACAGTCCGGAGCCCTTCAGACAGGCGGCCGAGGCGGTGCGCGACGCGCTCCCGGACTGCCGGGTGGTGGTCATGCAGGGCCAACGGCATGCCGCGATGGACACGGCGACCGAGCTGTTCACGAACGAGGTGCTGGGCTTCCTCGACGCGTCCTAGCGCGGAATCGAACGAGCCCCCGCCCGAAGGCGGGGGCTCGTCGCTACTCCATGCGGGTGCCGCCCCCGTCTAGGGGCTGAACCGGGTCGTCGCGGTGGTGTTCCGCTGGATGTCGCCCGGCAGCATCAGCACGGGGTGGTAGTCGTCCGTCAGCCACCGTCCGAGCTGGTTGCCGAACCATGGGTCCGCGGGGTTACCGCTCTCGCCGCCAGGGATCACCTGGACTGCGTTCGGCCTCCGCGTCTTCGCCTCGGACACGAACCTGCGTGCCGGCCCGCTTCCGAACGTGAACCCGCTCACGGTCGAAGCGCGCGGGTTGTGCGAGGACGCGTCGACGACTCCGAAGCCGCCGTCGGTCGCCACACCCGGCAGAGCCGGGTCGAGGTTCGCGAAGCCGCCGCCCGGCGGCAGGTTGAACGGACCGCCGAGCGAGTGCCGGAAGGTGATCCGGTGCAGCTTGCCCCAGCGGTAGTCGTCCTGGTCCGCAGACCCGCCGAACGCCGGCGAGAAGCCGGCACTCGACGCCAGGTTGAGCCCGTTCCGGACCGCCTGCAGGAGCTTCGTGTCGCGATCCGCGGGACTCGAGTAGAACGCGATGCCGGACTGGCCGGTGCCGCTTCCCTCGAGCATGTTCCGGAGCGCGCTCATGGCCTGGTCACCAGGCGGCAGGAACGACCCCAGTCCGCGGGCCTGCAACGGCGCGTCGACGAACAGCGCCAGGGCGCGACCGCGCCAGAGCGAGTAGATCGTCGTTGCGACGCTTGCGTCGATCTCGGCCTGCGTGGGCGTCGCCCGGTTGCCGTCGACATCGGACGCGTCGTAGCCGTCCTCGAGCCCGGTGGGCGTGGAGAAGTCCCAGGCGGAGAGCCGTGAGACCGCTTCCTGCACCTCGGGGTCGGACCCGAGCGCCGCAAGGCCCGCGGGGGCGCCGCCGGCCTGCGCGGCGTCGAGCGCCGCCTCGATGTAGGGCACGAGCACCTTGGCGTCGTTCAGCTTGACGTCAGCCTGGATCGACTGCATCTCCTGGAACGTCATGCGATCGCCGTTGTCGAGCACGGACCGGATGCGGTCACTGATCCGCGCGTTCCGGTTGCCGTCGGAGTGGCCCGGGACGATGTACCGGATGCCGCCCCCGGGACGCTGCTCGTTGAGCGGGTCGTTGTCGAACGTCTGCCCGGTCGGGTCCTGGTTCGCATTCGCGATCCAGCCCCGCCGCGGGTTGACGAGCCCGTCCATCTCCTCGAAGGGCAGGATCTCGTAGTTGAGCGCCTGGTCCTCGGCGGGCGTCGGGTCGGCGATCCACTCGTTGCCGCCCGTTCCGTTGCGGATGAAGTACGGCGGCAGACCCGCCACCGTGTTGTTCTGCAGGTCCTCACGCAGCGGGATCTCGGCGCTGGTCTTGTAGCCGATGTTCCCGCGTTCGTCCGCGTACATCCAGTTCTGGGCGCCGACGTCGAAGTACCGCTGGGCGTCGATCGCCTCCCGGACGTTCCCGGCCCGGGTCAGCCCTTGGAAGAAGTCCAGCTCACGCGTGGCGCTGAAGCCCGTGTACTGGACGGACAGCCCCGTCGTGCCGGTGACGCTGATCAGCGGGCCGTTGTTGCGCCGCGGCACGACCACCGTCGCCGCGGGAATGCCTCCGCCCGGCGGAACGGTGACGAGGTCATCCTGGGTGCTGTTGCCGACCACGTTGGCCTTGAACGTCTCCGGGATGATCTGCGTCGGCTCCGGATTGCCCTGGTAGGTGGTGGCCACGGGCACGCCGCTCGCGATCGTCAGCTGCTCCTGGTAGACGTCGGTGACGTCCGTCGGGTTGACGGTAGAGCCCCAGGAGACGCGCCCGTTCGTCCCTTGGACGATCAGGGGCGCTCCGGGGAACGTGACGCCGTACAGCGAGAGGCGCGCGTCGGTGCTCTTCACGTCGATCCCGACCTCGTAGAAGGTCGACGGCGACCCCAGCGAGAGGTGCGGGTCGTTGGCGATGATGGCCCGGCGGTTCCTCGTCTGCCGGGGACCCACGACCCAGGTGTTCGAGCCGTGCTCGCCGCGCTGCGTCGTCGGCACTCCGCCGTCCTCCGCGGCGCTCAACGCCTGCGCCGCCATGTTGCCGACGCCGTCGTTCAGATAGTTGGATGCCCACTGCGGATGACCTTGCTCGCTCACCGGCTCGGAGGCGTCCGTGGGCAGGATCGAGGGCGCCTGCTCGAACGGTGCGCTGCGGTTCACGTCGTCGGTGAACAGCTTGAGCCCGTTGAACCCGAGCACGCCGCCGGCAGTCTGGTAGGCGATCAGCCGCTGGGTGTTCGCGAGGTCGTCCAGGTCGAACGACAGCCCGAACGCGAGCAGCTTCGCGACCGCCACCGTGTCGAGCGGTGTCCAGGTGGGCACCTGGGCCTTCGTGAGCTCGAGCGCCGTGTACTCCGACGGCAGCGGGTTCTGGTCGACGTAGGCGTTGACGCCGTCCGAGTAGGCCTGGAGCAGCGCCACGCTCTCAGCCGGGTAGGCGTTGAGCGAACGCTGCGCCGCGCGGCGCAGGCCGAGCGTGCGGAGCTGGGCGTCGCTCGCGAGCGCGCCCGTCCCCAGCAGCTCGGCGAGCGTGCCGCTCGCCTGGCGCCGGCTCGAGTCCATCTGGAACAGCCGGTCCTGGGCGTGCAGGTAGCCCACCACCTCGTAGGCGTCCAGCTCGGATCTGGCATCGATGTGAGGAACGCCGTCCCCATCTCGATTGACGTCGACTGAATGGTCCAGGCCCGGGAGCGTCAAGCGCTCGTCGGGCTGAGCGGCTTGCGATGCACCGGGCGCCACCATGAGCGCCGCGAGCACGGCAAGGAAAACCGAGATCCGGAAAGCCATCGACCCCTCCTCAGTAGGCAACCTGCCAGCGGCGCGATCCTCTCCGGGCGCGAACGCCGTGTCAAGGCGTCGATGTCAGCGCGCGACGACTGCGTTTCCCACTACCGGCGATTAGCAGGGGGTTCCGGCGAAAGCGGACTTCGTTAAGCTCGAACACGAGGCGATGCATTGACCGACGTGCGCCAAGCGACAGGGCCCCCCGTGTCCGACCCTGTCGATGCACTGATCCTCGACCTCCTCGAGTGGATGGGGCCCGACCCCCGTCCCTACGCCGAGGTGCTCGAGGCGTGGCGAACGTCGTGTCCGCGCTTGCCCGTGTGGGAGGACGCCAACGATCGAGGCTTCATCGTGCGTCATCACGCGCCGGGACGCGGCGCGCTTGTCCTGGTGTCCGCCGCCGGGGCGGAGCATCTGCGGAAGCACCGCTCGCAGGCTGGGACGGCGGGGGTCGTGGCGGCGGTCCGACGCATCCCTCACTAGAGCTTGCGACCCCCCACTTCACCGAGGGGAGGGTCGCTGCGCGTCGAATGTGATGGTGGCGCACCATGTCGAGCACGAATCCGCCCCACCCAAGCAGGATCGGCCGGCTTCGCCAGGCAGCCGCTTCGCTGCGGCCTCTCGACTATCTCGCTGCCGCCGCGCTTGCGGCCGCTACCGCCGCGCTTGCGGCGATCTACGCGGTCGGCACAAGCATCGACGAGGGGCCGAATACGAGCCTGGATTTCTACCGTTCCGCCGCGACCGTCATCCCGACGTTCTTGATCGCCGTGGCAATCCAGGGACGTGTACTGGAGCTCTCCCAGAAGGTCGGTTTTCGGCGGCGCTACTGGACGGTATTGCTCGCAATCGTCGTGTTCGGAGGCGAGGCCGGCGCGCTCATGACGATTGCCCGATGAACTGCGGGCGAGGACTGGGGGCGATCGCCCTCTCGGGCGACCTCTACACGTGTTACTGGGTACGCCGGGGCCGCTTCGTTTCGCTTGGAGGACCACCTGACCTTGAGGGGAGCTCTCCGCGCGCTTCGGGCCCGAGGGAGAAACCCTCGCAACCCTGGGACTCTCGGAGCAAGACGCTCACGCCAACTCCTGACACTGCGAGATACTGCGCGGGCGATGTCGCAGGAGAACGTCCAGGTGCTGCGGTCCGTCTACGAGGCGTTCAATCGCGGCGACTTTGAGGCGGTAATGCGGGCTGTCCATCCCGACATCGAGTTTGTCCGGTTCGGAAGCCAATCGCCGGTTCGAGGCCCGGCCGCGCTGCGCGAGTGGATGGAACCAGATGCCTTCGAAGACCAACGATTCGAGCCGCTTGATTTCACGCCCAACGGCAACAAGGTCCTTGTGCGCCACCATTTCACCGGCAGAGGAGCCGGAAGCGGAATGGCGTTGGACTTCACCAGCTTCGCGGTCTTCACCCTCGACGACGACGGCCTTGTTACACGGCTGGAGGCTTTCTTTCCCTACGAAGAGGCGGAAGCTTTCCAAGCCGTGGGGCTGTCGGAGCAGCACGCCGACTCCTGAACGCGCCTCCCGCCGTTCTGCTTGCTATTTCGAGTCGGTCATGGCGAGGGCTTCGCGATGCCCCCACCTCATAGTCCGCGATCATGTCGGCCGCTTGCGCCGCAGCATCGCCGTCTTTTGCGTCGCGTGGCGACGCAGCATCGCGGCGATCTTCAAGAACCCGCTGACATCGCGCTGCCCACTGAAGTAGAGGGGCCGGAACATCATCAGAAGGTCCGAGCGTTTTGCGCGGTCACCTTCGTGTGTCACCCCGGTCTCGCCCCGTTTATCTCCGACCTCGACGTTGAGACCTAGCGGCTTGCCCATCATTTTGCACTCGCCTAGTTGCTTCGCTTTCTCGGAGTAGCGACGCATCCGGCGAGCCTCTACCTCGCTGAACGGCGTGAAAGCGGCGGGACATCTAACGGGGATTCGCGATTCTCGCCCGACATCGCCCGCGCAGTATCCCGCAGAGCTCAGGACTCGGCGTGAGCGTCTTGCTCCGACAGCCCCACGGCTTCGAGGGCTTCGCGGCGGTCGAGAAAGATGCGGACGCGCTTGATCTTGCCGTCGGCGAGGTCGTAAACGTTTGTGGCGGGGATGTCACCGCCGGGTTATGCCACTGGCTCGCCCGCTCATGTTGAGGCGCAGGACCCGACTACCCGGTCAGGCGCGACGACTCCAGTCGGTCGATGGTGACCCGGAAATCCGGGCCTGCATCGTGTATATCGGCGAAGAACCCTTTGATCCCTTGATCCCTTGTAGATGCCTTCAAGTGCCGTCATCGGGTTCTGCAACTGGATGTCCTCAGTGCAACAAGCCAGGTAGCCGTCGATGTCGCGGTCGTTCACTGCCGCAATCGCTCGCTGCACGATCTCCACGTTCTCCTGCGACATCGCCCGTGCAGTATCCCGCAGGTCGGGATGCTGGGACAGAGAGTCGGGACATCGGGTGGTCGCCGCCGCGCTCCATGCCAACCTGACGGAAGTCGTCAGCGGGTTCGAGCGGCTTCGAGCGGATCAGTCCCCCGGAGAATCTCTGAGCCAGAAGACCCGGCGCCGCGCCTCTCTTACCTACAAGCCACCTGCCCGCGCGCCGACCGCGCAGCCTAGGACGGATCGCGCCTGCGAGCCCGACGGCGCGCTGGTCGCTCCTCAGGACAGACCGTCGACGCTCATCTCGAAGTACTCGTTCTGACTGAACCGTCCGACCACAGACTCGACGAGCTCGCTCACAGCCTCAACGGACGGACCCTCCCAGATACAGATGCCGACCCCGTGATCGTGCGGCGGCATGAATCGGGAGCGAGAATCCCTCCGGCAAACCAGCGGCGATCGCTTCGTCCTCAGCCTTAGTGAACCCCTCCGGATCGGAGACGCGGTGTATGACGCTGACGTACATGGGCATGCTCCTTAAGTCGGGTCGTGGTCGGCCAACCTACTGGAACCCCGCGCTCCGGTGCCAGGAAACTCTCCGAGCGCGCCAGCCTGTGGCCAAGCCTTTGGTTCCGTAGGCGTTGCTCATTCCTCCTTGGCAGCGCGAAATATGCCGAGCGCGCGAAAAACGCGCGAAAAACGAAACCCCTCTCAGGCGGCTCAGGCGGCGTCAGGCGGTTGTACAGAGACAGCGGTCCGAGGGGCGCGAAGGCACCTACGACGCGGGAAACCCCGCTGCGTCGCGAGAGCGGACGACGGGGGTCGAACCCGCGACCTTCGGCTTGGGAAGCCGACGCTCTGCCAACTGAGCTACGTCCGCGCAGGCGCATTGTAGGCGCGGGAATCGCCGAGAAACGAGCGCCTCAAGCGAACAGGAATGCATGGACCGCTAGCGGACCCGGCCGCGGGGTCCTGCCTGAGGGCCCGCAAATTTCTTTCTCCCGTCCGCGCAAGTTTTCCCTGCGCTGGGCGTCTTAAGGGATGTAGGCGGCAGAGCGCGCCGCCTCTTGAAGACGCGGGGGTCACGGATGGCCCCTCGCGTCGTCTCGGGAAGGGCTTTCTTCCCGTCGTCTGCAGCGATTCGCCGCCTCCCGGGCGGGCTCTTATCCGCCGGGAGGCGGGTCCTTGCCCGTCACGGAGCCCAGTCGGCCACCCGCGGAGCCCGCGGCTGTACCGTGTTCCTTGTGAAATCGCTCCTCGCGACGGTCGCGGCCCTTGCCTGCGCGGCCGTGCTGCTCCCGGGCACGGCGGCCGCCCAGCAGGCCTCGCTTCCCGACATCGAGGACGAGGTGATGTGCCCGACCTGCGGGGTGCCGCTCAACCACGCTTTCTCGCCGCAGGCCGAGCGCCAGCGGGACTTCATCAGGGCCCAGATCGACCGCGGGCTCGACAAGGGCGAGATCAAGCAGGCGCTGGTTGCCGAGTTCGGCTCCGAGGTGCTCGCCGAGCCCGACCCGGGCGAGCGCGGGTTCGACATCGTGGCCTTCCTCGTGCCCGCGTTCGTCGTATTGGGCGGCATCGTGGCGATCTGGCTCTCGGTCATGCGGTGGCGGCGCCGCGACCGTCGCGGCGCCGAGCCCGCGGTCGAGCTGAGCGCGGGCGACTCCGAGCGGCTCCGGCGCGACATCTCGCGCTACGACCTCTAGTAGACGGCGTGCCGGTGATCGCGGACTCGAGCGCGCCTGGCATCGGCCTCGCCTTCGCGGCCGGGCTGGTGTCGTTCCTCTCCCCCTGCGTGCTCCCGCTCGTGCCCGGCTACCTGTCCACCGTCTGCGGACTGACTCCCGGAGAGCTGAGCTCCACCCGCGGCGACCAGCTGCGTGGCGTGCTCGTGCGCTCGGGCCTGTTCGTCGCGACGTTCAGCGCGATCTTCATCCTGCTGGGCATGACCGCGACCGGCATCGGCAGCGCGCTGTCGGACAACCGCCAGACGCTGGAGAAGGTCGCGGGGATCGCGATCATCGCGATGGGGACGCTGTTCCTGCTGGCCCTGTTCGTGCCCATGCTGAACCGCGATTGGCGGGTCCAGGGGCTGGCCGAGCGCGCGGGGAGCGGTGGCCCGCTGGTCGCCGGAGCCGCGTTCGCGATCGCGTGGACCCCGTGCGTGGGGCCGGCGCTCGCGTCGATCCTCGGGCTCGCCGCCACGCAGGACTCGGTCGCCGAGGGCGGCGGCCTGCTCGCGGTGTACTCGCTCGGCCTCGCCGTCCCCTTCATCCTCACCGCCGTCGCGTTCACGCGCGCGACGACGGCGTTCGGGTGGATCAGGCGCCACTACGGCCTGATCAACGGGCTCGCCGGCGTCCTGCTGATCGGGATCGGCGTGCTGGTCTTCAGCGGAGAGCTGTTCCGCCTCAACATCGAGGCCCAGCAGCTGCTCGACGACTGGGGCCTCAACTTCTGGCAGGACATCTAACCGCTCCCGGCTCAGGCCTGGGTCACGACCACGATCAGCGTGGCGAGCGCGAGCGCGGCGCCGGCCACCGTCAGCGCGACGATCCAGCTCCGGTCGAGCTCCGCGTGCTCCCCCCGCTGGAGCGCGTCCTCCACGGTGCGCTGGCGCACCAGCGCACCGACGAAGACGGCCCCCGCGAGCACCGCGTAACCCGCGCCGAGCAGCACGTACGGCGTGCGCGAGCCCTCGACCAGCTGGGGGGCGACGCCTCCGACGCCGACCGCGGCGGTGGTCGCGGCGATCCCGGAGCGCCACCACGCGAGCCAGGTCCGCTCGGCCGCCAGCAGCGTCCGGCGCGTCGGCTCGAGGTCCGGTCGCTCGTTCAAACGCGGGGGTGCAGCGGCCGCGCCGGTCGCTTGCGCTCCGCGTAGCGCACGACGCTGCGCGCGAGCAGGTCGTGCAGGCCGCGGCGGTCGTCGCGGAACAGGATCAGGAAGTAGCCGGCGAACAGCGGCAGCGCCGCGAGCACCATGCCGACCGCGCGCAGCAGCGAGCGGCGCAGGGGCAGGCGCTCGCCCTGGCAGGTCGTGACCTCGATCCCGAGGGCACGCATCCCGGGTGTCTGCTCGGTCAGCGACCAGAAGGAGACCAGGTACACGCCGAGCGCCAGGAACCACGCGAGCGTCGCGCCGAGGATCGTCTCGACGTCGCCGTCGAGGTTGAAGTTGCTGAACGCTCCGATGATCAGCGCCACGACGACGCCGATCGCGAACAGGATCGCCTGCACGATCGCGACGTCCGCGGCGAACGCGACCGCGCGCGTGACGATGCCGGCATAGACGGTCGCCGCGGGCGTGTGGGGCACGGGGTGCAGCGTGGTGTCGGGCACAGCGCTCAAGGCGGAGGGAGCGCACTGCCGTTCCCGGGCGGGAGCTCGGCGCTGCGCTTGCGTTGCGAGCGCCGCAGCACCCTGCGCGCGACGCGCTCTGCAAGGTCGTCCGCGACGATCGTGCGGCGTCGCACCTGATCCGCCATCTCGCCCGCCATGCTGGCGCTCCCGGCGGTGATCGCTTCCAGCACCTCCGGGCTGTGGGCGATCTCGTTCACCAGGCGCCACAGCTCCGCGCTGGCCAGCACGCGGTTCACCACCTCGTCGTAGAGGGGGCCCTCGAACCAGCGCGTGAGCAGCGTCTCGACGGTCCGCTCGAGCGACTCGTCGGCAAGCAGCCGGGTCACCACCTCGTCGACCACCTGGCCCTCGAGCACCTGCTCCAGGATCCGCGCCGGGACCTCCGCGGCGATCAGCTCCGCGGTCGCCCGCTCCACCACGCGTGTCTCGACGAGGGCCACGACGATGCGGTCGACCACGGGACCGGTGAGCAGGCGCCGCAGCGCCGCGTCGGCCTGGGGACTGGTCAGCAGCCGCTCGGCGAGGTCGCTTGCCCAGTCCGAGGCGACCGCGCGGTGCAAGGCGACGTCCAGCGAGCGCTCGGCGACGTCGCGCGCGCGCTCCTGCTCGCGCCGCCCCACCTCGTCGAGGGCCGCGAGCGCACGCGGCGCGAAGGGCGCCCGGCGTGCGACCCCCGCGACGGGCGCGAGCGCGATCCCGGTCGACGCGCGCCGCCCCGCGGCCGCCGATCCAGGCTGCTCCCACGAGCATGTTGCGCTTCGAATAGGCGCTCATCCGCGCGTGAGCATCGCACCCGCGCGCGACGAAGGCAATCGTGGCGCGGCCATAGCGCTACCCGGCAAGCTCGACCGCCGCGGCAAGCCACGCGCGGAGGTCGGGAATCACGGCCGGGTCGATGCCGTGGCCGACCGGCGACTCGCGGTAGAGCATCCGGTTGCCGGCCGCCTCGAGGCGCTGCCGCGCCGCACGCGCGAACTCGACGCCGATCACCGGGTCGAGGGTGCCGTGCGCGACCGCGATCGGCAGGCCCGGCCGGGACAGCTCGAGCTCGAGGCCCTCGACCTCGGGGACGAAGCCGCTCATCGCGAGCAGTCCCGCGGGCGAGGGACGCCCGGCCGCCAGCGCGAGCGAGTAGGCCATCACGGCTCCCTGCGAGAAGCCGCCGATCACCGTGCGCTCCCAGGGCACCCCGCTCTCCCCGGCGAAGGCCTCGAGCCAGCCTGCCAGCGCCTCGTGGCTCTCCATGAACGTCTGGCGGTGCGGGAATCCGACCCGCTCCACGATGTACCAGTGGTATCCGCCGGGCGGAAGGGTGAGAGGTCCGCGCGGCACCGCGCCCGCGAGGCGCGCCTCCGGGTCGAGCGCGTCCAGCACCGGGTACAGGTCCCCCTCGTCCACGCCACGCCCGTGCAGCAGCACGAGCGCCCCGGCGGGCTCGCCGCGCGCCGGCCGGATGCGGTGCACGAGGGCGTCGATCCCGTCGGCCAACGTCACATGCTCTCGGGAGCCGAGACGCCGACCAGTCCGAGCACGCG
This sequence comes from uncultured Solirubrobacterales bacterium, assembly GCA_963768885.1. GTDB lineage: Bacteria > Actinomycetota > Thermoleophilia > Solirubrobacterales > JBBDJG01 > DASRIA01. The sequence goes on along the minus strand of CAVYJN010000006.1, from coordinate 518,285 downwards.
CGCGATCACGCGCCGCGTCGCATCGGCGAGCGCGAGACGGAAGTCCTCGAGCTCGGCGGGCTCCGCGCCGACCACGCGGCAGTCGCGATAGAAGGCGTGGAAGTCCGACGCGACGTCATGCGCATAGACCGTGAGCCGGTGCGGCGCCCGCCGCTCGGCCGCGACCAGCACCTCCCCCGGCAGCTCGAGGACGCGCTTCAGCAGCGCGCGCTCGGACGGGCTCGAGCGCCGCGCGCCCGCCCGCGAGGTCGGCGCGCAGCGCGCGCGCCACCCGCTCCTCGCCGGCGTTGCGCAGGATGCCGGCGATGCGCGCATGCGCGTACTGGGCGTAGTAGACCGGGTTCTCCTGGCTGTGCTCGCGCGCCAGGTCGAGGTCGAGGTCGAGCGTCGTGTCATGGGAGCGCTCGACCATGAAGAACCGCGCGGCGTCGACGCCGATGTCGTCGAGCAGCTCGTCGAGCGTCACGAAGTCGCCGCGCCGCTTCGACATCTTCGCGCGCTCGCCGCGCTCGACGAAGTGGACGAGCTGCATGATGATCACCTCGAGCCGGCCGGCCTCGCCGAGCGCCGCGAACAGCGCGTACATGCGCCCGATGTAGCCGTGGTGGTCGGCGCCCAGCACGTTGATCATGCGGTCGTACGGCGGGGTGCGCCCGCGCTTGTCCTGGTGGTAGGCGATGTCCGAGGCGAAGTAGGTCAGCTCGCCGGACGAGCGGCGCAGCACGCGGTCCTTGTCGTCGCCGAACTCCGTCGTGCGCAGCCAGGTCGCGCCCTCGTGCGAGTAGACGTGGCCGCGCTCGGCGAGCGCCTCGAGCGCCGCGCTCACACCATCGGCTTCGTGCAGGGAGCGTTCCGAGAAGAAGCGGTCGTGTCGCACGCGGAAGCGGGTCGAGCGTGCCTCGCACCTCCTCCAGCATCAGCTCGAGTCCGCGGCGGGTGAGGGCATCGAGGTCGGCCGGGTCGAGGCCCTCGGCCTTCAGGCGCTCGGCCAGCTCTCCGACGTACTCGCCGCGATACCCGTCCTCGGGCACCGGCGCCCCGGTCATGCGGGCCGCGATCGAGCGCCCGAACAGCTCCACCTGGGTGCCGTAGTCGTTCACGTAGTACTCGCGCTCCACGTCGTGGCCGGCGAACTCGAGGACGCGCGCGAGCGAGTCACCGTAGGCTGCATGGCGGCCGCCGGCCGCGTTCAAGCGGGCCGGTCGGGTTCGCGCTCACGAACTCCACGAGGATGCGCTCACGCAGCTCCGGCGCGAGCGCGCCCGCGCCGAAGTCGTCGCCCTGTTCCCTGACAGCGGCGAGCGCGCTGCGAAACCAGGCGTCCGCGAGAAACAGGTTCACGAAGCCGGGACCGGCCACCTCGACGCGCTCGAGGTGGCTGCCGAGACCGTCGCCGAGCGCGCCGCCGACCCGCTCCGCGACCTCCCGCGGAGAGGCCTTCAAGCGCCGGCGCGAGCAGCATCGCCACGTTCGTGGAGAAGTCGCCGAACTCGGCCCGCGGCGGGCGTTCGAGGGCGGGATCGGTCCCCTCTCCCCCGTCGCCGCGCACGCGCGCGGCCGCTTCGATCACCTGCGCGCGCAGGCGCTCGACCGGACCCGGGGGCGAGGCCGGCTTGGCGCCGGGCGAGGGGCTCACGCGGCGCCGGTGGATGTGTGCGAGGTCGCGGCTCCGCCGTCGCGCACGGGACGGGCGTCCGCTCCGTCGGCGCGGTCGATCAGCGCCAGGCTCGCCATCGTGCGGCCGCTCGCCTTGTAGGGGGACACGACCTCGTTGGCCCCCGCGCGGATCAGCTTGCGCTCGGAGGACTCGACCGCGGCGCGCGCGACGATCGGGATGTCCGGGCGCATCTCGCGCGCCGTGAGGGTCACGAAGATGTTCTCGGCGTCGGAGTCCACGCACGCGAGCACGGCACGCGCCCGATCGATTCCCGCCTCCTGCATCACCTCGTCGTCGGAGCCGCGGCCCTCGACGATCAGCACCTCCATCTCCTCGGCGTGCTCGCGCACATCGGGGTTGTCGTCGACCACGACGAAGGGCATGCCGGCCAGGCGCAGATCCTGCGCCACCTGGCGGCCGACGCGGCCAAAGCCGCAGATCAGGTAATGGTCCTTGAGTTGGGAGATCTTGCGCTGCATGCGGCGTTCGTCGAGAAGGCCCGAGAGATCGCCGGCGACGAACAGCTCGGTGAGGGTGACGAGGACGAAGAACATCGTACCCACGCCGAAGATCGTGAGGATGACCTTGGTCGCGTCCCCCCCGGTGGTGCTGGTGTCGGGAATCGATCCGATCGTCGCGACCGTGTCGAGCGCCCAGGTCACCCCGCGCCAGTAGGACACGTCCTCGAACGCCGACAACGCGATCGCGCCCGCCGAGGACCAGGAGTGCGACGGAGCCCACCAGCAGCGCGATGCGGCGCAGGAAGAACCCCATCTCGTGCCGCGCGACGGCGGGGCCGCGATGCGTGCGCAGGCCGACGCGTTGCTCGAAGCGCTCGACTATGCGTGTGCCCGACGGCATTGCCCTCCTCCTCGCAAACGGTCAGTAATGGTACGGCTCGCCCGCCAGGATCTTGTGCGCGCGAAAGAGCTGTTCGAGCAGGACCACGCGGGCCAGCTGGTGCGGCAGCGTGACGCGCCCGAGGCCGAGGCGCAGCCCCGCGCGCTCCAGCACGGGCCGATCGAGGCCGAGCGGGCCACCCACGACGAAGCACAGGTCCGCCCTCGACATCCGCCGCTCCTCGATGAACGCGGCCAGGTCCTCGCTCGAGAGCTGGTCCCCGCCGCGGTCCAGCGCGCACAGGTATGCGCCGTCCGGGACCCGCCTGAGGATCGCCTCGCCCTCGCTCGCGAGCGCCCGCGAGGGCCTGTCCGGGCCGTTGCCGGCCTCCGCCAGCTCGACCGTCTCGAGCCGGGCGTGGCGCCCCAGGAGGCGCTCGTAGTGGGCGATGTCGTCGGCGAACGGCGGCCGGACCTTCCCGACGCAGATTAGGAGCAGCCGCACGGTGCGATACTAGTGGGGCCTTGAGCGAAGAGAACGAGCGCGAGCGCCACATCAACATGCACATGTCGCCGGAGACGATGGCCGGCTCCTACGCGAACTTCGCGAACATCAGCCACTCCGACTACGAGTTCACGATCACGTTCGCGCGGCTCGACCACGAGGTCGAGGAGGACGAGATCCCCGGCGTGGTGGTATCGCGGATCAGCGCCTCGCCGAAGTTCGTGCGCGAGCTGATCGACGCGCTCGAGGACAACTACTCGAAGTGGTCCACGCGCGAGGGGATCAAGAACCTCCCCGAGTACCGCGGCGGCGAGCAAGCCGGCGGGGACGACCGCAGCCAGAGCTCGACCGCCTAGCTTCCACCGCGGGCCGAAAATCGGTTGTGCGCCGCCGGCCCGCGCGGTTTAGGGTGTAGATAGGATCGAGCGGCGTTGGCTGGAGGCCATGGCGGGCGGATCTGTGGACAAGCGAGCTGCTGCACGGCAGGATGCCATCGAGTGGGTCCAGCGTCTGTGCGCGGCGGTCAGGCAGGCGGTAGAGGCGGATCGCGTCATCGCCTGGCTCTACGACGCCCCCAGGCAGGCGGTGTCGCCCCTTGCCGTGGACAGTCCCGCGGGCCTCGGCGACATCCCGCGCGAGTGGAGCAGCATCCCGCTGTCGCGGATGCCGGTGGCCGTCGCCGTGCTGCTCGAGTCCCAGGCGGTCACGGTCGAGGACGCGCAGGACGACGACCGCGTCCCGCCGGAGCTGGCCGCGGACCTCGGCATGAGCTCCGTGAGGTTCGAGCCGCTGATCGCCGGCGGGACGGTGGGCATGGTGTCCATCGAGCCGGCGCCGCGAGACGCCGCCGCCGAGCTTCACTCGCTGCTCACGATGGTCGCGGCCGCGGTGGCGCGCGCCGGCGGCATGCTCGAGAGCGATCGCCATCGCGACGAGGCGACGTTCCTGCTCGAGCTGACGGAGGCGGCGACCCGCGCGTCGTCGCTCGACGAGATGCTGGCCCTGATCTGCGAGCGCGTGGCCCGTGCACTCGACGTGCGGCGGGCGACCGTGCTGCTCGAGGAGGACGGGCGCCTGGTGCCGCGCGCGTCGCGTTACGCGGACGGCGCGCGTGACGTGACGGAGTGGGACACGATGCGCCAGGCCGAGAACCCGCTGCCGGCCGCGCAGGTCGCGTTCGACTCGGGTGAGCCGGTCGTCGCGACCGAAGTCGCGTCACCGCTGATCGGCGCCTGGGCCGCAAGCACCTACGAGGTCCGGTCGCTGCTGGCGGTGCCGCTCGGCGCGCAGCCCGACGTGACCGGCGTGCTCGTGCTCGACGACCCCGGGCAGGACGCCTTCTCCACCGACGACATACGACTCGCCGCGACGGCCGCCGAGCACGTCGCCCCGACGATCGAGCAGGCGCGCGCAAGCGACGAGCGCGGCTGGCACCTGCGGGCCGCCACGGCGATCCGGCGGCTGCTCGAGGAGGGCGCCCGGGCGATCTCCATCGCCGAGGCCGGCGAGGTGCTCGCGCGGGTCACGCGCGAGGCGATCGAGGCCGAGGCGGTGACGCTGCTCGTGCGCGACGACGAGGACCGCGTCGAGCACGTCCAGACCGTCGGGGCGGACGGCAGATTCGAGGAGGCGCTGCGCGAGTACGTCGGCAAGGTCCCGGCGCAGGACTTCCGCGCCTGGCGCATCGCCGCACACCAGCCGAAGCCGATCTTCGTGGAGAACGCCCGTGCGAGCCGGCTGCTGCCGCCCGAGCTCGTCGAGCAGCTCGGCCTCAAGTCGTATGTCGTGGTGCCGCTCGTGTCGGCCTCGCGGCCGCTCGGGCTCGTGATCTGCAGCCACGTCGACGCGCCGCGCCCCTGGAGCAACGAGGAGCGCCGACTCGTCGAGCAGCTCGCGCTGGAGGGATCGCTGGTGGTCGAGAACGCGGCCCTGCGGGCGGGCGAGCAGGAGCGCCTCGAGCAGCTCGCGCACCAGGCGTTCCACGACAGCCTCACCGAGCTGCCGAACCGCGCCCTGTTCGCGGACCGGCTCCAGCACGCGCTCGAGCGCACCAACCGCCGCCGCGCGGCCGTCGCCGTCCTCTTCCTCGATCTCGACGAGTTCAAGCCGATCAACGACACGCTCGGCCACGACGCGGGCGACAAGCTGCTCGCCGCCGTCGCGCAACGCATCACGGCCTGCGTGCGTCCGGAGGACACGGTCGCCCGTCTCGGCGGCGACGAGTTCACCGTGCTGCTCGAGGACATCGCCGACGTGCGCTACGCGATCGCGGTGGCCGAGCGCATCGAGGAGTCGCTCGACGACCCCTTCCTCATCGAGGGCGAGCAGACGCGCATGACCGCCAGCGTGGGCATCGCCGTCAGCACCGGGCGCGAGTCCACCCCCGAGGACCTGCTGCGTGACGCCGACCAGGCGATGTACCGGGCGAAGCGCAAGGGCCGGGCACGACACGAGCTGTTCGCCGGGGGCGAGCCGGAGCGGGCCGTCGAGCCGGAGCAGGCCGAGGAGCCGGAGCAGCCTGCCGAGCCCGGGGAGCCCGAGCAGGCCGTCGAGCCGGAGCAGGCCGTCGAGCCGGAGCAGCGCCGCGGAGGAGCCGGAGGCGATCGCCCCGGCGCCCGAGCCGGCTCCCACGCCCGTCGAGGAGGAGACGGCCGTCGAGGCCATCGCGTCCGAGGTCGGGCTCGAGGACGCGATCGCGATCGCCCCCGCGGAGAGCACGCTGATCGACGAGGACGACCACGTCGAGCCGCCCGTCGCCCGCGACGAGGCCGCGGTGCAGGAACTGCGGCCGGAGCCGGAGGCGCCCGATTACGACGAGCCCGAGGAAGAGCCCGCCGACGAGCCGGAGCCGATCGACGAGGGTGCCGCCGCGTTGACCGAGGCGCGCCGGCGACGGCGGCTGCGCTTCCCGCCGCGGCGCTAGAGCCGCGCGAGCGCGCTCACGAGCCGGCGCGGCGTTCGAGCGCGCGCGCCATCCCGATCCGCTCGATCACGCTCGGGTGCGTGCCGAACACGAAGTGGAACGCGCCGGGCGGATCCGGGTCGCTCAGATTCACGCGCGCCAGCTTGCGCTCCATCGACTCGAACTGTCCGGCCTCGCCCGTGAGCTCGAGCGAGTAGGCGTCGGCGCTCGCCTCGACCGACCGCGACAGCTGGTTGCCGATCGTGGTGGCGGTGAGCGCGACGACCGCCAGCGCCAGCGCGAAGGCCGGGATCGACGCCGCCGTCCCCGGCTCGGTGCCGGCACGCGCGCTCCACCTGCGCGTGAGCAGCATGATCACGAACATGCCGCCGGGTGCGACGATCGCGACCCACAGCATGCCGCGTGCGAGGTCGCGGTGCTTGACGTGACCGAGCTCGTGGGCGACCACGAGCCGCACCTGCCCAGGCGTGAACTGCCGCAGCAGCGTGTCGTACAGCACGACGCGCTTCGTGTGGCCGACGCCCGTGACATAGGCGTTCGCGGCCGTCGTGCGGCGGGAGGCGTCGACCACGAGCACGTCGCCGACGTCGAGCCCGGACCGGCGCGCGAGCTCCTCGACGTCCGCGCGGGTGCGGCCCTGCGGCAGGTCGGTGTAGCGGTTGTACAGGGGGTCGAGCACGACCGGCGTGAGCCATACGAACAGCACCTCGATCGCCACCACGGCGCCGGCGCCGGCGATCCACCAGCCCCGCGGGAAGCGCCTCATCAGGAACGCGAACAGCGCCGCCCCGGCCGCGGCCAGCACAACGGCGATCCCTACGGACTTGAGCCGGTCCTCGACCCACCCCGCCCACGACTGGGTCGACTGGCCGAAGTCGGCCGCGCGTTCGTGCGCCAGCGCCGCGAACGGCAGCGCCGCCGCCGTCACGACCAGGATCAGCAGGCCGCCGGCGAGCGCGGTCGAGACGCCGGCTCGCCCGCGGCCCGCGCGCTCGAGGGCCCGCAGCACCCGCCGCGGGGGGCGCACCACGAGCAGGACCAGCACCGCCCCCTGGGCGGCGATCGCGCCGAGTCCCAGCAGCCGCCGGCCGCTCGAGTAGTCGCGTGCGCGCTCCAACTGCCGCGGGCCCATCACGCTCCGCTCGGAGACCGCAAGGGGGTCGATCCGGTCGTCCGGTCGCAGCACCCAGACGGCTCCCTCCGCGATCACCACGGCCGCGACGATCGCGACCGGCAGCCTCCACCGGGGCATCATGCTATGAACATAGAGTCTTGCCGACGCACCGACACCCGATCAGGGGGGTCGCCGGAGTGCTGCTCGCGGCGAGCGGCGTGCTCGCGCTGCCCTCCCCCGCCCCGGCCGTCACGACCCAGGACGTCGAGTTCACGGCACGCTTCGCGAAGAGCGACCGCAACAAGCAGCGCGGCGGGATCAGCCTCCGGACGACGATCCGCATCACGGAGAACGCCGCGCCGGCCCCTCCACAGCTGACCAACACGACGCTGCGCTTCCCGAAGGGCGCGGTCGTGAACGCGCGGTTCTTCCCGAAGTGCAGCCCCGCGAAGCTCCGTGCGCGCGGCCCGCGCGCCTGCCCGCGGGGGTCGAAGATCGGGTCGGGAACGGCGATCGGCGTGGCTCCCCCGGTCGTCGCGGACCCGGTGAACACGAAGATCACGCTGTTCAACGGGACCCCGCAGGGCCGCAGCCCCACGATCATCATCTACGCGGTCCCCGACCTGGGGCCGGTCATGACGCTCCCCGGCGTGCTGCGCAGCGGCAGGGGAACGCCGTACGGGTACGTCCTCGACACCGAGGTGCCCCCGATCAAGACCCTGCCGAGCGCGCCCGATGCCTCGGTCACCTTCTTCGACGCGACCACCCGCGACCTGACGGTGCGGCGGCGGGGCCGCAAGATCCACTACATCGACAGCCCGGTCCTGTGCGACGGCACCTACTTCCTGCTGGACGGCCAGTTCACCTATCAGCAGACGACGAAGGTCGACGTGCTCGAGCGCTTCACGCTGCGCGGCGGCCCGCGCTGCCCCTAAATATCCTGCACTGACACTGCAAGGCGGGACGCGGCGCTCCCAGGTGGCGTCCCGGCTGCCGATCCTCCCTCAAGACCCGTGCGCGTAGCCGTCATCTCGGACATCCACAGCAACCTTCCGGCGCTCGAGGCCGTCCTCGCCGACGCCGGCCGCAGCGACCCCGACCAGGTCTGGTGCCTCGGGGACATCGTCGGCTACGGCGCGAGCCCCGATGCGTGCACCAAGCTGGTCTCCGAGGTGGTCGAGGTGTGCCTCGCCGGGAACCACGACCTGGTGGTGAGCGGCGACCTCGACGTGCGCTACTTCGCGATGAGCGCGGGCGCGGCCGCGCGCTGGACCGTCAAGCACGTGGATTCCTCGACGCGTGACTTCCTGGCGGGACTGGCTCCGCTCGGCCAGATGGAGGGCGTCGGCCTCTACCACGCGAGCCCGCGCGACCCCGTGTGGGAGTACGTGCTCTCGATCTCCCAGGCGGGCGAGTGCCTGGACGTCCAGCAGCAGCGGGTCTGCCTGATCGGCCACTCGCACGTGGCGTGCTACTTCGCCCGCAACGGCGGCGAGACGATCGGGGAGCAGGCGCTCGACGGCGCGGCCCTCGAGATGGCCCAGGGCGAGTGGCTGGTCAACCCCGGCAGCGTCGGGCAGCCACGGGACGGTGACCCGCGCGCGTCCTATCTGATGCTCGATACCGACACGTGGGCGGCGTCGTTCAGGCGTGTCGAGTACCCGATCGACGAGGCAGCGGGGGCGATCATCGACGCCGGCCTTCCGAGGTCGCTCGCGGATCGCCTCTATCAGGGTCTGTAGCCTGCCCGTCATGCGCTTTCGCACGACGGCCGCCCCCGCAGCGGCGCTCGTGGCTGTCGCCGCGCTGCTCGGCGCTTGCGGGGACGAGGGCTCCAAGCAGGAGCTCTCCAACCAGAGGGCCGCGTCGCTGCGCTCCACCCTCGACGAGGTCGAGCAGCTCGTGGCGACGCGCGACTGCACCGGCGCGGCCCAGCAGGCCGCGGCGCTACGGTCCAAGGTGGAAGGCCTGCCGCAACGCGTCGACAGCGACCTCCGGCAGGCGCTCGCGTCGAGCGCGAGCCGGCTCGAGTCGCTGGTCGCCGCGCGGTGCCGGCCGGAGACCCAGACGACGCCGGAGGCGCCCACCGGCACGACGGCCGCGGACGGGGTGCAGCAGCCCGAGGGCGACCAAAACCAGAAAGACAAGCCCCAGAAGGACAAGAAGCCCAAGAAGGAAAAGCCGAAACAGGACGCGCAGCCCCCGCAGGACACCGGGGGTGCGGGCCAGGAGGACCCGGGTTTGAACGATCAAGGCGGCGGCACAGTGCCGCCGGGACAGTGACGATGGCAGTGCTGGGCGTCGAGATCGCCGGCCGCTACCGACTCGAGGAGCGCCTCGGCGCGGGCGGGATGTCGACCGTGTACCGCGCGCTCGACGGCGTGCTCGAGCGCCAGGTCGCGGTCAAGCTGCTCGCCGAGCACCTCTCCGAGGACGAGGGCTTCCTCGCGCGATTCAGGCGCGAGGCGCTGGCGGCCGCCAAGCTCGTGCACCCCAACGTCGTGCAGGTCTACGACTCGGGTCACGATCCCGACGCGCACCGCCACTACATCGTGATGGAGTACGTGAACGGGCCGACCGTCGGGAACCTGATGCGCGAGCGCGGGCGCCTCTCCCCCGAGGAGACCGTGGACATCGCAACGCAGGCCTGCGAGGGCCTCGAGTACGCGCACCGGCACGGCGTGATCCACCGCGACGTCAAGCCGGGGAACCTGCTGCTCAACCCCGACGGCGTCGTGAAGCTCGCCGACTTCGGGATCGCGAAGGCCGCCGAGGACTCGCGCATCACCCAGATCGGCTCCGTCGTCGGAACGGCCGCGTACCTGTCGCCGGAGCGCGCGCGGGGCCAGGACGCGACGCCGAGCGCGGACGTGTACTCGCTCGGAGTCGTGATGTATCAGCTGCTCGCCGGGCGCGTCCCCTTCGAGAGCGGTTCGCTGCCCGAGCTTGCGATGCGCCAGCAGGAGGGCGCGCCGGACCCCCTCAGCATGCTGAACCCCGACGTCCCTCCGGCGCTCGGCCGCGCGATCGCGCGAGCGCTCGCACCCGAGCCGGAGGAGCGCTACCGCAGCGCCGCGGAGTTCCGGGACGCGATCCGGGCCGGCATGCGCGGGCACGACTCCGCCGCCACCACCGCGCTCGAGACCGCGGCCACGCGGCATGCGACGGCCGCCACGGCGGTCGCCCCGGCACCCGCGCCGAGCCGCGACTCGGCCGCAACGCGGGTGATGCGCCCGGCCTCGGCGCCCGCTCCCGCCCCGCGGCCCAGCCGCCGCGCGGAGCGGCGCGCGGCACGCGCCGCGCCGCCGCCCCCCAAGCGCGCGCGGCGACGGCGCGGCGCGTTCTCACGGTTCCTCGCGCTCGTCTTCCTCTTCCTGCTCCTCGCGACGGTCGTGGCGGCGCTCGTGATCGTGAACCTCGACGGCTCGCAGGCCCAGGACTTCGAGCGCGTCGTGACCAACCGGGTCGAGGACCAGATCAACGGGATCCGCGACCTGATCGACCGCGCGACCGGCAACTAGGGTCGGGCTCGAGAAACGACCAGCGAGACCATCGAGCACGGTCTACCTCACAGCGGCCGCAGCTCGGGGCGCGCTAACCCTCGGACGCGAGCAGGGAGCGGCCCGTCATCGCCGCGGGCTTGTCGATCCCGAGCAGGGCGAGCGCGGTGGGCATCACGTCCGCGAGGATCCCCTCCCCTTCGAGCCCGACGCCGGCGACCGTGACGACGAACGGCACGGGATTGAGCGAGTGGGCGGTCTGCGGCTGGCCGTCGGGCGTGAGCATGTCGTCGGCGTTGCCGTGGTCCGCCGTCACGATCGCCGCCCCGCCGGTGCCGAGCACCGCGTCGAGCACCTCGCCGAGGCAGCGGTCGACCGTCTCCACGGCGCGGGTCGCGGCCGGGATGCTCCCCGTGTGGCCGACCATGTCCGCGTTGGCGAAGTTGATGATGCCGAACCGGAACGGGTCGCCCGCCGCGGCCGCCTCCCGCCATTCCCCCGCGAAGGCCGCGGCCGCCTCGGGCGCGCTCATCTCCGGCTTCTCGTCGTAGGTCGCCACGTCGCGCGGCGAGGGCACGAGGCACCGCTCCTCCCGGTCGTAGACGTGCTCCTCTCCCCCGTTGAAGAAGTAGGTCACGTGCGCGTACTTCTCGGTCTCCGCGGCGTGCAGCTGGCGCTCGCCCCGGGCGGCGAGCACCGCGGCCATCGTCGTCTGGGGCCGGGCCTCCGGGAAGGCGACCGGGTAGTCCCACTCCTCCTGGTAGCTGGTCATCGTCGCGAGCGCGATCCGTGGATGGCGGCCCCTGTCGAACTCGGAGAAGCCCGGCTCGCCCAGGGCGCGCACGATCTGGCGCATCCGGTCGGGGCGGAAGTTGAAGGTGAACACGCTGTCGCCGTCACGGACCGGCTCGGGGTCGCCCACGATCGTGGGCTGCACGAACTCGTCGGTCTCGTCGCGGCCGTAGGCGAGCTTGACCGCCTCGACCGCGGATCCTGCCCGCAGGCCGTCCGCATGGACGATCGCGTCGTAGGCGCGCTTCGTGCGGTCCCAGCGCCGGTCGCGGTCCATGCCCCAGTAGCGGCCCATGACGGTGGCGATGCGCGCGGGCACGCCCGCGGCCGCAGCCTCCGCGATCCACGCCTCGGCCTGCGCGATGTAGTCCGGCGACGAGGTGGGCAGCGTGTCGCGTCCGTCGGTGAGCGCGTGGAGCACGATCTGCGGCACGCGCTCCCCGGTCGCAAGCTCGATGCACGCGCGCAGGTGCCCGAGGCTCGAGTGCACGCCGCCCGCGGACACCAGCCCCACGAGGTGCAGCCGGCCACCGGACTCGCGTGCCGCCGCGCAGGCGCCGCGCAACGCGTCGTTGCGGAAGAAGCTGCCGTCCGCGATCGCGTCGTCGATGCGGGCCAGGTCCTGCTTGATCACGGCGCCGGCGCCGAGGTTGAGATGCCCGACCTCCGAATTTCCCATCTGCCCTTCGGGCAGTCCGACCGCGGCCCCGGAGGCCTTCAGCTGGGTGTGGGGAAACGTGCTCCACAGCTCGTCGAAGACCGGCGTGTGCGCGAGCGAGATCGCGTTGCCGGGCCCGGCCGGCGCGATCCCCCAGCCGTCGAGGATCACCAGCGCGACGCTGGGGAGCGGAAGGTCGCGGGCCGCCGGGCCCGGCGGGAGCGGGCTCACGCCGCCGCGGCGACGATCGCCGCGAACTCACCCGGATCGAGGCTCGCGCCGCCGACCAAGGCGCCGTCGACGTCGGGAAGCGCGAGCAGCTCGCCCGCGTTGGCCGCCTTCACGCTCCCGCCGTAGAGGATGCGCACGCGCGCGGCGGCCTCGGCGCTGCGGTCGCTGACCAGCGCCCGCACGAAGGCGATCGCCTCCTGGGCCTGTTCCGGGGTGGCCGTCCTGCCGGTGCCGATCGCCCAGATCGGCTCGTAGGCGATGACCACCTCCCCGAGCCGCCGCGGCGCGACGGCCGCGAGATCGGTCTGGACCTGGTGGCGCAGCTTGCGCTGCGTCTCGCCGGAGTCGCGCTCGTCCTCGGTCTCCCCCACGCAGAGGATCGGGAGCAGCCCCGCCGCGAGCGCTGCCGGCACCTTGCGCGCGAGCGCGGCGTCGGTCTCGCCGAAGAGCTCGCGCCGCTCGGAGTGGCCGAGCACGACGCCCGTGACGCCCAGCTCCAGCAGCATCGGCGCGCCGATCTCGCCGGTGAACGCTCCCGCGTCCTCGTCGTGCATGTTCTGGGCGGCAACTCCCACGGCGGTGCCTGCGACGTGTCCCGCGACGGTGCCGAGCGCCGTGTAGGGGGGGCAGATCACGACGTCCGCCGCCGCGGGCAGGTCCCGGGAGAGGAAGTCCTCGCAGAACGCGGCCGCCTCGGCGTTCGTCTTGTTCATCTTCCAGTTCGCCGCAATCAGCGCCCGCCTGTCACCGGTCATCGAGCACCTCGACTCCCGGCAGGGGCTTGCCCTCGAGCAGCTCGAGCGACGCCCCTCCGCCGGTGGACAGGTGGGTGACCGAGCCGGCGAGCCCGAATCGCTCGAGTGCCGCCGCCGAGTCGCCGCCGCCCACGACGGTCGTGCCGTCGCATGCGGCAACCGCCTCGGCGACCGCCCGCGTGCCCGCCGCGAACGGCTCCATCTCGAAGGCTCCCATCGGGCCGTTCCAGAAGACCGTGCGGGCCTCTCCGATCTCGCGCGCGTAGGCCTCGCACGTCCGTGGGCCGATGTCGAGGCCCATCCAGCCGTCCGGCACGTCCGCGCCGTCGGACCCTCGTACCTGCGCGTCGGCGGCGAAGCGGTCCGCGAGTACGAGGTCGGAGGGCAGCTCGAGGCGGCAGCCCGACTCCCGCGCACGATCGAGCGCCCGCTTGGCGAGCGCGATCCCCTCTTCCTCGACGAGCGAGTCGCCGGTCGGCCGCCCCGTCGCGCGAAAGAAGCTGAAGCACATCGCCCCGCCGATCAGGATCGCGTCGGCGACCTCGAGGAAGCGCTCGATCACCCCGATCTTGTCCGTCACCTTCGCGCCGCCGAGGATCACGACGACCGGCCGCTCCGGGTCGGCGAGCAGCCCGGACAGCACCGTCACCTCCCGTTCGAGCAGGAAGCCCGCGACCGCGGGGCGCAGGCGCCGGGCGACGCCCTCGGTGGTCGCGTGCGCGCGGTGCGCCGCGCCGAAGGCGTCGTCCACGTAGACCTCGCCGATGCGGGCGAGCGCGTCGGCCAGCGCCGGGTCGTTCTTGGTCTCGCCGGGCTCGAAGCGGCTGTTCTCGAGCACGAGGATCTCGCCCTCGCCGGTCTCGCGCGCCAGGTGCTCGACCTCCGGTCCCACGACGGCGGGCGCCTGGCGCACGGGCGCGCCGGTCAGCTCCGCGAGCCGGTCGGACACCGGCTTCATCGACAGCGCCGGGTCCGGGCCCTGCGGCCGCCCGAGGTGCGAAACGAGCACGAGCTTCGCCCCCTCGCCGCGCAGATGGTCGATGGTCGGCAGCGCCGCCCGGATGCGACCGTCGTCGGCGACCGTGCGCTGGGCGCCGTCGCCCGCGAGCGGCACGTTGAAGTCCACCCGCACCAGCACGCGGCGGCCGGCGGCGCGGATGTCGCGGATCGTCTTCTTCGGGAACACTGCCCGCGCGGCGCCCGGGCCCGACGCCTGCACCGGGCTAGGCGAGCGCCGGCTGCGACGCGCGAACCCGCTGCGCGAGGTCGACCAGGCGGCACGAGTAGCCCCACTCGTTGTCGTACCAGGCCACGACCTTGACCAGGGTGCCGTCGGTGACCATCGTGAGCTTCGAGTCGAAGACGGCCGAGTAGGGCGACTTGTTGATGTCGGTCGAGACGATCGGGTCGTCGGTGTGCCTGATGATGCCCTCGTAGCGGCCCTTGTCGCACTGCCCCTCGAACAGCGAGTTGACCTCCTCGATGGACGTCTCGCGCTCGACCTCGCAAACGAGGTCGACGACCGAGCCGGTCGGCACAGGGGCGCGGACCGAGATGCCGTTGAGCTTGCCGTCCATCTCCGGGATGACGATGCCGATCGCCTTCGCGGCGCCTGTCGAGGTCGGGATCAGGTTGATCGCGGCGGCCCGCGCGCGGCGCAGGTCCTTGTGCGGCATGTCCTGGAGGCGCTGGTCGGCCGTGTAGGCATGGATTGTGGTCATCAGCCCGTGGTGCACGCCGATGCCGTCGTTGAGGATCTTCGCCACCGGCGCGAGGCAGTTCGTCGTGCACGAGGCGTTCGAGATGATGCGGTGCTCCTTCGCGTCGTAGGCGTCCTCGAAGTTGACGCCGAGCACGACCGTCACGTCCGGGTCCTTCGCGGGCGCGGAGATGATCACCTTGTCGGCGCCGGCCTCGAGGTGCTTCGAGGCGCTCGCGCGGTCGACGAACAACCCGGTCGACTCGATCACGACCTCCGCGCCGAGGTCGCCCCACGGCAGCTTTGCCGGGTCGCGCTCGGCCAGCACCTTCACCTCCTGGCCGTCGAAGGCCATCGCGTCGTCCCTGGACTCGACCTGCCCGGGGAAGGGGCCGAGCGTGGAGTCGTACTTGATCAGGTGCGCCAGCGTGTGGGGGTCGGTGATGTCGTTCACGGCCACCACCTCGATGTCGGCCTGGCGCTCCCAGGCCGCCCGGAAGAAGTTCCTCCCGATCCGGCCGAAGCCGTTGATCCCGACCTTTACCGACATGCAATCCTCCTGCAGATAGCTCGCATCGTGACGTGGGTTGCGTACCCCCGACCAGCGAATCTATCAGCGTCGCTGGGAGCGCGGACTACGGGCTGGGCTTCGGGGTCTCGGTGACCTGCGGGTAGTCGGTGGTGCGTCCGCCGAACGAGAAGGGGCTCTGCTTGCGGCACGGCGGCGCGACCGTGTTGCCGCTGTTCAGCGCGTACAGCAGGATCCGGTTGCGCAGCTCCTCGGGCATGCTGGCCGTGGACGGGCCGAGCGCGGGGAAGCCGTTCGTGAAGCAGAGATCCGGGTCGAGCACGGGCAGACCGCCCTTGATCTGGTCATACGTGCCGGGCTTGAAGTACGGGTTCCCGCGGTGCCAGCCCTGGCGCTGCGGGTAGGTGGCGAGCGCCTCGGGGTTGACCGGGCTCGTGAGCCGCAGGTAGTGGACCCTGTCCTGCGCCGATCTGGTCGGTCGCCTGGGTGACCGCCGTGTCGTTCGCGAGCATCGCCGCGATCTCGCGCTTGAACATCGAGAGATACTCGAAGAACGGGTTGAAGTTGCGCAGGACCGGGTCGAGCTGCACGAACAGGTTCCGCGTGTCGTCGAGGAAGCGCGACGACGCCGGCAGGCCCTCGATCGAGGCCGGGATCACGCGGTTGAGCCCGATGAAGAACTCGTTGAAGTTGTCCGAGATCGCGGCCGCCTGGATCAGGAAGTTGGAGAGCTGCCTCCCGGCCGGCATCAGCTGGCGCAGCAGCGGCTCGGTGTTCTCCGCATAGGCGCCGAGCGCGCGCAACGTGGTGCTCGACTCGTCGATGAAGGTCGGGAACGCCCGGAAGAGGGCGCGGAGGCTGTCGTCACGTTGACCGGTGGTCCGCAGCAGGTTGTTGGAGTTGTCGATCCACTGCGAGAGCTGGTCGCCACGCTCGGTGAGCGCGTCGAACACGACGCCGGTGTTCTTGATCCCCTCGCGCACGGCCCGCTCCTGGGAGTTGAGGATCTTCACGACCTTGTCCGTGTCCTCGGCGAACGCGGGCAGCACGCCGAGGAACTCCGAGAACCCGGCGCCCTGGTTCACGATGCCCTTGCCGAGGTCCTGCTGCCACACCTGGAAGGCCTCGCGCGTCGGCTTGTCGAACGCCCGCAGGATCTCGTCGAGCTCGACGGTCGGCGCCACCTGCGCCGTCTCGAGTCGCCCGCCCTCGGGAATGTCCGGCGTCGTCTTCGAGCCCGGCGTGAGCTCCACGTAGGTCTCCCCGAGCAGCGTCTTCTGCCTGAGGATCGCGCGTGAGTCCTGCGGGATCGGCGCGTACTTGTCGTCGAGCTCGATCGTCGCGTCGGTGCGGCCGTCGTCGCTGAGGTCGATCTTCTTGACCTTGCCGACGTTCACGCCCGAGATGCGCACGTCGGCCTCCTGCGCGAGCTGCGTGGCCTCCAGGAACGAGGCGTTGAAGCGGTAGCCGTGCGGCTTCAGCGGGACCGGGCCGCCGAAGGCGGACCACAGATAGAGCAGCAGGCCGAAGCACGACAGCGTGAAGATCGACATGACGAGGATGCGGCCGAGTGTCGGAGCCTGTTTGACCATCGCCTAGCCGCACGCCTCCTGCTTGGACGCGAAGTTCGAGAGGTCGATCAGCGTGCCGAGCTGCGCGTCCAGCTTCCTGGTCGCCTCGAGCGCGCCGAGCGCGATGCAGTCCGTGAAGATGATGCCCCGCCTGATCAGGCCGTGCGCGTCCTGGGTCGTGTACACCGAAGCCCCGATGTGGTTCAGCCAGTACGCCCAGAACAGGTAGCCCTCCTGGGCGCTGCCCTTCGGGTTGTAGGTGAGCGCGTTCAGCAGCTCGTTCAGCACGTCGAAGGTGGTCGCGAGCTTGGGCGTGACCTTCGCGAAGTCCTGCATCGCCGGCTTCAGCGCCGCGGCCGACGGCTGGGCCGCCTTCGCGAACGGGCGGATCTGGTTCTTGATCGGCGGGATCGTCTGGCGCGCGAACGGGCGCTGGGAGCGCTGCGCCGGCGCGAGCGCCCGCGCCCCGGGGCGCAGCTCGGCAAGTGCCGGGCCGAGCTGATCGGTCAGCTCGGTGGACTGGACCAGGGCCTTGTTGGTGGTCTGGAGCGCGGTCGGCAGCTGGCGCAGGAACTGGCGCAGGTTCTGGTCCTGGTTCGCGAAGGCCTCGAAGACCGCGTTCTGGGAAACGACGAGCTCGGAGAGCTCCTTGTCCTTCGTGCCGACCTCCGTGACCAGGGTCTGGAGGTTGTGGATCAGGCGCGCGAGGTTCCGGCGGCGCTTGCTCAGCTCGCCGGTGAGCTTCGCGGTGTCGCGGCTGAGCGGGTCGAGGCGCCGGAAGGCGTTCGCGAAGGCCCGGCCGTTGTTCTTCAGTCCCTCGCCGCCTCCGGCCACCAGCAGCCGCAAGTAGTCACGCGTGTCGCGATCGAGGCTCGCGAGGATCTCGTCGAGGTTGACGTCCGGGTCCGTCTGCTCGACGGGGATCGTGTAGCCCTCTTTGACCGCCGGCACGGTCTGCGTGCCCGGGTCCATCTCGATCACCATGTCCTTGAGGCCCGTCTTCGGGCGCAGGAGCATCGTCGCGTCCGGTTTGATCATGTCGGAGTACTTCTGGCGGATCGACATCGTCACGACCGCGCGGCCGTCCACGAGGTCGACGGCCTTGATCTCCCCGACGGCGACCCCCGCGATGTTGACGGTCTGGCCCTGACCCGGGGTGACCGACTGCGCGGTCGAGAACTCCGCCTTCAGCTCGAAGAAGTCGGTGCCCAGCACGGGCACCCAGGCGGGCAGGTAGAAGCGCTGGTTGGAGAGGATGTAGCCGCCCACGATCAGCGCCAGGATCACCATCACGATCACCGCGATGAACTCGCGCAGGTTCTTCTGGATCGCGAGTCTCACTTGCCCACCTTGTCCGGGGGCCCGGCCGCGGCGGCGGGGCCGTTGAGGTTGGGCTTCGCGTTCTTGTAGCAGTCGACGCTGGTCTTGTAGGGCGGCTTGCTCGACGGGCGCTTCGGGCGGGTCCCGAGCGGCGGGTTGAGCGCGTGGCCGTAGAGGACGTCGCGGTTCTTCGGGCGGTCCGAGAGCTTGCCCGTGCGGATCAGGATGTCGCCGCCGCCCGTCGCGGTGCGGGTGTAGGAGCCGTTTCCGTCGAAGCCCTGCGCGTCGCTCGCGAAGGCCACCATCGTGTACCAGAACTCCTTGAACACGGACGCGCCCGTCGTGTTGGTGCCGTCCTGGATCACGGTGTCGCCGGTCGGGAGGATCACGTCGTTGAAGCACTTGCTCGTGAGGTTCGTCTGCTCGAACAGGTCGAAGGAGTCGTTCACGACGTGGGCGAAGGCATCCATCGCCGGCTGCACGTCGCCGAGCAGGATGCCGAGCTCCGGCTTGGAGAACAGCAGCCGCGCCTGCGAGATCCAGGGCGTGACCGCGGCGATCGTCGCGGGGGTCTCCTCCACGCCCGGGATCAGGTCGTGCGCGAAGCCCTCGATGTCGGGCAGCGCCGCGTTCAGGCTGACGAGCGCAATCTCGGCGTTCTCGAGCGTGGGCCCGAGCAGGCCGATCGACTTCGTCAGGCTGCTCTGCTCCGCGGCGAAAATGGCGAAGAAGCGGTTGAAGTTCGTGATGAGGTCCTTGAGCTGCTCCTCGTTCGCGCCGAGCGCGGTCGCGACCTTGTCGAGACCGATGATCAGCTTGGAGAGGTCGCGCGGCTCGGTGCCCAGCAGCGCCTTGTTGACCTGCGCGGAGCCCTTCAGCGACGCCGGCGCGCTGGTGATGCTGTCGTTCAGCGACTGCGCCGCGGATTCGCCGCGCACGGACGGGTCCTGGTCGGCATCGTCCGCGGCGCTGGGCTTGCGCGTGAGACCGTCGCCGAGGCCGATCAGCAGGTCCTGGAGCGACTCGCGGTCGTTCGTCTGAAGCGCCGTCAGCAACTCGTCGAGCTGCACCGGCGTCGACGTCTGCGTGACCGGGATCGTGTCCCCGTCGCCGACCTTCGCGGCGTTCGGCGTGCCCGGGGTCAGCTCCACGAAGAAGTTGCCCTCGAGGAAGATGCGCGACCTGATCTTGGCGGTCGCGTCCTTGTGGATCGGAAGCCCGGCCTCGTCCATCTCCATCGTGACCTTGACCATGTTGGAACCCTCGTCGCGGTCGATCTTGACGACCTTGCCGACGTTCACGCCGGCGATGCGGACGGGAGAGTCGAGGCGCACGTTGTTCGACGTCTGGAACACGGCGTCGAAGCGGAACGGGTCGTGCCACGGCAGCTCCTTGGTGAACGCGAGCCACGTGGCGATGACGATGATCACCAGCGCGATCGCGCCCGCGCGCAGCGGGTTCATGCGACCGCGCAGCCGCCGCGGGACGATCCGGTTCCCGGTCGTGGCCGACATCAGGGCGACTGCTCCTTGCCCTGCTCGTCGGTCTCGGTGCCCTGGTTGCCGGGCACGTTGCCGATCGCCTGCTTGTTGCGCGCGTAGGTCTCGTTCCCCGCCTCGCACTCACGCGTCTGCCCCGGCGAGGCCGTGTTGGGGTACGCGTTCACGTGCAGGAAGTTGGGGTCGAACCCGGTGATCAGGCGTCCGCCGCCGTTCGCCGTCGCGGCGGACGGGCCGCCCTCGCCGTTCGGCGCCGGCCCGCCGTCGGGCGCGACGGGAGTCGTGATCACCATGAACCGCAGCCACGTGCCGTTCGAGTCGCCGTCGCTGAGGATGCTCGCGGCGTTGCGGAAGAACAGCGCCATGTAGTTGCAGACGGTCTGCGCGGGCGTGACCTGGCTGAGCAGCGGGTCGAGCGCCTTGACCGTCTGGATCAGGTCCTTGAACCCGATCGGGACGATCGGGTCGTTCGCGAAGTCCTCGAGGTCGCCCAGGAAGACGGTCAGGCGGCGGTTCAGGCCGGGCGAGCCCTGGAGGCCCTTGACGCCGCGCTCGAACCCGCTTGCGAGCGTGTCGGCGGAGCCGCGCAGGGCGCTGGTGCCGGGCTTCAGCTCGCCGAAGAACTCACCCGTCAAGCGGAAGAAGGGCCGCAGCTTGGGCGCCTCCTCGATGAACGTCTCCTGCCCGCCCGGACCCTTGCTGATCGTGTCCTGGATGAACGGGCGCGCCACGTCGGCAAACGCGCCGAGCGTCAGCGCGAGGTTCGACCACAGCTCGCCGAGCTGCACCGCGACGGGCTCCGTGATGATCGCGGCCCGTGCCTGCGAGGCGAAGAAGCGCTTGAAGTTCGTCTCCGGGGACGCGATGTTCGTGAGCACCGGCACCGCGTTCTGGAGCAGGGGCACGAACTCGCCGAGCGCGCGGTTGAGGTCCGCGCCGCGCCCCGCGAAGGCATCGCCGAAGCCGCGCAGGTTCTGCTGGTTGCCGATGCGCGTCCGCTCGTCCCACATGTTGAAGAACTCGTCGAACTCGACGGGCTCGGGCGTCGCGTTCGCGAGCGGGATCGTGCCGCCCTCGGGAAAGCCCTCCGCGGAGTTCCCACGCGTCAGCTCGAGGTACTTGAGGCCGAGCGCCGAGCGGGGCCTGACCATGATCGTCGAGTCCGCCGGCACCGGCTTGATCCGCGTCTCGAGCTTCAGGTCGAGCTTCGCGTTGACCGAGCCGTCCGCCTGCTGGACCGGCGTGATCTTGTCGATCACCCCGACGCGCAGGCCGCCGATCCGGACCTCATTGCCCTCCACGAGGCTGCTCGCGACCGGGACCTCGGCTGCAAGGCGGTAGGTCGGCACCCACGGCAGGCCCTGGTTCGCGTTGTAGGCGAGGAAGATGGCGACGACGATCACGAGGGTCGTCGCGACCCCCACCAGGACCGGGTTCGATGCGATCGCGGTCGCGCCGCGCCGCCGCGTCACTTCGACTCACCTCCCAGGAGGTAGTCGAGGACCGCCTGGTCGGGGTCGGCGGGGGCGTCGTTCTGCGGCTGCTTGGCGCCCGCGGGAGCCTTCGGGCCGGCCGGCGCCTGCTGGTCCTGCGCTTGCTTGTCGGCGACGTTCTGCGTCTCGGTGTCGCGCCGCTTCTCGACGCGCTGCTGGCGCTCGTAACCGCGCAGCACCTTCTCCGGGTCATCGCCCGCGAGGATCTTCTCCAGCGCGGTGCGCGGCTTCGCCCGCGACGCGCTCGCGGAGTTCGCGCCCAGGATGAAGTTCGCGGTGCACGCCGGGTTCACGACGGTGGCGAGCGAGTTGCAGCCGGCGAGCAGCGTCGTGCGCAGGTAGTGGCCGAGCTCGTCGTACCCGTTCGTGGAGAGCGCGATGTTGTAGATCAGGTCCATCAGGTACCTGATGCCGTTCTCGTCGCGCAGGCTCGTGAGCAGCTTGGAGAGGTTGGTCGACAGGCTGACCGCGTCGTCGGTGAATTCGCCCAGCAGCTTGATCGTGGGCTCGGCGATCTGGAGCGCCTGCGTGCCCACGTCGGCCGTGTCGCCGAGGGTCTTGAAGGCCGGGATCCCCGCGCGCGAGAAGGGCTGGATCGCCTCGATGATGCGGCTCACCTCGGGACCGACCGCATTGAGGTCGGTCGCGACCGGCGTCATCTCCGCGGTCATCTCGTAGAGCGCCCGCATCGTGGGGGTGAGCTCCTCGATGAACTTCGGGAACAGCTCGAAGTTGCGCTCGAGGTCGGCGCGCCGCTCGGCTGTCGCCTGCGCGGCGATGTTGCCCTTGACGATCGCCTCCGAGACGGACTTGCGCTCCTTCGCCCACTCGGCGAGCACGCGGTCGCCGGCCTTCGAGCCCTGGGCGAGCAGCTTGTTCTGGCGCGCGAGGATCGCGAGCACCTTGTCCAGCTCGCGCAGCGCCGGGTTGGCCCTCCGGATCACCTGGCGGAGGTCCTTTCCGCGACCGGCGAGCCCGGCGCCGAACTCGTTGAGGATGATCGCGAAGCGCTCGCGGAACGGGCGGCGCATCACGCTGCGGATCAGGTCCTCGCCGACCGGCGTGACGGTGTTCGACACGGGCAGCAGGTACTGGCCCGCACCGTCCTGCCCGTCGGGGATCTTCTTCAGGGGGGGCGGCGGCGGATCGCCCTCCGGGCGGGGCTGGGTCGGGGTGCACGCGACGAGCTTCTCGCCGATCAACGACTGCAGCCGGATCTGGCACTCGGCGTCCTCGCGGAAGTCCTTGAACCCCGCCTCCTCGATATTCAGCACGACCGCGGCGCGCTTGTCGTCGGTGACCGCGAGCTCGTCGACCTTGCCGACCTTCGCGCCGGCGACCATCACGTCCTCGCCGGGGATCGCGAACGCTGCGTTGTCGAAGATCGCGCGGACCTTGTACTCGCCGCTGTTGTCGTCGCTCGCGCCCGTGCCGACGACGAGCGCGACAAGCACGCCCACCACGGCGAGCGCGGCAAGGACGCGGCGGGCGGCCGTGCTCACGGGCCCACCGGCCGCTGGCTCGGGTCACAGTCGTCGGCGGTCAGCTTGCCGTCGTCGGTGAACGGGTTCGAGTTGTCGGGCGCGGGCTGTGTGGCGGCACCCGGGCAGAAGCGGTTCCCGCCGCGCAGCTGCGAGGAGCGCCGCTCGGCCGGGCTGAGCGAGTTGAGCTGGTTCGCGCCCTGGTCGAAGGAGAAGCCGTTGAAGATCGGCAGCACTCGCGCGTAGTGGCCGTTCGCGTCGTAGTAGGCCGGCACCTGCGCGAAGTGCGTGAGCCAGGCGGAGATGTCCGGCGCATACGGCCGCAGGAACTCGACCTCGTCCTGGCCGGCCTTGAGCGCCGCCACGGAGTTCTTGGTGCTCCTGCGCGCGAGCCGCTCGAGGCTGGGCATCCGCCGCAGGATGTCCGCCGAGTCGTTGTGCGGCCCGGGGTTGTTGACGAGCAGGCGCAGGTCCCTGAACGTGGGCCGCATCGTCTTGAGGAGCCCGGCGAGGTCCTGGAGGTACGGCGCCAGGTTCTTCGTCGCCGGCTTCGAGACATTCGTCAGCCTGTTCAGCTCGACGAGCGCGCCGCGCAAATTCACGAAGGTCGTGCTGCCCTCCTCGAGCACCTTCGGGAAAGCCTGGAGCGCGCGGTCGAAGGACTCGTTCTCCGCCGAGATCGCGCGCGCGAAAGTGTTCCCGTTCTCGACCAGCGCGGCAAGGTCGTCACGCCGCTCCGCGATCGCGCTGACGGCGCGCGCGCCGTGCACGACGAAGTCCGTGAAGGCCTTCTGGTCGCGGCCGAGCTCCTGCATCACCCGCGTCAGGTTGCCGAGCGACGGGCCGAGGTACTTGAACGTCTCCTGGAGGTTGTCGCTCTGCCCGACGTACCAGGTCGAGAAGCCCTGGAGCGTCTGCTGCAGACCCTTGCGAGTCTTGGGCTCGAGTGCGTTGAAGAGCTGGTCGAGGTCGACCGCGTTGGTCGTCTCGTCGACGCCGAGCACCCCTCCGTCCTTGATCTCGGGCGCGTTGTTGGGGCCGGGATGGAGGGACAGGTAGCGGTTCGCGACCGACGGCAGCGAGGTCACCCGGACCGTCGCGGTGGTCCCCTGGTGCAGAGGCGCGAAGTCCTCGTTGATCGTGACCTTGACGTCGGCCTGGTTGTCCTCGGAGAGCTCTATCTCGGTGATCTCGCCGACGGCGATACCGCCGACCTTCACCTCGTTGCCCTTCACGAGCTGGTTCGCGCTCTGGAGGTGGACGGTGTATTCGGTCCCGCCTCCGGAACCGAACATCAGGATGCCGACGGCGATGATCGCCACGATGAGCGACCCGATGGCCGCCGCCCTGGCGATCGTCATTCCTGCCCGTCCCTATCGAATCCGTAGGGAGACAGCATCTTCTCCCATGACTCCTCCCCGACATGGAAGAGCGGCCCGGATGAAGCCGCTCCCCGAGTCAAGACTGTTGAGCCGTCTTACGTCCGTGCTCGCCGCTCCGGCGAGCGCGACACAGCCGCCATGTGCAGGAGAGGCGAGACCCTCGCCGCACCTGCATGCCTCCGCACGAATTTCTCTCCTCCGTCTCGTCCCTGGTCCGCGCACATTCCCCGTTGGACCGGGGATTTCCGCGTGGTGGAGCGGCAGTCTAACGCAGAAGCTTTTTACCGGCGGAAGTGACCCTTTAAGGCTGGATTAAGCATTTCAGCGGGGGAAAACCGCGAAACGAAAAAGAGTCGCCCGCGTCTCGCCACTGCTCTACGTTGGTACCAGTACCGGGAAGCCCAGGACGGGCTTTGCCCGGGCAGCACCTCGGGAATGGATTCCTTCGCTCGACTGGAAGCGGCGCGGCCGCGCACGACCCTTCCGCCTGCTCTGGAAGCAGCGGAACGCCGCGCGTTGATGGCGCGCTCGCTCGCCCTGCTGTTCGCCGCGGGCGCGACGTTGTCGCTGCTGCTGTTCCTCGCGCTGCCGCATCCCGAGGGCAACGTCACCGGCATGCTCGCGACGATCGCTGTCGCCTTCGCGCTCACGACCCTGATCGTCGCGCGCGGAGAGCGCCTTCCGGAGCCCGCGTACAGGTGGCTGCTCGCGGCCGGGACCGCGCTGATCACGGCGGGGATCTTCTTCCGCGGCGAGCCGACCGCGCCGCACGTCCTCTTCTACCTGTGGGTGATCTTCTTCGCGTTCTTCTTCCTCGGGCGCGCCGCCGGACTCGCGCAGCTCGCGCTCGCGCTCGGCGGCTACGGCCTCGTGCTCGTGATGTCCGACGAGCGCCCGGGCGAGGCGCTCGAGCTGTGGTCGCTGGCGGCGGGCGGGCTGCTCGTCTCGGGCCTCCTGATCTCGATGCTCAAGGGCCAGCTCGACGCGATGGTCCTGCAGCTGTCCGACGCGGCCCGCACCGACCCGCTGACGAGCCTGCTGAACCGCCGCGGCTTCGAGGAGGCCTTCGAGAACGAGCTCGATCGCGCGCGCCGCGGGAACCATCCGCTCAGCGTGCTGGTCGGCGATCTCGACCGCTTCAAGCAGGTCAACGATCGCTTCGGGCACCACACCGGCGACCTGGCGCTCGCGCGTGCGAGTGCCGTGCTGACCCGCGAGAAGCGCCGCATGGACACCGTCGCGCGGCTCGGCGGAGAGGAGTTCGCGATGATCGTCCCGGAGACCGGCGGCCGCCAGGCGCTCCTGCTGGCCGAGCGACTGCGCACGGCGATTCGCGACGAGTTCGCCGACGACGAGGTCGCGCTCACGATCAGCTTCGGCCTCGCGAGCATGCCGCACCACGGGAGCTCGCGCCAGGACCTGCTGGGCGCCGCCGACGACGCGCTCTACGCGGCAAAGGAGCTCGGGCGCGACCGCACCGTCATCTTCAGCCGCGAGGTGGTCGGCGTGCTGACTCCCGCGAACGGCCGCAACGGCCGGCGCAACGAGCAGCTCGCGACGATGCTCGCGCTCGCACAGGCGCTCGACATGCGGGAGGCCAGCACCGCGCGCCATTCGCAGACGGTCGCGCGCTACTGCGAGCTGATCGCGACGGAGATGCACCTGGACCCCGGCACCGTCGAGCGCGTGCGGCTCGCGGGGCTGCTGCACGACGTCGGCAACGTCGCCGTGTCGAACATCCTGTTGAGCAAGACCGACCCGCTCACCAACGAGGAGTGGTCGGAGATCAGGCGCCACTCCGAGATCGGCGCCCGCATCCTCGCGAACGCACGGCTCGGGGAGATCGGCGAATGGGTGCTGGCGCATCACGAGCGCGTGGACGGCGAGGGCTTCCCGCACGGGCTGTCGAGCGGCTCGATCCCACTCGGCGCGCGCATCCTCGCGGTCGCCGACGCCTTCGAGGCGATGACCTGCGAACGCCCGTACCGGCAGGCGCTGCCCTGGGAGGCCGCGATGGAGGAGCTGCGCCGCAACGCCGGCACCCAGTTCGACTCCGAGGTCGTAGACGCGCTGCTGCGCGCGCTCGTCGAGCGCCGCCAACAGAGCCGCCCAGTCCCTAGCCCAACCCTGAAGTCTGCTTGCAGACTTCAGGCACCTGTTTTATGAAGCTGCTCGTGGATCTGGCGGGCGAGCTTTCCCGGTAGCCCCGGCACCGCCTCGAGCTCCTCGCGCGTCGCGCCGAGGAATCGCTCCGGCGAGCCGAAGTGACGCAGCAGCGTGCGCTTGCGCGCGGGCCCGATGCCGGGCAGCTCGTCGAGCACCGACTTCTTCATCGCCTGGCCGCGGCGCTGGCGGTGATGCTCGAGCGCGAAGCGGTGCGCCTCGTCGCGGATCCGCTGGAGCAGCTGGAGCGCGCGGGAGTCGCGCGGCAGCACGATCGGCCGCGCGCGGCCCGGCACATGGATCTCCTCGAGCCGCTTGGCGAGGCTGACCACGACGACGCCCTGCTCCATGAACTCCTCCAGCGCGCGCACGCTGCTCGAAAGCTGGCCCTTGCCCCCGTCGATCACGACCAGCGCGGGCAGCGACGCGAAGCTCGCGTCGCGCTCGGGGTCGTGCGGCGAGCGCGCGCGCTGCTCGAGCCACTGCGCCAGCCGGCGCGAGGTGACCTCCTGCAACGCGGCGAAGTCGTCCTGGCGCCCGGACAGCGCCCGGACCTTGAAACGGCGGTAGTCGGACTTGCGCGGCGCACCACCTTCGAACACGACCATCGACGCGACGGTGTGCTCCGGGCCGAGGTTGGAGATGTCGTAGCCCTCGATGCGCACCGGCAGCGCGTCCATGCCGAGCGCCTCGCGCAGGTCGTTGAGCGCATCGACGCGCTGCTGGCGCCTGCGCTCGCTGCGCAGCTTGTCCTGCTCGATCGCGAGCCGCGCGTTGCGCTCGGCCAGCTCGTACAGGCGCCGCTTCTCGCCGCGCCGCGCGTGGCGGATGTCGACGGGCCCCTCACGCCGCTCCTCGAGCGCCTGCCTCACGACCGCCGCGTCGGCCAGGGAAGGCAGCCCGACGATCTCCGCCGGGATCGACAGCGACGTCGAGTAGTACTGGATCACGAACTCCTCCGCGACCTCGTCGACGCTGCGGCCGGCGCGGTTCTCCAGGTAGAAGCTCTGGCGATCGGCGAGCACACCGTCGCGCACCTGGAAGACCTGGGCGTTCGCGTCCGTGCCGTCGACGGCGACGCCCACGACGTCGAGCGTGCCGATCGTGCCGCTCGCGATGCGCTGGCGCTCGAACAGCGAGCGCACGGCTCTCAGGCGGTTGCGGTAGACGGCGGCCTGCTCGAACGCCTGGCCCCCGGCGGCGCGGGTCATCTCGCGCTCGAGCTCTCGCTCGATCTGCCGGTAGCGGCCCGAGAGGAAGCTGATGATCGCCTGGATGTTCGAGCGGTACTCCTGCTCGGTGACGTAGTCGACGCAGGGCGCCCCGCAGCGCTTGATGTAGTAGTCGAGGCACGGGCTGCCCGAGCTGCGGCCCGGCTCGGGGCCCTCGCACGTGCGGTACGGGAACAGCTGGCCGAGCAGGTCGAGCGTCTCGCGCACGCGCTTCGCGCTCGAGAAGGGGCCGAAGTACGCGCGCTCCGCGCGATGGCGCTCACGGGTGAAGTAGACGCGCGGGTAGCGCTCCTCCAGCGAGATGCCGATGTACGGATACGACTTGTCGTCGCGCAGGCGGATGTTGAAAGGCGGGCGGTGCTGCTTGATGAAGCGCTGCTCGGCGAGCAGCGCCTCGGCCTCGTTCGCGGTCGCGATGAACTCGATGTGGTCGACCCGCGACAGCATCTCGTCCGCTCCGGTGACGGAGCTCTTGCTGAAGTGCGAGGCGACGCGCTTGCGGATCGACTTCGCCTTGCCCACGTAGAGCACGCGGCCTTCGGTGTCCTTGAACAGGTAGACGCCGGGGGCGTCGGGCAGCGCCCGGCGCTGGTCTTGGAGCTTTCCGTTGGACGTGGAGGCCATCTCTTCAAGCTTAGGCGGGCCACTAACCTCGGCCGGGTGCTGCGAACGCTGCGACACCGCGAGTTCCGCCTGCTCTGGGCGGGCCAGAGCATCTCGATGGTCGGCGACGGCATCTTCTTCGTCGCGCTGCCGTGGCAGGTCTACGAGATCTCCAACGCGCCCACCGCGCTCGCGGTGGTCGGCATCGCGTGGACCCTGCCGATGGTCCTCGCGCTGCTCGCGGCCGGCGTCGCGAGCGACCGCCTCGATCGCCGCTCGGTCCTGATCGCCGGAGACGTGTTGCGCATGGCGGCGCTCGGCGCGATGGCGGCGCTCTCGCTGGCCGGGGCGATCGAGCTGTGGCACCTGCTCGTCCTCTCCGTCGTCTACGGCGTCGGCGAGGCGCTCTTCCAGCCGTCGTTCACGGCGATCATCCCCCAGGTCGTGCCGCAGGCCGACCTGCTGCGCGCGAACGCGCTGAAGGAGCTGGTCGAGCCGATCGGCATCCGCTTCGCGGGCCCGGCGCTCGGCGGCGTGACGATCGACCTGCTCGGCGTGGGCGCCGCATTCGCGCTCGATGCCGGGACGTTCGCGGCCTCGCTGCTCGCGCTGGTGCTGATCTCGCCGAAGCCGGCGGGCGCCGCGGCCCGGGAGCGCTCGGTGCGCGAGGACCTGGCGGAGGCCTGGCGCTACGTCCGCGCACATGCCTGGCTGTGGGTCACGCTCGCCTCCGCCGCGCTCGCGCTGCTCGCCAGCTACGGGCCGATCGAGGTGCTGCTGCCCTACCTGATCAAGAACGACCTCGAGCGCGATGCCGCGACGTTCGGCTTCGTGCTCGGCGCCGGAGGCCTCGGCGCGATTGCCGCCGCGCTCGTCATGGGGCGCCGCGACATGCCGCCGCGCGCGGTCACCATGATGTTCATGGCGTGGACCCTGGCGACCCTGCTGACGGCTGGATTCGCGCTCGCGTCGACGCCGTGGCAGATGTACGTGGTCGCGTTCGTGACCTTCGCGGCCAACACCGTCGGCATGGTCGTGTGGAACACCCTCATGCACACGCTCGTGCCGAGCGCACTGCTAGGGCGCGTGTCCTCGCTCGACTGGTTCGTCTCGATCGGGCTGATACCGGTGTCGTTCGCGCTCACCGGACCGGTCGCCGAGCTGGTCGGCGCGAAGGCGACGCTGGCGGGCGCGGGCGTGCTCGGGGCGGTCGCGATGATCGGGCTCTTCCTCGCAGTGCCCGCCGTGCGAGATCCGGAGCGGCTGCCGCAGGAGGCGTAGCGGGCGCCGATGAGTTTCTCCCCGCGCGATGGTCTACACCTTCAGTATTCGTCGCGGGAACCCCTTCCCGCCGTACGAGAGGAGGCAGCGCCATGCAGCAGAAGATCGTCCCGAACCTGTGGTTCGACACCGAGGCCGAGGAGGCCGCGGGCTTCTACACATCCGTCTTCAAGAACTCGCGGGTCGTGAACGTCGCCCACTACACCGAGGACGCGCCGCGGGAGGCCGGCATGGTCATGACCGTGGAGTTCGAGCTGGACGGTCAGCGCTTCGTCGGCATCAACGGCGGCCCCCAGTTCACGTTCGACGAGGCCGTCTCCTTCCAGATCACGTGCGAGGACCAGGACGAGGTCGACTACTACTGGGAGCGGCTGTCCGAGGGCGGCGAGGAAGGGCCGTGCGGGTGGCTGAAGGACAGGTACGGCCTGTCCTGGCAGGTCGTGCCGACCGGGATGGAAGAGCTGTTCGCGGACCCCGACCCGGAGCGCGCCCGGCGCGCGATGCAGGCGATGCTCAAGATGAGCAAGCTCGACGTCGCCGCGCTGCGCAGCGCGGCCGACGGCGTCGCGGCGACCTGAGCGCCCTCAAGCCACGAGCCTCACCTCCAAACCGGGCGCGCCCGGAAGCAGGTCGCCGGCGGACCCCATCAGCGCGAGGACGCGCACCACATATGCACGCGTCTCCGGATAGGCGGGCACGCAGCCGCAGCGGGCGACCGGCGCCGGCCCGGCGTTGTAGGCGGCAAGCGCAAGCGACACCGACCCGAATCGCCGCAGGAGGTCGCGCATCAGGTGCGCCTGCGCCGAGATCGCGGCCTGCGCGTCGAATGGGTCGGCGAGCCCGTAGGAGCGCGCTGTCCCGGGCATGAACTGCGCGATGCCGCGCGCCCCGGCCGGGCTGACCGCGGACGGGTCGAAGCCGCTCTCCACCTGAAGCTGCGCCGCGAGCAGCGCGGCGGACAGGTTCCAGCGGCTGGCGGCGCGTGCGATCGGATCGCGATAGGCCGCCGGGACGAAAGCCGGCACCGCGCTGCGCCCGTCACCCGGGCGCCCCGCGCCTGAGTACGAGGGCGGCGTCGAGCGCGGATTGAGGCTGAAGCCGTAGTGCCAGGGCTCCCAGCTGTAGCGCTGCACGAAATGGAAGCGCCCGGCGTTGCGGGCGAGCCATCCGTAGGCCGACGGCGGGCCGAGGTCGAGCTCCGTGCCGAGCCGGTGCAGCGACTTGCCGGGCGGCGCGACCCACTTGGGATCGGGGTGGCGCGCGTAGAGCTCGGCCTGCTCGGCGTCGGAGCGGTACCCGGAGGTCACGATCAGATGGACGCCGTCCGCGCGCGCTGCGGCCGCCATGCGGTCAAAGGCGCGCGCGACATCCGGTCGCATCGGCTTGCCCTGGCGGTAGGCGAGCGGACCGGCGTATCCGCCGCCCGAGGCCTCGAGCGCCGCGCCGTCCCCCGCGGGCGCGGTCATCTCGGCCACGGCGACGCCCTCCACGGGGGCCTCCCCGCCCCGCTCGCCCGGCGCGCGGATGGGGAGCCGGTCGTGCACGATCACCTTGACGCGCGTCGGCGGCCCGCCCGCACCGCCGGGGAAGCGCACGTCGGCGAGGCGCGCCTGCACCCCGTTTGCGCGCGCCGCCGCGAGCGCCGCGGCACGCGCCCTCGCGAGGTACGCGGCCTCGCTCAGGTGATAGGGACTCGGGCGGCCGTCGATCAGCGCCGGCTCGTAGAGTCGTCGCAGGTCGTCGCGCATCGCACGCGCGGCCGACAGGGCGGCGAGGTCCGCGGCCCGCTGGATGCGGCCCTTTCCGGCGAGCGCGCGACCGAGCGAGAAGAGCAGGGACGCACCGAGCACCAGCACGAGCAAAGCCGCGAGCGTCGCGAGCAGCGCCTGCCCGCGTTGGGAGTCCGTTCGCCCTGGATCCGCCGTGACGGCCATACCGGGCGCACGCTAGGCGGAAGGGTGTAACGCGTCAGCGCGCCGGTGTCGGGAAAGGCGCGCGCCGGTGTGCGGGTTCTGGCTCTACGAGTTTTGTACGGTGATACCGCCCTAGATAGTATGTAAGAAGCGTACTGTTTGGTACCCTTCAGTCGATGACAGAGCTGAACCCGTTCGTCTACGACAAGCCCCTGCCGCCGGAGCAGCTGATCGACCGGGAGGATGAGGCCGCCCAGCTTCTCGCGCTCGCCGAGGGTGGGCACAACAGCCGCCTGTCCGCCCCCCGTCGCTACGGCAAGACGACGCTGATCCGCAGGACGATGGCCGATGCCGACAAGGCCGGGATGGTGCCGGTCTACGTCGACTTCTCGGGTGTGCTGACCCTGGCCGACGTGGCGATAAACATCGAGGAGGCCTATCGCCGGAGCCTCAAGGGAGCTGTTCGACGGTTCGTGGACGACGTGCTGCGCACGCTGCGGCCCGGGGCGTCGCTGGGCACCCCGGCGGCGCGCCTCGAAGTGCAGCTCCAGCCCGACGACGACCTCCTGCGGCGACTGCATCGGCTGCTGGACCTGCCGGCCCGCGTCTTCGAGCGACACGGTCAGCGGGTGCTCGTGATCTTCGACGAGTTCCAGGAGGCCCTCAGCGCGGGCCATGGGATAGACGGGGTGATCCGCGGCCGGATCCAGCACCACGCCGATGCGGCCTCCTACATCTTCGCCGGCTCGCATCCGGGTCTGATGGCCGAGCTCTTCGACGACCGCGAACGACCGCTGTTCGGTCAGGCTCGCGCGATCCGGCTCGACCCGCTGCTCGACGCGGACGTCAGCACTTACGTCGCCCGCCGCTTCGAGGAGAGCCGCCGCGAGGTTGGCGCGATGCTCGAGCCGTTGCTCGATCTCGTCAGAGGCCACCCGCAGCGTGCGATGCTGGTCGCGCACCACCTCTGGGAGCAGACACCGCGCGGCGGGGAAGCCGACGAGGAGACATGGGCACGGGCGCTGTCATCCGTCTTTCGGGAGCTCCAGGAGGCGTTCGAGTTCGCGTCGTCGAGGCTGCCCGAGGGCCAGAGGCGCGTCCTCGGCGCCGTGGCATCCGCGCATGGCTCCCTGTACGCCCGTGACACGCTGCAGCGCTTTCAGCTCACCAAGAGCGGCGCGCAAAGCGGGGCCGCCGCACTGCTGCGGCGTGGAGACCTCCAGCGGACCGGCTCCGGCGCCCTGCGCCTCGTCGATCCGCTGTTCGAGGTTTGGATCGCCGGCCGCGCCAACGCCTAGCTTCACGCGCCCGCCTCCCTGATCGCGGCCGCGAGCTCCCGCAGCGCCGCCCCGAACGGGCCGCGCGCCCTCCGGCCGCGCGCGAGCAGCGCCACCGCGAGCCGCGAGGGCGGCAGGCAGACCGCCTCGGTGCCGCGCCACTCGTCGGGATCGTCCGGGCGATTGGCGACCAGCACCGCGCGGGCGCGGTGCGGCGCCAGGCGCTCCGCCACGAGCCGCGCCAGCACCGGCACCGCGTCCCGTCCGGCAACCGCCACGAGGACTCCGCCGGGTCCCGGGGCGACGCCGTCGGACACCTCGTCGCCGGGTAGCTCGAGCGCGAGCCCGCGGGCGACGGTGGTGGCGCCGGACCCGGCGCCGAGGCCCACGATGCCGACGTGCAGGACGCGGGTCCGGACGGGGCGCTCGCCCGGCGGCTCGACCAGCAGCTCGAGCACGCGCCGCGCGAGCGAGGTCATCCGCCGCCCGGCCTTCGCACGAACGCCGCCGACGTCACGCGCAGCGGCGCACGCAGCGTGCGCAATGCCGCCGGCGACTCGAGCGTGACGGTCACGCGGCCGGCCCGTTCGCGCACATGGATGCGGTCGCCCGGCCAGCCCGGCGCCGCCGCGCGGGCCGCCGCCTCCGGGTCCCGGCCGTTCACGACCGCGAGCGCGGCCGCTTCGGCCGCGCCGGCCGCGATCGCCGCCGCGCGACCGGCCGCGAGGACCTGGAACATTGCCAGCGCGACGAGCGTCAGCACAACCGCGCCCGCGATCAGCTCGACGGTCGCCTGGCCGCGCGCGCGGTCGCGTCTCACTGCGGCGCACCCGCCGTCGCGCGGATCCGGATCGGCGATCCCCAGTCGCGCACCACGATCGGAAGCCGCACGCGCACGGTGACATCGCGGTCGCGGCGCACGACGCGCAGGTCACGCCGCAGGTGCCGCGGCAACGCGCTGCGCGCCGCCGCCTCGGCGTCTGCCCCGACCGCCTCGGCGCGCGCCGCCACGCGCGCCGCGTTGCCGGCCAGCCAGCTCGCCTGTCCCGCGAGCATCAGCTGCCAGCCGGCGAGCGCGACCAGGAGCACCGCGGGCAGGGCACCGAGCAGCTCGATCGTGGCCTGCCCGCGTTCGGCGTCCGTCCGTTTCGCTCCCGCGACTCGCATCCTTGACGACCGAGGCTAGGGGCGCGCGCGTGACCGGTCACCGCCGGGGAGCAACGAAAGCGAAAGCAAAGCCGCGCGGAGCTAGATGCTGTAGCGGCGCGACTCGACCCAGGCGTTGTAGACCGCCAGCACCGAGCCGGCGAGCAGCGCGATCCAGAGCACGAGCCCGAGGCCGCTGTCGAGCAGGCGGTCGGTCGCGGTGAGCGTCGCGAACGCGACGGCGATGCCGGCGTAGAGCTGGCCGCGGTGGCGGTCGCTCATGCTCCAGAGCGTGAACTTGTGCTCCATGTAGAGGCGGTAGCCGAGGAACCCGATCGCCGCCAGGAACGCCAGCGAGATGATCGCGAGCACCAGCTCGGCGGTCGAGCTGCCGCCGGGGATGAACGCGATGCCGAGCGCGACCGCCGCGATGATCGCGATGTTGCGAAGGGTCTTGAGCTCCACGGACCGGATTCTAGAGCCGAGCGGCAGCTACTTCGACGTCATCACGACGATTCCGAGCACGATCGCCGCGGCGCTCACGCCGAGCGCCACGACCGTGAGGGTCGCGTAGCCGACGGCCTCCACCACCCGCTGATCGCGGCGCATGACGGAGAAGCGGGTTCCCCCGAGGATCGCAAGCGAGAACGCGATCGTGACGCCGATGCCGGCCACGAGCGAATAGAGCACCACGTCCAGCAGCGCCGCCCAATCGACGATCGTCGCGATCACTGCGCCTCCCCGACGCCCACGGGAGCCGGCGGAGGCGCCTCGCGCAGCCGCGGGCCGAGCAGCGCCGCGATCAGCGCGATCACTCCCAGCGAGACGACCACGGGCCCGAGCGCGCCGGTCCCGAAGATGCGCGTCACCCCGTAGGTGAGCGCGCCGATCGCGCCCGCGGCCGGCAGCGTGAGGACCCAGGCCACCACGATGTTGCCCGCGACTCCCCAGCGCACCGCCGACAGCCGCTTGGCGGCGCCGGCGCCCATCACCGCGCCGGAGATCGTGTGCGTCGTGGACAGCGGGTAGCCGAAATGCGACGAGGCGAGGATCACGGTCGCGCCGGCACCCTGGGCCGCGAAGCCCTGGGCAGGGTCCATCTTGATGATGCGCGTGCCGAGCGTGCGGATGATGCGCCAGCCGCCTGCGTAGGTCCCGAGCGCGATCGCAGTCGCGGAGGCGACGACGACCCAGGTCGGCACGTGGAAGTCGTTCGGGTTGATGTCGCCGTGCGCGATCAGGGCGAGCGTGATCACGCCCATCGTCTTCTGCGCGTCGTTCGTGCCGTGCGAGAGCGCGAGCAGGCCTCCCGAGGCGAGCTGACCGAGCCGGAATCCGCGGTTCACGGAGGTCGGTCGCAGGCGGCCGATGATGTTGTAGGCGAAGAGGATCCCGATCCCCGCGACGGTGAACGCCAGCACGGGCGCGATCAGCGCCGGGATGATCACCTTTCCCAGCAGGCCCCCGCTGACCAGCGCGGACGTGCCCTCGGCTGCGAGCGCGGCGCCCACCACCCCACCGATCAGCGCGTGCGACGAGCTCGACGGAAGCCCGAAGTACCAGGTCGCGAGATTCCACGCGATCGCGCCGATCAGGCCCGCGAACACGATCGTGGGGGTGATCAGGTCCGACTCGACGATGCCGTTCGCGACGGTCGCGGCCACGGCGAGGGACAGGAACGCGCCGACGAAGTTCAGCGCCGCGGCGCCGAGCACGGCCAGGCGGGGCGGAAGCGCGCGTGTCGAGATCCCGGTCGCGACGACGTTCGCGGTGTCGTGGAAGCCGTTCGTGAAGTCGAACGCGAGCGCCGTCACGACGACGATGACCAGTACTAGGTCACTGTCCATTGCCCTCTTTCCGTTGCGTGCCTTGCCTGGGGGTCAGGCGTGCTTTACGACGATCCCCTCGAGGATGTTCGCGACTCTCTCGGTCGCGTCGATCGCGTGCTCGAGCCGGTCGAAGATGTCCTTCCAGCGGATCACGACCATCGGGTCGATCCCGCCCCTGAACAGCGACGCCAGCGCCTCACGCGTGATGCGGTCGCCCTCGTTCTCGAGCCGGTTGACCTCGACCAGATAGTGGTTCAGGTCCTGGAAACCGCGCAGTCGCTTGAGCGCCTCCGCGAGGTTGCGGCACGAGTCCTCGAGCACCCGGGTCAGCTGCTGCGCCTGCTCCATCGGCGCCTCGATGTTGTAGAGGCCCATGAAGTCCGCTGCCTCCTCGGTGAAGTCGACGACGTCGTCGAGTGCCGACGCGAGCGAGAAGATGTCCTCGCGGTCGATCGGGGTCACCGACGTGCTGTTCAGCCGGTGGATGATGTCGTGGGTGATGCGGTCGCCCTCCTGCTCGCAGATCAGGATCTCGCGGCCGAGGCCGCCGGCGTCGGGCCATTGCTTGATCAGCCGGTCGAGCAGCTGGGCGGCGTGCAGGATGTTCGTTCCCGCCTCGTCGAAGAGGTTGAAGAACTCGCGATCCTTGGGGACGAGGCTTAGGCGAACCATGGGCGGCGGCCTCGAGGATTGACCTCAGGCCGGGGGCAAGCTAGCAGAGGGCCCGGGCGAGGCGGGCTCGTCGTCCTCGACCTCCTCGCGCGCCGAACCGGTAGCCCACGCCGAAGTGCGTGTGCACGTATCGCCACCCGGGCGACGCGGCCTCGAGCTTACGCCGCAATTTGCGGACGAAGACGTCGACCGATCGGTCGCCGTGCGCCATCTGGTAGCCCCAGACCCGCTCGTAGATCCGCTCGCGCGGGACCACCCGGCCCTGGGAGCCGGCCAGCAGCTGCAGCAACTCGAACTCACGCCGGGTCAGCCCGATCGCGCGCCCGCCGACGAACGCCTCGAACATCTCGGGACGGATCTCGACCTCGCCCGCGACGGTCGCCTCGACCGCGTGGGTCTCGGTCATGGATGCCTGGCGCGCGCGCAAGGCCGCCTCGACGCGGGCCAGGACCTCCTCGGGATGGCACGGCTTCGTGATCCAGTCGTCGACGCCGAGCCGCAGGCCGCGGACACGCTGGGCGACCGAGGTCGGGCCGGTGCAGACGATCACCGCCTGCGCGGTGGAGGCTGCGCAGAGACGGCCCAGGTACTCCCACGCCTCCGCCTCCGAGCGACGCGGGATCGATCACGATCGCCTGCCGGCGCATGGACCGGAACTCGTCGAGCGGCGGCGGGCTGGAGAGCACGTGCGCGTCCCAGCCGACGGCGCCGAGGCGGTTCGACAGCACGCGCACGAAGCCGCTGTCGTTGTCCACGATCGCCAGCCGCGTGGCTCCGGGAGACGGGAGGCCGCCCAGATCCGGCGGTCCCGTCTGCACTCTCGCGAGCGGTTCTTCCACTGAAGCCAGTGTAAAGGGGCATCGGCCGTAGATCCGGGTACGAGCGGCCGCTTCACAGGTTTTTCACATCGCGGACACGGCGGCTTAACCAGCCCGGCGGCGACTCACGCGACGCTGGACACCGAATGAACGAGTCAACAAACAAAAGGAGGGCGCGCGTGCGCTCACGCCTGCTGTTCCCCGCCGCGATCGTCGTACTGGGCCTGGCCCTGTTCGTAGCCGCCTGCGGCGACGACAACAGCTCGAGCGGAGGGTCGAATCTCTCCGGCTCCATCAAGATCGACGGCTCCAGCACCGTCGGCCCGCTCAGCGAGGCCGCGGCCGAGCTGTTCCGCGAGGAGAACCCCGACGTGAAGATCACGGTCGGCATCTCCGGCACGGGCGGCGGCTTCGAGAAGTTCTGCGCCGGCGAGACGGACATCTCCGACGCCTCGCGGCCGATCGAGCCCGACGAGGTCGAGGCCTGCAAGAAGAACGGCGTCGAGTACGGCGAGACGCAGGTCGCCAACGACGGCACTCGCCGTGGTCGTGAACCCCGAGAACGACTGGGCCGACTGCCTCACGACGGCCGAGCTGAAGAAGATCTGGGAGCCGAAGTCCGACGTCAACAACTGGAACCAGGTCAAGAGCAGCTACCCGGACGAGCCGATGAAGCTCTTCGGCGCCGGCACCGACTCCGGGACGTTCGACTACTTCACCGAGCAGATCAACGGTGAGGAGGGCGCGACCCGCAAGGACTACAGCCCCTCCGAGGACGACAACGTGACCGTCCAGGGCGTATCCGGAGGCAAGGGCGAACATGGGCTACTTCGGCCTGTCCTACGCGATCGCGAACGAGGGCAAGGTCAAGGCCGTCAAGGTCGACGGCGGCGACGGCTGCGTCGAGCCCACCAACGACACGGTGCAGAACGGCACCTACAAGCCGCTCTCGCGCCCGCTGTTCATCTACCCGTCGAAGAAGGCGCTGCAGAACGAGGCGACGTCCGCGTTCGTCAAGTTCTACGTCGACAACTACGACGCGATCGCCCAGCAGGCGCAGTTCGTCCCGATGACCGCCGAGCAGGCGCAGAAGGCCAAGGACACCGTCACCCAGCTGGAGGGGTAGGCGGAAAGGTTGGAAGCAGCGTCCAGAGCAGAAGCGCCCGGAGCCGGCGCGCCCGTCGCGCGCCGGCTCACGGTTTCCCGGCGACGCTACGGCGAGACCCTGGTCAAGTGGCGTGCTGGTGGCGTGCGCCGCCGTGTCCGTGCTGACGACCGTCGGGATCGTGGTGGCGCTCGCGCAGCCGACGATCGAGTTCTTCCAGGACATCGGGATCGGTGAGTTCTTCACCGGGACGGACTGGTCCCCCCTCTTCAAGCCGGCGAGCTTCGGCGTCCTGCCGCTCGTCGTCGGAACCCTCAGCACGACCTTCTGGGCGTGCCTGGTGGCGCTCCCGTTCGGGCTCGGCGCCGCGATCTACCTGTCGGAGTACGCGCAGCCCCGCACGCGGTCGTGGCTGAAGCCGGCGCTCGAGGTGCTCGCCGGCATCCCGACCGTGGTCTACGGCTACTTCGCGCTGACCGCCGTGACCCCGTTCCTCCAGGACATCGGGATCGACGGTCGAGGTGTTCAACGCGCTCGCGGCCGGCCTCGTGATGGGGGTGATGATCCTGCCGACGATCGCGTCGCTCTCCGACGACGCGATGACCGCCGTGCCGATGTCGCTGCGCGAGGGCGCGTACGGCCTCGGCGCGTCGCGGCTCCAGGTCTCGACGCGGGTCGTGGTCCCGGCCGCGCTGTCGGGCATCGTCGGCGTCCTTCGTCCTCGGGATCTCGCGCGCCGTCGGCGAGACGATGATCGTGGCGATCGCGGCAGGCCAGCAGCCCGGACTCACGCTCAACCCGACCGAGGCGATCCAGACGATGACCGCCTACATCGCGCAGGTGGGCATCGGCGACGTGCCGACCGGCAGCCTCGAGTACAAGACGATCTTCGCCGTCGGCGCCACCCTGTTCGTCGCAACGCTGGTCATGAACATCATCAGCATCCGCCTCGTCCGCAAGTACCGGGAGGTGTACGAGTGAGCGTCGGCGTCACGCAGGGGCGGCGGCCGCCTCGTGGGCGGAACCCCGCGCCGTGATCGCGTGGTCGGCGCGCTCTTCAGGGGCGTGCTGCTGTTCAGCATCCTGATCGGCTTCGCCACCCTCGCCGCGCTGCTCTACGACGTCGCCAAGGACGGCCTCGGCCACCTCGACTGGAACTTCATCACGTCGTTCCCCTCGTCGCTTCCGTCGCGTGCGGGCATCCAGTCGCCGATCGTCGGCACGATCTACCTGATGATCCTCGTGGCCGCGATCACGGTGCCGATCGGCGTCGGCGCGGCGCTCTACCTCGAGGAGTACGCGGACCGCAACCGCTGGTACAACCGCGCGATCGAGCTGAACATCCAGAACCTCGCCGCGGTGCCGTCGATCGTCTACGGCATCCTCGGCCTCGCGTTCCTGGTGCGCGGCCTCGACCTCGGGCGCGTGCTGCTCGCGGGCGCGCTGACGCTCTCGCTGCTCGTCCTCCCGATCGTGATCATCGCCTCGCGCGAGGCGATCCGCGCCGTGCCGCCGTCGATCCGCGAGGGCGCGCTGGCGCTCGGCGCGACCCGCTGGCAGATGATCTGGCGCCAGGTGCTGCCCGCCGCGATCCCCGGCATCGCGACCGGGTCGATCCTCGCGCTCTCGCGCGCGATCGGCGAGACCGCGCCGCTGATCCTGATCGGCGCGATCGTGTTCGTGCCGTTCAACCCGTCGGGCCTGATGGACCAGTTCACGGCGTTGCCGATCCAGATCTTCAACTGGACCAGCAGGCCGCAGGAGGAGTTCAAGCTGCTCGCGGCGGCCGCGATCCTCGTGCTGCTGGCGCTGCTGCTGACGATGAACGCCTTTGCCATCTGGCTGAGGAACAAGTATCAACGCAGGTGGTAAACATGCCGACTGAACAGATGACCGAACCGCAGGACCGGATCGCCTCAGTGCCGACGCGCGACGACCATCCCACCACGAAGATCGAGGCCCGCAGGGCCGGCGAACGGCCGCTCGGCCGCGCCGAGCCGATCTTCGAGGTCCGGGACGTGGAGGTCTCGTACAGCGGCACGCCCGCCGTCCGGAACATCTCGCTCGACATCGGGCACAACCGCATCACCGCCCTGATCGGGCCCTCCGGCTGCGGCAAGAGCACGCTGATCCGCTGCTTCAACCGGATGAACGACCTGATCCAGGGCGCGACCGTGGACGGCTCGATCCTCTACCACGGACAGGACCTCTACGGCGCCGGCGTCGACCCGGTCGAGGTCCGCAAGCTGATCGGCATGGTGTTCCAGAAGCCCAACCCGTTCCCGAAGTCGATCTACGACAACGTCGCCTTCGGGCCGCGGGTCGTCGGCATGGACGGCGACATGGACGGGATCGTCGAGCGGGCGCTGAAGCGCGCCGCGCTGTGGGACGAGGTCAAGGACCGCCTCAAGGAGAACGCGTACCGCCTCTCCGGAGGCCAGCAGCAGCGCCTGTGCATCGCGCGCTGCCTGGCGGTGGAGCCGGACGTGATCCTGATGGACGAGCCGTGCTCGGCGCTCGACCCGATCGCGACCGCGCGGATCGAGGACCTGATGCTCGAGCTGAAGAACCGCTACTCGATCGTGATCGTCACGCACAACATGCAACAGGCGGCGCGCGTCTCGGACATGACGGCGGTGCTGATGCCGGAGGTGCGTGACGGCGACGTCACGATCGGGCACATCGTCGAGTACGCCGAGACGGACAAGATCTTCACCAACCCGGAGAACAAGCGCACCGAAGAGTACGTGACCGGAAGGGTGGGTTAGGAGCCTTGGCCGAGGTCCGCGTCGAGTTCCACGAGCAGTTGCGCGAGCTCGAGCAGGAGGCGCTCTCGACCATCGATCTGGCGAGCGCCGCGCTCGGCCAGGCGATCGAGGCGGTCGTCAACCACGACCAGGAGCTTGCGGTGATGGTGATCGAGGGCGACGACCGCATCGACGGCCGCTACCTCGACGTGCACCAGGGCATCCTCAGCCTGCTCGCGCGCCAGAGCCCGGTCGCCAGCGACCTCCGCCTGGTCGCGGCCCTGCTCCACACGATCATGCACATCGAGCGCACCGGCGACCTCGCGGTCAACATCGCCAAGCTGGTGCCGCTGATGGGCGAGCCGCCGAGCGGAGCGGGGAGCGACATCATGGCCAAGCTCGCGGCCGCGACCGCGCAGGCGCGCGACCAGCTCAAGCAGGCGCAGATCGCGTTCGAGCAGCGCAACCTGGACCTCGCCGAGAACCTCGTCAGCCAGGACGACGTGATCGACGCGCTGAACCGCCAGATCTTCCAGGAGGCGATCGAGTCCGGAGGCAGCGACCCCCACTCGCGCGAGTGGGCGGCGCACATGATGCTGATCGCGCGTTACATCGAGCGCATCGGCGACCACACGGTGGACATCGGGGAGCAGATCGCGTTCGTGATCAGCGGCGAGTTCCGGGAGTTCACGGACGCCTCGCGCCCCGGGGGCGTGCCCGCGTAGCTGACGCTCAGCGCGCCGCCGTGCGGTTGCGTCCCTCCGCCTTCGCCTCGTAGAGGGCGACGTCGGCTCTCTCGAGGAACTGCTCCTGGTCGTCGCCGGACCACTCGACGACGCCGACCGAGCAGGTCAGCTCGCGCGGCATCGCGGCGCGGAGCCGGTCGGCGAGCTGGACGGCGGTCGCGGTCGAGCAGCCCGGCAGCAGCACCACGAACTCGTCGCCGCCGAAGCGCGCGATCAGGTCGGTCGGCCGCACGACTTCGCGCCACGCCGCCGCGACCTCCTTCAGGAGCCGGTCCCCGGCCTGGTGACCCTGGCTGTCGTTGATGGCCTTGAAGTCGTCGAGGTCGATCACCAGCAGGGACAGCGGCTCGCCTCCGCGGTTCGCGCGCGCGATCTCGACCGGGACCTGCTCCTCCCACACGCGCCGATTGGCCAGCCCGGTGAGTGGATCGGTGCGCGCGAGGGCGGCGAGCTGCGCGAGCATGTCGCTGCGCTCGACGGCGACCGCGATCTCGTCCGCGAGTAGCGCGATCAGCGAGGTCTCGCGCGCCGACAGCTGCGTGATCGGGCGCCCCCAGCCCAGCACGAGCACGGCCACCACCTGGCCGCCGCGGCGCACCGGCTCGAACAGCAGCGAACGCGTGCCCGTGCTCTCGACCATGCGCTTGGAGAGAGCCGGGTTCCCCTGCGCGTCGGGCGCGAAGAACCGCTGGCCCGAGAGAAACGCGATGGCCGCTCCGGATGCCTCCTTGCCGACGTGAATCGTCTCGCCCAGGGGAAGCTCGATCCCCGCGCACGCGGTGAGCACCAGGCGGTCCTCGCCCTGAAGCTCCCAGAGACCGGAGAAGGAGCTGCCTGCGAGGTCGACCGTCGCGGCGCAGATGCTCGCCCGCGCGTCGGGCTTGGTGGCGATCGCGCGCGTGACCGCGGCGACCATCCGCAACGTGTCCTGCTCCTCCAGGAGCCGATGCTCGCTGGCGCGTAGCGCGTCCTCCGTCGCAGCCGCGTTGCGCCGCCCGTTCTCGGTGAGACTCCACCAAACCACAACGACGGCGGCCGCCGCGAGCGTAAACGCGTTGTTCGCGGCTGCCCACACCCACGGGTCGCCGCCGTGCCCGACTCCGACCACCGCCTGTTGCACGACAACGAATGCGAGCGCCGCGCCGAGCGGCGCCCAGTCCTCGTAGAGGGTCAGCGCCATCACCGTCACGAAGAAGTGGAAGTGCGCCTCGGTCGCCTGCCACTCGTGCACGAGGATCGCCGAGGAGACGACCAGGCCGAGCGCGACCGCGACCGTGCGCGCCTCGCGGCCCGCGCTCTGGTGGCCGCCGGCAAGGGCGAACACCGCGAGCAGGGCGCCGATCCCGAAGACGTGCAGCGGCGCGAATCCGTCCGCCGCCGCGATCACCGGCAGCGCCACGACGTGGGCCCACAGCAGGCGGAGCATCCACTTGTGCCTGTGCCGCCATTCGGCCTCCGGCAGCGTCCCGCCACGCGGCAGGCCGAGGCGCACCGCCCACGCGGCTCTCGTCAGATCAGGCTCGGAGGTGCCTGCGGCATCCGCTGTTCCCACATTGTGCGAATCGGCTCAGCACGTAGCCGCCTTGACCCCCGGGCGGGGGAATGGGAGCCGTCAGTCGTCGCTCTGCCCGCCCACCCGCGGCGGCGGGAGGCGGTCGGCGCCGACCAGCCGGTGATCGTCGAAGCTGAGCGCCCAGACACCGCCCTTCTTGAGATTCGAGGGCTCCGTGAGGTCGACCTCGTCCGCCTCGGCAAGGCGCTCGACGAGCTCGTCGACCACGCCGCCCTGGCTGCACGCGACCGCCGCGCGCCCGGGCCGGCCGAGGTTGCGAATCAGCTCGACCGCCGCGTCCTCGTGCCCCGGGAAGCCCTCCTCCGACAGCAGCGGGTTCTCCTCGACCGGCACCCCGATCGACTCGCTCAGGGGGCGCACCGTCTCGACGCAGCGGACGACGTCGGCGGACTGGATCTCGTCGACCTCGAAGCGCGACAGCAGCCGCACCAGCTCCTCGGCCTGCTCCTCCCCGATCTCGTCGAGCGGCCGCCCGCGGTCGTCGCCGTTCCACTTGGAGCGACTCCCGGCGCTCGAGTGACGTACCAGCAGCACCGACCCCGTCATCGCCGGGCGCTGCGCGAACCGCTCGAGGACCTCACGGTCGGTGCCGCGCGTGAT
This sequence comes from uncultured Solirubrobacterales bacterium, assembly GCA_963768885.1. Classification (GTDB taxonomy): domain Bacteria; phylum Actinomycetota; class Thermoleophilia; order Solirubrobacterales; family JBBDJG01; genus DASRIA01. Next base: position 474,632 of record CAVYJN010000006.1, on the reverse strand, counting down.
CGTGTCGCGGGCTTCGTCGACCGACAGCCAGCGCAGCTCGTCGACCTCCCGGTTCGGGCTGAACGCGCCGCCGATCGCCCGCATCGCCCAGTAGTGCACGACCTTCTCGCGCGCCGCGCCTCCCGACTTCTTCAGGTAGCGCACCTCGCCGATCGCCCGCCCGGGCTGCACGCGATAGCCGGTCTCCTCGTGGACCTCGCGAATCGCTCCCTCGAGATGGGTCTCGCCCGGCGCCAGCTTCCCCTTCGGGAGGCTCCAGTCGTCGTAGCGCGGGCGGTGGATCACGGCGACCTCCACCATCGCGCCGCCGGAATCGGCGCCGACGCGCCACACGACTCCACCCGCTGCCTGGATCGGCGCTCTGCTCACGGGAATCAGTGTGCCCGGGAACCCGTCGCTACATCCACTCGCGGCGCTTGGGGCGGTCCAGCTTGCGCCAGACGGCGGGAGTGTCGGCGCGGGCGTCCCGGTGCGCACGGTCCTGGCGCTCGAACAGCCGGCCGGCCGCGAAGCCGACCTCCGGACGGTCGTCCCCGTCGGCCGTGAATTGCTCGATCGCCTCCTTCGCGACGACGGAGTCCTGGAGGTCGCCGAGCACCTCCTGGAGGTCCGCGGCGGCCTCGGCGAAACGCTTCGCCTGCGGCCCACGGGCCTTGCCGATCGCCGGCGCCACGGCCTCGGCGGCGTAGCGCGCCTGCTTCGCGCGCTTGCGGACCTCGTGGAAGTCCTCGTCCGGGCTCGCGTCCGCGAGGCCGCGCCCGGCCTGCGCGAGCTTCTTCCACGAGCGCCGCACGAGCGGCGGCAGCACGTCGCGCGAGGGCGCGTCGGCCGCGGCCGTGAGCGGCGGCGCGGCGGCGGCCTCGACCAGGCGGTCGAGCAGGGTCACGTAGCGCGTGCTGCGAAGGGCTCCGAGCAGTCGCTCGCGTGCGACCTCCCGGCGCGCCGCGAGCGTGTCGAACAGGCCCTCGAGATGGGGGTCGAGCCCCGCGCCGGACTCGCGCAGGCGCCCGCGCAGCACGTCGAGGTCGCGCACGTCGCCGAGCGCTGCGCCGAGCCACTTCAGGTCGGCGCGCAGGCTCGCGGCCCAGTCGGGATCGGTCAGCTCGCGGAACGTCCGCAGGTCGCTGCGCAGCCGGCGGGTGCCGACGCGCATCTGGTGCAGGGGCTCGACCTCGCCGAGCCGCGTGCGCGGGTCGTTCATCACGATTCGCCGCACGCCGCGGGCCAACGCGGCGCGCACCGCGGTCGCGGCGGGATCGCCCGGGCGCAGGCGATCGGGCACGACCACGTCGGGCGGGGCGCTCGCCCGCGACCCGAGCGCACGCATCAGCTTCGGAACCTGCTCCGTGGGCGCGACGCCGTCGCGCGCCACGATCCCCGCGATCCGCTCGAGCCGTTCCCGGTCGATGCCGCGGCCCTCGATCTCGATCTCGCGGAAGCGTTCGGTCACGCGACCGTGCTGGAGCACCGAGACGCGGTCGTCCACCAGCTCGGCGATCTCGTTCCCGTCGTCGTCGCTCAGCCGCCAGCGCCGCCGGCGCGTCCGCAGGCGCGCGACGGGCGTGAGCGTCGAGGAGCGCACCAGCGCCGTGAGGAGGTCGGATGCCGCGGGAGGCACGGTGCGCCCGGTCCCGCCGAACGTGATCTCGTCGCGCCCGTCCGCGATGCCGCCGCCGACCGGCAGCTTCACGCACCACCCGGCGTCTCCGCCCCCCTCCCCCGTGCGACTGCGCAAGGTCACTCCGTGACGTGCCAACCGGAGGTCGGGCGTGTCGTAGTAGGTGGCCCGCAGGTCGAGGGCGCGAAGCTCCTCGATCCCGGAGACCTCCGCGGCGCCCGGCGGGACGACAGGGGCAAAAGCGCCCTCCACGGACAGCTTCAGCTCCTGTTCGAGCATCTGGTTGCGGGCTTCCACCCGGTCAGGCCTCGCCTGTCGGGTGACGCATCAACTGGCCCTGGAAGTCGAGCTGCACCTCGTCCTCGGCCGCGGCCACCCGCTGCCAGCCTCCCTTGCGATCGAGCGTCCATGCCGACGAGTTGTCGGACAGCGCGAGGTCGAGCACGAGCTTGATCTGCTCGCGCAGCTCCGGGGACTTGACGGCGGCAAGCGCCTCCACGCGGCGGTCGAGGTTGCGGGGCATCAGGTCGGCGCTGCCGATGAACACCTGCTCGTCGCCGCCGTTTCCGAAGTAGTAGACACGCGAGTGCTCGAGGAACCGCCCGAGGATCGAGCGCACGGAGATGTTCCTGCTGAGCGACTTCACCCCTGGTCGCAGCGTGCAGACGCTGCGCACGATCAAGTCGACCTTCACGCCCCGCTCGGAGGCGTCGTAAAGAGCGTCCACCATTGCATCATCGGAAAGGTTGTTCATCTTCATGATGATGCGGCCCGGCCGCTCGGGAGTGGACAGCGTCCGCCTCGCGCTCGATCTTCTGCAATATGCGGTCGCGCATGCCGTGGGGCGCGACGATCAGGCACCGGTAATCCCGGTCGCGCGAGAAGCCCGTGATGTAGTTGAAGAGGTTCGCGACCTCCGCGGCCAGCTCCGGATCGGCCGTGAAGAGGCCGAGGTCCTCGTAGATGCGCGCGGTGAACGGGTTGTAGTTGCCGGTCCCGACGTGCACGTACTGCCTCAGGTGCCCGCCCTCGTCGCGCACCACGAGACACAGCTTGCAGTGGGTCTTCAGGCCCACGAGCCCGTACACGACGTGGCAACCCGCCTTCTCCAGCGTGCGCGCCCAGGCGATGTTCGCGCTCTCGTCGAAGCGCGCCTTGATCTCGATCAGCACGACCACCTGCTTGCCCCGCTCGGCGGCCTCGATCAGCGCGTTCACGATCGGGCTGCCCGCGGTGCGGTAGAGGGTCTGCTTGATCGCGAGCACGTCGGGGTCGGCGGCGGCCTCCTCGATGAAGCGCTCGACGCTCGTCGTGAACGACTCGTAAGGGTGATGGACGAGCACGTCCCGGTCCGCGATCACCTCGAACACCGAGACGTCCTCCTCGGCCAGCGAGAGGTCGGGGTGCGTGACCGGCACGTAGGGCTCGTCCTTGAGGTCGGGCCGGTCGATCGCGTGCAGGCCCCACAGCCCCGAGAGGTCGAGGGGCGCGGGGAGCATGTACACGTCCTCGTCCCCGACCTCGAGCTCGCTCATCAGCAGCTCGAGCACGTGGTGCGGGATCGTCTGCTCGACCTCGAGCCGCACGGCCGGCTGCGCCCGGCGCTTGCTGAGCTGCTCCTCGAGCGCCTCGAGCAGGTCGTCGGCCCCGTCGTCGATCTCGAGGTCGGCGTTGCGCGTGACCCGGAAGGTGTGGTGCTCGACCACCTCCATGCCGGGGAAGAGCTGGCCGAGGTTGGCCGCGATCACCTCCTCGAGAGGCACGAAGTACCGGTCCTCCGCGAACGCGATGAAGCGCGGAAGGATCGGCGGCACCTTGATGCGAGCGAAGTGCATGCGACCCGCGATCGGGTCGCGCACGAGCACCGCGAGGTTGAGCGACAGGTTCGAGATGTACGGGAAGGGGCGGCCGGAGTCGACGGCCAGCGGCGTGAGGACCGGGAATATCTTCTCGCCGAACATCGCGTTCAGCTCGTCGCGCTGGGCCGCCTCGAGCTCCGACCAGCGCTGCACCTTCACCCCCGCCTCCCTGAGCGCGGGCATCATGTCCTCCACGAACGTCCGCGCGTGACGCTCGGCGAGCGGGACCACCTTGGCGGAGATCGCGGAGAGCTGCTCGCGCGGCATCAGGCCGTCCGACGAGCGCGTGCGGATGCCGGCCGCAGCCTGCTGCTTGAGGCCCGCCACGCGCACCTGGAAGAACTCGTCCATGTTGCTGGCGAAGATCGCCAGGAACTTGGCACGCTCGAGCAGCGGCGTGGTCGGGTCGTCCGCGAGCGCGAGCACCCGCGCGTTGAAGTCGATGTTGGAGAGCTCACGGTTGAGGTACCGCTTCCGCGTCGCGGGCTCGGTGCGCGTGGCGCTCGACGCGTCCCCGTTCCTGACGGCGCTCACCGGGGCCGTGCCTCGTCCGCCTCGCGGGTCAGACGCGGGTCACGCGTTCCGGCGAGAACCGGTATCCCACGCCGAAGTGGGTGTGGATGTAGGACCAGTTCGGAGCACACGCCATTAGCTTACGCCGCACCTTGCGGACGAACACGTCCACCGAGCGATCGCGGTAGGCCATCTGTCCCCCCCAGACCTTGGCGTAGATCTCCGGTCGCGTCACGACGCGGTCGGGGCGCTCGGCGAGCACGAGGAAGGTCTGGAACTCGCGCACCGTGAGCCCCACCCGCTGCCCGTCCGCGAGCACCTCGAACTCGGGGGCCCGGATCTCGAGGTTCGCGATCCGCAGCGGCTTGGCCTGGAAACTGGAGGCGGTCATCGGAGAACGCAAGCTACGCCGTGCCCGCCGCACCCTGGTGAACCTCTGGTGACGAGGTTGGGAAAATCTGGTGAACGGCGCTAGTCGAACGTCGCCGACTGCACCCCGCTCGCGATCAGGGAGATCACGACCGCGGCGACGATCAGCCGGTACCAGACGAAGATGTTGTAGCTGTGCGTCTGGAGGTAGCGCAGCATGCCCCAGATCGCCGCGAAACCCGACACCGCGGCGGCAAGGATGCCCACCACGAAGGGTCCCAGGCTGTTCGCGGGCAACCCCGTCGTGACCGCGTCGACGCTCTCGAACACGATCGCGCCGAACGTGATCGGGGCGAGCAGCAGGAAGGAGAAGCGGGCGGCGCCGGCGCGGGTGAGCCCGATCGCGCGGCCGGCCGTGATCGTGATCCCCGACCGCGAGGTGCCCGGCGCGAGCGCGACCGCCTGCGCCACGCCCACGATGATCGCGTCGCGCAGGCGCAGTCCCTCGACCTCGCGCCGCTCGGGCAGCCGGTCGGCGAGATACAGCAGCAGCGCGAACACCACCAGCAGGATCGCGATCTGCCACGGCTGCCCGAGCTTGTCGGTGATCGGCTTCTCCGCCGCGGCCCCGACCGCGGCGGCGGGCAGCGTCGCGATCACGATCAGCCAGCCGAGCCGCTCGTCCAGGGTCTCGACGCGGCGGCGTTGGAGGCTCCGCAAGACCCCGGCCGCGTAGCGCACGAGGTCGCGCCGGAAGTAGGCAACCACGGCCGTCAGCGTGCCGAGGTGCAGCGCGACGTCGAACGTCTTGTTGAAGTCGGGATGCTGCTCGAGGTAGTGGAAGTCCAGCACCCAGGGCACGAGGATCAGGTGCCCGGACGAGGAGATCGGCAGGAACTCGGTCAGCCCCTGCACGACGCCGAGCAGCAGCGCCTGGAGCTCGTTCATGCGTGCGTGAGCCTATATAGGGCGACAGACCGTCCGCACGCGCTGAGGGCTATGCGGCCCTGCCCGCGCGCTGCGAGGCGCGGGCGGTGCGGCCGCGAGGGAGCTGGTTCGGCGCCTTCGCGCGGCGCCGATCGGTGGCGGGGCCGGCGAGCGCGCGCGTCGCGGCCCCCCACAGGTCGGCAGGCGCCGACCGGTGGGCCGGGTGGATCTCCATCATGAGCGGCGCGGAGTGGTCCGCGAGGCCCGCCCGAAGCTGTTCCCAGGGGACGTTGCCGCCTCCCGGGGGTAGATGGAGGTCCAGTTGCAGGGGATCGATGCTCGGGCCGCCCTCGCCGGCGAGGCGCGCGCCCAGGTTGTCGTGCACGTGGAAGAGCTTCACGGCGCCGAGCACCGGCTCGACCAGCGCCGCCGTCTCGATGCCCATGTAGCCGGAGACCACGTGCGCGTGGCCGATGTCGAGCAGCATCCCGTACGCGCGCGAGTCGAGGCGGGCCACCAGGTCGCGCACGGAGAGCGGGTCGTGGCAGACGCTGGAGCATCCGGGATACACCGGGCAGAGGTTCTCGAGGCACACCGTGAGGCCCAGCGCCTCGGCCGTGTGGGAGAGCCGGCGCAGGGAGCGCTCCTCCTCGGTGGACTCCGAGCCTCGCCGCGGGAAGTCGAGCGCGTGATAGACGACGTGCCGCGCGCCGATCGTGTACGTGTACTCGAGCAGTCCCTCGAACGCGCGGTAGTGCCGTGCGCTGCCGAGCTGGAGATTCGTGGGCCCATGCACGACCACCCGCAGCGACGTGACCTCGAGCGCACGTCGCAGGGCGGTCGAGTGACGGACGCAGTGGCGCGGGTCCGCGAGCATCTCGACGGGCGGCGCGGCGATCTGGACCCAACCGAACCCGGCCGCCTCGATGCCCTTCAGCGAGGCCGCGGACGGCCACCACTCATAGGGGATGTTGAGGCCGAGCCGGTCCGCTGCGGGGATGGTGTGCGATGGATTCGGCATCCACAGCGAGTATCGCCCTCCGCAAATTCCGAGAAGTTGTAATCCCGTGACCGGGATGTGAACGCTGCGTGAACGCGCCCGGCGCTGCGATAGAGTCCGCGGCATGCGCATCCGTGCAGCCCTTGCCTCGATCTCCGCCGTGCTCGTGACCCTCGCCCTCGCCGCTCCGGCGATGGCGGCCAAGGGCGGTGAGGGGACCTATGGGAAGACCGACGACAAGGTCATCACGAACTTCGGCTTCGGCCTGATGATCTTCTTCACGACGCTCGTGATCGGCCTGAGCGTCGCGCAGCACCTGCTGGAGCGCAGGAAAACCCGCAAGTAACCCCGCGCTCCGGCGTTAGGCTGGCCGCGTGAGCGACGCGATCACCACCGCCCACGAGGCCTGGCAGCCGCCCGGCCCCGAGCAGCAGTGGTCGGACTCGTTCTACTTCGGCGGGGGCGACGGTCGCGGGCTCGCCTTCTACTCGCGCGTCGGCCGGCGCCCGAACGAGGGCGTCACGGAGGGCGCGGTCGGCATCTGGCTGCCCGGCCAGGGCTTCCTGCTGAGCTTCGCGCGCACGGCGGGCGGCGAGCGGATCGAGGCCGGGCCGGTCTCGTTCGAGTGCGCGCTGCCGCTCGTGCTCTGGGAGCTGCGCTTCACCGGGATGGGGCGCCTGTTCGAGCGCGCCGAGCACATCGCCACGCACCGCGACGCCCATCGCACGGTCTCCCTGTCGGGAGCGCTGCGCTTCACCGCGTGGGGCGAGCCGCTGTCGTTCGGCTCGGGCCTCTCGGCGGCGGTGGCGAGCAGCCACTACGAGCAGCCCGGCTCGATCTCGGGGGTGCTCGAGGTCGACGGGCGCCGTCATGCGCTCGCCGGCCGCGGCCTGAGGGACCACTCGTGGGGCGTGCGCGACTGGCAGCGCGTGCCGTGGTGGCGCTGGTTCGGCATGGTCGTGGACCCGGACAACTTCCTGATGCTGAACAACGTGGGCCTTCCCGACGGCGGGGAGACCGCGGGCGGCTACCTGATGCGCGACGGCGAGATCGCGCCGATCGCGACCTGCGAGACCACTTCGGAGCTCGACCCCGAGCTGGGCTGCCAGCGCTCCTTCGAGGCGCGCGCCGCCGACGAGCGCGGGCGCACCACGACCCTCCGCGGCCGCGCGATCGAGGTCGCCCCGCTGCGCCAGCGCCGCGAGGGCCGCACGACGCACGTGAACGAAGGGCTGACCGAGTACGAGTGGGAAGGCCATGCCGGCACCGGGATCTCGGAGTACCTGGTTCAGGAGGGGACGTGAGCACCGCCGCCGCGTCGGACATCTGGACGCGGCCGGCCGAGCTGCTGCGGGACCTGATCCGCTTCGACACGACCAACCCGCCCGGCAACGAGCGCGCCTGCATCTCCTACATCGAGGGCCTGCTCGGCGGCGCGGGGATCGAGACCACGATCCGCGCGCGCGATCCCGAGCGGCCGAACCTCGTCGCGCGGCTTCCCGGCCGCGGAGCGGCGCCTCCGCTGCTGCTCCACGGGCACGTCGACGTGGTGACCACCGCGGGTCAGGAATGGAGCACGCCCCCGTTCGAGGCGGTCGAGCGCGACGGCTACATCTGGGGGCGGGGCGCGATCGACATGAAGGGCGGCGTCGCGATGATGCTGGCGGCACTCCTGCGGGCGCGCGCAGAGGGCCTCGAGCCGGCCGGCGACGTGATCCTCTGCGCGCTCGCCGACGAGGAGAACATGAGCCCCTACGGCGCGGACTGGCTGACGCGCGAGCACGCCGACCTGTTCGCCGGGGTGCGCCACGCGATCGGGGAGTTCGGGGGCTTCACGATGCACGCCGGCGGCCGGCGCTTCTACCCGATCCAGGTCGCCGAGAAGCAGGTCTGCACGGTGCGGGCGACGCTCCGCGGGACGCCCGGGCACGGCTCGATGCCGGTGCGCGGCGCCGCGATGTCGAAGCTCGCGAGCATGCTGCGGGCACTCGACGGGCGCAGGCTGCCGGTCCACGTGACGCCGGTCACCCGGCAGATGGTGGAGGCGATGGCCGCCGAGCTCGGAGGCGCGCAGGGGACCGCGCTGCGCCTGCTGCTGAGGCCGCGCCTCACCGATCGCGTGCTCGACCGCATGGGCGAGCGGGCGCGGGTGCTCGACCCGATCCTCCACAACACGGTCAGCGCCACGAGCCTCCGCGGGTCCGACAGGTTCAACGTGATCCCCGGAGCGGTCGAGGTCGTGCTCGACGGGCGCCTGCTCCCCGGGTTCCGCCCGCAGGACCTGCTCGACGAGCTGCACGGCCTGATCGGCCGCGACGTCGCCTTCGAGGTCCTCCGGCACGACCCGGGCCCGCCGGAGCCCGACCTCGCCCTGTACGCGATGCTCGCCTCGATCCTCGAGCAGGCAGACCGGGGAAGCAAAGCGGTCCCGCTGCTGATGCCCGGCGTCTCGGACGGGCGCTTCTTCGCGCGGCTCGGCATCCAGACCTACGGCTTCACGCCGATGCGCCTGCCGGCCGACTTCAACTTCTGGTCGGGAGTGCACGGCGCGGACGAGCGCATCCCGGCCGACGCGGTCGAGTTCGGCACGCGCGCGATCGGCGCGGCGCTGCGCGGGTTCGGGACCGGCGCATGAGCGACCACCGCCCCGGCACGCGCTGGGCGCTCACCCTGCCGTTCGCGTCCGTCGCGCTGCGCGAGCACCGCGCGCTCGTGGAGGGCGCGGAGGCGGTCGGCTACGACGACCTCTGGAGCGGCGAGACGTCGGGTCCGGACGGCTTCACGCCGCTCGCCCTCGCGGCCGCCTGGACCGAGCGCATGCGGCTCGGCACCGGCGTCGTGAACGCGTTCACGCGCGGGCCCGCGGTGCTCGCCCAGCACGCCGCGGCCCTCCAGGACGCGAGCGGCGGGCGCTTCTGCCTCGGCATCGGCTCGTCGTCGAACGTGATCGTCGAGCGCTGGAACGCGATCCCCTTCGAGAAGCCGCTCACGAAGGTGCGCGAGACGGTCGAGGCGCTCCGCACGATCCTCGCGGGCGAGCGCGGCCCCGGCGGCTTCAAGCTCGACGTCGCGCCCGACCCCCCGCCCCCGATCTACATCGCAGCGCTGCGCGGGCGCATGCTGCGCCTCGGCGGGGCGCTCGGCGACGGCACGTTCGTCAACTTCCTCCCGCTCTCGGGAGCGGAGCGGGTGATCGCCGAGATCAGGGCGGGCGAGCGCGAGGCCGGCAAGCGCGAGGGGACCTCGGACGTGCTCTGCCGGTTCTTCTGCATCCCGGGCCCGGCCGAGGAGGCGCTGCCGCTCGCGCGCTGGATGTTCTCCGCCTACGCGACCGTGCCGGTGTACGAGCAGTTCTTCCGCTGGCTCGGGCACGGAGCGGCGATCGACCCGATGGTCGAGGCATGGAACGCCGGCGACCGCGCGCGGGCCCGCGAGGCGGCGCCCGAGGAGCTGATCCGCGAGATCTTCGTGTTCGGCGAGCCCGCCGAGCAGAAGGAGCGCCTCGCGCAGTTCGTGGGGAGCGGGATCACCACTCCGGTGCTGACGCCGATCTGCCCGCCCGACCGGCTGCCCGCGGCGATCGACGCGCTCGCGCCGTAGTCACCTCCGGGCGGGCGGCCGTCGCCGCTTGCGCGACGACCGCCCTGCCGTTACGGGAAGACGAGCCCGGCGAAGATCGCTTCCTCCACCTGCTCCTCGCCGTCCTCCTGCTGTGCGGGGTATGCCACAGCCGGATAGCCGGCACGCAGCTCCGCAAGCAGCGACTCCGTGTCGGGCAGCGGGGGTTCGCCCGGATCCATCATCGCGTCTGGGTTCGGATACGCCCAGTCAGGGTGCGAGCCCATGCGGCACCTCCATCGATTGGCTTTCGTCGTTCAACTTAGACAACGAACGGCCGAATCCCGTAAGAGTTGTGTGAAGTCTCCGTTAAGTTGCCGTGACCGTGGGAGCCCCCGTCCGATACGAGCGCACCGGAGCGGCCGCCGTGGTGACGATCGACCGGCCCGAGCGCCGTAACGCCGTCGACGCCGAGACCGCGCAGCTCCTGCGCGAGTCGCTCGAGCGCTTCGAGGCCGACGACGACGCGCGGGCGATGGTCGTGACGGGCGCGGGCGGGGTCGCGTTCTGCGCCGGCGCCGACCTGCAGGCGATGGACCTCGACATCGACCACCCCGACGGGCCGATGGGCTTCACGCGCGTGACGCCGTCGAAGCCGACGATCGCGGCGATCAGCGGCTGGTGCCTCGCCGGCGGGCTCGAGATCGCGCTCTGGTGCGACCTGCGCATCGCCACCGAGGGATCGACCTTCGGGCTGTTCGAGCGCCGCTGGGGCGTGCCCCTGATCGACGGCGGCACCCAGCGCCTGCCGCTCGTCGTCGGCCTGGGCCGGGCGCTCGAGCTGACCCTCACCGGGCGCCCGGTCGACGCGCAGGAGGCGCTGCGCATCGGACTCGCGAACGAGGTCGTGCCCGAGGGCCGCCACCTCGAGCGCGCGCTCGAGCTGGCCGAGCGCCTCGCCGCTTTCCCACAGGAGACGATGCTCGCCGACCGCCGGGCGATGCTCGAAGGGTCGCGCATGCCGTGGGCCGAGGCGCTCGCGCACGAGTACCGCCTGGGACGTGAGGTGATGGAGGTCGCGGCCCGTGGGGCCGGGCGCTTCGCCGGCGGCGAGGGCCGCCACGGCGCTTTTGAATAAAACGGGATTTCCTTAGGCGGAAATCCCGGTGGTCGTGGGTTCGCCGGAAATCCCGGTGGTCCAGGGTCCGGCGGAAATCCCGCATGTTCTACAAGGGCAGGAACTGCACGGGGATGTCGCCCACGATCTCGACCGGCTCGCGCGAGAGCTCGCCGGACTCCCATTCGGAGCGCAGCATCGAATAGCTGATCACGTCCTTGGGCTCGCCCTGATGGACGTGCCAGCGGCGCAGGACCCCCTCGTGCACGAAGCCGAGGCGCTCGAGCGCGGTCTGCGAGCGGCCGTTGTCCGCGCCGCACCATGCGGTCACGCGCTCGAGGCCGAGGCCCTCGAACGCGAGCGCCAGTATCAGCGTCTTGGAGGCGCGGTTCGCGCCGGTCCCCCACCACTTGCGCCCGTGCCACGTCCCGACCACCGCGCGGCGGTCGCGCAGCGAGAACTCGGACAGGCCGGTGACGCCGATCAGGCCGTCGCGGGGGTGCTCGATCACGAACTCGAGGCGCTCCCCGTCGGCGCGCTTGCGCGCGAGACTGCGGATGTAGGTGCCGGCCTCGCTCGCGTCCGTGTAGGGGCCCCACGAGAAGAAGCGCGTCACCTCGCGGTCGGAGGCGAGGCGATAGAGCGCGTCGGCGTCGTCGCCGGTCGCATAGCGCAGCACGAGCTCCGGTCCGCGGATCTCCAGATCCCGCGGCCGGTCGTCGCCACCACGTCGGGCCAGCCCTGGGACCGCCTCCGCCATGGCCGTGATGCTTACATACCTGCCCACCCGACCCCGAACCCCGGAAAACCAGGAGGCAGCTCGTGCAAACTTGGGATACCCGCTCGATCGACGTGGAGGCTCACCAGCCGCAGGTGCTGCACACCGGCGACGAGGGCAGGACGATCGTGATCAACCTCCCGGCCGGCGAGGAGATGCAGGACCACCAGGTGCACGAGCGCGCGTGGATCATCGTGGTCGACGGTCGGGTGGAGATCGAGGCCGCCGGCGAGACGGTCACGGGCGAGCCCGGCTTCCTGGCCCTGGCGGACCCGAAGGAGCGCCACGAGGTGCGCGCGGTCTCCGACTCGCGGCTGCTGCTGGTGCTGGCCCCGTGGCCCGGGGAGGGACATCCCTCGCAACGGAACGGCTAGCGCCGGCCCAGAGCCGTTGCGGGCGCTGCTCTACGACATCCACGGCAACCTGCCGGCGCTCGAGGCGGTGATCGCGGACGCGCGGGGAGCCGGCGCGGACGAGTTCGTGCTGGGCGGCGACTACGCGATGGCGGGGGCCTTCCCGCAGGAGACGGTGAAGGCGCTGGAGAGGCTCGACGCGGCCTGGATCCGCGGGAACACCGATCGCTGGCTCGAGGACCCCTCCGACGCGCCCGTCAACGACCTCGTGCACCGCGCGATCGAGTTCTGCCGCGAGCAGCTCGGGCACAAGGGCGTCGAGAAGCTCTTCCGGCTGCCGGAAAGCCTCGGACTCGACGGCGCGCTCGTGTGCCATGCCTCCCCGCGCGGAGACATGCTGACCTTCATGCCCGATCCGAGCGAGGCCGACGACCAGCTGATCCGCGAGGCCGACCCCGAGCTGATCTTCTTCGGCCACAGCCACATCCAGTTCTCCCGTGCCGCGGGCGCGCGCGTGCTCGTCAATCCCGGCAGCGTGGGCATGCCGTTCGACGGCGACCGGCGCGCCGCCTACGCGCTCTGGCAGGGTGGATACGACGTCGAGCTGCGGCGCGTCGAGTACGACTCCGACGGCTACGCGGGCGAGATCCGGCAGCGGATGGGTGTAACGCTCGGCGAGTGCGCCGAGACGCTTGCCCGGGAGGTCGAGCAGGCGACCATGCTGCGCTGAGACGACTGGAGACCGATGAACCTGAAGGCCGTACTGCTCAACTGCACGCTCAAGAAGTCACCCGAGGTGTCCAACACCCAGGCGCTGATGGACATCGTGATCGGGCACCTGAAGGACCTCGACGTCGACTGCGAGGTGATCAGGGTCGCCGACTACGACGTCCCCTTCGGCGTCGTTTCCGACATGGGCGAGGGAGACGAGTGGCCCAGGATCCTCGAGCGCATCCTCGCGGCCGACATCCTGATCATCGGGACGTCGATCTGGTTCGGCGTGCGCAACAGCGTCTGCCAGATGGTGATCGAGCGACTCGACGGGACATACGAGTCGACCAACGAGGTCGGGCAGTACCCGATGTACAACAAGGTGGCCGGCGTCGTGGTGACGGGCAACGAGGACGGCGCCCACGCGGCCGCGGAGACCACGCTCTTCAACCTCTCGCACCTCGGCTTCACGATCCCGCCGAACGCCGACACCTACTGGGTCGGCGATGCCGGGCCCGGCCCGTCGTTCATCGAGGCGAACGGCAAGGACCATCCCTACACGCAGAAGACGGCCGGGTGGATGGCCCACAACGTCGTGCACATGGCCCGCATCCTCAGGGACAACCCGATCCCGCCGGAGGGCAACACGGTTCCGATGAAGCGCGGCGGCTGAGACCCCGGATCGGCCGTTCGAGCCGGGTGGGTAACATCGCCCGGATGCCAGGTCCCGGGTCCCCCACCGCAACGGTCGCGGGCGAGTTGACGCTCGGCGGCGACATGACGGTCCGCCGCCTGGGCTACGGCGCGATGCGCATCACCGGCCCCGGGATCTGGGGAGAGCCCGAGGACCGCGACGGAGCGGTCGCCCTCCTGCGGCGGGTGGTCGATCTGGACGTCAACTTCATCGACACGGCCGACTCCTACGGTCCCGAGGTCAGCGAGCAGCTGATCGCGGATGCGCTGCACCCCTACCCGGACGATCTCGTGATCGCCACGAAGGGCGGGCTCACGCGGCCCGGGCCGGGCAGCTGGGAGCCCGACGGCCGCCCGGAGCGCCTCAAGCAGTGCTGCGACGCGAGCCTGCTGCGGCTCAAGCGCGACACGATCGACCTGTACCAGCTGCACACCCCCGACTCGAAGGTCCCCTTCGAGGAATCGGTGGGCGCGCTGTCGGAGCTGCGCGACCAGGGGAAGGTGCGGCACGTCGGCCTCTCGAACGTCGGGCGCAGCCACCTCGACGCGGCCCGGGAGATCGTGCCGGTCGTCTCGGTCCAGAACCGCTACAGCGTCACGGCCCGCGACTCCGAGGAGGTGCTGCGCAAGTGCGAGCAGGAGGGCCTCGCGTTCATCCCGTGGTTCCCGCTCGACGCGGGCGGGATCGCGCAGGACGCGCTCGCGCAGGTCGCGCGCCGCCACGACGCCACGCCGATGCACGTCGCGCTCGCCTGGCTGCTCGCGCACTCGCCCGCGATGCTCCCGATCCCGGGGACCTCTTCGATTCCCCATCTCGAGGAGAACGTCGAGGCCGCCTCGCTGAAGCTCGACGACGAGGACCTCGCCCTGCTGGAGGAAGCGTGAGCGACGGCGGGCTCGACCCCCGCACGTGCATCGGGCACGTCCACCTGAAGGTCTCCGACCTCGAGCGCGCGGAGCGCTTCTACACGGAGGTCATCGGGTTCAGCGTGAAGGCGCGCTACGGGAACGAGGCCGTGTTCCTGGCGGCCGGTGACTACCACCACCACCTCGGGCTCAACACCTGGCAGAGCAAGGGCGGCTCGCCCCCGCCCCCCGGGACCACCGGCCTGTTCCACTTCGCGATCCTGATGCCGACCCGCCGCCACCTCGCCGAGGCGCTCGTGCGCCTGCGGGACGCGGGCTGGCCGCTCTCGGGCGCGTCGGACCACCTCGTCAGCGAAGCGCTCTACCTGCACGACCCCGACGGCAACGGCATCGAGCTCTACTGGGACCGCGACCCCTCCGTGTGGCCGCGCTCGAACGGCTCGATCGACATGGCGACGCTGCCGCTGGACCTGGACGACCTGCTGAGCGAGCTTCCCGAAGAGGTGCGCTAGGTCGGGACCGAGCGGCCGAGCGCCCGTGCGGCGAGCCGGTCGTAGAAGGCCGAAAGATGCTGCGACACGCGCGCGAGCGGGCCGCGGATCGGCGGTGACCAGACAAGCAGCGCGGCAAGGCTGCCGATCACGGCGCCCGCCAGCACGTCGGTCGGGTAGTGCACCCCCACGACGACGCGCGAGAGGCCGACCACGAACGCCATCGCCAGCACCGCCAGCCCGAGGCGGCGCTTGCGCAGCAGGATCGACACCGCGATCGCGAACGCGACCGTCGCGTGGTCGCTCGGGAAGGACGGGTCCGGCGAGGAGGACACGAAAAGGTGGGTGACCCCGGGGTGCGCCTCGTACGGGCGCGGCCTGTCCCAGAAGCTGCTGATCACGTGGGCGACCTCGAGGGCCACGATGCTCGCGAGTGCGGCCGCCACGACGGCGTGACGCGCCTTCACCGAGCGCCACCTGCCCTGTGCCAGGAAGATCCCGGCCAGCAGGACGCCGAAGATCACCTCGGCGTAGGTCGAGAAGATCCGCAGGAAGTCCTCGAAGACATCGTTCTGGGCCGCGTACCCGTTGATGGCCTTGAAGATCTCGAAATCCACTCTCTACAGGGTAGAGGCCCCTCGCGATCGCCGCCACGATGCCGGATCCCGGCGCGGCGGCGCCCGCCTGCATGAGGCGGGCGCCGCGTGCCTCGGTGCCTGCGGGTCTACGCGCGGGCGGGCTCCAGCTCGCCCTCGCCCTTGACGCGCGGCAGCCAGCCGAGCGACTTCGGCAGGTACCAGTTCCACCGGCCGAGCAGCTTCATCGTGGCCGGCAGCAGCACCGCCCGCACGATCGTCGCGTCGATCAGGACCGCGACCGCGAGGCCGACGCCCAGCTCCTTGAAGTCGACCAGGCTGAGCGTCGCGAAGATGCTGAACACCGCGACCATCACGAACGCCGCGCTCGTCACGACTCCCGCCGTGCTCTTGATGCCGTGCGAGACCGCGTCCTCGGTCCGCATGCCGCGGTCGACCGCCTCGCGGATCCGGCTGAGGATGAACACGTGGTAGTCCATCGACAGTCCGAACAGCATCACGAACAGGAACAGCGGCAGCCAGGAGACGATGCCGCCGGTGGCCTGTGAGCCCACGAGCCCGGCGCCGTGGCCCTCCTGGAACACGAGCGTCAGGACGCCGTAGGCCGCCCCCACCGACAGCAGGTTGAGCACGATCGCCTTGATCGGGATCACGATCGACCGGAACGTGACCAGCAGCAGGATGAACGCCATCAGCAGCACGAACCCGAACACGATCGGCATCGCGCGCGAGAGCTGGTTGCTGGAGTCGACGGTCTGCGCCGTCATCCCGGTGACGTTCACCTCGGTGCCGGCCACGCTGCCCACGGTGGCGGGCACGATCTCGTCCCGGAGCGTGGCCAGCGCCGCCTTCGACGTCGCGTCGGCGCCGTCACCCGCCACGGGGATCTCGACCTTCGCGACGGTGTCGTCGCGGCTGTACTCGGTGGTGATCGGGTTGAACATCTGACCCGACGCGACCGCCTTCTGCTTCATCGCCGCGATCGCGTTCGCGACTTCGCCGGTGCGCACGTTGCCGTCCTTGACGACGACCGTCGCCGGGACGTTCTTGCCGGGGAACACCTTCTGGATGTGGTTGTAGGACTCCACCACGGCCAGGTCCTGCGGGAGGTCCGACGGGCCCGAGACCTTCGTCTTCATCCCGAAGGCCGGAATCGTGAGCGCCACGAGCGCCGCCGTCGCGACGACCGCCGACACGGCGGGGCGCTGCAGCACCCGGTTGACGATCGCGGTCCACATCCGCGAATCCGCTCCCGCCCTGGCCCGGCGGCGCGCCACGAACGGCACGCGGCCCTTCTCGACGCGGTCCCCCATCCACGAGAGCATCGCGGGCAGCACGGTGAGCGAGCCCACCATCGCGGCCCCCACGACGATCATCGCGCCGAGGCCCATGCCCGTGAACTCCTTGTCGCCCGAGAGGAACATGCCCGCCATCGCGGCCATCACGGTCAGCCCGGAGACCAGCACCGCGCGACCGGACGTCGCCGCCGCCCGCTGCAGAGCGGTGGGGGCGTCGTGGCCCTTCGCCCGCTCCTCCCGCTCGCGCCTCATGTAGAAGAGCGAGTAGTCGACGCCGACGGCCATGCCGATCAGCAGGATCACCGACGACGCCGAGTCGCCGATCGGGAAGATGTGGCTGGGGAGCGCTACGAGACCCATCGTCGCGGCGACCGCCGAGAGCGCCAGCAGCAGCGGCAGACCCGCCGCCGCGAGCGCACCGAACGCGATCAGCAGGATCACGAGCGTGATCGGGAGCGAGAGGGTCTCGGCCTTGTGCAGGTCGTCCGCGAAGACGCCGTTCAGCTCCTTGTCGGCGCTCGCGTCACCGAACTGCTCGATCCGCAGCTCGGGGTTGGTCCGCTGCGCGGCCGCCACCTGGGCGAGCACCGGGTCGATCTTGTCCACGGCCTGCTCGGAGTCGCCGCGGATGTCGAACTGGACCAGCGCGGAGTGCCGGTCGGGCGACACGGCTGCGGGCGACTGCACGTTGCGGACCACGGCGACCCCCGACACGCGGCGGGTGACGTCCGCGAGCGCTTCCTCGAACGGGGGGTCGTCGACGCGCAGGCGGCTGCTCTGCACGAGCACGGTCTCGGAGGCCGGCGGCTTCAGGCCCGAGTCCACGATCGTCTGCTCCGCCCGCTTGGACTCGCCGGTGAAGCCGTCGATGTCGCTGAGCTGCTTGGACCCGACGGCCTGGCCGATCGCCAGCGCCAGCACCACGAAGGCGAGCCATCCGAGGATGGCTGTCTTGCGGTGGTTCGCGCTCCAGCGACCTGCGCGTGCTGCGATGCCCTTGATCTTGGTGCCGTTGGCCTGCATGTTCGTGCCTCCTGTGTCGGTCGTTGACTGCATGGGGGCATGGTCGCCCCGCGCAGGCCGCTTTCCGATGCGGCTGGCTGGCGTCCGGGGGTGCGGCTACCCGTACTGACTTCGCGCCGCTCAGCAGGCAGAATTGGCACATGAAGAGGCGCCTTCTGATCGTCGACGACCACGCGGTGTTCCGCCAGAGCGCGCGGCGCATGCTCGAGGCGGACGGCTACGAGGTGGTCGGCGAGGCGGCCGACGGCGCCTCGGGGATCGCCGCCGCGCATGCGCTGAAGCCGGAGGTAGTGTTGCTCGACGTGCAGCTTCCGGACATCGACGGCTTCGACGTGGCATCGCGGCTCACCGGCGAGGACGCCCATCCGGTCGTGGTGCTGACGTCGAGCCGCGACGGCGCGGACTTCGGCCCGCTCGTGACGCGCAGCGGCGCGCGCGGTTTCGTCCCCAAGTCCGAGCTGTCCGGCGCCCGGATCGCCGCGCTGGCCGGATGAGCTCGCTGCGTCGGGCACTCGCCGGCCTGGCGCTGCTCGGGCTCGCCTGGGGCCTGGCCGCGCTGTTCCTGATCCTGACGAGCGACCACATGGACGCCCGCGGCGTCCTCGCGGCCGTGACGCTGTTCGTCGGCTGGTCGTTCATAGGGACCGGCCTCTTCGCCTGGTGGCGGCGCCCGCGGAACCGCTTCGGCGGCCTGATGACGGCGGTCGGCTTCGCGTGGCTCGCATCCATGCTCGTGGCCTCGAACGTGCCGGCGATCTTCGTCCTCGGGATCCTGCTCAACAACATCTGGATCGTGCTGCTCGCGCACGCGCTGCTTGCGTATCCGTCCGGACGCCTCGAGACGCGTCGAGAGCGCCGGATCGTCGCCGGGGCGTGGGTCGCGGGAGTGCTGCTTCAGATCCCTCCGACGTTCTTCCTGGCGACGCCCGACGCGGACAAGTGCGACGGGTGCCCGACGAACCCGCTGCTGATCGCCGACAGCTACACCACCGCGCAGTGGCTGTTCGTCGTGCAGGGGCTGGTCGGCATCTTCGTGCTGGTGTCGCTGGTGCTCGTGCTGGTCCGCCGCTGGCGGGCGGCGACGGTCGCGCAGCGCGAGGCGCTTGGAAACGTCCTCTGGCTCGGCGTGGCCGCGATGATCCTCTTCAGCCTGCAGCTCGCGGTCCAGACCGCGCAGGGCCCGCAGGCCGTCGCCAGCGTGCTCTTCCTGCTCTCGCTCGCGGCGGTCGCGGCCGTGCCCTACGGGTTCCTGGCCGGACTGCTGCGCTCGCGCTTCTCGCGCGCCGAGGCCGTGAACGAGCTCGTCGAGCGCATCGGCTTCTCGCCGGCCGGCGGAGCGGCGCTGCGTGACGCGCTCGCCGACGCGCTCGCCGATCCCTCGCTGATGCTCGCGTACTGGCTTCCCGCGCGCGCCCGCTACGTGGACGCCGACGGACATGCAGTCGAGCTGCCCGCGACCGGCTCCGGTCGCGCTTCGAGCATCGTCGAGCGCGACGGCCGGCCGGTCGCGGCGATCGTTCACGACAAGGCGCTGCTCGAGGAGCCCGACCTGATCCGCACGATCGGCGCGGCGGCCGCGCTGCGGCTCGAGAACGAGCGGCTCGATGCGGAGCTGCGCGCGAAGCTCGAGGAGCTGCGCGACTCGCGCGCACGCATCGTGAAGGCGGCGGACGAGGAGCGGCGCCGGCTCGAGCGCGACCTGCACGACGGTGCCCAGCAGCGCCTCGTCGCGCTCGCGATCACCCTGCGGTTGGCGCGCCGGAAGATGGAGTCGGAGCCGGAGCAGGCGGCGACCCTGATCGACGAGGCCGCGGACGAGCTTGCGGTCGCGACCGAGGAGCTGCGCGAGCTCGCGCGCGGCATCCATCCGGCGGTGCTGACCGACCGCGGGCTCGGGGCGGCCCTGGATGCGCTCGTCGGCCGCGCGCCCGTGCCGGTGGAGATCGCCGGGCTGCCCGACGAGCGGCTCCCGCCGCCGATCGAGTCGGCGACGTACTTCGTGGTCGCCGAGGCGCTCACGAACGTCGCCCGGTACGCCGAGGCGCGGCACGCCCGCGTGGAGGTCGTGCGCACCAACGGCCGCGTGACCGTGGAGGTCCGTGACGACGGCATCGGCGGGGCGAACCCCTCGGCGGGCTCCGGCCTGCGTGGGCTCGCCGACCGGGTGGCGGCGCTCGACGGGCGCCTCGAGGTGCTCAGCCCGCCCGGGGAAGGCACCGTGGTCCGCGCGGAGGTCCCGTGCGAGTAGTCGTCGCGGAGGACTCGGTGCTCCTGCGCGAGGGTGTCGTGCGGCTGTTGGAGGAGGCCGGCATGGAGGTCGTCGGCCAGGCCGGCGACGCGGAGGACCTGCTGCGCAAGGTGCGTGGCCACAAGCCCGACGTCGCCGTCACGGACGTGCGGATGCCGCCGACCCACACGGACGAGGGCCTGCGCGCCGCCCACCAGATCCGCTCCGAGCTGCCCGACGTCGGCGTGCTCGTGCTGTCCCAGTACGTCGAGGAGAGCTACGCGATGGAGCTGCTCGCCGACAACGCGGCCGGGCTCGGGTACCTGCTGAAGGACCGCGTCGCCGACGTCGACGCGTTCATCGACGCGGTGCGCCGGGTCGCGGACGGAGGCTCGGCGCTCGACCCGCAGGTCGTCTCCCAGCTGCTCGGGCGAAAGCGCGCCGACGATCCGCTCGACGAGCTCACCGACCGCGAGCGCGAGGTGCTCGGCTTGATGGCCGAAGGGCGCTCGAACAGCGCGATCGCGGAGCAGCTGGTCGTCACCGAGCGCGCCGTCGAGAAGCACGTCACGAGCATCTTCGCGAAGCTCGATCTGCCCCAGACCGGACAGGACCATCGGCGCGTGCTCGCCGTGCTGGCCTATCTTCGAAACTAATCGCCTCCGCCCCTTGACCGCCCGGGAGCGGCGGGCGTAGGGTCGCCGCAAGGCCAAACTACAGGGGGTTTTTCATGAGACGGTTGATGGCGCTTTCCGCCGGTCTCGCCCTCGTCCTGGTGCTGCTTGCCGCCGGCACGGCCCAGTCCAGGACGATCCGCGTCGGCCCTGGGGACTCGATCCAGGACGGCGTGGACCGGGCAGATCCCGGCGACACTGTCATGGTCCTTCCGGGGACCTACACCGAGGCAGGCCAGCCCTGCCCGCATGACGCCGGGCACACGTGCGCGGTCGTCGTCACGGAGGACGACATCAGCATCGTGGGCCGGGGCAGCCGCGTCGTGCTGGAGGCCGCCGGCGGCCAGGACGACGGCATCGCGGTCGCCAAGACCGGTGACCCGAGCTGCCTGACCGACGAGAGCCTGCAGGTGAAGGGCTCGCTGATCAGAGGCCTGACGGTCAAGGGCTTCGAGGACGACGGCGTATTCCTCTACTGCGTCGACGGCTTCCGGGTCACGCAGGTGCAAGCGATCGACAACCTCGAGTACGGGATCTTCCCGTCGCACTCGTTCAACGGCCGCGTCGACCGGTCGTTCGCGTCGGGAGCCAACGACACCGGTTTCTACATCGGGCAGTCGTCGGACTCGCGCATGGACCACAACTACGCGACCGACAACGTGAGCGGCTACGAGGTCGAGAACAGCGCACGCATCCGCGTGGACCACAACGAGGCAACCGGCAACACCGGCGGGATCCTGTCGTTCACCCTGCCGTTCCTGGACGTCAACTCGAACTCCGACAACGAGATCGACCACAACAACGTCCACGACAACAACAGGCCGAACACCTGCCTCGACCCGGACGACGCCGTGTGCGGCGTGCCGCAGGGAACGGGCATCCTGCTGTTGGCTGCCGACACGAACCGGATCACGCACAACGTCGTGACCGGCAACGACTCGTACGGCATCGCCGTGGCGAACTTCTGCCTCGGCACGAACACCCCGCCGGCGATCTGCGCGCTGCTGGACATCCAGCCGGACTCCGACGGCAACCGGATCACGTCGAACGAGGTGACCGGAAACGGGGGCAACCCGGATCCGGACCTGCCGCCCGTCTTCGCGGTGGACCTCGCGTGGGACACGACCGGCGTGGACAACTGCTGGGAGAACAACACGTTCGGGACCTCGTTCCCGGATCCCCTGCCGACCTGCCCCTGATCTGATCGGACAGGCAGCCGCCGCGCGGCGCGGGTCCTCGACCCGCGCCGCGCCCGGCGGATACGATCGCCCCGGCTCGTGACGACCGAGGCGACAGGCAGCCAGACCACGAGGCCGGCCGGCGAGGCCGGCCTGGCGTTCGCGGGCGCCGCCGCCCAGGGCGAGCTGCTGGCGTCGGGGCAGGTGTCCGCGCCCGAGCTGGTGGCCCTCTACCTGGACCGGATCGCGCGCATCGATCCCGGCGCTCAACGCCTTCCGCGTGGTGCTGGCCGACGAGGCCCGCGCCGAGGCCGAGGCCGCGCAGCAGCGGATCCGCGCGGGCGAGCGGATGCCGCTGCTCGGCGTTCCCGTCGCGATCAAGGACGAGTTCGATGTCGCCGGCCAGATCAACACCTGCGGCACGAGCGCGTGCGACGGCCCCGCCGCCGCCGACTCGGAGGTCGTGCGGCGCCTGCGCGCCGCCGGGGCGATCCCGATCGGCATCACGAACGTGCCCGAGCTGACGATGTGGCCCTTCACCGAGACCGAGAGCTGGGGCAAGACGCGCAACCCATGGAACGTCGAGCGCGTTCCGGGAGGCTCGAGCGGGGGCTCGGGAGCCGCGGTCGCCGCCGGCCTCGCGCCGATCGCGCTCGGCTCCGACGGCGCGGGCTCGATCCGGATACCCGCCGCCTGGTGCGGCCTGTTCGGCCTGAAGGTGCAGCGCGGGCGCATCTCATACATGCCGCTCACCGAGCACTGGCACGGGCTGTCGGTGCCCGGCCCGCTCGCGCGCCGCGTGATCGATGCGGCGCTGTTCCTCGACGCCGTCGCCGGGCCCGCGCCGGGGGACCCGGCCGCGCTGCCGGCGCCGGCGGAGCCGTTCGCGCAGGCCGCGCAGCGGGCGCCCGGCAAGCTGCGGGTCGCGGTCTCCACGAAGCTGCCGCCCCTCGCGACCGCGCGCGTGTCGGCCGAGGCGCGCAGCGCAGTCGAGGAGACGGCCGAGCTGCTCGGGTCACTCGGGCACGACGTGCGCCGGCGCGACCCTGACTACGGCCTCGTCTGGACCCACGTCACCCGGCGCTACATGCGCGGGATCCACGACGACGTGGACGCGCTTCCGCACCCCGAGCGCCTCGAGCGGCGCACCCGCGCGATGTCGCGGATCGGCGGGCTGATCCCGCCCGCCGCGGTGCGGCGCAGCCGCGAGGCCGAGCCGCGGGTCGCCGGGCGCATCAACGCCCTCTTCCGCGAGTTCGACGTGCTGCTCACGCCGGTCACGGCACGCCAGCCCCCGCCGGTCGGCAAATGGGAGGGCCGCGGCGCGCTGCGAACGCTGAACGGGTCCATCTGGCACTGTCCCTTCACCGCGGTCTGGAACGTCACCGGCCAACCGGCCGCGGCCGTGCCCGCAGGGGTCGACGGCAGCGGGATGCCGCGGTCGGTGCAGCTCATCGGTCGCCCGCAGGACGAGGCCACGCTGTTGTCGCTCGCCGCCCAGCTCGAGTCCGAGCGCCCGTGGGCGGACATGGTGCCGCCCCTCGGCTGACCCGCCGGCGCCGGCGGCAGGTCAGCCGTGCGCCGGGTCGTACCCCCCCATGTCCGCGGTCCAGAACTCGACGAGGTGCCCGTCGGGATCGTGGACGTAGGCCGACCTGCTGTTGGGAGCACCCTCCCCGAGCGGGCCGAACTCGTGCACTGGGACCTCGTGACCGTGCGCGCGCAGCGCGGCGACGCGGCCGTCGAACTGGGAGTCCTCGATCTGCATCGCGAAGTGCACGTGCTCGCCGCCGCGGCTGCCCTCGAGCCCGACCTGGGGCCGCCACAGGCCGATCCGCGTCATGCCGGCCCGCACCCAGATCGCGTCGCGGTGCGGCCACCGCTCCACCACGGGGAGCCCCAGGTGATCCGCGTAGAAGCGCTCGGAGCGCTCGAGGTCCGACACCTCGAGCACGAGCTCCGAGACGCCGGAGACCGGCGCGCCTGGAGTGCTCAACCCCCGGTCCCCTGGCAGGAGACCACGTCCTGGCGACCCCAGCCCTGCTCGCGCAGGCCGATCAGGCGCAGCGCCGGGCGCTCCTCGATGCGCGCGCAGACCCACGACGGCCGGTTCAAGGTCGTCCCGTAGCCGTCCGCCCCGGACCAGTCCGCGTACCCGAAGCCGGTCTCGTCGAAGCCGCGCACGATCGCGTCCGCGGCCTCGTCGGTGAGGGCCCAGTCGAGCTCGCGCGACACGATCTGGCGGCGCACGTTGCGCCCCTGCGTGGTGAACACCAGGAGGCCGTCCTTCGCGAGCGCCGATGCGAGCAGGTCGAGCAGGGCGATCCATCGCTGCTCCGGAATGTGCGTGAACAGCGACCCCACCCAGATCACGTCGAACGGGCCCGGCAGCTCGATCCGGGCGGGGTCCTCGTCGGAGTAGACCGGGGTCGCGCCGAACTCCTCGGCGCAGAAGTCGACCGCGTCCGCCGTGATGTCGCATGCCGTCAGCGCCGCGGCCGGGAAGGCGGCGCGGAAGTAACGGAGCGCGCGCCCGTAGCCGCACGCGAAGTCCAGGAGGCTCCCCACCTCGTCCTTGCGTGCCTCGAACATCGCGAGCCGCACGCAGCGAAGGGCCAGCGCCCCGGTGGGGAAGTACCGGTCGGGCGTCTTCGCGAACATGCCGTCGTTCGGCGACGTGACCCGCGAGACCTCCCGCGGAGCGCTGCGCCAGAAGGTGAGCACGTCCGCGAGCCATGACCGGCGGTCGGGCTCGAGGTCGGCGATGCGGGTCGAGCGGTCGGCGTCGATCCGCGCCCAGGCGCCGTCCGGAATCTCGCCGACCGTGGGCTCGGCCGCGAGCAGCGACTCGACGGACACGTCCACGGCGCCGGGTGTCCGGTCGGGCGCCAGCAGCACGCGGCGCGCATCGAGCTCGCCGGCGCGCACGCGCGCGAGCAGTTCTTGTGATTCGTCACCGGGCATCTGGCGGGCGCCTGCGCGCCGCGCGCGGATTCTAGAGTCTGCCGGTGGGGAGCCGAGAGGCCCGGCCGCCCGCGGAACCGGGCGGCCGAACCCGATGCTCAGCTCAGAAGCGTCTGCCTACGCCGTACCCACCGGTGGGTATGCCGGCCAGCAGCACCAGGATCGCGGCTATCAGGCCGACGATCGCCGGAAGGCCGAGCGCGAGGCACAGCGCGTACACGAGAGCGGCGAACAGCACCGCGATGATTACGCCGATCAAGGCCGATCCCTCCTTACCTCATTCGCATTTGGGTGCACCCTCGTGGGATGCAGAACACGTGTTACCCCGACACGCGTCTCGTAATCCCGTCGTGTCCGGTCGATTTCGCAGCACGACGTAGACTGCGCGCATGCCGACCCGTGAAGAGGCCTGGCAGCTCGTGTGCGAGTGGACCGAGTCGGACTCGCTGCGCAAGCACATGCTCGCCGTCGAGACGGCGGTGCGTGCGTACGCGCGCCGGTTCGGCGAGGACGAGGAGACGTGGGGAATCGCGGGGCTCGTGCACGACCTCGACTACGAGCGCTACCCCGACCTCGCGACCGGGCACCCGCGGATGGCGATCGAGGAGCTGCGTCGCCGCGGCTATCCCGACGAGGTGATCCACGCCGTCCAGGCGCACGCCGACTTCCTCGGCGTTCCGCGCGAGAGCCTGCTCGACAAGACCCTGTTCGCGTGCGACGAACTGGCCGGGTTCGTCGCCGCATGCGCCTACGTGCGCCCCGAGCGAATCCATGGGATGAAGGCCAAGTCGGTCAAGAAGAAGCTCAAGCAGCCGAGCTTCGCGGCGGGGGTGAACCGCGACGACGTCCAGGTCGGAGCGGCCGAGCTCGAGCCCGAGTCGGGGATGGGTTTCGACGAGCACGTGCAGTTCGTGATCGACGCGCTCGCGGAGCGCGCCGGCGAGCTGGGCCTCGAGCCCGACGCCGCGCGCTCGTAGCGCGAGCGGCGGCCGTGCCTAGGCACTCCCCGCCCGAGGTGGGCGGCAAACGTTGCGCTGCGCGCTACATCGAGCGCCCACCCCGGTCGGAAGCACCAAGGGATTGCGGTTCGGAGGTGGGCCGTGAACCGAGCGCGCCGCGCTACTTGGAGCGCCCGCCCGGCCGGGGGCCCGCGAGGTGGGCGGCGAACGTTGCGCTCCGCGCTACATTGAGCGCCCGCCCGTGGGACGTGCGGGGTCGGTCGCACGGGCGAGCGCGTCCTCGCGGTATGCGAACATATGTTCGTGCGCTGGGAGAACCTCGAGGTAGGGCTCGAAGACGAGCGCAGGCTGCCCAATCTGGGCGCCGACGCCGTCGTGCGGACGTTCGACGCGCCCGAGGCGCTCGACATCCGCTTCCACGAGGTGCGGGCGAAGTCGGCGCTCAACCGCGTGCCCGCGAAGTCCCGGATGCCGTTCCGCTTCACGATCAATCCGTACCGGGGATGTTCACATGCCTGCGTCTACTGCTTCGCCCGTCCCACCCACAAGTTCCTGGACCTCGACGCGGGGCGGGACTTCGAGCGGGAGATCGTCGTGAAGGTCAACGCCCCCGAGCTTGCGCGCGCGGAGCTGTCGCGACCTTCCTGGAAGCGCGAGCAGGTAGCGCTCGGCACCAACACCGACCCGTACCAGTGGGTCGAGAGCCGCTACAAGCTGATGCCCGGCATCTGGGAGGCGCTGCTCGACTCCGACACGCCCTGCTCGCTCGTGACGAAGTCGCCGCTCGCGCTGCGCGACATCGACATCCTCGCCGCGCTCGCCGCCGGCCCCGGGGTGTCGGTCTATTTCTCCGTCCCGACGCTCGACGAGAAGGTCTGGCGCGAGACCGAGCCGCACACGCCCTCTCCCCGCGCGCGCCTCGACGCCGTGCGCACGATGAACGACGCCGGCGTGCCGTGCGGCATCCTCGTCGCGCCGGTCATACCCGGCGTCAACGACGCGCCCGAGCAGGTCGGCGAGATCCTCCGGATCGCGCACGAGCACGGGGCGATCGGGGCGCCGGTGATGCCGCTGCACCTGCGCGGCGAGGTGCGGGAGATCTGGTTCGGATGGCTGCGCCACTACCGGCCCGACCTGATCGACCGCTACGAGGAGCTGTACCGGCGGGGGGCCTACGTTCCCGCGGACGAGCGGCGCCGGATCCAGGCGGTCGCGGACTCGGTGCGCCCGCGTGGTGCGGGCAACCGGCGCCGCCCGCGCCCACAGGCCGCCACCGCACGCGGGCGGGAGCGCGCTGCGGCGCCTGCGCTCACGCAGCCGGCGCAGGACTCGCTGTTCTAGACAGCAGCGCCTCCGCGTTGCGCCACAGCCACATCTCCATCACGTCGTCGGGCACGGGGAGCGCGAGGAACTCGTCGACGATCTGCGCCGGTGCCCGGCCCAGCAGGAACCAGCCGGTGCCGAACAGCACCTTCTCCTTGATCGTCGTCGTGCCGAACCGGAACAGCGGCTCCCAGCCGGTGCCCGGCGCCACGAGGTATTTCGGCCGGTGCGCCGCCAGCTCGAGGTAGACGTTCGGGTACTTCCACGCGAGCAGGCAGGCCTCCAGCACCCACGGGTAGCCCGCGTGGCTCATGACGATCTTCAGCTCGGGGAAGTCGGCCGCGATCACGTCGATGTGGCGCGGGTGGCCGAGATCGCTGACGCTCACCGTCGTCCAGTTCGCGGAGCTGTGGATGCTGACGGGCACGTCGAGCTCGGCGCACTTCGCGTACAGCGGGTAGTAGCGGCGATCGTCGGCCGGGAGCCCGATCATGAACGGCCGCACGCTGAGCCCGCGGAAGCCGCGGTCGCGCACGAGCTCCTCGAACTCGCGCACGGCGCTCATGCCGCGCAGCACGTCGGCGCCCGCGAACGGGATGAAGCGGTCCGGATGCCGGTCCGCCAGGCCGGCGACGATGTCGTTCGGGATGAACGTCTCGTGCACGCTGGACCACTCGTCGAAGCCCGTGATCAGGGTCTTCTCGATGCCCGCCCCGTCGAGCGCCGCGATCAGGTCGTCGTCGCTCATGTGCATCCGCGCGGCGGCGTTGCGGAACTCGGCCGGGTCCGGCGGGCGCTTGTAGAACACGCGCAGGTAGCCGGCCATCTCCTTCGGGAAATGATCTGCGACATGGCGCATCACGGCGTCTACCGGAACGATCGGCGCCCACATGTCGATCGCGCGGCGCTCGATCTCGCGTCCCGCGCTCACGCCATCTCCGCCGGCTGCGGGCGCGGCGAGGCCTGCTTGATCATGCGTTTCAACCATCGTTCCTTCTCTTTCTGTTGGGCGATGCCGAGGTCGAGCACCGCGATGCGGTGTGGGCCGACGCCGCGCGCGACCATGCCACCGCGGATCGACCGGAACGCGTCCAGCTTGCGCGAGCACTCCGCCAACTGGTGTTCCAGCTTGGCGCGAACCTTCTCCGGGGCGAGCTTGTCGAAGAAGAGGCACTTGGTGAGGAACGGGTGCCCGAGCAGGAAGTCGTATGTGACCTCGTCGCTTTCGTCTTCCGCGCTCGACAGCCACTCGTCGAACGCGCGGCGCCCCGCGGCCGTCGGGTGGTAGACGTTCCGCGCGCGTGCCCCGTTGCCACGCTCGACCTCCTTGCGCACGAGGCCCTCTTCCTCCATGCGGCGCAGCAGCGGATACAGGATCCCGTCGTTGACCCGCTGCGCGGGCGGCAACGCCGGCGACATCGCGCGTTTCAGCGCGTAGCCGTGCATCGGCCGGTCGATCAGGAACCCGAGCACCGTGTACTTCATCTGATACCTAGATTCTAGGTATGTGACCGGGCCCGGTCAAGGCGCCCCAACGAAAAGGGGCGGCCCCTGGCCGCCCCTCTCCAGCGCTGGAGTTACTTGTGTCAGCGACGCGCCGTCTTCCGACGGGCGGCGGGACGGCGGGCGCTCTTCCTGGCCGTGGACTTGCGGGCCGGGGACTTGCGAGCGGTCTTCCTGCGAGCGGTGCTCTTGCGAGCGGTGCTCTTGCGCGCCGTCTTCTTGCGAGCGGTCGACTTCCGCGCCGTGCTCCTGCGCGCGGTCGACTTCCGCGCCGTCTTCTTGCGCGCGGTGGTCTTGCGGCGAGCGGTGCTCTTGCGCGCCGTCTTCTTCCGCGCCGTGCTCTTGCGTGCGGCCGGCTTGCGAGCGGTGCTCTTGCGTGCGGTCTTCTTGCGCGCGGTGGTCTTGCGGCGAGCGGTGCTCTTGCGTGCCGCCGGCTTCCGTGCGGTGCTCTTGCGCCGAGCGGTCGTCTTGCGCGCGGGCGACTTCCGCGCTGTCTTCTTGCGCGCGGTGGTCTTGCGGCGAGCGGTGCTCTTGCGTGCCGCCGGCTTCCGTGCGGTGCTCTTGCGCCGAGCGGTCGTCTTGCGCGCCGGGCTCTTCCTTGCCGTGCTTTTACGCGCCGTCGACTTGCGTGCAGTGCTCTTGCGCCGAGCGGTGCTCTTCCGCGCTGTCTTCTTACGCGCGGAAGATCTGCGAGCCGCTGGAGACATCTCACTCCTCTCGCTAGGGGACGAGCGATGTTTATTTCATACGGCGGATGGCAACGCAAGCACATTGCTGCGCGCACATTGCGGCGTTGTTCGTGCCGATCAGCCCAGCACGGACGGCGCAAGCTCGTTGAAGAACCGTGACGCGAACTCGATGTCGTCGAGCGCGATGCGCTCATCGGGTGCGTGTATCAACGGAAGCGTGTCGAAACGCGACATCACGCGTTGCGGGAAAAAGCCGTATGCAACGCATTCCGGGAACGCCTTGCGAAACCAGTGGCTGTCCGTGAAACCGGTCAACACCAGGGGCATCAGTTCCGCGTCCGGATCCTGGCGGCGCACGAATTCGCGCAGGAAGCCGGCGAGCTCCGTGTCGAGCGGCGAGCTGTTCCCGACGATCTCCTCGCTGAACTCGAGCGTGTAGCCGCTCGCGTCCGCGGGGCCGAGCAGGTCCTGCACCCGCGCGCGGACGTGCTCGCCGCCCATGCCGGGCGGCACGCGACAGTCCACGCGCACGGTGCAGCGCGACGGGATCACGTTCTCCTTCTGCGAAGCGCGAATCATGGTGGGGGCAATCGTGACGCGCATCATCGACTCGAGATGGTCGCGTAGGCGCGGCTCCACCCCGAGGGCGCGCGCCACCGTTTCGGAGACGTCCACGACGGACTCGCCCGTCAGAGCCTCGAGCGATTCCACCCCCGCCGGGTAGGAGTCGAGCGGCGGCTGGCGGCCGTCGAGCCGCGCGAGTACGTCCACCATGCGCAGCAAAGCGTTGTCTCCGATGCCGGGCATCGAGGCATGGCCGGCGCGTCCCTCGGTCGCGAGCCTGAAGCGGAACACCCCTTTCTCGCCCACGCACAGCGTGTAGAGCCGCCTGCCCTGGAACTCGATCGCCTCGCCGGCGCCCTCGTTCACGACCATGTCGCAGCGCACCTTGTCCGGAACGTGCTCGCAGAGCCATTGCGCCCCGTACGTCGCACCCGCCTCCTCGTCGCACGTGACGACCACGAGCAGCTCGCCGCGCGCGGGCCGCCAACCCGCGCGACCGAGCGCGCAAGCCGCGGCGACCTCGCAGGCGACCTGGCCCTTCATGTCGAGCGCCCCCCTCCCCCACAGGTATCCGTCCCGGATCTCGCCGGACCACGGTCCGACGGTCCATTCCGCGGGGTCGGCGAGCACGGTGTCGACGTGACTCAGATAACAGAGCGTCGGCCCGTCGGCGTGTCCGCGCAGGCGCGCGATCAGGTTCGGGCGCTCGTCGGTCGCGCCGACCAGCTCGCAGTCGAAGCCGGCGTGCTCGAGCTCGGCGCGCAGCATCTCCTGCGCCGGGCGCTCGTTGCCCGGGGGATTCACCGTGTTGAAGCGGATCAGGCGCTGCAGCAGGTCGGTCGCTTCGTGCGCGAGGGCCATCCGGGGTGATCATGAAGCACCCGCAATCAATTGACGATCATCTATCTAATGTGCTATCAATCTCCACATGGCCGTTGCACTCAAGACCCAGCCCAAGGTCAAGCGGCCCGCCGGTCAGCCGTGCTGCGAGCCGCTCGTGTACCCGGCGGTGGACCAGGCGCAGGCCGAGCGGATCGCACAAGTGGCGAGGGCGCTGTCGGACCCGATCCGCGTTCAGCTGGTTGACGTCCTGCGGTCGCACGCCGGCAAGGTCTGCGTGTGCGAGCTGACCCCGCTCTTCGACGTCTCCCAGCCGACCGTCTCGCACCACCTCAAGGTCCTGCGCGAGGCCGGGCTCGTGGACGTCGAGCGCAGTGGCCTGTGGGCCTACTACTACGTGAAGCCGGATGCGGCAAAGGAGCTCTCGACATGGCTGAGATGAAGCCCCACCTCGCGATCACCGTCTCCGACGTGGACCGCGCCACACCGTTCTACCGCGCGCTGTTCGACGCCGAGCCCGCGAAGCACCGGCCCGGTTACGTGAAGTTCGAGCCGGACGACCCCGGCATCGTGCTCACGCTGATCGAGGGCGAGCGCGGCGAGGGCCTCGGCGCGTTCAACCACGGCGGCATCAAGGTCGCCTCGACCGACGAGGTGCTCGCCACGCGGCTGCGCCTGAAGCAGGCCGGGCTTGCGACGTTCGACGAGATGGACACCACCTGCTGCTACGCACGCCAGGACAAGATCTGGGTCACCGACCCGGACGGCACGCCGTGGGAGGTCTTCACCGTGCTCGAGGACGTCGAGCGCGACGCCCTGGCCGCGAACACGTGCTGCGCATCGTGAGCGCGGGCACCACGTATCCGGAGCTGCGCGACTCCCAGCGCCTGTACGAGGACTGGGAGCGCGCGCACTGGGCGGCGCAGGACGTCGACCTGAGCCGCGACCCCGCCGACTGGGCGGCGCTCGACGAAGGCGAGCGCAACCTCCTCTACTGGGTCCTGAGCTCGCTGATGGTCGCCGAGGAACGCATCTCGACGCAGTTCTGCGGCCTCGTGCTCGCGCAGGACGACGAGGAGGAGGGCAGCTACCTCTCCACGCAGCTGGTCGACGAGGTCCGCCACATGCAGTTCTACGCGCGCTTCCAGAACGAGGTCGTCGCGGACCCGGCCGCGATCGCCGCGCACGTCGCGCGGGCGCGGGACGTGCTCGGCGCCCCCTTCCGGAAGGTCTTCGACGAGGCGCTCGTCGATGCGCACGAGCGCCTGCGGCTCGATCCGCGCAACCGCGAGGCGAAGGTCGACTTCGTGACGATCTACCACATGGTGATCGAGGGGACGCTGGGCGTGACCGCGTCGCACTTCCTGCTCGACTTCCTCGCCGGGCGCGGCGTGCTTCCCGGCTTCGTGGACGGCTACGGCCGCATCGCCGCCGACGAGCAGCGCCACATCGCCTGGGGCACCCAGTTCCTGCAGAGCGCGGTGCGCGAGGACCCGGCGATGGCCGACGTCGTGCGCTCCCGCCTGCTCGACCTGCTCCCCGCCGTCGCGGAGTCCGTCTCGCCGCCGAGCGAGGGGGCCTGGGACGTGCTGGGCGTCGAGGACGGCGCGCTCGGCGCGTACGGGTTGAACGCGCTCACGCGCAGGCTGAAGCTGATCGGGGTCTCGCTGGACCAGGCAGCCTGAGGGTGGAGGCGCGTCCCGGTCTCACCCGCCGCGCGTTCGCGGAGGGGCTCGCGGCATTCGCGCTGGTGTTCGCCGGTTGCGGCGCGATCGTCGCGAACGCCGAGTACCGCGGGAGCCTCGGCTCGGTCGGTGTCGCGCTCGTGTTCGGGCTCGTGATCATGGCGATGGTGTACGCGACCGGCCACCTCTCGGGCGCCCACATCAACCCCGCGGTGACGATCGCCTTCACGATCACCCGGCACTTCCCGCCGCGCGACGCGGTCGGCTACGTCGTCGCGCAGGTCGCCGGGGCGACCGCGGGCGCCCTGTTGCTCGCGGTGCTCTGGGAGGGCACGCCGGGGAACCTCGGCGCGACCGTGCCGAGCGTCGGTGCCGGCGTCGCGTTCGTGTACGAGATCGTCCTGACCGCGTTCCTGATGTTCGTGATCGTCGCGGTCGCGACCGACACGCGCGCCGTGGGTGCCGCGGCGGCGATCGCGATCGGCGGGACGGTGGGGCTCGACGCGCTCTTCGGCGGACCGGTCACCGGCGCGTCCATGAATCCCGCGCGGTCGTTCGGCCCGGCGCTCGCCGCGTGGGAGTGGACCGACTTCTGGCTGTACGTGGCCGGCCCGGTCGCCGGCGCCGCGCTGGGCGCGCTCGCGTATCAGCTCGTGCGACAGGAGGCGCCCGCCCGATGACGCGGGTGCTGTTCGTATGCCTGCACAACGCGGGCCGCTCGCAGATGAGCGGTGCGCTGTTCGAGCGCGCGGCGGGCGGGCGCCACGAGGCACGCTCGGCCGGCACGACGCCCGGCGAGCGCGTGCACCCGGAGGTCGTCGAGGCGATGCGCGAGGTCGGCCTCGACGTGGCGGACCGGGTCCCGCAGCGGCTGACCGACGAGCTCTCGCAGTGGGCCGACGTCGTGGTCACGATGGGCTGCGGCGACGAGTGCCCGTACATCCCCGGCAAGCGCTACATCGACTGGGACCTGCCCGATCCGAAGGGGCGCCCGGTCGAGGAGGTGCGCGCGATCCGCGACGACATCGCCGGGCGCGTGCGCGAGCTCGTGGAGGAGCTTTCGCCCTAGCTCAGTGCCTGACCCAGGGCCCGCGGCCGAACAGCAACCGCAGCAGGCCTCCGCCCCAGTACCGGCGACCGCACTGCTCGCAGCGGCGCCCGAGCCGCTGTCCCGGCCGCTCGCAGCCGGGACAGACGGGCTGCTGCGCGACGATGCCGTTCAACTCAGGCTGGTCCAGACCGTCTTGGGCTCGAGGTACTCCTCGAGGCCCGCGCGGCCGTGCTCGCGGCCGACGCCCGAGGCCTTGAAGCCGCCGAACGGCGCGGCCGGGTCCGTGAGGCCCCAGACGTTCACGTAGACCGTGCCCGCGCGCAGCAGCGAGGCCAGCCGGTGCGCGTTGCCGATGTCGCGCGTCCACACCCCGGCCGCGAGGCCGTAGTCGGTGTCGTTGGCGCGGCGCGCCACCTCCTCGACCGAGTCGTAGGGCTGTGCGACCAGCACGGGGCCGAAGATCTCCTCGCGGGTGATCGCGATGTCGTCCGACGTCGTCGTGAACAGCGTCGGCTCGACGAAGTAGCCGGGGCCGCTCGCTCCTCCGCCCGCGACCAGCTCGGCGCCCTCGGCCTTGCCCTTCTCGATGTAGCCCGTGACCCGCTCGTGCTGCTCGGCGGACACGACCGGGCCGAGCTGCGTGTCGGGGTCGAGCCCCGGGCCCATCTTCATCTTCGGCGCGCGCTCCGCGAGCGCGGAGACGACCTCGTCGAACTGGTCCTTGTGCACGAACAGGCGCGA
This sequence comes from uncultured Solirubrobacterales bacterium, assembly GCA_963768885.1. Taxonomy (GTDB): domain Bacteria; phylum Actinomycetota; class Thermoleophilia; order Solirubrobacterales; family JBBDJG01; genus DASRIA01. The sequence goes on along the minus strand of CAVYJN010000006.1, from coordinate 440,463 downwards.
CCCCGCGTTGCACGCCTGGCCGGTGTTGAAGTAGATGCCCTGGAAGGAGCCGCCGATCGCGGCCTTGAGGTTCGCGTCCGGGAGGATGATGTTGGGCGACTTGCCGCCGAGCTCGAGCGTCACGCGCTTCAGGGCACGGCCCGCCTTGGCGCCGATCTCGCGGCCGACCGCGGTCGAGCCGGTGAACGAGAGCTTGTCGACCCCGGGGTGGTCGACGAGCGCCGCACCGGTCGCGCCGTCGCCCGTGATCACGTTGACGACGCCTTCGGGGAAGCCCGCCTCGAGCACGAGCTCGCCCAGGCGCAGCGCGGTCAGCGGCGTCTGCTCGGCCGGCTTGAGCACCACCGTGCAGCCGGCCGCGAGCGCCGGCGCGAGCTTCCAGGACGCCATCATCAGCGGGAAGTTCCAGGGGATGATCTGGCCGGCCACGCCGACCGGCTCCTTGCGCGTGTAGACGAGCATCTTGTCGCCGCCCGCGACCGGGATCACCTCGCCCTCGATCTTGGTGGGCCAGCCCGCGAAGTAGCGGAAGTGCGAAGTCGTCAGGCCGATGTCGATCTGGCGGGCATAGGTGACCGGCTTGCCGTTGTCGAGCGACTCGAGCTCAGCCAGCTCCCCCGCGTGCTCGTCGACGAGGTCGGCGAGTCGGTTCAGGAGCTGGCCGCGCGCCGCCGCCGTCAGCTTGCGCCAGGCGCTCCCCTCCTCGAACGCGGCGCGCGCGGCCTGCACGGCCGCGTCGACGTCCTGCGAGCCCGCCTGCGCGACCACCGCGACAGGCTCGCCGGTCGACGGGTCGACCGTCTCGAAGGTGCCCCCGTCGGCGGCCGGCCTCGGCTCCGCGCCGATCAGGAGGCCCTTCGGGCCGTCGAGGAAGCGACGTGCGGCGTCCGAGAGTGCGTCGGGTGGCGTGGTGACGGTCAAGGCGACCTCCGGGGCGTCATGGTGACATCACGATCTTCAGGGCCTCGCGGTTCGCGTAGGCCTCGTATGCCTGCGGCGCGTCCTCGAGCTTCATGTGGCGGCTCACGAGCCGGGCCGGGTCGAGCAGGCCGGACTGCATCATCGCGAGCACCGGGTCGACGTGGGCGATCACGTTGGCGTGACCGGTGACGAGCCGCAGCGCCTTGATCCAGACGATGCCCATGTGCACCTCGCAGCGCTCGGCATAGACGCCGACAACCGAGACGGTGCCCGCCTTGCGCGCCATGCGGCACGCCATGTCGAGCGCGTCGGGGTGGCCGACCGCCTCGACCACCACGTCGGCGCCACGGCCCTCGCTGGCCGCCTTCACCGCGGCGCGCGGGTCCTCCTCGGTGAGGTGCACCGGCACGGCGCCGAACGAGCGGGCGACCTCGAGGCGGTCGGGCACCGTGTCGACCCCGATCACGTTCGCGGCGCCGCACGCGCGCGCCGCCTGCACGGCGCACAGGCCGACCGGGCCGAGCCCCAGCACCACGGCCGTGTCGCCGGGGCGCAGGTCGGCGGCCACGACCGAGTGGTAGCCGGTGCCCATCACGTCGCCCGCGAACAGCGCCGCGTCGTCGGACAGCCCGTCGGGCACCCGCCGCAGGGTCAGGTTGGCGCGCGGCACGAGCACCTGCTCGGCCTGCGCGCCCTGGAGCGAGCCCAGAGTCGCCCCATGACCGAACACCCGCGCCTCGTCGCACTTGTGGTACTGCCCGCGCATGCAGAAGAAGCACGATCCGCACGCCGTGTGGAAGCAGCCGAGCACCCGGTCGCCGACGTCCGCCCGCGTGACCGCGTCCCCCGCGGCGATCACAGCGCCGACGAACTCGTGCCCGATCGTGAAGCCCGGCTCGATCTTCACACGGCCGTGGTAGATGTGGAGGTCCGACCCGCACACGCCGGTCGCGTCCACGCGCACGATCGCGTCGTCGGGCGCGAGCAACTCGGGCTCGGGCCGCTCGTCGAGCCTGATCTCTCCCGGCGCCTGGAAGGTGACCGCGCGCAAGCTCTTGGTCTCCTAACGCCGCTGGCCGGCCGGGCGCACGAGCACCTCGTTGACCGCCACGCGGTCGGGCCCGCCGACCGCGTAGAGGATCGCCTCGGCGATGTCCTCGGGCGCGAGCGGCTCGCCGATCTCCTCGCGCATCTTCTCGATCGCATCGACCACCATCGGATGCGTGTTGTGACCCTGGAGCTCGGTGGCGACAAACCCCGGCTCGATCACCGTGACCTTCACGTTCGCGGCGGCGACCTCCTGGCGCAGCGCCTCGGAGAAGGCGTTCACCCCGAACTTCGTGAGGTTGTAGACACCCGCCCCGAAGCTGGCGAAACGCCCCGCGACCGAGGACACGTTCACGATGTGACCGCTCCCCTGCTCGCCCATGACCGGCAGCGCCGCGTGCGTGCAGTACAGGAGACCGAGCAGGTTCACGTCGATCATGTTCCGCCACTCGCCCGTGTCGGCGCCGATCACGGGGCCGAGCAGCATCACCCCCGCGTTGTTGACGAGCACGTCCACGCGGCCGAGCTCGTCCTTGGTGCGCTTGACGAACGCGTTGGCCTGTTGCTCGTCCGCGACGTCGGTCTCGACGGCCAGCGCGCGCCCGCCGTCGGCCTCGATGCGCTTCGCGAGCTCCTCGATGCGATCGGTGCGCCGGGCCGCGAGGGACACCGCCGCGCCGGCCCGCGCGAGCGTGAGGGCCGTGGCCTCGCCGATGCCCGACGACGCACCGGTGATGGCGGCGACGCGTCCCGACAGGTCTGGATTGTGCATTGAGCCTCCTCAGGCGTTCGCCAGCAGCTGGCGAAGTCCGGTGTCCATGTCGCGCGGCGCGTATCCGAGCTCGCGGCGCGCCTTGTCGTCCTTCGCCCAGTAGGTGACCCCGTCGGACGTGCGGATCAGCTCCCGCAGGTTGGGCGGGAAGCCCATGATCTTCCCGACGACCGGGCCGATCGGCGTGAGCGCCTTCATCGCGGCGACGGGCATGTCCCGCTTCGGCGCCTTGCGCCCGGTGATCTCGGACACCTTCTCGACCAGCTCGCGCATGTTCGCGATCTGCCCGCCGAGCACGTACGACTCGCCCGGCCGGCCCTTGTCGTACGCGAGCAGGATGCCGTCGGCGACGTCGTCGACGTGCACGAGGTTGAATCCCGTCTCGGGGAACATCATGAGCTTGAGCTTGCCGGTGCGGGCCTGGTCGATGATGTTGCCCAGCTCGGAGTGGTCGCCCGGCCCGTAGACGCCGCCCGGCTGCACGATCACCACAGGTGCGCCCTTCGCGATCCGGTCGAGCGCCACCTGGTGCGACTCCCACTTGGTCTGCTCGTAGCACGAGAGCCACTCGCCGCCGTTGCGCTCGTAGGTCTCGTCGACGACCTGGCCGTGCGTGTTCCCGAACACGCCGACGGTCGAGACGTAGACGATCCGCGGCACGCCGGCGGCCACGGCCGCGTCGAGGACCCGCTGGGTCCCCCCCACGTTCGCGTCGCGCATCGCCGCGTGCTCGGAGTCCGGGATGCCCACCTTGTAGACGGCCGCGACGTGGAACACCGCATCGCAGCCCTCGACGCCACGACGGATCGCGTCGTCCGAGGACAGGTCGCCCTCGACCAGCTCGCAGCCCAGCTCGCGCAGCTCCGCCGCCTTCGCGGGCGAGCGCACGAGCGCGACCACCTCGTCACCGCGCTCCCGCAGCCTGCGGGCGACCCTGCTCCCGATGAAGCCGGTTCCCCCTGTCACGAACGCTTTCACCTGGCACCTCCCATCGTTGGCCGTGGCGGATACTACGTGCCCGGCAATGTCGACCCGTCCCAGAGCATGAGCTGGTTCCGCCGCCGGCCCAAAGGCGAGCATCCCGCGCCGGGGCAGCGCGAGCTGCACGTGGGCGACCCGCGCTTCGACGACTGGGACCTCGTGCACGACTTCGGCGACGTCGAGACCGCCCGGGCGTGGCGCCAGCACCTCGAGGAAGCCGGGATCGAGGCGGTGATCACGGCCGACTGGGCCCCGGATCGCTTCGGCCGCGGCGACATTGCGCTGCGGGTCCCGCCGGGTCGGTGGAGCGAGGCCGAGGAGTTCCTCTCCGGGCTCGACCTCGACTGACGAATGGACGAGTCGCCCACCTGAAGCCTGAGTTCGCCTACGGCGACCTCATAATGGAAATATGCGGCGCACCAAGATCGTGGCCACGCTCGGACCGGCCACTCACAACCCGGAGATCCTCCACGGGTTGATCTCGGTCGGCGCCGACGTCCTGCGCCTCAACTTCTCGCACGGCACCCCCGAGGACCACGTGCGGCTGATCGGGATGGCGCGCAAGGCCGCGGAGCGCGCCGGCCGCGAGGTCGGCCTGCTCGGCGACATCCCGGGACCGAAGCTGCGCCTGGGCGACATCCAGGGCGACGTGATGCACCTGCGCAACGGGCAGGCGCTGACCCTCACGACCAACTCGGCGGGCGGGCGACGCGACTCGATCCCCGTCGCGTGGCAGGGGCTCCCCGAGGCGGTGCAGCGCAACGACGTGATCTACCTGGCCGACGGCTCGATCCGCCTGCGCGTGCAGGACACCGGCGAGAGCGAGGTGCTCACCAAGGTCGAGACCGGAGGTTCGGTGGCCTCGCATCAGGGCATGAACCTGCCGGGCGTCGAGGCGCTTCCGTCGGCGGTCGGCGAAGCCGACCTCGATTGGGTCAACTTCGCCTGCGAACACGGCGTGGACCTGCTGGCCGTCTCGTTCGTGCGCCACGCGAGCGATCTGGATCCCGTCCACACCCGGCTCGCGGAACGCGCCGCGGACATCCCCGTGATCGCGAAGATCGAGAAGCGCGAGGCGGCGGAGAACGCGGAGGAGATCGTGCAGGCGGCCTCCGGCGGGATCATGGTCGCCCGCGGCGACCTCGGCATCGAGCTGCCGATCGAGGAGATCCCGCAGATCCAGAAGCGCCTGCTGAGGCTGGCGGGCAAGTACTCGAAGCCGTGCATCACGGCGACGCAGATGCTCGCGTCGATGGTCCGCTCGACGCGCCCCACCCGCGCGGAGGCGACCGATGTGGCCAACGCGGTCTACGACGGGACCGATGCCCTGATGCTGTCGGAGGAGACGGCGATCGGCGAGCATCCGGTCGACGCGGTGCGCATGATGTCGCGGATCGCCGAGGTGACCGAGCGTGACCTTCCGTATGACGAGTGGCTCGCGCGCCGCACACGCCACACCGAGCACGACGTCGCCGACACGCTCTCCTACAGCGCGGTCGTCGCCGCCTACCAGCTCGACCTCGCCGCGCTCGTCGTCCCGACGCGCAGCGGGCGCACCGCGCGGCTGGTCTCCGCCCACCATCCGCGGATGCCGGTGCTCGCCCTCTCGGAGCGCCCGGGCACGGTGCGCCGCCTCCAGCTGCTGTTCGGCGTGACCTCGGCGCACTACGACGAGCCGGCGATCCTGGACGAGCTGCTCGAGGGATGCGCCGTGCGGGCGCGTGACCTGGGCCTCGCGAGGTCGGGAGACCTGATCGGCATCACCGCGGGCCTCGCCGGCCAGGGGCTGGGGACGAACCTGCTCGAGGTCCACCGGGTTCCCTGAGCCCCGCGTTTTCTACGGAGCGCCGCTGCGGCCTTGGGCCCATGTCCACGCCGGCGACCGCGCATAGAGTTGAGCGGAAGTGGCACTCGATCAGGCTCCGGATACGACAACGCCGGAAGGGCGTCGGGTTGCGCCCGTAATCGAGCTCCACGGAGTCACGCGGCGCTATGACCTGGGCGAGGTCACGGTCACCGCGCTCGACGACGTGACGCTCTCGGTCGCCGAGCGCGAGTTCATCGTCGTGCTCGGCCCCTCGGGCAGCGGCAAGACGACCCTGCTGAACATGATCGGCGCGCTCGACTCGCCCACGGCGGGAACCGTCATCGTCGCCGGGCAGGACATCACGAAGGCCTCGCGCAAGGAGCTGTTCCGCTTCCGCCGCCACGGCGTCAGCTTCATCTTCCAGACCTTCAACCTGTTCCCCGCGCTGACCGCGCTCGAGAACGTCGAGTTCGGCGTCGACGTGACCGGCCGCCACGGCGACGCGCGCGCGGTTGCGACCGCGACGCTCGAGCGGGTCGGCCTCGGCGAGCGCCTCCAGCATTTCCCGCACGAGCTGTCGGGCGGCGAGCAGCAGCGCGTCGCGATCGCGCGCGCCGTCGCGAGCGGCAACCCGGTGCTGCTGGCCGACGAGCCCACCGGCGAGCTCGACTTCCGCACCGGCGTCCAGATCCTCGAGATGCTGCACGAGCAGACGCACGAGTCGAACACCGCCGTGCTCGTCGTATCTCACAATCGCGAGATCGCGCGCATCGCGCACCGCGTGATCGAGCTGTCGAGCGGCAGGGTGGTCTCGGACGGGCCGCCGGAAGGTGGGCGCGCCGAGATCTCCGACCTCCACTGGTGATGTTCTCGTCGCGCTTCTGGATCCGCTGGTCGTGGCGTGACCTGCGCCGTCGCTGGCTCCAGGTGGTCGCCACCGCGCTCGTGATCGCGATCGGCACCGGCCTCTACGCGGGGCTCGGCGGTATGCGCGAATGGCGCGAGCGCTCCAACGACCTGAGCTTCGCGCAGCTCGCCTATCACGACCTGCGCGTCGAGCTGAGCCAGGGGGACTACCTGCGCGCAGGCCGCCTCCGGCGCGTGGCCGACGGCGTGCCGGGAGTGCGAGCCGCCCAGGAGCGCATGGTGGTGCCCACCCAGGTCGACGCGTCGGGCGACGGGCGCACGGTGCTCGTTCCCGGCCAGATCGTCGGGATGCCGCTGCGCGCGGGGTCGCGCGTCGACACGCTCGCGGCGGACGCCGGCCGGGTCCTGCGCCCGGGCGACGCGCGGAAGGACGTGGTGGTGCTCGACAGCGCCTTCGCCGAGCATTACGGCCTCCCCGCGGCCGGGCGCGTGCGCCTCGCCGGCCTCGGCCCGGTGCGGTACGTGGGCCAGGCGCAATCGCCCCAGTTCTTCCTCGTGTCCGGCCCCGGCCTGTTCGGAGGCGAGGCGACCTTCGCGGTCGTGTATGCGCCGCTGCGCCTCGCGCAGCGGGCCGCCGCCAAGCCCGGGCAGGTGAACGAGGCCGTCCTCCGGCTCACGCCGGGCGCCGACGTGGAGCGTGCGGAGCGCGAGCTGCGATCGGCCCTCGACCGCGCGCTCCCGGGAGTCGGCACGACGATCACCAAGGGGAGCGAGGAGCCCGCCTACCGCGTGCTCTACAGCGACGCGCGCAGCGACCAGCGGATCCTCGACGTGTTCGCCTATCTGGTGCTGGGCGGTGCGGCGCTGGCCGCGTTCAACCTGATCAGCCGGGTGGTCGAGGCCGAACGGCGCGAGATCGGCGTGGGCATGGCGTTGGGCGTGCCGCCTCGCCTGCTGGCCGTCCGCCCCGTCCTCATGGGCGCCCAGATCGCGCTGCTGGGCGTGGTGCTCGGTACCGCCGTCGGGGTCGCGTTCGCAGGGTGGCTCAGCGACGTGTTCCGTGAGCAGCTCCCATTGCCGAGCTACGCGACCGCCTTCCGCGGCGGCGTCTTCCTGAGGGCGGCCGCGCTCGGCCTGCTGCTGCCCCTTGCCGCCACGGCGTACCCGGTCTGGCGCGGAGTGCGTGTGCCGCCGATCGAGGCGATCCAGGTCGGCTTTCGGGCCGCCAAGGGCGGCGGGTTCGCGCCGCTGCTGAAGCGAATCAGGCTCCCCGGGTCGAGCCTTGCCCAGATGCCGCTGCGGAACGTGGTGCGCGCGCCCCGCCGCACGATCATGACGATGCTGGGGCTGGCCGCGGTGATCACGACGGTCGTCTCACTGTCGGGCATGTTCGACTCGTTCGCGGCGACCGTGGACAGCATCGAGCAGGAGACCCTGCACGAGGGCGCAAACCGCCTCGACGTGCGCCTCGACGGTTTCCACGCACGTCGCTCACGGGTGGTGCGCAGGATCGAGCGCGCCCCCGGGATCGGCGCGGCCGACCCCAACCTGCGGGTCGAAGGCGAGCTGCGCTCGGGCGAGCGGTCCGTCGATGCTTCGGTGTCGCTGCTCGACCCTCGCTCCGAGGTGTGGGCCCCGACCGTCGAGAAGGGCGCCCTGCGGCCGGGCGACCGCGGCATCGTGATCGCGCGCAAGGCGGCGGCCGACCTCGGCGTCGACGTCGGCGACGAGATCATCCTGCGTCATCCGGTCAGGCGTGGAAGCGCATTCGACCTCGTCGACACGCGCCTGCCGGTCGCGGGCATCCATCCCAACCCGCTACGCGTGTTCGCGTACATGGACCGCAGCCAGGCGCGGCTGATGGGACTCGAGGGCCAGGCGAACGAGGTCAGCGTCGTCCCGGCGCCGGGCGTCTCCGAGCAGGCCGTCCAGCGCTCGCTGTTCGGTCGCCCGGGGGTAGCGTCCGTGCAGCCCGTGGCGACGGAGACCAGGGAGGTCAAGCAGGCCGTCGACGAGTTCACCGAGGTGATCACCGTGACCGAGACCGTGACGCTGTTCCTGGCGCTGTTGATGGCGTTCAACTCGACCAGCATCGCGGTCGACGAGCGCCGGCGCGAGTACGCGACCCTGTTCGCATTCGGGGTGCCGGTGCGCTCGGGCCTGCGGCTGGCGATGGTCGAGAGCGTCTTCGTCGGCGCGCTCGGGACCCTGATCGGCATCGTCGCCGGAGTGGCGGTCGTGAGCTGGACGATGAACGACCTCCTCGACGAGACGCTGCCCGACCTCGGGGCGGTCGTGACGCTCGCACCGGCCTCGATCGTCACGGCTGTCGTCGTCGGCATCGGCGCCGTCGCCCTCGCGCCGCTGCTGACCGCGCGGCGCCTGCGGCGCATGGACATCCCCTCGACGCTGCGCGTGATCGAGTAGTCGCCCGCGCTCAGCGGGGCCGAGGCGCAGCTTCGCCGTGCGACTCGGCGCCGCGTGATGCGACCAGCACCGGGCAGGGAGCGTCGTGCAGCAGGTCGAGCACGGTGCTCCCGATCGCCGCGCGCACGCGGCCCCGGCCCCGTGACCCCATCACGATCAGGTCTGCACGCCGCTCGGAGGTCCTCGAACGAACTCGGGCCCTAGCTCAACGGCCGCCCGGGACCTTGGTGAGGTCGAGCTCGACCGGGATCGCGTCGGCGGGAAGCGGCTCGTCCGGCCGGACCGGCTCGGCTTCGCGTGACAGGTAGTGCGACAGGTACTCGCCGGCCACCTTCATCTCGGGCCACCACAGCATCCGCCTGCTGACCTCCGAGACGTCTCCCCGCCCACCTGCCGGCTCGGAGCGCAGAAAGCGTGCCCCCGTGCCCGTCAGCAACAGCCCGCGCAGCACGGGACGGAACTCCTCCGGAGTCACGGGTGCGCCGGCATCCGCGGCGATCGCGCGCGCGGCCGCACCGGCCTGCTGAGCGGCGATCCCGCCCTGCTTGATCGGGAAGGACGTGACGTCCCCGGCCGCATACACGCCCTCGCAACCGCTCACCCGCCCGTACGCATCGACCTCGACGAAGCCGTCGTGGTCGGTCGGCAGCCCGGCGGGCGCGTTGCCGCGCAGCTGGGGCAGCGCGACCACCCGCTCGGCCTCGATCGAGGGTCCCCCCACGACCGACAGGGTCCCGTCCTCGAACGCGACCGGGACCGTCGAAGCGCGAACGGCCACGCCGTTGTCGCGCAGCAGAGCTGCGACGGCCTCGCTCGCCGCGGGCCCGAAGATCGCGAGCGGCGCATCCTCGGACGTCACGAGCACGAGCCGGGCGCGGCTCCCGTTCGCGGCGACACGCGTCGCCGTCATCAGCACCAGCTCGTACAGCGGCAGGGGCCAGGACGTGCCGGTCGGGACCGCGAAGGCGACGCTGCCGACGGAATCGGAGTCGATCGCCTCGAGCAGGCCCTCGAATGCGAGACGGTCCGGCGCCCCGCGGTAGGTGAGGGCGCCGGGCACCGCCTGCACCGGCTCGGCCCCCGTGGTGACCAGCAGCGAGTCGTAGGGCATTTCTCCGCCTGTCCCCGTGACGAGCACGCGCCGCTGCGCGTCCACGCGAACCACGGCGTCGACGCGCAGCTCTGCATCGTGGTCGCGCGTGATCTCGGCAAGGTCGAAGCTCGGCGCCTCGCCCAGGCCGAACGGCTCGACCACGGAGAGGGGCCGGTACGAGAGCTGCGGCTCGGCAGTGACGAGCGTCAGGTCGACATGCCGGCCGGCGAGCCGGCGAAGGGCGATCAGCGCCTCGAGCGCCGCGAACCCGCCGCCCGCGATCACGACGCGCGCGCTCATGTCACTCACCCTGGAGGGCGACCAGGTCGAGCTCGGAGATGACCCCCTCCGGGGTGGAGTCGTCGGACTTCCGAACGAGCAGATGGGAGACGCCGGCCTGCGAGAGCGCCGTGAAGGCCTCGCGCGCGGTCGCGCTCGGGTCGACCCAGGTCGGCCGCTCGGTGATCGCATCACGCGCCGAGGCGAGGGACTCGTCCCTTCCGACCCAGCCGAGCAGCCCGCGGGCCGTGACCCACCCGAGTGCGACCCCCTCGCTGCGCCCGACGACCAGGATCGCGCGGACCCCGTGCGCGGTCATCGCCCGGTAGACGTGGCGCAGACTCGCGTCCTCGGGGATCGTCACCACACCCGGAGTCATGATGTGGCGCGCGGGAGTCTCCAGATAGTCGCCGGTCGTGAGCGGCGAGGTCCGCTCGCTCGAGCGCTTTGCGGTTGCTGTGACGGGCATACCCCGATCCCCTTCCTCTACTAAGACTCCATCAGCATAGGCGCGGCGGTGGAGCGCGTGCATCCGCTGGCCCCCGCGCATGGTTGGCCGTAGTATCTACGTAAGCATGCCCGGCTTTAACAGGCGATGCGCGAACAGAGCCTGACGTGAACGCGAAGGATCACGGGGCGATGGGCGCACAGAGCCTCGAATCACAGCGTCTGGAGCGCCTCATCGAGGCCGGTCGCGCGCTGGTCTCGATGCTGGACCTGGAGTCGCTGCTCGAGCGCGTCCTGCACACCGCACGCGAGGTGACCGGCGCGCGCTACGCCGCGCTCGGGATCCTCGACGAGTCGCGGACGAAGCTCGAGCGCTTCATCACGCTCGGGATCGACGACGCGACGCGCGCACGGATCGGCGACCTGCCCACCGGCCGCGGGGTCCTGGGAGAGCTGATCCGCGATGCGCGACCGCTGCGCATCGGCGACGTCGGCTCGCACCCGGCCTCCTACGGCTTCCCGCCGGGGCACCCCCCGATGCACGGCTTCCTCGGCGTTCCGATCGTGATTCGCGGCGAGGCGTGGGGAAACCTGTACCTCACGGAGAAGCAGGGCTGCGGGGAGTTCGACCAGGCCGACGAGAACTCGGCCGTGATCCTCGCCGACTGGGCCGCGATCGCGATCGACAACGCGCGCCTCTATCGCGACGCCCAGGAGCGCCGCGCCGCGCTGGAGGTGGCTGTCCGGCGGCTGCGGGCGGCAACCGAGATCATGCGCGCCCTCGACGGGGAGACGGACATCCGGAGGGTGCTCGAGCTGGTCGTGAAGCGCGCGCGGGCGCTGGTGGAGGCGCGATGGACGGCGATGCTCCTGGTCCAGGGCAGCGAGCTCGTGATCCAGGAGATCGCCGGCGACGTCGAGCGCGCGTTGCTCGACACACGCGTGCCGATCGAGGGGTCCATCTCGGGCCAGGTGCTGAAGTCGATGCGGCCGGAGCGCGTCGCGGACCTGTCGAGCCGCGTGATGGTCTCGTCGCAGGAGCTGGGGCTGCACGCGGAGAGCGCGTTGCTGGTGCCACTCGTGTTCCGCTCGCAATCGGTGGGGATCCTGATCGCCGCCGACAAGCGGGGCGGCCCGGAGTTCAGCGCCGAGGACGCGCGGCTGCTCGAGTCCTTCGCGGCGACGGCCGCGGTGAGCGTGCACACCGCAACGTCGGTCGCCGAGCACCGGCTGCGCGACAGCATCGAGGCCTCCGAGCAGGAGCGCCGCCGCTGGGCGCGCGAGCTGCACGACGAGACGCTTCAGGGGCTCGGCGGCCTGCGGATGCTGCTTTCCTCCGCGCTACGGCGCGAGGACCCCGAGCGCCTCCGGCATTCCGTGCGCGAGGCCGTCCAGCAGATCGGCATCGAGATCGCGAACCTGCGCTCGCTGATCGTCGAGCTGCGCCCGCCCGCGCTCGACGAGATCGGGCTCGTCCCGGCGATCGAGACGCTGGCCCAGCGGATGGCGACCAGCGAGGGCATGACCGTCGAGACCAACATCGCGCTGTCGCTCGAGGAAGCCGAACGCCTCACGCCCGAGGTGGAGAGCACCGTCTACCGGCTCGTGCAGGAGGCCCTCACGAACATCGCGAAGCACGCCGGCGCCGGTCACCTCGAGATCGAGCTGCTGAGGCAGGACGGCGGGGTGACCGTGACGATCCGCGACGACGGGCGCGGCTTCGACCCGAGCGTTCCCGCTGCCGGGTTCGGGCTGGTCGGGATGCGCGAGCGGGTCACGCTGGTCGGGGGCACGGTCGAAATCGAGTCCGAGGAGGGGAAAGGCACGCTCGTGCGAGCCCTGATCCCGGAGCCCGCGCTGCCCGCCACGAAGACCGGCTAGACGGCTAGGCGAGCCCCCAGGCCAGCACTCCCGCGATGTCGAGCGTCGAGAGCACGCCGACGGCCTTGTCGTTCGCCGGATCGACGACCACCAGATGAGTCACGTTGTGCTCGAGCATCATCTGCACGGCGCGCTCGAGCGGCTCGCCAGGCGCCACCGACAGGAACTCGGACACCGCCGCCCAGGATGCGGTCCGCTCGTCCACGTCCTCGCGCGCCGCGCGCAGCAGGTCCATGTCGGAGACGATGCCCCAGGCGGCCGTCCCCCGCCCGCGCCCGCCGCCGTCCGAGACGACCGCGCAGTGGACGTGCTCGGCGGCCATCATCCTCGCGACGGTGCGGAGGCTCGCATCGGGTGGGCAGGTCAGTATCTCCGAGCGCATCGCGTCCGATACCAACGCGTGCTCCAGCGAAGGCGCCAGATAGCTTCCTTCGACCCGGTCCATCGAACTCATGTCGTTACCTCCTCGGCCGTGCATTGTGCATCGAGGCTACGGAGGACGCGGCCCGCGAGCATCGGCAGATAGCCGACCGCCCGATCCGTAATCGACACGGAGCACCGTCGCCGCGGTCGCGCCGCGCGACGGCCGGCGTCAGGCTTCCAGCAGCTTGTTGTCGAGCGCGTACTTGACCAGCTCGGCGCGCGTCGAAAGCCCAAGCTTCTGCTGGATGTGCGCGCGGTGCGACTCGACCGTCCGCACGCTGAGGAAGAGCTGCTGTGCGATCTCGCTGTTGGTGTGACCGAGCGCGATCAGCCGGAGCACCTCGATCTCGCGGTCGCTCAGCTCGCTGCGCGGGCCGTCGCGCTCCGGTTCGGCCGCGAGCCGGGCGCCAAGCTGCGGGTGCAGGTAGGTGCGCCCGTCGGCCGCGCTGCGCACGGCCTCGACGAGCTCGGCGTCGGCGGCCTCCTTCAACACGTAGCCGAGCGCCCCGGCCCTCATCGCCTCACGGGCGAAGGCCGGGTCGTCCTGCATGGTGAGCACCACGATCTGGGTCTCCGGGAACTCCTCCCTGAGCCCGGGGATCGCCTCGAGGCTCGAGTCGCCCGGCATGTTCAGGTCGAGCACCAGCACAGCCGGGTGATGGCCGCGCACGTAGCGCCGCGCCGAGTCGACGTCGCCGGCCTCGGCCACGACCTCGAAGCCCGACTCGGAGTCGAGCAGCATCCGCAGGCCGCTGCGCACCACGGCGTGATCGTCCGCGACCACGATCCTGATCGAGTCGCTTCCTTCGACGGGCCGATCGCTCACGGTGCGGAGCCTAACGCGCCGACGGGCGGCAGCGATCGCCCCGTCGAGCCGGCCGTCGCGCTGTGTGCGACCACCCCGCGACGGGGTGTGGAGCTTGCGCCGCGTGATTTGCTCCGTGGACATGACAGGCGTTGACGCTAGCGCGCCCGGGCCCCGCGCAAATCCGGGTGAACGCTGGCCCATCATCCGTGGGATCTACGGAATCGACGCGGCGCCCCGGGTCTACGCTGCAGAGGTGCCCGCGATCGCGGAGGCGTACAAGGCGTGGCGCAGGATCCGCTGACCACGGGCGCGGACGGCGGCAGCTTCGCGCGCGTCGTCGCGGCCATGCGCGATCCGTCGTTCTACTCTCCGCCCGCCGCGGGGGTCGAGGTACGCGAGACCCACGCTTCGGTGGTGCTGCTCGCGGGCGAGCGCGCCTACAAGCTCAAGAAGCCGGTGCGCATGCCGTTCCTGGACTACTCCACGCTCGCGCGGCGGCGGCACCTTTGCGAGGAGGAGGTGCGGCTCAACGCGCGCTTTGCCCCGGACGTGTACCTGGGGGTGCGCGCCGTCGTCGAGCACGGCGGCAGGCCGGCGCTCGCGGACGCGGACGATCCCGCCGCCGTCGAGTACGCGATCGTGATGCGCCGCCTCGACGAGGACGCGACGCTCGAGCGGGTCGTGGAGCGCGGCGCCGCGGATGCCGGGCTCGCCGAGCGGGTCGGAGAGGCGGTCGCGGACATGCACGTGCGCGCCGAGCGCGCGCCCGCAGGCTACTGGTCGCGCGACTTCATCGGCGAACGGCTGCGCGAGAACTTCGAGACGACCGAGGCCGAGGTCGGCGTGCTCGTCGACCGGCTCACGCACGACTCGGTGCGGCGGTTCTCGGAGGCCTTCCTGCACGGCAAGGGGCGCCTGCTCGACCGGCGCGCGGCGGCCGGGATGGTGCGAGACGTGCACGGCGACCTGCGCGCCGAGCACGTCGTCGTCGAGCCGCAGCGACTGACGCTGATCGACTGCATCGAGTTCGACGACCGGCTGCGCCGCATCGACGTCGCCGCGGACCTGGCCTTCCTGACCATGGACCTGAAGCGCCTCGGCGTCCCCGCGCTCTCGGACGCGGTCGAGCGCGCCTACACGGCGCGCACCGGTGACGAGGGCCTGCGCGAGGTGCTGCCGTTCTATGAGTGCTACCGGGCGTGGGTGAGGGCCAAGGTGGCCGCGCTGCGCATCCGCCAGCTCGGGCCCGGGGATCCGGCGAGGGCGCAGCTCGAAACGCGTGCCCGCGAGCTTTTCCGGCTCGCGCAGCGGCTGGCGTGGCGGGCACGCCTCCCCCTGGTCCTGGTGATCTGCGGGGTCGGCGGGTCGGGGAAGTCGACCCTCGCCGCGGCGCTGCGGGAGCGCAGCGGGCTCGCCCACCTCAGCTCGGACCGTGTGCGAAAGGAGCTGGCCGGCGTTCGGGCCGGGGACCGCGCGCCGCCGCGTGCATACGACCACGAGCACACCGAGCGCACGTACGCCGAGCTCGCCGCGCGGGCCGCCGCGGCGCTGGAGTCGCAGGGCGGCGCGATCGTCGACGCGACCTTCTCGGACCGCGCGCACCGCGCCATGCTGATGCGCGAGCTGGAGCGTCCGGGCGCCCGCGTCCTGTGGGTCGAGTGCGTCGCGCCCCCCGAAGTGCTGCGGCAGCGCGCAGCCGCGCGCGAGCACGGTCCCGAGCACGGGTCGGACGCGACGTGGCCGGTGATCGCCGCCCAGCTCGAGACACGCGATCCGCTCGACGAGATCCCCGCGGCGAGCCTCCACGCGCTCCGCACCGACCGTCCGGTCGACGCCTGCCTGGAGGAGCTCGACAGGTTCGTGAGTGAGGCGTTGGAGGCCTGAATCGCGCCGGCTGCGGAGTTCTACGCATCAACTTCTCGGGCTTGCGCGGTTCCGCGCGCGGGCCGGCGTCGCATAGTGTCCGTGCATGGAGCATGCACGCAGCATCGCGAGCATCTCCCGGTTGGCCAGAGGCACGGAGTCGCATCTGCGGATGTACGGCAAGCGCAGATGAGCTCCGTGCCGCTGCCCGGCGGGCCGTCGCCCGCCGCGCACCCCTCGCCGGATCGGATCGCCACATGAGCGTGACCGAGACCTCCCAGCCCCCGGCCGAGGCGGTCCCGCGCTACGCGACGCTGGTCGCGGGCTATGACGGCAGCGAGCGGGCCGCCGACGGGCTCGCGCTCGCGCGGCTGCTCGCGGATGCCGCGGGCGCCGAGCTGCTGGTGGCCGCGGTCGTGCCACACGAGTTTCCCTACGCGCCCGGCACCGCCGACCGCGAGGAGGCGATGCGCCGCGAGGCGGCCGAGATGCTGTCGGCGGCGGTGGGCGAGGACGACCGCGCACAGACACGGGTGGTCGGCGCGCGCTCGGCTGCGCAGGGCCTGCACGAGCTGGCGGAGTCGGCCCAGGCCGACGCGCTGATCGTCGGGTCGAGCCACCGCGGCGCGATCGGCCGCGTGCTGGCCGGATCCGTCGCCGAACGGCTGCTTTACGGCGCGCCGTGTGCGGTCGCGGTGGCGCCCGCGGGGTTCCGCGAGCGCGCCGATCGCGCGCTGAAGGTGGTCGGGTGCGCGTTCGACGGCTCGGAGGAGTCGGCGGTCGCGCTGCGACACGCCGAGTTCGTGGCGCGCCGCACGGGAGCATCCCTGCGCCTGCTCGCCGTCCACGAGCCGGAGATGATCTTCGGGATCGACTCCGTTCCGGCGGGGTACGACCCGACCGAGGTGTCGAAGTACGCCCGCGAGCGGCTCGAGCGGAAGCTGAACGAAGCGGCGGCGGCGACACGGCCGGGCGTCGACGTGCAGCGCTACGTGCTCGAAGGGTCGGCCGTGGACGCGCTGGCGAGCGCCGCCGAGAACGGCATCGACCTGCTGGTGGTCGGATCGCGGCAGTACGGCCCGGTGCGCCGGGTACTGCTCGGCGGGGTCTCGTCGGGGCTGGTCCGCACGTGCCCCACGAGCATCCTCGTCGTGCCGCGCGGCGGATGACCGCCCTCCAACTCCGTATTTCACACCGATGCAGGCCAAACACCCCCGGCTTAGGCTCGGGAAGCCATGCCTTACCTGCATTGTCCGCAGTGCCGTCTCACGCTCTACAAGCCGCGCGCGGCGATGGGCCCGGCCGAGTCGTGTCCCCGCTGCGGCACGCGGTTGAGCCGCAGGCCACGGCGCCTGTTCGGCTCTGATTCGGTCCGCGGTGAGCCGCAGTCCGCCACGACGACCCGGCCGATCCCCCCTCCCGCTGCGAGTTAACGACGCCGTGCAGCATTCCGCCGGGCCCGCGGAACACCGTGACGACGCCGGCGGGGGCAGCCGCCCGATCGCCGCGACACGCGACCTGCGCAAGGCCTACGACACCGCAGGGGCGGCGGTCGAGGCGCTGCGGGGCGTGACGCTGTCGATCGATCCGGGAGAGATGATCGCGATCACGGGCCCGAGCGGGTGCGGCAAGTCGACGCTCCTGCATCTGCTCGGGGGGCTCGACGTCCCGAGCGGCGGGACCGTGATGCTGGCAGGTGAGCGGATCGACCTGCTGTCGGAGGCGAAGCGAGCCGTGCTGCGACGCCGCCGCGTCGGCTACGTGTTCCAGTTCTTCAACCTCGTGGCGAACCTGAGCGTGGCGGACAACGTCGAGCTGCCGATGCTGCTGACGGGCCGCTCGCCCGCCGCGGCACGGGCCCGGCGAAGCGAGCTGCTGGAGCGGCTCGGCCTGGGGGCCGACGATGCGCGCAAGGCGCCCGCGGAGCTCTCCGGCGGGGAGCAGCAGCGAGTCGCGCTGGCCCGCGCCCTCGCAAACGAGCCCAGCGTCCTGCTGGCCGACGAGCCGACCGGGAACCTCGACAGCGAGGCGACCGGCGAGGTGATCGCGCTGCTCGCGGAGTGCAACGCGGCCGGCCAGACGATCGTGCTGGTCACGCACGACGCGCGGGTGTCGGCCGCAGCGCGGCGCCAGGTGCGGATGGAAGACGGACGCGTCGTCGCGCAACGCTGATGCGTGCGGCCTGGCGTGCGGCCGCCGGGGACCTGAGGCGCCGGCGGCCCCAGGCGGTGATCCTGATGGTGGTCGTCGCGGTTGCCGCGGCCGGCATCACCGCGGGGCTCGCACAGCAGGAAGGCGCCGAGCAGCGCTGGGACGAGTCGTTCGCACGCGCGAACGGCGCTCACGTGGCGCTCTTCGGGGACCGGGCCACGATGCGGCGGATTCGCGACGACCCGCAGGTCGTGCAGGCCGCGGGACCCTCGGCGATCCTGTTCGACACCTCGGTCGTCCACCGCGGCCGCCCGATCGACGACGTCGACGTCCGCGCCGCGACCCGGCGGCGCCCCGCGGTCGCCACCCCGCTGCTGCACGACGGACGGTGGCTGAGAGCGGGCGGCGCGCGCGAGGTCGTCGTGGAGCGCAGCTTCGCGCTGGAGGAAGGCATCGGGCCCGGCGACCGCCTCGTCCTGGACGGGAACGGTGGCAAGGCCGGTGTGCGCGTCGTGGGCACGGCGCTCGACATGCTCGATTGCTTCTATCCCGACTGCTCCTCGGCGACGGTGTGGGCCCCGGCCGCGGTGCTCCACCGGCTCGACCCGCGCCGGGCCGAGTCCATGCTGCTCGTCAGGATCGCGAAGCCCGCCGCCGTCGGCGCGTTCGAGTCGCGCATCCAGCGCGCGCACGAGCGCGGCGTGACGCACGTGCTGGACTGGAAGGACACCCGCGGGGACGCGCTCGGGCTGAACCGGTTCTTCGCCGCCTTCCTGGCCTCGTTCGGCGTGTTCCTGCTGGTCGCCGCCGGCCTCGTGATCCTGAGCGCGGTCAGCGCCCGCGTGCTCGCGACCTACCGTGAGCTCGGCATCCTGAAGGCGCTCGGGTTCACACCGGGCACGCTCACGATGATCGTGCTCGGGGAGAACCTGATCGTCGCGGCGGGCGGCGCGGTGCTCGGCGTGACCGCGGGCCTCCTGCTGGCGCCGAGCCTCGAGCTCGACGTGGCGGAGGTGCTCGGCGGCGGCCGTGCCCCGGTCACGATCGGCACGGTGTTCATCGCGGTTGCCGCAGTGCTGGCGATCGTGTGCGCCGCGACGGTGCTGCCCGCCTGGCGAGCCGGACGCATACCCGCCAGCCGCGCGATCACGCAGGGAGCGTCGCCTGTCTCGGCCCGGCCTTCGCGCCTCGCCGGCCTCGCCGTCCGCCTGGGGCTGCGCCCGCCGACGGTCGTCGGCCTGAAGGATGTCGCGGCGCGACCGCTGCGCGCCTGGCTGTCGATCGCCACGCTCGCCGTGACCGTGATCGCGATAGTCGCCACGCTCGCGATGGACCGCACGGTCGACGAGATCGTCGACCGGCCCGCGCTCGCCGGAGACCCGTTCGACGTCGTCGTCGACGCCGGGGACGCGCCCGCCGACGCCGTCGCGCGAACGCTCGCCGCGCAACCGGGCGTGCGGGACTGGTACACGGCGACCGACCGGCGGGGCGCCGTCGGCGATGCGACGTTCCTCGTGCGCGCGCTCGGCGGCGACCTGCGGCGGGGCGGCTTCGTCGTGCGGGAGGGCCGGATGCCGCGCACGGCAAGCGAGGCCGTCGCGGGCTACGGCCTGCTGCGCCTGCTCCATCTTGAGGTCGGCGACCCGCTGCCGCTGGAGGTCGGCGGGCGACGGCTCGACCTGCGCATCGTCGGGCGATACCAGGAGACGGAGGACTCCGGTGAGATCGCCCAGATCACGCTCGCCGGCCTGCGCACGGTCGAGCCCGCGGCCGCCCCCGGCGATTACTTCGTGCGCGTCACGCCCGGAGCGGACAGGTCGGCCGTCGCGCGCCGGCTCTCGGCCGCCGGCGGCTCCGTGCAGGTCCGGGACACCGACGTCGGGGACTTCGACGCGTTCAGGTTCGCGTTCTACGCGCTGAGCGCGCTCGTGCTGGCGCTCGCGGTCGTGAACCTGCTCGCGGCGACGGTGCTCGGGATTCGCGAGCGGATCCGCGACGTGGGCGTGCTCAAGACGATCGGCTTCACCCCGCGGCAGGTCGTCTGGAGCGTGGCCGTCGGCACGACCGCGACCGCAATCGCCGCGGTGTTGCTGGGGGTGCCCGCCGGGCTGCTCGCCGCCGACCTGATGCTGGAGGCGGTCGGGCGCGGCGCCGGCATCGGCCCCGAGCTGGGAAGCCCGCCCGCCCCGGGCGGAGTCGCGCTCGCGGCGGCCGCGCTCGTGGGGCTTGCGGCCGCCACGGGCGCGCTCGTCGCGCGCCGCGCGGCTCGCGCTCAGGTGGCGGACGTGCTGCGCGCGGAGTAGGCCTCGCGATCGGGGGAATCGGCGACCGCGGCGGCCGTCACCGGGGTGAGGCCGAGCGACGTGACACCGGGTCCCGAGTAGGTGTGGACCTCGAGCGTGCGGCAATCCTCGAGCTCGATCACCTTGAGGCCGCTCGAGCCCGAGACGACGGCGACGA
The DNA here is from genome assembly GCA_963768885.1 of uncultured Solirubrobacterales bacterium. Classification (GTDB taxonomy): domain Bacteria; phylum Actinomycetota; class Thermoleophilia; order Solirubrobacterales; family JBBDJG01; genus DASRIA01. The sequence goes on along the minus strand of CAVYJN010000006.1, from coordinate 420,236 downwards.
CGCGGAAGAGGTCGACGTCGTTCGTGAGGTAGGCGCCCTGCCGGATCGCCGCCGCGAGGTCACGTTCCGCGGGCGGCCCGAAGGCGCGGCTCGATCGCATCACGCTCTCGACCCCGCTCGGGCCGTGCGCTCGGCCTCGGCCGCCGGCTCGCCCCCCGGCACGGCTTCGTCGGTGTCCGCCGGCCTCGGCACGACGAGCACGGGGCAGGGCGCGACTCGGAGCAGCCGCGCCGAGACGCTGCCGAGCAGGACGCGGCGGACCGGGCCCCAGCCCCGCGACCCGACGACCAGCAGATCGACGCCGTACCCGGCCGCCGTCGCGATCGCGTCGACCGCGTTGCCGTCGACCACCCGTGTTCCGGCGGGGATGCCGGGCGGCAAAGCCGCCGCCGCGGACTCGGTCTCGTCCTCCAGGAACTTGCGGCGGGTGCGGATCAGCTCCGCGTAGGCGTCGCCGGCCGGCACGTTCACGAACGCGGGGAAGACGACGGGCTCCACCGCCGCGATCAGCCGCAGCCGGGCGCCGGCGGCGCCGGCGAGCGCCGCTGCGTGATGCAGCGCGACCCTGGACTCCGGCGAGGCGTCGAAGGCGACGCCGATCCGTCGAAGGCCCTCGGGGTCCGGCGCGGAGTAGCCGCGCGGGGCCACTGCGACCGCACACGGGGCCCCCTGGAGCAGACGTTCGGCGACAGAGCCCATCAGCACCCGCCCGACGGGCCCGCGATGACACGAGCCCAGCACGATCAGGTCCGCCCCCTCGGCCTCCGCGAGGTCGTGCAGGCCGCGCGCCGCGGATGCGCACTCGACCAGGCGGGTCTCGACCTCCAGCTCCGGCGCGGACTCGCGGCGAAGCCCGTCGAGCAGCCGCTCGGCGTCCGCCCGCTCGCGCAGGACCCGCCGGCGGGCGATCCAGGGCCCGTCCGCGGCGGAGACGCTCGGTGGGATCACGTGCGCGATCAGGAGGCGGGCTCCGGTCACGCCGGCGACCAGCCGCGCGAGCGCGAGCGCGTCCGCGGAAAGCTCGTCTCCCGCGTGGGCGGCGATCACGGTCCGGTACACCGCCGGCGCGCCCTTCATCCGGGGACCCGCATCCGGCGCTCGTTGCGGGCGCGGCGCGTCTCCGCGCACGCGATGCGCCAGATGAACTCGTGCTCCGGCTCGCTCAGGGGCCCGCGAAAGCGGGCCGTGATCTCGCCCACCGTGAAGCCCCGATCGGCCAGGTCGCGGATCCTGCGCCGCGCGTCCGCAATCCCGTCTCTGCAGACCGTGCCTTCCCCGTGCGTGCGCGAGAGGATCATCGCCGTTCGGGAAAGACCGTATTGGCGATCGGCGGCGGCTCCATCGGAGTTCCCCCGCCGTTGATGCCGTGGAAAGTACGTACCCGCGCTAGGACCCGAACAGCGCCGGCACGTCGGCGATCGATGCGACCGTTGCGGTTGGCTCGACGCCCGACTCACGGACGGCCTGCGCGCGGTACTTGCCCGTCCGCACGAGTATCCCGGCGAGCCCCGCCCCCAGCGCGCCGCCGATGTCGGACTCGACGTCGTCTCCGACCATCGCCGCCTCCGTCGCGTCGACTCCGAGATCGCCGAGCACCCCCTCGAAGAAGCCGCGTGCGGGCTTTCCGACGACGTAGGCGTCGCGCCCGGTCGCGTACTCGATCGCCGCGACGAAGGGGCCCACGTCGAGCGACAGCCCATCGGCGCGCAGCCAGTAGCGGTTCTTCTGGAGCGCGATCAGCTCGGCGCCGCCGAATACCTGCCGGAACGCGCGGTTCAGGATGTCGTAGCCGAATGCCGGCCCGAGGTCTCCGATGATCACCGCGTCGGCGGCGTCGTCCCCTGCCTCCTCGAGGTCGGCGAAGTCGCGCTTCACCTCCTCGTTCATCACCAGCGCGACGCGCGCGTGGCCGCGCTCGCGGCAATGGCGCACGGCGAGCGCAGCGGGCGTCACCAGCTCGCCGGGCTCCACGGCGAAGCCCAGGCGGCTCAGCTTGTCCAGGGTCCGCGTGCGCGAATGCGCGGTCGTGTTCGTGACGAAGCGCAGCGCGAACCGGTCACGCATGCGCTCGACCGCCGCGTGGGCGCCCGCGATCGGCTGGTCCTCGACGTAGAGCACCCCGTCGAGGTCCAGCAGCAGCGCGCGGATTCCTTCGATCATGCTCAGAAGGCGTTGTCGAGGGCCAGCATCAGCATGAAGCCTGCCATCAGCGCCACGGAGGCGCCCAGCTCGCCCCCGCGCGCGTGGCTCTCGGGGATCAGCTCGTCGACGATCACGTAGAGCATCGCGCCGGCCGCAAAGCCGAGACCGGCGGCCAGCATGCCGCTCGCGAGATCGAACGCCGCGAACGCCAAGATCGCCGCGGGCGGCTCGACGGCGCCCGTGGCCGCCGCGACCAGCGCCGCCGACCGCGGCTTGGTCCCCGCGGCGAGCAGCGGCGCCGCGGCGGCGAAGCCCTCGGGGATGTTCTGGATGCCGATCGCGAGCGCCAGCGGGATCCCCAGCTCGTTCCCGCCCGCGGCGAACGCGAGGCCGACCGCGAGTCCCTCGGGAATGTTGTGGATCGTGAGCGCGGCGAGCAGCAGGCGGGCGCGCGCCCGCGCCTCGTACTCCTCGGCCGCCCGCCGGCCGTGCTCGTGGAAGCGGGCATGGGCATGCGGGACGCGCGCATCCAGCACGGCGACGAAGCCGCTGCCGAGCGCGAAGCCGGCGAGCACCTCGGCAACGCTGCCCCGGTCGAGCGCCGGCACCAGCAGGCTGAACGCGGTGGCCGCCAGCATCACTCCGGCGGTGAAGCCGAGCAGCCTGTCGAGCAGCGCCTGGGACGGTCGCCTGAACGCGAGCAGGGCGACGCCCCCCAACCCGGTGGCCGCGCCCGCGGCGAGGATCCAGGCGAGGGTCTCCGCGTCCAAGCCGCGCTTCCCTTGCCTTGCTTTCTAGCGCTTCGCGCTGCGGACCGGGCGGGTGTCTGCGCGGTTGCCGTTCCCGCCGGGCGCGAGCACGGTCGCGCGCACCGCCCGCTCCACATCGGTGATCGAGAGCAGGCCGCTCGCCTCGCCGGAGGGGCCGACGACGATCGCCCGGCCGACGCGCACGAACGCGGGCCGCCCGAGCACCTCCGCCACGTCCTCGTCCTGCCCGACGAACAGGTCCGGGTCCCGGTCCGCGAGGTCCGCGACGCGCACCCTCGACCGCTCCGCCGCCGGGACCCGCTGCACCCTGCCGAGGGACAGCAGGCCGACGGGCCGCCCCGACAGATCGGCGACCGGGAAGGCCGTGTACCCGAGCGGCACGAAGTAGTCGCGGATCGCCTCCTCCACGGTCAGATCGCCGGGCAGCACCACCGCGGGATGCGAGATCAGCTGTTCCGCGCGCCGGCCGGCGAAGATCTCCTGGATACGGGCCTGCTGGAGCTCAGCGCGCGAGGCGAGCAGCAGGAACAGCCCGATCAGCGCGAACCAGAACCCGGTGGGGACACCGGCCGCGATCGCGATGGCCCCCAGCGCGATGAACCCGACCGCGAAGACCCGGCCGACCGCCGCGGCGACCGCCGTGGCGGCGACCTTGTCGCCCTTGCGCGACCACAGCAGCGCCCGCGCCACGCGGCCCCCGTCGAGCGGGAAGGCGGGCAGCAGGTTGAAGGCGACGATCGCGACGTTGACCACCGCCTGGTACTCGAGCAGCGCCTGCGCCGCGGTCAGCTGCGTGTACGAGAGCAGCAGCGCGAGCGCGCCGCACACGATCGCGACGACGACGGTCACGGCCGGGCCGGCCAGCGCGAACCGCAGCTCCTCCCGGGGCCGGCGCGCGCCGTCGCGCATGACGGCCACTCCTCCCAGGAGCCACAGGTCGATCTCGTCGATCCTGATGCCGTAGCGGCGGGCGACCAGCGCGTGCCCGAGCTCGTGCAACAGGACGCTTGCGAACAGCAGCAGGGCGCTCGCGAGGCCGAGCGCGTATGCCGCGAGCGGCGCGATGCCCTCGATCACCTCGGGGTAGTAGGCCTCCCCCAGGCTCCAGGTGATCAGGGCCACGACGGCGAACCACAACGGGTGGATCCCGATCGGGATCCCGGCCACTCGTGCGACCCTGATGCTGCCCGGCATGGGAAGAAGGTATCCGGCGCGAACCCACGCGCCATCGGCGTTCCTCCGCCGCCGCGTCGGCGGAAACTACTTAGACGCGCGCCGGCGCACGAGCCAGCGCCGCAGCTCGTCCGCGCCCCACACGATGAACGGGAACGGCGCCGCGAACAGCAGCGCGTCGAGCGCCGAGCGCCTCCGTGCCGAGCAGCGACTGGAACGGCGGCAGGTAGATGAACATCGCCGCGAGGACCAGCTCGAACGCGATCCCCCACAGCAGCAGGCGGTTGCTGAGGACGCCGATCGAGCGCAGCGACGCGCGCTCGGTGCGGGCGGCGAACGCGGTCCCGATCTGGCCCGCGACCATGCCGAAGAAGGTCATGGTCGTCGCCTCCCGGTAGGCGTGGTGCAGGGGGTCGCCCTCGCCGGTCGGGTCGCCCGGGCTCCAGCCCGCCTTCAGCAGCACGTAGAAGAACCCGGCCATCGCGAGGATCGCGCAGATCACCCCGAGGAACAGCCACGCGCGCACCAGCATCGGCGGCTGGATCACCCCCTCCGAGCGCTTGCGCGGCGGCCGCTGCATGAGGCCGGGCTCCGCGGCCTCCTGCCCGAGCGCCAGCGCCGGGACGGTCTCGGTGCCGACGTCGAAGGCCAGCAGCTGCATGACGTGAGCGGCAACGGGATCGCGCCGCCGCTGAGCGCGAACACCATCACCGGCGTCACCTCCGGGGTGGTGTGGGCGAAGATGTAGAGCATGAACTTGCGGATGTTGTCGTAGACCCGCCGGCCCGCCGCGCACGGCGGCGACGATCGTCGCGAAGTTGTCGTCGGTCAGCACCATGGTCGAGGCCTCGCGCGCGACGTCCGTGCCCGAGCGGCCCATCGCGACGCCGATGTCGGCGCGGCGCAGCGCCGGGCGCGTCGTTGACGCCGTCGCCGGTCATGGCCACCACGTGTCCCTCGGCGCGCAGCGCGTCCGCGATGCGCAGCTTGGCCTCCGGCGAGCTGCGCGCGAAGATCAGCTCGCGGCCCTCGCGCAGCAGCCGGTCGAGCTCGTCCTCGCTCATGCGTTCGAGCTCCGCGCCGGTCACGACCGTCGGCCCGTCGCGGGCGATGCCGACCTGCCGCGCGATCGCGGCCGCCGTGAGCCCGTGGTCGCCGGTGATCACGATGATGCGGATCCCGGCCTCGTGGCAGCCCGCCACCGCGGCGGCGACCTCCGGCCGCGGCGGGTCGAACATCGCGACCAGGCCGAGCAAGGCACAGGCCGGTCTCGGCCTGCTCGCGCCGCTCCGGCACGGCGTCGCCCGGCTCCAGCCGGCCGCGCGCGACGGCGAGCACGCGCAGGCCCTGCGTCCGCGTAGCGCTCGACGGCGCTCGCGACCTCCGTCGCGCTCGCCGGCGCCGAGCGGCCGCTCTGCGCCGTCGCGTCCAGAGGATCGTCGTCGCAGCGCGGCAGCAGCGCCTCCGGCGCGCCCTTGGTGTCCACCCACAGCGCCCCGTCGCGCTCGTCGACCGTCGACATCCGCTTGAGCGTCGGGTCGAAGTGGAACTGGCGGCGCCGCTCGCGGTCGCGTTTCGCGACGTCCACGTCGGCGCCGAGCGCGGCGGCCGCGCTCAGCATCGCGACCTCGGTGGGGTCGCCGCGTGCCGCTGTCCGGGCGCCTCGAGCCGGGCGTTGTTGCAGGCCGCCATCGCACGTCGGCCAGCGCGCGCAGTGACGGCGTCACGGTCGCCTGGCGCGACGCGCCGTTCCCGCCGGAGAGATCGAGCGCCTGCGCCGGCGTCCAGATCGACGTCACGCGCATGCGGTTCTCGGTCAGCGTGCCGGTCTTGTCGGTGCAGATCACGCTCGTCGAGCCGAGCGTCTCCACGGCGCTGAGGCGCTTGACCACCGCGCCGCGGCGCACCAGCCCGCGCACCGCGACCGCGAGCGCGAGCGTGATCACCGGCAGCAGCCCCTCCGGCACGTTGCCGACCAGCAGGGCGACCGCGAACACGACCGCGTCGGAGACGGGCAGGCCGGCGACGAAGCGTCGCGAGCGGCACGAAGGCCGCGGCGGTGGCCACGGCGATCAGCGCGATCAGCCACGCCACCCTGCGGACCTGCCCCTCCAGCGGGCTCTGCTCCCGCTCCACCCGCTCCGACAGCGACGCGATCCGGCCCAGCTCCGTGTGCATGCCGGTCGCGTACACGAGCGCGCGCGCCTCGCCCTCCGTGCAGTTCGTTCCGGAGAACACCAGATCGCGCGCCTCGCAGCAGCGGCACCCGGCTGTCGAGCAGCTCCGCCGCCGCGGTAGGCCGGCAGCGACTCGCCCGTCAGCGTCGAGAGGTCCACCTCGATGCCGCCTTCGAGCAGGCGGGCGTCGGCCGAGATGCGGTCGCCCGCCTCGACGACGAGCACGTCGCCGGGCACGAGGCGTCGCGCCTCGATCTGCCTCGACGCGGCCGTCGCGCAGCACCTTCGCCTGCGGCGGCAGGTACGCGGCCAGCGCCTCGACCGCGCGCTCCGCCTGCATCTCCTGGAGGAACGCGAACACCGCGTTGATCACGATCACCACGACGATCGCCACCGCCACCGCCTCGATCGCCGGCCACCCACGCGAGCGCGGCGGCCGCCCACAGCAGCAGCGCGAGCGGGTGCGTGAACTGGCCGGCGAGCTCGCGCGGCCAGCGGCGGCGCCCGCGGCGGCGCAGCTCGTTGGGGCCGAACTGCACGAGCCGCCGCTCGGCCTCGCGTGAAGACAGGCCGGTGCGGGACGAGCGCAGGTCGCGCAGGAGCAGGTCGACCCGCTCGGTGGGGTCGATCCCGCGGGACACGCCACCTGTCGCCGCGTCGGTCATCCCCTGGGCATCAGCTATCGGGTCCCGGGGGCACGGTCCGCGTCAGCCTAGACCCGGCGCGCATCCGCCCCATCGGGGGTTTCTACGATGCCGGCGTCGGCCAATCCCCGATGCCCGACTCCGCGCGGCCGCCCGAGAATCGGTGACTCAATCCTCCAACTCCAAGGGAGACACGTCATGTCCGTAGCAAAGGTCACCGAGATCACAGCGACATCCGGGGACAGCTTCGAGGATGCCGTCCGGCAGGGGATCGCCAAGGCGAGCGAAACGGTGCGCAACATCAGCGGGGCGTGGGTGAAGGAACAGAACGTGATGATCGACAACGGCAAGATCACGGGCTTCAGGGTGGATCTGAAGGTCACGTTCATCCTCGAATGAGGACGCGTGTACCGGTGGCGAGACCACACGGGTGAGGTCGAGCTCGAGCTGGAGGCCTCGACCCCGGAGGGCGTCTTCGCGGAAGCCGCCGCCGCCCTGGGAGAGCTGCTCGGGGACGGCGAGGCGCGCAGCGCGACCGCGACGCACCGGCAGATCGAGGTGACGGCCGACGACCGCGCGGCGCTGCTGGCCGAGTGGATCGGCGAGCTGGCGTTCCTCGCGGAGGTCGAAGGCCTCGTCCCACGCGCGGCCGAACGGATCGAGCTCACGGACGGGACGCTTCGCGCAACCGTCGGGTTCGGCGCCGCATCCCCGCCGCATCTCGTGAAGGCGGCGACCTATCATCGCCTGGCCTTCGAGCCGGTCGATCGCGGATGGCGCGCCACGGTCGTGCTCGATGTCTGAGCTGCGGCGCCTCGACGAGACGCTCTGGGAGGTGCCCGCCGCCGCGCGCAAGGACATGCGCGTGCCGGCGCGCGTGTTCTGCTCGCGCGAGCAGCTCGACGCGATCAAGCAGGACCGGTCGCTGGAGCAGCTCGAGAACGTCGCGACCCTCCCCGGCATCGTGGAGGCCGCGCTTGCGATGCCCGACATCCACGAGGGGTACGGCTTCCCGGTCGGCGGCGTCGCCGCGATCGAGCTGCCGGACGGCGTCGTGTCCCCCGGCGGCGTCGGCTACGACATCAACTGCGGCGTGCGGCTGCTGGCCCTTCCGCTCGGGGCGAACGAGCTCGGCGAACGGCGCGAGGCCCTCGTCCACGAGATCTCCCGGGCCGTGCCGGCCGGTGTCGGGCGCGGCGGGCGTCTGTCGCTCACACGGCCGCAGCTCGACCGTGTGCTGCGGAGCGGTCCGCGCGCCCTGGTCGAGGACCACGCCGTCGGCACCGAGCAAGACATCGAGTTCACGGAGTCCCATGGATGCCTTGCCGGAGCGGACCCGGCGGGCGTGTCCGAACGGGCGCACCTGCGCGGCAGCAGCCAGCTCGGCACGGCGGGCTCCGGCAACCACTTCATCGAGCTGCAGCGGGTGGGGCGGGTGTTCGACCCGGTGGCGGCCGCGGCGTTCGGCTTGCGCGAGGGGCAGGCAACCGTGTTGATCCACTCGGGCTCCCGTGGCCTCGGGCACCAGGTCTGCACCGACTTCCTGCGGCGCATGGACGCGGCGCTCGTGCGCTATCGGATCACGCTGCCGGACCGCCAGCTCGCCTGTGCGCCGCTTTCGTCGCCCGAGGGCCGCGCTTACATGGGCGCGATGGCCGCCGCCGCGAACTTCGCCTGGGCGAACCGGCATGCGATCGCGGATGCCGTGCGCCGCGCGGTGCAGTCGGTGATGGGGGCCGAAGCCGCAGCCGGTACGCGGCAGGTTTACGACGTCGCGCACAACGTCGCGAAGATCGAGCGCCACGGCGGGCGTGAGGTGTGCGTCCACCGGAAGGGCGCGACGCGCGCGTTCCCCGCCGGGTCGCCGGAGATACCGGTCGCCTACCGGGAGGTCGGGCAGCCGGTGTTCATACCCGGCAGCATGGGCACGAGCAGCTTCGTGCTGGCCGGGCAGCGGGGCGCGATGGAGCGCTCTTTCGGCACGACCTGCCACGGCGCCGGACGGCGAATGAGCCGCACCGCCGCGCGCAAGCGGATCGGGGGCGCGGAGCTGCGGCGTGAGCTCGTGCAGCAGGGGATCGTCGTGCGGTGTCCCTCGAACCGGGGGCTGGCGGAGGAGGCGCCGTTCGCCTACAAGGAGGTCGAAGAGGTCGTGTCCGTCGTCGAGCGCGCCGGCCTGGCCGCGCGCGTCGCACAGCTGCATCCGCTCGGTGTGGTGAAGGGCTGAGGCCTCCCAACAGAATGAGCTACGCCGCAGCAGGCGGTCCGAACCAGGTGGTCAGCGCGTCGGTGAGCCCCACCTGGGCTGGGCCTCCCACCCAGGCCACATATCCGTCGGGCCGAATCAACACGGCGGTGGGAGCAGTGACCGCCCCGAGTGCCGGAAGCTCCCACGTGCCAACGTATTTGGCGTCGATCAACTGAACCCGATCTGCCCATGGAGTGATGTCGAAGCCGCCGGGCTCACCGAGGTTGAGCAGCACCGGCCGGGCATCGTGCAGCAGGGTGAAGACCCGCAGCGGGCCGTTGGCGGTGACCAGGTCGAGATCGGGCATGCGGCGTCCGAGCAGCGGGTGTCCCTCGCCGAGGTCGTAATGAATGTCCAGACCGGACAACATCGCGGCGAACCGCTTGCGCGGCTCGTCCATGCTCAGCAGCTCGGACACGGTGTCGCGCAAGGCCTTCGATGCGCTCGTCGGCGGGCGGCTGAGCGCGACTTGCGCCATCGTGTTGCGCAGCACGCGGGCGGCGACCGGGTGGCGCTCGGCGTGGTAGGTATCCAGGAGGCTTTCCGGCGATGTCCGGTTGACCACCTGGGCCAGCTTCCACCCCAGATTCACCGCATCCTGCACACCGGTGTTGAGGCCCTGTCCACCGACCGGGGAATGCACGTGTGCGGCGTCGCCGGCCAGCAGCACCCGTCTGTCGCGGTAGGACGCGGCCTGCCGGGTCATATCGGTGAACCTGGAGATCCAGGTGGGACTGTGGATCCCGTAATCGGTCCCGTATACGGCGATGAGCGCCTCGCTGAGATCGCGCAGGGTGGGTTCGCTCGTGGCTCCGACGTGCTCTTCGGTCACCATGACCCGTACCGGTCCCTCATCCTTGTAGACCACCTCGCCGTCGCGGATCTCGTACTCCAACCTGCCGAAGGCATGGATGCCGAGGGCGTCGGTCGGATGCCCAATTCCGGCTCCTCGGCCATCTCGACCTCGGCGATCAGGGCTGCTGGTCGTCGGATCCCACCCGGGGAACTCGATGCCGGCTGCTTTGCGGATCAGACTGCGTCCTCCGTCGCACCCGACGAGATATTCCGCCCGCAGCGACTGGCCGTCGGACAGCTCGACGTCGACGCCGGTGTCGTCCTGCGCGAAACCGGTCACCTCGACGTCCGCGATAGATCGGCACCGCCAGCTCGCCGACCCAGCCGGCCAGTATGCGCTCGATGTGGTTCTGCCACAGCCCGAGCCCGTAGGGATGCCGGGTGGGAAAGTCGCTGATGTCCAACCGGCTCCCGGCGAAGCCCTGGACCTGGGCCACCTGTCCCTGCGAGAGGAACCGATCGGCGATTCCGCGCTGATCGAGAACCTCGATGGTGCGTGAGTGCAGACCGCCTGCGCGCGACGCCGGGGAGATCCTGGCCGGCGCGCCGCTCGACAATGGCGACGTCGACCCCCGCCAACGCCAACTCGCCCGCCAACATCAGCCCCGTCGGACCTCCTCCGGCGATCACCACCGCATGCTCGGTCGGTTCCACGTCCCCGCGCGACCCGTACGTCGACACACGCATTTCGCTACTCCCATTTCCGTAGGTTCTGGCGCTTCGGCCGGCGATTATGCGGCACGACCCGGGGCTTGCCGCAAGCCCCCCCTGCGCTATAAATTGGAAGCGGAGAGGAGGTGCCGGGCGAACCAGCCCGCTGCCAGCGCCGCCACCTGCTCGAGCGCCCCCGGTTCCTCGAAGAGATGCGTCGCGCCCGGGACCAGCGCGAGCTCCTTCGTGCAGCGCAGCGCGGCCAGCGCCTGCTCGTTGAGCTCGAGCACGACCTCGTCGGCGCCTCCCACGATCAGCAGCGTCGCAGCGGTGACCTCGTGCAGGCGCGGCGCGGCCAGGTCCGGGCGCCCGCCGCGGGAGACCACCGCGCGGATGTCGCCGTTCATGTCGGCGGCGGCGCAGAGGGCCGCCGCCGCGCCCGTGGAGGCCCCGAAGTAGCCGAGCGGCAGGGGGTGGAGCTCCGCGTCCTGCCGGGCCCAGCGCGTGGCTGCCGCGAGCCGCTCCGCGAGCAGCGCGATGTCGAAGACGTTCCGTCGGTCCTGCGCCTCGGCTTCCGTGAGCAGGTCGAACAGCAACGTCGCAAAGCCGGCCGCGGTGAGCGCGGCCGCGACCTGCATGTTCCGCGGGCTGAGCCTGCTCGACCCGCTCCCGTGGGCGAAGATCACGAGACCCGCCGGCACCGGGGGCAGGCGCAGGTCTCCGGTGAGCCGCGCACGCCCTGCCGGAATGTCGACGTCGCGATGGCGCACCTGGTTCCAGTCGACCCCGCCGACGGGGCGCGCGCCGACCGCGCGGGGCTGCCCGCGCGCCGCGTGATCCTCGGCGCCCGCGATGCCGTGTGCCCGTTCGAGCAGCGTCCGCACCTCGTCGTCGCCGGTCTGTCCGAAGTGCTCGTAGCAGGCGCCGACCGCGAAGAACCATTCCGGGGCATCGAGGCAGACGAACTCGTCCACCTCGCCGGCAAAGCGCCCCGCCGCGCCCGGCGGTCCGACGGGGACCGCGAGCACCACCCGCGCCGCGCCGCGACTGCGAAGCGCGCGGGCCCCGGCGATCGCCGTGAAGCCCGTCGCGATGCCGTCGTCGACGAGGATCACCGTGCGACCCTCCACGGGGACGGGCGACCGGTCGCCGCGGTAGAGGGCGGTCCGTCGCTCGAGCTCCGCCTGCTCGCGCGCCGACACCTCCTCGAACTCCTCGGGAGTGACGCCGAGAGCGCGGACGACCTCCTCGTTCACGACGCGCACCCCGCCCTCGCCGACGGCGCCCATCCCGAGCTCGGCATGAAGCGGAGCCCCGAGCTTGCGGACCACCACGATGTCCAGCGGCGCCCCGAGGGCGGCGGCTACCTCATAGGCGACCGGCACACCGCCGCGGGGCAGCCCCACGACCACCGGCCGCTCGTCCGCCAGACCCTGGAGCCGGGACGCGAGCGCTCGTCCGGCGTCTGCGCGGTCCCGGTAGAGGGGACCGGCGGCATTCGCATATGCCCACGCCATGCCGCTGCTCGCTCAGCCCGCCTTGGTCGAGCTGCCGATCTGCGCGACGACCCGCTCCGCCAGGTCCGGCTGCGTATCGAGCAGCGGGAGATAGACCTCCTCCTCCTTCTCGAAGTGCACGAGGATCAGCGCGTGCAAGCCGTACAGGAGCTCCTGCAGGCGCGTGACGTTCGAGGGGTCGGCTTCCGCGAGCGCGTCGATCATCCTTCGGATCGCGACGTGATCGCGCGACATCGTCGCCGTCGCCGCGGTATTTCCGAGCAACTTGCCCACGGCGGCGTACAGCACCTGCTCCTCCCACTCCGCATGAGGGACGAGTGTCTTGCGCAGGAACTCGAGGATGCGGCCGACCAGCGCCTCGCGCTCCTCCGGGGCCAGGTCGACGACCTCGCCGCCCGCAGCGCGGATCTGATCCACATGCGCGACGAGATGGCGGTGCTCCTCGCGAAACGCTTCCGTCGGTCTTTGCCCGTTCTCAGCCACGGCGCTCCTTCTGCTCGCTTGAGGGCAACGATCATGCAATGCCGCGAACCCCCACGCATCGTGGGCAAGCCCGCAAGGCGGGCCGGGTTAACTACGCAAACTCCTACGGCACTGAAGCCGGCTTGCCGATGCCAACCGAACGCTCCCCGTAGAGACGCCGGATCTCCGCGTAGATCGTGTCAGCCACCAGCTGGTGGCGATCCCATGACTCGGCGGCCTCGCGGCCGAAGCGCAGCGGCACGCCATAGACGACCTCGACGCAGCCGCACCGCTCAGCGGTGGCCTTCGTCGCCGCCCGTGCCGGAGGTGATCTCGCGGCTCGACTGCTTGGCGGTCACGACCGTGACCGGGATGCCGAGCTGCGCGACGCGTCGTGGCAGGTCGCGTCGCAGCCAATGCGAGACCCGCTCCGGCAGCGTCGAGACGATCACCTCCTCGAAACGCGTCCGCTCGAGCACCTGCTTCACGGCGACGAGCGGATCGGCGTCTCCGATCACCGCCTCGACATGCCCGCCGGCCGCCTCCTCGAGGAGTGGGACCGCGAGTTCGACCACGAGCGCCGCCTCCTCGGTGTCCGGATCCCAGTATCCACGCGGAACCACCAGCATGAAGGCGCACGGCCCCCGCTGCGCCCGGTCGCGGACCGCCTCCAGCAGGCGCGGGGTCGCGGCCGTGCGATGAGCGACTATCAGTACGGACGTTGGGGTCGACTGGACGTTCAACGGTCTCTCGCGAAGATGTAGCAGGCCGGGACAATCACATTCTTCCGCGCACGACCTGGAGTGTGCGGGAAACCGCGTACGAGGTCGAGGTCTTTCACCGATGCGATGCCCGAGGCGCGCAGCGAGACTGGCAGGGCGTGAACGTGAGGGTGACAACGCGTGGGCATGTGCCCGCTGAGCTGGCGGAACACGTACGGACCCAGATCGCCCCCCTCGAGCGGCTCGTCAATGCGCCGATCCTCGATGCGCATGTGGTGCTGATGCAGGAGGAGAACCCCAGGATCGAGCGCTCCGCCAGAGCGGAGGCGGAGATCGACGTCAACGGGCACATCGTTCGGGGCCGGGTCGCAGAGGAGGACATGCGTCACGCGGTCGACCGGCTCGCCGAGCACCTCGCACGACAGCTACGCGCCTTCGCCGACCGTCAGGTCGCGGTTCATCGCCGCTCCCGGCGCCCGTCGGCCGGGAGTTGGCGACACGGCCAGTGGTCTCCCCCGAGACCTGGATATTTCCCGCGTCCGGTCGAGGACCGCGCGGTCGTGCGTCGCAAGAGCTTCTCGCTCGACGCGATGCCGGCCGCCGAGGCCGCCGAGCTGATGGAGGACCTCGATCACGACTTTCTCCTGTTCCACGACTCCGAGACCGGGGCCGATGCCGTCATATACGTCCGCGATGACGGCCGGCTCGGCGTGATCGAGCCGGCCGGCACGGCTCGGCCTCGAGCCCTGGGCGAGGCCGGCACGAGCGAGGAGAGCCGCCTGTCGGAGCCGATCGCGCTCGCCGCCGCCGTGGCGGAGATGAACGAGCTGCACCACCGCTTCCTGTACTTCGTGAACGCCGAGACGGGACGCGGGAACGTGATCTACCTGCGTTACGACGGCCACTACGGCCTGATCGAGCCTGCGAGCTGAGCCCCGGCGAGTCTCATCCTGCTGCCGTGAATCCGTAGTCGCCCCCGCCGATGTGCGTCATCCCCCCGATGGTCGGTAGCCGGCTCGAAGCCAGAATGCGGTGCTACCAGCGACCATCCTCGAACGAGGCGGCGAAACGACATGAGCGACGCTCGAACAAACAAGCTCCAGCAGCGGCTGGTCCGGTTCCGCAGGAAGTTCTTGGCACGGCGAAGCGCGGGGCAGATGGTGGACGAGCAGTCCGAGTTGCTTGATTCCAGCACTCCTCCGGACGTGAGCAGCGTGCGCGCAAAGAGCCAGCGGCACGGCAAATCCACCGCTGACAAGTGGAACCAGTGAAGTAGCTGCTCGGAGCTCCGCCAGGACAACCTCGACGGGGTCGCGCTTGCTCGAGCGTGGGAGGAAGACTGCGGACGAACCGGTACGGTGGCCGCGGGAGGTCCCGCTGAGAACCACGTCACAGGAGATCTCGGCCGACACGGTCCAGAGGCATTCGTCGCGCGGGCTCTCCGAGTCGGAGGCGCGCCGGCGCCTGGCGGAGAGGCCTCCGTTCAAGCCTCCCAGCGCGAGCCGCTCCTACGCGAGCATCGTGGCGGGCAACGTCTTCACGGTCTTCAACGCGATCCTCGCCGCCTTCGGGGCGCTGACGCTCGCATTCGGAGACTGGCGCGATGCGCTGTTCCTCGCCGTGATCGTCGTCAACACGATGATCGGGATCACGCAGGAGGCGCGGGCGAAGCGCTCGCTCGATCGACTGGCCGCGCTGGTCTCGCCGACGGCACGCGTCCTGCGCGAGGACCGGGAGCGCGACCTCGGCGTGGCGGACGTGGTCGCCGGCGACGTCGTGCGGCTCCAGGCCGGCGATCAGGTCGTCGCCGACGGGCAACTCGTGGAGAGCGTGGGCCTGTCGCTCGACGAGTCGATCCTCACCGGGGAGTCGCAGCCGGTCGCACGGTCCGTGGGCGACGCGATCCAGTCCGGCTCCTTCGCTGTCGAGGGCACCGGCCTGTACGAGGTCGAGGCGGTCGGCCCCGAGAGCTACGCCGAGCGCCTCGCGACGGGCGCGCGGGTCTACGAGCGCCTGCGCTCCCCGCTCGAGCGGGCGTTCAACCGGCTGCTCCTGCTGACGGTCGCGGTGATGCTGCCGCTGGCGGCGATCCTCGGGTACTCCCTCTGGGTCCGCGAGACGGCGACCAGCGAGGCCGTCACCACCGCGACGGCGGCGGTCGTGAGCCTCATCCCGGAGGGCCTGATCCTCCTGATGAGCCTCACGTTCGCCGTCGGCGCGCTGCGGATGGCACGCCGGGGAGCGCTCGCGCAGCGGCTGAACGCCGTCGAGTCGATCGCCTCCGCCGACGTGGTGTGCTTCGACAAGACGGGGACGCTCACCGAGAGCGGGTTGCGCGTGGTCGACCTCCTCCCCGCGGCCGGGACCGAGGCGGACGCGCTGGGAGCCGCGCTGGGACGCTACGCGGCGTCGACGGGCACGCGCGACGAGACCGTGTCCGCCCTCGCCCGTGCGCATCCGGCGGAGCCGGAGGCGACGGACGCCGAGGTCCCGTTCTCCTCGCGACGGCGCTGGAGCGCCTTGCAGCTCGGCTCCGACGCATACGTGCTCGGCGCTCCCGAGCTGTTCGCGCTCGACGCCCTCGGCGAGCGGGTGAGCGCCGAGCAACAGGCGGGGCGCCGGGTGATCGCACTCGCCAGGCCGGCAGGGCGGCTCGAACCGGACGAGCACCGGGAAGCCGGCCCTCCCCCCCGCGCCGACCTCCTCGGTGTCGCCGTGCTCGCCGAGCCGCTGCGCGCCGAGACCCGCGAGACCGTGCGCTACTTCCTCGACCAGGGCGTCGAGCTCAAGGTCTTCTCCGGCGACCATCCGCAGACGGTCGCGGCGATCGCGGCCGATGCCGGCATGCGGCTCGGCGGCCCGCCCGTGGACGGGTCGCGCTTCCCGGAGGACTCGCCCGAGCTGCGCGAGCTGGCGCTCGAGGCGACCGTGATCGGGCGGCTCTCGCCCGAGCAGAAGAGCGCCTGCGTGCGGGCGCTGCGCGAGGCGGGCCGCTACGTCGTGATGGTGGGGGACGGCGTCAACGACGTACCCGCGCTGAAGGCGGCCCGCCTCGCGATCGCCCAGGGCAGCGGCGTGCAGATGGCCAAGAGCGTGTCCGACGTCGTGCTCGTGAAGGGAGGCTTCGAGGCCGTCCCCGCGATGGTCGACGAGGGCCGGCAGATCCTGCGCAACCTCCAGCGCGTCGCCAAGCTCTACGTCAGCAAGTCGGCCTTTGCGGCGTTCCTGATCCTCACGGTCGGCACCACCGCGACGGCCTATCCGCTGCTGCCCCGTCACTTCAGCCTCGCCGCGGCGCTCACGATCGGCATCCCGACGTTCTTCCTCGCACTCGCCCCGAGCAGCGGAGCATGGTCGCCGGCGGGGTTCCTCCGGGAGGTCGGCCGCTTCGCCGTGCCGGCGGGTGTGGGTGCCGGTGTCGCGGTCGTCGCCAGCTACCAGTTCGCGCTGAACGCGCTCGAGCTGTCCCTCGTCGAGTCGCGCACCGTGGCCGCGACCGCGCTCGTGCTGGTGGGACTGTTCCTCGTGCTCGCGCTCGAGGGCACCGCGAAACGCAGGGGCACGCTCGTGTCCCTGCTCTGCGTGGTGCTCCTGATGCTCTTCGCGCTCGCGCTCGCGCTCCCGGCCGTCCGCGATTTCTTCGAGCTGGCGGCGCCCAGCGCGCCGATCCTGATCACCGCCATACTGGGCAGCGCGATCGCGGTCTCCGGCCTGCTGGCCAGCGGCTTTCCCCCGCGGGCGCGCCCGGCCCGCGCCGAACCCGACCAGGGAGGACGAACGTGAGACCGGCGCTTCTGTGCTTCGACGGATCGGACGACGCGCGCCGCGCGATCGCCGAAGGCGCCGCCCTGCTCGGTGGCGGCCCGGCGCTCGTCGTCCATGTGTGGGAGCCGCTCTCCACGCTGATGCTCCGGAACCCCCTGATGCACTCGCCCGGCCCGCTCGTCGAGCAGGCGACCGAGCTCGACGCGGCCGGCGCCGAGGCCGCCCGGCTGCTCGCCGAGGAAGGGGCACGGATCGCGCGCGCCGCCGGCTTCGACGCCGAGGCCGTATGCATCAAGACCGATGACGGCGTGTGGCCACGCATCGTGGAGCTCGCCGAGGAGCGCGACGTGCGTGCCATCGTGCTCGCCCCGCGGGGCCTTTCACGGGTCGGGTCGGTCCTCCTGGGAAGCGTGTCGAGCGGCGTCGCGCACCACTGCCGGCGCCCCTTGCTGGTCATTCCCCCGCGCGCGGGGGACGGCGACGCCCCGGCGCCCGGGGCTTGACCCGGCCGGTCGAAGCCGCCGGCACTCCGGACCCCGGCCGCGCGGCGCCTCCCTGGACGGCGTTCACGCGCCGGCGGCTCGCCGCGCTCGGCGTGTTCCTCGCGGTCTCGCTCGGCGCCCTCTACTACGTGGTGCCGAGGCTCGCGGGGCTCGAGCGCACCTGGGACCGGATCGGCGACGGGGACCCGTGGTGGCTCGGCGCCGCGATCGTGCTCGAGCTGCTCTCGTATGCGAGCTACGTGGTCCTGTTCCGCTTCGTGTTCGTGCGGCCCGGGTCCCGCATCGGGTGGCCCGAGAGCTACCGGATCACGATGGCCGGCGTAGCCGCCACACGGCTGTTCGCCGCGGCCGGGGCAGGCGGGATCGTGCTGACGGTCTGGGCGCTCCGGCGTTCCGGCATGGAGCGCGCGGAGGTGGCCGCGCGCATGACCACGTTCATGGTGCTGTTGTACGGCGTCTACATGGCCGCCCTGCTGGTGTTCGGCCTCGCGCTCGCCACGGGCCTCCTCCCGGGCGACGGCTCTCCCGGGATCACGATCGCGCCCGCGCTGTTCGGCGGCCTGGTGATCGCGCTCGCCCTCGCGCTCGCGCTCGCCCCGGCGGCCGGCCGGCCCGCGGCTTCCCTTCCTCCGCGCGCCGACAGCGCGTCGCGCTGGACCACGCGTCTCGCGCTGCTGTCGGCCACCCTCGCATCCGGGCTGCGGGGCGCGCTCCTGCTCGCGAGGGCCCGGAGCCCCGCGCTGCTCGGAGCCGTGGGCTGGTGGGCGTTCGACGTGGCGGTGCTGTGGGCCTGCCTGCATGCCTTCGGCACGCCGCCGCCGGTGGGCGTCGTGGTGATGTCCTACTTCGTGGGAACGGCCGCCAACGCGTTCCCGGTGCCGGGCGGCGTGGGCAGCGTCGACGCGGGGATGATCGGCGCCCTGATCGCGTTCGGCGTGGACGGCGGGCTCGCGATCGTGGGCGTGCTGTCCTACCGGGCTTTCGCGTTCTGGCTGCCGACGATCCCCGGCACGCTCGCGTTCCTGGGCCTGCTGCGGACGGCCAGGGAGTGGAGCCTGGACGACGAACGGGCCCGAGCGGCGCAGGGGGCGCTCGGACCCTCTACGTAGTAAGGGCGGAAGGGCGATCCGCAGGTGGCACCGATGAATGCACGACGTGCCTGCGTGACGATCAGCCCTCCAGACTTCTATGGAGGTTCCCGCTTGTACGTGACCTTGCACAGCTACACGATCGGCTCGGGCAGCCAGGTCGACCTCGCGCGCGAGGCCGAGGGCTTCGTCACCGAGGTTGCGTCGATCAAGGGCTTCCGTGCCTACTACCTGATCGACGCCGGCGATTCGCGGATCGCGTCGGTGGCCGTCTTCGACACGCGCGAGGGCATCGACGATTGCACCCGCCGCGCGGCACGGTTCGTCGAGCAGAGGCTTGGCGGATTCCAGCTCTCCGACGTCGAGGTCAAGGAAGGACAGGTGCTCGCAAGCCAGATGTCGTTCGCGGCGGAGGCCGCCCCGGCGAGCGCATGACCACATCTGCTTCCGTGAACCCGCACACTTGTTGAGACAGGAGGGAGAGATGTCACCTAAGAAGACAGTCGCCCGGGCCGGGGACTGGATCGAGGTCCACGGCCACGTGCAGGGACAGCCGGCGCGCCACGCGCTGGTGGTCGAGGTGCTCGGCAGCCCCGGCAACGAGCACTACCGCGTGAAGTGGGCGGACGACGAGCACGAGTCGATCTACTTCCCGGGCCCCGACGCCTCCATCAAGAAGAAGGAAAAGCCCGCGCGGACCGGCAAGCCTCGCGCCCGCAAGCGCGCACCGGCCTAGGCGACACCCCGCCGGGTCGGCCGCGCCGACGGCAGAGCGTCATACGATCGCGATCATGACGTCGCCCGGGCCCGGCAACGAGAAGTCCGCGCGCGTGGTCCGGCTGACCGAGCAGCTCGGTAGAGCGGTCGTGTCCGCGGACGGCGAGCGGATCGGCCGGGTCGCCGACCTCGTGGTCGCCTTCGAAGGAGGGCACCCCGTCGTGAGACGGATCAGGGTCCGCTCCGGGCGTGACGCGCGGGAGCTCGACTGGCGCGCCGTGGAGCGAGTTGGGCCCGGCCGCGGCCCCCTGGTGCTGCGTCCCGACGCGTCCTCAGGCACGCCGGCGCTCGCGCCGGGCGAGCTGCTGCTGGGCCGCGACGTGCTCGACTGCCAGATCGTCGACGTCGCGGGCAAGCGAGTGGTGCGGGTCGGGGACGTCGACCTCGTCGACACCGGCAGGGGGCTGCGCGTCGTCGCGGTCGAGGTGGGTCTCGCGGCGCTGTTGTCGCGGCTGCACCTGCGGGCGCTCGCGCGACGCGCCCGTCGTGAGGCGGTCGCGTGGGAGGACCTGCATCTCACGCGCCGGCGGGAGCTCGCGATCGAGACGCCGGCGGCCGGATTGAAGCGCCTGCGACCGGCGGAGCTCGCCACGCTGGTCTCGCGGCTGCCGGTGCGCCACGGCGCCGACGTCCTGGAAGCCGTCGACGACGAGACGGCCGGCGTGGTGCTGGGCAAGGCACGTCCGCGGCTGGGGGGCCGCCTGATGAGCGCGCTGCGCCCGGAGCGTGCGGGCCGCATCGTCGCCGGGATGCCTGCCGACGACGCCGTCGCCGCGCTGCGGCACCTGCGCGGCGAGCGCCGCGACGAGCTGCTCGCGCTTATGCCCTCGCGCCGCGCCGGCGAGCTGCGCCGGCTGCTCTCCGCCTCGCCGACCACCGCCGCCGGCCTGATGACGCCGGCCGTGAAGACGGCGAGGCTCGGCGAGCCCGCGGACCGGATCAGGGCGGCGCTGGCCGCCGATCCACCTCACCTGGACGGGCTGCTGACCGTGTTCGTGGTCGACCAGGACGGTCGGGTGGCGGGCGCGATCACGCCGCGCGCGCTCCTTGCCGGCGATGCCACCCCCGCGCCGACGCCGATCGTGCAGCTCGACACGCCGGCCGAGCGGGTGATCGACCTCTTCGCGCTGCACGACATCCTCGCCCTGCCGGTAGTCGACCGGGACGAGCGCATCGTCGGCGCGGTCGCCGTGGACGACGTGCTGGAGGAACTGCTGGTGGAACGGCTGCCCGGGCGCCGCCGTTTCCCGGTCCACGCATTCCGCCGGCGTGCGCCGGCGTAGCGGCCTCATAGCGCTCCTGGCCGTCGTCGGGCCGGGACTGCTCGCGGGGCTGTCCGACGACGACCCGGCCGGGATCACCACGTACTCGATCCTGGGGGCCGACCACGGCTACCGGCTGCTGTGGGTGCTGGCGCTCTCGACGGCGGCCCTCATCCTCTTCCACGAGCTCGGGGCCCGCATGGGGATCGTGACCGGCCAGGGCCTCGCGGGGCTGACGCGGCAGCGGTACGGCATCCGGATCGCGTGTGCCGGACTGGTCGCGCTGCTCGTCGCGAACGTCGGGACCACGTGCGCCGAGTTCGCGGGCGTCGCGGCAGGCCTCGACCTGGCGGGCGTCTCGCGCTACGTGAGCGTCCCGCTGGCCGCGGTCGCGATCTCCGCGCTCGTGCTCCGTGGCAGCTTCCGGCGCGTCGAGCACGTGCTGCTCGCGCTCAGCGCGATCTTCGTGACATACGTCGTATCGGCGTTCCTGGCAGGCCCGGACTGGGGCGCGGCGCTGCGCGGCCTGGTCGTGCCGAGCCCGCCGGGCACCCGCGAGGCCGTGCTGGCCGCGACCGCGACGGTCGGGACCACGCTGGCGCCGTGGGGCCTCGCGTTCATCCAGTCGTTCGCGGTCGACAAGCACCTGACGCTGCGCGACCTGCGCTACGAGCGCGTGGACGTCGTCACCGGAGCGGTGCTGACCGGCATCATCGGCTTCTTCATCGTCGTCGCGGCCGCCGCGACGCTGCACAGCCAGGGCCGCAGCATCGACGACGCGCGCGACGCCGCGGTCGCGCTGGAGCCGGTCGCGGGAGGTCTTGCGACCACCTTCTTCGGCGCCGGACTGGTCGGCGCGGCGTTGCTGGCCGCGTCGATCCTCCCGCTCGCGACCGCGTACTCCGTGAGCGAGACGCTCGGGTACGAGGCCGCGCTCGACGACCGCTTCTCCGACGCGCCCGTCTTCTATGTGACCTACGGCGTGGTGGTGGTCGTCGCCGTCTCGATCGTGCTGATCCCCGGCGCCCCGCTCGTGCCCATCCTGTACCTCAGCCAGGCGCTGAACGCCGTGCTGCTGCTGCCGCTGCTCGCGCTGATCTACGGCATCGTCCGCGACCCGGCGCTGATGGGCGAACAGGCCGTCGGCCGCGCCGAGGCGGTCGCGGTGCTCGGCACGATCGTCTTGCTGTCCATCTGCGTGCTCGCGCTCGCCGTGCTCTCGATCGCCTGATCGCGGCGGCGCCATCCAGGCACCGGTCTACGGTTCCACCCGATGAGCACCACGCCGGACGTCCGCACGACGCGCGGCCACTCCCGATTGGAGGCACGCACATGACAGTCCTCTGGTTCGCGATCTGGCTGATCGCCAACCTCATCGGCGGCGACGAGCCGTTGAAGGCCGATCCCGTGAACGCCTGGACGGCGACCCTGATCCTCGCCGTCGCGCTCGACCTCGGGCGCGCGGGCGGAGTGCCGCAGCGCGGCGGCTGACCTAGCCGGCCGTCGCGGCGAGGGCGGCGTCGAGCCCCTCCAGCACCTCGTCGGCCTCGTCCTCGGAGATCACCAGGGGCGGCATCACGATCAGCGCCGAACGGCGGTTGTTGGCGAAGATCGCGAGCACGCCGTGCTCGATCGACCGCCTTGCCAGCTCGATGCCCTGCTCGTCGGAGTGCGTCTGGAGCGCCATCATCAGGCCCTTCGCACGGTGGCCGGCGAGCTTCCGCGGGTGGCGCCGCCGGAGGTCCTCGAAGCCCGCACCGAAACGCTCCCCCATGCGGGTCACCTGCGCGAGGAATCCCGGGTCCGCGACGCGCGCCGCGACCTCCCCCACGACCACCGCGGCGAGCTCGGAGCCGCCGTAGCTCGACGGGTGGAAGAAGGGGTCCTCGCCGAAGAACGCCTCCACGCGCTCCGTGAACGAGCACGCCGAGACCGGATACAGCCCGGCCGCGAGGCCCTTGCCCGACACCAGCAGGTCGGGCGTCACGCCCCAGTGCTCGCACGACCACACGCGTCCCGTGCGCCCGAGGCCCGCCTGCACCTCGTCCAGGATCAGCAGCGCGCCGCGCTCGTCGCACACGCGGCGCACGTGCTCGAGATAGCCGTCCGGCGGGATCGCGATGCCCGCCGTCGCCTGGATCGTCTCCAGGCACACGGCGGCCGTGTCGTCGCCGACCGCGCGGTCGATCGCATCGACGTCCCCGAACGGCACCTTCGAGATGCCGGGCACGAGCGGCCTGAACCAATGTGAATACTCGTCCTCGTCCATCGCCAGCGAGAAGCCCACGTGCCCGTGGTAGCCGTGCTCGGCGCACACGATCCCCGCCCTCCCCGTGACGCCGCGCGCGAGCTTGCAGGCGACCTCGACCGCCTCCGCCCCCGACGGGGTGAAGAACGTGTAGCGCAGGTCACCGGGCAGGATCGCGGCCAGCGCCTCGGCCCCCCTGGCGCGTCTCAGCGACGGGAGCAGCCAGTCGCCCATGTCGTGCTCGTCGAGCGCGGCCTTCAGCGCGTCGACCGCGAACCGCGGGTGATGACCGAAGTTGAAAACTCCCCCGGAGCTGCGGCAGTTGATGAACGAATTGCCCTCGAGGTCCCAGATGCGCACACCCTCGCGGCGGTCCTGGACCGCGTCGACGCCCAATGCCCTGAAGGCGTCCGCCTTGTGGCGCGAGAGGTACGCGCCGATCACCTCGAACGCCGCCTCGTTGGTGATCCCCTGCGTCGTGGTCGCCATCGTCAACCTCCTCGGTCGCGGTTCTCATTCGCCTTCGTCGAGCACCAGCACACTGCCCCGGTCGCCGTCGATGCGCACGCGCTGCCCGTCGCGCAGCAGGCGCGTGGCGTCGCGAACCTGGATCACCGCCGGCAGGCCGCGCTCACGCGCCACGATCGAGCCGTGCGAGAGCAACCCTCCCTCCTCGGTGACCAGCCCGGCGGCAACGGTGTAGACCGGGGTCCACCCCGGGTTCGAGTATTCGAGCACGAGGATCGATCCCGGCCTCACCGAGGGCGCCTGGTCGAGCGAGCGCAGCACGCAGACCGGGCCCTCCGCGACCCCCGACGAGCACGCCGTTCCCGCGAGCGACCGTGCCGCGCCGGCGGGGGCGGCCGATGCCCGCGGAGGGGCGCCGAGCGTCTCGGGCGGGCGCCAGCGGCGAAAGCGGTCGGCGTGGCGGCGCCGGCGCGGTACCTCGGAGGCAAGGCGCGACAGCGCGTCGCGATCGTCGAGCGCCGCCTCCAGCTCAGGAGCCGTCAGCCAGAAGACGTCGTCGGGCTGCTGGATCATCCCGCGCCGCGACCAGCTCTGGCCGAGCGCCAGGAACGCCCTCCGGTGCAGCCGGTTCGTTCGCATGAGCACGTCGCGCAACTCCTCGCGCCACCAGGCGTAGCGGCGCGCGCGCATCAGCTTGCGACGGATCGAACCTGCCCGCCGGCCCGCGGCGGCGAGCACGCGGCGCTCCTCCGCGGCGCCGGTCGCCTGGCTCGTGCTCTCGGGGTGCCCGTCCACGGCGATCGCCGCCTTCAGGAGCGCGAAAGGAAGAGCGGGATCCTCCTCCCAGCGTGGCTGCGAGAGCTCCTCGTCGGCCTCGGCCATGTAGCCGAAGGTCGCCACGAGGTCCTCGAACTCGTCGCGCACCGGAGCGGGAAGCTCCCGGGGATCAGTTGCGGCATCGACCTCATGGCGCCATTCGCGGTGACGGGCGGCAAGCTCGTCCAGGGCGCGTGCGGCGCGACCCGTGGCGAGCTCTTCCAGGTTGGCGAGCAGCAGACCCTCGCTCGGGGGCGGATCGAGCCGCGCGTTCAGCGGGGTGAGCGCCGTCCTCAGATCGTCCTGCGCCTGCTCGGAGAGGAACGAGACCCGCATCGCCCAGTGGTTCGTGCGCCAATGCTGCCGGACCGCCTCGCGCACGCGCTCGGCGAGCTCACCGTCCGGCAGCGACTGCCAGTCGATCGCAAGCCATTCCCGCTCCTCGGCCGCGAACCCGTCCCGGTAGCGGCCCGCGGCCGGGCCGTCGTCGCGGTAGGCGCGCCGCATCGCGCGCAGCGCGGGGAGGGCGTGGCGCAGGGTCGTGGCAGTCCAGCCGGACACGCGGCCGTCCCCGTCGTAGGCGGGCGCGATGCCGATCGTCGCGTCGAACGAGCGCTCGCGGAAGCCCGGGAGCTTCGACATCGCGTCCTTGACCTTGTCCACGCGCCAGTAGGCGTGGCCGTAGAAGCGCCGGCCCTCGGTGACGCGCTCGCCGGCGGGAATCACGCCGAGGTCGGCGGCGAACTCGCCCACCGCGCGGGGGAAGTCGTGCTCGAGCCCCAGCGACGCGGTCAACGGCGTCACGACGCCCGGCATCACCTCCTTGAAGTTGGCGCCGGTCCACTGGCCCGGGGCCGGCGCCCACGACGCGGCCGTGATCGGCCGGGCCTGCAGGAGCCACGCGCGGCCCAGCGCCCACGCCCATTCGAGATCGAGCGGCTCGCCGCGCCACTCGGACACCCGCAGGCCGAGCGCGACCACCTCGCGCAGGCGCTCGCCGTCGATGCCGGCCGCCTCCGCGCGCTCCGCTTCGATCACCTGCTCCGACAGTGCGTCGACCAGGAAGCGGGCCGGCTCGGCGCGGCCGTCCGCGAGCGGCTCGCCGAGGCCCGCGACCGCCTCCACCACACACCGGTCGTCGCGCCCGTCGCGCGGGTCGATCGTGAACATCACGCCCGCGGCATCCGCGGTCACGATCGGCTGCACGAGCGCCGGGATCGGCTCCGACGGACCGCCGTAGGCGCGCGCCGCCGCGCCCGTGCCCGAGGCGCGCACGTCCTCGACGGCGCGCTCCAGCGAGTCCGCGGCGACCCACAGCCGCGTCACGAACTGCCCCGCCCACGAGGCGTCCGCGCCGTCCTCGTGCGGGGACGAGGAGCGCACGGCGAACGGGCCCTCGCCCAGCAGGGCGACCACCGCGTCGACGTCGACGGGCTCGCCGGGCTCGATCACGACCCCGGGCGGGACCGGAAATCCCGCCCGCAGCGCGGCGCCGAGCGTCTTCGCCTTGCCGCCCACACGCGCCGCCGGTAGGTCCGCGCATTGCTCGAGCGGCACGGCCACGGCTCAGTTCGCCTGTCGCTGCTCCGCGAGGGCGCGTTTCCAGGCGCGACGCCTGCGCGCGTAGTCGATCGGCAGCACGACATTGAGCTGCTCCGCCGCGTCGAGCCAGCGAAGCGCTCCCTCGAAGTCCTCGGACAGGGCGCTGGCGTCGGCGGCGGCAAGGGACATCTCCAGCACGCCCGGCTGGTCCACCCCTTCCTCGTCGCGCGTCGGGTGCTCGATCTCGGCCAGCGGAGAATGCGGGAGGTCACCCCGGCGCTCGGCCAGATAGGGCGTGATGTAGCGGCCCGCGACCTTCCCCGGCGGCCACCACAGGGGCTCGGTGCCCGCCGCCGGATCGAAGCCGTCGCCGCCGCGCATGTGCACCGGCCTGTCGCCCGTGATCAGGATGCCCCGCATCACCGGGTGAAACGGCGTCGCCCGGACGGGCTCCCCGGCGGCGGCGGCGATCGCGGTGGCGACGACGTCCGCCTGCTGGGCCGCGAGCCCACCCTGCTTGATCGGGTACCAGGACACGTCCCCCGCCGCGTACACGCCGTCCAGCCCGTCGACCCGGAACGAGGGGTCGGTCGGGATGAACCCGCGCGGCCCCTGCGGGACTCCCGGTATCGGCGGGACGTCGAGCATCGGAAGCGCGACGACGCGGTCGGCGGGCACGCTCGCGCCGCTCATCAGCACGAGGCTGCCGGGCTCCACGGAGGAGGGCGCATGCGAGGTGAGCAGCCGGACCCCGGCCTCCTCGGCCAGCGCGCGCACGCGCTTGCTCGGCGCGGGACCGAAGACGTCGAGCGGCTCGCGCTCGGGAGTGACGATCGTGATCTCGACTTCGGGGGTGCCCGCGGCCGCGAGATGGGCGGCCGTCATCAGGGCCAGCTCGTAGATCGGCAGCGGCCAGGCGACCCCGTGCGGGACCGCGAACGCGAGCCGTCGCACGGCTCCCTCCTCCACCCCCTCGAGCAGCTGCTCGAACGCGATGATGTCCGCGGGGCCGCGAAACGTGACCGCCCCGGGCAGCGCGACGCTCGCGCGCGCGCCTGTCGCGAGCACGAGGAAGTCGTAGGGAAGCGCGGCGCCCGTGCTCGTGTGCACCACGCGCCCGCCGGGGTCCACGCGCTCGAGCCCGTCACACCGGTAGTGCGCCCCGCGGTCGGCGGCGAGCTCGGCCAGCGGGAGCCGCCTCGTCGTGGCTCGGCCGAAGGGCTCCGCGACCGAGAGGGGCCGATAGGTGAGGTCCGGGTCGGGCGCGATCAGCTCGAGCGATACCCGGGACGGCGCGATCGCGCTCAGGGCCAGGAGCGTCTCTGCGCCGGCGACGCCCCCGCCGGCGATCAGCACCTTGCGTCGTTCGTCGGCGCGGCCCTCTGTGACCGTGATGCTCACATCGGGGCCGGCTGCGCCGTGGCAGCAAGGTCGCGCAGCGCCTGGAGCTCGTCCGCGATGCCGTCGCGCAGGACGTTCAGATCGGGAACCGCGTCCGTCGCCGCGTTGATGCCGAAGACGACGTTTCCGTCGTAGGAGAAGATCGCAACGCCGACCGCGTGCTCGGCCGCGAGCGGGACCAGGGGCAGGATCTCGCGCATCCGCGCGCCGAGCGCGTAGAGCGTCGTCTGCGGCCCGGGCACGTTCGTGACCGTCACGTTGAAGAGGCGCGTCGCGTACAGGCTCCGCGCGATGCTCGCATGGATCACGGGTGGCGCGAGGCCGGCGAGCGAGATGATCGTCGACGTCCCGAGCGACTGCGTGCCGGACTTGAGCGCCTCGGCCTCCCGCGTCACGTGCCGGTAGCGGTCGGCCGTGGTCTCGACCCCGACCGGCAGGTGCACGAACAGCGAAGAGACCCTGTTGCCGAGCGCGAGCTTCTCCGATGCCTGGCGCACGTTCATCGGGACCATCGCGCGCAGGCCCTGGGCCGGCGGGTCCTCCCCGCGCGCGGTCAGCAGTCGCCGCAGGCCGCCCGTGACGGCCGCGAGCGCGACGTCGTTCACCGTGCCTCCCTGGCGTGACTTGATCGCCTTCAGGTCGGAGAGCGGCACGCGCACGACGGCGAAGCTGCGCGTCGCGCCCATGTCGCAGTTGAGCGAGGAGCGCGGCGCCCTGACCACCTCGTCGCGCATCAGCAGCTCGACGGTCGCACGCGAGCGCTCCAGCATCTCGAGCGCCTTGTGCGGATGCAGCGCGACGTCCGCGCCGCCGCGTGCGGCGCGCAGCAGGTGCTCGGGCATCCACCGCAACGCGCCCGCCACCTGGGAGCGGCGAGAGCGATCCGCGGGCGGGCTCTCCGGCGGGGCCGCCTCGAGCGTGCCGAGCTGCTCGGAGGACTCGGGATCGTCGTCGAGCATCAGGTAGCCCGCGTCCACCGACCCGACCCCGTCCATCATCGCGTGGTGCGTCTTCGTGACGAGCGCCCAGCGACCGCCCTCGAGGCCGTCGAGCAGCACGACCTCCCACAGCGGCCGGCGGCGGTCCAGGCGGTGCGACCAGTAGTCCCCGAGCCACTCGCACAGCTCCTGGCCCCCACCGGGCGCGGGCAGCGCCGCGTGGCGCACGTGGGACGCGAGGTGGAAGCGCTCGTCGTCCTCCCACGCCGGCCATGTGAGGCCGCCCGTATGGGGCTCGGACAGCTTGCGGCGGTAGCGCGGCAGGCGCGAGAGCCGGGAGTCGAGGTGCCGGCACACGTCTCCGACGCTCGGCGCCGATCCGTCCGGGCGCGGATCGAACACGAGCGCGCCGCCGATGTGCATGTGCGCGGACTCGTCGGACTGCTCGAGCTCGAGAAAGGTCGCGTCGAGGGGCGTGAGGTGGTCGGTCATCCTCGTTTCCCAAGCTAGACAGCGGCACTCCGTGCCGCATGCGTATTCACCACCGCACCCGATCCGCAGTCTCCACGGAGGCAGGCGCGCCCCCCGGCCCGTACCTTCCTCCGGAGGGCGGGACGATGACCTCCACGACAGCCACGCAAGCGGACGGCCGGGTGGACGCCGGCCAGGCCGCGCGCCTCGACGACTTCGTCGAGCGGGCGCAGGCGGCGGCGCAGCAGCTGCGCCGGCTCGACCAGGAGTCCGTCGACCGCATCGTGTGGGCGATGGTGGTCGCAGGCCTCGAGGCGGCGGTCGAGCTGGCCGAGCTGGCGATGGAGGAGACCGGCTTCGGCGTGTTCGAGGACAAGGTGATCAAGAACTACATCGCCACCGAGTTCCTGTGGGACTACCTGAAGGACAAGCCGTCGGTGGGCGTGATCGAGGAGGACCTCGAGCGGCACATCGAGTACGTGGCCGAGCCGATCGGCGTCGTGCTCGCCCTGCTCCCGATCACCAACCCCACCTCGACGGCGCTGTTCAAGGGGATCGTCGCTGCCAAGACGCGCAACGCCATGATCTTCCGGCCCTCCGCGCGCGCGGCGCGCTGCGCGACGCGGGCGGTCGAGATCCTCCAGGCCGCCGGGCAGGACGCGGGCCTGCCGGCGCACGCGCTGCAGGTGATCCCCGATCCGACGCTCGACGTCTCCCAGTACCTCTTCCACCACCCCGGGGTGGACTTCATCTGGACCACGGGCGGGCCGAAGGCCGTCGCGGCGACGAACGAGGCGGGCAAGCCGTGCCTCGGCGTCGGCTCCGGCAACGCCCCCGTGTACGTGCACCGCAGCGCGGACGTGCGCATGGCGGTGGTCGACATCCTGATCTCGAAGACCTTCGACGCGTCCGTGATCTGCCCCGCGGAGCAGACCTGCGTCGTCGACGAGCCCGTCTACGACGAGCTCACGGCCGAGCTGGAGCGCATGGGCGCCCAGGTCCTGAGCGACGAGCAGGTGCATCGCCTGGAGGGCGCGCTGGTCGGCGAGGACGGCGACATCGAGCTGGCCGCCCTCGGCCAGTCGTGCCCGAACCTCGCCGCGATGGCCGGAATCGAGATCCGCGCCGACGCCAAGGTGCTGGTGGCGCCGCTGCCCTCCGACGTCACCGAGCTGGCCGCGCACCCCTTCCTCCAGGAGAAGCTCATGCCGGTCCTGGGGATCGTGCGCTCGCCGTCGGTCGAGCACGGGATCGCGGCCTGCGAGCTGGTCACCGAGACGGGCGGGCTGGGCCACACGTCGGCGGTCTACGCGCGCGACCGCGACGTCGTCGACCGGTTCGCCGCCGTCATCCGGACCGGCCGGATCCTGGTCAACGCGCCGACCGCCGTGGGCGCGCTCGGCGGCGTCTACAACTCGATGACCCCGACGTTCTCGCTCGGATGCGGGACTTGGGGCGGCTCGCACACGACCGACAACATCAACTACCGCAACCTGCTCAACATCAAGGCGGTCTCCCACCGGCAGGCGCCGCCCCAGTGGTTCCGCGTGCCGTCGGACACCTACTTCAACACGGGCGCGCTCGAGAACCTGCGACAGCTCGACGCGCGCCAGGTGATGGTCGTCACCGATGCCGACTGCGAGGCGCGCGGGGCCGTCGACGACGTGCGGCGCTTCCTCGGCGGCGCGAGCGTGCACGTGTTCGCCGACATCGGACCCGAGCCGCCGGAGGAGCAGGTGCGCGCCGGAGTCGAAGCGCTCGAGCGCTTCGAGCCCGACACGATCCTTGCCCTCGGCGGAGGGTCGGTGCTCGACGCCGCGAAGGCGATGCGGCTGTTCTACGAGAGCCCCGAGCTCGAGATGCGCGAGCTCGCCCTCCCATTCCTCGACGCGCGCAAGCGCGTCGCGGGCTATCCGCAGATCGACCACCGCGTGCGGCTCGTCGCGGTGCCGACGACCGCGGGCACGGGGTCCGAGGTCTCGCCTGCGGCCGTGATCACGGTCGGCGACCGCAAGGTCACGCTGGTCGACTACTCGCTCGTGCCCGACACGGCGATCGTGGAGCCGCGCCTCACGCTCACGATGCCCGCGCAGGTGACGGCGGACACCGGCGTCGACGCGCTCACGCACGCGCTCGAGGCCGCCGTGTCGATCTTCGCGTCGCCCTACACGGACGCCTTCGCGATGCAGGCGGTGAACCTGATCCTGCGCAACCTCCCGCGCGCGCACGCCGAGGGCTCGGACCTCGAGGCGCGCACCGCGATGGCCAACGCCGCGACGATCGCCGGCCTCGCGTTCTCGAACGCCTTCGTGGGCGTCTGCCACGCGCTCGCACACGCGACCGGTGCCCGCTTCGGCATCGCGCACGGTCGCGCCAACGGGATCTTCCTGCCGCACGTGCTGCGCTACAACGCGTCGCTGCCGAGCAAGTTCATGCCCGCGCCGAGCTACACCGCGTACGTCGCCCCCGAGAAGTACGCGCAGATCGCGTACGTGTTCGGGCTCGGCGCCCACAGCCGCGACGAGCGGCGCGCGCGGCTGTTCGAGCGCGTCGACGAGCTGCTCGACGAGGTCGGGATCCCGCGCTCGCTGGCCGAGGCGGGCGTGCCGCGCGAGGAGTTCGAGGCCGCGCTTCCGGACCTCGCGCGCGCGGCCTTCATGGACCCGAGCGTGCGCACGAATCCGCGCATCCCGATGGTGAGCGAGCTGTTGGACCTGTTGCGCGCGGGCTACGAGGGGCGTCCGGCCTGAGCGAACACGCTCGCCATCACTTCGAGCGCGAAAGTTCGGCCGGCTCCGCCCGATTTCCCAGCGCAGGCTGACAGCCGCGCGGCGCTACTGCGGCGGGCACTCCGGCTCGGAGAAGGGCGGCTTGATGTCGCACGGCACCTCCGCGGGGGTGCTGTCGCCCTTCCCGTCGTAGAGCGCGTGCGCGGGGCGCCAGCGGTCGCCCTCGACGCGCAGCCAGACGGCCCAGATGCCGCGCCCCGCGCGGGCGCCGCTCACCAGCGCCCACCGCGGGTCGCGCGTGCTCCGCAGGAACTGCGTCCCGGCCTTCAGCTCGATCCCGCGCTCCGCCGCGTCGGCCTCGGCGGCGGCGATCGCGGCGGCGGCGCCGGGCCCGTGCGGGCGCCCGTCGTCGGTGGAGTCGTCGCCGCACGCGACGGGTCCCGCGGCCAGGACCGCGGCGCACGCGCACGCGGCCAGCGCCCTCAACGGCCGACGCCGGGGGTCGCGGCGAGGCCCAGCCGCTCGCCGAGGATCTGCGCGAGACGCGGATGGGAGCGGTGGTCGAGCAGGTTGAGGGCCTCGATCCCGACGAGCTTGCGGATCAGGTCGATCGCGGCCTCGGTGCTGGTCGCGCGGCCGGAGAGCAGGGTCGGCTCGATCCCGAAGGCGTCCATCACGCCGACGATCGCGTACGGGTCCGACGCGCAGAGCACGGTGCAGGCGACGCGATCGCGCAGCATGCGCATCGCGACCTCACCGTTGTAGGGCTCGAGCGGTGAGGCGCCCGCCTCGGCCACGACCACGTCGGGCCGCGCGCCGGCGATCAGCCCCAGCAGGCCCCCCAGCGCATCCTCGTAGCGCTCGGGCGCGACCACAGTCGACGGCAGGCCGACGTCGACGAAGTCGAACACCTCGTCGGCGCCGGCGTCGGACGCCGCCAGCACGTCGCGCAGGCGCGCGACGCCGGTCAGCTTGGCCGCCACGACCCGCAGGCCCATCCGCTTCAGGACGCGGACGATCGCCTTCGCCGCGACCGTCTTGCCCGAGTCCATCGACGTCCCCACGATCAGCACGACGGGTGCCTCCAGCGACCGGTGCGGTCCGCGCGGGGCGAAGTCGGCCATGTTCAGCGTCGCCCCCTCGCGCGCGGCGTGCGCCCGGTAGCGCACGTCGGCCATCTGCGGCGGCGGCAGCGACGCGGAGGTGCACCTCCCGAACAGGCCCGCCGAGGTCAGCGTCTGCATCACCCCGTCCTCCTCCACGGCGCGCCAGTCGCCGACCGCCTCGAGCGTCGCCGCCCGCCGGCCCAGCGCGCCGACCACCACGTCGCCCGGCAGCACCTCCACCGCGCGGCCGCTGGGCGTCTCGATCGCGAACGGGACCGGGCTGCTCTCGAGCACGTCGGTGAACACGAGGTCGCCGGTCCGCCAGCTGCCGCGCGGCACGACCAGCTCGTCCGCCGGGCGCTCGGCGAGGCCCGCGATCCGGGTGATGCTCGTGAGGTAGTGGTCGGGCAACGGGTCGGGTGGGAGCGGGACGGGATCAGCGCCCGCCGGCGGGCATCATGACGAGCAGCGCGAGCAGAGCGGCGCGCTCCGGCATCTGCGACAGCGAAACGTACTCGTCGGGGGCGTGCGCGCCCTCGCCGACGGGCCCGAGACCGTCGAGCGTCGCCGTGTGCCGGCTCGTGAGGTTGCCGTCGGAGGCGCCCCCGACCGTCGCCTCGTCGAGGGGGATCCCGAGCGCGCCGGCGGCCTCCCGCGCCGCCTCCCACAGCTCGCGGTTGCGCGGGGTCCGCTCGAGCGGCGGTCGCCCGAAGCCGCCCTCGATCTCGATCGTGATCCCCTCCTGCACGGGCTCGAGCGCCAGGATCGCCGCCTCCAGCCTGCTCGCGTCCTCGTCGTGGAGCACCCGCGCGTCGACCTCCGCCGTCACCTCGGGGGCCACGACGTTCGGGCGCAGGCCGCCGTCGATCGTGCCGACGTTGACGGTGACGCCGCGCTCGCGGTCGTTCAACTCGAAGAGGCGCTGGATCTGGTGCGAGGCCTCGAGCACCGCACTCACGCCCTGCTCGGGGTCGAGGCCCGCGTGGCTCGCGCGCCCCTGGATGTGCA
Source organism: uncultured Solirubrobacterales bacterium (assembly GCA_963768885.1). Classification (GTDB taxonomy): domain Bacteria; phylum Actinomycetota; class Thermoleophilia; order Solirubrobacterales; family JBBDJG01; genus DASRIA01. The sequence goes on along the minus strand of CAVYJN010000006.1, from coordinate 386,753 downwards.
GGGTGAAGCGCCCGACGCCCTTGCGCGCGGTCTTGAGCTTCCCGAAGGGCCCGAACGAGGGCTCGAGCACGAACGCGCGCACCGCGGAGCGCGCGAGCCGCCCGATCTGCTCGGCGGAGCTGGGGCTGCCGATCTCCTCGTCGCTGTTCACGAACACGACCGGCCGCGCCTCGGGCTCGAGCCCGAGGTCGCGCAGCACGCGCAGCGCGAACAGCATCTGCACCAGGCCCCCTTTCATGTCGTAGACCCCGGGCCCGCTGATGCGCCCGCCCTCGACCCTGACCGGCATCCGGTCCACGGTCCCGACGGGCCAGACCGTGTCGAGGTGGCCGAGCAGGAGCTGGCGCGGGCCTGCGTCCGCGCCGCCGCGCTCGGCCAGCAGGTGGTCGCCCGAGCTCCCGCCGGCCAGCCGCTCGACGCCGAAGCCGAGGCCGGCGAGCTCCTCCGAGAGGATCTCCGCCGCCTGCCGCTGGGCCGCGGGCTCGAGCGACGGCGACTCCGCGAGCGCGAGTCGCGCGAGCAGGTCGGCCATCGCCTGCTCGCGCTCGCGCAGGCCCGCGAGGATCGCCGTCGCGCTCGATCGAGCCACTAGAGCCCGGCCACTAGATCCGGATGTCGACCGGGAACGGGAACGAGTAGCTGTCGCCGACCGCGGCGAACCGCCCCGGGCTGAGGTAGGCGAGCAGCGGCGATCCGTGGATCACGTCGCCGTCGTCGCTGTCCGATGCCCGCAGCGCGCGCTCGTCGACCCGGGCGGCCACGACCTCGCCCACGATCAGGCTGTTCTCGCCGAACCCGTCCACGATGCGCTCGAGCCGGCACTCGAGCCACAGGTAGGCGTCCTTCACGAGCACGCCGTCGACCGTCGAGGCGGGGAACGTCTCGACCGCAGCGAGGCTCGGCTTCGAGCTGTCGTCCGCGCGCGGGGCCGCCGCCATGCTGGTCTCCACGATCTGGCTCGCGCGCGGGAAGCTGACGGTGAACTCCGGGCGCGCCTGGATGTTGCGCTGGGTCGCGTGGCGCGGGCTGCACACGAAGCAGTAGTAGTTCTGCCACCCGAGCGGCATCGCCATGTGCTTGGGGGCGAGGTCGTGGCCGCCGTCGGGCTCGCGGCTCCCCACGATCACGAGCGGCGCGACCGTGAAGAAGTGCTTCCAGACCGGCGCGTCGGTCGGAATCGTGACGCTGCGGTGACCGTTCTCCATCGTCAGGACCTCGACCGCATTCTAGGTCGCGATCAGGGTCGCGATCGCAAGGTAGACCGCGATCGACAGCAGGTCCTGGATCACGGTCGCGAGCGGGCCCGACCCGAACGCGGGGTCGCTGCCCGCCCGCTGGAAGGCCCAGGGCAGCGCCATCGCGACGATCGGGCGCAGCGTCACGCCCACGGACAGCCCGCGGATCACGACCGCCTCGGTCTGGGTGCCGACCGCGTCGCGCCAGCAGCCCGATCAGCAGCCACGGCAGCCGGTGCCAGAGGCGCTGCCTGACATCCTCCTCGGCCGCGCTGCGCGCGCGCTCGCTGCCGGCCATGAAGCCGCCCAGGCGCGCGAGGTCCTCGTCGTGCTCGGCGAGCAGCACGGCGAGCATCCGGTGGGGCGGGATCAGGCCGGCGAAGCGCCCGTCCGCGTCTACGACCGCGATGCTCGACTCGCTGCGGCGGACCATGCTCCAGGCCACGACCTCCTGGTCGACGCCCGGCTCGACGACCGGCGGGTCGGGGTCCATGACCTCGGCGATGCGCGCATCCCCGCGCGCCGCCAGCAGGCGCTCGATCGGCACGACCCCCACGAGCGCGTGGTCGTCCAGCACCGCGACGTCGTCGGCCGAGTCGAGGACCTGGCCGACGAGCGCGGAGCGCACGTCCCCCACCGACTGCGACGGCCGGGCGACCGGCACGCGCACGGTCGCATGCTCGGCCGCGACGCCGAGCAGGCCATCACCCACCGGTCTCGGGTCGGGCATGCCCGCATTGTTCAGAACGGGGTGGCTGTTACGGCTAGGCGTGGCCGAAGCGCACGTCGGGCAGCACGCGGTCGATCCACCGCGGCAGCCACCAGGCGTGCGCGCCCAGCAGGCGCAGCGCCACGGGCACCAGGATGAGCCGCACGAGCGCGGCGTCGAGCAGCACGGCGACGCCGAGGATCACGCCCATCTCCTTCGGCGGCAGCGGCCCCGACAGCGCGAACGTGAAGAAGACCGCGACCATCACGGCCGCCGCGGCGAAGATCACGCGTCCCGAGTGCGCAAGGCCCTCGACCATCGCCTCCCTCGGGTCGTGCGAGCGGTCCCAGTGCTCCCGGGCGGAGCTCAGCAGGAAGACCGTGTAGTCCATCGAGATCGCGAAGATCATCGCGAAGAAGAACACCGGCCCCCAGGCGTCCAGGAAGCCCTGCGACTCGAAGCCGAGCAGCCCCGAGAGGTTGCCGTCCTGGAAGACCAGCTTCGCAACCCCGAAGGCCGCGCCGGTCGCAAGCAGGTTCGTGAGCACGCCGACCGCGGCGATCAGGGGCGCCTGCAGAGCGACCAGCAGCAGCAGGAACCCGAGCGCCATCACGATCCCGATCACGAGCGCGGTCTTGTCCGCGAGCGCCTGCTCGAGGTCGTGGTTCTCGGCCACGGCGCCGCCCACGAGGAACTCGCCGGGAAGGCTGTCACGCAGGCGGTCCACGGTGCGGCCCACCTCCTTGCTCGAGGGGTCCTGCGCGGGAATCGCCTGGACCAGCGCCAGCCCGTCGCGGCCACGCTGCGGCGCCACCACGCGGGCGATGCCCGAGTCGCGCTCGAGCGTCGCGACCGCACGTTGCGCCTCGCCCTGCGGCCCGACGACCTGCAGCGCACCCGGCGCGCCCGCGCCGAAGGCGGCCTGGACCTGGTCGTAGCCCTGGCGCGACTGGTCACCCGTGGGCACGACCTTGATCGACGGCATGCCCGTGTCCAGGCCGAACACCGGCAGCGCGAGGACCACCAGCGCCGTGAGCGCGGCGGCCCCCCAGGCGAGCGGGCGGCGCCACAGGCGCTCGCCCCAGCGCGCGAAGCGCGCCGAGCGATGCTCGCCGGAGTGCACCCAGGAGAGGGCGAGCTTGTCGACCCGCGGGCCCAGCCTCGCCAGCACGGCCGGCAGCAGGGTCAGCGTCGCCGCCAGCACGAAGAGCACCGACAGCATGATCCCGAGGCTCATCGAGCGGAACGCGGGACTCGGCACCAGCATCACCGCCGAGAGCGAGATCAGCACGGTCAGGCCCGAGAACAGCACGGCCTTGCCGGCCGTGTCCATCGTGACGGCCGTCGCCTCCACCGCGGACAGGCCCTGCCCGAAGAAGGCGTTGCGGAACCTCATCAGGACGAACAGCGCGTAGTCGATGCCCAGCGCGAGCGCGAACATCAGCGCGAAGTTCATCGCCCAGATCGAGATGTCGAGCAGCTGGGTGCCGAGGTAGAGCGAGCCCGCGGCGGCGACGAGCCCCAGGATCGTGAGCATCAGCGGCAGGCCGGCGGCCACCAGCGAGCCGAACGCCAGCACGAGGATCGCGAGCGTCACCGGCCACGAGATCACCTCCGACTTCAGCATCGCCGTCTTGTTCGCCTCGTTGAAGTCCGACCACATGCCGGAGGCGCCCGTCAGGTTCACCTCGACGCCGTCGGCCCCGGCGTCCCTCGCAAGATCTTTCTTCAGGTCGTCGGCGGCGCGCACCATGCCGTTCGAGTCCCGCGCCGCGCCGGCCTGCACCACCGCGGTGTGGCCGTCCGCGGACACCGAGGCGCCGGGGCGCGGGGGCACGACGACGCTGACCGCATCGCTTCCGCGCAGCGTTCCCTCGACGCGCCGCACCACGGTGTCGAAGCGCGGGTCGCCGAACCGCGCGTCGGGCGCGTGGACCACCACCATCAGAGCGCTGCTCGAAAGGCCGGAGAAGCCGCTGTCGGCGAGCTGGCGGGCGGCGAGCGACTGCGAGCCGGTCGCCTCCCACCCGGCGCCCGAGAGGGCGTGCTCGACGCGGGGCGCGAACACGCCCGCCGCGACCGCGATCACGACCCAGGCGGCGACGACCGCCCGGAAGTGCGTGGCCGTCCAGCGCCCGAGGCGCCCGATCGGACCGACCGCGGTCATGAGCTCGGGCGAGCGCTGCGGTCGTAGATCGCCGAGCGCAGGCCGAGCGTCCGCTTGATCACGATCGAGGCCGGGCAGGCGCCGACCACCACGTAGAGCCACTGGTTGACGCCGACGAAGGCGGTCAGGAGCAGGAACCACGGCGACACCAGCACGGCGAGCGCCACGCTCAGAAGGGTCATCGTGCCGGCGAGCGCGAACAGCACGCGCTCGAGCGGCCAGGACGCGTCACGCGCGCAGGCGCGGCCGGGGATCACGCCCCACCCCCGAGCAGCGCCTCGATCTCCTCGAGCTGGCGCCGCAAGCCTCCGCACACCTGCTCGCACAACTCGAACACCGAGTCGTCGGCGATCTCGTAGCGGCTGAAGTTGCCCTCCTTGCGGCGTACGACGAGGCCTGCCTGGAGCAGCACGCCGAGATGCTTGGAGATGTTCTGCTGCGAGGCGCCGGTCGCCTCCTGCAGCTCCGCGACGCTCGCGGCCCCGTCGCGCAGCCGGTCGAGCAGCTTGATGCGCATCGGCTCCCCCAGCACGCGGAAGCGCCGCGCGATCAGCTCGACGAGGTCGTCGGGAAGGGGGCGTGGGATCGACTCACCGTTCATGGACAGCACAATAGCACAACTATCTGGTTGTGTAGATGTATTGCGGGAAGACCGCAACAGGAGCCGTGGTCGACCCCGATTGCCGGCGACGCGCGGGCGTGCAGACTGCGCCCATGAGCTCAGTGCCCCGTGTCCTCGTGCTCGGAGGCGGCTTTGCCGGCCTCGAGACCTCCTTCCTGCTGCGCATGCGCGCCGGACGCAAGGTCGACATCACGCTCGTCTCCGACCGGGACGCCTTCCTGTTCAAGCCGAACACCATCTACGTGCCGTTCGGGGCAGACCCCGACTCGTTTCTCGTGCCGCTGCGCCGGCCGACCTACAAGCAGCACATCGACCTCGTGCAGGGAAGCGTGCGCGAGGTCGACCCGGACCGCCGGATGGTCGGCCTCGAGGACGGCTCCGCCCTCCCCTACGACTTCCTCGTGATCGGCACCGGCGCCGACATGCGCCCCAAGGAGGTGCCCGGTCTCGCGGAGTTCGCCGCGACGATCTGGACGCCCGCGGCCATGACGGACCTCGGACGCCGGCTTCAGTCGCTGCGCGCGCGTGCGGCCGCCGGGACCGATCAGGAGGTGCTGTTCGTCGTGCCCCCGAACAACAAGTGCGCGGGCCCGCTCTACGAGATCGTCTTCATGCTCGAGACGTGGCTGCGCCGCGAGGGCGTGCGCGAGCGGGTCAAGATCACCTACTCGACCTTCGAGCAGTCGTTCATCCAGGCATTCGGGCCGCGCCTGCACGAGGTCGTCGTGGGCGAGTTCGCCGAGCGCGGCATCGAGGGCCACACCGGCGAGGTCGTCACGGAGGTGACGGACGGCGAGGCCCGCTTCGCGGGCGACGTGACGCGCCCGTTCGACCAGCTGATCTCGTTCCCGCCCTACGTCGCGGCCTGCCGCTACGACGGGCTGCCCTCGGACGACCGCGGCTTCCTGGAGACGGAGCCCGACACGCGGCAGGTGAGGGGACACCCCGACATCTACGCCCCCGGCGACGCCGGGGACTTCCCCGTCAAGCAGGCGTTCCTGGCGATGCTCCAGGCCGACGCGAGCGCCGATCACATCGCCTCACAGATCGGGATCGGCGACTTCACGAAGCCCTTCGACCCGGTCAGCATGTGCGTGATGGAGATGCTCGACAAGGCGACATTCGCGCAGGTCCCGCTGCGGGTCACCGGCGATCCGTCGCGGCCGGTCGAGGTGCGCCCGGACGCCGACGGCGAGTACAAGGTGGGCGTCTCGCCGCTCTGGCGGATGGGGAAGAAGGTGCTCGGCTTCTACCTGCCGATGCGCTTCAACGCGGGCGAGCCCTTCCACGCAGGGACCGCATGGCAGCTCATGGACGTCGGCCTCAAGGGCATGGCCGGCGCGCTCGCCGACTAGGCATCGCCCGCGGGTCGATCTATCCGGGAGAAGTACTTAGCCGTTGCAGCTATAGCCACCGATGCCGGTCCGCCGGCGGGGACATAGGTTGCGGCCATCGAGTGTCGGAGGTGACCCATGGCGGACCCAGATCAGCAGGCGGGAAGCGGGGCGGGGCGCTCGCGGCCCGTGCCCGACCAGCGCAGGATGATCGAGACGCTGCGCCACGCGCGCGGATCGGTGGCGGGCATCGAGGCTTCGCTGTCGGCGCTGCGCCGGCGCGTGCGCCAGCTCGAGGACGAGAACGAGCGACTCCGGCACGGACCGCACGGGGGACCCACATAGGGATATCGTTCCCCGCCTCGGAGGAGAGATGAGCAAGCCCGAAGAGAAACCGCACCGGCCGGTGCAGAAGATGAAGAAGGCGCTCGCGCAGCCCGCGGGCGGCCGCACGCGCACGCGCGCGGCGGGTTCGGAGGTCTCCGAGAGCTTTCGCAGCGCGCGCTCCGCGATCGACCAGATCACGGCCGACCTCGAGCGGCTGCGACACCACGCCGCGTCCTTGGTGAAGGGCGCTCCCCGCCCGGCGAAGTAGCCGGCCCGCGGCACGGCCGCCGGCGCGCGCTACGCTGGCGCGGAGAGCGACAGCCGTCCACAGTGCCCGATCACGCGACACGCGCCAGCTCCCCGTATCCGGCCCATCGCGAGGCCGACGTCGTGCTGCGGGACGGCTCGACGGTCCATGTCCGCCCCGTGCGGCCCGGCGACCGCGAGGCGCTGAAGCGGTTCCTCGAGCGGCTCTCCCCCGACTCTCGCAGCCTGCGGTTCTTCTCGCTCGGGGTGAACCTCGAAGGGGCGGCGCAGTGGGCTGCCGACGTCGACTACGAGCTGCGCTTCGGCCTGCTCGCGCTGGGCGGCACACGGCAGGCGGTGGTCGGCCACGCGACGTGGAACCGGGACGACCCCGACGACGACCGCGCCGAGGTCGCCTTCGAGGTCGCCGACGCCTACCAGGGCAACGGGCTCGGCACGATCCTGCTCGCCCACCTCGCCGAGGCGGCCGAGGAGCGCGGGGTGTCGGTGTTCGAGGCGGAGGTGCTCCCGCACAACCACCGCATGGCGGAGGTGTTCCGCGAGAGCGGCTTCGCGGTGCGCACGCGCTCGAGCCCGGACTCCCTGCTGATCGAGTTCCCGACCGAGATGTCGGAGGACGCGCTCCAGCGCTTCGACGAGCGCGACCGCACCGCGGCCACCGCGGCGGTCGGAAAGTTCCTGAGGCCGGAGTCGGTCGCCGTGGTCGGCGCGTCGCGAGAGCGCGGCACGGTGGGCGGCGAGATCTTCCACAACCTGATCGCGACCGCGTTCAACGGGCCGGTGTATCCCGTCAACCCGCGCGCGCAGGTCGTGCAGTCCGTGCCGGCATTCGCCTCGGTGCGCGACATCCTCGCCGACATCGACCTGGCGGTCGTCGCGGTGCCGGCGCCGGCGGTCGCGGACGTCGCGCGGCAGTGCGCCGCGAAGGGCGTCGCGGCCCTGCTCGTGATCTCCGCGGGCTTCGCCGAGACCGGAGACGAGGGCAGGGCGCGCCAGGACGAGCTGGTGTCGATCTGCCGCGAGGCCGGCATGCGCCTCGTCGGTCCCAACTGCCTGGGAGTCCTGAACACCTCCGGCGGAGTGCGCCTGGACGCGATGTTCGGGCCGCTCTTCCCGCCCCACGGCAACGTCGCGTTCCTCTCCCAGAGCGGCGCCCTCGGCCTCGCCGTGATCGACTACGCGCAGGCGCTCGGGCTCGGCCTGTCGTCGTTCGTGTCGGTCGGCAACAAGGCCGACATCTCCGGCAACGACCTGATCCAGTACTGGGAGTCCGACGACGAGACCGGCGTGATCCTGCTCTACCTGGAGTCGTTCGGAAATCCGCGCAGGTTCGCGCGGATCGCCCCTCGGGTGGCGCGCTCGAAGCCGATCGTGGCCGTCAAGAGCGGGCGCTCCGCCGCAGGGGCGCGCGCGACTTCCTCGCACACGGGCGCCCTGATCTCGGCTTCGGACGTGACCGTCGACTCGCTCTTCCACCAGGCGGGCGTGATCAGGACGGACACGCTCGCGGAGCTGTTCGACGTCGGCCGCCTGCTGGCGAACCAGCCCGTGCCCAGCGGCCGGCGCGTTGCGATCGTGACCAACGCGGGCGGCCCGGGGATCCTGTGCGCCGACACCTGCGAGTCACACGGGCTCGAGGTGGCCGAGCTGCCGGCCGCCGCACGCGAGGAGCTGGCCTCGTTCCTGCCTGCCGAGGCGTCGCTCTCGAACCCGCTGGACATGATCGCGACCGCGCCGGCCGAGCACTACCGCCGTGCGCTCGAGGTGCTGTGCCGCCACGACTGCGCGGACGCGATCGTCGCGATCTTCATCCCGCCGCTCGCGACCCGGACGGAGGACGTGGCGCGCGCGATCAGGTCGGCGGTCGACTCGTTCGGACGCCCGCTCCCGGTCGTGTCCGTGTTCATGACGAGCGAGGGGAAGCCGCCGGAGCTCACGTCCGAGCACGGCGCGATCCCCGCCTTCGCGTTCCCCGAGGACGCCGCCCGCGCGCTGGCGCGCACGGTGGACTACGGCGTGTGGCGCGGATCGCCCGAGGGCCGGATCCCGGACTTCGACGACCTGCGCCCGGAGGAGGCGGGCGCGGTGATCGCCTCCGCGCTCGGACGCAGCGCCGAGTGGCTCTCCCCCGAGGAGGTGGAGCGGCTGCTCGGCTGCTACGGGCTGCCGCTCGTGCAGAGCCGGACGGCCCGCACGCCCGACGACGCGGCGCGCGCGGCGAGCGAGCTCGGGGGCGCGATCGCGCTCAAGGCCGCCGGGCCGGACATCGTCCACAAGACCGAGATCGGCGCCGTCGCGGTCGACCTGCCCGGCCCCGAGGCCGTGCGCGAGGCGGCGGAGGCGATGACGGCCCGGCTCGCCGAGGCCGGACACGAGCCGACCGGCTTCGTCGTGCAGAGCATGGCCCCGCACGGCGTCGAGATGCTGGTCGGCGTGGCCCACGACGCGCTGTTCGGGCCCGTGATCGCGTGCGGCGCCGGCGGCGTGACCGCCGAGGTGATGAAGGACGTCGCCGTGCGGATCACCCCGCTGACCGACCGGGACCCGGGGGCGATGATCGCCTCGCTGCGGTCGCTCCCGCTGCTCGAGGGCTTCCGCGGCACCCCCCGCGCGGACGTGGCGGCGCTCGAGGACGTGTTGCTGCGGGTCAGCGCGATGGTCGAGGCGCACCCCGAGGTGGCCGAGATGGACTGCAACCCCGTCGTCGTGTCCCCCGGGGGAGCCGTGATCGTCGACGCGCGCGTGCGGGTCGAGGCGGCCCCGCCGGAGGGGCCTTCGCCACAGGTCTGAGCGGCCCCGCGCCGGCTCAGGGTTAAGTACGCAGCCGGAACGCGGAATCGCCCCGATTGCGGCGCTCGCGGAGCGCGGTTAGCGTGCGCCAATGGCGACTACCCCTGTCAAGGCCCCCAAGAAGAGCTCCGCGCCGGCCGGGCCCAAGGCGTCCCCCACACGATTCTTCAGCGACCTCACCCGCGCCGACGTCCCCTGGGCCGGCGGCAAGGGCGCCAACCTCGGTGAGATGACGCATGCCGGGGTGCCGGTGCCCGGCGGCTTCGTGGTCGGAGCGCCGACCTATGCCGCCTTCGTGGACGAGACCGACCTGCGGGAGCGCCTCGCGGCGCTGCTGGACGACCTCGACGTCGACGACACGGCCGAGCTCGACGAGCGCGCGACCGAGGCACAGGAGATGGTGCGCGGCCAGGACGCTGCCGAGCTGGATCGAGAAGGCGATCGTGAAGGCCTACGCGAAGGTGTGCGAGGGCGAGGACCGGGCACCGGTGGCGGTGCGCTCGTCCGCGACCGCGGAGGACACCGAGGCGGCCTCGTTCGCGGGCATGAACGAGACCTTCCTGAACATCAAGGGCGGCGGCTCCGTGGCCGACGCGGTGCGCCGCTGCTGGGCCTCGCTGTTCGGTGCGCGCACGATCTTCTACCGCGCGAAGCAGGGCTTCAGCCAGACCGACATCGACATCGCGGTGGTCGTGCAGCGCCAGATCCAGTCGACGCGCTCGGGCGTGATGTTCACGATCAACCCCGCGAGCGGCGCCCGCGAAGAGCTGGTGATCGAGGGCTCCTTCGGCCTCGGAGAGGCGGTCGTGTCGGGCAGCGTGTCGCCCGACCGCTATGTGGTGGACAAGAGCTCCCTGCACATCAAGGAACGCGACATCAAGGGCAAGGAGCTGGTGATCGAGTCCGTGCCCGGCGGCGGCACCGTGACGCGCATGCTGAAGGGCGACGAGGGGCGGCGGCCGACGCTGACCGACGACGAGGTGGCCGAGCTGGCCGAGCTGGGCCGCCGCATCGAGCAGCACTACGGCGCCGCCCAGGACACCGAATGGGCGTTCGATCCCGACGGCACGGCCTGGATGCTGCAGTCGCGGCCGGTGACGTCCGCGGGCGGCGACGGGAGCTCCGACGGACGCGTCCAGCTGGGCGCGGAGCTGATCAAGGGCCTGGGCGCGGCGCCCGGCCTCGCGAGCGGCCCCGTGCGCGTGATCCGCGAGCTCTCCGACGCCACACGGCTGAACGAGGGCGACGTGCTCGTCACGCACATGACGGCGCCGGACTGGGTTCCGCTGATGCGGAAGGCCGCGGCGATCGTCACCGACTCGGGCGGCATGACGTGTCATGCGGCGATCGTGTCGCGCGAGCTCGGCATCCCGTGCCTCGTCGGCACGAGCGAGGGCACCACCCGGCTGCGCGACGGCGAGCTGGTCACCGTGGACGCCACGCACAGCGTGGTGCGCGAGGGCGCAGCACCCGTCCCGTCCGCCGCTCCCGCGGCCCCGACGGCCGTGGCCGCCGCGCCGGTGACGGGCACCAAGCTGCTGGTCAACCTGTCCGAGCCGTCGCAGGTCGACCGCGCGGCCGCGCTCGACGCCGAGGGCGTCGGCCTGCTGCGGGCCGAGCTGATGGTGATCGAGGCGCTCGGGGGAGCACATCCCCGCCTGCTGCTCGAGCAGGGACGCGGCCACGAGTTCGTCGAGCGCATGGCGGAGGCGCTCACGACCTTCGCGTCCGCGTTCGACCCGCGCCCGATCACGTATCGGACGATCGACTTCCGCACCAACGAGTTCCGCGGCCTGCAGGGCGGAGACCGCTTCGAGCCGGAGGAGGCCAACCCGATGATCGGCTTCCGCGGCGCACACCGCTACGTGCGAGGAGCCGGAGGTGTTCGCGCTCGAGCTCGAGGCCGTGCGGCACGTGTGGGACGCCGGCCACTCGAACTTCCACGTGATGCTCCCGTTCGTGCGCTCGACCAGGGAGCTGCGCGCCTGCCGGGACCTGATGGCGCAGTCCGGGCTGCTCGAGCGCGCCGGATTCGAGCTGTGGGTGATGGCCGAGGTGCCGTCCGTGCTGTTCAACCTCGAGGCCTACGCGGCGCTCGGCGTGGCGGGGATCTCGATCGGCTCCAACGACCTCACGCAGCTGGTGCTGGGCGCGGACCGCGACTCGGAGATGCTGGCCGAGGTGTTCGACGAGCGCGATCCCGCGGTGACCGCCTACCTCCAGCAGCTGATCCCGAAGGCGCGGCAGCTCGGCCTGCAGACGTCGATCTGCGGCCAGGCGCCGTCCGTGCACCCCGAGTACGCCGAGCTGCTCGTGCGCGCGGGCATCGACGCGATCTCCGTGAACATGGACGTCGTCGACCGCACCCGGCAGGCTGATCGCGGCGGCCGAGCGCCGCGTGCTGCTGGACCACGCGCGCTGACGGGCGCTATGTTGGCGCCGCATGGCCCCTGACGCAGACGACCCCGGCCTGCTGACGCCGGCCGAGACGAGCCTGCTCACGGACCAGTACGAGCTGGCGATGGCCGCCAGCTATCACCGGCGCGGCATGAACGAGCCCGCGGTGTTCGAGCTGTTCGTGCGGCACCTGCCGCCCCATCGCGCATGGCTGGTCGCCGCGGGACTGGGCCCGGCGCTCTCCATGGTCGAGCAGATGCGCTTCCGCGCCGGGGAGCTCGAGTACCTGAGGTCCCAGGGGTTCGGCGAGCCGTTTCTCGACTACCTCGCCGCCTATCGCTTCTCGCGGCGACGTCGACGCGATGCCGGAGGGCACCGTGTTCTTCCAGAACGAGCCGCTCGTGCGCGTCACGGCTCCCCGCATCGAGGCGCAGCTGGTCGAGACGCTGCTGCTGAACCAGATCAACTTCCAGACCGCGATCGCGACCAAGGCGCGCGCGGATCGTGCTCGCGATCGGCGGCGGCGTCCCGGACCGCGAGGGCCGGCTGATCGACTTCTCCCCCCGGCGCGACCACGGCGTGGACGCGTCGATGAAGGCCGCCCGCGCGGCCGCGCTGGCGGGGGCCGGCGGCACCTCGAACGTGGCGGCCGCGAAGCGCTACGGGCTGCGCCCGGTGGGGACGATGGCGCACTCCTACGTGATGTCGTTCGAGCACGAGGAGGACGCGTTCCGGGCGTTCATGGAGGACTGGCCGGACAACGCGGTGATGCTCGTGGACACCTACGACACGCTCACGGGCGTGCGGCGGGCGATCTCGGCGGCGCGCGCGACGGGAGTCAGCCTGAAGGGCATCCGCCTCGACTCGGGCGACCTCGGCGCGCTCGCGCGGGGGGCGCGTGAGCTGCTGGACGACGCCGGCCTCGGGGACGCCCAGATCGTCGCGAGCGGGGACCTCGAGGAGCGTCAGATCGCCCGGCTGGTGGCGAAGGGCGCACCGATCGACCTCTGGGGGGTGGGCACCGACCTCGGCACGAGCCGCGACTCGCCGACCGTGGGCGGCGTCTACAAGCTCGTCGCCGACATGCCCACGCCGGGCCGCTGGCGCTCGGCGTTCAAGCGCTCGCCCGCGAAGGCGACGATGCCGGGCCCCAAGCAGGTCTTTCGCCGCCGCGTCGACGGCGAGATGCGAGGCGACGTGATCGCCTCGGCGAGCGAGTCGCTCGAGGGCGTGCCGCTGCTCGTGCCGGTGATGCGCGGCGGCGAGCGGGTGGGCGCGGAGCCGCTCGCACGGATGCGCGAGCGCACGGCGGCGGAGCTCGAGTCGCTCCCCGCACGCCTGCGGGAGCCCGAGCCCGGCGGCCCGCCCTACCCGGTCTCCTGCTCGCAGCGGCTGGAAGAGCTGACCGAGCGCGCCCTCGCGGGCCACGACATCGAGGCGCCTGCGTAGTTCGCCGCATGATCGCTGCACGTCCCTCCGGATGGAGGTCGCGATCCGATGGGTGATGCTCGCGGCATGACGTCTCGCCCGCAACCGGCCCCCGAGGGTGGCAGCGAGCCGCTCTTCGCGCGCGTGCTGTGCGGCATCGACGGGAGTCCCGCGGCGGAGGAGGCGGCCCGCCAGGCCGCCGTCCTGACCGGCGGCGGCTCGCTCGAGCTCGTGTCCGTGACGTGGACGACCGGCGCCGGCCCGACCCGGATGACCGCGCTCGGCGAGACGCGCGCGCGCCGCGCGCTCGAGTCCGCCACCGTCCTCGCGGCCGAGCACGTCACCCATGTGTCCGCCGAGCTGCTGCACGCCGCCGACGTGGCGGCCAGCATGCTGCGGCTCTCCGCCGGCCACGACCTGATCGCCGTCGGCGCGCGCACCGGATCGCGGGCGGGCGGCATCATGCTGGGCAGCCTGGCCTCGCGGATGGCGCACGAGGCGGAGGCGCCCGTGCTGATCGCGCGGCGCCCGCCGGAGGGGCGCGACTTCCCGGAGCCGATCCTGCTCGCGACCGACGGGTCCGACTCCTCCAGGCGCGCGGCCGCCCTCGCCGCCCGCATCGCGGGCCGGCTCGGCGCCGAGGTGATGGTGCTTCGCGTCGGCCCCGCCGCGAGCGTGGAGGAGCTCCGCGAGCTCGCGCGGCAGACCGCCGCGATCGTGGAGGCGACCGGGCGCGAGCCGGCGGTGATCGAGCTCGATCACCGGCCGCACGAGACGATCGTGAAGACCGCGCGCTCGGAGCGGGCCTCCCTGATCGTCCTCGGCAGCCGCGGCCGCGGTGGGGCGAAGGCCCTCACGAGCACGAGCGAGCGGGTCGCCCATCAGGCGCCGTGCTCGGTGCTCGTCGCACGCTCGTAACCATCCGCACTGGACGAATTGCAAGTTTCGGCCGCACCTTGCGCGGTGATGCGCAATGAGTGTTGCGTATTGGTGCCCTCCCGGTGGCACCATGTGGCGCAGGACCACTCGACGCGAGGGAGGATGGTTCGATGGCATCGGCGAAGCCGAATGGGCGGAGCATGCGCCTCTCGCCGCTCGACGCGGCGTTTCTCGAGGTGGAGTCACCCACCGCCCACATGCACGTCGGCTGGGTCGCGCTCTTCGCGCCACCCGCCGGGACCACGCGGCCGCGGTTCCCGGAGCTGCGTAGCCGGATCGAGGCGCGGGTCCCGTTCTCCCCGCGGTATCGCCAGAAGCTGGCGTGGGTGCCGTTCGGGCTGCACGACCCCGAGTGGATCGACGACCCCGCCTTCGACGTCCGCCACCACGTGCGCCACTCCACCGCGCGGGAGATCGGGCGGCTCGTGGAGCACGTGTACTCGACGCCGCTCGAGCGCGGCCGCCCGCTGTGGGAGGTGTGGATCGCCGACCAGCTCGCCGACGGCCGCGTCGGCGTGGTCGGCAAGGCCCATCACTGCATGGTCGACGGGATCGCCGCGGTCGAGCTCGCGAGCCTCTTCTGCGACGCGACGCCCGAGGCGCCACCGGTGCAGCCCGTCGCGCCGTGGGACCCGGAGCCCGAGCCGGACCGCTCGGAGCTGCTCGCGCGGGCCGTGGAGGACCGGCTGGTCGACGAGCTGCGGCTGCTGAAGGTGCCGGCGCAGGTCCTGCGGTCGCCCCGGCGGGTGCTGGGCCTTGCGACGGAGACGGCACGCGCGGGCCGCGCGCTCGCACGCGCACTCGTCCCGTCCACCCCGCACCGCGTCCTGAACGAGCCGATCTCGCCGCTGCGCACCCTCGCCACGGTCTCGCGCCCGCTCGAGGACGTGCGGCGTGTGAAGCGGCATTTCGGCACGACGATCAACGACGTGGTGCTGGCCGTGGCCGCGGGCGGCGTGCGCTCATACCTGCTCAGCCGCGGGGAGCAGCCGACGCGGCTGAAGACGATGGTGCCCGTGAGCGTGCGCGACGGCGCGGCCGCCGACCTGGGCAACCGGATCTCGTTCGTCTACGTGGAGCTCCCGTGCGACGAGCCCTCGCCCCTGCGCAGGCTCGAGGCCGTGCGTCTCGGCATGAGCAAGCGCAAGGAGGCGGGCGACCACCTGGGGGCCGAGGCGGCGCTGGACGCGGTCTCCTACGCGCCTCACCCGGTGCAGCACGCCGTTTCGCACGCGGTCGCGAGCGCGCGCGCCTACAACCTCACCGTGTCGAACATCCCGGGCCCGCGGCAGCCGATCTGGATGGCGGGCTGTCCCCTCGAGGAGGCCTATCCCGTCGTTCCGCTCGCCGACCGCCACGCGCTGTCGATCGGCTTCACGACCGTCGCCGAGCGCGGCTTCTTCGGCATCTACGCGGACCGCAAGCTGGTCGCCGACGCGGACGTGCTGGCGCGGGAGGTCGAGCGCTCGCTGGACGAGCTGCTGGCGACCACGGATCGCCTCGCCCCCGTGCCGGCCCTCTAGCCGCGGGCCGCGATGATGGTCGCGAACAGGTCGATGTACTGCACCGCGTGACGGTTCGCGAGGAAGTAGCGGCGCACGTGCTCACGCGCGCGCACGCCGATGGCACGAGCGCGATCCGGATCGATCAGGAGCCCGAGCACGAGCTCCCCGAACGTGTCGAGGTCCGCCGGGTCGTCGAGCAGCACGCCCGTGACCCCGTCCTCCACCTGGTCGAGGATCCCGCCGACCGCGCTCGCCACGACCGGGCGGGCCTTCCACATCGCCTCGGCCACGGTCAGCCCGAACCCCTCCTGGAGGCTCTTCTGGACGACCACCGTGGCGCGCCGCTGGAGCGCGTTCACGATCGCCGCGTTCTCCTCGATGTCGCGCCATCGGCAGGCACGCGAGATGCACGCGCGTGCGACGCGCGTGCGGTAGCTCGCGCCAGACCGCCACGACCTCGTCCAGCACCTCGGCGCTCTCGGGGTCGTCCGCGACCGCGTGCACCGTGGGCCCGGCGAGGATCAGGTGGGCATCGGACTGCGGCGCCACGTGCTCGGCGAAGCCGGCCATCACGCCCGCGTGGTCCTTGAGGCGGTCCCAGCGCGAGATCTGGACGACCAGCGGATCGTCGAAGGAGGGCGGCGGCCCCGTGCTCAGCACCTCGCAGCGCCGGTCGACCCTGCCGGGAGTCCCGTCGTAGCGCGTGTACACCGGCGCGGCCTCGGTCCCGTCGATCGCCAGGCCGACGTGGGCGAGGATCGCCCGGCTCTCATCGAGGCCGAGGTCCTGGTTCTTCGGCGAGAAGACGTCGATCGACGGCTGGATCACCTGCGTGCGGATCGCGTTGGCCCAGTCCGGGATGTAGGCGTGGCGGGAGAACACGCAGGCGTCGGCCTGGGGCAGGTACTCGTCCAGGAAGTCCCATCCGGCCTGCACGAGCTCGTTCGGCCGCTCCGCCCCGATGTGGCTGCGCCATACCGTGTGCGCGCCGGTCTGCTTCAAGCGCGGGACCATCCCCGCCGTCTGGGGATCGTGCAGCAGCACGATGTCGGTGTCCCGCACGAGCGCCGCGATGTGCTCCGCGTTGGCGGCGCAGACCGCGTCGTACTCGGCGCGCTCGGCCTCGCCGAGTTCACCTCCGTCGCCGGAGGACCCGTGCAGGAAATTGTGGATGCGCTTGGTGATCTGGAAGAAATGCGGCGTGCCGCTCATCACGAGCCACCGGATGTTCACGCCGGCCCCGCGGGCATAGGCGAGGAACGAGCGCAGCATCTCCGCCACGCCGCCGCCGGCGGCCGTCGAGTTCACCATCCAGATCACGCGCCCCTCGAACACCTCGCCTGCACGCGCGAGGTGCTTCTCGAAGTCGTCCCAGTCCGGCGGGTCGAGGACCTCGCGCAGGCGATCCGGCGAGATCGGCGCGACCCGGACCTCCTCCGGCGGATCGAGCGCGATGCCCGCCGGGGCGCTGTCTTCCGCCTGCTCCATGCGACCTACGCTCGCGTCGCGGCGCCGCGGGTGAGGCCCTCGGCCTGGCCGTCGTCCACGTTGGCGCCACGCGGCATCACGAGCACGGGCACGGGGCAGTTCCGCATCAGGTGCGCCGACACGCTGCCGACCAGGGCGTGATGCAGCGGCCCGTAGCCGCGCGACCCGATCACGAGCATGTCCGTCTCCGGAGCCGCTTCGCACAGGCACTTGACGACGCCGCCCTTCAGCACCACGCGCTCCGCGTCCGGCACGCCCGCCTCCGCGAGCGCGCGGTCCAGGTCATCGGCGAGCGACGACGTGTGATGTGCCTGCCCGGGCGCGTGCCGGGAGTGCACGAAGTCCTCCTCGACGGCGATCGCCCGCAGCTTCGCCCCGGAGCGGGCGGCGAGCGCGGCCGCCGCGCGCAGCGCGACGTGCCCCTCGGGCGACGCGTTGAACCCGGCGCCGATCGTGTCGAACGACGACGGGGCGTCGGCGGCAAACCCCTTCGGCGCCACCGCGACCGCTGTGGGCGATCCGGCGAGCAGCACCTCCCCGACGCTTCCGAGCACGACTCGCCCCACCGGCCCACGGTGGGTGGAGCCCACCACGATCAGGGACGCGCCCTCCTCCTCGGCGAGCTCGTGCAGCCCGCGCGCGGGCGAGCTGCTCTCGATCGGACGGGCCTCGGTCGCGAGGCCCGACAGCGCCGCGACGGCCGGGTCGAGCACCGACCGCAGGTGGTGCTGGATTCCCTTGATGTACTCGCGCGTCCGTGCATCGAAGGGCGGGGGCCGCGGGACCACGTGAGACACGACGATGGAAGCCCTCGACTGCGACGCGATCAACTTGGCGAGTGCCAAGGCGTCATTCGCCGGCGCGGTTCCGTCAAAGCCCAGGATGATGCGTCCAAACAACATGCGGCCCCTCCAGGTCAGATAACGGCAGCCTAACCCCCGGAGCCGTCTGGTGGGAGAGTGCTTCTCCCTCGTCGGGGTCGGTAGTCCACCACAGGGCCGCTCCCCGATAATCCGCCCGTGACCGACGTAGAGCTCCGAGGCGGATCGGCGATCCGGCTGCGCCCGATCCGCCCCGACGACAAGCCGCAGCTGGCCAAGGGCTTCGAGCGCCTCAGCCAGGACTCCGTCTACAAGCGGTTCCTCTCCCCCGTCACCGCGCTGCGGCCGATGGACCTCCTGTACCTCACCGAGATCGACCACCACGACCACGAGGCCCTGATCGCGTTCGACCGGCAGACGGGCGATCCGGTCGGCGTCGCGCGTTACGTGCGCTCGCCCGACGACCCCGCGCGCGCGGAGTTCGCGGTGACGGTCGTGGACGACTGGCAGCGCCGGGGCGTCGGCACCGCGCTCCTGCGCCGCCTCTCGCAGCGGGCGCGCGAGGAGGGGATCGAGACCTTCACGGCGCTCCTGCTGGCGGAGAACCACGAGATGCGCGGCCTGCTCGAGAAGCTCGGAGGCTTCCGCGAGACGACGATCGAGTCCGGCGCGATGGAGGTCGAAGGCCAGATATGAGAAGGGCCCGCCTCGAGGCGGGCCCACGCGACTTTAGGTGAGGGCGAAGCCCTCTCGATATTCCGGCCCTGGAGGCCGGGTGGGCCGTCGACGTAGCGCTGCGCGCAACGAAGACGGCCCACCCGCGAATCAGTTGCCGAACGTGACCTCGAGCTGCGCCTTCTTGCCGGGGTCCGAGTACTCCTTCGAGGCGAAGTTCGCCCCATCGGTGGAGTCCGGGATCAACGCGAAGGTGACATCGCCGTTGCCCGTCACGAGCGGTGCGACGTCGTACTCGACCCAGGTCCCGATCGCGATCTGGACCTTGTTGTCGGACGGCACGCCGCTCGGCGCCGGACGGTTGTTCCAGGTGATGCCGGACTCCGTCCAGGTGCTCGGCGCCTTGTAGACCGCCGGGCCGTTGTTGGTCGCGTCGTTCGAGTCGAATATGCGGAGCTTCGCCGACTGCACCGTGCCGCTGATGCCGGATAGCGAGAACTTCAGGAAGCTCTGCGTCGGCGGGCCGTTGGTCGAGCGCAGCTTCGACGACGAGCCGTAGTTCGTGTCGGGCGTGCCGTCCTCGACGCGAGCGTCGGCGGCCACGTTGAACGTCACGGTCGTGCTGGCCGGCGGTGCCGGCGTGTTCACGCCCGCCGTGTTGCTCGGCGTCGAGCGGTTGCCGGCCGCGTCGATCGCCTTCACGACGTAGTCGTAGTGGGTCAGCGGGCTCACCGTGGTGTCCGCGTAGCTCGTCACCGCCCCGACCGTCGCGATCGGGCTGCCGTCGCGCGAGATCTCGTACCCGGTCACGCCGACGTTGTCGGTCGCCGCGCCCCAGGACAGATCGACGCGGTTGTGGCTCGGCGCGTCGCCCGTGAGGGTGCCCGGCGCCGTCGGCGGCGTCGTGTCGTTGTTCGCCGTGTCGAACGTGACGATCAGCTGCGGCCGCACGTTGGTGTCGGCGTGCTCACGGGAGCCGAAGTCGACGTTGTCGTTGTAGGTCGAGATCAACGCCATGTTGATGGAGCCGTTGCCGTTCACGAGCGACGTCGCGTCGTACTCGGCGACCGTGCCCTTCGGGATGCCGGCGAGGTCGTCCGCCGCGGTCGCGTCGTGGCTCGGGCGGTTCGACCAGGCCAACTCCGTCTCGTTCCAGCCGCCACCCGCGCCGTAGAGGGCGGGGCCGTCCTTGGTGCCGTCCGTGGTGGACGTCATGCGCAGCGTGGCGCTGACCACGGGGCCCGTGATGCCGGCCGTCTGGAAGCGGAGGTAGCTCTCCCGCTTCGGGACGCCGCCACCGGACTGCAGCTTGGTGGAGGTGCCGAAGTTCGAGTTCGGCATGCCGTCCTCGACGCGGGTGTCCGCGACCGGCGTGAACGTGAGCGTAGTGAGCGGCGCCGCGGGCGTCGTCGCGCTCGCGCTGTTGCTCGCCGGCGAGCGGTTGCCCGCGGCGTCCAGCGCCTTCACCGTGTACTCGTAGGTGGTCTGCGGGCTGACGGTCGTGTCCGAGAAGCTCGTCACGTTGCCCGTCGTCGCCAGCAGGTTGCCGTCGCGGTAGATCTCGTAGTTGGTCACCCCGCGGTTGTCGGTCGCGGGCGTCCACGAGAGGTCCACACGCCGCGCGTCGATCGCGTTGGCGGCGAGGCCGGTCGCCGCCGTCGGCGCCTGGTTGTCCCCCGTCGGAGACCAGCAGCTCGAGCACCGGCCGCTTCGTCGCGTCCGCGTACTCACGCGAGGCGAAGTCGAGGCCGTCGCTGGAGGCCGGCAGCAGCCCGAAGGTCACCGTTCCGTCCCCGCCCACGAGCGGCTTGACGTTGTACTCGACGCGTGCGTTCGCGGCGATGTTCTCGCGGTCGTCGACGATGGTCGTGGAGGCGGACGGCCGGGTCGACCAGTTGACCGTCGACTCCGTCCAGCTGTTGCCGGCCGAGCGCAGGGTCGGTCCGTCGATCGTGTCGGTGAGCGAGGACAGCCTCAGCTTCGCGCGCCACGACGGTGCCGTCGGCCACGCCGCTGACGTTGAAGCGCAGATAGCTCTCCATGTCGGGGTCCGCGCCGCCGTCGATGCGCAGCTTGTTCTGCGTCCCGTACGCCGTGCTCGGGTTCGCCTCCTCGACGCGGGCGTCCGCGACCGGGGAGAGGGTGAGCTTCGTGAGCTGATCGAACGTCGCCGTGTAGGTCGTGTCCGTGGCGGGCGCCGTGACCTCGTGGCTCTGGGCCTTGCCGTCGGACCACGAGCCGAACCCGTAGTAGTCGGATCCGACTGTCTGCGGCGACTCCGCCGAGATCGTCGTGGTCGCGCCCACGATCGCCTCGTGCACGAGCGGCGCCGCGGCGGTCTTCTCGTCGACCGTCACGCTCAGGTTGGCCGGCTGCGAGTTCAGGGTGAGGTTGACCGTCTGCGGGTCGAGCCGCACCGACTTCGTGTCCTTCAGGCCGTGCGAGTCGGTGGCCGTGACCTCCAGCATCATGTGCGACGGATACCCGTGATCGGGTGCCACGAACGAGCCGCTCGACACGTCCGCGAAGTCCTGCACGGGATGCGAGTGGCATGCGTCCACCGTGACGCAGTGGTTCAGCACCAGCTTCCACGACAGGGCCGAGGCCGGCAGGGTCCCGTCCTGCTCGTCGGTCGCCGATCCGGAGAAGTTGATCGTCTGGCCGACGTACCAGTGCATCGCGGCGCTAGGTGAGTCGATCGAAACGCTCGGAGGCGTCTCGCCGGAGTTGATCGTGACCGTGTCGCCGTGGTACGCGCCCTCGGGGTCCGTGACCCTCAGGCTGACGTCGTGCGGGCCGGCCGCGTAGGTCTGCCGCGGGAACTCCTCGGTGGAGTCGTCGTACTCGCCGTCGCCGTCGAGGTCCCACTCGTAGGTCAGGGTGTCGCCGTCGGGGTCGGTCGAGCCCGAGGCGTCGAAGCCGACCTCGAGCGGTGCCGGCCCGTAGGTGGGCGACGCCTGGATGCTGCGCCACCGGCGCGCGGTTGTCCGAGCCCGTGTAGGTGATCCGGCGGATCTGCGCCGAACGCGATGTCGACGAAGAACAGGTCGCCGTTCGGGCCCGACCTTCATGTCGACCGGGTAGATGCCGAGGTTCGCGAACATCTCGATCTTGGTCGGGTCGGGCAGGCCGTTGGTGCCCTTCTTCATCACCCAGATGCACTCGCGCGAGTAGTCGGCGAAGAACAGCGAGCCGTCGAACGAGGCCGGGAACGACCCGCCGCCGTTCGGGTAGAACTCGATGCCCGAGATCGAGTTTCCGCCCGGGTCGCAGTTGTCGGTGTCGGTCAGCGCGACGTCGTGCTCGTAGGCCCAGTACGGAGCCGCGGAGGTGCCGTCGGCGTAGAGGTTCTCGCACATGTCGAGGTTCATCGCGTCCCACGACGCGAGCTTCTTCGCGTACACGGAGCCGTCCGGGTGCGTGCCGCCCTCGTAGCAGGGCCAGCCGAAGTTGCGCACGGGGTCCGTGCCGGCCTGGACGCGGTCGATCTCCTCCCAGTAGCCGCCGCCGACGTCGGCGATGTACACGTCGTTGGTGCCGGGGCGGATCGCCATCCGGAACGGGTTGCGCAGGCCGTAGGCGAGCATGCGGCGCGCGTTGGCGTCGGAGTTCCCGGCGAGCGGGTTGCCCGGGGCCGCGTCGCCCGTGATCGGGTCGATGCGGATCAGCGAGCCGCTCAGGCCGACCGGGTCACCGGGGGTGCGCAGGTCCTGGGAGCGGAAGCGCCCACCCTGTGCCGTGGGGATCGTCTGCTGCACGCCGGCCCCGCCGGGCGGGTCGCCGCAGGGGTTGGTCGGCGAGCCGTCCTGGCCGTAGTCGGCGAAGTGCCAGGCGGCGCCCTCGCCGCCCGTGAAGTAGAGGTAGCCGTCCGCGCCGAAGGCGATTCCGCCGCCCGCGTGGCTCGGGTACTGCTGGCACCAGTCGTTGAGGAGCACGTGCTCCGGGCCGGTCATCGTGTTGCCGGAGGCGGTCAGCCGCGAGATCCGGCCGCTCACCACGCAGCCGTCATCGGTCCCGCCGGGCGGGTTCGGGCAGTTGTCCGAGGTCGCCCCGGCCGTTCCGAAGGTCGGCGCGGTGCCGCCGATCGGAGCGTCGGCGACGTAGTACACGTACACGTACGGGGTCGCGGGGAAGTTCGGGTGAAGCGCAAGCCCCTCGATGCCGCGGTCCCAGTAGTTGTGGACCTGCGTGCGCAGGTCGGCGAAGACCGTCGGGGTCGTGTCGCCCATCCCGTCGAACACCTTGATGATGCCGCTCTTCTCGGCGACGAACACGCGCCCGTCCGAGGAGAACTGCATCGCGATCGGCTGGGTCAGGCCGGAGAACGCACTGGTGGTCTCGAAGCCCGGCGGCAGGCCGACGGCCGGCGCGGAGGCCGGAGCGGCGAGCAGGCAGCCAAGAGCCGCGATCGCGACGAGCAGGCGCAGCGCGCCGGCACGCAGGAAGCTGTGGACGAACGGGGGGGTCGGACGTACGGGGAGCATGGCCCTCCTAGCCTTGAAAGCGGAATCCATTCCGCCGCGAGAGAAGCAGCGAATCCGTCTCCACCGTACAGACGGTGGGCGGGACGCGCTACCGAAATTGATCAGCCGCCGGACGCGCCTTCTTTTCGTGTGAGAGGGTCAGCCGGCACAACGACAGGAGGCCCAATTGGACTACGAGACGCTGATCTACGAGCACGACGACCACGTCGTCACGCTGACCTACGACCGTCCCGCCCAGCACAACGCGGTCGACCGCACGATGAACCGCGAGCTGCACCACGCTTGGCAGCGCTTCCGTGACGACGACGACGCGTTCGTGCTCGTGATCACGGGGGCCGGGGAGACCACCTTCTGCGCCGGCTGGGACCTGGCGGACGCCGCCTCGCTGACCGAGACGCCCGACTACGAGTTCTTTCGCCGGTCCCTCTACAACTCGCCCGGCGAGTGCGGCTACACGCGCCGCGTGGACATCTTCAAGCCGGTGATCGCGGCGGTCAACGGCTACGCGTTCGCCGCGGGACTCGAGACGGCCCTGCTGGCGGACATCCGGATCGGCGCGGAGAACGCCGAGTTCGGCGCGCTCGAGCGGCGCTGGAACATCGTCGGCGGCGACGGGATGACCGTGCGGCTCCCGCTGGTCGTGGGCTTCGCGCGGGCGATGGAGCTGATCATCACGGGCCGGCGCATCGACGTGCACGAGGCCGAGCGCATCGGCCTCGTCAACGAGGTCGTCCCGCGCGGGCAGGCGCTCGCGCGCGCCCAGGAGCTGGCGCACGAGATCGCGAAGCTGCCCCAGGGCGCGATCCGCTCCGACAAGGAATCCGTCGTGAAGGGCATCGGGCGCACGCTCGAGGAGCGGCTGCGCATCGAGGCCGAGCACACGATCTCGATGTTCATGCGAAAGGACAGCCACACGATCGGCGCCGGCGCCTTCAAGCGCGGCGACCTGACGCCCGAGTGGCCCAACCACGGGCTGTGAGAGGATCGGCGTCGTGACCCGGATCGCCGCGATCCAGCTCGAGCCGGTGCTCGGCGACGTCGGGGCGAACCTCGCCGCGTGCGAGCGCCTCGCCGACGAAGCCGCCGCCGCCGGAGCCGAGTGGATCGTGCTGCCGGAGTTCTTCACGACCGGTGTCGGCTTCCTCCCCGAGCTGGCCGCCGCCGCGCTCGCGCCCGACGGCGAGGCGACCGCCCTGCTGCTCGCGCTCGCGCGCCGCCACGAAGCGCTGGTGGGCGGCTCGTTCCTGTGCCGCGACGCCGACGGCCACGCACGCAACGCGTTCTTCCTCGCAACTCCGGACGGCATCGCGGGGCGCCATGACAAGGATCTGCCGACGATGTGGGAGAACTGCTTCTACGTCGGCGGCGCCGACGACGGGCTGCTGGGGGTCGACGGCGCCGACGTGGGCGTCGCGCTGTGCTGGGAGCTGATCCGCACGCAGACCGCCCGCCGCCTGCGGGGCAAGGTCGACGTCGTCGTCGGGGGCTCCTGCTGGTGGAGCATCCCGCCCTGGCCGCCACGGGCGGTGACGCGCCGGCTCGAGGCGGCCAACGCGCGCACCGCCGCTTCCGCGGCGCCCGCATTCGCGCGTCTGGTCGGAGCCCCCGTGGTCCACGCCGCACACAGCGGGCCCGTCGAGTGCCGGATGCCCGCGTCGCCTCTCACCTACCGCGGCCACTTCCAGGGCGGGGCGCTCGTGAGCGACGCCCGCGGGCGCGTGCTCGCGCGCCGCGACGCCGGCGAGGGTGCGGGCGTCGCGATCGCCGACGTGGAGATCGGGCGGTCGGAGCCGCTCGATCCCCTGCCGGGCCGCTACTGGCTACACCGTCGCGGTCCGATGTCGGCGTTCGTGTGGAGCTATCAGCGCGCGCACGGGCGACGTTGGTACGCCCGTCACGCGCGCGATCTTCCACCGCTGCGGCTCGCGCGCGAGCGCAGCGGCGCTTCGGTCGTCTAGCTGCGCTTCGCCGTCTTGCGCCGCGTGGCGCGCTTCGCCGTGGCCTTCTTCGTGGTGCGGCCTCTGGCCGCGGTGCTCTTGCGGGCCGTCTTCTTGCGGGCCGTGCTCTTGCGCGCCGCGGTCTTGCGCGTCGCCGTCTTGCGCGCCCCCGTGGTCTTGCGCGCGGCGCGCCGTGCGCCGCCGCGGCCGCGGGACGTGATGCTCTCTCCGAGCTGGTTCAGGTCCTTCATCACGGACCGCGTCGCCTTCTGCGCGTCGCGGCGGACGCTCTTCAGAAGCTTCTCCACGTCCTTCATGAGATCGCTGCCGCCGCTGCCGGCGTGACGCCTGACATCGGCGAGCGCCTTCTGCGCATCCTCGAGCGCGGCGTTGAGTCGGTCGAGCGCCCTCTGCCCGGCGCGCTGACGCTGGGAAGTCGTGCGGGTGCGAGCGGTCTTGCGGGCGGTCTTCTTGGTGCCTCTTCTTGCCTGTGCCATCGGGACCCTCCGTTTCGGTTGCCGGTACTTCTACACCAACGGGCACGGCGAGGCCGTCCGCGATAGGCCGCACGGCTCTTCCGTAGAGGCTGCGGATGGCCCGCGAGCGCGACGAGGGTAGCTTCGCTACATGGCCACCGAGCAACTCGCCCCACTCGACGCCGCGTTCCTCGAGATCGAGCAGGCAGACGAGTGCTCGCACATGCACATCGGCTGGGCGATGGTGTTCGAGCCGCGGGCCGACGGGCGCACACCGACGGTGCAGGAGGTGCGAACGCTGCTCGACGCGCGCCTCGATGCGATGCCCCGCTTCCGCAAGCGGCTCTCCCATCAGCGCGCCGGCGGATTGCGCTGGCCCCGGTGGGAACCCGATCCCGACTTCGACATCGCCGGCCACGTGCGTCACGCGACCCTTCCCTCCCCCGGCGGCGACTCCGAGCTGGCGGACTGGCTGGGCGACTTCTATTCCCATCGGCTCGATCGCAGCCGTCCGCTGTGGGAGATCACACTGCTCGACGGCCTCGCGGACGGTCGCTGGAGCCTGGTCACGAAGGTCCACCACTGTCTGGTCGACGGCATGAGCGGCGTTTCGGTGACGAACCTGCTGCTCGACGACTCGCCCGTACCCTCCCCGACGGGCGACCCGGCACGCAGCGCCCCGCAGCCCTCCGCAGGCGGTTCCGAGGGAGCCGCTGCGACCCTCGCGCGGGGCGCGCGTACCGGCATCGGCCTGATCACCCACCCGTCGCGGGTCGCCGACTTGTTCGGGCAGGCCCGTGCCCTCGCGAAGTTCCTGGTGAAGGACGAGCTGATCCCGGCCGCGTCCACGTCTCTGAACGTGCCGATCGGCGGAAATCGCCGCCTGCGCCAGGTCGCCGTGCCGCTGGCCGACCTGAAGGCGATCAAGTCGAGGCTCGGGGGAAGCGTCAACGACGTGGTGCTCGCGGCCTCGGCGGGCTCGCTGCGCCACCTGCTCCGCTCACGCGGTGAGCAGGTCCCGCGCCGCGGGATACGCGTGATGGTCCCCGTGAACGTGCGCCGGGCGAACGAGATGCTCGCGCTGGGCAACCGCGTGAGCTCGCTGTTCGTGGAGCTCCCCGTGGCCGAGCCGGACGCCCTCGCGCGCTATCGCAAGACCGCCGAGGCCACCGACCAGCTGAAGCGCAGCGGCCTTGCCGGCGGCGCGGAGGCCCTGATGGACGTCGCGGGAATCGTGCCGCCCATCCTGCACGCGTCGCTGGCGAGGCTCGCCTTCACCCCGCGCCTGTTCAACGTCACGATCACAAACGTCCCCGGTCCGCAGCAGACGCTGTACGCGCTGGGCGCGCCCATGAAGCGGGTGATCCCGGTCGTGCCGATCTTCGCCAACCACGCCGTCGGCTTCGCGATCGCCAGCTATGACGGGGAGGTCGTCTTCGGCCTGATCGGCGACCACGGGGCGATGCGGGACCTCGACGTCCTCGCCGAGGGGCTCGAGCGCTCGCTCGACGAGTTGCGCGAGATCGTCGGTCTGCGGAAGCGTGCTCCGGCGCCCCCGCGGATCACGAGCGCGGCCTGACCGGCGGCTGTCAGGAGGGCGAGCCGCCCTCCGCCCGGTCACGTGCGTCCTCGATCACCCCGTTCACGAGCACGTGCGCACCGGAGCCGACGCCGAACGTCCAGTAGCGCCGGAACCAGACGCGCGCATGCTCGTCGGTCGTGGCGACGCGCATCACTCCGGTGAGCAGGGTGTCGCCTCCCTCGAGCGGCGCGACCGCGAGCGAGTAGACAGTCTTCGCGTATCCGGGCTCGGCGAAATCGCGGAAGTCCTCCGGCCGCACGGACGCGTAGTGGATCACGGGCCGCCAGAGCTTCCCGACCAGCCCGAGCGCGATCTCCTCGCCCGGGCGCTCCGCGAGCAGCACCCAGCCGCCGCTCTCCGTGGGCAGGTCCGCGATGTCGCGCAGGCGCAGCCGCTCGGGCGCCGCGGGCGGCCGCTCCCCGTGCAGCAGGTGGGCGGCGACCTCGGGCAGCATCCGGACCGCCCCCAGCAGGCCGACCAGGGGCCTGTGGCGCCCCACCGCGATCAGGTCCACCTCCATGAGCGCATCCCACGCCGCGGCCGTGTCGGCGTGCACGCGCGTCCCGACACCGTCGGAGATCTCGTAGGCGGGCATGAAGTCGTCGACGAGCACTGATCCGGTTCCTATGGCTCGCGGCCCGGCTCCGGCGAGAGCGCTCGCCCGGCGATCGCCTCGGCGACCTCGCGCGTGCCCCCGTACTTGCTCGCGAGCACGATACGGACGTTCATCGCGGCATCGTATTGCGCGACGCTCCGAGCAGCCGGCGCAGCCTGCGCGCGGTCGAAGCGCTCCTCACCGTGACGTCATCCCAGGTGAGGCGCAGGACGCGGTAGCCGGCGAGCTCGAGGTCCGCGTCCGCGGCGGCGTCGCGCTCACGGTCGCGGCGTGTCCGGTGGTAGGCGAAGCCGTCGAGCTGGACGACGAGCGCGGCGCCACGCCACAGTGCGTCGACCTCATGGCGCTCGCGCTCACCCGCCAGGAGCACGTTGACCTCCGGACCCTGGAGCCCCGCCGCCGAGACCAGCTCCAGATGGCGATCCTCCAGCTCGCTGCGGGTGTTCCGCGGCCGCCATGCCGCGATCGCCGCGCCCAGCGCGGCAGCGCCGCGCCGGCCACGCGACCGCGCGAGCAGCTCGTCGACCCGGGAGAGGTCGAGCAACTGGAGTCGCTCGGCGCGGTCGAGCGCATTGGCAAGCTCGCGGCGCGGGACGACCGCCGCGAGGTCGGCGAGGGTGCGTGAGAGGCTCGTGACGGCGATCCCGTCGACGACCGTGACGTCCCGCGAATCGAGCATCCGGGAGCTATGGACCGTGAGGCCCTCGGGCCCGCGGCGAGTGCGCGGCACCGTCACCTCCACGCGGGTGCTGCTGCGGCGCAGGTCCCAGAGAGCCCCCGCGGAGCGATGACTGAGCGCGGCGCCCGGCCCGCAGCCGAGCACAGCGGCGAGGTAGATCCCCCGGGGTTCCAGGCAGGTATGCCCGACCGCATAGACGCCGCGATGCAGGCGGTGCAGATGGCCGCTCAGCACGCGGCGCCGCACCGCGAACCGGTCGAGGCCGAGCGCGCGCAGCTGCGAGGCGGACACGACTCCGTATTGCCGGCGTGCCAGCTCCGCCAGGGTCCCGCCGACCGCGGGTGGGCCGCCTCGGTTGCGTTCTGCGCTACGGCGGCTGCCCACCCCGGGATCGTGCGCTCCGAGACCTCACACGTGTGCGCGGAAAGCGACAACTTCGTGACCTGGCGCGAACGAGCTAGAGGCCGCGCCGCCGGCGGGGTGGGTCGCGTTTGTTGCGCTCCGCGCTACGGCGGCGGCCCACCCGATGGGTGGGGAGCGTGGCGGCGCGTCGCCCTCACCCGCGCAGGGCGCGCAGCGCGTTGAGGATGACGGCGACGTCGATGCCCTCCTGGAGCAGCGCGCCGGCCACGGGCGCGATGTAGCCGGCGGCCGCGAAGCCCATCGCCACGAAGCTCAGGCCCATGCCCACGAGCACGCTCTGGCGCGCGATGCCGAGGGAGCGGCGGCCGATCCGCACCGCGTCGGCGACGCGGTCGATGCGATCCACGGCGATCACCGCGTCGGCGGTCTCGGACGAGACGGTCGCGCCGGCGGTCCCCATCGCGATCCCGACGTCCGCGAGCGCGAGCGCCGGCGCGTCGTTCACGCCGTCGCCCACCATCACCACGGGCGCGGGCTGCGCCTGCGCGCGCGCCTCCCGCACGACGTCGAGCTTCTGCTCGGGCGAGCACCCGGAGAACACCCGGTCCACGCCGACGCGCTGCCCGACGGCGTCGGCGGTCGCGCGCTCGTCGCCGGTCACGAGCACGATCTGCTCGATGCCCGCGGAGCGCAGCGAGGCCGTCAGCTCGGAGGCGTCCTCGCGCACGCGATCGCCCATCAGCACCGCGCCCGCGGCGGCGCCGTCGACGCCGACCAGCACCCGTGCCTTGCCCGGCTCGGCCTGACCGTCGAGGGCGCTCGCCGCCTCGCCGACCCCTGAATAGCCGCGTCCGCGCAGCCAGTCCGAGCTCCCCACGGCGACGCGGTGACCCTCGACCGTCCCCTCGATTCCCCGGCCCGGCTCCTCGACCACGTCGTCGGGGAACACGAGCCGCAGCCCGCGCGCCTCGGCGCCGTGCACGAGCGCCTCCGCCAGCACGTGCGGCGAGAGCTGATCGACCGACGCCGCCAGGCGCAGCATCGCGTCAGCCTCGAGCGCGCCGCGATTCTCGACGAACTCGATCTCCGGGCGCCCGTGCGTGAGGGTGCCGGTCTTGTCGAGGAGCACGGTGCGCGCGCGGCCGAGCTTCTCGATCGTCCCCGCCCCCTTCACGATCACGCCGCGCCGTGCAGCCCGCGACACGCCCGAGATCAGCGCGATCGGCGCTGCCAGGATCAGCGGGCACGGCGTCGCGACCACGAGCACCGCGAGCGCGCGGACAGGGTCGCCGCTCGCCGCCCAGGCGGCGCCCGAGACCACGAGCGTGACCGGCAGCAGGAGGGCCGCGTAGCGATCCGCGAGCCGCACGAACGGCGCGCGCTGGCGCCCGGCTTCCCGCACGAGCCGCACGATCCCCGCATAGGCGCTCTCGGCGGCCGTGCGGGTGGCGCGCAGGTCGAACGCCTCGCCCGCGTTCACGGCCCCGCTCGGGACCGTCGTCCCGCGCCCGCGCGTGACCGGCAGCGGCTCGCCCGTCAGCGTCGACTCGTCGACCACCGCGCGCTCGCTCGCCACCGAGCCGTCCACCGGCACCACCTCCCCGGCCCGCACGAGCACGCGGTCGCCGACGACCACCGCCTCGACCGGCACCTCCACGAGCGCGTCGTCGCGATGGAGGTGGGCGATGCGGGGCGCCCGTTCGAGCAGGGCCGTGAGCTCCCTGCGCGCGCGCCTGCCGGCCGCCGCCTCGAGCGCGTTGCCGCCGCTCAGCATCAGCGCGACGATCGCCCCGGCGAGGTACTCGCCGAGCGCGAGCGCCCCGGCCATCGCGACCAGCGCGATCGCGTCGACCCCCACGTCGCCCTGCGCGAGGCTGCGGGCGACCGACAGCGTGAGCGGCACGAGCGTGAGCACGACCGCGGCGGCCCAGACCGCGTCCCCGGCCTCCGGCGCGAACAGCTGCAGGACGGCGCCGGCGACGAGCGCGAGCAGGATCGTGCCGACCACGATCCGCGGCTCGGTGATCCCGGCCGCGGTCGCACGGGAGCGCAGCGTGCCGAACATGCCTCTGCCCGCCCGGCTCACGTCGACACGAGCGCGAGCACCTGGTCCGCGGCCCGCTCGAGGGCGGCGGTCACCGCGGCGCCCGGCCGCGCACCGGCCTCGAAGCGCTCGCCCTCGATCCCGACGACCACCAGGCGCTCCGGCAGCCTCCGCATCGTGCGCGCCAGCTCGATCGCGGCCGCCAGGCCGAAGGCGTGCGTCGACGTGCCGGTGAAGGTCGCGGGCAGCGGCGCGCGCGTCGCGTCCAGGACCCGCACCTCTCCGGGCGTCCCGCCGCCGAACGTCGCGTCCACGACGACCGCGAGGCGCGCGCCCTCCCAGCGGTCGAGCAGCGCGGTCGGCTCGCCCTCGTGCTCGATCACGGTCGACGCCCTCCGGGGCGCGCTCGCGCACGAGGCGCGCCACGAGCACGCCCGCGGCGTCGTCGCCGGCCCACGCGTTGCCCACCCCGACCACCACGGTCCGGCTAGCTGCGCTCGACATCGATGCGCAGGAAGTGCGTGGCGCAGGAGATGCAGGGGTCGTAGTTGCGGATCGCCTGCTCGCAGCGCAGCTGCAGCTCTTCCTCGGGCGCGTCGATCATCTCCGACACGAGCCCGAACAGGTCCTCCTCGATCGCGAGCTGGTTCTGTGAGGTCGGCGGCACGATCCTGGCGTCGAGGATCCTGCCGTCCTCGCCCAGCTCGTAGCGGTGGTAGAGGGTTCCGCGCGGCGCCTCCGTCCACCCGTGGCCGGTCCCCGCCCGCGGCTCGATCGGAACGAACGGGCGGTCCGGCCGCTCGTATGCGTCGATCAGGCGGACCGCCTCGTCGAACGCGTAGAGCACCTCGACCGCGCGCACGACGATGCTCTTGAACGGGTTGTGGCACACCGGCTCGAGGCCCGCCTCGCGCGCGGCCTCCTGCGCCAGCGGCGAGAGCCGGTCGAAGTTGAGGTTGTAGCGCGCGAGCGGCCCGGCCAGGTAGGCGCCGCGGCCCCGGAGGCGCGCATACAGCGCGTTCGAGTGCTCGACGTGCTCCTCGACCACGTGGTCGTCGAATTCGTGCGGAGCGATGTCGAGCCCGCGGTTCGAGACGAGCCGGCCACGCTCGATCGGGTACTCCCCGGGCTCGCTGATCGAGACCAGCTCGACGTCGCGCTCGAAGTCGGGGAACGGCAGCTGCCCCGTCCACGCGACCGCCTCGCGCGCGGACTCGCGTGCCCGCACGAGGCGCTCGCGCAGCGGCGCCAGCTCCCGCCGCGTGGGCGCCCGGTAGAAGCCGCCGACCCGCACGTTCACGGGATGCACCTCGCGGCCGCCGACCAGCGCGATCAGCTCGTTGCCGGCCTTCTTGATCCCGAGTCCGAGCTCGACCACCGCGCGGTGGTCGCGGGCCATCGCGATCGCGCTCTCGTAGCCGAGGAAGTCGGGCGCGTGCAGCATGAAGACGTGGAGCGTGTGGCTCTCGACCCACTCGCCGCAGTAGATCAGCCGCCGCAGGTCGCGCAGCGGCTCGTCCACCACGACCCCGAGCGCGTCCTCCATCGCCAGGCACGAGCTCATCTGGTACGCGACGGGGCAGATGCCGCAGATGCGCGCCGTGATGTCCGGCACCTCGTCGAAGGAGCGGCCTCGCAGGAACGCCTCGAAGAACCGCGGCGGCTCGAAGATCTCCAGTCGCGCCTCGACCACCTTCCCGTCCTTGACGCGCACGTGCAGCGAGCCCTCGCCCTCGACGCGCGCCAGGTAGTCCGTGCGCACGGTGCGCGTCTGGCGCCCGTCAGCGGGGCTCATGCGCCTCGCTCTCGGCCCGGAACGGCTCCGACCAGGCGTTGAAGCCGCGAAAGGCGCGGACGAGCTGCTCGTCGGACACGCCGAGGCGCTTCCACCACTCGCTCAGCGAGTCCGTGTCGGGCGACTCCATCGGGCCGTAGCAGCCGTAGCAGCCGCGGTCGTAGCTCGGGCAGATCGCGCCGCAGCCGGCGTGGGTGACGGGGCCCATGCACGGGGTGCCGTGGGCGACCATCACGCAGACGGTGCCGCGCCGCTTGCACTCGATGCATACGCTGTGACCGGGGATCTGGGGCTTGCGCTCGTGCAGGAAGGCGCCGATCACCTCCAGCAGCTGGGCCTTGTTGATCGGGCAGCCGTGGAGCTCGAAGTCGACCTGCACGTGCGCGCTGATCGGCGTGGACGTGTCGAGCGTGGAGATGTAGTCCGGGGTGGCGTAGACCGCCGACACGAACTCGTCGACGTCCGCGAAGTTGCGCAGCGCCTGGATCCCGCCCGCCGTGGCGCAGGCTCCGATCGTCACCAGCCGGCGCGACATGCGGCGCACCTCCCGGATGCGCTCGGCGTCGTCGGGCGTCGTGATCGAGCCCTCGACGAGCGAGAGGTCATACGGGCCCTCCACGGTCGCGCGCCGCGCCTCCAGGAAGTAGGCCAGCTCGATCTCCCCCGCGAGCGGCAGCAGCTCGTCCTCGCAGTCGAGCAGGCTGAGCTGGCACCCGTCGCAGGACGCGAACTTCCAGACGGCGAGCGTCGGCTTGCCCGCCTCCATCACACCTCCCGCAGGCCGAACGCCGAGCGCATGCGCTCGAACGTGAAGACGGGCCCGTCCCGGCAGACGAACTCCGGGCCGAGCTGACAGTGCCCGCAGTGGCCGACCGCGCACTTCATGTTGCGCTCCATCGAGACATGCACGCGGCCGGGGGCGACGCCGCGGTCGATCAGGGCCTCGGCGGAGAACCGGATCATCGCCTCGGGACCGCAGACGAACGCGACGGTGGCGGCGGGATCGAACCGCGCCCGGTCGACCAGCGTGGTCACGACCCCCACCCGGCCGGGCCAACCGGCCGCGGCGATGTCGACGGTCACGACCACGTCGAGCCCGCGGTCCCGCCATTCCTCGTAGTCGGCGGTGTACAGCAGCTGGTCCGGCTCGCGCCCTCCGTAGAGCAGCACGGCCCGCGCAAAGCGCTCGCGCGCGCTCAGCACCTCGTGGACGACCGGGCGCAGGGGCGCGAGCCCGATGCCCCCCGCCACGATCACGAGGTCGCGTCCGGCCGCGGCCTCGACCGGCCAGTGGCTGCCGAAGGGCCCCCGCACGCCGAGCATCTGTCCGGGCTCGGTGCGGCAGACCGCCGCGCTGACCGCTCCCACCGCGCGCACCGTGTGTACGAGGCGCCCCGGCGCGGCCGGATCGCCGCTGATCGAGATCGGCACCTCCCCCGCCCCGAACGCGTACAGCATCGTGAACTGGCCCGGGTGGAACGGGAGGCCGCCGTCGCGATCCGCGGGCTCGAGCTCCAGCGTCCACGTGTCCGCCGTCTCCTGCCGGCGGCCCGACACGCGGAACCGCTCCGGGACCATCGGCCCGCCTTGTTTTACCTCAGACAGGAGCGCCGACTCCATACACATCCAGGAGTCGCAGACGGGTCGCCTGAAGGCGGGCGATGATCACCTGCGCGAACCGCGTCATCAGCTCGTACCCCAGCTCGTGGTCGGAGTCGCACTTGCCGCGCAGGCAGGCGCCGTCGAAGCGGATCAGCGCCGTGTCCGCCTGCGCGCGGCCGTCGAACTCCCACCGGTACGGCGGGAAGAGCCACGACCACCCGAGCAGGTCGCCGTCGTGCAGCGTGTCCAGGGTCACGGCGTCACGCGCCGGGATGTGCAGCTCGAGCGCGACCGCGCCGTGCCGGATCACGTAGAAGACGTCGGCGCCCTCGCCCTCCTTGAACAGGTGCTCCCCGGCCTTGGCGCGCACGTTCGTCGCGCACCCGGCGATCAGCTCGAGTTGCGGGGGCGAGAGGCCCCGGAACGTGGGCACCTCAGCGAGCAGCGCGTCGATCGTCTTCATCGCTGGCCTCCTCCCATGCTGGCGGTCCGCCGCTGTCGGTCGCCCGGATCGCGGCCACCTCCTCGGTGATGTCGATCGCGACCGGGCACCAGGTGATGCAGCGCCCGCACCCGACGCACCCGAACGTGTCGAACTGATCGCCCCAGGTCGCGAGCTTGTGGGTCATCCACTGGCGGTAGCGCGAGCGCGGCGTGTTGCGCACGCTGCCGCCGTGCACGTACGAGAAGTCGAGCGTGAAGCACGAGTCCCATTCGCGCACGCGCTCGGTCTCGGTGCCGGTCAGGTCGGTCACGTCCTCGACGCTCGTGCAGAAGCACGTCGGGCAGACCATCGTGCAGTTGCCGCAGGTCAGGCAGCGGTCGGCGACGTCGTCCCAGCGCTCGTGCTCGTAGTTGCGGTAGAGCAGCCCCTTGAGGTCGGCGGTGTCCATCGCGCGGCCCTGGCCGGCCACGGCGAGCTCGACCGCGCGCTCGCCCGCCTCGAGCTCCTCCGGGGAGGCGTCGCGCACGGGCAGGCCGCTCACGACCTCCGCGCCGGCCTCGCTGCCGGCCTCGACGAGGAAGTAGTGGCGCCCGTCCTCGAGCACCTCCGTGAGCGCGACGTCGAAGCTCGACGTGGCGCGCGGCCCGGTCCCCATCGAGACGCAGAAGCAGGTACCGCCCGCCTGCCAGCAGTTGAGCGCGACGATGAAGACGTTCGCGCGCCGCGCCGCATAGCCCGGATCCGGGTGGGGGACGTCGAGCACGGCGCTGTCGAGCGAGGCGATCGCATGCAGGTCGCAGGAGCGCACGCCGATGTAGGCGTCCTTCGGGGGAGCGCTCTCGCCCGCGTCGACCTCGAACCCGTCACCTCCGGACCTGGCACGCCAGAGCCGCACGCGCGGCGGCCACAGGAACTGCTTCCACGAGCGCGGCCCGACCGCGTAGCCGAAGAGCCCGCGGTCCTCGCGGGGCCGCAGGCGATAGGTGCCGCCGTCCTGGTCGTCGGTCATGCCCTCGGGGAGGTCGGCGCTCGACTCGAGCTCGTCGTAGACGATCGCGCCGTCGCGCACGGTCGGGCCGAGCAGCCGGTAGCCGCGGGCGACCAGCGCCAGCAGCAGGTCGTCGAGCCGCTCGCGCTCCAGCAGGCGAGTCTCGGTCTCGGGAGGCACCGGAGGAACCTATCGCGCCTAGATGGTCTCGGGGACCATCTCGATCGCCCCGCACGGGCATTCCTTGACGCAGATGCCGCAGCCCTTGCAGTAGTCGAGGTCGATCGCGTACAGCTCGCCCGGAGCGCCGAGCTTCAGCACCGCGTTGTCCGGGCAGACGCCGTAGCAGTTGTCGCACGAGAAGCAGGTCCCGCACGACATGCAGCGTCGCGCCTCGAACAGCGCGTTGGACTCGTCGAGGCCGCCCACCACCTCCTCGAAGGTCGCGCGCCGCCGGGCGATCTCGAGCTGCGGCTGCTCCGTGCGCGGCGCGTCCGCGTAGTACCAGGTGTTGAGGGTGTCGAACGTCGCGAGGTCGTGCTTGGGCGGGGGCCGGTACTCCATCCCCCGCAGCCAGCCGTCGATGTGGCGCGCCGCCTTCTTGCCGTGCCCCACCCCGACGGTGACGGTCCGCTCCGCCGGCACCATGTCCCCGCCGGCGAAGATCCCTTGGTGGCCGGTCATCATGTTCGGCCCGACCTGCACGACGCCGTCGTCGACCTCGATCCCCGGCACGTCGTCGAGCAGCGACAGGTCGGCCTCCTGGCCGAGCGCCAGCACGACGGAGTCCGCCTCCAGCTCCTCGACCTCGCCCGTGGGCTGCGGGAAGCCGGTCTCGTCGAGCTCCATCTTCTCCAGCACGCAGCTTGCCGCCCTCGGCGTGCTTGATCGTCGAGAGCCACTTCATCATCACGCCCTCCTCCTCGGCCTCCTCGACCTCGAAGTCGTGCGCAGGCATGCGATCGCGCGTGCGCCGGTAGACCACGATCGCCTCCTCCGCGCCCAGGCGCTTCGCCGTGCGCGCCGCGTCCATCGCGGTGTTCCCGCCGCCGTAGATGACCACGCGCCGGCCCAGCAGCGGCCGCTCCTCCCCTTCCATGCTGCGCAGCAGCTCGACCGCGTCGAGGATGCGCGCCGCCTCGCCCGCGGGGATGTACGCCCGCTTGCCGATGTGCGCGCCGACCGCCAGGAAGACGGCGTCGAAGTTCCCGTCCCGCATGTCGTGCTCGACGTTCTCGACCTTGCGGTTGAGCTCGAGCTCCACGCCCATGTCGATGATCCGCCGGACCTCGGCGTCCATCACCTCGCGCGGCAGCCTGTACTTGGGGATGCCGAACCGCATCATGCCCCCGGTCATCGGGCCGGCCTCGTAGATCGTGACGGCGTGCCCGAGGCGCGTCAGGTGGTAGGCCGCGGACAGGCCCGACGGCCCGGCCCCGACGACCAGCACCCGCTTGCCCGTCGGCTCGGCGTCGACCTCGACCCGCCAGCCCTGCCTGATCGCCTCGTCGCCGAGGAACCGCTCGACCGAGTTGATCCCGACCGCCTCGTCGAGCTGGCCGCGGTTGCAGGACGTCTCGCAGGGGTGGTAGCAGACCCGCCCCATGATCGCCGGGAACGGGTTGTCCTCCATGATCTGGCGCCACGCGCGCTCGTAGCCGTCGCCGCCCTCCTCCGCGTGGTAGAGCCACTGCTGGATGTTCTCGCCCGCCGGACAGGCGTGGTTGCAGGGCGGCAGCCGGTCCACGTAGACGGCCCGCTCCGTGCGCCACGAGCCCGTCTTGTTGGCGAGGCTCGAGCCGACGTCCAGGGTGATCGCGAAGGGCTTGTCCATCACTGCGCCCCTCGGTGCGACTCGGCCAGGATGCTCGAGGCGCTCGTCTCGTCGGCGTGCGGAGCGGACGCCGCGCCGCGGCCGGCGGCATCGTCCGCGGCCCCCGGCAGCTCGGCGCCCTCGCCGACGCCGGCGAGCAGGCCGAACCGCTTGATGTTGCGGTCGGCGCGCTCCTGGATCTTGGCGATCACGTCGGTGCGCGGCGGGTCGCCGAACAGGTGCGCGTAGCGGCGCTGCGGCCGCAGGTACTCCTCGACCGGCACCTGCCGGCGGATCTTCGAGACGCCCGTGACCTCGCCGTGCTCGGCCTCGAACACGGGGAAGATGCCCGTCTCCTTCACGAGGCGTGCGATGCGGATCGTGTCGTGCGAGGCCGAGCCCCAGCCCAGCGGGCACGGCACGAAGATGTGCAGGTAGCGCGCGCCGCGGAACTCCATCGCGCGCTCGACCTTGTACTCGAGGTCGCGCAGCTCCGCGACCGTGGCGGTCGCGACGTAGGGGATCTCGTGCGCCATCGCGATCAGCGGCGCGCTCTTGCCCTGGCCGAAGACGTTGCCGGGCTCCTCGCCCACCGGCTTGGTGGTCGCCGTGCGCGCCGCGGGCGGCGTCGCCCCCGAGCGCTGCACGCCCGTGTTCATGTAGGCCTCGTTGTCGTAGCAGATGTACAGCACGTCGTCGTTTCGCTCGAACATCCCCGACAGGCAGGCGAAGCCGATGTCGACCGTCCCGCCGTCGCCGCCCTGCCCGACGACGCGCACGTCCGTGCGTCCCTTCACCTTGAGCGCCGCGGCGACGCCCGTCGCGACCGCGGGCGCGTTGCCGAACAGCGAGTGGATCCAGGGGAGCTGCCACGACGACTCGGGATAGGGCGTGGAGAAGACCTCGAGGCACCCGGTCGCGTTCGCGGCGATCACTTGTCCCTGCGTGGCGCGCATCGCGGCGTCGAGCGCGTAGCGCGCGCCCAGCGCCTCGCCGCATCCCTGGCACGCGCGGTGGCCCGACGTGAGCGTGTTCGAGCGGTCCATGTGCGCCTGCACGCTGCGCTCCTCGGGATCCAGCAACCGGTTGCCGGCCACGAAGCTGCCCGCTTGGTAGAACTTGATCTGCTGGTAGGGCATCGTCCCTCCTCCGTTTCCTAGTGCGAGCCCGCGGCGACCGTGCCGATGTCGCGGATGATGTTCTCGGCGTGCGGTCCGGGCCGGCGCCCGGCCACCTGGCGCTCGAGCTCGCGCTGCACGACCTCCCAGTTCATGTCGAGGAAGGTCAGCGGCTGGAGCTCGTCCGCGACCGCCTCGGTGAACAGCTTGCGCAGCGACTTCTTCGTGATCGGGCGCCCGCCGAGGCCCGCGATCACCGTGTAGCCGTGCAGCTGGATCCCCGACAGGGCCATCCGCACGTTTGCCGACAGGATCCCGCCGATGCCCACCGCGAGCGCCTTCTCGAGCACCACGACGCGCTTCGCGTGCCCGAGCGCGGCGCGGACCTCCTCGAGCGGGAACGGCCGGAACGACTTGATCGCGAGCGCCCCGATGCTGACCCCTTCTTCGCGCAGCTCGTCGACGGTCTCCTCGATCGTGCCGAGCACCGACCCGAGCGCGACCACGATCGTCTCGGCGTCCTCGGCGCGGTAGCGAGCGCACCAGGCCGCCCGACTCGCGCCCGAAGAACGCCCGCGAACTCGGACGCGATCTCGGGGATCAGGTCGAGCGCCTGCATCTGCTTGGCGTGCGCCAGGTACTTGACCTCGGAGAACGCCTCGGGCCCGACCATCGCGCCGATCGTCACCGGCTCGGCCGGATCGAGCACCTGGCGGGGCTCGAAGCTCGGCAGGAACGCGTCGACCTCGGCCTGGCTCGGCATGTCGACCCGCTCGTAGGCGTGCGTGAGGATGAAGCCGTCCATGCAGACCATCACGGGCAGCGAGACCGCCTCGGCGAGCTTGTAGGCCTGCATGTGGAGGTCGAGCGCCTCCTGGTTGGTCTCGGCGTAGAGCTGGATCCAGCCCGAGTCGCGCTGCGACATCGTGTCCGAGTGGTCGTTCCAGATGTTGATCGGCGCGCCGATCGCGCGGTTCGCGACCGTCATCACGATCGGCAGTCCGAGGCCGGCCGCGTTGAACAGCGCCTCCGCCATGTAGAGCAGGCCCTGGCTCGCCGTCGCGGTGTATGCCCGCGCGCCGGTCGCGGAGGCGCCGATCGCCACCGACATGGCGGCGAACTCGGACTCCACGCTGATGAACTCGCAGGGGTCGAGCTCGCCGGTGCGCACGAGGTCGGAGAGCGTCTCGACGATGTGCGTCTGCGGCGAGATCGGGTAGGCGCAGACGACCTCGGGCCGGCACATCGCGACCGCCCTGGCCACCGCCTGGGAGCCCTCGGTCTGCCTAAGCATGTGCGGCCTCCTTGATCGCGGCGCGCACGAGCTCGTGGGCGGCCTCGGCCGCCGCCACGTTGCCCTCCGCCATCCGGCCCGAGAACTTCTCCCTGATCGCCTGCGCCACCGAGGCGATCGCGACCACGCCGGTGAGCGCCGCGAACCCGCCGAGCAGCACCGCGTTCGGGATCGGCCGCCCGAGGTGCTCGCGCGCCAGGTCGCTGGCGGGCACGGTGAGGACGCGGTCGGGCTGGAACTGCCGCGTGAACTCGCCCAGGCCCAGCTCGTCGAAGCTGCGCGACGTGTTGATCAGGATGTACCCGCCGGGGCCGAGCCCCTCGAACAGGTTCACCTGGTGCAGCAGGGTCGGGTCCTGCACGATCAGGGCGTCGGGCTCGGAGATCGGCTCGCGCGCGCGGATCTCCCGGTCGTCGATGCGGCAGAAGGCGGTCACCGGGGCGCCGGTGCGCTCCGAGCCGAACGTCGGGAAGGCCTGCGCGTGATGCCCCTCCAGGAACGCCGCGACCGACAGCAGCTCCGCTGCCGTGACGACTCCCTGGCCGCCGCGTCCGTGGATCCGTACCTGGAACATCTACTAGCCGTGCGCGGCGATCACCGAGGCGATCCCGAGCGCGGAGATGACTCCCGCGGGCTGACCGGTCTCGGGCTGGACCGCCAGAAGGTGCGTGCAGCCGTGGTCGGCCATCAGCTTGGCGGCCGCCTCGAGCGACTCGTCGACCGGCACCGTCACCAGGTCGGCGCCCGCGGCGTCGCCCGCCGTGAGGTCTCCGCGCCCGGGCGCGGCCGCCTTCGCGACGTCGAGGTCGGTGAGGATGCCCCAGGGGCGCTCGCCCGTGCCGACGTCGCCGACGACCAGCGCGTGGATCTGGTAGCCGACCATGATCCGCGCGGCGTCGCGAAGGGATGTCTGCGGGCGGCAGGTCACGACTCCGATGCGCATCGCATCGTGGACGCGCGCGTCCTCGAAGGGCGGCCCGACGTAGTGCTGGCCGTACGGCTGAAGGGTGCTGGACAACGTCTCCTCCTCCTCAGGGGGTCGGTGAGCGGGTGAGTACCGGTGCAGACACTACTCCTGCGGAAGCGCAGTGGCGGCGGTGTGCATCCCGCATCCTGCGTCCGTAGAAAGTCCCGTCTGAGCGGCGCTGGGCGCTAGAGGGAAGGTCCGCGGCCGTCGAGCGGCGCGGGCGTGCAGGCGATCACGACCGTGCGCTCCAGAGCGCGCTCGCGATGCGCGTGCGCTTCGAGGTATTCCGGGCTCGACACCATCTCGACGAAGGCGGCGCGCGACGGATACTCGACCAGCAGCACCGCGTCCCAGTCCTGCTCGGGGTCGCCGATCAGGACCTGGTCGCCGGTCCCCGCCCACAGCACGCGGCCGCCCTGGTGCTCGATCATCTCGAGCGCGACGTCGCCGTAGCGCCGGTATTCCTCGACCCCGGAGACGCCGTCCTCGCCTTCGAGGGTCCGGAACTTCAGGAGGTTGATCATCACGACGGGACCTTTGTCCGTGGATGCCGCCAACTGCTGGAACTGCTCGATGTTCGGCGTGATCGCCGACCCCAGCGGCAGATCGTCTCCCCCCTGCATGGGCCGATCCTATCCCGGGCACCGCACTGAAAGCGCGGATTTGGTGTTGAGACAGCCGCATGCGCAAGTTCCTCGCCACGACTCTGATCGTGCTGTTCGCGGCGTCGCCGGCCGCTGCCCGGGCCGACGACCTGATCGCGACGGTGGCGCGGCCGACCCCGGTGAGCGCGCTCGACGGCCGGATCGTGTGGAGCGACTACGACCCCGCCGCCAAGCGCTACTTCCTGACCGAGCGCCTGGACGGAGCCACGACGCGCCTTCCGGTCGCGCCGCGCGCCGTGCCCTTCGATCTCGACCTCGGGCCCGACGCCGACGGCAAGCCGGTGGCCGCGTATTCGCGCTGCCGGCGCGAGCCGCCGCCCCGAAACCCGCCCCGCGGGGGCATCGCCCAGATGCCCGAATGGCGGCGGGGTCGCGGCTGCGACCTGTACCTCTATTCCTTCGAGCAGGCGAGGGAGGTCCTCGTCCGGTTTGCCAGCACGCGTCGCGCCTCGGAGTTCCTGCCCACCGTCTGGACCGACCGCATCGCCTTCGCGCGCGTGTACGAGCGCCGCAAGGGACGGCCGGGGCGCCGCGCGTACCTGTACGCCAGGCCGAACTCCCTGTTCGCGTCCCAGGGCCGCCGCGGCCACACGCGCCGCCTCCCCGCCGGCCCCGGCACCGGCCCGGGCCCGACCGCGCTCGACCTCGCGACGCGGCGCCTCGCGTTCGGCTGGGACTCGACCGATCCGCGCCCGCTCTCGGCCGTCTACCTGGACGTGATGCGAAACACCGGGCGGACGGCGAAGCGGCGCCTCGACCGCGGCCACTCCGGAGAGATGCAATCCCGCGAGTTCATCGCACCGCAGTTCGACGAGCAGGTCCGCGTGACCTGGCTCGCCTCCTTCACGGGGGACAAGCTGCAAGCCGACGTCCGTCGCTACTCATTCATGGGCGAGACGCGGGAGGAGGCGCGCCTCACTCCCCTCTCCGCCGACCCCGTCCTGCGCCCCGTGATCGCAGGCGCCGTGGACGGGTCCGGCTACCTCTATCTCGCCTCCGGCCTCGTGCAGCCGGACGGGCCGTGCGCGACGCCCCGCTCGTGCATCGCGGATCCCGGCTGCTCCGAGCTTCAGCCCTGCGAGCTGCGCCGCGCGGCCACCCCGGCCTTCGAGCGCGCGGGTCAGTAGCGGTCCGCATCGAGTCTGCGGCCTAGCCGCACGGCCGGGCGGGGTCAACCCGGATGCCCGCGGATGCCGCTTGGCCGAGGCTTGCGGCCGACAACGCTCTCCCGACAGGTGGAGAGCGAGGGCTGCTCGAACGCGGCGGCGCCGCACGAGCAAGGGGGTAGGCATGAGGATCGAGACGGTCAGACCATTGTCGAAAACAGGCGTGGGTGTTGTCGCGCTGTGGGTGCTCTTGATGTTGTGGGCCGCGCCCGCGCCCGCTGCGCAGCCGGCGCTCGAGAGCTACACCACGCCGCTGCCGCTTCCGGCGGACGCGACGCCGATCGCACCCAACTCATATCGGTTCACGATGCAGCAGACCACGCAGCAGCTGCATCCCGCATTCGGGCCGGTCACGAAGGTCTGGGGCTACGACGACGGCAC
This sequence comes from uncultured Solirubrobacterales bacterium, assembly GCA_963768885.1. GTDB lineage: Bacteria > Actinomycetota > Thermoleophilia > Solirubrobacterales > JBBDJG01 > DASRIA01. The sequence goes on along the minus strand of CAVYJN010000006.1, from coordinate 343,634 downwards.
GCACGGCACGTCCTATCCGGGCCCGACGCTCGAGGTGCAGGCGGGAACGCCGACCGCGGTCGAGTGGGTCAACGGACTCCCGAGCGAGCATCTGCTGCCGGTCGACACCCGGTTCACGGCGGGCAACTCGGACGACCCGCTCACGCTCACGCACTTCCACGGCGGGTTCATCCCCGCCGCGGCGGACGGCAACCCGGCGCTCACGCCCGGGTTCGCGGCGGGCGCCACGCAGGCGGTCACCTACCCGAACGTGCAGCCGGCCGCGCCGACCTGGTACCACGACCACGCGATGGGCATGACCCGCCTCAACGTGATGGCGGGCCTTGCCGGGTTCCTCCTCTCGCGCGACGCCGACGACACCGGCGACGAGCCGAACCCGCTCGGCGTGCCGGGCGGCGCCTACGAGATCCCGCTCGCGATCCAGGACCGCCAGTTCACGGAGGACGGGCAGATCGACTACCCGACCCAGCCCGCGCCGCTCGGTCCGTGGGTGCCGGAGTTCTTCGGCGACAACGCAGTGGTGAACGGGGCCGTGACGCCCTACGCCGAGGTGGAGCCACGGATGTACCGGTTCCGCATCCTGAACGGGTCGAACGCGCGCTTCTACAACCTGCGCATCGATCGGCTCACCGCCGATCTGGCAGATCGGCACCGACCAGGGACTCCTCACGAAGCCGGTGCGGCTGAAGGGCATCGTGATCGCGCCCGGCGAGCGCGCCGACGTGATCGTGGACTTCCGGCGTCTGCGCGGGAAGAGCCTCGAGGTGCGCAACGCGGCACTGCCGGCCGGCGTCGTCAGCCCGGCGTCGCCGCTCTCGACGGTGATGCAGTTCCGGGTGGGACGCCACGCGACGGATCCCGGTCCCTCCCACGTCCCGACCACACTGCCCGGTAAGCCGGTGAGCCTGCCGACGAGCGGCTTCGCGGCCACGCGCAACGTCACCCTCGAGGAAGTGCTGGACGAGGCCGGAGAGCCTGTCCGCCTGGAGCTCAACGGCAAGCGGTTCGAGGACCCGGTCGGGCCCAACGACGAGCGCCCGCAGCAGGGCACGGTCGAGGAATGGCGCTTCGTCAACCTGAGCGCCGACACGCACCCGATGCACATGCACCTCACGCCGTTCCAGGTGGTCGACCGCTGGTCCTTCGACGTGGCGGCCTACGCGGCCGACGCCGAGGCCGCGCACGACGCGGACCAGCCCAACCCCGACCCGATGGACGCGAAGTACAAGCCGCGTCTGATCAACAACGGAGTGGCGCCCGAGGAGCGCGGATGGAAGGACACGGTGCGGGCCAACCCCGGCCAGTTCACGCGCATCCGCGTGAAGTTCGACCTGCCGCCCGGGACCACGGCCCCGCAGCGGTACGTCTACCACTGTCACATCCTCGAGCACGAGGACAACGACATGATGCGGCCCTACGACGTGACGCCGTAGCGCCCGCAAGGACGAGGAACAACTGGAGGGCCGCCGCCAGGCGGCCCTCCTTTCGTTTGCTAGGCGGCCGGCTTGTAGACCGACACGACGGCCGCGCCGCCGAGCCCGATGTTGTGCTGGAGGCCGACCTTCGCGCCCTCGACCTGGCGCTTGTCCGCGTCGCCGCGCAGCTGCCAGGTGAGCTCCGAGCACTGCGCGAGGCCGGTGGCGCCGAGCGGGTGGCCCTTCGAGATCAGGCCGCCGGACGGGTTCACGACCCAGCGCCCGCCGTAAGTCGTGTCCTCGTTCTCGACGAGCTTGTGGCCCTCGCCCTCCTCGGCGAGCCCGAGCGCCTCGTACGTGATCAGCTCGTTCGCGGAGAAGCAGTCGTGCAGCTCCACCACGTCGACGTCGTCCGCGCCCACGCCCGCCTGCTCGTAGGCCTGCTCGGCGGCCTTCTTCGACATGTCGAAGCCGACGATCTTGATCGAGCTGCGCTCCTCGAACGTGGAGGGCATGTCGGTGACCATCGACTGCCCCGCGATCTCGACCGCGCGGTCCCAGAGGTCGAGCTCGTCGACGAGGCGCTCGCTCGCGACGATCGCGCACGCCGACCCGTCGGACGTCGGCGAGCACTGCAGCTTCGTGAGCGGCTCGTGGATCATCTTCGCCGCCTTGATGTCCTCGAGCGAGTACTCGTCCTGGAACTGCGCGTACGGGTTGTTGACCGAGTGCTTGTGGTTCTTCCACCCGATCCAGGCGTAGTGGTCGGCCTTGGAGCCGTAGCGCTCCATGTGCTCGCGGCCCGCGTTGCCGAACATCTGCGGCGCGAACGGGGACTGCTCGGGCTCGCGCACCTCGAACATCGTCATCAGGTGCTTGTCGATCGGGTTCGTCCGGTCCGTGTACTTCACGCCCAACGACCCTTTTTCCATCTTCTCGAAGCCGAGCGCGAGCGCGCAGTCGGCAAGCCCGCCGCGGACCGCCTGGCGCGCCATGTAGAGCGCGGACGACCCGGTCGAGCAGTTGTTGTTGACGTTCACGACGGGGATGCCGGTCAGGCCCAGGCCGTAGACGGCACGCTGGCCGGAGGTCGACTCGCCGTAGCAGTAGCCGACGAACGCCTGCTCGACGCGGTCGTAGGAGATGCCGGCGTCTTCGAGCGCCTTCGTCCCCGCCTCGCGGGCCATGTCGGGGTAGTCCCACTCCCGCGCGCCCGGCTTCTCGAACTTGGTCATCCCGACTCCGACGACGAAGGTGCGGTTGCTCATGTGCTGTCGGCCTCCCGGTCTAAGCGATGGATGTCACGCCGGCGGGGCCGGCTCCGGGATGGTACGGGCTAGACGTCTAGCGGGCGAAGGCGACCGGAAGCAGCGCGACGAGCGCGGTGAGAGCGATCGGCCAAGATCGGGTGCGCGCCGGAGGGCGCGCGGAGCTGCGTGCGAATCCCATGGTCCTTCCTCCTTGAAGCGACTATAGGCCTCCCGCGCCGGCCGCGCCACCGTTCAGCCGCTGCTCGAGCGAGCCGAGCACGACCCCGAACAGGGCGTGGCGCCACGTCGCGGCGGCGAGCGCCGGCCGGTTCCCCGTCAGGGGCTCCAGCTCCCCGCGCGCGGGGTGGTACCGATCGGTCAGCCGCCCGAGCGGCCAGAGGCCGAAGTGCTCGGCCATCGCGGCGCCGAGCGCGGCGCCGACCGGGGGGCCGGGGACCCTGGGCCGCACGAGCGCGTAGGCCGCGCCGAACATCGCCCCGTTGGACGCGTGCAGGGCGAGCCCCGCCCACGGCCATCGAGGGCCGCGCGTGACCAGCTTCCCGAGCAGCTCGACGTCGTCGTAGCGGGTCCCGAAGACCCGCTTGTCGACCGGCTGCTGGGCCGCCCAGACGGCCGCCGCGACCGCGCCCGCGAGAGCGCCGCGCGCGACTCGCCTCACGCCGGGGGGAGCCACCCGGGCGGCAGGAACGAGGGGATCGGGCCGGGGTAGCGCGGCAGGAGCCGCATCGCGAGCCGGCCCGCGGGACGCGGCTCCACGCGCGCGCGGAGATCCTCCCAGGCGAGGAAGATGCGCACCGTCGTCGCGATCTGGAAGTCGGCGGCATTGGGCTCGGGCCCGCCGATCACTCCGCCGGCGATCAGGCCGTCGACATGATCGAGGTGCCCCGGGAGCGCCGCGAGGTCGGCGCGGATGCGCTCGTCCGACACGCCCGCCATGCGCGCGAACGCGACGGCCAGCGGCTTCTGAGCCGTCGCCGCGACCCGCGGCGCGGGCATGCCCATGTCCTTCACCATCCACAGCCTCATGTGCGGCCGTCGCGAGACGCCCCAGCGGAACATGCGCCGCGGCAGCGGCTGGAGCTCGCCCTCCCCCCACGCCTCCGCCGCCTCGACGGCGCTCCGCGCCTGCGCCTCCGGCGGGAAGAGGCGCGGTTCGGCCTGCGCCTCCTCGAGCGCGCGCGAGATCAGCAGCGATCCCTGCACCCTGCGCCCGTCGAGCTTCATCGCCGGCACGGTCCCCCGACGGAACCCGGCAAGCCGGAGCTGCGCCGGATGGGCGCCGGGCAGCAGGTCCTTCACCTCGTGCTCGATCCCCTTTCGCTCGAGCATCAGCCGGGCGGCCTGCGAGGGATGGGAAAGCGCCAGTGCGTAGAGCTTCGCGCGCACCGGGCGACCCTAACGAAAGAGGGGCGGCCGCCGGCCGCCCCTCTTCGCGTGAGACCCGCCCCGCGGGGCTAGTCGTCGTGCTTGTGGCTCTTCCTGTGCTTCTTCGACTTCTTGTGCTTCTTGTGCTTGCCGCCCTTGTGCTTCTTGTCCTTCTGGTGGTCCCGGTCGGCGTGGTCGCGGTCGCCACCGTTGTGGTCGCCGTCGTCGCCGTGGTCACCGTTGTCGTCCGGGTCCTCGCACAGCCCGTCCGGCCGCGAGGTGAGGCAGTCGTTCGCGAAGAACTTCGCCTCGTTGCCCTCGTCCAGCACGAGGTCCGTGCTGTTCCCGAGCGCCGTGTTGAACGCGACCTTGATGTCCGTCGAGGGAACCGGCTGCGCCGCGAACGGCGAGGCCGTGACCACGATCCCGCCGGCGAACGCCGAACCGAAGGCGGCGTCGCCCTTGTTCCCGAACACGCCGTTGTCGACCAGGTCGATGTCCTTCCCGCCGAGGACGGCGATGCCGACGCCGGACAGCGGCGGCGACTCATCGGTCGGCGCGCACTCCCTGTTGTTGGCGGTGACGTTGTCGTGCTTCACCACCCAGTGCGCGGGGTCGCCGGGCGCGTCGGTGTTCAGGAACAGGATCCCCACGCAGTTCGAGAACGACTTGTTCTTCGACAGCTGCCCGTGCGACGCGTCGCGCACGAATATCCCGAGCAGGTTCCCGTAGGAGACGTTCTTCCACACCGTCGCGTCCGCGTCCGGTGAGTCGCCTACGTAGATGCCGGCCTCGGGGTTGACTCCGTCGACGCTGTTGTAGAGGACGTTGCGTGCGATCGTCGTGCCCGATGACGTGTTGGCGAAGATGCCGTACTCGCCGTAGTCGGACGCGATCACGCGGGTCACGGCGCCGTCCTTGGTCCCGAGGAAGAAGATCGAGATGCCGTTGAAGCCGTCCACCGAGAGGTGGCTGACCTGCACGTCCTTCACGACGTCCTCGGGATTGTCGAAGTTGCCCACGCAGATCCCGTTGGCGATCAGGTCCGGGCCCTGCTGGGAAATGCATCCCTCCCCGTCCTTGGGAGTTGCGGGCGGCACGATATGGGTCTGCTTGCGTCCCTCACCGACCAGCCTGATGCCGTCCGTGGTCACCACGAGGCTCTCCTGGTAGGTCCCTGCCTCGATCTCGATGGTCGTGTACGGCTTGGCCTTGTCGATGGCGGCCTGGATCGACTCGCCCGACTCGACCTTGACGGTGCGGTGCGCGAACGACGACGCGGGCAGGCTCAGGAGCAGAGCTGCCACGGCCGCCACCGCGAAAGTCATCTTGACTCTCATGTAGCGCCTCCTCTGGCGTAGCGGTGTGCTCGCCGACCCTACCCAATAGCCGCCGGCTCTCAAATGCGCGTGTCATGACGATGCGTCCGCGCCGCTGCTAGGCTCGCCGACCTTGCCGCTCGCGGTCACCTCATACGAGTTCTCGCTGTTCCTCCACATCACGGCCGTGATGGTCGGGTTCGGGGCGACGTTCGCGGAGTCGGTGATGTTCCCCGTGGCGATGAAGCTGAGCCCGCGTCATCTGCCCTACGTGCACCGGCTGCAGCTCACCCTCAACCAGTTCTTCGCGGTGCCCGCGCTCGTCATCGTGCTCGCGACGGGCTTCTACCAGGTGTCCGAGGGCAACTGGGAGTTCGGCGACTTCTGGCTCAGCGCGACGTTCGCGATCGTGCTCGTGATCGCCGTGGTCAACATCGCCTACTTCATCCCGGCCGACCGGCGGCTCGCCCCGATGGTCGAGCGCGAGCTTGCCGATGCCGGCGACGGCGAGGTCGAGCTCTCCGAGGAGTACCGGCGCGCGGCCGCGCGCGAGGGCGTCGCCGGGACGATCACCGGAATCCTGCTGATCGCGGCGGTCTTCCTGATGGTCGACAAGCCCGGCGTCTCCTGACCCGGGCCCCGGGCGTCGCTCAGATCCGCTCCACGGCATAGACCTCGAGCTCACGCGGCGCGCCCTTGGCCTTGAACCGGCGCCGCTTCCTCAGCGCGAAAACCTCGCCGTCGAGGCGGTCGGCCACCTCACCCGACACGAGCACCTCGTCCGCCGAGGCGGCTTCGGCGACACGCGCCGCGATGTTCACGTCGACCCCGAGGTAGTCCCCGCCGAGCCGTCGCGGACGTCCGAAGTGGACGCCGGCACGCATGCGCGGCCTGTATCCGCGCACCTCCAGCGCACCGACCCGCGCGCGGGCGACGCGTGCGGCTTCCACGGCGGACCCGGCGTCGCCGAACACGGCCATCAGGCCGTCGCCCATGCGCTTCACGACGGTGCCGCCGCGCTCGCAGATCGCCTCCTCGCTCTCGCGGCCGACCATGCGCAGCAGTTCGAGGGCGGCCTCGTCGCCGGCGACGAGCGCCCACTCGGAAAAGTCGACCAGGTCCGTGAACACGATCGCGACGGGCTCGTCGCCGCGGCCCCTGCCCTGCGCCTCCGACAGCGCCTGCCACACCTGGAGCGCGCCGAGCCCGAGCTCACGCACGAGCGGGCGCCGGGGCGTCGTCTCGGCGACGCGGCGCGCGAGCAGGTGCGAAGGCTGGTCCCCGGCCGTCGACAGCGGGTCACCGAGCTCGTGGTCCCCGGGGAGGATCTCGCGCGCGAGGCGGGCGGCGCGATACATCCGTGACGATCGAGGGTCATCCGCGGGCACGCGGGGAGGCTATTTCAAAGCTCGATTTGCGCAAACTTCCGCGGAGAGTGGACAAGCTTTCGGTTTCCCCGGGGCTAGAGTGGGCACGCTCCATGTTTGGCCCCCCCGCGGAGGAGGAGCGATCACCCACCGCACCGCCCACGACCGCAAGCGCGCCGACGGCGCCGTCTTCCTGACGGGCGCGACGGGCTTCGTCGGGATGGAGATCCTCGCGCGCTACCTGGAGCACACCGACCGGCACGTCTACGCGGCCGTCCGCGGGCGTGACCGTGCCGACGCCGCGCGGCGCCTGCGCGACGCGGTCGCCTGCATGTTCGGGCGCGCCGACGCGTTCGAGGGACGACTGCACGCCGTGCCCGCCGACATCGAGCGGCCTGCGCTCGGCCTCGGCGCGCGCGAGCGCGACGAGCTGGGTGAGCGGGTCACGGACATCGTGCACTCGGCCGCATCGGTGTCGTTCACGCTGCCGCTGGATCGCTCGCGCGACATCAACGTCGAGGGCACGCGGCGCGTGCTGGAGCTGGCCGAGCTGTGCGAGCGGCGCGGCGGCCTGCAGCGCTATGCCCACATCTCCACGGCCTACGTCGCCGGCACGCACCGCGGCGAGTTCGGCGAGGACCAGCTCGACGTCGGCCAGGGCTTCCGCAACCCGTACGAGCAATCGAAGTTCGAGGCGGAGCGGCTGGTGCGCGCCCACGCGGGCCGGCTCCCGGTTCAGGTGTTTCGCCCGAGCATCGTCGTCGGCGAGCGCACGACCGGCTGGACCGCGTCCTTCAACGTCCTCTACACACCGCTGAAGGCGTTCGTGCGCGGGTCGCTGCCGGCGCTTCCGGCGCGGCGCTCCGCACCCGTGGACGTGGTGCCGGTGGACTACGTGGCGGACGCCGTGTTCAAGCTCTCCGGCCGGCCGGTCGACGGCACGGACACCTACCACCTCGTGGCCGGGCCGGAGGCCACCAGCGTGGGCCGCCTGATCGAGCTCTCGGCCGCGCACGTCGGTGAGCGCGAGCCGGTCGTGATCCCGCCCCGCCTGTTCGGCCGCTTCGTATACCCGCTGCTGGCGCACAGCAGCAAGCGCAGGCGCCAGGGCCTCGATCGCACGCGCGTGTTCTTCCCCTACTTCGCGATGGAGGTCTCCTACGGGAACGCGAATGCGCGACGCTACCTCGAGCCCGAGGGCATCGCGGTGCCTCCGATCGAGAGCTACTTCGGCCGCCTGGTGGACTACGCCAGGCGCGCGGACTGGGGTCGCGCGCCCGTCTCCCGCGCGGAGGCCCAGCGCGGGATTCCCGCAGTCTGACTGCGGCCAACTGCCGACCGGCTTGGGTGCGACCCCCGGTGTTGCGGAAGGGCCTTGACGTAGAGGCTCCCCGAAACGACCGGAGGAGTGGACTTGAAGCGGTTCTTCGAATATGGAGGTATAGCGGCGAGCGTGGTGCTGATCGCGTTCGGGATCGGCGCGATCGTCGTCGGACTGGACGGGCGCGAGCGGGTGCGGGACGACCTCGCGCGCGAGCGGATCGTGGGGACACCGGACTCCTCGATCCCGAATCAGCTGGTGGACACCGGCAAGGAGGCCGAGGCGTTCGCGGCCGTGATGAGGAGGCATGCGCTGGAGGCGACCGACGGCCGCACGTATTCGGAGATGGGCCGCTTCCTGGACGAGAACGGGAAAGAGACCGACGACGAGAAGGCGGCCGCGAAGGACCCCAAGTCCGGCCAGCCCGTCGAGAACGGGGCGCGCAACATCTGGGTGACCGAGACCGCGCTCGCGACCGCGCTGAACGTCGCCTACTTCGCCGAGAGCGTGGCCGAGTTCGCCGCGGTGATGGGGCTGGCCCTCCTGCTGACGGGAATCGGGTTCCTGGTCCTGACGATCAGGATGGTGCTGGCGCGGCGGCGCGAGGAGCAGCCGCCTGCCGCACAAGCACCCCCCGGCGCGGAACGATCGTGACGCCCTTGCGGACGCCCTTCTCCGGCTGACCGGCCGGGACGAGCGCGGTCCGCTCGAGCACGCGCGAGATCACGACGCGCATCTCGAACGAGGCGAAGCTCGCGCCGAGGCATCGGCGCGTGCCGCCGCCGAACGGGATCCAGGTGTAGGTGTCCGGAGCATCCGGCCCGAGGAATCGCTCGGGCCGGAACTCCGCCGGGTCCGGGTAGCGGTCCGGCCGGCGGTGGATCGACGCGATCGAAGGATTGATCTCGATGCCCGGCGGGATCACCCAGCCGTTCAGGCGGAAGGGCTCTCCGCGCACGACGCGGCCCACGCCGGGCACGACCGTGCGCCGGCGCAGCGTCTCCTTCACGACGGCGTCGAGGTATGGGGTGTCGCTCTCCGCGACGGCCGTGCGCGTGCGCGCCAGCACGGTGGGACTGTGCAGCAGCTCCTCGAATGCCCACGCCAGCCCCGTCGCGGTCGTCTCGTGTCCCGCCACCAGCAGCGTGACCAGCTCGTCGCGCAGCTCCTGGTCGGTCATCGCCTCGCCGTCCTCGTCGCGCGCGAGCAGCAGCATCGAGAGGACGTCGGTGCGCTCGGCGAGGTCCGGCGCGGAGCGCCTGCGCGCGATCTCCGCGTAGATCATCTCGTCGACCGCGCGCCGCCGGGCGGCGAACTGCTCCATGCGCCCGCCGATGCCGAACCGCCCACCAGAGACGAGCATCAGGAGGATCACGGCGCGGTTGCCGACGGGGTCGAGCAGCGCGCGCACGCGGCGCTTCAGCTCCTCCTGGCGCGGTCCTTCCTCGACGCCGAAGACGGCGTGCATGATCACGTCGAGGGTCAGCAGCTGCATCGACGGCAGGAGCTTGAACGGCTTGTCGATCGGCCAGGAGTCGATCGCGCGGTCGGTCGCGGTGCGCATCACCTGCTCGTAGGTGCGCATGCGCTCGCCGTGGAAGGCGGGGAGCATCAGCCGGCGCTGGCGCAGGTGCTCGTCACCGTCGAGCAGCAGCACCGACCGCTCGCCGAGCACCGGCCCGAGCGGCGCGTTGGCCTCGCCGGCGCGCAGTTGCTCGTGAGGGCCGCGGAAGACCTGCTTGACCACGTCGGGATCGAAGACCATCACGAACTTCGAGTCGAACAGCGTCCCCATCGTGACCACGTCGCCGTAGCGGCGGCGGCAGGCGTCCATGTACGGCGCGGGCGCGAACACGAACGCGAGCGTCTGCAGGAAGCGCGGGAGCGGAGGACCGGGCGGCAGCACCGGCGCCGCGACGTCGTGCTCGTCCTGGTGCACCTTGTCGAGCGTCGAGGTCACGGGCAGGAGTCTAGAGCGGCCCGGCTAGGCTGTGGCCGCGAATGGGCACCTTCGACGAACTCGCCTCGATCCGGCCACAGGCCCTGTTCGACGGGGTGCTGGCCCGCGCGGTCCACGGCGAGCGCCTCACCCTGGCCGTGGTCGAGCTCGATCCCGGTGCAGCCGTGCCCGAGCACAGCCACGCCAACGAGCAGCTCGGGTTGGTCCTGCGCGGCTCGATGACGCTGCGCGTCGGGGACGAGAAGCGACCGCTCGGCCCCGGCGACACCTACCGCATCGGGTCCGGCGAGCCACACGAGGCCCACGCGGGGCCCGACGGAGCGGAGGTCATCGACGTCTTCTCGCCGCCGCGCGAGGACTGGGCGTCCGCGGAGCAGCTCGCGCCGCGGTCCGCCGCGCTGGCCGTAGCCGACCCGGGGAGCTCGCTCCGGAACGTCTCCTGGAAGTCTCCTCAGGAGGCGGCGTGAGCGTCTTGCTCCGACAGGCCGTGCAGCTATGGGATGAAGACGCCCGACCGCAGGAAGACGGTGTTGTCGCCAGGCGTGCTGGAATCGCCGTCGGCTCCGCCGTCGTACACCTGGAAATCGCCGATCTCCTCGTTCAAGCGCTTGCCGTCCTTGATCAGCCCTGGGTGAAATGCGTTGTAAGAGGTGTTCACGATGCACGTCGATCCGATGGAGGTCGACGCCGTCCCAGCGCACGGAATGCCGAAGGGCTCCAGGGTGATTTCAGCGTCCTGCATCGTTGCGGGATCCGTGCCGCCACCGGGGGCCACAGCGTTCCAGTGGTCTGTGAATCGGATCGGGTACCTGAGGCCGATCTCGCCGGAGTAGTCCGCCGGGCCCGCAGCATTCGCAGCGCCGCAGCGCGCGCCGGTCGGGACGCAGCGGACGTCGGTCAGGTTCAGCTTGAGCCCAACATCCGAGTCGTCAGGCGGGCCGGGGACGCCGACGTACACCTGGAGAATGAAGCTGCCGCTGAAGTTTGCCGCCCCTCCGTTCGCATCCGGGGCTCCGACAGTCGCCTGCCCCGACGTCTGGGCGGGTGGGTTGCACGACGGAAACGCAAGCGGCGGACCGTGTGTGCGGTTCGGAGCCGAGCACGGTTCAAAGGCCGGTACAAGAGATGTCCTGAAGGGGCTGGCCCCCTTTGGGCGCGGATGACTTGCCTGAGCGGTCCCGACCACCACGCAAAGCACGGCAAGCCCTCCGAACAGCGTTATGACCGGCTTGGATCGAAGCATCTCGGTCAGCCCCCTCGTTCCTCGCTCAAGTGAGAGCGACCTTACCTGCGGCCACCGGACAGGGCAAGGGACTGGACAGGGAAGGGCCTCGCCGCGACGGGCTAACCGAGGCCCGCCACGACGCGGTCAGCGTGGAGCCGCCCGATCTCGGTGTCGCTGAGCCCGAGGACGTCCGCGAGGATCTCGTCTGTGTGCTCGCCGAGCAGCGGCGCGCGGCGCACGGCCACGCGGTCGCACGCCCCGAAGCGCAGCGGCGACCCCGGCATCAGGTAGGTCCCGATCCCCGGGTGGTCGACCTCCTCGAACATCGGGTTCGCGAGCGAGCAGCGCTCGTCGTGCTCGACCATCTCGCGGAAGGTCCAGTACGGCCCCCAGCAGACGCCGTGCTCGTCGAAGACCTGCCTGATCTCGGGAAGCGTGCGGCTCGTGGTCCACGGCTTGATGAGGGCGCCGATCACCTCGCGCGCGGCAAAGCGGTCTCCCTCCTTCCTCAGATCGAGGCCGAGCATCTTCTCGGTCTGCTCGACTGCCTCCGCGAGACCGGTCGCCGCGACCAGGCTCTCCCACTGCTTGAGTGTGAGCGCCACGATCATGATCCGCATGCCCTCGCGCGTGGAGAAGTCGCGGCCGAACGCCCCGTAGAGGTAGTTGCCGTCTTTTGGCCGCTCGGTCTTGTTCACCTGTGCCTCGGCGATCTTGCCGAGGTTGCCGACCATCGCGAGCGCGACGTCCGAGAGCGCGATCTTCACCACCTGGCCCTCACCGGTGCGCTGCCGGTGTCGTTCGGCCGCGAGCAGGCCGACCGCGGCGAGCCCGCCTGTGATCGAGTCCCAGGCGGGGAGCAGATGGTTGAAGGGCACCGAAAGGTGCCGTGGTCCTGTCGCCCACGGGAACCCGGTCGCCGGGTTGATCGTGTAGTCCACCTCCGAGGATCCGTCGTGGTTGCCCTCGATGTTCACGGTGATGAGGTCGGGGCGCCGGCGGCACAGCACCTCGGGGTCGAGCCAGCCGCGCAGCGGGAAGTTGGTGAGGAACAGTCCCGCGTCCTGCCCGGGAGCGCCGATCATCTCGGCGACCAGCTCACGTCCCGCGGGCGAACCGAAGTCCACCTGGATCGAGCGCTTGCCCTTGTTCATCCCGGCCCAGAACAGGCTGCGGCCCTCTCGTGTGATGGGCCAGCGGTTGCGGTCGAGGCCGCCGCCGATCGGGTCGAAGCGGATCACGTCCGCCCCGAGTTGGGCGAGCGTCATGCCGCCGAGCGGCGCGGCGACATACGCCGACCCCTCGATCACCCGCAGACCATCGAGGATCCCGCTCACGCCATCACTCCCACCAGTCGCCAATCGAGGACATCGACGCTTTCGTCGAGGCCGCGGTGGGCGCGCACCCGCGCGCGCAGCTCCACCAGGCCACCGCCTCCGGCGAGCGGGTGGACGGCTTCGAGCGCGACCTCGGTGGCGAGGACGTCGCCCTCGAACACCGGCGCGAGATGGTCGCATCCGGCCCACGCAAGGATCGTGATGAGATTGGGGAGCGCGCGGGTGACGTGAGCGGCCGCGATCGAGATCGTGTGCCCGCCGTAGACGAGCCGCCGTCCGTGAGCGGACGCGCCGGCGTCGACATGCGCGGCGGCGAGATTGAGCGTGAGCCGGACGAGCTCGGGAGCAGCGGTGACGGTGTCGCGACCCTCGAGCTCCCAGACGGTCCCGGGGGTGAGATCGGCGAGGTGCGCGCCCGGGACGCGGTCGCGGAACGCGGCGAGATGCCAGTCGGCGGGCACGGCGGCCCGCACCCGATCGAGGTCGAGCGCCTGCGGAATGTGGTCGAAGCGGTCATCGTGGCCCGTCCGCGCGCTCGCGTCGCGCAGCGGAATCATCGGGCATCGCCAGAAGTCGAGCACCGGCTGCCCGTGCTGGTCGGTGGTGCGGATCCGCAGCGCAACGAGGCCGGTCGCGGCGCCGTCCTCGCGCGGACGGTTCTGTCGCAGCCCGACGACCTCGGTGCTCGAGTGGAGCGTGTCGCCGACGAACACCGGCCGCAGCAGGACGAGCCCGCGATAGAACAGGTTGCCGCGCACGCGCTGGGTGGGTCCGGTGGACTGGCCGATCGCGACGTCGCACACGAGGTTCGGGTGCGCAAGGAGCGCGTCGCGCCCGGTGACCGCCCGGCTGAGCGGCGCGTCGAGCGCGAGTCGCAGCCGGTCGCCGGTCAGCGCCTGGTGCAGGGCCGCGTGGCCGGAGGTGAGCGTGAGTCCGGGCGCGTCGTCGAACAGCTGGCCGACTTCGAAGTCCTCGAAGAACGGACCCCCGCGGAGGGTCCGATCCGTCGCCTGAGCCATGCGGCACGGTAGCTGATCTGGTACCACACGAACAATGTCCAGTGGCAACCTGGCCGCGCGCCGCTCCTGCCTCTCCGTGCCTGGAGGTACTGAGCGAATGCTGGTCGGGGCTCGCGAGCTGATTCCCGACGAGGTGGTCATCGACCTCGAGGACTCCGTACCGCCCGACGCGAAGGACGGGGCGCGCGCGGCGGTCGTGGCGGCCGTGCGCGAGGACAAGTGGCGGGCGGGCACGGTCGCCGTCCGGATCAACGGCCCCGGGAGCGCGTGGTTCGACCACGACGTGCGGGAGCTGGTCGCCGGAGCGGGTGAGCGGCTGCGGTGCCTCGTCGTCCCGAAGGTCGAGCGCGCCGCGGACGTCGAGATCGTCGCCGAACTGGCGGGCGAGCTGGAGCAGGCGCATGGCCGGGTGCGCCCGGTCGGGCTCGAGCTCCTGATCGAAACCGCAACCGGCCTGCACAACGCGCCGGAGATCGCCCATGCGAGCGAGCGCACCGAGAGCCTGATCGTGGGCTACGCGGACCTCGCCGCTTCGCTCGGCCGCCCGCCCATCGCGCCGGGTGAGGACCCGCGCGATCGCTGGGGACCGGTACTCCACGCCGTGCTCGTCGCCGCGCGCGACGCGGGGATCCAGGCGATCGACGGTCCGTTCTTCGACGTCGGCGACGTCGCGGGCTGCCGCGCGTGGGCCGACTTCGCGCGTTCGCTCGGCTATGACGGGAAGTGGGCGATCCACCCGACGCAGATCGAGCCCCTCTGCGAAGCATTCTCGCCGAGCCGCGCCGAGCTCGACGCCGCCACCGCGCTGCTCGGGACGCTCGCGGCGAGCGAGGCGGACGGCCGCGGCGCGGCGCTTCACGGCGGCGAGATGATCGACGAGGCGAGCCGCAAGCAGGCCCTCGGCGTGTTGGCCCGCGCGGCGGCGGCCGGCGAGCCGGGCACGACTTAGCCGGGCATCAGGCCGCGGCTGTCACCGAGTCGCCGACGGAAACCGTTCCTCCCTCGAGGATGTCCGCACGCAGGCCGCCCCGGTGCACGAGCGGGCGGAGGATCTTGCGCGACGCGTAGCGCTCGATCACGACGCACGGCTCGCAGAGCCGCATCCCGCGACAGCGGGTCTCCCCCACGCTGAACTCGTGACCGACCAGGCCGTTCAGGTCGATCCCGCGCGTGACGATGTTCCGGCGATGCTCGTCCGGCCCGAGCGGCGGAGAGAACGACTCGCAGACCTCGGCCTCGATCAGCGTCAGCGCGCTGCCGGGAACGCCGGTGGGGAACGTGCCGTGGCCGGTCACGTGGCGGTCGCCTTCGAGCCCCTGGCCCACAAGCGCGCGCACCGAGGCGAGCGAATCGGCGGGAGCACCGGCGGCGGCCGCGACGAAGATCGCCTCGACCGTCCCGGAGGCGACCGGGGCAGCCGCGCGAGGCGGCGGTGCGAGCGCGACGTCGAGCGGCGCGACCACGAAGCCGTCCTCGATCGCCCATTCGCCGGTCTCGGTCACCCCGGAGGGATCCCAGGCGACGCCCGACGGGATGCCGTACATCACGACCGACCGCGCCGCGGCGCCGTCGGCCCGCACGCGCGCGATCCACGGGCCCGCCCACGCGAAGGATGCGGGGTCGACCACGGGCACGAGTCCGAGCGCGAGGCCTCCGAGCCACCTCAGGATCGTCCACCCCGTGGCCGGGTCCTCCCCTGCGGCCGGTCGCGGGATCTCCGCCGGGCCCTTCTCCAAGATCGTGGCGAGGCAGGCGACGAAGGTCGCCGTCTCCACCGACCCGTGAGCCCCCTCCAGCCCGACCTCTTTCACGTCTTGCGATCCCGGTCCCGGCTCGGCTGCACGCGCTTGGGCTCGCCCGGCATCTTCGGGTAGTCGGGCGGGTAGGGCATGTCGCCGTCACCCTGGGCCCCGTAGAGCTCGAGCAGCGGCTCGAGCGAATGCGCGACGGCGTCGATCTCCTCGTGCGGGTCGCCGACCCGGGTGAAGCGGTCCGGCATCGTCGCGACCGTGAAGTCCTCGGGCTCCACCTCGGTGAGCTCGTCCCACGTGACGGGCGCCGACACCGGCGCGCCGGGCTTCGGCCGGACGCTGTAGGCCGAGGCGATCGTGCGGTCGCGCGCATTCTGGTTGTAGTCGACGAACACCTTCTCGCCGCGCTCCTCCTTCCACCACTTTGTCGTCACCTCGCCCGGGCGCCGGCGTTCGAGCTCGCGTCCGAAGGCGATCGCCGCGTGGCGGACGTCGGTGAACGTCCAGCGCGGCTCGATTCGCACGTAGATGTGGACACCGCGGCCCCCCGACGTCTTCGGGAAGCCGGCGTAGCCGAGCTCGCCGAGCAGCTCGCGGGCCGTCGCGGCCACCCGCACGGCGTCCGCGAAGTCCGTGCCCGGCTGGGGATCGAGGTCGAGCCGCAGCTCGTCGGGATGATCGACGTCGGCGCGTCGCACGGGCCACGGGTGGAACGTGATCGTGCCCATCTGCGCCGCCCATCCCACGACGGCGATCTCGGTCGGGCAGATCTCGTCGGCGGAGCGCCCGGACGGGAACTCGATGGTCGCGGTCTCGACGTACGCCGGAGCCCCGCGCGGGATGCGCTTCTGGAAGAACGCGTCGCCGCCGCCCTTCTCACGCGTGGACAGCACGATGCCGGGATGCACGCCCTTGGGCCAGCGCTCGAGGGTCGTGGGCCGTTCACGCAGGGCGCGCATGATTCCCGGGGCGACGGAGAGGTAGTACTCGACGATCCCGAGCTTGGTGACCGGGGCGGCCCCGTTCGCCGGCGGGAAGATCACGCGCTCCGGATTGGAGACGCGGAGGGCGCGTCCGCCTGCGTCGATCTCGACCGCCGGGTCAGCCACGGCACGGACGCTACCGCTCGCGCGGGCGTGAGAGCATTGACGCATGACGGCGGCGGGGCAGGAACCATGGCGCCGTGACGCCCTCGACGTCGCCGCCGCGCTCGGGACCGACGTTCGTCGCGGGCTGACCGCGGCCGAGGCGGCCGACCGGCTGGCACGCCTCGGGCCGAACGAGCTCGAGAGCGCCGAGGTGACGCCCCCGTGGCGCCGGCTGCTGGCGCAGTTCGCGGACCCGCTGATCTACCTGCTGATGGCCGCGGTCGTCGTGTCGCTTGTCGCGTGGATCGTCGAGGGAGCCGACGGGTTGCCGTTCGACGCGATCGTGATCACGGCGATCGTCGTCCTCAACGGCGTGCTCGGCTTCGTGCAGGAGGCGCGCGCGGAGCAGGCGGTCGCCGCGCTGCAGCGGATGGCGGCCGCCACCGCGGGCGTCCGGCGCGACGGGCGCGAGGAGCGCATCCCGACGACCGAGGTCGTGCCGGGAGACGTCCTGCTGCTGGCCGAGGGCGACGCGGTGAGCGCCGACGCGCGGCTCGTCGAGGCGGCCTCGCTGATGGTGGCCGAGGCGTCGCTCACGGGCGAGAGCGAGGCGGAGCTCAAGGACGTCGCGACGCTGACCGAGCCCGCGGTGCTGGGCGATCGCATCAACATGGTCTTCAACGGCACGGCCGTGACCCGCGGACGCGGGACGGCGGTGGTGACCGGCACGGGCATGGCGACCGAGATGGGCAACGTCGCGCGATTGCTCGGCCGCACGCAGGAAGAGCAGACCCCGCTGCAGCGCGAGGTCGCCCGCATCGGGCGCACGCTCGGGCTGGCCGTGGTCGCGATCGCGATCGTCGTGGTGGGCGCGATCCTGCTGACCGCCGACATCGACGCGGCCTCCGACTTCGTCGACGTGCTGCTGGTCGGCGTCTCGCTGGCCGTCGCGGCGGTGCCCGAGGGCCTGCCGGCGGTGCTGTCGGTGGTGCTGGCGCTCGGCGTGCAGCGCATGGCGCGCCGGCGGGCGATCGTGAAGAAGCTGTCGTCGGTGGAGACCCTGGGCTCGGCGTCCGTCGTGTGCTCGGACAAGACGGGCACGCTGACCCGGAACGAGATGACCATCCAGACGGTCGTCACGCCCTCCGGCGAGGTGGACGTCACCGGCAGCGGCTACCGGCCGGAGGGCGAACTGCGCGTCGACGGCGGCCCGCTCGCCGACGGGCCGCTGCGGGCCGAGGTGCGCAACGTGCTTGCGGCGGGCTGCCTCGCCAACGACGCGGTGCTGCGGCAGGAGGACGACGAGTGGACGATCCAGGGCGATCCCACCGAGGCGGCGTTCCTGGTCGCCGAGGCGAAGGTGGCGGGCCTCTCCGAGCTTCGCGAGGCGCGGTTCGAGCGCGTGGGCGAGATCCCGTTCACCTCCGAGCGCAAGCTCATGAGCACGCTCACAGCGGACATCGCCCGGGAGGGCGACATCGCCGTCGTGACCAAGGGAGCGCCCGACGTGCTGCTCGCGCGCTGCACCGCCGAGCGGGTCGCCGGGGCGGTGCGCCCGCTCACGGGCGACCGCCGCGCCGAGGTGCTCGGCACGGTGGACCGGCTCGCCGATCTCGCGCTGCGCACGCTGGCCGTGGCCTACCGGCCGCTGCCGGACGGGGCCAGGCCGACGCAGGACGAGTCGGTCGAGCGCGAGCTCGTGTACCTCGGGCTGGTCGGCATCATCGACCCGCCGCGCGCCGAGGCGAGGGCGGCGATCGCGGAGGCGGCCGCAGCGGGGGTGCGGGTGATGATGATCACCGGCGACCATCCTCACACCGCTGCGCGGATCGCCGGCGACCTGGGCATCGTCGAGCCCGGCGCGCGCGTCCTGACGGGCGGCGAGATCGAGCGCGCTGGACGACGAGCAGCTGAGGGCGGCGGTCCGCGAGGTGTCCGTCTACGCACGCGTCGCGCCCGAGCACAAGCTGCGCATCGTCGACGCGCTGCAGGCCGACGGCGCGATCGTCGCGATGACCGGCGACGGGGTCAACGACGCGCCCGCGCTCAAGTCGGCCGACATCGGCGTCGCGATGGGCATGGCCGGCACCGACGTGACGAAGGAGGCGGCGGACATGATCCTCGCCGACGACAACTTCGCCACGATCATCGCGGCGATCCGCGAGGGCCGCGGGATCTTCGCCAACATCCGCAAGTTCCTGCGCTTCCTGCTGTCGTCGAACATCGGCGAGGTCCTCACGATGTTCCTCGGCGTGATGCTGGCCGGCGGGCTCGGCCTCGAGGACACCGGCGAGGCGATCGCCGTGCCGCTGCTCGCCACGCAGATCCTGTGGATCAACCTGCTCACCGACACCGCGCCCGCGCTGGCGATGGGCGTCGACCCGCCGCCCGGACGACGTCATGCGCCACGCGCCGCGGCGGCCCACCGACCGCGTGATCGACCGCGAGATGTGGATCGGCATCCTCTGGGTCGGCCTCGTGATGGCGCTCGTCACGCTCGTCGCGCTCGACCTGCGGCCTCGACGGCGGGTTCCTCGGCGGCTCGGGCGACATCGACGAGGCGCGCACGATGGCCTTCACCACGCTCGTGCTCGCCCAGCTGTTCAACTGCTTCAACGCCCGCTCGGACCGCACCAGCGCCTTCCACCACCTCTTCACCAACCGCTGGCTGTGGGGCGCGATCGCGCTGTCGCTGGCTGCTGCAGGTCGCCGTCGTGCAGCTGCCGTTCCTCAACGACGCCTTCGACACGACCCCGCTGGCGCTCGACGACTGGCTGATCTGCGTCGGCCTGGCAAGCGTCGTGCTGTGGGCCGACGAGGCCAAGAAGCTCGCGCAGCGGCGAGTGTTACGGTTGCGCCGAACCCAGGCCGCAGCGTGAGCGAAGCGACGAACCCCGACACCCGCACCGCACCCGCGCCGACAGAGTCGGCCGGGCTCGGCGGGATGGTCCTGCGCGCGGCGGCGACGCGATCCGGCGCGGCGCTGCGCTTCGAACAGGACGGGGCCTGGCGCGAGACGAGCTACGCGGAGCTCGGCAGGGCCGTCCGTGAGGTCGCCGGCGGGCTGATCGCGCTCGGCATCGAGCCCGGTGATCGGGTCGCGGTGCTCTCCGAAACACGTGCCGAGTGGACGATCGCCGACTGTGGCGCGCTCTGCGCCGGCGCAGTGGTCGTCCCGATCTATCAGACGAACTCGCCCGAGGAGTGCCGCTACGTGCTGGAGCACTCGGGGGCGCGGCTGGTCTTCTGCGAGAACGAGGAGCAGCTCGCGAAGGTGGAGGAGGTGCGAAGCGCCTGCCCCGATCTCGCCCACGTCGTGGCTTTCACGGGATCGCACGCCCGCGCCGAGTCGCTCGCGCAGCTTCGCGAGCGCGCTTCGTCGCTCGATCCCACGACGCTCGACCGGATCGCCGCCACGGTGAAGCCCGACGACGTCGCGACCATCATCTACACGTCCGGCACGACCGGGCCGCCGAAGGGCTGCGTCCTCACGCACGCGAACGTGCTCGCGACCGTGCGCATGTACGGCGACGCGGTCGATCTCGGGCGCGAGCCCTTTTCGCTCTTCCTCTTCCTGCCGCTGGCGCACGCCCTCGCGCGTGTCGCCCAGTTCGTGGCGCTCGACCGGGGCGGCACGCTCGCCTACTGGCGGCGGGACTCGCGGAAGATCATCGCCGACCTCGCGCAGGCGCGCCCGACGCACTTCCCGTCCGTGCCGCGCATGTTCGAGAAGATCCACGCCCAGGCCGCGGGCGCGGCCGAGGCGAGCGCGCTGCGGGGCGCCCTGTTCCGCTGGGCGCTGCGTGCCGGAGCGCAGATGCGCGCTGCCGAGCGAGGCACAGGGCGCCCAGGCCCCCTCCTGCGGGCGCGCCATGCGCTCGCGGACAGGCTCGTCCTGTCAAACGTGCGTGGGCTGTTCGGCGGCCGGCTGCGTCTCGCGCTGACGGGGGCGGCGCCGGTCGCGCGTAACGTGCTCGAGTTCTTCGACGCCTGTGGCGTGCCGGTGCTCGAGGGTTACGGGTTGACCGAGACCTGCGCGGCAGCGACCCTCAACACGCCCTCCGCCACTCGCCTGGGGACGGTCGGCCGCCCGCTCTCGGGAGTGGACGTCACGATCGCGGAAGACGGCGAGGTGCTGATCCGCGGCGAGAACGTCTTCCGCGGGTACCACCGCGACGAGCAGGCGACCAGCGACGCGCTCGCGGACGGCTGGCTGCGCTCGGGGGACCTCGGCGCGGTCGACGACGACGGCTACCTCGCGATCACCGGTCGCAAGAAGGACCTGATCATCACCTCCAGCGGCAAGAACATCGGCCCGACGAACATCGAGACCGCGCTGCGTGAGCGCCCCTGGATCTCGCAGGCCGTGGTCTACGGCGACAACCGGCCCTACCTCGTCGCGCTGCTCACGCTCGACCCGGAGGAGGCGCCCGCGCTCGCCGAGCGCCTCGGCGTCTCCGGCGACTCCGCCGCCCTGGCGCGCGATGCCGGCGTGCGCGAACTGCTCCAGGCCGAGGTCGACGAGGTCAACCGGCGCTTCGCGCGGATCGAGCAGATCAAGCGCTTCGACGTGCTCGACCGCGACCTGACGCTGGCCGCGGGCGAGCTCACGCCGACGATGAAGGTCAAGCGCCCGGTCGTGTACGAGCGCTATCGCGCGCTCTTCGACGGGCTGTATGAATGAGGGCGAGTGGCTCTGCTCAGCGAGATCGCCGGCCGCCTGCTGCGCCTGCCCGTGCCGGCCACGCGCGAGCCGATGGTGGAGCGCGACGTTCCCGTGCCGATGGACGACGGCGTCGTCCTGCTGGCTGACCGCTACGCACCGCCCCACGCGGGCCCCACCCCGACCGTCCTCGTGCGCTCGCCGTACGGCCGCAGCGGCGCGTTCGGCTTCCTGTTCGGGCGCTTGATCGCCGAGCGCGGGCTGCAGGTCGTCGTGCAGAGCGTCCGCGGGACTTTCGGCTCCGGCGGGCGCTTCGACCCGTTCGACGAGCGCGCCGACGGGCTTGCGACGCTGCGCTGGCTGCGCGCGCAGCCGTGGCACGCGGGCCCCGTCGGGGCGATCGGACCGAGCTACATGGGGATCGTCCAGTGGGCGATCGCCGACGAGCTGGACGCGCTGGCACCGTCTGTCACCGCCTCGCAGGTCCGCAGCATGGCGCTCGGCGGCGGCAGCATCTCGCTCGAGGCGGCGCTGTCGTGGATGCTCTTCCTCGAGGTGCAGGAGCGGCGCCTCGCGCCCCTGCTGCTGGCGCACGGCCTGCGCCGCACGCTGCCGGGCCTGTACGCGGCGCAAGTACCGATCTCGGACCTCGACGAGCGCGCGTTCGGCGCGCGGATCCCCTACTTCCGCGAGTGGATGGAGGAGATGTCGCCCGACAGCCCGTACTGGGCGGCGCGCGACTTCTCGTCGTCGGTCGGCGACGTCACGGCGCCGGTGCAGCTCACCGGCGGCTGGTACGACATCTTCCTGCCGTGGATGGTCGAGGACTACCGCGCCCTGCGCGCGGCCGGCCGCCGGCCGCAGCTGATCATCGGGCCCTGGACGCACGCGTCGCCGGCCATGACCGGCGTCAGCCTGCGCGAGGGCATCGCCTGGATGCGTGCCCACCTGCTCGGCGACCCGCGGATGCTGCGCGACGCGCCGGTGCGCGTCTACGTGACCGGCGAGCGGCGCTGGCGCGAGCTTCCCGAATGGCCGCCGCCGGGTGCGCGCGAGCGCACATTCCACCTGCACCCCGGCGGTGCGCTTTCGGTGTCGCCGCCGACGGACCCGGCCGCGCCGAGCCGCTACCGCTACGACCCGGCCGACCCGACGCCGGCGCTCGGCGGCGCGATGCTGCTCGAGCGGCGGCCCGTCCGCGACAATCGCGCGCTCGAGGCACGCGCGGACGTGCTCACCTTCACGACCGCGCCGCTCGACGGCGACCTCGACGCGCTCGGGCCCGTCCACGCCGACATCCGCCTGCGCTCGAGCCGCGACGACACCGACGTGTTCGTGCGCGTCTGCGACGTCGAGCCCGGCGGACCGTCGCTGAACGTCTGCGACGGGCTGATCCGGCTGACCGCCGGCCAGCCCTCGCGCGACGGCGACGGCGTCGCGGCGGTGCAGTTCGAGCTGTGGCCCACTGCCCACCGCTTCGCCGCCGGCCACCGCATCCGAGTGCAGGTCTCGAGCGGCGCGCACCCACGCTACGCGCGCAACCCGGGCACCGGCGAGGACCCGGTGCGGGCGACCCGCCTGGTTGCCGCCGACCAGGAGATCTTCCACGACCCGGCGCGGCCCTCGTCGGTGACGCTCTCCGTGGTCTGAGCGACGCCGCATCCCGATCCCCGAGCGGGAGATCCGCAGTTTGCCGCAGGGAGGGTCGGGTTTCTACCGATTCCCGGCGCTGCGCCGCGTGGATAGCCTCGCGCGTGGCGAAGTTCTTCCGTCACCCCATTGAGCGTCGGACCTCGAACGGGTGTCGATCAGTCAAGGAGGCTTGTCTTGAGACCAGTTCGCGCGTTCTTGATGCTTTTGGGCGTCACCATGCTGGCGTTCGGCGTGGTGGCGTGCGGGGGTGACGACACGAAAACCGTCACGGTGACCACCCCGGCCGGCGGTGAGACGTCGACGACCGCCGCAGACAAGGGCACGGAAGTGAAGGTGGAGCTGGGCGAGTCGGGTTCGACCTATTTCATCAAGCCCGAGCGAGCGACGGTCGACGCCGGCAAGGTCACGTTCGCCGTCACCAACATCGGCAAGCTCTACCACGAGTTCATCGTCTATTCCAATGTCGACGACGTCGCGCCCGGCGACCTGCCGGTCAACAAGGAAGAGGACGAAGCGACCCTCGTGGAAGAGGACATCGTCGGGGAGGCGCCCTACGCGACGCCGCCGATCGTTCCCTCGGACAAGAAGCCCGGCGACGCGGATCACCGCATCCGCAGCGAGGGCTGGGGCGCGGAGCTGACCGTGGACCTCAAGGCCGGGAAGTACATCCTGCTCTGCAACCTGTCGGGCCACTACTCGAAGTTCAAGCAGTACACCGCCTTCACGGCGGAGTAGACCTCAAGCGGCGTCGCGACGACCGGTGACGAGCGAGCTGCGCTCGGCGTTCCGCTCGTCTCGAGCAGCGAGGCGGCGTCGCGCGCGGCCAGCCGAGCACGTTTCGCAGGACCAGTACCGGCCGCTGCCGCTGCCGCTGCGGCAGATGCCGGATCGCGACGAGGAACGCGAGTTCCATCGTTGCCTCCGTGAACAGCGCACTTCAGCGCGCGCAGCGATCGCTGCAGGACCATCTCCCCGCACGGCGGCTCGAGTGGTCACAGGGTCCGCTCCGAGCGCGGGGGCAGCGAGTGCGCCGGACTAGCGGTTCAGCAGCGGAAGCGGAACTGGCCGTCGGCGCAGTACCAGATGCCGAAGAGCAGGTAGACCGGCGTCCAGATCGGGCCGGTCGGGGAGAACAGGTAATGGTTGTAGCCAGCGTACTGGCATGAAAAGCCCGCCGCGCGGTAGCTCTGCTCGTAGCCAGGCTGGCAGCCGGCGCCCAAGCGGTAGCCGTTGGGGTTGGGGAAGATCGAGGGCAAGTAGATCGGCCCGGCGGGTTGCGTCACCGCGGGCGGAGCTGGAGTCGACGGGGCCTGCAGCGACGGCGGGTTCTGGACCCGCGTACGCGCGAGGCACCTGCGGTAGCGCCGGATGTAGCGCCGCCTCTTCGCCGAGCCCCGTTTGGAGCGCTGCGCCTTCTTCTTGAGTGACGCACAGCCATTGCCGGCTACGGGTGCCCCTTGGCTGGCGACAACGGGCGCGGATGCGGGCGGCAAGGTCGCCGCTGTGGACGTGGAAGCGAGTGCGAGCGCTGCGCAAAGCGCAGCGCCAACTGCCAAGAAATAGGACTTGGCGAGCCGGCCCATGTGTCTGCTTTCGGCGATCAAATGCTGAATCTCCGCGTCGGACTCCCTATCACGCGAGCCCTGGGGGTAGTACCGACTGTAGGTCTGATTCGGCAGGACCGCGAGCAATTACGATCGCGGGGATAAGCCGTCAACGTGCTACACGGGCGCCATCGACGCGCCGTCCGAGAAAGGTGAGTCGGATGTTGGTTCGAGACCTTTGCGTCAGTGGAGACGGTGGGACGCTACTTGAACCCTCCTGCCGCCCTCGGCATCCTGCTCGCGCGGCGTCGGCGGTCCTGAGGCAAAGACCCTCGGCCGCCTGGGCCGCCGGATCGTTGCGCTACGCCTCCACGAGGCCCAGAATCGTCTCGGGACGAACGCCATCGAACTTCATTGCCTCCGCCGCGGCCTCGGTCTGCAGGGCCTCCTCCCAGGCAGCGATGTCGGGGACCTCCACGATCAGCCCGACCCGATTCGAGCCCGCCGGGTCCCGGAAGGTGCGCGCCGTCATTCCCAGTGGCCCGAAGAATTCCTCTCGCTTCGGAGAAGCGAGCCAGTGGTCGACGTCGTCTACCTCGTGAAACACAAGCAGCGTCTCCATGGTTCCTTGTCCCTTCTACAGCGCGAAGCTGTGCGGTGTCGGTGTGCGAGCGCGACAGACCGTAACCGGTCTCGCGCGACGCGGCTATGACCCGTGCACGAAAAGCAGCGGCGCCCGTCCGCTGCTCAGTAAGCAAGCAAGTATTGAATGGAGACGGCGGGAATCGAACCCGCGTCCGCGGCCGCGTGGCAGGAAGCTTCTACAAGCTTAGTCGGCGCTTGAATCTCGCCTCCGGGCGTCCGCGCCGACGGGCACGTCCCGGAAGCCAGCCCCCTTGATGTCCCCGGGGCGGCAAGGGCAGACCGCCTCGGGCGAGCCCGTTTCTGAAGCCGGTGCCCCTCCCCACGGGCCGAGGGAGGACCGACTCCTCAGCCTAGGTTTTAACTAGGCAGCGAGGGCGTACTCGTGAGAGTCCGCACGTATGGTTTTCCCGGTGGTTTAACGAGGCCAACCGGGGACCTCGGCTTGCAACTCCCTCCACGGATCGACCACGTCGAAGCCTGTCGTCCCCGTGGATATGTCCTTCGCATGTTAGCCGGGCGCCTCGCCCTTCCTCAGATAGCCGGCCCGCCAGAACAGCATCAGCAGGAGCGCGACGCATGCCACGAAGCCGCCGACCCCGAGGATCATGAAGTCCGCGAACGAGCCGATGTGGCGCACCATCCAGCCGAAGTTCATGCCGAAGAACCCGGTCAGGACCGACAGCGGCAGGAAGACGGTCGCGACGATCGTGAGCCGCTCCATCACCGAGTTGAGCCGGTTCGAGACCGTCGACAGGTAGACGTCCAGCGCGCCGGTCAGCAGGTCCCGGTAGGAGTCGATCAGGTCCGACACCCGGATCATGTGGTCGTACACGTCGCGGAAGTAGTTGCGCTTGCCGGCCTCGAAGCCCGGGGAGGTCGCTGATCTCGTCGATCGTGCGCGCGAGCAGGTCCCGCTGTGGCGTCACGATCCGGCGCAGCCGCACGAGGTCGCGTCTTCAGCTCGAAGATCCGCTGTAGCTGGTGCTCGTCGGCGTGGCTCACGACCATGTCCTCGAGCGCGTCGATCTCCTCGTCGACCGCGGCCAGGGCCGGGAAGAAGCTGTCGGCGAGCACGTCGAGCACCTTGTAGACGACGAACGCCTCGCTCCCGCCGCGACTGCGCGCGAAATGCTCGCGTGGCGCTCGAGCACGTGCGCACGGCTCGCGGTGGATCGTGACGATGTAGGAGCCGCTGATCAGCATGTGGACCTCGACTGGGCTCGAGCGGCCCGCGCCCGTCGCCCTCCCACGCCGTAGAAGACGAGCACCACATAGGTCTCGTACGAGTCGAGCTGTGGCCGCTGTCCGGAAAGCTCGGCCGAGCGACTCGATCGCCACCGGGTGCAGGCCGAGCAGCTCGCTCCAGGCGCTCGAGGTCCGGCCCCGCGAGGCGCGGTGAGGTCGAGCCAGAAGAACTCGTCGCTCGCGCAGCAGCGCGGCGATCCGCTCCGGATCGAGGCTCGTGAGGACCTGCATCGCCAGCAAGCTAACCGGAGCGCCAAGACGCATCCGACGGCTACCCTGGTTCGAGAGGACACCAGCCTGGAAGCCCGCGAGAACATCCTGCCCGCCAGGCGCGAGCCACTGCCCGCCGAGGGCCCGATCCATCCCGGCTCCGGCCGGAGGATCGACTGGCGCCGGCTGTTCGCCCCGCTCGGCGCGCGCGGCCTCGTGGTGCTCAAGTTCGGCGCCAAGCTGAAGGCGCTCCTCTTCCTGCTGCCGAAGATCAAGATCCTCACCACGTCGGGGTCGATGCTGGTGTCGGTCGCGGCCTACTCGCTGCTTTGGGGCTGGAGCTTCGCGGCCGGGTTCGTCGCGTTGATCTTCGTCCACGAGATCGGTCACGTGCTGCAGCTGCGCCGCGAGGGGATCAAGGCCTCCGCCCCGATGTTCATCCCGTTCATGGGAGCCGTGATCTGGGCCAAGTCGCTCGGCGACAACGCGGTCGCGGAGGCGCGCGTCGGGCTCGCCGGACCGGTGCTCGGGAGCCTCGGCGCGGCCGCATTGATCCCCGTCGCGAGCGCGACCGGCAACGACCTCTTCACGGCGCTGGCCTTCACCGGCTTCTTCCTCAACCTCTTCAACCTGCTGCCGGTCCTGCCGCTCGACGGCGGCCGCGCGATGGCCGCGCTGTCACCGTGGATGTGGCTGGTCGGCTTCGGCGCGCTGGTCGCGCTCACGATCGCCTTCCCCAACCCGATCATCCTCGTGATCGCGCTGCTCGGCGGGCTCGAGACGTGGCGGCGCTGGCGCGGGCGCAAGTCCCCAGAGGCGCAGGAGTACTACAAGGTCGCGCCGCGCGACCGCATCCTGATCGCGCTCGTGTACATCGGCCTGATCGCGCTGCTCGCGTTCGGAATGACCGAGACGCACATCGCGCGCGACTTCGGCGACGTCTGACCGCAGCCGCGGCTAGCCGACGACGCTCAGCTCGCGGTCGGAGACCGGCTCGAGCAGCTCTGGGCCGAGCGGCGCCAGCAGCTTCTTCTTGTCGAGCGAGCGAAAGGCGTCGATGACCAGCGGGTCGAAGTGGGTCCCGCTCTCCGCGACGATCTGGGCGACCGCGTCCTCCACGGGCCACGCCTCTTTGTAGGGGCGGGTGTGGGTGAGGGCGTCGAACACGTCGGCGACCGCGACGATCCGCCCCGAGAGCGGGATCTCGTCGGCGGTGAGCCCGGTTAGGTAGCCCTTGCCGTCCCAGCGCTCGTGGTGGGTCCAGGCGATCTCCTCCGCCATCTTCAGCAGCGGCGAGTTGCTCCCCGAGAGGATCGACCGCCCGATCGACACGTGTCCCTGCATCTCCTCGCGCTCCTCCTCGGTGAGGCGGCCCTTCTTCAGGAGGATGCTGTCGCGCAGGCCGATCTTGCCCACGTCGTGCAGCGGCGCGGCGTGACGGATCAGCGACACCTGCACCGACGGGAGCCCGAGCACCCGCGCGATCGCGGCCGACGTGCGCCCCACCCGCTGCGTGTGCTCGCCCGTGGTGTCGTCGCGGTACTCGGCGGCCAGCGCGAGCCGGCTGAGCGCCTCCACGCGTGCCTCGTCGAGGTCGCGGGTGCGCTCGTGCACGATCTGCTCGAGCCGGAGGTTCTGCTTGCGGGCGTCGAGCTGGAGGAAGCGGACCTCGAGCAGGTTCTCGATGCGCAGGAGCACCTCGACCATGTCGAACGGCTTGGTCAGGAAGTCGCGTGCCCCGCCCGACAAGGCCCGCTGCTTGGCCTCCGTCGTGACGTCCGCGGTCACGACCAGGACCGGGAACCAGCGCCCCTCGAACCAGGGCTTCAGCTGCGCGAGCACGTCGAAGCCGTCGGGCTCGGGCATGTGCAGGTCCAGGATCAGCAGGTCCGGGGGCTGCTGCGCGCACATCGGCACGACCATCGACGAATCGGTGGTGCCCTCGACGGCCGTGTAGCCGTCGTGCTCGAGCATTTGCTGGAGGAGATCGATGTTCGGCTGCTGATCGTCGACGATCAGGATGCGTGCGTGCTTGAGCTTGTCCTTGCGCATCAGGGGGACCAGGGGACTCATCGACCGGAGGGTGCGAGCGCTTTACCCATCGGCCCGGGCCGAGACGCGGCGCCCGCGCCGGCCGGCTCCGCCGCGGGAAGCTCGAGCGTGAAGGTGCTGCCCTCGCCGTGCACGCTGGCCACCTCGAGCGAGCCGTTCATCGCCTCGACCATGAGCTTCGACAGCGCGAGCCCGAGGCCGGTGCCCTCGACTGCCGTCTGCTCGGCGCCCAGGCGGTCGAACGGGCTGAAGAGCCGGTCGAGGTCGTGGCCGGCGATGCCCTGGCCCGTGTCGGTGATCCGCACGGCCACCCGGCCTCCGTGCCCTTGTGCGACGTGCACCTCGACCGTCCCACCGACCCGGTTGTACTTGATCGCGTTCGAGAGCAGGTTGAGGAGCACCTGCTTGACCCGCTGCTCGTCCGCGAGCGCCGGCGGCGTGCCGGGATCGGCGCGATGGCCGATCACGACGGAGCGCTCCTCGGCGAGCGGCTGCACCAGCAAGACGATGTCGGTCACCGAGCGCGCGACGTCGGTCGGGGCAAGCGAGACCTTCAGCTCGCCGGAGTCGATCCGGGAGATCTCCAGGAGGTCGTTGACGAGCTCCAGCAGGTGGCGGCCGCCCTTCATGATCTGCGCGACGGCGTTGCGCTGGCTGTCGGTGATCGAATCCACCTCGAGGACCTGGCCGAACCCGAGGATGGCGTTGAGGGGAGTGCGCAGCTCGTGGCTCACGCGCGAGAGGAAGGCGCTCTTGGCGCGGGTCGACTGCTCGAGCGCCGCGCGCTGGTCGAGCTCCTGCTGTGCGCGCTTCAGCTCCGTCACGTCGGTCGAGATCCCGCATACGGCGTACGGGACCCCGCCCGAGTCGTAGAGCGGGAACTTCACCGTCAGATAGGTGCGCTCTCCGTCCGGGTACGGGACGGTCTCCTCGACCTCGATCTGCTGGCCGGCCTCGAGCACCTCGCGGTCGTGCTCGCTGAAGACCTCCGCGACCTCCGCGGGCACGATCTCGCGGTCGGCCCGGCCGATCGCCTCGTCCCGGACAACGCCGACGACCTCCTCGAAGCGCCGGTTCACGAACAGGTACCGTCCCTCGGCGTCCTTCGCGTACACGGGCGCCGGAGCGTTGTCGAGAACCGCCTGGAAGCGATCGCGATGCTCCTCGAGCGCCTCGTGGGTCACGACGAAGTCGGCGACCTGGGCGCTGACCGCGGCGAGCAGGCTCATCACCTCGGGGTCCTCCGGCCGTGCGTCGTGGGAGAAGAACTCGAGCACGCCGCGGACCTTGCTCCCGGCCCAGGCGGGCACCGCCACGCCCGCGTGCAGGCCGCAGGCACGCGCGGCCTCGGCGCGGGGGGAGCTCGGATCGGCCACCACGTCCGCGGTCCACACGTGGTCGCGTTCGGCCCAGGCGCGGCCCGGCAGCCCCTCGCCGCGGGCGAAGCGCAGGGAGCGACAGACGGCCTCGAACGGCTCGGTCGTGCCGTCCTCCCCGCTCCAAATGTCCGCGAGCCGCAGCTTGTCGGCGTGCTCGTCGACCGCCCAGAAGGCGCCGAGGTCCCAGCCGAAGCGAGCCGCGACGGTCCGCAGCACAGCGCGCAGGCCCTCGTTCACCGAGGCTGCCTCGCCGAGCCGCTGCTGCACCGCATACCGAAGCTCCAGCTCCTCCTCCGCGCGCTTGCGCGACGTGATGTCGAGCATCACGCCCTGCATCAGCGCGGGTCCCCCATGCTCGTCGGGCACGACGCTGGCCTGGTCGCGAAACCACAGCACGCGCCCGTCCCGCGCGATCATGCGGTACTCGGAGTCCAGCGACTCGCCCGTCACGCTGCTGCGCTGCTCGGCCCCGAGTGCCTGCTCGCGGTCGTCCGGGTGGAGCGCCTCGTACCAGGCCTCGGGGCGGCCGATCCATTCCTCGGCGGAGTACCCGAGGATCGACTCGATCTTGGGGCTGACGTAGGACCAGCTTCCGCGGATGCCGTACTCGGCGGTGTAGACGATCGCCGGCACGCGCTCCAGGAGCGCGCGGTAGCCGACCTCGGCCTCCTCGAGGCTGCGATGCGCCGCATGGCGGCGCTCCGCGTAGTGGCCGAGCAGCGCGCCGAGCACGACCGCGATGCAGGCGGCCGACAACTGGTAGGTCTCCGTCGGGAAGTCGGAGGTACGCGCCACCACGGCAGGCGCGGCGAAGATCCCTGCGCAGACCAGGGCAGCCGCCGCCATGACTGCTCTTCGGGGCCTCACGACGGACTTATCGTCAAACCGGGCCCGCGCCTGTACAGCGACGGCCGCTCGGACACGCGTCCAGCCCCGCCCGTGCGGCCGGACCAGGCTAGCGGCGCTGTCTGAGCGCCCGCTCCATGTCCCTGCGCTGCTCGCGCTCGCGGATCGCGTCGCGCTTGTCGTGCTGCTCCTTGCCACGCGCCAGCGCCAGCTCGAGCTTCGCGTGCGAGCCCGAGAAGTACATGCGCGTCGGCACGAGCGTCAGGCCCTTCTCCTTCGTCTTGCCGATCAGGCGCTCGATCTCCCGGCGGTGCATGAGCAGCTTGCGCGGGCGCTCGGGATCGTGGCCCTCCCGCGCCGCGGGCGCGTAGGGGGCGATGTGCAGGTTGTGCAGCCACACCTCGCCGTCGCGCACGAAAGCGTAGGAGTCCTTCAGGGTCACCTTGCCGTCGCGCACCGACTTCACCTCCGAGCCCTTGAGCGCGATCCCGACCTCCCATGTCTCGAGCAGCTCGTAGCGGAACCGCGCCTGGCGGTTGGTCGCGACGTCCCCGGTCCGCGCGGCCGGCGAGCGCTTCTTGGGGCTCATCAGTCCGACCACCTCGACAGATCGAGGTCGACGCGGCCGCGGGGCGCCTCGACCGAGCGCACCCCGACGGCGAGCGGGTCGCCGAGGCGCAGCCGCCGGCCGGTGCTGCGGCCGATCAGCGCCGTGCGCTCCTCGTTCAGGTCGTAGTAGTCGCCGCGCATGCGTCGCACGGGAAGGAAGCCCTCGGAGGGCGCACCGCCGTCGCCGCGGTCGAAGCTCACGAACGCGCCGCTCTCGATCAGGCCCGAGACCTCGCCCTCGAAGTCGCGCTCCCTGCCCTCCTCGGAGAGCGTTCGCTCGAGCATGAAGGCCAGGCAGATGTCGTCGGCGTCGCGCTCGAGGGTCGCCGCCTCGCGCTCGGTCGCGCTGCAGCGCGCCGCCACCTCCTCGAGCCCCGCGGCCGGAGGCCCCTCCCCCGCCCCGAGCGTCGAGAGCAGGCCGCGGTGGACGAGCAGGTCCGGATACCGCCTGATCGGCGACGTGAAGTGGCAGTACGCGGTGCTCGCCAGCCCGGCGTGGCCGATGTTGTGCTCCGAGTAGACGGCCCGCTTGAGCGAGCGCAGCACGAGCGACACGAGCGCCCTGCCGCCCCTGCCGGTTGCAGCCTGGTACTCGACCACGCGCCGGCTGATCTCCCCGACCAGCTCGCCGGCCTCGCGTGGCGTGAGGTGCTCGGGGAGCGGCGGGGTGGGCACGTCGAGGCTCTCGAGCTGGGCGACCAGTCGCTCGACGGAAGCGGGGTCGGGCTCCTCGTGGACGCGGTAGACGGTGCCGACGTGCGCGGCGGCGAGGCGTTCCGCCACCTGCTCGTTCGCGAGGATCATCAGGTGCTCGATCACCCAGTGCGACTCGGTCTGGATCTCGTCGCGCGCCACGGTCACGTCGCCCCGCTGGTCGAACTCGAAATCCGGCTCGGAGCTCTCGACGGCGAGCGCGCCGCGGGCGAGGCGCTTGCGCCGCAGGGCTTCGGCGATCTCGCGCGCGAGCGCCAGCGGCTCGGCGACCTCCTCCGGGGCGCGCCCGCGCCCGGCGAAGATCTCGTCCACCTGCTGGTAGACCAACCGTGCGTCCGAGCGGATCATGGTGCGGTGGAAGGAGACGCTGCGCACGCGCGCGTCGGGCCCGAGCAGCAACTCCACGGTCACCGTCGGCCGCGGGAGGCCCGGCACCAGGCTGCAGGCCTCGTTTGACAGCGCGCCCGGCAGCATCGGCTCGACCGCGCCGGGAACGTAGACGCTGTTGCCACGCCGCTCCGCCTCGGAGTCCAGTGCGCTGCCGGGACGCACGAACGCCGCGACGTCGGCGATGTGTACGTACAGCCGCAGGTCGTCGCCCTCGCGCTCGACCGAGATCGCGTCGTCGTAGTCCTGCGCCGACGCCGGGTCGATCGTGAAGGTGGGGAGCGCGGTGAGGTCCCGCCGGCGGTCCTCGTCGGATCGCCCGGCCACCGTCGCCGCCTCGTCCTCCACCCGGTCCTGAAACCGGCGGTGATGGCCGCGGTCGTACATCAGGGCCTCCACCACGTCGCGCGCGATGTTCGGCCGCCCCAGGGACCGCACGACCTCGATGCCGCCCCGGCGGCTGCGCCGCGAGGGGCGCACCAGCACGAGGTCGCCGACCGAGACGTCCCGGCGCTTGCGCAGGTCGACCGCGATCCGCGTGCCCGACTCGAAGAACGGCTCCACCACGGTGAGCCGGCCGCGCTTGGCGACGATCCCGACGCGCGCCGGCGGGCCACTCGTGGCGAGCGTGGCGCCCGCCGTGCTCATCGGGCCGACTCGACCTGCCGGTTCGCGGCCCGCAGCGCCCGCGCCAGCGCCTCGTCGCGCTTGGTGTCGACGTCGTCGGCCGCCTGAATGTCCGGGCGGATCCCCTTGCCGTTCAGGTTGCGGCCGTCGGGCGTGTAGTAGTTGCCGACGACGAGATCGAGCGCGCCGCCGTTCGAGAGGTCGAAGATCTGGCCGAACACGCCCTTGCCGAAGGTGCGCCGGCCGACGACCGGCGCGTCGAGGCGCTCGTGCAGAGCGGCCGCGACGATCTCGGACGCGCTCGCCGTGCCGCGGTCGACGAGCACGACGACCGGCTTGCGGGTCGCCGTGTCGCCGGTCGCCTCGAAGACGCGCTTCGCGCGCTTGCGGCCCTTGGTCGTGACGATCGTCCCGTCGGGCACGAAGGCGCTCGAGATCAGCACCGCCTCGTCGAGCAGGCCGCCGCCGTTCCCGCGCATGTCGAGCACGAAGGCCTCGGCGCCGCGGCGCTCCTGCCGCTCGATCTCGCGGACCAGCTCGCCATGCGCCCCCGACGTGAACGACGTCAGGCGCACGACGCCGATCTTGCGCCCGCCGGCCCGGCGCAGCTCCGAGGAGACGGCCGGCACGCGGATGCGCTCGCGCCGCACGCGGATCTCGCGCGCAGGCTTCCCGGGCGACTTCACCGTGAGCTTCACGAAGGTGCCCTCCTTGCCCTTGATCTTGGCCGTCGCGACATCGCTGGGGTCGCCGGCGATCGAGCGGCCGTTGACCTCGGTGATCACCTCGCCCGGCTTGATGCCCCTGTCCTTGGCCGGTGAGCCGTCGAACACCCCCACGACCAGCAGGCCGCGCTTTCGCTCGACCACCGTCATGCCCACGCCGGAGAACTCGCCGCTCGTCGCCTGCCGGAACAGCTCGTTCTGGCGGGGCGTGAAGTAGTAGGAGAAGCGGCTGCCCAGCGACCGGACCATGCCGCGCAACGACGCGTTTCGCAGGCGCTCGTCGGAGACCTTGCGGTAGTAGTTGTCCTCGATCACGTCGGTCGCCTCGGCCTGGACGGAGGCGCTCTCGTCGACGAACACGTCGCGCAGGGGCTCGGGTAGGCCGGTGGGATGGCCTCCCAGGTACATGCCCAGCGCGAGCGCCGCCAGGACGGCGACGGCCGCCGCGATGGCACGCATCACCGCGACCGGGGGTCCGTCAGCGACTGCACGACGCTCATCGTAGCGAGCGCCCCGCGGGCACCGAGCCGGTCAGACGCGCAGGAACCGGCGCAGCGTGATGCCCGACCCGAGCGCCGAGACCGCGGTGGCGGCGCCGAGCAGCAAGATCACGAGGACGCTGAACTTGATCGTGTCCGGCGCGGCGATCAGCGCGAAGCGATCCGACCACGGGTCCACGACGGTGACCTTGGCCACCCAGAGCAGGGCGACCGCCACGATCCCGCCGAGGAAGCCCACGAGCAGGCCCTCGATCACGAAGGGCCACCGGATGAACCAGTTCGTGGCGCCCACCAGCCGCATCACCTCGACCTCGCGCCGGCGCGCGAAGATCGACAGCCGGATCGTGTTGGCCACCAGAAGTACGGACGCGAGCACCAGCAGGCCTGCGAGCCCGGCGAGCAGAATCTTTATCGTGCTGGTCGCCGAGAGGATCTTCTGCGTGTCGTCCTCACGGTCCTTGACGTCCTGGATCGCGGGGCTGATGAACCGCGTGTCGCCGTTGGTCGCGGTCGGCTGGATGCTGCTCTTCACGACGTCGACGTTCTGCGGGTCGTCGAGCTTGATCCGGTAGGAGCGCGGCAGCGGATTGCCCGGCAGGTCCTCGGTGATAGACGACTTGTCGCCCAGCCGGCGCTTCAGGATCGCGAGCGCCTCGGCCTTGCTCACGAAGTCGATGCTCTCGACGTGGCGGATGTCGCGGATCATGTTGCCGAGCTCCGTCACCTCCGCCTTCGTCGCGTCGTCGTTGATGAAGACCTCGAGCTCGATCTTGTTGCGCACCTCGTTGGTCTTGGCGGTCGCGGCGCGCACGACCGGTATGAACACGCCGAGCACGAGCGTCGTGATCAGCACCGTGGCGACGGCGGCGAGGCTCGGGGCGGCGTTGCGCCGCAGCGCACGCATCGCCTCGCGCAGGAAGAAGATCGGCCTCATGGTCGCCTCAGGTACATCCCGGCGGCTTCATCCCTGACCACACGGCCCTCGCGCAGCTCGATCACCCGGCGGCGCATGCGGTCCACCATCTCGTTGTCGTGGGTCGCGACGATCACGGTCGTTCCCGTGCGGTTCATCCGGTAGAGCAGCTGCATGATCCCGATCGAGGTCTCCGGGTCGAGGTTGCCGGTCGGCTCGTCCGCGAGCAGCAGGGGCGGGTGGTTCACGAACGCGCGCGCCAGCGAGACACGCTGCTGCTCACCGCCGGAGAGCTCGTCCGGGTAGCTGTTGAGCTTGGTCGACAGGCCGACCAGCCGCAGGATCTCCGGCACCTTCGCCTTGATGTCCGAGCGCGAAGCCCCGATCACCTTCAGCGTGTACGCGACGTTGTCGTACACGGTCCGGTTGGGCAGCAGCTTGTAGTCCTGGAAGACCACGCCGATATTGCGCCGCAGCTTGGGGACCTTCTTGCGGGGGAGCGCCCCGATGTCCCGCCCGGCGATCAGGACCTTGCCCCGGGAGGGGTCGATCTCCCTCAGCAGCAGCTTGATGAAAGTGGACTTGCCGCAGCCGGTCTGCCCCACGAGGAAGGCGAACTCACCGCGCCCGATCCGGGCCGAGGCCCCGTCGAGGCCCACGTTCCCGCCCGGATAGACCACGGTGACGTCCCGCAGCTCCACCGCCGGGGAGCGCCGGGGGTCCGCTGGAACGACCGTTCCGTGGGGGTCGAGCGTCTCGTCGATAGCCGCCATGAGCAGGGGATTTTGACAGGCACGGGGAGAAGGCCTGCTTTCGCCGCCGCGACGGAAAGGCTTCTTGCCCCGTACTAACCCGCAGCAAGAGGGCGGGAACCCGCTGATTCCGGGACCCCCGCGGCCCCATACGGTCTGCGCTCGGTGACGCGTGCAACGGACATGTCACGGTCGGCGATCCGGCGCGTCGCGTTCGGCTTGGTGGCCATGTCGACCTCGATCGGCTTCGGCGAGACGGCACTTGCGAACCATCCCGGGCCGTTCCTGCAGCCCCTGCCGATCCCGCAGACGCTCACGGGCTCGGAGATCGACATCACTGCGCAGGAGGCCGACGTGCCGATCTTCGCCGGCACGCCGACCAGGATGTGGACCTACAACGGGACGTTCCCGGGCCCGTTGATCCGGCGCCCGACGGGCACCCACACGCAAATCCACTTCCGGAACGACCTCCCGATCAGCGCGGGAAGCCTCTCGCTGCACAACCACGGCAACCACTCGACCCCCGAGAGCGACGGCCAGCCCACGACCTTCCTGGTCCCGCCCGGGGGGTCGCGCACCTACCACTACACCGGGCTCGAGGACGGCAAGAACGAGCGCGGCGCGATGCAGTGGTACCACGACCACCGCGACGGAGTCACGGCGCGCAACGTCTGGATGGGCTTGGCCGGCCTCTACATCATCGACGACCCCGATGACCCGCAGACGCTCCCGTCGGGCCAGCACGACGTGCCGCTGGCGATCTCCGACCGCTCGTTCGACGCGAACAACCAGATCTCGTACCAGTTCCAGTCGAACGGGGTGACCGGCGACCACGCGCTCGTGAACGGGCTGCCGCAGCCCTACCTCGACGTCGCCGACCGGAAGTACCGGCTGCGGATCCTGAACGCGTCCAACATCCGCAACTACCAGCTCGAGCTGTCGAACGGGCAGGCGATGACGCAGATCGGGACCGAGTCGGGGCTGCTGCCCGCTCCCGTGTCGCGGCAGAGCATCCTGCTCAGCCCGGCCGAGCGTGCCGACATCGTCGTCGACTTCAACGGGCTGCTGGGCCAGCAGATCGTGCTGCGCAACACCCTCGAGAACGGCGCGCTCTCGCAGCTCGCGCAGTTCCGGGTGAACAGCCACCAGATCGACACGAGCAGCGTGCCGAGCACCCTGCGTCCCCAGGAGAACATCGGCACGCCGACCGTCACCCGCACCTTCGACTTCTCGCGCAACGGTGGCCAGTGGAGGATCAACGGTCTCCCGTTCGACGCCAACCGGGTCGACGCGCAGCCCGTGCTGGGAACGACCGAGCGCTGGATCCTGCGCAACAGCGGCGGCTGGGACCACACGGTCCACATCCACGACGTCGACCAGCAGCTGATCTCGCGCAACGGGCAGCCGCCGACGCCGGACGAGCTGACCAAGGAGTCCTGGTACATCGGCGGCGGCCAGGAGGTCGAGGTGAAGATGAAGTTCAGCGACCACACCGGCCGCTACGTCTTCCACTGCCACGTGCTGGAGCACGAGGACGACGCGATGATGGGCCAGTTCGAGGTCGTGGCCGCGCCGCCCCCGCCCG
Source organism: uncultured Solirubrobacterales bacterium (assembly GCA_963768885.1). Lineage (GTDB taxonomy): Bacteria > Actinomycetota > Thermoleophilia > Solirubrobacterales > JBBDJG01 > DASRIA01. The sequence goes on along the minus strand of CAVYJN010000006.1, from coordinate 306,147 downwards.
TCGCCGGGTACGCCCGCCCCAAGGGCGCCACGCCGCTGCGCGTCCCGCTGGTACCGGCCTTCCGTCCGTGCGAATCCGCCAACCGCGAGCACGGGCCGCCGCTCGCGTTCGGCTCGTGCGGCCCGCCCGTACAGGAATCCGACGAGCTGACGGTCGGAACGCCCGACGCCAACGGCCTGCCCGCGAACTCGGCCGGCTCGGTGCGTACGAGCGTGATCGTCGGCGATCCCGGCACCACGGCGGACGAGGCGGACACGCGGATGAGCGGTGGAGATGACCGACGTCCGGCGCCGCGACACGCTCGCGGACTACGACGGCCGGATGACGGCGCGGATCACGCAGCCGCACGACGGATCGCTACAACGGCAACTCGCACGGCTGAGTCCGCGACCGTGACCGACGTCCCCCTCGAGGTTCCGGTGCAGTGCAGCGCGACCGCCGATCCCGCGACAGGAGCGGTCTGCTCCCTCAACACAACGCTCGACGCACTGCTCCCGGGAACGGTCCGGGAGGGCGCACGGGCGGTCGTGCAACTCGGCCGCGTGGACGTGCTCGACGGCGGCGCAGACGACGACGTCGACACGCCGGCCGACAACAAGCGGTTCGCGACGCAGGGCCTCTTCGTGCCCTGAGCCGGCGGCGCCTACTCGTCGCCGTTCGAGCACCGGCGAGTGGCGGGCCATCGGCTTCAGCACGAGCGCCTGGCGCACCGAGTCGGCGATGCCGGCTGCCGTCAGGCCGAAGCGCTCCATCACGGCCTCCCCGCTTCCCGACATGCCGAACGTGTCGCCCACCCCGACCGCGAGGATCGGCACCGGGTACTGCTCGGCGGCCACGGAGCGGACCGCGTCGGCGAGGCCGCCGGCGGTGCGGTGCTCCTCCGCCGTGACGGCCAGGCCCGTGCGCGCGAGCGAGTTCAGGACGGCCTCGGAGTCGAGCGGCTTGATGATCGCGACGTTCAGCACCTCGGCGTCGATGCCCTCCTCGCGGTGCAGGTCCTCGGCCGCCTCCAGCGCGCGCCAGACCATGTGACCGCAGGCGAAGATCGAGATGTCCTTCCCCTCGCGCAGGACGTCGACCCCGCCGCCGAGCGTCTCCGGGACCTCGTCGTAGAGGAACGGCGTGGGCGGCCGCCCGAAGCGCATGTACATCGGGCCCTCGCGCTCGTAGCTGTCGATCACCGCGCGATAGGCCTGGTTGTAGTCGGCGGGCACGACCACCTGCATCTTCGGCATCGCCCGCATCAGGGCGATGTCCTCGATCATCTGGTGCGTCGCGCCGTCCTCGCCCAGCGAGAGGCCGCCGTGCGAGGCACAGACCCGCACCCGCAGCTCGTTGTGCGCGATGCCGACGCGCACCTGGTCGTAGGCGCGGCCGGTGGCGAAGATCGCGAAGGTGGACGCGTAGGGCACCTTGCCGGTGGTCGCGAGCCCGCAGGCCATCGACATCATGTTGGCCTCGGCCGCGCCGACGTTGAAGAACCGCTCCGGGAACTTGCGCCCGAACTTGATGCTCATCGTCGAGACCGCGAGGTCGGCGTCGAGCGCGACCACGTTCTCGTGCGCCTCGCCGAGCGCAGCGAGCGCGTCGCCGTAGGCCATCCGCGTGGCGACCGGGTCCTTGTCGCGCAGGACCGTCACTTGGACCCGAGCTGCGCGCTCTGCTCCGCGAGCGTCGCCTCGAGCTCGGTCATCGCCTGCTCGGCCTGCTCGGGCGTGGGCGGCTTGCCGTGGAACCCGAACGTGTCCTCCATCAGCGACACGCCCGCGCCCTTGCGCGTCTGGCAGACGATCGCCGCGGGCCGCTCGCGGCCGCGGCTCCACTCGAGCGCCTCGACGATCGCGGCCATGTCGTGGCCGTCGATCTCGATCGCCTCCCAGTCGAAGGCCTCGAACTTGAGCCGCACGTCCTTCGTGTCCATGACCTCCTCGGTGGTGCCGTCGGTCTGGAGGTGGTTGTAGTCGACGATCGCGGTGAGGTTCGTCACCCCGAAGTGGGCGGCGGCCATCGCGCCCTCCCAGCTCTGCCCCTCCTGGCAGTCGCCGTCCGACATCAGCGTGAACACGTGTGCCTCGTCGATGCCGTCGAGCCGCAGGCCGAGCGCGATCCCGAGGCTCATCGAGAGCCCCTGCCCGAGCGAGCCGGTCGAGACCTCGACGCCCGGGGTCCTCGTCATGTCGGGGTGGCCCTGGAGGTGCGCGTCCAGCTTGCGCAGGCCCATCAGGTCCTCGTGCGGGAAGTAGCCGTGGCGCGCGAGCGCCGCGTACTGGATCGGCGCCGCATGCCCCTTGGACATGACGAAGCGGTCGCGGCCGGGCCACCGCGGCCGGTCCGGGTCGTGGCGCAGGACCCGGTAGTAGAGCGCGGCGATGATGTCGGCGGCGGAGAGCGAGGAGTCGAGGTGACCCGACTTGGCGACCGCCAGCATCCGCACGCAATCGATGCGCAGCACGGTCGCGTGGCGCTCCAGCTCCGCGATCGACGCCTGTGCCTGCGGGCGCTTGCCGGAGTCCCGGCGCCGCTCGATGTCGTCCACGGCCGCCAGGTGAGACGCCTTCTTGCTGTTGGTCATGGCTGGTTCTGCACGCTGCGACTGCGACGAGTGGGCGCTGGAAGGGCCGGGCCGGGCTGCGCTCATGCCGTTCTCGATCGCCTTGCCGCGCCGGATCGGCGGGCTCGGCTGATGCTAGCAGCGGGCGACACGGGCGGGCAGACTAGGCGGCAACTCGGACGTCCGCTTGACTTCCGCGCGATACGCAGGCACATTCTGAGAATGAACCTCCCCGCGGAGCTGCGTGAGCTGACGGTCGCCGACGCGCTGCGCGAGCGGGTCGTCGCGATCACGACCGACCAGACGCTCGAGGAGGCCGCCCGGATCATGCTGGACCGGGGCGTCACGGCACTCGCCGTGATCGACGTCGACTCGCGCGACCCGGGGATCATCACCGAGCGCGACCTCGGCCGGGCGATGGCCTCCGACGGAGACCCGCGCAGGCGGATGGTCGGCGACTTCCTGACCAAGGACGTGATCGCCGCGACGGCCGACTGGTCGCTCGAGCGCGCGGCGCGCACGATGACCGCCGGCCACATCCGCCACCTGATGGTCGTGCGCGGGGACCACCGGGTGATCGGCATCCTCTCGATGAGCGAGATCATGGCGGCCTGGGTCCACGGGCCCGGGGACTCGGTGTCCGAGATCAACGCCGAGACCGGCGAGCTGCCGGTGCTCGACAGCGCCCACCGCTACGTGTACGGGCTGCGGCGCACGGCCAAGCAGCATCTCGTCGCCGCGAAGTGCCCGTGCCAGTGGGAATGGGTCCAGGTGCTCGAGGGCCAGCTCGAGGACCGGCCGGACCTGGCCGAGGAGACCCTCGCCCATCTGTGGGAGCTGCGCGAGCCCTGCCCGGCGCTGCACGCCGAGGGCGGCGGCGCCGACTAGCGTCTCCGGGGGGCCCCGTAGCCCGGCCCCGAGATACCTGCCGGCCGGAGCGTGAGCTTTGGCCGCGATCCGTGTTTAAGCAGGTGAAGCCCCCAACTCGAGGAGCACGGATGCGCGTACGGACACTTCTCTCGATGGCCGTCCTGGCCGCCTTCCTGCTGGCGATCGCCGTTCCGGCGGCAGGCGCGAAGCCCAGGGACAGGAACCACGACGGCATCCCGGACCGCTGGGAGCGAAGCCACCGGTTGTCGCTGAAGGTCAACCAGGCGAGGCGCGACCAGGACCGTGACGGCCTGCGCAACCGCGCCGAGTACCGGTCGCAGACCGATCCGCGGAACGACGACTCCGACGGCGACGGCATCGAGGACGGCGACGAGCAGGCCGGCAAGGTGGCCGCCTACGCCCCCGACACCGGCGTGCTCACGATCGACCTGTTCGGCGGCGGCTCGATCACGGGCAAGGTCACCACGGACACCGAGATCGAGTGCGACTCGGGCGGCGACGGCTCGGTCAAGGAGCACGGCTTCCGCAACGACGACGAGCAGGGCGACGAGTCCGAGGGCGACGACGACGAGAACGGCGACGACGAGCACGGCGAGGAGCGCGACTGCGACGCCTGCGCCCCGGGCGCCCTGAAGGAAGGCGCGATCGTGCAGGAGGCCGAGCTCGAGCTCGACGGCCGCGGGGCGGTCTTCAAGAAGATCGAGCTGGTCGAGTAGGGCTCAGCCCGGCAGGATCGCCACGACGCGCGCGGGCGCGGCGCTCGCCCCCACGATCTTCAGCGGGAAGCAGGCGACCCGGAAGCCGGTCGGCGGCAGTGCGCCGAGGTTGAACAGGCGCTCGATCTGCGAGTACGGCAGATCGGCCTGGTGGGCGGCCCAGAAGATGCCCGGGCGACCCGCCGCGCGCGCGGCCTCGGCCTGGAAGTGGAGCGGCCCGTCCCAGCCCCAGGCGTCGATCCCCATCACCCGCACGCCCCGCTCGAACAGCCAACGCGTGGCCTCGGCGGTGACGGCCGGGCCGCGGGCGATGTAGTCGAGCTCCGCGTAGAAGGCGTCGCGGCCGGTCCGCACCAGCACGATGTCGAGCGGCTCGAGGGTGTGGCCGGCGGCGCTCAGGCCGGCCTCGACGTCCGCGACGCCGACCTCCTCGCCGTCCGCCTTCCCGGTCGCGTCGATCACGACGCCGGGCGCGAAGAACCATTCGAGCGGGAGCTGGTCGATCGTCTGCGCGGGCTCCCCGCGAATCCGCGAGTTGTAGTGCCACGGCGCGTCCACGTGCGTGGAGTTGTGCGTCCCGAGCCGGCGGATCTCCTCGGTCGCCCAGCCCTCGCCGTCGCGCAGCAGATCGGGCGTGACCCCGAGCAGCTGCTCGACCATCTGCGCGCCCGCGGCGTGGTCGCTGTAGTCGATCTCGGTGCGGAACGCCTCCATCAGATCGGGCGGGCTGTTCTCGATCGGCGCGGAGAGGTCGATCAGGGCCATGGGCGGATCATGACGCGGGCGCCCATCCGGCGCCCGCGAGGTTCTGGGCCATCACCTGCGTGGTCACCTCGAACCACCCCTCCGGCGCGGGCGGCAGCAGCCCCCCGCGCGGCTCGAGCGCCGCCACGATCCGGTCACGGGAGGCCTCGACGAGCGCGGCCGCCGCCGCGGCGCGGCCGCCGGCGAGCACGCCGCCCTCCTTCACCACCTCGCCGCCGACCAGCACCGTGTCCACGTCCGCGGGCCCCGCGTGCAGCACGACCGCCGCGACGGGATCGTTGAGCGGCGCCATGTGCAGGCCGTCCGTGCGCAGCACCACGAGGTCGGCCGCCTTGCCCTCCTCGATCGAGCCGCACACCCGCCCGAGGCCCAGCGCCTCCGCGCCTCCGAGGGTCGCGAAGCGCAGGACGTCCCGGACTCCCAGGGTCAGCCCCTCGGGCATCTCGTGGGCATCGAGCGCCGGCTGGTTCGACCGCGCGCGCTCGGCCTGCAGGCCGAGCCGCATCTGGGCGAACAGGTCGCCGCGGTTGTTGGAGACGATGTCGCAGCCGAGGCTCGGCACGAGCCCCCGCGCGAGCGCGCGCGCGAAGATCGGGAACCCCATCCCCATCTGCAGCTCGGTCTCGGGGGTGAGCGAGACGGACGCGCCGGCGTCGGCGAGCAGGTCGAGCTCGCGGTTCGAGCAAGCGTTGCAGTGCACGTGGACCTGGCGGTGGTCGAGCAGGCCGGCCGAGTGCAGCAGCTCGATCTCGGGCGGGCGCTGCGCACTCGTGACCGAGCCGATGTGGGCGGTCACCATCACGTCCAGCTCGCGCGCGAGCGCGACCTCCGCGCGCGTCACGTCCCAGGGGACCAGCCCGAGCTCGGTGAGCGCGACGCCCATGTCGAGCAGCCCGGCCGTCGGGAAGTGGCGCTCTCGCACGCGCCGCGCGTCCGCGAGCCGGTCGCCGGGTGTCGCGAAGGGGGCGTCCTCGAGCGGCACGGGGAACATCCCGTACGCCCAGATCCCGCGCACCCCCGCCTCGCGCAGGCCGCGCACCGCCTCGTCCGCGTGCTCCGGCGAGTTGAGGCAGTGCGAGAAGTCGAGCAGCGTGGTCACGCCCGAGTCGAGCGCCTCGAGCGCCCCCACGAAGTTGCCCGCGTACACGTCCGCCGGACCGAAGGCCGTCGAGATCTGCAGCCGGATGCCCCGGAAGTAGTCGAGCAGGGTCCAGTCGGCGCAGATGCCGCGCATCGCGGTCTGCCACGTATGGCGGTGCGTGTCGACGAAGCCGGGCAGCACCAGCGCCCCCTGCGCGTCGACGACGCGCGCATCGTCGACCGGCGCGCCCGAGGCGATGCCGGCGATGCGCCCGTCCTCGACCACGACGTCGGCCTCACGGAAGCGTCCGTCGCCCGGGTCGCCGACCAGCACCCGCCCACCCCGCACCACCGACCTCATCCGCGGCAGTATGGTCGATCGCGATGCTCCCGACGTGGCCCTCGGGCACCCCCGCGGTCCTGTGCGTGACAGGACCCCATGCGATCCCGGTTTCGAGCTACGTGCGCGCCGCCGACGACCGCATCGTGGTCGCGCTCGGGTCGCGCCGCGAGACGCTCGCGCGCCTGCGCGAGGACGCTGCCGTCGCCTTCTGCGTGCTGGGCGAGGGCGTGGCGTTCACGGCCCATTGCCGGGCGAGCGTGGCGCGCGAGTCACTGGACGCCGCGCCGGCGAACGCGGCGGTCGCGCTGGTCGTCGAGCGCGTGCAGGACCACCTCGCCGACGGGCGCACCGAGATCCTGGACGGCGCGCCGCTGGAGGTGGATCGATCCGGAGGCGGCTGCGCTGCAGCCGCTGCATCCTCGAGGAGCTCGAACGAGCGCTCTGCAGCCGATCGAGCACCATGCGCTCGATCGGCACCCGGGCGCGCTCGGCCACGTCGGCGGGCACGCTCACCCGGTGCTTCATCTCGCGCAGGGAGTCGCGCAGCTTCGGCAGGGTGATCATCTTCATGTAGTTGCAGACCGCCGCCCGGTTGGCCGGGATGAAGACCTTGTCCGGGCTCTCCTGCTCCATGCGGTGCAGGATGCCGGTCTCGGTCGCGACGATCATCGTGCCGGCGTCGGTCTCGCGCGCGTGGCGCATCATGCCCTCGGTGGAGAGGAAGTGGGTGCCCTCCGCGGCGACGTCACCGGAGGCGACGTACTCCATGACCTGCGTGGTGCAGCCGCACTCGGGGTGGATCAGGAAGTCCGCCTGCGGCTCATCCGAGCGCAGCGCGTTGATGTCGGCCGGCCTGATGCCGGCATGCACGTGGCACTCGCCGTCCCACACGCGGATGTCGCGTCCGGTCTCGCGCGCGACGTACGCCCCGAGCCACATGTCGGGCCCGAAGAGGACCTCGGTGTCGTCGCCGTGCTCGCGGAAGACGTGCTCGACGACGCTCACCGCGTTCGATGACGTGCAGCAGTAGTCGGTCTCGGCCTTCACCTCCGCGGAGGTGTTGACGTACATCACGACGATCGCGCCCGGATGCTGCGCCTTCCAGGCGCGCAGCTGGTCGGCGGTGATCGAGTCCGACAGCGAGCATCCCGCGTCGAGGTCCGGGATCAGCACGGTCTTGCCGGGCGACAGCACCGCCGCCGTCTCCGCCATGAAGTGCACGCCGCAGAAGACGATCGCGTCGGCGCCGGTCTCCGCGGCCTGGCGCGACAGTCCGAGGGAGTCGCCGACCACGTGCGCGACGTCCTGCACCTCGGGCAGCTGATAGTTGTGGGCGAGGATGATCGCGTTGCGCTGCTCGGCCAGGACGCGCACCTCCGCCTGCATCGCACCGATGTCCTCGATGGCGAGCAGTGAGGCCGGGGGTCTTGCCTGAAGAGTGGGAAGTGGCTTCATCGGTCCCGATCGGAGGACGATTCGATGGTCATGGAGAGGTCGAGGGCCGGGGCGGAATGGGTGACTGAACCCAACGACACCAATTCTACGCCAGTGCCCGCCACGTCTCTGAGCCTGCGCTGATCGATCCCGCCGGAGGCCTCGAGCTGCGCGCGCCCGGCGACCAGCGCGGCCGCCGCGCGCAGGTGCTCCGGGTCCATGTTGTCGAGCAGTAGCCGCTCTGCGCCCGCGGCGAGCGCCTCCTCGACGTCCGCGAGGGTCGCGCACTCGACCTCGACCGCGACGCCGGGAGGCCGGCCCGCGAGCGCCCGGCGGGTCGCCTCGCCCACCCCGCCCGCGAGCGCGATGTGGTTGTCCTTCACGAGGATCGCGTCGTGGAGCCCCATGCGGTGGTTGTGGCCGCCGCCCGCGGCGACGGCCCGCTTCTCGAGCGCGCGCAGTCCGGGCGTGGTCTTGCGGGTGTCGAGCACCTTCACGCCGGTGCCGCGCAGGGCGTTGACGGCCGCCGCCGTCGCCGTCGCGATTCCGGACAGGTGCGCGAGGAAGTTGAGCGCGGTCCGCTCGCCGGTCAGCAGGGCGCGCGCGTCGCCCTCCAGGTCGAGGACGGGCGCGGGCGGCGTCTCGAGCCACTCGCCTTCGGGCCGGAGCCGCTCCACCGAGACGGTCGGGTCGAGCTGCCGGAACACCGCCTCGGCGACGTCGAGCCCGAAGATCACGCCGGGCGCCTTCTGGGTGATCCTGGCGCGGGCCCGCAGGCCGGGCTCGACGACCGTCTCCGTGGTCACGTCGCGCGGGCCGACGTCTTCGGCCAGCGCGCGGGAGATCAGCTCGTCTGTGGCGGAATCGGGCACCCGCCTAGTCTGACGGGCGCGCCGCCGGCGCTACGCTTTCGCGCGTGACCGAGGAGAGATGGCTTGCGAAGCTCCCTCGCGGGGTGCGCCCGCCGTTTCGCGTGTTCATCAACGGCGTCGAGCAGCAGGAGGGCGCCGACTACACGGTGCGGCCGGGCGCGCTGGTCTTCAAACGTGCCCTGGCGCAGGAGGGCAAGCTCGGGTTCTGGCGCTGGCTGTCCATGCTGCTCGGCATCGCCGGGAGCTACCGCAAGCACGAGACCGTCGACGTGCAGTACACGCTCGACGGCAAGCCGATGGTCGCGACCGGGCTGAAGATCGAGCCCGCCGACGACAGCTCCGCCTAGCGCCCGTCGCCCGCGCTCTGCACGAGGTACTCGTGCACGAAGCCGTCGAGGTCCCCGTCGAGCACCCGCTGCGCGTCGCCCATCTCGTGGCCCGTGCGGTGGTCCTTGACCATCGTGTAGGGGTGCAGCACGTAGGAGCGGATCTGCGACCCCCACGCCACGTCCTGCGCCTCGCCCTTCTCGCGCGCCAGCTCCTCGCGGCGCTTGCGCTCCTCCAATTCCACCAGCTTCGACTTGAGGAGCTTCATCGCGGTCTGCTTGTTCGAGGACTGCGAGCGCTCGTTCTGGCACTGCACGACGATCTTCGACGGGATGTGCGTGATGCGCACCGCGGAGTCGGTCTTGTTCACGTGCTGGCCGCCCGCCCCCGAGGCGCGGTAGGTCTCGATCCGCAGGTCCGCGTCGTCGATCTCGACGTCGACGTCGTCCTCGACGAGCGGGCTCACCTCGACCAGCGCGAAGCTCGTGTGGCGGCGGTGGGCGGCGTCGAACGGCGACAGCCGCACGAGGCGGTGCACCCCCTTCTCGGCCGAGAAGAGCCCGTAGGCGTTCTCGCCGCGCGCGAGGAACGTCGCCGACTTGATGCCGGCCTCCTCCCCCGGCGAGGCCTCGGCCATCTCGACCTCGAAGCCCCGGCGCTGTGCCCAGCGCAGATACATGCGCAGCAGCATCTCCGCCCAGTCCTGGGAGTCGGTTCCGCCCGCGCCGCTGTGGACGGTGACCGCCGCGTCGCCCGAGTCGTAGCGCCCGCCGAACAGGCGCTGCTCCTCGAGCTCGCCCATGCGGCGCTCCACGTCGGCCAGCTGCTCCTCCAGCTCGGCGCCGATCGACTCGTCCTCGGCGGCGAGCTCGGCCAGCCCGCCGAGGTCCTCTACCTCGGCCTCGAGCGCCCTGAACGACTCGAGCTTGCGGGTCGCACGGCGGTGCTCGGTCGAGACCGATGCCGCGCGCTGCTGGTCGTCCCAGAAGCCCGGCTGCTGCATCTCGCCCTCGAGGCGAGTGGCCTGTCGCTCCAGCTGAGCGGGGTCAAAGGTAGTCCGCGAGCAGCTTCAGCTGGTCGCGGAGCTTCGCCACGCGCGGCTGGGCGGACTCGAGCTGTGGAGTCTCGGCCACCTGCCTATGCCCCGTGGCACTTCTTGTACTTCTTGCCCGACCCGCACCAGCACGGGTCGTTGCGGCCGATCTTCTCCTCCTCGGAGACGTGCCGCGTCTCGACCTCCGGCAGCGCCGCGTACTCGGGCCCCTCGGCGTCGGCGACCGCGACACCGGCCTGGTCGGCCGCGTCGTAGAGCGCCGAGGGCTGCTCGGGGCCGCCGCCGGAGTAGTTGAGGCTCGACGTGCGGCGCGTCTGGGAGGCGTTCCCGAGCGCCGCGGCCTGGGCCGGCTCGATCTCGACCTGCACGTGGAAGATGTAGCGCCCGAAGTCCTCCCAGATCGAGTTCATGAGGTCGCGGAACAGCGTGAAGCCCTCGTTCTTGTACTCGACCAGCGGGTCGCGCTGCGCGAAGCCGCGCAGGTGGATGCCCTCGCGCAGGTAGTCCATGTCGTAGAGGTGCTCGCGCCAGCGCTCGTCGATGATCTGCAGCAGGACCATGCGCTCGAGCTGGCGCATCAGCTCGTCGCCGAGCTCCTCCTCGCGCTCCGCGTAGGCGCCGAGCGCGTCCTCGTGCAGGCGCGTGGTGAGCGCGTCGCGGTCGACGTCCTCGGCCTGGAGGTCCTCGTCGTCGATGGTCGTGTCGAAGATCTGGCGCACCTGCGAGAACAGGCCGTCGATGTCCCAGTCCTCGACGAAGTCGCCCGGCGTGTACTCCTGCACGATGCGCTCGAATACGCCGCGCAGCTCCTCCTTGACCGGCTCGGACATGTCGCGTCCCTCGAGGATCTCGCGGCGGTACCTGTAGACCACCTCGCGCTGCTGGTTCATCACGTCGTCGTACTCGAGCACGCGCTTGCGGATCAGGAAGTTCTGCTGCTCGACCTTCTTCTGGGCGTTCTCGATCGTGCGCGAGAGCATCTTGGCCTCGATCGGCTGCTCGCGGCCCTCGTCGTCGACCGGCCCCAGCCGGTCGAGGATGCGGTAGATGCGGTCGCCCGCGAACAGGCGCACGAGGTCGTCCTCCGCGGACAGGTAGAACCGCGACTCGCCGGGGTCGCCCTGGCGGCCTGAGCGCCCGCGCAGCTGGTTGTCGATGCGCCGCGACTCGTGGCGCTCGGTGCCGAGGATGAACAGGCCGCCGAGCTCCTTGACGTGATCGTGGTCGGCGTCGGTCTGCGCCTTCACCTTCGGGTAGACCTGCTCGTAGGTCTCGTCCCACGACTCGTCGCCGGGCTGGAGGCCGAGCTTGCGCAGCTCCAGCCCCGTCATGTGGTCCGCGTTGCCGCCGAGCATGATGTCGACGCCGCGACCGGCCATGTTCGTCGCGATCGTGACCGCGCCCGGGCGCCCCGCCTCGGCGATCGTCTCGCCCTCCTTCTCGGCGTGCTCCGGCTTCGCGTTCAGGACGACGTGCTTCACGCCGTTCCTGCGCAGGTCCTCGGAGAGCACCTCCGACACCTCGACCGAGATCGTCCCCACCAGCACCGGCTGACCGGCCTCGTGGCGCGCCTTGATCTCCTCGGTGACGGCGGCCCACTTGCCGTCCTTGGTCTTGTAGATCTGGTCGTTGTGGTCCGCGCGGACCATCGGCTGGTTGGTCGGGATGTCGACCACCTGGAGCTTGTAGATCTTGATGAACTCGTTCGCCTCGGTGAGGGCCGTGCCGGTCATGCCCGCGAGCTTGTCGTAGAGGCGGAAGTAGTTCTGCAGCGTCACGGTCGCGAGCGTCTGGTTCTCCTCGCGGACGTAGACGCCCTCCTTGGCCTCCACCGCCTGGTGCAGCCCCTCCGACCAGCGACGCCCGTCGAGGATCCGGCCCGTGAACTCGTCGATGATCTTGACCTCGCCGTCGATCACCGCGTACTCCTTGTCGCGCTTGTAGAGCGACTGGGCCTTCAGCGCCTGGATCAGGTGGTTGACGATGTTGCCGTGCTCGGAGAGGTACATGTTGTCGATGCCGAGGAACTTCTCGGCCTTGGCGACACCGCGCTCGGTCGGGGCGACCGTCTTGTGCTTCTCGTCGAACTCGTAGTCGTAGTCCGGCTCTTCGGCGTCGCTCCCGGTCTTGGGCTTCACGTCGACCTTCTGGACGCCCTTGAGCGTCGGCGCAAGCCGCGCGAACTGGCGATAGAGGTCGCCGGCTTCCTCGGGCGCGCCGGAGATGATCAGCGGCGTCCGCGCCTCGTCGATGAGGATGTTGTCGACCTCGTCCACGATGCCGAACGGGTGTCCGCGCTGCACGACGTCCTCGAGCGAGCCGGCCATGTTGTCGCGCAGGTAGTCGAACCCGAACTCGGAGTTCGTCCCGTAGGTGACGTCCGCGGCGTAGGCGACCCGCTTCTCCGCGGAGCCCTGCATGTTCTGGAGGATCCCGACCTTCACGCCCAGCATCTCGTAGAGCGGCATCATCCACTCGGCGTCGCGGCGGGCGAGGTAGTCGTTGACGGTCACGAGGTGGACGCTCTCGCCGCCCAGCGAGTTGAGGAAGATCGGCAGCGTCGCCACGAGGGTCTTGCCCTCGCCCGTCTTCATCTCGGCGATCGACCCGTCGTGGAGGACCATGCCGCCGATCATCTGGACGTCGTAGTGGCGCATCCCGAGCGCGCGCTTGCCGGCCTCGCGGCAGAGCGCGAAGGCCTCGTAGAGCAGGTCGTCCAGGGACTCCCCGCCACGCGCCCGCTCCCTCAGCGCGTCGGCCTCCTCGCGGACCTCGTGATCCTCGAGGAGCTCCGTCTCCGGCTCGATCGCGTTGATGCGGACGACGCGCTTCTGGTAATTCCGGAACTGACCCGCCTCGCCCATCCGCAGGGCGCGGTCTATTAGTCGGCGCGACACGAGGGTTGATGCTAGCAGCGGGTCCCGCGCCCGAGAGCAGGCAGAAAGCCTCCTCCGGCGCCGCCTACGGAGTCGTCGGCGGGGGTGACGGGGCCCTCACGCTGGCGCCGTCGCGCCGTCCGCTGCGCTTGTCCCGGTGGCGTTTGACCTGGCGGGCGAGCTTGTCCGCGACGAGGTCCACCGAGTGCATCAGGTCTGCGGAGCCCTCGCGGGCCCGCAGGGTGGTCCCCTTGAGGTGCAGGGTCGCCTCCGCCACCTTCGACTCCGCGATCGCCGGGTTGCGCTCGACCAGCAGCTCCACCTCGAGCTGCGCCAGCTCCGACACCTGCTTGCCGATGCGGGTCGTGAAGCGCTCCTCCACGTGCTCCCGGACGGCGTCAGTGATCGGGGTGTTTCGGCCTCTGATCTCGATTCTCACCGGTTGACCTCCTGGGAGCCGCGGGCTTGCATGGCCTCCCCAATGCTACGGGCCCGGTGCCGATTGCGCCATCGGTCCGCCGGACGCCGCTCCGTGCGCGCGAAACAGGCTCCCACGACGTCCCCCGCGCCTCCCGCGAGCAGCGCCTCGGCGCACGCATCGAGCGTCGCGCCGGTCGTGTAGACGTCGTCGACCAGGACCATGCGGTCGACCGGCGATGCGCCGTCGCGGAGGGCCACCGCACCGCTTGCGTTGGCGCGGCGCTCCGGTCGCGCCAGCCCGACCTGCGGCGGAGCCTGCGTGCGGCACAGGGACTCGGCGACCGGCAGCCCCGCGAGGCGCCCGAGGTGGCCGGCGATCAGCGACGCGTGGTCGAAGCCGCGGCGCCGGTTGCCGCCGGGGTGCCCGGGCACCGGCACGACCACGCCCTGAAGCAGCCCCGCGGGGGCGCGGGCGGCGATCGCCGTCGCCATGAAGGCGGCGGCGCGGGTCGCGGCTCTTGCCTTGAGCGCCATCACGATCCGCTGCGCGGCCTCGTCGTACTCGAACGGTGACCAGGCCAGCGTGAGGAAGACCCCGCGGTCGACGTTCGTGGCGCGGCGCAGGGTGAGCGAATCGCGGCAGCGCGCGCAGACCGCGTCGCCCGAGAGCTCCGGCTCCCGGCAGGCGACGCACAGCGGCGGGACGACCAGCGAGAGCAGCCTGTCGGCGAGGGATCGGGCCATGCGGACACGATCGCGCGACCGGCCGCACGTCTCAACACGCGACTGGGACAATCCGCGCGCATGACCGTGCCGGATGTCCTCGCCGAAGTCGACTACGCCTGGTCGCTGAACGTGCCGGCGCTGATCGCCGTCGGCCTCGCGGGCGCGGCCTACGGCGTGCGGCTGCACGACCTGCGCCGCACCCCGGGCGCGCGCAGCGGGGACTCCCCCACGCGCGACACCCTGCGGGCGCTCGCGTTCGCGGGCGGGCTGGTCGTGATCCTGATCGCGCTCGTCTCGCCGATCGACCGGCTCGGGGAGGACCGGCTGTTTGCCGCGCACATGGTCCAGCACCTGCTGCTCGCGGACCTCGCCCCGATCCTGCTGCTGGTCGGGCTCAGCCGCGCCTTCCTGCGGCCGGCGGTGCGCCGGCTGCGCCCGCTCGAGGAGCGCCTCGGCCCGCTCGCCCACCCTGCCGCCGCGCTCGCTCTCTACGTGGGACTGATGTGGCTCTGGCACGTCCCGGCGATGTACGAGCTGGCGCTCGACCACGCCTGGGCGCACGCCCTCGAGCACGCGTCGTTCTTCACGGCGGGCGTGGCGTTCTGGTGGTACCTGGTGGAGCCGGTGCCCCCGCGCCACCGGCTCACCGGCGCCTGGTCGCTCGGCTATCTCGCGACGGCGAAGGTCCTGATGGGCCTGCTCGGCGTGGTGCTCGCGTTCGCGCCCGAAGCGCTCTACGGCACCTACGAGGACGCGCCCCGCACCTGGGGCCTGACCGCCGTCGAGGACCAGAACATCGGCGGGCTCGTGATGATGGTCGAGCAGTCGCTCGTGCTCGTGATCGCGTTCACGGTGTTCTTCACGCGGATGCTGGAGCGCTCGGAGGCCGAGCAGCGCCGGCGCGAGGCGCTCGAGGGTTAGCCGCCGAGCTTCTCGGCGAGCGGGCGCTCGCCCGCGAGGCCGCCGACCAGCACCGTGCCGGGGTCGACGTCGGTGCGCGGCCACACGATCGTGTCGCGCAGGGCGGAGTTCTCCCCGATGCGCGATCCCTCCCCGATCACGACCGGGCCGGTGAGCCGCACGCCGGCGGCGATCTCGCAGCCCTCGCCGATGAACACCGGGCCCTCCACCTCGGTACCGGCCGGCGCCTTGGACCCGTTGCCGCTGCCGGGCATCTCGACGTTCACCTTGCCCTCGAGCGCGTCGAAGTTGCCCTGGCGGTACTCCTCGAGCGAGCCCACGTCGTTCCAGTACTCGGCGATCTCGTGCCCGTAGAACGGGACGTCCTGGTCGAGCAGGGCCGGGAACACGTCCTGCGCCCAGTCGACGAACTCCCTCTCGGGGAAGTAGTCGAAGATCTCCGGCTCGAACATGTAGATGCCGCAGTTGCCGAGGTTGGAGAGCTCCTCGCCCGGCGCCGGCTTCTCCTGGAAGCCCTGGATGCGCCCCGTCGTCGTCGGCGATCACGACGCCGAGCTGGCTCGGGTCGTCCACGCGCTTGAGCGCGAGCGTGGCGATCCCGCCCTTCTCCTTGTGCGTCGCGAGGAACGCGGTCAGGTCGATGTCGGTGAGCGCGTCGCCGGAGATCACGAGGAACGTCTCGCCGCCGAAGTGCTCGCGCGCGTTGCGCACGCCGCCCGCGGTCCCCATCAGCTCCTCCTCGAACGAGTAGACGAGCCGTATGCCCTGCCGCGACCCGTCGCCGAAGTAGTCGCGGATCAGGTCCGGGAAGTAGTGCAGGTTCGCGATCACGTCGTCGAACCCGTGGCGCGCCGAGCAGGCGCATGATGTGCTCCATCACCGGGCGGCCGAGCACCGGCACCATCGGCTTCGGCAGCTCGTAGGTCAGCGGCCGCAGACGCGTGCCGAGCCCGGCCGCGAGCAGCATCGCCTTCATGCGCGGATCAGGTGCCCTGGTCCCAGCTGGTGCAGGTACTTCTCCTGCTCGGCCGTGAGCGTGTCGATCGCGATGCCCATGCTCTCGAGCTTCAGCTTCGCGATCTCCTTGTCGATCTCCTCCGGCACCACGTAGACCTTCTTCTCGAGCTGAGCGTGGTCCTTCGCGATGTGCTCGGCGGCGAGCGCCTGGTTGGCGAAGCTCATGTCCATCACGGCGGCCGGGTGGCCCTCCGCGGCGGCGAGGTTGATCAGCCGCCCCTCGCCGAGCAGGAACACGTGGCGGCCGTCCTCGAGCTCGTACTCGTCCACGAACGGGCGCGCCTCGCGCTTGCCGCGCGACATCTCGAGCAGGGCCGGGATGTCGATCTCGACGTTGAAGTGGCCGGAGTTCGCGATGATCGCCCCGTTCTTCATGACGCCGAAGTGACGGCCCTCGAGCACGTGCATGTCGCCGGTCACGGTGATGAAGATGTCGCCTTCGCGCGCGGCCTCGATGCCCGGCATCACCTCGAAGCCGTCCATCACGGCCTCCAGTGCCTTCAGCGGCTCGACCTCGCACACGATCACGTGCGCGCCGAGGCCCTTGGCCCGCATCGCCACGCCCTTGCCGCACCAGCCGTAGCCCATCACGACCACGCGCTTGCCGGCGATCAGGATGTTCGTCGCACGGATGATGCCGTCGATCGTGGACTGGCCGGTCCCGTAGCGGTTGTCGAACATGTGCTTCGTGTAGGCCTCGTTCACCGCGACGATCGGGAAGGCGAGCTTGCCCTCCGCCTCCAAGGCCCTCAGCCGGATCACTCCGGTCGTCGTCTCCTCGGTGCCGCCGATCACCTCCGTGAGCTGGTCGGTGCGCTCGCCGTGCAGGACGCTGATCACGTCGGCCCCGTCGTCCATCGTGATCGACGGGTGCTTGTCGCAGACGGCGTTGATGTGGGCGTAGTAGGCCTCGTTGCCCTCGCCGGTGATCGCGTACACCTCCGCCCCGTAGTGCGTGACCAGCGACGCGGCGACGTCGTCCTGCGTGGACAGCGGGTTGGACGCGCACAGCGCGACGTCGGCGCCGCCGGCGATCAGCGTGCGCACCAGGTTCGCGGTCTCGGTCGTGACGTGCAGGCAGAGGCCGAGCTGGATGCCGTCGAGCGGCTTCTCCGCGGCGAACCGCTTGCGGATCGAGGCCAGCACCGGCATGTGGCGGTCGGCCCACTCGATCCGTGCCTGACCCGCGTCCGCGAGGGACAGGTCGGCGACGTCGTGGTTCTTGGCGGCAGTCGTCATTCGGCTTCTCCCGGTTCGCTCACGTAGGAAGGGCAGCGCAAAGGCACTGCAAAGGGGGTACTTCGAAAGGAGCGGACCCTCCGCTCCGGCGACGGCGAAGTATAGGGGGGTGACCGCGGTGGGTGCCGTGCCGCGCGGCGCTCACGCCACCTCGGCCCGCGCGAGCTCGGCCTTCAGCCGGTCGATCGTCTCGACCGGGGTGGGATCGGTGCCGCGCAGCACCGCGAGGTAGACCGAGACGAGGTCGCCGAGCAGCACGAGGGACAGCAGGCGCTCGACCGGATTGGACCCCACGCTCTCGATGCGAAGCGTGCCGGCCGCCTGGTCCTCGATCAGGGACGCGGTCAGCTCGATCCGCTGGCGCACGCGCGGATGCTGGTCGGCGTCCTGGAGGAAGATCGCGAGGAAATGGCAAAGGGATGCGGCGTTCTGCCAGCCCACGATCTCGTTGTGGTCGGCTTCGGGCAGCTCGCCCGCGAACGCCGGGACCTTTGCGTTCTCGTTCAGCTGCGTCTTCCAGCGGGTCGCGACGGGCACGGTGGGCCCGGCTCCGTAGGCGCAGACGCATGTGCCGTTGATGCGCTGGGCCACGCGCTTGGCGAGGCTGTCCGAGTCCGCGTCCGGCCCCCAGTCGGTGACGAGGCGCTCGAGGCCCGAAGAGGCGGCGTCGATCTCGGTGCGCACGCCCTGGGCGATGCCCGCGAGCGTCGCGACCTCGAGCGCGGAGACGATCATGTAGGCGACAGCCGCGCGTGGTTGCAGGCCGGCCGGGATCGGGATCACCGGGACGCCGTCCTCCCGCGCGCCCTCACCGAGCTTGCCGCCGGTCGTGACCACCACCCGCATCGCCCCGAGCGCGCCGGCCGCCTCGTAACAGGCGAGGGTCTCCTCCGTGTTGCCGGAGTAGCTCGCGCACAGCACGACCGAGCCGGGAGTGACCCAGGGCGGAAGCTCGTAGCCGCGGACCGTGGTCATCGGCTTCGTGAGGCGGTCGCCCAGCGCGGCGCGCGCCAGGTCGCCGCCGATCGCGCTGCCGCCCATCCCGCAGACCAGCAGGTGCGCGAGATCGCCGAGGCGCCCGAAGGTGCGCTCGAGTCCCGCGGACTCGACCCGCCACAGCGCGTCCTCGAGGTGCCGCGGCATCGCGAGCACGTCCTCGACCTGTCGCGAACCGTCCACCGACTCGATCTCGTCACGCGTGAGGCCGGGCATGGCGCGCCAGTCTATTACTGCCCGGGGGGACCGTAGGGCCGGGCGATCTCCATCATGCGGCCCGGGTCGGCCAGCGGCCGGAACCCATAGCGCTCGTAGAGCTCGTGGGCGTCGGCGGTGCCGAGGAAGAAGCGGCGCAGGCCCTGCAGGTCGGGATGCGCGAGGACGGCCTCGATCAGGCCCTTGCCCTGTCCGCGCCCGCGGTGGCCCTCCAGCACGAACACGTCGGCGAGGTAGGCGATCGCCGCGCGGTCCGTGACCACGCGCGCGAAGCCGACCTGGGCGCCGTCGTGATGGAGGCCGAAGCAGAGCGAGTTGTCGATCGCACGGTCGACGACGTCGCGGGGGATGCCCCGGGCCCAGTACGAGTCGTCGCGCAGGAACCGGTGGATCAGGGCGCGGTCGAGACGCGCGGGGTCCGTGGAGATCTCATAGGCCGCGTGCGTCAAGCGACGATCGTGCCCTCGACGCGCTGCCCCGGCGCGACGGTGGCGCCGGCGCCGATGATGCTTCCCACGACCGCCGCCCCCTCCCCGACGGTGACGCCGTCGTGCAGCGAGGCGTCGCGCACGACGGCGCCCGGCCCGATCGTGCCGCGGTCGCCGAGAGTCACGTCCGGACCGATCTCGGCCTCGGCACCGATCTCGCAGGACGAGCCGGTCAGGACGGGGTCGAACACCAGCGCCTGCGCATGGACCTGCGTCCCGGGCCCCGGGCCCGGGCGCACCTCGGTCTTCACCGCGCCGGCGAGGATGTCGCGCGTCGCCTGCAGGTAGCGGTCCAGGGTGCCGATGTCGAGCCAGTAGCCCTCCCGCTCGACCCCGTAGAGCCCCCTGCCGACGAGCGCGGGGAAGACCTCGCGCTCGAAGGAGACCGCGCGGCCCTCCGGGATCTCGGCCACGATCTCGCGCTCGAGGACGTAGATGCCGGCATTGATCAGCTTGCTGGGGGCCTCGCCCCGGGGCTTCTCGATGAATGCCTCGACCTCGCCGTCGCCGTCGGTGACGATCACGCCGTAAGAGGAGGGATCCTCGACCGGGGTCAGCGTGAGCGTCACGCGCGCGCCGCGCGCCTCGTGAAACGCGACCACCGACGAGAGGTCGACGTCCGTGAGGATGTCGCCGTTCAGGACGGCGAAGCGCTCGTCGAGCATCGGCTCGGCGAGCTTCACCGGGCCCGCGGTGCCGAGCGCCTGCGGCTCGTCCGCGTAGCGGATCCTGATGCCCTCGCGGTCGCCCGAGCCGAGCACGCTGCGCACGCCGGCGGCGAGGAAGCCGCAGGACATCACGACGTCGTCGAAGCCGTGGCGCTCGAGCCAGTCGAGCATGTAGGAGATGAACGGCCGGTTGGCGAGCGGCACGACCGGCTTGGGGACGGTCGAGGTCAACGGCCGGAGCCGCGTTCCCTCACCGCCGGCGAGGATCAGGGCCTGCATGGCGCGGAAGGGTAGGTAACTGGACGGCTGGTTAGGTCCGCCCGATGCCCTCGTACACGAAGCCCGCGCGCCTCACGTCCTCCGCGCTCAGCATGTTGCGCCCGTCGACGATCACGGGGTTCGCCATCCGGCGCTTGACCTCCGCGAGGTCGAGGTCGCCGAACTCGGGCCACTCCGTGACGATCACGGCGGCGTCCACGCCGTCGACCGCGTCGAGCGCCGTGTCGCACATCTCGACGCCGGTCAGAAGCTCGTGTGCCGCGTCCTCGGCGACCGGGTCGTAGGCCTTGACGATCGCTCCCTCGCCCTGCAGGCGGGCGGCGAGCACCACGCTCGAGGCCTCCCTCATGTCGTCGGTGTTGGGCTTGAAGGCCAGGCCGAGCAGGCCGACGTGCTTGCCCACGAGCGACCCGAGGTGCTTCTTCAGCTTGCTCACCACGCGCCGCTTCTGGAGCTCGTTCACCTCGATCACGGCCGTCAGCAGCTGGAAGTGGTAGCCCGAGTTGCCGGCGAGCTGCTTCAGCGCGGAGACGTCCTTGGGGAAGCAGCTTCCCCCGAAGCCCACGCCCGCGTTCAGGAAGCTCGCGCCGATGCGCGGGTCGAGGCCCATGCCGCCGGCCACCTCCTTGACGTCCGCGCCGACCTCCTCGCAGACGTTCGCGATCTCGTTGATGAAGGAGATCTTGGTGGCGAGGAAGGCGTTGGAGGCGAGCTTGATCATCTCGGCCGACGCCACGTCCGTGCGCACGATCGTGCCCTCGAGCGGCTCGTACAGCTGCGCGACGGCGTCGGCCGCCCACGGCCAGCGCGGGTCGGACCCCACGACCACGCGGTCGGGGTTCAGGAAGTCGGCGACCGCCGAGCCCTCTTTCAGGAACTCGGGGTTGGAGACGTAGCCGAAGTCCGGCTTGCCGAGCTCCGACATCCGCCGCGCGACGTTCGCGCCGGTGCCGACCGGCACGGTGCTCTTCATCACGATCGCGTGCTCGGACGAGGCCGGGAGCGCCTCGATCACGGCCTGCACGCGCGAGAGGTCGGCGTCCCCGGAGTAGGTCGGCGGCGTGTCCACGCACACGAACAGCAGGCGGGCGTGCTCCATCAGCGGGGCGACGTCCAGCTCGAAGTGCAGGCGCTCGAGGTTGCGCGTCACGAGCTCGGAGAGGCCGGGCTCGAAGATCGGCACGTGGCCGGTGCGCAGGGACTCGATCTTGCCCCGGTCGATGTCGCGCAGCCAGACGTCGTGTCCCAACTCGGCGAAGCAGGCGCCGGTCACGAGGCCGACCCACCCCACGCCGATCACTCCGATCGGAGGTCTCTCAGACATGCTCGCACCATATCGGTCGCATCGCGAACACCTTGACTAACGCGCTCTCGTGAGCGAACGCGCGACCCCGAGCATCTCCTTCGCGGAGAGCGTCTGGAGCAGCGTGTTGGAGATCCAGTACGCGCCGTGGTCGGTCTGCCAGGCGACCATCCGCAGGCGGTCGCCGTTGTAGTAGAGCTTGTACTCGCGGCCGCGGACCTTCCGCGTCTCCGACGCGTGCTGGAGGATCGGCGGATCGCGCCAGGACGTTCCCTGCACGCCGTAGTACTCGCCGATGTACCCCGTGAAGACGACCATCTTGTAGGCGCGGTAGCGCTTGTCGTTGGTGGAGGTGATCGTGTAGGCGCGGGGTGCGTCCTCGGCGAACGAGGAGCCCCTCACCAGCTTGCGCGGGTAGTAGACCGGGAACCCGACGCGGTCCTTGGCGATCTGGCCCTGGCCGCGGCTCGCCACGGTGAAGTCCGCGAGGTTCACGTTGGAGCCGCCGGACTTTCCCTTGCGCGCGGTCTTGGAACGCTCGCGCTGCTTGCTGAGCGGGCCCTTGGCGGGTCGCAGGTAGAGGAACTGGCGCGTCGCCGCCTTGATCTGCGTGGGGCTCGCCGTGACATACGACTCGCCGAGGCGCCCGTGGAACTTGACCTGCTTGATCGGCTTGTCGCTGACGCCGAGCATCAGCCGCAGCAGCCGCCGCAGCGCGCCGGTGGACTGGATGTCCGAGCGCGTGTTGTCGGCGAAGATGCTGATCATCTTGTCGACGTTGTCCAGCAGCTTGCGCGCCGTCACCTGCGAGCGCACCTGGCGCAGGAAGTCCTGCTGGCGCGCGCCGCGCACGATGTCGTTGTCCGTGTGGCGATAGCGCACGTACTCGAGTGCGCGCTGCCCGCACATCTTCTGGTAGCCGGGCTTCACGTTGATCGCGGCGTAGTTCTGCCCGAAGCCGAGGCCGGCGTTGTTGTTGAAGTAGCGCCGGTCGATGTCGACGTACACGCAGCCGAGCGCGTTCACCCCCTCGGCGAAGCCGTGGAAGCTGACGTCGACGTAATGGTTGATCGCCAGTCCCGTGAGGCTCTTGACCGTCTTGATCGAGAGCTTCGGCCCGCCGAACGTGTACGCGGTGTTCAGCTTGTCGGTGCCGTGCCCGGGGATCTCGACCTTCAGGTCGCGCGGCAGCGACAGCAGCGCGACGCCCTTGCCGGGGTCGATGCGCGCCAGGATGATCGTGTCCGAGCGCGGCTTCAGGCCCAGCTTCTTGTCCCCGTGGCGGCGGTCGGACCCGGCGATCATGATCGTCTGCGGGCTGCCGCTCACGACCGGCGTGAGCTCTTTCCCGGTGCCGCCCACGACCGGCTTGAACTTGTCGACCGTGTCGTCGAGGACGAGCAGCGCCGTCGACGTGGTCGCGCCCGCCGCGACGATCACGATCACCAGTGCTCCGAGGAGGGATTTCTTAAGCAATGCGCAGGTTCGGCTTGTCGCCGCTCATCTGGTCGGGGATCCGGCGGACGAAGTCGACGAGCGTGCGCCGGTAGCTCCCGAGCGAGGCTGCCGAGACCCATTCGGCGGGGCCGTGGTGACCTCCTCCGACGGGGCCGAACTCGACCGCCGGCACGCCGGCGTTGATGAAGCAGATCGCATCAGAGGCGCCGTCGCGCCCGACGCTGATCGTCTCGGAGTCGAGCACGGAGGACACGCTCTCGCTCAACACCCGCACGAAGGGATTGTTGCGATCCACGATCGCCGGCACGCGGTGGAACTGCGCGATCACGTGGACGTCGGGCAGCTCCTCGACCTGAGCGCGGATCTCGGTCGGCTCCTGCCCCGGGAGATAGCGGATGTCGACGTCGATGAAGCAGCGGTCGGGCACCTTGTTCAGCGCGTCACCGCCGAGGATGCGGCCGAGGTTGATCGAGGGGCGGTCGAACAGGTCCGAGCTCTCGCGCGCGAACGGGAGCGACTCGATCGCGCGGAACGCGTCGAGCGCCTTCAGGATCGCGTTGTCCCCGAGCCACGGCGTGGCGCCGTGCGCCGCGAGCCCGCTGACCTCGAGCCGCATCGCGAGCACTCCCTTGGCCTGGACCCCGACGTGGAGGTCGGTGGGCTCCCCGGTGATCGCGAAGTCGCCCGTGAAGCCGCTCTGGATCAGGAGCTCGGTGCCGCGGTCGGACTCCTCCTCGGACTCCTCGTCCGGCACGACGGCCAGCAAGACGCGCACGCCCTGAGCGTTTCGAAGCTCCTCGAGCGCGCCCATCATCGCCGCGAGCGCACCCTTCATGTCGTAGGCCCCGCGGCCGTATATGCGGTCGCCGTCGACCTGGGGCTCGAACTGCTCCGCACGCGCCGGCACCACGTCGAGGTGCCCGTGCAGGACGACCGTGGGACCCTGAGCCGCGCCCGCGCGGGCGGTCAGCAGCGGGAGGCCGCGGATCTCGAGCTCCTCGACGCCTATGTCGCGCGACTCCAGCCACCCCTTGACGAAGCCGGCAGCCTTGCGGATGCCCTCGTCGTCGGAGGTGTCGTAGCGGATCAGTCTTTCGGTGAGTGCTCTCTCGTCCACGCGCAGTCGAGCGGCCACGCGCGAGAGGGAGGACAGCGGAGCGCGGGACGCCTGTCAGGTCTCGGCAGACCGAAGCGCGAGTTTACCGACGCGACCCCACGTCCTCCCCGGGTGCCCGCCGCCCGCCTGGCTCGCGCGCAGGCGCAGCAGCTCGACCAGGGGCGCCGTCGGGTGGAACGGATCCGCCACGGACTCGCCCGTGTCGAGCGACAGCGCCGCGCGCATCTCCCCCGCCTGCTCGGCGACCAGGAGGTCGCCGCCGGGGAGCAGGCGCGAGTCTCGATCGGCGAGCCGCCGCAGGGCGGGCATGTCGCAGGCGGTGGCGAGTCGGATGGAGACGCCCGGATTCATGGCGTATTCATCGCATCTCCGCCCCATTAGCTCAAGTAAGGCTTCGTATCGCTTCGATAAGATCCCCTTATGCTCGACGTACGACGGCTCCGGGTGCTTCGCGAGGTGGCGGAGCAGGGCTCGTTCTCCGCCGCGGCGGACGCGCTCAACTTCACCCAGTCGGCCGTCAGCCAGCAGATCGCGGCGCTCGAGAAGGAGGCCGGCACGACGCTGCTCCAGCGCGGGCCCGGCGGCGTGCGCCTGACCGACGCCGGCCGGGCGCTCGTCCGGCACACCGACGCGATCCTGGCCCAGCTCGCCGACGCCGAGCGTGAGCTGGCGGCGATCGCGGGCCTGCAGGGAGGGCGCGTGCGGCTCGCGAGCTTCCCGAGCGCGGGGGCCACGCTCGTGACGGAGGCCGTGTCGCTCTATCGGACACGCCATCCCGAGGTGGAGCTGAGCCTGACCGAGGGCGAGCCGCACGAGACGATTCCCCGGCTGAAGCGCGGCGAGTTCGACCTCGCCGTGGTCTGCGACTACACCTACGGCACGGGCGGGAGGCATCTGCTCGAGGGGCTCGACTGCATCCACCTGCTCGACGACCCGCTGCTCGCGGTGGTGCCGGTCGGCCACCCGCTCGCGACCCGAAAGGCGATCCGCCTCGAGCAGCTCGCCAACGACACCTGGGTCGCCGGCTGCGGCGGAGGCATCTGCAACGCGATGCTCGAGGAGGCCTGCGCGGAGGCGGGCTACCGGCCGCCGATCGCGTTCGAGAGCGACGATCACAACGTGCTGATCGGATTGGTCTCGTCGGGAGTCGGCGTGACGTTGCTGCCCCGCCTCGCCCTGCGCGCGACCCCGCCGGGCGTGACGGTGCGCCCCGTGACGGGCTCCGACCCCACCCGCAGGATCTTCGCCGCAACCCTCGCCGAGGGCTACCGCTCCCCGGCCACGGAGGCGATGATCGAGGTCCTCACGAACGTCAGCGCCAGCTTCCGCGACTCCGAGGTCGCCGCTGCCTGACTTGCCCTAACCTGAGGGCCGATGGCAACGGTGGAGAAGGACCTGGAGGTCAAGTCGGGGCTCGAGGGCGTGGTCGCGTTCGCGACCGAGATCGCCGAGCCCGACAAGGAGGGCAGCGCGCTCCGCTACCGCGGGGTCGACATCGAGGAGCTGGTCGGCAACGTCCCCTTCGAGCAGGTTTGGGGGCTGCTCGTGGACGGCGCGTTCCTGCCGGGCCTGCCGCCCGCCGAGCCGTGGCCCCTGAACGTCCGCACCGGCGACCCGCGTGTCGACGTGCAGGCCGCGCTCGCGATGCTCGCGCCGGAGTGGGGCCTGAAGCAGCTGATCGACATCTCCGACGAGCAGGCTCGCACCGATCTCGCGCGCGCGTCCGTGATGGCGCTGTCCTTCGTCGCGCAGTCGGCGCGCGGGCCCGGGCGCCCGCCGGTGCCGCAGTCCGAGGTCGACAAGGGACGGTCGATCCCCGAGCGCTTCCTGATCCGCTGGCGCGGCGAGGCCGACCCCAAGCACGTGAAGGCGATCGACGCCTACTGGACTTCCGCCGCCGAGCACGGGATGAACGCGTCCACGTTCACGGCGCGGATCATCGCCTCGTCGGGCGCGGACTCCGCGGCGGCCCTGTCGGGCGCGGTGGGAGCGCTGTCGGGCCCGCTGCACGGCGGCGCGCCCTCGCGCGTGCTGCAGATGCTCGACGAGGTGGAGCGCACCGGTGACCCGGAGGGCTGGGTCAAGCAGGCGCTCGACCGCGGCGACCGGCTGATGGGCTTCGGGCACCGCGTCTACCGGGCCGAGGACCCGCGCGCGCGGGTGCTGCGGCGCACCGGGCGCGAGATCGGGTCTCCCCGCTTCGCGGCCGCCGAGGCGCTCGAGAAGGCGGCGCTCGCCGAGCTTCAGGCGCGCAAGCCGGACAGGGTGCTCGCCACCAACGTCGAGTTCTGGTCGGCCGTCGTGCTCGACCACGCCGAGGTGCCGCCCGACCTCTTCACGCCGATGTTCACGTGCGCGCGTGTCGCCGGCTGGTCCGCCCACATCATGGAGCAGAAGCGCGAGAACAGGCTGATCCGCCCGACCGCCAAGTACGTCGGCGCGCCGCCGCGGCCCGTTTCGGCCGTGCCCCGGCACGTGGACGAGCTGCACTCCTGATAAACGGTCGTTAATTTACGCCCCTTTGCGGGTACCGATGCACCATGCGTCGGAAGCTCAGCCCGAGCGAGCGGTACGCCGCCGAGGCGGCCGAGCGCGAGATGTCCGCGAACCCCGAGGCGGCGCTGTGCCGCCGCGACTTCCTCTCGCGCAGCGCAATCGCCGCCGGCCTCGCGGGCGCAGCCGCGTCGCTGCCCCTGAACCTCCTGCTCGGGGAGGCGGCCAAGCGCGAGGCCCGCGCGGCCGCGCTGCCCACGCCGGGCAACATGCCGGTCGACCACTTCGTCGTGCTGATGATGGAGAACCGCTCGTTCGACCACTACTTCGGGTGGCTGCCCGGCGCCGACGGCGTCCAGGACCGCACCTATCCGGACCCGGACAACGGCGGGGCGCCCGTCGCGACGCGGCACGCGTCGACGCTCGGGACCGCGCAGTGGCAGGGATGCGGCCATCCCGACCCCGGACACGGATGGGACGACGGCCGCGCCCAGCTCGGCAGCTCGAGGACCGACACGCGGAAGGAGCCGGACGGCTTCCTGGCCGGCTCCAACGACGAGTTCGCGCTCTGCTACTACGACGAGGGAGACCTCGGCTTCATCCACCCGGCGGGCCGGGAGTTCACGGTCTACGACCGCTTCCACTGCTCGCTGATGGGCCCGACGTGGCCCAACCGCTACTACAACTGGTCCGCGCAGTCGGGCGGCAAGCGCGACAACACGCCGCCGGCCGACACGCTCGGCAACCAGTGGGAGACCGTGTTCGACCGCGCGATCGCGCGCGGGCGGACGGCCCGCTACTACAACTCGGACCTGCCCTTCTCGGCGGTCTGGGGCCCGCGCGGCGTGCCGTGGACCCGTCCCGTGGCGGACTTCTACGCCGACTGCGCGGCCGGCACGCTGCCGAACGTCGCCTTCGTGGACCCACCGTTCCGCGACGGCGGCGGCGGCGACGGCATCTCCGCGGACGAGCACCCGCTCGGCGACGTGCGGCTCGGCCAGGCGTTCATGTCCGACGTCGTGCACGCGTTCATGGAGTCGCCCAACTGGGAGCGGGGCGCGCTGTTCATCGTCTACGACGAGTGGGGCGGGTTCTTCGACCACGTGCGCCCGCCGACCGTCCCCGACGCCCGCCGCAGCTCGAACATCGACCAGGACTTCGGGCTGATGGGGTTCCGGATCCCGGCGGTGGTCGTCTCCCCCTTCGCCCGCCGCGGCGCGGTCAGCCACCAGCTGTGCGGGTTCGAGTCGATCATCAAGCTGATCTCCTACCGCTTCGCGCTCGGGAGCCTCACGACCCGCGACGCCAACGCGCAGAACATCGGCCTGAGCATGGCCTGGGACCAGCCCGACTTCGAGCGGCCCGACCTGCCCGACCCCGACCGGATCGTGTCGAGCCCCTGCACGCTCGGCGGCGGCGACGTGCTCGACAGCGAGCAGACGCACGCGAGCGACCTCGCCGCGCTGGAGGACCTCGCCGAGCGCTTCGGGTTCGTGACGGGCACGGGCTCGGCCGACCAGATCTTCCGCGAACCCGACTCCCTCCAGAAAGCGCTCACATGAGACTCCTCGCGATCGTCCTGCTCGCCCTGCTCGCCCTTGCCGCCCCCGCGCATGCCCGCTCCTGCGTCGGTCGGGCACGTGTTCGTCGTGTTCCTCGAGAACGAGAACGCCGACGTCACCTTCGCGCCCGACTCGCCCGCCCCGTACCTGTCGCAGACGCTGCCCGCCGCGGGCGCCTTCATCCCCGAGTACTACGCCGTCACGCACCTGAGCCTCGGCAACTACATCGGCGTCGTGAGCGGCCAGGGGTCGAATCCGCAGACCCAGGCGGACTGCCAGCTCTTCACGGACTTCGTCGGGGGCCTCACCGGCCCCGACGGCCAGGCGCTGGGACAGGGCTGCGTGTACCCGTCGAGCGTGAAGACGATCGCCGACCAGCTCGAGGCGCGCGGCCTCTCGTGGAAGGGCTACATGGAGGACATGGGCAACGATCCCGAGCGCGAGAGCGGCCTCTGCGCGCACCCGCCGCTGAACGGCCGCGACAACACCCAGACGGCGACGCCCGAGGACCAGTACGCGGCGCGCCACAACCCGTTCGTGTACTTCCACTCGATCATCGACGACAACTACTACTGCGAGCAGCACGACGTGCCCCTCACGCAGCTGCCCGGCGACCTCGCGCGATCGCGCAACACGCCCAACTTCAGCTTCATCACGCCCGACCTCTGTCACGACGGGCACGACGAGCCGTGCGCGAACGGCGAGCCCGGCGGCCTCGTGAGCGCCGATGCGTGGCTGCGCGAGTGGGTTCCGCGCATCACTTCCTCGCAGGCGTTCAAGCGCGACGGGTTGCTGCTGATCACCTTCGACGAGGCCGAGGCCGAGGGCGCCACCGCCGACGCGAGCGCCTGCTGCAACCAGGCGCAGTTCCCCAACACGCCCAACAACGGCGGGCCGACCCCGGGTCGCGGAGGCGGCCGCGTGGGCGCCGTCGCGCTGTCGCCGTTGATCCGGCCCGGGACGGTCACGACCCACCCCTACAACCACTTCTCCGCGCTGCGATCGTTCGAGCAGATGTTCGGGCTGCCGTTGCTGGGCTATGCGGCCACGCCGGACCCGGGCAGCTTCGGGCCGGACGTGTTCACGAACGCGCCCTGAGGCCGGCCCGCCGATAGCGCGGGCGCTATCGCCGCGCCCGCCGGGGGGCTGTCCTTTTCACCACCAGTACCGCCCGTGATATCGGCGATATCGGCGGCGCTATTGACGCGCTTTTCCTCTTCCTCCTCCCCGCGCGCCATCAACGGAGCGTTACGCAAACGGCACGGACTCATGACGGCAGCACCCCCACGCGTTGCACGCCGGCAGGTAGAAACACAGGTGTCATGCGAGGCGGACGACCAGGAGGCCGGGTGCTCGTGCGGATGCCGATCAGCCTGCACGAGGACCTCATCGAGGCGGCGGGCGCCGAGGCCGTGAGCCTCAACCTCTTCATCTGCGGGGCATTGGCGGCTGCCGTCAAGTGGCAGGCGCGAGACCCGCCCCACCGGCCGCCTGCGCTCCTGCGGCGCGACGCCTCGTGGGAGATGTGGAGCGACCGCACGGGCCGCCACCCCGGCGCGTGAGCGCTACTCGCCGCCGCCGGCGATGCGCAGGAAGGTCTCGGCGCGACGCTTGTCGCGCAGCGCCTGCTGGGAGCGCGCGCTCGCGAGGTCGGCGGGCGTCCTGGCCTCGGCCAGGACCTCCTCCGCCTTGCGCAGCCGCTCCTCCTGCTCGCGCGCGATCGATCCGGTCCGGCTCGAAGCAGTCCTCCACGAGCACCAGGGCGTGGTTGCGGTGCACCTGCAGGTAGCCCTCGCCCTGCGCGAAGTGCTTGATCTCGGACTCGCTGAGATGCAGGCGCAGGTCGGAGGGCTGGAGCATCGCGAGCAGCGGCGTGTGGTTGGCCAGCACGCCGATCTCGCCGACCTCGGTGCGCGTCGAGAGCATCTCGACCTCGCCGGCGAAGACCTGGCCCTCCGGGGTGAGGACCTCGACGGGGAAGGGCGTACGAGCCACTACCCCTCGTCCTCGGTGACCTGCTCGATGCCGCCCTTCATGAAGAAGGCGCGCTCGGGCACGTCGTCGTGGCGGCCCTCGATGATCTCCTTGAAGCCGCGGATCGTCTCGGCGATCGGCACGTACTCGCCGGACCGGCCCGTGAAGGCCTCCGCGACGAAGAACGGCTGCGACAGGAAGCGCTCGACCTTGCGCGCGCGCTGCACCGTGAGCTTGTCCTCGTCGGAGAGCTCGTCGATCCCGAGGATCGCGATGATGTCCTGCAGCTCGCGATAGCGCTGGAGGATCTCCTTGACCGCGTTCGCGACCTGGAAGTGCTCCTCGCCGACGATGTCGGGCTTCAGGATCGTCGAGGTCGAGTCGAGCGGGTCGACCGCAGGGTAGATCCCCTTCTCGGCGATCGCGCGGGAGAGCGTCGTGGTCGCGTTGAGGTGCGCGAACACGGACGCCGGCGCGGGGTCGGTGAGGTCGTCCGCGGGCACGTAGATCGCCTGCACCGACGTCACCGAGCCCTTGCGGGTCGAGGTGATCCGCTCCTGCAGCTGGCCCATCTCGGTCTCGAGCGTGGGCTGGTAGCCGACCTGCGAGGGCATGCGCCCGAGCAGCGCCGACACCTCCGAGCCCGCCTGCACGAACCGGAAGATGTTGTCGATGAACAGCAGCACGTCCTGGCCGCCCTGCTCGCGGAAGTACTCCGCCATCGTGAGGCCGGAGAGGGCGACGCGCATGCGCGCTCCCGGGGGCTCGTTCATCTGCCCGAAGACGAGCATCGTCTTGTCGAGCACCCCCGACTCCTTCATCTCGTTCCAGAGCTCGTTGCCCTCGCGCGTGCGCTCGCCCACGCCGCAGAAGGCCGACAGGCCTCCGTGCTGCTTCGCGATGTTGTTGATCAGCTCCATGATGATCACGGTCTTGCCGACGCCGGCACCGCCGAACAGGCCGACCTTGCCGCCCTTCGCGTAGGGCGCGAGCAGGTCGACGACCTTGATGCCCGTCTCGAGCATCTCGGTCGTCGGGGTGAGGTTCTCGACGTCGGGCGCGTCGCGGTGGATCGGCCAGCGCTCGTCCGTGTGCACCGGCTCGCCGAGGTCGATCGGCTCGCCGAGCAGGTTGAAGATCCGTCCGAGGGTCGCCTCGCCGACGGGGACGGTGATCGGCCCGCCCGTGTCGACGACCTCGGCGCCGCGCGCGAGGCCGTCGGTGATGTCCATCGCGACGGCCCGGACGCGGTCGTCGCCCAGGTGCTGCTGCACCTCGCAGACGAGCGTCCCGGCCTCACCGCGGTCGACGGTGATCGCGTGGTTGATCTCGGGCAGGTCGTCGGGGAACACGGCCTCGATCACGACGCCCTGGATCTCCTCGATGCGGCCCACGTTCCTGGTCTGCGTAGCGGCTTCCACGTTGTCTCCTTTGTGGTCTAGCCGAGCGCCTCGGCGCCGGCGACCACTTCCATGATCTCTTGGGTGATTTCAGCTTGTCTGGCGCGGTTCATCTGCAGCGTGAGGCTCTCGATCAGCTCGCCCGCGTTGTCCGAGGCGCTGCGCATCGCGGTCATGCGCGCGCCGTGCTCGGACGCCGTGGACTCGAGCAGCGCCCGGAAGACCGAGATCTCGACGTAGTCGGGGATCAGGCGCTGGAGGATCTGCTCCGGGTCGGGCTCGTACTCCACGAGCGCGTGATGCCCCGTGTCTCGCCTCGTCCTCGTCCTCCTGCGCCTCCAGGATCGTCGCCTGCTGCAGCGGGAGCAGCGTCTCGCGCCGCACCTCCTGGGTGAGCGGGGAGATGTAGCCGTTGTAGAAGATCTCGACCCGGTCGAGGTCGCCGTCGACGTAGGCCGACATGACTTCCTCGGCGATCTCGCGGGCGTTCGCGTACCCCGGCCGGTCGGTGAAGCCCGTGTAGCTGCCCTGCAGCGGCAGGCCGCGGAACGTCAGCGACGACACCCCGCGCTTGCCCGAGGCGTAGTAGGCGATCTCGTGCCCGGTGCCCTCGTGCTCGGCCGCCGCGCGCAGCCCGGCGCGCAGGATCTGGGAGTTGAACGCCCCTGCGAGGCCGCGGTCGCCGGTCACGAGCACGAGCCCCACGCGGCGCTCCTGCTCGTGCTCCTGGAGGATCGGCAGGCTCGGGATGTTCTCCGCGGCCGCGGCCGCCTGGCGCGTCATGCGGCGGATCGCGCCGGCGTAGGGGCGCAGGTGCTCGATCCGCTGCTCGGCGCGCCGCAGGCGCGCGGCGGCGACCATCTCCATCGCACGCGTGATCTTCTGGATGTTCTTCACGCTGCCGATGCGGCTTTTCAGGTCCTTCTGGGCCATGGGTGCCTAGACGGCGGCCGGCTCCGGCTCGGGCTCCGGCTCGGGCTCCTGCTCGCCGGCGGCCGGCGAGGCGGTCGTAGGACGCTCCTCGAGCTCGTCGGTGTCGAGCGGCTGGCCTTCCTCGTCGAGGTCGAAGCCGAAGTCCGCGGCGAAGTCCTTGACGAAGTCCTCGACCTCCTTCTGGATCTCGTCGGTCCACCCGCCGGCCGCGATCTGCTTGCCGAGCTCCGCGTTCTCGGCGCGGAACCGCAGCGTCAGCTGCTCGAGGAACTCCTCGACCCGGTCGACGTTGACGCGGTCGAGGTAGCCGTTGGTGGCCGCGTAGATCTGGACCACCTGGTCCTCGACCGGCAGCGGCTGGCGCTCCTTCTGGTTCAGCGTCCGCACGAGGCGCTCGCCGCGCGCGAGCGTCCGCTGGGTCTCGACGTCGAGCTCGGAGCCGAACTGCGCGAAGGCCTCGAGCTCGCGGTACTGGGACAGCTCGAGCTTCAGGCGCCCGGCGACCTTCTTCATGGGCGCGAGCTGCGCGTTACCGCCGACGCGCGACACCGAGATGCCTACGTTGATCGCCGGTCGCACGCCCGAGTGGAAGAGCTTCGGCTCGAGGAAGATCTGCCCGTCGGTGATCGAGATCACGTTCGTCGGGATGTAGGCCGAGACGTCGCCCGCCTGCGTCTCGATGATCGGCAGCGCGGTCAGCGAGCCGGCACCGAGGTCGTCGTTCAGCTTCACGGCGCGCTCGAGCAGGCGCGAGTGCAGGTAGAACACGTCGCCGGGGTAGGCCTCGCGGCCCGGCGGGCGCCTCAGCAGGAGCGACATCTGCCGGTACGCGTAGGCGTGCTTGGTGAGGTCGTCGTAGATGCACAGCGCCTCACGGCCGTTGTAGAGGAAGTGCTCGCCCATCGCGCAGCCCGCGTACGGGGCCATGAACTTGATCGGGGCGGCCTCGTCGGCGGCCGCGGCGACGATGATCGTGTTCTCGAGCGCGCCGTTCTCGGCGAGCACCTCGGCGAGCTGCACGACCGTCGACATGCGCTGGCCGATCGCCACGTAGACGGACACGAGGCCCGAGTTGCGGTTGTTGATGATCGCGTCGAGCGCGATCGCCGTCTTGCCGGTCTGGCGGTCCCCGATGATCAGCTCGCGCTGGCCGCGACCGATCGGGATCATCGCGTCGATCGCCTTCAGGCCCGTCTGCACGGGCACCGTGACCGGCTGGCGCTGCACCACGCCCGGCGCCTTGAACTCCGCCGGCCGGGTCTCGGTGGTCTCGATCGCACCCTTGCCGTCGAGCGGCTTGCCCAGCGGGTCGACGATGCGCCCGAGCAGCGCCTCACCGACCGGGATGTCGAGGAGGTGGCCCGTGCGCTTGACCGTGTCGCCCTCTACGACGTGCTCCCACTCGCCGAACATCACGACGCCCACGTTGTCGGACTCGAGGTTGAGCGCGAGGCCCGTCACGTCGTGGGGGAACTCGAGCATCTCGAACGACATGCAGTTCTCGAGGCCGTGCACGCGTGCGATGCCGTCGGCCACGGACAGCACGGTCCCCACCTCGGCAAGGTCCGCACCTTCGACGTCGAGGCCCTGGATGCGGCTCTTGAGGATGTTGGTGATCTCATCAGGCTTGATCTGCATGTCTCTCCTTACGTGGCTTTGGCCACTTCTCTCCTAAGTTGCTCGAGGCGGTGCCGGATCGACGCGTCGAGGATCGAGTTGCCGACTCGCAGCACGATTCCGCCGAGGATGTCCGGGTCGATGTGGCTCTCCACCTGCACGTTCTGGCCGGTCTGCTGGCCGATGCGCCGTCCGAGCTCGTCGATCACAGCCGAGTCGAGCTGCACTGCGCTCGTCACCTCCACCGGCAGGCGCTGGTGCGCGCGGTCGTAGAGCACGTCGAAATGGCGCCGCACCCGGAAGATGACCGGCATCCGGTGCTTCTCGATCAGCAGCTCGAGGAAGTTGACGACTGTCGGGTCCGCACCTTCCACCGCCCGGTGCAACCCGTCCTTCTTCTCCTCCGTGGAGAAGTAGGGAGAGAAGAAGAACACGGCCAGGTCGCGGTTCTGCTCGAGCGCGTCCGCGAAGGCCGCGAGCTCTTCGCGCACGCGGTCGACCTTCCCCTCGCTCGTCCGCGACCTCGAACAGCGAACGCGAGTAGACCTGTGCGATCTCCTCCACTCCTACCTGCTCTCCCCGTCGCGTCCGGCGAGCGCGGTGAAGTCGAGCTCGGCGAGCGCCTCCTGCACGAGCCGCTGCTGGTCGTCCTGCGACAGCGACTTGCGCGTCACCTTCTCGGTCGCCAGCACGGTGAGGTCCGCGACCTCGTTGCGGATCTCCTGGATCGCGCGCCGCGTCTCCGCTTCGATGTCCCGGCGGGTCTGCTCGAGCAGCTCCTCGCGCTGGTGGCGCGCACCCTCGAGGGACTCGCGCTCGTGCTCCTCGGCGGCGCGGCGCGACCGCGCGATGATCTCCTCCGCCTGCTTGCGCGCCTCCTGCAGGCGCTCGCGGTACTCGCGCAGCAGCTCGTCGGCCTCCGCCTTCGCGTGCTCGGAGGCATCGATCGACTCCTCGATCGCCTTCTGGCGCTTGTCGAGGGCCTCCTGGATCCGCGGAAACGCGAACTTCGACAGGAACCAGAGCGTCACGCCGAAGGCGATCAGCGTCCACAGCATCAGGCCGAGCTCGGGCGTGACGAGGAAGTTCCCGCCCTCGTCCGAGGTCGCGCCTTCGGTGGCGGCCAGCACTGCCGGTGTGATGTCGCTCAGCATCTAGAGGAAGAACGCGATCAGGCCGAAGATGAACGCGTAGAACACGATCGCCTCGGTCAGCGCGAATCCGAGCCACTGGATGCTCGTGATCTCGTCACGCATCTCCGGCTGGCGGGTGACGGACTCGATCACCTTCCCGAAGATGTAGCCGACGCCGATGCCCGGCCCGATCGTTCCGAGCCCGGCGCCCACGCCCAGCGCGATCGCCTTGCCGGCGTCGGTGCCGTAGGCGGCAGGATCGGCCGCCTGGGCGATTTGGGTGATTGTCGTTGGGTCAACCACGGTTTCCTCCTAGACGGTTAGTGATGTTCGGCGACGGCGCCGCCGAGGTAGATGGCAGAGAGAGTGGCGAAGATGAACGCCTGCAACGTCGCCACCAGGCCCACTTCGAAGATGAAGAAGGCAAAGGCCATCGGCAGCGTGAAGACGCCGATCGCCGCGACCCCGAGCAGCACGACCAGGCCGCCGCCCATGAACAGGATCAGCAGGTGGCCGGCGAGGATGTTCGCAAAAAGTCGCACGGAGAGCGAGATCAGCCGCACGAAGTGCGAGATCACCTCGATCACGAAGATCGGGACGACGGCGGCCCCCTCGACGCCGGCGGGCACCCACCCGCGCAGGTAGGGGACGAAGCCCTTGGCGCGGATGCCCTCGTAGTGGTACAGGAACCACACCATCAGGGTGAGCGTGAGCGGGATCGCGATGTTGGCCGTGGCCGCGTACAGCGACAGCGACGGCACCTGGAGCCCGAAGATGTCGACCTTGTGCTCGGTGTTGGTCGGGAAGCGGGATGTACCCGATCAGGTTCGAGAACCAGATGAACAGGAAGAGCGTTCCGATCAACGTGAACCACCGCTTCGCCATGCGCTGGTCCATGTTGCCCTCGGTGATGTTCTTCTTCATCAGCTGGTAGAGGGTCTCGACCGCCGTCTGGACGCGGTTCGGCCGCGCCTGCATGCGGTTCGCGATGTACATCCAGGCGATGATCGTGAGCGCCGAGCCCATGAACAGGTAGAGCACCGCCTTGTTGATGCTCATGTCGAACGGCCCGATCTGGAGCGAGATCCAGTTGTCGAGCTTGAACTCGTTCTGCGGCTTGAACTCGTCGTTCTTGCCCTCGCTGCCGAGGATCACCCCGAGCGCGACTCCGATCGCGAGGTAGATCCCGACGCCGATGAAGATCTTGGCGCGGCGGCTCAGGCCGCCGCCCGAGGCGGGCTGGGGTGCGGTCGCGGTGGTCATCGCGCCGCCTCGATCGGCCGCAGGATCATGCGCACCAGGAAGTAGACGGTGAACAGGGCGATCACCAGGAGGGCGGCGGAGAGGCCCGCCTCGTCGCCTTCCGCGAGGCCGACCCCGAAGATCGCCAGGGCGCAGAACCAGCCGCGGGCGATCATGCTGCCGGCCGTCCACCCGGCGACCACGCGCGGGTCGTCGGATGCCTCGGCGCGCCGCTGCATCAGCACCTGGACGATCCGCTGGAATATCCAGGCACCGCCGCCTACTACGTAGGCGGCGAGCGGCAAATCCGCGAGCACGAAGATGGGCAGCGCCACGAACAGCAGCACGACCAGGTCGAGGTACCGGACGAAGGCCGGGACCTTGAGGGGCGGAAGTGGCCGCGGCTCGGTCATCTCAGAGGTCTTTGAAGCGGCTATAGACAATCCAGAACCCCACACCGACGCCCACGAACCCGCCGGCCACGGCCGGCAGCGCGGGAGCGCCAAGCAGCGCGCCGATCCCCAGTCCGATCGCGGCGCACACAAGGATCGCGGCGATCAAAAGAGCTCCGGCGCCGGCCGGGCTGCTGTTCACTGGGGTTGTCGCGGTCGGGAAGCATTGGTCTTCGTCGCCGCCGCCTGAACCCGGCTCGGACCATCGGCAATCTAACGCCCACCGCGCGCGGGCGACCGATCGCCGGCTGGGGAGCCGGCCCACTGTCGAGACAACCACCGTGTTGGAGGGCTATTGCCCGGGCGATCGGCCCGAGCCCCGTCCCGATCCCCCGAACACTCCGGGGGTGGCAGCAGCGCCGCAAAGGATAGCGAAAAATCGGACTTTGTAACAACTTTGTGACAGCCGCCACCAGGAACGTTCCTACTTGGCGTGAGCCACTAGGCTTCGCGCCATGAGCGAGGGCACCGTGCTCGTGACCGGCGGCACCGGCGCACTCGGCGGCGCGGTCGTGGAGGCGATGCTCGACGCCGGGTGGCACGTCGTCGCGACCTGGGTCGTCCCGGAGGAACGCGACCGCATGGGCGCGCGCGACGGCCTCGACCTCGCCCAGGCCGACCTCTTCGACGAGCAGGTCGTCGAGGAGCTCGTGCGCGGAGCCGCGTCCGGCCGCCGCCCGCTGCGCGCGGTCGTGAACCTCGTCGGCGGCTACTCGGCGGGGCCGAGGCTGCACGAGACGAGCCTCGCGGACTTCGAGCGCATGTACCGCCTCAACCTGCGCCCGACCTTCCTCGTCACGCGTGCCGCCGCGCCGTACCTGATCGACGCCGGCGGCGGCGCGATCGTGTGCGTCTCGGCCCGCGCGGCGCTGCAGCCGTTTCCCGGGGCGGCGGCGTATGCGTCGTCAAAGGCGGCGGTGCAGGCTTTCGCGAAGGCCGTCGCGGCCGACTACCGCGAAGAGCGTGTGCGCTGCAACGCAGTCCTGCCGAGCGTGATCGACACCGCGGCAAACCGCCGGTCCCAGCCCGACGCCGATCACTCGCGCTGGGTGCAGCCGGCCGAGATCGCCGCGGTGATCCGGTTCCTGTGCTCGGACGAGTCGGCGCCGGTGAGCGGCGCCGCGGTGCCCGTCTACGGGCGGGCCTAGCGCCCCCGCGCTCGCTCGATCGCTTCCCGCACCGGCGGACCGTAGGCGGTCAGCGTCTCGTCCAGCTCGCCGCGCGGCCCGACTCCGTGCACGTGCGCAGCCCGCGCGGAGCCGGCCCTCTGCCATTGCTGCGTCTTGCGCTCGACCTCCTCCTCGGACTTGCTCCCGTAGTGGTGGATCCTGAACTTCGACCAGCTGACCGGCTTCCGGCCGTACGCGTCGAGCTGCTCCACCGGACGCCGGTGCTCGTCCACGGCGGCGCCCTGCCGGTAGTCGAACGTGTGTGGTCCCCGTGACAGAACGCGTCCTTTGAGGGTCGACGATGCACTTCACCGGGACGTGGTCGTCGGGTCGCACGGGACGGCGGTGGACGAAGTTCTCGATCACGAGCCCATCCGGCCGCGTGCGATGCCCGGATGTCCCGAACTCGGCGCGGCTCACGCAGACCGCGGCGTACTCCTCGTACTCGGGCAACAGCTCCGAGAGCGCCGCGCCGGTGGGTGAAAACAGGAACTCGTCGAGGTCGAGGAATGCGATCCAGCGGGAGTCCTCGCGGTGGGCACCGAGGCAATTGTCGAACGCCCGCTGCAGGGCGCCCCCGATTCCCCGGCGGCCGATGAACGGCATCGGCCAGTCGTGCACCACCACGATGCCATCCTCGATGTACGGGGCCAGCACGTCGCGGTGGTCGTCGACGCTCCCGTTGTCGTAGAGGAAGAAGCGCTCCGTTCCCACCAGCCGGTGGAACTCGATCCACTCGGCGAGGTACGAAGCGGCATCGCGGTACATCGTGCAGGCAGCGAGATAGGGTTTCGCCATCGCTCTGCACAATGGAATGGAATCGCACGACGTCTTCACTCAGGAAGAGCTCGACGCGGTGCTCGAAAGGGCCGCGGCATCCCGGTCTGCGCGGGCGACGGCGAGTTCATCGTGAGCGGGATCGCGCGTGCGCGCGGGCGGTCGACTCGGTGCGGGTGACCGGGTCGCGGGCAGGCAGTGGTCGACGCCGGCGGCGAGGCGATCGTGCGCGCGAGTGGATCGGCCGCGTCGGTGGTGGCGCGTGACCGAGTGGTCGTCGAGGCCGCGGACGAGGTGTCGGTGCGCGCCGGCGACGAGCACGTGCGGCCGGCGACGCGCCGCGTCGTTCCTGTCCGCGCGCGCGACGGCCAGAGCGCAGCGGCCGGGCGCGCGATCCTGGCGCGAGGGCAGACCAGCCTGATCGCGACGGAGGACTGCGCGTGCGCGCCCACGAACGGGCGCGCGTCGCCGCGCACGGGCGTACCGCCGTGAAGGCCTGGAACTCGGCGACCGTGCAGGCCTTCGACGAGGCGAACGTCGATCGCCTGGGGCTCGGCGAGCGTGCGGGCGGTCGGCGAGGCGACGCGTCGAGGCGCGCGAGTCGAGCTTCGTCGAGGCGGGCGGCCGGGCGCGCGTGCGTGCCCTGGGTGCGAGCATCGTGCGCGCCCGCGGCGGCGCGGCGATCGATGCGCTCGGCCACGTGAGCGTCATCGCTGCACGGACCGGGCGTCGAGGTGAACGGGCGGCGACGGTCACCCGTGTGCCCGTGCCCGCGACGGCCGAGGAGTGGTGCGACGTTCTACGGCGTCGAGGTCGCGCGACGGCGTCGCCACGCTCTACAAGGCCGTCGACGCGCGACTTCAACTCCTACCACGGCATGAGCTACGCGCCGGGCTCGCAGCCCACGGCGCCCGACTGGGACGGCGGCGAGCGCGAATGCGGCGGCGGCATCCATCTCTCCCCCTACCCCGCGCTCGCCGTGCCGCGGACCTACGGCGCGACCCGGTTCGTGGCGTGCCCGGTGCGCCTCGCGGAGATCGTGACCTATCCCGGCGGCGACTACCCGGACACGGTCAAGGCGCCGGGGGTCTGTGCGCCGGTCTACGAGGTGGACGAGCAGGGACGCCCGCTGCGGGCGCTCGAAATCATCTAACGGGAGACGCGGAGGTCGAGGACCTCGGCGCGCAGGCTCTCGGAGGGGCCGGAGTCGGGGTCCAGCACCTCGTAGGGCACCGCCTCGAAGTCGACCTCGACGCGATCGCCCTCCCCGAGCGATCCGGCAAGCCGGTCGCGCAGCGCTCCCGTCAGCTCGAACGTGTGAGGGTCGGCGGGGTCCTCCGGGTCGAGGGTCAC
This sequence comes from uncultured Solirubrobacterales bacterium, assembly GCA_963768885.1. Lineage (GTDB taxonomy): Bacteria > Actinomycetota > Thermoleophilia > Solirubrobacterales > JBBDJG01 > DASRIA01. The sequence continues at coordinate 266,285 of CAVYJN010000006.1, read as the reverse complement.
GAGCATGTGCCCGGCGTCGTCCCAGATGAACTCGACCGTGCCGCGCACGGTGCGCGTGGTCACGCCCCCGCCGGCACGCCCTGCGGACCGACGCCGCTCTGCCGCGCGCGCCACAACGCGACCGTGAGCGCGCCGAGTCCGAAGACGGCGGCGCCGAACCACACGAGCCCGCCGAGCCAGGGAACGAGCGCCAGCGCACGGAGGATCCCCCACCCCGCGAGGAAGGCGAGCGCGCGGCCGGTCGGCGGCCGCACGATCGCGCGGCCGAGCAGGTAGGCGCTGGTCGTGTACCCGATCGCGTACAGCGGCAGCAGCGCCAGCAGCGCGACGATCCCGAGCGGGATCCCGACGAGCGTGACGATCGCGAGCAGTGCGGCCACCGGCAGACCGAAGAACACGGCCAGCCCCATCCCGATCGCGGATCCGGTGCTCGTGCGCGCGGTCCACAGCGCGGCCTCGAGCGCGCGCGGTGCGAGCCACAGCAGCAGGAAGCCGAGCGCCAGCGACGACACGCTGAACGCGAGCCACAGGGCGATGCGCGCCGCGAACGCCTTGAACGGCGAGGAGATCTCGTCGAGGTCGACGCGTCGCGTCTCGCCCTCGACGGTCGCTCCCCGCGCGACCCGCGGGCGCTTGTCGGCGTAGACCAGGTCCCCTCCGATCCTCGCGCCGCGCTCGATCACGGCGCGGTCGGTGAGCGCCACCACGTCGCCCTCGACCGTCCCGGAGATGCGCACCGGGGCGCTGATCGCGATCAGCTCGCCCTCGAGCCTTCCGTCGATCGCGACGTGGCCGTCGATCACCAGGACGTCGTCGAGCGTCTGCCCGCGTGCGACGTGCACGTCGCCGGAGATCACGATCTGGTCGTCGCCGGCGTACGCCGGCCCGGCGACCCAGAGCGTCACCGCCAGCGCGAGCAGGAGGACGCGCCTCACGGGTCGGGGGGCCGCACGATCTCGAACTCCCCGGTCTCGAGCTCGCGCGCGACGCTCGCCTCGATCTCGGCGGGCTCCGGCGGCGGCTGGCCGTGCAGCGCGTGCTCGCGCCGCAGCTGGAACTGGCGGAACCGCTTGAGCTTGAGGATCTCGAGCACCAGCACGAGATAGACGCTCGCCGCGACGGCGGCAAGCGCGAAAGCCGCGATCACGAGGCTCCAGCCGACGTTGAAGTTCCCGTGGTCGTCGGTGTAGGGGACGAAGCGCAGGGCGAGCGCGAGCATCGCGAGGACGATCGTCCATCCGTAGAGGTAGAGGACCGTGCGCCGCTGGGAGAAGCCGATGTTCGCGAAGCGATGGTGGAAGTGCCAGCGGTCTGCCTGATAGACCGGCTGCCCGTACTTGATGCGCTTCGCGATCACGAAGCTCGAATCGAGGATCGGGACGGCGAGGATCACGAGCGGGAAGACGAGAGCGACCACCGCGTTGGTCTTCAACGCGCCCTGCACGGCGATCGCCGCGAGCATGTAGCCGAGCAGGTTCGACCCCGAGTCGCCCAGGAAGATCGAGGCGGGGTGGAACCCGTGGCGCAGGTAGCCGAGCGCCGCCCCCGCCGTGAGCATCGCGAGCACGCCCGCCGCGTTGCGATCGAGCGACAGCGCGATCACCGCGAACGTCAGCGCCGCGATCGTGCAGACCCCCGCGGCGAGGCCGTCGACGCCGTCGATGAAGTTCACGATGTTCATCACGGCGACGATGCCGATCACCGTCAGCGGATACGAGAGGTCGCCGAGGTCGATGTGGCCCGCGAACGGGAGCGTCATCGTCTCGACGCGCACGCCCGCCGCAACCGGCACGACCGCCGCCAGCACCTGCCCCGCGAGCTTCACGTCGGCCGACAGGTCGAGCAGGTCGTCCGCGACGCCGACCGCGACGATCACGGCCGCGCCGATCAGGATGCCGGTCGTCTGCTGGTCGGAGGGCAGGAACACGAGGCCCGAGGCCAGGATGCCGGCGAGGATCGCGACACCCCCGAGCCGCGGGGTCGGCATCTGATGCAGACCGCGCGCGCGGGGCTCGTCGATCGCCCCGATGCGCCACGCCATCGCCTTCACGACCGGGGTCGAGATCCACACGACGACCAAGGCCAGGGCGAAAGCGAGGATTGCGTCGAGCACCGAGGGCATCAGTTCGCAGTTCGCAGTTCGCGGTCGGGCACCTGCGCCACGTAGCGATCGTGCCACAGGGAGAACATCAGGAGTCCCCAGATCTGGCGGCTGAGGTCCTCTTTGCGAGCGACGTGGCGGTCGATCAGCCCGGTCACCACCTCCGGCTGGAAGAACCCCTGATCGCGCAGCTTCTCGGCCGAGAGCATCTCCCGCGCGAACGGCTCGAGGTCGCCGCGCAGCCAGGCCGCGGCCGGGATCGAGAACCCCTGCTTGCGGCCGTGGACGATCTCGCGCGGCAGCATGCTCGCGACGGCGTCGCGCAACAGCCGCTTCTTCGCGAGGCGGCGGACCTTCATCCTGCGCGGCAGCGCGAGCGCCAGCTCGGCGACCTCGGGATCGCAGAACGGGACCCTCGCTTCCAGGGAGTGCGCCATGCTCGCGCGGTCGGTCTTCACGAGCAGGTCGTCGGCCAGGTAGATACCGACGTCGACGTCCTGGAGGCGGGCGAGCTCGTCGGCACCCGCCGTCTCCTCGTAGCGCGCGCGGTAGATGTCGAGCGGGTCGATCGTGCCGCGCCGCCCGTCGAGCAGCGCCGCGCGCGCGTCGGGCGTGAAGATCTCCTTCCAGCCGTGGTGGCGCTCGAGCGGCGGGAGGTGAGCAGCGCGCGCGAACCGCTTCGCCTTGTAGTCGAAGCTGATCTTGGACGACGAGCTGGGCAGGCGCTCGATCAGAGGCCGCAGCACGGAGGCGACGGGACCGATGCGCGGCGCGAGCGTGTCCGCGACGTAGGTGTAGTAGCCGCCGAACAGCTCGTCCCCGCCCTCCCCCGAGAGCGCGACCTTGACCGTCCCGGCCGCGAGCTGCGACACGAGATACGTCGGGAGCGCCGACGAGTCGGCGAAGGGCTCGTCGAACGCCTCGGCGAGCCGCGGCAGCAGGTCGACCGCGTCCGGTCGCAGGATCAGCTCGTGGTGATCGGTCCCGTAGAGCTCTGCGACCCGGCGCGCGAGCTCGAGCTCGTTGAAGGAGCGCTCCTCGAACCCGATCGAGAACGTGCTCACGCGGTAAGAGCTCTCGCGCGCGGCGAGCGCGGCGAGCGCCGAAGAGTCGATCCCGCCCGAGAGCATCACCCCGACCGGGACGTCGGAGACGAGATGCGCGCGGACCGAGTCACGCAGGCGCTCGCGCAGCTCCTGGGCCAGCTCCACCTCGCTCTCCGTGCGCTCCTTCCCGGCCGCGACCGGCCGCGGGCGCGCGTATCGGCGCAGGCGTGTCTCCCCTCCCTCGGCAAGCAGCAGGTGACCCGGCGGGAGCTTGCGCGCCTCGCGGAAGATCGTCAGGGGCGCCGGGATGGAGTTGAACGCGAGGTATGCCTCGAGCGCGTCGGCGTCGACCTCGCGTGACATCCCGGGCTGGCGCAGCAGCGCCTTCAGCTCGGAAGCGAACGACAGCGTGCCGTCCTGCACGCGGTAGTAGAGCGGCTTGATGCCGAAGCGGTCGCGGGCGAGCACGAGGCGCCGCTCGAGCCGGTCCCACAGCGCGATCGCGAACATCCCGCGCAGGTCCTCGACGAACGCCGGGCCGCGCTCCTCGTAGAGATGCACGAGCACCTCCGTGTCGCCCTGGGTCGAGAACTTGTGCCCACGGTGCTCGAGGCGCTCGCGCAGCTGCCGGTAGTTGTAGATCTCGCCGTTCTGGACGACCTGGATGCGGCCGTCCTCGTTCCCGATGGGCTGGTCGGAGCCCTCGAGGTCGATGATCGACAGGCGCCGCGCGGCAAGCGCGACGGGGCCCTCCACGAAGGCGCCGGCGCTGTCGGGGCCGCGGTGCACGAGCGTGTCGTTCATGGACTCGACGACGCCCGGGTCGACGGGCGCGCCGTCGAGCGACAGCAGGCCGCAGATGCCACACATGGGGCGCTAGCCGCGCGGGAGGAGTCGCGCGGCCCCGCGGAAGGGGCTGGACAGGATCCGCCACGCCGTCGCGACGCACACGCGGAGGTAGAGGTGGACCGAGCGGTCCGCGACGTACTCGAGGTCGTGCGCGAGCTTCTCCGCCCACGAGGTCTCGCGGGTCATGCGCAGCTGCGCGAAGCCGGTCATGCCGGGCTCGACCACGAGCCGCTGCCAGTACTGCGGGATCTGCTCGCAGAGCTCCTCGAAGAAGGCCGGCCGGATCGGGCGCGGGCCGACGATGCTCATGTCGCCGCGCAGGACGTTCCAGAGCTGCGGCAGCTCGTCGAGGTGGGCGAAGCGCAGCACGCGGCCCAGCCGGGTCACCTCCGATTGCGTGCGATGGGTGAGCTCGTGACCGAGATACGGCCCGAGGCGCGCCTCGGCATCCGCGCTCAGCGTGCGGAACTTCAGCATCGTGAAGATGCGCCCCGCGCGTCCCACGCGCCGGCCGCGGTAGAGCACGGGGCTGCCCGAGGTCAGCCGGATCGAGGCCGCGATGCCGAGCAGCACGGGTGAGAGCACGACGAGCGTCGTGCCCGCGATCGTGAGATCGATTGCGCGCAGCGCAGTGTCGACACCTCGGTGCTCGTGGCCCTCGTGCGCCATCGCGCGGTAGCGCTCGGCGAGGGACGTCTGGGGTGCCGGGCCGATCGAGTCCGCCTCGATCGGCGGGCGGACCCGGGTGCGTTCCTGGAATGAGGTTCTTGGTGCGCTCATTGCACGGCGCCGAGGATCATGTCTACCAGCAGCGCCGGATCCCGGCGCTTTGGCTCCCCGACGGTATTCCTCTTCTCGAGCTCCAGTCCTCGGGGGTCGGTGAGGGGACGCAAGCGATGCTCCCGGATGAGAGCCTCGTCCACGCCCCCAAGCCTACCCCCATAGGTGGTGTAGACCGGCGTTCCGAGCGCGACGGCCTCGCGATTCATGGTCCCCCCGGCCGAGACGACGAGGTCCGCGAGCGCGACGAGGGTCTGCGCGTCGACCGCCCCGTCCGGCACGACGACCGAGGGCAGCTCGAGCGTCCGCACGTAGTCCCGCTGCGCCTGGGTGCGCGGCAGCACGACCGCCTGGACGCCCTCGTGGCGCCCGAGATGGGTCAGCACCTGCGGGAACAGGGGGTTGGACTTCCGGTGGTAGAGGGACACGTCGGGCGGCGGCCGGACGATCACGACCACCTTCTCCATGTCCAACCCGAGCCGGCCCGGGAGGCTGCGGTCGGGCTCGAAGTCGGCCAGGTAGTACTCCTCCTTGAGCCCGGGGTACTGCCTCAGCTTGTCCGGCCCGACGCCGTAGCGGCGCAGGCGCTCGGGGGGGATCGTGTCCGGCGTGATGACGCGCCGCGCGGGCCGGCAGCCGATGTTGTGCTGCACGGTCGCCCATTCGTAGTCGAACATGTTCACGGCGGGGATCTTGAGCCGGCGGGCGGCGATCGCGAGGTCGTTGGAGCCGTGCGCGACGGCGAGGTCGAACCCCCGCTTTCGCCCGAACTTCCGCATCGCCCCGGCGCGCGAGAGCAGCGAGCCGAGCTTGCCCAGGCGCGAGGCGCCGCCGTGTTGCCCGAAGGCGGTGTGCTCCATGCCGTGCAGCTCGAGCAGGGCAAGGGTCTGCGCGTAGTCGCGCGCGGTCACCTCGACCTCGTGCCCCGCTTCGCGCAGGCGGCGGATGATGGGCTTGAACACCACCGGGTGCGCGGGGGCCGTCATGTCGATCCAGATCTTCATCGGAGGCCGCCGTCAGGCGGACTTCGGATTAGGTGGCGGCGAAGCCGCCTCGATATTTTGCGTGGACCGCTGTCCCAGGAACGCTAGACGCGAACGACGAGCATCGCGGCCGCCAGCAGCACGAGGGCAAGCGCCGTCGCCCGCAGCGCGGCGTCGAGCGGCGCCGCCAGGCGCGCCGCCGAGAGCTCGATCACGCCGCCGTCCCGGAGCCGCTGCTCCCCGCTCACGGCCACGGTCCGCCGGCGCAACTCGCGCACCGGCGTGCTCAGCGCCCGCTGCGCCACGCTCAGCCCGAAGCACGCCCCGGCCACGAGCACTCCGGCGATCTCGAGCGAGAGCGAGTTGGCCCAGAAGGACGTGAAGGCCGGGAACGCGCCCCAGGCGGCGGCGAACCAGAAGTCCGAATGGAAGCGGCCGCCGAACAGCTCGAGGTTGTAGGCCACGACCAGGAACGCGCCGGCCACGATGAACGGCACCAGGGTCGCCGACACGATCACCGCGCCGGCGACGCCGATCGCGACCGCGCCGGCGACGCCGATCGCCGCGAGCACCCGGAGGGTGCGATCCGTGAGCTGCGTCCCGAGCGGCCGGCCGTTCAGCTCGTCCAGGGCATGGGCGCCGATCCCGACCGCCAGGAAGAACGCGCCGAGCGCCGCCAGCAGGCGATCGACGTGGACCTCGGGCGCAGCGGCCGCGCCCAGCGCCACGTAGCTCAGGTGCCACGCCGTGTAGGGAGGATGGAGCAGCGTGACGAAGTCCCGCCAGCCGCCGGGGCGCAGCGCGTAGAAGGCGGGGCGCTCAAGCTCCGCGGGCGACGCCGTCTTCCCTCACCCCCCACATGACCACGCCCCCGCCCAGGCTCATCACGCGCGTCTCGACCGCCCCGATGCCGGCCCGCCGCCAGATGTCCACGACGGCCGCGAGCGGGTGGCGCCGGTAGAACCCGGAGATGCTGGGACCGAGGAAGCGGCCGACCTCGTACCAGTCACGCGAGGCCAGCCGGCCGAGCGCGGGCAGCCCGATCCTCGTGTAGGCGATCCAGAGCGCGCGCGCGATCCGCGACGCCGGCACGCCGAATTCGAGCGATGCGATCGTGCCGCCCGGCTTCACGACCCGCGCCAGCTCGCGCATCGTCGCCGCCGGGTCGTCCACGTAGCGCAGCAGGTAGGTGAAGGTGAGCGCGTCGAACTCGCCGTCGCCGAACGGCAGGTGCTCGGCCTCGCCCAGCACCAGGTCGACGCGCTGCGCGAGCTGCGGATCGGCGCTCACCTTCGCGCGCGCCCGCGCGAGCATCTGCTCGCTTTGATCGAGCCCCACGACGGCGCAGCCGTGTCGGGTCACCAGCTCACGGGCGACCATGCCCGTGCCCGTCGCGACGTCCAGCACGCGGGTCCCGGGACCGGCACGCACCTTCCCCACCATCGCCCTCCGCCAGCGGGGATCCTGGCCGAAGCTCAGCAGCGACGCGAGCAGGTCGTAGCGCTCGGGCAGGCCCGCGAACAGCTCGATCGCATGTGACTTGCGCTCGACGGCCTCCACCCGCGCAGCGTACTGCCGCGCTGACGAACCGCCGTCAGACCGTGGCGGTCATGTCCGCGTAGAGCGGGTAGCGCTCCGCCAGCGTCCTCGTGCGCTCGGAGAGCTCCTCCCGGCGCGCGTCGTCGTAGCCCGCGTCGAGCGCCGCGCAGATCACGCGGCCGATCTCGCGCATGTCGTCCTCGACCATCCCGCGCGTGGTCAGCGCGGGCGTGCCGATCCGCAGGCCCGACGCCTGCATCGGCGGGCGCTGGTCGAAGGGGATCGCGTTGCGGTTGACGGTGATCCCGACCTCGGCGAGGCGGTCCTCCGCCTCCTTGCCGTTGAGGCCGTCCATGCCGAGGTCGACGAGCACGAGGTGCACGTCGGTGCCGCCGGTCAGCACGTCGAGGCCGCCCTCCTGAAGCGTCTCGCCGAACGCCCGCGCGTTCGCGATCGTCTGGCGCTGGCGCTCGCGGAACTGCTCGCTGGCCGCGATCCGCAGGCAGACCGCCTTGGCGGCGATCACGTGCTCGAGCGGGCCGCCCTGCTGGCCCGGGAAGACCGCCTTGTCGATCGCCTGCGCGAGCTCCTCCTTGCAGAGGATCAGGCCGGCCCGCGGGCCGCCCAGCGTCTTGTGCGTCGTGGTGGTCACGACGTCGGCGTGGGGAACCGGGCTCGGGTGCTCGCCCGCGGCCACGAGGCCCGCGAAGTGCGCCATGTCGACGAACAGCTTCGCGCCGACCTCGTCGGCGATGCGCCGGAACTCCGCGAAGTCGAGGTGGCGCGGGTACGCCGACCAGCCCGCGACGATCACCTTCGGCCGGTGCTCCTTCGCGAGCCGCTCGACCTGCTCCATGTCGACCAGGTAGTCCTCCTTGCGCACCTGGTAGCTGGCGACCTTGTAGAGCTTGCCGGACATGTTCAGCTTCATCCCGTGGGTGAGGTGCCCGCCGTGCGCCAGCTCCATCCCCAGGATCGTGTCGCCCGGGTCGCACAGCGCCATGTAGACGGCGTTGTTGGCCTGCGCGCCGGCGTGCGGCTGAACGTTCGCGTGATCTGCGCCGAACAGCGACTTCGCGCGGTCGATCGCGAGCTGCTCGGAGACGTCGACCCACTCGCACCCGCCGTAGTAGCGCTTGCCGGGGAGGCCCTCGGCGTACTTGTTGGTGAGCACGGAGCCGGCCGCCTCGAGGATCGCCCGCGGGACGAAGTTCTCCGAGGCGATCATCTCGAGCGTGCTCTGCTGGCGCTCGAGCTCGTGCTGGAGCGCGTCCGCGATCTCGGGGTCGACCGCCGACAGCGGCTCGTTGAAGTAGCCGGGTTCCAGGTCCGTCAAGTTGCCTCCTTCAAGGCCTCGTCCGCCCCGGTGGGCAGCTCTCCGTTCTCCACCCGCGCGATCTGGTCCACGCGCCGCCGGTGCCGTCCACCCTCGAACTCCGCCGCCAGGAAGGCGCCGATGATGGTTCGCGCGTCGCCCGCCGAGAGCCGGCGCCCCGCGAGCGTGAGCACGTTCGCGTCGTTGTGGCGGCGCGCCATCTCGGCGTCCTGGGCGTCCCGGGCGTTGACCGCCCGCACGCCCGGGAGCTTGTTCGCGACGATGCTCACCCCGGTGCCCGAGCCGCACGCCAGGACGGCGAGGTCGGCGTCCCCTTCCGAGACCAGGGCCGCGGCGCGAGCCGCGTGGACGGGGTAGTCGGCCGACTCCTCGGAGTCGGTGCCGCAGTCGACGATCTCGTGCCCGGCAGCGGTGAGCGCCGAGACGATCGTCTCTCTGAGCGGGTAGCCCGCGTGGTCGAATCCGGCGGCGATTCGCATGGGCCGATGACTATAGGGAATGGGTCGGCATCGACCAATTGGGCCGGTGTCAGCCGCGCTCGACGAGCGACAGCAAAGCGCCGGCGGCGAGCCCGAACGTCGCGTGCCCCACGACGCCGCGCAGATGGCTCTCGACCGGATAAGCGGTGAACGTCGGCAGCGCGGTGCCCTCGTCGATCAGCGCCCACGCCGCGGCGCCGGCCACGATGCCCGCCTTCAGCGGCGCCGTCCCCCGCCTGACCAGCGCGGCGGCGCCCATGCCGTAGACCATCCCCATCGTGCGATGCACGACCAGGCCGACCCGGCCGGCCTGCTCGTCGGACAGCTCGCGACCTGTCGCGGCCCCGAGCTGCTTACCGACCTGGACGAGGGTGCCGCCCGGCGCGAGCTCCGCCTCGCGGACCTTGGACCCCTCGGTCTGGCGGCCGTAGAACAACGTCGTGGCCTGGTCCATCGTGCGGCTCGCGACGTACCCCACGAGTGCGCCCGCCACGAGGTTTCCGCCGCCGCTGCCCATGCCGCGGATCTTACGATCCGTCAGCCCGCGACCGCAGCCGGCGGCGGGGCCTCGGCCGCCGGCTCCTCCCTTTGCACGTCCGAGGGCTTCTTGCGCATCGTGAGCGAGAACGGGATCGCGAGCAGGATGACGAGCGCACCCACCCTGAAGGCGGCCCCATAGGCGTCGCGCAGCTCCTCGGTGAGGATCGCGGTCGCCCGCGCTCCCCCGGGCCCGGGGAACTCCTTCGGCGGCCCGGTCTCGAGGCCGGCGCGGTCGAGGAGGACGAAATGCCGGCCCGGCTCCGCCGCGCGTATCCGGTCCCCGGCCTCCCGCACACGGTTGTCGATCACCCCCGTGAACACCGCGACGAACAGCGCGACGCCGATCGTGAACCCGACCTGGCGCGCCATGTTCACGATCCCCGAGCCGAGGCCCAGTTCCTGCCCCTTGATCGAGCCCATCGACCCGATCGACACGGCGGGGAAGGTGGCCCCCACGCCGAGTCCCACGAGACCGAGGCGCCAGACCGCGCTCCACAGCGACGGCTCGGGCGGGAGCGTCGACAGCGAGTACACGCCGAGCCCCATCACGACCAGCGCCGGGACCCCGAAGGAGCGCGGCGAGATGCGGTCGGACAGGCGCCCGACGATCGGCGAGACGAGCATCGCCATGAGCGCGACCGGCGTGACGGCGAGCGCAGCCTCGAGCGCCGTGTATCCCCAGAGGTTCACGAACAGGAGCACCACCAGGAACAACGTGCCCATCATCCCGATGCCGAACAGGAGCAGGCTCGTGCTCGCGCCCATGAACTGGCGGTTCTTGACGAGGCCGCGCGTCAGCATCGGGTAGCGGCCGTAGCGCTGGGTCAGCGCGAACGCGAGCGCGAACAGCGCCGACGCGGCGAAGAGCCCGACGATCAGCGGGGAGCCCCATCCGCGGCTGTTGCCTTCGACCAGGCCGAACGTCAGGCAGAACACCGCGCCCCCCAGGGTGACCATGCCCCACCAGTCGACGTCGGTGCCCGCGTGGGGGTCGCGCGTCTCGGGCAGCACCCGCAGGGCCAGCGCGACGCCCAGCACGCCGATCGGGACGTTGATCATGAAGATCCAGTGCCAGCCCGCATCCCACGGCCAATTCGCCAGCTCGACGAGCACCCCGCCGATCGGCGGTCCGAGTGCCGCGGCGGCGTTCGCCACGACCGCCATCATCGCGAGGCCGAGGCCCCGCTGGTGGGGCGGGAACACGAGTGCCGTGGTGGCGAGCGCGAGCGGCGCGAGGATCCCGGCTCCCACCGCCTGCACGACCCGGAACGCGATCAGCACGCCGATCGACCACGAGAGCGCACACAGCAGCGAGCCGAGCGTGAAGACCGACATGCCGATCAGGAAGAACCTGCGACGCCCGAACTGGTCCGCGAGCCGCCCCATGGAGACGAGCAGCACCGCGAACATGATGTTGTAGGCGTTCAGCACCCACGACACGGTGTCCACCGAGGCGCCGAGGTCCCGCTGCAGCTGCGGGATCGAGATGTTCACGATCGTGACGTCGATCAGCGCCATGAACAGGCCGACCATCACGACGCCCCAGATGCGCCATCTGTTCGCGTAGAGATACTCCGTGGAGGGAGAGTCGGGCGGTCTCATCATGCGGCGGGAAAGCTTCGCAGGTGGGCGTAGACTGCCCTCACCCCCTGTTCGCAAACGAGGAGGCGCGATGTCGCGACTGCTGAGAATGGATCGCTCGGGGCACACCGAGCTGGCGTCCTGGGCCAACGGCGATGCGGGCGCCTATGAGCGCGCCGCCGCGATCTTCGCGGAGCAGCTCGACGGCGGGTACATGGGCGTCGCGAAGCTGCACGACGAGTCCTTCGAGCAGGTGAAGCAGCTCCCGGCGGACGTCGAGTACGTGCTGCTGCGCCGGCCGATCGTTGGCGGCTAACGCACTACCGGAGCTCGAGGCCGTCGCCTGGCGGCGGTACGTCGACGAGCGGTCGCTGCGTCTGCGCGAGCGCGTGTCGGCCGCGTACATCGGCCTGTACGTGACGCCGCTGCTGATCGTCGCGGTCGTGATGGTGGTGCTCGACCCGATCCTCCTGCCGGCCTCGCTCGTCGCCCTGTTCCTCGCGTGGGTGATCCCGGAGCTGTTCGCCAACCGCGGCGCCGGCGTCGTGCGTGCCGGACGGCGGCGCGACGGGCGCGCGGAGCGCGCCGCCCAGGGACTGCTCGGAGACCTGCTCGACCACGACGCGCGCGAGCTTCAGGCGCGCACGGGCCTGGCGCTGGAGCGCGGCGGCCTCGGCGTCTGGCTGCTCGCAGAGGCCGGCGCGCTGCTCGTTCGGCCCGGCGGCCGCAAGGTGCACGCGTTCTGCGTGCGCGTCGCCGACGGTGACCTGCCGGCCGGCGACCGGATCGCACACCTGCTCCTCGCCCTGCGGGAGGACGAGCGGGGCTTCGCGACCGTCGCGAACCACGCGTTCGCCGGCGCGACCTGGCGGATGCGCCGCCGGATCCCTCCCGTGCGAAAGCCGGCGCTCGACGTGGCAGTTCGACAGGCCCGCACCTAGGCCGGTACGGATAGTGGCTCAGCTCAAGAGTGTCTGAAGCGTCGAGATCGGCACGGCGCCCTCGCGCAACACGCGCCAGACGCCCTCGCTCTCGTAGCGGCTGAGGTCCACGACCGTCGACGGCGTGCCGGGCAGCTCGCCGCCGTCGAGCACGAGGTCGGCGCCCTCGCGGATCGAATCGGGCACGTCGGAGAGCCGCCGCGGGTCCGGGCCGCCGCTCAGGTTGGCGCTGGTCTGCAGCACCGCGACACGCACGCCGGCGAACGCGGGCATGTCGGGCACCCTCACCCCCACGCCACCGGGAAGCACCGACCAGCACCGGGCCGGGCAGCAGTCGCTCCAGCGCGCGGCGCGTCCGCGGCCCGACGGGCGGAAGCGAATCGAGCGAGAAGTACATGACCGCCGACGGCTTGTCCGCGGGCCGCCCCTTCAACTCGTAGACGCGCGCGACCGCATCCTCTGTCGTCCGGATCGACAGCCGATCCCGTAGAGCGTGTCGGTCGGGAAGACCGCGACGCCGCCCGCGCGGATGCAGCGCTCGAAAGCCTCGGCGTCTACCGGCGTCCCTTCACCACCCGCGGTATCCCCGCAAGGTCGCGGTCGGTCTCGACCGCGCGCAGGCCGGCCTTCTCGAACAGCGCCTCGACCGCCCGGGACTGGCCCTGACCGACCTCGACCGCCAGCATCCCGCCGCGCACGAGCGCGTCGGCCGCGGCGGGCACGAGGTCGCGGATCACGTCGAGGCCGTCCGGCCCGCCGAGCAGCGCGTCGCGCGGCTCGTAGAGCGTGATCTCGGGCGCGAGGCCCGGGTACTCGGACTCCCGCACGTAGGGCGGATTCGAGACGATCAGGTCGTAGGGGCCCCCGACGATCAGGTCCGCGATCATGAACTCGACCTCGAGCCCGTTGCGCTCGGCGTTGATGCGCGCGACGTCGATCGCGTCAGGTGAGTTGTCGATCCCGGTGACGCGCACGCCCTGGCGCTCGTGCGCGATCGCGAGCGCGATCGCGCCGCTGCCGGTGCCGACGTCGAGCACGCGCTGCCCGTTCTCGGCAAGGTCGACGAGCAGCTCCGTCTCGGGGCGCGGGACGAGCACGCGATGGTCCACGACCAGCTCGAGCTGGCGGAAGTGCGCGCGCCCGAGGATGTAGGCGACGGGCTCGCGGCGGACCCGGCGGCGCATCATGTCGTCGAAGGAGAGCGCCTCATCCATGTCGAGCCCACGCCGCGGGTCGGCGTGCAACGCCGCCCGGTCGAGGCCGACCACCGCGGCGAGCAGCACCTCTGCGTCCAGCTTCGGCGTGTCGACGCCGGCCCCCTCGAGGGTCTCGGCCGCCTCGGCCAGCGCATCGCGCAGCGGTGAGGTCGCCCCGGTCAAGTCGCTCCGCGGCGCCTTACGCCGCCTGGGCCTCTAGCTTGCGGCGGCGCTCGTCGGCCGAGAGCGCGTCGGTGAACTCCGAGAGCTCGCCCTCGAGCACCGCCTCGAGGTTGTGGGCCGTGTGCTTGACGCGGTGGTCGGTTACCCGCCCCTGGGGGAAGTTGTAGGTCCGCACCTTCTCGGAGCGCTCACCGGTTCCGACCTGGGCCTTGCGATCCGCCGCCAGCCCCTCCTGCTGCTCGCGCAGCGCGTGCTCGTAGAGCCTCGCCCGCAGCACCCGGAGTGCGCGCTCGCGGTTCTGGAGCTGCGACTTCTCGTCCTGCATCGAGACCACCAGGCCGGTCGGCTTGTGCGTGATGCGCACCGCGGAGTCCGTCGTGTTCACCGACTGCCCGCCCGGGCCCGAGGAGCGGTAGACGTCGATCTGCAGGTCGTTTGCGTCGATCGCGACCTCGACCTCCTCGGCCTCGGGCAGCACCGCGACGGTCGCCGTCGACGTGTGGATGCGCCCCTGCGATTCGGTCTGCGGCACGCGCTGCACGCGGTGCACGCCCGCCTCGTACTTGAAGACGCTGTACGCGCCGTCCCCCTTGACGGCGAACGTGACCTCCTTGAGGCCGCCCCCCGGGGAGTCGCTGTGGCCGAGCAGCTCCGTCTTGAAGCCGCGGCGTTCCGCGTACCTCGTGAGCATCCGGTAGAGGTCGGCCGCGAACAGCGCCGCCTCGTCCCCTCCCGCCCCCGCGCGGATCTCGACGATCACGTTCTTGGCGTCGTTGGGGTCGCGCTCGACCATCGCGAGCCGCAGCTTCTCCGCGAGCTCCTCCATCTCGGCGCGCGCGCTCACGAGCTCCTCCTGGAACTCCTTCTCTCCCTCGGCGACGAGCTCCTCGGCGCCGGCGGCGTTGCTCTCCGCGACCCGGTAGCGCTTCACCAGCTCGTGTGCCTCGCCGAGCTCGCGGTGGCTGCGAGCGACGTCGGCGTAACGATTGCGATCCGACATCACGTCCGGGTCGGCGAGCTGCTGCTCGAGCCCGCGGTAGCGCTCCTCGATCTGTTCGACGAGCCGCTCGATGACTGTCGGCGCTGCTGCCATGGTCGTGCCTAAGGGAGCTAGGCCACGACTTCCATGCCGAGGCGGTCCTCCTCGCTCGACTTTGCCGGGTCCTCGACCGCGAGCACGGCCTGGAGCGCGGCGACCGAGACCGCGAGCTGATCGAGCGAGGGCTCGCGGGTGGTGAGCTTCTGAAGCTGCAGGCCCGGCCACATCAGCGTCCGCACCCAAGCCTTGCGGCGGTTGCGGCCCGCCCAGCGGATCACCTCGTATGCGAGGCCCGCGACCAGCGCGATGCCGACGATGCGCGACAGGATCAGCCAGTACAGCGCCGGGCGGCCGATCGGCGCGAACACGAACACGGCGATGATCATCACGATCAACAGGAAGCTGGTCCCGCAGCGCACGTGCAGGCGCGAGAACTTCTGCGCGTTCTCGGGAGTGAGAGGCTCATCCGCCTCGTAACACGAGATCACCTTGTGCTCGGCGCCGTGGTACTCGAAGACACGGCGCAGGTCCTTGATGTGGGAGATCGCCCAGAGGTACCCGAGGAAGATCGCGATCCGGATCAGCTTCTCGACCACCACGAACGTGACCGAGCTGCCGAGCTCGTCCTTCCAGAAGTTGGCGACGGTGACGGGCAGCACGAAGAACAGGCCGATCGCGAAGGCGAGCGACAGGAAGATGGTGAAGCCCCAGGTCTTGCCCGAGATCTCCTCGTCGGGCTCTTCGAGCTGGGCGTTGGCCGAGATGCCGAGGGCCTTCATCCCGATCTTGAGCGACTCGTACAGCGCGACGACGCCGCGGACCACGGGCAGCCGCCACAGCCGCCGGCGCTTCATCGCGGACTCGAAGGACTCCGTGTGCACCTCGATCGGCCCGAGGTCCTCGTGGCCGGCGGCCGCGTGCACGGCGCCGTTGCCGGCGGCGGGGCCGGTCCCCGTGAGCGTCGCGGCGGCGGCCTCCACGGCGATCTCGGCCTCCTCGGCAAGGTGGTGGTGCGGGTGGTCCCCGTTCGGGGCGCCGTTCGGGGAGGTCTCCACGACCGGGGCTCGCACGGCAACCGCCCAAGTGGACACGCCGCGCATCATCACGCCCTCGAGCACCGCCTGGCCGCCGACGGGGGCGTCGCGGACGGCCATCAGGCGGCCGTCTGCGAGCCTGACTTCGGAACCGGTGTCTGGGACTCCGTTGGAGGCCGTCGGCTTGTTGGTCGGTTCAGCGCTCATGAGGAGCCGGGATCCCTCCCGGTGCACCCATGGTAATCGGCTCCGGGAGGTGGGTGCTGAACCTAGCCCGAGCCCTTGCGCTTGGCCGCCCGGCGCTGGAAGCGCTCCACGCGGCCACCCGTGTCGACCAGCTTCTGCTTCCCGGTGTAGAAGGGATGGCACTCCGAGCAGATCTCGACGTGCAGCTCCGACTTGGTGGAGCGGGTGGTGAACTCGTTGCCGCACGTGCAGCGCACGTGAGCCTCGACGTACTCGGGATGGATGTCGGTCTTCATCGTCGTCCCAGTGTAGCGATGGGTCGATGGGGTCTAGCCCGTCACGAGCCGGGCTGCCAGCACCAGGATCGCGAGGGTCGCGACCAGATTGATCGCCGAGACGATCCCGGAGCGGGCGGACTTTCGCCTGATCTCGCGCCGCAGCGCCTCGTCCTCGGGATCCGCCGCGGCCCGCTCGCGCAGGCGTGAGAGCGCCGGCCCCTGGACGAGGCTGTGGAAGAGCGTGAGCGCGATCACGAACGCGACGACCCCCAGCTTCTGGAGCAGGTGCTCTCCGTAGTCGGTGTCGGTGAGCGCGCTCCAAGACGGCAGGCGGTCGCTCGCCATGTCCGTGCCGGTCGCGATCAGCACGACCATCGCGATCCCGCCGGCGATCGCGAAGCGCCGGCCGAGCGCGCGGAACAGCGCCACGCGCTCGCTCTCGGCCACGGTACGGCGTGCGGCGCCCACCGCGAGCGCGAGCATCACCATCCCGCCCACCCACACGGCCGCGCCGATCAGGTGCAGCGAGCGGATCGCGGTGTCGGAGGTCGCGAGCATCGCGGCGAGGATATTGATCCGCTCAGGACCCGAGCGAGTCGTACGACGGCGGCGCCGAGTCGACCGGGGCTGCGCTCCCCTTGCGGACGCCGACGGTCGTCGTGCCGGTGCAGGCGCCGCCGAATCCGTCGCGGGCCACGAACGCCACGCGGTAGACGCGGCCATCGCCCGAGCCGTCGCGCTCGGCTCTCAGCAGCAGCCCGCCGGGCGCCGTCGAGCGCTCCGCATCCGGCGGGCCGGCGACCGGTTCGTCCTGCGTCACCGCAGTGACCTCGAATGTGACGAGGTCGCCGTCAGGGTCGGAGGCGCCCGAGAGCCGGATCGGCACGAGCTTGTGGTTCGGAGGACGCAGCTCCGCGGGCGAGGCGCTCACCCCGGTGCAGTCCGGCGGCCGGTTGACCGGCTGCCAGTCCGGCTGCACGTCGAACGCCGCGGAGTTGCTGACGTTGCGCTGCTGCGAGCCGTCGGCGTTCATCACATTGATCTCGTTGCCCTGGCCGAACCCGGACCAGGCGATCTGCCCGCCGTCCGGCGACCAGGCGGGCGTGTAGCCGAGCGCGGGCGGCGAAAAGCCGACGTCGTCCGTTCCTGACGCGCTCACGACGCGCACCTCGGTGACGCCGTCGAGGGTGCCGTACGCAACCTTCGTGCCGTCGGGAGACCAGTCCGGGTGGGTGTCCTGGTCGGAGTCGTGCGTCAGCCGGGTCTTGCCGGAGCCGTCGAGGTCGATCGTGAAGATCTCGAAGTTGCACACCACCGTCGTGCACGGCGGCACGAGCTGGCTGAAGGCGATCCTGGACCCGTCCGGTGACCAGGCCGGCGTGAACTCGCGCACGTCGGGCGTGTCGGTGAGCTTCCGCTGGCCCGCGCCGTCGGCGTTGACGACGTAGAGATCGTTCGCGGTGACACCCGTGTTTCCCTGGAAGACGACCTGAGTGCCGTCCGGCGACCAGGACGGCGCGCCGGTCGGGTTGAAGAGACGTCCCTCGGAGAGGCGTCGCGTGTTGTTTCCGTCCGCGTCCATGACGTAGACCCCGTACTGGCCGTCGCGCACTCCGGAGAATGCGATATGGGAGCCGTCCGGCGACCACGCGGGCTCTTCGTCCGGGCTTGGGTCGAACGTGACGCGGCGGACGTCCGTGCCGTCCGGGTTCATGGTGTAGATCTCGAGGTTCGCCGTGCCGAGGGTGTCCCGATTGCTCACGAACGCGATCCTCCCGTTGTGACCCGGGTAGACCGCGAGCGCCGCTTCGGAGGTCGCGAGCAGGGCGAGCGCCGCGATGACGCCGATCAGCGCACGCCTCACGGCACGAACACGCCCTGCGTCGCGAACAGCGAGTTGTCGCCCTCGGTGTCGGCGTCCTCGTCGGGACCGCCGTCGTAGACGCGCAGCTTGTCGAGCGCCCAGACCGCGCGCGTGCCGTCGGTGATCGCGCCGGGGACGAGCGCGTTGGCGCTCGTGAGGCTCGCGCAGGTTGATGCCTCGGCGCTCGATCCGGGCGTGGGCGTGCAGGGGACGGTGAAGCCGAACGGGAAGTCCAGCGACGTCGAGGAGATCCCTGCCTCCCGGTCGGTGAGGCGCACCGTCACCTCGGTGCGCAGCTCGCCGGTGTACTCGGAGAGGTCTGAGGCGCGCATCACGTTGGTGAGGCTGAACCGGATGTCGACGTCGGAGTCATCCGGCGGGCCGGGCACGCCGACCACGACGCTCATGCGCACGTGGCCGGCCGAGCGCGAAAGCGCGGGCTGCCGTCCCCCACCCCGACCGTCAGATGGGTCGAGCCGGGCTGGGGCGGGTTGCAGGAGCCGAACGCGAGCGGCGGGCCGTGGGTGCGGTTCGGAGACGTACAGGGTCTTGCCGCCGGCACGAGCGAGGCGCGGATCGGGGTGGCGCCCTTGGGCCGCGGGTACGTACGCTGCACCGGCTGCCAGCTCGGCGAAGAGTCGCTTGTCGCGTTGTCCGTGACCTGGGTGACGCCGGTCCCATCGGCGTTCATCGTGTAGATCTCGGTGTCCTGCCCGCTCGGCGCCGACGCGAATGCGATCTTCGTGCCGTCGGGTGACCACGCCGGTTCGACGTCGGCCTCGGGAGAGTTGGTGAGGTTTACGGCGCCGGAGCCATCGGCGTTGACGACCCAGATCTCGTCCGGACCCGAGCCGTAACAGATGCCGGGTGGGCAGAACATGCTCGGAGGGCCGGAGAAAGCGAGTTTGCTGCCGTCCGGCGACCAGTCCAGGGACGTGTTGCCGAACGCGTCCCACGTCGTGCCACTCACGGGTTGCTCACCGCAACCGGTTGCGAGGACGGTCGCCGGGCCCCAGTTCCCGAGGTGCTCATCGCCGTCGTCGATCACGAGTCCGACGGCTTGATACGCGATCCGCTGCCCCGTCGGTGACCAGGCCGGGTCCCGGCCCGCACCGTAATCCGGGTTGTCGGGGTCGCAGCCGGTGAGCTGCTGCACTCCCGTCCCGTCGATGTTGACCCTGAAGATGTGCGGGAGTGCGGCGCCTGGGTTGCTGCTGAACGCAACCGCAGCGCCGTCTGGGGACCACGCGGGTCCGAAGTTGCTCGAGACGCCCGGAATCTGCTGTGGCGATGACCCGTCCGCGTTCACGAACCATCCGGCATTGGACCGGACGAAGCCGATCCGGGTCCCGTCCGGAGACCACATCGGGCCCGATCCGGTCGTGACCGCCGCGACGCCGGACCCGTCGGGGTTCATCGTCGAGATCCCGCCTGTGTTGACGAAGGCGATGCGGCCGTTCTCGCCCGGGAACGCCGCGTGTGCCGGCGCTGCGGCAACCGCGACGAGGGCCGCCGCCGCGATCGAGATCCACCCACGCCTCACGGCACGAACACGCCCTGCGTCGCGAACAGCGAGTTGTCGCCATCCGTGTCGGCGTCCTCGTCGGGGCCGCCGTCATAGACGCGCAGCTTGTCGAGTGCCCAGACCGCCCGGCGCGTGTCCTTGACCGCGCCCGGGATCAAGGTGTTTACGCTGGTCTCGATCTCGCAGGTGGACGCGTCGGCACTCGACGCCGGCGTTGGGAAGCACGGGGCCGTGAAGCCGAACGGGAAGTCCATCGCGGTCGACCGCGGAGCCGGGGGAACGGAATTGGGATCGACGTCGGTGTGGCGCACCATCACCTCGGTGCGCAGCTCACCCGTGTACTCGGACAGGTCGGATGCGCGCATCACGTTCGTGAGGTTGAACCGGATCTCGACGTCGGAGTCCTCCGGTGGGCCCGGGGCGCCGACCCTCACGCCCATCCGCACGTGCCCGACCGACCGCGAGAAGGCCGGGCTGCCGTCGCCGACGCCGACCGTCAGGTAGGTCGACCCGGGCTGGGGCGGGTTGCAGGAGCCGAACGCGAGCGGCGGGCCGTGGGTGCGGTTCGGGGAGGTGCACGGCTTGCTCGGCCGGCACCAGTGAGACCCGGACGGGGGTCGCGCCCTTGGGACGGACGTAGGTTTCGGTGAAGGTGTCCGCGGGGAGGGGCTGCCAGTCCAGGTCATAGCCGAAGAGCTGGGCGATCACCGTGAACCCCGTGCCGTCCGGGTTCACGGTGAACAGGCGGCCGTCCGTGGCCAGGATGCGCGTGCCGTCGGGCGACCAGACCGCCTGGCTCACGAAGCTGCCCCCGGTGTCGTCGCATACCGGGTCGTAAACGGTCACGCGCCCCGTTCCGTCGGGACGGATCGTGCGGAGCAGGTAGCAGATCTCGCCGTCGTTGTCGAAGACGACGCGATAGACGATCCGAGAGCCGTCCGGCGCCCAGTCGGGCTCCGTATTGGCCGCCCAGAAGTAGGGCCCGACCGGCTCGGGGGGCGTGGTCACGAGGATCAGCCCGGTGCCGTCCGGGCGTACGGTGCGGATCAAGCCGTTGTGGCTGAACGCGATGCGCGAGCCGTCCGGGGACCATCGCGGCCGCTCCTCGGAGCCGGGCAGGCTCGTGATCGCGTGCTGGCCGCTGCCGTCGGCGTCCATCACCCAGAGGTCACTGTTCCTCGAGAAGGCGATCCGCTGCCCGTCCGGGGACCACGACGGCCCGCCGGACAGGCCGGGCGGGTCGGTCAGCCGGGTCTGGCCGCTGCCGTCGGCGTTCATCACGTAGATCTGGATCCCGAGGCCGCCGCGGTCGCTCTGGAAGACGATCCGCTGACCGTTGGACGACCAGGCCGGTCCCGAGGTCGTGACCGGGATCGGTCGTCAGCTGCGAGACACCGGTCCCGTCCGGGTTCGCCGTGTAGATGTCGGCGAGGCCGGCGGACGGCGAATCCGAGTAGAGGATGCGGCCGTTGTCACCGGGGGAGGTGCCGAACGCGGGCGCCGCGAACAGCGCCAACGCCGCGAGTGCCGACGCCGTCACACGCGAGTCTGACCACCCCGTGTCTGCGCACCGCCCCTCCCGCTCGGTTGAGCCGATGCTAACCCGCCGCGATAGCCGCCCACAAGGGCGGCGGGCGCTCAGACCTGCGTGTACAGCGGCCCGTCGCCGCCCTCGGGCGGCGTCAGGCGCCCGCCCTTGGCGGTGATCGCACCGCACTGCACGCAGTTGGAGGCGGTCACGTGCACCTCGACGGTGCCGTTGCCCTCGCCGTTGCGGGCGGCCTCGAGCTGGTCCTCGGGGATCTCGTAGACCTGCGCCGGGCACATCGACACCCAGGTCTGCGCAATCTCGAGTGGGACCTCGCTCTGGATGCGGATGTGGTTCGGCGCGTCGTCGCGCGTCGCGTTGCCGGACGCGAACACCGACGAGAGCTTGTCGAAGGTGAGCTTGCCGTCGGGCTTCGGATAGTCCTTCGAGGCGCCGTCGAGCACCATCTCGTGATCGGCGTCGTGCTCCTGCTTCCAGTGGCCGTTGGGGAACGCGCCCTTCGTGATCGTCATCGCGCTCGCGATCGCGCCGCCCACGAAGAAGCCCTTCCCGAACGGCTGGCGCATGTTGCGCGAGCGGTACATGTCCTCGCCGATCACCGACTCGCGCACGCGCTTGTCGTAGGCCTCGAAGTTGATCGAGTCCTTCTTCAGAGCCTCGACGATCGCCTCGGCCGCGTACATGCCCGCGTGCATCGCGTAGTGGATGCCCTTCAGCTCGGGGACGTTCACCATGCCCGCCGCGTCGCCGGCGATGCACATGCCCGGCACCGCGAACTTGCGCGGCATCGCGAAGTATCCGCCGGAGGGAAGCGTCTTGGCTCCCCACGCGACCCGCTTGCCGCCCTCGAGCAGATTGCTCACGAACGGGTGGGTCTTGAACTGCTGGAGCACGTCGTGGACCGAGAAGGTCGCGTCCGTGTAGTCGAGCCCGGCCACGAACCCGATGCAGAGCTTGTCCTCGCCCATCGGGTAGATGAAGCTGCCGCCGAACTCGTTCCAGCGCGCGCCCTTGCGCAGCGGCCAGCCCATCGTGTGGATCACGCGGTCGAGCGGCTTCGGGACCTCCCAGACCTCCTTCACGCCGAGCTCCCAGCGCTGCGGGTCCTCCCCGTGCAGGTCGAAGTAGTCCTGCGCCGCGAACGTGAGGTGCCCGAGCGTGCCCTCCGCGAGCACGGTCGCCTTCGCCATCACGTCGGAGCCGGGCTCGAAGTTGCCGAGCGGCTCGCCGTCCTTGCCCGCGGCCCTTGTCGCCGGTGCGCACGCCCTTCACGATGCGGTCCTCGACCAGCAGCTTGTGCGCGGACGTCTCCGCGAGCACGTAGACGCCCGGCCTCCTCGGCCTTGTCCTGCAGCCAGCGGCCGAGCTCGCGCGACCGACACGACGTAGTTGCCGTGGTTGCGGAAGTTGGGCGGCATCGGCTTCAGCGGCAGCGCCTGCTTGGAGGTCAGCAGGTACACCGCGTCCTTGTCCACCTTCCAGCGCGTCGGCCACTCCGACTCGTCCATGTCCGGGGAACAGCTCCTTCATCGCCGACGGCCGCATGTTCGCGCCCGACAGCAGGTGCGCGCCCGAGGTCTTGCCCTTCTCGATCACGGCCACCGGCACCTCGCCCAGCTTCTCCTGAAGCGCGGGCTCGTGCTCGAGCAGCTGGGTCAGCCGGATCGCGCAGGCGAGGCCCGCCGGGCCGCCGCCGACGATCGCGACGCCGACCTCGATGCGCTCGTCCTCGGCGTCCGTCGGCGGCCCGACGAACTCCTCGGGAGGGTTGACCGGAGGCGGGAACTTCGCCGGCGCTACTCCACCCATGGGACCGTCAACCGCCCTTCTTGGCCTTCACGGCGTCGGTCAGCTTGGGGATGATCTTGTGCAGGTCGCCCACGATCCCGAGGTCGCAGAACTCGAAGATCGGCGCGTTCGGGTCCTTGTTGATCGCGACGATGTTCTCCGAGGCCTGCATGCCGACCTTGTGCTGGATCGCGCCGGAGATGCCGGCCGCGAGGTAGAGCTTCGGCGCGACGGTCTTGCCCGTCTGGCCGATCTGCCCCGCGTACGGGAACCAGCCCGCGTCGACCACGGCGCGCGTGGCGGCGACGGCGCCGCCGAGCGCCCCGGCGAGGTCGTCGCAGAGCTTGAAGTTCTCGGCCTTGCCGAGCCCGCGTCCGCCCGCGACGAGGAAGTCCGCGTCCTCGATGTTCACGTCGGCCCCGCGCTGCTCGCCGCGCGTGACCATCTTCGCCTTCGTCGACCACGGCGACAGCTCGACGTCGACGTCGACGACCTCGGCCGAGCCGCCGTCGCGCTCGGTCGCGTCGAAGGCGTTCAGCCGCCCGATGATGATCCCGGGCTTGCCGACGTAGCCGACGTCCGCGATCTGCGAGTCCTGGAGGATCGGGCGCTCGGCGACCAGCTCGCCGTCCTGGACGCGCACGGCCGTGACCTCCATCGTCACGCCCGCGCCGAGACGCGCGGTCAGGCCCGGCGCCGATCTCGAAGCCGAGCAGTCCGCCGCCGAACAGGACGTAGTCGTAGCCCTCGTCGGCGATCACCTTCGCCATCGCGTCGACGATCGGCTGCGCGAGCCCCTCGGGAACGCTCTTGGCGCGGTGCACCTTCGCGGCGCCGTAGGCGCCGAGGCCCTGCGCGGCCTCGTCGGAGACGTCCCCGACGACGACCACGCCCGCCTGCGTGCCGAGCTCGCCGGCGAGGCGCGCGGCCTCCGAGATCGCACCCTGCGAGTTCTTGTTGAAGTTGCCCTCGTCGTCGTGGAGGGCGTAAACGAGAATCCCGGGCATCTAGATCAGCTTCCTTTCGTCGAGCCAGGCGACGATCTTCTCGACCGTCTCGTTCGTGTCCTCGTCCTCGATGATCGTGCCCTTCTCCTTCGCGGGAGGCGGGTTCAGCCCGACCACCTTGGTGCGCGAGCCGGCTTCGCCGACCCGGTCGGCCTCGACGCCGGCGTCGGCGGCCGAGAGCTTGTCGAGCTGCTTCTTCTTCGCGCCCATGATCGCCTTCAGGCTCGGGTAGCGCGGCTCGTTGATCGCGTCACCGACGCTGATCACGGCCGGGAGCTCGACCTCGACGGTGTCGTAGCCGTACTCGGCCTGGCGCTCGCATGTGAGCTTGCCCTCGACCGTGTCGATCTTGATCACCTGCGTGAGCGAGGGCATCTGGAGGTGGTCGGCGACGACCGCGCCCATCGTGTAGCACTCGCCGTCGTCGGACTGCTGGCCGAGCAGGACCAGGTCGGGGCTCTCCTTCTTCAGGACCGCCGCCAGCGCGTAGCCGGAGGCACAGACGTCGGAGCCGGCGAGCGCGTCGTCGGTGAGCTGGACCGAGCGGTCCGCGCCCAGCGACACCGCCTTGTGCAGCGCACGCTGGGCGGAGTCCGGGCCCATCGTGACGGCCACGATCTCGTCCACCTGGACCGAGCCGCCCTCCTTGATCTGCATCGCCGCCTCGATCGCGTGCGTGTCGAAGGGGTTGAGGTTCTTCTCGCCGCTGCGGTCGAGGCGGCCCGTGGACGGGTCCATCCGCTTCTCGACTGCGGCGTCTGGGACTTCCTTTACGAGGACACAGATCTTCAAAGCGGGGCCTCCAGTTTCGGGGCGGGGCGCAAGGGCGCGTGCTGGCCGCCAATGATACTTGACTGACTGGTCAATCGTCCCTCCTGGGGAGGTGCATCACGGTCAGGGGTTCACGGCGCCACGCACGAAATCCACGATTTCCTGCGTCGAGGCGCCCGGCGTGAAGATCTCGGCGACGCCGATCTTCTTCAGCTCCGAGATGTCGTCGGCCGGGATCGTCCCGCCGGCGATCACCACCACGTCCTGCGCCTGCTTTTCCCTCAGCAGGTCGACCACCCGCGGGACGAGCGTCATGTGGGCGCCCGAGAGGATCGAGAGGCCGACCGCGTGGGCGTCCTCCTGGATCACCGTCTCGGCGATCTGCTCGGGCGTCTGGTGCAGGCCCGTGTAGATCACCTCCATGCCGGCGTCACGCAGGGCGCGGGCGATGATCTTCGCTCCGCGGTCATGCCCGTCGAGCCCCGGCTTCGCCACGACGACGCGGATCTTCCGCTTGGTCTCAGGCGTGTCGGCAGCCGTGTCGGTGGTCGCTTGCATCGTTCGGAGAAGGCTCTCGGCACCGCGGCCCCGTACGGGCCGGGCGGAAAGCGCGCGGGATTCTACCTGTGTGTTGCTCTACTTTGCGGGCTGAACGGCCTGGGCGCCCGTCGTCTCGAGCGCTCCATCGGCCAGCCGGCCGCGCAGGACCTTCTTGTCGAACTTGCCGACGCTCGTCTTCGGCACCGCGTCGATGAAGGCGAACTCGTCCGGCAGCCACCACTTGGCGACGAGCGGCTCGAGGTGCGCGCGCAGGTCCTCGGCGCTGGGCCTCGAGCCCTCCTTGCACACCACGCACGCGAGCGGGCGCTCGGTCCAGCGCTCGTCCGGCTTGGCGATCACGGCCGCCTCGAGCACGTCGGGGTGCGACATCAGGGCATTCTCGAGCTCCACCGAGGAGATCCACTCTCCCCCCGACTTGATCAGGTCCTTGGCGCGATCGGTGATGCGCATGAAGCCCTGCGGAATCGATCGAGGCGATGTCGCCCGTGCGCAACCAGCCGTCGTGGAACTTGTCGGCGCCGGAGGGATCCTCGAAGTAGTCGGAGGCGATCCACGGTCCGCGAATCTCGACCTCGCCCGTGGACTCGCCGTCCCACGGCACCTCGCCGTCGTCGCCCATCAGGCGCACTTCCACCAGCGGCATGATCCGGCCGGTGGCGGTGCGATAGCGCCAGTGCTGCTCGTCGTCCGCCTCTGCCGGCGGACGCGCGACCGCGCCGAGCGGGCTGGTCTCGGTCATACCCCACCCCTGCAGGATGCGCACGCCGTGGCGTTCCTCGAAGGCCCGCATCAGCGACTCGGGCACGGCCGCGCCGCCGCACACCACCATGCGCAGGCTGGAGAGGTCCGGCTTGTGCTCGTCGGCGTAGCGCAGGAGGTCCATCCAGATCGTCGGCACGGCGCCGGCAAGCGTCACCCGCTCTGACTTGATCAGCTTCGCGAGCGGCTCGCCCTGCAGGAACTTGCCCGGCATGACGATGTCGGCCCCGACCATCGCACACGCGTACGGGAGGCCCCAGGCGTTCACGTGGAACATCGGCACCACCGGGAGCACGCGGTCGGATGCGGTGATCCCGACCGTGTCGGCCAGACCGGCGCCGAGGCAGTGCAGGATGTTCGAGCGATGCGAATAGAGCACGCCCTTCGGGTTGCCCGTGGTCCCGCTCGTGTAGCAGAGGCCCGCGGCCTGGCGCTCGTCGAGCTCCGGATAGTCGTAGCTCGGCTCCTGCCCGGCGATCAGGTCCTCGTAGCGCAGCGCGTTCGGCAGCGAGCCCGCGTCGCCGTCGCCCACGATCACGAAGTGCTCGACGGTCTCGAAGGTCGGCGCGACCTTCTCGAGCAGCGGCACGAGCGAGTCGTCCACGAAGATGATCTTGTCCTGCGCGTGGTTGGCGATGTAGGTGAGCTGCTCCGGGAACAGCCGGATGTTGAGCATGTGCAGGACCAGGCCCATGCACGGCGTCATGTACAGCTCGAGGTGCTGCTGCGAGTTCCACATGAACGTGGCGACGCGGTCGCCCTGCTTGACGCCGAGGCCCGCGAGCGCGTTGCACAGCCGGTCCACGCGCTGCGCGACCTCCGCGTAGGGCGCGCGCACCGTGCCCCCGTCGGTGAGCGTCACCACCTCCGCGTCGCCGCACGGCCCGCGCATGCGGTCCAGCACGTGCTTCAACGTCAGCTGGTAGTCGTTCTGCATCAGGCCTTCGAGCATCTTTTCCCCCCTGCGCTACCCGGTCGGGTCGAGCACGACCTTGAGCGCCTCTTTCTGGTCGAACAACTCATAGCCCCTGGGCGCCTCGGAGAGCGGCATCCTGTGGGAGATGATCACCTTCGGGTCGAGCCGGCCGTCGCGCACCAGCTCGATCACCTCGTCCATGTGGCCCTGCACGTTGGCCGCCCCCGAGACGATCGTGATGTTCTTGAGCCAGATGTCGCCGATCGGCATCGTGGCCTCGACCTCGGTGTACATCCCCGGCAGCGAGATCGTGCCGCCCATCCGCACGAGCGGGAAGCACGCGGCCAGCGCCGACTCGTGCCCGACCGCGTCCACGACCACGTCGGCGCCGCGCCAGCTCGTGAGGTCGAGCACGACGTCGTCCGCGTCGGTCTCCTTGGGGTTCACCGGAATCGCGCCGAGGCTCTCCGCCAGCTTCAGCCGCTCGGGCACCATGTCGACCGCGACGACCCTGCCCGCGCCCAGCGCACGCGCGGCCATCACGGTGCAGAGGCCGACCGGCCCGCAACCCACCACGGCGACCACGTCGCCGGGGCGCATGTCGGTCTTGCGCACGGCGTCGTATCCCGTCGTGAGGATGTCGCCGACGAACAGCATGTCGTCGTCCTCGAACCCTGCCCCTCCGCCCTCCGGCAGCTTGCGCAGCGTGAGGTCGGCCTCCGGGCACGCGCACGTACTGCGACTGCGCGCCGGGCAGGTCCCCCATCACGAAGCCCATCCCGAAGACGCGGATCATCATGCACTTCATGTACGCGCCGCGGCGGCAGAACCAGCACTTGCCGCAGGCCACGAAGAACGAGCCAACCGCGCGCTCGCCCTCCTCGAACTCGGTCACGCCGTCGCCCTTCGCCTCGATCGTGCCGAGGTACTCGTGGCCCAGCACGCAGCCCTCCTCCATCTCGAGGCGCCCGTGGTAGGGGTGCAGGTCGGTCCCGCAGATCGCGGCGCGGTCGACCCGCAGCAGGACGTCGCCGGGATCCTCGACCGTGGGCTTGGGCACCTCCTCGACCCGCACGTCGCGCGGACCGTGGAAGACGACGGCCTGATGGGTGTCCATGGCCGCGACCCTATCTAATAATCCGAACGTGCCCACCCCATTGTTCGAGCTGCGGCAGGTCACCCTCGCGCGTGACGGCAAGGTCGTCCTGCGGGAGCTCACCACGGGCCTGCCGCGCGGCGCCGCCTGCGTGGTGGGGCCCTCCGGCAGCGGCAAGTCGACCCTGCTGCGCCTGCTCAACCGGCTCGCCGACCCCGATCGCGGAGCGGTCCTCTACGAGGGGACCGACGTGCGGCAGCTCGACGTGCTCGGCCTGCGGCGCGAGGTGTGCCTCGTCCCGCAGCTGCCGGCGCTGCTCGAGGGAAGCGTGGAGGACAACGTGCGCTACGGCGCCCGGCTCGCCGGCAAGGAGGCCGACGTGCCCAGGCTGCTGGGGCTCGCCGGACTCGACGCCTCCTATGCCGAGCGCGATGCCGCGCGCCTGTCGGTCGGAGAGCAGCAACGCGTGATGCTGGCGCGCGCGCTCGCGCTCGAGCCGGCCGTCCTGCTGCTGGACGAGCCGACGTCCGCGCTCGACGAGGCGGCCAGGGACTCGGTCGAGCAGACGCTGCTCGACCTGCGCGACCGGCTCGGGCTCTCGTGGGTGCTCGTGACGCACGACCACGAGCAGGCCGCGCGGATGGCCGATTGGGCCCTGACGCTCGCGCACGGGGGGACGATCGTCAGCGAGGGGCCGCCCGTCGCGGCCGCGCGGCAATGAGGACCTCGATCGACGTCACGCTCCTGGAGGTCCTCGGGTCTCTCGTGCTGGTCGCGGTCGCGGTCGCCATCTCACTCTGGGAGCGGGTCGACCTCGAGCGCGACATCGCCGTGGCGGTGTTCCGCTCCTTCGTCCAGTTGACCGCGGTCGGGCTCGTGATCAACTTCATCTTCGACCAGGACCGGCTGGTGTTCGTGGTCGCTCTGCTCGCCGCCATGGTGCTGTTCGGCGCGCTCACCGCGCGAAACCGCGCACGCGGCGTCCCGCGCGCCTTCGGCCCGCTCCTGATCGCGCTCGCGCTGGCCGGCTCGACCACGCTCGTGCTGGTGGTCGTGCTCGGGGTCTTCGAGCCCGAGCCCCGGTTCCTCGTGCCGGTCGGAGGAATGGTGATCGGCAACTCCATGACCGCCGCCGCGGTCTCCCTCAACCGGCTCGGCGACGAGATGCGCAGCGAGGCCGCGCGCATCGAGGCCACGCTGGCGCTCGGGGCCACCTCGACGGAGGCGGCGCTCCCGATCGTCCGGCGGAGCCTGCGTTCCGGCATGATCCCTCTGGTGGACTCGACCAAGACCACGGGACTGATCTTCTTTCCGGGGACGATGGTCGGCATGCTGCTTGCCGGCGCGGATCCGATCGATGCCGTGCGGCTGCAGCTGGTGCTGCTCTACACGCTGCTCGGCAGCGTCGCGGTCGCGGCCGTGGTCGCCACCTCGCTCGCATACAGAAGCTTCTTCACGCCCGCACACCAGCTGCGCGACCCGCCCAGCCCCTGACGCCAGGAGGACCAATGGCCACAACGGACCAGACCGCGACACCCGCCCTGCAGATCGTGCCCACCGACGAGGAGCGGATGCTGCGCGAGACGGTCCGCAAGATCTGCTCGGACTTCGGGCCGGAGTACTCGCGGCGCAAGACGGCGGCGGGCGAGCCGCCGACGGAGCTGTGGGACGCGCTTGCGAGCCGCGGCTACCTGAGCGTGAACCTGCCGGAGGAGTACGGCGGCGGCGGGCTCGGCATGTCGGCGCTGGCGGCGGTCGGCGAGGAGATCACCGCGAGCGGCTGCTCGCTGCTGCTGATCGTCGTGTCGCCGGCGATCGTCGGGAGCATCCTCGTGCGCCACGGCAACGAGGAGCAGAAGGACGTCTGGCTGCGGGGCATCGCCGCGGGGACGACGAAGGTGGCGTTCGCGATCACGGAGCCGGGCGCGGGCTCCAACTCGCACAACCTCTCGACCTCCGCGCGCAGGTCGAACGGCGGCTATGTGATCCGCGGCGAGAAGACCTTCATCTCGGCGGTCGAGGACTCCGACGCGATCCTGGTCGTCACGCGGCAGCGCGACGCCGACGGCAACCTCGGGCTGCCGCTGCTGTTCATCGTCGACTCCGACGCCCCGGGGCTCACGAAGCAGCACATCCCGACCGCGCTGAGGGCGCCCGACAAGCAGTGGACCCTCTTCTTCGACGACGTCGAGGTCCCCGCGGAGCGCCTCATCGGCGCGGAGACGGGTGGGCTGAAGGCGGCCTTCGACGGGCTCAACCCCGAGCGGATCATGGGCGCCGCCGTCGCGTGCGGCGCGGGCCGGCGGGCGCTGGACCTCGCCGCCGACTACGCCCGCGAGCGCGTCGTGTGGCAGGGCCCGATCGGCGCACACCAGGGCATCTCGCACCCCCTTGCGCAGGCGAAGATCGAGCTCGAGCTGGCGCGCCTGATGACGCAGAAGGCGGCCGCGCTCTACGACGCCGGGGCACCCGCGGGCGAGGCCAGCAACATGGCGAAGTACGCGGCGGCGGAGGCCTCGATCAAGTGCGTCGACCAGGCGATCCAGACCCACGGCGGCAACGGGTTCGCGCTCGAGTACGGCCTCACGGACATGTGGTGGGGCGTGCGGCTGGTACGGACCGCGCCGGTCTCGCGCGAGATGATCCTCAACTACGTCGCCGAGCACTCGCTCGGCCTGCCGCGCAGCTACTAGCGGCGGACTACTTCGGCGGTTCCTCGGGCTCGGCGCGCACCGACACGGAGCCGCGCATCCCGGACCACACCTTGCACACGTAGCGGTACACGCCGGGGCGGTGGAACCTGCGCTTCCAGCGGCCCTCCGCGCGGATCGAGGCGCCCTTGCGCGACGCGCCCGCCGGGACCTTGGTGAAGCGGATGCTGTGCCTGTTCATGGCGCGCCACTTCCAGGTGACGAGGCCACCCTCGAGCACCTCGGTCGAGCGCGGCTCGAAGTAGTTGTCGTGTACCAGCACGCGTGCCCTGGACGGCACATCCTGCACGGCGGCGGTCTCGGCCGGGTCCGCAAGCGTGGTCGCCTGCAGGCCGGAGAAGACCAGGATCGCCGCGAGCGCCGCGGCCGGCACTACCCGCTTGTACGACATCGCTACTCGACCCGCGCGGAGCCGGTCATCCCCGCTCCGAATCTCGGTCCGCATTTCGGTCCGCGCCAGTTCATGCTGCAAACCAGGAAATCAGATCCCGCGGCGTCGCGATGCAGTTCAATCGCGACGCGGGCGTCTCATGCCGCGCCGCTAGAAGACCGGAGACTCCGTGTAGCTGCCGAACACGGCCTGCAGCGCCTCGACCATCTCCCCCTCGGTCACGTTGGCGCGCGCGCAATCGATGATCGGGCCCATGAGGTTGCGGTCGGGTGCGCCCGCGGTCTCCTTCAACACGGCGAGCGAGCGCTCGACCTCGGCGGCGTCGCGGCGCGCGCGCGTTGCCTGGAGGCGACCGATCTGCTTGCGCTCGAGCGCCGGGTCGATCCGGAGGATCTCGATCGGCTCCTCGTCGGGCTGCTCGTAGCGGTTCACGCCGACGACGAAACGCTGCCCGGCGTCCACCTCCTCCTGGTACTGCCACGAGGCGTCCGCGATCTCGCGCTGCGGGAAGTTCCGCTTGACCGCCTCGACCATCCCCCCCAGCTCCTCGATCTTGCCGAAGTACTCGTAGGCGGCCTGCTCCATGCGGTCGGTGAGCGCCTCGACGAACCAGCTGCCGCCGAGCGGGTCGATCGTGTTCGTCACGCCGGTCTCGTGCGCGATGATCTGCTGCGTGCGCAGCGCGACGCGCACGGCCTCCTCCGTCGGCAGCGCGAGCGCCTCGTCGTAGGAATTCGTGTGCAGGGACTGGGTGCCGCCCAGCACCGAGGACAGCGCCTCGAGCGCCGTCCGCACGATGTTGTTCAGGGGCTGCTGCGCGGTCAGCGACACGCCGGCCGTCTGGCTGTGGAAGCGCATCCGCCAGGAGGCGGGATCGCGCGCCCCGTAGGTCTCGCGCATCTCGCGTGCCCAGATCCGGCGCGCGGCGCGGTACTTCGCGATCTCCTCGAAGAAGTCGATGTGGGCGTTGAAGAAGAAGGACAGCCGCGGCGCGAAGTCGTCGACCGCGAGCCCGCGCTCGATCGCCGCCTGCACGTAGGCGAACCCGTCGGCGAGCGTGAAGGCCAGCTCCTGCTGGGCCGTCGAGCCCGCCTCGCGGATGTGGTACCCGGAGATCGAGATCGGGTGCCAGCGCGGCATCTCCCGCGCGCAGAACTCGACCATGTCGGTGACGATCCGCATCGCCGGGTCGATCGGGAAGCACCATTCCTTCTGGGCGATGTACTCCTTGAGGATGTCGGTCTGGATCGTTCCGCCGAGCTGGTCGCGGGGGACGCCCTGTCGCTCCGCGACGCACACGTAGAACCCGAGCAGGATCGCGGCGGGGGCGTTGATCGTCATCGAGGTCGTGACCTCGCCGAGCGGGATGCCGGCGAACAACATCTCCATGTCGTCGAGCGTGTCGATCGCGACGCCCTCGCGCCCGACCTCGCCCTCCGAGCGCACGTTGTCGGAGTCGTGCCCCATCAGCGTCGGCATGTCGAACGCGGTGGAGAGGCCGGTCTGCCCGTGGTCGAGCAGGTAGCGGAAGCGCTCGTTGGTCTCCTCGGCGGTGCCGAAGCCCGCGAACTGGCGCATCGTCCACAGGCGGCCGCGGTACATCGAGGGATAGACGCCGCGCGTGAACGGATACTCGCCGGGGTGGCCGATGTCTCGCTCGCGGTCGTCGTCGGCGAGGTCCTCCTCGGTGTAGAGGGGCTTGACCGGCTCCCCCGAGATGGTCGTGAAGAGCGCGTCGCGCTCGGGCTGGCGCGCGTAGACCTCCTTCAGCCACTCATGGGCGCGGCGCATTGCTTCGGGCTCGACCGCCATGGGGCCATTGTATGGCGGGGGATCGGCGTATCGCGCGCCCTTGACTTGGTGCCGGGCCTGTTCGTGCCCTAACGGCGCGGACGGCGCAGCCGCCCGCGCTGCGCGCGGGCCCGCCGCCTGGCCGCGAGCCAGCTTCCGCTGCCCCCGACCGCGGCCGCTGCCATCACCGCGCCGAAGACGCGCAGCCGCTCGCCGAGCTTGTCGAAGCGCAGCACCTCCCAGCCGCGCTCACGCGCGAGGTCGGCAAGCCCGGCATCCGGGTTCACCGCGACCGGGTGGCCGACGGCCTCGAGCATCGGCAGGTCGGACGCCGCGTCGGTGTAGGCCCAGGACTGCTCGAGGTCGATGCCGTGCTCGGCGGCGAACTCGCGCAGCGCGGAGGCCTTCCCTTCTCCGTAGGCGAACGGCCCTTCGAGGCGGCCCGTGTAGACGCCGTCGTCGGTCTCCCAGCGCGTGCCGATCGCGCCCTCCATCACGAGCGCCTGCGAGAGCTTCTCCGCGGCCGGCTGCGAGGCGGCGGTCGCGATGTAGCAGGGGCGACCGACGTCCTGGTGCGAGCGCACGACGTCGAGCATCTGCGGATACACGCGCGGCAGGATCCCGGCGAGCATGTCCGGGGTCATGCGCGTGAGGTCGGCGACGCGGTGGCCCTTGATGCCCTCCTGGACCCGCGCGAGCAGCTGGTTCACGGCGGCGTCGCTCGCGCCCCGCAGGCGGAAGCGGACCTGCTCGATCGCGTCGCGCGCGATCTGGCCGCGCGTCAGGTGCCCGGCCTTGTACATCGCGCGCCCGAAGTGGTAGGCGCTCGACCCGGCCATCAGTGTGCGGTCGAGGTCGAAGAAGGCCGCCGCCGTCAAAACGCCACGTCGCCCTCGATCACGCGCACCACGTCGCCGCTCACCCGCGGGCGGTCTCCCTCGATCTCGGCGAGCAGCCGGCTCGGGCGCCCCATCTCGACGCCCTGTGTGATCTCGACGCGCGTGCCGCGGCCGCGCTCGGCGAGATAGGCGCACAGCGGCCCGGCGGCGGACCCGGTCGCCGGGTCCTCGCCTCCCTCGACGAAGCTCGTGAACATCCGGGCGCGCGCGCTCCCCTCCTGCTGCATGCAGACGAGGTAGAAGTTGTCGGCGCCGTGACGCTCGGCGAGCGACTCGAGCAGGTCGAAGTCGGGCTGAGCGTCCCGCACGCACCGCGCCACGGCAACCGGCACGATCAGCGTCGGCAGGCCCGTCGAGACCACCTGCGCCGGGAGCTCCCGGTGCCCATCGCCGGGCACCAGGCCGACCGCGGCCAGCGCATGTCGCGCGTCGATCTCGGGCCCGAAGGTCGCGGGCTCCTGGAGCATCGAAGCGAACGCCGCGGCGCCGTCCAGCCGGACGTCGACCGGCTGGAGGCCTGCGCCTGTCTCCTGTACGTAGGTGACCTCGCTCTCTCCGCGGGCAAGCGCGACCGCCACCGCCGTTCCGAGCGAAGGGTGCCCCGCGAACGGGATCTCCTGGCGCACGGTGAAGATCCGGTTGCGGTAGTCCGCACCGTCGCGCGTCGCCGGCTGCACGAAGGTGGTCTCCGACAGCCGCGTCTCGCGCGCGAACGCGAGCATCGTGTCGTCGTCGAGGCCCTCGGCGTCCTGCACGACCGCGAGCGGGTTTCCGGCGAGCGGCCGGTCGGTGAAGACGTCTAGGACGCTGTAGGGATAGACGCGGCTCAGGGCCTCAGCCGCCGTTGACCTCGACGATCACGGCGTCGCCCTGACCGCCGCCCGAGCAGATCGCCGCGCAACCGAGCCCGCCGCCGCGGCGCCGCAGCTCGTAGACGAGCGTGGTCAGGATCCGCGCGCCGGACGCGCCGATCGGATGGCCGAGGGCGATCGCGCCGCCGTTCACGTTGACCTTTTCGTCGTCGATCCCGAGCATCCGGACCGAGTTGATCGCGACCGACGCGAACGCCTCGTTGATCTCCCAGAGGTCGATCTGCTCCGCGCTCAGCCCGGCCCGCTCGAGCGCGAGCTTGGCGGCCTTGCCCGGAGTGCGCGCGAGGTACGCGAAGTCGTCGGCCACCTCGGCGCTCGCGAGGATGCGTGCGAGCGGCGCGCGGCCCTCCTTCTTGGCCCACTCCTCCGAGGCGAGCACGAGCGCGCCGGCGCCGTCGTTCACGCCCGGCGCGTTGCCCGCGGTGTGCGACCCGTCCTTGACGAACTGCGGCGGGAGCTTCGCGAGGGCCTCGAGCGAGGTCTCGCGGCGCGGCGCCTCGTCGATCTCGACGGTCGACTCGCCCTTCTTCGACTTGACCGCGACCGGCACGATCTCCTCGGGGAGCCGGCCCTCGTCGGTCGCCTTCACCGCCAGCTCGTGGCTGCGCAGCGCCCAGCGGTCCATGTCCGGCCGCGTGAGCTCGAGCTCGGATGCGACCTCGCTCGCCTCCTGCATCATGTGCTTGCCGCTGAACGGGTTCGTGAGCCCGTCGTGGACCATCGCGTCGATCGCCTTCGCGTCGCCCATGCGAAAGCCGAACCGGGCCTTCGGCAGCAGGTACGGGGCGCTCGACATGCTCTCCATCCCGCCCGCGACTCCTGTGTCCAGGTCGCCGGCGCGCACCGCGGCGTCGATCATGCCGACCGCGCGGATGCCCGACGCGCACACCTTGTTGACCGTCTCGGAGGGGACCTCCTTGGGGATCCCTCCCTTGATCTGCGCCTGACGCGAGGGGATCTGACCCTGGCCGGCCTGGAGCACCTGGCCCATCACGACCTTCTCCACCTGGCCGGCATCGACTTCCGCGCGCTCGAGCGCCGCGGCGATCGCCTTTCCTCCCAGGTCGGTCGCGTCGAAGCTTGCGAGGGCGCCTCCGAGCTTGCCGAACGGCGTGCGGGCGGCGCCGAGGATCACGGTCTTTGACATGTGGTCGAACCTCGATTCGTCGGGTTTGGGGCCGATCCAGGGCCGGTAGGAAGGGTAGCCGAGACCTATACTGCGCCCCCGATGCGCGCCTCCTTCCACCAAGGTCCGGCTTCCTCGGCGGACGCCGACACCCTCTGCGTCGGCCTGTTCGAGGGCGCCGGGGCGCCCGCGGACCTCGACGCGGCGCTCGGCGGAAAGCTGGGTCGCCTGGTCGAGTCCGGCGAGGCGAAGGGATCCCTGAAGAAGACGGCGATCCTGCATCCCGACGGCGCGATCGGCGCCGCGCGCGTGATCACGGTCGGCCTCGGCAAGCAGGCCGAGCTGACGCCCGAGCGGGCCCGCATCGCCGGCGGCCGTCTCGCTGGGGCGTGCCCGTGACGCGGGCGCGAAGCGCATCGCGTGGGCGCTCCCCGAGGGCGCCGACGAGAGCATCGTGCGCGCGCTCACGGAGGGCCCGCTGCTCGCGGCATACCGCTTCGACCGCTACAAGAGCTCCAAGAGCGACGAGGCCGACGGCGGCCCGCAGGAGCTGCAGATCGTCGCCGAGCGCGACCTCGCGGAGGTGGTCCGCCAGACCGACATCGTCGTCGAGCACCAGAACGCGGCGCGCGACCTCCAGAACCTTCCCGCCAACGAGCTGACGCCGGCGAAGCTCGCCGACCACGCGCTCGGCCGCGCCGCGGAGATCGACGGGCTCGAGGGCGAGGCCTACGGTCCCGACGAGATCGCGGCGCGGTCGATGGGCGGCCTCCAGGCGGTCGCGCAGGGCTCCCATCAGGAGCCGCGGTTCATCGTGCTGCGCTACGACGGCGGCGGGCCCGGCCTCGCGCTCGTCGGCAAGGCCGTGACCTTCGACACCGGCGGGATCTCGATCAAGCCCTCGGGCAAGATGCAGGAGATGAAGATGGACATGTCGGGCGGGGCGGCCGTGATCGAGGCGACCGCCGCGATCGCCCGGCTCGGGCTCCCCGTGAACCTCCTGAGCGTGATCCCCGCGACGGAGAACATGCCCTCCGGCCACGCGGTCAGGCCGGGCGACATCATCCGGATCTCCAACGGCATGACCGTCGAGGTCAACAACACCGACGCCGAGGGCCGCCTGATCCTCGCCGACGGCCTCGCCTACGTCGCGGCCGAGGGCGCCGAGCGGATCATCGACGTCGCGACGCTCACCGGCGCGATCATCACGTCGCTCGGCTCCACCTACGCCGGCCTGTTCTCGAACGACGACGACCTCTCGGCGGCGCTGAACGACGCGTCCAAGGACACGGGCGAGCTGGTCTGGCGGCTGCCGCTGCACCCCGACTTCAAGGAGCTGACGCGCGGCAAGGTCGCCGACCTCGTGAACGTGTCCGAGGCGCGCAAGGCCTCCTCCGCCTACGCGGCCTCCTTCCTCGAGGAGTTCGTCGACGGCACGCCCTGGGCGCACCTCGACATCGCCGGGGTGGCCTGGGACCAGGACAACCGGGAGTACGTCGGCAAGGGCGCGAGCGGCTGGGGCGTGCGCCTGCTGGTCGACCTCGTGCGGCAGCAGGCCTAGCCGGCGGACCTCGCGCAGTGGACTTCGAGCTCAGCGCAGAGCACAAGCTGATCCAGTCCACGGTGCGCGACTTCGCGCGCCGGGAGGTGGCGCCGGTCGCCGAGGAGCAGGACCGCACGCACAGCTTCCCGTACGAGATCGTCGCGAAGCTCGGCGAGCTCGGCATGATGGGGATCCCCTTCCCGGAGGAGTACGGCGGCGGGGGCGGCGACACGCTCTCGTACGCGCTCGCGATCGAGGAGCTGGCGCGGATCGACGCCTCCACCTGCATCACGGTCGCCGCGCACACCTCGCTCGGGACGATGCCGATCTACCTCTGGGGGACCGAGGAGCAGAAGCGCGACTGGCTGCCCCAGCTGTGCTCGGGCAAGCGGCTCGCCGCCTTCGGCCTGACCGAGCCGGAGGCCGGCTCGGACGCCGGCAACGTGCGCACCCGCGCGGAGCTCGACGACGGCCAGTGGGTCGTGAACGGCGCCAAGCAGTTCATCACCAACTCCGGCACCGACATCACGGGCTGCGTGTCGATCACGGCCGTGACCGGCGGGTCGAACGGGCAGAAGGAGATCTCCAACATCATCGTCCCGAACGGCACGCCCGGGTACGTGATCGGCGAGCCCTACCGGAAGATGGGCTGGAACGCCTCCGACACGCGTCCCCTGACCTTCGAGGACTGCCGCGTGCCGGAGGAGAACCTGCTCGGCCCGCGCGGCAACGGCTTCAAGCAGTTCCTGCACATCCTCGACGGCGGACGCATCGGCGTCGCCGCGATGGGCGTCGGGATGGCGCAGGGCGCGCTCGACGAGGCGCTCGCCTACGCGAAGGAACGGCGCGCGTTCGGCCAGCCGATCGCGAAGTTCCAGGCGATCCAGGCCAAGATCGCCGACATGTCGTCGGAGATCGAGGCGGCGCGCCTGTTGACCTACAAGGCCGCGATCGAGAAGGACCGCGGCGAGAGCTTCACCCTCACGGCCGCGCAGGCAAAGCTGAAGACCGGCCGGCTGGCCGTGCGCGCCTGCGAGGAGGCCGTGCAGATCCACGGCGGCTACGGCTACATCGAGGAGTACCCGGTCTGCCGCTTCTACCGCGACGCCAAGATCCTCACGATCGGCGAAGGCACCGACGAGGTGCAGCAGATGGTGATCGCGCGCCAGCTGGGCTGCTAGGCCGCGAGCTTTCGGCCCCGTCCCACCTGTCGGAACGCAGACGCGAAGGTTCGGCGAGAGGCTCGGATCTAGGCCCGCCGGCGCTCCAGCAGGATCTCGGCCGCGCTCGCGGGGTCGACCTCGCGCCGCACCACGCGGTCGAGCAGCTCCTGCACGCTCGGGTCGCCGCGCAGCGAGCGCTCCAGCTCACGGCGCAAACGCACGGCCGCGAGCCCGAGCACCTCGTTTCGCAGGTTGCGCCCGCGCCGCTCCTCGAGAGTCCCCTGCGCGGCGATGTGCGCGTGGTGGGCGTCGATCGCCTCCGCGACCTCCGCTACCCCCCGCCCCTCGGTGGCCTCGGTCTTCAGGATCGGCACCTTCCAGTCGGTCATCGGCCCGAGCGCCAGCACGCCGCGGATCTCGCGGACCATGCTGTCGGTCAGCGGGTGGTTCGCCTTGTTCACGACGATCACGTCGGGAATCTCCATCACCCCGGCCTTCAGCGCCTGGACCGAGTCTCCGGAGCCGGGCATCAGCGCCAGCACGATCGTGTCGGCATGGTCGATGATGTCGATCTCGGCCTGCCCGACGCCGACCGTCTCCACGAACACGTCCTCCTTGCCGGACGCGTCCATCAGGAGCAGCGCCTGGAGCGTGGCCTCCGAGAGCCCGCCGAGCGCCCCGCGGCTGGCCATCGAGCGGATGTAGACCCCCTCGTCGAGGAAGTGGTCCGCGAGCCTGATCCTGTCGCCGAGCAGCGCGCCCTCGGTGAACGGGCTCGACGGGTCGATCGACAGCACGCCCACCTCGCGTCCCGCCGCACGCGCGTGACCGACGAGCGCGCCGATCAGGGTGCTCTTCCCGACGCCCGGAGGCCCGGTGAAGCCCACGATCCGCGCCTTCCCCGTGTGCGGGTAGACCTCGCGCACCAGCGCCCACCCGGCGGGGTCGTCGTTCTCGACGTAGCTGATGCCGCGCGCGAGCGCGCGCTTGTCACCATTGAGCAGCCGCTCCGCGAGCGACCCTTCGGTGGCCGACGTCATCTACGCGGCGACGGCCGCGGAGCTCCCGCGGTGGCGGCGGTACATGTCACGCACCCACTCCCACCCGGGGCGCCCGGCGACCTCCTCGCGCAGTTGCTCCATCGCCTCCGGCAGCGGCCCGGGAACCAGATATTCGGACTCCGGGGGCCGCACGAGCGGGAAGAACAGCGCCGCCGCGGTCAGGTCCGCGACGCTGAAGGCGTCGCCGGCGAGATAGCCGCTCGGGCCGATCTCCGACTCGAGCCGGTCGAAGGCCGCCTTCGTCTTGTCCCAGCCCTGCGCGGCCGTTTCGTCGTTGATGCCGTACCGCATCCGCACGACCGGGCCCAACACGCGCGCCGAGCCCTTGAACGTCGGTGTGCACGAACCGCCCGGCGTGCGGCGCCGCCGCCCAGGCGAAGGCGTCCGGGTCACGAGTCGCGATCGCGAACGCCGTCCTGCGGATGTGCGGCGCGAGCTCCTCGTCGAAGAACTCCTCGAGGGCGAGCGCCCGCCGGCGGTCGTCCGGGTCTGCCGGATACAGCGGCGGCTCGGGGTACTCGCGCTCCAGCGTCTCGATGATGCGGGTCGAGTCGCCGATCGTCTCCCCGTTCAGCCGCAGGATCGGGAACGTCTTGCCCTTCCCGTGCGTCATCGTCGCCGCCCACGCCATGTGCATCATCGGCATCGGCGCCTTGCGCCGGTGCGGCACGCCCTTGTAGTCGAGCGCCCAGCGGGCCTTCTCGTTGTAGTGCGAAACCTCTATGTGGTAGAGGACGGGGGTCGTCGCCACGGGCGCAAGCCTACTTATGATCCGCCCCATGGTGTCGGAGGTCGTCCCGAAGCCGGAGCTGCGCTCGCCGGGCGAGCCCCCGCCGCGCCGTGCGGGCGCGGTGGCGGTCGCGCGCTTCTGGGTCCGCAACCGCATGGTCACGCCAAAGTACGCGCTGCTGGTGGCGCGGCTCGGGTGGCGTCGCTACCTCACGCCCGCGGGGTGGCGCATGTCGCTGGCCGGGATGCTCTTCCTCGGAGCGCGCGTGACGATCCAGATCGGCCGGCGCGCGCGCGTGGACTTCGGCCGCTGGGTGTGGGTCGGCCACGGCACGAAGATCCGCTGTCACGAGGGCGTCGTGTCGATCGGCGACAAGACCGTGATCGGGCAGGAGTGCACGATCTCGGCCTACCAGCACGTCTCGATCGGGGAGCAGTGCATCCTCGCCGACCGCGTGATGCTGATCGACTTCGACCACAACGTCACCGAGGTCGAGCGCCCGATCCGCGTGCAGGGGATCTACAAGCGCGACGTGCGGGTGGGCAGCAACGTCTGGATCGGCCACGGCGCGCAGATCCTCCGCGGTGTCACGGTGGGCGACAACGCGATCGTCGGCGCGGGCGCGGTGGTGACGAAGGACGTCCCGGCGAACGCCGTCGTGGCGGGCGTGCCGGCGCGGGTCATACGGATGCGCGAGGCGCCGGTCAGCTTGCGATGGCGAAATCCTGTGGAGCCCTGACCTCGGGCCGCCCGGCGCGGCGGGCCTGCTTGGACCGGTACATCGCCTCGTCCGCGCGGGCGACCAGCTGCTCGGGTTGCGCGTCGCCGTCGCTCAGCTCGGCCCATCCGATGCTCGCCCGGACGCCGCCGTGCTCGAGCCGGTGCTCGAGCTTCGTGGCGAGCTGCTCGAGCCCGTGCTCCTGCGTCTCGGGACACAGCACGACGAACTCGTCGCCCGCAAGCCGCGCCGCGAGGTCCGAATGGCGGATGTCGTCGGCGATGCGCTCCGCGGCGGTCCGGATCAGGCGATCGCCCGCTTCGTGCCCGTCGCTGTCGTTGACCTGCTTGAGGCCGTCGAGGTCGAGCATCAGGACCCCGAGCGGCCGCTCGTAGCGGCGCGCGCGCTTCCACTCGTCCGCGAGCCTGTTCTGGAAGGCGAGCCGGTTCGCGATGCCGGTGAGCGGGTCGGCGTGCGCCTCGCGCTGTGCGGCGCGGACGCGCGAGCGCTCCCGCAGCCACACGAGGGACATGGCCGCCGCGAGCAGCGCCGTCGCGGCAAGTGCGGCGAGCAGCTCGCCCGGGACGCGCTCGACGATGCGGTCGACCACCGAGGTACGCGGTCCCCTGCCGGTCGCGCGCTCGCGCCGCGCGGCGGGACGCGTGCCTGCCGCCCGCTCATGCGAGGTCGGCGAAGATGCGCTCCGCGCCGCCGCGGGACGACCGGCGGCGGCGAGTGTCGAAGAGGCGCGAGCCGTGCCGCGCGAGCCGGCGGGCGCGGTTTTCGTGCGGGGTGCGCTGCGGCTCGGGCGATTGCGGCCGGCCGGTGACGACGACGGGCTCGAAGGTGAGGAAGCTGCCGGCTTTCCGGTCGGGGTCCCGGTTGCGCTCGGGGGCCTGCGGGAAGGGCCGTCGAACCGGCTGGGGGCCGGCCCGAGGCGGCGCCGAGCGCCTGGTTGGGGTTGATCGTGACGCTGGTCCCGCCCGGTCCTGCGTTCACCTGGGTTCCCGGGGTCGTGACCGAGACGTTGCCGTCGGGCTGGACCGAGATCGCGGTGCCCGGGGCCTTCACCTCGACGCCGAGCGCGTGCGCCGATGCGCACAGGCCCAGCAGCAGGGACATCGCGATCGCGATGGTGGCGGTCCGTCGCCATGGCATTCGTGCATACACCTCCGTGTTCACGAGTCCAATCGGCGGCCCCGCCCGGGGCCTTTAGCCGCCTTCCGCGGGAACGGACGGCCTACGCGCGGGGCACGCGGTCGGCGAGCCGCCCGTAGACCACGGCGGTCTGCTCGGCCACGTCGGCCCAGTCGAAGCTGCGGACGTGCTCGTAGGCCTCGGCGACGATCCGCCGCCCGAGCTCGTCGTCGGCCAGCACCCGGATCGCGACCTCGGCCAGCGATCCCGGGTCCCGCGAGCGGAAGCGCAGCCCGACCTCCTCGTGGGGGACCACCTCGCGCAGGCCGCCCGTGTCGGCGACCAGGCAGGGGCAGCCGGAGGCCATCGCCTCGAGCGCCACCAGGCCGAAGGGCTCGTAGATCGACGGGACCACCGTGAGGTCCGCGATCCGGTAGAGCGTGTGCAGCACGTCGTCCCCGATCCAGCCCATGAACGTGCCGTGGCTGTCGAGCCCGAGCGCGGTCGCCTGTGCGCGCAGCTCCTGCTCGTGCGTGCCCGAGCCCGCGACCAGGAAGCGCACGTCGCCGACCTCCTCGATCACCCGCGGCATCGCCTCGAGCGCGACCTGAAAGCCCTTCTCGTAGACGAGCCGGCCGACCAGCAGGACCAGCTTCTCGTGGGGCTCGGCGAAGCGGGTGCGCAGCTCGCGCATCTGGTCCGCCGTCCAGGGCTGCAGGTCCGCCGGATCGATCCCGTTCGGGATCACCGCGATGCGCTCCTCCTCGATCGCGTAGATGTCGGCGATGTGGTCGCGCATGTACGCGGAGCACGCGATCACCTGCTCGGCGCGGTTGGCCATCCAGCGCTCGATCCCGTGGATGTGGCTCTGCGGATGCTTGTCCACCCAGCCCTGGTGGCGCCCGT
The DNA here is from genome assembly GCA_963768885.1 of uncultured Solirubrobacterales bacterium. Lineage (GTDB taxonomy): Bacteria > Actinomycetota > Thermoleophilia > Solirubrobacterales > JBBDJG01 > DASRIA01. The sequence goes on along the minus strand of CAVYJN010000006.1, from coordinate 223,310 downwards.
ACTCGGTCGCGTGGATCGTCACGACGAAGGGAGCGTCGAAGCGCTTGGCGAGATGGTCCCCCGCGACCGCCACCAGCCAGTCGTGGCCGTGCACCACGTCGAAGTCGAAGCGGTCGCCGAGCTCCACCCCCGCGGCCAGCATGTCGGTGTTCATGTGCTCCACCCAGGCGATGAACTCGCCGAGGTCTGCCGGGCGGCGCGGCTCGCGGACCCGGTGCAGGTAGACGCCGTCGACGACCTCCTCCTCGGGGGACTCCTCGCGGCCACGCGTGAGCACGTGCACGTCGACGCCCTGGCAGACGAGGTTCTCGGACAGCTTGCGCACGTGTCGCGCAAGCCCACCCTCGATCAGCGGCGGGTACTCCCAGGACAGGATCAGGATGCGCACCGCCTCAGTCACCCCAGGGGAACGAGGGCTCGAGCAGGGGCGCAAGGTCCAGGTCGGGCGCCAGCCCGCGCACACGTTCGTCGAGCGCAGCCGGCTCGCGACCGTTGGCGGAAGGCAGCGCTCCTGGGCCGGATCGCATCGCGCGGAAGTCTGCCATGCCGCGCTTGACGATGGAGACCGCCTGGGCGAACCCCGCGGCGTGGCCCATCACGCGGGAGGCCGGATAGTCACCCGCCAGATCGCGCGTGCGCATGAACGACCAGTCGCTCGACTGGAGGGCGAGCAGCTCCCGAGCCGCGCGGCGCGCGGCCGCCGCGCGGCCGTTCGGGCGGCCGGATCCGGTCGCTCCCAGCGCGGAGACCAGCTCGAGCTCGGCGCTGCGCGCGGGCCACAGCAGGTCGGCGACCCGCGGCGAGTCCCAGGTGCGCAGGTCCTTCCCGATCCCCCACGACGACTCCTCCAGCGACCGCTCGCGCGGCGCGTGGCGCTCGAGCGCGGCCGGCAGGCTCGTGAGCGCGAGCCCGCGCTCGGCGGCCGCCGCGAGGACCTCCTCGAGCCATCGCGGGCCCTCGTACCACCAGTGGCCGAGCAGCTCCGTGTCGAGCGCGCACACGACCAGCGCCGGTCGTCCGCGCGCGGCGCGGTAGGCCTCCGCGCGGGCGATCACGCGCTCGACGAAGTCGCGCGCGTGCTCGCGGGCCCGCGATGCGGCCGCGTCGTGGTCGTAGGGCGCGCCGGCGTTGGTCCAGGCACGCATCCCGTTGATGGTCTGGGCGTGGTAGTCGCGGTATGCGCCGTCGGCGGGATAGCCGCGCTCGTCCCAGACCAGCGCGATCGTCTGCCAGTCGAGCGGCATCGCAACCGCTCCGCCGGCCGCGACCGGCTCGAGCTGGTCGAGCGGGTCCCCGTGCGCGGTCTGGTCGACGCAGAAGACGCGCACGCCCGCAGCGGCCAGGGGCTCCTCGAGGCCGGGACGGTAGGCGCACTCCGGCAGCCAGAACCCGCCGCTCCATGTCCCGAAGCAGCGGCGATGCGCCTCGATGCCGGTCGCGACCTGCAGGCGCATGCCCTGCTCGGTCGCGAGCAGCGGCAGCACCGCGTGGGTGGCCGCCGACGCCCACAGGTCGATCGTGCCCGCGTCCCTCAAGGCGCGCAGCGCGCCGAGCAGGTCGCCTCCGCGGCGCACGAAGTCGTCCGCCGCCCACGTGTAGTCGCCGGCGGAGCGCCGCAGCGCCGCGGCCTCGCCGTGGTGGCCCGCCGCATCGAGGCCCTCGCTGTCGAGCCGGTGACAGTCGCCGCGCACTTCGCGCATGAAGCGATCGAAGCGCTCGCCGAGCGCAGTCACCGCAAGCTGGTCCGCGAGCACCGGGGTCACGCCCACCGTCGCGACGTCCCGCGCGCCGCGCTCGGCGGCGCCCTCGAGCACCCGCAGCAGCGGGAGGTACGACGAGGCGATCGCCTCGAGCAGCCACTCCTCGCCGAAGGGCCAGGTCCCGAAGCCCTCGACGTAGGGCATGTGCGAGTGCAGCAGGATCGCGAGCTCGCCGCGATCGCGGCCGGAGCCGGTCACGGCCGGCACACCGCGAGCAGGTCGAGCGAGCGGTCGAGGTGCCCGGCGCGCACGGCGAAGTCGCGCTCGCCGATCGCGGGCACGAAGCGGTCGTAGAAGGGCCGGGTCAGCCGCAGGGCGGGATGCACGCGGTCCCACCCGGCCTTCAGGGCAAGCTCGTGGGCGCGCAGCCTGCGCGCGTGGAAGACCCCGAGCATCTCGACGTCCGCGAACACCGGCTCGAGCAGCTGCGCATACTCGGCCGGCGCGTACTCGCGCACGTGCCAGGGGTTGCCCGACTTCTCCGCGCCCGGCGGGGCGAGCGTGAGGCGGTTCGGCGTGCTCACGTAGGCGACGCCGCCCGGCGCCAGCAGGGATGCGAAGCGCGCGAGCAGCGGCTGCGGGCGCTCGACGTGCTCGACCGTCTGCAGGAAGACGATCGCGTCCCACGGCGCGCCGTCCTCGAAGTCCTCGATCAGGGAGCGCGCGAAGCGCAGGTTGGCCCCGGGGTAGCGAAGCCGCGCGTGCTCGTGGGCCTCGGGGTTGGCGTCGACGCCGACGACCTCGGCCGCGCGCTGCGCGAGCGCGGCGGAGCCGTAGCCCTCTCCGCACGCCATGTCGGCGACCCGCATGCCGGCGCAGCGGGCGGCGATCCACCGGTACACGACCAGGTGCCGGCGGTACCAGTAGTTCTCCTCCGGAACGTCGGGCAGCGTGCGCTCCCCGGTCAGTTGCAGGGGCGGAACGCCCGGCGGCTGATCGCGCTGGAGGTAGGTCGCCATCGGACGGAGAGGTTATTGGGGGGCCGTCGATATAGTCCGCGCGCTTCATGGCGACCCCCGCGAGACCGATCGAGACCGACCGCGTCCACGAGGCGAACGTCCTCTACCACGACGCGGCGGCCGAGGACTACGACTCCAAATGGGCGATCGACTACGGGGAGATCGGCCAGGGCCAGGTGCTCGGCAAGCTCGAGAAGGCGCTCGGGACCGCCCCCGGCCACTATCCACGGGCGCTCGAGATCGGCGCCGGAACCGGTTACTTCACGATCAACCTGCTGCGCGCCGGAGTGGTCGAGCACGCGGTCGCGACCGACATCTCCCCCGGGATGCTGCGCGCGCTCTCCGCGACCGCACGCGGCTTCGGCCTGGACGTGCGCGCGATCCAGGCGGACGCCGAGCAGCTTCCGTTCCCCGACGGCTCGTTCGACCTCGTGGTCGGCCACGCCGTCCTGCACCACCTTCCCGGTCTCGACCGCGCGATGGCCGAGTTCCACAGGGTGCTCTCCCCGGGCGGCACGCTCGCGTTCATGGGCGAGCCCTCGCGTCACGGTGACCGGCTCGCCGCCACCCCGAAGTGGGTCGGCGGACTCGTCGAGCCCGCCTGGCGGCGCCTCATGCGCGCCGCCCCGAAGGAGAACGGCTCCGATCCCGTGCCCGCCGCCGAGCGCACGTACGGCCGGCTCGAGGGGCTCGTTGACGTGCACACGTTCACGCCCCCGGAACTTGGCGCGCTCGCACACCGGGCCGGGCTCGTGGACGTGCGCGTGTCGGGCGAGGAGCTGCTCGCGAACGTGTACGGGTGGTTCCTGAGGCGGCTCGAGTCCGACGTCGACCCGGCGACGGTGCCCACCGCTTGGCACCGGTTCGCGTTTCGCAGCTACCTCACGCTGCAGGCGCTCGACGGGCGCCTGCTCGAGCCGCGCCTGCCGGCGAGCCTCTTCTACAACCTGATGGTTTCCGGCCGCAAACCCCGCTGATCTTCGGACCCGCGGCGCGGCCTAAACTTGGCCCGTGGCTTCGACCCAGCCGGACTTCCCCCTCTTTCCCCTGCCCGTCGTGCTCCTGCCGACCGAGGTGATGCCGCTCCACATCTTCGAGGAGCGCTACAAGACGATGATCGCGGAGTGCATCGAGGACCACAGCGAGTTCGGCATCGTCTGGCTGTCGGACGACGGGCTGAAGGAGGTCGGGTGCACCGCGGAGGTCGCCGAGGTGCTCGAGGAGATGGAGGACGGCCGCCTGAACATCCTCGCGCGCGGCGGCAAGCCCTTCCGGTTGCTGGAGAAGCAGGAGGACCACGTGTACCCGGCCGGGACGATCGAGCTGCTCGACGAGGACCACGTCGACGAGGCGGATGCGGGCAGCGAGGCCCGCGAGCGCTACGCGGACCTGCTCGAGCGCATCACGAACGAGCGCCCCGAGGAGGAGGCTCTGACCGAGCTGAACTCCTACGAGATGGCGGCCACCGTCGAGATCGAGCTCGACGTGAAGCAGGGACTCCTGGAGCTGCGCTCCGAGGAGGAGCGCCTGCGCCTGCTCGCGCGGCTGTTCAAGGCGGGCATCAAGCGGGTCGAGCTCGCGCGCGAGATCGCGGACCGCGCGTCGGGCAACGGCAAGGTCCGCTTCAACTAGCGCTGCAATCAGTCGACGACGACGGCGATGCCGCCTCTGCGCGGATCGCCTCCGCCCGACAGCGCTCCGCCCACCGGGTCGCGGCGCGCGGCCTGGGCTCCGCCGAAGTAGAGGTTGAGCCCCTTCCAGCGCACCACCCGGTAGCCGCGCCGCTCGAGCTCGGCAAGCGCGCCGTCCGGGAACCCGGGCTCGACGTGGAGGATTCCGTCCTCGTAGTGCATGCGCCCCATGCGCACGGCAGCGGCGGCGTCCATGTCGTAGTCGACGACGTAGCGGATCACCTGGAGGATCGCGGAGCGGATGCGGTTCGACCCCGCGCTGCCGAGGGCCAGCTCGATCTCGCCGTCGCGCACGACGATCGTCGGGGCCATCATGCTCGTCACGCGCACACCCGGCTCGTGCATGTGGAAGCCGTGCGGGTTGAGGTCCTCCTCGCCCAGCATGTTGTTGAGGTGCACCCCGGTGCCCGGAGGCAGCACGCCCGACCCCGACCCGTTCGAGCACGTGACGCTGACGGCGTTCCCTGCGGCGTCGAGCACCGAGATGTGCGTGGTCGAGCCGAGACGCGAGTCGCCCCCGAGGAAGCTTGCGGCGAACCCCTCCTCGTGCAGGCGCTGGTGGAAGTCGCCGCCGCGCGCGCGCGACGCGCCGGCCATCGCATCGGCGACCAGCGCGAGCGTGTCCGGGTCGTCGAGCGGCGGCGGGGCCCCGGCGCGCTCGAGCAGGCCGAGCGCATAGGCGATCAGCACGCCGCCCGACGACGGCGGCGCGTTGGTGAGCACGCGCCGGTTCGCGGTAGCGCGCCTCGACGGGCGCGCGCTCGATCACCTCGTAGGCGGCGAAGTCGGCCGGCGACATCAGACCGCCGCGCTCGCACACCCAGTCGCACAGGCGCAACGTGAGGTCGCTGTCATACAGCCAGCCCGGGCCCTCATGGGCGATCGCCTCGAGCGCGTCGCCGAGCGCCGGGAACCGGAAGATGTCGCCCGCCGTGAGGAGATTGGCGTCCGGCGCGTAGAGGTCCGCCATCTCGGGCTGGCGGCAGAGGATCCGCTCGAGCAGCGTGAACACGTAGGCCTGCTCCGGGGTCACGCGCACGCCCTCCCGCGCCAGTCGCACGGCGGGGCGTGCGAGCGCCTCGAACGGCATGGTCCCGAAGCGCCGCGAGGCCTCCCAGAGGCCGGCGGCGGTCCCCGGGATCCCGCAGGACGCCGGCCCGACGTAGAACACCTGCGGCGTCTCGTCGAACACGATCTCGACGCCGGCCAGCTCCCCCCTGCTCCCGGGATCGAGCCCGCGGCCGCCCGCCTCCACGAAGAAGTCCAGCAGGTGGTCGCCCCCGCCCGCGACGTGCACGAGCATGAACCCCCCGGCGCCGAGGCTCGTGAGCGGGCTCTCGGCGGTGAACGACGCCATCACGGCCGCCACCGCGGCGTCGACCGCGTTCCCGCCCTCGCGCAGGACCTGTGCGCCGGCCTCGGCCGTCACCTGGTGGCCCGCGGCCACGACGCCCTTCATGGGCGGCAGGGTATCCGCGCGCGCGGTCCCGAGCCGCCCGCGCTCAGCGCGAGCGGAGGGTCAGCGCTGCGGGACGAACTCTGGGATCTCGAAGTCCGACGAGAGCTCCGACCCGCCGCCGCGCCGCACGCGCGGCTCGCCCGTCGGCTCGCGCAACGTCGTCGCGCTCGAGCGGCGCGTCGGGCGGTCGCCGTAGCCGGTCGCCACGACCGTCACCCAGCACTCGTCGGTGATCTTCTCGTCGACCATCGCGCCGAAGATGATGTTCGCGCTCGGGTGCGCGGCCTCGGACACCGCACGCGCGGCCTCGTTGACCTCCCACAGCGAGAGGTCGGGCCCGCCCGTGATCGACAGCAGGATCGATCGCGCGCCCTCGATCGAGGTCTCGAGCAGCGGTGAGGACACCGCCTCCTGCGCGGCCTCGATCGCCCGCTTGTCGCCCGTCGCCATGCCGATGCCGAGCAGCGCCTGGCCGGCGTCGCTCATGATCGTGCGCACGTCCGCGAAGTCGAGGTTGATCAGGCCGGGCAGCGTGACGAGGTCGGAGATGCCCTGCACGCCCTGGCGCAGCACGTCGTCGGCGACGCGGAACGCGTCGACCATCGAGGTGCCCTTCTCGAGCACCGACAGCAGCCGGTTGTTGGGGACGACGATCAGCGTGTCGACCTGCTTGGCCAGCTCGGCCACGCCGTCGTCGGCCTGGCGCGCCCGGCGCGTGCCCTCGAAGCCGAACGGCTTGGTGACGATGCCGACCGTGAGCGCGCCGACCTCACGCGCGATCCGCGCGACGACGGGCGCGGCGCCCGTGCCGGTGCCGCCGCCGGCTCCGGCGGCCACGAACACCATGTCGGACCCCTTCAGAAGGCTCTTGATGCGGTCGTCGTCCGCGATCGCGGCCGCGTGGCCGACCTTCGGGTCGGATCCGGAGCCGAGCCCGCGCGTGATCTCGCCCCCGATGTGGAGCGTGACGTGCGCGGAGCTCTGCTGAAGCGACTGCGCGTCGGTGTTCACGGCGATGAACTCGACGCCCTCGACGCCCGCCTCGACCATGCGGTTGACGGCGTTCACGCCGCCGCCGCCGATCCCGACCACGCGCAGCACCGGCTGGTGCACCGCCGTGCGGCTGATCACCGGCTCGTCGCGCGGGCGGTACTCCCGCCGTGCGTCGGCGGGGCGCTCCATCAGGTTGTGGGGGATGTCCTGCGAGAACGCGGCGCTGAGGCGCTCCTTGGGGCTCGGAAGCTGCTTCTGCTCCTGCTCCAGCGCGGGCTCCCGCCCGTAGCGGCCCTGCTCGTCGTCGAGGCGCGGCTCGGGCGTGGGCGCCGCCGCGGGGTCGGCCTGCTCGTCGGGCCGGCGCTGCGGCTCCGCGGAGGCGTCCTCGTCGGTCCGCCGGAAGAGTGCTGCGAGAGGCCCTTCGCGCATGCTCGCGCGCTTATTGCCTGCCATGTTCAAGAACCTCCTTCGCGAGCTCTCTGTAGGACTCGGCCGCCGAACCCTCGGGATCGTATTTCAGAACGGATGTGCCCTTCACCGGGGCCTCGGCGAACCGGATGGTCTTCCGGATGCGGGTGGCGAACACGCGGTCGCCGAAGTTCTCCTCGAGGATCTCGATCGCCTCCTTGGCGTGCACCGTGCGGGCGTCGACCAGCGTGGGCAGGATGCCCTCGATCTCGACGTCGGGGTTCAGCTCCTCCCGGATCATCGAGAGCGTGTTCTGGAGCTGGATCAGCCCCCGCATGGACAGGTACTCGCACTGGACCGGCACGATAACTTTGTCGGCGGCTGTCAGGGCGTTGATCGTCAGCAGGCCGAGCGAGGGCGGCGTGTCGATGCACACGAAGTCGTAGTCCTCGCGCACCGCCTTCAGCGCCTTCTCGAGCGAGCGCTCGCGGCCGATCTTGGTGCTCATCGCGATCTCCGCGCCCGCGAGGTCGATCGAGGCGCAGGCGACATCGACTCTCCCGCTTGCGGATGACCTCCCGGATCGGCATGTTGTCGACGAGCACGTGGTACATCGACTTCTCGACGGTGTCGGGGTCGATGCCCTGGCTCATCGTCAGGTTCCCCTGGGGGTCCATGTCGACGGCCAGCACGCGGTGGCCGGCCTCGGCGAACGCGACCGCCAGGTTGAGGGTCGTGGTCGTCTTCGCGACTCCGCCCTTCTGGTTGGCGAAGGCGATCACCTTCGCGCGGCCCGTGCCGGGCCCGGTCTGCGGGGTGGTGGGGCCGGAGCCTGTGTCCGGCGTGAGGCCGTTGCCGTTCACGCCGTCACCTCCTTCGGTGGCGGAGGGATCGCGGGAGGGAGCGACGGGAGCGGTCACCGGGGGCGCGGCAGCCTGCGGCCGCGGCCCGGGGTCGGCTTCCCTGTGCTCCTCCTCCTGGTCACGCCCCATGCGGTACTCGGGACGCGCGAATCGCTGGAGTAAACCCATCGTGCGGGGGTATTCGCATCAAGGGTGCAGTTTCCTTCCAGCCGTCCACCGGGCGACCGGTGGGTCTGCTCTAACCTGCGCCCCCCTGGGCAAGGCCTCTCTGATGGAGATCCTCGACAAGCGCCTCATCTTCGTGACCGGCAAGGGCGGCGTGGGCAAGTCCACCGTCGCGGCCGCGCTCGGCGTCGCGGCCTCGCGTCAGGGCAAGCGCACGATCGTGTGCGAGGTCGCGCAGCAGGAGCGGATGTCCTACGTCTTCCACCGCGAGGGCGTCGGCTACCGCGAGACCGAGATCGGCGAGGGCCTGTACGCGTTCTCGATCGACCCGCAGCGGGCCCTCGAGGAGTACCTCCAGCAGCAGATCAGGATCAAGCCCGTCTACGACCTCATGTTCAAGAACCGCATCTTCACGTACTTCGCCGCCGCCACGCCCGGCCTGCGCGAGCTGGTCACGATCGGGAAGGTATGGGAGCTGGCGCAGCTCGACCGACGTGTCAAGAAAGGGGCGACGTACGACACGGTGATCGTGGACGCTCCCGCGACCGGCCACGGCATCGGGTTCCTGCGCACGCCGAAGACCTTCGGGGACATCGCGCGCGTCGGTCCCGTCAAGCGCCAGGCGGACGCGATCCACAAGTTCATCACCGACCCGGCGCTGACGTCGGTGGTCGCGGTCGCCTGGCCCGAGGAGATGCCGGTCAACGAGACGGTCGACCTGCAGCGCAGCCTTCAGGCCGAGCTCGGGCTCCCGCTCGACCGGATCTTCATGAACGGTCTCTACCCGCACCTGTTCACCGACGACGAGGCGGCGGTGCTGCGCGAGCGCGCCGACGACGACGCCGGCGGCAACGGGTCGGACCCGCTCGCGACGGCGCGGCGCGCGGCGCTGCGCGCGGCGGTCTCGGAGCACCGCCGGGCGAACGCGCAGCAGGCCCAGCTCGAGCGCCTCGAGACGGAGTCGGGACAGCATCCGGTGGAGCTGCCGTTCCTGTTTCGCCCGCAGCTCGACATGGACGCCGTCGAGGACCTCGCGGACACGATCGAGGACCAGCTCGCGTCCGCGGGGAACGGGAGCCGCGCGTGAACGTCCGGGAGCTGCTCGAGGGCAAGGACGTCTGCATCTGCGCCGGCTCGGGCGGCGTCGGCAAGACGACCACGTCGGCCGCGATCGCGATGGGAATGGCGGCCGAGGGACGCAAGGTCGCCGTGCTCACGATCGACCCCGCGAAGCGGCTGGCGAACTCGCTCGGCCTGCCCGAGCTGGGCAACGAGGAGCGCCGCGTGGACCCGGAGCGCTTCCTGCCGCACGGGGTCGAGATGAAGGGCGAGCTGTGGGCGATGATGCTCGACGCGAAGCGGACCTTCGACGATCTCGTCGAGCGCCACGCGCCCGACGAGGACACGCGCGACCGCATCCTCCAGAACCGCATCTACAAGGAGATCTCCAACGCGATGGCCGGCTCGCAGGAGTACATGGCGATGGAGAAGCTCTATGAGCTGCACCAGGAGGCGCGCTACGACCTGCTCGTGCTCGACACGCCGCCGACGCGGCACGCGCTCGACTTCATCGACGCGCCGGAGCGCATGACGCGGTTCATCGAGGGCCGCTCGCTGCAGTTCTTCCTCAAACCTGGACGGCTCGGCGTGAAGGTGCTCGGTCGCTCCGGGAGCATCCTGTTCTCGGCGCTCAAGCGGATCACCGGCATCGACCTGCTCCAGGACCTCTCGGAGTTCTTCCAGAGCTTCGGGAACATGGCGGAGGGGTTCAGCGAGCGCGCCCAGCGCGTGAACGAGCTGCTCGGCGCGCGCGACACGACCTTCCTGCTCGTCACCGCCCCGACACGCGAGGCGATCGACGAGGGCGTCTACTTCTGGCGCCGCCTGAAGGAGGCACGGCTGCCCTTCGGAGGAGTGGTCGTGAACAAGGTCCACCACGACTTCGTGCGACCGCTCGACCCCGGCACCTTCGCGACCGAGGACACGGACACGATCGAGGAGCAGACGCTCGAGCGCCTGCCCGCGGAGCTCGAGCAGGCGGTCGGGGACCCGGACCTTGCCGCGCGCGTGCACGACAACTTCGAGCGCTACCGCGCGCTCGCGGCCCGCGACCGCGAGAACATGGCGCGGCTGACGGAGCGACTCGACGAGGACTGCGTGCTGTGCGTGCCTTACTTCGACGAGGACGTGCACGACATCGACGGCCTCGCGCAGGTGAACCGCTACCTGTTCTCCTCGAGCGCGGAGCGCAAGGAGATGCTGGAGCAGGCCGGGGTGTGACGGCGGCGGCGGCCTACACCGCCGCCGAGTAGTCCGCCGCGTCGTCGTCCAATCCGATCGCGACGCTCTCCTGGGTGGCCTGGTCTTCCGCGTCGGGGTCGGGCTCGACGAAGTGCGGCGCAGCGTCGTGCGCGCGCGTGACGACGAAGTCCGGTTCCGGTGGCGGGGCGGGCGCGGGCGCGGGCGCGGTCTCCTCGCGGCGGGAGGGCGAGGTGCGCAGCAGCTCGTCGGCGATGCCGTTGAGGTCGAGCGCGAGGTGACCGCAGACCATGTCGCGCAGCAGCGCGCGCAGGTTCTCCTCGAGCTCGCCCACCACCGCCTCGGGGGACGCGATGTCGATCGTGTGGAGATAGCCGGCGTCCACGTCGCCGCGCATCACGAGCCGCTCGAGCCGGAAGGCCTGCTCGACGGCGCGCTGGACGGCCTGCCGGTGCGCCGGCTCGGCGCAGAGCGCACCGAGGCGGCGCGCCATCTCGGCGGGAGTCGAGTCGCCGCGGTCGAGCAGCGCACGCAGCGCCAGCAGGTGGTCCGAGAGGCCCTCGAGCGCGACGCGCTGCTCGCAGCCGAGCTCGAAGCGCGCCAGCGCCCACGGCAGCGATCCGCCGTGCGCGTGGCGCGCACGGGAGAGCTCGAACAGCTCCGCCAGCTCCGGGCGCTCCGCGGGGTCGAGGTGGTAGCGCGGGCCGCGCACGCGCCCGGTCGAGCCGAGCTCGGTGGTCTGCCACGGGCCGTCGTCGGTGCGCCACCAGGCGGTCGAGCCGAGCGCCGCGGCGCCTGACTTCAGGAGGCGCAGGGCGCTCACGATGCGCCTGAAGGCGACGCGCGCCTCCGTCAGCGGCGGGGGCTCGCTGGGCCGCGACTCCACCGAGAGCAGCACGAGCGTGTGCGGCTCCTCGCCGTCGCGCCCGCTTCCCCAGACCGCCTCCGGGGGAGCGTCGACGAGGTCCCCGCGCACGAGCGCGACGCCCGCGCCCAGCTCCCAGCGCTGATCGGCGATGTCGACACCCACCAGCGGCGCGAGCACGGTGTTCACGGCGATGTCCTCGTAGACGACCGACTCGAGCTCACGGTATGAGCGCTCGAAGCGGCCGCCGTCCAGCTCGAAGCTGCTCGAGTCCTCCCAGACGCGGGCGAGGAACCGCTCGATCGCCGCCGCCGCGCGGTCGCGCTCGGAAGCGGGCACGTAGCTTGCGCCCATCACGCGCAGGTAGCCCGAGACCCCCTCGATGCGGGCCAGCGCCTCGGCGGTCTGCGCGAACCCGGGCATCGCCCTGATCTCGCGGAAGCGCTCGCGCACGAACTGCTCGGAGAGCGGCCGGTAGCGGTAGAGCACCGACCGCGAGCCCGGGCTCTCGGCGACCTCGTACGGAATCTCCGCGCCGGCCTCGAGCGCGGCCGAGAGGAGGTGCGAGGCAGACTCGGCGAAGTCGTGCAGCTGGTCGTGGAGCGCTCGGTTCCGCACGGGCGCTGATTCGCCGTAGGGCGGCCTCCTCCTACCGGCGCAACGAAAGAGGGGCGGCGCTTGCGCGGCCGCCCCCCGGAGCTGTCTCCCCGTGACCTTCGGCCTAGAGGAAGATGTAGCCCCCGAACTTGCACTTGTCGTCCTGGCCGGCCACGTTGATGCCGGCGAACAGGTACGAGCCCTTGATGTAGACGACGCCGTCGCCCCCGATCGCGAGCCCGTCCGAGGACGCCTCGAAGCGCGGGTCATCCGTGGGGCTCGCCGTGGTGTTGACGAACTGCCGCGTCTCGATGTTGTCGCCCGGGTCGAGGCTGCCGAGCAGGTCATCGCCGTCGAACGCGGACTTCGCCTGCGTCGTCGAGATGATGATGTCGGCCTGGTCCTGGTTCGGCACTGCGCCGATGGTCTCGTCGACCCGGCAACGAGCGGTGAGCGTGAACGGGCCGACCTTCAGCATCTCCTTCGTGCCCTCGCCGATCGTGAACGGAGTGACCCAGCGGATCGTGTCGCTGTTCAGGAACTCCGCGGCCGACTTGCCGTCCAGCGCGCCGGCGTTGTCGGCCAGGGCCGCCTTGCCCGCGTTGGTCGCGTTCGTGGCGTTGGTCGCGTTGGTCGCGCTGTCCGCGAGCGTCGCCTTGTCGGCCGCGAGCGCCCTGTCGGCGAGCAGCGCCTTCTCGGCAAGGCCCGCCTTGTCGGCGTACGCGACGGGGTCCGGCGCGCCCGACGACGTGACCGGCCCCTGGGCCCCGGCCGGCGCGCCAGCTCCGGCCCGCAGCGCGCTGAGCGTGCTCTGCGCGAGCTTGGACGCCGTGATCGACCGTGCCTTGATGTGCTGCGAGCGCACGGCGTTCTTGCGAATCTGAGCGGCTCCTACGCTGCCCTTGGGCAGCTTGCTGACTGCATATCCGGTGCCTCCCATCGCAACGAAGAGCGCGAGTGTTGCCACGATCATCGCCGGGCGAGGGGCGGTGCTTCCACAGACGGGACATGTGGCTCCTTCCGATTCCCTCTAGCAATCCCTGCTGGAACGAACAGGTGCCTGATGCCGTTCGGAGGATCCGATAAGCGGGGGGCCCCTGCGCGTGGTCCCAAAGCGAAGGTAGACGACATCTCGCGCCCTTGCGCGGAAAAATCGGGTGGCCGGCGAAGCGGGGCCCAGCACCCGCTCCGCCTGCCTAACCTGATCAGCCGGTCGCGGTGCCGGCGAAGACGCAGCCCGTGGCGGTCTCCTCGGCGAGGAAGTCCGCGCTCACGACCTCACCGTCCACGCGGGCGAACGTGAGCGTCCCCCGGAGGTTCGAGCTCCCCGTGACCGACCCCGCCGCGTTGTCGATCGGATTGAACGAGTCCCCGACGTTGAAGGCGTCGTCCTCGTTGTAGTAGCTGCCGCCCGCCGTGTGCGTCCCGCCGGCGTGGATGAACGACGTGCTCACGCTCGTCCCGGCCGTCACGACAAGCGCCGGGCCCGCGTTGCAGGCGGCGGTCAGGATGAGCCCGTTGAGGCTCAGCACCTGCCGCGCGGGAGTCCCCGCGGCGGCGACGAACGCGATCTTCTCGACGCTGCGGTTGTTCACCTTGCTCGCGTTGGGCACGGTCGAGAGCGACGACTCGACGATGTTCTCGCCCGTCAGGGCATCCAGGCCGACGAGGTCCGAGTTGACCGCACGTCGGGCGATCTTCGACCGGGTCACGTTACGGGCCCTGATGTGCTTCGTGCGCACCGCGTTCGAGTAGATGTGCTGTGCGCGCACGGCGGCCCGCGCGATGTCGTCCTTCTTCACGCGGCTCTTGCCGGGCAGCGCGCTCGCGGTCCCGGCGAGCGCGACGCAGAGCGCTACGAACGCGACGATCATCGAAGGCGACGGCCGGCGCCTCAGGATGCGGCTCATATGGAGGTCCTCCTTTGTGTCGTTCCATCGCCGCATGGGCGGCAGGGCAAGCGGCCTAACTTAGCGGGGTGCGCCGCCGGGCGGCGCAGGTCACCAAAAAAAGAGCCGCCCGAGGCGGCTGTGTCAGTGCGCTCGTGCCGATGCGGCGGAGCCGGCGGCTACCGGCGCGTGACGGCGCGTCGCGGCGGGCGCGTGCCCGTTGCCGTTCTGGAGCCAGTCGCGCCCGTAGCGGCGCATGTGCTCGATCAACGGCACGAGCGCCTGTCCCTTGGGCGTGAGCGTGTACTCCACGCGCGGCGGCACCTCGGGATATGTGCGTCGCTCGACGATCCCCTCGGCCTCGAGCGCGCGCAGCCTCAGCGACAGGGTGCGCGGGCTGATCCCCTCGAGCGAGCGCTCGAGCTCGCAGAAGCGACTGCAGCCGTCGGCGAGGTCCCTGATCACGAGGAGGGTCCACTTGCCGGAGATGATCTCCGCGGTGCTGCAGACAGGACATGTGTCGTTCATACGCGGATACAGGTTGCCGTCACGCTCTCCTCGCAAGCGCACGTTGCAGCGCCTCGAAGCGATGATACCAGCGACTTTACGAACTGAAGTAAAGAGTGCTCAGACCGAGGGCGGCGCGTAGACGTTGCGCTCTTCGCCCGTCCCGGGCGGTCCGCCGCCGTTGGGCTCGCGACTCGGCGGAGGCGCGTCCTGGGAGCGGTCCTGCGAGTAGATCTGGTCCACCGACGTCGAGCGCTGACCCTCGGCGGCGACCAGCAGCTTGAAGTCGTGAGGATGCGTGGCGGCCTTGAGCGCCTCGTCCATCGAGATCTTGCCCTCCTCGTACAGCTTCAGAAGGGCCTGGTCGAAGGTCTGCATGCCGTAGTACGAGCCCTCCGTGATGACCTCGCTGAGCTTCGACGTCTCGGCCGGGTTCGAGATCAGGTCACGCACGCGGCCGGTCATCGTGAGCACCTCGCACGCCGGCGCGCGGCCCTCGCCGTCGACCGTCGGCACGAGGCGTTGCGAGATCACGCCGCGCAGCGAGCCGGCGAGCATCGCGCGGACCTGCTGGTGGTGGTGCGGCGGGAAGAAGTCGATGATCCGGTTCACGGTCTCGACCGCGTCGATCGTGTGGAGCGTGCTGAGCACCAGGTGGCCGGTCTCGGCCGCGCTCAGCGCGGTCCCGACGGTCTCCTCGTCGCGCATCTCGCCGATCAGGATCACGTCGGGGTCCTGGCGCAGCACCCGGCGCAGCGCCTGGGAGAAGGAGGTCGTGTCGAAGCCGATCTCGCGCTGGTGCACGACCGAGCGCTGGTCGCGGTGCAGGTACTCGATCGGGTCCTCGATCGTCACGATGTTCTTCGCGAAGGTGGCGTTGATGTGGTCGACCATCGCGGCGAGCGTCGTGGACTTGCCCGACCCGGTGGTCCCCGTGACGACGATGATGCCCCGCGGCTCTCCGGCGAGGCGGGTGACGACCTCGGGAAGGCCGAGCTCCTCCGCCGAGCGGATCTCGAAGGGAACGACGCGGCAGGCGATCGAGATCGAGCCGCGCTGGCGGAACGCGTTCACGCGGAAGCGCGCAAGCCCGCGCACCGTGTAGGAGAAGTCGATCTCGCCGTCGCGGGCGAACTCGGCCAGCCGCTCGCTGGCGGTCAGCATCTCGCGCAGCACGCGCTCGGTGTCCGCCGGGCTGAGTGGCTCGGTGTCCTCGATGGGAGTGAGGTCGCCCTGCAGCCGGACGAGGGGCTGGGACGGGACCTTGAGGTGCAGGTCCGACCCGCCCATCTCGACGACAGCGCGCAGCGCCCGCTGTAGGTCCAAGGCCATACACGCCCTTCATCGGCCGCGCCGGCCGGGGCCTTGAGGAGAAATCCGCCGTCCGGCGGCCGGGGCGGCCACCGGACGGCGAAAGCGTGTGCCTAGGCCACTTCCCGAAGCTTCTGGGCCTCTGCGAGGCTCTGGAGCTTCTTGAGCGACTGGTTCTCGATCTGGCGGATGCGCTCCCGCGTGACGTTGAACGTGCGCCCGACCTCGTCGAGCGTGCGCGGGTGCTCGCCGCCGAGGCCATAACGCAGCTCGAGGACCCGGCGCTCCCTGTAGGAGAGGTTCTCGAGGGCCTCGCGCAGGGCCTCCTTGGTGAGGTTGTCGACCGCACGGTCGTACGGAGACTCGGCGCGCTCATCGGCGATGAACTGGCCGAACTCCGACTCCTCTTCGTCGCCCACGGGCTTCTCGAGCGAGATCGGAGCCTGTGCCGAGCGCTTGATCGCCCCGACCTCGTCGGGGTCGATGCCCGTCACCGCGGCGATCTCCTCGGCGGTGGGCTCACGACCGAGCTCGGTCACGAGCTTGCGCTCGGCCCGGCCGATCTTGTTGAGCTTCTCGACGACGTGGACCGGGATCCTGATGGTGCGCGCCTTGTCGGCGAGCGCACGGGCGATCGCCTGGCGGATCCACCAGGTCGCATAGGTGGAGAACTTGAATCCCTTCCGGTAGTCGAACTTCTCGGCGGCCCGGACGAGGCCGAGGGTGCCTTCCTGGATCAGGTCCAGGAACGGCAGGCCCTGGTTGCGGTAGTTCTTGGCGATGGAGACGACCAGACGCAGGTTCGACTCGACCATCTTCTGCTTCGCGTCCAGGTCGCCGCGCTCGATGCGCTTGGCGAGGTCCACCTCTTCCTGGGCGGTCAGCAGCCGCACCTTCCCGATGTCCTTCAGGAAGAGCTGCAGCGAGTCGGTCGTCATGTCCGGCCGCAGGTCGATCTGGCTCTTCGCCTTGCGCCTGCGCTTGCCGGTGTCGGGCGGCTCTACCTCTGGCTTGGCCTGGCCGCCCTCCAGGTCTTCGACCAGCTCGATCTCTGACTTCTCGAGGAACCCGTAGAGCTCCTCGACATCGGCTTCGTCAAGGTCTATCTCCGCGACAGCGTCGGCGACTTCGTTGTACGAGAGGACGCCCTGTTGTTGACCCTTGGTGACGAGGCCCTTGATCTCTTCTAGTTCGTGGAGTTCGCTTTGAAGCAAGTGTTCCTTCCGTGCTCAGGCAGACCGGACCGGGTCCGCTCCGCCGTGAACGGAGTTCGTGTTACGACGCACCAATTGCGGACGGCTGGGCAGCCGCCCGTACGGGTGTCCGGATATTACCGCTATACATTCTGAAGTCAAGCGGTCGGCGCCTTGCCCGAGACCCGTGAGCCCACGCCTGATGGAATGGCCTCGTTTACTAGTTTCACTGATTGATACGGGTTTCTAACGCGAAAGTTGCTCAATCCGGACATTCTTTGCCCGGAAAACGCCGAGCTTTTGCTTGTGGACGCCCCGGCCGAGCGGCTGGACGCGGCATTCTTGTACTGACTCCGTGTCGAGTTCCACCCTAGCCGGGTAGGAGTAGGCTCCGCAAGGTTTATCCGCCGCGCGGGCGCCTTGACGACGCGTCCGCAAGCCCCAGAACCCCTGCCACCAGAGCCACTGACGGGAGACACCGTGGATCGAGAGCACCAGCCCAGCCAGCCGCCGGGAAGCGCCGGCACCGTGCCCGCCACCGACGAGCAGGCCAAGCCCGCACAGGCCAAGCCCGCGACGGGCGCGCGCCGCGACGCGGAGCCCGCCGACAACGCGCCCGAGACGAGCGCGCCCGACATCATGAGCCGGCTGCCCAAGACCCGTCCGCAGCGCCCCAGCGACCGGCGCCGCGCGGCCACGGGGGCCGCCAAGGCCCCGGCGACCGCCGCCGGGCCGCGCAAGCCGGCCGCGGCCCCGAAGCGCCCGGCCACCGCGCCCCGCAAGCGGGCAGCCGCCAGGACGACCCGTGCCGCGGGGCCGACGTCCGCGCCGCCCGCTCCCAAGGCTTCTTCGCCGGGCCGCAGCGAGGCGCCGAGTCTTCCGCGGCTGGCGGTCGACGGCGCGACCGAGGCCGTGAAGCTGCCGCTGAAGGTCGGCGGCAGGCTCACGCTCCGGGCCCTCGACGCGGTCGCGCGCGGGCTGCGCCGGGGCTAGCAGCCCGGACCGGGCGCACCCGGCCGTGGCCGACAGCCCGCTCGACCCGCGCGCCGCCGCGGAGCGCGTGCTCTCGCGGGTGGGTGCGGTCCGCTCGGAGAGCGTCGCGCTCGCGAGCGCGCGCGGGCGCGTGCTCGCACGCGACGTCGCAAGCGCCGACGACGTGCCGCCTTTCGACAACTCGGCGATGGACGGTTACGCGCTGCGGTCGGCCGACGTCACGCATGCCTCGGAGGCGGCACCCGCCGAGCTACGGGTGGTCGGCGAGTCCCGCGCCGGCCGGCCCCATGAGGGCACCCTGCGGGCCGGGGAGGCGGCCGGGATCTCGACCGGAGCGATGCTGCCCGACGGGGCCGACACGGTCCTGCGGGTGGAGGACGCCCGGATCGCGGGCGACCGGCTGGTGGTGACGGCGCCGCTCGCGCCCGGCATGGAGATCCGCCGCTCGGGCGAGGACGTGCGCGCGGGCGACGTCGTGCTCGCCGCGGGCACGCGGCTGGGACCTGCGGAGCTCGGGGTCGCCGCATCGACGGGATTGGCGGAGCTGGAGTGCGCGCGGGCGCCGAGCGTCGCGGTCGTCGTCACCGGCGACGAGCTGGTCGACCCGCCGGCGCCGCTCGGGCCCGGGCAGATCCGCAACACCAACGGGTACGCGGTGCCGGCACAGGTCGTGGACGCGGGCGGGCGGGTCGAGCTGGTGGCGCGCGCCGGCGACGACCGGGCGGCGACGATCGCCGAGCTCGAGCGCGCGCTCGCGGCGGATGTCGTGATCGCGACGGGCGGTGTGTCGGTCGGCCCCCACGACCATGTGCGCCCCGCGTTCGCCGCGCTCGGCGTCGAGCAGGTCTTCTGGGGCGTCGCGCTGCGTCCCGGCCACCCCACGTTCTTCGGGACGCGCGGCGACACGCTCTGCTTCGGGCTGCCGGGCAACCCGGTCTCGGCGATGGTCACCTTCCACCTCTTCGTGCGCCCGGCGCTCGCGAAGATGCAGGGGGCGACGCTCGACGACCGGCGCGCGCAGGCCACCTTCGACGGCGACTACCCGAAGCGTCCCGGGCGCGCCCACGTGCTGCGCTGCACCCTCGCCGCACGGGACGACGGCTGGCACGTGCGCCCCACCAAGGCGCAGGGGTCGCACGTGCTGACGAGCATGGTGGGGGCGCGGGCCCTCGCCTATCTGGAGGTCGATCGGGGTGACGTGCGCGCGGGCGAGCGCGTGGAGATCGAGATCCTCTAGATGATCTAGCCGTATCGCGTGCCGGTCAGCACGCGCAGCTTCGCGCGGTTGTGCGTGGCCTGCACCTTGCGCACGGTGCCGGAGCGGGACCTCATCACGAGCGACTCGGTCGTCGCGGCGGCGCCGTCGCGGTAGCGCACTCCCTGGAGGAGGTCGCCGTCCGTCACCCCCGTGGCGGCGAAGAACACGTCGTCGCCCGACACGAGCCGGTGGACGTCGAGCACCTCGTCGAGGTCGTAGCCGGCTTCCTTCGCACGGGTTCGCTCATCGTCGTCGCGCGGCCAAAGGCGGCCCACGAGATGCCCGCCCATGCTCTTGATCGCGGCGGCGGACAGCACGCCCTCGGGCGTCCCGCCGATGCCCCACAGCAGATCGACGCCGGATCCTTCGGTGACCGCGAGCAGGGCGGCCGACACGTCGCCGTCGGTGATGAAGCGGATGCGCGCGCCGCACTCGCGGATCTGCGCGATCGCGTCGCCGTGGCGCTCGCGGTCGAGCATGATCACCATCAGGTCGCTCACGTCGGAGCCCCGGCGCTTCGCGACGAGCTTCAGGGTCTCGCCGAGCGGGCGGTCGAGGTCGAGCAGGTCGGCGATGTCGTCGCCGCCGGCCATCTTCTCCATGTAGACGCACGGACCGGGGTCGAACATGCTCCCCCGCTCGGCGAGCGCGACCACCGCCAGGGCGCTCGGCATGCCCAGCGCCGTCAGGCGGGTGCCCTCGAGCGGATCGACCGCGACGTCGACCTCGGGGGGGCTGCCGTCGCCGATCTGCTCGCCGTTGTAGAGCATCGGGGCCTCGTCCTTCTCCCCTTCGCCGATCACGACGATGCCGTCCATCGGCACGGCGTGGAGCGTGAAGCGCATCGCGTCGACAGCCGCCTGGTCGGCGGCCTCCTTGTCCCCGCGCCCGATCCAGCGCGCGGCCGCGAGCGCCGCGGACTCGGTGACCCGCACCAGCTCCAGCGCGAGATTGCGGTCGGGAGCGCTCGTGTCGCGCAGGTCGTGCGCGATTACGCGCGTGTCTCGATCCACTCTCCACCCCGCGAGCAGCTTAAGGCAGGACGGCTAGAACGTGCCCGGAGGCTTGCGGCGCACGCCGCCGCGGCTGATCTGGCTGATCGCGCCGCCGGCCACGATCATCAACGCCCCGAGCAGGCCCAGGTACCAGCCGATGTCGAGGCTCACGAACTCGCGCGTGTCCCCGACGCGGTCGATCACGCCGTTGTAGAGGATCAGCGTCGAGGCGATCGCCCCGACGATCATCGTGACCTCGCCGGGAGGCCAGGAGAGCTGGTGGCCCCGCACCACGATCCACACGAGGATCCACGGCGCCACCGCGGCGGCCACCAGCAGCAGGTCCATGCCGGGGATGATCAGCGACGAGAACAGCGAGAACGTGTCGAAGCCCGAGCAGGATTCCACCCCCTGCCCGCAGAGATTCTCGCTCTCGGGCGGCAGGGCGTCCACGGAGAACCAGGGGAGGAACATGCTGATGAACAGGAACAGCCCACCGGCCGCCCCGACGATGTCTCCCCTGCCCAGCCTCCGGAAGTCCACGACGGAGACCATATAGCGGGGGCGGCCGTGCTTGCGCGGACCCGTCAACGCGGCAAGCGGGATGGCAGAGCGGCATGCGTCGCTCCATTTGGGTAGGGAGCGCCTCTCCAATTGGGTGCAAATGATCCGGTTCGGTGCACCCATGCGTAACGATCGTCTAGATTCAGCGACCTCTCCGCGACGACCATGAGCGCCCCGCCTCCCGCCCGCGTCGAACGAGACGGCCTTCCGGCCGCAGCCGTCGTCGACCGTCCGCGGCCCGGGCAAGACGTCACCGCGGGGGCCGGCCGCGCGCCTCGCGTCGGTCCGGGCCCGCACCGCCCTGCTCGTGGAGCAGCTCTCGGACGACGCGCTGAACGCGGTCCACAGCCCCTTGATGAGCCCGATCGCCTGGGACCTCGGCCACATCGCCACGTTCGAGGACCTGTGGCTCGCGCAGTCGCCGTTCGGGCGCGCTCCGCTGCGCGAGGAGCTGGGCGGCGTCTACGACCCGGCCGCCGCTCCGCGCAGCGAGCGCGGCGGCCTGCCGTTCCTGCGCAGCGAGGACGTGTTCGCCTACATGGACGACGTCCGCGGGCGCGTCCTGGACCTGCTCGGGGACGCCGACCTGTCGCGCGCGGGCGATCCCCTGCTCGCGAACGGGTTCGTCTACGAGATGGTGCTGCGCCACGAGCAGCAGCACACGGAGACGATCCTCCAGACGCTGCAGATCATGACCTCGGACGAGTACGCGCCACCCGCGCGGCGCCCGGTGCCCACGCGCGCGGACCGCCCGGCCGACATGGCGATCGTGCCGGCCGGAGCGTTCGAGATGGGCGCGCCCCCGGGCGCCTTCGCCTACGACAACGAGCGGCCCGTCCATCTGCGCGACGTCGACGCCTTCGAGGTCGACCGCACCCCCGTCACCCAAGGCGACTTCCTGTGCTTCATGGAGGACGGCGGCTACGCCCGCGCCGAGCTCTGGTCCCCGGAGGGCTGGCGCTGGCGGACGAGCGAGGCGGTCGAATCGCCTGCCTACTGGCGCCGTGAGGACGGGACCTGGCTCGTGCGCTCATTCGCCCGGTGGGCGGAGCTGGACGCGGCGTTGCCGGTCTGCCACGTCTCCTGGTTCGAGGCCGACGCATACGCCCGCTGGGCCGGGAAGCGCCTCCCCACCGAGGCCGAGTGGGAGCGCGCGTCGCTGGGCGCGGCCGTGGACGCGCCCGGGCACGCGAACCTCGACCAGCTCGCGTTCGGGTGCGCCCCCGCCGGCTCCTACCCGGACGGCGAGAGCCGCTACGGGATGCGTCAGGCGATCGGCGAGGTCTGGGAGTGGACCGCGAGCGGCTTCGAGGCGTATCCCGGGTTCGCGGCGTTTCCCTACCCCGAGTACTCGGCGGACTTCTTCGGCGGGCCGTTCAGGGTCCTGCGCGGGGGCTCGTGGGCGACGCAGGCGGGCGCGGTCACGAACACCTTCCGCAACTGGGACCACCCGCAGCGCCGCCAGATCTTCGCCGGCTTCCGGTGCGCCCGGGAGGCGGGCGCATGACCGGGCTGGCGACCGGTGCCCCCGAGCCGGTGCAGATCGACGTGCACCTGCGCGAGGGCACGCTCGCCTCGCTCGCCGACGACGTGCGCAGCGGCCTGTCGCGCAACCCGCGCGAGCTGCCGCCGAAGTACTTCTACGACGCGCGCGGATCGGAGTTGTTCGAGCGCATCACGGAGCTGCCCGAGTACTACCCGTCGCAGATCGAGCAGGACATCCTCGACGCGGCCGGGCAGGCGATCGTCGAGCTGGTGCGCCCGCAGGAGATCGTCGAGCTGGGACCGGGCTCGGCACGCAAGACGACCGCCCTGCTGAACCCGATGATCGAGCTCGGGCTCGGCAGCCGCTACGTCCCGGTCGACGTGTCGGAATCGGCCGTCCAGGACTGCGCCGAGCGCCTCGTGTCCACCTACGCCTCGCTCGCCGTGCACGGCGTGGTCGGGGACTTCGAGCGGCATCTCGACCGCGTGCCGCCGGCGAGCGGCCGCCGCCTGATCGCTTTCCTCGGCGGGACGATCGGCAACCTCGACCATCCCCGCCGCAGCGTCCTGCTGCGGGCCCTGAGAGCACAGCTCGGCCCGGGCGACCGCCTGCTGGTCGGGACCGATCTCGTGAAGGACAGGGAGCGGCTCGAAGCGGCCTACAACGACTCCGCGGGCGTGACGGCGGAGTTCAACCGCAACATGCTGCGGGTCATCAACGCCCACCTCGACGGCGACCTCGACCCCGAGATGTTCGACCACGTCGCCTTCTACAACGAGCACGCGCGGCGGATCGAGATGTGGCTGCGCGCCCGCGAGGACATGAGCGTGCGGATCGAGGCGCTCGAGATGGAGGTCGACTTCGAGGCGGGCGAGGAGATGAGGACCGAGATCTCCTGCAAGTTCACGCGCGAGTCGCTGGTGCGCGAGTACCGCGACGCGGGCCTCGAGCTGGTCTCCTGGCACACCGACCCGGACGAGCCTGTTCGCCCTGTCGCTCACCGGTCCCGCCGGCGACGGCGCCCGGTGACGCTGGAAGGCCTCCTCCCCGACCGGCAGCGCCTGACGGCCGAGGAGGCATACGGCTCGCTCGGCCTGATCGAGCGCGCGCACGCCGGCCGGCCGTTCGTGGTGGCGAACATGGTCGTGACCGCGGACGGGCGCGCGACGGTCGACGGGCGCACCGAGGGCATCTCGAGCGAGACCGACCGCCGGCTGTTCCATGCGCTGCGCTCGCAGGTCGACGCGATCATGGTCGGCACGGGGACGATCGCGCTCGAGCGCTACGGGCCGCTCGCGCGCCGGCCCGAGGTGCGGCGGCGACGCGGCGAGCTTGGGCTCCCCGAGGTCCCGCTCGCGGTCACGGCGAGCCGCACGCTCGAGCTTCCCGTCGACGCACCGCTGTTCGCCGATCCCGAGTCGCGCATCGTGGTGCTGACGAACAGCGACCGCGAGCCGCCCGCCTGCGGGGCAGACCTGGTCGTCGAGCGCCTCCCCGGGCCGGAGCTCGACCTCGTCGCGGGCGCGGAGCGCCTGCGCGCGCGCCACGGCGTGCGCGCGATGCTGCACGAGGGCGGGCCCACGATGCTCGCCGCGATGCTCGCGTCGGGGCTCGTGGACGAGTTGTTCCTGACGATCTCGCCCAAGCTGGTCGACGGCGGGGAGCCGTCCGTCTCCGAGGGGACCGCGTTCGAGCGCCCGCTCGGCCTGCGGCTGCTCTCGCTGCTCGAGCACGAGAGCTACCTCTACCTTCGCTACGCGGTCAAGTAGCGGCCGCGAGCTCGCGCAACGTGCGCAGGATCTCGTCCGTGTCCGGGTTGTCGGCGGAGTCCTTGTTGTAGTGGGCGAGCGCCACGCGGCCGTCGGTCCCGACCACGAAGGTGCCGGGCCGCTGGCTGACGTCGCCGCCCTGCGGGTTCCCGGCGAAGGCGCCGTGGCGCGCGGCGCGCACGAATCCGGTGACGAGCTGTGGGCCGACGTACTCACGCTTGCTCCCCTGCTCGAGGCCGACCGCGTGGTAGCCCTCGCGCTCGGGGTCGCCGAGGCAGTCGAACGGGACGCCCCGCTTGCGGCAGAAGTGGAAGGTGGGGTCGGCGCGGTACTGGAAGACGGCGACGACGTCCCCGCCCGCGGCCCGGATCTCCTCGTAGGCCTCACCCAACTGGGCGAGGTGCTCGCGGCAGAACGGTCAGCCGAAGTGGCGCATGAAGGCCACCACCAGGGGCCTCGAGCGCCAGCGCTCGGCGAGTTGCACCTCGCCGTCGCGCGTCTCGAGCTGCATGTCGGGGAAGGCGTCCCCGGTCTGGAGCCGGCTCATCGAAGGTGAGCCTATCGCGTGTAGGGTTCCCCGCCGTGCGAATCGAGGGAAGCGGTGCGATCGTTGCCGGAGGCGCCTCCGGGCTGGGCGAGGCGACCGCGCGCGCCTTGCACGAGCGCGGCGCGCACCTGACGATCGCCGACCTGAACAGCGAGAAGGGCGAGGCCCTCGCGTCGGAGCTCGGCGAGCGCGCGCGCTTCGTGGCGTGCGACGTGACGGACGAGGAGCAGGTCGCCGCCGCGGTGCAGCAGGCGGCCCCCGACGGTCTGCGCATCAGCGTCTGCTGCGCGGGCGTCGGATGGGCCGAGCGGACGGTCTCGAAGCGCGGCCCGCACCAGCTCGTGCCCGTTCGAGACGGTGCTGCGGATCAACTTGATCGGGACCTTCAACGTGCTGCGCTTCGCGGCGGCCGCGATGAACGAGCTCGAACCGCTCGCCGACGGCGAACGCGGAGTCTGCGTGAACACCGCCTCGATCGCCGCCTACGACGGGCAGATCGGTCAGATCGCCTACGCCGCCTCCAAAGGAGGGATAGTCGGGCTCACGCTACCCGCGGCCCGCGACCTCGCGGGACGCGGCATTCGTGTGAACACGATCGCGCCCGGCACCTTCGACACCCCGCTGCTCGGTGCGCTGCCGCAGGAGGCCCGCGAGGAGCTGGGACGGGCGATCCCCTTCCCCCAGCGGCTCGGGGATCCGGCCGAGTTCGCCGCGCTCGCCGTCCACATCGCCGAGAACGCGATGCTCAACGGCGAGACGATCAGGCTCGACGGCGCGCTACGGATGCCTCCGCGCTAGCGCCGGACCGGGAGCCACACGCCCGACCGGGCGAGCGCCCCTACGCCGCTGAGCAGCGCGAGCCCGAGGAACATCACGACCGTCCACTCCGTCCGCTCCTGGCTTCCCATACCCGCGAATCCTTTCCTCCGCTTCCCTGCGACGAGCCGACCCTCGTTGCTTTACGCACAACCGACTCTAGTCCCGCGGGCCCGGCTAGGCAAGCGCAGAGTGGTCCGGCTGCGCGACCCGCTCCGTGAACGTCCCGTGGAAGCCGAGCGGCACGTGGTGGCGCAGGTGCGCCACCGCGACCGGATCCGACTCGACGTCGCGTGCGTCGAGCACGACCAGCCGCGAGCGATGCTGGCGGGCCGAGTACACGAGCGAGAGCAGCCACCCGTCGTCCTCGGCGCTGTCGGGGGAGCGCGGCACGAAGATCGGCTCACCGGCGATCTCGCCCTCGCCGAAGTCGTGGATGGCCGCGCGCTCCGATCGATGGTCGACCTTCCCCACGCCCCGCGCGAGCACGCCCCCGTCCGGCCCGGCGGCCAGGTAGGAGAAGCGGTGCCCGCGTGTCGTGAGGCGCCAGTCGTGCTGGGGGAACTCGCACTTCCAATCGCACAGGTCGGTCTGGTCCACGGCTCCGGCCGGCCCGACCCGCAGGCGCACGAGCTTGCCCTGCTCGCCGAAGTCGGCCGTCGAGAAGTCGCGCAGCGACTCGCCGAGTCCGAAGTCGTCGTAGCGGACCAGGTCGACGACCGTGTCCGAGCCGTCCTCGTAGGCGTTGTTGACGTGGAAGTGGAAGAACGGGTCGCACTCCGCGACGCGCGGCTTGCCGCCGTCGCGGGGCACGAGCAGGATGCGCGTGGTCTTCGAAGGGTCCCAGTGGAGCGCTCCGGCGTAGCTCGTGGTGCCCAGGAGGAACCTCCCGAGGCGCACGATGATCGGATCGATCACGAACACCAGGTGCTTGGTCGTGAGCGCGAAGTCGTGGTTCATCACCGGATAGGGCAACGTCACGGGCTGGAGGTATTCGAGTCGCCCGTCGCGGCCGACGCGGTACGAGTGGATCTTCGTGCGGCGGCCGTAGTTCACGCCGAAGTTGAAGAGCTCGCCCGTCTGCGGATCGATCTTCGGATGGGCCGAGAACGCGTGCGCTCCCTTCAGCCGCCCGTCGAAGTCGTGGTCCCCGATCGTCTCGAGCGTGTCCGGGTCCAGGCGCCACGGGTGACCTCCCTCCCAGAGGGCCATCAGGTTGCCCGCGTGGAAGGTGACGCTGGTGTTGGCGACGTTGCCCGGGACGCGGAACGCGTTGCCGAGCACACCGCCGCGCCGCTGGTTGCCGAAGCCCCGCATCGGAGGACGGTCGGCCCCGCGCTCGGCGAGATAGTGGTTGGTGCGAACGAAGCGGTTGCGGTAGTGGACGCGACCCTCGTCGATCGTGAACTGCGAGAGCATCCCGTCGCCGTCGAACAGGTGCGCGAACGGCTTGCCGTCGATGTCGTTGCGCGCGGGGCCGTTGCGGTAGAGCGTCCCGCGCAGGCCGCTCGGCACGGCGCCCTCGACCTCGTCGATCACGTAGTCGTGCTCGCCCTCCATGCTCTCGAAGACCCGGTGCCAGTCCGGCTCCGCCGGGGTGCGCTGCTGAACGGTCGAGCTGAGTGTCGTCGCCATCACGTAACCTTTCTGGTCGCCAATAGTCCGAACCGTACCATCTGATCCGGATCGGCATACGTGATTCAGCTCACACAGACCTCATACGTGGTGCTCGGACTCGTCGCGCAGTCCGGCGAGGCCACGCCCTACGACCTGAAGCAGATCGTCGCCGCGACGATCGCCAACTTCTTCGACATCCCCCACTCCCAGATCTACGCCGAGCCGGAGCGGCTCGCGCGGGCCGGCTACCTGAGCGAGCGCCGCGAGCAGGCGGGGCGGCGGCGAAAGCACTACGGGGTCACCGCGAAGGGGCGCCGGGCGCTCGAGGAATGGCTGGCGCATCCCACCGCCGACCTCTACGAGCTGCGCGACCCCGGCCTGCTGCAGCTCGCCTTCGGGGCGGACGCGGCGGCGCTCGCGCGCGTCCAGCTCGAGGCTCACGAGGCGCGGCTCGCGGACTTCCGCCGCATGGCGCGCACGCTCGAGTCCGCGAACGCGCCCGCGGGCCAGCGACTGGTCGCCGAGGCGGGCATCGGCCACGAGCGCGAGTACATCCGCTTTTGGAAGCGGCTGCTCGCCGCTTCCGAATAGGGCCGACTTTCTGCAAGCCCGCTGAAAGGGCCGACTTTCTGCAAGCAGAAGGTCGGGTTTGGCTAGGGACGGTCGCCGCTAGGGACGATCGGCTATTGATGCTTGACCCGTTCGCAGCGGCGGGTCCGGTCGCCCTTGTCCGCGAACGCGGTGTCCTTGCCGGGGCCGCAGTCGATGTAGTCGCGCTTGCCGCCGCCGAAGGCGTGGATGCGGTCGTTGCCGGAGCCGCCGAGCACGCGGTCGTTGCCCGCGTCCGGCCGGATCTCGTCGTTGCCGGGGCCGCCGTCGAGTGAGTCCGACCCCGGGCCGCCCGAGATGCGATCGTCGCCCTCGTCGCCCTGGATCGTGTCGGCGCCGGAGTTGCCGAAGACCTGGTCGTTGCCGGGGCCGGCGTAGATGCGGTCGTTGCCGGTCGTGTTCGGGATGTGGTCGCCCCAGATCACGTCGACGCCTCCGAACCCGCGCAGCACGTCGTCGCCCGCGCCGCCCAGCAGCGTGTCGTTGAGGTTCCCGCCGAGCAGCGTCTCGGGGCCGGCGTCGCCGATGCGCCTCACGCCGCGGTTGGGGTCGCCGTCGTCGGGGGCCGTGCCGGGCTCGACGATCTCGCAGTTGCGGAAGTCCGTGGCGCGGAAGTCGCGCCGGTCGGCGTACACCACGTCGAGGCCGGGACCGCAGTCGATCACGCCCTCGGACAGCACGCCGTGGGGCTCGACCGCGTTGACCACGTCGTTGCCGGGACCCGCGTAGATCTGGTCGCGGGCGGTGCCGCCGATCAGGTAGTCGTCGCCGTCCTCGCCGTGCAGGACGTCCTCGGCGCTGTCGCCGTTGAGGCGGTCGTTCCCGGGACCGCCGTACAGGTCGTCACCCGCCGCGCCCGCGTTGAGGGTGTCGTCCCCCGCGTCCCCCATCAGCCTGTCGCGGCCGAAGCCGCCGTCGAGCGAGTCGTTGCCGTCACCGCCCGACATCTTGTCGTCCCCGGACTCGCCGAACAGCTGGTCGTCGCCGGGGCCGCCGGACATCTTGTCCGGCGCGGTCGCGCCGAAGATCTGGTCGGCGCCGTCCTGCCCGTACATCAGGTCGGCCGCCTCGTCGCCGTACAGCAGGTCGGCGCCGGCTCCGCCGGCGAGCGCGTCACGCCCCGTGCCGGCGCGGATCAGGTCGTCGCCGTCGTTGCCGAAGAGGCGGTCGGCGGAGCGGCCGCCGTAGATCTTGTTGTTCGCGGCGTTGCCGCGGATCGTGTCCTTGCCGCCGGTGCCGACGATCACCCGCCGGAAGCCGGCGGCGGCGGAGCCGGCCACGCCTGCCTGGAGCAGCATCCCTGCGGCCACCAGGGCAAGCGTCAGCAACGAGAGTGTCTTCCGTGACGAATGGAACATGCGAGCGGTGTGTGCGGGGCAGCCTTGCCCTTGCACGGACGCTCATTTCATCGCCCTCTCATCGTTTGACCCCCAGTCAACGGGGGGCGGCTGGACGTGTGTTGGAGTTTGCCGGAGCCCTAGGTGGAAGGCGTGGCGTCCAGCGAGGCCGCCTCGAGCAGCTCGCCCGGCTTCCAGCGCGTGCGCGGCTTGATCGCGCGCGGGAGCACGCGGTCCTTGTAGCGCTCGATCGTCTTCAGCATCGACTGGACCAGCTCGGGGCCGAGCAGGTGCGGCTCGAGACCGAGGTCGCGCAGCTTCGTGTTGACCGCGTTGTAGTAGTGCTCCTCCATCTCGACGCGCGGGTTGGGGAAGCTCTGGATGTCGACGGAGTAGCCGAGCTCCTGCGCGGCGTGCTTGACCAGCTCGGCCAGCTCGCTCACGGTGAACTGCTCGGTGAACTGGTTGAAGACCCGGAAGTCGCCCAGCTCGGCCGGGTTGTTGACGGCCAGCTCGACGCACTGGAGCGTGTCGCGGATGTTGAGGAAGCCGCGGGTCTGGCCGCCCTTGCCGTAGACGGTCAGCGGGTGGCCGATCACCGCCTGCACGCAGAAGCGGTTGAGCGCGGTGCCGAAGATCTCGTCGTAGTCGAAGCGCGTGAGGAGGCGCTCGTCGTGGTCCGTCTCGTCGGTCTCGATCCCGTACACGACGCCCTGGTTGAGGTCGGTCGCGCGCAGGCCCCAGATGCGGCACGCGAAATGGATGTTGTGCGAGTCGTGGACCTTCGAGAGGTGATAGAGCGAGCCGGGCAGCTTCGGGTAGGGCAGCGTGTCCGTGCGGCCCTTGTGGTTGATCTCGATGAAGCCCTCTTCGATGTCGATGTTGGGCGTTCCGTACTCGCCCATCGTCCCGAGCTTCACGAGGTGGCAGTCGGGCACGCGGTCGCGGATCGAGAAGAGCAGGTTGAGGTTCCCGATCACGTTCGTGTACTGCGTCTCGACGGCGTGGCTGCGCGAGATCATCGAGTAGGGCGCCGACGGCTGCTCGCCGTAGTGGACGACGGCCTCCGGCAGGGTGTCCGCGATCACGCCGTCGAGGAACTCACCGTCGGCGATGTTGCCGACGAACGGGATGATGTCTCGTCCCGAGACGGTGTGCCACGCGTCGATCCGCTCCCCGAGGGACCGGATCGGCGTAAGCGAGTCTGTGGATTGCTCGTGGTGCCAGCGGCGCCGCGAGAAGTTGTCGACGACGAATACCTCGTGACCGCGCGCCGAGAAGCGCATTGCGGTGGGCCAGCCGAGGTATCCGTCACCGCCCAGGATCAGGATCCGCATGGTCCGGCGCAGGGTAGCGGACGGGGGCGCCGGACGGCGCGTAGCTGCGATAACTAGAGGATGGCGACCTCCTCGCTCAAGCGGCGCCTGCCGCCCAGGGTGCGTGCCGCGCTGCGGCGCGCGCGGGCGGTCGCGCGCCGGCCCCCGCGCGCCGGAGTGCAGGCCGACCCGGACCTGACGAAGCGCTCCCTCACACCGACTCCGCCCGGTCCCGGCCCCGCCACGGACCGGATCTTCGAGCGGCTCGCACCCGAGGACGTCGCCGCGATCGAGCGGCGACTCGAACCCGATCAGACAGATCTCCTGCGGGCCGGCGGCGACCTGGACCGGCGCCGCGTGCTGCTCGCCCTCGGGGTCCACCATCGCGTGCCGGAGGTGGCGGCCAAGACCGGCCTCTCGGCCGCGGAGCCGCCGCCGGACGTGCATGCGATGGGGCGTGGCCCGCTTGCAGCGGGCGGCACCGCGTACTACGCCGACGTTGTCGCCGACGCCGCACGACGCGGCGGCACGGAGTTGCCGGCCGGGGCGCGGGCCCTGGACTTCGGATGTTCTTCGGGGCGGGTGGTGCGCGTGCTCGCGGCCGCCTACCCGGACGTCGAGTGGTACGGCTGCGACCCGAACCGGGATGCGATCGAGTGGGCGCGGAGCGAGCTGCGCGACGTGCAGTTCGCCGTCAGCCCCCAGGAGCCGCCCCTGCCCTGGCCCGACGGGCACTTCGACCTGGCGTTCGCGATCTCCGTCTGGTCGCACTACTCGGCGCCGGCCGCGGTTCGCTGGCTCGGGGAGATGCGCCGGCTCCTCGCCCCGCGCGGCGCACTCGTGCTGACCACCCACGGGTATCAGTCGGTCGCTCACGCACGGGCCGTGGGACAGCGCTCGCAGGAACAGCTGACGCAGGTGCTGGCCGCGCTGTATCGCGACGGCCACTGGTACAAGCCGGAGTTCGCGGAGGGCGGCGACCACGGCGTCCAGAGCCCCGACTGGGGTACCGCCTTCTTCACGAGCGAGTGGCTGCTGGCCCACGCCGGGGCGACCTGGCGACTGGAGCACTTCGCCCCCGGCCTCGTCGAGGGCGATCAGGACCTGTACGTGCTGTCGCCTCGTTAGCATCCTCCCGAGCGATGCCCCTCGGCTCGATCGCCACCCGCGCAACGCAGCGGGCGCGCACCCTTCCCGAGCGGCACGGCGGGCCGGCGATACTCGTGGCGCTGGCCCTCGTCGTGGCGCTCGGCTTCGGCCTGCGCCTCGAAGCGGCGCTCAACCCGAACCTCGACCCCGGCGACGCGACGATCGTCGCCTACCAGGGCAACGACTCGCAGTCGTACTCCGACATCGCCGAGTCGCTGTACGAGACCGGGCGCTACGGGACGCCCGAGATGCGCAACCCGACGGACTGGTCTCCCGGCGCGCCGATCTTCTACGCGGGCGTCTACTACCTGACCGGCGGGGTCCATCCCGACCTCGCGCGCGCCGCGGTCGCCCTCCTCGGCGCGCTGATGGTGCTGTTCGTCTACCTGCTCGGGCGCCGCCTCGCGGGCCCGGGCGTGGGGGTCTGCGGCGCGCTGCTGGCGGCGATCTACCCGGCGTTCATAGACAACGCGGAGCAGTTCGTGAGCGAGCCGATCGCGGCATTCACCCTGTCGGGAGCGGTGCTCGCGATGTTCTGGGCGGCCGACCCGGCTCGCACGACGTGGGCCTGGCTGCTGCCCGGCGCGCTGCTCGGCGCCACGGCGCTCACGCGGCCGGAGTACCTGATGTTCGCCGGCATCCTCGGCCTGGTCGTGCTCGTGAAGATGGCCCGCGACCGTGGGCTGAAGCTCGGCGTCGCGTCCCTCGCCCTGTTCGTGGCCGCCTTCCTGGTCGTGCTCGCGCCCTGGACGATCCGCAACTTCATCGTGCTCGACAAGTTCGTGCCGGTCACGACGGGCGGCGGCAAGGCGCTGTTCGTCGCCACCTACCTGCCGGGCGACGGGCGCCAGCTGCGCGTCAAGAGGGAGCTGATCAGGCGCTTCGAGCACAAGCAGGACGTGACGGACCGCGAGGTGGCCGACACGCAGATGAAGGACCTGCTCGACAAGGTGGCGCGCAAGTACCCCGACCTCGAGCGCGATGCGGCGCTCGCGAAGATCGGCCGCGAGAACTTCCGCAAGTACGTGCGCGAGGACCCGGTCGCGTACGCGGAGATGGTCGTGACCAAGATGTGGAACGTCTGGCGCCGCGGCTCGGGGCCGACGATGCGCGGATCGGGGTGGATCGCGTTCCACTACGCGATCCTGGCGCTGGCGGTGGTGGGGCTCGCGGTGCTGGCGTGGCGGCGGCGCTGGGAGGCACTCGTGCTGGCGCTGCTGATCTTCGGCATCACCGTGCTCGGCGGGCTGCTGCTCGCGGTGCCGCGCCGCAACGTGCCGCTGATGCCGCTGGTGCTGACCCTCGCGGCCTGCGGCGGGGCGTGGCTGTCGCTGACGGTGGGCTCGTGGCTGGCCGAGCGCCGCTCGCGCGGGCGGCCGGTGCGCGGGCGCGTGCGCGAGGCATAGCGCGGAGACCGAGCGGGTCGCCGTGCGGCGACCGTCGCGATCGCGCCCACCGCGGAGGTCTGTGCGGGGTGGATCGCCTGAGGGTCTGTCGGATGGGATTTCGCAGAACGCGCTGTCTGGTGGCGACGGCCGCCGCGGTCGCGTGCGCCCGAGCCGGCCTCGGCGCAGGTGACGGAGCGGCTGCCCGACCTCGTCGCGGACGCGCCCGACACCGTGCAGTCCTTGCAGACGGTGGCACAGCCCGACGGCAACCACCTGCTGCTGCGCTTCAACGGCTACGTCCACAACTCGGGGCAGGGCGCGCTCGAGGTGCGCGGCTCCGACCGCGTCGACGGTGAGATGACCACCGTCGTGCAGCGCGTGTATCGCAGCGACGGCTCGTTCTTCGACGACGCGAGCCGCGACCCGCGCATCATCTTCGAGTCCGAGGACGGCCACGACCACTGGCACCTGAAGAACGCTGCGCGCTACTCGCTGTGGAACGACGACATGACCGCGGAGGTCACGCCCGGCATGAAGGTCGGCTTCTGCCTGATCGACAGCCAGCGCCGGGAGACCCACGGCCCGGGCTCGAGGGTCTACGACACGGGCGACAACGACTTCTGCGGCCAGGGCAACCCGACCCTCGCGAGCCTCTACGAGGGAGTGTCGGCGGGCTGGCGCGACATATACGACTGGACGCTCGCGTTCCAGTGGGTCGACGTCAGCGACGTGCCGCCGGGCGACTACAACCTGCGCGCGGACATCGACCCCGACGACGTCGTGCGCGAGAGCAACGAGGTCAACCCGGGCGCGTTTCGCACGACCGATTCCGTGATCCCCGGCTACCGCGCGAACCCGGTCGCCGCCGGGACGGTCGAACGCGAGCGGCTCGACCACGATCCCGCTCTCGACGACCTCATTCGGCTCGGGACTCGGCACGCGCACGTTCCGGATCATCGAGCCGCCCCGGCACGGCTGGGTGACGCCCGTGCCCGGCCCGACGTTCACGAACACCTCGGTCGTCTACACCCCGTTCCCCGGCTGGGTCGGCCCGGACCGCTTCACCTACACCGTGCGCAACTCGTCCTCGAGCTTCCCGCGCTACCCGGCGCCCGCCGCCGTCACGCTCAACGTCGGCGGGGTGTTCCCGAACGTGTCGATCTCGGGCGCGCCACCGACGCTGCTGGCCGGCACGAGCGCGCGCCTGCTCGCGGCCGTGGTCGCCGAGGAGCCGAACGTGCGCTGGACGGTCGACGGCGTCGACAGCGGCAGCGCCACGACCGGTACGGTCGACGCACATGGCCTCTACCAGGCGCCGGCCGTCGCTCCGCCCTCGGGCCAGGTCACGATCCGCGCGACGACCGCCTCGGGCGCCTTCGACGAGGTCACGATCCAGATCGAGAACCCCGCGGCGCCGCTGCCCGCGCCGGCCGTCACGGCCGCCGCCGACACCGGCGTCGAGCTTGCCGCGACCGCGGCGCCCGCGCGGCAGCTGCGCGCGCTGCGCGGCGTGAGGCTGACCACGGTCGGCCGCCAGCTCGTGGTCAGCGCGCGCCCGGGCCAGACGGGGATCGTGCGCATGCGCGTGCGCGACGGCGCGAACCTCCTGCGCAGCTGCCGGATGCGCGCGGCTCGCAGCCGCACGGTCGCGTGCCGCACGGTGCTCCCCGTCGGGGTCTGGCCGGCGAGCGTCCGCGTCGTGATGACGCTGCGCGTGCGCGGCAAGCTCGTCGAGGTGCGCCGCTTCCGCCTCGCCGCAGGCGCGGCGGGCCACACCCACCCCTGAGTCAGGCCAGCGCCGGCGTCTCCGGCAGACGCGCGAGCGCGTCCTGCATGTCCTGCTCGGAGAACTCCGGGTCCTCGAGCGACCCGGCGAAGTACGCGTCGTACGCGGCGAGGTCGAAGTGGCCGTGGCCGCACAGGTTGAAGAGGATCACGCGCTCCTCGCCCGCCTCGCGCGCGGCCTCGGCCTCCTCGATCACCGCGCGGATCGCGTGCGCCGGCTCGGGCGCCGGGATGATGCCCTCGGCCCGCGCGAAGCGCACCGCCGCCTCGAAGGTCTCGTTCTGCATGTACGCGCGCGCCTCGACGATGCCGGCGCGCACGAGGCCGCACACGAGCGGCGCGTCGCCGTGGTAGCGCAGCCCGCCGGCGTGCATCGGCGGCGGCACGAAGTCGTGGCCGAGCGTGTACATCGGCATCAGCGGCGTCATGCCCATCGTGTCGCCGAAGTCGTAGCGGTACACGCCGCGCGTGAGCGTCGGGCAGGCTGCCGGCTCGGCCGCCACGAAGCGCGTGCTCCGGCCCCCGCGCAGGTTCGCGCGCACGAAGGGCGCCGTGATGCCGGCGAAGTTCGAGCCGCCGCCCACGCAGCCGACCACGACGTCGGGGTACTCGCCCGCCTTCTCCATCTGCGCGACGCACTCCGCGCCGACGACGGTCTGGTGCAGCAGCACGTGGTTGAGCACCGAGCCGAGCGCGTAGTTGGTGCCCTCGTCGCCGGCCGCGACCTCGACCGCCTCCGAGATCGCGATGCCGAGCGAGCCGGTCGGATGCGAGGCCTGCGCGCGCCCGGCCTGTGTCTCGTTCGAGGGGCTGCGGTGCACGGTCGCGCCCCACGTCTGCATCATCGAGCGGCGGTAGGGCTTCTGGTCGTAGCTCGAGCCGACCATGAACACCTCGCACTCCATGTCCATCAGCCGGCAGGCGAAGGCGAGCGCCGAGCCCCACTGGCCGGCGCCGGTCTCGGTGGCGAGCTTGCGCACCCCCTCCGCGCGGTTGTAGTACGCCTGCGGCACCGCCGTGTTGGGCTTGTGCGACCCGGCGGGCGAGGTGCCCTCGTACTTGTAGTAGATGTGCGCGGGCGTATCGAGGGCGCGCTCCAGACGGTGCGCGCGGTACATCGGCGTCGGGCGCCACAGCTTGTAGATCTCGCGGACCTCGTCGGGGATCTCGATCTCCGGGTCGGCCGACACCTCCTGCCCGATCAGGCCCATCGGGAAGATCGGCGAGAGGTCGTCGGGGCCCGCGGGCTCCATCGTGCCCGGGTTCAGCGGCGGGGCCGGCTCGCCCGGCAGGTCGGGCATCAGGTTGACCCAGTGCGTCGGGATCTCCGACTCGGTCAGCAGGATCTTGGTGTCGGCCATCGCTCCTCCGTCGTGCAGGGGGCGCAAGCGTACTGCGCCCGAACACGAATGCGGCGGGCCCCGTCGGTATCCTGCGGCCTTCCTATGGAGCTTTCCGCCCTTCGTGTCGCGGGCCTCGTCGCCGGCGTCGCGGTGATCGGGTTCGCCGTCTGGCGGCGCCGCTCGCTGCGCAACGTCGACGTCCTGATCCTGCTCTTCGCCGGCATCGCGCTCGCGATCGTCTCGGCCACCGAGCTCACGGACGCGCTGCTGTCGTTCTTCTCGTTCCGGAAGGGCGGCGGCGGGCGCATCCTCGGCCTCGCGGTGTTCGCGATCTTCATCCTCTTCCTGCTGACCCTGCGCAACATGTCCCTGACGGGGCGGGTGGACCGCGAGCTGTCGGCCGTGCTCGAGGGGATCGCGTGGGAGGAGTTTCGCCTGGCCGGGCTGCCCGACCGCTTCAAGGACAAGGTCGCGGTCGTGATCCCCGCGTACAACGAGGAGGACAACATCGGCGCGGTCCTGCCGCGGATCCCGGCAACGGTGTGCGGCCTGGAAACGGCCGTGCTCGTCGTCGACGACGGCTCGCGCGATCGCACGGGCGACATCGCGCGCGCGCACGGCGCGGCCGTCGCGCGGCACGTGATCAACCGCGGCGGCGGCGCGGCCCTGCGCACGGGCTACCGGTTGACGTCCGACTCCGAGGCGGCGGTCGTCGTGACGCTCGACGCGGACGGGCAACACCTTCCCGAGGAGATGTCGCGCCTCGTGCGACCGGTGCTCGACGGCGAGATCGACGTCGCACACGGCTCGCGCGTCCTCGGCCACGCCGAGCCCAACCACTTCGCCCGCGAGATGGGCATCGTCTTCTTCAACCGCATGGTCTCCTTCATCACGCGGACGAAGGTCAGCGACTGCTCCAACGGCTATCGCGCGGTGCGTGCCTCCGTGCTGCCACAGCTCGTGCTGCGCCAGGAGCAGTTCCACACGTCGGAGTTCATGATCGAGGCGATCAAGCGGGGCGTGCCCGCGAAGGAGATCCCGATCACTGTGACGAAGCGGCTGCACGGGCACTCGAAGAAGCCGGCAGTGCTCCGCTATGGGCTGGGCTTCGCGAACGCGATCGTCCGGACCTGGCTTCGATAGCGGCCTCGGCCGCCGCTCCCGCGATACCGCTTCCCTCCGCGGCCGCGCGCGGAAGCCGCGCCGCACGGCGCATGAACGGCTGCTCGATCCAGTACCAGCTCGCCGCGCCGAAGGCGATCGCGACGGGCAGCACCACGAGGCCCGAGAGGACGCCGCCGGGCAACAGACCGAGCCCGCGCGCGCACACGAGCAGCGGGATGTGCCACAGGTAGAAGCCGTAGGTGATCTCGCCCATCCAGGCGAGCGGGCGGACGCCCATCCACGTCACACCGGTCCCGGTGCCGAGCACGAGCGAGGCGATCACCGCAGCGAACGCGATCGCGGCGCCCGAGTCCGCGAGCACCTCCATCGCGATCGCGTCGTGGGCGAACGTCGCGTGCCAGAACCCGTTCACGACCAGCAGGGCGGCGGCTCCCGCCACGAGCCCCGCGCTCGCCCCGCGGCCGAGGGCCGGGGCGCCGCGCGCGCGGCGCGACTCCACGAGCAGCGCCACGAGCATCCCGCACGCGAAGTACGGCAGGAACGAGGGCGCCGAATGGGACGCGACGGGGCCCCAGCCCGCGGCGTAGTCGACGGCGTTCCACGCCAGGCCCGCCGCGGCCAGCCCCCCGAGCAGCAGCGCCTGGCGGCGGGCGCTGCCGGCCCCGAGCCGCAGCGCGAGCCATCCGACGACCGGCAGCAACAGGTAGAAGGCGACCTCCACCGAGAGCGTCCACGTGGCCGCGTTGAGCTTCAGCAGCGTGTCGGGCGAGTAGTTCTGCCCGAACACGAAGAACAGCGGAAGCTCGCCGCCGTCGACGAGGCGCCGGCCGGGCACGTCGCCCGCGATCGCGAGCAGCACGAGCGTGCCGAGGATCGCGACGTAGTAGGCCGGCACGATCCGCGCGGCGCGGCGCAGGAGGTAGCTGGGAACGTTCACCGCATCGCCGCGCTGCAGCGCGGCGCGCGCGAACGCGCGGTAGAGCAGGTACCCCGACAGCACGAAGAACATCACGAAGGCGACGCGGCCCTCGAACAGGAGCGTCTTCTCCCACGAGTCGCGCCGCAGCTGCACCGTGTTCGGGAGCTGGTAGATCCAGACGTGGATCGCGAAGACCATCAGGGCGGCGATGCCCCGCAGTCCGTCGAGCGCGGCGTAGCGCCTTTGAGCGTGCTTGGTCAAGCAAGACCTTCCGGCGAGAGGCGGAAGCGGTCGAGCGTAGCAATCGGGCGATGTAGGGTGGGCAGCATGTGGAGGAAGCCGGCACTCGCGGCAGGGATCGCGGCGGTGACGTTCAGCTGCTGTGTACCCGCCGGCGCCGCCCGGACACCGACCCGTTCGTGCGCCGCGTTCAACACGGCCACGCTGCGGGTCTCCCGGATCCGCACGAACTTGGGCTGCGCGCGCACCGAGGACGCGCTGCGCGCGCTGCTGCAGCGCGGCGTCAAGGGCCTGCCCCACCGCCGCCGTCGCTCCCGCCGCTGGAGCTGCGCCCGCCACGGCGCCCTGTGGTCGTGCCGGCGCCCGAGGCGCCACATCTCCTTCAGGGTCCGGGCCGCGAAGCACGCCCAGCCGCCGCCCGCCGCGCCTGCGCCGCCGGCCGCCTGGAGAGCGCGGTGGAGCTTTGCGCCGACCGCTGGAACGCCGATGCCGACGTCGTCGCCACGATCGGCTACCACCTGTACCTGCATCACGCCGTGCGGCGCGCGTGGGTCTTCGACCTCCCCGGCAGCACCCGATGCGCGGTGATCGCGTCCGTCCCTCCGACGGACCCGGAGTACGGCACGGACGGAGCAGTCGCGCGGGCATCCGGAGCGGGCTGGGACTTGATGAACCTCGTGCCGGAGCTGGGCGACCCGGCCACCTTGCAGGCGCAGGCGCCCGCGAACGCAAACGCCACCGTGCTCCCCAGCGGCGGCCTCGTCCTGCCCTAACGCCTAGAATCCCGCCCCGTGCGCAGCCCGCTCGCCAGAGGCGCGATCGCAATCGCCGCGGTGGCTGTCGTCGTGGTCCTCTTCATCGTCCTCGCCGGAGGCGACGACGACGGCGGGAGCGACACCGCCACGACGACCACGCAGGCGCAGACCACGACCACCGGGACCTCGACCACGAAGACGGTCACGGTCCCGGCCGCCGAGGAGATCGTGGTGCGCGACGGCAAGCCCGTGGGCGGCGTCAAGAAGCTCGACTTCAACAGCGGTGACCAGATCCGGTTCGTGGTCCGCTCCGACGTCGCCGACGAGATCCACGTGCACGGCTACGACAAGAAGGAGGACGTCCCGGCGGGCGGCTCGGTCCGGTTCAGCTTCCCGGCCGACATCGAGGGCGTCTTCGAGGTCGAGCTCGAGGACCGCGCGGAGCAGATCGGCGAGCTGAGGGTCAACCCCTGATGCACCTCAAGAGGGCCGCCGCGGCTTGCGCGGCGGTGCTCGCCTGCACGTTCGCACTCCCGGAGCCGGCCGCCGCACACGGCCTCGTCGGCCGCGCCGACCTGCCCATACCCGCCTGGCTGTTCGGCTGGGCGGCGGCGGTCGTCCTGATCGTCTCGTTCGCCGCGCTCGCGATGCTGTGGCAGACGCCGAAGCTCGAGGGCGACACGCGCTTCCGCCCGGCGCCCGAAGGCCTGTCGTTCACGCTCGTCAATCCCGCGACGGAGTTCTTCGCCGGGCTGATCGGCGTGGCACTGCTGGGCGTCACGATCTGGAGCGGGCTCGCCGGGGTCCAGTCCCCGCCCGCCAACTTCGCCCCGACGTTCATATACGTGATCTTCTGGGTCGGCCTGGTCGCGCTCAGCCTGCTGCTCGGAGACATCTTCCGCGCGTTCAACCCCTGGCGCGCGATCGCGCGGGCCGCCGGCTGGATCGCGTCGCGCGTGTCCGGCCCGATGCCCGCCCCCTTCCGCTACCCGGACCGGCTGGGGCGCTGGCCGGCCGCGGCCGGGCTGCTCGGCTTCGCGTGGATGGAGCTCGCCTACCGCAACGGCAGCGATCCGAGCACGCTCGCGATCGCGGCGCTTGTGTACAGCGCCGTCACCCTGCTCGGGATCGCGTGCTTCGGCACCGAGGTCTGGATCTCGCGCGCCGAGGCGTTCTCGGTCTACTTCAACCTCTTCTCGCGCCTGTCGCCGGTGGCCGTCAGGGAGGGCCGGCTCGGGCTGCGCCGGCCGCTGTCCGAGGTCACGCGGCTGGAGCCGTTCCCCGGGACGATCGTGCTGCTGTTCGTGATGATCGGGACGGTGATGTTCGACGGGGCGAGCGAGGGGAGCCCGTGGGTCGACATCGCGCCGGACATCCAGGACCGGTTCATCGACATCGGCTTCGGGCCGGCCTCGTCGCTCGAGCTGACGTTCACGCTCGGGATGCTCCTCGCGCTGGGGATCGTGGCCCTGATCTACGCGATCGGCGTATTCGGGATCCGAACGATCGACCGGCGGCCGGCGATCGAGATCGCGCGGACCTTCGCGCACACGCTCGTGCCGATCGCGGCCGCGTACGTGCTGGCGCACTACTTCTCGCTGCTCGCCTACAACGGCCAGGCGATCGGCTACCTGGCGTCGGACCCGCTCGGCAAGGGCTGGGACCTTTTCGGCACCGCCGACAAGGCGATCGACTACGGCGTGGTGAGCGCGACCGCGATCTGGTACGTGCAGGTCGGCGTGCTGGTGACCGGGCACGTGTGCGGCCTGATCCTGGCCCACGACCGCGCGCTCGCCCTGTACGGAAAGGCGCGCGCAGCCACGACATCGCAATACTGGATGCTTGCAGTGATGGTGGCATTCACGACCTTCGGCCTCTTTCTGCTCTCGCAGGCGAACCAGTGATCCCGATCGCTCACGCGGGGCACGTGCTCGTCGATCTGCTGACCGTGCTCCCCGTGTTCGTGCTGATCCTGTGGTTCCTGTGGATCACGATCCGGGACCGCCGGCGCGGCGACCTCGAGGACTGACGTGGACCTCACCGCGATCTACCTGATCGCGCTCCCGGCGGGGCTCTACGCGCGCGCGGTCCGGATCCTGGCCCGCCGGGGCTACCGCGTGCCGCCGTGGCAGCAGGTGTCGTGGTACGCGGGCCTCCTGCTGATGGCGATCGCGCTGCTGTCGCCGCTCGACTCGCTGGGCGAGACCGACCTCGTCTCCGCGCACATGGCCCAGCACCTGCTGATCGCGGACCTCTCCGCGCCGCTGCTCGTGATCGGGCTGCGCTCCCCCGTCTACGCCTTCATCCTCCCGCGCGCCCTGTTCGTCGAGCTCGCGCGCTCGCGCCGCCTGCGGGCGACCTTCCGCTTCCTCAAGCAGCCCCTGGTCGCGGCGCCGCTCTGGATCCTGACCCTCTACGGATGGCACATGGCGCCCGCCTACGAGGCCGCGCTGCGCCACCCGGTGCTGCATGCGCTCCAGCACCAGACCTTCATCGCCGCCTCGATCCTGCTGTGGGTGTCGGTGCTCGAGCCCGCGCGGCGGCGGGTCCCGGGCGAGCTGTGGAAGATCCCGCACATCGTCGGGACGCGCTTCGCCGGGATGTTCCTCGGGATGGCGTTCGTGATCCTCCAGCGGCCGATCTACGAGGGCTTCTACGGGAGCCGCGCGCTCCAGCACGGCCTCACGCCGGCGGAGGACCAGCAGATCGCCGGCGGCCTGATGCTCGGGCTCGACTTCCTGGTGATGATGGGCGCCCTCGTCTTCTTCTTCATGCGCGCCGCCGCCGACGCCGATCGCAAGCAGGCCGAGGAGGACCGGGCGCGCGAGATCGCCCCGGCTGTCCAGGCCGGCGAGGTGAGGCTAGGATGGGCGCTCGGCCACAGGGAGCCCCTTGACAGGCAGAGTTGACTAGGTAGAGATGCCAGACACCGTCCAGATTCCAATGCCCCAGATGGGCGAGTCGGTGTCCGAGGGAACGATCCTCACCTGGCACAAGCAGGAGGGGGACTGGGTCGAGAAGGACGAGACGATCGTCGAGATCTCGACCGACAAGGTCGACGCCGAGGTCCCGGCCCCGCAGTCGGGCAAGCTCGTCAAGATCCTCGCGCAGGAGGACGAGACCATCGAGGTCGGCCAGCCGCTCGCCGAGATCGAGCCCGGCGAGGCCCCGGCCGGGGACGGCGCAGCGCCGAAGAAGGAGCCGACCACGGTCGCCGCGGAGAGCGGGAACGGTGCGAGCGCTCCCTCCGCTCCCACCGTCACCGCGACACCGCCGGCGTCGGCCGAGACGCCGAGCACCCCCGTCGCCCGCCGCGTCGCCGCGGCGCACGGGATCGACCTCGACCAGGTGAGCGGCAGCGGCACGGGCGGCCGCGTCGTGAAGGAGGACGTGCTCGCCCATCTGGACCGCAACGGCGGCGACGGAGCAACGGCGGCTCCGCCGCGCGCTCCCGCGGGCGCCGAGCCCACGACCGCGCCGATCCGCGGTGCCGACGCGATGCTCGCGCGCTACATGTCCGACAGCCTCGCGATCCCGACCGCGACCAGCTTCCGCACGCTCGAGGTCGACGTCCTCGACCGCCGCCGGCGCCAGCTCAACGAGGCGCTGAAGGTCGCGGGCCGCGACATGAAGGTCTCCTTCACCCACCTGATCGGCTACGCGATCGCGATGGCCGCGCGCGAGCACCGCGACATGGGCAACTCCTTCGCAGAGATCGACGGCAAGCCGCACCGCGTGATCCACGAGCAGGTGAACCTCGGCCTCGCCGTCGACGTGCAGCGCAAGGACGGCGCGCGCACGCTGATCGTGCCGGTGATCAAGGGCGCGGACACGATGGACTTCGCCTCCTTCCGCGAGGTCTACGAGGCGATGATCGCCAAGACGCGCGACGGGTCGCTGTCGCCCGACGACCTCCAGGGCGCGAACATGACGCTCACCAACCCGGGCGGTATCGGGACCGTCGCCTCCGTGCCGCGCCTGATGCCCGGCCAGGGCGTGATCGTCGCGACCGGGGCGATCACCTATCCGCCCGGCCTGCGCTCGATCGACCGCGCGCGGATGGCCGAGCTGGGCCTCTCGAAGGTGATGACGATGACGTCCACCTACGACCACCGCGTGATCCAGGGCGCGGAGTCGGGCGCCTTCCTGCGCACGATCGAGGAGCTGCTGCACGGGTCGGGCAACTTCTACGAGGACGTGTTCCGCAGCTTCGGCCTCGAGACGCCGGCCGCCCCCGTCGCCGAGCCGACCGCGGCGCCGACCCCGGCGGTCGCGCCCTCCGAGGAGATGCTCGCGCACGTCCAGGCCGCGACCTCGCTGGTGAAGGCGCACCGCACGCACGGACACCTCGCCGCGCGGCTCGACCCGCTCGGGTCCGAGCCGGTCGGCGACCCCGCGCTCGAGCCCTCGACGGTCGGGCTCACGCCCGAGGTGATGGAGCAGATCCCCGCCCACATCCTGCGCATCCAGGTGCCGGGCGCGACGCTCGCGGAGGCGCTCCCGCACCTGCGCTCCACCTACTGCGGCACGATCGCCTACGAGATCGAGCACATCTCCGACCACCAGCAGCGCGTCTGGCTGCGCAACCGCATCGAGTCCGGCAAGTACCACCGGCCGCTCTCGCCCGAGGAGAAGAAGCGGGTGCTGTCGCGCCTGACCGAGGCGGAGGCGCTCGAGGTCTACCTGCACCGCTCCTTCATCGGCGCGAAGAGCTTCTCGATCGAGGGCCTCGACGCGCTGATCCCGATGCTCGACGA
Source organism: uncultured Solirubrobacterales bacterium (assembly GCA_963768885.1). GTDB lineage: Bacteria > Actinomycetota > Thermoleophilia > Solirubrobacterales > JBBDJG01 > DASRIA01. The sequence continues at coordinate 179,623 of CAVYJN010000006.1, read as the reverse complement.
GACCTTCGGCCTGGCCGCGGACGCGGGCGTGCGCGACACGTTCATGGGCATGGCGCACCGCGGCCGCCTGAACGTCCTCGCCCACGCGGTCGGGCGTCCCTACGCGGAGATCCTCGCCGAGTTCGAGGGGGACAAGGACATCGACGTCGTGACCGCGCGCCCGCGCGGCGGCACCGGGGACGTGAAGTACCACCAGGGGGCGACGGGCGTCTACAAGACCGACGAGGGCAAGGAGATCACGGTCACGCTCGCAAGCAACCCGAGCCACCTCGAGTTCGTCGACCCGGTCGTGGAGGGGCGCGCCCGCGCGCAGCAGACCGAGCGCGACAAGCAGCAGGCGGAGCACTTCCCGCGGCGCGCGCTCTCGGTCCTGATCCACGGCGACGCCGCGTTCCCGGGCGAGGGCGTGGTCGCGGAGACGATCAACCTCGAGGGCCTCGACGGCTACTCCACCGGCGGCGTGCTCCACATCATCGCCAACAACCAGATCGGGTTCACGACCGAGCCCGAGGAGGCGCGCTCGACCCGTTACGCCTCCGACCTCGCGAAGGGCTTCGACATCCCGATCATCCACGTCAACGCCGACGACCCGGAGGCCTGCATCGCGGCGGTGCGGCTCGCGATGGCCTACCGCGAGGAGTGGCGGCGCGGCGCGGTGATCGACCTGATCGGCTACCGGCGCCTGGGTCACAACGAGGCCGACGAGCCCGCCTACACACAGCCGCGCATGTACGAGCTGATCAAGAAGCACCCGCCGGTGCGCAAGCTGTACGCGGACGCGCTCGTCGCGCAGGGCATCGTGCCCGCGGACGAGCCCGAGCGCATGCTCGAGGCCGCCAAGCAGCGGCTCGCCGAGGCGCACGAGGACATCAAGCACATGGAGGGCCCGCCGACCGGCGAGCTGCAGCTCGAGCGCACGCAGAGCGAGGAGCCCGACACGAAGTTCCCGCTGGACGACCTGCTCTCGCTGAACCGGCAGCTGTTCTCCGCCCCGGAGGAGTTCAACGTGCACCGCAAGCTCGCTCCCCAGCGCGCGAAGCGCGCCGAGCTGGGCCCCGACGACCCGGTCGACTGGGGACAGGCCGAGGCGCTCGCGTTCGGGACGCTGCTCGTGCAGGGCACCCCGCTGCGCCTGACCGGGCAGGACACCGCGCGGGGGACGTTCAGCCAGCGCCATCTCGTGCTGGTCGACACGGAGACCGGAGCGCGACACGCACCGGTCCAGCACGTCGACGGCGCGGAGGCTTCCTTCGAGATCCACAACAGCCCGCTGTCGGAGGCGGCCGCCCTCGGCTTCGAGTACGGCTACGGCGTGCAGGCGCCGGAGGCGCTCGTGATGTGGGAGGCGCAGTTCGGCGACTTCGTGAACGCGGCGCAGGTCGCCGTCGACCAGTTCATCGTGTCCGGGCTCGCGAAGTGGGGCGAGACCTCGCGGCTCACGCTGCTGCTGCCGCACGGCTACGAGGGCGCCGGCCCCGAGCACTCGAGCGCGCGCGAGGAGCGGTTCCTGACGCTCGCCGCCGAGGGCAACATCCGCTGCGCGAACGTCTCGACCCCCGGCCAGTACTTCCACCTGCTGCGGCGCCAGGGCCTCGTGCAGAAGATCCGGCCGCTGATCGTCTTCACTCCGAAGAGCCTGCTGCGCAACCAGCGCTCCTTCTCACCGCTGCGCGCGCTCGCCGAGGGCGGGTTCCGGCGGGTGATCGACGACCCCACGGCCGAAGGCAGGCGCGACGAGGTGACCCGGCTGCTGCTGTGCACGGGGCGGATCTACTACGACATCACGGGCCACGACCTCTACGAGGGCAACGAGCGCGTCGCCGCCGCGCGGGTCGAGCTGCTGTATCCGTTCCCGCGCCAGGAGATCGTGGACCTGATCGCGTCGTACCCGAACCTCACCGAGATCCTCTGGGTCCAGGAGGAGCCGCGCAACATGGGCGCGCGTCGCTTCATGTTCACGCGCAACCGCGAGCGCGAGCTCGTCCCCGAGGGCGTGAAGCTCGACTACATCGGCCGCGAGTACCGCGCCAGCCCCGGCGAGGGGTATCCCGCCGCGCACAACCTCGAGCAGGACCGGATCGTCAGCGAAGCGCTTTCCATTTGATGCTGCAGCCGACGGGCTCCGTCTCGGCGGGGTCGGGGTCGGAGCCTTCGAGCACCGCGTCGAGCGCGCCGCGCAGCCATGCGGCGTTCTGCCCGGGGTCGTCGTATTCGGCGTCCGGGGCGCCGCGGTAGCGCAGGCGGCCCTCGGCGTCGACCACGAACACGTCGGGCGTGGTCTTCGCGCCGTAGGCGCGCGCGACGTGCTGCGACTCGTCGTAGAGGTAGGGCGCCGGCCAGCCGCCGTCGCCGCGCACGCGCTGCTGCATCGCCTCGTAGGAGTCGCGCGGGTAGCGCTCCGCGTCGTTCGGGCTGACGAGCAGGAAGCGCACGCGCTCCCCGTAGTCGCGCGCCGCGTCGAGGATGCGCTCGTGCCAAGCGAGCGCGTACGGGCAGTGGTTGCAGGTGAAGACGATCGCCGTCGGCTGTCCCCCGCCGGCCGGAAAGGCGTGGGCGTCGCCCTCCGTGTCGGGCAGCTCGAAGTCCGGTGCCTGGTCGCCGATCGAAAGGTCCGCCATCGTCACCTCGTCCTCGTTGCGGCTAGCGCGTCGCGCAGGTCCGCGGGGTCGGGGGTCGGCGAATAGCGCCCGTCCCGCAGCCTGTAGAGGCGGCACGTTAGCCCAACCGGTTCGTCTTTCGGAGGCTGCACGTCGCGTCCGTCGATGCGGATCGTCGGCGACCCGGCGAAACCCACGCGCGCTGCCTCTTCCTCGCTGTCGATGTGACGGATCTCGACGCCTCCCGGGTCCAGTCCCAGCGCGCCCATCGCCTCACGCAGATCGGCGAGCGCGCGCTCGTGCGACGGACAGCCTTCCCACCACAGGAACTCGACGCGAGGGGTCACCCCCGCATTGTCTCAGCCGCCGAGCAGGTTCCCGAGGCCGCGGCCGGACGCCGACGCGGCGACGTCCACGCGGCCCTCGGAGGGCTGCACGAGCAGCCACCCGTCGCCGGAGAACTGCATCTGGAGGGTCTCGCCGGAGCCCCGCCCGATCAGGGTCTTGAGGTTCACGTCCGTCTTGACGGCGGTCTTCACCCCGCTCGACCAGGTGATCGCTGCCTGCGGGTCGGCATATGCGGGATCGTCCTTCAGCTGGAGCAGCATCGGCGGCCCGTCGGAGAGCAGCGCCACCCAACCGGAGCCCGACAGCTCGAGGTTGAACAGCCCTCCCGCGAGCACCCCGGAGGCGCCCTCCACCTTGCGGATGTCCCAGTCGATGCCGGCGTCGAAGGCGAGCAGGTTCTGGCTGTTCACGGTGATCTTGTCGCTGTCCAGCTTCACCAGATGGACCTCCTGGGCGTGGTCGGCCAGGAAGACCTCCCCGCTGCCCGACACGGTCATCAGCTTCACGCCCTCGCCGGTGGCCATCTTCTTCATCAGGCGCGCCATGCCGCCGGTCCCCGCGCGCTCGAACTTGACGTCGCCCTGATAGGCGACCATCGACCCGAGCTTGGCCTGGATCGTGACGTCCGTCAGCTCGACCTTGAGCAGCCGGTCGTTCTGGAGCGAGAAGCTCTCGCCGCTCTCGGTCTCGCTGAACCGCTGCAACGCCTGCTCTACGGGCATGGCCCTCCTGTCCGTTCGTTGCTCATCGGCGCCTATCTTCGCCGCGCCCGCCCGCGGGCCTTCCTCAGCCCGCGATCCGTTCCAGCGCCTGCCGCAGCGTCGCGCAGACCTCGTCCGCGTGCGCGTCGTCGCGATACGCGTTGCGGGGCCAGAAGAACCCGCGCAGGCCGTCCTTGCGGCGGCGCGGCACGACGTGAACGTGCAGGTGGGGAACGCTCTGGCTCACGCGGTTGTTGACCGCGACGAACGACCCATCGGCGCCCAGCCCGTGCTCGACGGCCACCGCGAGCCGGCGGGCGTCCGCGAACAGCGCGGCGATCAGGTCCGGGCTCGCATCGGCCATCGTCTCGTGGTGCTCGCGTGGGATCAGGAGCACATGGCCCGGGAACAGCGGCCTGCGATCGAGGAAGCCGAGCGTGCGCTCGCCCTCGAGCACGACGCGCGCCTCGGCGTCGCCGCGCGCGATCGCGCAGAACCTGCAATCAGCCGGAGCGGACACGGCCGCGCACCCTATCGGCCATGCGTCCAGCGCCCGGCAGGAGGGCGCCGATCCGCGTCTAACGTGCTCGCATGCGCCCGATCCTCGCGCTCGTGGCCGTGTCGACGGCGCTCGCGGTCCTGCCCGCGCAGGCGGCGGCGGCGGCCGGTTGCGGAGCCCTGATCCAGGGAACCGCCGCGTCCGAGCGCCTGAGCGTGAACGCGGCCGCCAACCACGTGCTCGGCATGGACGGCAACGACAACATCTTCGGCGGCGCGGGACGCGACTGCCTCGAGGGCGGGCCCGGCCGTGACCGCATCTCGGGCGGCGGCGGCCGGGACATCCTGATCGGCGGCCCCGGCACCGACCGCCTGCTCGGCGGCGGCGGCGCGGATCGCCTCGACGACGCTCCCTCGGCATACGCCTACGGGGGACTGTCCTCCGGGACCAACCATGTTTGGGCGGGCCCCGGAGCGGACGCCGTGAACGTCGCGAACGGCCGCCGCGACGTGGTGCGCTGCGGTCCCGGGCGCGACCGCGTGAGCGCCGATCGCGCCGACAGGCTGATGGGGTGCGAGCGCTCGCGCGTGCTCGCCTCGCCCTTCCCGTCCGCCACGCCCGCGCGCGGCGGCCGCGCGGAGCGCTTCCTGATCCGCTTCCGCGCGATCGAGCCGGTGGCCTCGAGCGGCGAGTACTTCTCGATCAAGGTGGACGGCCCGCCCGGGTGCGGGGAGATCGAGGCGACCTCGCTCGGCATCCGCTACCGCAAGGACGGCGTCGTGCGCTTCCTCGTGAGGCCGTTCGGCGGCGACGGGCAACGCGCCGAGCGCTGGTGCCGCGGGCGCTACCGCGGGACCGTCAGCTTCGAGCAGGACATCCAGGGCAACAGCTGCACGTGCACGGTCGGCGTGCGTCTGGGCCCCTTCTCCTTCCGCGTGCGATAGCGCCCCCGCGGGTAGAAGCCCGTCGTGGCCTCCGACGCCCAGACCAGCCTCACGGACACCGTCCCGCCCGGCGCGGGCAGCCTCGAGGAGCTGCGCGCGGCGGCGGCCGGCTGTCGCGCCTGCGATCTGTGGCGGACCGGCACCCAGACGGTCTTCGGGGAGGGAGCGAAGCGCTCCGAGGTGATGATGGTCGGGGAGCAGCCCGGTGACCGCGAGGACATCGAGGGCCGGCCGTTCGTGGGGCCCGCCGGTCGGGTCCTCGACCAGGCGCTCGAGCGCTCCGGCATCGATCGCGACCTGGTCTATGTGACGAACGTCGTCAAGCACTTCAAGTGGCGCCCCCGCGGCAAGCGCCGCATCCACCAGAAGCCGAACCTCGAGGAGGTCCGCGCGTGCCGCCCCTGGCTCGACGCCGAGCTCGCGCTCGTGCAGCCGCGCGTGCTGGTCTGCCTGGGCGCGACCGCCGCGCAGGCGCTGCTGGGACGCGACTTCCGGGTCACGCGCGAGCGCGGGCGGTTCGTCGAGTCCGCGCTCGCCGAACGCGTGACGGCGACCGTCCACCCCTCCTCGATCCTGCGCGCGGGCGACGACGATTCGCGCGCCGCGGCGATGGAGGACCTGGTCGCCGACCTGCGCGTCGTCGCGCGCGAACTGGGCTAGGACCCGCGCCCGAGCAGCTCGCGCAGAGCGGGCTCGAGCTCGCGGTGGCGGAAGGCGTAGCCCAGCCCGGAGAGCCGCTCCGGAAGGACCCGCGCCCCCGTCAGCACCTCCCCGGCGAACTCGCCGAGCGCGGCCCGGATCGCGAACCCCGGCGCGGGCAGGACCGCCGGCCGGCCCAGCACGTGCGCCAGCGTGCGCGCGTGCTCGGCCTGCGTGACCGGCTCGGGCGCGGTGACGTTCAGCGGGCCGGAGACGTCGTCGCGCGCGAGCGCGAACGCGATCGCGCCGACCGTGTCGTCGATCGACACCCAGCTCACGTACTGGCGGCCGCTCCCGAGGCGCCCGCCGAGCCCCAGCCGGAAGATCGGGAGCATCGTCTTGAGCGCGCCGCCCTCCGCGCTCTGCACGATCCCGAAGCGCGTGTGCACGACGCGGATGCCCGCGGCGCGGGCCGGGTCGGCGGCGGCCTCCCATTCGCGCACGACGTCGGCGAGGAACCCACTCCCCGGAGCGCTCGACTCGGTCAGCCGCTCGTCACCTCGATCGCCGTACAGGCCGATCGCCGAGGCGCACACGAGCACCGGAGGAGGCCCGTCGAGCGCCGCCATCGTCTCGCTCACCAGGCGGGTCCCGTTCACCCGGCTGTCGCGGATGCGGCGCTTCTTCGCGTCGGACCAGCGGCCGGCCACGGTCTCGCCGGCGAGATGGACGACCGCGTCGACCCCCTCGAACGCACCGCGGTCGATCGCACCCCCGTCGGGGTCCCACTGGAACTCGCCGGCGCCGGCGGGCGCCGAGCGGGTGAGGCGCACCACCTCGTGCTCCTGCCGTGCGAGCGCCTCGGCCAGCGCAGACCCGATCAGGCCGCGGGCTCCCGTGACCAGAACAATCATGTGTCGTCCTCGACTGGCATCTCGTGTTACTTCAGGGTACGTTCCCGCGAATCATGGCGATCACGTGGCCGGACCGGGCGGACCAGGCGATCAGCGGTGACCTGACCGCCGCGCTCGCGTACGTGACCCCGGCCGGGGGAGCCGTGGTGACCGCGGTCTCCCCGATCGGGCTGCGCGACCGCGATGCCGGCACGGTGTCGTTCACGACCTCGCTCGGGTTCGGGAAGAAGCTGGAGCGCATCGCCCGCAACCCGCGCGTCGCGCTGGCTTATCACGCGCGCGAGCACGGCTTCGCCGAGGCGCCGGACTACGTCTTGGTGCAGGGCGACGCGCAGGCGTCGGTCGCACCGTCGCGGGAGTACCTGGAGAACACCCTCAAGCCGGCGGCGACCCGCTTCATGGGACCGCCCAAGGAGGGCAGGATCTTCTGGGACCGCTGGCTGCGCGAGTACTACCAGGACCGCGTGCCGGTCGCCGTGGACGCCTCGCGCGTGAGCGTCTGGGACAACCTGGACTGCGCCGGATCGGCGGACGTTCACGGTGCACCGCATGCCGGCGAGCCGCCCGCCCAGGCCGAGCCCAAGAAGGGCACCGCCCCGCGCGTGGACGCTGTCCGCGCCGCGCGGCGGTTGCGCGCGCTCGACCACGCGCTGGTCGCGTACGTGGGCGGCGACGGCTACCCGGAGATCGTCCCGGTGCAGATCGGCGACGCCGGGCCGGAGGGCATCAGGCTCTCGAGCAGCCGCGTGCTTCCGCCGGGCGGCCGGCGGGCGGGGCTGGTCGCGCACTCCTACCGCGCCAAGCTGATCGGGCTCTCGGCGCGCCAGCACACCGGGTGGCTCACGGTCGACGAGCAGGGCGCGCTGTATGCCCCGCACACCGAGAGCGGCTTCCGCGCGCCCCCGAACAAGACGCTGCTGCTGTTCTTCAACGGCCTGCTCGCCAAGCAGGGCCTGCGGCGCGCCCGCAAGGCCGGCGCGACCGCCTGAGCAAACGGCCTTTGCTGCCACAATGCGCGGCCCATGGCAGCCGACCCCGCCAAGCCCGCGGACTTGCATGACCTGAAGGTCGAGGAGTCGCCCGCTCCGGGGCTCCCCGCCCCCGAGAACCTGCGCGGGCGCGAGGAGGAGCCGGGCGCCGCCGAGTACGGCGCGCTCAACGCGGTCTTCGCCGTTGCGATGACCGGCCTGATCGTCGGCACGCGCGGGCGCGACGACGAAGTCCGCAGCCTGCTCGGCCGCGAGCTGATCCCGTTGACCGCCGCGACCTTCGCGGTCGCGAAGGTGGTCTCGCGCGAGAAGATCGGCACCTGGGTGCGGGAGCCCTTCGTGGACGACCCCGCCGGCCGCAAGCGCCCGCGCGGCGGCGCCGCGCGGCGTGCGGTCGGCGAGCTGGTCACGTGCAGCCGCTGCATGGGAGCGTGGACCGCGCTCGGGTTCGTGGGGCTGCGCCTCGCGCACCCCCGCGCCGGGCGCACGGTCACGACGGTCTTCGCCGTCGCGGGATTCAACGACTTCGCGCAGGCCGCCTTCCGCGGCCTGTGCGACTGGTCGAACGCGCAGAAGCGCTAGGCCTCCGCACGGGCCTCCGATGGCGCGGGGCGCCACCGGAGGCCGGAGTGGAGTTCCGCGGACGCCCTAGCGGGCGCTGCGCGCGGTCTTGCGGCGCGCGGTCTTGCGGCTCGCCGTCTTGCGGCGCGCGGTGGTGCGGCCCTTCGAGGCCCGGCTCGAGGAGCCGGATGGTCTTGCGCCGGGCGGTGGAGCGGGATCCGCTCGACCGCGTGGAAGCGCTCTTCCTTCCGCTGCCCGAGCGACTCGACGCCGCGCCGCGCGTGCGCGTGGTGCCGGTCGCCTTGCGCGCGGTCGTGCGGCGCCTGCCGCCGTTGCGCTCGCGCGCCGGGATCTCGGCCTGCGCGACGGCGCTCGTGAGCCGCGGGATCAGCTTCTCGAGAAAGCCCGCCATGCGCTTCTCTTCGCGCAGGATCGCCTTTGCGAGCTTGGCCGTGTCGCGGTCGCCGACCTTCAGGGCGAGGTTCTCGATCATCGTGTACGTGCCGATCTCCTCGGCCTCCTCCTTGAACTCCGTGCGCGCGTTCTTGAGCAGCACCTCCTGCTCGCTGGTGCCGCGCACGGCGTGGATCGGCCCCTGCGCGAGCGCCGCGCCCTTTGCCGCGACGTCCTGCACGACGCCGCCGATGCCGTTGGTCTCACCGCCGAGCCGCTTGATCCGGCGCTCCACCTCCCGAGCGTGGCGCTTGGTCTCGCTCAGGTGCTGCTTCAGCCGCTTGCGGTACGGCACAAGTGTCGTCATCGAGATGTGCGCCTCCAGCGCCGTCTCGAGCTGCTTCTCCTTCGTGAGCGCCTCGTTGAGGTACTGCACGAGCTTCGTGTCGCGTGCATTCAGCTCCGCCACGGAAGCCTCCCTTCCATCGTGTTGCATTGACGGGCCGCATCGTCCAGATCCATCCCGGCGGCGCCGCGAGTACGGGTTGTTCATTCCCTATGCGTGGCTTTTAACACACGCGGGCATGCCCGTGGGCCGATCGTCAGCGCGTCAGCGCAACGACGACGCGAGCGCGGAGGCGTTCATGTGCGCGATCGACTCGATCGAGATCATCGGATTGACGCCCGACGCGGTCGGGAACGCCGAGCCGTCGCAGACGTAGAGGTTGCGGGCCTCCCATGTCTCACCGCGCGGATTGCACGCCGACGTGTGCGGCGAGCCTCCCATGCGGGCCGATCCCATGATGTGGAACGAGCCGTACGTGCAGTGGCCGGCGTCCCAGCCGCACGCGTCCGCGTCGCGCATGAACCGCTCGCGGCCGCCGTCGCGCCCGGGCTGGTAGGCGACGGAGCGGGAATGCGAGGAGAAGATGCGCTGCGCGCCGGCCGCCTCGAGGATCTGCGCGGCGCCGTCGGCGCCCTTCCTCACGTGACCGACGTCGTAGTCGGAGAGCTGGTACTTCACGACCGGGTTGCCGTCCTTCGCCACCTTCACCTCGCCTCCGTCGCGGTCGCGCAGCAGCACGCCGATCGGGACCGAGTTGGGCAGCGCCTCCATGATCCGTGCGTGGTCGGCGCCCCCGCGCCAGGGCGAGAACGTGACCAGCAGGCTCGGGTGGATCGCCGCCGTCTCGTACTTGACGCCGTATCCACCGTCGAGGAACCGGTGCTCGTCGGAGTAGATCGCCTGCATCGTCCCCTCCCACGGGCGCACCTCCTCGTCGAACACGCCCCAGACCACCGTCGCGGGATGCAGGCGCAGGTGGCGGCCGATGTTGACGTTCGCGAGGCCGGAGCGACGCAGCAGCGCGGGGGTCTGGATCGCGCCGCATGCCGCGACCACCGCCCGCGCCCGCACCGTGACCCTGTGGCCCTCGGCGGTGCGCGCCTGCACCCCGCGCGCGTCGCCCCCCTCGACGGTCACCCGCTCCGCGCGCGTGCGCACGACGATCCGCGCGCCCGCCTCCTGGGCGTCGGCGAGCCATGTCTTGACCGTCGACTGCTTGGCGCCGAGCCGGCAGCCGTAGCCGCAGTAACCGCAGTTCTCGCCCTGGTCGCAGCCGCGCACGTTGCGCGGCATCGAGTCCACGTGCCACCCGAGGTCCGCGAGGCCCCGGTGCAGCACCTGCTCCCGCGCGGACGGTGAGTTGTGCTCCTGGTTGACCCCGAGCCGCTCGCACACAGCGTCGAGGCTGCGGCCGTACTCGTCGCCCGCGAAGGCGGGCACGCCGTGCGAGGCCCACTCCTCGCGCACGTCGTCGGGGGTGCGGAACGAGGTCGTGTAGTTGACGGTCGTGCCGCCGCCGAGGCAGCTCCCCGCGAGCAGGCCGACGCTCTGGTCGTTGGTCGCGGCCCCGCCCCCGTACATGTACATGCGGCCGTAGCCCTCGAGCTCTCCGCCGTCGAAGTCGCCGTCGTCGTAGTAGTCGCCCGCCTCGAGCACCACGACGTCGAGGCCGGCCGCGGCCAGCACGCCGGCCGCGGTGCCGCCGCCCGCGCCGGACCCGACCACGCACACGTCGCATTCGAGATCGGTGTCCCGGTCGACGTCGAGCACGCGGATCGCCTTGGGCGGCGCGTTCTCGAGCGGGCCGAGCGGGCCCGCGTATCCGATCGCATCCCACACCGGGCTGCGCGCGCCGTTCTCGCCCGGGACCATGTAGTAGAAGAGCAGCGCGCCCTTGCGCAGCGCCTGGAACGCGGCGCGGCGCTGCGGCAACCGGCTGTCGCACCACGAGAGCAGCACCCGCTCGCGGCGCTCCGGCGACAGCTCGCTGAAGTGCTCGAGGCCGCCACCGCCGAGCGCCGTCAGCAGGCGCGTGTCCCACAGCGACAGAAGCTGCGCGACCTGCTTACGGTCGGCCTTGCGCGGGTTCATGTCGAGCGCGTCGGCCAGCACGCGCGGCACGCCCATCTCGGAGGCGCCGGGGGCGCCGCCCGTGCCGGGCGCGAACGTGTCGCAGATCGCGCCGAGGGCGCGCCACTGCCTCTCGTTGAGCTCCACGCCCCCGATCCTATTCGGGGAGCGGCTAGCGGCAGTCGGGGCACGAGCCGCGCAACACCACGTCGTGCGCCGCGACCGTGTACTTGAGGCGGCCGGCGAGCCGTTCGATCGCCGCCTCGAGCTCCTGGTCCTCGAACTGCGAGACCTTGCCGCAGCGGTCGCACACCACGTGGTGGTGGTGCTCACCGCCCGGGTGGGCGGGCTCGTAGTAGGCCGCGTCGGCGAGGTCGAGCCGGTGCACGAGGTTCATCCGCGAAAGCAGGTCGAGCGCCCGGTACACGCTCGCGATGCCGACCACCTGCCCGTCCTCGCGCAGCCCGTCGAAGACCTCCTGCGCGGTCACGCAGCAGTGCTGGCGCGCCATCAGGTCGACCACCGCGGAGCGGGCGCCGCCGCTGCGGTGACCGGCGCGGCGCAGCTCCTCGAGCGCGTGCTCGCGCCATTCGTCCTTCGCGAGGTGGCCTGCTCCCATCGCGGCCGATCATAGCCCGCGCGGCGGCTTTATGGTAATGAGAACCGTTCCCATTCTCTGATATACCTCGCCCGTGGACGCGCTCTTCTCCCCGTTCGACCTGCCCTACGTCCAGCGCGGGATCGCCGAGGTCCTGCTGTTGTCGGTGGGCGCGGGCGTGCTCGGCTGCTGGATCGTGCTGCGCGGCCTCTCCTTCTACTCGCACGCCGCCGGAACGGCTGCCTTTCCGGGCCTCGTGCTGGCGGACGGCCTCGGCTTCGCCGCCCCGCTCGGGGCGCTCGGCGCGGCCGCGGCGTTCGCGCTGGTGGTCATGGCGCTCGGGCGGCGCACCCGCATCGGAGCCGACGCGACGACCGCGATCGGCCTGACGGGGATGCTCGCGCTCGGAGTGATCCTCGCGAGCGACGTGTTCGAGTCCGGCCCGGGGGTGGAGGCGCTGCTGTTCGGGAGCCTCCTGCTCGTCGAGCCCGGCGACCTCCTGGTGGCCGGGGCGGTGAGCGCGGCGGCGCTCGCGGCCACGGCGACGCTCGGGCGGACGTGGCTCGCGAGCGGGTTCGACCCTCAGGCGGCGAGCGCGCTCGGCCGGCGGCGCGCCGTCGCCGACGCGGCGCTGCCGGCGTTGGTCGCACTCGTGGTCACGGCCGCGCTCGCGACGCTCGGGGCGCTGCTCGTCGCGGCGCTGGTCGTGGTGCCGGCCGCGACCGTGCGCCTGTGGACCAGCCGCATGGCGCCCTGGCAGGCGGCCACCGTCGTGCTCGTGGCCGCCGAGGGGACGATCGGGCTGTGGCTCTCCGTGCAGCTGAACGCGCCGCCCGGAGCGACGATCGCGACGCTCGCCGGGGGCGCGTTCGCCTGCTCCGCGCTGGCCCGCGTTGCGCGCCTGCGGCGTCCGGCGGCTGCGCTCGTGGCCGCGGCCGCGCTCTGCGCCGGGGTCGCCGCCTGCGGGAACGACACGGGCGGCGAGGTAAGCGTCGTCGCGACGACCACGCAGGCGGGCGACTGGGCCCGCAACCTCGCCGGGACGGACGTGGACGTGCACCAGATCCTCCGGGCCAACACGGACCCGCACGACTACGAGCCGCGGCCCGACGACGTCGAGGCGCTGGCGGACGCCGACCTGATCGTCCGCAGCGGCGGAGACCTCGATGCCTGGGTGGACGGCGCCGCGCAGGACGCCGGCAGCGACGCGCCCATCGTCGACCTCGGCGAGGGCCTCCCCCATCCGCGCCGCGGCGACGGCGGCGAGCTCGACCCCCACTGGTGGCACGACCCGCGCAACACGCGCACGGCGGTCGCGCGGCTGGCGGATGCGATCGCGCAGGCCGCGCCCGCGAGCCGCGCGCACGTGCGCGCCGCGGAGCGCCGCTACACCGCCGCCGTCGGCCGGCTCGACCGCGGGATCGCGCGCTGCATCGGACAGGTCCCCCGCGCGCGGCGCAAGCTCGTCACCGACCACGACGCCTTCGCCTATCTGGCGTCCCGCTATGGGATCGAAATCGTCGGCACGGTGATCCCCGCGCGCACGACGGTCGCCCAGCCCTCCGCGGGTGAGCTGTCCGACCTCGTGCGGACGGTCGAGCGCGAGCACGTGACGGCCGTGTTCGCCGAGCGCTCGGTGAGCTCGAAGCTCGCCCGTGCGATCGCCCGCGAGACGGGCGCGAGCGCGCGCTACGAGCTCTACGGCGACACGCTCGGGCCGGAGGGGTCGGCCGGGGACACCTACCTCGGCATGGAGCGCGCGAACGCGGACGCGATCGTGCGGGGCCTGACCGGCGGGCGGCGCGGGTGCGAGGCGGAGGCCCCGTCGTGACGCTGGTCGAGGCCCGCGGCCTGGCCGCGGGCTACGGCGAGGCGCCCGTGCTGCGGGACGTGACGTTCGCGGTCGGGCCCGGCATGCGCGTCGGCGTGCTGGGGCCCAACGGCGGCGGAAAGACGACCCTGTTCCGCGCGCTGCTCGGGGACATCGCCCCGGCCGCCGGAGACCTCACGGTGCGGGGGCGCTGCGGCTCGGTGCCCCAGACCGAGCGGTCGCGCCTCGACTATCCGGTGAGCGCGCTCGACGTGGCGTTGATGGGTTCGCTCGGCCGTCTACCGTGGTGGCGCGCGCCCGGGCGCGCGGAGCGCGAGAGTGCGCGCGCGGCGTTGCGCGTGGTGGGGCTCGAGCACGCCGCGCACGAGACCTTCGGAGAGCTGTCGGGCGGGCAGCGCCAGCGGGTCCTCGTCGCGCGGGCGCTGGTGCAGGAGGCCGACGTGCTGCTCCTCGACGAGCCGTTCGCGGGGCTCGACGACCTGAGCGCCGGCCGCCTGATGGCCCTGATCGACGATCTCGCGGGCGCGGGCCGCGCCGTGCTGATCGCGACGCACGACCTCGAGCAGACCCGCTCCTGGGATCGCGTGCTCTGCCTCAACGGGGCCCAGATCGCCTTCGGCCCGCCGCAGGTCGTGCTGACGCGCAACGTGCTCGAGCGCACCTACGGCGGCTCGATCGTCGTGCTGCCGGGTGAGGACGGAGCACCCGCCGAGGGGATCGTGCCGGCGCACCACCACGCTCACGACGACTAGTGGGCGAGGTCGCCGACTTCCTGCTCGAGCCCTGGCGCAGCGGCATCACGAGCCGCGCCCTCGTGGAGATCGCGCTGCTCGCGCTCGCGGCCGGCCCGCTCGGGTGCTGGGTCGTGCTCTACGGCCTCTCCTACAGCGCGGAGTCGCTGTCGCACGCGCTGTTCCCGGGCCTGGTCGTGGCGTCGCTCGCCGGCGTGCCGCTCGAGGCCGGCGCGCTGCTCGGGATCGCCGTCGCCGCACCCGCGATCGTGCTATCGAGCCGCCTGCACGGCATCGGGGCGGACGCCGGGATCGCCGTCGCCGTCACCTCGCTGCTCGGCCTCGGCGCGCTGCTGGCACTCTCGCCCGAGACCCCGCGCGCGGTCGGCGAGCTGTTGTTCGGCGACGTCCTCGGGGTCACCGACGGCGAGCTGCTGCTCGCCACGGGGCTCGCGCTCGCCACGCTCGCGGCGCTCGGCATCGCACACACGCGGCTGCTGGTCGTCGGGTTCGACCGCGCGAACGCGCGGGCGTTCGGCGCGCGGCCGCACACGGCGGACCTGGTCCTGCTCGGCCTCGTGGGCGCGTTCACCGTGATCGCGGTCCAGGCGCTCGGCAACCTGCTGATCCTCGCGCTGCTGGTCGGGCCCGCGGCAAGCGCCCGCCTGGTGACGGACCGCCTCCCCCCGATGATGGGGATCGCGACCGCGCTCGCGCTCTTCGCCGGCACCGCCGGCCTGTACGTCTCCTACTACGCGGACACGGCGGCGGGCGCCTCGATCGCCGCCGCGGTGGTGGTCATCCACCTGGTGGCGTCGGCCGCGTCGCCGCGCACGCGCGGCGCCGCTGCCGCGGCCCACGCCTGACCGCTACAGCCCTGGAAAGTGGCGCGCCTCGAAGCCGCGCCCGGAACGCGTCGCAAGCTGCCAGCGCGAGCCGCGCCGCCCGTCGCGGCCGCTGGTGTCGAAGCGCGCGCCGCCGACCTCCATGTACACGTGCCCCGGGTTCGCGTACACGGTGATCCACTTGCCCGGGCCCTTGCGGCCCCATCCCATCAGGTCCCCCGAGGCGAGCGGGACGTCCAGCAGCCCGGCGGCGGCGAGCGCGTAGCTCACCGACCCCGAGCAGTCGTAGGCGTTGTCGAGGAAGGAGCCGTGGCCTCCGCCCCACCGGTACGGAAAGCGTGCGATCGCGTTGCCTCCGGCGACCAGGTCCTGCACGGCGGCCGGGACGTCCGGCGCCGCCTGCGCCATCCCGTCCGCGACGGTCACGCCGCGCCCGCGCCCCCCGCCGCGACCGTAGTAGCGCTCCAGCTCGCGCAGATCGCGCCGCACCTCCTCGTCGGAAGGCGCCCCCGGGCTGACGCCGGTCTCCGCGGTCTCGACCGCGACTTCCGGGCTGTCGGCGACGGGATGGGAGTCGCTCGACTCGGGCTCGGGGAAGGACTGGTCCTCCTCGGGGTCGCGGATCGCCTCGCCCGGCTCGCTGCTCGCGAGCGTCGCCGAGCGCTTCGGCTTCGATTCCGTCCCGTCGTCGCCCAGCGCAACCACACCGCCCGCGAGCACGGCGGCGCACAGCGTGAGGCCCCCGATCCACAGCAGCAGCTTCATCACTTTTCGATCGGCACCCCGGGCGGCGTCCTGAACTTCTCCACGACGCCCGGCGGGTAGCTGATCTTCCAGCCGCCGTCCTCGTTGATGAGCTGCACCGCGCTCTCGTATGCAGGCCTGCGGCTGTTGATGCGCGCGGTCGCGACCCGGCCCGACACGGAGATCCGGTCCACCTTGACGCGGCGCAACGGGACCGATTGGCGGGCGAGCTTCCGCGCGACCTCCGGGCAGCCGGCCGAGGAGTCCGTGCTCGGCAGGAACCCCTTGACCGCCGCCTTGGCGCGGTCGGTGAGGACCTCGCACATCGCCGCGGGATCGTCGCCCGCGAGCGCGTCGACGTACTCGTCGACGGCGGCGCGCACGTCGCGCTGCGCCGCACCGGGCCGGGGCTCCGTCGCCGTGGCGCCGGCGCCCGGGTCGTCGCCGCCGCACCCGGCCAGCACCAGGGCGGCGAGGCACGCCGCGCACAATCCCCGTGCTCGCATGCGGGTCAGCTTAGTCTCGCGGCGACCGGCGGGCGCTAGGATGCCCTCGCATGGCGGGCGACGAGATGAACGAGATCGTGAGCGGCGACGGCTACGCCCTCGGGACGCTCGACGCGATCGGCGAGGGCTACGGCTTCCGCAAGATCCGTCGCAACCTGGGCGTCACGGCCTTCGGCATCAACGCGATCGTGATGCCCCCCGGATACGAGAGCGGCCGCCACTATCACGACGAGCAGGAGGAGACCTACTTCGTGCATCGCGGGACGGTCGAGTTCGAGTTCGGCAACGGGGCGACCCACGTGCTGGGCCCGGGCGGGCTCGCGCGCGTGGACGCCGCGACCGTGCGCAAGATCAAGAACGTCTCCGACGAGGACGCGGTCTACGTGGTCGTCGGCGGCAAGGACGGCTACGTCGGCCGCGACGGCCGCATGCCGGAGGGCGAGGAGCGCGCTCGCGAGAGCGGGCCTCCGGGCGCGGCATGAGCTTCATCGTCTTCGTGATCGTGATCGCCGTCGGCGGCCTGGCCGTGGGCGCGCTCGCGCGACTCGCGCTGCCCGGCAAGGACCCGATGACGCTCGGCCAGACGATGCTGATCGGCATCGGCGGCTCGCTGGTCGCCGGGCTGATCACCTACGCCCTCTGGGACACCGGCCCCGGGATCGTGCTGGCGGTCCTCGCCTCCACGGTGATCATGTACTTCGTGCGCCGCTCGCGCGGCGGGGGCCTGGCGAGCCCCGGGCGCCCGCCGGCCGACAGCTAGAGCCGCGCTCCCGAGCGCTCCTCGACGACCTCCAGGACCGCGGCGAAGTCGTGTTCGCCGAGCCCACGGCGCTCGGCCTCGGCCAGCACCGCCTCCGTGCGCTCGATCAGGCCCACGTCGGCGCCCGCCTCGGAGGCCTCCTCGATGCAGAGGCGCACGTCCTTGAGCATGTGCTCGAGCTTGAAGAGCGTGCTCCAGTCGTGCGCGCGCATCGGGGGCGCCTTCAGCGCCAGCATCGCCGAGGCGCCCGAGCCGGCGTTCATCACGGTGACCAGCGCGTCGAGGTCGGCGCCCGCCTGCTTGCCCGCGAGCAGCGCCTCGGCCACAAGCACCGTGTTCGCGGCCGCGACCGCGTTGTTGATCACTTTCACGAGCTGGCCCTGGCCGACGTCGCCGACGTGCACGATCAGCTCACCCATCGCGTCGAACAGCGGGCGCGCGCGCTCGAACGCGCTGCCGGTGCCGCCGGCCATGATCGTGAGCGTGCCGTCCTCGGCCTTCGGCGAAGACCCGGTGACCGGCGCGTCCATGAACTCGATCCCGTGTTCGGCGAGCCGCTCGCCGACGTGCCGCGCGGCCCGCGGCCCGATCGTCGACATGTCGATGCAGAGCAGGCCCTCGTGCGCGCCCTCGACCGCGGCCTCGTCGCCGAGCAGGACGGACTCGACCTGTGCGCCGTCGACGACCATCGTGATCACCACGTCGCTGCGCTCCGCGACCTGCGCCGGCGAAGACGCGACGGCGGCCCCGTGCTCGTCCGCCCAGCGCTGCGCGGTGGCGGCCGTCCGGTTCCAGACGACGAGGTCGAAACCCGCGCGCGCCAGGTTGGCAGCCATGCGCGTGCCCATGATCCCCAACCCGATGAAGCCCACGCGCTCAGCCATCGGCGCCACTGTAGCGCCGAGTGTGACGAGCGGCACTTTCCATGCTCGGCCGGCGGCGGTAGGTTCCAATCGACCGGCTCTTCGACGAGGGAGGAGTTCTGATGGCGACGACCGTGACCGCGGACGCCCTGGGCGCGCTGCGCGAATCGTTCGGGGGCGCGCTGACCGGCCCCGGCGACGCCGGGTACGACGACGCCCGGGCCCTGTTCAACTCGATGATCGACAGGCGCCCTGCGCTGATCGCCGGTTGCGAGTCCGCGGACGACGTCGCAGCCGCGCTGCGCTTCGGCCGCGAGCAGGGCCTCGCGATCGCGGTGCGCTCGGGCGGCCATTCGGTCGCGGGCATGTCGACGCTCGACGACGGGCTGGTGATCGACGTGCGCCCGATGAAGGACATCGAGGTCGATCCGGAGGCGCGCACGGCGCGGGTCGGCGGAGGTTGCACGTGGGCCGAGCTCGACGCGGCGACGCAGCAGCACGGCCTCGCCACGACCGGCGGCCGCGTCTCCTCGACGGGCGTCGCGGGGCTGACCCTCGGGGGCGGCTCCGGATGGCTCGAGCGACTGCACGGGCTCTCCTGCGACAACCTGGTGTCCGTCGACCTCGTGACGGCCGACGGCGCGCGCGTCACGGCAAGCGAAGCCGAGCACCCCGACCTCTTCTGGGCGCTGCACGGCGGCGGGGGGAACTTCGGCGTCGCCACGTCACTCACGTTCCGGCTGCATCCCGTCGGCCCGGAGGTCTACGCCGGGCTGCTCCTCTACGAGGCCGAGACCGGCCGCGAGCTGCTGCGGATGATGCGCGACCTGGTGTGCGCGGCGCCCCCGGAGCTCGGCCCGGCGATCGCGTACCTCACCGTGCCGCCCGACGACGAGCTGCCGGCGGACCTGCACGGGCGCCTCGTGGCGGCGCTCGTGTTCTGTTACGCGGGCCCGGTGGAGGACGGAGAGCACCTGCTCCACCCATTCAAGGACCTCGGGCCGGTCGCCGACCTGACCGGCGCGGTGCCCTACGCGGAGTTCCAGCAGTCGATCGACGACCCGCCCGGCTATCGCAACTGGTGGACGGCCGAGTACCTGCACGAGATCACCGACGAGGCGATCGAGGCGATCCACGGCCACTCGCTGGCGATGCCGAGCCCGACCCCGTCGCAGTCGCTGGTCGTGCCCTGGGGCGGAGCGGTGAAGCGCCTCGGCGGGGACGCGACCCCGATGCAGCAGCGCGACGCGCGCTGGGTCGTGCACCCGTTCGCACTCTGGGAGGACCCCGCGGACGACGAGCGCGTGATCGGCTGGGCGAAGGCCTTCCGCGACGACGTCAGCAGGTTCTCCTCCGGGGGCGTCTACCTGAACTTCATCGGGGACGAGGGCGAGGACCGCGTCCGCGCCGCGTTCGGCGACGAGAAGTACGCGCGCCTCGCGCGCATCAAGGCCGAGTACGACCCGGCCAACGTGTTCCGCGGGAACCAGAACATCCGCCCGGCGGAGGCAACACCCGCCTAGGTGGGTCGCAGGCCGGCGGCCTCGAGGGCCTGGTCGCGGTCCCCGTACACCTTGAAGCGCACGAGCAGGCCGTCGCGGATCGTGAACTCGTGCGCGACGCGGTTCTCGACCGGCGCCCCGCTCATGTGTCCGGTGGCCGTCACCCGCACGAAGACGAGCACCCGCTCGTCGTCAACGTCGAAGAACCGCTCCGGCTCCAAATGGATCGGCGACCCGCTCCAGGGCCCGCTCTCGCGAAAGCGGCGCAGCTCCTCGACGCCCCGCAGGACCGGCGTGTCGGGGTAGACCTCGCTGAAGTCGAACTCCGCGCCGGGCGCGACGCTCTCTGAAGCCAGACCCGTCAGGCCGCGGGGGTCTTCGTAGACGCTGCGCACGATCTCGACGTTGTGCTGCGACATCGCTTCGCAGTATCTCCCGGCGCTACCGAGGCAGTCGGTTCACGAACTCGACCAGCTTGCGCGTGTCGCGCAGCGGCGGGCCGTGCCCGAAGACGACGAGCGACGGCTCGAGCGCGGCGAGCTTGCGCGCGGACTCGCGGTTGAGCGGCGGGTCGATCGTGAACTCGACGCGCGGCTCGTGCAGGCCGCGGATCCCGGTCATCACGTTCATGTTGTTGAGGACGTCGCCGGCGACCAGCACGCGGTCGGACTCGCGCCAGTAGGCGACGTGGCCGGCGGAGTGGCCCGGCACGTCGAGCACCTTGAACCCGGCGACCTCGTCGCCCTCGTGCAGGCGGCGGGCGACCGGGTGAGCCGGTCCGCCCCACGCCTTCATGATGATCCGGTTGATGCGGTGGTCCTTCTGGGCGAGGTTGCCGCTCTCCATCGCGTCCGCGTCGCGCTCGCCGCACCAAAGCTCGATGCCGAGCTTGTCGCAGACCTCCTTGCTCGCGCCCTGGTGGTCGGGATGCGCGTGCGTCAGCGCGTGAGTGCGGATCGCGTGGCCCTCGATCTGGCGGAAGATCCTGCGCCCCGAATGGCGCGTGCCGGCGTCGACCAGGACGTCGCCCATCACGTAGATGTTGATGCCGTTCGGCGGGAACCCGCTCAGCATCCAGAGGTCCGGGGCAAGCTGCTTCACGCGCCGCATCCTAAGCGGTGGCGATCGCGGGGACCACTGAGGTCAGACGACCGGGCCCGGCGCCGACGGCGTGTCTGCAACGCGGCGCCACTCGCGGATCTTGCCGTCGCGGATCACGAAGGTCGTGCGCGCGGTCATCCCCGTCCCCTGCCCGCACGCGCCCGGGCCGGGGCGCTCCGTGAGCCGGAACACCGCGGTCGTGAACCCCGCCGATGACGTGGTGCGAAGCAGGCGGGCGCCGCACGGCAGCGCGGCGTTGAAGCTGCGGACCTGGGCGCGCGTGCGCAGCACGACCGCGGGCGTGCCATTCGCGACCACGCTCGGCAGCGCGAAGAACTCGGCGGCGCCGTCGACGTCTCCCGACCGCAGCGTGTCGGCCCAGCCGCGGATCACCTGCTCGGCGGCCGGCGCGGCGGGCTCGTCGCCGCCGCAGCCGACCAGGGCCACGAGTGCCACCGCGAACGCCGCGATCCAGCGCATGCGCCGATCATCCTCCATCCGTCCACGTGCGGGCGAGGCCCGCCGCCGGCCGGGCTAGCCTCGGGCAATGCGCGTGCGCCTCCTGCTACTCGCCGCCGTGGCGTTCGTATGCGTGGGTGCGCTCGCAAGCGGCCATCCGCCGAAGGGAGCCAAGCGGTGCCAGGTCTTCCCGCGCGACAACCACTGGAACGTGCGCGTCGACGGCCTGCCCGTGGCGCCCGGCTCCGACCGCCTCGTGCGCAGCATCGGGGCGGGCGCGGCGGTGCACGCCGACTTCGGCTCGGGCCTGTACGAGGGGAGGCCGATCGGCATCCCGTTCACGACTGTGGGAAAGCGCCAGCGCCGCGTGCGCGTGTCGTTCGAATACGCGGACGAGTCCGACCGCGGCCGCTACCCGATACCCCGCCGAGCGCCCGTCGAGGGCGGCCGCGGCTCCGACGGCGACCGCCACGTGATCGTCGTGGACCGCGGCCGCTGCCGGCTGTACGAGCTGTTCGCCGCCTACCCCGTGAACGGCGGCGCGCGCTGGCGCGCCGGCTCGGGCGCGTCGTGGAGCCTGCGCTCGAACAGGCTGCGACCCGCCGGCTGGACGTCGGCCGACGCGGCGGGCCTGCCGATCCTCCCGGGGCTGGCCCGCTACGAGGAGGTGCGCCGCGGCGAGATCGACCACGCGCTGCGTTTCACCGCGCCGCGGACGCGCAGGGCCTACGTCTACCCGGCGCGCCACTTCGCGGCGAGCTCCGACGACCCGGATCTGCCGCCGATGGGGCTGCGCGTGCGGCTGCGCGCGGGCTTCGACACCTCCGGCTTCGGCCGGCAGTCGCGCGTCGTGCTGACCGCGCTGAAGCGCTACGGGATGCTGCTCGCGGACAACGGGTCGCCGTGGTTCGTGAGCGGCGCCCCCTCGCGCGGCTGGGACAACGAGGACCTGCACGCGCTGGGCCGCGTGCGCGGCAGCGATTTCGAAGTGGTCGACACCTCGTCGCTGCCGCGCCCCGGCGGCTAGCCCGATCCGAGCTCGCGCACGGCGTCGCCCGGCCGGATCACGCCGCCGCGCACGATGTCGGCGCGCAGGCCGCCGCGATCGACCAGGCCCTTCAACACCCCCGGCTGCGTCAGCTTCTGGAGGTGGCTGCACGGGTCGCACAGCCGCCGGCCGACGCACTCGACCTCGCCGACGCTGAACCGCCGCCCGACCAGGTCGTTGAGCGCGACGCCACGCGTGAGGACGTTGCGGCGCGTCTCGGCCGCGGTCAGCTCGATCCCCGTGTCGCGCGCGAGCCCTTCGATCGCCTCGGCCTCGATCAAGGTGATGTCGCGCCCGTTGCTGCGGGGGTCGTCGGAGAAGGTGCCGTCGTCGTCGAAGTAGCGGTCGCCCTCGAGGCCCTTGCCGGCGACGGCGTTCACCGCGTCGACCGGCGCGGGCGGCTCCTCGGCACACGCGGCGATGTGGACGGCCTCGACCGATCCGGATTGCACCGGCACAGGCTAGATCAAGCATCCAGGCAGGCCGAGCGCGCCGGTAACTTGAGCGCATGGACGATCCGATGGAGCTTCGCCCCGGGGTGTCGATCCCGCTCGCGGAGATCACGCTGCGCGCGAGCCGCTCCTCGGGCCCCGGCGGCCAGCACGCGAACGTCACGGCGTCGCGGGTGGAGGCGGTGCTCGACGTCGCCGCGTCGTCGCTGCCCGGCGAGGCGAAAGAGCGCATCATGGCCCGGCTCGGGCCGCGGGTGACCGCCGTCGCCCAGGACGCGCGCGGCCAGGCGCGCAACCGCGAGCTGGCGCTCGAGCGGCTGCGCGAGCGGCTCGCGGCGGCGCTCCGGCCGCGGCGCCCGCGGCATGCGACCAGGCCCACGGCGGCCTCGCGACGGCGCCGCGTGGAGCAGAAGCGCCGCACCTCGGAGCGCAAACGTGCCCGCCGGCGGCCTTCACAGGAGGAGTAAGTGTCCTCGCGCTCGGCAGTCATGTGGGTGGCCCTGTTCCTGTTGCTCGCCTTCGCGGGCGGCGGGGGACTCGACCTGTTCGACTCCGGCGACAGCGGCGTGACGGGCGCGGCGCTCGCCGGGCGCGTCACGCGGGTGGTGGACGGCGACACCGTGAAGGTGCGCCTGGGCAGGGGCCGCGGCACCCGCACCGTGCGCTACATCGGCGTCGACACGCCCGAGTCGGTGAAGCCCGGCGAGCCGGTGCAGTGCTACGCGAAGCAGGCGAGCGAGTTCAACGAGCGGCTGGTCGCCGGGCGCCGCGTGCGGCTGCGCGTCGGGCGCGAGCGCACCGACCGCTACGGGCGGTTGCTCGCGTACGTGTACCTGCGCGGCGAGGGCGGCCGGTTCGTGAACGCGGAGCTGGTGCGCCGCGGCTACGCGCGCACGCTCGAGATCCCGCCGAACACGGACTTCGCCGACCGCTTCGAGCGGCTCGAGCGGCGCGCGCGCGAGGACGGCCGCGGGCTGTGGGCGGTCTGCCCGCGCGACTGAGCTCCGCGCCGCGGGGCCGTCAGTAGCGCAGCACGGCGCCGATCGATCCCAGCGCCTGGAGGTCCGGGTGGTGGCGGCCGATCACGACCTCCGCGGACTGCTCGAGCGCGCGCTCCATCGCGGACTCGATCACGTCGTCGCGCTTCTGCAGCTGCTCGCCCGTCGGTGACTGCCCGGGCTCGACCGACAGGAAGCCGGCGCTCGGGGACGTGTAGCCCTCGGCGCGGAAGCCCTCGGTCACGAGCAGTGCCTCGACGCGCTGCTCGTTGAGCGCCTCGAGCGTGGCGGCAAGGCCGCTGACGCCGCGCGCGTTGCGGCCGAGCTCGCTCTGCAGACGGTCGAGCCACTCGCGCTCGCGCTCGCGCTCGTCGCGGTCGATGATCGCAGCCGCCTCGCCGGCGACCTCGGTGGGGGTCGCGCGCACGTCGATCTCGAGCCACCCCGCGATGCGCTCGCGCAGGTAGCTGTGCAGCGCGCCCTCGACCTCGCCGCGCAGCTCATCCGGGCAGCCGATCAACAGCCGTTGCACGGCACCGCGCTTGAAGAGCTTGAACAGCTCGTCGTTCGCGTGCTTGACGTGGTCATGGGTCTCCTTCGCGATGCCGCGCTGGAAGCGCGCCTGCGACCACCCGCCCTGGTCGTGCCAGCGATGCACGTCGTCGACGAAGCTCATCACCTCGCGCATGCCGTCGGAGCCGCCGGCGAGGATGCGCGCAAGCTGGCGGTTGATCAGCAGCGCCGCGTAGCCGTCCCCGCCCGGCATCGAGACGAGCGGCTCGATGAACGGCGAGTCGTCGATCGTGACCTCGCTGCGGATCGGGCGGCCGAGGCGGTGGACCTCGAACAGGTCGATGCCCGATGCCGCAAAGACCGCCACGCCGCGCGTGCCGCTCGCGTCGAACTCGCTCGAGAACCACGTACGGATGCGCTGCACGTCCTGCTTGAGCTCCTCGCGCTGCTCGTGCGGGAGGCCGTCGTCGCGGGCGACGCGGTCGACGATGTCGAGCAGCGACTCGAGCTCCGTCGTGCGCGCCTTGGGCGTCGGGAACTCGCTCGGATCGAGGTTGAGGTAGAGGCTGAGGACGCGGTGGCCCTCGGGGCGAAGGGTGGCCAGCTCGCGCAGGCGCTGCTTGGTGGTCACGGGCGACATCATGGCGAATGGCGTCGGGCGCTGCCTGCTCCCGACCAACCGAAGCCGCAGCGGCTTCGCGCGGGCCACCGCCTTGCTCCCCGCCGCACGAGGGAATAGGTTCTTCACATGAGCCGCGCGGCCACACCGGCCGACGTGCCCGCTGTCGCGGCCTGCCTTGCGAGCGCGTTCTTCGAGGACCCGCTCTGGGGCAACTGGACCTTCCCCGATGAGCGCACGCGGGCGCGTGACATCGAGTCCTTCATGCGCTTCTGGGCCGCGACGGCAGTGCGGGACCCCTGGGTAAGGATGACCGACGGCGGCGAAGCCATCGCCATCTGGCACCCGCCGGGGGAGCCCGAGCTGACGCCGGAGCAAGAAGAGGAGCTGCAGCCGCTGCTGGACGAGTGGTTCGGCGGCCGGGCGGGCGAGCTGAGAGCGCTGTTCGACCAGTTCGACGAGCACCATCCCCAGGAGCAGCCCCACTACTACCTGAGCTGGTGGGCGACTCACCGCGACCATGCGGGCCGCGGCCTGGGAACGGTGCTGATCGAGGAGAACCTGGCGGAGATCGACGCGACCGGACTTCCCGCATTCCTGGAGTCGACGAACCCGGCGAACCTGGCCCGGTACGAGGCTCTCGGCTTCGAGCGGCGCAGCGAGTTCGGACCGCCGGGGGGACCGGTGATCACGACCATGTGGCGGAGCCCACGAAGATAGCTGCGTGGAGCTGTAATCAGCCACGCACGGTCACGCGCACGATGCGGGAATGGCCGAGCTCGTAGGGGTACGCCGCCTCGCGCCGGATGCGCGCGCGGAAGCTGTAGACGACGAGGCCGCGGGTCGCCTCGAAGCGGTAGGCGAAGCTCCAGCGGCCGGCGCGGTCCGTCCGCGGCGTCGCGAAGGTGCGCCAGCGGCCACGCAGCCTCACCTGGAGGTCGACCAGCTTTCCGCCCTCGGGGAGGGGCCGGCCGAGCAGGCGGCCGCCGAAGGTCACGGCCTCGCCGTTGCGCACGCGCCGGCGGTCGACACCGATCGAGGTGCGCGCGGGGACGCCGACCCGCGCCTCGGCGACCGCGGGCTTCTCGGTGTCCGTCCCGTCCCAGCGGAAGCGCAGGGTCCGTGACGCCCCCGATCCCACCCGGTACGTGAAGCTGCCCCTCGCATCGGTGCGCAGCGACCCGACGCGCGCGAAGCCGCCGCCGGTGCGCAGCTGCGAGGTCACGCTCACGGTCGCATGGCGCACGGGGACGCCGTTCGCGCTCAGGCGCCCGGCGACCTTCGTGCCGTTGCGGATCCGCCGCGCACATCGCCGTGCGCGCCGCCCGCAACGACGCGTCGCGGCCACGGCCAGGCGGGTGCCGGCGCGCAGCGGCAGGACCAGCCGCATCGGCGACCCGTCCGCGCGTCGCGTGCCGGTGCGCTCGTTGCCGGCTGCGTCGCGCACGCGCGCACGCAGCTCGTAGGTCCCGTCGGGGAGCCCGAGGTCGTCGATTCGCGTCTCGAGGCGCGCGCCCGCGACCCGGCCCCCCGCGTCGAGCCAGGTGCCCGAGCCGATCCGGCGCAGCTCGATCGACCCGTCGGCGGCGCCCGACCCGACGTCCGCGACGCGTACGCGCACGGTGCGGGGGTCGCGCGCATCTGCCTCCTCGAACACCGCGGTCGGGGCCTCGTCGTCGAAGCGCAGCCGCACCGCGTCGCCCGCCCGCCCGGGATCCTGGTTGGCGGCGGCGTCCTCGAGCCAGACCCGGGCGACCCACTCACCGGGATCGGGGACCCGCAGCGCGAGGGCCGCGATCTGCTCGCCGTCGGCGGAGCCCTCGGAGCAGTCCCCCCCGCCTCCCGCGCGGCAGATCCGGTATCTGGCTCGGGCGATCGGAGCGACCTGGCCCGGCGGGTTCGCCCAGCCCAGCTCGAAGCGATTCGCCGAGCGCCAGCCCTCACCCCCGCTCACCGCCACGCCTTCCGGCTTGGCCGGTATCGAGTTGTCGACCCGGATCGCCTGCCCGGCCTGTGCGGAGTTGCCGGCCGCGTCGACCGCCTCGACGTCGATCCGGTGGGTCCCGTCAGCCAGCGTCGCGGTGTCCACGTCCAGCCCGCCCGGGACGAAGTCGACGCACGGCCGCGGACGCGTGAAGTCGCAGCGCGCCCAGTCGGGCATCGAGGTGTCGCGGTAATCGAGGGCTTTGCGCACGACGCCGTCGACGTAGATCCGCGACAGCATCACGCCGGAGCCGTCGGCGTACGAGGTCCAGGCCTCCTCGCGCCCGCGGTGCCAGCCGCTGCCCCAGAGCGCGCCGTGGTGGGGAGTGACCGTGGGGGCAACGACGTCGCGCACGCGCACCGTCACGTTGGCCGCCGAGAACAGGGCGCGGTTCGCGGGGGAGAACGGGCTCGCGGAGGTGTCGCAGCCGGCCGGGCTGACGCACCGCGTCTGGAACCTGAAGCGACTGTGCGAGAACAGGTTCACCGAGGCCGAGATCGAGAAGACGGGCGTTCCGATACCGCAGTACGAATTCCACGGGTAGCACCCGTACGGGTAGTCGCCCGCGTCCCAGTCGCCGTCGAAGGCGACGATGCCGACCGACCAGTCGCCCGAGAGCCGGATCGCCCCGACGTTGAAGGTCACGTCGGCCAGCTCGGTCCCCGGCGGAGCGGTGAAGACCTGGTAGGCCCCGGCGCCGTACGGAGCGCGGCCGCCGTTCGAGCTCGCCTTGGTCACGATGCCGGTCCCCACGCCGCTCGACGGCGGGCAGATCGAATACGCGCTCATCATCGGCCCATCGCTCGCGGCGAACGCGTTCTGCGCGCCACCGGCGACGCTGCCGCAGGCGCGCACCTCGTAGATGCCCGCATCGGCCGCGGGCGCCGCGCCGAGCAGCGCGGCGGCGGCGAGGATCGATGCGAGTCCGCGCCTCACGGCCCGAACTCACCGGCCCCGGACCCGCTCGATCCCGACGCGGGGGTCGCCGCGGCCCCGGCCGCCGCGAAGGTCTCCGTTCGCGCGGCCGGCGTCGGCGCGGGATCCGCGGCGCCGCTCTCCGGGCCGAACTCCGCCGCGACCTGCGGTCCGCGCGCCGGTTCCTCACGGGTGGGCTCGGGCCGGGGCGCGGGCATGGCAACGGGCTCGGCGGCCTGGGGCCCGGGCGCGGCGGGCCGCTGCGGCTCGGCAGGCTCGGCCACCTGCTCGGCGCGCGCGGGGGGCTCGCGTTCGGGCAGCGCGCGTACGTGGTCGTGGACGGCGGCGCCACCGCCCGCGATCGCGGCGGTCGAGGCGACCACCGCCGCCGCCTTCTGGGCGCTGACCATCTCGGCGCCCTGCTGCAGCTTGGCGCCGAGGGCGCCCGCGCGCTCGCCCCCTCCGGCCGAGAGCCAGTCCCCCAACCGCGACCACCCCCCGGCTCGCTCGAGCAGCGGGAGCACGACCGCCGGAGGAACGAGCTCGGCCAGGCGGGCGGGGGCCGATCGGTACGCCCGCAACGCCGCGCGGCAGCCGTTGCAGCCCGCGAGGTGCGCGCGCACGGTCCGCTCGTCCGTTTCGCTCGCATGGCCGTCGCAGACCGCGGACAGCAGGGGGCGGAAGCGCTCGCAGCGCCCGCCGGAGGTGATCTCGCCGAAGCATTCGAAGAAGCGCCGGCGTCCCTCCGTCAACGAGCGGTTCACCTTGGTCCAGCTGAACCCGGTGCGCTGCGAGATCTCGTCGTAGGAGTACCCGAGCGCCTTCAGCACGAGGCACCGCAGCTCGCTGGGCTTCAGCGTGCCGAGCGCCTCCGCTGTGTGGCGCACCCGCTCGCGCTTTCCGGCTGTCTCCTCCGGCCCGCACTCGGGCGGCGCGAACGCCTCGGGCGCCGGAGCCTCGCCCGCGACGTGTCGCTCCCGCTGGCGGCGGAGCGCGAGTGCCTCGTGCTTGATGACCGTGTGCAGCCACGGCCGCAGCTGCGCGCGGTCGGCTGTCGGCGCCTTGGTGAGCAGGATCTCGAGGCTGCGCTGGTAGGCGTCGTCCGCGTCGGCCGAGCAGATCGAGTACCGGCGGGCGGTCCGCTTGAATGCCGCCGACCCGGAGGTGGCAAGCTCGACGGCGGCCGAGAAGAGCTCTGCCGTTTCGGGCCTCGCGTCCGGCTGATCGCCTCGTCGCTGCGTCGACATGTGCCTGGGCGAGGCTTCCCGCTGCCGGCGGGCCCGTCCATTGGCGCACCCGCCAACTCCGGCAACGCGAATGTGCGCCCCCGGGTCGTGGCAATCCGCTGGCGCGAGTCAAGCAGCGGTTCGCGTGTCCCGATGTCCCGGGTGAAATGCCCAGTTTCCGCGGAAACGCCGAAAAACCCGCAAACTGCGGCAAAAAGGCCGGTCGGAGGCGGAGGCTGGGCGCGGGCTGTGGGGCGGCTCCCGTGCCGCGCACAATGCAAGCCCCCGCGCCTGTCGGTTGTTACAGTGGCATGGCAAGGGGTTTTTCCGGGATTCTTGAACTGAGGAGCGGCAGCTGATGGCGGTTTGCGTGGTATCGGGGGGCGCCGGCTTTCTGGGCTCACACCTATGTGAGCACCTGCTGGAGTTGGGCGACAGGGTGATCTGCATCGACAACCTCGACACGGGGTCGCTCGAGAACATCGAGCACATCGGCCAGCCGGAGTTCGAGTTCATCAACCAGGACCTCACGGAGTTCGTGTCGGTCGAGGGGCCGGTCGACTTCGTCTACCACCTCGCGAGCCCGGCGAGCCCGATCGACTACGCGCGGCTGCCCCTGCACACGCTCAAGGTGGGCTCCTACGGGACCCACCACATGCTCGGCCTCGCCAAGAGCAAGCGCGCCCGCTTCCTGCTCACGTCCACCTCGGAGGTGTACGGCGACCCGGAGGTGCACCCGCAGCCCGAGAGCTACTGGGGCCACGTCAACCCGATCGGCCCGCGCGGCGTCTACGACGAGGCCAAGCGCTACGCGGAGGCGCTCACGATGGCCTACCACCGCCAGCAGGGCGTCGACACGCGCATCGCACGCATCTTCAACACCTACGGCCCGCGCATGCGCCCGCACGACGGCCGCGCGATCCCGACGTTCCTGCGCCAGGCGCTCCAGGACAAGCCGCTGACCGTGTTCGGCGACGGCGCCCAGACCCGTAGCTTCTGTTACGTCGAGGACCTGATTCGCGGCCTCGTGGCGCTGATGTCCTCGGAGTACCACCAGCCGGTGAACCTCGGCAATCCCGGCGAGATGTCGCTGCTGGAGCTGGCGGAGACCGTGATCGAGGTGACGGGCTCGCGCTCGGAGATCGTCTACGAGGCGCTGCCGCAGGACGACCCGAAGGTGCGACAGCCCGACATCACGCTCGCGCGCGAGGTGCTGGAGTGGGAGCCCGAGGTCGAGCTGGCGGACGGCCTGCGCACGACGATCGAGCAGTCCGGCATCGAGCGCCTCGTCGGCGCCCGCTAACCGCCGGCCAGTCCCTCCGCGACCTCCCGCAGCTCCGCCACCGGGCGGCCCGTGGTGGCGGCCAGGTAGCACGCGACCGGGGCCGCCATGCGCTCCGAGGCGTGCGCGGCGACCGAGGCCAGGCGCAGGATCTCGTCCATCAGCCCCTGGTCGGGCGGGTCGCAGCCGATCTCCTCGGCGAATGTTCGAATCCACTCGGCGGCCGTCATCGCGGCACCTCCTCTTTCGTCGTAAAACCCCAGCTAATGCCGAAAATCCCCGATTGGGGAGCCGTTTTCCGGCCCGGACGCCGGGGCGGGCGGCTGGATTCTGCCGATCCGCGGGTTTCCACGATTGCCGCCAAGGGGGTGGGTGGTAGTTTTGCGGGGTCGAGATGCCGGGAAACCTCCCCTCGGGTGCCCGGTTATGGGTGCGGACGGATCCGCCGTGAACGAGAGGATGTCGCACTCCCGCTACCCCGGCACCCGGGTCGTGTTCTCAACAGACGAGACCCCCACCCCCGCCCATGACTGAGCCAGCCACGCGCACCGACACCCGCCCCGCGCCCCCCGACGCGGAGCGCGCGGCACGGTTCCCCCGTCGCGACGCGCCCCTGGCGGTCGCCGGGACGATCCCGGCGAACGTCGAGCACGCCGAGGTGCGCCGCGACGTGCGTGCCCGCCGCCCGAGCCTGATCTCCGCCCTGATCCACGCACGCGCGCTCGAGCGCGGGCTGCGGATCCTCTCGCTGCTGGCGCTCGACCTGATCGCCGTGACGGGCGCGATCTTCACCGCGCTCGGCCTGAAGGCGCTCGTGCGCGACGGCTCGTCGGCGGCCGACGTGTGGCACACGACGCAGGACTACGTCCCGTTCGTGTTCCTCGTGACCGCGCTGATGTTCTCGCGCAGCGGCCTCTACAGCCGCAGGGAGGCGCGGCCCGGCTTCGCCGCGATCGTGGCGGGCCTGTTCCTCGCGGCCTTCGCGTCGCTCGCGTTCGCGCTCGTGAACGGGCTCGACTTCAGCTCGTACTACATCTTCTACGGCGGCCTGTTCTTCGGCCTGATCTGGGTCAGCACGCTGCGCTGGGGCTACGAGCGCATGACCGCGCTGATGCTCTCCGCCGCTCGGGCGCCGGCGCCGCGCGATCCTCGTCGGCTCGGGAGACCAGATCGACGCGGTCGCGCACGCGCTCGCGGACGATCGCTCCGGCACCCGCTACGAGCCCGTCGGCTACATCTCGCTCACGCCGAAGCCCGACAACGGCCTGCGCAACCTCGGCACGCTCGACCAGCTGCCCGCGCTGCTCCAGGAGCATCGCGTGCAGGAGGTCGTGATCGCCGACCCGGACTTCCCCCAGGAGGAGGCGATCGAGCTGGTCGACCGCTGCCACGCGATGCGCGTGGCCGTGCGCATCGCGCCCACCACGATGGAGATCATGACCCACCGCCACGAGCTGGTGCCCGGGCAGTCGGTGCCCCTGTTCGAGCTGAAGCCGCCGGTCTTCGAGGGCGTCGACTTCGTGCTCAAGCGGAGCTTCGACCTGGTCGTCGCGAGCCTCAGCCTCGTGGTCCTCTCGCCGCTGCTTGCTCGGCATCGCCGTCGCGATCAAGGCGACCTCCCCGGGCCCGGCCCTGTTCCGCAGCCGGCGCCCCGGCATCGGGGGCGTGCCGTTCGACTGCCTGAAGTTCCGGACGATGCACACCGACGCCGAGCAGCGCCAGGAGGAGGTCGAGTCGCTCAACGAGGCAAGCGGCGCGCTCTTCAAGATCCGCCGCGACCCGCGCGTGACCGCAGTCGGGCACCTCCTGCGGCGCTTCAGCCTCGACGAGCTGCCCCAGCTCGTGAACGTCCTGCGCGGCGAGATGTCGATGGTCGGCCCCCGCCCGCTGCCGCTGCGCGACTACAGCCGCCTCGAGGAATGGCACCGCAAGCGCTACCTCGTGCTGCCGGGCATCACCGGCCTCTGGCAGGTCTCCGGCCGCGCCGAGCTCGACTTCGACGAGCTCGTGCGCCTCGACTTCCTCTACCTGGAGCGGTGGAGCGTGTTCCTCGACCTCTCCATCCTGCTGAAGACGATCCCCGCGGTGGTCCGCCGCCGCGGCGCCTTCTGATCGTCTCGAACGTCCACGACGAGATCTGGCAGCAGCTGCCGGCCCATTGCGGGCACGACGCCGCGGTGCACGACCGCGTCCTGCGCGTGCTCGAGACGCGGCTGCGCGATGCCGGGCAGGGGGAGGCGCGTGTGCTCGACATCGGCAGCGGCGACGGGAGGCTTGCCGCGCGGATCGCGGCGCTCGGCGCCGACGTCACCGGCCTCGACCCCTCCCCCGCCGCGCGCGAGCGCGCGAGGGCCGCACATCCCGCGCTGCGCTGGGTCGCTCCCGCCGATGACGGGAGCCTGCCGCTCCCCGACTCCGGCTTCGACGTCGTCACCTGCGTCCACGTGCTGGAGCATGTGGCCGACACCCAATCGCTGCTGTCCGAGGCGCGGCGCGTCCTGGCCGGGGAAGGGCTGCTGCTGATCACGGTGCCCTTCCACGGGCGACTGCGCAACACGTGGACCGCGCTCACGTCCTTCGAGCGCCACTTCGACCCGCTCGAGCCGGTGCTGCGCTTCTACACGGCCGCGTCGCTGCGGTCGCTGCTGCGCGACTTCGGCTTCGAGCACGTCGAGGTCCGGGCACTGGGCGGGCCACCGCTGATGCGCGAGACGCTCCTCGCGACCGCGCGGCGAGCCTAGTCAGGGAGCCTGACGGGCGGCCTTGCGCGCGGCGGCGCGGCGCTTGCGGGCCGCCCGCTCGGCCGCCGCGCGCTGCGCGGCGTGGGCGGCCTGCGCGCGCAGTGCCACGAGATACGCGCTGCGGTTGAGCGGCGAGGCCGGGTCCAGGTACACGGCTCCGCGCAGGATCGGCACCGCGCGGGCCGGGTCGTCGAGGTCGACCGAGTAGTACTCGCCGAGCCGCCGCCACGCCTCCGGGCTCGCCGGCTCGAGGCGCACGGCGTCCTGGAGGGCGAGCGCGGCCTTGCGCTCGTTGCCGGCAGCGTCCTCGATCGCGGCGCGCTCGAAGTAGGGCTCGGCGGACAGCGGGTTGATGTCGGCCGCGCGATCGGCCGCCGCGCGGGCGCCCGCGAGGTCGCCGCGCTCGAGCAGCTTCAGCGCCTCGTCGCCCTCGTGGTCGGCGCGCCACGGCTGCCCGACCGCGATCGCAGAGCACGCGGCGAGCGCGAGCACCGCGAGCGCCGCCACGAGCCGGGGGCCGGCGATCCGCCGGCGGGGCGGCGTGGCCGCCGGCTCGGCGCCCTGCTCCTCGCGTACCGGCAGCGGCCCCCGGCCGGCGACCCAGCCGGCGCAGAAGAGACCGGTCACCGCGACCGCGGGAACGAACCAGGTCCAGTCGAGCGCGGAGTGCGCGCCGAACACGACGGCGACCAGCGCGAGCGCGAGCAGCCCGGTGCGCTCGGCGCTCCAGGGCTCGGAGAAGCGGCTACGCGACAGCCCCAGCGTCGTGCGGGTCGCGAGCAGCCAGCCGACGAGCGCGGCGAGGCTGATCGCGAGTCCGAGCAGACCGAGGTCGGCGAGCGTCTGGTGCAGATATCCGTGCGCGTGGCGGCCCTGCGTGGTCTCGTCGCGGAAGCGCAGCTGCGCCTGCGCGAACGATCCCGCGCCCGCGCCCGCGACCTCGTGCTCGCGCCAGACGTCGATCGCGCGGGCCCAGTAGATCGTGCGCACGTTCCCGGTCTCGATCAGCCGCCCCGGGTCGTTCTGGGGCGTCTGCTCCGCGCTCGTGAGGTCGTCCCAGCGGTCCGAGACGGTGCCGCCGATCCCGCGGTCGCTGAAGGCGAGCGCGACCAGCACCACCAGCGGCACCGCGGCGAGCGACCCGATCGCGACCTTGCCGAGCCGCCGGCGCGTGTGCTCGGAGAGCGGCTTTGCGCGGGCGCGGCGCTCGATCAGCAGGCCCGCGGCGAAGAGCAGTCCCGCCATCGCGACGAGGATCAGGCCGAACACGATGCCCGAGTCCTCGCGCTCGGCGAGCGCCACGCGGTCGTCGGTCAGCGCGCTCTGCCCGAACGCCCAGGCCGTGACCAGCGCGGCGCCCAGGACCCCGGGCAGCAGCACGGCCAGCGAGGCGAGGCGGCGCGGCACGAGCGCGATCCACAGGGCGACCCCGACGGCCGCGGCGATGATGCTGCCGCGCGAGAAGCTCAGCAGCATCGTGACGACGAGGACCCCGAGCAAGGGGTAGGCGAGCGCCTTGCGCAGCGGCGGCCCGTCACGCGTGCCGAGCCACAGGCAGATCGGGATCGCCATCGCCGCCGTGACGCCGACCGCGTTCCAGTACCCGTAGGGCTCGCGCAGGCGCGCATAGATCTCGTCCTCGGCAAGCCAGCCCGGGACCACCTTGGTCGCCAGTCCGTAGAGGCAGACGACCGCGAGCGCGGTCAGCACCCCGTAGAGCACGGCGTCCCAGCGCCGGGGGAAGAGGCGCACCGCCGCGATGCCGCCCGCGAAGGCGGCCAGGTAGGCGAGCGTGCGGTTGGTCTCGATCCAGGAGTCCGCCGGGTGCAGCGACCACAGGATCGAGAGCGCCGTGAGGGCCGCCAGCGCGACGATCGCCGTGAGCGCGCCGCCCCCGTAGAGCGGCGCGTCCGCGGCGCTCCAGAGGATCGCGGCCGCGACCAGCACGCCGACCGCGACGATCACGCCGATCTCGACCAGCGTGGAGGAGCCGAGCTGGAGGCCGCCGTTGCCGACGAACGCGATCGCCGCGAGGGCGGCCGCGAGCGTCACGCAGATCGCGAGCCCGGAGTCCCAGCGCAGCCCGCGCGCCGCGTCGGCCGATGCCAGCGAGGACGCCCCGACCTCGGGGCTCCTAGCGGCGGAAGCGTGAGATTCCACGCCTCACCCCCTCGCCGATGCGCGCCAGCGGGCCGCCGGCGCCCGCGCCGGCAGAGCCCCAGCGGCGCCTGCCCGCGACCGCGAGGCCGCTGAGCGAGAGCCCTGCGAGGGCGAGCAGCACGATCAGCACGAACGGCGGCAGGTCCGTGCCGAAGCCGGCGGAGTCGAAGGGCCTGGCGCGCTCGCCCGGGCGAACCCCGGCGCCGCCGATCCGCACCGACGCGCCCGAGCCCGCGGCCTTGGCGATCTGCTGCTGCTCCCGGCCGGTGGGCGGAGCGGCCGCGTCGACCTGGTCCGCGGTGGAGGGGGCGCGCTTGGGCCGGCGCTTGTCCCCCGCGGACTTGAGCTGGGCGCGGCGGATCACGGAGCGGCAGTCGGTGTACTCGTCGAGGTCCGAGGGAAGCTGCTCGAGCGCCCCGTCGAGCTCGGACTGGGAGTAGCTGCCGTTCAGGATGCCGTCCTCGCTGCAGTCGCGGATCACGCTCGCCGGGCTGGCGGGCGCAGGCGCAGCCGTCGCCAGGCCCAGCAGGGCGGCGAGGAGCGCGGCAAGAGCGACCTGGGTTGTTCGCGCGGCGGGCATCGCGTTTGACCGGGACGCCGGAAGGCGTCGCACTGTTTACCAACCCGCGCAGGCGGCTCGAGGTGCGGGGCGGCAGGGCGGAAGCCTAGCGATGGGAGGCGTTGGACCGGCGGCTGCCGCCGCCCCGGAGGGAGCGGAAGCGCTCCAGGACCTCCGCGGCCGCGCTGCGGTCCACGTAGGGCCGGCCGGGCAGGAAATCCGCTAATTCCGCGATTGCCGCGCTGCGATCGTAGTTCGATGCGGGGCGGCGGGAGTGGTGGCGGACGGGCGTCGCGTCCACGACCCCGAGGCGCCAGCCGCGCTGCGCGGCGAGGCCGCCCCAGTGGGCGTCGAGGCCCCACCCCATCCGCAGCGGCGGGAACGGCAGCAGCTCGCCTGCCAGCGAGGAGTGGAACGCCGTGACCGGTCCGATCTCGACGAGGCGCGTGCGCCGCGCGAGAGTCCCGCGCGCGCGCCGGGTCACCGGCCACGCGGCATGGCTCGCGTGCCGATGGGCGGGCTGGGCGAGCTGCAGGCCGAACCGCTCGGCGCACGCGAGGAAGCCCCCGAGGAAGCCGCCCGGCATCGCGACGTCGTCGTCGACGACGAGGGTCCAGTCGCCGGTCGCGGGAGCGACCGCCAGCAGCCGGTTGAGGTTCTCGAACTTCCCCGCCCCCTCGAGGCCGTCCAGCGCCGTTTCCGGGGCGAGCGCCGGATCGCGCGCGCCGAGCGCGCCGAGCGCGAAGCTCACGCGGTGCGGCGACTCCCGGAGGATCGCGACCGCCCGCGCCATCGCGGCCGCGCCGTCGGCCGTGTAGATGCCGAGCACGAGCACGTCCCGCGGCGGCAGCCGCCGCGCGGCGCGGCGTACCCGCAGCGGAGCGAGGGTGGCCCAGGCGACCGCGTCGTCGGCGAGGTCGGCCGCCCATGCGCGGGCGCGCCGGCGCGGGCCCTCGACGATCCCGCTCTGCCCCGAGAGGACGCGCTCGGCGTCGAACGCCTCCGCGCCGGCGCCGCTCATCGCGCGAGCAGCTCGCGCATCCGCCCGGCGGAGTGCGCGGTCAGCAGCAGGCCGTTCGCGCAGCGGCGCCGGAAGATGTGCCACACGCACCCCGCGAGCACGCGCAGCTCGCGCAGCGCGGAGGGCGCCTCGCCGCGGTGCTCGACGTAGGCGCGCAGGCTGCGTCCGCGCCGGTAGGCCGCGCGCATCAGCGGCCCGAGGCGCGAGTCCCGCGCGTCGCGGCGATGCACGAGCCCGGCGCGCGCCACGTACATCACGTGGCCGCCGCGCTCGCGCAGGCGGCGCTCCCACATGTCCTCGTCGAAGCCGTAGGGGACGCCCGGGTCGAACATGCCGGCGAGCTCGAAGGCGCTGCGGTCCGCGCCCATGTTCGCTCCCCAGACGACCTCGATCTCGCGGTCCTCGGGGCCCGCGTAGAGCGTCGTGATCGGCGGGTCCTCGCGGCCGCACATCGGCAGCCGGAACCCCTCCAGCCGCAGCTCGATCGGGCCGCCCAGCACCTGCGCGCCGGGATGGCGCCGGCGACCGGCGAGCAGCTCGCGCAGCCAGCCGGCGGGCGCGTCGACGTCGTCGTCGACGAACACGACGAACGGCGCCGCGCTTGCCTCCACCCCGGTGTTGCGGGCGGAGTTGAGGCCCGGAACGCCGGCGCGCTCGACGTACCGGATCGGGGCGGCCGCGCGGCCGGCGACCTCCTCCGTGACCGCGCGCGTCTCCGCCGACGGCCCGTCGTCCACGACCACGACCTCGTAGGAGCCCGGCTCGAGGTCCTGGGCCGCGAGGGACTCGAGCGCGACGCGCAGGTAGGCGGCGCGTTCCTTCGTCGGCACGATCACGGAGGCCTCCGGCACCCGTGGAGCAATAGCATCTTCGGCCCGTGCCGCGATCACCCGTCGACGTGCTGCTCGTGTCCCCCGGCACGACCGCGGGGTGGCGGAAGCTGGACGCGCATGCGGCCTCGGCGCTCCGCGACCTCGGGCTGACGGTGGCCGTCGCGAGCAGCGACTTCCGCATCGCGCGCCACCTGCGGCGCACGATGCAGCTCACCGACCTCGCGGAGGCCGCGGCCATGCGCCACGCGACCACGCGCGCGCTGCGCCGCCACAGCCCGCGCGCGATCCTCTTCTCGGGCGTGCAGTCCGCGATGCTCCAGCCGCGCGCGCGGCTCGCGAATGCGGGCGTGCGCTTCGACGCGCTCACGGCCCAGAACCGGCCGGGCCGGCGGAACCTGCTCCAGCACCTGCTCGAGCGCAGGGCGCTGCGACGCGTCGCCGTGCTGCTCCCCGCCGCGCTGGACGCGCCGCCCGCGGGACCGGGGGGCCGCCCGGTAGTGCAGCCTCCCGTTCCCGATCGAGATCCCGGACACGGTCCCGCCCACGCGGGAGCCGATCGTGCTCTGCTACGCCGGCAACCCCGAGAAGAAGGGGCTCGACACGATCGCGCGGGCCTGGAGCGCCGCTCCGCCTCCCGGCCGGCGCCTGGTCGTGACCGGGATCGAGGCGCAGGCCGGCCGGGCCTTCCTGCGGGCACGCGACGTACCCGACCCGGCGGCGATCGAATGGGCCGGCCACCTCGACTCCGCGCGCCACGCCGAGCTGCTGCGCCGCGCCGAGGCATACCTCTCGGCCTCGCGCTTCGAGGACTACGGGATCGCGCAGCTCGAGGCGCTCGCGAGCGGGACCCCGCTCGTGACGGCGCCCTCGCCGGGCCCCTACCCGGCGCTCGGGATCGCGCGCGCCCTCGAGCCGGCCCTCGTCGCGCGCGACGACAGCCCGGAGGCGCTGCGCACGGCGCTGCGGGCGGCGCTCGAGATGCCGGCCGCGGCCCGCGCCGAGTACCTCGAGCGGGCGCGCGCGCTCGTCGCGCCCTACTCCGAGGCGGAGGTCCGCCGCCGCCTCGCGCAGGACGTCATGCCGTTGCTGCTCGGCTGAGCCACTCGACGGTGTCGGCGATCCCTTCGCGCACGCCGATGCGCGCCTGCCAGCCGAGCACGGCGCGCGCCTTCTCGGTGGAGGGCCAGCGCCGCTGCACGTCCACCTCGAAGGAAGGCAGGTGCTCGAGCTCGAGGTCCGCGCGGTCGTTGCCGCACGCTTCCCAGACGATCTCCGCGATCTCCCGCACCGTCAGCTCCTCGTCGGCCGAGACGTTGAAGTCCTCGCCCACGGCCGCGTCGTTCGTGAGTGTCGCGACGATGCCGTCCGCGATGTCGTCCACGTGCGTGAGGGTGCGGGTCTGCTCGCCCGACCCGAAGATCGGGAAGGGGCGCTCGCGCCGCAGCGCGCGCTCGATCAGGTCGGGGACGATGTGCGCGATGCCCGGCTCGTCGCCCGGCATCTCCCCCGGCCCGTACGCGTTGAACGGGCGCACGATCGAGTAGCGCAGCCCGAACTCGTCCGCCGCGGCGCGACACCAGTACTCGCCCGCGAGCTTCGAGAACCCGTAGGCCGAGTGCGGCGTCGGACAGCGATCGAGGTGCTCCTCGCGGGTCGGGAACTCCTCCGCGCGCTCGAACACCATGCTCGACGACACGTAGACGAAGCGCTCGGGCTGCTGCTCGATCGCGGCCCGGAACAGCCCGTTGTAGAGCGCGGTGTTGGTCTCGAGCAGCGTGTAGGGGAGCTTGTGGAAGTTGGCGATGCCGCCCACGATCGCGGCGAGGTGGACGACGCGGTTGCAGCCGCCGAGCGCCTGCCGTGCCTGACCTGTGTCGCGCAGGTCGCCGGTGTGCACCTCGGCGCGCTCGCGCATCCAGTCGGGCGCGGGGCGCTGGTCCGCGACGCGCACCGCGAAGTCGTCGTCGAGCAGTCGCCGCACGAGCGCGGTGCCGATCGTCCCGGCGCCGCCCGTGACGAGGACGCGTCCGGCGCTCAACCCGCGGCCTGCGGCGCGGCGCGCAGGGAGACCACCTCCTCGACCGCGGCGAACACGCGGGCGGCGCCGAACGCATTCCATGGATCCACGACGAGCGCGCCCGGCGCGCCGTCCGCGACCGCCCGCAGCGTCGCGGGCTGGGAGAACTCGGAGTGGTTCGTCGCGACGATCACCGCGCCCGCGCCGCGCACCGCCTGCTCGAGCCCCGGGTCCGGCAACGGCGCGTGCGGATCGTGGCCGGCGACCTCGGCAAGCTCGCGCTCGAGCAGCCGGATCAGCTTCGCCGAGAGCGAGTCCCGCAGATCGTCGGAGTCCCGCTTGAACGTGAGCCCGAGCACCGCCACCTTCCGGCCGCGCAACGACCCGATCCGGCGCTTGAGGCCCTCGACGAGGAACAGCGGCACGCTCTCGTTGACGCGCGAGACGGACATCAGCATGCCGGGCGCGCTCGAGCGCTCCTCCGAGAACGCGAAGTCCTTGCGCAGGCACGTGCCACCGGTCAGGCCCGGCGCCGCGATGCCGCCGCGCGGGTAGTCGCGGTTGATCAGGTCGATCACCTCGAACACGTTCGCGCCGTACTGCTCGCAGTTCATCATCAGGAGGTTGGGCAGGGCGAAGTTCGCGTAGCGGAAGATGTTGGTCCAGATCTTCGCGAGCTCGGCCTGCACCGGCGTGGTCCGCTCGATGCGCGACCCGAACACCTCGAACAACCGCGCGACGCGCTCGGTGGACTCCTCGTCGACGCCGCCGACGATGTGCGGCAGCGTCTCGATCTCCTCGACGAAGTGGTTCTCGGCGATCCGCTCCGGCGCGTGCGCCACGAACACGTCGCGGCCGACCTGCAGGCCGCGCTGCTGCTCGACGTAGCCGGCGACGAACTCAGTCGTCCCGGGAGCGACCGTGGAGCGCAGCACGATGCTGTGACCGGGTCGCAGGACCGGCAGCAGCGAATCGAGCGCGGAGCGGATGTCGCTGATGTCGATCTCGATGTGCGACAGGCTCGGCGTGCCGAGCGTGAGCACGATGTGCCGCGCCCCGGCGGCGTCCTCGATGCGCTCGCTGAGGCGCAGGCCCTTCCCCGCGTTGACCCGCTCGAGCAGCTCCTGGGTGCCGTTCTCGTGGAACGGCATCACGCCGGCGCGCACGCTCTCGACGCGTGCGTGGTCGCGGTCCACGCCCACGGTCGAGAGGCCGCGATCGGCGAAGGTCAGCGCGAGCGGCAGCCCGACGCGGCCGAGGCCGACGACCGAGACGTCGTGTTCGAAGACGGAATCGCTCATCTGAAAGGGTGGAACCCCGCGTGAGGCCGGTCGATTCTACGAGCGGCGCGCACGGCGCTCCCGCACATACTGACGAACGAACGCAGCGACGAATGCGGGGTTGTAGCGCAGGTAGCGCCCAAGCAGCCGGCGCGGCTCCTGGGATAGCCGGAACAGCCACTCGAGCCCGCGCCGCTGCATCCAGGCGGGCGCCTGGCGCTTGCGGCCCGCGAGGAAGTCGAACGCCGCGCCCACGCCGACCAGCACCGGCGCCTCGAGCAGCGGGCGCATGTGCGCCATCCACTTCTCCTGCTTGGGGACCCCGATGCCGACCCACACGACGTCCGGCCGGTCGCCGTTGATGCGCGCGGCGACGTCGCTCTCCTCCTGCGCGGTCAGGGGGCGGTGCGGCGGGGACCAGCCCCCGACGACGTCGATCCCGGGGTGGCGGCGCTCCAGCGACCGGACCAGCTCGTCGAGGGCCTCCGCGGTCTCGCCCCCGTACAGCCACACGCGGTGCCCCCGCTCGGCGGCCCGCGCGCAGTAGCGGTCGGTCAGCTCCGGCCCGTACACGCGGTCGCCGAGGTGCTCGCCGAGCAGGTTGAGCGCCCACACGAGCGGCTTGCCGTCGGGCACGTTCATCGCGGCGCCGCGCAGCGCGGCCCGCATCTCGGGGTCCTCACCGGCCACCATCAGGGCGTGCACCGCGAGCGCGCAGACGTAGCCGCGCTCGCGGCGCGCGATCATGCCGTCCATCGCGTCCATCGCCCCCGCGTAGTCGGTGAGCGCGATCGGCACGCCGAGCAGCTCGCGTCGCGGGACGTCCACTAGCCCTCGCCCTCGTAGACGTCCATCAGCGCACTGTAGAAGCGCTCCTCCCCGAACAGGTCGCGCGCGCGGAAGAGGGCCGCCGCGCCGCGGCGGCCGCGCTCGGCGTCGTCGCTCCAGAGCGTCTTCATCGCCGCGGCCCACCGCGACACGTGATCGGCTGCCACCACGCCCTGCTCTCCCACCATCTCGGGCAGGCCGCCGCGCGCCGACGCGAGCACGGGCAGCCCGGCGGCCATCGCCTCGATCACCGCGTAGGGGCAGGGCTCGTCCCAGCGCGAGGGGACCACGACGAACGCCGCCCGCGCGCGCACGCCGGCCATCTCGTGCGGGGCGACGCGTCCGAGGAAGGTGACCGGCGCGCCCCGCTCGCGCGCGAGCCGCTCGAGCCTCGGCGCGTCCGGCCCCGAGCCGGCGATCGCCAGCGGCACGCCGGACTCCGCCGCCGCCAGGATCGCGGTGTCGGCTCCCTTCTCCTCCACCAGGCGCCCGGCGAACAAAGCGTGGTCGCCGCGCGCGGCGGGCGGCGCCTGGGCGAACTCGTGCGCGGCGACGAAGTTGTGGAGCACCGTGACGGGAGTCTCCGCGAGCACCTGCTCCGACAGGCGCCGCGCCGCGAAGGCGCTGGGAGCCACGAAGCGGTCCACGGCGCGCACGATGCGGCGCTGCTGGAGCGCGAGGCCCGCGCCGTATGCCGCCGCCTCGGCCAGGCTGCCGCGGCAGCGCAGGCGCACGCCGGGCAGCGTGTCGCGCCCCCGGCAGCGCGTGCACACCGCGCCGTCGCGGTAGTCGGTCGCGACCGCGCACACGAGCCGGTAGTTGTGGAGGTGCATCACGACGCGCGCGCCGGCACGGCGCGCGGCCGCGAGCGCCCGCGCCCCGAGCAGGGGGTGGATGTTGTGCGCGTGCACGACGTCCGCGCGATGCGCGCGCGCCGCCCGCTCGACCCCGCCCGGATCGAAGCCCCCCGCGAGCAGGCCCAGGCCCGCCCGCGCGCGCCCGGCGCCCTCGCTCGATCGCTCGAGCACCTCGACGGCGTGCCCGCGCGCGCCGAGCAGGCGCACGATCTCCTCCACGGAGCGCTCTTCCCCACCGGGCTCGCGGTATCGGTTGTGCAGGACCAGTACGTTCATTGGCGCGCGCTGCCGCCGCGCAGCCTATGGCTCCCATCTCCCTCATCACGAACTACCTCCCGCCGTACCGCGTGCCGCTGTACCGGCTGCTGTACGAGCGCCACGGGGTCGAGGTGCACTGCTTCGGCGGCGAGGGCGGCTACGTGGCGGACGCCGACCGCGACCTCGAACGCCAGCTCGCCGAGGCGCCGTTCCCCGCTCACCTGCTCGCGCGGCAGGCCGATGCCGGACGCGTCGCCGGCGAGAGCCGCGCCGTGATCGTCGCGCTCACGGGCCGCGTCGCGGTGCCCTCTGCCTGGTACGGCGCGCGCCAGGCCCAGCGCCCGTTCATCCTGTGGGCCTCGCTGTGGCGGCACCCGCTCACGCTCGCGCACATCGCGTCGCTTCCGTTCATGCGGCGTGTCTACCGCCAGGCCGACGCGGTCCTGACCTACGGCCACCACGTGTCGCGCTACGTGATCCGCAACCGCCGCAGCGACCGCAACGTGCTGGTCGCACCGCAGGCGGTCGAGGCCGAGCTCTTCGGGGGACGCGTGACGGCCGAGGACGTCGCCGCGTTTCGCCGCGACGCGGGCATCCCGGCCGAGGGCCCGCTGATGCTGTTCGCCGGCAGGCTCGTGCACGAGAAGGGCGTCGAGCTGCTGCTGCGCGCATGGCGGCGGCTGGACGTCCCGGGCGCCACGCTCGCATTGGCGGGCGAGGGCCCGCTGCGCGGCTCCGACGAGCCGGGCATCCGGTTCCTGGGGCGCGTGGCGCGCGAGCGCCTGCCGGTCGCATACACCGCCTCGAGCGCGGTGGTCGTCCCCTCGCTCGCGACCCGCACGTTCCTCGAGCCGTGGGGCCTCGTCTGCAACGAGGCGATGCACGCCGGGCGGCCCGTGATCGCGTCCTCGGCGGTGGGCGCCGCAGCGGGCGGACTGGTCGTGCACGGCGCAACCGGGCTCGTGACGCGCGCCGGTGACGAGCGGGAGCTGACCGGCGCGATCCACCAGTTGCTGACCGACGATGCGCTGCGCGCCACGATGGGCGAGCGCGCTCGCGGGATCGTGGCGGCCTTCAACTACGAGGCGGCAGCGGCCGCGTTCTACGACGCGCTCCAGTCGGTCGGCGCGCTGCGCTGAGACGCGTGCTCAGGGCCCGTCGGGGTCGCGCGCCTCCGCCGTGACCCAGACCGCCTTGCCCGTGGGCAGGGCAACCTCGACGGTCAGCGCGACGCTGCCGTCCCCGAGGTCCTCCACGTCCGCGATCGCGACCTCGAGCTGCAACTCCACGAACGCGAAGTCGCGGGACACGGCGGTCACCTCGTAGCCGGACGCATCGCTCAGGCGCGGCACCCGCATGCGCAGTCCGCGCACGACCACGTCCCGGTCGGTGATGTTCGCCAGCCGCGCCGTGGTGAGGGGCTCGAAGCCGTCGTTGCCGGCGAGGAAGGCGACGTCGAGGCGGCCGGGCCCGATCACGTTCAGATCGAAGTCGTCCTGGTCGCAGGAGACCAGCGCGTAGTGCGAGAACCCGCCCGCCGGCGGCTGCGTGTAGAGGGGGCCGCCCGCGCCGCCGACGGTGATGTACCGGACGCCGTCGTGCTGCTCCTCGTAGTAGAAGTGGTCGTGGGCAGCGAACACGGCGCGCACTCCGTGGCCGGCGAACAGCTTCATCAGCACCTGTGCGTCGTCGGGGTTGAAGTTGCCCTGGAACCAGGAGAAGAGCGGGCGGTGCAGGAACACGAAGGTCCCGCGTGCGCCGGCCGCGGCGCGCAGGTCGCGCTCGAGCCACTCGAGCTGCTCGCCCGTCACGCGGCCCTCGCGGTTGGGCTCGTCCGTGTTGAGGCCCACGAAGTGCCAG
The DNA here is from genome assembly GCA_963768885.1 of uncultured Solirubrobacterales bacterium. GTDB lineage: Bacteria > Actinomycetota > Thermoleophilia > Solirubrobacterales > JBBDJG01 > DASRIA01. The sequence continues at coordinate 135,231 of CAVYJN010000006.1, read as the reverse complement.
CCGTGGAAGTCGAAGGACCCGTAGAGGTCGTGACCCCATTCGGCGAGCACCGCCATCGCCGCATCGCTGGACTGGGCCTCGTGGTTGCCGGGGACGTTGAACACCGGGCCGCGGCTCGTGTCCGCGAGCGCCCGGAACCGGTCGAGCTCGTTGAGCATCTGCTGGCGAGACCGCTTGTAGCCGAAGATCGCGTCGCCGGTGTAGAGCGTGAAAGCCGGCCGCAACAGGCCGATCTCGCGCATGATCTGGCCGGTCACCTCGGGGAACGGCATCCCGGCGACGGTCGGGCGGCCGTCACCGGTGACCGCGAAGGTGAAGCGTCCCTCCCCGGCGACCGGCCCGAACGGGCGCGGGTTCACGGGCCGCAGCGGGCGGTCGAGCGCCACTAGTGATCGACGTCCACGTCGTAGGGCAGCCAGCCCGCCTGGCGCATCGTGGTCAGCCATGGCAGCGGCAGCCGCCCGCCGAACGCGAGCTCGGCCACCGTCCGTCGCTGCTCGACGGGTGGGGCGTCGGCGAGGCCGAGCCGCGCGAGTATCTCCGGCGGCGTCAGCTGCGGAGGCACGAGGCCGCCCGCGCGGGAACGGTGCTCCTGCGCTCGATCCACGGGGCGGCGACTATAACGCCGCGGTCCCACATCAAGGGCTTCGCCCACCTCAGTCATGTGGCTTCGCTGAACGCTCAGCCCGGAACATCTATTCTCGCCCGCGTGAAAGCAGTGATTCTCGCCGGTGGAGCCGGCACCCGCATCAGCGAGGAAACGGTGGCGAGGCCCAAGCCGATGATCGAGATCGGCAGCAAGCCCATCCTCTGGCACATCATGAAGATGTACTCCGCCCACGGCGTGAACGAGTTCGTCGTGTGCCTCGGGTACCGCGGGTACATGATCAAGGAGTACTTCGCCAACTACTACCTCCATACGTGCGACGTCACCTTCGACGTCGCGAAGGGGAGCATGGACGTGCTCCAGTCGAGCGCGGAGCCGTGGCGCGTGACCCTCGTCGACACCGGCGAGGAGACCCAGACCGGCGGGCGCCTGCGCCGCGTGCTCGACTACGTGGGCGACGAGGAGTTCTGCTTCACCTACGGCGACGGCCTGTCGTCGCTCGACATCGGCGAGCTGATCCGGTTCCACCGGGACCAGGACACGCTCGCGACCGTCACCGCGGTGCAGCCCCCGGGGCGTTTCGGCGCGCTCCAGATGGACGGTGGACGCGTGCGCGGCTTCGAGGAGAAGCCGCACGGCGACGGCGGCTGGATCAACGGCGGGTTCTTCGTGCTGTCGCCCGAGGTCGGCGGCTACATCGACGACGACTCGACCGTCTGGGAGCGCGAGCCGATGGAGCGCCTCGCCGCCGAGGGCCAGCTCTCTCCGTACCGCTACGACGGCTTCTGGCATCCGATGGACACGCTGCGCGACAAGCGCTACCTCGAGGAGCTGTGGGTCTCGGGCGACGCGCCCTGGAAGAAGTGGGAGTGAGCCGGGACTTCTGGCGGGGCCGCCGCGTGCTCCTCACCGGGCACACGGGTTTCAAGGGAAGCTGGCTCGCGCTGTGGCTGCACTCGCGCGGCGCCGCGGTGACGGGCTACTCGCTCGCGCCGCCGACGGACCCGTCGCTGTTCGAGCTCGCGCGGGTCGGTGAGCTGACGACCTCGACCGAGGCGGACGTCCGCGACCTCGCGCAGCTCGAGCGCGCCGTCGCCTCGCACCGCCCGGAGGTCGTGATCCACATGGCCGCGCAGTCGCTCGTGCGCCGCTCCTACGCCGATCCGGTCGAGACCTACGAGACCAACGTGATGGGCACGGTCAACGTGCTGGAGGCTGCGCGGCGCGCGGCCGACCCGCCCCGCGTGGTCGTCAACGTGACCACCGACAAGATCTACGAGAACCCCGAGCTCGACAAGCCGTTCCGCGAGGACGAGCCCAAGGGCGGCCGCGACCCCTACAGCAACAGCAAGGCCGCGTCGGAGCTGGTCACCGCGGCCTACCGGGCGTCGTTCTTCGAGTCCGGGACGCCGACCGCCGTCGCCAGCGCGCGTGCCGGCAACGTGATCGGCGGGGGCGACTGGGGCGAGGACCGGCTGCTCCCGGACCTGATCCGGGGGGCGCTCGAGGGCCGCTCGGTCCCGATCCGCAACCCCGAGGCGATCCGGCCGTGGCAGCACGTGCTGAATCCGCTGAGCGGCTACCTGCGGCTCGCCGAGGCGATGTGGGAGTCGCCCGCCTACGCCGAGGCATGGAACTTCGGCCCCGACGAGCGGGACGAGGTATCGGTGCGCCACGTCGCCGAGCGCCTGTCGGAGCTGTGGGACGGCGGCATCGGCTGGGAGCACGACCGCGGCGAGCACCCGCACGAGGCCCATTACCTGCGCCTCGACTCCTCCAAGGCGCGCGAGCGGCTCGGCTGGTCGCCGCGCTGGGACCTCGACTCCGCGCTCGAGAGCATCGCGGCCTGGTACCGGGGCTGGCGCGGCGGGGCAGACCCCCGGGCGCTCGTGCTGAAGCAGGTCGAGGCGTTCGAAGCCGCCCCGGCGGCGCGGTGAGCCGGCCCTAGTAGGCGGCCGCGGCCGGGTCGGCGAGCTCGGCCCCGACGCGCTCGCGCCACCACTCGAGCGTGTCGGCGAGCGTGCGCTCGAGCGGGATCTCCGGGGACCAGCCGGTGGCGCGCGCCAGCTTGTCGTGGGAGCCGCGGATCTCGTTGACCTCGCGCTCGCGGAGCTGGGCCGGGTCGGTGCGCTGACTGACCTCGACCGCCGCGAGCTCCGAGAGCCCGTCGAGGATCGCGCGGATGCTGGTCGAGCGGCCGCTGCAGACGTTGTAGGCGCCCGGGGCCACGCGCTCCATCGCGATCCTGTAGGCCCTCACGACGTCGCGCACGTCGGTGAAGTCTCGCCGCACGTCCAGCCCGCCGGTGACGATCTCGGCCGCATCGCCCTCGCCCGCCGCCACCTCGCCCTCGGCGATCTGGCGCGCGAGCTTCGAGACCACGTGTGCGTCGGACTGGCCGGGCCCGGCGTGGTTGAACGCCCTCATCCGCACCACGTGCATGCCGTGCGCCTCGTGGTAGAGCGCCGCCGCGTGATCGGCCGCGGCCTTGCTCACCGCGTAGGGGTTCTGCGGTCGCAGCGGATGGTCCTCGGTCACCGGAAGGTCGCTCTGGGCGCCGTACTCCTCCCCCGAGCAGGCGATCATCACGCGGGCCTGCGGAGCGTGGCGGCGCAGCGCCTCGAGCAGGTTGATCGTCGTGCCGAGGTTGCCGCGGATCGTCGCGGCCGGGTCCTTCCACGAGCTTCCGACCGACGCCTGCCCGGCCAGGTGGAACACCATGTCGGGCCGCTCGGCGGTGACCGCGTCGGCCGCCTGCCGCGGGTCCTCGAGGTCGCAGCAGAGGTATCGCTCGAGCCCCGCAGGAATCTCCTCGGGGGAGAGGTCGCGCCTGCCCAGCCCGGAGACCTCCGCCCGCTCGGCTGCCCAGAGGGCGCACAGATGGCGGCCGGCGAAACCCCCGGCGCCCGTGATGAGCACGCGCATGACGCGTCAAGGTACTAGACGCGATCGATCGCGAACCCCCCGCACCGCCTATGATCGCCGCGCCTCCGAGATGACGACCGCTCCGAATCCCGCCCCGGTCGCAGTGATCGTCGTCAACCTGAACGGCGGCGAGCTGGTCGAGCGCACGCTCGAGTCGCTCGCACGCCAGACGCTGCCCCCGGCGCGCACGATCGTGGTCGACAACGGCTCCCACGACGGGTCTCCGGAGCGGATCGCCGCGCGGTTCCCGGGGGTCGAGATCCTGCCCCTCGGCTACAACGCCGGCTTTGCCGCCGCCAACAACATCGCGGTACGCCGGGCGAACGACTGCGCCTGGGTGGCGCTCCTCAACCCCGATGCCTTTCCGGAGCCCGGATGGCTCGAGGCGCTGCTGGAGGCAGCGCGGCAGGAGCCGCGCTGGGCCGCGCTCGGCAGCTGCCTCCTGCTGGAGGGTTGCGACGGCCTGCTCGACGGCACCGGCGACGTGTACCACGTGGGCGGCTTCGCCTGGCGCCGCGACCATCGCCGGCCGGTGGCGGAGGCTCCCCGCGGCCGGGGCGAGATCTTCGCGCCCTCAGCCGCGGCAGCGCTCTACGACAGGGAGGCGTACCTGTCGGTCGGTGGCCTCGACGAGACCTACTTCTGCTACCTCGAGGACGTGGACCTCGGGTTTCGCATGCGCCTCGCGGGGATGCGATGCGGCCACGTGCCCGAGGCGGTCGTGCATCACGTCGGGTCCTCGACCACCGGCCACCACAGCGACTTCCAGATCTACCACTCGCAGCGCAACCTGGTGTGGACGTGGGTCAAGGACATGCCCGGACCGCTGCTGTGGATCTACCTCCCGCAGCACCTCCTGATGAACCTGCTGATGGCCGCCTGGTTCGCGTCACACGGCCACCCCAGGGCTGCGCTCCGCGGGCAGCTCGACGCAGTCCGCGGACTGCGCGCCGTGCTCGCGCGGCGGCGCAAGGTACAGGCGACACGGCGCATGTCCGCAAGGGAATTGCGGGGCGCGATGGCGACGGGCCTGAGCGGCTATCTCGTGGGCCGCCGCCGCACCCAGTCGGGGTAAGCGGGACCAGGGCGGCAAGTATCCTCTCGCCCCGTGCCTCGCTCCAGCCAGTGTCGCTTCTGCGGCAACCCTCTGCAGCACTCGTTCGCCGACCTCGGCATGTCGCCGCTCGCGAACCGCTACCTCAGCGAGGACCAGCTCGGCACGATGGAGCCGTTCTTCCCGCTCCACGCGCTGGTCTGCGATCGCTGCTTCCTGGTGCAGCTCGAGGAGTTCGAGACGCCCGATGCGATCTTCTCGGACTACGCGTACTTCTCGTCGTTCTCGACCAGCTGGCTCGAGCACTGCCGCGGCTACGCCGAGATGGCCGTCGAGCGCTTCGGCCTCGGCGAGGGCTCGCAGGTGGTGGAGCTCGCCTCGAACGACGGCTACCTGCTCCAGTACTTCGCCGAGCGCGGCGTCCCCGTCCTCGGGGTCGAGCCCGCGGCCAACGTCGCCAAGGTCGCCGAAGAGGAGCGCGGCATCCCGACCGTGGTCGAGTTCTTCGGGCGCGGGACCGCGGCGACGCTCGCGGACACACGCCGCGCGGACCTGCTGATCGGCAACAACGTGCTCGCGCACGTGCCCGACCTCAACGACTTCGTCGCGGGAATGAAGACGCTGCTCGCCGGCGACGGCACGATCACGATGGAGTTCCCCCACCTCATGCGGCTCGTGGAGGACCGCCAGTTCGACACGATCTACCACGAGCACTTCTCGTACTTCTCGCTGCTCACCGTGCGCGCGGTGTTCGCCGCGCACGGCCTCGACATCTTCGACGTCGACGAACTGCCCACGCACGGCGGCTCGCTGCGCATCTACGCGCGGCACGAGGGCAAGGGAGCGCCCGGCGACGCCGTCACCGATCTGGTTCGCCGCGAGGAGGAGGCCGGCTATCGCAGCCTCGGCACCTACACCGACTTCGCGGACCTCGTGCAGTCGGAGAAGCGCGAGATCCTCTCATCGCTGATCGCGCTCAAGAACGAGGGGGCGACGATCGTCGGCTACGGCGCGGCTGCGAAGGGCAACACGCTGCTCAACTTCTGCGGCATCGGCACGGACTTCATCGACTTCACCGCCGACCGCAGCCCGCACAAGCAGGGGCACTACCTCCCCGGCACGCACATCCCGATCCGCGCGCCCGAGGAGATCGACCGCACGCGCCCGGACGTCGTCTTCATCCTTCCCTGGAACCTGCGCGAGGAGATCATGGACCAGCTCAGCCACATCGCCGACTGGGGCGGCAGGTTCCTGGTCCGCTCGCCTGCGCTCCAGCTGCACGCGTGAGGTTCGTCCCCACGCCGCTCGCGGGCGCGTTCGTGATCGAGCTCGACAAGCTCTCCGACGAGCGCGGGCACTTCGCGCGCACCTACGACGCGCAGGAGTTCGAGCGTCACGGCCTCGACCCCGCCGTCGTCCAGTGCAACACGTCCTTCAACGCGAGGGCCGGCACCCTGCGCGGGATGCACTACCAGGCGCCTCCCGACGGCGAGGCGAAGCTCGTGCGCTGCACCAGCGGCGCGGTCCATGACGTGATCGTCGACCTGCGTCCCGGCTCCGAGACCTACTGCGGCTGGTTCGGCACCGATCTGACCGCCGCCAACGGGCGCATGCTGTACGTGCCCGTGGACTTCGCCCACGGGTTCCAGACACTCGAGGACGCTTCCGAGGTCCACTACCAGATGTCCCACCACTACGTTCCCGCAGCCGCGCGCGGCGTGCGCTTCGACGACCCGGCCTTCGGCATCGACTGGCCCGGCCCGGACCCGATCGTCTCCGAGCGGGACAGGCAGTTCCCCGACTTCCGGCCGTGACCCGGGTGCTCGTCACCGGCGGCACCGGGTTCATCGGCCGCCACGCCCTCACCCTGCTCGCCGAGCGCGGTCACGACGTGCACGCCACGTGGTCGAGCGCCCCCGGGGAGCAGACGCCCGGCGTCACATGGCGGCGCTGCGACCTGCTCGACACGGCCGCCGCCCGGGCGCTCGTCGAGGAGGTGCGCCCGACCCACCTGCTGCACTTCGCCTGGTACGCCGTGCCGGGAAAGTTCTGGGACTCCGAGCAGAACGCGCACTGGGTGCAGGCGAGCCTCGGCCTGCTGTCCGCGTTCGCCGCCGCGGGCGGGCGCCGCGCGACGCTCGCCGGCAGCTGCGCCGAGTACGACTGGTCCGCGGGCGAACGGCCGGGGCTGCTGTCCGAGGCGACGACGCGGTTGGAGCCCGCGACCTACTACGGCACCGCCAAGGACGCGCTGCGCGCCGTCGCCGAGGGGTACGCCGCGCGCACGGGCGTGAGCTTCTCGTGGGGCCGGATCTTCTTCGTCTACGGGCCGCACGAGCATCCCGACCGGCTCGTGTCCTCGCTCGCGCGGGCGCTGGTGCGGGGCGAGCCTGCGCCCACGTCCGAGGGATCGCAGCGCCGCGACTTCCTGCACGCGCGCGACGTGGCGGGCGCGTTCGTCGCGCTGCTCGACTCCACCGTCGAGGGACCGGTCAACATCGGTTCGGGCAAGGCGGTCCCCGTGCGCGACATCGTGGCCGCGGTGGCGAACGCCGCTGGGCGACCCGACCTGGTGCGGTGGGGCGAGCTGCCGCAGCGGCCCGGGGACCCACCGCTGCTCGAGGCCGACGCGCGGCGCCTGCGTGACGAGGTCGGATGGGCGCCCGGGGTCCCGCTCGAGAAGGGGATCGCCGACACGGTGGAGTGGTGGAAGGCGAACGCGTAGGCGGGGCGCCCCCGCCGCCGTGGGAGGGCCACGAGGGCGAGCTCGCCCCACGCCCCGAGGACATCGTCCATCCGCCGGCGCCGACCGCCGACGTCCTCGACAGCCCGGAGGCCGGCGGAGCCGCGATCCGCGGCGGGGCGCTGCGGCTCGCGGGCTACGCCGGCGGCGTCGCGCTCGCGCTCGCCTCCGCCCCGCTCCTGATCCGCCATCTCGGCGTCGTCGACTTCGGCCGCTACACGCTCGTGCTCTCGCTGATCGCGATGGTGCAGGGGCTGACCGAGGGGGGCCTTGCCGCAGTCGGCCTGCGCGAGTACACCGTGCTGGACCGCGACCACAGGCGGCGGCTGATGCGGGACCTGCTGGGCCTGCGCTTCGCGCTCACGATCACCGGCGTCGTGCTCGCCGTGTGCTTCGGGCTGATCGCCGGATACGACGGCGAGCTGATCGCGGGCACGGTCGTCGCGGGCGTGGGCTTGCTGCTGCTCGTGCTCTTCAACCTGATCACGATCCCGCTGCAGGCCGACCTCAAATTCGGGTGGATCACGGTGGCGGAGCTGCTGCGCCAGGCCGTCGCGGCGATCCTGATCGTCGCGCTCGTGATCGCGGGGGCGACCTTGGTCCCGCTGCTCGCCACGCAGATCCCCGCGGCGCTCCTCGGTCTCTGCGTCGCCGCTGTGCTCGTGCGCGGCGTGATCTCGCTGCGGCCGGCGTTCGAGCCTGCCGCCTGGTGGGCGCTCGTGCGCCAGACGCTGCCCTACGCGATCGCGATCGCGGTCAGCGCGCTCTATTTCCGCATCGTGATCGTGCTCATGTCGCTCGTATCGACCGAGACGCAGACGGGGTACTTCGCGACCTCCTATCGCGTGATCGAGGTGCTGGTCGGAATCCCTCTGCTGGTGGTCGGCGCCGCATTCCCGGTGATGTCCCGCGCCGCGCGCGACGATCACGACCGGCTGCGCTACGCATCCCAGCGCACGCTCGACCTGATGATCATGGGCGGGGTCTGGGTCAGTCTGATGCTCGGGCTCGGCGCCGCGTTCGTGATCCAGGTCATCGGCGGGGACGACTTCAAGCCGTCCGTCAGCACGCTTCAGATCCAGGCTTTCGCGATTGCGTGCACATTCGTGACCGTCACGTGTGGCTTCATCCTGCTCTCGCTGCGACGGCACCGGGCGATCCTGCTCGGGAACGTCGTCCCGTTGTCGCTCGGCGTCGGCGCGACGCTGATCCTCGCCCCCTCGCACGGCTCCGACGGAGCGGCGGTGGCGACCGTCCTCGCCGAGGCCGGCCTCGCCGTGACCATGCTGGCCCTCGTGCGCGGCAGGTCGCGCGACCACCTTCCCCTGTCGCTGCGAATCCTTGCGCCGGTAACCGCCGCCGCGCTCGTCGGCCTCGCGATCGGCCTCGCGATGCTCGCCGTGCTCCCGTCACTGGTCGCGTCCGCCTGCGCCGGCGCCGCCTACGTGCTCGTGCTGGGACTGCTTCGCCAGATCCCGCCCGAGCTGCGCGAGGCGCTCGCACGGCGCAGGCATCACACCGTGGCGGCAGGGGAAGCCGATGCCTGACGGTCCTCCCGGTTCCCTCGCCTCGTGCCCACTGTGCGGGGCCCCCTCCGCGCACCTCCTGACGACCCGGGACCGCAACCGCGGCATCGGGCACGAGGCCTTCCACTACAGGCGCTGCCACGCCTGTGGGACGGTCTTCCTCGCCAACCGCCCGGCCAACCTCGGCGACTACTACCCCGACGACTACTACCCGCTCACCGACCGCGCGGAGCTGCGCCGTGAGTCCGCGTCCGAGTCCTACAAGCTCGAGCTCGTGCGCCGCCACGTGCGCGGGGGACGCATGGTCGAGATCGGCCCGGGCAACGGAGCGTTCGCCGACCTCGCGACGAGATCCGGCTTCGACTATGCAGGCGTCGAGATGGACGCGCGCGCCTGCGCGCACCTGCGCGACAACCTCGGGCTCTCGATGGTCCACAGCGATCGCCCCGACCGGGCGCTGGCCGAGCTCCCTCCCAGCGACGCGATCGTGCTCTGGCACGTCCTCGAGCACCTCCCCGATCCCTGGGCCTTCGTCGCGGCCGCCGCCGGGAACCTCGCTCCAGGAGGGCTGCTGGCCTGCTCGCTGCCGAATCCCCAGTCTCTACAGTTCCGCATCTTGAGATCGCGGTGGCCACACGTGGACGCGCCCCGGCACCTCTACCTGATCCCGCTCGACACGCTCGCCGGCCGCGCACGGAGATCCGGCCTCGCGCTGCGCGGGGCGACCTCCTCCGACCCGGGCGGCAACTATTGGAACCTGTTCGGCTGGCGGCAGTTCTTTGCCGGCGCGGCCCCGGGCAAGCTCGGGACGCTGCTCGCGCTGACGCTCGGGACGGGCTTGACCGTGCTGCTGGCGCCGCTCGAGCGCAGGCACATGCGCGGGGCGACCTACACGGCGCTGTTCGTGAAGGAGGGAGCCGCGTGAAGCTTTCCGTCGTCCTCCCCACGCGCAACGGCGGGGACCTGCTCCATCACTGCGTGGCCTCGGTGCTCGGACAGGACTTCGAGGAGATGGAGCTGATCGTCTCGGACAACGCGAGCGACGACATGACGCAGGACGTCCTGGCCGGATTCTCCGGGGACCCGCGGCTCACCGTGATCAGACAGCCGCAGGTCCTCGACGTCACGACGAACTGGACGCGCGCGGTCGACCGGGCCTGCGGCGAGTACGTCCTGCTGCTCGGCGACGACGACCTCCTGCTGCCGGGGAGCGCCGCCCGGCTGACCGAGCGTCTCGCGGAGTACGACGATCCGGACTGCCTGACGTTCAACGGATACGCGTATGCCTTCCCGGGCGCGCTGCCGGAGACTCCTGACAGCCATTTCTCGGACCCGTTCTACGAGTGGGATCCCTCGCTTCCCCCCGTGGGGCTGATCCCGCTCGACGCGCGCCGCGGGCTCGTCCGCGACTTCTTCCGCTTCCGGTTCCGTGTGCACCTGAACCTGCAGACGACGCTCGTGTCCCGCGCGGCGGTGGGCCGCATGACCAAGGGCCTGTTCAGGCCGCCGTTCCCCGACTTCTATGCCCTGAACGCGCTGATGCTTCGCGCCGACGCCTGGGCCTATGTCCCCGACAAGCTCGTGGTCATCGGCATCTCGCCGAAGTCGTTCGGACACACCGTGCACGGCCATGACACACGCGCGGGAGTCTCGTACCTCGGGATGGGCGACAACGCTTTTCCCGGCCACCTTCCCGGCAACGAGATCGCGAACGGGACCTACGCGTGCCTGCTCCATCTCAAGGCGGATTACCCCGCCGATCTGGCCGGCGTCGAGATCTCGCGCCCGCAGTACGTGTTCGACCAGGTCTACTCCTGGTTCCTGCAGGCGCGCCTCGGCGTGCTGCCGCGCCGCGTCGCCCTGAGGCGGATGCGGCTGCTGCGAGCGCGCGACTGGATCGACCTGTGGCGAGGATTCCTCATCAACGTGAGCTTCGACCGGATCCGCCGCAACGTCCTGCTCGACCGCCGCAAGCCGTCCCGCCACCTGTGGCCGACGCTCCAACCGCTGCCGGAGGTCCGATCCATATCGGAGTTCGCGGATTGGCTCGAGCGCGACCGGGCCCCAGCGGCATAGTGGGCGACGCTGCGCACGTCTCCGTCGTCGTCCTGAGCTACAACGGCAGGGACCTGCTGCCCGGGGTGCTCTCGTCGCTGCGACGCCAGACGTATGGCGACTTCAGCGTCACGGTGGTCGACAACGGATCCGCGGACGACTCCGTGACGCTCCTGCGCCGCGACTGGGCGGAGGCGGAGATCGTCCGCCTCGAGCACAACGTGGGCGTCGCGGCAGCCCTCAACCGCGGCATCGAGGCGACCAGGGGAGAGCTGGTCGCCCTGCTGAACAACGACATCGAGCTGGACCCCGGGTGGATGGCCGAGCTGGTCGAAGCGATGGCGAGACATCCGGAGGCCGCCTCCGCCTCGGGCAAGATGCTGCGCTTCGCCGAGCGGGACGTGATCGACGCCGCGGGCGACACGATGCGGTGGTCGGGCGCCTTCGTGAACCGCGGCGCCGGGGAGTCCGACCGCGGGCAGTACGACCGCTCCGAGCCGGTCTTCAGCGCATGTGCCGGCGCGGCGATGTACCGCCGCCCCGCGCTCGAGGAGGTCGGTCCGTTCGACGAGGACTTCTTCGCCTACATGGAAGACGCCGACTGGGGGTTTCGTGCCCAGCTGCGCGGCCTGGGGTCCTGGTATGCGCCGGGCGCGATCGCCTTCCACATGCGCGGTGCGACCACGGGGCGGCGCAAGGGCGCGTACCTGTCGCTGCAGCGGCGCAACCAGCTGTGGCTCGTCGCCAAGAACTTCCCCGGGTCCGCGCTGCTGCGCCACTCGCCGCAGATCGCGACCGTGAACCTCGCCCTGCTCGCTCAGGACGCTCGCGCCGGGCTGCTCGCAAGCAACCTGCGGGGATGGTGGGCCGCGCTCACCGGCATGCCGCGGATCTTGCGCAAGCGACGCGAGATCCAGCGGCGCAGGACGGTCGGCCTGACGGAGCTCGACGCGCTCGTGACCCGGGAGCCCTGGGCGCGGGGGTCGATGCGCGACCGCTGGGTTGCCGCGCGCTCGGCTGCCCGCCGTGTGCTGAGCGGCGGGTCCTGAGTGTCGTCCGGGCAGCAGACCGCGGCCGGTCCAGGCACGACCGCCGCCCTTTCGGTCGTGATCGTCACCTACAACAGCCGCGACGCGCTCTCGCGCGCGCTCCCGCCGCTGGTTTCGCAGCTGCGCGACGGGGACGAGCTGGTCGTGGTCGACAACGCCTCGACGGACGGCTCGCCCGCGGCCGCCCGCGCCCTCGCACCGGGTGCCCGCGTGATCGAGAACTCCGCGAACCTCGGCTTCGCCGCGGCGGCGAACCAGGGTGCGGAGGCCGCCGGCCGCGACGTGATCCTGTTCCTGAACCCCGACGCGGTCGTGGCCGGCGGCTTCCGCGAGGCGATCGCGCGCCCGTGGGACGACGGCCGCGGCTGGGCCGCATGGATGGGGCTCGTGACGATGCACTCCGGCACCGCGGTCAACACCAGCGGCAACGTCGTGCACTTCACGGGGGTGTCCTGGGCCGGCCAGGCGGGCGAGCCGCTCGTCGCGGCCCCCGCCGGGCCGCGCGAGGTCACGTTCGCCTCGGGCGCCTGCCTGGCCGTGCGCGCCGACGCCTGGCGCCGCCTCGGCGGCTTCTCGCCCGACTTCTTCATGTACGTGGAGGACGCCGACCTCTCGCTGCGGCTGCGCCTCGCGGGAGAGACGATCGGCATCGAGCCCGCCGCCCGCGTCGACCACGACTACGACTTCGCGAAGGGCGCGGCGAAGTGGCGCCTGCTCGAGCGAAACCGCTGGGCCCTCCTGCTGCGCACCTATCCAGGCGCGCTGCTGGCGCTCGTCGCGCCGGCGCTGGCGGCCACCGAGCTGGCCCTGCTCGCGATCTCGTTCGCGGGCGGCTGGGGCGCCCAGAAGCTGCGCGCGAACCTCGACGTGATGCGCGCCCTGCCGCGGCTGCTGCGCGAGCGCCGTGCGGTCCAGTCGCAGAGGCGCGTCACCGCGCGTGAGTTCGCGCGACCGCTGACGGCCGACCTGTCCTCGGAGTACCTCGGCCGCGCGGGTCGCAGCCGCGTGCTGCGGCTCGGGCTGCGCGCCTACTGGCGCGTGGTCTGGGCGCTGCTGCGCTGAGCGCTCCCGAGCGGCGCCGCGGCCTCGTAGCCCTCGCCCTCCCGCAGGGCCGGCAGCGGCACGTCGTCCGGCTCGGGCTGCTCCCCGCCCTTCAACACCCGCACCTCGCGGTCCAGCCGCGCGATTTCCTGTGCGAGCACCTTCGTCTCCCCGGAGAGGCGCGAGATCGCGATCGAGAAGTGCAGGAGCAGCAGCAGCACGAACCCGAACGCGACCATGAAGAGGGCGTTCGGCGGGTACGCGATGCCGAGCGTGTCGGAGAAGGTCTCGAGCAGGCCCGTCCACACCGCCAGCAGCAGCAGGACCAGCGAGCTCCCGAGCCACAGCAGGGCGTAGCGCTCGATCAGCCGCCGGCGACGCAGCAGCTCGAACACGATGAAGACGAGCGCGCTGCTCGCCAGGATCGCGACGAACTGGAGACGAGGTTCCATTACGGACCTAGATACCCCGCTCCGCGGCCACCGGCGCCTCGAGGCCCGCTTCCACCACGGGGCGGCGCCGGAAGAGCCCGACGAAGATCGCGAGCAGCACCTTGACCATGTAGTAGACGGACTCGCCCGACGTGATCGAGGAACGGCCGTCGCGGCGCTCGTGCATGCGCACGGGCACCTCGCGGGCCCGCAGCCGGTGGGCGTGCATCATCAGGATGCCCTCGACCTCCGGGTAGTCGTGCGGGTAGTCGCGCGCGAACAGCTCGATCGCGCGCTGGTTGCAGAGCCTGAACCCCGAGGTCGGGTCGGTGATCCGCTGGCGGCAGATCGCCGAGAGCACGACCGAGAACAGCCGGATCCCGACCCTCCGCGGGAACGAGGTGCGAAAGCCCGTGCGCTCGAGGAACCGCGAGCCCCAGGCCATGTCCACGCCGTGCTCCCCCATCGCGACCATCAACGCCTGGATCTCCGAGGGATCGTGCTGCCCGTCGCCGTCGACCTGCACGGCGAGGTCGTAGCCGTGGTCGAACGCGTAGCGGTAACCGGACTGCATCGCCCCGCCGATCCCGAGGTTGAACGGGTGCACGAGCACGTGCGCGCCGGCGCTGCGCGCGCTCACCGCGGTCGCGTCCGTGGAGCCGTCGTCGACGACCACGACGTCGAACCCGGGCGCCTCGGACCTGATCGCCTCGACCACCGAGCCGACGAGCCGTTCCTCGTTGTATGCGGGGACTATCGCGAGTGCCTTCATGGCGTTGCCTGCCCGGGCGGCCGTGTGGAGAGCTGTCGGGTACATCTGCTCCTGAAGAACACCCGTACGGCGGCCCGGGTGCGGCGCAGGCGAAAATCATAGGCCCCGGCGCAGACCCGAGGGGTGCTCGGGGCGCTCCCGGCCGCGGGACCCGTACCCTGTCGGGCCGTGCGACGCCCCGCGCTCAGTGACGTCCGCAGCGCAATGCCGCTGTTCGCCATCGTCGCGGCGGGCACCGCGTTCATCGCCTACTGGAGCCTCCAGGTCGAGGAATGGGGGCTGTTGACGGACGAGCTCCTCTACGTGAAGCTCGCGCAGAACTTCGGGGACACGCTCTCGCTCGTGCCCACGGTGCGCGGCGATTACTACGGCCAGTTCACGCCGGTGTATCCGCTGCTGATCGCCCCGCTGCTACAGGTGATGGACACCACGGCGGCATTCAAGGTCGCGCACGGCCTCAATGCGGTCCTGATGGCGAGCACCGCCATCCCCACCTATCTGCTCGCGCGCGACATCTCGCGGTCACGCGCCGTCGCGTACGCCGCAGCCGCGACCAGTGTCGTCGTGCCATGGGTCGTCTACGCGAACATGCTGCTCACGGAGTCGGCCGCGTACCCGGTCTTCATGTGGACGGTGCTGGCGATGACGAGGGCGGTGGTCGAGCCGAGCCCGCGCCGGGACGCGATCGCGGTCGGCGCGATCGTGCTCGCGGCCCTCACCCGCACCCAGTTCGCGCTCCTCGGCGGCGTGCTCGTGCTGGCCGTGGTGATCCACGCGCTGACGTTCGAAACGACGTGGCTGCGGAAGCGCGGACGACTCGGCCATCTGCGCGGACGATTGGCCGGCGTGCTGCGCGAGCACGTGGTCCTGGCCGTGGCGACGGCGATCGGTGCCGCTCTGCTCGCGCTGCTCGCCGCCACCGGCGGCGTCCAGCGCGGAGCGGGCGCCTACGGCAACACGCTCACCGGCAACCTGCTGCCGCACGGCATCAGCCGCAGCTTCCGCGCCCACCTCGCGATGATCGCCGCCAACGTCGCCGTCCTGCCGCTGGTCCTCGCGATCGCATGGGGCGTCACGACCATGGTGCGCCCACGCGAGCGCTCGGAGCACGCGTTCGCGGTCCTGCTCGGGCTGATCGTGATCGGCGTCGTGCTCCAAGCCGCATCGGTCAACCTCCGCACGATCGGCCTGGTGCAGGAGCGCTACGCCTTCTACATCGCGCCGCTGCTCGTGATCGCGGCAGGCACCTACGCCCTGCGGCCGCGAATGCGCTGGCTCGGTCTCGCGGCGGGAGCGCTCGTCACGGTCTGGCTGCTGGCCAAGCTCGATTTCGGCCTGTCCAACAGCTACTCGTTCGTCTCGCCCTTCTACCGGGTCCTGAACGGCCGCGCCCACGACATCGGGACCGCGGTGGGAACCGACGACCTCACTCCCGGAGAGCTGTTCACCGTTCTGGTGATCGCGGGCTCGCTCGCGCTGGCATGGGCCTTCGGCAGGCTGCCGGCCGGGTGGCGCGTGGCCGTCGCGATGCTTCCCGTCCTTGCCTACTGCGCGACGGCCGCGGTCTACGACTTCGACAAGCTTCAGCCTGTGCAGGCGGCGTCGGAGGCGCGCCTCGGCCTCGACACGCCGCTGCAGCGTGCACGGGGGCTCAACTGGGTCGACGACGTGCTGCCCGACGGCGCCGAGGCGGCTTTCGCGCCCGCCGTGATCGCGGGAACCGAGGTCACCCGCAAGGCGTGGTGGGACCTCGAGTACTGGAACAAGTCCGTCGTGCGGATGTACGACTACGAACCCGCGTGGCGTGACAGCGGGTTCGCGGGGCAGAAGGTGACCCTGGACCCCCGTACCGGTGCGCTCGACGTGGACGAGCGCCTGCGCTACGCGGTCGTCCCCCGCCTCGACCGCCGCTTCCGGCCCGCGGGCAAGGTGCTCGCGGGAACGTCCTTGCTGCACCTGCTGGAGCTCGCGACGCCCTTCAGGGCGGAGTGGGCCGTGCTCGGCACGGACGCCAACGGCTGGTCGACCGCGGGCAAGCCGGCGACGATCCGCGTCTACCACCCGGCCGATGGCACGCGGAACCGCCGCGTCGACGTGGCGGTCGAGCTGACGTCGAGCCCCTATCACCCCCCGCGCGCGCGGTTCAGGATCGAGGGGGGCACCCGGCCTGTGCGGGGGTCTGTCGCGAAAGCCACGTCCGTCGTCGCGCGCGTCCGCGCGTGTCCGCGTCCCGGCCGGCCCGTGACGCTCACCGTTCGCACGCCCGGCGACACCGTGCTTCCCGGGGGCAAGCACGTCGGCCTTGCGATCACCGCGGTGCGAACGAAGCCCGCGGGCCGCTGCGCGGCCGCGGCCTAGTCCTCGCGCGCCGCCGCGAGCGCACGCGCGACGAGGAACGGGCACCCGAGCGCGAGGATCGCGGCGAGCGCCCAGAGCATCCACGGCTCGAGCCAGGAGGCGTGGAACAGGGCGGCGCGGTCGAGCGCGTCGGGCAGCGCCGCGAGCATCGAGCGGGACCCGCTGCGGTGGAAGACGAGCGCGACGTCGCCGGGCACCTGCTCCCCGTTCGCGACCGCCACGCTGGTGCGCGACGCCAGGGGCGGGCCGCCGAACAGCCCGACCTTCCCCGGGCCCTCGTTGCGCGCGCAGACCGACACGCGGCTGCCCCCCTCGAGGCCGGCGACCGGCGCGTCCACGAGCGCGCCCGCCCCGCGCGGCACGGTCTGCGCGCCGCGGATCTCGCGGGCCGCCGCGTCGCGCACCGACACGCGCAGGGCCGGGCGGGGGCGGGCCACGGCGTCGGTCCGAAGCTGCACCGAGGCGGCGTCGACGGGCACGTCGATCGGGCCCTGGCACACGACGTCGCCCGGCGAGAGCACGACCGCCACGTTGCTCGGCTGGACCCCGAGCGTGAACGCCAGGTCCCGCTCGTCGCCGGCGGCGACGAGCACGAGCGCCGCGAGGCCCGCGGCCACGACGGCGGCGAACGCGACCACGCCGCTACGCATAGAAGCGGCCCACCACGATCGCGAGCGAGAAGAGCTGGAGCACGAACAGCCCGCCGAGGACCAGGCCCACGGCGGGCGCCAGCCACCGCCGCGGGACGAGCGTGAGGGCCGCCGCGAGCGCGGCGCCGAAGATCGAGATCAGCGGCAGCAGGTAGCGCCCCTGGTTGAAGGGGCCGCTGCCGCCCACGAGCGTGCGGAACTCGGTCCAGTGCAGGCCGGCCAGCAGCGTCAGCGCGGCGAGCGCGAAGAAGCCCACGATCGCCCAGTCGACCTGCCGCCGGCGGCGAAGCACCGCCACGGCGGCCGCGACCAGCACCGCGAGCGTGAGGAACGCCAGCAGCACGTAGACGAAGTTCGCGAAGCGGATCTCGAGCCACCCGAACGCCGCCCACCCGGTCTTGATCCAGACGTCGTAGACCGGATAGTCCGCCATCCCGCCGAACTCCTTCTGGAACGAGAGCCGGGGCAGGTAGAACTGCCACAGGTAGCTCCCCAGCTCGCGCGCGTTGAAGTTCGTGAGCGTCGGGCTCGGCTTGCCGGGCGCGGTCGAGACCTCGTTGACCGCGGGCCGGTCGAGCGCCCTCGCCGTCACGAGCCACGTGCCGACCGGGACGGCGAACGCGAGCATCGCGGCGACCGCGACCACGGCGGTCCCGGCGCGGCCGGCGCGCCGCGCGCGCACGAATGCCACGGCGAGCGCGAGCAGCACGGCCGGCAGCAGCGCGTACCCCGTCGCCTTCGTCACCACGGCGAGCGCCGCGACACCGAACAGCGCCACCACCGAGGCCGGCTCGAGGCCGCGCCTCAGGACCCGCACGCCCAGCCACAGCGCGAGGCTCCAGAGCGCGTACAGGAGCGCGTCGGGATTCACCGATGAGCTGATGAAGGTCACCATCGGCTCGAGTCCCGCCAGTCCCGCGGCGGCGAGCTGCAGCAGGCGCCGCGGCCCGAACAGCTCGCCTGCGAGCAGCCAGGTGGCGGTCGTGGTGACGAGCAGCAGGAGCACCGACCAGAGCCTCATCAGGTAGAGCCGGTCGAGGATGTCGCCGCCCGAGGCGGCAAGGTAGGCCGGTGCCTCGTAGAGGTAGTACAGCGGCGGGTTGGTCGAGGCCGGGTTGGCGCCGCCGCCGTCCGCGCGCTGTGCGTCGGAGAGCAGCGACTGGTCCGCCCGCCAGCGCTCGTATGCCGCCTTGCTCCATTCCGGCTTGGTGAACACGACCGCCGCCGTCTGGTCGGAGTTGGACCGGTTCTCCGCGAGCCGCTGCTCGGAGGAGAACACGGGGCGCCCGGACTTGCCGGGCAGCTCGAACCGCTCCGAGAGCAGCTGCCCGTAGCCGAAGTGGCTGTTCTCGTCGGGGGCCTGCCAGGGAGGCAGCAGCAGGGCCCACGCGCATCCGAAGAGCGCCACGACGACGAGCAGCAGGCGAAGCGTGATGGGCACGGCGGCGAGGGCCGCGCGTGCTC
This sequence comes from uncultured Solirubrobacterales bacterium, assembly GCA_963768885.1. Classification (GTDB taxonomy): domain Bacteria; phylum Actinomycetota; class Thermoleophilia; order Solirubrobacterales; family JBBDJG01; genus DASRIA01. The sequence continues at coordinate 116,556 of CAVYJN010000006.1, read as the reverse complement.
TGCCGAGTCGTGGTCGCTTCATTCCAGGGAGGGGAGAATGCCTGCTCGTACGCAGAGTCCGAAGGGCGGCGAGGCTACCATGCAGTCCCGCCGCCCACGCCCCGTCGGGCCACGAGCCCCATGTCAGACACTGCCGGCACAACCACCCCAACCACGCCTGGCGACCAGACCGTCGAGCGATTCGACCCCTCGGGCTTCAGGGGCGAGCTCGTCGAGGCCGAGCACTTCGCGCGTTATCGGTGGGCGGCCGGGGCGGTCGCGGGGCGCGAGGTCCTCGATGCCGGTTGCGGGCAGGGCTACGGTTGCCGGCTGCTCGTCGAGGCCGGCGGCGCCGCCCGCTGCGTCGGTGTCGACGTCGACGAGCGGACGGTCGATGCCGCGCGCGCGGCGTACGGCGAAGGGCCGAAGGTCGAGTTCACGACGGGTGACGTGACCTCCCTCCCGTTCGAGGACGACAGCTTCGACGTGGTCACCTGCTTCGAGACGATCGAGCACGTCGCGGCCCAGGCGGCCGCGATCGGCGAGCTCGCCCGGGTGCTGCGGCCGGGCGGGACCTTGCTCGTGTCCTCGCCGAACCGGGGGGTCTACCCCGCGGGCAACCCCTTCCACGAGAAGGAGCTGACCGCCGCCGAGTTCGAGGACCTGCTGTCGCAGTCCTTCCCTCACGTGCGGCTGCTGCGCCAGCACAACTGGATCGCGAGCGCGGTGCTCGACGACGACGCCTTCGCCGCGGCCGACGCGGACCGGGGCCTCGACGCCGAGGTCGCGAAGCTCGTCGCGCGCGAGCCCGGCAGCGAGCTGTACACGGTCGCGGCGTGCAGCGACCAGCCCGTCGACCCGCCGCGGCAGGTGGCGCTGCTCACGCACGGCCTCGAGGTCCAGCGGTGGATCGCGCAGGTCGAGGAGCTGGCGCAAGTGCGCCGCAGCCTCGCGGAGACCGAGCACGAGCTGCTGCTGCTGCGCGACCGCCGATCGATCGAGATGGCACGCCTCGAGCGTCAGGCCTACTGGCTCGAGCGGGCCCAGATCGACCTCGACTCCTGGATGGAGCGGCGGCCGATGCGGCTCGCCCTCCGCGTCGGCGCACGCGTGCTGCGCGTGTTGCGCCGCCTCACCGGGCGCGGGTAATGACCGCGATCGTCTCGGTCGTGGTGCCGGTCAAGGACGGCGCGCGGTGGCTCGCAGAGCTGCTCGGCGCCGTGGCCGCGCAGCGGATCGACGCCGAGATCGAGATGCTCGTCGTCGACTCCGGCTCGGCCGACGGATCCGCGGAGATCGCGCGCGCGCGCGGGGGCGCGCGTGATCGAGATCGAGCCGCACGAGTTCGGGCACGGGCGCACGCGCAACCTCGCCGTGGAGCACGCCGCGGGCGAGCGGATCGCCTTCCTCACCCAGGACGCCACGCCCGCGAGCGACGAGTGGCTCGCGAGCCTGGTCGCCCCGCTCGACGAGGGCACGCGGGTCGGGCTCGCCTTCGGGCCGCATCTCCCCCGCCCCGGCACGAGCCCGATGATCGCGCGCGAGCTGACCGAGTTCTTCGCGTCCTTCGGCGACGGCGCAGTGCGGCTCGACGAGCGTCCCGACCCGGGCGACCCCGCGACGGGCTTCTTCTCCAACGTGAACTCGGCCGTGCTGCGATCGTGCTGGGAGGAGGTCCGCTTCCGCGACGTCGACTACGCCGAGGACCAGGCGTTCGCGCGCGACGCGATGGCCGCCGGGTGGCGAAAGGCCTACGTCCCGGCGGCGGGCGTCCTGCACGCCCACGACTATCCGTTCGGGGAGTTCATGCGGCGCTACTTCGACGAGTACCGCGGCCTGCGCGAGACGATCGGACACGTCGAGCCGGTGCGCCCCGCAGCCGTGGCCCGCAGCGTGCGCGCGCAGGTCGCCGGCGACCTGCGCTACCTGCGCGAGTCGGAGGTGCACGGCGCCGCCCGCGTGGCCTGGGGCGCGCGCTCAGTGCGCCACCACGCCGGCCGCGCGATCGCCTCGGCGCTCGGCTCGCGCCACGAGCGCGTGCCCGATCGCCTCGTGCGCGGGCTGTCGCTCGAGGGTCGCGGCCGCGCGCCCGCCACGGCGCAGGACGACCTCAGGCACGTGGCGGCGAAGCCGGACTACCGGCGCTACGAGTCCGTGCGCGAGTACGCGCGGCGCGGCCCCGCGGCGCTCGCCACCCCGTCGCCGCACGACGGCGAGCGCCCGCTGTGGAACATCGCCTGGGTCGTGCCGCCCTTCCGGCGCGGGAGCGGCGGTCACATGGCGCTGTTCCGGATCGCGCTCGAGCTCGAGCGGCGCGGCCACTCGAACTCGATCTGGATCCAGGACGACGTCGGGATGATGGACCGCCGCGTCGCGCTCGCGCGGCGCGAGGTCGTCGAGCACTTCGCCCCGTTGAGAGGCGGCGTGTTCAACTCGTTCGACGACTGGCACGGCGCCGACGTGGCGTTCGCGACCGGCTGGCAGACGGCCTACCCGGTTGCGCTGCTTCCGGGATGCAAGCTCAAGCCCTACCTGGTGCAGGACCACGAGCCCGAGTTCTACCCCGCGTCCGCCGAGCGGATGTGGGCCGAGCGCACGTACTCGCTCGGCTTGCCGTGCCTCGCGTCGAGCCCATGGCTCGTCGACGTGCTGCGCGGCCGCTACGGGGTCGCCGACGCCGAGGCGTTCGAGTACGGAGTGGACTTCGACGTGTACCGGCCCACGCCGGGCCCGCGGGACCCGCAGACGCTGCTGTTCTATGCCCGTCCGGCGACCCCGCGGCGGGCGACCGAGTTGGGGATGCTGGCGATCGCGGAGCTGCTCGAGCGCCGCCCCGACACGCGCGTGGTCCTGTTCGGCGACGCGCACCCGCCGCCGGCGCCGTTCGACTACGAGTTCGCGGGCGTGCTCGAGCCCGCGGCGCTCGCGCGGCTCTACGGGCGCGCGACGGCCGGCCTCGTGATCTCGCTCACCAACTACTCGCTCGTGCCCAAGGAGATGATGGCCTGCGGCCTGCCCGTGGTCGACGTGCGCGGCGCGAGCGCCGAGTCCGTGTTCGGCAGCCGGCCGGGCGTGATCGAGCTGGCCGACCCGGACCCGCTCGCGCTCGCCGGCACCGTCGAGGCGCTGCTCGACGACCCGGCGCGCCGCGAGCGCCAGGCGGCCGCGGCCCGGAGCTTCGTCGCGGGGATGACGTGGACCGCGACCGCCGATCAGATCGAGCAGGCGACGCGGCGCTGGCTCCGACGGCGGTGGGAGGAGCACCTGCGCGACGCGCCGTCCGACCCGGCGCTGGCCGAGGCCCGCGCGCACCTCGGATGATGGAGGCCCGCGCCGCCCAGGCACCCGCGACGCTCGCCGCGCCCCGGTCGGGGCGGTCGGACTGGCGCCATTTCCTGTACGTCACACGCGCGCTCACGGCGACCGAGTTCAAGCTGCGCTACTTCGGCTCGACGCTCGGCTACCTGTGGACGGTGCTGCGCCCGCTGATGCTCTTCGGCGTGCTCTACGTCGTCTTCACGCACGTCGTGCGCTTCGGCGACGCGGTCCCCCACTACGCGGTCGTGCTGCTCGCGGCGATCGTGGTCTTCAACTTCTTCTCGGAGGCGACGAGCAGCGGCCTCACGAGCCTCGTGGCGCGCGAGAACCTGCTGCGCAAGGTGGCCTTCCCGCGCGCGGCCGTGCCGATCTCGGTGTCGATGACCGCCGCCGCGAACCTCGCGCTCGGCCTCGTGGTCGTGTTCGCATTCACGCTGATCGACGGCGTCGAGCCCGGGTTCGGCTGGATCGGCTTCCTGCTCTGCGTGGTCGCCGCCGTGGTGCTCGCGACCGCGATGTCGGTGCTGCTCGCGGTGCTGTTCGTGCGCTACCGCGACGTGCGCCCGATCTGGGAGGTCACGCTCCAGATGCTCTTCTGGGGAACCCCGATCATCTACACGATCGAGAACGTCCCGGCGGACTTCCAGGAGCTGATCATGATGAACCCGCTCGCGGTGGTGATCCAGCAGGGACGCCACTGGCTCGTGCCGGAGAGCACCGAGAGCGCGGCCGCCGCGATCGGCGGCGCCGCGCTCCTGCTGATCCCGCTCGGGATCGCCGCCGCGCTCGTCGTGCTCAGCGTCTGGCGGTTCCGGCGTGCCGAGGGACGGCTCGCCGAGGACCTGTAGCGGCTAGGCGTCGACCGGCTCGCCGAGCGGGGGCGTCTTCGCGCCCCGCTCCACGCGCGTCTCGTGGGGCAGGTCCGCGAGGCCGCCCGAGTGGCCCTGGCCCATCACCGAGATCACCACGCCGTCCTCCCACCAGTCGGCGAACCGTTGCGCGTCCTGGTAGGCGACCGCGGGCGAGGCCGTCCAGCGTCCCACCGCGAGGTGGGCGTCGAACGCGACGGAGTAGACGGCCTCCTCGCCGGCCGCGTAGGAGCCCGTGTCGACGCCGTCGAGCATCGTGTTGGTCACGAAGACGTGCTCGCCGCTCTCGCCCTTCAGGATCATCCCGAAGATCGGCTTCTCGATCGCGGCGTCGAAGCGCACCCGCGCGCGGTAGGTGACGCGCGAGGACTGTCCCACCGCGGGCTGGCGGCGCCCCTGGGCGTCCTCGAACCACGCATCGACCACCCGCGCCGCGCCGTCGCCCCAGCGCGTGCCCCCGCCGGCCGCGGTGGCGGCCGTGCGCTCGGCCTCGAGGTCGCGCTGGCGGTAGTCCATGATCACCTCGTGCGCGTCGCCGTCCGCGACTACCTCCCCCTGCTCGAGCAGCACGACGCGGTCGCAGAAGCGCTCGACGCTCGCGAGGTCGTGCGTCACGAACACGACGGTCCGCTGCTCGCGCTTGAGCCGCCGGAACGTGTCGAAGCACTTCTGCTGGAAGCGTGCATCCCCGACGGCGAGGACCTCGTCGACCAGGTAGATGTCGGCCTCGGCCTGGATCATCGAGGCGAAGCCGAGCCGCACCTGCATCCCGGAGGAGTAGTTCTTCAGCTTGAGGTCGACGAAGCGCTCGAGCTCGGCGAACTCGATGATCTCGGGGAACCGCGCGATCGCCTCGGCCTTGGGCATCCCGAGCAGCGCAGCGTTCACGACCACGTTGTCGAGCGCGGTCAGCTCGGGGTTGAATCCGACGCCCAGCTCGATGAACGGCGACACGCGTCCGCTCACGCCGAGGCGGCCCCGGTCCGGCTCGTAGATCCCGGCCAGGCACTTGAGCAGGGTGCTCTTGCCCGAGCCGTTGCGCCCGACGATCCCGATGAACTCGCCCTCGGGGACCTCGAAGGAGACGTCCCGCAGCGCATGCAGCTCCGTCGCCAGGCGCGAGGCACGCGGGTGCAGGAGGCGCTGCTTGAGCGTGGACGGGCGGTCGTGCGGAAGCCGGAACGTCTTCCAGACGCCTTCGCTGGCTATCGCGGCCGTCGGCATCGGCGAATGACGGTACCAACACATCGAGCGTGAACCTGTTTGAGTTAGCCCATGCGACCCGGTGACACCATCGAGGTGATGCTGGTGTGCCGCACCGAGCTGCTGCGGCTCGGAATGGCGCGGTTGCTCTCGCGGGCGCAGGGATTGGACGTGACGGCCCACCCCGAGCTTCCGGACGCGGGCGCGCGGGCCGCCGTCTGCGTGCTGGGCGAGCGTGGCCTCGCGGACGCGCCCGCCGCGTGCGAGGCCGCGCGCGGGATCGCGGACGAGGTCGTGGTCGCGCTGCGCCAGCCCGACGTGCACCTGATGCTCGACTGCGTCGCGACCGGCGCACTCGGGTTCGTGGTCGAGGGCGACGGCGCCGACGAGCTGACCGCCGCGGTGCGTGCCGCGGCCCGCGGCGAGACCTTCGTCACGCCGGATCTGCTCGGGCCCCTGCTCGGCATGCACCGCGCCGAGCGCACGCCGCCGCGCGGACGACGAGCGGCGCCTGCTGCAGCTGCTCGCGGGCGGCCGCGCGACGGCCGAGATCGCCGCCACGCTGGGGGTCGCGCCGAAGACGGTGCGAAATCGCTCCTCACGGCTCTACAAGCGCCTCGGCGTGCGCTCCCGGGCGCAGGCGATCGAGGTCGCCGAGCGCCGCGGGCTGCTCGACTAGCGGCCGGCCCCCGCCGAACGTCCCGGACCAGCGGCTATGACAGTTTCTCCGGGACGTTCGGCTGGGGTGCAAGGACGAGCAAGCGGTGGGGGCGCTCGTATACGTCGTCGGATGGGAGGCGCTCGACGGTCCAGCCCGCAGCCTCCCAGCGCGCCTGCTTGCGCGCGTCCTCGCCGACGTCGAGATGGAAGGGCCCGCCGTCGATCTCGACGATGAGCCGCTGGCGGTGCCAGCTCAGGTCAGCCTCCTCGCCGGCGATGCGTACGTTCAACCGGGGAAGTGGGCGCGCGGCTCCGCGAAGCACCTCCAATGCGCGCACCTCGGCGCCGCTGCGCGCGCGTGCGAGCGGCAAGCCTTCGTAGCGCGCCAGCGTGGCGGCAAGCCGGCCCGCGCCTCGCCGCCCGCGATGGCGGCCGAGGCATTCGGCAACGGAGGCGATCGTCGTCAGCTGCATGCGAACCGCCTCGCGCACGGGCCTCGCGAGCGCCCGTGAGCTCCCCCGGGCGGCGAGATCCAGCAGCGTGCGCGGCACGGACGTGATCGGGATCCCCCGCAGCAGATCGCACTCGCCTTCCAACGTAGAGCTGCGAAACGCCAGTGCTCCACCATGCCGTCGAGGACCGCCACTGCCAGGCCGCGTGATGGTCTCGACCCCTGGCGGGGACCAGAAGCCCCAGGCCGCAGCTGCGCTCGAATGACTCAGCACACTTCCCGGTGCGGTCAGAGTGGCCGCCATCCAGCGACCCCAGTTGTCGTGCTTCAGCACCGGCGCGACGGCGAACACCCCTTGCTCGACGGCCACCAGCCGCCCGATGGCGACGCGGTGCGCAATCGCAGCTTCGCTAAGACCCAGGTCACGGAGCTGTCCACGCGACACACGGTTGAACTGCTCGCCCGCAAGCTCCACCACTCGAACGTCCCGCATCACCTCTTGAAGGCCACAGCGCGGGACGTTCGCCCCCCCGTGGGAAGATCCGTCCGAACCACAACGCGCGGAGGTGCCGGATGGACGTGCAGGACAGACTGGCCGAGGTCAAGGACGCGATGTCGGCGAGGCAGGTGTACGGCGACCCGATCGAGCGCGACGGAGTCGTCGTGATCCCGGCAGCCCGGGTCCGCGGCTTCGGCGGCGGAGGCGGCGGCGAGGGCGGCCAGCCCGACAAGGGAACAACCGGCGCGGGCAGCGGGCTCGGCTTCGGGCTCGACGCGAGGCCGATCGGGGCCTACGTGATCCGCTCGGGCACGGCCGAATGGAAGCCCGCGGTCGACGCCACGCGCCTCGCGCTGCGCGCCCAGGCCGCGCTGATCCTGCTGCTCCTACTGCTGCTCGGGCGCAGCCGCCGCTGAGCGCCTACAGCTCGCGCTCGGCGCGGCGGACGCTCTCCGGCGGGATCGTCAGCGAACCCTCGCCGTAGGAGATCCGCGCGGCGGAGTGGCGGCCGCCGGGCTCGTGCCACGACACGGTCAGGCTGGCGGTGTCCCCGGGCGCGATCTCGGCCAGCTTGCCGAGGCGCTCGAGCTCGGAGTCGGGCAGGCTCGCGGGACCGCGCGTGGGCGGATACAGCGAGTGCAGGTAGCCCTCGGCGAAGGTCGCCGACGCCTTCAGCCGCCGGCCGCGGTCGTCGTAGACCTTGATGTCGCCGGCGTTCACGCGCACCTTGTCCCCGGTGTCGTTGCTGACCTCGGCCTTCAGGACGCGGTCGCCCTTCAGCGTCGGATGCACGATCACCGTCGGCGTGTCGAACCAGGCCAGCGGGTCCTTCGCCTGGCCGCCGTCGTCGCCGCACCCGGCAAGGAGCGCGACGACCGTGGCGACGCCGATCAGCAGCGAAGCGTTCCGGGCCCTCATGGCCCGGAACGCTATCGCCTGATCAGCTGATGCCTGCGGGGTCGATCGTCTTTACGGCTCGGACGGCCGGGTGAACCAGTCGCAGCCCGGCGGATCGGTGTTGTCCGTCGGGTTCCACGTCGCGCACGGGACGAGCATCGCCTGCTTCTCGGAGTTGCCGGGCCGGAAGGCGTCCAGGCCGGGGCAGTTCGGCAGCAGCAGGGCCGGCGGATCGCTCGAGTAGGAGGCGCCGTCGAAGCCCTGGTTGCCCGTCCAGCAGTTGCCGTTGGCGCTGTCGGTCTCCACGCATCCGGGCTGCTCCTCGACGCAGTCCTGCCCCTCCTCCTCGTCCCACCAGAAGTCCACGCCGTTGGCGTCGCGCGTGCCCTCACAGGTGGAGAAGTCCACCGCGTCGAGGTTGGACGGGCGCGTCCCCATGCAGTTGCGCAGGTAGCGGTTGTTCGCGGAGGTGTCGTACGTCTTGCCCGCGTCCTGCTCGCCGCGCAGCGGCGCCGGGACCCAGTGCAGCATCGTGCCGCGGCGCCAGTTGTCGAAGATGTAGTTCTCCTCGACGACGTTGGCGTTGCCGCCCGCGATCAGCTGGCCGGTGCCGACCGGCACCTGGAACGTCGGGCAGACCTTCTGCGGGTCGCGCTGCTCCCACGGGACCTGCTGGCAGTAGGCGTCGCGCTCGTCGTTGAAGAGGTCGTTGTTGTTCGAGTAGATCAGGTTGTGGGACCACTTCGAGTTGTCCTGCGGCATCCCGGGGTGGCCGCCCGCGAACGAGTCGGTCGTGACGCCGGTCGAGTTGTCGTGGAAGCGGTTGTCGTGCGCCCACGTGCCGTTGCCCGCCGTGCCCGACATCCCGATCGTGTTGTGATGCGAGTTGCAGTTGCGGATCTCGATGCCGTACACGTGGCCGTGCGCGTCCGGCTGCCCGTGGCGCGCGTTCGGGCCCGAGCCCGGGTAGACGCCCGAGTCCCCGTTGTACGACGCGTCGCAGTTCTCGTAGATCCCGTGGTCGGAGGCGAACGAGAGGATCCCGTACTCGCGGCTGTAGCGCGACTCGACCTCGTCGATGCGGAACCCGTTCGTCTCCAGCACGTAGATGTTGTTGAAGTCGGAGAACTCGACGGTGAAGTTCTTCAGGTACACGCCGTCCGCGCGATCGGCGCGGATCACGTTCAGCTTCTCCTTCTGGCCCTCGATCTTGACGTCGCCCGGGTCGTCGCCCGTGCCCTCGATCTGGATGTCGCACTTGGCGTCGCAGACACGGTCCCCATTGGTGTCGCCGAGGATCGCGATCAGGTTCTGGGCGTTCGGGCACTGGCGGTGCTGCTCGTAGGAGAGCGCGCCGGTGTTCGCGTAGAGCGCCCCACAGCCCGGCGGCGGGTTGTTGAGCCACCGCGACTCGGTGTAGGTGCCCGGCAGGACCTTGATCCGGTAGCCGTTCTTCGCGAAGTTGACGGCCGTCTGGATCGAGCCGAAGCGGCACTGGCCGCGCAGCTTCTGGTTCTCCCTGCGCACCGCGGGGTCCTCGATCTGCTTGATCAGGCGATCGGACTCCTTCTTGCAGACCACCAGCTCGGGGCCGTAGTCGAGGTATTCGGGGAAGGCGCCCTGGTTGGGGTCAGGGAAGAAGGTCGCGCGCTCGGCATGCGCGCCCGCGCTCGCCGGCAGCGTCGCGACCAGCAGGATCGCGGCGACCAGCAGGACGCCGATCCAGCCGAGCCTGGAAGCGTTCACGTTCCCCGACACCGTCATACACCCTCCCCGAGCTTTGATCGACACCGACGCACGACCGCACACACGGTCGAGTGAATGCCGGTTTACCCGAGGCGCCCGGAAAATACTCCCGAAATCAGCCCGACACGCGGAGAGGCGGCCTTCCGGCCGCCTCTCCGCGATCGTTCAGGCCGTCTGCCGGCTCACTGAGGCTCGGGCGGCGTCGTGAACCAGTCGCACCCCGGCGGGTCCGTGTTGGTCTGCGGATCCCACGAGGAGCACGGCAGCAGCTCGATGAGCTTGTTGATGTTCGGGAACTTGAACCCGTTGTCGAGCCCCGGACAGGTCGGCAGGAACGCCAGCGGCGGGTCGCCCGTCGGCTGTCCGCCGTCGGGGCCGCTGTTGCCGGTCCAGCAGTTCCCCTTCTGGGTCTCGGTGTCGACGCAGCCCGGCTGGTCCGGGTCGCAGTCGGTCCCCTCCTCCTCGTCCCACCAGAAGTCGACGCCGTTCGCGTCGCGCGTGCCGTCGCACACGTTCCAGTTCGGGATGTCGAGATTGGACGGGCGGATGCCCATGCAGTTGCTCAGATAGGCGTTGTTGTTGGAGGTGTCGGTGCCCTTTGCCGGGTCGGGCTCGTTGCGGAAGCTGGCCGGGACCCAGTGCAGCATCGTGCCGCGGCGCCAGTTGTCGAAGATGTAGTTGCCTTCGACGATGTTGTCGTTGCCGCCCGCGATCAGGACCCCGGTGCCCACCGGAACCTGGAACGTCGGGCACACGATCGTCGGGTCACGATCCTCGATCGGCTGCTGGCAGTAGGCGTCCCGGTCGTCGCTGAACAGGTTGTTGTTGTTCCCGTAGATCAGGTTCTGCGAGAACTTCGACGCGTCCTGCGGCATGCCCGGGTGGCCACCGGCGAACGAGTCCGTCGTGATGCCGATCGCGTTGTCGTGGAACCGGTTGTTGTGGATCCACGTGCCGTTGCCGGCCGTGCCGGACGAGCCGATGGTGTTGTCGTGCGAGTCGCAGTTGCGGATCTCGATCCCGTACACGTGCCCGTGCGCGTCCGCCACGCCGTGACGGTCGGGGCCCGAGCCGGGGTAGACGCCGGAATCGCCGTTGCCGTAGGTCTCGCAGTTCTCGTAGATGCCGTGGTCGGAGGTGAACGAGAGGACCCCGTACTCGCGGCTGTAGCGCGAGACCACGTTGTCGACCCGGAACCCGTTCGTCTCGAGCACGTAGATGTTGTTGAAGTCCGAGAACTGGAACATCATGTTCTTGACGTAGATGCCGTCGGCGCGGTCGGCGCGGAGGATGTTGAGCTTCGCGCGGTCACCGCTCACGACCGCGTCCACCGGCCGCGGGCTGGTGCCCTCGATCTGGATGTTGCACTTCGCGTCGCAGATGCCGTCCCCGTCGCTGTCGCCCAGCACCGCGATCAGGTTCTGCGCGTTCGGGCACTGGCGCTGCTCCGCGTAGGTGATCGCGTACTGCCCGGCCTCGGTGCGCTGATAGACGTCCTCGCACCCGGCGGGCGCGGGGCCGCGACTGGGCACCTCGGCGTAGACGCCCGGCATCACGAGGATGCGGGACCCGTTCTCGGCCGCGTTCACGGCGTCCTGGATGTTGTTGTACTCGCAGTCGCGCAGCAGCTGCTGGTGGCGTGCGCGCAGCCGCCCGCGGAACGACTTGATCCGCCGCTTGGTCGTGTCGGTGCAGACCACCAGCTCGGGGCCGGTCGTACGGTACTCGGGGAAGGCACCCTGGTCGGGGTCCGGGAAGAAGGTCGCACGCTCGGCGTGCGCGCCCGCCGCGGCGGGCAGTGTCGCTGCGATCGTTGCGGCCGCGGCGACCGCGAGCATCATCGCGATCACGCAGTTACGAACGGAAAGACCCCCAAAGCTCACTTGAACCCCCCGGTTGGTTGTGATTGCGGCGACAGCCTCCCCCAGAGGCCGCGGTGCCCCGCACCGCCGCGCGATCGCGTGATCCTAACCGGGCCGCAGGCGCGGTCGCAACTCGCCGCGCTTGCGCCCGCCCTGACCAGCGGGTAAGGTTCCGCCCCGCCGCTGGAGGGCAGGTCCGGAGGGAGGCCGGATCTACTCGAGACCCAGGAAGATCGCCGTCGCACTCGTCGCCGCCCTCGCGCTGGCATCGCCTTCGCTTGCCGCGGCCCAGGTGCAGCCCTACCAGGCCAACGACTACGGCGGGTTCCGCAACCTCTTGCCGCCGGGCACCAAGGGCGGCTTCAACGCGTCCGACTTCGCCCAGTTCCAGCTGCTCGGCACCTACCCTCCGCACGCCACCGACCAGCTCTCGATGTACGAGGACCTGGTCTACGCGACGCCCGGCCTCGCTGCGGGGAACGTGTCCAGCTATTTCAAGGACGCCAGCTTCGGCGCGCCGCCTGGCCAGGTCGAGCGCACCTACAGCCCGCGGGCGGGCACCACGATCGTGCGCGACTCGAACTTCGGCATGGCGCACGTGTACGGCGTGAGCCGCTCCGACACGATCTTCGGAGCCGGCTACGCGAGCGCCGAGGACCGGCTGTTCTTCATGGACGTGCTGCGGCACGCCGGCCGCGGCCAGCTTTCCGGGTTCGCGGGCGGCGCGAACAAGGCGATGGACGCCGACGTGTGGTCCAACTCGCCCTACACCGAGGCCGACCTGCAGGAGCAGATCGACAAGGCCGACGACTTCTACGGCGCCGAGGGCGCCGCGCTCCAGCAGGACCTCGCCGACTACGTCGCGGGCATCAACCAGTACATCTCCGAGGCGCGCCTCGACCCGACCAAGATGCCCTACGAGTACGCGGCGATCGGGAAGCCGCTGGAGGACTGGCAGGGCGCCGACGTGATCGCGACGGCTGCCCTGATCGGCGGCATCTTCGGCAAGGGCGGAGGCGGCGAGATCGGCAGCGCGGTCGCCCTCGAGGAGGCCAAGGACCGCTTCGGCGGCGCCGCGGGCGAGCAGGCGTGGCGCGACTTCCGCCGCCAGGACGACCCCGAGGCGCCGACCACCGTGAAGAGCGGCAACGGCTCCTTCGACTATCCGCGTGAGCGCGGCTCCTCGGGCGTCGCGCTGCCCGACGAGGGCTCGCTGGTGGACCCGCCCAACAGCGCCTCCACCCCGCTGGTCCCCGGCGCGGACCCGCTGTTCGACGGGCTGCGGCAGCTGAGCGGGATGTCGAACGCGCTGCTGATCTCCGGCGCCGAGACCGAGTCGGGCCGCCCGCTCGCCGTGATGGGCCCGCAGGTCGCCTACTTCATGCCCCAGATCCTGCTCGAGCTCGACCTGCACGGCCCGGACATCGACGCCCAGGGCGCCGCTTTCGCGGGGGTCAGCCCGTACGTGCTGCTCGGGCGGGGACAGGACTACGCGTGGTCGGCCACCTCGGCGGGCCAGGACATCATCGACACGTTCGCCGAGAAGCTGTGCGAGCCCGACGGGTCCGAGCCGGACGTGCAGTCGACGCATTACCTCTACAAGGGCGAGTGCCGCCCGATGGAGATCCTCACACGCGTCAACGACATCACGCCCAACCCGGGCGACCCCTCGCCGCCCGAGACCTACACGCTGGAGGCACAGCGCACCGTGCACGGCATCGTCGCCAAGCGCGGCACCGTGGACGGCCAGCCGGTCGCGTTCGCGCGTCAGCGGTCGACGTACTTCCACGAGGCCGACTCGGCGCGCGCGTTCGCGCGGCTCAACCGGCCCTCGCAGGTGCAGGACGCCGAGGACTTCCAGCGCGTCGTGTCGCGCATCAACTTCACGTTCAACTGGTTCTACGCGGACGACCGCGACATCGCCTACTTCAACTCGGGCGACAACCCCGAGCGTGCTGCCGGCGCCGATCCGGACCTGCCCAACTGGGGCACCGGGGAGTACGACTGGGAGGGCATGGAGACGACCTTCCACACCGCCCACGTCACGCCCTTCGAGGAGCATCCGCAGGTGATCAACCAGGACTACATCACCTCCTGGAACAACAAGCAGGCGCCGGGCTTCGACTCCGCCGACGGACAGTGGGGGTACGGCCCGATCTACCGCTCAGATTCGCTGGACGACGAGATCGGCCAGCGGCTCGCGGGCTCCGGCAAGATGAGCCTCACGGAAGCGATCGACTCGATGGAGGTCGCCGGCACCAAGGACCTGCGTGCCGCGCAGGTGCTGCCCTTGCTGCTGCAGGTCGTCGGCACACCGAGCGACCCGCAGCTGGCCGCGGCCGTCGACACGCTGCAGGACTGGCTCGCCGCCGGCGCACAGCGCATCGACACCGACCAGGACGGCCAGTACCAGCACCCGAACGCGGTCCAGATCCTCGACGCCTGGTGGCCGCGGCTGCTGGAGGCAGAGTTCGAGCCCGAGATGGGCGCGGCCTTCTTCGATGCGGTCCATTCCGTGCTGAGCTTCGACAACGAGCCCAACAACCACGGCCAGCACCTCGGCAGCGCCTACCAGGACGGCTGGTGGGGCTACGTCTCCAAGGACCTGCGGCGCGTGCTCGGGCAGCCCGTCTCCGACGGCTTCTCGCGCACGTACTGCGGCGGCGGCTCGCTCAGCGCCTGCCGCGACGCGCTGCGCCAGGCGCTCGCCGACGCGCTGGGCGTGCCGGCGACGGAGCTCTACGACGAGGACCACGGCACGGCAGGCGTGCAGCGCGTCGACACCTGCCCGGCCGACAAGAGCGACCAGTGGTGCTTCGACTCGGTGCGCTTCCGCCCGATCGGCGGGGTCACGGTGCGGACGATCCACTGGATCAACCGGCCCACGTTCCAGCAGGCCGTCGAGATCCAGGGCCACCGCACGCGCGGGTACCCGCGCCCCAAGGGAGCGACGCCGCTGCGCGTCCCGCTCGTCCCGGCGTTCCGGGCCTGCGCCTCGCCGAACCGCCAGCACGGCCCTCCCCTCGCGTTCGGCTCGTGCAACCCGCCGGCGCTGCGCTCCGACCACCTGACGGTCGGCTCGCCTGACGCGAACGGCAAGGTGGCCAACTCGGCAGGCGACGTGAAGCTCTCGGTGTTCGTGGGGAACCCGTCGACGCCCGCCGACGAGGCCGACGTGAACGTCGCGTTCAGCCTCTCCGACGTGCGCAGGCAGGGCGACCTCTCGGACTACACAGGGGAGCTCGAGACGAGCACGATCGTGCGGATCACCGACCGGGACAGCGGCGAGAGTGCCGGCGGCGGCTCCGATCCGGCGACGGTCGGCGACTTCCCGCTCGCCGTCCCGGTGAGCTGCGCCGCGACGCCCGATCCCGCGACAGGAGGTAGTTGCGCCACCTCCACGTCGATCGACGCGATCGTGCCGGGCGCGATCAAGGAAGGTGACCGTTCGATCTGGCAGCTCGGCGCCGTGCAGGTCTTCGACGGCGGCTCCGACGGGTCGGTCGCGACCGCTCCCAACACGCTCTTCGCCAGGCAGGGCATCTTCGTCCCGTAGTGGCCGGCCGGGCCTAGGATGGCCCGTCATGCGCAGGCACGATCTGATCGCCCGGCTCGCGCCCGGCGCGCGCGCGGGTCTGCCGCTCGGCGCAGCGGGGCTCCTGCTGGGCGTCTCGTTCGGCGTGGTCGCGGTGCCCACGATGGGACACGTCGCGCCGGTGGTGATGTCGGCGATCGTCTTCGCCGGCGCCGCGCAGTTCGCCGCGACCGCCGTGCTCGCGGACGGCGGGAGCGCGGCGGCCGCGATCGTCGCGGGCATCCTGCTGAACCTGCGGTTCATCCCGATGGGAATCTCGATCGCCCCCTCGTTGAGCGGGCGGCTCACCCGCCGTGCCGCGGTCGGCCAGGGGCTGGTCGACGCATCCTGGGCGATCGCGAACCGCGGCGGCGGCCGCTACGACATCGCGTTCATGCTCGGCGCGACGTTCGTGCAGTACCCGGCGTGGGTGCTGGGGACCGCGATCGGCGTCGTCGCCGGCGACGTGATCGGAAATCCGGACGACCTCGGGCTCGACGCCATCTTCCCCGCCTTCTTCCTCGCCCTGCTCGTCAACGAGCTGCGCGACGGGCTGAGCATCGGCGCCGCCCTGATCGGGGCGGCGCTCGCCCTCGCGCTCGTCCCCGTGGCGCCGCCGGGCGTCCCCGTGCTGGTCGCGTGCGCCGGGGCCGCGCTGGGACTGGTGCGGCGTTGACCGAGGTATGGCTGACGATCGGGGCGCTCGCGGTCGCGACCGCGATGATCAAGGCGTCCGGGCCCGTCGTGTTCGGCGGCCGCTCGCTGCCGCCGATGGCGCTCGAGGTGATCTCACTGCTCGCCGCCGCGCTGCTGGCGGCACTGGTCGTGACCCAGACGTTCGCGGAGGACGGGGAGGTCGCGATCGACGCGCGCATCGCCGGCCTCGCCGCCGCCGCGGGCGCGCTCGCGCTGCGACGCTCCCTGGTCGTGACGATGGTGAGCGCCGCGCTCGCGACCGCGCTCGTGCGCGCGTTCTCCTGACGCCGCCGCCGATGGGACGTCTATCGCCGCCGCGACACCGGTTCACGCGCCTTTCCCTGCAATCCGGTAGAAATGGAGCAATGCGAGTCTCGGCGAAGGTGGACTATGCAGTGCGCGCCGTGGCGGAGCTGGCCGCGGCGGCCGAGGGCCCGGTCAAGGGAGAGGCGCTTGCCACCGCCCAGGCGATCCCGCTCAAGTTCCTCGAGAACATCCTCGGCGAGCTGAAGCACGCCGGGCTGGTCCGCAGCCAGCGCGGCACCGAGGGCGGCTACTGGCTCGCCCGCCCGGCCGCCGAGATCAAGGTCGCCGACGTGATCCGCGCGGTCGAGGGCCCGCTCGCGAGCGTGCGCGGCGAGCCACCGGAGACGGTGAGGTACACGGGCGCCGCGGAGCCGCTCGGGAAGCTCTGGGTCGCGGTGCGCGCGAACCTGCGTGCCGTGCTCGAGGAGACCACGATCGCGGACATCGCCGGCAACGACCTACCGGACGTGATCCTGGAGATCACGAGCGACCCCGCCGCGTGGAGCGCCCACTAGATGGTTGACCGTCTAGCTGCCGTGCTCTGAGAACACGTGCGCCTCGCCCTGGCGCACGTACACGATCTGGCCGTCGCCGAGCTCGAGCTCATCGGCCTCCGCCTTGGTCAGCTGTGCCCACCCCGGCGTGCCGTCCTGCAGCGTGAACTCCACGCGGACCTCGAACCCGAGGTGCACGATCCTGTCGACCTGAGCCTCCACGCTCGTCCCGTTCGGCTCCAGCATCACCTCGATGTCGTGCGGACGGATATAGGCGTCGCCGAGCTGGTTGACCGGACCGATGAAGCGTCATCACGAACTTGTTGGCCGGCTGCTCGTACAGCTCGCGCGGCGGGCCGATCTGCTCGACCTTGCCCTCGTTCATGACGACGATCTGCTCGGAGACGTCCATCGCCTCCTCCTGGTCGTGCGTCACGAACACGGTGGTCACGTGGACTTCGTCGTGCAGGCGGCGCAGCCAGACCCGCAGGTCCTTGCGCACGCGTGCGTCGAGCGCGCCGAACGGCTCGTCCAGCAGCATCACGCTGGGCTCCACGGCGAGCGCGCGCGCGAGCGCCATGCGCTGGCGTTGCCCGCCCGAGAGCTGGGTCGGGTAGCGGTCCGCGAAGCCGTTGAGGTGCACCAGGTCGAGCAGCTCGTGGACGCGCTCCCTGATCTGGCTCTTCTCGCGCTTGCGGATCTTGAGGCCGAAGGCGATGTTGTTGAACACCGTCATGTGCTTGAACGCGGCGTAGTGCTGGAAGACGAAGCCGACCCCGCGGTCCTGCGGTCGCAGACCGGTCGCGTCCTGGCCCGCGATCACCACCCTGCCGGCGTCCGGCTGCTCGAGGCCGGCGATCACCCGCAGGAGGGTCGACTTGCCGCTTCCGCTCGGGCCGAGCAGCGCGGTCAGCGACCCGTCCGGGACGGTGATGGAAACGTCGCTGAGAGCCTCGAAGTCCTCGAAGCGCTTGGAGACGTCCTGGACCTCGATTCCGGTATCCATCTATGCCCTCCTACGCGAGTTGAGCAGGTTCATCGAAAGGAGCACGACCAGTGCCATCAGCGCGAGCACGACCGACGCCGCGTATGCACCTGTGAGATCGAATTGGTGGAAGCGCTGCTCGACGAACAGCGTGGCGGTCTCCGTCTCGCCCGACAGCTTCCCGGAGACGACGCTCACGGCGCCGAACTCGCCGAGCGCCCGCGCCGTCGCGAGCACGATCCCGTAGGTGAGGCCCCAGCGGATCGAGGGCAGGGTGACGCGCCAGAACGTCTGCCACCAGTTGGAGCCGAGCGTCGACGCCGCCTGCTCCTGCTCGGTGCCGATCTCCCGCAGCACCGGCACCACCTCGCGCACGACGAAGGGCAGCGACACGAAGATCGTGGCGAGGATCATCCCCGGTATCGAGAAGATCACCTGGATCCCGTGCTCGGCGAGCCAGCCGCCGAACCAACCGTCGGACCCGTACACCAGGATCAGCGCGAGCCCGATCACGACGGGCGAGACCGCGAAGGGTAGGTCGATCGCCGCATTCATCAGCGACTTGGCCGGGAAGCGCTGACGCACCAGGACGATCGCGGTGATCACGCCGAACACCGTGTTGATCGGGACGGCGACGGCGACCATCACCATCGTGAGCCAGAAGGCATGCTGGGCCTCCGGGGTCGTGACCGCCTCCCACGCGGGTCCGATCCCGTGCTCGAAGGTCCGGAAGAAGACGAGCCCGACGGGCGCCGCGAGCAGCAGGAACAGATAGCCGAGCGCGATGAAACGCAGCGTGAGCCTATTCCTCATGCCTGGACCCCCAGCGCGACAGGAAGCTGATCCCGAGCAGCACGACGAACGAGATCACGAGCAGCACGACCGACACGGCGGCGGCCCCCACCACCCGGTCGCTCTCGATCTGGCCGAAGATGAACACCGACGAGACCTCGGTGTCGAACGGCAGGTTGCCGGTGATCAGGACGAGCGAGCCGAACTCGCCGATCGCGCGCGCGAACGCGAGCGCGACGCCGGCGAGGATCGCCGGGATCAGGTTCGGCAGGATGATGCGGCGGAAGATCGTGAACTCGCCGGCTCCGAGCGATGCCGCGGCCTCCTCCATGTCGCGGTCGAGCTCGAGCAGCACCGGCTGGACCGTCCGCACCACGAACGGCAGCGTCACGAAGAGCAGCGCGAGGATGATCGCCGCCTTCGTGTATGCGATGTCGACGCCGACCGGGCTGCGCGGCCCGTACAGCGCCAGCAGCGTGAGTCCCGCCACGATCGTGGGCAGCGCGAACGGCAGGTCGATCAGCGAGTTCACGAACCGCTTCCCGCGGAACTCGTCGCGCACCAGCACCCAGGCGATCAGCGTCCCCGAGACGGCGTTGATCGCGGCGACCACGAACGACGCCCCCACCGTGAGCTTCAGCGCCGCGAGGGCCTGCTCGTTGGTGATCGCCGTCCAGAACTGGTCCACGCCCAGCTCCAGCGACTTGGCGACGACCGCGGCGAGCGGGATCAGCACGATCACGCTCAGGTAGAGCATCGAGATCCCGCCCGCGAGCGCCGCGCCGGGCAGGCGCGGCGCTCGCATGCGGATTCCGGACGGAGCCGGCGCGGCTGTCGCGCTACTTCTCAGTCGGGAACCCCTGGTCCTGGTTGATCGAGGCCATCACGCTGCTCTCGGGGTCGAAGAACTCCTTGTTCACCGTGGGCCATCCGCCGAGGTCGTCGATCGTGAACAGGTTCTTCGGCGTCGGGTACTTGGACTCGTCCACGAGGTCCTTGTTGACCGAGCGGTAGCCCTTCTCGCCGAAGATCTTCTGCGCCTCGTCGCTGCGCGTGAACTCGACGAACTTGCTTGCCGCGGCGGGCGCGCCGGTCACGATCGCGATCGGGTTCTGGATCAGGATCGTCCCGTCCGGGACCGTGTAGTCGACCTCCTCGCCCTTCTGCTGGGCCGTGATCGCCTCGTTCTCGTAGGCCAGCAGCACGTCGCCCTTGCCGCCCACGAAGGTCTGCAGCGCCTCGCGTGCGCTCTTGTCCTGAACGGGCACGTTCTCGAACAGCTTGCGCAGGTAGTCCTTGGCCTCCTGCTCGGACTTGCCGGCCTCGAGCTGGGCGCCGTAGGCGGCCATGATGTTCCACTTGGCGCCGCCCGACGTGAACGGGTTCGGCGTGATCACCTCGACGCCGTCCTTCAGCAGGTCGTCCCAGGTCTTGATGTTCTTCGGGTTGCCCTTGCGCGTCGCGAGCACCACGACCGAGTTGGTCACGAAGCCGTCGTAGGCGTCCTTGTTCCAGTCTGAGGCGACCTTGTTCGCCTCGACGAGCTTGTCGACGTCCGGGGCCAGCGACAGCGCCACCACGTCCGCGTTCAGGCCCGCCTCGACGGCGCGCGCCTGGTCACCGGAGGCGCCGTAGGACTGCTTGAAGCCGATGTCCTTGCCGTCGTCGGTCTTCTTGAAGGCCGGGATGATCTCCTCGTAGGCCTCCTGCGGCGTGGAGTAGGCGACCAGGTTCAGCGGTCCCCGCGCTCCCGCTCGAAGCACTGGTCCCGCCGCACGCCGCGATGCCGGCGGTGAGCAGCACGAGCGGCAAAGCGGCGATCGAAATGCGTCTGCGAGACCCCATGAGTGGATCATTCCCCCTTTTGTCTATTGCTCCGATAGGAAAGCTTACCGGCGGAGGTTATAGCAGAAACTCCATAAACCGGATAGACAAAGAGGCCTTTTCCTTTCCGGCGTGCTAGCCTGGCCTTTCCCAGCAACCTTATGGAGAAAGAGGACAAAATGCGCGGCCAACCCCATTCCCTCCCCACCGCCCCTCCCCGGCGAGGCCTGCGGGACGTGCGCGACGTGGACAGCTACGTGGGCCAGGCGCTCGACCGGATCGGCGTGCGCCCCGGATCGGCGGCGCGCGCGATGCTCCTCGAGCACGGGGTGCGATCCGCCTACCGGCTCGAGCGCGCCCTCCCACCGGAGGCGTCGCTGAGAGCGGTGCTCGACGACGTCCTGCCCCAGCGGCTCCTCGCGGGCCTGCGCCGGGCGCCGGCATCGGACGTCGCCGAGCGGGCCGTCGCCTGACCCGGCCGGCGCGGCGCCCGGGCCGTTCCTAGAATCGCCGCATGTACGGCGGCGCGAGGCTCGAGCTCCACCGCGTTGCGCTGCTCGACTGGCTCGCCTGTGCCGTCGCGGGGACGCCGCAGCCGGCGGCGCGCGCCGCGCGCGCCGCCGGCGACGGGCCGCTCGAGCGCGTGACCTGGCTCGGCTGCGCGGGCCACGTGCTCGACTACGACGACACGTACTCGCCGGGCTTGGTCCACGCGAGCGCGCCGGTCGCGCCGGTCGCCCTCCTGCTGGCCGCGCAGGACGGCCGTGACCTCGGTGCCGTGCTCGACGCCTACGCGGCCGGGTTCGAGACGACCGCCGCGCTGGCAAGGGCCGGTCACCCGGCGCTCTACGACGGTGGCTGGCATCCGACGGCCGTGTGCGGCTCCGCAGGCGCGGCGATCGCGGCCGCGCGCCTGCTCGGCCTCTCCGAGACGCGCACCGAGGACGCCCTCGCGCTCGCCCTGCTGCGCGCCGGGGGCCTGCGGGCCGCATTCGGATCCGACGGCAAGGCCCTGCAGGTTGGGATGGCGGCCGCCGCCGGCCTGCAGGCCGCACGCCTCGCGCAGGCGGGAGCGCACGTCCCGGCGGAGCCGGCGGCCCGCGGCCCGGTCGGCTTCACGCGTGTCTTCGGCGTCGCGTGGCCGGACTCCCAGGTCGAGCCGGCCGTCCACGAGAACTGGATCAAGGCCTACCCCTGCTGCCTCGCCACCCACGGCGTGATCGAGGCCGCGCTCGCGCTCCGGGCGGCAGCGGCCGCGGCCGCTGCGCCCGTGAGCGTGGCGGTGCACCCCCTCGCGCGCGCGGCCGCCGCGCTCGACGAGGTCGCCGACGGGCTGCAGGCCAAGTTCTCGATCCCCTACCTGGCCGCGTTCGCGCTGCTTCGCGGCGCACCCCGTGTCGCCGACTTCGAGGCCGTGGACGTGGAGGTGCGCGATTTCGCGCGGGGCATCGAGGTGCGCACCGACCCGGACCTACCGGAGATGGGCGCACGCGTCACGGTCGGCGAGCATGCCCCGGTGACGGTCGCCGATCCGCTCGGCTCGCCGGCCCGGCCGATGGACGCCCGCCTGCTGAGCGAGAAGGTCGAGGCGCTCGCGGGCGATCGCCTCGGCGGCGTGCTGGACGACGACTCGGCACCGGCGGCCGAGGTCCTCGCGGCCGCCGGCCTGCGAGGCTAGGCCCTAGGCGGCCGGGTCGGGCTCGCCCTCGAGCAGCGCCGCCCGGAAGGTCCGCTCCTCCTCGTCGAAGAGCGCGCCCCAGGTCCGCTCGCCGTCGAACAGGATCCTGCGCTTGGTCTCGAGGATCGGCGGCGCGCGGCATGCGCGCGATCGCGCCGGCGCGCGCGAGCGCCAGGCCGAGCAGGTCGGTGGCGGGACACAGCTCGCTCACGATGCCGATCCGGGCGGCCTCGGGCGCCTCGACGACGCGGCCCGTGAGGCAGAGCTCCCGCGCGATCGCGGGAGGGAGTGCCGCGCGCGCGGCGGCGTAGCTCGGCGGGATGCCGATCGGTAGCTCGGGGTAGCCGAACGCCGCCTGGTCGGAGCCGATCCGCACGTCACACAGGAGCGCGAGCGCGAAGCCGCCGGCGAGCGCCGGCCCGTTGACGGCGGCAAGCACGGGCTTGGGGCAGCGGCCCACCGCGTGGAAGGCCCCCGTGCTGGTCTCCACGAGCCGACGCCGGTGCTCGAGATCGCCGCCGAACTGCGACGTGTCCATGCCGGAGCAGAAAGCGGTTCCCGCCCCCGTCAGCACGATGCACGCGACCGAGTCGTCGTGCGCGAGCCGCTCGAAGGCGTCGGCCATCTCGACCCTCAGGTCGATGGAGAGCGCGTTGCGCTTCTCCGGGCGCTGCAGGGTGACGACGGCGACGTCGCCGTGCGACTCGATCGACAGAAGGCCGGGCACGGCGGCCAGCCTACCTAAGGAATGAACACTCCCTGCCTCGCGTACAGCGTGTTGGGCGCGGTCGACACCAGGCCGTCCGCGCCGCCGTCGTAGACGCGCGCCTGGTCCAGCGCCCAGATCGACCGCTTGCCCTCGGGCACCGCGCCGGGCGTCACCGCGTCGAGCGTGGTGGTGATCGCGCACGTCGAGCCGACCGTCGTGTCCCCCGTCGTGGTGCAGGGAACCGTCACCGGGAGCTCGACCTCGTTGCCGGTCGCCGGCTCGTTGGTGGCCGGGCCGTTGAGCCTGTCCGTGATCCTGATCTGCGGTCGCGCCTGCAGCTGGCCGGTGTAGTCGGCGAGCGATCCCTGCACGCGCACGTCCGTGAGGCTCACCTTGAAACTGACATCGGAGTCGTCGGCGCCTCCCGGGGCGCCCACGACGACGCCGTACGACAGGAAGCCCGAGGCGTTCGCGGCCTGCCCGTTCGCGTCGGGCGAGCCGACGGTCAGCTGGCTCGATTCGAGCACCGGCGCGGTGCACGAGGCGGATGCCAGCGGCGGGCCGTGTGTCCGGTTGGGCGTCGTGCACTGCCGGAACGCGGGCACCAGCGGGACTCGCGTCGGCGTCGCCCCCTTCGGCCGCGGGTAGCCCGACACGTCCGCGACGTAGATGTCCCGCCTGGCGTCCGTGTCGGTCGAGACCAGGGACTCCAGGGTGTCGAAGAACACCCGCGCGCCGTCGTCGGAGGCGGCGTCGAAGATCGCCGTCAGTGCCCCGTTGCCGCCGGCCGGCCCGATCGAGATGTGGGTCGTGATGCCCGCGTAGCGCTCGTAGACGTCGCGGACGGAGTCGAGGTCCCCGGCCACCAGCTTCTCGGTGGTCTCGAGGAAGACCCTCTGCCCGTCGAGCGACATGCCCACGAACGTCGCGTCGAAGACGCCGTTGCCCCCGGTGGGCCCGGTCGAGAGCAGCGTCGTGGTCGAACCGCCCGAGCGCTCGTACACGTCGATCGAGGTGTCGGTGTCGCCGGCCGTGAGCGGTTCGCGGGTCTCGAACATGACGCGCGACCCGTCGGCCGAGGCCTGCGAGAAGTCGGCGTCGAAGGCCCCGTTGCCCGGCGTGCCCGTCGACACGAGCTTCGTGGTGCCGCCGGAGCGCTCGTAGACGTCCGCGGACGTGTCCGTGTCGCCGGCTGCGAGCTGCTCGCGCGAGTGGAAGAAGACCCGGGTTCCGTCGCTGGAGTTGCCGTCGAAGGTCGCGGCGAAGGTGCCGTTGCCCGGCGCGGACACGAGAGTCGTGGTTCCGCCGGAGCGCTCGTAGACGTCATTGCTCGTGTCGGTGTCGGCCGCCGCAAGCGACTCGCTCGTCTGGATGAAGACGCGGCTGCCGTTCAGCGAGGCGCCGCGGAAGAAGGCGTCGAAGGCGCCGTTGCCGCCGGGTGAGCCCGTCGAGACCTGGGTAGTCGTGCCCCCGGAGCGCTGATAGACGTCGAGGCTCGTGTCGGTGTCGCCGGCGACGAGTTGCTCGTCGGTCTCGAAGAACACCACGCTCGCATCGTCGGAGCTGCCCGCGAAGAACGCGTCGAAGGCGCCGTTGCCCCCGGTCGGCCCCGTCGAGAGCAGCGTCGTCGTGCCCGCGGAGCGCTGGTAGACGTCAGGCAGGCCGTCGGTGTCCCCGGCCACCAGGCCCTCGTCGGTCTCGAAGATCGCGCGGGTCCCGTCGGCGGAGATCGTGTGGAAGAAGGAATCGAAGGCGCCGTTGCCGCCGGCCGGGCCGGTCGAGACGAGACTGGTCGTCGTTCCCGACACGCTCGTAGACGTCGAAGAACAGGTCCGTGTCCCCCGCCACCAGGGGCTCGTCGGTCTCGAAGAAGGCCCGCAGGCCGTCGTCCGATGCCGCGGCGGGAAAGACGTCGAGCTCGGCGTTGCCGCCGGCCGGGCCGGTCGAGATCAGCGTCGTGGTCCCGCCCACGCGCTCGTACAGGTCATACGAGGAGTCCGTGTCGCCTGCCACGAGCGACTCGGGCGTCTCGAAGAACCCGTGGGACCCGTCGGTCGAGGAGAAGTCGAAGAACACGTCGAGCGCCCCGTTGCCACCCGAGGGGCCGATCGACACGATGTCCTTGGACGAGTGCGTCGCTCCGGCGGGGGATGCCGACAGCGCGATCGCCGCGAGTGCGAGCAACAACAGCGATGAGAGCCTCCGACCGGTCACGCGTCCCCCCTGCCCCTCGACGAAGCTGGCCACCATGGCGCGCTTCCCTGGCCAATATCCACAAGCGGGCCGGTGGTGTCAAGCCCGGCGCCGCGCTGGTGGACGACTATTTACTAGCGATCCCGGGTAGTCGTACCGGGAGGACATCGGGCCCTGGGCACCCTGTACCGGCGTCACGTAGGAGAAAGGGGGTTCCGAGCCCTCGAGGCAAACGCATGGCCGAGTGGAAGTTCCTGACCAACCACGCCCACGTGCTGCTCTGCGTGATGCACGAGCGTGAGATCCGCCTGCGCGAGATCGCCGACGCGGTCGGCATCACGGAGCGCGCCGCCCACCGGATCATCGCGGAGCTCGAGGACGACGGCTTCATCTCGCGCGAGCGCAAGGGAAGGCGCAACCTCTACGAGTTCCACCCCGACCGGGTCATGCGCCACCCCGACCTCCAGAGCCCGTTGCTCGGTGACCGCAGCCTGGGCGAGCTTGTGGCGCCGCTGATCGGCGGTCGCAGGGCCCCGAACGGAAGGGCCCAGTCGGCCAATGGCGCCCACCTCGGCACCAAGGCCGACAGCGGCTGACCGCCCGGGTCAGCGATCGAGACTGCGCTCGAGCTGCCGCGTCTGGAAGCGGGCGAGGTCGGTGATGTCCTGGGACATCCGGCGTAGCTCCGCGTGCCTTCCGCCGGCACGCTCGGCCGCCGACATCCTGATCGCAAGTCGATTGTGCGCGATCATCGCCTCCGCG
Organism: uncultured Solirubrobacterales bacterium; assembly: GCA_963768885.1. Lineage (GTDB taxonomy): Bacteria > Actinomycetota > Thermoleophilia > Solirubrobacterales > JBBDJG01 > DASRIA01. The sequence continues at coordinate 91,059 of CAVYJN010000006.1, read as the reverse complement.
TACGCGCGGTCGAAGTCCTCCGCCCCGCGCAGTGCCGCGGGGTCGAGCGTGGTCGCGGGAACCCCGAGGTCGCCTTCCTCCACGCCTGCTTCCGCGAGCACCCGGCGGACCGTCCGCAGGGTCTGGACCTCGACAGCCTGAAGCTGGATCAGCTCCCGCGCCGCGCGGCGGACGATCGGGTCCTTCGCCCGCGTGGCCGCGAGATCAGCCGCGTCGATGCTGCGCTCGTGGTGCATCAGCATCTGGGTGGCGAAGGCCATGTCGGTCGGGTTCGCCCGGATCGATTTGCCCTTGCTCCCCTCGTCGTCGCCGCAGCCGGTGGCGATCGTGACCAGCAGCAGGAGCGCGATCGGCCACGCGATCTTCGGTCGCCTCGTCATCGAAGCGGCAGGGTAGCGGCCGGGGGCTCCGTGCCGGCCGGCTCGTCGCCTAGTAGCGCGCGTCCACGACGTCGGCGCGCGGGCGCCGATCGCCGCGCATGTCGTCCCCGAAGATCCGCTCGAGCACGAAGTTGACGAACCACACGATGATCGTGGCGAGGATCGCCCACCAGAAGCTGTCGATCGTGAAGTCGTCGACGATCCAGCTCGTCAGATAGAGCATCAGGAGGTTGATGAAGAACAGCGCGATCCCGAGCGTGAGGATCACCAGCGGCAGCGTGAAGAGGATCACGAACGGCCGCACGAAGATGTTCACGACGCTGAACACCAGGCCCGCGACGACGAGCACCCCGAACCCGTTGTAGTCGATGCCGCTCAGCAGCACGGCGGCCACCCAGAGGGCGACGATGTTGAAGGCCCAGGTGACCAGGAAGCGGACAAGCATGCGGTCGATATTAGGCCCCGGCCCCATTCAGGGCAATTAGGCTGCAAGCTCGGTGGCAGCGCACAGCACGATCGACGAACTGCTCAGTGCCGCCCGCGCGCGGCTCGAGCGCGTCGACCCGGCGGCCGCGCAAGCCGCGATGTCGAGCGGTGCGCTCCTCGTCGACATCCGCTCGGACAGCCAGCGGGCCGCCGACGGCGTCGTGCCCGGGTCCACCTTCATCGCGCGAAACGTCCTCGAGTGGAGAGTCGAGCAGATGCAGGGCGCGCCCAGCGTGATCCTGATGTGCGACGAGGGCTACCAGTCGAGCCTCGCCGCGGCCACGCTGCGCGACCTCGGCGTGGGCGCCACCGACCTGGACGGAGGCTTTCAGGCCTGGCGGGCGGCGGGGCTTCCGGTCGAGGGGGGAGCGGCGCCGACTTAGTGGTCAGGCCTCACGGGCTCCGGCCGCGTGAGGAGTGCCCGGTTGACCAGGGTGGTCTCTGGGATTGGCGCCCCCATGCTCCACCTCCCGCTCGAGATCCGGCCGCCACTTGCGCAGCGTGTACTCGTGTGGCCACTGGGGCATCGTCCTCGCGAACTGCCAGCGAACCGTTGCGATGTAGGCCCGAGCGTCGTCGGTCGTGAATGCCATGCTCAGGAGCGGACGCGGCGTGCGCCGTTTGCGTCCTCTACGCGGAAGCAGGCTGAACGAGGCGGCCTTTCCACTGGCCTGCCGAAAGTGGAAAAACTGTTCCCGCCGCCCGCTTCTGCGCCTCAAGCTCCTCGAGGGTGGGTGCGCCCACATCCGTCGGCACGCGCACCATGAACCGCTCGCCGAAGATGCTCACGACGACGTCGGGGTCGACCTCGTCGACGAGCGAATAGTCGAGTGACGAGATGTTTCCGTACACGAGCCGGCGGAAGCTCTCGGCCAGCACATGCACCATGTTCAACGCCGAGGACGTCCCGAGCACGAGACACGTCAAGTCTGGCGCGGCGGGACAGAGGTACTCGGCCCGCCGTCCCTGGTTGAAGACCGCGTTGTCTCTGACGACTTGGGCGCCTGGGCTCTTTACGAACGCCGTCACATGCGGAGAAGCCTCTTGGGGCGTGATCTTTACGCCCAGATCTCCCACTGCCATCCTCTCGACCCACTCGATCTCGGTCTCCTCGATTCTGCGCATGGGAACTCGAGACTCCAGGGCAGCAGCGAGCTGCTCATATGCCAGGAACGCTCCGCGGTCGGTCCAGTGGGAATTGGTCTTCGTGTAGGTGAGCTCGTCTCGGCGAGCGGTCAGCTGCTCGACCGGATAGATGACGCGCGCGTCGGAACGCTCGCGGTCCAGATGCCTGAGCAGCTGGAGGACAGGCCTGTCGGAGTCGATCGCACCAGGTTGGGGGAGCTTGTCGGGGAACACGACGTGCGGTACCGGGGCGACCGTGAAGAAATACGCGGCGCCTCGCCGATTGAGCCAGGCGACCCTGTTCTCGAGCAGCCGCTGCCAGCTGTTCAGCTGCTGTTCGGTCAGGAGCTGTCGACCGTAGACCTGGGACATCACCCCGTTGGTGTCGTAGTCAAGGAACAGCCAGCCGTCCTTCCCGCGGACGGCGCTGATCTGAGCGGATGCGGCGGCCGAGGCGCCGGTGGCCTGGTCGGTCATTCCTTTCGAATGTACATCGCGCGATCGGCGCGTGCTCGAGTTTGGATTGGAGTCAGGCCGCGCCGGTGGCGATCGTCCCTCCTACCAAGAAAGCCGCCGTTTCCGGCGGCTTTCCAAGCAAGCGGGGGCGGGATTCGAACCCGCGAGCTTCGGGTTATGAGCCCGATCTACAGCTATCCGCAGCCGGTGTTGTTGCCGCAGCTCGAGCACGTGTAGCACGAGCCCGTGCGCTGCATCATCCCGCCGCACTGGGAGCAGGCGGGGCCCAGGTCGAGGCCCGCGATCTTCGCCGGCACCACGGGAGGCGTGTCCGTCAGCGCCGCCGTCGGGGGCTTCGACTCGCCGTTCCCGTTGCCGCCGTTCGTGTGGCCGTTCCCGCCGTTGCCCTGCGGCGCGGCGCCGTCCGGGCTCGCCGTCGCCATGCCGGCCTCCTCGGCCATCTTCTTCGCGCGCACCTCGTCGCTCATGATGCCGAGCTCCTCGTGCACGGACGGGTCGAGGAAGCGCGACGCGAGCCAGCGCATGATGTAGTCGGGCAGCGACTTCGCGAACGGGATCTCCGGATTCGTCGTCATGCCCTCCGGGTCGAAGCGCATGTAGCTGAACTTGCGCACGAACGTCTCCAGCGGGACCCCGTACTGGAGGCCGATCGAGATCGCGGTCGCGAACGCGTTCATCATGCCGCGCAGGGTCGAGCCGTCCTTGCCGATGTCGGTCAGGAAGATCTCGCCGAGCGAGCCGTCCTCGTAGCGCCCGGCGGTGATGTAGCCCTCGTGGCCGGCGACCGAGAACTTGTGCGTGAGCGACTCGCGCTCGCGCGGGAGGCGCTTGCGCGCCGGCGCCGCGGCCTCGGCGGGCGCGGCCTTCGACTTCTTCGCGTCGGTGCGCAGCGCCTGTGCGGTCTTCGAGCCGTCGCGGTAGATCGCGAGCGCCTTCACGCCCAGGCGGCCGGCCTCCATGTAGGCGTCGCGGATGTCGCCGACCGTCGAGTCCTCGGGCATGTTCACCGTCTTGGAGATCGCGCCCGAGATGAAGGGCTGCGTCGCGGCCATCATCTGGATGTGGCCCATGTGCGAGATCGCGCGCTTGCCCACGGCGACGTCGAACACCGGCAGGTGCTCCTCCTTCAGGCCGGGAGCCCCGATGATCGTGCGGTGGTCGTTCACGTAGGCCTCGATCTGCTCGATCTCGGCCTCGGAGTACCCGAGCTTGCGCAGCGCCCGCGGGACCGTGCGGTTGACGATCGTCATCTGCCCGCCGCCCACCAGCTCCTTGAGCTTCACCAGCGAGAAGTCGGGCTCGATGCCGGTCGTGTCGCAGTCCATCAGGAAGCTGATCGTGCCCGTCGGCGCGAGCACCGTGGCCTGCGCGTTGCGGTGCCCGTGGCGCTCGCAGACCGCGACCGCCTCGTCCCATGAGCGGCGCGCGGCCTGCAGCAGGCCGGCCTCGACGCCGTCGTCGATCTCGAGCGACGCGTCGCGGTGCTTGCGCATCACGCGCAGGTGCGCGTCGCGGTTCTTCGTGAACTCCTGGTAGGGCCCCATGCCCGCGGCGATCTCGCCGGAGGTGCGGTAGGCGCGCCCGGTCATCAGCGCCGTGATCGCGGCCGCGACCGAGCGGCCCTCGTGCGAGTCGTACGGCAGCCCGCGCGCCATCAGCAGCGCCCCGAGGTTGGCGTACCCGAGCCCGAGCTGGCGCATCGCCCGCGCGTTGCGCCCGATCTCCTCGGTGGGGTAGCTCGAAGGCCCGACGACGATCTCCTGCGCGGTGAACATGACGTCGACGGTGTGCTCGAACGCGATGGTGTCGAAGGTGCCGTCGTCGCTCAGGAACTTGAGCAGGTTGATCGAGGCGAGGTTGCAGGCCGAGTCGTCGACGTGCATGTATTCGGAGCACGGGTTGGACGCGTTGATCCGGCCGCTGTTCGGGCACGTGTGCCAGTCGTTGATCGTCGTGTCGTACTGGACACCCGGGTCGGCGCAGCGCCATGCGGCCTCTGCGATCTCGTTCATCAGGTCGCGGGCGTTCAGCACGTCGACCGTCTCGCCGCTGACGCGCGCGATCGTCCTCCACTCGTCGCCGCGGTCGACGGCGTCGAGGAACTCGTCCGTCACGCGCACCGAGTTGTTTGCGTTCTGGTACTGGATCGAGTGGAAGCCCTCGCCGTCGATCGACATGTCGAACCCGGCCTCGGCGAGCGCCGCGGCCTTGTCCTCCTCACGCGCCTTGCACCAGATGAAGTGCTGGATGTCGGGGTGGTCGACGTCGAGCACGACCATCTTCGCCGCGCGGCGCGTCTTGCCGCCGGACTTGATCGTGCCGGCCCATGCGTCGGCTCCGCGCATGAACGACACGGGTCCGGACGCGAGGCCGCCCTTGGAGAGCTGCTCCTTCGAGGACCGGATCTTCGACAGGTTGATCCCCGAGCCCGAGCCGCCGCGGAAGATCATCCCCTCCTTGGTGTTCCAGGCGAGGATCGACTCCATCGAATCCTCGACCGAGAGGATGAAGCACGCCGAGCACTGCGGCTGCTCCTCGAACCCGACGTTGAACCAGACCGGGGAGTTGAAGGCGGCGAGCTGGTTGACGAGGATGTGGCTGAGCTCGGCCTCGAACGCGTCGCCGTCTGCTTCCGAGGCGAAGTAGCCGCCCTCGCGACCCCAGGCCGAGATCGTGCCGGCCACGCGGCCGACCATCTGCTTGACCGAATGCTCGCGCTCGGGGGAGCCCATCTGCCCCCGGAAGTACTTCTGCGCGACGATGTTCGTGGCGTTCTGGGTCCAGCTCCTGGGGAACTCGACGCCGCGCTGCTCGAACGCGGGCTTGGCCGGGTCGCCGATCACGGCATCCCGGATCTCCCACTCGATGTCGTCGAACGGGTGCGTCCCCGCCCGCGTGAACCGCCGCTCGATCGCCAGGCCTGCGTCGGCCGCCTTGACCCCGTGGGCCGTCCGGATCTCGTCACTCGTCCTGGCCATCTAGCTTCCCCTCCGACTCTCGAAATTTCCCTCTGTCGAGCCCGCGATGCCGCTCTGGGCGGGCGTTTTACCCGTGTCACGGGGTAACAGCGCAGCCTGACGCCGGGTTCGGACGGACCCGGGCTTGCGCGCCTTCGCGAGCGCGCCCGCCAGACCCGGCTCGAACAGGTGCTCATGCTGCAGCGGCGGCTCCGCATCGAGTCGCTCGAGCTCGCGCTCGAACTCCCCGACGTCCTCGAACTTCCTGTAGACCGACGCGAAGCGCACGTAGGCGACGGCGTCCAGCTCGCGCAGCCCGCGCAGCGCGAGCTCGCCGACCTCCTCCACGCCCGGGGTCCCGCCCTGGGCGCGCAGCTCGGCGACGATCCGGTCGACCACGGCCTCGAGCTGGTCACGCTCGATCGGCCGCTTGATCGCGGCCCGCTCGAGCCCGGCGAGGACCTTCGCGCGATCGAACGGCTCGCGCCGGCCGCTGCGCTTGCGGATGTAGAGCGGGCCCTCGTCGTAGCGCTCGTAGGTGGTGAACCGCCGCTCGCAGGAGCGGCACACGCGGCGCCTGCGGACCGCGTCCCCGGGGTCGCTCAGACGTGAGTCGACGACCTGGGACTCGCTGTTTCCGCAGAAAGGACAACGCATTGGACCAGTCTACAAGATGTAGTCCCTTCGGCCAAGGCGAAATACCACATCTTGTGGACTAACCGCCCAAAATCGGCATTCGGGGCGCTTTACCGCGCAATTTGAGCGGAACGCGCGATCAGGGCCCGTGCATCGTGCTCGATTGGGGTCGCACGACGACCCAAGACCAGCACGGTTGGCTCGGATTCGACCGGACCATCTAGCATCAGCCCATCGCCTGGGACGTGGTCATATCCGGAGGCGGCTTCGGCGGCCTCTACGCGGCGCGGACGCTGGAGCGCCTGATGCCGTCGCAGAGCACGCGCATCACGCTCGTCAACGACGTCAACTTCCTGCTCTACACGCCGTTCCTGCCTGAGGCTGCGGCGGGGATGCTCGAGCCGCGGCACGTCGTCACGCCGCTGCGGGAGATCCTCTCGCACACGCGCCTGCGCCTGGGCGTCGTGACCGATCGCGACCCGGCCCGCAGGACGGTCACGATGACCGACCAGGAGGACGCCGAGCACGAGCTGCGCTACGACCGGCTGGTGGTCGCGCACGGCTCGGTGTCGCGGGTCCTGCCGATCCCCGGGCTCGAGCAGCACGCGATCGGGTTCAAGACGCTCGCGGACGCGATCTGGCTGCGAAACCACGTGATCCAGTCGCTCGAGATGGCCGACGCCACCGACGACCCCGAGCGGCGCGACGAGCTGCTCACGTTCGTCGTCGTCGGAGGCGGCTACGCCGGGCTCGAAGCGCTGGCCGAGGTCCAGGACTTCGCGGCCGAGGCGATCGAGCTGTACCCGGCCGCGCGGCTGCACGGGATGCGCTGGATCCTGATCGAGGCGATGGACCGCGTGCTGCCCGAGATCGACAGCTCGCTGGCCGACTACACGTGCCGCGAGCTGCGCAGCCGGGGCATCGACCTGCGGCTCGGCACGACGCTCGAGGAGGTCACCGCGACCTCCGTGCGCCTCACCACCGGCGAGGTGGTCCCCACGCGCACGGTGCTCTGGACGGCCGGCGTCACCGCCCATCCGTCGGTGCGCAACCTCGGCCTTGCGACGGACGTGCGCGGCCGGATCCTCACCGACGAGTACCTGCGCGTCCCCGGCGAGGACGACGTCTGGGCGCTCGGGGACTGCGCCGCCGTCCCCGATCCGCGCAAGGACGTCGAGTTCTGCCCGCCGACCTCGCAGCACGCCGTGCGCCAGGGAAAGACGGTCGGCCGCAACGTGGCCGCCTCGATGGGCATCGGCGAGGCGCGCCGGTTCTCGTACAAGTCGATGGGACAGTTCGTGAACCTCGGGCGCTACAAGGCCGTGGCCAAGGTGTTCCGCCTCCAGCTCCGCGGGTTCCCGGCGTGGTGGCTTGCGCGCACCTACCACCTCAGCCAGATCCCCGGAACGGCCCGCAAGGTCCGGGCAGTGATGGACTGGACCATCGGCCTGCCCTTCCAGCGCGACATCGCGGAGGTCGGGACGATCGGCCAGCCGCGGCCGCTGCGCGCCGACGTGTACGAGCGCGCCGGCACCCACCGGGCTTAGTTACTGGAGGAGGATCGAGCTCGGGGCTCTACTTCGAGCGAGCCTTGGGCCCCGTCGGCTTGCGCGCCGTCTGCGCGGCGCGCGCGCGGCGCGTGGCCGTCCCGTCGCGCGCGACGGAGGCGCGTGAGCGGGCCTCGGCGCGCGGGCGGGCGCCGTTGGGTCCCTGCTCCTCGGGCTCGAGCGCGTTGTCGAGCACGCGCTCGATGCGCTCCACGAAGACGAACTCGATGTCCTTGCGAAGGTGCTCGGGGATCTCGTCGATGTCCTGCTCGTTCAGCTTCGGCGCGATCACCCGCTTGATGCCGGCGGCCTGCGCCGCGAGCGCCTTCTCCTTCAGGCCCCCGATCGGCAGCACCTGGCCGGTGAGGGTCAGCTCGCCGGTCATGGCGGTGTCCTCGCGCACCCGGTGGCCCGGAGATCAGCGACGCCAGCGCCGTCGCCATCGTGACGCCGGCGGAGGGCCCGTCCTTCGGGATCGCGCCGGCGGGCACGTGTATGTGGAGGTCGTGCTGCTGGAACCAGTCGTCGGGGAGGCTCGGCTGGAGCTGCTGCTTGTGCGCGCGCACGAACGACAGCGCCGCCTGCGCGGACTCCTTCATGACGTCGCCGAGCTGCCCGGTGATGATCAGGCGACCGGTGCCCTGGTAGGCGGTCGCCTCGACGAACAGCACCTCGCCGCCCACCGGCGTCCAGGCGAGCCCGGTCGCGACCCCGGGTTCCTTGGTGCGCCTGCGCATCTCCGAGAAGTAGCGCCGGCGCCCGAGCATCGCGCGGGCCTTGGCGACCGTGACCGTCACCTTGCGCTTGGCCTTGCCCTCGGCGAACTCGCGCGCGACCTTGCGGCAGAGCGTGCCGATCTCGCGCTCGAGGTTGCGGACCCCGGCCTCGCGCGTGTAGTCGTTGATCACGAGGTCGATCACCTCGGGCTTGATCTCGACCTGCTGGGGCGTTGAGGCCGTTGCGGTCGATCTGACGAGGGACGAGATAGCGCTTCGCGATCTCGTGCTTCTCCTCGGCGGTGTAGCCCGAGAGCTGGATCACCTCCATCCGGTCGCGCAGCGCCACGGGGATCGTGTCCAGGATGTTCGCCGTCGTGATGAACATGACGTGCGACAGGTCGAGCGGCAGGTCCAGGTAGTGGTCGCGGAAGGTGGAGTTCTGCTCGGGGTCGAGCACCTCGAGCATCGCGCTCGCCGGGTCGCCGCGGAAGTCCGCTCCCATCTTGTCGATCTCGTCGATCATGAACACCGGGTTGTCGGAGCCCGCGTCGCGCAGCGCGCGCACGATCGTGCCCGGCATCGCGCCGATGTAGGTGCGGCGATGCCCGCGGATCTCCGCCTCGTCGCGCACGCCACCGACCGAGATGCGCTCGAACTTGCGGCCGAGGGCCCTCGCGATCGACTGCCCGAGCGACGTCTTCCCCACGCCGGGCGGGCCCACGAACGACAGGATCGAGCCCTTCGCGTCGGGCTTCAGCTTGCGCACCGCGAGGTGGTCGAGGATCCGGTCCTTGACCTTCTCGATGTCGTAGTGGTCGGAGTCGAGCACCTTGCGCGCGTGGGCGATGTCGAGGTTGTCCTCCGTCGACTTGTTCCACGGCAGGTCGAGGATCCACTCGAGGTAGGTGCGGATCACGCCGTGCTCGGCGGCGGCGGGAGGCAGCTTCTCGAGCCGCGAGAGCTCGCGCTCGGCCTGCGTGCGGACCTCCTCGGGGAGGTCCGCCTCCTCCATCCGGCGGCGCAGCTCGTTGACTTCGGCCTGGGACTCGTCCTCCTCGCCGAGCTCGCGCTGGATCGCCTTCAGCTGCTCGCGCAGGAGGTACTCGCGCTGCCCACGGTCCATCTCCGACTGGACCTCGGACTGGATCCGCGACCCGAGCTCCATGACCTCCGTCTCCCGGGCGAGCATCTCCGAGAGGCGGCGCAGGCGCTTGGTGACGTCGGCCTCCTCCAGGAGCTCCTGCTTCTCCTCGACCCTGATCCGCAGGGAGCTCGCGATCAGGTAGCCCAGCGCCTCGGGGTCGTCGAGGTTGGCGACCGCGATCTGCAGCTCCTCGGGGAGGTAGGGGACGCCCTCGATGATGCTCGAGAACGTGGTCTGGATGTGCCTCGTGAGCGCCTCGAGCTCGGGCGAGGGCTCGAAGACGTCCGGCTCCTCCTCGATCCGGGCGACGAGGTACGGCTGCTCCGCGACGAAGCGCTCGATGCGCACGCGCTGCCCGCCCTGGACGAGGATGCGCAGCGTGCCGTCGGGCATCTTCAGCATGCGCGCGATCGTGCCGGCGACGCCGACGCGGAAGAGGTCGTCCGGGCCGGGCTGGTCGATCTCGGGGTCGCGGGCGGCCACCATCACCAGCATGCGGTCCCGCCCGAGCGCGTCGTTCACGAGCTGCACCGAGCGCTCCTGGCCCACGGCCAGGGGGGTCATGGTGTTCGGGAAGGCGACGGTCTCCTTCAGCGGCAGGACCGGGAGCGCCTCCGGGAGGGTCGAGGGCGTGAGCGCGTCGTCGCCCGCCTCGGCGGGGCTCTGGACGACCTCGATGCTCACGACTCGGCCGTGCCGTCGTCGTCCGAGGCCGAGATCGGCACCTGCCGTGACGGGGCCGACGTGGCGACCGGAAGCTCGACCTGCAGGATGCCGTCCTCGTAGGTGGCGCGCGCCTGCTCGGCGACGACGTCGACGCCGAGCTGGATCTCCCGGCGGAAGGGCCCGTGCTCGACCTCGATCTGCTGGTACATGCGGCCCTCGGTGTCGTGGGGCTTGCGCTCGCCGGAGATGATCAGCGTGCGGCCCCTGATCTCGAGGTTCACGTCCTGGATCCCAACCCCGGCGAGGTCCGCCTTGATCACGGCCCGCGGCGGCTCCCCGGAGTAGTAGACGTCCACGCGCGGGCTGAAGGCCCGCCGGTGCGGTGAGAGGCCGGCGCGCGTCCAGACGTCTCCGAACAGCTCGTCGATCTGGCGCCGCATGCGCTCGAAGTTGGCGAAGGGATCCCTGGGTGGAGTCATGGTGTCCGGCTTTGCCGTGCCGTGCGAAGGGGAACGCACGCCCCCGCCGCCGGGCACGCCTAGGTTAGCGAGTGCGGCCGGGTTCGCCCGCGGCGTCAGGTCCCGCTGGCGACGGGCTGCGGCGCGGGCTCGGGGGCAGGCCGGGGCACCACGACGCCGCTCGTTTCGTAGACGGCACCCTCGCGTGCGACCGCGACCGGGCCGGAGAACACGATGCGGGCGCACTTCTGCACCCAGAGCTCGTCGAGCTCGTCCGAGACGTGGGTGAGCAGGACGCGCTTGACGTTCGCGCGCATCGCGTGCTCGGCCGCCTCGGCCGGCGTGAGGTGGCCGCGGACCCCTGTGCGCTCCGGGCGCGGAAGGGTGGCCTCGACGATCAGCAGGTCGGTGTCACGGGCGAACTCGACGAGCGCCTCGTTCGGCGAGCAGTCGGCGCCGTAGGTGATGCGCCCGCCGCCGTTGGTGGAGGCGATGTCGATCGCGAACGTCTCGGTGAAGTGCGGGACGTCCTGGAAGGTGAAGCGCATCGTCCCGACCTCGATCACGTCGTCCGGGGAGAACTCCTTCAGGTCGAACGCGTTCTCGATCAGGTCCTCGTTGCCCCAGGCGCCGACGACGCGGCGGAAGAACTCGGTTGCCCCGCGCGGCGCGAACAGCTTCGGGCGCGCGGGGCTGTCGGTCCCCGGCCAGCGGTCGACCGGCGTCGGCTGCTGGCGGGGCGCGTACGTGAGCGCGTAGGAGAACGGGACGAGGTCGAGGAAGTGGTCGGCGTGCAGGTGCGAGATCACGACCGCGTCGACCTTCGTGTAGTCGCGGTAGCGGCGCAGCTTCGAGAACACGCCGTTGCCGCAGTCGAGCAGCACGGTCGTGCCATCCTCCTCGAGCAGATACCCGCTGCAGGCGCCATCGGCGTCCTGCCAGGACGGGGATTTGCCAAGTACGGTTAGCCGCAAGCCCGGCTCACTTAAGCGTCACCTCAACCTCACCTCAAGTGCATTCTGACACCAATCGGCCCAGGTCTCGCCGACCTGTGACCGTCATCACACAGCGACTTGCATGAGCTTCGGGTTCTCGGAGGCGCTGCTGATGCTCGGAGGCATGCTCGCGATGGCCGCGGCGCTCTCGGGCTGGCTGCGGGCCAGCGTGCTGAACGTGTCGGTGCTCGCGGTGGCGGCGGGCATCGCCCTTGCCGGCCTCGACATCGTGTCGGTCAACCCGGGGTCGGACCTGGTCGAGCATGCGATCGAGCTGGCGCTGCTGCTGACGCTGTTCGCCGACGGGCTGCTGGTCGAGCGCGAGCTGCTCGGCCGCCACTGGGGGCCGGCCGCCCGCGCCCTGATCCTCGCGATGCCGCTCACGATGGGGCTGCTGGCGGTGTGCGCCAAGCTCCTGTTCCCCCAGCTCGACTGGGCGGAGTGCTTCCTGCTCGGCGCGGTGCTCTCGCCGACGGACCCGGTCGTGACGTCCACCGTCGTCACGACCAAGCGCGTGCCGGCGCTGGTGCGCCACACGCTGAACCTGGAGTCGGGGCTGAACGACGGGCTCGCGCTGCCGCTCGTCCTCTTCTTCCTCGTGCTCGCGGCGCCGGGCGGCAACGCGGCCGACGCCGGGCTCGAGCTGCTCGGGGAGGTCGCGGCGGGCGCGGCGATCGGGGTCGCCGTCGCCGTGGCCGCGGGCCGCATCCTGCGGCGGCTGCCCGAGGGTGCGATCGCGCGCAACTACGAGGGCGTGTACGCGCTCGGGCTCGCGCTGCTCTCCTATGGGCTCGCGGACGCGACGATCGGCAACGGCCTGATCGCAGCGTTCGTCGCCGGCCTCGCGCTGGCCGCTGTCGAGCACGACCTGCCCGAGGTCTTCAGCCACTTCAACGAGAGCGTCAGCGCCGTGTTCCAGCTCGTGACGTTCTTCCTGTTCGGCGCCCTGATCGTCGACACGGCGTGGGGACGCGGATGGCTCGAGCTGGCCGCGCTGATCGCGTTCGCCCTGCTCGTCGCGCGTCCGGCGGCGGTGCTGGTATCGCTCGCCGGCACCCGGCTCCCGCAGCCGATGAGGCTCTTCATCGCGTGGTTCGGCCCCAAGGGAGTGGCCTCGATGCTGTTCGCGCTGCTCGTGCTGCATTCCGCGGTCCCGCACAACGAGCTCGTCTTCGAGGCCGCGTCCTTCGTGATCCTGGCGTCGATCCTCGCCCATGGGCTGACCGACACCGTCGGAAGCCGTTGGATCGCCCGCCGGGTGCCGCGCGACCCGAGCCCCGACTGGGGCCCGCCGGGGACCTTGTGACTAGGCGCCCGGCGTCTCGAACGAGAACGCGTCGGCGCGCCGCCCCTGGCGGAACACGAACGAGAGCTGGCGCGGCGGGCGCAGCCCGTCGGGATGGGCCGGGCGGAAGGTCGGGCAGGGCCGCTTGTCCTCGAGCGCGCAGAGCATGTTCTGGTGGAAGAAGCAGTCCTCGCAGCGCGGCTTGCGGGCGCTGCGGGCATTTGCCGGCGCCGCTGCCGTGCTGCTGCCGTTGCTGCTGCCGTTGCTGCATTGACGGCGCCCGCGCCGACGTCCGGGACCTGCGTCTTCACCGCTGCGTGTGCCACCTGTTGGTCTCCCCTCGGTTGCCGCTGTGCCGACCGGGCGCCATGGTTGCCCACCAGGCGCGCGGTTGTCCAGGCGAACATATGTCCGCTTCACGCAAATGCCCGGGATTTCGTGCCGCGCCCCCGCAGGTCGATCCCGCGCTTTGCGTCAGACGGGGGTGATCTGCGCGCGCCCCTCGAGCGACGAGACCGTGTCTCGGCCGCCTGAGCCGGCGTCGGTTTGCCCGGGCGGCCCAGCCGTCCGCGCGGGCGGGTAAACGGTCCACGATGCGTCTTCCCGCACCGCTCCGCCACACGGGCCGCGCGTGGCCGCTGATCGTCGTCGTGTTCGCGGCGGTTGCGGGCGCGCTCGCGGGCCTCAGCATCTACCAGTCGGACCGCGACCTCTCGACCGGCACGGTACGCCTGTCCGTCGACCCGGGGCACGCGGGCGCGCTCGACATCTACGTCCCGCTGGTCGACTGGGGCGCGCGCTTCCACGCGGTGAAGCTGCCGGCGCGGCTGAAGATCGAGGCGCGGACGGTCGACAGCCGGGCGATCGAGCGTGTGGCGAGCGGGCGGGTCGACGTGGGTCGCTTGCGCATGGAGGCGCGCGACGCGATCGAGGCCTACATCCGCCGGCTCGTGCTCCTCGTCGCGGGCGCCGCGCTCGCGGTCGGGGCGCTGGTCGCATTCGCCCTGCGCGGCACCGGCCGGCACAGGCTGCGCACCGCGCTGGCGTGCGCGGCCGCGACCGCGCTCGTCGCGGCCGCGGCGGTCGCCCTGCTGCTGCCCCCGCGCGAGCCGGTCGAGAACCCCGACTACTACGCGAACGGGTCCGAGATCCCCGTCGCTCTGAAGGTCGCGCAGGACGCGACCGAGTCCGCGCAGGCAATCCGGCAGGACCTCGACGATCAGCTGCTCAACCTGGCGCGGCTGATCTCGATCCCGCGCGAGCGGCTCGGCGCGCACCCGCTGCCGCGCCTCACGCTCGCATCCGACCTCCACAACAACCTGCTTGCGTTGCCGGCGCTCGAACGTGCCGCGGGCAAGCAGCCGCTGTTCTTCGCCGGGGACCTGACGACCAGCGGCATACCGCTCGAGGCCGCCCTCACCGCGCAGGTTGCGCGCGTCGGGCGCCCCTTCGTGTTCGTGACGGGCAACCACGACTCGGACACGCTTGCCCGGCAGCTCGCGCGGCGGGGCGCGATCGTGCTCACCGAGCGGGGGCGCCTGCTCCCCGGCGGCCGCCACGGAGACCTCGTCGTGCACGTCGGCGGCCTGCGCGTCGCCGGTTACGGCGACCCGTTCGAGCGCCGGCGCGCGGACGGCTACCGCAGCCCGCGCGACCCGGACGTGACGGAGTCCCAGCAGCGCGCCTTCTGGCGCTGGCTCGAGCCGTTGCTCGGGCGGATCGACGCCGTCATGGTCCACTCGCCCACGCTTGCCGCGATCGCGCTCGAGGAGCTGCGGGCGCGCCCGCCCGCGACGCCGCTGCTGGTTCTGACCGGCCACACCCACGAGCAGGAGCTGTCGGAGACCGGCGACCTCGTCCTGCTGAACGGAGGGACCGTCGGGGGCGGCGGAGCGGGGAACTTCCACGAAAACCAGCCTTACGGCCTGGCGATCCTGACCTACCAGTCGCGACCGGCGTTCGACCCGCTTGCCGCCGACCTCGTACGGATCGCGGCGGACGGCGCGGCGACCGCCGAGCGCCGACTGCTCAACGGGGACTAGTAGACCGGCGTGAGGGGATCGCGCCCCTCGAGCACGGCGATCACGTTCTCGGCTGCGAGGCGTGCCATCCCGTCCCGCGCCTTCGTGGTCGCCGAGCCGATGTGGGGCGCGAGCACGACGTTCTCCAGCTCCAGCAGCTCCGGGGGCACGACCGGCTCGTGCTCGTACACGTCCAGCCCCGCGGCGAACAGCCGGCCCCCGCGCAACGCCCGCGCCAGCGCCGCGCTGTCGACGAGGCCGCCGCGTGCGGTGTTGACCAGGACCGCGCCGGGCTTCATCAGGCGGAGCGCCGCGTCGTCGATCAGGTTGCGGGTCTCCGCGCTGAGCGGAGCGTGCAGGGTCACGAAGTCCGCCTGCGAGAGCAGGTCGTCGAGCGGCAGGCGCACCGCTCCGAGCCGTGCCTCCTGGTCGGGCTTGGGGCTGCGGGCCGCGTACAGGAGGGTGACGCCGAACGGGCGCAACAGCTCGGCCACGCGCGACCCGATCCGGCCGAGCCCCACGATCCCGACCGCGCTGCCGGACAGCTCGCGACCGAGCTCCTGTCCGGGCTCCCATCCCGTCCATTCCCCGGCGCGCACCATGCGCTCGCCCTCCCCGAGGCGCCGCCCCGCGGCGAGCATCAGCGCCAGGGCCAGCTCCGCCGTGGCGTTGGTGAGCACGTCGGGCGTGTTCGTGACCACGACGCCGCGGGCCCGGCAAGCCTCGAGGTCGACGTTGTCGTAGCCGACGGCGAAGTTGGCGACGACCGCGAGCGCGTCGCCGGCCGCGTCGAGCACCTCGTCGTCGACCGGGACCGTGGGGTCGGCGACGATCGCGCGCGCACCGGCGACCCGCCTCAGCAGGTCGCCCCGGTCGGACCGCGCTTCGCCCTCGTCCACCTCGAAGCGCTCGGCCAGCAGCGACCGCCCGGCCTCCGGGATGTAGCGCGCGATCACCACGCGCGCCCGGGCGTCCCGCGTCCGCTCGCCCACTACACCCGCTGCAGGTGCGTGTCGGCGAACGCGCTGGGGTACTTCAGCCCGTATCCGAGCAGCCGGTCGAAGCCGACGTGCGCGAGCCAGATCAGCGCGACCTGGACCGCCACGTCGGACCCGCCCACCACCCCGATCGTGCCCAGCGCGATCGGCAGCGCCTCGAAGTGGGCGACGTCGTATGTGAGCGCTCCGATCCGCGCGCCGGCGAGGTAGCCGAGCAGGGAGACGTCCGGTGCGAGGATCAGCGCGGCGAACGCGAGCGCGCTGAAGCCCTGGTCCACGTACAGCGCGAGCGCCGCCGCGAACAGCGCGGCGCCCTCGAGGCGCAGCAGCGCCGCGGGCAGCCGCTCCGGCCTCATGCGCTCAACGCTCGAGCGCCGCCATCGCGTCGACCAGCTCGCGCACGGCGTCCGCGGAGCGGTGCAGGTCCGCCTTCTCTTCGTCGGAGAGGTCGATCTCGAGGATCTCCTCGACGCCGTCCTTGCCGAGCTTCACCGGCACCCCGACGAACAGCCCGTCGATGCCGTACTCGCCCTGGCACAGCGCCGCGCACGGAAGCACGCGCTTCTGGTCGTGGAGGATCGAGTCGACCATCTCGACGACCGCCGCCGACGGCGCGTAGTAGGCGGATCCCGACTTGAGCAGCTTCACGACCTCCGCGCCGCCGTCGCGGGTCCGCTGCACGATCTCCTCGAGCCGCGCCGCGTCGATCCGCTGCGAGACGGGGACGCCCGCGACGTTGGTGTAACTGGTGATCGGGACCATCGTGTCACCGTGACCGCCGAGCACGAAGCCGGTGACGTCGCGTGCCGACACTCCGAGCTCCCATGCGAGAAACGTGCGAAAGCGCGCGGAGTCGAGGATGCCCGCCATCCCGACGACGCGCTGCCGCGGGAAGCTCGACGTGTCGAGTGCGACGTGACACATCGCATCGAGCGGATTGGTGACGCAGATGAGGATGCAATCGGGGGAGCGCTCGGATACCTCGCGTGTCACTCCCTCGACGATCTCGCGGTTCGCGGCGAGCAGGTCGTCACGGCTCATGCCGGGCTTGCGCGGCAGGCCCGAGGTGATCACGACGATGTCGGAGCCGGACGTCTCCTCGTAACCGTTGGCGCCGACGACGTTCGGCTCGAAACCCACCACCGGGCCGGCCTGGTTGAGGTCGAGCGCCTTGCCCTGCGGCATGCCCTCCACGATGTCGACGAGCACCACGTCCGCGTAGTCACGCTCAGCCAGCCGCTGTGCCGTGGTGGCACCGACGTTGCCGGCTCCTACCACTGTGATCTTGCGTCTCATCGTGTTCGGTCCTCCCTTTAGCGGTGACAAGCGTTAAATGGATCTGACAGAGTGTTGTGTTGAAGGAACTGCAGGGGGTAAACGACAGTAACTGAGGTGACAGCATGCCGCCCCGTACCGACTTTCTGACCAAGCAGCGCCAGCAGATAGAGGCGCGGTTGAAGGAGTTGCAGCCGGCGCACGAAGAGTACTTGACGTTGCTCGAAGCGCGTGACGCGCTCGCCGGCGTGAAGCCGAGCGGAACCGGCCGCGGTCCGGGCCGCCCGCCCGCACGTCGCGGCCCCGGCCGCCCGCCGGGACGCCGCGGGCCCGGCCGTCCGCCGGGAAGCGGCCGCAAGGCGACCGGACGCAAGACGGCGGGCAAGAAGACCACGCGCCGCCGGCGCACGGGAACCCGTCGCGACCAGGCCCTCGACCTGATCAAGCAGAACCCGGGCATCAGCGTGTCGGACATCGCCGACCGCATGGGCATCCGGCAGAACTACCTGTACAGGGTCACGCAGGAACTGCAGAAGCAGCGCCTGGTGAAGCGCCGCAACGGCGGCTTCCACGTCCGGTAACGCGCCTCACCGCGAAGGCGTCAGGCGGCCACGCCCGCCTCCATCGTAAATATCGAGGCGGCTTCGCCGCCACCTAAAGTCAGGAGAGTCGGGCTACGCCCGCCTCCATCTTTTCGATGATCGCGTCGGCCACGTCCGAGGTGCCGACGGCCGTCGGGTCGTCGCGTGAGGGCTTCATGTCGTAGGTGACGGACTTGCCCTCCTTGATCACCTCCGCGATCGCCGACTCCATCCGATTCGCGGCATCGTGCTCACGCAGGTGGCGGAGCATCATCACGCCGCTCAGCATCAGCGCCATCGGGTTCACCTTGTTCATGCCCTTGTACTTCGGCGCGGAGCCGTGCGTGGCCTCGAACACCGCGTACTCGTCGCCGATGTTCCCGCCCGGCGCCATGCCGAGCCCGCCGATCATCCCGGCGCCGAGGTCCGACACGATGTCGCCGTAGAGGTTGGGCAGCACGACCACGTCGTACTCCTCGGGACGTGACACGAGCTGGTTGCAGAGGTTGTCGATGATGCGGTCCTCGAACTCGATGTCGTCGTACTCCTTCGCCACCTCCTGCGCCGTGCGCAGGAACAGGCCGTCGGAGAACTTCATGATGTTCGCCTTGTGCGCGGCGGTCACCTTGCGGCGCCCGTTCTCGCGCGCGTACTCGAACGCCGAGCGCACGATCCTCGTGGTCCCGTAGACCGAGATCGGCTTGATCGAGATGCCGGCGTCCTCGCGGATCTCCTTGCCGGACAGCTCCTTCACCACGTCGCGCAGGCGCGCGGCCTCGGGCGTGCCCATCTCGAACTCGATGCCGGCGTAGAGGTCCTCGTGGTTCTCGCGCACGATCACGATGTCGGTCTCGGGAAACCGCGTGCGCACGCCCTCGTAGGCCTTGCACGGGCGCAGGCAGGCGTAGAGGTCGAGGTCCTTGCGCAGCGCCACGTTCACCGACCGGAAGCCGGAGCCGACGGGGGTCGTGATCGGCGCCTTCATCGCCAGCTTGTTGCGGCGGATCGACTCGAGCACGCGGTCGGGCATCGGCGTGCCCTCCTGCTCGAAGACGTCGACGCCCGCGTCCTGCCAGTCCCACTCGAAGCCGACACCGGTGGCGTCGAGCACGCGCGCGGTTGCCTCGGCCAGCTCGGGTCCCGTCCCGTCTCCGCGGATGAACGTCACGGTGTAGCTCAAGTCCTGTCCTCTCTCTCGTGGCGGTCGATGCCCGCCCCGAAACATAGAGGTCGAGGGCGGGTGCGGGTAAAGTGGGTGCGGATGGCCGTCGCAGAGCCGCAGCGAGCCCGCTCCGGGCCCACGCACGAGGTGACCAACCAGGTCCCGCCGCTCGAGCCGTACAACGTCTTCGAGGCGGATCGCCCGCTGGTCGAGGCGCTCGAGCGCGAAGGTGGCGGATGGGCCTCCGACCGCCTGCGCGCAGTGGGCGAGATCGCGGGCGGCGAGGCCGTCGAGTGGGGCCGGCAGGCAAACGAGAACCCGCCGGTCCTGCGCACGCACGACCGCTACGGGCACCGCATCGACGAGGTCGAGTACCACCCGTCCTACCACCGGCTGATGGAGGCCGCCGTGTCCCATGGCCTGCACTCGCTGCCGTGGACCGACCCCCAGCCCGGGGCGCACGTTGCGCGCGCGGCGGCGTTCATGGTGATGGGACAGGCCGAGGGCGGTCACCTGTGCCCGATCTCGATGACGTACTCGGGCGTCCCCGCGCTGCGCGCGACGCCGGAGCTCGCGCAGGAGTGGGAGCCGCGTATCACCTCCAACTCCTACGACCCGCGTCTCGTGCACGCGGCCGACAAGGCGGGCGCGCTGTGCGGGATGGCGATGACCGAGAAGCAGGGCGGCTCGGACGTGCGTGCCAACACGACCGTCGCTCGTGCCCTCAACGGCGGCGGCGCGGGCGCCGAATACGAGCTCACCGGGCACAAGTGGTTCTGCTCGGCGCCGATGTGCGACGTGTTCCTCGTGCTGGCCCAGGCCGACGGCGGCCTCTCCTGCTTCGTGGTGCCGCGCGTCCTGCCCGACGGCACCCGCAACCCGTTCCACCTCCAGCGCCTGAAGGACAAGCTCGGGAACCGCTCCAACGCCTCCAGCGAGGTCGAGTTCGACGGGACGTGGGCGCGCATGCTGGGCGAGGAGGGCCGAGGCGTGCCGACGATCATCGAGATGGTCAACCACACCCGGCTCGACTGCGTGCTCGGCACGGCGACGGGCATGCGCCACGGGGTGGCGCGGGCGATCCACCAGACCTCGTACCGCGCCGCGTTCGGCCGGACGCTGATCGACCAGCCTTTGATGCGCAACGTGCTCGCCGACCTCTGTGTCGAGTCCGAGGCCGCCACCGTCACGGCGATGCGCCTCGCACGCGCCTACGACCAGGCCGACGACGCCCGCGAGACCCTGTTCAAGCGCCTCGCGACCGCGGTGTCCAAGTACTGGATCTGCAAGCGCGGTCCCGCCCATGCGCACGAGTCCCTCGAGTGCTTCGGCGGCAACGGCTTCGTCGAGGAGTCGGGCATGCCCAGGCTCTACCGCGAATCCCCGCTCAACTCGATCTGGGAGGGCTCGGGCAACGTGATCTGCCTGGACGTGCTGCGCGCGCTCGTGAAGAGCCCCGAGTCGCTCGACGTGTTCTTCGAGGAGATCGACGAGGCGGGCAACGCGGACGCGCGTGTCGCCGCCGCGCTCGGCAAGCTGAAGAGCGACCTATCCGACTTCGAGGACGCGGAGACCCGCGCGCGCCGGATCGTGGAGCGCATGGCGCTCACGCTCCAAGCCGCTTTGCTCGTGCGCCACGGCGATCCCGCGGTCGCGGACGCATTCTGCGCCTCTCGCCTCGACGGCGAGTGGGGTCACGCCTTCGGCACCCTGCCGGCGAGCGTCGACACCGGTGCGATCATCGACCGCCACCGCCCCGTACCGGCCTGATCCGCCCGCGGCGCGGCGCCTACCGCTCGTCGTAGCACTTCTTGGCCGCGCGAAACTGCGCCTGCGTGAACTTCTGCTTCCTGTCGAACTGAAGGAAGGACAGGAAACCGGCCTCGACGCCTTGAGGCGTCTCGGCCTTGAACTCGCCCCGCTTCACCAGCCGCCGGACTGCGGACGGCACCCGGACCTTTACCCCGGCCTCGCGCCAGCAGGCCACGGTCTTGCGCATGTAATCGGGGAGCCCTGCGGTGTCGGCGGAGTACGTCACCTGCCGGCGCGCGCTGCCGTCGTCATCGCCTCCTCCGCAACCTGACGCCAACAGCGCCGCGATCAACACGACGCAGGCCGCGGCCCGGGCCCATGTGGTCGACGTCATGCCCGTCTCACGTCCCCGCGGGGGTGAACCCTTCGTCCTCTATCTGGGCGTGTAGCTCGTCGGGACCCTTCACTTGGCCGATCCTAAACCCGCAACCCCTACCATCAAAGGAGATGCTGGGCGGTAGATCGATACCCCTCGTGCGGATCTTCGGGATCCGCATCGGCGTGGACCCGAGCTGGTTCATCGCCCTGTTCCTGTTCATCTGGTGGCTCACCGACTACTACCAGTCGGCGCTCCCGGGCTCCAACGACAGCGGCGCCTTCGCCCTCGCGGTCGCCAGCGCGCTGCTCTTCTTCGTGTCGATCCTCCTGCACGAGCTGGGTCACGCGGTCGTCGCGATCCGCAACGGCATCGGGATCGCGGGCATCGACCTGTGGCTCTTCGGGGGCGTCGCGAAGATGTCGCGCGACACCCAGTCACCGGGGGTCGAGTTCAGGGTCGCCGCCGCGGGCCCGCTGGTCACGCTGCTGATCGCATTCGCCTGCGCCGGCATGGGAGTGCTGGCGGCCGGGGGCGTGAACGACTACTGGAACGCCGTCGCGTTCGACGCCGAGGGGTCGGCCGGCGGCTTCGTCGCGATGATGTCCTACCTCACGAGCATCAACATCGTGCTGCTGCTCTTCAACCTGATCCCGGCCTTCCCGCTCGACGGCGGCCGCATCGCCCGCGCGATCATCTGGAAGGCGACGGGGGACCGCAGCCGCGCCACGACCACAGCGGCGAGGCTCGGGCAGGGCTTCTCCTACCTGATGATCGGCGTCGGGATCTTCTGGGCGCTCCAGGTCGACCTGATCGGCGGCCTGTGGTTCGTGTTCATCGGCATGTTCCTCGGCCAGGCCGCGCGCTCGGCGACCTACCAGACCGCGGTGCTCTCGCGGATCGAGGGGGTGACCGTCTCGGACGTCATGGACGCGGAGCCCGTCGCGATCCCCGGCGAGATGACGATCGGCGACGCCCTGCACGAATACTTCCTGCGCTACCGCTACGACTGGTTCCCGGTCGTGGACCGCAACGCCCGCTTCGTCGGGATCGTGGACCGCGAGCGCGCGGAGCGCATCCCGGAGGACCGCCACTCCGTTTTCACGGTGAGAGAGATCTTGAGAGCCGAGGACGACAACGTGCGCGTGAGCTCCGACGAGCCGCTGGAGACCCTGCTGGGGTCCCCCGCGCTGATGCGGCTCGGGGCCCTGATGGCGGTCGACCGCGACGGACGGCTCCTGGGCGTCGTCACGTGGGACCAGGTGCGGCGCGCGCTCCAGCATCCGAGCGCCGAGGCAGCCGCCCCCTGAGGCCTTGGCCGCATACAATCCCGCGCCGTGCCCGAGCATGATGTCCTCGTCATAGGCGCCGGCCTCGCCGGCCAGCGCGCCGCCCTCAGCGCCGCCGAGGCCGGGGCATCGGTCGGCATCATCTCCAAGGTGCACCCGGTGCGGTCGCATTCCAATGCGGCCCAGGGCGGGATCAACGCGGCGCTCAACCCCGAGGACTCCTGGGAGTCGCACGCGTACGACACGGTCAAGGGCTCCGACTACCTGGGCGACCAGGACGCGATCGAGATCATGTGCCGCGAGGCGCCCGACGAGCTCCTGCACCTCGAGCACATCGGCGTCACGTTCCACCGCAATCCCGAGGGACTGCTCGGCACGCGCGCCTTCGGCGGCGCCTCCGCGGCCCGCACCTACTACGTCGCCGACATCACGGGCCAGGCGATCCTCCACGTCCTCTACGAGCAGCTGATGAAGCACGACGAGGTCACCCGCTACGAGGAGTGGTTCACGACCGGGCTCGTGCTCGACGAGTCGGGCCACTGCGCGGGGGCGATCACGCGCGACCTGCGCGACGGCTCGATGGAGCTGTTCAAGGCGAAGTCCGTGATCCTCGCCACGGGCGGCAACGGGCAGTGCTTCAAGCCCACCACCAACGCCCTGATCTGCACCGGCGACGGCATCTCGATGGCCTACCGCATCGGCGCCCCGCTGATGGACATGGAGATGATCCAGTACCACCCCACGACGCTCGCGGGCAACGGGCTGCTGATCACCGAGGGGGCGCGCGGCGAGGGCGCGCACCTCTACAACGCGCTCGGCGAGCGCTTCATGGAGAAGTACGCGCCGAACAAGATGGAGCTTGCGTCCCGCGACGTCGTCTCGCGCGCCGAGCAGACCGAGATCAACGAGGGCCGCGGGTTCCCCGACGGCACGGTCTCGCTCGACATCACCGTGGTGCCGCGCAAGCGCATCCACGAGGCGCTGCGCGAGATCGTGAACGTCGGCCGCGACTTCGCAGGCGTCGACATCACCAAGGAGCCGATCCACATCAAGCCCGGCAACCACTACGTGATGGGCGGGATCAAGACCGACGTGGACGGCCAGACCGAGGTCCCCGGGCTCTACGCGGCCGGTGAGTGCGCGTGCGTGTCGGTGCACGGCGGCAACCGGCTCGGCGCGAACTCGCTGCTCGACACGCTCATCTTCGGCCGGCGCTCGGGCGCGCACGCCGCCGCGCGCGCCGCGGACATGGTGCTGAACCCTCCCTCGGAGGCCCTGCTGGCCGACGAGCAGCGGCGCATCTCGGACCTGGTCGGCCGCGAGGCCGGCAAGGCGCGCCGGGTCTCCGAGCTGAAGCTCGAGCTCGGCACGACGATGGACAAGCTACTGCGCCGTGTTCCGAGACCAGGCCGGCCTCGAGACCGCGCTCGAGACGGTGAAGCGCCTGCAGGAGGAGTACCAGGGCTGCGCGATCGACGACCGCGGGTCGGTGTTCAACCAGGACCTGATCTCGGCGGTCGAGCTCGGGTACATGCTCGACGGCGCGGAGGCGACGCTGATCTCGGCCATCCACCGCACCGAGAGTCGCGGCGCCCACTACCGCACCGACTTCCCGGACCGGAACGACGACGAGTGGCTCAAGCACATCGACGTCACGCTCGGCGGCGAAGGCAAGCCGCACATCAGCTACTCCCCGGTGACGATCACCCAGTGGCAGCCGGAGGAAAGGAAATACTGAGGCTCCCGCATCATGGCTGACTACAAGCTTCGAATCCGCAGATACGAGCCCGAATCGGGGGAGGCCCCCTACTGGCAGGACTACGACGTCGACCTCGAGGGCCACCGCAGCGTGCTCGACGGCATCCTGCAGGTGCGCGACCGCGAGGACGGCTCGATCGGGATCCGGTGCTCGTGCCAGGCCGCGATCTGCGGCTCGTGCGGCGTGCGGATCAACGGCAAGGCGAGCCTCGCGTGCAACACCAAGCTCTCCGACGCGATCGAGCGCGCCGACGACGGCGCGATCGTGGTCGAGCCGATGGGCAACATGCCGGTGCTGAAGGACCTGATCGTGAACATGGACGCGGTCCACTGGAAGAAGGTCCAGCGCGTGGTCCCGTGGCTGCTGCCCGAAGGCGCGCCGCCCGAGCGCGAGTACGTCGTGGCGCCCGAGTCGATGATCGACATCACGCAGTCGATGGCGTGCATCCATTGCGGCGCCTGCAACTCGGACTGCCTGTCCTTGGAGGTGGACCCGCTGTTCATCGGGCCGGCGGCGCTCGCGAAGGCCTACCGCTTCGTCGGGGATCCACGCGACGCGCAGACCGAGGAGCGGCTCAAGGACCTCGCCGAGGACCCGCACGGGATCTACGACTGCACGCACTGCTTCAGCTGCATCGAGGTGTGCCCGAAGGACGTCGCCCCGATGAACCAGATCATGCGGCTGCGGCGCAAGGCCGTGCACGACCACGGCATCAACGACCAGAACAACGGGGCCCGCCACGAAGGCGCGTTCACGAAGATCATCCGCAAGAAGGGGACCCTGGACGAGCGCAAGCTGCTCCAGGACAGCTTGGGCCCGCTGCGCCCGCAGGGCGGCCTCGCGCTGCTGAAGGCGCTGCCGACGGGACTGCGCGGCTTTGCCCGCGGCAAGATCACGCCGAGGACCGCGCTCTTCCACCACAAGCTGCCCGGCATGGAGAACGTCCAGCGCATCTACGACCACGCCGAGGAGCACCGCACCGAGCTGAACCTCTACATCGTGGGCGAGGGCGGCGATCACGACGAGAAGGAGCCGGCGATGGGCGAGACGCCGGAGGCCACCACGAGCGCCAACGGAGAGCAGGCCTCGTGAAGGTCGCCTACTGGCCCGGCTGCGTCTCGCGCGGGTTCACGCCCGAGCTGCACGGCTCGATGGCGCTGGTCGCGGAGCGGCTCGGCATCGAGCTGGTGGAGCTCGACCGCGCGAACTGCTGCGGCGCGGGAGTGATCGCCGAGCACAACCAGGAGCTCGCCGACACGCTCAACGCGCGCACGTTCGCGATGGCCCAGAAGACCGGGCTCACGATGATGAACATCTGCTCCACCTGCCAGGGCGCGCAGTCGGAGTGCCAGGAGCGCCTCGACGCGGACGCGGGCTACCGCGACCACATCAACGAGACGCTCGCCGCAGAGGGGCTTCGCTACGAGGCGGGCATCACGAACAAGAACTTCCTCTGGCTGCTCGTCGAGGACCTCGGCCTCGATCAGCTGCGCGGGCTGGTCAAGCGACCGCTGTCCGGGCTGCGCGTGGGCCCGTTCTACGGCTGCTACGTGCTGCGCCCGACCACGCGCCTGGGCTATCAGGAGCACCCGGAGCGCGACCTCTACATGGAGCGGGTGATCGAGGCGCTCGGGGGCGAGGCCGTCGAGTACGCCGGATCGCGGAAGTGCTGCGGGTTCCCCGTGATCACGATGAACCGCGAGACCTCGCTGCGCCAGGCCGGCCGGCACATCGGCGACGCGATCGACCAGGGCGCCGACGCGCTCGTCACCCCGTGCCCGCTCTGTCACCTCAACCTCGACCTCCAGCAGCCCGACGCCGCCAAGGTCGTGGGCCGCGACCTCGGGCTCCCGGTGCTGCACCTCCCCCAGCTCGTGGGCCTCGCGCTCGGCTTCGAGCCGAAGGAGCTCGGGATGAACAAGCACGTCGTGCGCACCGGCGACGTGGAGCGCAAGCTCTCGGCGGTCGCGGCGCCCGCTTGACGCGCCGGCGGATCGCTTTCTTACAAGACCTCGCAGCCGACCTGCGCGACTCGGCGCGGCGCCACAGGCGGCGGGCTCCCGAGGAGCCCGAGACCCCGGCCTCCGATGTATCCGATGAGCTCCAGCGCCGACTCGACGAGACACGGGAGCGCCTGCGGCGGGAGATCCCCCCGCCCGAGCACGACTAGCAGCTCGGACGGAGCGGCAGATCGCGCCGGCAGATCATTCGCCGGCTCGCGGTCCTACTTGCAGCCCACCCCCGTGCACTGGGCCGGATTCCCGTTCCCGGTGGCCTTGTTCCCGCCGCCGTCGATCGTTCCGGGGACCGCCTCGATGCCGAGGTCGCCGTTGTGGTTGGCCTTGTTGCGCATAACGGTCGAGCCCGGGTAGTCGACGTCGATTCCGTCGTCACCGTTGCGATCGACCTTGTTGCCGTCGAGCGTGTTTCTGCCGGTGAAGTCGTCGATCGCGATCCCATCCTCCCCGGAACCCGTGATGCGGTTGTCCAGCAGCAGGTTGTCCTCGGAGAACTCGAAGAACCGGATGCCGGAACCGCCGTTGTCCGACAGACGGTTGTCGGAGATGCGGCTGTCGAAGATCGACTGGAATCCGATGCCGCCGCCCTGGTTGTCGTGAATCCTGTTGCGCTCGAACACGCTCTCGAACACGAGCGCGCCGAAGATCCCGGAGCCGTTCGAATACAGCTCGTTGTCGACAACCCGGTCCCTGGCGGCGTTGTTGAGACTGACTCCGGTGCCTCCGTTCCCGAAGACCGTCAGACTCCGAACGGTCGCATCGGCGGTGTTGTTCACCAACACGCCGGTGCTGACGTTGGCCGCCACGACCATCCTCTCGAGCACCTGGCTGGTCCCATTGGCCATGCGCACGCCGATGGCGAACTCCCGCACCGTCCCATTCCGGATCACGACTTCGTTTGATCGCGGACCGGTGGTGGCGATCCCGGTACCGGTTCCCGTTCCGTCGACGACGTGGCCGCCGAGGTCCAGTGTCATCCCCTGTCCTCGGATGATGATCCCGTCCGCCGGGCAGTTGACGAGATCACTATCCAGCGTCGTGCCCACCGTGATCGTGTCGCCGCATTGAACATGCGTCGCGAGCGCCGAACCGGACGCCATCGCCCAGGTCGCAAGCCCGCATGCCATGACCAACCACGCACGGGCATGCCATCGCCGGTGAGCACTCATCTCCGCCCCTCTCGCCGCTCAAACTGTGTGGCCACGAACATAGCACTGCCGAAGCAACTGCTGGGCCGAGCTACCGGCGCTTCGCGTGCACCACGAGCGGGGGCGACCCGTCGCCCGCGCTGTCCTGGTCGCCGGCCCACTGGGCCACGAACGCGGCGGTCTTCGAAAGCTTCCAGGTCGTGGAGAAAGTGCCGTTGGACGCCACCGTCGCGGTCTGGGACACCCATCCCCGCTCGCCTCGCTCGCGGCGCGAGACGACGACCTGCGCGCCGCCCTTCGCGCCCGACACGCGGCCGGTCACGCGGATCACCGCGCGCCGCCTGACCGTGCGCCGCTTCGTGCGGAGCGTCACCTTGGAGGGGTCCCCGCGGTCGCCGCCGCTGCGCGTGAACAACAGCGTGCGGCTGTCGGCCAGCAGGAAGGCCGAGCTCGGGCCGGTCGCGACCAGTCCCTCGGGCGACGGCTCGTCCGTGCCGACGAGCTGAGGCCGCCAGGTGCGCCCGCCGTCCGTCGTGCGCAGCAGGTAGCCGTAAGGGTCGGAGCCGAATCGCTTCAGCGTCAGGTAGCCGCGCGAGGGCGTCGAGAACGAGATCCCGGTCGCGTCGTCGTTGCCGACACCCGACAGGTCGAGCCACCGCTCGCCGCGATTGCGCGTCTTGAAGAGCTGGCCGTCCTGCCCGAGCGCGAAGCCGCTGCGGGCGGTGACGAAGTCGACCCCCTGGATCAGCGTCTTGCGCGGCAGCCGGACCTTCTTCCACGTGCGGCCCGCGGTCGTGGAGACGAGGATGTTCTTCGACCCGAAGACGAACACGGACCCGTTGCCGCGGTCCACGTTGAACAGCTTCGAGCGGTTGAGCAGCCGACCGCGCACGCGCGTGAACGACTCGCCGCCGTCGGTGGAGCGCAGGACGCCCTTGGGCCCCACGAGCAGCACGGTCTGGTCGCCGAGCGCGAGCACGGCCTGCGGGCGGGAGGCGGTGCCGGTGTTGAGGATCTGCCACGACTCTCCGCCGTTGTCGGTGCGCAGCAGGGTCCCCGCGGCGTCGAGCGCGTACCCGGTCCGCTCGTCCACGAACGAGACGTCGATCACGTCCTCGGACGTCGACACCCCGACCTCGGACCAAGTCACGCCACCGTCGGTGGTTCGCGCCAGTCCCGCGTCGTGGCCGGCCGCGAAGGCCACCGAAGAGGAGAGCGCGCGGACCCGTTCGAACGACGTGCCCAGGCGCTTGCCCGCCGGGCGCCAGGTCGCTCCGGAGTCGTCGGAGAGCACGGTCGCCCCCGCCTCGCCGGCAGCGACCGCGCGGGTGGGCGAGCTGAAGGCCGCCGCCAGGATCCTCTGGGTCGAGGGAGTGACCGCGGACCAGGTCGTACCTCCATCCACCGTGCGGGCGATCGTCTGGTTGCCGGTGGTGATCAAGCATGCGAGCGGGCTCGCGCAGCGGATGCTCCGCAGGCCCACCAAGCCGGTCTGCCCCAACGACAACCAGGTGAGCCCGCCGTCGGCCGTGCGCAGCACGGCCCCGGCGGTGCCCACGGCGTAACCCACGAGCGGAGAAGCGAAGTGGACGGCGTTGAGCCCGCCGCTGCCCTCGTGAACCAGGCTCCAGGAGCTCGCTCCGTCGGTCGTGCGGTAGATCCGGCCGGAGAGGCTCAGCGCCACGCCCGTGTCCCGCGTGAGGAACGCGACGTCCGTCGGCCTGGACGATTGGCTTCCCGCACCCGGGATCGACGTCCTGCGCGACCAGGTGCGCCCCCCGTCGGCGGTGGCGAGCACCGAACCGTCGTCGAGCGCGACGTAACCCGTTTGGTCGGCGGGGAAGTCGACCGCCGCCACCTCGGAGGAGCAGCGCAGGTCGGTCGCGGTCCAGGGCAGCCGCGTGAAGGTCTGGCCGCCGTCGTCGGAACGGCGCAGCGAGCATCCTCCGCCGACCACGACGGAGTCCACGTCGATCAGGCTGATGCGCTCGAGCGAGACGGTCAGGCCCGTGGCCGAGCCGCGCCAGGTCTCGCCGCCGTCGTCCGTGCTCAGCAGCGTCCCGAACTCGCCTGCGGCATATCCCCGCGCGCCGTCGAACTCGAGCGCGTTGATGGTCTTGCCCTGCGGGCTCGGGTTCCCCCACTCCCAACCGGAGTGGCCGACCGTCACCGCGGCCGAGGCCGCCGGCGCCGCGGCCAGGATCGCCACGGCGACAAGCGTGACTATGTGCCCCACCCCGCGCATGCTCGGCCGCTTAAACGCGGCTGGAGACCGGAAGTTTCGGGTTCAGCGGCAAGGCACCTCGAACCGGTCGCGCGTGTTGCCGGCGGCGTCGATCGCGCTGCCGTGGAACAGGTGGTGCGCGACCCTGATGCGCAGCCGGTGGTGGAACATGCCCCTGCGCGCCGACCATTTCGGCCGGCGGCGCGTGACGAACGGGTTCAGGCTTGCCCCGCCGCCGCCCGTCACGACGTACACGATGCCGCGCCGGCTGCGGCGGCCCGAGCGCAGCGGCTTCGAGCGCTCGTAGTTCTGCATGTGGCCGTTCAGCACGAGGTCGACCCCACCCTTCTGCAGGATCGGGACGAAGCGCGCGCGGCGCAGATGGCGCGCATGGCCGCGGTAGCCGCGACCGCTCGACCACAGCGGGTGGTGGAAGTAGGCGACCTTGCAGCGGGCGGTGGAGCGTCGCAGCTCGCGGCGCAGCCACCGCCTCTGGGCGCCGTCGAAGCGCACGGAGTCGAGCGCCAGGAACAGCACCCCTCCGTAGGTGAAGCTGTAGTGCAGGCCCCCGTTGGGCAGGGCGAAGAACCGCTTGTAGTTCGGGAGGTTGTAGTAGTCGTGGTTGCCGACGCTCGGCCAGAAGGGCTTCGTCGCGATCAGGTCGCGCAGCGGTCCGAGCACGAAGCTCCGGTACTCCTCCTCGGTGCCGTAGATCTGCGCGTTGTCGCCGGTCGTGATCGCGAAGTCGACCCGCGGATCGGCGGACAGGCGCCGCAGGTTGGAGCGCGCGGCCGCCGTGCCGATGCCGAAGTCGCCGATCACGCCGAACGTGAACTCGCGCGGAGCGGCCGGCGGGGTCGTGAAGCGCGACGCGGACCCGAGCTTTCCGTCGGACTCCCACCGGTACTCGTAGGTGGCCGCGGGAGCGAGCCCGCCCAGGGGCACGACGTGCCTGCGCGTCAGCTCCGGGTCGCGCTCGACCGGCTGGAGCGGGCCCCCGGCCGGGCCGAAGTGGAGCGCCGTGGTCGCGGGATCGTAGGTCTGCCAGACCACCGCGGCGCCGGTCGGCGAGAGCTGCTGGAGATAGGGGCCGATCTCGAACGCTCGCGAGGGCGGCGTCGTGATGCGGGCGGCCGGGGAGTCGGCGCTCTCGCCGTCGGCGCCGACGGTGCGCACGACGTATTCGTAGGTCTTGCCCGCGAGCAGCCACTCGTCCTCGAAGCGCGGCTCGGCGATCTCCCCGAGGCGCACGCCGTCGCGGTAGACCGCGTACAACTCGAGCGGCGGCGCGGGATCGGTCCCCGACTTCCATGTCAGCACGACCTGGTCGGGCCGCTTCGCCTCCGCATAGGTGTCGCGTGGCGGCGGGGGGACGTCGGCGCGCGCGACGGCCGGCGCCGCGAGCACCAGCGCCAGGAGCAGCGCGGCCGCGCCTCGGGTCAGCCCGCCAGCGCCCGTGGGCGTGAGCCGATCAGGCCGCGCTGCACCAGCAGGTCGGCGACCTGCACGGCGTTCGTGGCGGCGCCCTTGCGGAGATTGTCTCCGACGATCCACAGGTTGAGGCAGCGCTCGTGCGAGGGGTCGCGCCGGATGCGGCCCACGAACACCTCGTCCCTTCCGGCCGCGTCCACCGGCATCGGGTAACGCCCGGCGCCGGGATCGTCCACCACCACGACGCCCGGGAACGCGCTCAGGATCTCGCGGCAGCGCTCGGGCGAGAGGTCCTCGGCGGTCTGCACGTTCACCGACTCCGAGTGACCGGTGTGGACCGGCACGCGCACGCATGTCGCGGAGATCGGGATGTCGTCGCGGCCGAGGATCTTGCGGGTCTCGGCCATCATCTTGCGCTCCTCGGTGGTGTAGTCGTCGCCGTCCTTGAACGTCTCGACCTGCGGGAGCACGTTGAACGCGATCTGGTGCGGATAGACGGACGACTGCACCGCCCGCTCGCCGAGCACCGCCTCGGTCTGGTCCCACAGCTCGCGCACCGCGTTCTGGCCGGTGCCCGACGTCGACTGATAGGTCGACACGATCACGCGCTCGATCCCGACGGCGTCGAGGATCGGCTTCAGCGCCATCACCATCTGCATCGTCGAGCAGTTCGGGTTCGCGACGATCCCCTCGTGGCGATCGAGCGCCTCCGGATTGACCTCCGCGACGATCAGCGGCACGTTCGGCTCCATCCGCCACGCGCTCGAGTTGTCGACGACGACGCACGCGGCGTCGCGAAAGCGCGGCGCCCACTCGCGCGAGACGCCGCCGCCCGCGGAGAAGAGCGCGATGTCGAATCCCTCGATCGCGTCGTCGCGCAGCGCGCGCACCTCGAGCTGCTCGTCACCGAACGCCACCGTGCGCCCGGCGGAGCGCTCGGAGGCGAGCGGCACCACCTCGCGGGCATCGAAGCGACGCTCGCCCATCACCTTCAGCATCGTGGAGCCGACCGCGCCGGTGGCGCCGACCACCGCGACGCGGGGAGCGGAGGCGCTCATCGCGGGCCTCCGGTCTCGACCGCAACCGCGTCCCGCCCGAGGTCGAACGCCTCGTGCAGCGCCTTCACGGCGTCGGGCACCCGGTCGGCGGCGATCACGCAGGAGATCTTGATCGGCGAGGTGGAGATCATCTCGATGTTTATCTGCTTCTCCCCCAGGGTCTCGAACACCTTCGCCGCGACCCCCGGGTGGCTGCGCATCCCCGCGCCCACGACCGAGACCTTGCCCATCTGCTCGTCCGCGGTCACGCCGTCGAGACCGAGGTCCCCGACCAGCCCCTCGAGCGAGCGCTTCGCGACGTTCAGGTCGGTGCGCGGCACAGTGAAGGAGATCTCGGCCTGGCGGTCGCCCGACACCGGCTCGTTCTGGACGATCATGTCGACGTTCACGTCCGCCGCGGCCAGCGCGCCGAAGATGCGCGCGGCGATGCCGGGGCGGTCGGGGACGCCGGTGAGGGTCACGCGAGCGTCCTCGGTGGAATGCGTGACGGCTGTGATCAGGGGGCGCTCCATCGTTTCCTCCTCGCTGAGCACGAGGGTACCGGAGCCGTCTCCGAAGCTCGGGCGCACGTGGATCCGCACGCCGTAGTTGCGTGCGTACTCGACCGACCGCAACTGGAGGACCTTCGCGCCGGAGGCCGACATCTCGAGCATCTCCTCGAAGGACAGCACGGGCAGCTTGCGCGCGTCCGGGACGATCCGCGGGTCCGCGGAGAAGACGCCGTCGACGTCCGTGTAGATCTCGCACACTTCGGCGCCGAGCGCCGCCGCGAGCGCCACCGCCGTCGTGTCGGAGCCGCCGCGCCCGAGCGTCGTGACGTCGCGCGAGGAGGTCGAGACCCCCTGGAAGCCCGCCACCAGCACGACGTTGCCGTCCTCGAGGCCGGCCCTGATGCGATCGGCCCGCACGTCGAGGATGCGCGCCTTGGTGTGCGAGGCGTCGGTCACGATCCCGGCCTGCGAGCCCGACAGCGAGATCGCCTGCGTACCGAGGTCGTTGAGCGCCATCGCGCACAGCGCGCACGAGATGCGCTCGCCGGTCGAGAGCAGCATGTCCATCTCGCGAGGGTGCGGCTCGCGCGAGATCTCGTGAGCCATCTCGACGAGCTGGTCGGTCGTCTCGCCGCGGGCGGAGAGCACGGCCACCACCGGGTGGCCCTCCGCGCGCGCGCGGACCATGCGCTTGGCCGCGTCGATCAGGCGCTGCGCGTCGGCGACCGACGTGCCGCCGAACTTCATCACCACGATGCCGTCCGCCGGCAAGCCGGCGGCCGGGTCTGTCGAAGGCTCTGGGCTCATGGGGCCTCAGGATAGGCGAGAGCCCTGCGGGCCTCGTCGCTGTTCGTGAATCCCTGGAGCCGCACCGGCCGCCCGTCGCTGAGCGTGTACAGGTGCGCCCAGCGCTCGCGCAGCTCGATGCCGCTGGTCCGTGAGCGGCCATCGACGTCGACCTCGACGAGCATCCGGTCGCCGGCGGGCTCGAACGCGAGGGGCTCGAAGCGAACAGGCACGAGCTCCACGTCGGGCCCGGCCACCGCGAGCAGTCCCTCCTGGTCGCCGCGGTTCCACGCCGCGTAGCCCTCCAGCAGCCGCTCGACGATGGCGCGCCACATCTCGCCGGGGCGCACGCCCGCGTCGTCGAGCGCATCCGCGCGGTGGGTGTAGGGCCGGTGGAGCACGATCTTGCCGCCCCGCAGCCGCACGAGCAGCGCCCCGCGATGATCGAGCTCGATCCCGCTGCCCTTGGCCCGCCCGCTGTGCCGCTGGAAGAGGACCGCGGCGTCACCGGCGTCCACGATCGCCTCCAGCGCCAGCTCGTACCGGTCCCAGGCCTCCAGCCACTCCGCGATGAACTGCCGCACCGCTTCGTGACCGCGAAACGGGCCGGCGCCCACCCGCTCCGGGTCGATGATCTCCACGTCGCGCGCGTACTCCCGCAGCATCGCGTCCAGGTCGCCACGGCTCCAGGCCTCGGCGCCGCGACGCACCACCTCCACGTTGGCGGAAGGCACGGCTACAGCGCGCGCCGGCCCGACAACGCCTTGCCGAGCGTGATCTCGTCCGCGTACTCGAGGTCGGCCCCCACCGGCAGTCCGCTCGCAAGTCGCGTGACGGCGACCTCCTTGCCGAGCCCGCGCAGAGCCTCGGCGATGTAGAAGCCCGTCGCCTCCCCCGAAGTCGTCGGGTTGGTCGCGATCACGACCTCCTGCACCTCGCCCTCGTCGACCCGCCGCACGAGCTCCGCGATCTTCAGGTCCTCCGGATCGACCCCGTCGATCGGCGACAGCGCCCCGCCCAGCACGTGGTAGAGGCCGCGGTACTCGTGCGTGCGCTCGATCGGGATCACGTCGGCGGGCTCCTCCACGACGCAGATGACGGAGCTGTCGCGGCGCTGGTCCTGACAGATCAGGCAACGTGGCCCCTCCGCGAGGTTGAAGCAGATCTCGCACAGGCCGATGCGCTCCTTGACCTCCTTGATCGCCGCGGACAGGGCGAGCGCGTCCTGCTCGGGCACCCGCAGGATGTGGAACGCGAGCCGCTGCGCCGTCCGCTGCCCGATGCCGGGCAGCTTGGCGAGCTCGGTGATCAACCTGTTGACCGGCGGGGCGTACAAGAGGAGTCCGGTGAGGAAGCTACATGCCCGGTAGGCCGAGACCACCGAGGTCGAGGCCGCCGGTGAGGCCTCCGAGCTTGCGGTTCGCGAGCTCCTGCGCGGATCGGATCGCCTCGTTCACGGCCGCGAGGACCATGTCCTGGAGCATCTCGACGTCCTCCTGGGCGACCTCGCTTCCTTCCGCCGAGAGCGCATCCGGGCTGATCACGATCTCCTTCACCTCGAGGTCTCCGGTGACCTTCACGATCACCATCCCGCCGCCGGCCGAAGCCTCGACCACCTCGTGCTTGAGCTGCTCCTGGGCCTTCGCCATGTCGGCCTGCATCTGCTGGACCTGCTTGAGCATCTTGTTCATGTTCGGCTGAGGCATATCGTTCTCCTGAGGTGGCCGTAGGCCGACTCACTTGACTTTAGGTGCGGCAAAGCCGCCTATCGCTCTCCGTCGGTGTCACTGGTGGTCGATGCGGCCTGCTCCATGTCCTCCGCGTCGAAAGTGCTCTTGAAGCGCTGTATCAGCTCGTCCTCGGTCAGCGTGGGCGCATCGCCGGCATCCGGAACGTCTTCGCTCAGCTCGATCCGGACGCGATACGTACGCCCGGCGACGAGCTCGAGCGCGCGGCCGAGCCGCTGGCCGTTCGCGCGGTCCTCGATCTTGCGCTTGCTGAACGATGCCGACGCCGGGTATGCGAGCACGAGCACGTCCTCCTCGAGCGCGACGGGGCGCGCGTCGGCGAGCAGCGCGGCGAGCATCTCGCCGCCCTCCCCCTCGTACACGCGCTCGAGCACAGCCGGCCACAGCTTCTGAAGCTCGAGCGGGGGCGGCGCGGTCGCGGGCGCCGGCGCGGGCGCGGGCGGTTCCGCCACCGCCGCGGCGACGGTCGTCGCGGCCGGCGCGGGCTCGTCGGGCGCGTGCGGGGGCGTCGGCGCCCTCGTGACGCGCGGCTCGTCGGGCGTCGCCGCCGGGGGCGGCGCGCCGCGCTCCAGCCGCTCGATCCTCATCAGCAGGGCCTCCGTCGAAGCGTCGGTGCCGGGACGCGAGGCCTTCAGCAGGGCGACCTCCAGCTGCGTGCGCGGATCGGAGCCCTCCTTGACCTGCGCGATCGCATCGGCCAGGAGGTCGATGGCCCGCACGGCGTCGGCCTGCGCGAGGTCGCGCGCCTGCGCCTCGAGGCGCGGGACCTGGTCGGCGGTGACGCTGAAGGAGTCGGGCGGCTCGCCGAGCGTCTGGACGACGATCACCTGGCGCAGGTGCGACGTGAGGTCGCGCATGAACTGCACGGGATCGCGCCCGGACTCGCTCAGGTCCTGCACGCGGCGCAGGGCGCCGGCGGGATCCCGCGCGATCACGGCGTCCGTCGCGGCGAAGATCAGGTCCGCGTCGGCCACGTCGAGCAGCTCGAGGACGTCGTCGAAGGACACCTGCTTGCCGCCGTAGGTGACGAGCTGGTCGAGCGTCCCGATCGCGTCACGAAAGCTGCCCCCGGCCGACCGCGCGATCATCGCGAGCACGCGCGGCTCGGCTTCGATCCCCTCCGCCGCGGCGATGCGTTCGAGCACCGTGGTGATCTGCTCGATGGACGGACGGTGGAAGTCGAAGCGGTGGCAGCGGTCGACGATCGTCGGCAGCACCTTGTGGGCCTCGGTCGTGGCGAGCACGAAGATGGTGTTCGGCGGCGGCTCCTCGAGCGTCTTGAGGAACGCGTTCCAGGCCTGCGAGGAGAGCATGTGCGCCTCGTCGAGTATGTAGACCTTCCAGCGGTCCATCGCGGGGGCGAAGCCCACCTTCTCGCGCAGCTCCCTGATGTCGTCGACCGAGTTGTTGGAGGCCGCGTCCATCTCGATCACGTCGAGCGAGGTGGAGTTGGTGATCGCGCGGCAGGACTCGCACTCGCCGCAGGGCTCGAGCGTCGGCCCGTTCACGCAGTTGAGCGAGCGCGCGAGGATCTTCGCGACCGAGGTCTTGCCGGTCCCGCGCGCGCCGACGAACAGGTAGGCGTGGTGGATCTTCTCGTTCTGGACCGCGTTGCTCATCGTCCGGACGATCGCCGGCTGGCCGACGACGTCGGCGAAGGTCTGCGGTCTATGGCGGCGGTAAAGGCTGCTCATGCGGCGGCGGTCGAAGCTCGATCCATCCTAGCTTGCGCCACAACCGGGCCCCGCCGGGCCGGTGGGGAGCTCACGGCTTGCGCAGGACGATCAGGTCGTGCTCGCTCCCGACGCCGCCCTCGACGTAGGCCAGCACGTCGAACAGCTCGGCGCAGAGCTTCTCGGTAAATGCGCGAGTTTGCATCGTGCCGCCGGCCGCCGGCCGGTCGCAGATGCCGTCGCGCTCGAGGTCCGCGAGCACCCCCGGGTCGGTCACGAAGGGGCGAAGGAGCTCGCCGCGGAGGGTGAGCGCGGCGTAGCCGCCGGACTGCATCGCGCGGGCGAGCACGGGCAGCCAGGCGGCCTGGCCGGCGCGGTCCAGGCGCGGGAGCACCGCGTGGCCGAGCACGAGGTCGACGTCCTCGACCGGCAGCGGCCGATCGATCCCTTCCGCGTCCCAGTCGACCCCGGTCACGGAGGCGTTCGGCACGAAGCGCGGCATGAACTGCTCGAGCAGCCCGTCGCCGCAGCCCCAGTCGAGCACGGACCGGAAGCGGCCGGGAGCGCGCCAGCGCCTGATCGGCTCGAGCATCTCGTCGAGGACGGTGGCGCCCCGCACCGCGTGCAGAGAGGTGGGTCGCCCGTGCTCGTCGCGCATCTCGGGCAGGTAGCGGGCATGCAGCACTCCCACCGGCTCCCAGTCCCTCAGGCCGACGACCTCGACGCGCAGCTGCTGGTCGTCACGCCTGCCGACCGCTCCCTCGAACTCGAAGCCGACGACCCCGTCCGGCCGGCGTTCGAGTCGCGCGATTCCGAGCTCGCCGAGCCGCCGCACTCTCACCTCGACCGCGTCGAGCGGCCCGCCGGCCGACGCGCACCACCCGCGCAACCTGAGGGTCTCGCCGCGGAAGTCCAGCTCCTCGATCGCGCCGCGCAGCGAGGTCTCCGCCGATGCGCGCATCACCGCGGCCGGCAGGGTCTCGGCGCCGAACACGCGCGCCGCGAACAGGCGGTGCCAACCGTCGATGCCGCGCGCGAGGAGCGGGGCGGGGCGCCCGCGCTCGAACACGCGGTGGGCCGTGGCGTCCTCGTGCTCGGCCGGGTAGATGCGCAGCGGCGCGACGCGGCTCGCCTCCTCGGCGTCGCCGCCCTGGAAGATCTCCATGTCGCGGAAGCGGCGGCGGACGACCTCGGCCGCGTCGGCGGGCCGCGCGAGGAAGTGCTTCACGCCGGGGTCCGCGCCGTTGTCGCCTCCCTCGCCGTAGTGCCCGGTGAGGTAGTCGTAGAAGACGTTGCCGGGACCCTGGTTGCCCGTCTCGCGGTAGTCGAGGAAGCCCTTCAGGTAGAGGAACCAGTAAACCCAGCCCGAGTACACGAGCCTGCGCGCGTCGAGGCTTCGCGAGATCGTCTCCACGTCGATCCGCATGGCTTCGACCGCCGCCACGAGGTCGGCGGGCGAGTCGAACGCGAAGGCGTCGAAGAACCTGCTCTGCAGGGAGGTGCGCTGCACGTCCAGCAGGCGCACGTCGGGTTCGGGCTCGGGCGGCGGGGTCGCCGCGCCGGTCGCGTGGTCCGCATCGGCACCGGGCTTCAGCACGGACCCCAGGATGTCGGCGTCCTTCGCGAACACGACCACCGCACGGATCGCTCGCCGGTCGTCCTCCATCCCCCAATCGGACGCCGATATCACCCGATGGACCGGGAAGTGCTCGGAGATCGGCCGGATGTAGTGCTCCTCGAAATCGCCCTCGAGCTTGTGAGTCTCGAACACGAGCACGTCCGTGTTCCGGGCAATCTGCGGCATCGCCGCGCTGATGTAGGCGAACACGGCGAACGCGAGCACGATGTCGTAGTGCTGGTCGTAGGCCTCGAGGTCCGCGATGTCGCGCTGCTCGAACGACACGCGCGTGACGCCGTTGAGCGCGTTGATCAGGTTCGCGATCCGGACGAAGTAGGGGTCATACTCGAATCCGTCGACGAGTCGCGCGCCGCGCGTCCGAGCCGCCCGGCTCAGCTCCCCCAGGTTCGACCCGAGATCGAGCACCTTCTTGCCCCCGAAGTCGATCCGGTCGAGGATGCGCTCGCGGTCGCTGCGAAACCCGGTGGTGCGCTGGTCGCCGAGCGTCACCGACTGATAGTGGTTGCCGGTGATGATGCCGTCCTGAGGCGACACGCTGTGGTATTGCTCGCCGAGCGCGGAGAGCAGGATCTGCTTCAGCCCCGAGTCCAGGTCCGCGACGCTCATCCCGAGACCGCCTCCACGGGGCGCAGGAAGTCGTCGAGGCCCTCCTTCGTCGCCGCGAGCACGACGTAGGCGAACTTCGCGCGCGGGCTCGCCAGCACCTCGTGATGGGGGAAGGAGTCGCGCAGCGCGTCGGGCAGCAAGGGATCTCCACCGTCGACGGGAACCCGCGCGAGCGCCAGCCGGTGACCCGGTGGGAAGGTCGTGGCGTCCGCCGGGTCGCCGTCGTGGATGAACACCCGGGTCACGTCGAGGTGCGCAGTGACGATCCGCTCGACCTTGGCGAGGTGCTCGTCGGGCTCGAGCACGTCGACGAGCGCGGCGCCTCGTGCGCGGAGCTCACGGGCGAGCCCCCCGAGGCCGCTGCCGATCACGAGCACGCTGCGGCCGGCGACGGCCGGCATGTCGGCGAGCTCCGGCTCGATCACTCCGGACGCCTGATGGCGCTCGATCAACCGCTCGACGTCGCGCGTGAGACCGGCCTGCGCGGCGGCCGTCTCGTTGCGCTCGCTCGGAGGGGGCGCGGACGTGTCGGCTCCCGGTTGAGCATGCCGCCCCTCCACCGACCCGATCCCCACGCGGCTGCCGTCCTCGAGCAGCGCGCGCAGGGTCAGCTCGAACTCCGGCGCCAGCTCGCTCACGTCGACCAATTGGGAGAAACCGCACGGCGTCTGGCCAAGCGCGGGGTGGGTTGCCTCGACGTCGGGGCGCCGGCGGTCGATCGGGGCGACCCCGATCACCCTGTTGCGGTACGAGATCTCGACCGCCACGGGGCGCACGAGGTTGCCGATCAACCACCCGAAGACGCGGAGCGCCTTGCCGCCGTCCTCGTCCTTTATGCCGGGCCGGTCCAGGTGGGCGTCCTGGAGCACGTCCGGCATCGGCGGTGCCTTGTTGACGGCCAGGATCTGCACTAACGCCACTGGTAGAGCACCTCGCCGCCGGTGAAACCTCTCACTTCGCCATTGTAGGCACTGCCGTTCACGCCCATATGCGGCGATAACCTGCCCCGCGACGTGCCCACGCCGCCCTCCAACCGCGTGCCGCGCGGCGTCCTGCACGCGGCTGCCGCGGCGGCGATCGGCGGTGTGACGTGGCTGATCTTCAGCCGCGCGTTCCTCAACTACGACACGCTCTACTCGCTGATCTGGGGCCGGGACCTCGCCGGCGGGCGCACGCCGGACTACGAGGTCACGCTCGCTCCCACGCCGCATCCGCT
This sequence comes from uncultured Solirubrobacterales bacterium, assembly GCA_963768885.1. GTDB lineage: Bacteria > Actinomycetota > Thermoleophilia > Solirubrobacterales > JBBDJG01 > DASRIA01. Next base: position 50,933 of record CAVYJN010000006.1, on the reverse strand, counting down.
GGCCGAGCTGGTGGCGATCCCCGTGTCCCTGCTCGGCGAGGACGCGGGTTACACGGCGATGCTGGCGCTCGCGCTGCTCGCCTGGGGAGCGCTCGTGTGGGGGGTGTTCCTGCTCGGCCGGGAGTCGTTCGGCTGGGCGGCCGGGGCGCTCGCGGCGTTCGTCGTCGCGACGCGGGACCCGTTCGTGTCGCAGGCGGTGCGCGCATATGTCGACATCCCGTTCCTGGCGCTGGTCGTGTCGGCCGCGGTGCTCGAGATCCGCCGGCCACGGCGCGGTCTCTCGGTGCTCGTGCTGATCGGGCTGGCCGGCTTGCTGCGGCCCGAGGCGTGGCTGCTGGGGGCGGCCTACTGGCTCTACCTGCTGCCGGCGCTCGATCGCCGTCGCGCCGCGATGCTGGCCGCCGTTGCCGTCGCGCCGCCGGTGCTGTGGGCGCTGAGCGATCTCGCGGTCACGGGGGACGCGCTGCACTCCCTGACCTTCACGCGCGACACCGCCGACACGCTGGGCCGTCCGCAGGGCATCGAGAACGTCCCCGAGATCATGCCCCGGCGGCTCGGCGAGATCCTGCGCTGGGTCCCGCTCGTGGGTGGGACCGCGGGCTTCTTCCTCGCCCTGCGCTACGCACGTGAGCGCGCGCTGGTGCCCGCGGCGCTCGCGGTGCTCGGTGGGATCTCGTTCGTCTTCATCGGGATCGCGGGCCTGTCGCTGCTCGGCCGCTACCTGTTCCTCCCCGCCGCGATGCTCGCGATCTTCTTCGGGTTCGCCGCGCTGGGCTGGATCGCCACGCCGGCGGACCGTGGGCGGCGCTGGTGGATCGCGGGCGCGACCGTGCTGCTGATCGCCTTCGTGGGCTCCACGATCTCGCACCAGACCGACCGGCTCGACCGGCTGCGCGACGGCATCCAGCTACGGGGCGGGATCCAGGACGACCTGCGCGACCTCACCGAGGATCCGGCCGCGCGGCCGCTGCTCGAGCGCTGCGCCCCGGTGTACGTGCCGAACCACCGGCCCGTGCCGATCCTCGCGTGGTACCTCGACCGCGACCCGCAGCGCTTCGTCTCGGCGCAGCTCGAGCGCCCGCTGCGCGGGCTCTACGTCGCGCCGGCCAACCGGGTCGTGCAGGAGAAGTTCGTGCTCGACCCGCGCGACCCGAGACGCATCGCGCTGGCGGTCCCGGCGGGCTTTCGCCGCGTCGCAGGGAACGAGTCTTGGAGCCTCTACCAGCGGGGCTGTGAATAAGGACCGTGCACCCGTCGTCGAGAACAGGCCCCCAGGCGTGTCAGCCGAGTTGTGGCTCCGGCCAGGCTGACCCGCGGCGCATGGGGAAGACCGCTTAAGGCTGCTTCCTTCCGGATCTGACCTGGTTCACGGGACTCCATCGCGCGGGACCTGGCCATCAACGCCTCGCTCGGCGTACTGGCCCTGAAAGCCGAACCCTTGGACGGGAATTCAGCCCCGCTAGAGCGGATTGCGGGTACAGGGCACCGCTAGCGCCCCGCCTAGCACGGTCCGCCGCCCACTGTAGCGGGATCGACGCGCTCAGACGGCGGGCGCGGCGCGCATCGTGCGGATCGCCCGCTGGAGCACGTGGAAAGCCACGGTGTAGATGACCAGCGCGTTCAGGACGTGAAGCGCCGCGACGTACCCGTCGTCGGCCTCGGGCAGCGAGAACTGGATCGTGGTCAGCACGAAGAGCGCGACCACGAGGGTCAGGTCGACGCGGTTGCGGCGCACCAGCAGCGCGAGGATCACGAGCAGCAGCGCGAAGAGGTGGAACACCCCGGCGAAGTCCTTGTGGGCCTCGAAGCTCTCGGCGCCGAACACGCCGAGTCCCGCGAGGAAGAACTGCACGAACACCGAGACGATGAACAGCGCGGCGACCACGACGTAGCCGATCCCGGCGGCACGCCGCCATCCGGTCGAGGCAGACGGACCGGCGGTGTGCTCGATCTCGGGGCGCGGAGCAGGCCCTGGGGGCGGAGGCGTCGTCATCGCGGCCGAGACCCTAGCCGTTGCGACGGCCGCCGGTGGCCGGTGGGGACCCTTGCCGGGTCCGGCCGGGGACGATTAGGCTCCCCTTGACAGGCATGGATGCCGAAACGGTGAGGAGGCTGATGGGAAAGCTGCGCTGGAAGGTGTGCCTGGGCGCGCCGGCGATCGTCGCGAGCCTGGCGCTCGCGCCTGCGCTCGACAGGACCGACGCGGCGATCGCGCCCGCATCGACGGCGCCCCGTCCGCATGCCGACGTGACGGCGACGGCGACGAGCGCGCCTGTGACTCCAACGGCCGAGCGACGGCTGCGCGCGGCGGAGGAGCGCCTGCTCGGGCCCGCCCACGCAGCCGAGCACGCGCTGGCGCGCGCCCGGGCGCGCGAGACGGCCGCATCGCGGGGGACCACCCCGGCGGACAGCCCGGCGGCGGCAGCGGCGAGCACCGACCCCGCGGAGGTCGGCCGCTGGGCGCCGAAGTTCGCGATCTCCGGCGTCGCGGTGCACGCCGTGATGCTGCGGACCGGCAAGGTCCTCTACTTCACGGGCACCACCTCCGGCCGTGCCTTCCTGCTCGACCCGGTGACCCAGACGACGAGGGCGGTGTACCCACCGCGCGTGCCGGGCCTCGAGGACGAGCCGGCGAACATCTTCTGCGCGGGCCAGTCGTTCCTCGACGACGGCACCGTGGTGGTGATGGGCGGCACGGTCGGCCGTCGCGAGGGGATGAAGACCGTCTTCACGTTCGACCCGATCACCGAGACCTGGACGCGGCGCGCGGACATGCGCCACGGGCGCTGGTACCCGACGCAGGTCCTGCTCGCCGACGGCCGCACGGTCGTGATGGACGGGCTCGACGAGCGCGGCGAGCCGAACGTCAACCAGCAGATCGAGAGCTACAACACGAACCTCGACTTCAACACGCTGTTGAGCGTGCGCGGGCAGCAGGACCAGCCCCCGCAGGGCGGCCTCTATCCGCATCTCTTCCAGATGCCGAGCGGCAGGGTCCTGGTCGCCGGCCCCGAGCCCACCGACAGCTGGTTCTTCCGCCTGAGCGGCATCGGGGCGCTTTCCTGGGAGGACGCGCCGAACCCGCTGCGGCACACCTGGGGGACCGGCGTCCTGCTCCCCGGCGGCACCGGCGGGTCCACCCGGGTCGAGCTGATCGGCGGAGTGGACCGCGACTCGCTGCCCGACAGCGGCTCCTCGACTCCCCTGCCGACCACCGAGACGTTCGACGAGGCGAATCCGCAGGCAGGATGGACGGCGGCGCCGCCGCTCAACAACGGCCGCGCGCACCACAACACCGTCCTGCTGCCCGACCGCTCGATGGTCACCGTCGGCGGCGGCTACGGGATCCTCAACGGCAACAGGCGCTCGGGGGACCCCGCGGTACACCGCAACATCGAGATCTGGGACGAGTCGACCGGGACCTGGGCCCTCGGCCCCGCGCAGGACGAGCTGCGCACCTACCACTCGACGGCGCTGCTGCTGCCGGACGGCCGCGTGCTGTCGGCGGGCGACGACGGGTACGGCGGCAGCTCGAACGACACCGCCGAGATCTACGAGCCGCCATACCTGTTCCAGGGCGCGCGCCCCACGATCCAGTCGGCGCCCGGCGCGGTCGGCTACGGCGACACGTTCACGGTCTCGACGGCGGGCGGCGCGACGAAGGCGGTCCTGATCGCTCCCGGCGCGGTCACCCACGCGAACGACATGAGCCAGCGATACGTCCCGCTCACGACGACGGCCGGCCCCGGCGGGACGCTCACCGTCGAGGCTCCCCCGTCCCCGGCGGTCGCGCCGCCGACCTACTACATGCTGTTCGTGCTGAACGACGCCGGCGTTCCGTCCGTGGCGAAGTTCGTGCGGGTCGAGCTCGGCTGAGTGCGACGGGCCGCCCGACGCTGCCGTTCACGTCCGGCCCCTGACTTCCGCTCTACAATCACGCCCCCGGGGCGCGTAGCTCAGCGGGAGAGCGCTCGCTTCACACGCGAGAGGTCGCTGGTTCGATCCCAGCCGCGCCCATGTCACTGAACCCCTGCAACCGCACGAGATCCGCCCCGTCATGCTTCGAGCAAAGGGCCTCCGAACAAGTCCACAAAGGACGGCTAATGCCCATTGGTGCCCATTGAGGACAGCACGCCGAAGCCCCCAGCACCTGCACGAATGAATCGCAATCCCCCCGCCGCGGCCCCAGGCGGCGCCTCGATCATCTATGGAATACAACCGCCTCGACCTTTCGGTCGAGACGCTGATCCTTGATGAGGCCAAGGTGTACGCGCCTCTCTTCAGCGCAGACGACCGCGCTGCCGCGCGTGCCAAACTCGCCAGACAGACGGGACAGGTCGAGGAACTCTCTCAAGCCCGAGCCAAACAGGCCCGGGATGAAGAGGCGGCGAGGCAAGCGCGCGTCGCCGCGATTCGCTCGGGCCTGCCGAACGACCTTGATCAGCTCAGGGAGTTCGCCGCGCACGCAACGAATCCCGAGGATGCAGTCGCGATCAACACGTCGATCCTTGAGCAGACACCCAACGACGTCGTCGCCCTCAACCGGCTCGGAAGAGCCCACGAGGCGCTCGGATCGATCGATCACGCGCGCGACGTGTTCCAGAAGGCGCTCGACATCGATCCCGGCAACCACATCGCCGCGCGGCGCCTGGGCCAGCTTCAGCGACAGCGCTGAAACGTCGCGCTATCAGTCAGTCAGCCTCTCGACCTCCGGGCCGCCGTCGTTGCTGCGGCGGTGTCGAGCGTTTAGCGCGGCCCGCCGCCGCAGTGGGAGCATCGGGGAGTCCTAGCGGGGACCTCGTCTATGCGCCTGATGTCGTACGTCGCTCGAGATCCTGACGGGCGTGGCTTGCTCGCGACTGTCGCCGCCCAGTTGCATTCGGGATCGTGCGTGGCGCCGACGGGCCGCTGTGTATCGCGGTCCCAAAGGACAAGCACCTCCGCGACGGTCCCAGTCAACGGCCTTGCCATCAGGCCACTCGATGCGCACGGTATCGGCCTCCTGGCCCACGATCGATACCTTCGGTCTCATCGCTCCCCGTTTCTACCCGCACAGCTTGCATGGCTGGCGGGTCTTCAACTCCTGCTGCGTCGCCCGACGGGCGCCTACGTACGGGCGATTCGGCCCCGCCGTCAGGACGCGACAGTCTTTCGTGTGCCGCCGCAGCCGTTTGTCGCGCGCGTCCGCATCGACTCCGGTCGCCGGGTCGATGTATGTCGCTATCCAGTTCTTGGCTATTTCCTCGCCCCTTCTACCGGCTACGCGTCGACGGCGGCCTTGACGATCCCCACGTTCTCCTGCGACATCGCCAGCGCAGTATCCCGCAGGGGTCAGGAGTCGGCGTGAGCGTCTTGCTTCGACAAGCCCGACCGCTTCCGGGGCACGTCAATTCCCGCTCAGGCTGGAGCCAGCCACATCGTAGGCGCGAATGACCTTCCCGTCGCGCAGCTCCAAGACCTGTACGACTCGCAGGCGAATCGGCGCACCGCTGGCGTTTCCGTGGCCGACGATGTGGCCGAGCATTACGACGTGATCGCCAGCATCAACGAACTCCTCGACCTCGATCTTGAAGTCTCCGAACTGCTCGATGAGCTGTTGGTTCCAAAAGCGGTCCCTCATCTCGTCACGTCCGCGATACACAGCTCGATCGGGGAACTGCGTTATCTGGTGCCACTCGACGTTGGGATCTAAAGCGTCCAAGGCAGCGTCCCAGTCGTGACGGTTAAACGCTGCGTAGGCTCGCCTCGCAATCTCCACGTTCTCCTGCGACATCGCCTAGTCCGTGACGACGGGGGCGTCCGAAGCGAGGCCGAGGTCAGCGAAAGCGCGCTCGCTGTCGTAGTAGACGAGGATCTTCGTCACCTTGCCGTCGCGCACGTGAACCACCTGCGCTTGCTGCGTCGACAACGCGTCCAGCTCCAGCCCGCTGGCCTTGCCGCGCCCGCTGGGGTGGAGAAGCACCAGCACGCGTTTGGCGTCGAGCTCACGGCACTCCTCCACACGGCCCCGGTATCGCTCCCAAGGGCTCAGCATGTAACGCATGGCCTGCGCGAGTCCGGCGAGCCCCTTGTAGGAGGTCGGCTCAGGCCCATCGACGATCACGTACTCGATCTCCGGGTGCGCCCACCCGGCATCGCTGAAGTCGCCGCGCTCGCGGGCGGCGAAGATCGAACGGACGAGTTCCACGTTCTCCTCCGACATCGCCCGCGCAGTATCCCGCAGGCTCAAGAGTCGGCGTGAGCGTCTTGCTCCGACAGGCCCACGGCTTCGAGGGCCGTTGCCTTGTCCGGGTAGGCGAGTGTCGCACGGATGATCTTCCCCTCCCGCAGCTCGTAGACATCAACTTGGGCGACATCCACGGCTGCACCGCTCGCCTTGCCTCTGCCCGTCCAGCGCGTGACGCACACAACGTGGTCGCCCGCGTCAATGTATTCGCTGATCTCAGCCCGAAACTCGTCGAAGCTCTCCCGCCATTCGGACATCAGCGAGGGGAGAGCCTGCGCTCCCCGGAGAGTCTCCGGCGCGTCGGCTGCATGGGCGAGGTCACGGAACTCGATATCCGGGTGCAAGCTTTCTGCGAAACGCGCGAAGTCGCCTCGGTTGAAGGCGTCGTTGCCGCGCCGCACGATCTCCACGTTCTCCTGCGACATCGCCTACTCCGAGAGGCCGGCGGCTTTGAGCGCCTCCGCCGGATCGAGGTACGACCGGAGGTGAATGACCCTTCCGTTGCGGAACGTCCAGAAGTAGGCGAGCGGCCCTTCGAACTCGATGCCGGTGTGTCTCGCCCTCGATCGGGCCCGGTGGATGGAGACGAGGCGATCGCCGTCGCCGACGATCCTCTCCAGCTCGATCGTCAGGTCCTCGTAAGGCTCGATCCAGCGCTCCGTTGCCCGGATCACGCCCTCGTGTCCGCGATACGTCTCCCCAACATGGTCGGGAAGGATCGTGTCCTCATACGTGACTTCGGGGTCGAGGAGAGACACATCGGCCTCGCCCCGCTTCCACGCTTCCATGTCCCAGGCCTCCAAGACTGCTCGAAGGTTCTCCACGTTCTCCTGCGACATCGCCCGCGCAGTATCCCGCAGGCTCAGCTGTCGGCTTGAGCGTCTTGCTCCGACAGCCCCACGGCTACAAGGGCGCGGGCCGCATCTTGGAAGATCTCCCACCGGACGACCTGGCCTCGGCTGAAAGTCCAAACCTGCGCAAACCGCTGCTCGAATGGAGCGCCGCTGCCCTTTCCGCGACCTCGTTCGCGCGTGACAACCACAACGCTCGATCCGGCATCCAAGAGTTCCTCCGCATCGAGGCGGTAGTCGCGAAAGGTGCCCCAGTAATGGCGAGAAGCCTTGACAACCGCGTCGCGCCCGACGTACACGCTGTCCAGGTCCAACATTGGACGCTCGCGCATGTCCCAGACCACGTACTCGTCAAGCAACGCCCAGAAGACTTCCACGCTTGCAAGTCCATGGCGAACCAACTCCACGTTCTCCTGCGACATCGCCTACTCCGAGAGGCCCACGGCTTCGAGGACTCGCCCGCGCTCGCGGAAGTCTTCCCATTTCGTCAACTTCCCGTCGCGGTAGGTCGCCACGCCGGCCATAGGGATGTCGGTCTCCACGCCACCTCCGCGCCCACGGATGTGGATGGTGCCGAGGGCGAGGACTCGATCCCCAAGATCGCGCACGTCGCTGAGGTCCACCCGGAAGACCTCAAAGTTGGCCTCGTTGTCGGTCAGGAACTCCCGAAGACCATCGTGTCCGTGGTAGCCGCCCTCCACGGCGCTCCGTGCCGCGAGAAACACGACATCCTCGGCCGCCTCGCGCAGCACTCCGTCTACGTCGCCCCGGTTCCCGGCTTCGACCATCCGCCGGAATGCCTCCACGTTCTCCTGCGACATCGCCCGCGCAGTATGCCGCAGGCTCAGGAGTCGGCGTGAGCGTCTTGCTCCGACAGGCGCGCGGCTTCGAGGGCTTCGCCCCAGTTGGAGAAGGTGCGCCACCAGACGCACTTCCCGCGCCGCCACCGGGCCACCTGCCACTACGAGCTCGGCGGTCACGCGCGAAGCCTACGTGAACAAGTCCTCCCCGCAGTGATCGCACCTACTTACAAACGACATTTAGGCACTGCGCAGGGGCGCCGTTGCCCTTGGCACGGTTGCCGCCGTCGTCAACCACGCCCGGCACCGCCTCGATTCCGAAATCAACGTTGTAGTTGACGGTGTTGTGGCTGAGGATCGTCGTCGGATCGCTCACGAGGATGCCGTCAGTGCCGTTTCGATCTGCCCGGTTCTTCCTCAACAGCGTGTCGCTCGCCAGGTCCTCTATGAGGATGCCGTTACCGTGGTTTCCGCTCGCGTCGTTTCCGCTCAACAGCGTGTCGCTCGCCTGGGATGCGACAACGATGCCGTTGCCGTCGCTGCCGCGGGCGAGGTTGCGGATCACGACGTTCTTCGCCCCCGCCCCTACCTTGATTCCGTCGTAGATTCCAGCAGCCTGGTTTCGCTCGATGCGGTTGCCGGAGCCTGCCACCGTTATCCCGAGCTCCGAGTAGAAACGCCGCGACCCAAGTGCGTTCGCCCGAATCAGGTTGTTGTCCGACTCTGCCAGGCAAATCTTGCACGCCCCGGCGCCGAGCTCGTTGCCCTCGATCAAGTTGTCGTCGGACCGACGGAGCAGTATGCCCTCCTGCTCGACGAACCCGCTCGTCTCGATCACCTCGTTTCTCCGCGCATCGGTCAGGGCAATTCCGGTGAACGTCGAGCGGAGCCGGTTGCGCCGGAGGCTGTTGAAGTTACTGGCCTCGATACGAATCGCAGGTCCGTAGCGCTCGGCGGATAGGAGCGAGTCCTCGACGCGGTTGTGGTCTGAGCCGGCTGCGAGATCGACTCCGTAGTAGTAGCCGTTGATGGTGGACCCCCGAATCGCGTTGTAATCCGCGTCCTCCATGGACACCGCCACATAACTTGTCCCAACGATGCTCGTCTCGAGCCGATTCCCGGTCGAGCGGCTCAGGGTGATCGCGAAGGGGCCGAAGACGTCGAGATCGCGCAAAACCGTCTCGTGGGCGTTGACGAGACGAATCCCCGTCACCCCCAACACCTGACCGTTCTCGATGACGACTCCTCGACGGCCCAAGTCATCGATGCCGGTCGTGTCCGGATAGCAGCAGTCCCCGACCCTGTGGCCGCCGAGGTCGAGGGCGACGTAGTCGGCACCGATCGTGAGCGCGGTGCCGGAGCAACCGACGAGGTCCGAGTCGAGCGTCGTGTCGTGGATGATCTCGTCGCCGCACTGGACATGCGTCGCGAACGCCTGGCCACCCGGCAAGGCAAATAGAAGCATGGCGGCTAGCACTCCAACGACCAGGCCGAGAAATCTAGGCATCCGTTCCTCTCCTCCGATCAAGACCGACCCTAACGGCAGAGATATCGGTGAGCAAGACACGGGTCTTCAGGCATTGGGCAACGCCCCCTTTTCAGTGCCCATATCCGCATAGATCCAGCCGTGTCCGGCACCATTTCGGTCGGACGGGGCGGATCGTTCCGTGCGTCGGGTTCGCGGTGTAGAGCGGGAAACGGCGACTGCATCCCTTCCCGGTCGTCGCGCTTCACACGCGAGAGGTCGCTGGTTCGATCCCAGCCGCGCCCATCGACGACGATGCCTCAGGAGGAGTCGGGTGAGCGTCCTGCTCGGACAACAGGATCACGCCGCTCGTCAACGTCGGAGCCGTAGAGCGCCGTGCTTTAGGGTCGGCCGATGCACTCGCAGGAGTCGTATCCGCTGCCCGAGGATCCGGCGCTCGCGCAGGCCGCCGCCGTGCTGCGCGATGCCGAGCACTGGGCCTGGATCTTCGACGACCGCTGGCGGCTGGTGTACATGACTGACGCCCTGCGCGTGTCGTTTGGCAACGATGGGGCGCCGGTGCCGACCGCCATCGGCGCCATCGACGCCTTCGGGCGGGAGGCACCGCGTCCGCGAGCCCACGTCTCGAACCGAGGTTGCCCGCCATGCGCGAAGTGAGTGGCGGCTGGCGCTTCGGCCCCAACACGCCAGCGCGGATGAGCACGATCCTACGCGGTCGGTCGGCGGCTGGCTACTCGCGGATGCGCGCGGCGGCGTCGAGGAACTCCACATCACTGGTGGATCCCTCGCTGCACGAGTTCCTGGCATGGGCTGACACCGTCGAGCGATGAGACGATCGGGTTCGTCGTCCATAGCTTCGGGGATTCAGCGAGGAAGCGGACATTCGGTTCATCGGATGGCGCGTGCGCCAGGCAGATGGACGACTGGCCGGCACCGTCCTGATCAACAAGCCCGCGGTGAGCATGACGACGCTCGGGGCGATCGCGACCGGGGGCGACCTGCGTCACTTCGAGCTGATGCAACGGGTGTCGAAGCCTGCCCGGCGTCCGGCGGCGATCCTGTTCGCCGACCTGGAGGGCTCGTCGCCGCTCGGCCCGGCGGCTCTCGACCGCCAGCTACTTCGCGCTCGGCCGACGCTTGGTCCGCGCCGCCGACCAGTGTGTGATCGACGCGGGCGGTCTTGTCGGCCGGCACGTCGGTGATGGCGTCGTCGCATTCTTCCTCGCGGAGACCACCGGATCAGAGTCCGCCGCGGCGAGAGCCTGCATCTCGGCCGCTCGTGCACTCCGAGGCGCGCTCGGGGACGTGGCGACCCGCAGTGGCCTGGAGCCCGACGACATCGGCTGGTGGAACATCAGCTACAACAGCCGTGGCCAGATGGGCTACCGGACGCCGAACATCGACCGGGTCGCCAACGAGGGCGTCGCCTTCACCGACTACTACGGCCAGCAGAGCTGCACGGCCGGACGTGCCGCGTTCATCACCGGCCAGAACCCGATCCGCACGGGCCTGACCAAGGTCGGGCATGCCCGGCGCCGACGTCGGCCTGCAGAAGGAAGACCCGACCATCGCCGAGCTGCTCAAGCCGCTGGGCTACGCGACGGGCCAGTTCGGCAAGAACCACCTGGGCGACAAGGACGAGTTCCTGCCCACGATGCACGGCTTCGACGAGTTCTTCGGCAACCTCTACCACCTCAACGCCGAGGAAGAGCCCGAGCACCCCGACTACCCGAAGGACCCCGAGTTCAAGAAGCGTTTCGGGCCGCGCGGCGTGCTGCACTGCCTGGCGCCGACGGCAACGGCGGGCAGACGATCGAGGACACCGGGCCGCTGACCAGGAAGCGGATGGAGACCATCGACGACGAGGTCACCGAACACGCCCTGCGCTTCATCGACGAGGCGCACGCCGGCGGACCAGCCGTTCTTCGTCTGGTGGAACACCACGGCCATGCACTTCCGCACGCACTCTGCCGACAAGCACAAGGGCAAGAGCAACGGCCAGGGCGAGTACAACGACGTGATGGTCGCTCACGACGAGAACGTCGGCATCATGCTCGACAAGCTCGACGAGCTGGGCATCGCCGACAACACCATCGTCATGTACTCCACCGACAACGGCCCGCACTACAACAGCTGGCCGGACGCTGGCATCACGCCGTTCCGTCCGAGAAGAACACCAACTGGGAGGGCGGCTGGCGCGTGCCCGGCGTTCCTGCGCTGGCCCGGGCACATCTCGGCCGGCACCGTGCTCAACGGCATCGTCTGCCACCAGGACATCCTGCCCACACTGCTTGCCGCCGCCGGCGAGCCCGACATCGGCCAGAAGCTGCTCGACGGTCACGAGGCCGGCGACAAGACGTTCAACGTGCACATCGACGGCTACAACATGCTGCCGTACCTCACCGGTGAGGTCGACGGAGAGCCCGCGGAGCTTCTTCTTCTACGTCAGCGACGACGGCGACATCCTCGCCATCCGAATGGACGACTACAAGGCCGTCCTCATGGAGCAGCGGGCGACGAGACTGCAGACGTGGGCCGAGCCGTTCGTGAAGCTGCGCTTGCCGAAGATGTTCAACCTGCGCCACGATCCCTTCGAGCGGGCCGACGACAACTCGAACACCTACTGGGACTGGATCTTCGATCACGCGTGGGTCATTTACAAGATGCAGGCGACCGTGGCCAGCAGATCGAGAACTTCGTGAAGTACCCGCCGCGCCAGAAGCCGGCATCGTTCAACCTCGACGCGGTGATGCGGCAGTTGGCTGCCGCTGGCGACGGCGGACACCACTGACGGCGATCGGGCTCTCACGGGTGCGACCACGAGCGGCACATAGGAGTGGCAAGCGGCGACGATGAGCACTTCATCCCAGCGCATAGCCGAAGGCGGCGCCGCACTGCGTCCGGAAATGGCGTGGGTGCCGTCGGCGACGTTCCGGATGGGGTCGAACGATCACTACCCGGAGGAGGCGCCCGTCCACGCGGTTGAGGTGGACGGGTTCTGGATCGACAGACTCCCTGTGACGAACGGCGAGTTCGCCGCCTTCGTTTCCGAAACCGCCTATATCACCGTCGCCGAGCGTGCGCTCGATCCGGCCGACTTCCCGGCGCACCGCCTGAGAACCTCGTGCCCGGCTCCCTCGTCTTCACGATGACGTCCGGCCCTGTCGACCTCCGGGATCTGAGCCAGTGGTGGACGTGGACGCCCGGCGCGTGCTGGCGACACCCGGAGGGCCCGAGCTCATCGCTTGCAGGCCGCGAGGACCACCCCGCGACGCACCTCGCCTACGAGGACGCGGAGGCGTACGCCTCTTGGGCGGGCAAGTCGCTGCCGACCGAGGCCGAGTGGGAACTCGCAGCGCGCGGTGGACTTGAGGGCGCGACGTTCGTCTGGGGCGACCAGCCCGATTCGCCGGGCGAGCCGCTTGCCAACTACTGGCACGGCGATTTCCCGTGGCGGCCAGATCCGGGCTACGGGACCACGACGTCCGTCGGCTGCTTTCCTCCGAACGGCTTCGGTCTCTTCGACTTGGCCGGCAACGTCTGGGAATGGACCTCCGACTGGTACACGTCCCGGCATGCCGAGGACGCTGACAAACCGTGCTGCGTGCCTCGAAACCCGCGTGGCGGCAACGCACGGGACAGCCTCGATCCTGACCAGCCCCAGTTCCGCGTTCCGCGAAGGGTCATCAAGGGAGGCTCGTTCCTCTGCGCCGACAGCTACTGCATGCGCTACCGACCCGCCGCGCGGCGGCCTCAGATGATCGACACCGGCATGAGCCACGTCGGCTTCCGCTGCGCGCGCCCAGGTACCACCTGATCACCACAGATCCGCCCGCGTCCCGCGACCACTGCTGGTCCCCATGCGACTGAGCACACCGCCTCGGTAGACCGCACCGACCAACGCGCTGGTGCTTTCGCGTGATAGCGACAGCGCGGGCAACTGCGGGAATGAGTGCAACGGGTTGCCGTCGAAGTTCAGTCTGGCTAGCGATCCCGATCAGGTCGGCGCTGGTTCGGATTGGACCGGGACTATCGAAGATGCTTAATCACCGTGAGAAATCGGGGGAGCGACGCGGGCGAAGGGAACGGCTACCCGCCAGTGGGGTTAACCCCACACCCCCGGCTGCAATCTCTGTTGGACGTGTCACACCGCGACCCTTCGGGCGCGCTGCACGATTCCGCGATTTTGGCGATGTTTAAAAGTCATCTGCGCCGGTCCGCATCCTGAGAGGTGAAAACCTCACCGAGGCCAGAGGGGAGCCTTGATCTCTGCAACCTCGCTTCGCGGACACCTTCGCTCGCGACCTCCTGCGCCACAGGAACTCGAACGTCACCCGTGCCGTCTACCGCGCCCACTTCAGCGACCGCCGCCGCGAAGCGCTACGCGCTCGCATGGAAGCGCGCGTGGAAGCGACAGACGAGATCGCCTACTCCTACGAGTGTTTGCGCAGCTGTTTGAGCATGTCCCCGACGGCGAGGCCGGCGCAGGCCAGGCAGGCCGCAATGGCCAGTCCTTGTGTGATCTTTTCTCGGCGGACGTTCTCCTGCGACATCGCCCGCACAGTATCCCGCAGGCTCAGGAGTCGGCGTGAGCGTCTTGCTCCGACAGCCCGACGGCTTCGAAGGCCTCACCAACGGCTTTGAACTCGGTGAACCTCACAACCCTCCCGTCCCGGAACGTCAGCACATGCCCGACTCGGGCCATCACGTCTGCGCCGCTGCGTCTGCCCGGACCGCCCACCTGGGCTACGGCAAGCACATGCTCTCCGGCGTCGATCAGCTGCTCGGGCACAGCCCGGTATTCCTGGAAGATCTCCGCCAACTCGGGAAGAAACTGCTCCTGCCAGGTCTGTCGCCCACGGTAAGTACGCGGCTGGTCGAAGAACACGTCGGAAGCGTTCCACTCAATGTCCGGATCGAACGCCTCAAGCACCGGCCCGAGGTTCCCCTCGCTGAACGCCGCGTAGGCCCGTCGCACCATCTCCACGTTCTCCTGCGACATCGCCTACTCCGACAGCCCCACGGCTTCGAGGGCCTCGCCCCAGTTGGAGAAGGTGCGCCACCAGACGCACTTCCCGCGCCGCCACCGGGCCACCTGCCAGATCGCCTCCTCGGTCGGGGTGTCGCTGCCCGCGCCGTGGCCGCGAAGGCGTGCGGTCGCGAGCGTCAGGTCTCCGAGGTCGCGCACTTCGACAAGCTCGATGGTGAAGTCGGGGAAGACGTCGAGCAGGTCCTTCCACCAGCGGCGAACCCCGTCGTGGCCCCGATAGTGACTCCCGCCCTCCATGGCAACCGCGCGTGGGATGACCTCCACGTCATCATCGGTCAGCGCTAGAGAGGCGTCGAGGTCGCGCCGGTTGAAGGCGTCAACGGCTCGGCGAACAAGTTCCACGTTCTCCTGTGACATCGCCCGCGCAGTATCGCGCCTAGCGGTGCGCCTGCCTTTGGCATCCGCGTCGGTCCTATTGCGGACCGGACTCGGTTTGGGCACCGGCGGCATCCAGTGCCCTTATCCGGATAGATCGAGCTGTATCCGGCACCATTTCGGTCGGCGACCCGAATCGTTCCGTGCGTCAGGTTCGCGACGTAGAGCGGGAAACGGCGATTTCGGGCCTCGCAGGTCGTCGCGCTTCACACGCGAGAGGTCGCTGGTTCGATCCCAGCCGCGCCCATCGCAGGTTTGCCTCGGCAGGACGGTGCTTGATCGCTGCCAGGTCTCAGCGGATACTGCGCGGGCGATGTCGCAGGAGAACGTGGAGCTGGCACGGCGAGCTAACGAGCTTTCAATGCAGGGGACCTGTCGGCGTTCTTCGACCTGTTCCACTTGGAATTGATCTATCGGACCCGCACCGACGAGCCCGACGCTCGGGTCTATCAGGGGCTTGCGGAATACAAGCCGTACGTCGCCCGGCGTGCTCGACACGTTCGACGATCTGTCGTTCGAGGTTCACGAGGTGGTGGACCTCGGCGATCAGGTCATCGCGGTGACCGACCTGTGTGGACAGGGGCGAGAATCCGGCGCGGTTGTGCGCGGGAAATACGTGCAGCTGTTCACGATTCGCGACGGCCGGGTGGTCGAGGTAGCGGAGTATGCGACCGAAGAGGAAGCCCTCGAAGCCGCAGGGCTGTCGGAGCAAGACGCTCACACGGACTCTTGAGCCTGCGGGATACTGCGCGGGCGATGTCGCAGGGATAGCCTGCAGGCATGTCGAGCCAGGAAAGAGGAGGAGCCATGCACGCAGTAGTGGTCAGGGTGAGCGTTCAGGACGGCCCCGGGGCAACCGAGTTCTTGCGGGAGAGCATCGTTCCCCGTGTGTCTCAAGCGCCCGGCTTCGTTGCCGGCTATTGGGTGAGGCTCGAAGGCGGGGATGAAGGGAACTCGGTCATCGTTTTCGAATCCGAGGACGCGGCTCGCACGGCAGCCGACCAAATCCGCGAGAACACTGATTCGAACCCAGGTGTGACGCTCAACAAGGTCATGGTCGGCGAGGTAGTCGCGAACGCATGAGGACCGAGGCTGCGGACGCCTGAGCACTTCAGACGTCGCCTGTCGGAGCAAGATGCTCAGGGCGACTCCTGAGCCTGCGGGATACTGCGCGGGCGATGTCGCAGGAGAACGTGGAGATCGTTGTCAAGCAGTTGGAAGACACGACCGCGGGGGACTTCGCGTCTGTGATGAGCGCCTACGCGGAGGACGTGACACTCGTCCTTCATGGCGACCTGCTGTCCGGTGGAGACTCTGAGCTAATCGAGTTCGTTGATGGGCGGGGCGCAGTAGGTGAGTGGTTCGGAGACTGGTTCAGGCAGTTCGGCCCCGGCTACCGATTCGAGATCGAGGAGTCGCGCGGTTCCGGTGAGCGCGTGTTCCTCGTTGCGACCCACCACGCGCGGGGGCGGACCAGCGGAGTTCCGGTGACCCAGCGGTCGGCGTACGTCTACACCGTCCACGACGGGAAGGTGCGGCGAGTGGAGGTCTGGGGCGATCGCGAAGCGGCCCTCGAAGCCGCAGGGCTCTCGGAGTAGGCGATGTCGCAGGAGAACGTGGAGGCCGTGCGCGCGATGCTCGAGGCTATCGGCCCAGTCACCGAGACCGATGACTGGCTTGACGAGTTCTGCGATCCCGAGATCGAGTGGCACGACGTGCCCATTTACCCGAGTGCCGGTGTTCACTCTGGGCGCGATGCGATCCGGCGGCACGCCGCAGAGTTTGAGGACGCTTGGGCGGACTGGGGCATTGAGATCGAAGACATACGAGCTGCGGGAGATCGCGTTGTTGCTCGCATTCGTTACCACGGCGTAGGGAAGCAAAGCGGCGCGCCAATCACGGGCGGACTAAGGAACCCGGCAACTGGCGCAGTATTCGAACTTCGTGCAGGTCGAATCCTTCGGGTTGTGCAGTTCGTAACCCACGCCGAAGCCCTCGAAGCCGTGGGGCTGTCGGAGCAGGACGCTCACCAGATGGGCTGACCCGAGTACCGCTCTTCGGAGAGGCGGGCCATGCGGCCCATCCCCATTCCGTGGACTAGCTTTGGGCTTTGGACTTGTTCAGGGTCACGGCGGCGCGGACGAGAGTCTTCAACGCCTCCTCGTCTATCTTCTCGCCCTCGTGGAAGTCGATGGCACGCCTTGTGTTCCCGTCAAGGCTGGAGTTGAAGAGGCCCGACGGATCCTTCAGAGCCGCCCCCTTGGCGAAGGTCATCTTCACGACGTTCTTGTAGGTCTCGCCCGTGCAGATCAATCCGTCGTGCGACCACACCGGAACCCCTCTCCACTTCCACTCCTCGACGACTTCGGGATCGGCTTCCTTGACCAAGGTACGGAGCCGGCTGAGCATCTCGCCCCGCCAGTCGCCTAGCTCCTTGATTCTCGCGTCTATCAGCTGAGAAGGAGACTTGCTTTCCTGCGACCCGCTCTTCTTCATGCCCGTTGCCGATCCTACCTAGAGCTGCGGTTAACCAAAAGCGCTCTTCGAGGGGGATCGCGGCCGTCTTGCCTGCGTTCTTCACGCGAGAGGTCGCTGTTCGATCCCAGCCGCGCCCATCCGGGTCGCCTACTTACGCCCGCAGGCGATGTTGATGCACTGCAGCGGGTTGCCGTTGCCGAAGGCCCTGTTCCCGCCGCCGTCCAGCACGCCCGCGATCGCCTCGATGCCGAGATCGAAGTTCCACCTCGCCGCTGTTCGCCACCAGGGCGACCTTGTCGCTTCTCACGTCGATCCCGTCGTCACCATTTCGATCCGTGCGGTTGCCGCGCAGCTCGGAGACCTGGATGTGGGTCTCGGGGTCCGTCATCTCCTGGCTGACGTGGATGCCGTCCGCGCCATTCTGAATCGAGCGGTTTCCGGCGATGACCATGCCGCCTGCGTCCTCGTACAGCGTCCCGATGAAGATCCCATGTCCACCGTTGCTGCGAACAAGGTTTGACGCGACGGCGTCGCCGCCGCTCTCGGCGGTGATGACGATGCCACCGAGACCACCGTTCTCGAAGATCCGGTTCCCGACGATCCGGTTGTCGTCGCCCTCCTGGACCGTTATCCCGCCCGACAGGTAATTGGATGGGGAGGCTGACGCATTGCGGAAAACGGTGTTTCGCTCCACCCGGTTTCCGTGCACTCCCTCGCTCATATCTATGCCGGCGAAGCCGTTGTCCCATACACGATTGCCCTCGACGTAATTCTCGGAGGCCCCGTCCACGAGGCTCATGCCGGTACCGCGATTCGCGAAGGATCGATTCCCCCTGATCAGCAAGCCTCTCGCGCCGAAGATGAAGAAGCCGGAGGCGTTGCCGAAAGCGACGTTGTTCTCCAGTCGGTCTCCAGCAACACCGCCGGCAAGCTCGATCCCCCAGCCGGAGTTCCGGCCTAGGACGTTCCCCGTGATCGTCGTGCGCCCCTCGGGCTCGTATACCGCGATGCCGGCGCTGTGGTTGTCCAGCGCTCGGTTGCCGTGTATTCGGCCATTCGACATGAGATAGGTCACGATGCCGCCGAAGCCGCTGTTGTCGTAGAGCCGGAGTTGCAGCAACGAGTTGTGGTCGGCGGCGATGACCTGAACGCCGTGCGCAAACCCGCGCACCGTGCCGTCTCGGATGGTTACCCCGCCGTGCCCCGCCTGCTGGCCACTGCAGTTGTCGAACCGGCCGTTCACGATGCCCGTGTCGCAGCCAAGGCGAGGCCGAGGATCGCCATCGCCGTCGATGGTGTGACCATTCAAATCGAGGGTGACGCCTTCGGCCCCGATCACCAGGCCGTCGCCCGGACAGTCGATCAGGTCCGAGTCGAGCGTCGTGTCCTGGGTGATCACGTCACCGCATGCGACATGGGCCGCGAACGCCTGGCCACCTGGCAAGGCAACCAGCATGGCGGCTAGCGCTCCGACGACCAGCCCAAGAAATCTAGGCATCCGTTCCTCTCCTCTGATCCAGAGCGACCCTAACTGCAGGGTCATCGGTGAGCAAGGCGCTCGCCAGCCCCCGCCCATCGTCGGACTCCCCGCGCTCATGCGCGATCCCAGGCGACGTGGGCGAAGCGTGGCCGAAGGTCTTTACCCGCCGGGGCGGTTAGGTTAGGCAAGCTCCAGACGGATCGCAGCATCACGGATGGCTCAACCCACTGAGGGGGAAAGGGAGGCAAGAGATGCCACTCATCAAATGGGGGCGAGCACCGATATTCCTCGCTCTCACGTTCATGCTGGCCGGGGCGCCGATCGCGATGGCCGATCACGTCACACCCGGCGAAGCGGGCCAGACCAAGGTCGACCTCTACGACAACACCAACAACGGGTGGAACGTCACGACCAGCGACCCCGTGACGGGAGGGCCGGACCCGGTGATCGGGTTCGTCAACTTCCGCCCCACCGTCCCGGGCGATCCCAATCACATCGTGGTCGTCGTCGCGGCGAAGAACGCCGTGCCGAACTGCACGTTGACCGTTCAGCTTCAGACGAGCAGGGGGACCCCGACGGGCGGCCTGCCGCCGGACGGAGACCACTCCGGGTTCAACAACGTCATCGGTGAGCTGACGACCAACCGTCAGGGCAACGGCAACTCCGGGGCGCTCACGGTCGACGTGACGACGCTCAACGGGATCTCGACGCTGGGGCCGTTCACCTACGCCCACGTGGACGTGGAGGACTCCCCCACGGCGCCGTGCATCGAGAGCGACGGCACTTCGCTGGCGCCGAACGAGTACGGGGCCTCCGGCTACAACCCGGCGGTCGGTCCGCCCGTGCCCGGGCTCGCGGCCAACATCCACTGGCAACAGCCCTAGGTCGACGACTGAAAGGCGGGTCGCCCAAAGTGGCCCGCCTTTCCGTCCCTCGTAACTACATCGACATCTGTCTATGTAGCTGCTAGGCTACATCGATGGCTGTCGATCTAAAGCTCGCCCCCAAGCGCAAGCGCGCGGCGGGCGAGGTGTGCTGTGAGCCGCTCGTCAAGCCCGACGTTGGGCCTCGCCAGGCGCAGCGGCTGGCGGAACTCGCCAAGGCGTTGAGCGATCCGATCCGTGTGCAGCTCGTAGACGTGCTGCGCAAGGCTCCCGGCAAGGTCTGCGTCTGTGAGCTGGTGCCGCTGTTCGATGTATCGCAGCCCACCCTCTCGCACCACCTGAAGAAGCTGCGCGATGCCGAGATCGTCGGCGTCGAGCGGCAGGGCCTGTGGGCCTATTACTACGTACTCCCCAACGCCTTGAAGGAGCTGTCGACATGGCTGAGCTGACTGATCCCACGACCATCCGCGAAGAAGTGCGCGACCGATACGCCGCCGCCGCTCGCGCGGTGGCCGAGGAAACCCAATCTGGCTGCGGATGTGGCACTGCCGATGCGCCGGAGTCGTCATGTTGCGATACGCCGGCCGACACGACCGACCGAGAGGGCCGAGAGGTCTTCGGCGCGACGCTGTACGACGAAGTGGAGGCCGGAACGGAGGCCGCCGTGGCCGCATCCCTGGGGTGCGGGGTCCCGACGGCCGTTGCCGAGCTTCATGACGGCGAGACGGTTCTCGACCTCGGTTCGGGCGCAGGTGCGGACGTGCTGATCTCCGCCCGTCGCGTCGCCCCGACGGGCAAGGCGATCGGGATCGACATGACCGACGAGATGCTCGCCCTTGCCCGGCAGAACGCCGCCGAGGCAGGCATCGGCAACGTCGAGTTCATCAAAGGCTACATCGAGCAACTACCGCTTCCGGAGGCGAGCGTCGACGTCGTGATCTCCAACTGCGTGATCAACCTTTCAGGTGACAAGGGGAAGGTGCTGGGTGAGGCGGCTCGAGTCTTGAAGCCCGGGGGCCGGTTTGCGGTTTCGGACGTGATCGCCGACGACGACATGGACGACGCCACACGCGCCGACATGCAGGCGTGGACCGGCTGCATCGCCGGGGCGCTGACGCGCGGGGAGTTCGAGCGCGCGCTGCAAGATGCAGGCCTGCGAGACGTGGAGATCCGCGAAACGCATCGCGTCCATGAACACGCCACGTCGGCGATCATCCACGCCCGCAAGCCAACCGCGCGGCCGCGCTCGTCGGATTAGCCGCAGACCCTGCGGTGGGTTAGGTTGGCCCACTCGTGGACGGGATCGAGTATCGGCTCTGGCGGCACACGCTCGCCGACGGGGCACAGACGACGGTGTACGCGGTCCTGCACCCGCGCCGGTCCACGCGGGTCCGCGTCGTGCATTTCCCCCGCACCGAGCGGCTCGACGTGTGGTGCGCCGCGAACGGCGCCGGCGAGGCGGTCGTCGCCGGATTCTTCCTGCGCGACCCCTACCGCCCCCTCGGCGAGCTGTGGATCGACGGGCGTGCAAGGCAACACGAACCGGTGGACGCGCCGTACGCGCAGCGCCGCTCCTGCGTGGTCGCCGACGGCGCCGAGGTGCGTCTGCTCGCCCGGGACGCGGCGCCGGCGAGCCCCACCGGCGACCTCGTGCAGGCCGGGCCGCTGCTCGTGGCGGGCGGAGAGGTCGTCTTCGATCCCGACGTCGACCTCGAGGGCTTCTCGGCGGGCGCGGCGCAGTTCGACTCCGACATCACCGAGGGGCGCTATCCGCGCGCGGCGCTCGGCGTCTCGAACGAGACGCTGGTCGCGGTCGCCTGTGACGGGCGACGCTCGCGAGTCGATGCCGGGCTGTCGATGCTCGAGCTGGCGCAGGTGATGGTCGGCCTCGGCGTCGAAAGCGCGATCAACCTCGACGGGGGAGGCTCGACTACGCTGGTGCATCGCGGCCATCTCCTCAACCGTCCCTACTCGACGCAGGACCAGCCCGCGCCGCAGACGCGCGAGGTCGTGAGCGCGCTGGCGTTCGAGCCGACGTTCTGATGCCCGGCGCGCGACGCGGATCGGAGTCTCGATGCTCGTCGTGATCGCGGGCGGCCACGGAAAGATCGCGCGGCATCTCGCACGGCTGCTGGCCGGCCGTGGTGATCGCGTACGCGGGCTGATCCGCAATCCCGCGCACGCCGACGACCTGCGCGCCGACGGCAGCGAGCCGGTCGTCTGCGATCTCGAGACGGCCACCGTCGAGGAGGTGACCGAAGCGGTCGCCGGCGCGGACGCGGTCGTGTTCGCGGCCGGCGCGGGCCCGGGCAGCGGCGCGGAGCGCAAGCTGACGATGGACCGGGACGGCGCCGTCAAGCTCCTCGAGGCGTCGCGCGGCGCGGGCGTGGAGCGCTACGTGATGATCAGCTCGGTCGGCGCCGAGCGCCCTCCCGACGGCGACGACGTGTTCAGCGTCTACCTGCGCGCGAAGGCGGAGGCGGACCGCGCTCTGATCGAGAGCGACCGCGCGTGGACGATCCTGCGGCCCGGCATGCTGACCGACGAGCCGGCGACCGGCCGCGTGCGGATCCAGGCCGAGCCCGTCCGGGCCGCGGTCGCACGCGCGGATGTGGCCGGGGTCCTGGCGGCGGTCCTCCACGACCCGCGCTCCCCGCGCCGGGTGCTGTACGTGGTGGGTGGGGAGGATCCGATCGGCGAGGCGCTCGAGAGGGCGCTCGCTTGACGGCTCCCGGGGTTCAGGGGACCTGACCCGGCTACTTGCAGAACACGTTGAGGCATTGCAGCGGGTCACCGTTGCCCGCGGCCTTGTTGCCTCCACCGTCGATCACTCCCGGCACCGCGAAGATCCCGAGGTCGCCGTTCCCGTCCGCCGTGTTCTTTGCCACGCGGGTGCCGGCCGACTTGACCTCGATCCCGTCATCACCGTTGCCCCGCGCCACGTTGTGGACGAGCTCGCTCTGCCCGGTTTCGACGCGAATCCCGTCGGAGCCGTTGCCCACGAGCTCGTTCTTCTCGATCCGGTGATCACCGAACACGACGATGCCGGCGGTGTTGCCTCGGACGAGGTTCTTCGCGACGACGGTCCCGGCGCCCAGCACCCCGATCCCGGCGTCGAGGCCGAGCGACACCTCGTTGGCGACCACCACGTTCGCGTTGCCGAAGACGTCGATATCGCCGTGGGCCACGGTGTTCCGCTCCACGAGGTTGTGATTCGCGGATCCGCCCGCCGCCGACTGGACGATCAGCGCTGCCCCGTGCCCGACCGGAGGAATCGAATCCGCGACATTGCGCCTGATCGTGCCGAGGCTCACGTTCAGGAACGCGATCGCGAAGGTGCGGGTGACGAGCGAGTTCCGCTCGAGCAGGACATCGCCGGCTTCCGACGCTGCGATGCCACGGTTCGAGGAGATCACGAGGTCGCGCACGACGTTCCCGGTCGATGGGCTGCGGCCGATACCCGGTCGGTGGCCACCGATGCTGACTCCGTGCTGGAACTCGCGGATGGTCCCGTTACGGATCGTCACATGGTCGTGGCCGGCTCGGTTGTTGACGCCGTCGGGGCCGTCGTCGCAGCACGAGACCGGCGGATCGGGGCCGTCGATCACATGGCCCGCGAGATCGATCGTCACGTGCGGCGCGCCGATCACGACCCCGTCCGCGGGGCAGTTCAGGAGATCGCTGTCGAGCGTCGTGTCCTGCGTGATCACGTCACCGCAAGCGACGTGGTTCGCGATTGCCCCTTCGGTCAGAAGGCTGAGACACAGGGCCGCGGCGAGCGCCACGGCGAGCGCAAGATGTCTGTGCATGCTCACTCGCCAGCCTAGTTCAGCGACGGCCGCGCAAGCAAGGCGTCGGCCTCTTCGACCACCGTGGCGACGCCGGACACCGCGATCAGCCGGTCCGTGATCGACAGGTCCTCGGGCGCACCCTGACCCCCGACGAGAATCCCGATCGACGGCGCGCTGCGGCGCACCTCGTCGATCGCGAGCGGCAGCAGGTCCCGCGCGGCGGGCATCGTGACCGTGAACCCGAAGATGGCGGGCCGGTGGCGCTCGACTACCCACGCGAGCGAGTCGATCGGCAGGTCCGCGCCGAGCATGCGCACGTCGAAGCCCTCGTGGCGCAGCAGCGCGCCCGCCATCTCGAGGCCGAGGACGTGCCGCTCACCCTCGACCGCGGCCAGCATCACCCGCTCGTGCGTGCGGCGGTCGGCGACCCGGAAGGCCTCGCGCTGGAGCGCAAGCACGCGGTAGCTGATGTCGGTCGCGAGGTGCTCGTCCGCGACGGTGATCTCGCCGCGATGCCACAGGTCCCCGATGTGACGCATCGCCGGGGCGACCACGGCCTCGTCGATCGTCGCCTGGTCAAAGCCCGCGTCGATCGCGTCGCGCACGACCCGCTCGGCCTCACGTGGGTCGCCCGCGACCAGGGCGGCGGTAAACGCCTCCGCGAGCAGCGACTGAAGCTGGTCAGGTGCCGGTGGGGTGTCCATCGAGCGCCTCCTCCCGTCAGCCTACAACCGGGTTGCGCTCACGTGAATCGGACCTATCATGCGAGGCATGGAACGCTCAGGATCTGGACCCGACAGGGAGCACTTCGGCGAGGCGAGCCTCGGCGAGGCCCAGTCGTCGAATCCGCCGGACGACCCCGAGATGATCGAGCCGGACGCGGACCCGCTCGACACCGACGTCGAGGACGCGGACCTGTTCCTCGGCGAGGGCGACGAAGAGCCGGAATAGGTCAGCTCATCGCCGGGCGCGGCGGCGGCGCTTTCCGGAGCCGCCGTAGCTCATCACGTCGAACTCCTCCAGCGACCGGCCGGAGCCGAGCACCACGCATGTCAACGGGGAGTCGGCGAGGTACGCGCTCATCTTCGTCTCGTCGCGGACGCGGTCGTCGAAGCCCCGCAGCAGGCACCCGCCGCCCGCGAGCATGATCCCCCGCTGCGTGATGTCCGCGGCCAGCTCGGGCGGCGTGCGCTCGAGCGTCTCCTTGATCGTCTCCATGATCAGCCTGAGCGGCTCCTCCAGCGCGTGCCGCACCTCCTCGCTCGTGAGCGTCATCGTCTTCGGCAGCCCGGAAACGAGGTCGCGGCCCTTGATCTCGGCCGTGAGGTCCTCCTCCTGCGGCCACGCCGAGCCGATCTCGAACTTGAGGCGCTCCGCGGTCTGCTGGCCGATCGTCACGCCGTGGCGCTGCTTGACGTAGTTCATGATCGCCTCGTCGAGGTCGTATCCGCCGATGCGGACCGACTCGAACACGACGATCCCGCCGAGCGATATGACGGCGACCTCGCTCGTGCCGCCGCCCACGTCGACGACCATGTTGCCGACCGGCTCCTCGATCGGGATCCCAGCGCCGATCGCGGCGGCGATGGTCTCCTCGATCAACTGCACGCGGCGCGCGCCGGCCGACAGGGAGGCCTCGACGATCGCGCGCTTCTCGACGTCGGTGATGCCGGAAGGCGCGCACATCACCACGCGAGGATGGGCGAGCCGGCTCTGGTGGACACGCCTGATGAAGTGCCGCAGCATCTGCTCGGTCACCTCGAAGTCCGCGATCACCCCGTGCCGCAGTGGCCTGATCGCGGAGATCGTCGCAGGCGTGCGCCCGATCATCCGCTTGGCGTCGTCGCCGACGGCGTGTACCGCGCCGGTGGCCGCGTCGACCGCGACGACCGACGGCTCGGACACCAGGATCCCCTGGCCGCGCACGTAAACGAGCGTGTTCGCGGTGCCGAGGTCGATGGCCATGTCGCGGCTGCCGGTCAGGCCGATTGATGAAAAAATGCCCATAGGAGACCGGTCAGGTTAACCGGCCGTCCCGAATGCACCGCTGCTAGAGCGGCCGCACCTCGACGTAGGTGAGCTTCGTGTTGGTCCCTCCGACCGCGTCCACGGTCAGCCTCCCGTCGGTCACTTCGACCGCGACGACCGCGAGCTTGCACGGGTTGGCCGCCGTCGGGACGAAGTTGTCGATCGCCCGCACGCCCTCGACGTTCACGGTGTGGGCGCTGTTGCGAAACTGCGGATCGCTCGCCGCCGCGGCGTCACCGACGCCGAGGAGCACACGGTACGACCCCCGCCCCACGGCGAGCTCCCAGGCCGCGGGAGTCTTCTGGATGTCGGTCCGCGTCGCCATCGGCGGGTACTGCATGTAGACGAAGTTGTCCATCAGCTGGTCGTCGACGCCCGTCATCGAGCAGGGATGACCGGGTGCGACCAGATTGCGTTCCTTCGAGTTCGGCTGCATGTAGAGGGGCGTGTGCGAGGCGCTGTCGTGGGGAGCGTCACGGACGCTTTGCTCGGTCACCCATCCGTATCCGCGGCCCGGTTCGAATGGAACGCCCGGGTCCTTCACGAAGGTCGGGACCTGGGGTGAGACGAGCTCACTGGAAGGCTGGAAGTTGAACTGCGCCTGCACGCGCAGCTCGCGCGTCCATGTCCCCTGGAAGCCCAGGTCGTCGGTGGCGCGGACGCCGACCTTGATCTTCTGGGCTGTGCGGTACTGGATCTCTTCCCCGGCGTACCCTCCGCTGAACACCGTGGTCGCCGTGCCGCTGTCGGTCTCGTAGCTGCCGTCGCCGTCGAGGTCCCATTCGTATTTCGTCACGGCACCATCCGGGTCGAACCCGCTCGCGGTGAGCCGGACGTCCGCGCCGAGTGTCACCGGGCTCGGGCTGGCGAGGAAAGAGGCGATCGGCACGCGGTCGTGCAGCGCGACCGCGACGTAGCCGAGCTTCGTGTTGTCTCCCCCGATCGCGTCGATCGTGAGCCTGCCGTCGGTCACCGGGACCGTC
The DNA here is from genome assembly GCA_963768885.1 of uncultured Solirubrobacterales bacterium. Taxonomy (GTDB): domain Bacteria; phylum Actinomycetota; class Thermoleophilia; order Solirubrobacterales; family JBBDJG01; genus DASRIA01. The sequence continues at coordinate 24,501 of CAVYJN010000006.1, read as the reverse complement.
TTGGCCGTCTGGGCGAAGATCGCGTCGGGCGGGCTCTCCTGGTGCGTGAGCGCGGTGACGCCCTCGACGTTGACCTGCTGCCATGTACAGGAGGTCTCCCCCGCGCAGTCCGCGTCGCCTGCGCCGATCCGCACCGTGTAGGTGCCGTTCGGAACGTCGATCTCCCACGCGCCGGGCGTCTTCTGTACGTCCGTGCGCGGGGACGCGGGCGGGTACTGCATGTGGATCAGCGTGTCCAACTGCTGGTCCGGCGCGAGGTTGCGGTCGCGGGCATTGAGGGTCATGTCGAGGGGCGTGTGGGTCCCGTGGGGCGCGGCGGCCACGCTGTCCTGCGTCACCCAGCCGTATCCGCGGCCGGCGCTGTAGGGAAGGCCCGAGTCCTTCACGTGACCGGCCGGCAGCGGCGCCGTGTCCGTTTGGAAGTTCACGCGCAGGTCGATCGTGAGGAGGCGCTCTGCCACGGCGCTCGCGCCGTCACCGTCGGTCACCCGCAGGGCGACGTTCACGGTGCCGATCTGGCCGAGCGAGTACGTCCGGGTCGCGGTCGGGCTCGATCCCGTGTCGGTCTCGAAGGTGCCGTTGCCGTCCAGGTCCCAGGCGTAGTTCGCGATCGGCCCGTCCGCGTCGCTCGACTGGGACGCGTCGAAGGTGACCGGGCTCCCGGCGACGACCGGAGCGGGCGTGTTCTCGAATCGCGCCACCGGGTCCTTGTTGAACCGGATGGGCACCCGCACGAGGTCGCGATCGAGCGTCCCCACGCATCCGCTCTGAGGCGTCGTGTTGGTGCGGACGAAGTACAGGTAAGGCCGCGCCCCGGTCGTCTCGAAGTTACGGGCGCTGCTGGCGGGGTCGAGCAGCACCGGATAGGCGATGAAGTCGTCGTCCAGGCACTCGCCGGTGCCGGTGTCGACGCCGGGCCGCCACGAGGCGCGCACCTCCGCTCCCATCAGCAGCTTGCGGTCGGACCAGTGGATCAGGTCCGACGAGGTCGAGTAATAGACCCCCGGTGACATGTCCTCCGTCGTACCGTTGAAGCTCTCGCGCTGCGCCCGGTACTTCGCGGAGGTGTCGATCAGGACGTACTTCCCGAGGTAGCTGTTGTAGGTGACCTGCGCGCTGAGGAAGTGGGAGTCCCACGGGGACACCGGCTGGCAGAGGTGCATCGCGGGCGGCTCGGACGGGTCCGCGTAGGGATCGAAGAACCGTATGCTGAACCCCGCGCCGTCCCACGCGCGCCACGACGCCGGATCGTCCGGGGTGCGGGTGCGCAGCAGGCAGACGCCGTACTGCTGCTCCATCCTGTCGTCCCCGGCGCTCTCCGTGAACATGTAGTAGTGGTCGTCCGCCTGCGGCTGGGGCTGCTTCTGGATGAGGTTGCTGGGCGAGAAGAGCCCGGAGTTGCGCGACTGCGAGGCCGAGTACCGATACGGCAGCGTCGCGATCAGGTGCGCGGGCGGTGGGACGTGCGTGAAGGTGTCCCCCTGGTCGGTCGATCGCGCGAGCGTGATCGAGTTCGACCAGCAGCGTGTGAACCGCTCGGCGAGCGGCACCGCGCAGTTGTCGTGCTCGTACCCGTGGTACTCGTGATGCACGATCGCGGTCACGTTGATGCCGTCCGTCGTATGCGTGGCCGAGATCCATTCGTTGTCGTCGAAGGCCGCGGGGTCCCCGTCGTGCCCGGACTCGAGCAGGATGCGGCAGTCGTTGGCCAGCGTGTCGAGGCTCGCGCCGATCATGCGGCGGTTGGCCGTGTGCGACATCGAGAGCTGAACGCGACCGTCGGCGCGGCGGAAGGCGCGCACCGGCAGGTCGGGGATGTTGTCCTCGCTGCACGCGTCCTTCAGGGCGCCCGCCGAATCGCTGTGGTCGAACACGATCTGCTCCGGGCCGCGGGCCTGGACGTCATAGCCGAACGTGTACGACTCCCCCGCCTGCGGCAGCGCGAGAAGCAGCAGGCACGACGCCGCCGTCGCCGCCGTCGTGAGACCCGATGTCCCCCGCTTCGTCAACCGCCCCTCCTCTGAGGCTGCGCCCCCCGCGCGAACTGGGGAACCGCTCAACCCTATCCTCGCGCTCGGCGCCGTCAAAGAGACGCCGCCGGTTTCGGCGCGAAAGCGTCGGGTAACCCCGGTACATGGCCACCGCAGAGACGACGAGCAGCGACCCGCGGCACGACCGCGCGAACGGGGCCCACCCCGAGGGGCCGGCCGACCTGCGCGCCCGCTCCTGGTGGGGCGTGCTGAAGCGGACCGTCAGGGAGTTCAGGGAAGACAACCTCACCGACTGGGCCGCAGCCCTCACCTACTACGGCATCCTCGCGATCTTCCCGGCCCTGCTCGTGTTCGTCGCGATCCTCGGCCTGGTCGGCGACTCCGCGACCCAGCCGCTGCTCGACAACCTCGCGACGGTCGCCCCCGGCCCCGCCCAGGAGATCTTCACGAGCGCGATCGAGAACCTCCAGAGGGGCCAGGGCCAGGCGGGGCTGCTGCTGATCATCGGGATCGCGACGGCGCTGTGGTCGGCCTCGGGATACGTCGGCGCGTTCATCCGCGCTTCGAACTCGATCTACGAGGTCGAGGAGGGGCGCCCCTTCTGGAAGCTCCGCCCGATCCAGATCGCGATCACGCTCTTCATGCTCGTGCTGATCTCGGTCGGCGCCGTCGCGGTCGTGCTGACCGGGCCGCTCGCGGAGGAGGTCGGGAACGTGATCGGGCTGGGCAGCGCCGCCGTGACCGCCTGGGACATCGCGAAGTGGCCCGTGCTCGTGCTGCTCGTGAGCCTGATGTTCTCGGTCCTGTACTGGGCTGCGCCCAACGTCGAGCAGCCGGGCTTTCGCTGGCTCACCCCCGGCGGCGTGGTCGCCGTCCTGATCTGGATCGCGGCCTCGGCCGCGTTCGCCTTCTACGTCGCCAACTTCGGCTCCTACAACAAGACCTACGGAGCACTCGGGGGCGTGATCATCTTCCTCGTGTGGCTGTGGATCTCCAACGTCGCGATCCTGCTGGGCGCGGAGCTGAACGCCGAGCTCGAACGAGGCCGTGAGCTCGAGCAGGGCCGGCCCGCCGAGCGCGAGCTGCAGCTTCCTCCGCGCGATCGGCCCAAGCAGCGCGGCTAGGCCGAAGCGGGAGCCTCCGGCGCGGGCGGCGGCTGGGGGATCGCGAGGTTGGTCTCGCGGCGGTACTCCCACCAATCGCGGATCACGATCTGGATCGAGGCCGCGATCGGTATCGCGACGATCGCGCCGAGCACGCCGAGCAGGGTCGCGCCGAACAGCACGGACACGAGCACCACGAAGCCGTTCACGTTGACCGTGCGCTTCTGGATCTGGGGCTGCACCAGGTTGTTCTCGAGCTGCTGGTAGACGATCGCCCAGATCGCCCACAGGATCGTGTCGGTCGGGAAGTCGCCGCTGAACACCGTCACGACCCCGATCAGGATCGCCGCGATCGTGGCGCCCACCAGCGGCACGAGCGAGAACAGCCCGGCGACCAGGCCCAGCGGCGCCGCGAACGGCACCCCCAGGATCGACAGCACGATGAACGTCGACGTGCCCGCGATCAGCGCGACGATCAGGGCGCCGGCCACGTATCCTCCGACCGCGCGCGTCATGTGGTTCAGCACCTTGTCGATCCGCTGGGCGCGGTCGGGCGGCATCAGAGCGAGCGAGCGGCGTCGCCAGTCGGGGCCGCCGCTCAGCATGAACGCCGTGAGGACCATGATCGTGATGAAGGCGAACACGCCGTTCACGATCCCGAACCCGATGTCGCGCAGGACGCCCGCCGCGCCGCCGATCTTGCTCGGGAGCTTGGCCGCCTCCTCGTCCAGCTTGTCGGTGATCTGGTAGTCCTGGTTGATCTCGCTCAGGCGCTTGTTCTTCTCGACGTATTCGCGCACGTCCTGCACGTAGCTCGGGGCGTTGTCGGCCAGGTCGGTGGCCTCGTTGACGACCGGCGGCACGAGCAGCGCGGTCAGCGCGGCGATCGTCGCGAGCAGGCCCAGGTAGACGAGCGCGATCGCGAAGCCCCGCTTCATGTAGCGGTTCAGGTAGTTCACCGGCGTCGAGAGCGCGACCGCCAGGAACGTCGCGATGAACAGCCACGTGAGCGGCTTGCGCAGCAGGAAGATGAGGTACAGGCAAAGGACGACCGCGACGATCACGAGCACGATCTTCACGATGCTTCGCACAGGCGCGTCGGCGATGCCCACGCGCGCAAGGTACGAGACACGTCGGACCGCGACGAGCGGCATACTGCTGCCGCGATGATCGTCGACTGCGCGGTCTACCGGGACGGCAAGCGACAGGCGGGAGACCTCTCGGTCTCGGAGGCCTCCCACGCCTGCCGCCAGGACGGATCCTTCGTGTGGCTCGGGCTCCACGAGCCCTCGCCCGAGGAGTTCGCCGAGGTCACCAAGGAGTTCGGCCTGCATCCGCTCGCCGTCGAGGACGCGGTCAAGGCGCACCAGCGACCGAAGCTCGAGGCCTACGACGAGACGCTGCTGCTGGTGTTGAAGCCGGTCAGCTACATCGACCCCGACGAGGTCGTCGACATCGGTGAGATCGCCCTGTTCGTGAACCCCGAGTTCCTGATCTCGGTGCGCCACGGCCGGCCCAGCCCGCTGAAGCAGGTGCGCGAGCGGCTCGAGGGCGAGCCGGACCTGGCGGCGCGCGGCCCGGGCGCCGTGCTCTACGCGATCGTCGACCGCATCGTCGACGACTACGAGCCGGTCGTGGACGGCCTCACGGTGGACATCCAGGAGGTGGAGGAGCAGGTCTTCTCCCCCAGCCGCTACAACCCGGCCGAGCGCATCTACTACCTGGAGCGCGAGGTGCTCGGCTTCCGCCGCGCCGTCGAGCCGCTCGCGCCCGCGGTCGGGCGCCTGGCCACCCAGACCTATCGCGGCATCAACGAGGATCTGGCGCCCTACTTTCGCGACGCGCACGATCACCTGCTGCGCGTCAACGGGCAGCTGGACCAGTTCCGGGACCTGCTCTCGACCGCGCTGGGCGCGAATCTCACCCAGATCAACGTCCGCCAGAACGAGGACATGCGCAAGATCACGGCGTGGGTCGCGATCGCGGCCGTCCCGACAGCCGTGGCGGGGATCTACGGGATGAACTTCGACCACATGCCGGAGCTGCGCTGGGAATACGGCTATCCCGCGGTGCTGGCCGTGATCGCGCTCGTCTGCGCGTTCCTCTACACGAGGTTCCGCAGGGCCGGCTGGCTCTAGGCGTTTGAGACAGGCGCTGCCGAGGGAAGAACCTCGACGCAGCGTGCGCGTCCGATCGCGCGCACGCTGCTCACTTCCTCTCCCGCTCGATCGCGGCATCGAGCTCGGCGCCGAACAGCAGCGCGACGTTGGTCACCCACAGCCACGCCACGAGCACGATCGCGCCCGCAAACGCCCCGTACAGCGCCGTGAGGTTGGCGAAGTTCGAGAGGTACAGCGAGAAGCCCAGCGAGGCTCCCAGCCACAGCAGGACGCCCGCCACGGCCCCGGGCGTGATCCAGTGGAACGTGCGGTGCTGGACGTCCGGGGTCACGTAGTAGATCAGCGCGAAGATCAGCGCCGTGACCGCGAGCGCCCCCGGCCAGCGCAGGATGCTCCAGGCCGTGGCCGCGCTCGATCCGAGTCCCAGGAAGCCGAACAGGTCGTCGGCGAACTGACCTCCCACGAAGAGCATCACGAGCATCGCGAGCACCAGCGCGCCGAGCACGAACGTGAACGCGACGTCGGTCGCCTTCCGCCGCCAGAAGCTGCGCCCGTTGCTGACGTCGAACACCACGTTGAGCGCCCTGCGCGCCGCCTCCAGGACACCGGTCGTCCCGTACAGGACGACGAGCACGCTCACCACGACGGCGGTCGCCGCCGAGTCCTTGTGGCGCAGCGCCGTTCTCAGCGACTCGTCGATCGGTGCGATCGCGGAGCTCGGCGCGACATCGCGCAGATAGCTCATGATCGAGTCGTAGGTGCTGGGGTACTGCCCGAGCAGGGCAAGCAGCGAGATCCCGAGCAGCACCGCCGGGAACAGCGACATCAGCGCGTAGTAGGTCAGGGCGGCCGCGTGCTGGGTCATCTGGTCGTCGTAGAACGACCTCATCGTCCGCCACAGGACCGATCGGGCACGGCGCATCGCAGGGAGTGCTTCTACCCCGTGTAGCGGACGTGGAGCGCGCCGGGGGGCGCGGCCTACATGCTCACGGGAGGCGCGATGGGCTCGCGCGAGCCGAGCAGCTCCGCGATCGCCTCGCTGGGGCGCGGACGCGCGAAGTAGAAGCCCTGACCCGTCTCGCAGCCGAGCTCGCGCAGCGTGTCGAGCTGTTCCTTGCGCTCCACGCCGTCGGCGATCGTCTCGAGGCCGAGGCTGTGCGCGAGGTTGATGATCGCGGTCACGATCGCCACGTCCTCGGCGTCCGAGTCGATGCCGATCACGAACGAGCGGTCGATCTTGAGCATGTCGAGCGGGAAGCGCTTGAGCGATCCGAGCGACGAGTTGCCGGTGCCGAACTCGTCGATCGAGAGCCGCACGCCGAGGTCCTTCAGCCGGCGCAGCGTGGCCGTCGCGGTCTCCGCGTCGTCCACGGCGACGCTCTCCGTGATCTCGAGGCAGAGCGCGGCGGGCTCCGTGCGGGTCTCGGTCAGGACGCGCTCCACGAGGTCCACGAGGCCGGGGTCGCGGTGCTGGCGGCCCGAGAGGTTCACGGTCACGCGCAGCGGGCGTCCGTTGCGGACCCCCCAAGCCCGTGCCTGCAGGCAGGACTGGCGCAGGACCCACTCGCCGATGCGGGTGATCAGCCCGGTCTCCTCGGCCAGCCACAGGAACTCCGACGGCTCGACGACGCCGCGCTCCGGGTGGTCCCAGCGGATCAACGCCTCGAGGCCGACGATCTCGCCGCTGCTGAGGTCGACCTGGGGCTGGTACAGGAGCCGGAACTCGCGCTGCTCGACCGCACGCTGGAGGTCGGACTCGGTGCGCGCGCGGGCGTGCACCCGGTTGCGCATGCCGTCGTCGAACACCTCGTACGCGAATGCCCTGGCGCTTCGCCCGGTACATCGCCTCGTCGGCGTTGCGGATCAGGTCCTCGGCGCTCTTGCTCGCGGCCGTCGCTGACCACGATGCCCATGCTGGAGGTGACGCACAGCTCGTGCTCGTCGATCATGAAGGGCTCGGCGATCGCGCGCTGGAGCCGCTCGGCGATGTTGATCACGTGCTGCTCGTCGGCGACGTCCTCGCACAGCACCACGAACTCGTCGCCGCCGATGCGTGCCGCCGTGTCGCTGCCGCGCAGGGCGTCCTTGAGGCGGGCTGCGAGCGCGACCAGCAGCTTGTCGCCGACGTCGTGCCCGAGGCTGTCGTTGATCGGCTTGAAGCCGTCGAGGTCGAGGAACATCACGCCCACGAGGCTCTGGTGGCGGCGGGCGCGGGTGACCGCGTGCTTGAGCCGGTCCTGGAAGAGGTCGCGGTTGGGAAGGCCGGTGAGGTGGTCGTGCAGCGCCTTGTGCGTGTTGGTCATCTCGAGAACCTTGCGCTCGGCCGCGTAACGGATCGAGCGCCCGATCGCCGCGCCGTCGACCCGTCCCTTCACGAGGTAGTCCTGTGCGCCCTCCTGGACGGCCTTCACGGCGAGCAGCTCGTCCTGGAGCCCGCTCAGGATCACGATCGGCACGTCGGGGGCGGCGGCCCGCAGCTGCATCAGCGCCTCGAGGCGCGCGGCGTCGGGCAGCGAGAGGTCGAGCAGCACGCAGCCGGTCCCGTATTCCATGACCTGCTGGCGCGCGTCGGCGAGCTGCTCGACGTGGGTGACGCGGAAGGCGTCGCCCATCGCCTCGGAGAGGAGCTCTACGACCAGCCGGGCATCGCCGGGGTTGTCCTCGACCAGCAGGACGTGAAACGGTTTGGTCTGCCGTTCGGCGCTGGTCGCCATCGGTCGCCTAGGTCGAGGGCAGGCGCACGGTCGCCAGCCAGAAGTCCTCGATCGAGCGCACGACGGCGAAGTACTCGTCGAGATCGAGCGGCTTCGTGATGAAGCAGTTCGCCTGGAGCTCGTAGGAGCGCATGATGTCGGTCTGGGCCGCGGAGGTGGTGAGCACGATCACCGGGATCCGGCAGAGCATCGGGTCGGTCTTCAGCTCGCCGAGCACCTCCCTGCCGTCCTTGCGCGGGAGGTTGAGGTCGAGCAGCACGAGCTTCGGCCGCGGCGCGGACTCGTAGATGCCCTCGCGGCGCAGGAAGGCGAGCGCCTGCTCGCCGTCGCTGACGACGTTCAGGTGGGTGGAGAGCCGGCCGCCCTCGAAGACCTCGCGGGTGAGCCTCGCATCGGCGGGGTTGTCCTCCACCAGCAGGATCTCGAGCGTGCCGTCGATCCCGTTCGCGTTGAGCTGCACGTCACGGGTGAACGTCTGCACGTCCGGGTCAGCGCCCAGTGCTTCCGGTGAGACCGGCATATTGCCCTCCTGTAGGACTCTGAATCCCAAGTTCGACCTCCAGCCGCGATCTAGGGAGCTCCCGCGGCGCTCTGTTAGTTGTCGAGTTCGCCGGCCCAGGCGGCGATCGGATATCCGTTTACTCTTCGTCCTCGGGCCCGTGCACCTGGCGGTCGGGGATCGTGAAGCAGAACCGGCTGCCCCCGAGCACGCTCTGCTCGACCCAGATGCGCCCCTGGTGGCGCTCGACGATCCGCTTGCAGATCGACAGGCCGACCCCGCTTCCGGGGTACTTCTCGCGCGTGTGCAGGCGCTTGAAGACGCTGAAGATGCGCTCGGCGTGCCGCGGGTCGATCCCGATCCCGTTGTCCTCGACGCCGAAGCGCCACGCGCTGCCCTCGCGCTCGGCGGAGACGCGGACCTGCGGCGGGTCGTCCGCGCGGAACTTGATCCCGTTGCCGATCAGGTTCTGGAAGAGCTGGCGCAGCTGGCCCTCGTCGCCGCGCACGGTGGGCAGGTCCTCGACGGTCACGGTCGCGCCCGCCTCGGAGATCGTGGTCTGCATGCCGGCCAGCGTGTCGCGCACCAGGTCCTCGCAATCCACCGGCCCGATGCGGTACTCCTGCGTGCCGGCGCGCGAGTAGGCGAGCAGGTCGTCGATCAGGCGCTGCATGCGGTTCACGCCGTCGACCGCGAACCCGATGAATTCGTGCGCGTCGGAGTCGAGCTGGTCCCCGTACCGGCGTGCCAGGAGCTGCGTGTAGCTCGAGACCATGCGCAGCGGCTCGGAGAGGTCGTGCGAGGCGACGTACGCGAACTCCTGAAGGTCGGCGTTCGAGCGCTCGAGCTCGGTCGCCCGGCGCTCGAGCTCCGCGGCCACGCGCGCGAGCCGGTCCTCGGTCTCCTTGCGGCGCGTGATGTCCTGGACCTGCGCGATCCCGTAGAGCAGGCGACCCGAGGAGTCGTGGACGGTCGAGGCGTTGTACATCACCCACACGGTCTTGCCGTCGCCGCGCAGGAACCGCTTCTCGAGCTGGTAGTTCGGGATCTCGCCGCTCAGCAGGCGATCCAGCAGGGGCTGCTCCGCATCGAGGTCGTAGGGGTGGGTGACCTGCTCGAGCGTCGTTGCCTCGAGCTCGCGCGCGGCGAGGCCGGTGATCTCGCACATCGTGTGGTTGACCTGGAGCGGCCGCGCGCGGTCCGCGGCGGAGACCCCGAACAGCGCCATCCCGATCGGCGCGTCCTCGAACGCGCGGCGGAACGCCTCCTGGACCTCTCGCATCGCCTCCTCGGCGCGCTTGCGCTCGGTGCGATCGCGCACGATCACCGACGCGCCGACGATCGCGCGCCGCGAGTCGCGCATCGGCGACACGGTGAGCGACACCGGCACGAGGCTGCCGTCCTTTCGCCGGTGCTCGGTCTCGTGGTCCTCGAGCCGGCGCCCCGCGAACGCCTGCGAGAGCAGGCGGGAGTCCTTGGCGGCGCGGTCCGCGGGCACGACGAGATCGAGGCTCTGGCCCGTCGCCTCCTCCGCCCGGTACCCGTAGAGGTCCTCCGCACCGGCGTTCCACGCGGTGACCTCGCCGGCGGGAGTCGTGGCGATGATCGCGTCGTGCGAGGCGTGCACCACCTCCGCCAGGCGGCGGACGGTCTCCTCGGCCTGCTTGCGCTCGGTGATGTCGTGCAGGAACGCGTTGAACGCGTAGGTCCCCCCCACCTTCACCGCCGTGATCGTCAGCTCGACCGGGAACTCGCGGCCGTCGCGGTGGACCGCCTCGAGCTCGACCCGCCTGCCGAGCAGCGAGCCCTTGCCCGTCTGCATGAAGCGCTGGAGCGCGCGCGTGTGACTCGACCGGTAGCGCGCGGGGATGATCGTCTCGGCGAGGTTGCGGCCGAGCGCCTCGGGCTCGGTCCAGCCGAACGTCTTCTCGGCCTGCGGGTTCCACGCCGTGACCCGGCCGGAGGCGTCGATCGAGACGAACGCGTCGTGCGCCGTGTCGACGATCTGGCGGAAGTGCTGCTCGGAGTCGCGCAGCGCCTCCTCGGCGCGCTTGCGCTGGGTGATGTCGGTCGCGATCGCGCAGACCGCATATGGCCGGCCGCCGGCGTCGAGCAGCGGGAACTTCGCCGACAGGTAGGTGTGCGGCCCGTCGTGCTGGTCGATCACCTCCTCGACCTCGAGCGGCACGTGCTCCCGAATCACGCGGCGGTCGTTGGCCCGCATCGAGCCCGCCACCTCCGGCGCGAAGAGCTCGTCGTCGGTGTGCCCGGTCGCGCGCTCGCGCTCGATGCCGAAGAGGGCCTCGAAGCTGCGGTTGACGAGCGTGTAGCGACCCTCCATGTCCTTCACGTAGATCACCGCGGCCGTGTTGTCGATGATCGCCTGCACGTGCTCGCGGCTCTCGACCAGCGCCTCCTCGGCCCGCTTGCGCGCGGTCACGTCCTGCACCTGGGCGATCAGGTAGAGAGGCCGCTCGCCCGCGTCACGGACGAGTGACACCGACAGCATCACGACGATCGTCTCGCCGTCCGCGCGGCGAAGGCGCTTCTCCACCTCGAACCCCGGCATCTCGCCCGCGAGCATCCAGGGGACGTAGCGCGCGTCCGAGCTGTCGTCGTCGGTGGGGTCGACGATGCTCTCGAAGGACGCGCCGACGAGCTCGTGCGCGGCATAGCCCGTGATCTCCGACAGCGAGCGGTTGACGCGCAGGAAGCAGCCCGCGCGGTCGCTCTCGATGCTGACCAGCGCCATCCCGATCGGCGCCTGCTCGAACGCGCCGCGGAATCGCTCGTCGGCCTCGTGGATCGCCGCCTGGTCGTGCTTGCGCTCGGTGATGTCGCGCAGCACCGCCGTCGTGAACGTGGAGCCGCCCGCGCTCCAGCGCGAGAACGCGGCCTCGAGCGGGAACTCCATCTCGTCCGCGTAGTCGCCCGCGCGCGGCCGGCGGCCGACGACCTCCACGATCCGGCCCCCGCCCTCGAGCGCGGCCTCGGGCACGCCGGCGGGGAGCACCACGGTCAGGGGCTGCGCGACCAGCTCCTCCGGGGCGCGGCCGAAGATGCGCGAGGCCGCCTCGTTGAGGTAGGCGATGTTCCCCTGCTCGTCGAGCGACATGATCGCGTCGGCCGCGGTCTCCGCGACGGCGCGGAAGTGCTCCTCGCTCGTGCGCAGCGCCTCCTCGGCCTGCTTCTGCTGGAACAGGGTCCCGAGCTGCGCCGCGACGGTGGAGACGAGCGCGACCAGCCGCTCGTCCTCCTCGCGCTCCTCCCATACGAAGAACTCCATGACCGCGACGACCTCCTCGTTGGCGAGCACCGGGACTGCGATCGCCGCGGAGAGCCCCGCGTCCTGGGCGAACACGCCGCGCTCGAAGCCGGGATCCGACTTCACGTCGCGGACCCACACGGGTCGCGCGAGGCTCCAGGCCTTGCCGGCCAGGCCGATGCCGGGAACGAAGGAGAGCGCCTCCGTGATCCTGCGAAACGCCTCGAGGCGCGGCGAGGAGGTGTGCCACGCCGGGCTGCATTCGAGCGCGCGCCCGTCGGCGGTGCGCACCCACGCCTGGCCGAGCACCCAACCGGTGCGCTCGCAGACGGCGCGCAGGACGTCCGCGAGCGCGAGCTCCGCGGACTCGGCGCCGGCGATCGCCAGCGACAGCTCGTGCCCGAGCGCCAGCTCCTCCTCCGCGCGCTTGCGCTCGGTGATGTCGCGCCCCACGCTGTAGAAGGCCTGGATGTCCGGGTGCGCGCGGGCGCTGAACTGGAACCATCGCCACCCGCCTTCCTTGCGCAGCAGGCGCAGCTCGTACTCGTTCACCTCGGTGCCCGACCGCACCAGCCGGTCCGCCGTCTCGAGCGCGGTCTCGACGTCGTCGGGGTGCAGGAACTCGGCCCACGGCCGCCCGACCAGCTCGCCCGGCGAGAACCCGAGCACAGCCTCGTGCGCCGGGTTGACCCACTTCACGAGGCCGTCGTATCCGGCGATCGAGAGGAGGTCCGACGAGAACTCGAGGAAGCGCGCCGCCTCGTCGGTCAGGTCTTCGTCGCGCAGGCCGAGGCCCCCGCCCGGAAGCAGGCCCAGCGGGGGAACGGCAGGGTTGTCGTCGATTGCCCCGTGCGACACGAGTCACGCTTGGGCCTGGTTTTGACGCCCGTCTACGTGATCGGCAGCGCAGCGTGGATAGTCAACCCTGCGGGCGTGGGCGCCCGCTCACGCCCGCCAGGCGCATCACGAGGCGCAGCGACGCGTCGGGGCCCGGCCAAAGCCGCTCGAGCGCAGGCGCTCCACCCGCTCGCACGACCCATCGCAACGCGATCGCGACGATCAGGGCGTCGTCCGCCTGCCCGGCGAGCGGGATGAAGTCCGGCACGAGGTCGATCGGCGAGGCGAGGTAGGCGACAATCGCCGCCAGAAGCGCCTTGCGGCGCCGAGGCACGACGGGGTCTTGCATGAGGCGCGCGAACAGCACGGCGCAGTCCGGCACGAACCCGGCGAGGGCGCGCGAGTGCTCGCGGCGGCCCGCGACGGCGAGAGCGAGCACCAGCGCCGCGTAGAGAGCCAACGCCGCCGCGGCGGCGATCAGGAGCGGGTCCATCTTGGGGATAACGGAGAGGGAGGGATTCGAACCCTCGAGGCAGGTTTCCCCGCCCACGCGATTTCCAGTCGCGCTCCTTAAGCCGCTCGGACACCTCTCCGGGCATGCGGTAACGGGCCGCGTCCAGCGGCGGCGCGGCCTAGCCTAGCAACGGCACGGCGCTACCCCGTGACGCCCTCGCGGCCGCGCAGATGGGCGGCGCGGCGGCGCCGGTAGATCCTGCGCTGGACCACCAGGGTCGCGATCCCGGCGACGCACAACGCGGCGAGGTTGATGGCGAGTTGCGCGAGCGAGCCGCGCCACGCCGGCCAGTCCTCGTAGGCGGCCGCAACCGCGATGTTGGCGGCGGCCGGGATCGTCGTGACCGAGATCAGCACCCCGGTGAGCGCGCCGGACTTCGCGGTGGTGAGCGACAGCATGCCGGCGACGCCCGCGCAGCAGGCGACGAAGAACGAGAAGAAGTCCGGGTTCGAGATGATCACGGACAGGTTGTGGTCCTGCTCGGAGAAGCGCTCGGGCGTGAGCCCGGTCCACTTGAAGATCAGCGACGCGACGTAGGCGGCCGCGATCGCCACCGCGAAGCCGACGAGCAGCGCGACGAGCGAACGGCGCGCAAGGTCCGAGCGGCCCTGCACCAATGAGACGCAGAAGCTCGCGAGCGGGCCGAACTCGGGTCCCAGGACCATCGCGCCGATGATCAGGATCGGCGTGTCGAGGAAGATCCCGACGGACGCGATCAGCGTCGCGAGCGCCATGAACATCAGGTAGCTCACGGTCAGCACCGTCGACTCGGACGTGAGCTCCTCCACCTCCTCCCAGACGACCGCGTTCGCGGGGTCTCCGGGCGCCGCGCGCTCGGCCCGCTCGGCCGCGTGCGACAGGACCGTCGCCGGATGCTCGACGGCGATCGACCCGTGCACGTGCACGCCCAGCTCCTCCAGGTCCTTGAGCAGGATGCTCGCCGCCTCGCGCGCGATGTCGCAGAGCACGACGTCGCCCTCCGGCCGCCGGGCCGCGCCCGGCAGGTGCACGATGTGGGACACGGCCGCGGACCGCTCGAGCGTTTCGAGTACGCGACCGGCCAGCTCCCGGGAGACGACGATGCGGAGGTGGACCAAAGGTCGCAGAAAGATATGAGCGCGACCGGAGGTCGCGCTCATGCTGCGTTCTAGAGCAGGATGATCAGCAGGATGATGATCAGGAGAAGAGTGCCCAGACCGATGTACATGTGCTCACCTCCTTAGGCATCCCAAGCCATACCCACCCCGGCACATGCGAAACGGGGCGTGGTCAGGTGCGGAGGCGTCTAGCGGCGCAGGCGGGCCGTGAAGCTGCCCGGGATGTGGTCGCACTTGAAGACGACCACGATGTCGCCCTTCACGCGTGTGCGGCTCGTGAAGCGGCCCTTGGCCTGGAACGTGACGACGCGCTTGCCCCCGCGCCGGCGCTCGCGCTTGGTCGCCGTGAAGCGGCCGTCCCGCACGCGGAAGCGGGCGCTCATCGCCTTGCGCCGGCGGTCGCCGCAGTAGCGGAAGGTGCCGGTCGTGCCGTCGCTCGACACGCGGATCGAGACCGTGTGCTTCTTGTAGCCGAGGATCGGCTTGCTCTTGCCGGTGTAGCGCCCGCCCTTCTGCGGGTCCGCGGCGACCGCGATCGCCGGCGCGGCGACCGCAAGACAGAGCACTGCGAGCACGATCCTCCTCATGCGGCCCGAAGAGTAGACGCTTTTCACGGAGCCGGTGCCGGTCCGCAAGCGCCTTACCTGCGGCGCGGCACCGTGACCGAATACGCTTGCGCGACGTGACGGCGTCGCCATCGGACAACGGATCCGCCCCGCGGCATTCACACATCGGCATCCTGGGCGCCGGGTTCGGCGGGCTGGGCATGGCGATCCGGCTTCGTGAGGCCGGCTTCGAGGACTTCACGATCTGGGAGCGGGACGCCGACGTCGGCGGAACCTGGTGGGCGAACACCTATCCGGGCTGCCAGTGCGACATCCCCTCGCACCTCTACTCGTTCTCGTTCGCGCCGAACCCGAACTGGTCGCGCACCTATCCCCTGCAGGCCGAGATCCAGCGCTACCTGCGCGACGTGTCCGAGCGCTTCGGCGTGCGCGACCGCATCCACTTCGACTGCACGATGACCGGCGCGCAGTGGGACGAGGAGCGCGGCGTCTGGCAGGTGGAGACGACGCAGGGGCCGTTCACCGCCGACCTCCTGATCGCGGCGCCCGGCTTCCTCAGCGAGCCCGCGATCCCCGACATCCCCGGCCTCGAGACCTTCGAGGGCGTGACATTCCACACCGCCGACTGGAACCACGACCACGACCTCACCGGCCGCCGCGTCGCGGTCGTCGGGACCGGCGCCTCGGCGATCCAGGTCGTGCCGCAGATCCAGCCGGTCGTCGAGCACCTCGACCTCTTCCAGCGCACGCCGCCGTGGGTGATGCCGCACCGCGACCGGCCGATCACCGGGAT
The DNA here is from genome assembly GCA_963768885.1 of uncultured Solirubrobacterales bacterium. Classification (GTDB taxonomy): domain Bacteria; phylum Actinomycetota; class Thermoleophilia; order Solirubrobacterales; family JBBDJG01; genus DASRIA01. The sequence continues at coordinate 9,002 of CAVYJN010000006.1, read as the reverse complement.
CGAGCGGCGCATGTACCGGCGGTTCCCGGCGCTCCAGCGTGTCGCCCGCTCCTGGGTCTACTGGAGCCGCGAGGCGCTCGTGCCGGGGTTCGCGTTCAACCCGCGGCTGCTGAAGTTCGCGGAGAAGATCGCGCAGGCGCCACATGGAGAAGAGCGTCGCCGACCCCGAGCTGCGCGCGAAGCTGACGCCGAGCTACGCGTTCGGCTGCAAGCGCGTGCTGCCCTCCAACGACTGGTATCCGGCGATCACGCAGCCGAACGTCGACGTGATCACCGAGGGCATCGCCGAGGTGCGGCCCAACGGGATCGTGAGCCGCGACGGCGAGCTGCACGAGGTCGACACGATCGTGTTCGCGACCGGCTTCCACGTGACCGACATCAAGTTCGCCGACATCGTCCGCGGGCGCGACGGGCTCGCCATGTCCGAGACGTGGGACGGGAGCCCGCAGGCCTACCGCGGCACCGCCGTCGCCGGCTTCCCGAACCTCTTCGTCGTCACCGGGCCCAACACCGGGCTCGGCCACAACTCGCTCGTCTACATGATCGAGGCGCAGCTCGACTACCTGGTCGACGCGCTGCGCACGATGGAGGCGCGCCGCGCGACGCGCGTCGAGGTGCGCCGCACCGTGCAGGAGGCCTACAACACGAGCCTCCAGAGCCGCATGGGCCGCACGGTCTGGAACTCCGGCGGCTGCTCGAGCTGGTACCTCGACCGCAACGGGATGAACACGACGATCTGGCCGGACTTCACCTGGAAGTACCGGCGCCAGACGCAGCACTTCGACGCCGCCGCGTACGAGCTGAGCGCGCCCGCGAAGACGGCGGCCGGCGAGCCCGAGCCCGTTCCGGCCTGAGGCGTCCGCTCGCTGCCCGCGGGCCGCTTGAAATGACGCGTAGGGACGTCCTGACTATCCCTGGTCTACTGGCGCAGGAACCCGCTCCGAGAGCCGGCTTCCCGCTCCATAAGCGGAGGAGGAGGGATTCGAACCCTCGGTGGACTTGCGCCCACAAACGGTTTTCAGGGTTGAGGGTTGGTCAGGGCGAGGTGCGGGTGCGGGCGTCGACGACGTCGAGCACCCGCTTCACGGAGCGCCTCGTCAGGAACGAGACGAGCGGACCGCTGCCCGGGATGGACGGCCGGAAGCTGATGCTCCAGCGCACCACCGTGCCTCCGTCCGGAGACTCGTCGAGCGTCACCGAGCCCGTGTAGTCCCGTACCGGGGCGCCGGAGAGCAAGCGGTAGCCGAGCGCGTACCCTGGCCCGACGGAAGTGATCTCCTCCCGGAAGCGGCCTCGCCCAAGCCTCACGATCCGGATCAGTCCCGTGCCGTCGACGGAGCCGGCACGCTCCACGGTCACATCGATGCCGGGACCCGGCGACGAGGCGGGGTCACCGATGATGTCCCACACGCGGTCGGTGGAGGCGGCGAGCCATCTCGTGAGGGTGAAGGCGCTCATGAAGTCATCCCCGCTCAGGGTGATCCAGCCAGAACCAGGTCCGTTGCGCCCGGCGGAGGCAGACGCAACCTGACCTCGACCGCGGCGCGCACCGTGCTGAAGACGCGATCCTCTCCGAGAGCGTCCAGTGTCCCGGCGCGGCGCCAGAGATCGAGGACTCGCGGTTCGACTCGAGCGAGCGCGAGCGCGGTCCCGCTTTCTGCGAGCTCCCGCGCCAGCTCGGCCAGGACGTCGGCCCCGTCAGTGTCGGTCTGCGAGATGGCGTCCGCGTCCAGCACCACGAGTTGGACGGGGCGCCCGGCCTGGGCGACCATTTCCTTCAGGGTGTCGCGGAACGAATTGGCGTCGGCGAAGAACAGTGGCCCGTCGACGCGCACGACGAGGACGCCCGGCACGGTCTCGACCTCCTCGTGCCGGTCGCGATCGAGGTAGGCGTCAGTCGCGGGATCGCGGCCCAGCACCCGCATGCCGGGTTTCGAGCTGCGCCAGATAAGGAGCAGGAGCGACAGCACGACGCCGATCACGATTCCCTGGATGATCCCGAAGAAGAAGATCCCGAGGGCCGCGCCCATGAAGAAGACCCAGTCGGCCCGGTTCACTCGGTAGTAGCGCCGGAACTCCGCGAAGGCGATGAGCCCCACCATCGCGTCGATGACGACCGCACCCAAGACGGCGCTCGGGAGATCCTCGAAGAGGCTTGCGAGGAAGAGCATCGTGAGCAGGATCAGAACCGCGTTGACCAGCGACGCCATCTGCGAGCGCTGCCCTGCAGCGTCGGCAACCGAGGTCTTGGAGAGGCTGCCATCTACTGCGAACCCGCCCACGAGGCCCGATGCGCCGCAGGCCGCACCCTGGGCGATCAGCTCCTGGTTCGGGTCGATCTCGTAACCGTGCTTGCGCGCCATTGCCCGCGCTGCTGCGAGCGTTTCCGAATAGCCCACGAACACGATGGCGAACGCGCCTGCGATCAGTGCGCCCGCCTCGCTCCATCCCACGTCCGGGAGGCCGACGTGAAAGAACCCGGTCGGAACGGGACCTGTCACGGCAACGCCCTCGCCTACCAGATCGAGCGCTTTGACAGCCACGATGGAGAGCGCCATCACGATGAGGGCGCGCGGCCAGCGCTTGAGGAACCGCCGCATCAGGAGGAGGGCGATTAGCGACGCGGCGCCGACGACGAGCGTCGGCACGTTCGTATCGGGAATCTCCTTGATCGTCTCGATCAGGATCTGGAAATACGTGCCGTCAGGCTTCGGGACGCCGAGCAGCTTGTGTGACTGATCGACGATGATCCCGAAGGAGAAACCCAGGACGAAGCCGGCCATGACCGCCCTGGACAGGAAGTTCGAGACCCACCCCATTCGAGCCGCGCCGAGCCCGAGGTAGAGAACGCCGCTCGTTATCGCGAGGGCCGCGGTCCACGGCACGAACTGGTCGCTTCCCAGCGCACCCGCGCCGACGATGCCCGTGACGACCGTGGCCGACACGGCCGCCACGGCTGCGCTCGGCCCCGCAACGAGCTGGCGCGAGGTTCCGAAGATGGCATAGGCGACGAGTGCCGCGAACGCCGCGTAGAGGCCGTACTGAACGGGCACGCCCGCGATTCCGGCATACGCCAAGCCCTGGGGGACCAGTAGCGCCCACACCGACACAGCCGCGATTGCGTCGGGTGCGAGCCACTTGCGGTCGTAACCTGGCAGCCAGCCAAGAATCGGGAGGTGCCGCTTGATCAGAGCATGCACCTAATCGTTCGAGCTTCAGCCCGCGAGCCCGGCTCCCGCTTCCTCGAGCCCTGTCTTGAGCTCCTTCGCGCTCGCCTTGTCGATCTGCGCGGTCGACTTGCGGATCGCGTTCGCGAGCGTCGAGTCGACCGTGTCGGCTTGCTCATGCTCGTAGATGCAGATGATCCCGGCCGAACCGGGAGGAAGCGATTCGTCCATCTTCTCCCCGATTCCCGCCTGCACGCGCTTGCGGGCGAACTTGCCCGTGAGCCCGCCGACGGCTGAGCCGACGGCTGTCGCTGCGAGCAGCGGCGGCGCGAAGAGGCCCACCACCAGGCCGACCCCTCCTCCGACCGCCAGCCCCTTGCGGCCCAGGTGGTCGCCCGTCTCCTCGACCTTCACCTCACCGTCCGCGTCCTTGGTGACGAGGACGACCCCCTCGGTGGAGATGGTCTTCTCCTCAGCGAGCTTGACGAAGGCGTCGAAGTCCTGCTTTGCGAGATCGGGGATCAGATAGACCGCGATCAGCACGTCCAGCGTTTCGTCACTCATGCTCTCTCCCTTTCCTATGCGCTCGCAGCGTGCGCGGCGAGCGCCTGCTGCGCGTGCTCGTGGAGGGCCTGTGCGTCTTCCTCGCTCATGTGCGGAGCGATGTCGAAGGTGACCTGCTTGATCTCGCCGGTGAACCGGAAGGGTGCCTTGTCGGCGTAGCTGCGATCGACGACCAGGCCGTTGTCGCAGCCGATGTCCATCCCCGCATAGCCCGAGAAGCGTGCCGGCACGGTGTGCTCCATCCGCCCCGAGGCGACCGCCTCTCCATCCACGAGCAAGGTCACCTCCCCGCCCGTCGCCGGCTTGGACTCGTCGGCGGCGAAGACCATCTCCACGCCGACCTCGCCGGCCGGGAGCGGCGTGTCCGACTCCTGCGTGTACTCGAGCACGCCCAGCATCGAGTAGTGGTGCTTCAGCTTGCCGCCCTGGACGTAGAGCGCGAAGCCTCCCAGGTGGTCGAACGCGGCCACAATCACGCCCTCGACGCCGCCTTCCGGGACGACGATGTCGGCGCTGATGGTGTACGAGTGGTTGTAGATGCGCGGGATCATCCCGGCCGCGACGTTCTCGATCCGCCCACGGTAGGTGAACTTCGACTCCTTGGGGATGGGAGGCACGATCCCATAGAAGGACGAGAGCCCGCCGAGAATCGGCAGCACCTGGTAGCGGTCGGCCTCCTCCCAGAAGAGCTTGCGAAGCTCCTCCACCTTCTCGGGATGCTCGTCGGCCAGGTTCTTGGCCTGCGCGAAGTCGTCCGGCAGGTAGTAGAGCTCGACCGGGTCGGCGTCGGGGTCCCAGCCGGGCCCGAAACCGCGCAGCACCTCGGGGTCGAGCTGCCAGGGAATCCGCGGCAGCCGCATCGCGAGCCACCAGCCGTCCTTGTACATGGCCCGGTTTCCGAGCGCTTCGAAGTACTGCTGCGTGTGACGCTCTGGCGCGTCCGTGTCCGAGAGCGAGTCGGCGAAGGTGAAGCCGTGCAACGGCTCCTGCTCGATCCCATCGACACGCGCAGGCGCCGGGATACCCGCGATCTCCAGCACGGTCGGCGCGATGTCGGTCACGTGCGTGAAGTGGCTGCGCAGAGCGCCCGGGTCGGCTATCGCCTCCGGGTAGCGGATGACGAGCGGGTCGCGCGTGCCGCCCAGATGGGAGGCGACCTGCTTGCCCCAGTCGAAGGGACAGTTGCTCGCCCACGCCCACGCCGACGAATAGTGCGGGGCCAGGAGCTCCCCGCCCCAGGCCTCGAGGCCGCCGTGCTTGAACAGGAGGCCCATTTGCTGCTCAGGGGTGAGCGGGATCCCGTTCAGAGTCGTCAACTCGTTGAACGTGCCCGAGAGGGTTCCTTCCATGCTCGCGCCGTTGTCGCCCCAGATCCAGATCACGAGGGTGTTGTCGAGCTCGCCCATCTCCTCGATCGCGGAGAGAACGCGGCCGACGTTCCAGTCCGCGTTCTCCGAATAGCCGGCGTACGTCTCCATCTGGCGTGCGTACAGCTGCTTTTCGGTCTCGGTCAGGGAGTCCCACTTCGGGAAGGCGTCGTTCTCGGGCAGCTCGGTGTCCGGGGGGACGACCCCGAGCTCCTTCTGGCGCGCGAGCGTCTCCTCGCGAGCGACGTCCCACCCCCGGTCGAACTTGCCCTTGTACTTGTCAGACCACTCCCTGGGAACGTGGTGCGGCGCGTGGCTGCAGCCTGTCGCGTAGTACATGAACCACGGTGAGCCTGGCCGCTCGGCGCGCACACGATGGAGCCAGTCGGTCGCCTTTTCGGCCATGTCGTCCGGGAAGTAGTAGGGCTTGCCGTTCTTGCCTTCCGGAACCCCTTGGGTCTTCTGGTTCTCGGTGATGAGCGGGTCGTACTGACCGGCCTCCCCGCCGAGGAAGCCCCAGTAGTAGTCGAACCCGAGCCCCGTGGGCCAGCGGTCGAAGGGGCCGCTCGAGCCCTGCTGGTCGTCCGGCGTCAGGTGCCATTTCCCGATCGCGGACGTCATGTAGCCGTTCTCTTGCAGGATCCGCGGCAGCGTCACGCAGTCGCGGGGGATGGTGGCGTTGTAGCCGGGGAACGGACCCGAGAACTCGGCCACGAGGCCGAACCCGACTCGATGCTGGTTGCGGCCGGTGAGCATCGCCGCGCGCGTCGGCGAGCAGACCGCGGTGACGTGGAAGCGGTTGTAGCGCAGGCCCTCCTGCGCCATGCGGGTGTAGTTCGGCGTCTCGATCGGGCCGCCGAACGTGCTCGGATTGCCGAAGCCGGCGTCGTCGATCAGCACGAGCAGGACGTTCGGAGCGCCCTCCGGGGGCGTGACGTGTGCCGCCTGGTTCCAGTCGGGCTCCGAGCCCTCGAGGGTCTTCTTCGTGACGCCGGCGCCCGCGAGCCCGGCTCCGGCTTCCTCGAGCCCTGCCTTGAGCTCCTTCGCGCTTGCCTTGTCGATCTGCGCGATCGACTTGCGGATCGTGTTCGCGAGCGTCTCGTCGACGGCGTCGGCGTCCTCGTGGTCGTAGATGGCGATGATCCCGGCCGAGCCCGGCGGAAGCGCGTCGTCCATCTTCTCCCCGATCCCCGCCTCCACGCGCTTGCGGGCGAACTTGCCCGCGAGCCCGCCGACGGCTGAGCCGACGGCTGTCGCGGCGAGCAGCGGCGGCGCGAAAAGCCCCACCGCGAGGCCGACCCCTCCTCCGACCTTGAGCCCCTTGCGACCCAGGTGGTCGCCCGTCTCCTGGACCTGCACCTCGCCGTCCGCGTCCTTGGTGACGAGGACGACCCCATCGGTGGAGATCGTCTTCTCCTCGGCGAGCTTGACGAAGGCGTCGAAGTCCTGCTTTGCGAGATCGGGGATCAGATAGACCGCGATTAGCACGTCCAGCGTTTCGTCACTCATGCTCTCTCCCTTCGGTCGAGCTTCCTATGCGCTCGCAGCGTGAGCGGCGAGCGCCTGCTGCGCGTGCTCGTGGAGTGCCTGTGCGTCTTCCTCGCTCATGTGCGGCGCGATGTCGAAGGTGACCTGCTTGATCTCGCCCGTGAACCGGAAGGGGGCCTTGTCGGCGTAGCTGCGGTCGACGACCAGGCCGTTGTCGCAGCCGATGTCCATCCCCGCGTACCCCGAGAAGCGTGCGGGCACGGTGTGCTCCATCCGCCCCGAGGCGACCGGCTCTCCGTTCACGAGCAACGTCACCTCCCCGCCCGTCGCCGGCTTGGCCTCGTCGGCGGCGAAGACCATCTCCACGCCGACCTCGCCGGCCGGGAGCGAGGTCTCCGACTCCTGCGTGTACTCGAACACGCCCAGCATCGAGTAGTGGTGCTTCAGCTTCCCGTCGTGGACGTAGAGCGCGAAGCCCCCCAGGTGGTCGAACGCGGCCACGATCACGCCCTCGACGCCGCCTTCCGGGACGACGACGTCGGCGCTGATCGTGTACGAGTGGTTGTAGATGCGCGGGATCATCCCGGCCGCGACGTTCTCGATCCGCCCGCGGTAGGTGAACTTCGACACCTTCGGGATCGGCGGCACGATCCCGTAGAACGAGGAGAGCCCGCCGAGGATCGGCAGCACCTGGTAGCGCTCGGCCTCCTCCCAGAAGAGCTTGCGGAGCTCCTCGACCTTCTCCGGATGCTCGCCGGCGAGGTCTCTCGCCTGCGCGAAGTCGTCCGGCAGGTAGTAGAGCTCGACCGGGTCGGCGTCGGGGTCCCAGCCGGGGCCGAACTTCCGCAATGCCTCGGGGTCGAGCAGCCAGGGGATGCGCGGCAGCCGCATCGCGAGCCACCAGCCGTCCTTGTACATCGCCCGGTTTCCGACCGCCTCGAAGTACTGCTGCGTGTGGCGCTCGGGCGCGTTCGCGTCCGAGAGCGAGTCGGCGAAGGTGAAGCCGTGCAGCGGCTCCTGCTCGATCCCGTCGACGCGCGCAGGCGCCGGGATCCCGGCGATCTCGAGCACGGTCGGTGCGATGTCGATCACGTGCGTGAAGTGGCTGCGCAGGGCGCCCGGGTCGGCTGATCGCCTGCGGGTAGCGGATGACGAGCGGGTCGCGCGTGCCGCCGAGATGGGAGGCGACCTGCTTGCCCCAGTCGAAGGGACAGTTGCTCGCCCACGCCCACGCCGACGAGTAGTGCGGGGCCAGCAGCTCCCCGCCCCAGGCCTCGAGACCGCCGTGCTTGAACAGGAGGCCCATCTGCTGCTCAGTGGTGAGCGGGATGCCGTTCAGCGTCGTCAGCTCGTTGAACGTGCCCGAGAGGGTGCCCTCCATGCTGGCGCCGTTGTCGCCCCAGATCCAGATCACGAGGGTGTTGTCGAGCTCGCCCATCTCCTCGATCGCGGAGAGAACGCGGCCGACGTTCCAGTCGGCGTTCTCCGAGTAACCGGCGTAGGTCTCCATCTGGCGTGCGTACAGCTGCTTCTCGGTCTCGGTCAGGGAGTCCCACTTCGGGAAGGCGTCGTTCTGCGGCAGCTCGGTATCCGGGGGGACGACCCCGAGCTCCTTCTGGCGCGCGAGCGTCTCCTCGCGGGCGACGTCCCATCCCTGGTCGAACTTGCCCTTGTACTTGTCCGACCACTCCCGCGGCACGTGGTGCGGCGCGTGGCTGCAGCCGGTCGCGTAGTACATGAACCAGGGCGAGCCCGGCCGCTCGGCGCGCACGCGATGCAGCCAGTCGGTCGCCTTCTCGGCCATGTCGTCCGGGAAGTAGTAGGGCTTGCCGTCCTTGCCCTCGGGGACGCCCTGGACCTTCTGGTTCTCGGTGATGAGCGGGTCGTACTGGCCCGCCTCCCCGCCGAGGAAGCCCCAGTAGTAGTCGAACCCGAGCCCGGTGGGCCAGCGGTCGAAGGGGCCGCTCGAGCCCTGCTGGTCGTCCGGCGTCAGGTGCCACTTCCCGATCGCGGAGGTCATGTAGCCGTTCTCCTGCAGGATCCGCGGCAGCGTCGCGCAGTCGCGCGGGATGGTGGCGTTGTAGCCGGGGAAGGGGCCCGAGAACTCGGCGACGAGGCCGAACCCGACCCGGTGCTGGTTGCGGCCGGTGAGCATGGCCGCCCGCGTCGGCGAGCAGACCGCGGTCACGTGGAAGCGGTTGTAGCGCAGGCCCTCCTCCGCCATGCGGGTGTAGTTCGGCGTGTCGATCGGGCCGCCGAACGTGCTCGGATTGCCGAAGCCGGCGTCGTCGATGAGCACGAGCAGAACGTTCGGAGCGCCCTCCGGGGGCGTGACCTGTGCCGCCTGGTTCCAGTCGGGCGCCGAGCCCTCGAGGGTCTTCTTCGTGGCGCCGGCGAACGGCGGGCGCCGGATCGG
>CAVYJN010000005.1:0-48334 GCA_963768885.1 uncultured Solirubrobacterales bacterium | reverse complement strand
GGGGCCGATGTCGACGTTCAACGGGCTCGGGGGCGCGCCGAGCCCCGTGCGCGCGAGCGCTCCGATCGCGCCGAGGCTGTCGATGCTCTTCGAGACGACGCGGCGCGGAGCGCGGAACGCGGCGCGTGCCGAGCGGACGATCTCCCCGGGCTGGATCGCGCGCTCGAGCAGCGCGTCGCCCAGCAGCTGCATCGAGGTCGGCTCGGGCCGCGGGACCCAGGTGGTGCCGGTGTCCGGCGGGGTCTCCGGCTCGGGCGCCGTGTCGAACAGCACGGCCGTGATGTCGACGCCCGCGACGCCGTCGACCAGCGCGTGGTGCGTCTTCGACAGCAGCGCGAAGCGCCGCTGATCGGCGGGCTCCGCGCCGGACTCCCCGTTGCCGGCCGAGGCGCCGGCCTTGGGGGGGCCGAGGCCCTCGACGAGCCAGATCTCCCACAGCGGCTTGGTGCGGTCGAGCTGCTGCGCGAACACGCGGCTCGCGAGGTTCTTCAGCTGCTCCTCGCTGCCCGGCGGCGGCAGCGCGGTGATGCGCACGTGGTAGCGCAGGTTGAAGTGGGGGTCGTCGACCCACACCGGGCGCCCCTGCCCGAGCGGCACGAAGCGCAGCTTCTGGCGGAAGCGCGGAACCAGCGACATGCGCTGCTCGATGTGGTTGAGGAGGTCCTCGTATGCCGGTGGCGCACCCTCGAAGATGCTGACTCCGGCGACGTGCATGTGCGACGACCCGTCCTCGAGGTGGAGGAACGACGCATCGAGAGCGGTCAGTCGGTCGGTCACGGCCGACGCAATCTTTGCGCATCTTGCGCCGAAACCCAAATCGGCGCGCCCGCGTGCAATTCCGGCGCGGCGGTGCTAGTGCCCGGGTGCCGGGCGAGGGGTGGCCTGAGGAGCGCCGTAGCGTCCCGCCAGGCCGCTCTCCGAGCGCTCGAGCGATGCAGTCGCCGCCACGATCAGCGCGCTCGGCGTGTCCGCGCCGCCGGGGTAGTCGGCCCAGCCGACGGCGACGTCGAAGCTGCCGGCGTCGTATCCCGCGCTGATGAGGCGCTTGCCCACCATGTCGGCGACCGTCCCGGCCACTGCCGCGGCGCCTGTCGCGGTCGTCTCCGGGGCCATCACCGCGAAGCGCAGGCCTCCGAGGTGCGCCGCACTGTCCTCGACGCGTATCCGGTCGAGCATCGTCTTGGCGATCGCGGTCACGATGCGCCGCTCGCGATCCCGCGCGAGCCCGTCCGTCAGCCCACCGGTGACCTCGACCATCACGAGCGCGAGCGGGCGCGTGTGGCGCGACGCGCGCGAGTGCTCGGCATCGACCGCGGCCGCGAGCTGGTCCGAGTTCAGCAGGCCCACGCCGTAGCGAAACGCGCCGTTCATCCGCAGGCTGAGGCGCTCGTCGGCGATCACCGCGCGCATCACGAGCACGAGCCCACAGAGCACGACGAGGGTCGCAAGCAGCATCGTGACCCGGATCACCTCGAGGCGCGCATTGCCGCCACGCCCGACGATCAGCAGCAGGACGGTCAACATGAAGGCGATCACGCAGAGCTGGGCGGCGCCGGCGCGCACGGGCATGAACGCCGCCGCCAGCGCGACCGCAAACGTGAAGAGCATCGTGAGCTCGCTGTGCGCGGCGCCGGAGGCGTGCGCGAGGGCGGCGATGTGCGCGCTCATCGCGACGAGCAGCGCTGCGAAGGCAAAGCGGGGCAGGCGGCCCCAGGGGACCAGGAAGCTGAGCCCGGCGAAGAAGCCGGCCGAGGCCGCCACCCACCGCATCTGGCTGACGTCCGACCCGGGGATCTCGAGCGGGCCGATCGTGGCGATCGCGCCGCCGAGGGCGATCGCCGCCCAGACCGCGGCAGCCATGCGGCCGGTGAGATGGGTGTCGACGCTGCCGTTCAGGCCCAGGCCCTCCGCCTACTTCATCGGCACGGACCCGGTGGATCAATAGGGCGGAGCGCCGTCTGCACGGCCGCCCGCGGCCCTAAAAGCGGCGGCTACCCCCCGGCGTAGGCGACGAACATGTCGGTCAGGAGCCCGGCCGTGAACCCGGCCGCCAGCAGCCACAGCCCCAGCTCCTTGTGGCCGTAGCGGCGCATCGCGTTCCAGACCTCGCCGATCACGTACAGGATCGCCCCGCCGGCGACGCCGTAGAAGGCCAGCTCGAGCGCCTCGGAGTTGACGTTGTAGCCGACCATCGCGCCCAGGAACACCGGGGCACCTCCGACGATCCCCGCGAGCCCGAGCCAGGCCCACGACGGGCGCACGTCGCCCAGGGGGCCGACGATGCCGAATCCCTCGGTCGCGTTGTGGAGCGCGAAACCGATGATCAGGACGGTCGCGAGGCCGATCTCGCCGGTGCTCGCCGAAACGCCGATCGCGAGGCCCTCCGCGAAGTTGTGGAGGCCGATCGCGGCGGCGATCGTCATGCCCAGGCGCAGCGCGCGCGTACGGGCGATGTCGACCTCGGAGACGAGCGCGCCCGCCTGCTCGACGGTCATCGCGTCGGAGCCGCCCGCCATCCGGGGCGGGTCGACCGAGCGGCGTATCCGGCGCTCGACCATCGCGAGTCCGGCGCAGCCAAGCGCGAAGCCCCCCGCCAGCATGGTTGGAAAGCCGATCGCCTTGGCAAGCGACCCCTCGCCCTCCTCGTAGCCCTCCACGGCGTGCTCCGCGATGGCGAGCGCGTGCTCGAAGACGTCGACGAGCAGGAAGGCCAGGACTCCCACCGCGAACATCGCCAGCGCCACGCGGGCGCGGTCGTTGAGCAGCTTGAGCCGGCCGAACGGGAGGCTCAGGAATATGGTGGCCCCGGCCAGGGCGCCCAGCAGGACGGTCTCTCCGAATGACACTCCGCGATCTCCTTGTACGAGGGCTTGAGGGGGGACGGACCATTAGGGCTCCCTAATGGCAGGCGAAGAGCATATTAGGGTCGCCTAATGGATGTCGTCAAGCCCGATTTCCGGCGAAGGGGTGGCGACTCCCCGTCCGCGCCGGTTTCGCCCGCGCCGCCCGCACCCTCGACCCGGCGGCGCTGATCACGATCGGTATGCGGGCGAAATCCGCGCCACCGCGCGGGGGAGGCCGGGTCTGGGGCACCGGCCGTGCCTGCATGCGCAACGCGCGATAACGCGGCTTATGTCAACCCGCTCGAAGGACGGTGCCGATCACAGCGTGGACAGCAGGAACGCCGTCGCGAAGCCCAGGACCACGACCAGCCCCACCGCGGGCTTGCGGTCGTAGTCCTCGAAGGCCTCGGGCATCATCGTGTCGGCCAGCATGCACAGCACGGCGCCGCCGGCGAACGCCTGCGTCCAGGCGACCAGGTTGTCCGAGGCGTCGTCGAGCAGCACGAAGCCGAGCGCGGCCGCGACGCCCGAGATCAGCACGATCCCGCCCCAGCGGACGAAGACCTGGCGGAAGCTCTGCCGGGCGTTCCGCGACCCGGCGGCCGAGGAGAGCGCCTCGGGGACATTCGACAGGAACACGGCGCCGACGAGCGCAGCGGAGACGGCGCCGCCCTCGAGCAGGGACAGGCCGATCGCGGCGGACTCCGGCACGGCGTCGAGCGCCGCCCCGAAGGCGATCGCCTTCGAATTGCCCTCCGCCTGCTCCGTGCCCGCGCGCTTGCGCATCGCGCCGCCCATGCGGTCGATCCACCAATCCCCGGCGAAGAACGCGATCGCGCCCGCGCCGAGGCCCAGCGCGACGGCGTCCGCACCGCCGATCGCGAAGGCCTCCTCGGTCAGCTCGAACGCGACCGCCGAGATCAGGACCCCGGCGCCGAACGCCATGACCAGCGCGATCGGGTGCGGCCCGATCCTCAGCAGATAGCCCGCCAGCGCCCCCAGCAAGAGCGACGAGGCGGCGATCAGTCCCCAGGCACCGGCCTCCAGCACGCCCTGTTTGTACCGCGGGCGGCGGCGGCGTTACTCCGGCTCGGGCTCCTCCTCGCCCGGCCAGCTGCCGGTCACGCGCGCGAACGAGCGGCGCGCGTAGTGGTCGACCGCGCCCTTCGTGGCCCGGAAGATCGCACCCTCCACGGCGAGCGCCGCGAACATCTTCGCCTCGGAGATGTCCCTGTGCTTGGGCTCCGGCGGCTCGTCCTTGTCGATCAGGCCCCAGATCTGCTCGAACAGCTTCTTCCCGAGGAAGCCCGCGAGCAGCCCGGCGGCGATGCTGAAGGGTGTGAAGAACAGCTTGCTCATGCGTCAGTCGTAACCGCAGCCCTTTCCGGATAAACGGGACCGCCGCGTATCCTGTCAGGTCGAATGGCGACCGACGCGACCGAGGCCGACTTCCAGCGCACGGTGATCGACCGCTCACGAGAGGTGCCGGTCGTCGTGGACTTCTGGGCGGAATGGTGCGGGCCCTGCCGCCAGCTCACGCCGGCGCTCGAGCGCGCCGCCGCGGAGCGCGCCGGCAAGGTCGAGCTGGTGAAGGTCGACGTCGACGGCAATCCGGCCCTCGCGCGCGACTACGGCGTGCAGGGCATCCCCGCCGTGAAGGCGTTCCGGGACGGCGAGATCGTCGACGAGTTCGTCGGCGCGCAGCCCGCGCCGATGGTCGAGCGCTTCATGGACAAGCTCGTGCCGTCCGAGGCGGACGCGCTCGTGGCCGAGGGCGACGAGCAGTCGCTGCGGCGCGCGCTCGAGCTCGAGCCCGGGCGCCCCGACGCCTCCGTCGCGCTGGCCCGGGACCTGATCGACAAGGGCAGCCACGACGACGCCCGGGAGGTCCTCGGCGCGGTCAAGGGCGACTTCGCGGCGGAGGGCCTCGCCGCGCTGCTCGGGCTCAAGATCGACCACCCCGAGGCCGCCGACGCGCTGCTGGCGGGCGACACCGAGAAGGGCCTCGAGGCGATGATCGCGGTGCTCGAGCAGACCGAGGACGAGGAGACGAAGGACCGGATCCGCAAGGCGATGGTCGGCGTCTTCACCGACCTCGGCCCCGACCACCCCCTCACCCGCGAATACCGCCGCAAGTTGGCGGCGGCGCTTGTACTAGCGGCCGGGCCGTCCCGCCGCAACCGGGATTTCCGGCTAAGGAAATCCCGATTTATTCCGGCCCGTTTTATTCCTCCGTGATCTCGACCTTGCTCATCACGATCGGCTGGCTCGGCGGTCCGTCCTCGGTGGACGCGAGGTCTTCCATCTTCTTCACGTTGTCGATGCCCTTCACGACCCTGCCGAGCACCGCGTAGTCGGCCGGCAGGTTCGCGTCGGGGCCCGTCACCACGAAGAACTGGCTGCCGGCCGTTCCCGCCGGCTCGGCTCCGCCTTTCGCCATCGCCACCACGCCCTCCGTGTAGGCGACGTCGTCCGGCGGCGCCTCGCGCGTCTTGTATCCGGGGCCGCCCGTGCCGTCGCCCGCCGGGTCGCCGCCCTGCACCACGAACCCGGGCGCGATGCGGTGGAACCCGAGGCCGTCGTAGAACCCGTCGCGCGCGAGCGCGACGAACGACGCCGACGTCTTCGGCGCACGCTTCACGTCGAGCTCGATCTCGAACGGCCCGCAGTTGGTGTCGACGGTCGCCGTATAGGTCTTGCCGGGGTCGAGTTCCACCTTCGGTTGCTCCCTCTCCTTGACGTTCTTGGGCTGCGGCGCGGCGACCTCCTCGCACGACGACGCCTTGTCCGAGCCCCCACCGTCCCCCCCGCTCGACGCGATCAGGACGATGATCCCCACGATCGCGGCGACGCCGAGGATCAGGGCGGGGAACGCGTACTGGTTGCGCATCAGGCGGTCGAGCACCGGCGCAGGTTATACCGGGAGGCCTACCCACCGATCTGCTCTACAGTGGCCGCCGTGGCGGGCCGCCTCCTCCCCATCGCCCTCGCGTGCGCGGCGCTCGCCGCGTGGGGCTGCGGGAACGACTCCGGCGACGTCCCGGCCTCGACGGCCGGGGGGCCGACCGTCGAGATGTTCGACTACGGGTTCGATCCGAAGAGCCTGACGGTCGATCGCGGCGTCGCGATCCGCGTGACCAACGTGGGCGAGATCGCGCACAACCTGAAGGTCGAGAGAGGGCCCGATCCGAAGGACGAGACCCAGGAGCTCGCGGGAACGGACACCTTCCTGCCGGGCGACGGCGAGACGCTCGCGGTCGACCTGCCCCCGGGCCGCTACGTGATGGCCTGCACGGTCCCGGGCCACCGCGAGCTCGGCATGACGGGCACGCTCCGGGTGCGGTCGGCCACTAACTAATATCTGCTGGATGTGCAGGTTGTTCGCAGCGGCTGCGAGTGAGCCGGTCGACGTCTCGTTCGAGCTGCTGCGCTCGGACAACTCCGTCCTGCGCCAGTCCGAGGAACACGACTCCGGATGGGGCAGCGCGTACTACTCCGGTGGTCAGCCCGACGTCCGCCGTTTCGCGCACGCCGCGCATGCCGACGACTGCTTCGACGAGGTCACGGCCGGGCGCGCGCAGCTGATCATGGTCCACGTCCGCCGCGCCACGATCGGCGGCCTGAAGCTCGAGAACACCCACCCCTTCGACCGCGGCCCCTACACCTACTGCCACAACGGAACGATCATCAAGGCTTCTCTGCTCGAGCCGCTTGCGGACACGCCGCCCGCCGGGGACACCGACTCCGAGCGCTTCTTCAACATGCTGATGACGGGCTTCGACCACGACGACGTGGTCGCGTCGCTGCGCCGTGCCGTCGAGACCGTCTGCGACACGTGCCGCTTCTCGGCGCTGAACTTCCTCTTCTGCGACGGGCGCCGCATGTACGCGTACCGCTTCGGCGTGTACCGCCTGTTCTGGCTCGCGCGCGACCTGGAGGTCGACACGGACACGAAGACGCACCATCACGTCCACCTCGAGCGCCCGCGCGGCGGCAACCTCGTGATGGCGGCGAGCGAGAAGCTCACGCCGGCGGAGCCGTGGATCGAGTTCGGCCAGGACGAATTGCTCGTCTGCGATCCGCGCGACGCCCAGAACGCGCGCGTCGAGCGCCTGCTCGGCGACCGCGCGGACGAAGTCGAATTCGTGCCCCTGGACTCGGGCGAGCTGAGCGGCGCGGCCCGCGGCGAGTGGGCTGCGCAGCGCGCGGCTACCGGCTTTTGACGCCCGGCTCGCGGCGGCGCGGCTGGCAGCGGCTGGCGCGCGGCATCAACGACGTGCTCGCGGCCGCGCCGTGGACGTGGCGCTTCTTGCGCGGGCCGATGACACGGTTCTTCGAGCGCGCGGCGCCGACGTGGGACGCGCGCTACGCGAGCGATCCCGGGCGGGTCGCGCCGCTCACGGCCGCGCTCGACCTCCTCCCCCACTCCCCCGCCCGCGTGCTCGACGTCGGGACCGGCACCGGCGCCGCCGCGCTGATCGCGGCCGAGCGCTGGCCGGATGCCGACGTCACGGGCATCGACGTGTCGCCGGCGATGATCGCGATCGCCGCCGCCAAGCAGGCACGGTCGGGAGCCCGCTTCCTCGTCGCCGACCTCACCGAGCTCGACCCGAGCGAGGGCTACGACCTCGTGATCATGATGAACATGCCGCCGTTCTTCGAACCGGTCTCGCGGCTCGTGCGCCCCGGCGGTCACGTCGCCAAGATCGCGTCGCGTGGCGCGGTGACTCCGTTCTACACATCGCCCGACAAGCTGCGCGCCGGCTTCGGCGCACACGGCCTCGAGACCGTCGCCGCCGGGGAATCCGGCCCCGGGACCTACTACCTTGCGCGGCGGCCGTGAGCGACGAGCGCAAGTTCGCGATCCTGATGAACCCGGCGTCCGCGGGGGGCAAGCCCGTGCGGCTGCTGCCCGAGGTCAAGCGCGAGCTGGACGCCGGCGGTGCCGCGCACCGCACCATCGAGACCCGTGACCTGCCGCACGCGACCCACGTCGCACGCGACGCGGTCGCGCAGGGCGAGGTCGTGGTCGCGCTCGGCGGCGACGGGCTCGTGGGCGCACTCGCCGGGGCGTTGCGCGGCTCCGGTGCGCTGGGCGTTCTTCCCGGCGGCCGCGGCAACGACTTCGCGCGCGCGATCGGCATCCCCCAGGACATCCCGGGGGCCTGCCGCGTCCTGCTCGGGGGCGTGCGCAAGGCGCTCGACCTGGGCGAGGCGAACGGCCGGCCGTTCGCGTGCATCGCATCGATGGGCTACGACTCCGAGGCGAACCGGCTCGCGAACGAGGCGAAGCTCGTGCGCGGCAATCTCGTCTACGCATACGCCGCGATCCGCGCGCTCGCCGCCTGGCGCCCTGCCCGGTTCACCGTGCGCCTCGACGGCCGCGAGCACCGCTTCGAGGGCTACACCGTGGCTGCCGCCAACACCGGCTACTACGGCGGCGGGATGCACATGGCCCCGGGTGCGGACCCCTCCGACGGCCTGCTCGAGGTGATCTTCGTGGAGCAGGTGCCCAAGCGGCGGTTCCTGGCTAACCTGCCCAAGGTGTTCAAGGGCACCCATGTCGAGGAGGACACGGTCAGCGTTTACCGCGCGCGCGAGGTGCAGATCGCGGCCGACCGCCCGTTCGACGTCTACGCCGACGGTGAGCCGATCACGTCGCTTCCGGCGACCGTGCGCCTGATCCGCGGCGGGTTGAGCGTGATCGCTCCCCGGTCCTAGCGCCGTGCCGGGGCTGCGTGCGAAGGTCGCGGTGGCGCGCGCCGCGGGGGCGCTGTCGCGAGCCAGCCGGCGCGGCGGCGGCACGAGCCTTCCGGGCAAGCTGCTGCTGCGGATGGAGCCCGGCGCGATCGGGCTGCTCGCACGCGGCCTCGATCGGGGGTCGCTCGTCGTGAGTGCCACGAACGGGAAGACGACCACCTCCGGGATGGTCGCTCGCATCCTCGCCGAGCACGGCCTCGATGCGGTGCACAACCGCGCGGGAGCGAACATGCCCGGCGGCGTGGCGACGGCCCTGCTGGAGCAGAGCGGGAACATCGGGCTCTTCGAGGTCGACGAGGCGTGGCTGCGCGAGGTCGTCGGCGACCTCTCCCCCCACACGGTGCTGCTGGGAAACCTCTTCCGCGACCAGCTCGACCGCTACGGCGAGCTCGAGGTGCTGGCCGACGAATGGAGCGCGCTGGTTGCGGCGCGGGAGGGCGAGACCGCGTTCGTCCTGAACGCCGACGATCCACTCGTAGCGGACCTGGGCCGCGACGCCGACGGCAAGCCGCGACGGCGCATCACCTACTTCGGGCTCGAGGACCGCGCCCACGCGCTCGAGCGCGTCGAGCACGCTTCCGACGCCAAGCACTGCCGTCGCTGCGGCACCGCGTACGTGTACACGGCCGCGTACCTCGGCCACCTCGGTGACTACCGCTGCCCCAACTGCGGCAACGCGCGCCCGCAACCGCACGTCGCCGCGCGCGACGTCGAGCTGCTCGGCATGTCGGGCTCGCGCTTCACCCTCTCCACCGCGAGCGGTGAGATGCGCGTCACCCTGCGCCTCCCCGGGCTCTACAACGTCTACAACGCGACCGCCGCGGCTGCGTGCTGCCTGCAGCTCGGGGCGTCCAGCGAGGAGGTGCGGCGCGGCCTCGAGTCCTTCGCGGCCGCGTTCGGGCGCGCGGAGCAGATTGCCGTCGGCGACCGCGAGCTCGCGATCCTGCTCGTCAAGAACCCGGCCGGCGCGAACGAGGTCTTCCGCACCCTCGCGGCCGCCGACGGCAAGGGCCTTGACGTCTGGATCGTGCTGAACGACCGCATCGCCGACGGCCGCGACATCTCCTGGATCTGGGACGCGGACTTCGAGACGCTCGCCCCGCATGCCGCGCACGTGACCTGCTCGGGCACCCGCGCCGAGGAGCTGGCCCTGCGGCTCAAGTACGCGGGCCTCGCGCCGGCGCGGCTCGACGTCGTACCGCACCTCGAGCAGGGGCTCGATCGCGCGCTCGCCGGCGACGCGGAGCGTCCGCTCTATGCCCTGCCGACCTACACCGCGCTGCTCGAGCTGCGCGACGTGCTGAGCGACCGCGGCCTCGCGCCGCCCTTCTGGGAATGACCTCCCCGGCTGCGATCTGGCACGACGTCGAATGCGGCTCCTACGACGCGGACCTCGCACTGTGGGAGGAGCTCACCCGCCGCGGGGACGAGGTGCTCGACATCGGCTGCGGTACCGGCCGCGTCGCGCTCCAGCTCGCCCGCCGCGGGCGCCGCATCACGGCGCTCGACCGCGAGCCCGAGCTGCTCGAGGTGCTCGCCTACCGCGCCGAGCGCGCGGGCCTCGACGTCACCACCGTCCGCGCCGACGCGCGCGACTTCGACCTCGGCGTGCAGTTCGACGCGGTCTTTGCGCCGATGCAGTTCATCCAACTGTTCCACGGTGCCGCCGAGCGCGGCGAGATGCTGTCGCGCGCCGTAGCGCACCTGCGCCCCGGCGGGACGTTCGCGACGACCCTCATGAACCTCGAGGGCGAGCTGCTCGACGACGACTACGGCCCTCCCCCACCGGACATGCGGGAGGTCGACAGCTGGGTCTATTCGAGCCTCTCCGTCGGCGTGCACCTCGTCGAGCGCGGCGGCGCGATCGTGATCGAGCGGGTCCGCACGGCCGTGTCGCCCGAGGGCAGGCAGTCGCGCAGCATCGACGAGATCCGGCTCGAGCTCGTCGCGCCCGGGACTCTCGAGGACGAGATCGCGGCTGCGGGGATGACCGTGCTCGAGCGACGCGACATCCCGGCGACCGAGGACCACGTCGCGAGCGTCGTCGTCGTGGCGTGCCGCCCGGAGGACGCATGAGCGCCGGCACCCTGCGCGTGATGTGGCTGTACCCGGACCACATGAACATCTATGCCGACCGCGGCAACATCGCGGTGCTCGAGCATCGCTGCCGCTGGCGGGGAATCGGATTCGAGCTGGGCACGGCGGGCCCCGGCGAGTCGGTCGATCCCGATGCGCACGACCTCTTCTACATGGGCGGCGGCCAGGATCGCGACCAGGTCCTCGTCACCCGCGACCTCGCCGCGACCAAGCGCGACGCGCTCGCGGCCGCGGTCGACTCGGGTGCCGCGATGCTCGGGGTCTGCGGCGGGTACCAGCTGCTGGGCCACTCCTACGAGCTGCCGAGCGGCGAGTCCCTGCGCGGCCTCGGGCTGGTCGACCTGCGCACGGTGCGCGAGCCCGGCGAGCGGTTGATCGGGAACGTGCTGATCGAGGCCGACCTGGGCGACGGCCGGCGCCGCATCGCCGGGTTCGAGAACCACGGCGGGCGCACGTACCTCGGCGAGGGCGAGCGGCCGCTCGGCCGCGTCGTGTCCGGGTTCGGCAACAACGGCAAGGACGGCGTCGAGGGGGTGCGGCGGGGCAGGCTGATCGGGACCTACCTGCACGGGCCGCTGCTGCCGAAGAACACCTGGCTCGCGGACGTGCTGACCGCCTGGGCGCTCGAGCGGCGCGACGGCGCGGCGCCGGTGCTCGAGCCGCTCGACGACGAGCTCGAGCGTGCGGCGCACGAGTCGGCGGTGCGGGCCGCGCTCGGGCGCTGACGGTCGCGGTGCAGGTGTCGAAGGTTGCACCGCTTGACGCGCGGCTATACGCTCGCCGGCGGACGCGAGCCGAGGGGGAGAAGCCATGCCGGCGCGAGGCATACACCATGTTGACTTTGCCGTCGCCGATGTGGAGCGATCGATCGCGTTCTACCTCGGCCTGCTCGGGCCTCTGGGGTGGAGAGAGAGTGTCCGGTACCCGACCTACCGCGGAACAGAGGAAGTCGTCTACCTCGAAGACCCGACGACCGGGTCGATGCTCGGAATCCGACCGGCGGACGGCGGCGCTCACCACTACTACGAGGTTGGAATCGAACATCTTGCCTTTGAGGTCGACCGTCGAGATGAGGTCGACGACGCCCACGCACGCTGCCTCTCGAGTGGCGGGAGCATCCACTTTCCACCCGAGGCGGATCGCGACGTGGAGGACTACTACGCGCTCTTCGCATTCGATCCCGATGGGATTCGAATCGAGGTGTTCTGCTGGGCGCGGCCCGGCAGCACGCGGTAAACCGTGATCGCACACGCCCGAGCACGGGCCGGCGTGTGCGTCGTGAGCGTGCTGGCTGCGCTCTTGCTCTGGAGTCCCGACCCGGCGCACGCCGCTGCGGATGCGTCCGTCCACAACTATCGCGGCGTGGTCCCGGTCCTCGTCTACCACGGGATCGACGCTGTTCCGCGCCCGCGTGAGCCCTACTCGATCACCGCGGCGGAGTTCGCCCGCCAGATGGCGATGCTGGCCGCCGAGGGCTTCCACGCGATCTCGATCGCCCAGTACGCCCGCTTCGCCGCCGGGGACGTGACGGGCCTCCCGGACCGCCCGATTCTGATCACCTTCGACGACGGCCGCCTCGACAGCTACCAGGGCGCCGACGCAACCCTCGGGCGATACGGCATGCGCGCGACCATGTTCGTGATCACCGCGAACGCCGGCGCCGCCAAGCCCGGATATCTGAGCTGGCCGCAGCTGCGCGCGATGGCGGCCGGCGGCCGTTGGGACCTGCAGGAGCACGCGCACGCGGGCCACGTCCGGATCCCCACCGGACCCGGAGGCCGGACCGGTCCCTACTACGCGAACCTGATCTACCGGAACGGCACACGGGAGAAATTCAGCCCGTTCAAGCGCCGTGTCACGTCCGACATCCTCGCCGGGCGCCGCCTGATGGCCGCCCAGATCCCCGGCTTCGAGGCGCTGGCCTTCGCGGTGCCCTACGGCGACTACGGCCAGCAACGCACCAACTACGCGCCGATCCCGGCCTGGGAGAGCGCCTGGCTCCTGCGCACGTTCCCGGTCTTCTTCGTCCAGGACCGTCGTGCCTACAACCTGCCCGGCAACAGGATCGGCCAGCGCTACGGCGTGCGCGCCTCCACCACCGCCGAGACGCTCCACGCGTGGCTGCGCCAGGCCCTGCCGCGAAGCGCCTGGGCGCAGGCACGCCGCCCGAAGCGCCCGAAGCTCCGCAGGCTCCGCGTCCGCCGGCGAAGCGTCCTGATCGTCCTCAAGGTCCGCGACGGCATCACCCTGAAGGCCACGCGGCGCCGAGCCGGTCGCCGGCACCGCGTCCGCGTGGACGTGAGCGCCGCCGGCCGCGCGCGCGACAGGCGGCTGCGGCCCGGCACGACTTACGTCTATCGCGTGGTGGCCGTGAATGCAGAGCGCCGTCGCAGCCGGGCGCTCGAGCTCCGTGTGCGCACCCTCCGGCAGCGCTGACAGCCGGATCGGTACATTCAGCAGCACACTGGATGACCTCAAGACGAGGAGGACGACGATGGCCCTTCAGATAGGGAACACGGCACCTGACTTCGAGGCCGAGACGACGGAAGGCTCGATCCGCTTCCACGACTGGATCGGGGACTCGTGGGCGGTGCTCTTCTCCCACCCACGGGACTTCACCCCGGTGTGCACGACCGAGCTCGGCTACATGGCCAAGATCAAGCCGGAGTTCGACCGCCGGAACGTGAAGATCATCGGCCTCTCGGTCGACCCGGTCGACAACCACGCGGACTGGGCTCGTGACATCGAGGAGACCCAGGGAAATGCCCCGAACTACCCGTTGATCGCCGATGCCGACTTCAACGTGTCGAAGCTGTACGGCATGCTGGCGGCCGACGTCAGCGGGGACCCGACCGAGCGCACGCCCGCCGACAACCAGACGGTGCGCAACGTCTTCGTGATCGGCCCGGACAAGAAGGTCAAGCTGATCCTCGTCTATCCGATGACCACGGGCCGCAACTTCGACGAGGTCCTGCGCGTGATCGACTCCCTGCAGCTGACCGCCGAGCACAAGGTCGCGACGCCGGTGAACTGGCGGGAAGGCGAGGACGTGATCATCGCCGGCTCCGTCTCCGACGACGAGGCGCGCAAGACCTACCCCGACGGATGGGACTCGCCCCGCCCGTACATCCGGATCGTGCCTGCGCCGCGCTGAGGCCGAACGCGCGGCCGCCGCTCACCCAAGCTCGTCGGGCAGGCCGAAGCGCGGAAAGATCCCCGGGGTCACGAAGGCGGTCATGTCCTTCACCCGCGCGCCCTCGAGGGTGGGCACCTCGATCGATGTCGCGACGTAGCTCCCGCGTTCGTCGTCCCAGAGGTACCAGCCGATCGCGGGCTGCCCGTTTGCGCGGATGTGAACGGCGCGTGCCCGGGGACAGGTCGGCAGCATGCGCCGCATGAAGTCGACGACCGTGTCGCGGCCGCGCCACCAGCTCCGGTGCGGCGGCATCGCGAGCGTCGCGTCGTCCGCGAGCATGCCGGCGATCGCGTCGACGTCGCGCCGCTCCCATGCATCGAGGTATCCCTGCAGGATGTCGCGGGCGCGCTCGTCGCCCAGCGCCTTCAGGGTGGCCTGCTGGCTGCGCTGGGGAAGCCGCTCGTCGATCGTCCTGCGGGCACGCTGGAGGGCGCTGTTCACCGATGCGACCGTCGTGTCGAGCGACGTCGCGACCTCGCGGGCCGAGAAGCCCAGCACCTCGCGCAGGATCAGCACGGCGCGCTGCCGTGCAGGCAGATGCTGGAGGGCCGCGATGAACGCGAGCTCCACGGCCTCGCGCTGCTCGTAGCGGGCGTGCGGGGACGCGTAACCCTCCTCGAGGCCGATTTCCTCGTCCGGATAGGGCTCCAGCCACACCGACTCGGTGAGCGGCTCGCCGGGGTCGTCCCGGGCCGCCGAAGAGGGGCCGTAGTCGACCGGAAGCACGCGCTTGGGCCGCCGCGCGATCACGTCCAGACATGCATTGGTCGCGATCTTGTAGAGCCACGAGCCAGGCGCGCTGCGGCCTTCGAACCGCGCAAGCCCGCGCCAGGCACGCAGGAGCGCGTCCTGCAGCGCGTCGTCGGCATCGTGGACCGAGCCCAGCATCCGGTAACAGTGGGCGTGGAGCTCGGCGCGGCGCGGCTCCACCAGGCGGCGAAACGCATCCTCGTCGCCGCCGCGGGCCGCCGCGAGCAGGTCGCGCTCGGCGAGCATCATGGTTGTCCCGTGCGCAGTCATCGGTTCCCTTCACCAGTTAGACCGGCGAAGCGAGGCAGACTCATCGGCCGACGCGTTCGTGCGGCGCGTGGCCGATCCGCGCGAGGGCGTCGAGCTCTGTCCGAAAGCCGTCGATCATCGTCTCGGGGTCGGGGATCAGGCCGGCGTCGCCCATCACCCCGACCGTCACGCGGCCGTTGTAGCTGAAGATGCTGACGCTCATCGAGACGCTGCCCGACATCGGCGCCCAGACCGCGACGGCGCTGACCGGGGAGCCGGCCAGGTAGACGGGCTCACGGGGCCCCGGCACGTTGGTGATCACGGCGGTGCCCTTCGCCGAGAACATGTCGACCATCACCGACTCGACCTGCGCCAGGGTCATGCCCATCAGCTCGAGCATGCCGTACGCGATCGCGCCCTCGGGCGAGCCCTTGATCTCGTCCATCCGCCGCTTCACCTCGCGCAGGCGTGCGCGCGCCGTCCTGGCGCCGACCGGAAGGGACAGGAAGACGAGGCCGAACTTGTTGCCGAGGCTGGCCGGCAACGGCTGGTCCAGCGGTCGCAGGTTGAACGGCACGAAGGCGCGGATCTCGTCCACGAGCGACCGGCGCCCTCGCAGGTAACGGCGCAGGGCGCCGGTCATCGCGGCAACCAGCACGTCGTTGACCGTGGCGTCGTTGGCGTGCGCGATGCCCTTCACGTCGTCGAGCGAGAGGGGCTCCGACCAGGCGACGCGACGCGCGACGCCGAGGTCTCCCTTGAGGGCGGTCTGGGCGTCGGAGGGCGTCAGGAGGACGTGCGCCAGCGCCTTCGTGTCCGCGCGCGCGAGCGTTCCCAGATGGCTGAGCTCGGCCGAGGGATGGAGCAGCATCTCGAACCCCTCGTGGGCGAGGGCGCCGACCGCGGCGCGTCCGGCATGCACTGCACCCGCGGCCGGGCGGGTCACGACGGACCGCAGCCGGCGTCTGCCCGGCGCCGCCACGGGGACGTGTGGCTCGATCCCGGCGTCCGGGTCGGAGTCGGTGAGGGAGAGCAGGACACGTGCGAGCGCGATCCCGTCCGCGATGCAGTGGTGCATGCGCGCGTACAGGGCGCATCCATCGCCGTAGCCGTCGATCAGGTAGAAGTGCCACAGCGGCTTCGCGCGATCGAGCGGCTCGGCCATCAGGTCGCCGACCAGGTCCTGCAACGCGGCGCGGTCCCCGGGCGCCGGCAGCGCGAGGTGATGCATGTGCAGGTCGAGGTCGAAGTGCGGATCGTCCTCCCAGAAGGCGCCGCCGCGCAGGCCGCCGCTCTGGCCCGCGCACTGGCGGAAGCGCGGATACCGCTTTACGAGTCGCTCGTCGATCACCTCCTTGACGCGTGGCCAGTCGATTTGCTCGTCGAAGAGCAGGACCCCGTTGATCACCATCAGGTTCGTCGGGCGGTCCATTCGCAGCCAGGCCGCGTCGGCGCTCGGCATTCTCTCGCGGCTGGCCATCGGTGGATTGTCGCGCCGCGGGGGCCGCGGCGCAAACGTCAGGGCCGGCGGCGGCGCGCCCCGACCCAGCCCAGCCCGAACCCGAGCCCGGCCGACAGCGCGATCACCACGATCAGCGGCGTCTGCCAGGTCCCGATCAGCCAGTTGACCTCGACCTCGTCGAGGTTCAGGAGGGCGAACAGGGCCACCAGGGCGGCGCCCGCGATGATCGCGGTCCGGCCTGCCCGCTCCGACCGGCTGCGGCGTGGGTGTCTGTCTGGTTGGCTCAGGGCAGCTCCCGGGGCAGCTTACCCCCGCGGTACCTAGGCCCGCAGCTTGTATCCGCGCGAGAACAACCGGAGGTTCGCCGCGAACAGGGCCGCCGTCGCGATCGTGAGGAAGAGCAGCGACAGCGCCACGTTCGCCTCGGCGTAGCCGAGGAAGCCGTAGCGCACGAGCGCGATCATGTAGTAGACGGGGTTGAAGTGGGTCAGGGTCTGGAACGGCTCGGGCAGCAGCGACGCCGAGTAGAAGACGCCGCCGAGGAAGATCAGGGGCTGGAGCACGAAGGTCTGCGCGATCGCGACGTCGTCGAACTGCTCGGCGCGGACGCCGATCAGGACGCCGAGCTGCGCGAAGAAGAAGCCGACCAGGAACAGCCCGGGGATCAGCACCAGGATGTGCTCGACCGGCAGGTCCACCAGGAACGACGCCGCGGTGAAGGTCAGCGCCGCGACCACCAGGCCGCGCATGAAGCCGCCGAGCGAGAACGCGAGCAGCAGCTCGAGCGGCGACGCCGGCGAGGAGAGCTGGTCCTGGATCGCGCCCTGGAACTTCTGCTGGAGGATCGAGGAGGCGTTGTTGGAGAACGCGTTGATCGCCCAGGCCATCATGATCAGGCCGGGGATCACGAACACGACGTAGTCGATGCCGTGCAGCTTGTCGATGCGCGAGCCGAGCGCCGCCCCGAACACCGAGATGTAGAGGAAGGTCTCGAGCAGCGGCGCGCCGATCGTCTGCTTCTTGATCTTCATGAAGCGGTTGACCTCGCGCCGCGAGAGCGTGAGGAAGCGGATCTGCGCGGCGCTCATTAGGCGACCTCCTCGACTTCGACGCGCGAGCGCGAGAGCTCCTTGCGCCCGACGAGCGTGAGATAGGCGTCCTCGAGGTTCGCGACGCCGTAGGTCGCCGCCAGCTCGCCGCTCGAGCCCTGCGCGACGATCTCACCCTGGTTGATGAAGGCGATCTTGTCGCAGAGCTGCTCGGCCTCCTCCAGGTAGTGCGTGGTCAGCAGGATCGTGGTGCCCTCCTGGTTGATGCGCTGCACGTAGTGCCAGAGCTCGAGCCGCAGCTCGATGTCGACGCCGGCGGTGGGCTCGTCGAGGATCAGCAGGCGCGGGCGGTGCATCAGGGCGCGGGCCAGGATCAGGCGTCGCTTCATCCCGCCGGACAGCGTGCGGGTGCGCTCGTCCCGCTTGTCGGCCAGCGAGAAGACCTCGATCAGCTCCCGGGCGCGCTCGCGGCGCTCGCGCCGCGGCATCCCGAAGTAGCCGGCGTGGTAGTCGAGCGTCTCCTCGACGGTCAGGAACCAGTCGAGGTTCAGCTCCTGCGGCGCGAGCCCGACCGCCTGGCGGGCCTCCGCGTAGTGGTCGATCGCGTCGTGCCCGAAGACCTCGATCGCACCGGAGGTGGGCTGTGCGAGCCCGGTCGTGCAGTGGATCAGCGTGGACTTGCCCGCACCGTTCGGCCCCAGCAGCCCGAAGAACTCCCCGTCCTCGACGTCGAGGGACACGTCGTGCAGCGCCTCCACCCCCGTCGGGTAGCGCTTCGTCAGGTTCTCGATGTGGAGGGCCTTGTGGTTCACGTTCGCCGCCAAACGGTAGCTGAGGGCGATTTGACCGCCGCCCGGGATCGCGGCGCCTTGACACAATCGGAACGTGAGGACCGCCACGGCGATCGTCATAGCGGCGCTCGGCGCAGCGGTCACGGCCGGCCCTTCCTGGGCCGCCTGCGACAAGGTCGCCTCGCCCCGCGGCTCGAACGCGGCGCGCGGCACGGCGGCGCATCCCTACGCGACCGTGGGGAAGCTCGCCAACTCGCTTCGCCCGGGTCAGACGGGCTGCCTGCGCGCGGGCGTCTACCGCGGCCGCGTGAAGGTGAGGAGGGGCGGCAGGGCGGGCGCGCCGACCACGATCAGGAGCGCCCCGGGCGCCCGCGCAACGGTGCGGGGACGGCTCCACGTGGCCAACAGCGCGAACCACGTGGTGTTCAGGCAGCTGTTCCTGGACGGCCGCAACCGCCCGAGGCTGCCCAGTCCGACCGTCAACGGGAACAACGTGGTGTTCCGCGACAACGACATCACGACCCGCAACACGACCATCTGCTTCGTGCTGGGCTCCGACGAGTACGGACGGGCACGCCGCACGGTGATCGAGCGCAACCGGATTCACGACTGCGGCGACCTCCCTCCCACCAACCACCACCACGGGATCTACGTCGAGGCCTCCTACGGCGTGCGCATCACCGACAACTGGATCTACGACAACGCGGACCGCGGCGTGCAGCTGTTCCCCGACGCGCAGCGCACATACGTCGCGCGCAACGTGATCGACGGCAACGGCGAGGGCATCGTGTTCTCGCGACGGTCCGCGCACAACGTGGTGGAGCACAACGTGATCTCCAACCCGGTCGTCCGCTACAACGTCGAGGACTTCGAGCTGAGCGGCAGCGCCAACGTGGCGCGGCGCAACTGCCTGTGGAGCACTCGTCACGCCGGGAACCCCGCGGGCATCTCGCCCGCGATCGCAGTCGAGCTGTCGGAGAACCTCGTGGCCGACCCGGGCTACGTGAGCCGCGCCCGCAAGGACTTCCGGCTGCGCCCGGACAGCCCGTGCTTCGGCTACTCCCCGGGCCTCAGGCGCCCGGGGCCGGCATAGCCGGCTACCCCAACTGCACGACCGGCTCGCGTTCGCGGTCGCCCTCGCCTCCGTGGCGCACCGGCGGGCCGGTCACCGGGCACGCGAACTCCGGAAGCGGTTCGGGCTCTGGTGCCAGCACCTCGGAGCTGATCGTCAACCAGGCGAGGACGCCGCCCAGCGCGGCGAGGCCGGCGCACGCCACCATCGCCATGTGGAAGCCGTCCTCCATCGCCGCCGGGTCGTAGAACTGGTCGCCCGTGAGGCCGGCGATCAGCGGCAGCACCGCCACGGCCAGCAGGCCCGCGACCCTCGACACGGCGTTGTTGATGCCCGACGCCATGCCGGAGCGCCGGGACTCCGCCGCGGCGAGCACGGTCGCGGTGACAGGCGCGACGACCAGGGTGAGGCCGATCCCGAACACGATCACGGCCGGCAGCACGCTGGAGACATACGCGTCACCGGGGTCGATCCCGGTCATCATCAGCAATCCAACCGCGATCACGAGCGGGCCGACGGTCAGCGGGATGCGCGGCCCGATGCGCTGGGCGAGGGCGCCCGAGCGGGCCGAGAACAGGAGCATCAGCACCGTCACGGGGAGCGCCGCCGCGCCGGCCTGGACGGCGGAATAGCCGAGCGAGATCTGGAGGAAGGCGACGAGCAGGAAGAAGACGCCCCCGAGCGCCGCGTAGACCACGAACGTGACGAGGTTGGCGGCGCTGAACTGGCGCGACTTGAACATGTCCAGGGGCATCATCGGGTTCGCGCTGCGGCGCTCGACCAGCAGGAAGGCGACGAGGGCCGCGACGCCGCCGATCGCGGCCACCAGGATCAACGGGCTGAACCCGTTGCCCGGAGCCTCGATCAGCGCGTAGGTGGTGCCCGCCAGCCCAAGCCCGACAAGGGTCGCGCCGGCAACGTCGAGCCGCCCGCTCGCCATCGGGTCACGGGTCTCGGGGACATGGCGGGGAGCCATCGCCATCACGAAGATGCCCAGTGGGAGGTTGATCAGGAAGATCGCCCGCCACGACACCGCATCGACCAGGTAGCCGCCCAGCAGCGGGCCGAGCGCCGCCGCGACGCCGCCGAGTCCCGACCACGCGCCGATCGCGCGCGCCCGGTCGCCGGGGCGAAAGCTCGACTCGATCATCGCGAGGCTGCCGGGCGTCAGCAGCGCTCCGCCGATGCCCTGCAGCAGCCGCGCGAAGATCAGCAGCTCGACGGTCGGCGCGATCGCGCACAGCAGCGATGCGCCCGTGAACAGGCCCACCCCGAGCACGAAGATGCGGCGCCGCCCGTGCCGGTCGCCCAGCGAACCGCCGAGCAGGATCAGCGAAGCGAGCGTCAGCAGGTAGCCGTTGAGCACCCACTGCAGGTCGCTCGTGGACGCGTCGAGGTCACGGCCGATCTCCGGCAGCGCGACGTTGACGACCGTGCCGTCGAGGAACGCCAGGCCCGACCCCAGGACCGCGATCGCGAGGACCCAGCGACCCGCGGAGCTGTCGTATGAGACCCCCCTGACCGTACGCCGCCCTCGTTACGCGATCAGGACGATCGCGGGCTTCGCCTGGCTGACGTCGTCGGTGGTCATGGGGTTCCTCCTGGCGGGGGCGTGGCCGGCATCGAGTCTACCCAGCGGTGGTCTTCGGGCGGGTGGGTAGTCTCCGCTCCATGGGCTTCATCTCCCGAGGCTTCGGCGGCCGGCGGCGCGTTCCCGAGGAGCTGGCGGACCGGGTCCCGCCCGGGCAGTACATCGAGAACGGCTTCCCTGTCCTGACCGCGGGCCCGACGCCAGACGTCGCCCCCGACGAATGGGGTCTGCGGATCGACGGCATGGTCGCGCAGGAGCGCGAGTGGACCGCCGAGGAGTTCCGCGCGCTGCCGTTCGAGACCGTGCCGTGCGACATCCACTGCGTCACGAAGTGGTCGAAGCTCGGGACGAGCTTCGGCGGCGTGTCGGTCGACACGCTGCTCGAGGACGTCGAGCCGCTCGGCGCATACGTGATGGCGTATTCATACGGCGGCTACACCACCAACCTGCCGCTCGAGGACGTCACCGACGGCAAGGCGTGGATCGTGACCGAGCACGAGGGCGAGCCGCTCCCGCGCGAGCACGGCGGCCCGGCGCGGCTGCTCGTTCCCCACCTCTACTTCTGGAAGAGCGCCAAGTGGGTGGCCGGCCTGCGCATCATGGACCACGACGAGCCGGGGTTCTGGGAGGCAAACGGGTACCACAACCGCGGCGACCCGTGGAAGGAGGAGCGCTACTGGACGGACTGACCCCGGTCGAGATGCGCGCGCCCGGCGCGTGGCAGGTCGCCACCGTGTCGTCGATCAAGCAGGAGACCCAGCGCGTGAAGTCGTTCCGGCTCGTGCTCCCGATGTGGATGCCGCACCTGCCCGGCCAGCACTACGACGTGCGCCTCACCGCACCCGACGGGTACACGGCGCAACGCTCCTACTCGGTCGCCTCCACCCCCCTCGACAAGGGCGAGGTGGAACTGACGATCGACCGCCTCGACGACGGCGAGGTGTCGCCCTACTTCCACGACGTGGTGACCGAGGGCGACCAGGTCGAGGTGCGCGGCCCGTTCGCCTCCTACTTCGTATGGCGCGGCGAGGCGCCGGTGCTGCTCGTCGGTGGCGGCTCGGGCGTCGTGCCGCTGATGGCGATCCTGCGCCATCGCCGGCGCACGATGCCCGACCTCCCGATGCGGCTCGTCTACTCCGTGCGCTCCGCCGACGAGGTGATCTACGCGGACGAGCTGGGCGACGACGCGCTGCTCACGTTCACGCGCGAGCCTCCGCAGGGCTGGACGGGGCACACCGGCCGCATCGACTCGGCGCTGATCGCGCAGGCGGCTCCGGACCGCGGCGTCGCCTTCGTGTGCGGGTCGAACGGCTTCGTCGAGACCGCGACGCGCCTGTTGCTCGAGGCGGGCTTCGACCCCGCGCGGGTGAAGACCGAGCGCTTCGGGCCCACGGGCTGACCGGGATGGCGTCCGCGAACGGCCGAGGATTTCGCTTGACGGGGCGTCCCCGGCGTGGGAGGTTGGAATCGGGAGCACGACCAGGGACGGTTGGCCATTCGCAGCGCGGGAGCAGCACTTTTCTTGAGCATCCTCTTCCTTCTGACGGGCGGAGGGATCGCCCACGCGCACCCGAGCTTCTCCGTCGTCGAGCAGCAGGCGCGGGCCGGGGACACGGTCCACTTCTCGATCACGGGAGCGCGCAGCCGCGTGAACTACGAGATCGAGGTCGCAGACCGGGACGTGGTGCAGGGCAGCGCCGCGGGCACCCTGATCACCGGAGAGTTCACGATGCCCGCGCTCGGTGAGAGCGCCCGGACCTTCAAGGTCGAGGCGGAGATGCACGAGTCCGGTAGGAAGACGAAGGTCAAGCCCAAGATCGAGTACCTCGGGCTCGCGCTGCCGCGCTCCGAGCCGCCAAAGACCGAGGAGCTTGCGGCGCCCGTGTCCCTTCCGAGCGCAGTGGCGGCGCCGGCGTCGCCGGCCCCTGCCTCCGCTCGTGAGTTCGCACCGGCGCCCGCCGCCGCTCCGGCTTCCACCGCCACGCCCGCGTCGCCGGCCCGCGCCGTGAAGCGCGGAACGCGCCGCGCACGGCGGACCGGCACGCGGGGCCGTGCGGTCGCGCGGTCGCACCGCGCGAAGGCCAAGACCAGGGCCAAGGCCGGCAAGGCGCACCGCGGGCGGAGCGCCCGCAAGACCCGCTCGACGCGACGCCCGCTCGCGCGGACAGCGCCGCTGTTCGACGGCGTCCCCGAGCCCGGCTCCGGCGGCTTCCACACCGGGGCCGACGAAGGGTTCTCGGCCCTCAACGCGATTCTCCCGCCGACCGTCACGGTGGCGGGGGCGACGGCCGATCGCGCAGCCGGCGCCGAGCTGCCGGTGGCACTCCTGATTCCCGGGCTGCTCGGGTTGGCGGCGCTCACCCTCACGGCGGCGGCACTGCACCGCCGCCGCACGCTGCGCCGCCGCTAACTAGGCGCGTCGCGCGAGCAGCGAGATGCTCTTGACGCCGTACTTCTGCGTCGCGTTGTCGGCCCGGTCGGAGACGAACCGGTACTCGGGGTTCTCGCGCATCGACACGATCTCGAAGCCCGCCGCCTCGATCGCCTCCCGGTAGCGGTCGCGCTGCATCGCGCCGCCGATGCAGGCGGCCCACAGCGACGCGTCGCACGTGACGCCCTCGGGCAGCTGCTCGGCGCTCACGATGTCCGACAGCGCGAGTCGTCCGCCGGGACGCAGAGCGCGTGCCGCGGCGCCGAACACCGCCGGCTTGTCGGGCGAGAGGTTGACCACGCCGTTCGAGATCACGCAGTCCACGGAGCCGTCCTCGACGGGCGGGTGCTCGATGTACCCGTTGCGAAACTCGACGTTGCCGAGCCCCATGTCGCCGGCGAGCCGCGTCGCCTTGGCGAGCTGCTCGTCGGTCATGTCGACGCCCACGACCTTGCCGTCGGGCCCGACGGCGAGCGCCGCGAGGAAGCTGTCCATCCCCGATCCGCTCCCCAGGTCGAGCACGGTCTCGCCCGGCGCGATCGCCGCGAGGTCGAGGAAGCACCCCACGCCCGCGAAGGACTCGATCGCGCCCGCGGGGATCCTGTCGAGATCCTCCGCCGGGTAGCCGAGCCGCTCGGCGAGCGCGCGGCCGGTCTCGAAGTGGAAATCGCGCTCCGGCTCGAGCGCCACCTCCTCGTACATGTGCTTTACGCGTTGCTCGAGCTCGCTCGTGTCGAGCTGCCGTGTCGACGTGCTCATGCGGCCACCTCCTTGGTCGATTTCGTCTTTGTCTTCCGCTCGGCGAGGTCCCACTCCGGCCAGCCCTCCTCGAGTCGCCGCGCCGGCCGGCCGGCAGCCCGCAACTGGCGCACCGCCTCGTGCGCGTAGGCGCACAGCGGCCCGCGGCAGTAGGCCACGATCTCCCGGTCGGCGGGCAGCTCGCCGAGCTTCCGCTGCAACTCCTCCAGCGGGACCGACCGCGCTCCCTCGATGTGGCCCGCGGCGTACTCCTCCGCGGGGCGCACGTCGACGAGCACGACCTCGCCGCGGCGCAGCCGGCCGATCAGCTCGTCGTGTCCGATGCGCTCGACGTCCTCGCCGAGATACTCGTGCGCGGCGCGCTCGACTTCGGCCAGGCGCGCCGCCGCGGCATCGCGCAACGCCAGCCACACGCGCAGCGCGTCTTCGCCTGCGAGCGCATAGCGCACGCTCCTGCCCTCGCGCCGCCGCGTGACCATCCCGGCGGCATGAAGGCCCTGGAGGTGTTGGGACGTGTTGGCCGTGGACTGCCCGCTGGCCCGCGCGAGCTGGTCGACCGTGCGCGGCCCTTGGGCAAGCAGGTCGAGCAGCTCGAGCCTGCGCGCGCTCGCGAAGCCCTTGCCCATCAGCGCGATCGCCTCGAACAGCGCGTCCTTCTGCGGTCGAGCCTCTCCCATCAGGTTTGTTATTCAACCGATCAATTGATAGTTTGTCAAGGCCGAGATCACGAGAAGGGAGCCAGGTGTATTTCCGACAGCTGTTGAACGACGAGACCGCGTGCGCCTCCTACCTGCTGGGATGCAAGACCCACGGCCGCTTTGCCGTCGTCGACCCCCACCTCGACCTCGTCGACGACTACCTGGCGCTCGCCGAGGGCCAGGGTGTCCCGATCGTCGCGGTGCTCGAGACGCACGTGCATGCGGACCACGTCTCCGGGCTGCCCGAGCTCGTGGCGCGCACGGGCGCGACGGCGTACCTGCCACGGGACGCGGGCGTGGACTTCGACCATCACCCGCTGCGCGACGGCGAGATCGTCGAGCTCGGCAACACGGAGGTGCAGGCGCTCGCCACGCCCGGGCACGCGCCGGCCCACCACGCCTACCTCGTGACCGATCACAGCCGCTCGGACGCGCCGTGGCTCGTGCTTACCGGGGACGCGCTGCTCGTTGGCGACGCCGGGCGGCCGGACCTGCACGCCCACGGCAAGGGCTCGGTCGAGGAGATGGCACGCGTGCTCTACCGCTCGCTGAGCGATCGGCTGCTGACGCTGCCCGACCACGTGCTGCTGTATCCGGGCCATTACTCCGGGTCGGTCTGCGGGCGCGGCCTGTCGTCCAATCCGATCTCGACGGTCGGCTTCGAGCGGCGTCACAACCCCGCCCTGCAGCTGGGCTCAGAGGACGACTTCGTGCAGGCCCTGATCCGCGACATCCCGCCCCCGCCCGAGCGCCAGGCGGCGATCGTCGCGGCCAACCGCAGCGGCCGGCTCGCTCCGGTGCGCTAAAGGCCGCGATGCACGCCCCGGGCACGACCCGGCTCGGGCTGCGCGAGAACCTCCCGCAGTTCGCGCTGCTGGTTGCGATCAACGCGTTCGTCGGCGCGATGGTCGGGCTCGAGCGCTCGACCCTCCCGCTGATCGGCAAGCAGGACTTCGGCCTCGGCTCGAGCGCCGCCGTCCTCTCGTTCATCGTGGCATTCGGGCTGGCGAAGGCGCTCACCAACCTCGGCGCCGGGGGTTTTGCCGAGCGCTTCGGCCGGCGGCGGCTGCTGATCCTCGGATGGGCGTTCGCCCTTCCCGTGCCACTGCTGATCGCCGTCGCGCCGAGCTGGGGATGGGTGGTCGCCGCGAACGTGCTGCTCGGGATCAACCAGGGGCTCGCCTGGTCCATGACGGTGGTCATGAAGATCGACCTGGTCGGCCCTCGCCGGCGTGGCCTGGCGCTTGGCCTGAACGAGTCCGCAGGATACGGCGGGGTCGCGGTGGCGGCCGCGGTCAGCGGCTGGCTCGCCTCGGAGTTCGCCCCGCGGGACGTCCTCGTCGTCGCGGGTGCGGGCGTTGCCGTGACGGCCCTGGTCCTGTCGGCCCTCTTCGTGCGGGACACCTCGGCACACGTGGCGCTCGAACAACAGCTCGGCGCACACGACAGCGCCGAGACGACGCCGTCCCTGCGCGCCGTGTTCCCCGATGCGAGCTACCGCCGGCCCGCGCTGCGGTCGTGCTCTCAGGCGGGGCTCGTGAACAACCTCAACGACGCCCTCGCATGGGGCCTCGTGCCCCTGTTCCTTGCGGCCGGAGGCGCAAGCCCGGCGCAGGTGGGGCTCGTCGCCGGCCTCTACCCCGCGGTGTGGGGAGTCGGCCAGATCTGGACCGGGCACTGGTCCGACCGGCTGGGGCGCAAGCCGCTGATCGTGGGCGGCATGCTGCTGCAGGCCGGCGCGCTTGCGCTGCTCGCGGCGTCGGGAGCCGCGGTCGCGATCGCCGCTGCCGCCGCGGTCGCTCTCGGCGCAGGGACGGCGCTCGTCTATCCGACCCTGATCGCCGCGATCGCGGACACGGTCTCCCCCGTCGCCCGCGCCCCCACCGTGGGCGTGTACCGCTTCTGGCGTGACATGGGCTACGTGGCGGGTGGCCTGATCGCGGGACTGGCCGCGGACGCGATCGACTACAGCGGCGCGATCGCGGTCGTCGCTGCGCTCACGGCTGCGTCGGGCGTGTTCGTCGCGGTCGACATGCCGAGCGGTCGCCGACGGCAGGCCGCGGTCGTGGTGCGACCCGAGCGCGCATCCTGACGCCGGCTCAGAAGACGAGCGCTCACTCCACCCCGCTCGACCCGAAGCCGCCGGCGCCGCGCGCGGTCTCGGACAGCGACTCCGCTGCGGCGAACTCGACGTCCGGCACGTCGACCACCACCAGCTGCGCGATCCGGTCGCCCGATGCGATCACGAAAGGCGCGCGCGGGTCCGTGTTGAGCAGCAACACGCGCACCTCTCCGCGGTAGCCGGAGTCGATCAGCCCGGGGGCGTTGACGAGCGCGATGCCGTTCCGGGCGGCCAGCCCGGAACGCGGCAGCACCAGGCCGGCATGCCCTTCGGGGATCGCGACGGCGATGGCGGTGCCGACGCTGGCGCGCTCCCCGGGCGCGATCGTCGTCGCCTCGGCGGCACGCAGGTCCCAGCCCGCGTCGTGTTCGTTCGCCCGTTCCGGGGCGCGCGCGTCCTCGGAGAGGAGCTTGAACTCGACGATCAACTCGGCTTGTGGCCGTTCAGCTCGAACGGGCGCAGCCGCTCGGCCACGGCCGCCGGGACCCGTGCCCGGACGCGCACGCCGGCGGCCGTGTCCTCGCGCTCGAGGTCGCCGGCGAGATCGTGCAGCTCCGACAGCACCGCTCCGGACTCATAGGGAACGAGCAGCTCGACGGCCTCGAGGCGGGCGCGGAACGACCGCTCGATCCGGCCGCGGAGCTCGTCGAGGCCCTCCCCCGTGAGCGCCGACACCAGCACGGCGTCGCGGTGTCGCGCCGCGACAATCCGGCGCGCGTCGGGATCGAGCGCATCGGCCTTGTTGAGGACCACGAGGCGCGGGTTCGCCCCTGCGCCGATCTCCTCGAGCACGTCGTCGACGGCGGCCATCATCTCGTCGAGCTCCTCCTCGGGGACGGCGGCATCGGCCACGTGCAGGATCAGGTCGGCGTTGACCGTCTCCTCGAGCGTCGCCTTGAACGCCTCGACCAGCTGGTGCGGAAGCTTCCGGATGAAACCGACGGTGTCGGTGACGAGGTAGGCGCGCCCCTCGTGCTTGAAGGCCCGCGTCGTCGGGTCGAGCGTGTGGAACAGCCGCGACCCGACGCCGACCTCGGCCTCGGTGAGCGCGTTCAGGAGCGTCGACTTGCCCGCGTTCGTGTACCCGGCGAGCGCGACGCGCGGCGTGTGCGACTCCTCGCGGCGGCTGCGCGTGAGGCGGCGGGAGCGCTCGGCCCGCTCGAGGCGGCGCTTGAGCTGCCCGATGCGGTCGCGCGCGAGCCGGCGATCGGTCTCGATCTGGGACTCACCGGGGCCGCGCGTGCCGATGCCGGCTCCCAGCCGCTCGAGGTGGGTCCACAACCCGCGCATGCGGGCAAGGTTGTACTCGAGCTGCGCCAGCTCGACCTGCATGTTCCCCTCGGCGGAGTGGGCGTGGTCGGCGAAGATGTCGAGGATGATCGCGGTCCGGTCGATCACCGGGACCCCGGTCGCCTCCTCGAGGTTGCGCTCCTGGCGCGGCAGCAGCTCGTCGTTGCACGCCACGAGGTTGGCGTCCGCCTCGGCGATCGCCTGCTCGAGCTCGACCAGCTTGCCCTTGCCGAAGTAGACGTTCGGATCCGGCTGCGGGCGGCGCTGGACCATCTCGCCGGCGACCGCGACGCCTGCCGTGCGCAGCAGCTCCTTCAGCTCGGCGAGCTCGTCGTGCCCGTCGGCGGAGGAGTCCTGCGGCAGCACCGCGATGCAGAGGGCGCGCTGGCGCGCGCGCGGGTTGACGACGCCGGCACCGGCTGCGGGCGCGTATCGCGATTGCTTCGTGCGGCCGTTCCTCTGAACCCTTGACACCCAGGGGGATTCTAGAGCCGCGGGCCGGGTTGCCGGTGGGTCCGAGGCGTGGGCGTCACGCAAGCGACCCGCGCATCCGCTCGACGGCTTCGCTGAGCCGGTCGTCGGGCACCGTCAGCGAGATGCGGAAGAAGCCTTCGCCGTTCGTCCCGTAGGAGGAGCCGGGGCTGACGACGACCGCGGCCTGCTCGAGCACCTCCTCGCAGAAGGACGCGGAGGTATGGCCCGCCGGCACCGGAGCCCACACGTAGATCGTGCCCTTCGGCGGCTCGATCGCGATCCCGATCTCACGCAGCGCGTCGATCACGAGGTCGCGGCGGCGCACGTAGATCGCGCACATCTCGGCGACCGAGTCCTGCGGCCCGCTCAGCGCCTCGGCGCCGGCGAGCTGCACCGCCTCGAACAGGCCCGAGTCGATGTTCGTCTTCAGCTTCCAGTAGCGCGCGACCGCGCCCGCGTTGCCGACGATCGCCCCGCAGCGCCAGCCGGTCATGTTGTAGGCCTTCGAGAGCGAGAACACCTCGACACCGACGTCGATCGCGCCGGGCACGGCGAGGAAGCTCGGCGCCACGTAGCCGTCGAACGTCAGCTCGGAGTAGGCGGAGTCGTGCACGACGAGCAGGTCGTGCTCGCGCGCGAACTCGACGACCTCCTCGAAGAACCCGTCCGGCACGACGGCCCCGGTCGGGTTGTTCGGGTAGTTGAGGAACATGATGCGGGCACGCTCCAGCGACCCCGCCGGGATCGCCGCGAGGTCGGGCACGAAACCGCGCTCGGGCACGAGCGGCATCAGCACCGGCTCCGCACCGGCGAGCAGCGGCCCGCCGGTGTACACGGGGTACCCCGGGTCGGCGGCGAGGGCCACGTCCCCTTCGTCGAGGAAGGCCAGGTTGACGTTGAAGATGCACTCCTTGCCGCCGATCGCCGGCATCACCTGCGTGTCCGGGTCCAGCGCGACGCCGAAGCGCCGGTCGTAGAACGCGGCAACCGCCTCCCTGAACTCCGCCCGGCCGCGGTTGGAGGGGTATTGGTGCGTGCCCGGGTCGCGCACGGCGCGCTCCATCGCCGCGACGATGTTGGACGGCGTCGGCGTGTCCGGGTCCCCGATGCCGAGCGAGATCACGTCGATGCCGTCCGCCTTCTTCTGCGCGATCTTGCGCTCGAGCTCGGCGAACAGGTACGGCGGGATGCGCCCGAGGCGCTCGGTGTCTCTCATGCGATCTCCTTGAGTGCGCGCACGAACTCTTCCGCGAGCTCGCCGCTGAAGACGGGATCGGCCCATCCGGTGAGGGTCACGTCGAGGCCGTCGGAGACCGCCACGTCGAGCTCGCCGCCGTCGAGCACGACGGTCACCGGGCTCGGCGACCCGCGCAGCACCGCGGCCACGGCGGCGCCGCAGGCGCCGGTGCCCGACGACAGCGTCTCCCCCACCCCGCGCTCGAAGATCCGCGCGCGCACGCGGCCGCCGGAGCCCACGTCGATGAACGAGACGTTCGTGCGATTGGGGAAGAGCGCGCTGCCCTCGACGTCCGGCCCGATGCGCGCCAGGTCGAGCGCCTCGACCTCGTCTCCGACCTCGATCACGCACTGCGGGTTCCCGATGTTCACATGCTGGAAGGCGAACTCGCGGCCGCCGGCGACCACGGTCCCGCGACCGTCGTCGGGACCCGAGGGAAAGTCCGGCGAGCGCAGGCGCGCGCGGCCCATCTCGACCCTGACGGTGCGATCGGAGGTGATCGTCGGCCGGATCTCCCCCGCGGCGGTCTCGATCGAGAACTCGTCCGCGTCGGTCCACCCGTGGCGGCGCAGGTAGAGGATCGCCTCGCGCGCTCCGTTGCCGGAGAGCTCCGCCTCGGAGCCGTCCGGGTTGAAGATCCGCAACGAGGCCACGAACCGCGGGTCGCTCGGCGGCGCCAGCAGCAGCACGCCGTCCGAATGGCAGCCGAAGTGCGCCGCGCAGATGCGCCGCACCCGCCCGGGCGTGAGCTCGAACGGCAACTGGTCACGCTCCACGATGATGTAGTCGTTGCCGAGCGCCTGCCATTTCTCGAACCGCATGGCGGCGGCAGTCTAAGCGAGCATCCGCGCGGCCACGTCGCCGGGACGCATCGGGGTCCGGTCGATCAGCTCGATGCCGGCGAGCTTTCGCATCCAGGTGAGCTGGCGCTTCAGGTACGCGACGTGAGCGCGCTCGATCCGCGCGCGGACCTCCTCGAGATCCAGATCGCCGCTCAGATACGCGGCGACCTCCTTGAAGCCGAGCGCCTTGCGGGCCGTGCGCGACGCGCCGAGCGCGAGCGCGCGCTCGACCTCCTCGATCGCTCCCTGCGCGAGCATCTCGGCCGCGCGTCCCCGGATCCGCTCCAGCAACGCGTCGCGCTCCATCGTGATCCCGAACAGCACGGCGGGACGGCGCAGCCGCTCGGACCACAGCTCGTCCGAGCGCTCGTGCGGTGCGGTCCCCATCAGCTCGAGCTCGAGCGCGCGGACGACCCGCTTGCGGTCGTTCGGGTGAACGGCGTGGGCGGTCTCGCTCGACAGCCGGTGGTGCAGCGACGCCGGGCCCATCTCGGCGAGCTCGCGCTCGAGGCGCGCACGCAGGCCGGCGGGCGGCGGCGGGCGCAGGTCGAGGTCGGTGAGCGCCGCCCTCAGGTACAGGCCGGTCCCTCCGACCACGATCGGCGTGCGGCCCGCGTCGAGCAGCGCGTCGATCTCGGCGTGCGCGAGCTCCGCGTAGCGGCCGGCGCTGAACTCCTCGGCGATCGGCACGCACGAGAGCAGCCGGTGCTCGAGGCGCTCGAGCTGGGTCGGGGAAGGCTTGGCCGCGAGCACGTCGAGGCCTTCGTACACCGCGATCGCGTCGGCCGACACGGCGACCGGCGCGAGGCCGCGCTCGCGCAGCAGGCCCGCGAGCTCGATCGCGACCTCGGTCTTGCCGACGCCCGTCGGCCCGCACAGCGCGAAGATCTCAGGCAACGCGCGCGACGAGGTTCTCCTCGCCGGAGAGCGTGGTCGAGGTCGCCCCCGTGATCTCGACGTGAACCAGGTCGCCGGGCCGCGCGAGCCCGCTGAAGTTGACCGTCTTGTTGTGGCGCGTGCGTCCCCGCAGCTTGGCGGGGTCGGTGCGGCTCGGGCCCTCGACCAGGACCTCCTGGGTGGTCCCGACGAAGCGCTCGCTGCGCTCGAGCGCGCGGCGCTGGACCAGCTCGACCAGCCGCTCCATGCGCTCGCGCTTGACGGCGTGCGAAACCTGGCCGGGCAGCGTCGCGGCCTCGGTGTCGCGGCGCGCCGAGAAGACGAACGTGAAGGCGGAGTCGTAGCCGACCTCGTCGACGACCTCGAGCGTCTCGCGGAAGTCGTCCTCGGTCTCCCCCGGGAACCCGACGATGATGTCCGTCGTGATCGCGCAGTCCGGCACGCTCTCGCGGATCATCTGCACGCGCTTCATGTAGCGCTCGCGGTCGTAGGTGCGCCGCATCGCCTTGAGGATCCGGCTCGACCCCGACTGCAGGGGCAGGTGGATGTGCTCGCACACGCTCGCCAGCTCGGCGTGCGCCGCGACGAGTCCCTCGCGCACGTCCTTCGGGTGCGGGCTCGTGTAGCGGATGCGCTCGATGCCCTCGACCGCGTCGACGAGCCCCAGCAGGGCCGCGAAGTCGATCCGCTCCTCCTGCGGCAGGTCGCGTCCGTAGGAGTTGACGTTCTGGCCGAGCAGGGTGACCTCCTTGACGCCGTCGCGGGCAAGCGCCTCGACCTCGCGCACGAGGTCGGCCGGACGCCGGCTGGCCTCGCGACCGCGCGTGGACGGGACGATGCAGTACGAGCACACGCAGTTGCAGCCCACGGAGATCTGCACCCAGCCCTGGAAGGGGCGCTCGCGCTTCATCGGGAGGTCGCCGGGGAACCCCTCGAACTCGAAGTAGCCCTGGGCGCCGAGGTCGTCCGCCTGCAGGAACTCGCCGAGCTTGTCGATCTGCCCCGGCCCGAAGGCGACATCGACGAACGGGAACTGCTCGAAGACGCGCTCCTTCATCGACTGCGACCAGCAACCGCCGACGCCGACGACGCGGGTCGGGTCCTCGCGCTTCAGGCGCTTGGCCTCACCGAGGTTGCCGACCAGGCGGTTGTCGGCCGACTCGCGGATCGAGCACGTGTTGAACAGGATCAGGTCGGCGCCGTCGCGC
This sequence comes from uncultured Solirubrobacterales bacterium, assembly GCA_963768885.1. GTDB lineage: Bacteria > Actinomycetota > Thermoleophilia > Solirubrobacterales > JBBDJG01 > DASRIA01. The sequence continues at coordinate 15,516 of CAVYJN010000005.1, read as the reverse complement.
TCGTCCGCCTCGCGGTATCCGAGCGCCTCGAGCATGCCCTTCATGCGCTCGGAGTCGTGCTCGTTCATCTGGCACCCGAAGGTGGTGAGGTGGTACCTCTTCCGCATCGCCCGAATGGTAGAGCGCGGCTACTTCGCCACGTCGACCGAGCGGCTCTCCCGGATCACCGTCACCTTTATCTGCCCCGGGAACTCGACCTCGCGCTCGATCTCCCGGGCGATGTCGTGTGAGAGCAGCGATGCCGCCTCGTCGTCGAGCTCGACCGGGGAGACCATCACCCGCACCTCCCGCCCGGCCTGCACGGCGTAGACCTTCTCGACGCCGTGATGGCGTCCCGCGATCTCCTCGAGGTGCTTGAGGCGCTTGACGTACTGGTCGAGCGATTCGCCCCGCGCCCCGGGACGCGCGCCCGAGAGGGAATCGGCGGTCTGGACGATCACCGCCTCGACGGTCTGCATCTCGACCTCGTTGTGATGGGCCTCCATCGCATGCGCGACCGCCTCGGGCTCGCCGTAGCGTCGCGCAAGCTCGCCTCCGATCAGGGCATGCGGCCCCTCGACCTCGTGGGTGACGGACTTGCCGATGTCGTGCAGGAGGGCGGCCCTGCGTGCGGTCTTGGCGCTCGCCCCGAGCTCGTCGGCGATCATCGCGGCCAGGCGCGACACCTCGATCGAGTGGCTCAGCACGTTCTGCCCGTAGCTCGTGCGAAACCGCAGGCGGCCGAGCAGCTTCACCAGCTCGGGGTGCATCGCGTGCACGTTCGCCTCGAACAGGGCCTGCTCGCCCTGCTCCATCACGTGGTTGTCGATCTCGGCCTTGGCCTGGTAGTAGGCCTCCTCGATGCGGGCAGGATGGATCCGGCCGTCCTGCACCAGCTTCTCGAGCGCGAGCTTCGCGATCTCGCGCCGCACCGGGTCGAACGCGGACAGGACCACCGCGGAGGGCGTCTCGTCGATGATGAAGTCGACGCCCGTGATGCTCTCGAGCGCGCGGATGTTGCGTCCCTCGCGGCCGATGATGCGCCCCTTCATGTCGTCGGAGGGGAGCGTCACGAGTGACACGGTGGTGTCGGCGGCATGGCCGGCGGCCAGGCGCTGCATGCATGCCGAGAGGATGTTGCGCGAGCGCCTGCCGGCCTCGCGGCGCGTCTCCTCCTCGACCTGTCGGACGATGCGCGCCTTCTCGTGGCGGGCCTCCTCCTCGACCTCGCGGAGCTGCGTCTCGCGGGCCTGCGCGCGGGTCAGCCCCGCGACGCGCTCGAGCGCGAGTGCCGCCTGCTCCGCGGCCTCGGTGGCCCGCGCCTCACGCTGCGCGGCCTCGGCGAGGCCCTGCGAGAGGGAACGCTCGCGCCCGGCCAGGTCCGCGATCCGCGCCTCGAGGGACTCCTCGCGTTGCAGGATCCGCTCCTCGAGCCGCACGATCTCGTCCCGGCGCGCATGCAGGCCGTCGTCCGGGACCCCGCCCGTGCGCGTTCCGACCAGCGGAGCCATGCCCGGCACCGCGGCGGGGCCGTGCCGGCCCCCTGTCCTGTCAACAACCGATCCGGCCGGCTGGGTGTTCGTCCTTCCCCGGATCGCCCAAGCCGCCGCAGCGGCGACGCAGGCAACTGCGATCGCGATCAAAGCTTCCATGACCATCTCTCCCCGACCGGGCGGCTGCGCCGCCGATCCGGCGAATCCCGGTCAACACGTGTCGCGGAGGAGCGCCCGGGCACCGGTGGCGCCCCATCGGATGCTTCCTCCGGTTCAGATCTTCGTAAACGGATCTCATAATCGAAAAAGCCGAGCGCCGGCCCGGCTTTGCGAGACCCCTACGTGTCGGGATGTGGCTCCCGGCGCGCGGCCGGGACAGCCGTGACCTCTGGTGGGGCTCAGGGGCCGGACGGCCCCCGCTCCTCCACTGCTGTCAGTCGCGGCCGGTCCGTTTCGTTATGTCGGCGAGCCCATCCGTTCATCAAAAAGCGCTGCATATCAGCGAGTTTTCAGTCGTCGCGCGGCCGGGCGGCCGCATCGGCATCGTATTACCGCGCGGCCCCGTTTTCAATCGGCGGCGGGAGGCGCGGCAAGCGGGGCGGCGTCGAGCGCACGCTCGCGGCGACGCCTCAGCACGGCGCGCCAGGCCAGCCACGCGAGCCCCGCGAGCAGGCCCGCCGGGACGGCCACGGCGAGCGCCACGATGGTCGCGCCGGCGATCGCACCGAGCACGTCGAGCGCATCGCGCGCCGCGTCGCCGAGCGACCAGGCGCCGTCGCCGCGCGTGTCCTCCCGCGCGCCCGGCTCCACCGCGACGCTGACCGCCGCGAACGAGGCCCGCTCGCGCAGCGCGCGCAGCTCACGTCGGGCCCGGTCGGCGCGGCGGTTCACGGCCCGCAGGCGCGCTCTCACCGCTGCGGTCTCGTTCGGCGTGTCCGCGCGCGCGAGCTGGCGCAGCAGGCCCCGCCGCTCGGCCAGGGCGTCCGCGAGGCGACGCCGCGGCGAGGAGAACTGCGCGGTGATGTCACGCGCGGACTGCGTGCGCGAGCGCACGTGACCGAGCTCGGAGAGGTCCGCGACCGCGGCCGGCAGCCGCGCGGCCGGGATGCGCAGCTCCAGCGACGCGCCGGCATCGCCGCGATCGCCGGTGGACACCGAGGAGTTGAGCACGAACCCCCCGTGGCGGTCGGTCACGCGGATCACGTCGTCGGCCACGTCCTCGATCCGCGACCTGGGGGTCGAAAGGGTGATCTCCGCGGCCCGCTCCACCTGTCGACGGCGCGCGCCCGGCGCGATGCCGGACGGAGGCAAGGGCGACTCGAGGCTCTCCGCCGTCCCCGCGGGCGAGCCCTCGGGCGCCGCGGCGGCCTGCGGGACCGCGCCCGCCGCGCCCCCACCGGCGGCGTCACCCGCGGGACTCGCCTTCCCGGGCGGCGCGCTCGCGGTCGTGCCCGAGTCCCGGCCTTCCCCGCCGAGCAGGCCCGTGGTGAACACGGCCGTCGCGACGATGAACAGCGCGGCCGCCGTCCCGAGCGCGAGCGGAGTGGTGCGCAGGCGCTGCGGCGTGTGCAGCTCGCGCCGGCGGGCGGGGTCGGCGCGATGGATCCCGCTCTCGCTGTCGCGCGAAAAGCCCTCGTGAGCGCGCAGGTCGAGCGCCAGCTCGAACTCGGGGCGCGGGCGCGGGCGCTCTTCGCGGAGCGCGACCGCGAATTCCCGCAGGTCGGCGTGCTCGGCGTCCACCCGGTCCCCGGCAAGCGCGGCGTCCAGCGCCGCCAGCGTGCTGATCGTCTCGGGGTCGTGGCCCGGCCTTCTACGCGGCCTTCTAGGCAGTCTCATGGCATGCCTCTCTGAGCTTGCCGATCACCCGGTGCAGGCGGGTGCCGGCGTTGGTCTCGGTGGTGCCGATCACGGACGCGAGCTCAGCGTTGGTCAGGCCCGCGAAGAACTTGAGCGCGACCAGCTCGCGCTCGCGCGGGGCAAGGGTCTCGAGCGCGGCGCGCAGCACCGCGCGACGCAGACCGGTCTCCGCCACGTCGCCGGAGGCCGCCTCGACCGCAGCGGCTGGATCGGCGACGGCCCCCGCCCTGCCCCGCCGCCGCAGCTCGTCGAGCGCCGCGTTGCGGGCGATGCCGAACAGCCACGCGCGCGCCGAGCCCCGCGAGGCCCGGAAGCCGCCGCGACGCCGGTAGGCGCGCTCGAACGCGAGCGCCGTGACGTCCTCGGCCGCGAAGCGGTCGCGCAGGAGCGTCGCCACGTACGCGTACACGTCGTCGCGGCTGGAGCGGTAGAGCCGCTCGAACTCGGCGTCCGCAGCCGATCGCGCCTGCATGGCGAGTGTGTCGCTCACACCCCTACTACGTTCCAGGCCCCTGGTTCATCACAGCAATTGTCGACAGCCGACCGCCTCCACGCGACGGTGGAAGCGGACGGCCTGGGAGGGCTTGGGTGGTTGAGGAAGCTCGCTGCCGCCGATCAGGCGGCCTGGCGCTCCGGGCCCGGCTCCGCGGCGGCGCCGTTCGTGCTCGGGGGGTCTTCGACGATCTCGACCGGCACGCCCGCACGCTGGATCCCGAGCGCGGCGTAGATCTTGCCCTCGATCTCGGCGACCATCGCCGGGTTCTCGCGCAGGAATGCCTTGGCGTTGTTGCGTCCCTGCCCCAGGCGCTCCCCGTCGTAGCTGAAGAAGGCGCCCGACTTCTGCACGATGCCGTGCTCGATGCCGAGGTCGAGCACGCATCCCTCGGACGAGATGCCTTGCCCGTACTCGATGTCGAACTCGGCCTGGCGGAACGGAGGCGCGACCTTGTTCTTGACGATCTTCGCGCGCACCCGGTTGCCGACCGCCTCGGTGCCTTCCTTGAGCGTCTCGATGCGGCGGATGTCGATCCGCTGCGACGCATAGAACTTGAGCGCGCGGCCGCCGGGCTGCGTTTCCGGCGATCCGAACATCACGCCGACCTTCTCGCGGATCTGGTTCGTGAAGATGCAGATCGTGTTGGCGCGGTTCAGGTTGCCGGTCAGCTTGCGCATGGCCTGCGACATCAGCCGCGCCTGGAGGCCGACCGTCTGGTCGCCCATCTGCCCCTCGAGCTCGGCGCGCGGCGTGAGCGCCGCGACGGAGTCGACCGCGACGACGTCGAGCGCGCCGGAGCGGGTCAGGACGTCGGCGATCTCGAGCGCCTGCTCCCCGTGGTCGGGCTGGGACACGAGCAGCTCGTCGATGTCGACGCCGATGGTGCGCGCGTAGATCGGGTCGATCGCGTGCTCGGTGTCGATGAACGCGCAGATGCCACCCATCTTCTGGGCCTGGGCGATGATCTCGTAGACGAGCGTCGTCTTGCCCGAGGACTCGGGGCCGAAGATCTCGATGATCCGGCCGCGCGGGACCCCGCCCACCCCGAGCGCGAGATCGATCGACAGCGCGCCGGTCGGGATCGTCGCGACCCTCACGGCGGCGCGGTCGCCGAGGCGCATCACGGAGCCCTGCCCGTACTCGCGCTCGATCTGCGTGAGCGCGGCTTTGAGCGCCGAGCCCTTGGCGGGATCGACCTCCCGCTTGCCGTTGGACTCGGCCGGCTTGCCGTTGGACTTGGCCTCGGCCGCCTTGGCGGCCTTCGTCTCGTTCTTCTTTGCAGCTTCCATCGTTGCCTCCCGAGCCGCTACCACTCGCAAAATCTGTTCTGGACCGAGGCAAGTTACGCGCCCGGTCGGACAGACAGGCTAGGAAGGCGCGAGTGCCGGGACAACGCCCGGCACTCGCAGTTTCGTGAAGAGTCCGCTCCGCCTAAGGAACGAACACGCCCTGCCGGGCGAACAGCGTGTTGCCGGCGGTCGCGGCGAGCCCGTCCGACCCGCCGTCGTAGACCTCCACCTGCCCGAGCTGCCACACGGAGCGCTTGCCCTCCGGCACCACACCCGGCATCACGGCGTCCATCGTGGTCTGGATCGCGCAGGTCGCCCCCGAGTCGTCGAGGGTGGCCGTGCAGGGGACCGTCACGGGGAGCGGGACGTCCTCGACGGTCGCCTGCTCGTCGCCGCCGGGCCCGCTCGCGCGGTCGGTGACACGCACCGACGCGCTCGCCTGGACCTCACCGGTGTAGTCGGTCAGGTCGGACTGGTTGCGCACGTCGGTGAGCGAGACGTCCACCAGCACGTCCGCCTCGTCGGCCGGGGTGGTCGGGTTGCCGACCTGCACGCCGTAGCGCACGCTGCCCGTGAAGCGAGCCGATTTGGTGTTCGCATCGGGCGTCCCCACGGTGAGGTGGTCCGACGCCTGCTGCGGCGGGTTGCACGACGGGAACGCGAGCGGCGGACCGTGCGTCTCGTCGGGAGCGGTGCACTCCTCGAACGCGACCACCAGCGACGCGCGCAGTGGCGTCGCGCCCTTGGGCCGCGGGTAGAACGGCGAGGGGAACCCGGCCGCGAGCTGGTACCCGGGCGGGAGCACCTTCGCTGCCGGCTCCCCGACCAGGCCGCCGAGCGACCCCGGCGACTCCACCACCGGCAGCCGCAGCTGCAGGTTCTCGATCGTCACGTTCTGCTGGTTGTTGGACGTGCGGCCGTAGCTGTTGGCCGCGACCGTGTTCGAGTCCTTGGGCAGGAGCTCGAGCTTCACCACATGGCCGTCGGCGAACCGGTAGCCGTTCGGGTGCAGCTGGAACACCTGGCGCTCGGGCCCGGACGTGATCGCCGGCCGCCACAGGCCGCGCGCGACCAGGGTCTGCGTGTTGGTGCCGGTGTCGACGTCGAGCAGCCGTGCCGCGATCTGGGAGTCCGAGCCCGGCGAGGTGATGTCGGCCACCACCGTCGCAGAGCCCAGCAGCGTGAAGCCGCCCGTGGGCACCGGGTCCATGCGGTATGTCGCCGTGTCGGCCTGGTCGGTGGCCGACGAGGTGGCGCACGCACCCGCGCCGGTGAGCGGGTCGAACGGCGCCGCGATCGCGGTCGAGCCCGCCGTCGGCAGGATCGTCAGCGGGGCGCCGGACTCGAACCGGATCTCGCCCGGTGCGATCTGGGCCCAGCCGCCGGCCGAGAACGGGCCACCCGAGGCGGCCGCGTTCGGGCAGGTCTGGGTGTAGGTCGTGACGCCGTGGAACGGCGTCGACCCCACGCCCCTGACGTAGTAGTCGAACCACGCCAGCTCCTGGGCAGAGCGTGCCGCCAGCGCGTCCGACTTGTTCTGGCCGCGCTGGTGGCCGAAGCTGCCGAAGAACAGCGAGATGTCGGCGCTCGGGTGCTCCGTGCGCGTGCGGTTGTAGAACCGGATCGCCTCGTCTGCCGGGAACAGGTCGTCGGTGAAGCCGCTCGAGATCAGCAGCGGGGCGGGCGCCTGGGAGTGGTCGATGTAGTACGACGAGTGGTGCGTGGTGAGCTCGTCGCGGATGTCGGCCGCGGCCGCCAGCGGGTTGCCGCTCGAGTCGTCGTAGGGCTCACCGTTGTTGAACGTGATGTGCCAGTTGCGCAGGTCGGCGTCGGGGTCGGCGCCCGCAGTCGCATAGAAGAACGACAGGCCCGAGTTGTAGAGGCCGTTCTCCCATGACGACTTGAGCACACCGGTCCGCCCCACGTAGGGAGCGTCGGACACGTAGTCGAGCGTCCGGCCGTTCGGGACCAGCGAGTACGGCAGGTCGGTCCACGGGATCTCCGGCGTCGCCGCGGCGATCTGCATCGGCGTCCCACCGGGGCTCTGCCATGCGGCGAGCGAGCCGTCGGGGAGCATCTTGCGGTCCTTGAGGGCCGCGAGCGCCATCGACATGCCGCCACCGTAGGAGCCGCCGATCGCGCCGATCTGCGTGAAGGACGTACGGCCCTCGTCGGCCAGCAGCCCGGCGAATTCCTGGGCGTCACGGACCTCGTAGCGGGTGTCCATCAGGCGCACGTGCCCGGCGGCGCATCCGGCCGGGTCAGCGGTGCGCGCGGCGGAGGTGCCGCACGACTGCCCGAAGCCGCGCGTGGTCATGCTGAACGTCGCGTAGCCCGCGTTCAGGAACGGCTGCATGTTCGCGAGCGAGAGCTTCGCCCCGGCGTAGCCGTGGAACAGCATGATCAGCGGGTAGGGGCCGTCGGGCCCGCTCACGGGCTCGGGCGGGAAGGCGACCCGCACGTCGATCGGCACGCCGTCGAAGGTCTTGACGGTGCTGCGCGCGGTGCCGCCGGGATTCCCGGCGATGGTCTGGTCGCAGAGGCGGACTCCGCTGCCCTGGATCGCACAGGGGATCGGTGCCGGTGTGCCCGAGAACACGCTCGTGATGGCGGCGTTCGCGGTCGGGGCGACCGCGAGGAACGCAGCGCTGATAGCGAGCGCGAGCAACGCCGGTGCCGACCTCCGTAGCTGCCTGGTAGCAGGGGCCATGCCTCTCCTCTCCCGGTGGATTGATGAGCCTCCACGCCGCGGGCGGGACCGGGCGTCGCGCGAACCTAACAGCGGCGTGTGGGCCGGGCAACCTCCCGTGGTCGGAGCTGACATCCACCTACGGGATGAACAGGCCGGGCCGCGCGAACGCCTGATTCGGCTCGGTGGCGGCGAGCCCGTCGGGGCCGCCGTCGTCCACCTCGATCCCGCCCAGTTGCCAGATCGAGCGCTTCGCCTCGCTGGTCGCACCCGGGACGACCGCGTCGAACGTCGTGGTCAAGGAGCAGGTGGCGCCGATCGCGACATCCACGGTGCCCGTGCATGGCACCGTGACCTCGAAAGTCGTGTCCTGACCGGTACCGGCCTCGTCGGCGCCCGGCCCGTTGGCCCGATCGGTGACCCGCAGCGGCGACCGCCAGTGCAGCTCGCCCTGATAGTCGCCGAGGTCCGCGCGCCTGCGCACGTCCCTGAGCGAGATCGTGAGCCTCACGTCCGCCTCGTCGGCGGGCGTCTGCGGGTTACCGACGATCACGCTCAACCTCGCGGAGCCCGTGAACCCGGGTGCCTCGCCGTTCGCGTCGGGAGTCCCGACCGTCAGCTGGTCCGACGCGGGCTGCGGCGGGGCGCACGCGCCGAACGCGAGCGGCGGCCCGTGGGTCCGGTTCGGAGCCGCGCAGGCCGCGAAGGCCGGCACGAGGGCGACCCGCAGCGGCGTCGCTCCCTTCGGCCGCGGGTAGGTGAGCGCCGCGAAGTCCCGGGCCGGCTCCTCGCCGCCGGGGATCACCTTGGGGAGCGGTGCGTTCACGAGCCCGCCGAGCGAGCCGGGCAGGTCGGCGACGGGGAGGCGCAGCTGGAGCTTGGAGACGACGACCGGCTGCTGGGCATTCGAGGCCTGGGCGTATGGGGAGTCGCTTGGCAGCAACTCGAGCTTCACCGTGTGTCCGGTGTCGAACTGCCAGCCGTTCGCGTGGAGCTGGAAGACCTGGCGGACCCCTCCGGCGGACGTCACCGGCCGCCACAGGCCACGCGCGACAAGCCGCTGGTCGCCAACCGGATCGACGTCGAACAGCCGGGCTGCGACCTCGGAGCCCGGGCCGGGCGACGCGATCTCGGCGATCACGGTGGGGGCGCCGAGCATCGTGAATCCGCCGACGGGAAAGAGGCTCAGGCGATACGTCGCCGTTCCCGGCTGATCCGCTCCCGGCGTGGTCGCGCAGGCGCCACCCCCGGTCAACGGCTCGAAGGCGTCCGAGATCGCCTGGCTTCCGGCGGCCGGGTCGATGGTCTGGGTGGGCGCCGAGTCGAGCCGCACCTCGCCGGGCGCGAGCCGCGCGTAGTCGGGCGCCGCGAACGGCCCGGCGGACGCGGTCGCGGGCGGACACGTCTGGGTGAGCGCCTGGACCCCCTCCGCGGGCGCGCCCCCTGCGCCCTTCACGTAGTGCTCGAACCAGACGCGCTCCCGCTCCCTGACCAGATCCCAATCGGGGATCCGGTTCTGCGCGCGCTGGTGGCCGATGCTCGCGAGCACGAGCGCGATCGGCGCGGATGGATGCTCCGTGCGCGTGCGGTTGTAGAAGCGCACGGCCTCGTCCGCCGGGAAGAGGTCGTCGTTCCATCCCTGCGAGACGATCATCGGCGCGGGTGGCCGGGTGTGGTCGATGTAGTAGGCGGAATGGTGCGTGGTGAGCTCGTCGCGGATGTCGGCGAGGGCGGGCAGGGGGTCGCCGCCGGCGTCGTCGTATGGCTCGCCGGCCGCCAATGCGGTGTGCCAGCCGGTCAGATCGGCGTCCTGATCGCTCCCCTGGGGGGCATAGAAGAAGTGCGAACCGGCGCTGTAGAGCACTTCCTCGAGCGACTGCTTGCGGATCCCCGTGGGCCCCCTGTAGCGCGCGTCGGCGATGTAGTCGAGGGTGCCGCCGTTCGGAAGCAGCGAGTCCACCAGGTCGGTCCAGGGCATCTCCGGTGCCGCTGCGGCGATCCGCATCGCGTTGCCGCCCGGGCTCGTCCAGGGCACGAGTGAGCCGTCCGGAAGCATCTTGCGATCCGCGAGCGCGCCCAAGGCGAACGACGTGGCCCCGCCGTAGGAGGCACCGATCGCACCGATCCGCTGCGGGATCACCCTGTTCTCGTCGGCGAGCTGCGCCGCGAGTTCCTGAGCGTCGCGGACCTCGTAGCGGGTGTCCATCAGCCGCACGTAGCCGTTCGCGCATCCAGGCGGGTCCGCCGCGCGCGCGGCCGACGTCCCGCAGGACTCGCCGAACCCGCGCGTGGTCATGCTGAACGTCGCGTACCCGCGGTCGAGCCACGTCTGCATCTCCGCCGGGCCGAGCTTCTCGCCGGCGTAGCCGTGGAACATCATCACGAGCGGGTAGGGGCCGTCCGCGCCGCTCGCCGGCTGGGGCGGGAACGCGACCGTGACGTCGATCGGGACGCCGTCGAACGTCTTCACGGTGCTGCGCGGCAGCGCGCTGCAGAGGCGGACCCCGTCAAGCTGGATCGCGCACGGCACAGGCCCGCTCGTGCCGGTGAAGACGCTCGCGATCGTCCCCTGCGCGGGCGCCGCGAGGACCAGGGCGCACAGGACCGCGACGGCGACCGATGTCAGCCTTGCGCCCATCCGCGGTCCCGCCAATCCGGCCCTCCGTCCCTGGGTCATAGCTCAGAACAGACCCTAAGGGACGAATAGCCCCTGACGCGCGAACAACGAGTTCGGCGTCGTGTCCGCGAGCCCGTCACCCCCTCCATCGAAGACGTCGATCTGGCTCAGCTGCCAGATCGAGCGGCGGTTCTCGGCGACGGCTCCCGGCACGATCGCGTCGAAGCTCGTCGACACCGCGCAGTCGGCGCCCACGTTCGCGTCCACGGTCGCGGCACACGGCACCGTGACCGGGAACGACGAATCCTGCAACGTCTGCGGCTCCCCCGGGGCGGACGCAGACCCGAGGCGATCCGTGAGACGCCCGTGAAGATTCGCCCTCAGCTCACCCGCGTAGTCGGTGAGGTCCTGCTTGACCCGGACGTCGGATACGTCCATGTCGAACCTCACGTCGGCGTCATCGGTCGCGGTCGCCGGGTCGCCGGGAGCGACGCTCAGCCTGGCGGTGCCGGTGAATCGCGCCTCGGCGCCGTTGGCATCCGTGGTCCCGACGCTCAGCTGGCGAGATGCGAGTTTCGGGGTGCAGCTGCCGTATGCGAGCGGCGGGCCGTGCATCTCGTTCGGTGCGGTGCAGCGCGAAAACGACGGGACGAGCGACACGATCAGCGGCGTCGCGCCCTTTGGCCGGGCGTAGGGCGCCGGCCAGTAGTCGCGGGCCAGGCGCCCGCCCGGCGGCAGCACCTTCGGAGCCGGTTCGCGCACCCTGCCTCCGAGCGCGCCGGGAGATTCCCGCACCGGCAGCCTGACCTCGAGATTGGAGACCGTGATGTCGGCTTGCGCATTGGAAGTCTGCGCGTAGGGCGTGTCCTTGCTCAGCAGCTCGAGCTTCGCGACGTGGCCCTCGGCGAATCTCCACGCGTTCGGGTGCAGCTGGAAGACCTGGCGCACGGGCGCCTCCGCGGTGACCGGGCGCCACAGCCCGCGGGCGATCAGCGTCTGCTCCCCCGCGGGGTCGACGTCGAGGAGCCGCGCCGCGATCTCCGACCCGGCGACGGGCGAGGCGATGTCCGCGAGGACCGTCGGTGAGCCCATCAGGTTGAAGCCGCCGGCGGGGGCCGGCGCCGCCCGGTACGACGCTACCCCGGGCTGGTCGTCGCCCGCTGTCTTCACGCACGCACCGCCGCCGGCGATCGGGTCGAACGCGTCCGCAATCGCCGGCGATCCGCCCCACTCGAAGACGATTCGCGACTCGACGAGCCCGAACGCCACCTCACCCGGGGAAAGCGCTGCCGGCGAGGGTGCGGAGAACGGCCCGTCCGACGGCGCGCCGCCCGGACATGTCTGGGTGAGCGCCTCCACCCCTGCCGGCGGAGCGGGCCCGGAGGCGTACAGGTAGTGGTCGAACCACTCCAACTCCCGCGCACCGAGCACGGCGCGGTCCGCGGCCTTGCCCTGGCCGCGCTGATGCCCGAAGTCCATCAGGAAGAGGGCGACCACGGCGTCCGGGTGCTCCGTGCGTGTGCGGTTGAAGAAACGGATCGCCTCGTCGGCCGGGAAGAGGTCGTCCGTCCACCCACTCGACAAGAGCACGGGCGCGGGCGGGTTCGAGTGGTCGACGTAATAGGGCGAATGGTGCGCCGCGATCTCCGCGCGCATGTCCGCGATCGCGGGGAGTGGCACGCCGGCGGCGTCGTCGTAGGGCTCGCCCGCCGCCATCAGGACATGCCAGTTCCAGATGTCGGCATCGGGGTCGGCTCCCTCGGGCGCGTAGTAGGCCGACCGGCCGACTTCGAACAGCCAGTCCTCCCAGGACTGCTTTCGCACACCGGTCGGGCCTGCATATGGAGCGTCGGCAACGTAGTCGAGGGTGCCGCCGTTCGGCATCAGGGCGGCGCTGAGGTCGCTCCATGCGAGTCGCGGCGCCGCGGCCGCGATCCGCATCGGCACCCCGGCGGGACTCGTCCAGGGCACGAGCGAGCCATCCGGGAGCATCTTGCGGTCGCGCAGGGCGGCGAGCGAGAGCGCGATCGCACCCCCGTACGATCCCCCGACCGCCCCGATCTGCTGCGGCAGCACGAGCCGCTCATCGACCAGCAGGCCGGCCAGCTCCTGCGCGTCGCGCACCTCGTGGCGGGTGTCGGCGAGTCGCACGTAGCCCGCGGCGCAGCCCTGAGGATCGGCCGCACGGGCCGCGGCCGTGCCGCATGACTCCCCGAACCCGCGCGCCGTGACGCTGAGGGTGGCATACCCGTGTTCGAGCCACGTCTGCATGCCCGTAAGGCCGGCCTTCGCGCCGCCGTAGCCGTGAAAGAGCATCACGAGCGGATAGGGCCCCTCCGGACCGCCGTGAGCGCGCGCGGGCAACGCGACATTGACGTCGAGCGGGACGCCGTCGAACGTCTTCACCGTGCTGCGCGGCGTGTCACTGCAGAAGCGCACGCCGTTGGACTCGGCAAAGCAGGGCACGGGCGATGACGTGCTGCTGAACACCTCGTTGACGGTCGCACCGGCCGGCTCCGCCCACAGCGCCAGTGCACACAGCACGACGGCAAGGACGAGCGGACGATGCGCGACTCCCGGCCGCACGGTGTCAGGCTAGCGCGTCACGCCCGCCGGCCCCACGGGACGAGTCGGCCTGGCGAGCGAGCGCGTCGTAGATCGCGCCCTGCGGCCTCAACGTCGATCGGTAGAGCGTCACCTCGGAGGCGTGGAAGGGGCGCCGCAGTTCGTCGGGAAGCGCGGGGACCTCGACGTCCCGGGGCGTACGGCCGCGCTTGGCGCGCGCGAGCGTGACGTGGGGCCAGAAGGGGCGCTTCTCGGGCTCGTAGAGGCGTTCGGCCTCGAGCCGGTCGGAGAGCCCGGCCTGCCAGCGGGTGAGCTCGTCGCCGCGGTCGGCGAGCTCCAGGGCGAACAGGCGCGGCCGCCGCCCGCGCGGCACGCCGACTACCTCCTGCGCCGCAAGCTGCACGGGCGGGAGCTCGGCGCCGAATGCGGCGCGCGCGATTCGCTCGACGTCGCGCTCGTACTGCCAGGCGAGGAACACGAGCGTCACGTGGAGGGCTTCGGGCCGCACGGGCCGCAGGTCGGGATGGTCGAAGGCCGCGCGCGTCCACTGCGCGAGCGGCGCGCGCACATCGCCGGGCAGGTCGAGCGCGACGAACAGGCGCACCCGCGGGCTCCCCGGCCGTTCCTTTGCCATCTAGATGGTTGATTCCACGGCGACGTGCGTACGGGGGCGCGTCAGGCCGAGGTGGGCAAGGACGCAGGCCGAAGCCCATGCTGGTTGCATGGGCGAGGGCGAGGACGCAGATCCACCGAAGGGATGACGCGTCATCCGTGCGTGCGTGGTCGTGGGATCAAGCATCTACGCCGGGACGGGCTCGCGCAGCAGCAGCCGCCGCAGCAGGTGCAGCGCGACCGCCGTGGAGCGGTCGCGGATGTCGGCCCGCGACCCGGGGAGGTCGAGCGAGCGCGTGACCCGTTCGGCCTCGCCGCCGCGCATCACCACCACGCTGAAGCACACGCGCCCGACGGGCTTTTCCTCCGTGCCTCCGTCGGGGCCCGCGATGCCGGTCAGGCCGATCGCGGTGTCGGCCTCGAAACGCGCGAGCGCGCCGTCCGCGAGCGCCTCGGCGACCTCCTCCGAGACGGCGCCGTGGCGCTCGATCAGCTCGGCGGGAACCCCGAGCAACGCGGTCTTCGCCGCGTTCGAGTACGCGACCACGCCACCCGCGAAGTAGGCCGACGACCCCGGGCGGTCCGTGAGCCGCGCTGACAGCAGCCCGCCCGTGCACGACTCACCCACCGCGAGCCGCCGCCCCTCGAGCAGCGCCGCGACCTGCTGCTCGACCGAGCTTCCGTCGGTCGAGAACACGGCCTCGCCGTGGCGGTAGACCATCAGCTCGATCAGCCGGGTCGCGGTGCCGTCGCTCGTGTGGTCGGAGCGGATCACGATCTCGAGCTCGGCGCGGCGCAGGCACGTCGTGATCTCGAGGCCGGTGAGGCCGATCTCGCTCTCCGCGACCCGCAGCGTCTCGGCGATCTCCGATTCGGGGATGCCGAACATCCGCACCATCGCCTGCCGGTAGCGCGGCGCCTCCGCGACCGCCTGCTTGAAGGGCTCCGTCTCGATCGCGGCGCGCCAGCTCTCCTGGAGCTCGCGGGGCGGGCCCGGCAGGACGACCACGATCTGCTCACCCGCCGGAACCACGAGGCCGGGCGCCGTTCCCACCGGGTCGAGCGCTACCGCGCCCTCCGGGACCATCGCCTGCTTGCGGTTCGCGATCTCGAGCGCCTTGGGGTCGAGGTTCCAGCGGCGCGCGAAGCGGGCGATGATCTCGCCGATGCGCCGCTCGAGGCCCTCGTCGAGCCGCAGCGGCCGGCCGGCGAAGTCCGCCACGATCTCCGCCGTCATGTCGTCCGCGGTGGGCCCGAGGCCGCCGCTCGTGATGATGATGTCCGCGCGCTCGTCACGCATGAACCGAAGCGCCGCGAGCAGGTCCTCGCGGCGATCCCCGGTGATCATCACGTGCGCGAGCTCGACGCCCAGCTCCGCGAGGCGGTCCGCGAGCCACGGGCCGTTGCGGTCCTGGACGCGGCCCGAGAGGACCTCCGTCCCGGTCACGACGATGCCGGCGCGGACGCTCACGCGATCACTCGCACGTCGGGCGCTTCGCCTGGCTCAGCACGCTCGTGCCCGATGCCCGCACCAGGTAGCCGATCGGCTCCGCGCGTTCCGGGGTGTCGCGCCGCCGGCCGTTCACGCGCAGGTCGCCGCCGCCGTTGCCGACCGTCACCCGGAACGACTTCGAGCGAAACGGGCCCTCCCGATCGCCCTGCGCGAGGGTCACGCCGGGCACCCTCGGCTCCCCCTTCGCATCCACGACGCATACCCACACGTTACGCGCCGCGAGGACCTCGAGGCGCACGTTGCGCCGCTTGCGCGCGGGCGGCGGCGGCGTGGCCGCCGGGCGCGTGCGCTCGCGGGTGTTCGTCTGTGTCGCCTGCGTGTCGGCTTTCTTGCCGCTGTCGTCCCCGCCCGTCAGCCCCAGGACCAGCAGGAACGCGACGAAAACCACCAGGGCCAGCAGGGCGCC
>CAVYJN010000004.1:0-74856 GCA_963768885.1 uncultured Solirubrobacterales bacterium | reverse complement strand
TTGCACGCGAGCAGCTCGATCGCCGCCTCAAGCACCCCGAGGAGCTGGAGGAGGTGTTCGGGCTGCCGATCCTGGCGACGGTCCCGAAGAGCAAGGCCCTTCATCGCCGTATGGACTCGGCGCGTGGCCTGCCGGTCTCGGAGGGCGAGGCCTTCCGGATGCTGCGGGCCAACATCCGCTACTTCAACGTGGACCGCGAGATCCGCTCCGTCCTGGTCACGTCCGCAGCGCCCAAGGACGGCAAGAGCACCGTTGCCCTGCACCTGGCGATGGCGGCCGCCGAAAGCGGCTCACGCTGCCTGCTGATCGAAGCCGACCTGCGTGCGCCGACGCTCGGCCAACTGCTCGGGATCCCGTCCGAGACCGGCCTGGCGTCGTTGCTGAGCGACCCGAACGAGCGTCTTGCGGATGTCGGCTGGCGGGTGCCGGTCACGTCCAACATGAACGGCACGATCTTGGAGCCCGACGGCTCGGCGGCGACCAGCCTGGACGTCTGGGTTCGCCGGCGGAGCGGCGCCAACGCCACCCGAGATGCTCGAGTCGGCCCGGATGCGAGAGGCTATCGAGGAGGCTGAGCGCGAGTACTCGCTCGTGGTAGTGGATGCGCCACCGGTGCTGACCGTGTCGGACGCCATCCCCCTGCTCAGGCAGGTCAGCGGCGTGATCGTCGTGACCCGTTTGGGATCCAACACCCGCAACCTCGCCAGAGCGTCTCAGGGAGTCAGCTTCGACGGGTCGATGCCCCCACGCTGGGCATCGTGGCCAACTTCGCCAACGAGAAGAGCCCGCTCTATTACGGGTACCCCTACGGGGGCCAGGGCACGCCGGAGTCGAGGAAGCCCAGGGCACTGCGCATCACGCGCTAGCGTTCCGCGCCACGTCCTCTACGACGCCGGCGAACTGCTGGGCAACACGGTCCGCGGAGAAAAGCTGCTCCACCGCCCGCCGTCCGCGTTCCGGATGCTCGCGCGCTTCACGGGGGTTTGCGATCACGTGATGGATCGCGTGCGCAAGCTCATCGGCGTTGCCCTCCGCAAAGCACCAGCCACCTCCGGTTTGCGCCATGAGCTTTGGAAGCTCACCTGAGTCTGAGGAGATGACCGGAACCCCGCACGCCAGAGACTCGATGACCACACGCCCGAACTGCTCTTTCCAGTTCGTCACCGTCTTGGACGGGACGACAAGTACGTCGGCGCGCCGATACACGCTGAGGATTGAGTCGTGAGGGACATAGCCCTGCCCAGCTGACTCGCTGGTGCACACCGAGCGACTCTGCCCGGGCCTGGAGATCGTGCAGGGCAGGACCGTCGCCGGCGATCAGCAGGCGAACGTCCTCGTCTGGGAGCAGTGACATCGCCGCGATTAGGGTGTCCAGTCCTTTCTCATCGGCAAGCCGCCCCACATAGGCAGCCGTAAAGGGTCGACCGTTGCGGGACGATCCCTCAGTTGCCGGATGCAGGCGTTCCACGTCGACGGGCAAGGGCAGTATCTCGACCCGGTTTCGGGAACCCTTTTTCGCGGAGCACATCCGCTACTGCGGTCGACACCGGAAACGCAAAGTCTGCATGCGCATAGACCCATCGCTCCAACCGACGAACCGGCCAGGGGTATCGCTTGTTGAGGTTCTGAGCACTGTAAAAGCCGAAAGGCACGTTCAGGCCGTGGGCCGCCCGCGAGAACTGGAACGTCGATACGGCGTACGGCTCGTTGTGGATGTAAAGCACGTCGGGTCGAACTGCCTTCAGGCGGCTTCTCAAGCGAGCGACGTAGGCGTGCAACGGGATATCGCCCCTGAGGGCCACCGGCAGCGGGATCAACCCGCCGCGGAAGGCAGGCCAGCGCTCCACCTGCAGCCGGCCGTACTCGGTCTTCCACCGCTTCGGCAGCAGGATCGTGACGTCCCAGCCGGTGTGCGCCTGCACCCGCGCGTAGAAGTCCTGGTTCACAGGCGTTATGCACGGGTGGCTGACGACAACCAGTCTCATCCGTCCGACTCCCGAACCGGCCAGGTCACCGTAGAGGTCTGCATATGCGCCGACCGCTTTCTCCCAAGACAGTTCCCTCGTCGCCTCGCCGTGCGGCCCTCCCCCATCCTCTCGCAGCATCCTGCGGTCGGCGCTCAGCTGGCGCAGCCGGCCTGCGATCACTTCCGCGTCACGTTCGATGAACCAGCCGTTGCGACCCTCGGCCACCAGCTCATCCGCGCCGCTCACTCGCGTCACGAGCAGGGCGAGCCCCGAGGAGGCCGCCTCGAGCAAGGAGATCGGGAACGCCTCGTACGCGCTGGGGAAGTACGAACGCATCGGCCGCCGCGTAGTAAGCGGTCGTGTCCTGCCGCTCGCCGACGAACGACACCCTGCCGGGGCTACCTCCTCGGCCCGGCGGCGGTACCGCGCGACGTCGCCCCGCCCGACGACGATCAGATGCCAATCGGGGGCAGCACCGATCGCCTCGAGTGCGTAGCCGAGGCCCTTGCCCTCTCCCACCGCCTCCCACGAAGAGCGCCACGAGTTGCTCCGGAACCGAGATCCAGCTCCTGGCGGCAAGCGCGCCCTTGCCGCCTCGTCGGGACTGGTAAGATCTCGCGATCGACCGCGTTCGGGATCACCTCGATCGGCGGCGCCGCCGGCAGGTACCGCGAGAGCTCATCCGCGACACCGCGAGAAACGGCGACCAGCCGGCGCGTGCGCGGCGCCCGGTAGCACCACCGCTCCGCCAGGCGGCTGAGGAATCCGGCGCCGACGGCGTTCAGCCGGTAAAGGGCGCCCGGTCTGCTTGCTCGCCAAGACGCTCGCTCTTTGCGTGAAATGCGTGGTGACAGAGGTGCACGGTCGAGACGTCGGCCCGGTTCAGCACCAGGGCGCCGGTGGTGTTCAAGACCCCGCGCCTGCGCCTCCAAGTGACCAGCGAGCCGGCCACGAAGAACCACGGGTACATGAGCAGGAAGGGCCGGCCCGCGTGGGGCACCCGCGCCCACCGCAACATGGGATGTGGTGACAGGTCGCACGAGCGCGCCACCACGGTCACCTCCCACCCCGTTTCGAGAAGTCCCTGGATCAGCCGCGAAAGCATCTGCTCCATCCCTCCGACGGGCCCGACCCGGTGCGCGACCAGGGTCACCTGCGCCGGAGTTGTCTTCATTCAAGTGCGCTTGACCAAGCCTCTCGGGGTTCCGTAGACTGGCGCCTCACTAGGGGTGAAGTAGGGGGGCGAAAGGATTCGACCACTGGATTCGCATCGTTCGCGCAGCATCGACTTGCAGCTGACCACGGAATGGGACCAGAGACCCTCGATTCGCACGAGGAAGACAGGCTACCCGTGGGCGTAGAGACACGCCCCGCGGAGGCACGCCCGAACCCCACCAACGGCGCCTTTGCGACGTCGGAATGGGATATCCGCGAGGGGACGGCTCACGGGGAGGTACTGCGGCGCGAGGCCCGCTACCGGCGCGCGCTCGCTCTGGCCGACGTCGTCTCGGCCGCCTGCGCCGTGACGTTGGGGCTTCAGATCCTCGGAGACGACCGGCTGAAGCTCTCGATCCTGGCCGCGCTGCCGCTGGTCGTGCTGGTCGGCAAGCTGGTCGGCCTCTACGACCGCGACGAGAACCTGCTGCGCAAGACGACGCTTGATGAGGCGCCCGCGATCTTCCAGGTCGCGACCCTGTACACGCTCCTGATCTGGCTGGCGGACAGCCTCCTGATCCACCGCGAGGAGTTTCGGGCGGACGCAGATGCTCGCCCTTTGGCTGTTGCTGTTCCTCATGATGCTCGGCGGGCGCGCCCTGGCACGCCGCGCCGTCCGCGCGGATCGCCAGCCCACCCGAGCGTTGCCTCGTCGTGGGCAGCGCGGTTGCCGCCAAGGGCATCGAGCGGAAATTCAAGATGAGCCCCTCGATCAAGGCCGTGGTGGTCGGCCGGGTGCCGCTCACGGACAACGAGGTGAACGGCGCCGCGCCTTCGATCGTGGGCGACTTCGACTCGCTCGATCGCCTGCTCGTGGAGCACGACGTGCACCGCGTCGTGGTCGCGCCCGAGCACACCGACTCCGACGAGATCCTCGACGTGATCCGGCAGGTGAAGCACACCGGCGTGAAGGTGAGCGTGCTGCCGCGCCTGTTCGAGGTCGTCGGCTCCTCGGTGGAGCTCGACGACATCGACGGCCTGACGCTGCTCGGCGGCCTCCGCACGGCCTCACCAAGTCCTCCGAGGCGCTCAAGCGGGGCATCGACGTCGTCGGGGCCGGCGCCGGCCTGCTCGTGCTGACGCCGCTGCTGCTCTGTCATCGCCGCCGCCATCAAGCTCACGTCGCCCGGGCCCGTGCTGTTCCGCCAGCGGCGGATCGGGACGGCGGGGAGTTCGACATGCTCAAGTTCCGCACGATGGTCGACGGCGCGGACGACCTCAAGCCGGACCTCGATCGACCTGAACGAGGGGGCCGACGGCCTGTTCAAGATCGCCGACGACCCGCGCGTGACCCGCGTCGGGCGCTTGCTGCGCCGCACGTCGCTCGACGAGCTGCCGCAGCTGGTGAACGTGCTGCGCGGCCAGATGAGCCTCGTCGGCCCGCGCCCGCTGGTGCCCGAGGAGGATCGCCGGATCGAGGGCTGGCAGCGCACCCGGCTGCGCCTCAAGCCCGGGCATGACCGGTCACTGGCAGATCTTCGGCGCGTCCGCGGATCCCGCTCCGGGAGATGGTGAAGATCGACTACCTCTACGGCGCCAACTGGTCGCTGTGGCTCGACACCAAGATCCTGATGCGCACGGTCCCGTACGTGCTCCGCCGCGCCGGCCTCTGAGCACCCCTCGCGCTCACGGAAAGCTCCTCCCGCAGCTTTCGCAGCGCTCGGTAGACCCGCCCTTCGACGGTCGTCAGCCGCTCGCCCGTGAGCTTCGCGATCTCGGGCACCGTCAGGTCCGCCCCGAAACGCAGGGCGATCGCCTCGCGCTCATCGCCGCTCAGGGTCTGGAGCGCCCGCCTGACGACGTCCCTGTCCTCGAGGGCGCTGTCCGGCGCCGAGGGCTCGGGTGGGTCCAGCCGCTCCAATGCGCGCCCCTCCGCCGCGCTGCGGCGCGCGCGGTCGCGCAGGCAGTTGAGCGCGATCGTGTAGAGCCACGTCTTCTCGCTCGCCTTGCGGGGGTCGAAGGGCTTCCGGGCTCGCAGGACGCGCTCGAAGGTGTCCGCCAGGACGTCCTCCGCGAGGGCACGGTCTCCCGTCCGGTACACCAGGAACCCGAACAGGGGTTCGGCGTGCCGGCCGTACAGCCGCTCGAAGTCGTCGTCGCGCATCTATCGGGTGCCGGTCAGGAATCGTCTGGCTGGTTCGTACAAGTCTTTGATGAGCCGTCGCAAGAAGGAGTCACCGACCCCGATCGCGCTGTTGCCGCTGGCCGAGCGCCTGCGCGACGAGCAACCGCGACCGACGGCGGAGGAGCTTGACAGGGCGAAGCTGCGCGCCATGACACAGGCGTCACGCGCAGAGTCCCCTCGCCGCGTTCCGCGCGTACCGCTGCGTGCGCTCACGAAGGGTAGTCAGCATCGCGCTGGCGATCGGGCTGATGACGGGCGGCACGGCCGTGATCGCCAAGTCGGGCGGGCCCAGCGCGGCTTCGAGCGAGAGCCAGGGCAGCTCCGCCAACAGCCAGTACTGCCCGCCTTCGTCCCAGCAGCCCGGCAAGCCGAAGAAGCCCGGGCCGGCGAAGTGCGGCAAGCCGAAGACGAAGTAAGTTCGCTCACTCGAACGCCCGCTCCACGAGCAGCTCTGCCCGCCGCCGCCACTGCCGCGGCGTGCCGCTGTCGAACCGCTCAACCGCGTCCTGTGTCTGGATGTCGCGCGGGTTGAGGAGCAGTGCGGCGCGAGCGTCCGGGCGGGGGTCTTCGCCGACGACGGCACGCGCCAGGGCCAGGCCGTAGCGATACTCCCAGTTGGCCGGGTCGCGGTCGATCGCCTTCTGCATCGCCGCTCACACCCCGCCGGGGAGAGCCGTCGCGTAGCTCGCAGTAGCCGATGATCTCGTAGGGCTCGGCGCGGATTCCCAGCGCGGAGCTCGAGCTCTGGCCGACTCGATCGCCGCCGGGCAGTTGCCGGCCTCGAAGTGATCGAGGCTCTCGTCCAGCCGGGCCTGGGACATGAGCACGAGCGCGGGCACCACGGCCAGCCCGGCGAGGCCGACGGTGGCCCCCGCCCGGACCCAGAGCGCAGGCGGCCGCAGCGGGGCCGGCTGGCGGCCGGGGGCGGCGCAGGACCAGGCCGCCGGCGGCGAACAGCCACAGGGTCAGGGCCGGCATCTCCCAGTCCCAGTCGATCCCGGCGTGAAAAGCCCACGCGACCCCGGCGGCGAGCACGACCGCGTACACGCTGCCGGTTGGGATGCCTCGGCATGCGCCGCGGCCGCTCCGAGGATCACTAGGAGCGGCACGAGGAGGAGCACCAGTCCCACGATCCCGAGCTCCCCGAGGACCTCCGCGTAGAGGGAGTGAGCATCGGTGACGGTGCCCGTCTCAGGGCGATCCCGGGCCCAGAGCAGCTCGTACATTCCCGCGCCCTCGCCGTGGACGGGCGCGGCCTCGAAGCCGTTCAGGGCGACCTCCCACTGGTCGATCCGCCCGTTGTTGGCCGGATCGACGAGGCGGGTGCGCAGGTCGCCGGACGTCCCGACCGGGCCCGGGTCCACGAACCGGTCGTACTGGTCGCCGACCGTGCCCGGGACGTCGAACACGATCACGAGGACCACGGCAGCGGCCAGCGCCCCGGCGGCGACGCCGCCGACCACCGAGCGCGGGAGACGGGCGGGCACGGGCAGGCGGGCGTCAAGCAGCAGCAGCAACAGCCAGCGCGCCAGCGCCGCGCCGGCCGTGCAGAGCCCGATCACGACCGCGACGTCGTGGCCCTGGGCCACGGCAGCGTCGGTGGTGGGGGTCTGGGTCGCGAGCAGATCCGCGTCCAGCGATGCGATCACGGCCAATGCCGTCGCCGGTCCCGCCGCAAGCAGCCCGCTGACGAGCCCACGGGGGCGGGCGACGACCGCGTACACGAGCAGGCCGATCAGCCCCGCCGCGATGCCGCCCCGCGAGTAGGTGAAGACCGCCGTTGCACCGAGCGCAGGCAGCGCGGCGGCAGCGAGCACCCGTACAGCGCCCGGCTCGCGCAAGCTCGACGTCAGGTGGAAGCACAGCACCGCCCCGAGCCCGGCGAGCAGGCCCAGCGCGTTCCAGTACGTCAGCGGATAGCTGAGCCTGTCGTTGGCGATGTTGGGCGAGATGGTCCAGACGTCCGGCAGCACGCGCGTGACCAGGCCCGCCACGGCCACGACGTGAAGCCGAGCGCGAGCCCGCGGATCATCAGGCGGAGGTCATCCGACGTCCGCGCAAGCGAGCCGAACAGCACGAGTGCGAGCAGGTAGAGGAGCACCCGGTCGAACTCGACCACCGCGCGCCCGGGGGCGTCCGACCATATGGCGGACAGCAGCGTCCACGCGCCGAGCAGGCGGAGCCCTCCCGCGGCCACCGCGAGCTGCACCGTGAACCCGCGAAAGGGATGGCGGGCGAAGAGGGTCCTGAGCGCCAACACCCCCGCCAGCAGGAGGGCGACGAACGCAGGCGTGTTCGGGAAGAAGCCGCCCGCGTTGAAGCTCAGATAGACCGTCAGAGCACCGGGCAGAAGCAGCAGCGCCGCGCCAGCCCAGCGGCCGGTCACCATGCCCTCTTCGGCCTCAGCTGCCGCGTCGCCCGAAGCGCCTGCGCTTGCTCTCGCCGGACCCCGGCCCGGACTGCTCCTCGCTGGGAGTAGATCTCATCAACCACGCCGATGTAGCTCTCGCCCAGCTTGAAGCGGCTCAGGAACCGCTCGGCATCGGCGCGCGGAGCGCCGTTCTGGGCCAAGGTCACGATCTGCGCGCGCATCATGTCGTCGAGCATGGGACTTCTCTGGGTCGCGGCATCCATCTCGGTCGCGACGCTCAGCGGCACCGGGCCAGAGAACGCCACGGGCTGCTCGCGCTCGGAGACGCGCTCTGGCTCGCGCTCTGGGCTTTGTGGCTCGCCCGCCTCCTCCGCGCCCGAGCCGCGGATCCGGCCGTTCTCCGCCGCGGGCAGTCGGTCCTCTGCCTCGCCACCAGCCTCCGGGAGCGGGGTCCGCGTGTCCTCGATCGCGCTGGTCAGCCTCCCGCGGAGATCGCCCACCATCTCGCAGATGCGCTCTTCCAGGGCGTCAACGTCGTGGATCAGCTCCGCGATCCGATCCGACTGGGCGCGCTGCGCCGCCCGCACGGAAGCATCCGCTTGCGCCGCCCGTGCGCGCGCCTCGCTCTCGATCTCCTCGGCCTTCCGGAGCGCGTCCTGCTCGACGCTCGCGGCCTCTTCCCGCGCCCTGCTCATGACCTCGCCGGCCTCGCGCTCGAGCGCGGCGCGAAGCTCCCTGGCGGCGGCCTCGAGCGTACCGCCGAGGCGGTCGTCGCTTCCTTCCTGTCCCTCGAACCGGGCCAAGTTCCGATCGCCTTGACCCTACCTACTTTACCTCCACCTGCGCGCCTGCTTCCTCGAGCTCGCCCTTGAGCTTCTCGGCCTCGTCCTTCTCGAGCCCTTCCTTGACCGGCTTGGGCGCCTCGTCGACGAGCGCCTTGGCCTCCTTGAGGCCGAGGCCCGTGGCGGCACGCACCACCTTGATCACCTGGATCTTCTTGTCTCCGGCCGCATTGAGCACGACGTCGAAGGCGGTCTTCTCCTCCTCCGCGGCGCCGGCGCCGTCGCCGCCACCCGCTCCCGCGGCCGGTGCGGCCGCGGCCACGGCGGTGGCCGAGACCCCGAACTCCTCCTCGAGGGCCTTGATCCGCTCGGCGAGCTCCATCACGGAGATCGCCTTCAGCTCGTCAATCCATTCCTGCGTACTGGTAGCCACGTCTATTGCGCCTCCTCTTCGGCATCTGAAACCTTTTCCTGCTCCGAGGACTCGGCCTCAGAGGCCTCCTCGGTCGAAGCTTCGGTCGCCGGCTCCTCCTGGGCCGGGCCTTCCTCCGCCTGGGGCTCCTCGGCGGCCGGCGTCTCCTCGGCGGCCGGCGTCTCCTCGGCGGCGGGGGCCGGGCCGGGCCGGCCGCCTCCTTCTGGTCGCGGACCTGGCCGAGCGCCACGGCGAGCCCGGCGATCATCGACCCGAGTCCCCGCACGAGGCCGGTGATCGGCGACGCGACCACGCCGGCGAACTGCGCGACCAGCACGTCGCGGCTCGGCAGCCGCGCCAGCCGGCGGATCTCGTCGGCCGCCAGCACGCGGCCGCTCATCAGGCCGCCCTTGACCTCGAGCACGTCGGCCCGGCGCGAAAAGGCGTCGAGCGCCTTGGCCGCGAGCGCCGCGTCACCGCGGACGAAGGTGAGCGCGGTCGGGCCCTCGGCCACGAGCTCCTTGATCTCCTCGACGCCGGCCTGGTCGGCGGCACGCAGGGTCAGTGTGTTCTTGACGATCCGGAACGACGCATCGTGCTCGCGCAGGCTCGCCCGCAACTCGGCGGCCTGGGGCACGCTCAGCCCGCGGTAGTCGACCGCGTAGATCGCCTCGGCCTCCCCCAACTGGGCGGCGAGGTCCTCGATCACCTGTGCTTTTTGGTCCTTGCGCATCTCGAAGCTCCCACGAAAAAGCCCGCACGCAGGCGGGCAGGAAACACGGACTGACTCTCCGCTTCCTCCGCCTGGGCCGGGCTCACGCCGCTGGCTGCCGACCGTCTCTGGCGAGCAAGCTCTCGCTGTCGGGGGTGCGATGGTACTACGCGGCGGCTTCCTCTGGAATCAGGTCGCGGGTCCGGGTCGGGTCGAGGTGCACGCCGGGACCCATCGTGGTGCTCAGGGTGACCGAGCGGATGTAGCGGCCCTTGGCCGCGGCGGGCTTGGCGCGGACCACCTCGTCGATCAGCGCCGCGTAGTTCTCCAGCAGGCGGCGCTCGTCGAAGTCGGCGCGGCCGATCACCATGTGGATGATCCCCGTGCGGTCCGTGCGGTACTCGACGCGCCCGGCCTTGGCCTGCTCGACGGCGCGCCCGACGTCATCGGTGACCGTCCCGACCTTCGGGTTCGGCATCTTGCCCTGCGGCCCGAGCACCCGTCCGAGGCGGCCGACGACGGGCATCATGTCGGGCGTCGCGATCGCGACGTCGAAGTCGGTCCAGCCGCCCTGCACGCGCTCGGCGAGGTCCTCGCCGCCGACTACGTCCGCTCCCGCGGCCTCCGCCTCCCGCGCCTGGTCCCCCTGGGCGAACACGGCGACCGTGATGTCACGGCCGAGGCCGTGAGGCAGCGTCATCGTGCCGCGCACCTGCTGGTCCGCGTGACGCACGTTGACCCCGAGCCGGATGTGGGCCTCGACGGACTCCGGGAACTTGGCCGTCTGCATCTGCTTGACCAGCGACACGGCTTCGGCCGGCTCGTAGTGCTGCGTGCGGTCGACCAGCTCGCGCAGGGAGCGGTAGCGCTTGCCGTGCTTCATACGACATCCACCCCCATGGACCGGGCCGTGCCCTCGATGATCCTCATCGCCTGATCGACGTCATGGGCGTTCAGGTCCGGCAGCTTCGTCTCGGCGATCTGGCGCACCTGGTCGCGGTTGATCGTGCCGACCTTCTCGCGATGCGGCTCGCCCGAGCCCTTCTCGATGCCGATCGCCTGCTTGATCAGGACCGCCGCGGGCGGCGTCTTCGTGATGAAGGTGAAAGAGCGGTCCTCGAAGACGGTGATCTCGACCGGGATGATCGTGCCCGCGTCGCTCTGGGTCTGGGCGTTGAACGCCTTGCAGAACTCCATGATGTTGACGCCGTGCTGACCGAGCGCAGGACCGACAGGCGGCGCCGGGTTCGCGGCCCCCGCGGGGATCTGCAGCTTGATCATCGTCAGAACTTTGCGCGCCATGGTTTGTCAGAGCCCTCGGAATATCGAGTGGGCTTCGCCCACACCTAAAGTCACGAGCGTCCGCCTACGGCGACCGCCCCTCATATCTTCTTCACCTGGTCGTATCCCACCTCGACGGGCGTCTCCCGGCCGAAGATGGATACGAGGACCTTCAGCTTGGCGGCATCCTCGTTGATCTCGGCGATCTCGCCGGAGAAGTCGGAGAGCGGGCCGGATATGACCTTGACGGACTCCCCGATCGAGAACTGGGCGCGGGTGCGCGGGCGCTCCGCGGTCTCACGGTGCATCAGGCGATCGACCTCGGGCTTGCTGAGCGGGAGGGGCTTGTCGCGCGAGCCGACGAACCCGGTGACGCCCGGCGTGTTCTTGACCAGCTGCCAGGTGTCGTCGTTCATCTCCATGTTGACCAGCACGTAGCCCGGCATCGTGCGGCGCTCGGTCTGCACCTTCTGGCCGTTCTTCATCTCCGAGACCTGCTCGGTCGGGATGATGACCTGACGGATGTTGGACTGCTGCTCCATCGTGGTCACGCGGTGCTCGATGTTGTGCTTCACCTTGTTCTCGTGACCGGAATATGTGTTGATGACGTACCAGCGAAACATTTCTTCCTAGCGATTCAGAGGATCCGGGTGATCAGCTCACTGAAGATGTAGTCGAACAGGGCGAGGAACGCACCCGCGAGGAAACAGAAGACGACCACGACGCTCGTAGCCTGCGTGACCTGATTGCGGTCGGGCCACTGGACCCGGCGCAGCTCCGCCCATACTTGCACGAAGAAGTTCATCACGCGGCCACGCTTGCGCGGCTCCTTGCGGCGCTCGGGCGCCGGCCTGCGCTCGCGGCGGGGCTCCTTGCGCTGGCGCTCCCGCTTCGCCACTGCTCCGTCGCGGCGCTCGGGCCGCTCCTGCGGCTCCTCCGCCCTGCGGCTCCTCCTCCTGCGGCGGCGCCTCGACGACCGGCTCTTCGCCGCGCGCTATCTCCTCGAGCTCGTCGCCGGCCTCGAGCGCCTCGGCGGTCTGGATCGCCGCCTGCTCGGCGGGGTTGGCCGGCTGCTGCTTGGCGGTCGCGTCGCGGCGAGTCGCCTTGAGCTGCTCCTCGCGCCGCTTGGCCTTGCGCTTCTGACGTGTACGCGCCATCCCCGGAGCCTCGCCGAGACGCGCTAGCGCGTTTCCTTGTGCGGGGTGTGGTGCCCGCACCAGCGACAGAATTTGCGCATCTCGATGCGCTCCGGGTCGTTACGCCGGTTCTTGTTGGTCTGGTAATTGCGGCGTTTGCACTCCTCGCAAGCGAGGGTCACCGCGATTCGAACTTCTCCGCGTGCCATATCTCAGGAGGGCCGGGGCTCGGCCGGGGTAGACGAAAAAAGGACCGCGCCACATGCTCGCGCGGGTTTCGGAAGGATAGCGCCTGCCAGGACGCGACCGGCGCCGGCCGGCCACCGCAGGGCGATGACCGGCCGGTCCAGCTGTTGGTGCTACGGGACGAAGACGCCCTGGCGCAGGAAGGTGGTCTCGTCGCCGTCGCCGCAGGTGGGCGGGCAGGCATCGACACCCGTTCCGTTCGGCCCGGCGTCCTTGACCGAGACCTGACCGATCTGCCAGATCGTCCGCTTCGACTCGGTGACCACCCCGGGATACAGCGCGTCTGCCGTCGTGTTGAGGTTGCAGTTCGAACCGCGCGTCGAGTCGGTCGTGGTCACGCACGGTACCGACCACTTGAGCGCGAAGGACTGCATGGTGCCCGGTGCGGGCTGCTCCTCCGCGTTGAGGTTGTCGGTGAGCTGGAGGTTTGTCTCCACCATCAGGCTGCCCGCGTAGTCGGTCAGCGCCGGCGCGTTGCGCACGTCCTCGATCTTCACGATCAGGTCGACATTCGCCTCGTCGGCCTCGGTGGCCACGTTACCGAGGATGGACCGGAACTTGACCCGTCCGGTGCCGTTCGAGGCAGCGCCGTTCGCGTCGACCGTGCCGACCGTCAGGGTGCTCGAGTTCATCACGGGCGGGTTGCACGACGCGAACGCGAGTGCCGGACCGTGGGTCCTGTTCGGCGCGGTGCACGCGTTGTACGCAGGGACCATTGGGAAGGTGGTCGGCGTTGCGCCCTTCGGGCGCGGGAAGCCGACCACGTCCGTGCGGCGCGACGACTGCACGCGCAGGTTGGTGCCGTCAGAGCGGGTCCAGGCGACCACGCCGTTGGCGTCCACGTTAGGACCTGCGTCGGCCTGCGGGTTGAACCCGTCCTGGCCGCCCTTGGAGAGGGTGACCTCGTTCGCGAACGTGCCGCCGGTGCCGGCCGTGCGGGTCGTCGACTGCACGCGCAGGTTGCTGCCGTCGAAGCGCTGCCACGTCATCAGCGCCTTGCCGCTGTTGTCGAAGTCCGTCACCGGCTTCGTAGCATCGAAGCCGGGGTCCGAGATCGTCAACGGAGCCGCGAAGCTCCCCCCGGCCGGGCGGTAAGCCGCCTGAATCCGGATGTTGGTGCCGTCCGACCGCGACCACGCGACGATCGCGTTCCCGGAGTTGTCGATCGCGGCGTCCGGGTTGGATGCGCTCTGGCCCGGGTCGGAGATCGTCGTCGGCGCGGCCCAGTTGCCGGTGGCCGTGCGGGTCGAATACTGGATGCGGAAGTTGGTCCCGTCAGAGCGGGTCCAGACGGCGATCACGTTCCCCGACGGGTCCACGGCGACATCGGGCTCGAACCCGTCCTGTCCCGCGTCGGAGATGTCGATGGCCGACAGAAAGAGCGGCGTTGCCTGCGCCGGAGAAGCGACGACAAGCAGCGCAAAGGCCAGAACGGCAAACAGCATGCGTAGTGCGACCCGCGGTACGGTCACGATGGTCCTCCCGGTTAGATCCCCTGCACCAACGGCCGCATACTAACACGCTTCCAGCGGCCCGGCTCAGCTAATTTGGGCATTCCAAAGCGGTCGCGGCCCGGCCGTGGTCCGCTCATGCGCATCTCGAAGCGAAACACATATCTGATCGGCGCAGCAGCGATCGTCGCCGGAATCGTGCTGATCGTGATCGCGCTCGTCGTGATGTCCGATGACGGCGACAACGCCCCGTCGGGCAACTCGCGGCAGCAGCCCGGCGGAACGTCCGGCGGCCCTCCCGCCGGTGCGGAGCCGCCGAAAGCGGTCCGCGCGGGCAAGCGGGTGCGTGCTCCCGGCTTCTCGCTCGCGATCGTCCAGGCCGGGACGCCACCGGCGCCGGCACGAGCGCCGCTCCAGCGAGCGAGCCGAAGCGGGGCGCTCGACCTCGGCCGGTTGAAGGGCACGCCCGTCGTGCTCCATGTGTGGTCCTCGGAGTGCACTCCGTGCCGGGCGGACGCGCGCCTGGTGCAGGCGACGTGGGAGCGATGGGGCCGTCGCGGCGTGGCATTCGTCGGGATGAGCGTCGACGCGCGCGAGGCCGAGGCGCTGCGATTCGCGCGGCAGTACGGCCTCACATATCCCATCGTCCACGACAAGGCCGCGCAGGTGGCGAGAAGCTACGGGGTCGAGCGGCTTCCGGAGGTGTTCTTCATCTCCGCGGCGGGAGATGTCGTCGGGCGTGTCGTGGGAAGCCCCTCGGTGCGGCAGATGGAGTTCGGCGCGACAGCCGCGCAGTCCGCTCGCTCGATCGGTAGCGAGCAGGGTTCGAGCAGCGCGCCGCTGCCGTGACGCCGGACTCGCGCTAGTCCTGCAACGCGGCGATCTCGCGCCGGCGCGCGAGACGCGCGAGGCCCTCGGCCTCGAGCCTGCGGACGCGATTGCGCGATATGCCCAGCTGGGCGACGACCTGGTCGATCGTGTGCGGCTCCATGCCGGGCGCAATCCCGAACCGCAGCTCGAGCACCGCACGCTGACCGTCGGGCAGTTCCGACATCGCCTTGCGCACGACCTCCTCGCGCAGGCTGAGCTCGACCTCTTCGGCGGGCTCGCGGTCGTCGCTGAACAGGAGATCCCCGAAGGATGTCTCCCCGCCGTCGCCCACCGGCTTGTCGAGGCTCGTCACGGTGCGCGCGGCGCCCCGGAGCTCGAGCACCTGCTCGACCGTCATTTCGGCCTCGGCCGCGACTTCCTCCTCGGTCGGCTGGCGGCCCAGACGCGCGGCGAGCCTGCGGTGCGCGCGCGCGATGCGCTTCTCGCGCTCGACGACGTAGACCGGGAGCCGGATCATCCGGGCACCGTTCGCGATCCCACGCTCGACGGCCTGGCGGATCCACCAGGTCGCGTACGTCGAGAACTTGTAGCCGCGCCGCCAATCGAACTTCTCCGTCGCCCTGATCAGGCCGAGGATGCCCTCCTGGATGAGGTCCAGCAGCGTTAGCTCGTTCCCCTGGTAGCGGCGCGCGATCGAGATCACGAGGCGCAGGTTGGCGTTGACCATCAGCGCCTTGGCCTGCCGGTCGCCGCGCTCGATGCGCTTTGCGAGATCGACCTCCTGCTCGGCGGTCAGCAGCTCGAACCTGCTCACCTCGCGCAGGAACAACTGGAGCGCGTCGGTCGTGACCGACCGAGAGGGCGTCGTTGTCGTAGGAGACCTGCTCGGGAACGTCGCGGCCGCAGTCGTCTCGCAGCTTGATGCCGGCGGCGTCGATGCGGTCGAGCAACGCCTGGACGTCGGCGTCGGAGAGGTCGAGCGCATCGACGGCCTCGTTGACCTCGGACAGCTCGATGCAGCCCTCCTGCTCTCCGCGCGCGAGCAGCGCGTCGACGCGCCCGCGCTCCTCGCCGACCGCCCAGCTGGCCTGTTGCGGTGCACTCCCCACTCGAACCCCCTTATCCCCGGATGCCGGTCAATTGACTCCAGCTTGTTCGCGCCATGACGCGAAGCGACGGAGGACCGGCACGCAAAAGCTGGGCCGGGAGCGGGGCCATCGCCCGCTCCCGGCCCGTTGTCCGCCTCGGTGGGCTCCCGGTTACGGGATGAAGATGCCCTGAATTGCGAACAGCGTGTTCGGGCTGGTGCCGACGAGACCGTCCGGGCCACCGTCGATGACCGAGATCTGGCCGATCTCGACGATCGCGCGCTTGCCGTCCTTGACGGCACCGGGCACGGTCGCGTTGGCCGAGGTGTTGGCAGTGCACGTTCCGCCGATCGCCGTGCTGGCCGTTGCTGCACAGGTGGCGTTCACGGGGAACGGGATGTCGACGACCGTGGCCGGGTCAGTCCCACCACCCGCGGCGACCGCGTTGAAGTGGTCCGTGATCCGGATCGTCGCGTTGCCCTGCAGCTCACCGGTGTAGTCCGCACCGTCGGCAGCATTGGCGCTGCCGCAGGCGGCGGTGCCGGCCTTGCAGCGGACATCCGTGCCGCTCGACTTGATCATGACGTCGGAGTCCTCGGGCGGACCCGGCACACCGACCTTGACCGCCAGCGACACGAACCCGTCCGCGTTCGCCGCGGCACCGTTGAAGTCGGGCGAGCCGACCGTGATCGAGTTCGACGACTGAACCGGCGGATTACACGACGGGAACGCCAGGGGCGGCCCGTGTGTCCGGTTCGGCGCCGCACACGCGTTGAACGCGGGCACGAGCGGGACCCTGAGCGGTGTTGCGCCCTTCGGACGGGGGTGCGTCGCAGAAGCCATCTCTGCGGCGACCAGCACCAGAAGAACTCCTACAGCAAGCGTAAGCGGTACGAGCGTACGCGCTCTTAGCGCCATCAGCGCCTCCTCCCTATAACGCACTACTTAACGAGAACCCCCGCTCGCCGCCCATAGCGAAAGCTTCGATCGGGGTGAATGCGCTTTTAATACCCGCCGGGCGGGTTTCCTGAACCCCTAGTCAGTAAAAAATTGCGGGGTCCGGGCTAGGGCGTCGTGAAGCCGTAATCGGCCGTCCGGGCGACGCCTCGGTGCATCCTGGCTGCCGGATTCGAGGATTGCCGCAGACTTGCCGATTGGTTACCAGCCGGTTCTCTGCGCTCCGTATATAGAGTCGGATCTGTGGAGCGGCTGCGAAATGACCCAGCCAGCGCAAACATCCAGGCCGCATGCCGCGCGCCCCGAGCCGAGCGTACGCCGCGTGCGCATCGGAGCGGCGATCGCCGTGGCGCTCGTGGTGGCGTTTGGCGCGTGGCTGATCCTCCGCGGCGGGGACGACAAGAGCTCGCAACCCGAGGGCCCGGCGTCCTCGGCGGCGAGCGTGGCGCAGCTGCGCGCGCTGCCCGACGAGACCGGGCATGACGTCTATTGGGTCGGCGCTCGCAACGGCTACACGTACGAGCTCACTCGAACGACCGACGGCAACGTCTACATCCGCTACCTGCCGCAGGGTGTCGCGGTCGGCGACGGGCGGCCGGCCTACCTCACGATCGGCACGTACCCGCGCCCCAAGGCCCTCGCCGGGTTGCGCAGGCTCGCGCGACGCAGCGGCAACGTGTCCTTCCCGGTCGAGGGCGGCGGCCTCGCCGTCTTCAGCCGAAGCCGGCCGAACAGCGTCTACGTCGCCTATCCAGAGGACCCGGTGCAGCTGGAGGTCTACGACCCCTCCGCGCCGAGAGCACGCAAGCTCGCCCGCGAGGGTCGCGTGCGCCCCGTCGGGTAGCCACAGCTTCGATCCGGACGCGCGCTGACACGAGGCGCGAGGATCGTCGATGACTGCGCTGCTGGTCTGCTGGATCCTGTTCCCGATCGTCATGACGGCGGTCTCCCTCGGCTGCGGGCTGCTGCTCGAGCAGCTCGCGAACCGCCGGATGCCCGGCGGCCTGCTCGCCCCCGCGGGCTTCGCGGTCGTCCTCGTGGCGGGGCATGTCGCTACGGCGTGGGACGCGACGGCGGAGCTCGCGGTCCCAGTGGTGCTCGCACTCGCGGCAGCCGGCGTCGCGGTCTCGTGGCCGTTGCGAGAACGGGCGATCGACTGGTGGGGCGTGGCCGTCGGCTGCGGCGTGTTCGCGGTGTTCGCCGCCCCGGTGGTCCTCTCCGGGGAAGCGACCTTCGCCGGATACATCAAGCTCGACGACACGGCCACCTGGCTCGCGATGACCGACCGGCTGATGGAGCACGGCCGCGACCTCGGCGGCCTCGCGCCCTCGTCATACGAGGCGACCCTCGACGTCAACCTCAGGATCGGGTACCCGGTGGGGGCGTTCCCGCCGCTGGGCATCGGCGCGAAGCTCGTCGGCGAGGACCCGGCGTGGGTGTTCCAGCCCTACCAGGTGCTGCTCGCGGCCTATACCGGCATGGCCCTCTACGCGCTCACCGCGCGCGTGATCGACTCGCGGCCGCTCCGGGCCGGGGTCGCGGTGCTCGCGACACAGCCCTCCCTGCTGTTCGCGTACTCGCTGTGGGGCGGGGTGAAGGAGCTTGCCGCGACCTGGGCGATCGCGCTGCTCGCCGCGCTCGCAGGCGCGCTGCTGCACGAGCGCGTATCGGCGTGGTCGCTGTTCCCGATCGCGTTCGCGAGCGCCGCCCTGCTCGCGGTCCTGAGCTTCGGCGGCGTCGTCTGGCTGGCCCCCGTGCTGGTTCCGGCCGTCCTGTTGCTCGCGCGCGCACAAGGCGTCGGCACGGCCGCGGCCGCGGTCGCCGCCTTCCTCGTCGTCACCGCGCTGCTCGCGATACCGACGCTGCAGCAGGCGGAGGTGTTCCTGAGGCCCGCGAGCGGAACGCTCACGAGCGCCACCGACCTCGGCAACCTGATCGAGCCGATCAGCCGCCTTCAGCTCTTCGGCATCTGGCCCGTCGGAGATTTCCGCTTCGACCCGCAGGACCTCGGCCCGACCT
Organism: uncultured Solirubrobacterales bacterium; assembly: GCA_963768885.1. Lineage (GTDB taxonomy): Bacteria > Actinomycetota > Thermoleophilia > Solirubrobacterales > JBBDJG01 > DASRIA01. The sequence goes on along the minus strand of CAVYJN010000004.1, from coordinate 56,263 downwards.
ACGTGCTGATCGGCGTGGTCGCGCTGAGCGCGCTCGGCGGGATCGCTTGGGCGTGGCGGCGCCGCGCTTGGGAGCTGCTGCTCTACGTGTTCGCGTCGGTCGCCGGTGCGCTCGTGATCAGCGCGGTCGGCTCGCCGTGGGTCGGAGCGAAGGCGCTCGCCACAGGCGCTCCCGCGATCCTGCTCGCAGCCGGGGTGGGAGCCGCGGCGCTCCTGATGCGCGGGCGGCGGGCCGAGGCGGCGGTCCTCGGCCTGCTGATCGTGGGCGGCGTCGCGTGGTCCAACGCGCTGGCCTATCACGAGGTCAACCTCGCGCCGCGGGACCGGCACGCCGAGCTCGAGCAGATCGGCAACGAGATCGACGGCGAGGGACCGACCCTGATGACCGAGTACGAGCCCTACGGGGTCCGCCACTTCCTTCGCAAGGGCGATCCCGAGGGCGTGTCCGAGCTGCGCCGTCGGCCGATCCCGCTGCGCGACGGGCGCGTGCTCGACAAGCTCGAGGTCGCAGACGTCGACGAGCTCGCCCTGGACGGGCTGCTGATCTACCGCACGCTCGTGCTGCGCCGCTCGCCCGTGTCGAGCCGCCCGCCCTCCATATATAGGCGCGTCCGCAGGGGCCGCTTCTACGACGTCTGGCAGCGGCCGGTCGACTCCGAGCGAAGCGTCATCCAGCACCTGTCGATCGGGGACGCCGGCCATGCGGCGGCGCCCGCGCAATGCGCGCGCGTCAGGCGGATCGCGCGCACCGCGCGCCGGGCCAATGCGCGACTCGAGGTCGCACGGCGGCCGCCTGCGGTGGCAGCCGGGCTCCCCGCCCCGCCCGGGTCCGGCTGGACGGCCGTGCCGAACGTGCCCGGGGGCGTCTACCCGAACGGGGACGTGAAGACCACCAGCGAGATCACGGTGCCGCGCACCGGGAGCTACGACGCGTTCGTCGCGGGCTCATACCGCGGCAAGCTGCGCGTCGCGATCGGGGGACGCGAAGTCTCGTCCCGCCGGCACGAGCTGAGCCACGCCGGAGTGTACGAACCGCTCGGGTCCGTGCGGCTGCCGCGCGGCAAGCACGTGGTCGAGGTCGAGTACGACAGGGGCACGTTGCCGCCGGGCGGCGGCGGCATCGCGTCGGCGCTGGGGCCGATCGTTCTCGCTCCGGCCTCGGCGCAGGCCGTCGAGCGGGTGTCGCCCGACGTGGCCGAGTCGCTTTGCGGACAGTCGCTCGACTGGATCGAGGCGGTCGCGCTCTGACAAAGACGAGGGCCGGGACAAGTCCCGGCCCTCGCTGCTCTGCTTCTTGATCCGCCGGCGCTGTAGTAGGGGAGGATCGCGTGGGCGGATCGCCTCCGCGCCCTAGGGAATGAAGATCCCCTGGACTCCGAAGAGGGTGTTCGGCGCGGTGCCGTTGACGCCGTCAGGGCCACCATCGGTGATGGTGATCTGGCCGACCTCGACGATTGCACGCTTGCCGTCCTTCACTGCGCCCGGAACCGTGGCGTTTGCCGACGTGTTCGCCGTGCAGGTGCCGCCGATCGCAGTGCTGGCCGTGGCCACGCACGTCGCGGCAACGGGGAACGGGATGTCGAGGACCGTGGCCGGGTCCGTCCCACCACCCGCGGCAACCGCGTTGAAGTGATCCGAGATCCGGATCGTCGCGTTGCCCTGCACCTCACCCGTGTAGTCCGCACCGTCGGCAGCGTTCGCGCTACCGCATGCGGTCGTGCCGGCCTTGCAGCGGATGTCCGTACCCGATGACTTGATCATGACGTCGGAGTCCTCGGGCGGACCCGGGACACCGACCTTGACCGACAGCGTGATGCTCGCTTCCGCGTTCGCCGCGGCGCCGTTGAAGTCGGGCGAGCCGATCGTGATCGAGCCCGACGACTGAACCGGCGGGTTACACGACGGGAACGCCAGCGGCGGCCCGTGGGTCCGGTTCGGAGCCGCGCACGCGTTGAACGCGGGCACCATGGAGACGCGGATCGGCGTCGCACCCTTGGGACGTGGGTGCGTGGCCGAAGCCACCGATGCGATGATCATCAACGCAGTCGCGCCGAGCGCGGCTGCGAATACTGCAGCGAAACGTTTGTTACGCATACCTCTCCCCTCTGCGCCTCCCCAAAAAGGCGCGTGTCGCGACAACATGCTGACCCTAACATGGGCCCGCAAACCTGTAAAGAGAGTCTAGAAATCCGTAACAAAGTTACCGGTCAGTAGGAGAAAGGAAGGGGAGGATCGCACCGCTGGTCGGCATGGCCCTGCTCTTCTATCCGCGCGGCGGCTCGTCCCAGGTCGTGCGCTACCTGGTCCCGGCCCTCGAGCAGTCCGGGTGGCCGGTAGCGCTCGTCACCGGTTCGCTCGGCGAGCCCGGCGACCGCACCCACGCGGCGAGCTTCTTCAAGCACCCTCGCCTCACGACGGTCGACTACGGGCCCGCATTGCGCGCGCACGCCGAGGGGCGCGATCCGCTCGCGACGGCGATGCCGATGCATCCCTCGTTCGAGGACCGCACCGGCGCCGCGGACCCCGTCTTCGCGGCGGTCACCCCGCAGACCGGCGACCGCCTGGCCGCCGTGTGGGAAGACATCTTCGCGCGCGCGTGGCCGACGCCGCCCGACGTGATCCACCTACATCACCTCACGCCGATGCACGAGGCGGCCGCGCGCCGCTTTCCGGGCGTGCCGATCGTCACCCACCTGCACGGCACGGAGCTGTTGATGCTCGACCACATCGACCGCCTGCGCGAAGTGGCCGGCGTGCTCGGCACCGACCTCGCCGGAATGTCGGGCACGGAGGCCCGACCTGCCTCTCCGGACCTCGACGCCGAGGGGCGGCGGCTGCTGCGCGAGACGCGCTGGGAGCAGTGGCGCCACGGCGATCACTGGGCGCGCCGCCTGCGCCGCGCGGCGCGGCTGTCGAGCCGCATCGTCGCGATCTCCCCCGCGCTGCGCGACGAGGCACGGCAACTGCTCGACGTCCCGGCGGAGATGGTCGAGTCGATCCCGAACGGCGTGGACGTCGAGCGCTTCGATCGCGTCGCGCTCGACCGCTCCGAGCGCCTGCGCCGCTGGCGCCGCTGGCTCGTCGAGGAACCGCTCGGGTGGGACGAGTCCGGTGAGCCGGGCACGATCCGCTACCGCGACGAGGACCTGCGCTGGTTCGAGGGCGACGAGCGGCACGACCATGCGCCGGTGCTGCTGTTCGTCGGGCGCTTCACGGAGGTCAAGCGCGTGCCGCTCCTGCTGCGCGCGTACGCCCGCGCGCGCGAGCGGTTCACGATGCCCGCGCCCCTGGTGATCTGGGGCGGCTTCACCGGCGAGTACGAGGGAGAGCATCCATACGCGGTCGCACGCGAGGTCGGCGAGGACGGGATCTTCTTCATCGGCTGGCGCGGTCACACCGAGTTGCCGGAGGGCCTCGCGTGCGCCGACGTGATGGTTGCGCCGTCCGCGCGCGAGGGCTTCGGGCAGATGCTGATCGAGGCGATGGCCTGCGGCGTGCCGGTGATCGCGACCCGCAGCGGCGGGCCGGTGTCGTTCGTCAACACCGATCCGGCGCGGCCGAACGGCTGGATGGTGGATCCCGACGACATGGAGGCGCTCACCGCGGCCCTGGTCGAGGCCGTGAACGACGAACAGGCGCGACGGGCACGCGGGTCGAACGGCTACCGCCAGGTGCGCGCCACGCACTCCTGGGACGTGGTCGCGCGAGGCTTCGAGGCTCTATATGAGGAGCTGATCCACCCGAACTGATCCGCGGCCACCGGATGTTCACCGCGCGGTCCCAGGATTTTCACTGCAAATGTCCAGCAATTTGCCTACTTTGGGATCGTGGCCGCCATCCGGACGCATTCGCTGCCCGGCCCGGCGCGGGAGCCGTCCTCGGCCCCGGCGAGCTTTCGCGTGGAACTCTCCGACGGCCTCGCGACGACGGTCCACCTCGCCGCCTACGACGTGCGCAAGACCGAGGTGCGCGTGGTGGCGTTTCGTGAGATGGAGCCGCTGCTTTCGTGGTGCCGGCGCACGGCGGTCGCGGACGCGCTCGTCGGGGGGTTCTTCATGCGCGACGTGGGACGGCCGCTGGGCGAGCTGCGGCTCGCGGGCACGCGGCGCCCCTCCATCCGGTTCTCGCCGCCGTGGGACGAGATGCGCGCGTGCGTGCATGTCGAGGGCGGCACGCTCAGGATCGCGCGGCGGCCGGACCTTCCGCGGGCCCCGCGCGGCGATCTGCTCCAGGCCGGCCCGCTGCTCGTCGAGCGGGGCCGCCCGGCGGCCGTCGACGGCGTCGACTCGGAGGGCTTCTCGGCCGGCCGCGACCAGTTCGACTCGGACATCACGGCGGGCCGTCATCCGCGTGCGGCGCTCGCGCTCGCGGACGGCGTCGCGCTGTCGGTCACGTGCGACGGTCGCAGCGCCCACGACGCCGGGCTGACGCTCGGGGAGCTGGCCGAGCTGCTCGCTGCGCTCGGCGCCCGCGCGGCCGTCAACCTGGACGGCGGCGGCTCCGCGACCCAGGTCTGCGGCCTGCGGATCGTCAACAACCCGCGCGAGCAGGACGGCGACGCGATCCCGGGCGGGCGGCCGATCTGCACCGCGGTGACGTTCACGCCGCGCGCCTTCCCCCTCTGAGGCTTTGAAACCAGCGGCGGGTAGGAGTAGGGTCTGCTCGTTCCCAGCTGGTCCATGGGCGGGAAGTCCCCTACAAGGGCGGCAAGTTGACCGGAAGCGCCGCGGACACGATCGGGATTGCGTCGGAGGAGAGCGGAGCCACAGGCCCCGCCCGCGACGCCGCGGGCGTCCAGGAGGCCGGCGCCGGCACTGAGGCGCTGCAGCTGTTCCTCAACGAGATCGCCCGCTTCAAGCTGCTCACGCCCGCGGCCGAGATCGAGCTCGCGAAGTTGATCGAGCGCGGTGACCGGGTCGCGAAGGAGCTGCTCATCAACTCCAACCTGCGCCTCGTCGTGTCGATCGCGAAGAAGTACCGCGGCCGTGATCTCGCCCTCCTCGACCTGATCCAGGAGGGCATCATCGGGCTGATCCGCGCAGCCGAGAAGTTCGACTGGCGCCGAGGCTGCAGGTTCTCGACATACGCGAGCTGGTGGGTGCGCGAGTCGATCGAGCGAGGGATAGCGAACCGCGCGCGCCTGATCCGGATGCCGGTCTACATGGTGGACCGCGAGCGCGCCGTCGCCCGCGTGGAACGCGCGCTGACGGCGGAGCTGGGGCGCGCGCCGACCGAGGACGAGATCGCCGCGGTCACGAAGATCCCCCTCGAGCAGGTGCAGGAGGTCCGGACCTTCGGCATGTCCGTGACCAGCCTCGACAAGCCGATCGGCGACGAGGACCCGACCCCGTTCGGCGAGCTGATCGAAAGCGACGCCTGGGAGCCGGCCGAGGAGGTCGAGCGCTCGATGCGCTGCGAGGCGCTGCGCCAGGCGCTCGAGCGCCTGCCCACTCCCGAGCGCGACGTGGTCCGGCTGCGCTACGGGATCGGCTGCGAGGCGAAGACCCTCGACGAGGTCGAGCGCCGCCTCGGGATCTCGCGCGACAGGGTCCGCCGGCTGCAGGCCCGCGGGCTGGCGATGCTGGCGCGCACGCCCGAGGTCGCCGCGCTGCACTAGGAAAGGGAAACGCCCGGCAAATCACGCCGGGCGCTTCCGGGCTCACGATCGTACGACTCGCCCCGTGCCCACTCTGGGAGGCCTTGCCCCATTCAGGGAGGTCGAACTGAATCCTACTCCTCCCCGGTCGCCCGCTGCGAGCGCAGCGCGGCGGTTGCACGCCCGCGATCGGCGAAGACCCGCAGCGAGGTCGCCTTCCCTTCGGAGAATGTCCAGGCATGGGCGTTTCGCACCTCTCCCTCGAGCCCGGAGTCGAGCGAGGTCGCGCGCAGCCTGACCGGCACGACGATGCCCTCCTCGAGCTCCACGATGTCCTCCACCTCGACCGCGAACTGCTCGGATATCGCCCACATCGCCTCGAACAGGCGACGCACCTCCTGCTTGCCGCGGTAGCTCCCGAGCAGCACGACGAACCGCGGTCCGAGCAGCCGCAACATCAGCGCCGCATACTCCAGGTCGTCCTGCGAGGAGGCCACCACGTCCGAATGGAGGTGCTCCAGCATCGCCGGCAGGTCACGCCTGTTGAAGGCCTCGTAGATGCTGCGGAGGGCGTCGAGATCCTGAGCCGACATCAGCTCTCCCGAGTATCCCGCGCCGGAGGCCTCAGGTGGCGGCCAGGAACTCCATCACGAGGCGATTGAACAGGCCGGGCCGCTCGATCATCGGGGCGTGCCCGGTGTCCGGGAACATCACCTTGCGGGCGCCCGGCACCGCCTGTTCGTAGTAATCGGCGACGTACGGCGGCACGATGCGGTCGTGCTGACCCCACACGAGCAGCGTCGGAGCGGCGATGTCATGGACGCGCAGGCCGACGTCGTTGCGGATGGTCGCCCGGCGCGCCACGATCGAGCCGGGGCGCGCCACACCGGCGGCAAGCCGGGCGATCAGCCGCGGCGAGATGCGATCCGGATGATGCAGGAGCCGCCCGAGCACCGCCCTTCGCAGCGCGCCGCTGCGCATCAACCACCCCGAGCGCCGCGCCGCGGCGCCCGCGATCACGCGCCCGAGCCCGGGAGCGCCGGCCTCCGCGGACACCGCCGACCGCCGGCCGGGGCCGGGCGCGGAGACGAGCACGAGGCGCTCGACCCGGTCGGGGTCGGTGGCTGCCGTGTCGGCGGCGATCAGGCCTCCCATCGAGCTTCCGGCAAAGGCTGCGCGCGAGAGTCCGAGTGCGTCGAGGAAGGAGCCCGCGAACCGCGCATAGCCCGGGATGCTCACCTCCCCGGGCGGCATCTCCGAGCGGCCGAAGCCGGGGAGGTCGACGGCGATCGCGTCGTGCGCGCGCGCGAGCGCGGGGATGTTCTCGAGCCAGTTCTCCCAGGACCCCGAGAGCCCGTGGATCAGCAGCAGCGGCGGGCCGGCGCCCATCCGCACGTAGTTGACACGCGCACCGTCGACGATCGCGGCGTGTCGATGGGCGTCCCAGTCGACGTCCATCCACTCCGAGTGCGGCGGCGAGCCGTAGGGCTCGACCTCCGCGGCGGCTTGCACCGAGCCGGTCAGACGATGCCGGCCTCGCGCGCGGCCGCGATCGTCTGCGCGAGGGTCGCATGGCCGTCGTGGCGCACGCGCCAGCGCAGCTCGCGCCGCGCCTTGGCGGTGTCCATCAGCACGGGCTTGCGCAGCACATCGACCCAGCCCGCCTCCGCGGGCGCGACCGGCACGCGCGAGACCACCTCGCCGACGGCGTCCACCGCGACGCCGGGCACCGGCACCGACTGCCAGCCGAGCGCGTGCGCGACGTCGCGCACCCTGATCGCGTCGTCGGCGGCGAGGTTGTAGGTGCCGGGCGTGCCGCGGCCGAGGACGGCGGCCCGGACCGCGGTCGCGACGTCGTCGTGATGCACGAGCTGAAAGGGCACGCCGCTGTCCGGCAGGACGGGCGTGATGATCGGCAGCGCCTCGAGCAGCCGCCACACGTGCCGGACGGTGCGGCCGAAGACCTTCTGGCCGGTGAAGCCCTCCACCAGCGTGGGCGCATCCGAGCCCGCGACGATGCACGGGCGGAACACGTACACGTCGGTGCGGGCGCCGGCGGTGACCTCCTCCAGCAGGCGCTCGAGCTCCGCCTTCTGCGCCGAGTAGTAGAAGTCGGGGGTCCCCAGGGCGGGCGTGTCCTCCGTGAGCACGTCCGGGTTGTCGCGATGGAACCCGTATGCCGCGACCGAGGAGGTGTAGACGAGTCGCTTCGCGCCCGCGGCGACCGCCGCCTCGAACACGTTGCGCGATCCCCTGAGGTTCACGTCGCGCGTCTCGTCGTGACTGCCGAAGATCAGGAAGGCGAGGTGGACGACTACGTCGGCGTCCGCGACCAGCGCCTCGACCGAGGATCGGTCGAGCACGTCGCCGCGGCGGTACTCCATCCGCTTCCACCCGTGCTCGGCCGGGTCGAACGGGCGGCGCGCCATCCCGATGATGCGGCCGACCTCCTTGCTCTTCTCGAGCGCGCGAACCACCGAGCGGCCGATGTCGCCGGTCGGCCCGGTGATCGCGACGGTGAGCGGCTTCGATCGGGCATGCGCGCTCACGGCTGCATCTCGTAGGCGCCGGCGTGGGCCGCGACCTCGTCCCACACGCGCGCGAAGCGGTCCGGGTCGCCCACGGGCTTGCGCACGTGCTCCAGCGCCCACGCCTGCTGGGCCTCCGTCGACGACGAGTGGCCGTGCAGCGTGACCGCGTAGCCGGAGAAGTCGCGCACGAGCACGTCGAAGATCGCGTCGACGGTGTCGGCGCCGACTCCCGCCGGCGCGGCCTGCTCGAGGATCAGCTGCCCGTAGGGCACGAGCGTGAACAGCTCCCCCAGCGTGAGCAGGAAGCCCAGCTCGCGCTGCTGCTCCTCGCTCGGGGGCGAGGCGGTGAGCAGCGTGGCCAGGCCCTCGGCCTGCTCCATGAAGCGGGCGACGTTCGGGACGCCGGCGAACGGGGCGTAGGCCGTGCGCCAGTCGGTGAACTGGACCTTGCCGAGACCCCGCGAGGGGCCCTGGCGGAACAGGAAGTCGTCGTCGGCCGCGTCACGCCGGGTCGGCACGGGCGGGTACTCGGCGGGGTTGAACAGGTAGTTCGCCATGAACTTGAGGACGAGCAGCATGTTCACGTGCACCGTGCCCTCGAGCTTCGGCAGCCCGCGGATGTCGCGCGCGGCCATCTCGAAGAACGTGTCCTTCTCGAAGCCCTTGGCGGCGATCACGTCCCAGAGGTCGTCGATCACGCGCTCGCCCTCCGTGGTCACCTTCATCTTGGTGATCGGGTTGTAGAGCAGGTAGCGCCGGTCCTCGGGCCCCGCGGCGCGGAAGTAGTCGATCGCGCGATCGGCGAAGAGCTTCATCGCCACGAGGCGCACATAGGCGTCGGAGAGCAACTGGCGCACGTGCGGGAACTCCGTGACCTTGTGGCCGTAGAGCACCCGCCCGTCGGCGTGCGTGATCGCCTCGTAGAACGCGTGCTCGCAGATGCCGATCGAGGCGAAGCCGAGGTTGAACTTGCCGACGTTCACCGTGTTCAGCGCCGCGTGGAAGGCGGCCTTGCCGGTGTGCAGGATGTCCTCCGGCCGCACCGGGTAGTCCTCGAGGCGGAACTCGCTGACGTAGTTCTGCGAGTTGACGACGTTCTTCACGAGGTGGTAGGCCGGGTGCGCGCTGTCGGCGGCGAAGAAGACGTAGCCGTCAGGCCCCTCGACGTCGGCGCGGCGGCCGAACACCGACACCATGCCGGCGAGGTTGCCGTTGCCGATGTAGTACTTGCTGCCGGTCGCGCTGAAGCCGCCGTCCGCGCCGGGCGTGAGGACCATGTCGGTCGAGTAGATGTCGGCGCCGTGCTCCTTCTCCGAGAGGCCGAACGCGAAGATCGCGCCGTCCTCCAGCAGTTCCGCGGCGCGGCGGCGCGCGGCCGCGTTGTCGCTCTGCCAGATCGGCCCGAGCCCGAGGATCGTGACCTGCCACGTGTACCAGTACGCGAGCCCGTAGAAGCCCGTGATCTCGCTGAACGCGGCGATCCGCGCGGTGTCCCAGCGCTTGTCCGGATCGCCGGCCGCCTCGGCGGCGGGCGTCAGCAGCGTCGCGAAGATGCGCTCGCGCTTGACGAACTCGAGGAAGTCGGCGTACCAGGTGCGCTCGTGGTCCTGCTCCTTGAGCGCCGCCTTGCCGCGGGACTCGAAGAAGTCGATGGTCGCCGCCAGCGCATGCCGCGTCGCGTCGTCGAAGTCCGCCGGGTCGTACGCGCGGGGGTTGAAAAGCTGGGCGGGGCGAGAACGCTGCTCGACGCTTGCCATGCCTTCTCCATTCGTTCCGGGATGGGACCAGCGCGCCTGAGGTTATCGGTAGGGTGCGCGCCGAGGTAGTCGGTGAACCCTCCGCTCCGATTCCACGAACGACAGATCGACCTGCACGGCCACCGGGCGGTCTACCGGGTCGCGGGCAGCGGGCCTCCGGTCGTGCTGATCCACGGGATGGTCAACTCCTCGCGCCACTGGCAGGACGTGGCGTCGCTGCTCGCCGACTCCTACACGGTGATCGCCCCGGACCTGATCGGCCACGGCGACTCGGCGACGCCGCGCGGCGACTACTCGCTCGGCGCCCACGCGGCCAGCATCCGTGACCTGCTGACGGCGATCGGGGTCGAGCGCGCGACGATCGTCGGCCACTCGCTCGGCGGCGGGGTCGCGATGCAGTTCTTCTACCAGTTCCCGCAGCGCACCGAACGCCTCGCGCTGATCTCGAGCGGCGGCCTCGGCCGCGACGTCAGCCCCCTGCTGCGCACCGCCGCGCTGCCGGGGGCGTCCACGCTGCTGTCGCTGGCCGCTCACCGGCGCGTGCTCGCGGCGCTCAACCGCGGCGGCGAGCGCCTGCGCAGCCGCGGGTCGCCGCGGGGCGTCTACCTGCAGGCGATCGCGCGGGCGCTGCGCCCGCTCGAGCAGCCGGGCGCGCGGCGCGCGTTCCTCGCAGACGCTGCGCGCGGTGATCGACGCGCGCGGCCAGCGCGTGAGCGCGCGCGACCGCCTCTACCTGCTCGGGTCGATGCCGACGCTGATCGTCTGGGGCGAGCGCGACAACACGATCCCGCTCACGCACGGCCGCTGGACCCACCGGGCGGTGCCGGGCAGCCGCTTCGAGACGCTGCCGCGGGCCGCGCACTTCCCCAACCTCGAGGACCCCGAGGGCCTGGCCGCGGTGCTGCGCGACTGGATCGAGACCACCGAACCCGTGCACATGGACGACGCCGACTGGGGCGCGGTGATCGCGCGCCGTTCGGTGCGCCGCCAGATGGCGGCGACCTAGAGCGGCGCCGCGGTGCGCGCGCTCGCGATCGTCCATCAGCGTGACGCGGGCGCGGGAGTCTTCGCGGACGCCGTGCATGCGAAGGGGGGATCGCTCGACACGTGGCTGCGGGCGGAGGACACCTCCCCGCCGTCGGACCCGGCCGCCTACGACGCGGTGATGGTCTTCGGCGGCGCGATGCACGTCGACCACGAGGCCGAGCACCCGTGGCTCCGCGAGCAGAAGGCGTTGCTGCGAGAGCTGCTGGAGCGCGACGTCCCGACGCTCGGCGTGTGCCTCGGCGGCCAGCTGCTCGCGGAGGCCGCGGGCGCGACCCCGCGGCGCGCGCGCGAGCCCGAGATCGGGTGGCGCGAGGTGGAGATCACCGAGGAGGGCGCCGGCGACCCGCTCTTCGCGGCGCTCGCGCCGTCGTTCACGGCCTTCCAGTGGCACAGCTACGAGTTCCCGCTGCCGCCGGGCGCGACGCCGCTCGCGCGCAGCGCCGTCTGCCTGCAGGCGTTCCGAGCCGGCCGCGCGGTCGGCATCCAGTTCCACGCGGAAGTCAGCGCAGCCGACGCCGAGGCATGGATCGACGACTACCGCTCCGACGAGGACGCCGTGCGCACCGGGGTCGACCCGGACGCGCTGCGGCGCGAGACGCGCGCGGCGATCGGCGCCTGGAACGACCTCGGCCGCGCCTTCTGCGGGCGTTTCCTTGATGCCGTCTACCCCTGACGTTAGGTTGGTTAGTGGATCCTGATGTCCCGTCCGAAAGTCACATTGGGGAGGGTTGTCCTCTCCGTCGCGATGCTGATCGTCGCAGTGGCTGTCGTGACGGTCGCGGCGTGCGGGAGCGACTCGGGCAACTCGGCCACCGCCGACGAGGAGAAGAACCTCCAGACCGTCAGCTTCCAGGAGCCGGAGGACCCCGGCCCCGACCCGTTCACCAAGCCCGCCGACGTCAAGGGAGACGAGGAGGTCGACCTCCCGGCGAGCGGCAGCGGCAGCAAGCAGCCCTTCGGCGGCAGCGGCTCCAACCGCGTCTGCGACCGCGACAAGCTGATCCGCTTCCTCAGGCGGAACCCCGAGGTGATGCGCGAGTGGGCCCGCGTGCTCGGCGTGCGGCCGACCTTCAGGGCGGTCAAGAAGTACATCGCGAAGCTGCACCCGGTCACGCTCACGCGCGACACGCAGGTCACCAACCACGCGTACAAGAACGGGAGGGCCGTGCCGTTCCAGGCGATCCTCCAGGCGGGCACGGCGGTGCTCGTCGACCAGTACGGCGCGCCCGTGGTGCGCTGCTACTGCGGCAACCCGCTCGGCCCGGCCGTGTTCACGCCGACCGCGAAGTGCAACGGCTGCCCGCCCGAGTACAAGCCGCCGCGCCAGTGCAAGTACCGTCGCAGCGGCGACTACGACGAGACCTACTACCGCCGCGACTACTACAGCAACGGCGACTACGACGAGGTGTTCATCAGGCGCAGCCGCAGGGGCCGCTACAGCAACTGCTACGAGGCCTATCCCGATCCCCCGACCGTGACGATCGTCGACGTGTTCCGCGCGCCCCCGCCGGAGCCCGAGCCCGCGCCGGCGCCGACCCAGACGCAGACCACGCCGACGACGCCCGCGCCGCAATCGGGCGGCCTCCAATGCGACCCGCCACGCTCACAGCTCGAGGCCGAGCAATGCGCGGAACGACAGGGCCAGGCCCCGCAGAACACGCCGACGCCGGAGCCCGAGCCGGCACCCACGCCGGGCATCTGCAACGACGGGCAGGACAACGAGGGGGTCCCCGGGCTGATCGACGGGGACGACCCGAACTGCCAGTGACCGCCCCCCGGGCGTGACGTAGCCCCCGCGGGCGTTTCCTGGACGCCGTCCGCCCCTGAAGCCTCCGTGCCGATGGCGCGTCCCGACCGTGTGCATTACGGTGGAGGACGGGAAGCCACGGGAAGCAAAGGGCAGACATGGGTACGGATGGCCTGGGCAAGGACGCGCCGCAGAGCGCGCGCACAAACGACGCAGAGATCAAGCCTCACGGCGATCTTTCGCTGTTCCGCAGGCTCGCGGGCGAGACGCGCCCGTACCGGCCCCACATCGCGTTCACGTTCCTGCTCAGCATGCTCGCGGCCCCGCTTGCGCTGCTCACGCCCGTGCCGCTCGCGGTCGCAGTCGACAGCGTGATCGGGTCCCAGCCGCTGCCGGGCTTCCTCGACTCCTTCGTGCCCTCCGGTCTCAGCGACTCCCAGGAGGGGATCCTGATCTTCACGGCCTTCCTGTTCGGGGCGATCGCGGTCCTGACCCAGGTGCAGGACCTCGGCACCTCCCTCCTCAAGACCTTCACGGGCGAGAAGCTGGTGCTGAGGTTCCGCAGCAAGCTCTTCCAGCAAAGCCAGCGGCTCTCGCTCGCCTACCACGACCGGATCGGCGCGTCGGACTCCGCGTACCGCGTGCAGGAGGACGCGAAGTCGATCCAGTACATCGCGATCGACAGCCTCATCTCGCTGGTCACCGCCGCCACCACGCTCGCGGCGATGATCTACGTCACGGCCCTGATCGATCTTCAGCTCGCCCTCGTCGCGATGGCCGTCACCCCACCGCTGCTGCTCGCCGCGCGCCACTTCCGGCCGCGCATGCGGGCGACCTCGCGCAACGTGAAGAAGCTCGAGAGCGGCGCGCTGTCGGTCGTGCAGGAGGTGCTGACCGGCCTGCGCGTCGTGAAGGCGTTCGGGCAGGAGGACCGCGAGCAGCAGCGCTTCGTGGATCGCTCGAGCGCCGGGACCCGCGCGCGGATCCGCCTGAGCCTGATCGAGGGCGGGTACGCGGTGCTGGTCGGCGCCATCATCGGGATCGGCGGCAGCATCGTCCTGTACGTCGGCGTCAAGGGCGTGCAGGAGGGAAGGCTGAGCACCGGGGAGCTGCTGCTGGTGATGGGCTACCTCAGCCAGCTCTATTCGCCGATCAAGACGATGGCCCGGAAGGCCGGCAGCCTCCAGAACTATCTCGCCAGCGCGGAGCGCTGCTTCAACCTGCTCGACGAGGCGCCCGAGGTCCCCGAGCGCCACGCCGCCCGCCCGCTGGAGCGGGCCTCGGGAGCGGTCGAGTTCCGCCACGTCTCCTTCTCATACGGTCCCGACCGGCCCGTGCTGCAGGACGTCTCCTTCACCGTTCCCGCGGGTACCCGCGTCGGGATCGCGGGTGCGACCGGCGCCGGCAAGACCACGTTGATGAGCCTGCTCGCGCGCTTCTACGACCCGACCGCGGGCGAGATCCTGCTGGACGGCGTCGACCTGCGCGACTACAAGCTCGCCGACGCGCGAAACCAGCTCGGGATCGTGCTGCAGGACCCGGTCCTGTTCTCGACCACGATCTACGAGAACATCGCCTACGCTCGACCCGACGCCACCCAGGAGGAGATCGAGGCCGCGGCGACCGCCGCGAACATCCACGAGTTCATCGCGTCGCTGCCCGAGGGGTACGAGACGCAGGTGGGAGAGCGCGGGATGCGCCTGTCCGGCGGCGAGCGCCAGCGGATCTCGCTCGCGCGCGCGTTCCTGAAGGACGCCCCGATCCTTGTCCTGGACGAGCCGACCAGCTCGGTCGACGTCCGCACCGAGGCCTTGATCATGGAGGCGATGGAGCGCCTCATGGCGGGCCGCACCAGCTTCATGATCGCCCACCGCCTGAGCACCCTCGACGTGTGCGACGTGCGGCTCTCGGTCGACAACGGCCGGATCGTCGCACGCGAGAGCAGCGCGCCGCGGCCCGCACGCACCGCCGCGGCGGTGACCACGGCGCGGGCCCAGGACCGGTTGGCGGACCATCCCGCGGTCGTCGCGTGGCGCTCGATGGGCGGCGCGATGCCACGTGAGGTGAGCGTCCTGAAGACGAAGCGGAACCGCAAGCGCGGCGTCTACCGGCTCGAAGGCGCCGGCCCCGGGGGCGCGCCGCTGATCGCGAAGGTCTGCAGGAACAGGGTCGCGGAGGTCGAGAGCATCGTGTACGAGGAGCTGCTGCCGCGCCTCGGGATCCCCAGCCTCGACTTCTACGGCAAGCTGCGCGACCCCGACCGCGAGCACTCCTGGCTGTTCCTCGAGGATGCCGGCCCCGAGTCCTACCTGACCGACGCGGACGAGCACCGGCGCCTGGCCGCGCGCTGGCTCGCGACCATCCATCTGCACGCGGACGAGGTATTGCGCTTCGCCGACCTCCCGGACCGCGGGCCGCGGCACTATCTGGTCCACCTGCTGAGCGCGCGCGACGAGGTCGTGCGACAGCTTCGCCGCCAGGACACCGCGTCCCGTGAGGCGATGGTGCTCGAGGACCTCCTCGCCAGGCTCGACGTGCTCGAGGCGCGCTGGGGCGAGGTCGCCAACTTCTGCGACACGCTGCCGCTCACGCTGGTGCACGGCGACTTCGTGCCCCGGAACCTGCGCGTCAGGCAGGACCGGCGCGGGCGCGACGAGCTCGTCATCTTCGACTGGGAGACCGCGGGCCTCGGCGTGCAGGCCCCGGACCTCGCGAAGCTGCTGGAGACCGACCGCTACCGCGTGAGGCGCAAGCGCTTCACCCGCGCCAGCCGGTTCTCGGCGAATCCCTGCCTCGACACCTACCGCGCGGCGATCGGCGACTTCGCCCCCGCGCCGGAGGCCGAGACCGTCGAGCAGTCGGCCGCGATCGGAACCCTGTTCCGGTGCATCGCCGCACTCGACTGGACCTGCTCGGGGGGCACGGTCGACTGGTGCCCGATCGACGCCTTCCACGTCGACTCCGCGTTGATCGGGGATGCGATGCATCTGGCCGGCCTTCCGGTCCCCGACGCAAGGGTCCGCCCGCCGGGGCCGGCAGCTACTCCGGCGTGACGTAGGCGCCCGAGAGGCCGCCGTCGACCATGAACGTCGAGGCGGTCACGTAGGACGACTCGTCGCTCGCCAGGAACACGGCGGCGGCAGCGATCTCGCTGGCCTCCGCGAAACGGCCCATCGGCAGGTGCACGAGCCGGCGCGCCGCCTTCTCGGGGTCCTTCGCGAACAGCTCCTGGAGCAGCGGCGTGTTCACAGGCCCCGGGCAGAGCGCGTTCACGCGAACGCCGCGGCGGGCGAACTCGACTCCCATCTCGCGCGACATCGAGAGCACCGCGCCCTTCGACGCCGTGTAGGAGATCTGGGAGACGGCGGCGCCCATCACGGCCACGAACGAGGCCGTGTTGATGACCGATCCGCCGCCCGCCTCGAGCAGGTGGGGGATGCCGTGCTTGCAGCACAGGAACACGCTGCGCACGTTCACGTCCTGGACGCGCTGCCAGGCCTCGGCCGACGTCTCGAGCACCGACGAGTCGTCGGTCGGGTTGATCCCGGCGTTGTTGTAGAGGACGTCGATGCGGCCGTACTCGTCCCTCGTGCGCCGGTAGAGCGCCTGCACCTGCTCCTCGTCGGAGACGTCCGCCTCGATCGCGAGGTCGCCCTCGGCCCCCGCGACCAGGTCCACGCCCACGACCTTCGCGCCCTCTTGCCGAAACACGCGGGCCGACTCCGCCCCGATGCCGCTCGCAGCGCCGGTGATCACGCAGACCTTGCCGTCGAGACGTCCCATCAGTCCTCCTCGGTCGCGTAGAAGACGTTCTTCACGTCCGTGTAGTGGTCGAGCGCGTCCGGTCCCAGCTCGCGCCCGACGCCCGACTGCTTGAAGCCGCCGAACGGCGTCGTCACGCGCACCGAGCTGTTCGAGTTGATCGAGAGCACGCCGGTGTCGATCGCGCGGGCGACGCGCAGCGCGCGCGCGCCGTCCCGGGTCCAGATCGACCCGGACAACCCGTAGATCGTGTCGTTCGCGATCGCGACCGCCTCGCGCTCGTCGGCGAACGGGATCACGCAGGCGACGGGGCCGAAGATCTCCTCCGCGGCCGCGCGGTCCGTGTTCGCCATCGGCGCGAGCACGGTCGGCGGAAACCAGTATCCGGGCCCGTCCGGGGCCGGGCCGCGAATCGCGACGCGTGCGTCGTCGGGCACGTAGGACGCGACGGCCTCGCGCCGGCTCCGCGGAGATCAGCGGGCCCATGTCCGTGCGCTCGTCGAGCGGGTCGCCGACGCGCATGCCCTGCACGGCGCGCTCGAGCGCCTCGAGGAAGCCGTCCACGGCCGAGCGCTCCACGAGGATGCGCGAGCGCGCGCAGCAGTCCTGCCCCGCGTTGGCGAACACCGCCATCGGGGCGGCGCCCGCGGCCTTCTCGATGTCGGCGTCGGCAAAGACGACGTTCGCGGACTTTCCGCCCAGCTCGAGCGTCACGCGCTTGATCGTTCCGGCGGCCCCCTGCGCGATCCCGCGCCCGACCTCCGTCGAGCCCGTGAAGGCGATCTTCGCGACGTCCGGGTGCTCGACCAGGCGCCTGCCGACCACGCTGCCGGGGCCGGCGACCACGTTGAGGACGCCTTCGGGCAGCCCCGCGTCGAGCGCGATCCGCTCGAGCTCGAGCGCGGTCAGCGGCGTCAACTCGGCCGGCTTCAGGACGACCGTGTTCCCGGCGGCGAGCGCGGGGCCGACCTTCCACGAGGCGATCACGAGCGGGAAGTTCCACGGCACGATCAGGCCCACGACCCCGAGCGGCTCGCGAAAGGTCATGTCGACGCCACCGGCCACGGGGATCGTGTGGCCGAGCAGGCGCTCGGGCGCGCCCGCGTAGTACCGGTAGGTCGCGACCACCATCTCCATCTCCCCGCGCGCGTCGCCGATCGGCTTGCCGGCGTTGCGGGCCTCGAGCGTCGCGAGCTCGCCGGAGCGCTCCTCGAGCGCGTCGGCGAGGCGGTGCAGCAGGGCCGCGCGGTCGCCGGGCGACACGGCGCGCCACGCCGGGAAGGCCTGCTTGGCGCGGGCGACCGCAGCGTCGAGCTCCGCTGCACCGGCCCGCGGGACCTCGGCCATGACCTGCTCGGTCGCGGGCTCTACTACCTGGATCACGCGATTGAGACTAGTAACTCAGCCGCGCTCGAACATGCGGCGGCGCTCGTAGTCGGTCACGACCTCGTCGAACAGCCGCTGCTCGGTCTTGCCGTAGTTGAGGTAGTGCTTCCAGACGGCCTCGCCGAAGGCCTTGCGCGCGAAGTCGCTCCGTTCCCAGAGGTCGACCGCCTCCCGCAAAGTCGAGGGGAACGGCTCGGCCGCGGCCTCCGCGTACGCGTTGCCCTTCAGCTCGGGCCCCGGGTCGGTGCCCTGCTCGATGCCGTCGAGGCCCGCCGCCAGCAGCGCCGCGTAGCCGAGGTAAGGGTTCACGTCCGCGCCCGGGATGCGGCACTCGACCCGCCGCGACGCGCCGTGGCCGACGATGCGAAAGCCGCACGTGCGGTTGTCGCGCCCCCACGAGATCGACGTCGGCGCCCAGCTCTCGGTCGCGTAGCGCTTGTAGGAGTTGATCGAGGGCGCGACGAACAGCGCCAGCTCCCTGACGTGGCTGCGCAGGCCGCCGAGGTAGTGCCTGAAGACATCGGTTTCCTCGTGGCCGTCGACGAACGCGCTCTCGCCGGAGTCCGTCCCGACGAGGCTCGAGTGGATGTGGCACGAGCTGCCGATGTCCTTCTCGGAGGGCTTCGCCATGAACGTCGCGGAGATGCCGTTCAGGAACGCGATCTCCTTCACGCCGTTCTTGTAGATCGTGTGGCGGTCCGCGGAGGTGACCGCGTCGGCGTAGCGCGTGTTCACCTCGTGCTGGCCGTACCACGCCTCTCCCTTTGAGAACTCGACCGGGATGCCCGCGCCCTGCATCCCGCGGCGGATCGGCCCGAGGTAGGCCTCGTCCATCGTGGTCGCGAGGACGTGGTAGTCGAGGATGTAGGGGATCGTCGGGGTGAGGCCGCTGTAGTCCTTCTCGTGCGCGTCGGCGTAGCTCTCCTTGTAGAGGTAGAACTCGAGCTCGGAGGCGAACATCGGCGTGTAGCCCATCTCGTGGGCGCGCTCGTACTGGGCGATCAGGACCTGGCGGGGCGAGGCGACGACCGGCGACCCGTCGTGGTTGGCGACGTCGCACAGCACCATCGCCGTGCGGTCGAGCCAGGGGATCCGGCGCAGGGTCGCCATGTCCGGCACGATCCCGAAGTCTCCGTAGCCGTCCTCCCAGTTGGCCATCTCGTAGCCCGGGATCGGGTCCATCTCCATGTCGAGCGCGAGCAGGTAGTTGCAGCCCTCGACCCCGTGCTCGACGACCTCGTCGAGGAAGTACTCGACCTGGATGCGCTTGCCGAACAGCCGGCCCTGCATGTCGGTGAAGGCCGTGACGACATTGTCGATCGTCCCGTCCTTGGCCTCCTTGCGCAGGTCGTCGACCGACAGCATGCCGGCAGTGCCACCGGGGCCACCGGGCCGCGCGGCGCTCACGGCTCTGCTATTCCGAGCCGCCGGCGGCCGGCGCCGGGGCGGGTCCGCTCGCGGGCACCGTGTCGTCCCCGATCTCGTCGATCGTGCGCACCGGCCCGGTGTAGCGGTTCTTCGCCGACAGCACCCACCAGATCCCGACGAGTAGTCCGACGACCAGCACCCCCGGCGTGTAGTTCAGCGCGGTCGCGTCGAAGTTGTCGTTCCACGGCACCCCGGCGTTGGTGAACGGCAGGTTCAGGGCGAGCACGACCATCACGACGAAGAAGATCGCGCCGGCGTTGATCCACCGGTGGTGGCGCCCCAGGGTCCACGGACCGGGCTCGAACTTCGTGCCGTGCCGCATCCGGAGGTACACCGGGATGATGTAGGCGAGGTAGAGGCCGACCGTGCAGATCCCGGTGAGCGCGAAGAACGCGAAGGGGAACCCGGCCTTGTTGCTCCAGAGCGCCGGGATCGCGATCGCGAGCGAGAAGAACGAAACCGCGAGCACCGCGTAGCTCGGCACGCGCTGGCGGTTCAGGCGCCTGAACAGCCCCCAGCCGGGCATGCCGCGGTCGCGCGAGAACGCGTACCAGGTGCGCGACGCGCTGGTCAGCCCCGCCGCCACGCAGAAGATCTGGCCGATGGTCGCGATCAGGATCACGGCCTTCGCCGCCGCGGAGGTGAGGGCGCTCTCGATGACCGGGATCGATCCGCCGCCGCCCTCGTTGATCGCGTCGACGTCGTTCGCCGCGAAGACCAGCGCGAGCAGCACGAACCACCCGATCACGGCCGACCAGAACACCGCCCGCCATACGCCCTGCGCCGCGGCCATCGCCGCGCCGCGCGTCTCCTCGGCCGTGTGGGCGGAGGCGTCGTAGCCGGTCTGCGTGTACATGGTCAGCAGGAACCCGATCGGCAACACCAGGAACCAGAAGGGCAAACCTCCGGTTGCGCCGCCGTCGAAGCCGGTGTTGTTGATCTTCTCGCCGAACACGAAACCGGCGTCCTGGTGGTTGTCGGGGACGAAGATGAGCAGCCCGATGATCACCGCCACCCCGACCACGTGCCAGCCCACCGAGATGTTGTTGAGCAGGCCGAGGACCGGGTCGGCGAAGATGTTGAGGAGCGTGACGAAGCCGAGGATGATCAGGAACAGCAGGAAGGTCTCGCTGATGATGTGCACGTCGTCCCCGAAGTTCACGCCGAAGCACGTTCACCCCGTAGAGGGCGAGCAGCGCGAACAGGAAGCTGGCCGCGCCGTAACCGACGGACGCGACGATGCCGAGCAGGCCGACGATGTTGAACCAGCCGGTGAACCAGCTCCAGCCCGCCCCGCCGAGCCGGTGCGCCCACCAGTAGGGTCCGCCCGCCGTCGGGAACGCGGACGTCAGCTCCGACATCGAGACCGCCACCAGCAGCACGAAGGCGCAGATCAGCGGCCAGCCGATCGAGATCGCGAGCGGGCCGCCGGCATTCCAGGCCTGGCCGAAGGTCGTGAACGTCCCGGCCAGCACCGAGATGATCGTGAACGAGATCGCGAAGTTCGTGAAGCCGCTCCAGGCCCGCACGAGCTCCTGCTTGTAGCCGAGATGCGCGAGCTGTCGCTCGTCCTCGGTGGTGCCTGCTGATGTCGGTACGCGCGCGTCGGGCGTGGTGCTCACCTCGTCATCCCCCTCTTTTTCCTTGCTTGCTTCCCCTCCTTTTCGCAACCGTACGCCTGCCGGGTAGCCGTGTCAATACGCACAAGCGAACTGGACAAATAGCCTGCAATGCGTGAACAGCCAGGTCGCCATCGTGGGGGCAGGCGTGGTTGGGGCTTCGACCGCCCTGGCGGTGGCGCGAAGGGGGATCTCGGTGGCTTTGCTGGAAGCGGAGCCGGAGCCGGGACTGGCGGCGAGCGGGACCAACTCCGGGATCCTGCACACGGGGTTCGACTCGCCCCCGGGCGAGCTCGAGACCGAGCTGATCCTGCGCTCCGCGCAGCTGCGCGACCCCGTGCTCGAGGCGCTCGGCGTGCCGGTGCTGCGCTGCGGCGCGGTGGTGGAGGACGGGCGCGACGTGCCCGGGGAGTCCGTCACCGACCCGGTCGCCTTCACCCTCGGGCTCGCGACCGCGGCGGCGCTCCACGGCGCGGAGCTGCGCACCGGGTTCGCGGTGGCCTCGATCCGACGCGATGCGGGCGGCCTCGTGCTGCAGAGCGCCGCCGGAGAGCACCTGCGGGCCTGCATCGTGGTCAACTGCGCCGGGCTCCATGCAGATGACGTCGCACGGCTCGCGGGCGACGACTCGTTCGAGGTCTACCCGCGCAAGGGGGAGTTCCTTGTGTTCGAGCCGCCGCCGGGGGAGACTCTCGAGCGGATCATGCTCCCGGTCCCGACCAAGCGCACCAAGGGCGTGCTCGTGTTCCCGACGATCGACGGCAAGGTGATCGCCGGGCCCACCGCCGTGGACCAGGAGGACAAGCACGACTGGTCCGTGCGCCCGCAGGCACGGGACGAGATCCTCCCGAAGGCGATCGCGATGTGGCCGCCGCTCGCGCGCGCCGAGCAGGTCTTCTCATACGCGGGGCTGCGCCCGGCGGGCCGCGGGGTCAACTACCTGATCGCGCCCTCGCGCGCGTGCGACCGCCTCGTGAACGTGGCGGCGATCAGGTCCACCGGGCTGACCGCCTCGCTGGGGATCGCCGAGCACGTGTGCGGGATCCTCGCGCGGCTGGGCGTGACGCTCGGGCCCGAGCAGCCGCTCGCGCGCGTCGAGGCGCCGCCCGCGCGGGCGCCCTGGTGGCGGCGGGTCGCCGAGCACCGCGGCGCATGACGCTGCTGCTCGGCATCGACGAGGGCACCTCCGCCGTGAAGGCGATCCTGTTCGACGCCGAGCTCAAGCCGCTGCGCGAGGCGCGCCGCGAGAAGCCGCTGCATCACCCGCGGCCGGGATGGGTGGAGCAGGACCCCGAGGACGTGATGACGGCCGTCGTCGAGGCGGTTGCGGAGGTGCTGCGCGAGGCGCCCGGGGAGGTCGTCGCCTGCGGCCTCGACCACCAGGGCGAGTCGGTGCTCGCGTGGGACGCGGAGAGCGGCCGCGCGCTGACCCCGGTCGTGACGTGGCAGGACAAGCGCTCGCAGGAGGTGCTCGACCGGCTCGAGCAGGAAGGAAAGGCGGAGCGGATCCGGGAGCTCAGCGGCCTCCCGCTCGACCCCTACTTCTCGGCGGGCAAGCTCGCGTGGCTGCTCGAGCACGACGACGCGGTCGGGCGGGCGCGCGACGCCGGGACGCTGCGCATGGGCACGGTCGACTCCTACCTCTGCGACCGGCTCGGGGCCGGGTTCGCCACGGACCCCGCGACCGCCTCCCGGACCCAGCTCGGCGCGCCGGAGTGGAGCCCCGACCTGCTCGACGTCTTCGGCGTGCCGCGCGAGGTCCTGCCCGGCATCGCCGACACCGCGGGCGATCTCGGGTCGCTGAGGCACGACTCCTGGCCGTCGGAGCTCCCCCTGCGAGCGCGCTGCCCCGACCAGCAGGCGGCGCTCGCCGGCGCCGGCTGCGTGGAGCCGGGCCGCACGAAGGCGACCTACGGCACGGGCGTGTTCGTGCTCGCGAACGTCGGCGAGGAGCGGCCGGCCGGGGTCGGCGGCCTGCTGCCGACGGTCGCATGGCGGGTCGGCGGTGAGGTCGAATGGGCGCTCGACGGAGGCGTCTTCACAGCCGGCGCGCTGCTCGACTGGCTCACGCGCGAGATGGGACTCGCGCGGGACGTCGGCGCCTTCGCCGAGATGGCCAGGTCGGCCGAGGACGCGGGCGGCGTGCGGGTGCTTCCGGCCCTGTCGGGCCTGGGCGCCCCGTGGTGGCGGGCCGACGCCCACGCCGCCGTCGCCGGGCTGACGGCCGCGACGCGGCCCGCCCATGTCGCGCGCGCGACCTTCGAATCGATCGCCTGGCGGGTCGCGGACATCCTCGCGGTGATCGGGGAGCAGGCGCCGGCGGACGTCCTGCGCGTCGACGGCGGCCTCACGCGCGAGCCGCTGCTCCTGCAGCTTCAGGCCGACTTCACGGGGGTGCCGGTCGAGCGCGGCGCCGTGGACGCGACCGCGACCGGCGCGGCCGCGCTGGCCGCGGTCGGCGCCGGCATCTGGCCGTCGACCGCCGCGATCGCCGAGCACGTCCCCACCGGCGAGCGCGTCGAGCCCGTCCGCGACGCGGCCTGGCGCGCGTCGGAGCACGCGAAGTGGCGCGAGTTCGTGCAGCGCGCCGCGGAGCTCTGATCTCTCGCGGAGTTACCGGGACTTCAACGCGCGACGCATCCCGGCCGCGGCGCGGTCGCCCACGCGCCTGAAGACGATGCCCAGGAGCGGATCGGCGAGGCGCAGGGCGCCCTTCAGCGTGAGGCGTGCGTCGTAGGTGACGAGCGCGCCCCCTCCGGCGGGCTCGACCGTGATCTCGTCGAGCGAGACGACCGTCGAGCTCTCGCCGCGCAGCTCGATGCGGTGCGGCGGCTCGTATGCCGTCACCTCGTAGACGAAAGGAACATCGCGCCCCATCGAGCGCGCGACCACGCGGAAGCGCGAGCCGGCGCGCAGCGGCCCGTCGTCGAGGCGCTCGGCCTCCGTGACGCCGGGATCCCATTCCGCGGTCGTGGAGAAGTCCGCGAGGTAGGCAAACGCATCCTCGGCCGGCATCGGGGTGCGGACGCTTGTCGTGTAGCGCGCCATCGGTCAGCCGCTCAGCTGCTCGCAGCGCTCCCACAGGAGCTCGCGCTCGCGTGCGCTCTCCTTGGTCCACGGGACCCGGTGCGTCGGGCGGCGGCGGCGGTCGTGCCAGAACCCGCCCGTCGAGCGGGCGGCCTCCGGCGCGGCCCCGAGCCACACGATCGTGTCCGCTCCCTCCTGCGGCGAGCGCAGGAAGGGCTTCGTCACACGGTGGAAGCGCGGCAGCGAGGTCTCGACCCCGGGGGTGTCGGCCCAGCCCGGATGCATGGAGTGCACGACCACGCCGGTGTCACGAAGCCGCTCCGCCCAGAGCTCGGTGAGGATCACCTGGGCGCGCTTGGTGCGCGCGTAGACCCGCGGGCCGTCGTACTCGACGCGCTCGGACTGGAGGTCGTCGACGTCGATGCGCTGCGAGTACATGCCGCCGGAGGAGACGTTCACGATCCTGGCGGGCGCGCTCTCGATCAGCATCGGGATCAGCAGGTTGGTCAGCAGGAACGGCCCGAGCACGTTCGTCGCGAAGGTCATCTCGATCCCGTCGACCGACTCCCGGCGCTCGTTCAGGAGCACGCCCGCGTTGTTGACCAGGACGTCGAGGCGCGGTTCCTCCGCGCGGAAGCGCGCCGCGAACTCACGCACCGAGTCGAGCGAGCTGAGATCGCAGACGCCCACGGCGAGGTCCGCGCTGCCGGTGCGCGCCGCGATCGCCTCGCGCGCATGCCGTCCCCGCTCGGGATCGCGCGCGAGGATGCAAACCCGCGCTCCGAGCCGGGCGAAGCCCTCCGCGGCGGCGGCGCCGAGGCCCGTGGTGGCCCCCGTGACGAGCACCGTGCGGCCCTCCATCGAGACGTCGAGGTCGGCCGCGTCCCAGGAGGGCCGGCGAGCCGCGTATCCGATCCGGGTATAGCCAGGGGCGACCGTGCGGTCGAGGACGGTGTCGATCAGTGAGCCGATCACGCTTGGTTTGCGAATAGGAGAGATGGATGGATCATCGCGGTGCTACATGGCGCCGGGCGCGGACGGTCCCTGCGATCTTCATCGGCTTCGTCGTGGCGACCGTCGCGCTGCCCGTGCTCGTAGCTGCAGCGCTCGCGATCGACCTCGTGCGACGCCGGCGCTGGATCGCGCTGCGGCTGCTGGCGATGCTCTGGGTCTACCTCGCCGCGGAGGCTGCCGGGATCGTCGCGCTGTTCGTCATTTGGGTCGCGGCGGGACCGCCGGGGGCAACGCGACGCGGGCGACTCGTGCGCTGGACCTACGCGGTGCAGAGCGCCTGGACCGCGGTGCTGCTGGCGGCCCTGCGCCGGACGTTCTCGCTGCGCATCGACGTGGAGGGCGACGACGTGGTCGAACCCGGGCCCGTGCTGGTCCTGATGCGCCACGCGAGCATCGTCGACACGCTGCTGCCTGCGGCGCTGGTCACGCGCGGTCACGGCATCAGGCTGCGCTACGTCCTCAAGCGGCAGCTTCTGGGGGACCCGTGCCTCGACATCGCCGGGGGCCGGTTGCCGAACGCCTTCGTCGGGCGCGACTCGGGTGACTCCGAGGCCGAGATCGCACGCGTGCGGGCGCTCGCGCGGGACCTGACGCCGCGCGACGGCGTGCTGATCTACCCGGAGGGCTCGCGGTTCACGAAGGAGGTGCGCCGCCACGCGCTCGAGCGGATGGCCGAGCGCGGCGGGCCGGTGTACGAGCGCGGGCGCCAGATGCGGAACGTCCTGCCGCCCCGCCTCGGCGGGTCGCTCGCGCTCGTCGAGGAGGCCGCGGACGTCGACGTCGTGTTCTGCGCGCACCACGGCCTCGACGGGCTCGCGCGGGTCGCTGACGCCTGGAGCGGGGACCTCGTCGGCCGCCGGATCGTCGTGCGCTTCTGGAGGTGCCCACGCGACGAGATCCCCGCGGCGCGCGAGGACCTCGTGGCGTGGCTGCTCGACGAGTGGCAGCGGGTCGACGACTGGGTCGGGGCCGCGGCAGGCGCGCCCAGCTTGTCGCCTACTTCGCCGTGACGCTTCCGTACATCCCCTGCTCGTAATGGCCGGGAACGTTGCAGATCATCGCGTACTTGGCGGCCGCGAGCTTCAAGGTCGCGCTCTTCGTCTTGCCGGGCTCGACGTCCGCGATCTCCCCGGGGATCTCGATGCCGGAATCCTCGAGCGCCTTCTCGTCGACCTCACCGCCGGAGACCTCGAACGAGCCCGGGTCCTTGTTGGTCTTCAACAGGACCAGCTCGTGCAGGACCTTGCCGGTGTTCGGAGCGGTGATCTTCACGTCGCCCGCGCTCACTGTCACGTTCTTGGGGTCGAAGAAGTACTCGCCCATCTTGATCTCGACGGACTTCCCCGCGGTCTCCTCCGCCGTCGTGGTCGCAGGCGTCGACGTCGTGGTGCCTGCGTTGTCACCGCTGTTGTTGTCGTCGCCGCATGCCGCAAATGAAAAAGCCGCCAGCGCGACCAAGAGGAAAGGACCTGCGATTGCACGAGTTCTCATCAAGCCTCCTGTCGAGAGTTCGCTTGGATCGTCTTCGCAGGCCGCCGGCGCGGAATCGGCAGGGACTACGGGTCCGCGCTACGGGAAGCTACGGAGTGCCGCGGCACCCCCGACCCGCGCCGACGGCGGGCGTGTGCGAAGTGCGAGCGGCGGTTGAGAGCTTTGCGAGAGGTGATTGACACGCGCGTGGCGGCCGGGATAGGGTCGGCGGCAACGGTGGTGTGGGGCCACCGGCAAGAAAGCCCGAAGGGTCACGGAGGATGCCTCCACCACGCGTCACGGGAAGTCCAGGTCGAGCGTCGATACGCCTACCGGGTGCGGTAGCGGCGGTGGCAGCAGCTTGCCTGTGGGCTTCCGCCGCAGCGCATGCGCTCGACTTCACCGGTCCCACCTCGCACGCGGTTGGATCCTCGCCGCAGTCGGTCGCCACCGGCGACTTCAACGGTGACTCCGACCCCGACCTGGCCGTCGTCAACCAGAGCTCGAACAACGTCTCGGTGTTGCTCGGCGCCGCGGGCGCAGGCTTCACGGCGGCGGTGAGCTTCCCGGTGGGAACGACGCCGCTGTGGGCCGCCGTCGGCGAGTTCAACGGCGACTCCGACCCTGACCTGGCGGTCGCGAACGAGGCGACCAATGACGTCTCGATCCTGCTCGGCGCAGCCGGCGGAAGCTTCACGGGGCCGGTCAACTTCCCCGTCGGGCTGACGCCGCAATCCGTGGGAGTGGGCGACTTCGACGCCGACGCCGATCCCGACCTCGCGGTGGTCAACGAGGGCGCGAACAACGTCTCGATACTCACGGGCGGCGCCGGCGGGACATTCGGCGCCCCGACCAACTTCGCCGTGGGCGGCCTGCCTCGGGCGATCGCGGTCGGGAATTTCAACGGGGACGCCGACCCCGACCTGGCGGTCGCGAACGAGGCGACCAACAACGTCTCGGTGCTGACGGGCGCGGCGGGAGCGACCTTCACCGGACCCGTCAACTTCGCGGTCTGCAGCGGGCCGACCGCACTCACCGCGGGGCAGCTGAACGGCGATACCGACCCGGATCTGGCCGTCGTCAACGAGCTCTGCCACAACGTCTCGGTGTTGACCGGCGGGAGCGGCTCGAGCTTCTCGGCGGCGACGAACTTCCCCACCGGCAACCTGCCGGACGACGTCGCGGTCGGGGAGTTCAACGGCGACGCAAGACCCGACCTCGCGGTGGCAAACCAGGGCTCCGACAACCTGTCGGTCCTGGCCGGCGGGACCGGGGGCTTCATCGGCCCGACCACCTTCACTGCGGGCGACAACCCCACGGGCATCGCCGCTGCCGACTTCAACGCGGACCTGAATCCGGACCTCGCAGTCACGAACGAGCTGTCGAACGACGTATCGATCCTGCTCGGCTCGGCAGGTGACGGCTACCCGCGCGTCAAGGGCGCCACCCCCGTTCGGGTGTCGCTCGTGCCCGCCTACGCGAAGTGCATCACGCCGAACCGCGTGCACGGCCCACCGGCGCTCGGCGGCGGCTCCTCGGACTCGTCTTGCGCGCCACCCGTGCAGGCGTCCACGCGGCTGACGGTGGGCACGCCCGAGGCGAACGGCGCGGCCGTGAACTCGATCGGATCCATCCGGCTCGTCGTCGTCGTCGGCGTCCCGGGCCCGCCCGACGACTCCGACATCGCGATCGCGATCAGCATCACGGACGTGCGCTGCAACGGAGCCGTGGCGACCTGCGGCGCGGCCAACAGCGCGGGGGGCGACGACTACACGGGCGAGCTGACGCCGAATGCCGACGTCCGCCTGACGGACCGCTTCAACGCCGTTGCAGCCGGCGGTGGCACCAACAGCGCGACGGTCCAGGACTTCACCCTTGCGGGCATCGTGCAGGTGCCCTGCTCGTCGACCGCGTCCACCGCGGTGGGGGCGACGTGCGCGCTGTCCACGACCCTCGACGCGCTCAGCCCGGGCGCGGTGCTCGACGGGCGGCGCGCCTCGTGGCAGCTGGGGCAACTGGAGCTGATGGACGGCGGGGCCGACGGCGAGGCGTCGACCACGCCCAACACGCGGTTCGCCGTGCAGGGCATCTTCGTGCCCTGAGCGCCGATCGCTAGCGCGTGCGTGCGCGCTTGGCCCTGACCTGCACCTTCTGACGGGTGCGGACCCCGGCCCGCGGCCGGTGGGAGACGACCCGGCCCTTGCCGCGCAGCCGGTACCGGCAGCCCGCGCGGCGCAGCTTCCGCTTCGCCTGCCGCACGGTCAGCCCGCGCAGCGACGGGACGCGGCATGCCGGCTTGGCCGCCGGCTTCGAAGACGTGAGGGTGACCGGCTGCGATGTGTTGACGGCCGGCGGGACGAAGGTGCCCCCGACCTCGATGCGGCCGACCTTGTTGCCGAAGAACTCCGTGAACCACATCGCCCCGTCGGGCCCGGCGACGATGCCTCCGGGCTCGCTCCCGGCGGTCGGGATCGCGAACTCCGTGACGGAGCCGGACGTCGTCATGCGGCCGATCTTGTTGGCGCCGGTCTCCGTGAACCAGAGCGCGCCGTCGGAGCCGAACGCGATCCCCGACGGACCGCTTCCGGTGGGGCCGAACTCGGTGATCGGGAGCCCGACCGTCGGGATCCGCCCGATCATGTTCGCGCCGAACTTCGTGAACCACAGCGCGCCGGCCGAGGCGGCGATGTCCGAGGGGTCGCTGCCCGGCGCGAGGTCGTACTCGGTGATGTTGCCGGAGGTCGTGATCGCGCCGATCTTGTTCGCCTCCGACTCCGTGAACCACAGCCGCCCGTCCGGTCCCGGCGTGATGTCGCCCGGGCGGAACCCGTTGGGGAGCGGGTACTCGGTGATCGCGCCGGTGGTCGCGATGCGCCCGATCTTGTTCGTGCCGTTCTCGGTGAACCAGAGCGCCCCGTCGGGACCCGTCGTGATCCCGTCGGGCCCGCTGCCCAGGGGCAACTCGTACTCGGTGAAGGTGCCGTCGGTCGTGACCCGGCCGATCTTCGGAGGGTTGGCCGCGAACTCCGTGAACCAGAGCGCTCCGTCGGGCCCTGCCGTGATCTCGGTGGGCCCGCTGACCGGCGTCGGCGTCGGGAACTCCGTGATCTGCCCGCCGGTCGTGATGCGGCCGATCCGGTGGCCGTTCTCCTCGGTGAACCAGAGGGCTCCGTCCGGGCCGACCGTGATGCCCGCCGGCTGGCTCGCCGGTGTCGGGACCGCGAACTCGGTGACCGCGGACGCGCTTGCGGGCGCGAGCAGGACGGCAAGCGCCGCAAGCAGACCGGTCGCCAACCGGCGCTTCCCCCCGACGCTACCGTGGCCACCGGCCATGTATGCCTCCGTGCCCCGCTCCCTGGATCAGGTACCCATGGCTCGAAATCCGAGCCGCCCGTAAGCGCGACCCTAGCCACCCGCACCCGCGCGGGTCAAGGGTGGGCGAGCCTCAACGCCCACTCGCGGCAGGCGCGGCGAGCGCGGCGAGCGTCAGGCAGAGCGGCGAGTAGATCCGCCGGTCGTTGCGGCGAAAGCGCTCGGAGACCGAGCCGGGTGAGAGCACGTCGGTGCGCCCCGCGAGTCCGAGGGCGCCTCGCGCGCCCAGCGTTGCGACCACTCCGGCCGCACCGGCCCGGCTGACCAGGGGCAGGCCGCGCGGGCGTCCGTCTACGAGCGCGGCGGCGACCCCGAGCAGTCCCGCCACCGACAGGCAGGCAGCGACCGACGGCACCCGATCCTCCGCGCTCCCGACCACGGCATCGCTCAGCAGCCGCCTGCTGCCCATCGGCCAAGACGATCCCGTCGCCCAGACCACGTGCAACGCCCCGATCGCGAGCAGCCCCGTCGCGGCCGCCCGCGTCGATGCTCTTCGAGCTCTTCGCACCGGTGCAAGATCGCAGGCCTGGATGCTCAACGTCGGTCGAATCAGGGAGGATGTGTCCGATGGCAGAGCAACCCCAGACCCGCAGCGTCAAGATTCCCGAGGACGAGCGCGGCGGATGGTCCTCCGACCGCCCGCGCCGCGACGGGGTCCAGCGCCCGCCCAACATCTCGGTCCGGTGCCGGGTGCTGAAGCCCGCGACCGAGATCCGCTACTCCCCGGGGAGCCTGCTGATGATCGCCGCACCTTCGCCGGCCGAGCGCGATCGCCTCGCCGAGCGCCTCGACAACCGCGCGACCCTCATGACCCTCGACCGGGTGCGCGGCCTGCTGGCCGGACAGGTGGCCGAGGAGGACATCGACGGGCGTGCCCGGGAAGTCCTCGAGGCCGCCGTGCTCAAACGGCTCGAGGGCAACGACACCGTGGCGCTCGGCCTCGAGGGCTTCGACCCCGAGGAGCGCGAGCGCTACGTGCGGATGGCGGCACGTTTTCGCCGTCCACGGCACCTGATCCTGATCGACGCGAGCCGCGAGGGGATCGGCGAGGAGCACCGCTCCGCGCTGAACGAGCTGCGCCGCCGCCTCGACGCGGGCGAGCTCGGGGCCGAGGGCTTCCAGACGGCGATGCGCCTCGGCGGCGGATCGCTCGGGGAGCTGAAGCGGATCGTCTTCCGCCCGCCCCCGCGGGACGACGACTAACCGGGCCGCTGCTTCAGGGCGCGACCGTGTCGGTCGTCACGGCCGGGCTCGCGGGGTACGGGCCTGGGCTGTCGAGCCGGATCGTCGTGTAGAGGGTCGTGCCGCTGCGGTTCCATTGGATCACGAGCTTGCCGTCCTTGACGTAGAGGCGGGCCTGCGACCCTGACGCCGGGTCCGGTGGGTTGGACGACTCCGACTCGACGGTCAGCGAACCGTGCGCGCGTGCGTTGCCGTGCAGGTGCAGGAGCGTGTCGGGCGTCGCCTGCGCGCCGAGGCTCACGCCGCCCGAGTGGCGCATGTGAACGCCCTTGCCGATCGAGCGCAGGGAGTAGTTGACGGCCGCGCGGTCCTTGAAGTCCCGGATGTCGACCCCCGCCAACTGCGTGATCTCGCCCGTCCCGCCGGGCACCTCGATCCGGATCGCCGAATAGTTGGGGACGGTCCAGCCCGCACCCACCGAGTTGACGTCCGGAGGCATGTAGAAGCCGTATACGCGCGTAATCGAGGCGGTCCCCCCGTCGACCGGCTGGAGGCGCAACTGATGTTGAAAGCTCGAGAACGTCGACGCCGAGACGCCGCCGGCCGCGCCCGGGAGCCCGTAGATCCGCGGGTTGCTCTTGTAGACCTCGACCGAGTTGAGGTTCGTGACCCCGGCGGGAACGACGGAGCTGCAGAGGGTGAACATCGAGAGCGCCGTCGGCGCGAGGGTCCCGCTGACCGAGATCGTGGCGGCCACGCCGAGCCCCCGCATGCCACCGCCGGCGCCGAGCGCGACCGTCGTCGAAGCCGGAACCTCGGCGACCGCGTAGGTGCGGTCGGCCACCGCCTGGTCGACGTCCGTCAGGACGACGCCGTTCGCCACGGCCAGCCTGGCGTCCGTGGCCAGCACCCCTTCGGCCGAGCGGTGGAGGCTCGTGTCCGGCCCGATCGCCAGCCCGCCGAGCGGGCCCGCTACCGGCAGCCGCAGCTTGCCGTCGGCGGTCAGCACCAGCCGATCGGTGCCGGGGCCACCGTTGCGGATGTTGAGCAGCTTGCCCGTGGTCGGATTGCCGGCATCGTTCCCGATGAAGATCCCCTGGCACGCGGTCCCCGCGCCGAGCAGCGCGATCGAGACGGCGGACGCATTGGCGTCGGCCGCGTTCGGCTTCTCGTGCGTGATCTTGACGGTGCCCCTGCCCTGCTCGCGGCCCTCCACGCCGAGCGTGGTGTCGAGCGGGTTCGTGGACACGATGTCCACCGCCTCGGCGCTCGGGTCGCCTGCCCCCGCGGCCGGGTCGTGAAGGATCGAGACGGTGTGCGACGTGCCGGAGTTCTGAATGCGAACGGCGTGCTGCGGGTTCGCGGGATTGGCCTGGTTCACGACCAGGAGGCGCCCGAGCGCGTCCGCACCCTGGTTGGAATAGAGCACCGCGCCGGCGCCGCGGGACGCCGAGTTGTCGAGGTTGAGCGCTCCCCCCGCCGACGTCGACGGCGACACCGAGCCGGACGGCCTCAGCCTGAGCGCCGTGTCGCCCGCCGGCGGCGCGATGTCCGTCGTCTCGGCGATCGTCTGCGCGACAGCTCGTTCCGAACCATGGAGGAGCACGGCGGCCACTCCGCCGGCAAAGAGCCCAGCTTTGCCGAGCACCGAACGCCGGGTGTCAGCGACACCCCGACGGTGCGTTCCCTGCACCACGAATCCACACTCCGTTGCTGCGAAAGACCGGCACCTCATCTGCCGGTTCGTGGCGAACCTAGTCGAGCGCGGCGAAGCGCGCCATTAAATCTTTCGGTGCCGGATCGGCAGCCGACTCGCTAGCTTTGCGAGCCCATGGTCGAGCCCGGAGCCCAGGAGCAGGTCGACGTCGCCGTCGTCGGCGCCGGCCTGAGCGGACTGACCGCGGCGCATCGACTGCGCGCGGCCGGTCGCTCCGTGGTCGTCCTCGAAGCACGCAACCGCGCCGGCGGGAAGATGTGGACCGAGAGCGTCGGCGGACACCGCGTCGATCTCGGCGCACACTGGATCGGGCCGACGCAGGACCGCATCGCCGCGCTCGCCCGCGAGCTCGGCGTGCGGACCCGGCGCCAGCATCTCGAGGGCAAGTCGGTGCTGCTGTCGCGTGGGCGGCGGCGCACCTTCAAGGGCTCGATCCCGCCGTTGTCACCGCTGGCGCTCGCCGAGCTGGGCGTGGCGCAGCTGAAGCTCGAGCACCTGCGCCGCCAGGTGCGAGTCGACCAACCGTGGCTGCTCGCGGCGGGTGGGGGACGCGACTCGGAGACCGTCGAGGCCTTCGCCCGGCGCAACCTGCGGACCAGGGACGCCCGGATGTTCCTGTCCCTCACGACCGAGCTGGTCCTCGGGGCCGAGCCCGAAGAGCTGTCGTTCCTCTATTTCCTGTTCTATCTCCAGTCGGGCGGCGGCCTCGAGTCGCTCACCGAGTTCGAGGGCGGAGCGCAGCAGGACCACTTCGTCGGCGGCAGCCAGCAGATCTGCGACCGCCTGGCGGAGAGCCTCGGCGCCACCCTGCGCATGCACAGCGCCGTGACGGCCGTCGAGCACCAGGGCGACGAGGTCGTGCTGCACGCCGCGACCGGGACGATCCGCGCCCGTCACGCGATCGTCGCCGTGTCACCGGTGCTTGCGGGGCGCTGGCACTGGGGCAGGCACCTGTCGGCCGACAGGGACGCGCTCGCGCAGCGCATGCCGATGGGCGCGTACATGAAAGTGGCGGTCGCGTACGACCGACCGTGGTGGCGCGACGGCGGGCTGTCGGGCATCGCGTACGCGGACACGGGGCCCCTCCAGATGGTCGTCGACGCGACCGACCACGGAGGGCCCGGAGGGGTGCTCGCGTGCTTCATCACCGGAGCGGCGGTCGAGCGCTACGCGCGCCTCGACCTCCTGACGCGCAAGTCCGCCGTGCGCAACACGCTCGTCGAGATGTTCGGCCCACGCGCCGCGACGTGGACCGCCTACGCAGAATGCGACTGGACCGCGGAGCCCTACAGCCGCGGCGGACCGGTCGGGCTGATGGGGCCCGGAACGCTCGGCCGCTACGGGCACGTGCTGCGCCGCCCCGAGGGCCTCGTGCACTGGGCGGGCACCGACACGGCGACCGAGTGGAACGGTTACATGGACGGCGCGATCGAGGCGGGCGAGCGCGCGGCCGGCGAGGTCCTCGCGCGCTGAAGCCCTGCCTAGCCCAGCGCGCCGGGCGGCAGCA
The DNA here is from genome assembly GCA_963768885.1 of uncultured Solirubrobacterales bacterium. Classification (GTDB taxonomy): domain Bacteria; phylum Actinomycetota; class Thermoleophilia; order Solirubrobacterales; family JBBDJG01; genus DASRIA01. The sequence continues at coordinate 22,102 of CAVYJN010000004.1, read as the reverse complement.
CGAAGCGAAGCGGCGTCCGGGGCTCCGCGAATCCGCCGTCGGTGATGCGCGACCCGTGCAGGCCGCCGCCGGCCGGAGCGACTACCGCGGCCTCGGCCTCGCCGCCGTGGGCCATGACCCAGTTCATGATCTCCGTGAAGTGCGCTCCCTCGGCGAGTATCGCGGCGCGCTCGATCACCACTCCACCCGACGCATGAGGACGTGCCAACCGCTTCAGCAGGGCGCGGATCTCGTCTTCTTCCACGCGCACTAGCCTAGTGCTTAGTAGAGCACGGACGGGAAATAGGACCCGCGCGGCTCCCGATACTCGCCGCGGGCCATCACGTTCATCGGCTTCACCGCGCGCATCCCCTCCTCGAGCGCCCAGCCGTGCAGGCCCGACCGCAGCGGCACCAGCAGCGCCACGGGCTCGTCCCCCTTCGCCGCACCCAGCAGCATGGCCTTCATCGCGTCTTCGTCGACAGCCACGCCGTACCCCATCTGCCAGAAGCTCACGGTCGTGGCGTACGCCGCGATCCGCCCGTCCCTGATCGCGACGACCGGCTCGAAGAACTGCGTGGCGTCGCGCAGCGCACCCGTGCGGGCGAACCCGTGCACCTCCTTGCAGAGAGCCTCGCAATCCGCGATGTCCTGCTCGGCCAGCGGGCGCACCTCCACGCCCTCGACAGGCCCGCTGCGCGGCTTCCCGCTCATCACGACGCACGAGTCCGTGACGTCGAAGCCGAGCGAACGGTAGAGCGAGAGCGAGCGCATGTGGAAGCCGTCCTGCACGAGCCGGATGCCGGGAGCGTCCTGCCCGCGCTCGAGCACGGCCTCCATGAGCTTGCGGCCGACACCGGAGTTCTGGCCCGAGGGGTCGACCGTGATGGGCCCGACGCCGCGGATCGGGTCACGTTCGTCCAGGAAGTTCGAGCCCACGATGCGACCGTCGACCTCGGCGACCACGCCCCACACGCCGGGATGCGGGACCCACGCGCTCATCATGCCCACCGCCGCATCCGGCACGGGGAAGTCGCGCGGGAACCGGTGATGGTCGTGGATGGCGGCGAACGCCTCGTACACGATCTGCGCGCAGGCCTGCGCGTCCTCCGGCTTGGCCTCCCTGAGGGTGACCTTGGCGGTCTCGGTAGAAGTCGACACTGCAGCGGAGTATGGCTGAAGGGATGCCCTCAAGGCTCTCAGCAAACTCACAGGGTCCGCGACGACAATTGCGACATGAACTCGAACGGGCCGAGCCACCGCATCCTCGTCGTCGACGACGAGCCGAACATCGCGGAGGTCGTGGCGATGGCCCTGCGCTACCAGGGATTCGAGGTCGAGACGGCCGCCGACGGGCGCGGCGCGCTGCGAGCCGTGGCCGACTTCAAGCCGCACCTGATCGTGCTCGACATCATGCTCCCCGACATGGAGGGCTTCGAGGTCGCGCGGCGCCTCGGCGCGCAGCGCGCGCAGGTCCCGATCATCTTCCTGACCGCGCGCGACGCGACCGAGGACAAGGTCCGTGGCCTGACGATGGGCGGAGACGACTACGTCACGAAGCCCTTCAGCCTCGAGGAGCTGGTCGCCCGCATCCGGACGATCCTGCGCCGGGCAGGGCTGAGCGAGCCGGACTCGGGAAGGCTCGTGTTCGAGGACCTCGAGCTCGACGAGGAGACACGTGAGGTGACTCGCGCGGGCAAGGCGGTCGAGCTCAGCGCGACCGAGTACCGCCTGCTGCACTACATGATGCTGAACCCCCGCCGCGTGCTGACGCGCAGCCAGATCCTCGATCACGTCTGGGACTACGACTTCGGGGGCGACGCGCGCGTGCTCGAGACCTACATCAGCTACCTGCGCCGAAAGCTCAAGCCGCACGGCTCCCAGCTGATCCACACGGTGCGCGGAGTCGGATACGCGCTGCGCGCAGCAAGGGACTGACATGTCGCTGCGTGCGCGACTGCTGCTGGGCCTGCTCGCGCTCGCCGCACTCGGATTGCTCGTCGCGGGTGCCGTGACCTATGCGGAGCAGAAGTCCTTCCTCGAGGACCGCGTGGACCAGCAGGCGCGCGCAGCGCTGCCGAGCATCTCCCACCAGCTCGACGATCAGGGCGCCAACGCACCGGGCTACGACGGCGATCGCGCGGGAATCGACCGCGGCCCCGGTGAGGGCGGGCCGCCGCCCGGCGAAGGCGGTCGCGGCGGGCCGGGTGGCGGGCCCGGCGCGGCGGTGAACCTCCCTCCGGGGACCTACGGCCAGCGCCGCGACGCGAACGGCAACGTGCTCGGCAACGTCGTCAACTCGTACGGCGAGGCATCCCTCGCGACGCCCCAGATCCCGCGCGACCTGCAGCCCGGCCAGGTGGTGACCGTCGGATCGAGCGGCGGCGGGGACCTCGAGTACCGCGTGCTCGCCGAGGACACGGGCGACCAGCCGGGCATCACGATCGTCGCCGTCCCGATGGCCGAGGTGAACCGCACGCTCGACCGCCTGCTGCGCGTGGAGGCGATCGTGATCGGAGGCGTCCTGCTCGCGCTCGCGCTGCTCAGCTGGCTGATCGTGCGCCTGGGCCTGCGGCCGCTCGACCGCATCGGCGAGACGGCCGGGGCGATCGCGGCCGGGGACCTTTCGCGGCGCGTCAGCCCCGCGACGCCGAACACGGAGGTCGGCAGGCTCGGGATGTCGCTGAACGCGATGCTCGACCGGCTCGAGCAGGCGTTCGCCGAGCGTGAGGCGAGCGAGAACCGCCTGCGGCGCTTCCTCGCCGACGCGTCGCACGAGCTGCGCACGCCGCTTGCGTCGATCCGCGGCTACGCCGAGCTGTTCCGCATCGGCGCGGCCCGCGAGGAAGCCGACACCGAGAACGCGATGCGCCGCATCGAGAGCGAGGCCGCGCGCATGGGAGTGCTCGTGGAGGACCTCTTGACGCTTGCGCGCCTGGACGAGGTCCGCGACGTCGTCCGGGAGGACGTCGACGTCGCGCAGCTCGCCCGCGACGCGGCGGAGGACGCGCGCGTCACCGATCCCGACCGCGAGATCGACGTCCGGGCCCCGGAGCCCGCCGTCGTGCTCGGCGATCCGCACCAGCTTCGCCAGGTGCTCGGCAACCTGCTTCGCAACGCGCTCGTGCACACCCCCGCGGGAACGCCGATCGAGGTCACCGTGGCCCGGAAGGGCGACGACATCACGCTCGAGGTGCGCGACCACGGTCCCGGCCTGCCGACCACCGACTCGAAGGAGCTGTTCGAGCGGTTCTGGCGGGCCGAGAAGGGTCGCACGCGCGGCCGCGCCGGCGCCGGCCTCGGCCTTGCGATCGTGTCCGGGATCGTGGCCGCGCACAACGGCTCGGTGAGCGCCCGCAACGCCCCCGGCGGCGGCGCCGACTTCGTGGTCGAGCTGCCGGTGGGATCTCCCGCGACAGCCGTCGCGGAGCCCGCGTCTCTCGGGTAACTCTCAGCTTTCTCGCGCACTGCCCACAGCGACGGGGGCGAGCATGGAACGCGAAGAGTCCATCAGCTCGAAGGAGGCAGTCCGATGTACAGGAAGGCACAGAAGGCAGCGATGATGCTCGCAGCGGTCGGGGCGATCGCAGTGGGCAGCGCGGTGATCGCGAATGCCGCGTCCACCAAGGACAACAGCAACAGCAACTCCGCGGCAAGCAGCGGCACCACGGGGCAGCAGGGCGCAAGGCCCGGACCGCCGCCCGGCGCGAACCAGACGCCCTTGACGGGCGAGACCGCCGACAAGGTCGAGGCCGCGGCGAAGGACAAGGTCTCGGGCGGCACCGTGCTGCGCGTCGAGTCCAGCCCCGACGGCGGCTACCACGCCCACGTGCGCAAGTCCGACGGCACCGAGGTCGTGGTCGAGGTCAACAAGGACTTCGAGGCGACGGCCGTACGCGAGTTCGGCGGCCCCGGCGGCCCGGGCCGCGGCCCGCACGGCCCCGGTGGCGGCCCCGGCGCCGGCGAGAAGCCGCTCACCGGCGACACCGCCGACAAGGTGACCGCCGCGGCGAAGGACAAGGTGTCCGGCGGCACGATCCTGAGGGTCGAGACCGACGCCGGTCCGGCCGCCTACGAGGCGCACGTGCGCAAGTCCGACGGGACCGAGGTCGTGGTCCTGGTGAACAAGGACTTCGAGGTCACGAGCGTCGAGGAGCACGGACCCCCCGCGCAGCGCGGCACGCCCTAGGCACCGGGAAGCGACTTCCCCCTAAGACCTCCGGGAGAGCGAAGCCCGGCCGCAAGGCCGGGCTTCGTCGTTGCTCGGGGCGGGTGGTAGGCTCGATCCAGGGCCGCAAGCGATGCTCCTCCGCGAGATCTCCGCAGGGCGCCCGATCATTCGTCGGGTGCATGTGGCCGGGCTCTCCCTGGTTCGACGATGGCGAACCGCGCTGAGTGTCATCGGGGCAGCCGCCGTCGCGGCAGTGCTCGCGGCGGTGCTCGCCGGGAAGCGAACCGACTTCGCCGACGCCCTGCACGCAGCGCCCGTCTGGCTGCTCGCGCTCGCGGCCGTCCTGCAGACGGTGGCGCTGGTCGCGCGCAGCGAGGCCTGGCACGTGTGCGTGCGCGCCGCCGGCGGGACCGTCGGCCGCCGCCGTCTGTATCGCGCGGCGAGCGTCGGCTACCTCGGGACGTTGATCAACGGGCAGTTCGGAGTGGCCGCACGGATCGCCGCGCTGCGTCATTCCGCTCCCACCGACAGTCCGCGCGTCCCGGCATTGATCGCCGCCGAGATCCCGATCCTCACCGTCGAAGCGACGCTCGCGGCGATCACCTCGTTCACGCTCGTGGGACCGCTGGGGCTCCCTTGGTGGCTGCCGCCTGTTTGCATCGCTGCCACGGTCGGCCTCGGCGCGCTCCTGCGCCGGATCGCCCAGAAGGCGCGCGAAGGCTTTTGGCGAGGGATCGCCGTGATGCGGAGTCTCGACGGGCGCAACCGGATCATCGCCCTGGTGCTGGTCGCCGTGGTGGCGCAGATCGCGCGCAACTGGATGATGCTGCACGCGCTCGGCATCGATGCCTCGATCTTCGACTCGATCGCGCTGCTGATCGGGATGGTGGCGATCAGCCAGCTTCCCGTAGGTCCGAGCGTGGGCGCCGCTGCGGCGGTGCTGATCCTGGGCACGAACGGCGTCGCCGTGGCGGCCGCGGCCGGCGTTCTCCTGACGGTCACCGGAACCGTGGGGGCGGCGTTCTACATGGCGTGGGCGCTCGGCGATCACCTCTGGATGGTGCGACGACCGGTGCGGATCGGCGCCGCCTAGCCACGAAGGCATTTATCCCAAAATGCGAATCGGGCACTTGCAGTTCCCGCGCCCGGGCGTAGGTTGTTCGTCACGCTAACGGGACTGCCGCTACCAGCCGTCGATCCGGCAGCGGGCGGGACCAGAGGGGCAAGGTGCGAGATGCACGTCAGCCCGACCCTCGGCTATCACCAGGACGTGGTCGAAGGCATGATGAATGCCAGTGAGCCGTTCGGGGAAGTCGAGACCTTCATCAACGCAGCGGCAACTCTGGACCAGGACGAGAAAGCCGCTCTTTGGCTGCTCGCCTGGTCCCTGCGAGACGCGTGGGTGCAGCGCCGGGAAGCACTGGCGCTGCTCGGCGCGCTCGAGTGGTCTCCGGCCTCGGGTTAGCTACTGCCGCCGGCACGGCGAGCCGTCGGTGAGTTGCTGGCTCGAGCCGTCGATGAACGTGAAGACGACGGTCGTCGTCCACTCCCCTGTCGGCGGGCAGGTCGGAGGCGTCCGGAAGTAGACGCGACGCTTCCTGCCGTGACCGCCGGCGTGGCGCTTGATCGTGGCATCCAGCTCGAGCAGCGAAAGGCCGTTGGGAAGGTCGAGGTTCACGGTCACCTCGCGGCCCTTGATGTCGTCCCGGTACACCGCCAGGGTCCTGTCCTCGACGCGGACCAGCACGATGATCTGCCGGGGCGCGTTGAAGAACCTGATGTTGGTGCGATCCGCCGGGGTGGAGGCGGTGATCACCCTGCTCGTGGCGAAGCCGAGCCGCGAGCCCTTCGGACATGCGCGCACGCCCTGGATGCGCACATCGGCGTCCGACGCCCGGCATTGCCGCAGGGCGCGCGTGTCGATTCTGGTGCCCGGGTGAAACCGGAACTGGATCTTCGTGATGCGCTTCGGCTTGCCGTTCGGCTCGCCCGGATCGCTCCAGGTCATGAACGTGTGGATGCCGCCCGAGGACGCCGGCTTGGCAGGCAGATATGCCAGCTCGAACGTCGAGGAGAACTGCGGGCTCGCGTATGCCACAGCTGCCACGGCCAGCCCCATGCAGAGGATCAGCAATCCCGCGCGACTGATCGGCCGACCTTTCGTGTCGCACCTCCGGTGCGCGTTGCATGACGAGCGCCTCGACCCTACCCAGCCGCGCGTGTGGCCGCAAGAACCTCGGCGATGGCTCTGAGGACCGTCCCGTCTTACATTTCTCTCAGGGAAACATCAGGTCGCGTTCAGACAAGGCTGCTTCCATCACCGCATGCGCACAGCGAGCGAGCGGAGGAGTGGTTCATGACGCGGGCCCCCGAACGGATCTGGACAGGCGACTGGCAGGCGCAGTCCGAGGAGGCGCGCCGGGGAGCGGCCCACTCCACGAGGACCATGGACGAGGTCGCCGAGACGGCGGAGCCGATTCCGCCGCGCGCCGCGCGCAAGCCACGCCGGCCCCGCCGCACGCGCAGGCCGCTGCTGATGGTGGCGGCCGGCGCCGCTGCTCTCCTGATCGTCGTCGGAGCCTTCGCCGGGGCGCTCACACAGGGCGACAACAGCACCACCCCACTTCCGGCTGCCTCCGACAAGCCCGTCACGCCGCGCCAGGGGCAGACCCGCGCGGGCGCCGTATACGCGAGCGCGAGTCCGGCCGTGGTGTCGATCAAGGCGGGGAACAGCACGGGCACCGGGTTCCTGATCGACGGCGAGGGCCGCGTGGTCACGAATGCCCATGTGGTGGACGGCAGCGACCGCGTCGAGGTGCGCTTCGGGGCAGACGGTGAATCGATCGAGGGCGAGGTCCGCGGGACCGACCCCTCGAGCGACCTGGCCGTCGTGGAGATCGATCCCGGAAAGGCGCCGGCCGGCGTGCGGCCGTTGCGGCTGGCCGACTCCCGCAAGGTGCAGGTCGGTGACGCCGCGATCGCGATCGGCAACCCCTTCGGCCTCGACCGCACGGCGACGGAGGGCATCGTCTCCGGAGTCGGGCGAGAGATCCAGGCCCCGAACGGCTTCTCCATCGACTCGGTGATCCAGACCGACGCACCGATCAACCCCGGCAACTCCGGCGGGCCCCTGCTCGACGAGGGGGGACGCGTGATCGGCGTGAACTCGCAGATCGAGACCGGGGGATCGAGCGGCAACGTGGGAATCGGCTTCGCCGTGCCGTCCAACACCGTGCGAGAAGTGGTGCCGGCCCTGACCCGCGGCGAGCAGATCGAGCGCGCCTACCTCGGCGTCCAGACGTCGCCGGCGTCGCAGTCCAACCGCAGCGGCGCGCAGGTGCAGGACGTCGTCTCGGGCGGCCCCGCCGACCGCGCCGGCATCCGCAATGGAGACGTCATCACGCGCGTCGACGGAGCGGACGTGGGAGAGCCCTCTGACGTCACGCAGGCCCTCTCCGATGACAGCCCCGGCGACGTGGTGACCATCGAGCTCGAGCGCGACGGGTCGAAGGTCACCGTGAGCGCGACGCTCGGAACACGGCCGGCCTCCCCCACCCCGTGAGCTTCGCGGCCCCCGGCATCCTGGTCGCGCTGGTCGCGCTGCCGCTGCTGCTCGTGCTGTACATGGGCGAACAGCGCCGGCGGCGCGCTGCGGCCGCGGCATTCGCCGCCCCGGCGCTGCAACCCTCGGTCGCGCCGCGACGCCCGCGCTGGCGGCGCCACGCGCCGATGGCCGCGATCGCGCTCGCGATCGCACTCCTGGTGGTCGCAGCTGCGAAGCCCCAGCGCACGGTGGCCGTCCCGGTCGAGCGGGCCTCGGTGATGCTCGCGACCGACGTGTCGGGCTCGATGACCGCGACCGACATCCAGCCGAGCCGCCTTGTCGCGGCGAAGCGGGCGGCGCGACGGTTCGTGGACGAGGTCCCCGATCGGCTGAACGTGGGCCTCCTGGCCTTCAACAGCGTGCCCCGTGTGCTCCAGAGCCCGACGCGCGACCAGGACGTGGTGGATGCGGCGATCGACAGCATGCAGCCGAGCGGCGGCACGGCGACGGGCGAGGCGATCGCGACGGCGACGTCTGTGCTGCGACCCGCGAGCGGGAGCGGCGGCCGTCGCCCACCGGCGGCGATCCTGCTCCTTTCCGACGGAAAGTCCACCAGCGGCCGGGACGCCGTGGCCGCGGCCCGTGCTGCCAGGCGGCTCGGTGTTCCCGTCTACACGGTCGTGCTCGGCACGCAACAGGGCACGATCACGGTGCCGCGTGCCGACGGCAGCACGGCCACCCGCAACGTCCCCCCGGATCCGGAGTCGCTGGCCGAGATCGCGCAGGTGTCCGGCGGCAAGGCCTACACGGCACAGAGCGCGAGCGGGCTGAAGGAGATCTACGAGTCCCTCGGGTCCCAGCTCGGGCACGAGAAGAAAAAGCGCGAGATCACCTCCGCCGTGACAGGTGGAGGCATCGTGCTGATGCTCTTGGGCGTAGCGATGTCGCTGCGCTGGTTCGGCCGGCTGATCTAACCGAAAAGGAGAACCGATGAACATGCCCTACGACGAGTCGACCGCCCTCCGCGAGGAGGCGCGCGCCGGCCTCGAAGACGCGCTGCACGAGGTGAAGCGCGTGATAGTCGGACAGGACGGGATGCTGGAGCGCCTCGTCGTCGCGTTGCTGGCCGGCGGCCATGTGCTGCTGGAGGGCGTCCCGGGCCTGGCCAAGACGCTCACCGTGAAGACGCTCGCGGAAGTTCTGGGCGGGACCTTCAAGCGGGTGCAGTTCACGCCCGACCTCGTGCCGGCCGACCTCGTCGGCACTCGCATCTACCGTCCGAGCACCGGCAGCTTCGACGTCGAGCTCGGCCCTGTGTTCGGCAACTTCCTGCTGGCCGACGAGATCAACCGCGCGCCGGCCAAGGTGCAGTCGGCGCTGCTCGAGGTGATGCAGGAACGCCAGGTCACGATCGGCGGCCAGACCTTTCCGGTCCCGGCGCCCTTCCTCGTGATGGCGACCCAGAATCCGATCGAGGCCGAGGGAACGTACCCGCTGCCCGAGGCGCAGGTCGACCGCTTCCTGATGAAGATCCTGGTCGGCTATCCGAGCGTGGGCGAGGAGGCCGCGGTCGTGGGGCGCTCGCTCGGTGACCCCGCCGATATTCGCGAGTGCCTGACGCTCGACAGCATCGCGCGCTATGCGGCGGTGGCACGCTCCCTGTTCGTCGATCGCGAGGTGATCGGCTATGCGGTCGCGATCGCCGATGCGACCCGTCACCCGGCGCAGTACGGGCTGCCCGAGCTGGAGCACCTGATCGAGTACGGCGCGAGCCCCCGCGGGCCGATCGGGATGGTGCAGGCTGCCCGCGTGCTCGCCCTGCTGCGCGGGCGCGGCCACGTGTCGACGGCCGACGTGCGCGATCTGGCGGCCGACGTGCTCCGGCACCGAATCGTGCCCTCCTACGACGCGCTGTCCGAGAACGTCACCACCGACGACCTGGTCGAGCGCGTGCTGGACGCCGTCACTGAGCCGGCCTCCGATCACATGAGCCTGCGGAGCGCTGCGTGAGCGACGCGGCACTGACCATCCCGGCGGCGAGGCAGGGGCCGGGCGCGGTCCCGCAGCAGATCGTGGACGCCCTCGACCTGGTGGTCGCGCGGCGGACCGCGGGTGTGATGCCGGGCGACCGGCGTGCGGCGGGAGTGGGCACGGGAACAGAGCTCGCCCAGCTGCGTCCGTATGCGCCCGGTGACGACGTGCGTCACATCGACCCGGCGGCGACCGCGCGCACCGGCGAGCCGCACGTGCGCGTTCACGTGCCGGAGCGGACCCTGACGACGTGGATCGTGCTCGACGTCTCGGCCTCGATGGCCTTCGGCACCGCCGACCGGCTGAAGGCCGATGTCGCCGAGGGAGTCGCGCTCGTGGTATCACGGCTCGCCGTACGCCGCGCGGGGCGCGTAGGCCTGATGACGTTCGGCGCCGGCAAGAGGACTGTGCTGCCGCCACATGCCTCGCGCCGCGGCTGGACGGCGGTCCGCGCCGCCCTTGACGGTGGCGTCGCGCCCGACGGCACGCATGAGCCCGCCGCGCTGGCCGATGCTCTCGTCCACCTGCGCAAGGTCGCGGGTCAGCCGGGACTCGTGGTGCTGATCTCGGACCTGCGTGACCAGGACGGCTGGGTCACGGCGCTGCGAGCGTTGCGAGCGCGGCACTCGGTCCTCGTGGTGGAGACCCGGGACCCGCGAGAGGGCGCCCTCCCCGCGGTCGGGCATCTCGCGCTGGTCGACCCCGAGACCGGCGCGCTGATCGAGGTCGACACCGCCAGTCACCAGCTACGCGAGGAGTTCGCGCGCATCGAGGCCGCGGGCCGCGCCGAGGTGGCTGGTGAGCTGCGCAGGCTTCGCGTCGAGCACGTCGTGCTCTCGACCGGAGACGACTGGCTCAAGGAGCTCGGCCGGAGCCTGCGATGAGCTTCGCGAACCCGATCTTCCTGATCGCGCTCGTGCTGGCGCCGCTCGCGGTGGTCGCGCAGGTCCTCGCGGCGCGCCGCATGCGGCGACACGCGGTGCGCTTCACCGCGATCCGGTCGCTGAAGCTTGCCGCGGCGGCCGTGCCGGCTTGGCGCAGACACCTGCCGGCCGCGCTGGCGGTCGCCGCGCTGACCACGCTCGCGCTCGCGCTCGCCAAGCCGCAGCGCACCGTGGCGGTGCCGCTCGAGCGCGCCTCCATCATGCTGGTGACCGACCACTCGCGGTCGATGCTCGCCACCGACGTCGACCCGGACCGTCTGACCGCGGGGAAGGCCGCCGCGCGTAGCTTCCTGAAACAGGTCCCGCCCCGCGTGCGGGTCGGAGTCGTGACCTACTCGGACACCCCGGACGCCGTGCACGCCCCGACCACCGAGCACGACGTGGCACGCGGAGTGATCGACGGCCAGGCGGCGGACGGAGCCACCGCCACCGGCGACGCGCTCCAGGTCGCTGTCGACACGCTGCGCCAGGACCGTCGCGAGGGCAGGCAGGCCCCGGCGGCGATCGTGCTGCTCTCCGACGGCAAGACCACGGCCGGCCGCGACCCGGTCGAGGTCGCCGACGCCGCCCGCCGCCTGAAGATCCCGATCTTCACGGTCAGCCTCGGGACGCGGGAGGCCACCGTCCCCAATCCCGGCTTCGGGCCTCCCCTGGCCGCGGCGCCCGATCCCGAGACGCTCGAGCGGATCGCGGAGACCTCCGACGGTCGCGCCTTCACGGCCGAAAACTCGCGCGAGCTTTCGGAGATCTACAAGACCCTCGGTTCCCAGCTCAGCACCAGGAAGCAGAAGCGGGAGATCACGAGCGGCTTCGCGATCGTCGGCTCGATCCTGTTGCTGGGCGCGGCGACGGCGTCGGTGCGCTGGTCGGGACGGCTGCCGTAGTCCGAGGGTGAGACGACTCGGGGAACTCTCAGCTTCCTCGAAGGGTCACCCCAGCCTGCGGCGCGAGCATCCGTGCGAGCCATTCCACAATCCTCGAAGGAGGCACGAAGTGCTCCAGAAAGCTCAGAAGTTCACGATGGCCCTCGTCGCGGTCGGCGCGATCGCGGTCGGGAGCGCGGTGATCGCCAACGCCGCCTCCGACGGCGCCGCGACCTCCGCGACAGGCGCACAAACCCAACCCGCGGCATCCGGCAACACGCAAACTCGGGCACCCCGGCAGCAGGGCTCCAGCGAGAGCTTCGAGGTGACCGGCGTGCAGGAAGGTCGGGCCCGGCGGACGCGGCCGCCCCTGCGACCGCGACGGCGACGGCAACCCCGATTCCGGCAGCTCGGGTTCGGGCCAGAGCGAGGGCACGGGCCTCGGCGAGTCCGGGTCGTCGAACCAGATCTGAGTCCTTCCGCTTCCACGATCCGCAGGACAAGGCCCGGCACCGCGCCGGGCCTTTGTCCATCGATCAACGGCAATCGGGTTCCCGCCGCAAGCCCGTAGCATGCGCGCGTGGCACTTGCCACCCGCACCCACCTCCTCGGGCCGGACAGCGCCTCTCTCCAGGTCAAGACCTACCGCGAGGGCATGGCGGCGCGGGTGGGTCACGATCTCGTGTTCGAGGTCACGCGCTGGGAGGCGACGGTGAACATCGCAGGCGACGCGGCGGGCTCGACGGTCGCGCTGAAGGCCGACTCGCGCTCGCTCGAGGTGCGCGAAGCATCGGGCGGAGTCAAGCCGCTCACGGACGGCGATCGCGACGAGATCCTCCAGAACATCGACGACAAGGTCCTGCGCGAGCAGCCGATCGCGTTCCGCTCGAGCGCCGTGCGCTTCGACGACGGCGCCGGTCGCCTCGTCGTCGAGGGCGATCTCACGATTGCCGGGAACACGCGCCCGATCGGCGCGACGTTGAGCGTCGGCGCCGACGGCCGCGTCACCGGCACCGTTCGCCTGCTCCAGAGCGACTGGGGAATCAGGCCCTATCGCGGGCTGATGGGCGCGCTGAAGGTCCGGGACGAAGTCGAGGTAGTGATCGACGCGCGCCTGCCCGTGCGCTGATCGCGCTGGGTCACGAGCGCGCCGCGCGGGCCTCGACGAATTCGCGCAGCGCCTGCTTCGCGCCCCCGACGAGCGGTTCGCCGTGAGCGAGCAGCAGCGAGTCGAACGGAAGTTCGAGCAGCCCTCGAAGCGAGTCGCACAGACCCGCCTTGACGGACTCCGGGTCGTCTCCCATCAGGAAGTCCGGCACGAATCCGAGCGAGCCGCCGCCGGGCCGGACGAGCGCATCGGCGCAGGCGATCAGGCCGTCCCCGAGCGCGATGTGCAGGGCCGTCTCGTCGGGGCAGATCGCGCCGATCTCCAAGGCCGTCACGCCCGGCGCGAGCACCTCCCCGAACGCAAAGCCCTCCACGTCCGGCCCTCCGTCGAACTCGTGCAGCCCGGGCTCGCTGCATCGCACGACGCACTCGAACACGTCGACGAAGCGGTCGCTTTGCCGGTAGTGGTGGCGGTTGGTGAGGACGATCTGCTGCGGGGGACGGCGCTCGAACCATTCGAGCCCCTCGCGGGGCACGAGCGGATCGATCAGCATCTGCGCTTCCTCGACGTAGTACGAGCTCACGGGCTGCCGGATGCGCGGGTGGATCCCGGTCCAATGATGGATTCCAGGGAGGATCTCGCGCATCTGGGGTCGCATGATCAGCTCTCGTAGGAGGGGTCGCACGTAATGCGGCCACCCGCGCAGGACGATCTCCTCGGCCACCGAGAGGCCACGTCGCGGGATGTCCAGCGGGTGCATCTCCGGCGCATCGTAGAGCGAGAGCCACGGCAGTCGTCCGGGTAACCCCCCAAACCGGACCCGTAGGTCCAACGGATGCCGGGGGCGGGCGGGTGCGCCAGACTGAAATCGAGCGCGTATGACCATGCCCGTTTCGAAAACGCTGACCCTTCACGGCCAGGAAATCGGTTACCGCAGCGCGGGAAATTCAGGGCCCGTGTTGGTGTTGCTTCACGGGATCGCCGGGACTTCCGCGACATGGGATGCGGTCCTTCCCGCCCTCGGCGAGCACCACCGCGTGATCGTGCCCGACCTTCTGGGACACGGCCAGTCCGGGAAGCTGGGAGGCGACTACTCGCTCGGCGCGTACGCGAGCGCCGTGCGGGACCTGCTCTTCGCGCTGGGCCACCGCCGCGCGACGGTCGTCGGGCACTCGCTCGGTGGCGGCGTCGCGATGCAATTCGGCTACCAGTTCCCCGAGATGCTCGAACGGCTCGTGCTCGTGTCCAGCGGGGGCCTGGGGCGCGAGCTCCACATGATTCTTCGCTCGGCGGCGCTGCCCGGGGCCGAATACGTCCTGCCGCTGCTCTTCAAGACCGGACTGCCCAGCACCGGCACCAAGCTCGCGGGCCTCGTCAACCGCCTCGGCTTCCGTGCCGGGCCCGACCTCGAGGAGATCGGCCGGAGCTTCGCCTCACTCGGCGACACCGAGGCACGCCAGACCTTCATCCACACGGTGCGGGGGCTGATCGACCCGGGCGGCCAGCGCGTCGACGCGAGCAGCCGCCTCTACCTCGCCACTGAGCTCCCGATCCTGATCGTCTGGGGTGCGCACGACACGCTGATCCCGGTCGAGCACGGACGCGCGGCCCACCGGCGGGCGCCACGGAGCAAGCTCGTGATCTTCGAGCAGGCCGGCCACTTCCCCCACGTGACCGAGCCGCAGCGGTTCGTCGAGGTCGTGGAGCGCTTCATCGCCCAGACCGACGCGGCGAACCTCGACGCGGAGCGGCTCCGCCAGTTGCTCGTGGGCGAGGACGAAGAGATGCAGGCGCTGGCGCCGGCGGCTCGCGCGGGCTGACGCCGGCCAGCAGCGCCACGCAGTGTGGGATCGCGGCAAGCCCGAACAGCGCCCCGAACGTCGCTCCCATTCCGGAATAGCCCCACGCCGCCAGCGCCAGCCCGCCGAGCACGGCGCCGAGCAGGTACCCGAACTGCGTCGCTGCGGCCCTCATCCTCATGGCGAACACCTGGCGCTGCGAGCAGACCGCGAGCCCGAGCGCGCTCCCGACGATCGTGCGCGCACCCGCCACGAAAGCGAGCGCCGACAGGATCGCCGCACTGCCCCAGGGGGAAGGGCGGTAAGCACCGAGCACCGTGACGATCACCGCGGCCACGAGCACGAGCAAGACGAGCATGGCGCGAGACCGCTTCCCGATCCAGCGGCGCGCGAGGAAGTTGCCCGGTAGGTAGGCGACCGCCGCAAGGCCGAGCAGGAGTCCGGCGGTAGCCGGGGAGCTGCCGTAGGACTCGACGAGCATCGCGCCGACGAAGACGAGTGTTCCCGCCCATGCGGAGAACGCGAGCAGCTCACCGAGCGCCCACCCCGCGACGGCCGGACTGCGGCGCAGCAGCCGCCAGGTTCCCGTGGCGGGCTCCGTGGTCACGTCCGGACAGCGCGCGCTCACGGCGACCAGCGCGACCACGGTGGCCACCAGTGGAACCGCGATCCAGGCCAACCGCCAGCTGACGCCGCCGACCAGGCCGATCACCGGCATGCCCAGGATCCAGGCCCCGGGCTGACCGATCAGCGCCCAGGACAGGACACGCGCGCGCTGCGCCTCGCTCGACCACGCCGCCGCCGCCGCGAGCCCTGCTGAAAGCACCACCGCGAGTCCGGCCCCCACGGCGACCTGCGCGGCAGCGAGAGTCGCAAAGCTCGGCGCCGCCGCGCTCGCCAGCGAGCCGGCTCCGAGCACCCCCAAGCCGATCAGCAGCAAGTCGCGCAGACCGAAACGCCCGCTGAGCGTGCCCATCGCGAGGGCCGTGAACCCGGCCGCGAGACCGGATACCGAACGCAACTGCCCTGCGGTTGCCGTCGAGACGTCGAAATCGCGCGCGACCTCGGCAAGCACCGGCGAGAGCGCGATCACCGCCGCCTGCCCGGCGAACAGGCACAGGAAGAGCGTTAGAGCGGGCGGGGCAGAAACGTTGGCGGGGCGCACGGTCACCATGCCTGCCCGCCACCGATAGCGTGTCGACTCCGCGGGAGCGCACCTTGGCTCGAGAGCGAGACATTCGATACACGGACAGCGGCGGAGTCCAGATCGCCTATCAGGTGTTCGGGTCCGGTCCGCGCGACCTCGTCTTCGTCCACGGCTGGGTGACCAACCTCGAGCTCATGTGGGAGGAGCCGCGCGTCGCCCGCTCCATGGAGCGGCTCGGATCGTTCTGCCGCGTGATCAACTTCGACAAGCGCGGCACCGGGCTGTCCGACCGGGTGCCGGTCGACCGGCTGCCGACGCTGGAGCAGCGCATGGACGACGTGCGCGCGGTCATGGACGCCGCCGGCTCCGAACGTGCGGTGTTGTTCGGGCACTCGGAGGGCGGCCCGATGTGCGCGCTGTTCGCGGCCGCCTATCCTCGGCGCACCGAGGCCCTGATCATGTACGGCAGCTTCGCTGTTCGCAGCAGGCAGCCCGGCTATCCGTGGGCGCCGACGCCGGCCGAGCGGGAGCGGCACATCGACCGGCTGAGGGCAGGCTGGGGCGGCATCGTCCACCTCCCGGAGCTCGCGCCGGGCGTGATGGACGACGAGGACTTCGTCGCGTGGTGGGCGCGCTTCCTGCGCTCCAGCGCCAGCCCCGCGGCCGCGATTGCGCTCACCAGCATGAACAGCGACACCGACGTGCGCTCGGTCCTCCCCACGATCAGGGTTCCGACGCTGATCATCCACCGGACGGGCGACCGCCGTGCCGACGTCGGCGGCGCTCGTTGGATGGCCGAGCAGATCGAGGGATCGCGCTACGTCGAGCTGCCCGGCGACGATCATCTGATCTGGGCCGATCCCGACCCCATCTTCGACGCGGTCGAGGAGTTCGTCACCGGCGTGCCGCCGTCCCCGGTGCCGGACCGGCTCCTGACCACCGTCCTGTTCACCGACATCGTCGCCTCGACCGAGACCGCGGCGGCGCTGGGGGACGACAAGTGGCGGCGGACCCTCGACCGCCACGACGAGATCGTGCGTCGCTACGTCGAGCGCTATCAGGGTCGCGAGATCAAGACGACCGGCGACGGGTTCCTCGCCGCGTTCGACGGTCCCGCGCGCGCGGTGCGGTGCGCGCAGGCGATCGCCGACGCGGTGACCGCGCTCGGCGTCGAGATCCGGGCGGGCGCGCACACGGGCGAGGTGGAGGTGCGGGGCGACGACATCGGCGGCCTGGCGGTTCACATCGCCGCACGCGTCGCCGCACTCGCCGGTGCGGGTGAGGTGCTGACTTCGCGCACGGTGAAGGACCTGGTCGCCGGGTCCGGCATCTCCTTCACGAGCCGCGGAATGCATGAGCTGAAGGGTGTCCCCGGGCAGTGGGAGCTGTACACGGCGTCGTAGGCTGCGTGATTCAGCAGCCCGCGACCCTCATGGCCTCTCGATCGGCCGGCCCCCCAAAGGGACGCCCGGGACCTACCCGGCGCGATTATCGCGGATCAGACGGCCGGCCCGCCGTCAAGCCCTGGACGGGTGTTCGAAAAAACGCGCATCTCCTAAAGGCCCTGGTTACTTTGGAGATGCAGGGATGTCGCGGGACCCCCCGCCCATCGAACTACGGGATTCGGAGCTAAGGATGGCCACACGGACCATGGGTTCTACCCGTGCGCGCGCAGCGTTCGCGCTCACGGTTATCGCAGGGTTGTTGCTGACCCTGGTGTTTTCGTTCGGCATGCCGGCGGGTGCACAGGCAGCGTCCTCTCACGACGCCGCCGCTCACGCTGCGGCCAAGAAGCGCGCAAAGAAGAAGCACAAGCGACCCGCGCGCAGCAAGCGCGGCAAGCAGGGCAAGCGGGGGCCGATCGGGCTGTCGGGAGCCGCCGGCGTGGTTGGGCCCGCCGGACCGCAGGGCCCGATCGGACCGCAGGGCCCGAAGGGCGACACGGGGCCGCAGGGCCCGAAGGGCGACAGCGTGCCCGGGCCGCAGGGCCCCAAGGGTGACCAGGGCGACCACGGTCCCCAGGGCCCCAAGGGTGACCAGGGTAACCACGGTGCTCAGGGACCGAAGGGTGACCAGGGCGACCACGGTGCCCAAGGCCCCAAGGGTGACCAGGGCGACCACGGTGCTCAGGGACCGAAGGGTGACCGCGGTCCGTCCGGGCTCGCGGAGGCCATCGTGATCACAGGCACCGCGTCCGACGGCACGACCGTCAGCGTGTCTTGCCCGACCGGCAAGATCGCCATCGGTGGCGGTGTCAGCAGCAGCAACGAGAACAGCACCGTAAGCAAGAACGAGCCCGTCGTCGAATCGGACAAGCCGACCGGCTGGCGGGGCAAGACCAAGGGCCAGGGCAACACCACGGTCCACGTCATCTGCACGCCGGGCCTGAACTAAGACCCGGGCAGTAACACGGACTGGGCGGCGGCCGCTTCGCGCGGGCGCCGCCCTTTCTTGTTGCAGGTCGGGACCGCGCTTCAGTCGCGCCCGAAGCGCCAGCGCGTCTGGCTGAACTCGACTCCCTTGCGGAAGCCGAAGGCCGTCCGGGGAGCGACCTCGAACACCAAGGCGATCGAGCCTTCCTCGGGGCCGTGGACGAACACGCCGTCGCGCACACCGAACCGCCAGTCGCTGCCGTACTTCGCGACGTAGGCGTCGGCGATGCGCTGGAGCTTCGCGTCGTCGCGCAGCTGCACCGCGTCGCCTTCGACGACGAGGTCGAGACCGTCGTCGATCGAGTTGCATCCGGTCGTGAGGACGCAGTGCCGGTTGTGCTCGAGGTTCCTGGCCTTCTGCTCCGTCGGGCCGGTGCAGAAGTAGAGCGCGTCGTCCAACCACACGGAGATCAGGGGCGTGACGTGTGGGCGCCCGTCGGCGCGCACGGTCGACAGCCAGAAGACCTCGGCCTCCTCCAGGCGCCCGCGCGCCTCCGCCCACTCGGTCACCGTCGCGCCCTCGCTGCTGAACCTGGTGTCGAGCTTTGCGACCGGTTTCACGGCTTGCATTGTGTCTTCTCTCGCATGGACCGCGCGCCGCGCGTCAATCGGGGAGGAGCGGCACCGACTCGCCCTGGTCGCGGCCCAGGAGCACCGCCCGCGTGATCGACCCGGATCCGAACCGATCGCGCACCTTGTCGACCGCGGCGTCGAGGTCGCCGGCGCGCTCTCCGGTGAACGGCAGGGCGAGCTGGACGGCACGATCATCCTCGAGGTTGCCGAGGGCGACGCCGACGAGCGTAAGTCCCTGATGCTCGATCACCGGCCGGGCGGCCTCGAGCAGCTCTCTGGCAGTGGCGAGGATCGTCTGGGTCTGGGCCGTCGCCTCGAAGAGGGTGTGCGAGCGGGTCGCGCGGGTGAAGTCGCCGAAGCGCAACCGGAGTGTGATCGTGCGGCAGACTCGCCGGGCCGCCCGCAGCCGACGGCCCAGACGGTCGACGAGACCGACCACGACGACGTCCAGGTCTTCCCATGATCTCGGCCTGCGGCCGAGCGCACGCTGCGCTCCCATCGAGCGCCGCCGGCGACCTACCCGCACCGTGCGCGGATCGCGGTTGTGCGCGAGCGCGTGGAGGTGCCGGCCGGACGCGCGCCCCAGCAGGGAGACGAGCGCCTCCTCGGTGAGCGCGGCAACCTGGCCGACCGTCGTGATTCCCCGATCGTGCAGCTTCTTGGCGGTGACCGCGCCGACTCCCCAGAGCCTCTCGACCCCGAGCGGGTGCAGAAACGCCAGTTCGCCGTCGGGCGGGACCATGAGCAGGCCGTCGGGCTTCGCCACGCCGCTGGCCACCTTTGCAAGGAACTTGGTCCTCGCCACCCCGACGGTGATGGGCAGACCGACGCGATCGAGCACCTCGCGCCGCAAGCGCACGGCGATATCCGACGGAGAGCCGGCGATCCGCCGCATTCCGCGCACGTCGAGGAAGGCCTCGTCGATGGACAGCCCCTCGACCAGCGGAGACGTCTGCTCGAAGACCTCGTAGACGGCTTTGCTGGCCTGGGCATAGGCCGACATCCGCGGCGCGACCACGGCGGCCCGGGGGCAGAGCCGGCGGGCCTGAGCTCCACTCATCGCCGTGCGGATCCCGTAGGCCTTGGCCTCGTAACTGGCCGCGAGCACCACCCCAGACCCGACGATCACCGGACGCGCGCGCAGAGCAGGGTCGTCGCGTTGCTCGACGGACGCATAGAACGCGTCGAGGTCGGCATGCAGGATGGTCGCCTCCTTCGCCCCCTCTGACACGAACACATGTTCGCATACGTGCCCTCCTCGGCTTGCTAGGTTCATGGGCCGATGAATTCGGCGCCCGTCCGCGGTCATAAAGGGAGTCGGGACCGAATCACGACAGAAGGGATGCCCCGAGAATGACCCGTTTTCTAGCCCGTCTCGCCGATATCGCCTATCGCCGCCGTGGCCGCATGGTGCTTGCGTGGATCGCAGCGGCGGTCGTGATCATCGGGGTGGGCTCCTCGCTGGCAGGGGAATACAACGCGGACTACAACACGCCCGGATCGGAGTCCAAGGCGGCGAGCGACCTCACGGAGCGGGAGTTCGACGGCTACTCCGGCCAGGAGATCTACGTCGTGTGGAAGGATCCGGCCGGCGCCAGGAGTCCCGGCGCCCGGGAGCGCCTCGACGCCTTCTTCGCCGAGGCCGAGCAGGTCGACCACGTCGCCGCGCACACCCCGATCCGCGTCTCGCGCGAAGGGTCGATCGGCGCGACCACGCTGCCCCTGACCGTCCCCGGCTGGGACGTCACCAAGAAGGACGGCGAGAAGCTGATCGACGCCGCCGAGAAGAACAGTGGCGAGGGACTCCAGATCAAGCTCGGCGGGGACCCGATCTACGCCGCTCAGGAGACGACGAGCCCGGAGGGGATCGGGTTCCTCGGCGCCGCGATCGTGCTGCTGATCGCGTTCGGCTCGGTGGTCGCAGCGGGCCTGCCGCTCGCGATCGCGCTGCTCGGCCTCGGCATCTCGTCGGGAGGCCTGATCGTCCTGCTCGCCAACGTCGTCGACGTCCCCGACTGGACCACGGCCGTGTCGGGACTGATCGGGATCGGAGTCGGCATCGACTACTCGCTGCTCGTGCTGACACGGTTCCGTGCGGCGATGCACGACGGCAAGGATCGCCATGACGCCGTGGTCGAGGCCGTCACGACCGCGGGGCGCAGCGTGATCATCGCGGGCAGCACGGTGGTGATCGCGGTCCTCGGCCTGTTCCTGACCGGCCTGCCTTACATGTACGGCGTCGCGATCTCGGCCTCCTTCGCCGTGCTGGTCGTGATGTTCGCCGCGGTCACGCTGCTGCCGGCGCTGCTCTCGTACCTGGGGCCGAATGTCGACCGCCTGCGAATCCCGTTCCTCGGCCGGAGGCTGAAGGCGGAGGGAGACGGCGAGTCACCCGCGGCGCGCTGGAGCCACGCGGTCCAGCGCCGGCCCTGGACCGCGGCGATCGCCGCGACGGCGGTGTTGCTCGCGCTGGCCGCACCCGCGCTCGGCATGCGCCTCGGCTTTCCCGACGCCGGCAACGACCCGCCGGACACCATGACGCGCCAGGCCTACGACCTGAACACGGAGGGCTTCGGGCCGGGCACCAACGGGCCGCTGGTGATCGCCGCCCAGCTGCCCGATCCGGCCGCGCGGAGCGAGATCGACGCGCTGGCGAAGCGGCTGCGCGCCGAGGACGGGGTCGCCTTCGTCCCGACTCCGCAGATCAACCAGGCGGGCACCGCGGCGATCGTCACCGTGATCCCGACGAACTCCCCGCAGGACAAGCAGACGGAGGATCTCGTCAACCGGCTGCGCAGCGACGTCGTGCCCAGGCAGCTCGGCACCTCCGGCGTCACCGCCGAGATCGGTGGCGTGACGGCGGCGCTCGAGGACCAGAGCGAGTACATGAAGGGCCGCATGCCGCTCTTCATATCCGGCGTCATCGCTCTCTCCTTCCTGCTTCTCCTCGTCGCTTTCCACTCACCGCTGATCTCGCTGAAGGCCGCGGTGATGAACCTGCTCTCGGTCAGCGCCGCCTACGGCGTGATGACGCTGGTGGCGAAGGGTGGAGCGGTCGGCGGGCTGATCGGGATCGATCACGAGGTGCCCGTGGCGCCGTTCATGCCGGTGATGATGTTCGCGATCCTCTTCGGCCTCTCGATGGACTACGAGGTCTTCCTGATCTCGCGGATCCGCGAGGAGTACCTCAAGGACGGAAACACGCGGCGAGCGATCGCCGACGGCCTGGCAAAGACCGCGCGCGTGATCACTGCGGCGGCAGCGATCATGGTCGTCGTCTTCCTGGCCTTCCTGGCGGCGCCGGACGTCTTCCTGAAGTTGTTCGGGATCGGATTGGCCTCGGCGATCTTCCTCGACGCCACCGTCGTGCGGATGGTGCTCGTCCCCGCCGTGATGCAGTTGCTCGGCAGCCGCAACTGGTGGATCCCCAACTGGCTGGAGCGGGTCCTGCCGCGACTGGACGTCGAGCGCGTGGCGGTCGGCGCCGCGGAGGGACGGACCTAGCCGAGCA
>CAVYJN010000003.1:0-15161 GCA_963768885.1 uncultured Solirubrobacterales bacterium | reverse complement strand
CCGTACATCCCGTGCGCGATCGCGGCAAACAACGCGATCACCACGATCGCCGCCAGCGAGGTGCCTGTCGCGAGGTGCTCCTCGTAGCCGAACCAGAGGATCAGCAGCGGCACGACCACGGTGCCGCCGCCGACGCCGAACAGCCCGCTGAACGTGCCGGCCGCCGTCGCGATCCCCGCCAGCTTCAACACGCGTGGCCCGGACATGGTCGGGGATACTAGAGCGGCATGACGCCGCTCCCCCGCACGGCTCCACCGGAGCGCCTGCTCGCCGCACTGCGCGCACGCCCGCGGGAGTCCGCGATCCTGTGCGACATCGACGGCACCCTTGCCCCGATCGTCGCGCGCCCCGACGACGCCGCCGTCCCGCGCCGCGCGCGGGAGGCCCTGGACGCGCTGGCCGGCCGCTACGGGCTGGTCGCGTGCGTGTCCGGGAGACGCGCCGCCGAGGCGCGCCGGATCGTCGGGCTCGAATCGCTGTCCTACTTCGGCAACCATGGCCTCGAGCGGTTGGCGCCGGGCGCCCGCGAGCCGCAGCTCGACCCCGCGACCCGCCCGCTCGCCGAGCGCGTGCGGCGCTTTGCCGACGAGCACTCGACCGCCGAGCTCGAGCGCCTCGGCGTCAGGTTCGAGGACAAGGACGCGATCCGCGCGTTCCACTTCCGCGGAGCGCCCGACGAGGAGGCGGCCCGCGGGGCGCTGGAAGGGATCGCCGAGGCCGCGACCCGGCAGGGCCTTCATCCCCACTGGGGACGGAAGGTCCTGGAGATCCGGCCCACCGGCGAAATCGACAAGGGGACGGCGGTCGCCGCCGCCGTGGTGGAGCGCGGGATCGCGCTCGCGCTGTTCGGCGGCGACGATGCGACCGACCTCGACGCGTTCCGCCGGCTGCGCGAGCTCACCGAGAGCGGCACGCTCGAGGCGGCGGTCTGCGTGGGGGTCGCCTCGACGGAGGGCCCGCCGGCGATCGTCGAGCATGCGGACGTGGTCGTCGAGGGCACCGAGGGGTTCACCGCGCTGCTCGAGTCGCTGGTCCCCGAGCACGAGCGTTCGCCCGGTTGAGGTACACGGACTTCCTCAAGTCCACGGTCCTGCTCGCGGCGGCCGAGGGGACCGCGCTCGCCGCGGTGACCATTGCCGTCGCGGGAGCGCAGGACGAGACCACGACGATCGTCTTCGCCGTCGCGTGGTGGCTGATCGCCGCCCTGATCGGCGGATGGCTCGGGCGCCGGACCGAGACGACGACCGCGATCGGGCGGCTGCTGGCGGGCGCGCGCATGTCGAACACGCTCCCCGAGGTCCGTCCCGGCGCAACGCTCCTGAACCGGCTTTGGCTGCTCGCGCTGTCCGCCCTGCTGGCGGCCGGCCTTGCCTGGTTGTTCCCGCAGTTCGCCGCCGTCGTCGCCGGGGGAGCGATCCTCGTCGCGCTCGCCTGGCGCAAGCAGGAGCGCGCCGTCACGGCGATCGAGGAGCGCGACGGCGTGCGCTTCTACGTGCTGCCCTCGTCCCCGTTCGGTGCGATCGAGCTTGTCCGCACGCCCGGCCTGCGGCGCCTCGACTCCGTCAACGGCTCACACGCGTGAGGAGCGCTTGGCGCCCGTGCCCGAGCGCTTCCTGAGCTTGTCGAGCTGGCGCCACGTACGGGTGTTGGCGACGTTCTCCTTCGTGAGCCAGGCCCGGCGCGCGGTCGCGATCCCGTAGCGGATCACCCCGAGCGTGCGCGTGCTGTGCGCGTCGGAGTCGATCGCGATCAGCACCCCGGCCTCGGCCGCGAGCCGCGCGTTCAGGTCGTTCAGGTCGCGCCGGTCCGGATTCGCGTTGATCTCGAGGAAGGTGCCGGTCTCGGCGGCGCGCTCGACCAGGCGCTCCACGTTCACCGCGTATGGCTCGCGTTGCAGGATCTTGCGACCGGTGGGGTGGCCGATCACGTCGACCAGCGGGTGGTCCATCGCGGCCATCATGCGCTCCGTCATCTTCTCCTCGCCCATGCGAAACGACGTATGCACCGAGGCCACGACCCAGTCCAGCTCCTCGAGCACCTCGTCCGCGTAGTCGAGCGTGCCGTCGAGGTTGATGTTCACCTCCGAGCCCGCGAGCAGCCGGAACCCGCCCAGCTGCTCGTTCAGCTCGTGCACCCGCTCGACCTGCCGCAGCAACTCGTCGGCCTGCACGTCGTTGCCGAAGCCGTGCGTGGCGGAGTGGTCGGTCACGGCGAGGTACTTGTACCCGCGTGCCTGCGCCGCCCTGGCCATGTCCGCGAGCGAGCTGCGCCCGTCCGACAGGGTCGTGTGCGTGTGCAGGTCCCCCTTCAGGTCGGGGAGGTCGACCAGGTCGGGGAGGTTGCCTTCGAGCGCCGCCCGCAGCTCGCCGCGGCCCTCGCGCAGCTCCGGCTCGATGAACGGCAGGCCGAGGACCTCGTAGACGCCTTCCTCGGAGGGACAGCGGTGGGTCTTCCCGGACTCGTCCTCCTCGACGCCGTACTCGCTGACGTGCATGCCGCGCCGCACCGCGTACTCGCGGAGCTCGACGTTGTGCTGCTTGGAGCCGGTCAGGTGCTGGATCACGTTGCCGAACTGGTCCGGCTCGACCACGCGGAAGTCGATGCGCAGGCCGTTGTGGGTGACGCCGCGCGCGCCCGCCTCGCCGCTGGACCCCACCTCGGAGAGCAGCTCCATCTCGGTGAAAGCTTTCGTCAGCGCGGCCGGGTCGTGGGAGGTCGCGATGATGTCGAGGTCCTTGCAGGTGTCCGTCATGCGACGGGCGCTGCCGGCGATCTCGACCCGGTCGGCTGACGGCTGCGCGCGCAGGTGCTCGGCGATGTGCTCGCCGAACGTGAGCACGGCCGACAGGAGGATGCGCTCCGCCGGCCCCTCCTCCGCGTGCTTGGCGAGCGCCTTCGCGATGTTCTGCTCGGCCTTGGGGCCGAGCCCGGGGATCGCGCGCAGGCGTTCCGCCTCGGCCGCCTCGCGCAGCTCCTCGAGGGTCGAGATGCCGAGCTCCTCGTAGATCTTCCTCGCCGTCTTCGCCCCGAGTCCGGGGATCCGGGTGAAGCGCACCAGCTCGCCGGGGAACTTCGCGCGCAGCTTCTGGGCGGCGGGGATGTCGCCCGTCTCGAGCAGCGCGCGGATCTTCTCCTGCAGGGTCTTGCCGACGTTGCGGACCTCGGTCGCGCGGTCCTCGAGCGCCAGCTGCGCGATCGAGACCGGCGAGTCACGGATCGACTTCGCCGCCTCGCGGTAGGCCACGACGCGGTAGATCACCGCCCCGTCGAGCTCGTAGAGGTCGGCCAGCTCGTCCAGGGCCGCGGCGATCTCGGCGTTCTTCATCGCAGGAACGTTAGAGAGTGGCGATACTGCCGCGATGCCGCGAGACTGGCCGCCGGGCCCGGTGTGGGTGGTCCTGCCCACATACAACGAGCGCGAGAACCTCCAGCCGGTGGTCGCCGGGGTGCGCGACAGCCTCGCGCGCGCCGCCGCGGACCACACGCTGCTGGTCGTCGACGACTCCTCGCCCGACGGCACCGGCGAGCTCGCCGACGAGCTGGCCGCGCGCGATCCCGCGGTGCGGGTGCTCCACCGGCCCCGCAAGCAGGGCCTGGGCCGGGCCTACATCGACGGATTTCGCCTCGCGCTTTCCGAAGGCGCGGCGCTCGTGATCGAGATGGACGCCGACCTCTCCCACGACCCGGGCTACCTGCCGGCCATGATCGAGGCCGCGCGCGACGCCGACCTGGTGCTCGGCTCGCGCTACGTTCCGGGAGGCGCGGTGCGCAACTGGGGTGCGGCGCGGCGCCTGGTGAGCCGCGGGGGGTGCTGGTACGCGCGGGTCGTGCTCGGCCTCGAGGTGAGGGACCTGACCGGAGGGTTCAAGTGCTTTCGCCGGGAGGTGCTCGAGGCGATCGACCTGGAGCAGGTCCGGTCGCAGGGGTATGCATTCCAGGTCGAGCTCACCTACCGGGCGATCCAGAACGGGTTCCGCGTGAAGGAGATACCGATCACGTTCACGGACCGCAGGGTCGGCCAGAGCAAGATGTCCAAGCGGATCGTGCTCGAGGCGATGTGGATGGTGCCGACCTTGAGAGCGGGGAAAAGGCGCTATACGTAATGAAGTATTGACTCTCTAGACTGTGGGGAACACCCATCACAGAGAGAGCGATCTTCGAATGGAAAGGGGCAACGTGGCTGGTCAGATCACCGAAGTGACCGACGGCAACTTCGACGTCGAGGTACTGGAGTCCGAGACCGCCGTGCTGGTGGACTTCTGGGCTCCCTGGTGCGGCCCCTGCCGGGTCGTCTCACCGATCCTGGAGCAGATCGACGGCGAGCGCGACGACCTGCGGGTCGTGAAGCTGAACGTGGACGAGAACCAGCAGACCGCCGTGAAGTACGAGGTGCTCTCGATCCCCACGATGATCCTGTTCAAGCACGGAACCATGGTGAAGAAGTTGATCGGCGCGCAGCCGAAGGCGCGCATCGAGGCGGAGCTGGAGCTGGAGCCCGTCTGACCGCTGGCCGTCGGCCGCCCGCCGTGCGCTGACGGCCGGCGGCCGACTCGCTCCAAATCGGGGCATGCTGTAGGAAATGCCCGAGACCCAACAGGCACCCGTCGCCTACAAGGCCGTCGTCCTGGCGGCGGTCCTGCTGGTGCTCGGCCTGCTGTTCCGCCAGCTCGCCACCCTCGTCCTCGCCGTCCTGATGACTGTGATCATCGCGATCCCGCTCTCCGCGGGCGCGACCTGGTTCGAGCGCCGCGGCGTCCCGCGGGCGATGGGCGCGGGCGCCACCCTGCTCGGCGGCCTCGCGGTGCTGGCGGGCGTCCTCGCGCTCGTGATCCCGGTGTTCATCGACCAGGTGAACGCGTTCGTCGACGACGTGCCCACGATCGTGCACGACCTCGAGTCGACGATCGGCGACATCACCGGCAACCGGCCGAGCGAGGTCGGCGACTCGATCCAGGAGTTCCTGCAGCGCTACACGGACAAGCCGGAGCGGCTGATCGGCCCGATCACCTCGATCGGCTTCAGCGTCGCCGGCGTGTTCGGAGCCCTGATCGTGATGCTGATCACGGCCTACTTCATGGCGGTGCGCCCGCAGCCTCTGGTCGACGGCCTGCTGCGCCTGGTCCCGCCCTCCCGCCGGCGGCACGCGCGGCACGTGATGGACCGGCTGCGCGCGGCGTGGATCGGCTGGATGAAGGGAGTGGTGGTCGACATGTTCGTGTCGGGCACCCTGCTCTACATCGGGCTCAGGATCATCGGTCTCGACTTCGCGATCCTGTTCGCCGTCCTCACGGCCCTGCTGGTGGTGGTCCCATACTTCGGCGCGATCGTGGGCGCGATCCCGCCGGTGCTGTTCGCGTTCACGGACTCCCCGGGCAAGGCGCTCGCGGTGCTCGTCGTGTACGTGCTCGTACAGCAGATCGAGAGCAACGTGATCGTGCCCGTCGTGATGGCCCGGACCACCCGGCTGCACCCGGCGCTGATCGCGATCGGCGTGGTCGTCGTCGGACAGCTGTTCGGGATCGTCGGGCTCTTCGTAGCCGTGCCGATCATCTCCGCCGTGGTGATCCTCACCGAGGAGATCTGGGTCCGCGAGATCGAGGCCGCGCACGACGATCGGGCGACCTCAGACCTTGCCCTGCCCTCGGCCGACGAGCCCTTACCCGAGCGCCCCGATCCGGGGCGGCCATCCGAGCTCGCCGCCGAGCGCGAGCGCTACTAGCCGGCCCGCCGCAGCGCGATCCCCAGCCGGGAGCCGTCGATGCTGGCGGTTTCCGTGTGCGTGCCCGCCGGCTGGGCGCCGTCGAACGCGAGATTCGCGGCGAGCGTCTCGTCCACGACGTAGTCCGCGTGGCGTCGCACCGCGTCGAGCAGCGCGTCGTCTCCGCTCAGGATCAGGTCGATCCGGTCCTCGACCTGGAGCCCCGCGCCCTTGCGGGCGTTCTGGATCGCGTGCACGACTTCGCGTGCGGCGCCCTCGCGGCGCAGCTCCTCGTCGAGGTCGAGCATCAGCGCGACCGCGTAGTTGGCCTGGCGCTCGAGCTGATAACCCTCGCGCGGGAGCATCACGAGCGAGAGATCGTCCGGCCCGAGGCGCTCCTCGGAGCCGCCGACCTCGATCGTGACCTCGTCCCCCCGATCGAGCGCGGCCGCCGTCGCTGCCGCGTCGAGCTGCGCGATCGCGCGCGCGACCTCCGGCATGCGCGAGCCGAAGCGCGGTCCGCATGCGCGGAAATTGGGCTTGACCTCGTAGGAGGCGAGCTCCTCGGCCTCGTCCACGTAGGAGATGCGCTTCACGTTCAGCTCCTCGAGGACCTGGTCCTCCAGGCGCTCGATCGCGGCACGCTCGCGCGGGTCGGCGACCACGACCGCCTCGCGCAACGGCTGACGGACCTTGACCTTCGCCTGACTGCGAGCCGCGCGGCCGAGCTCGACCGTGCGCCGGGTGACGGCCATGTCGAACTCGAGCTCCCTGTCCATCAGGTCCTCGTCGGCCTCGGGGAAGTCGCAGAGGTGCACCGAGGGCTCCGCGCCGTCGAGGTTCTCGTAGATCTCGTCGGCGACGAACGGCGTGAACGGCGCGAGCAGCTTCGCGACCGTGACGAGCGACTCGTGGAGTGTCAGGTACGCGCTGCGCTTGTCCTCCACCTCGCCCTCGTCACCGCGCCAGAAGCGGCGCCGGCTGCGGCGCACGTACCAGTTCGAGAGATCGTCCACGAAGGTCGCGATCGAGCGGCCCGCCGACGTCGTGTCGTAGGCGTCGAGGCCCTCCCGCACCGCGGCGATCGTCCCCTGCAGGCGCGACAGCACCCAGCGGTCGAGCGCAGGGCGGCGGCCCGGCTCGACCGTGACGGCGGCGTGCTCGAAGCCGTCGACGTTCGCGTACAGCACATAGAAGCTGTACGTGTTCCACAGGGTCAGCAGGAACTTGCGCACGCTCTCGCCGACGGTGTCGACGGAGAAGCGGTAGCCGGACCACGGCTGCTGCGAGGTGAAGTAGTACCAGCGGAAGGCGTCCGCCCCGTGGCGGTTGATCACGTCCCAGGGCGCGACGACGTTGCCGCGGCTCTTCGACATCTTCTGGCCCTGGGGATCGAGGATCAGCCCGAGGCACAGGACGTTGCGGTAGCTCGACCCGCCGAACAGCAGCGTCGACTCCGCCAGCAGCGAGTAGAACCACCCGCGCGTCTGGTCGAGCGCCTCGCAGATGAAGTCGGCGGGGAAGCGCTCCTTGAAGAGCTCCTCGTTCTCGAACGGGTAGTGGAACTGCGCGAACGGCATCGCTCCCGAGTCGAACCACGCGTCGATCACCTCGGGCACGCGGCGCATCGTCGACCCGCACTCCGCGCAATCGATGGTGACCTCGTCGATGTAGGGACGGTGGAGGTCGTCGGGCACCTCACCGGCCAGCTCCTTCAGCTCCGCGATCGATCCGATGCAGCGCGCGTGGCCCTCCTCGCAGCGCCAGACCGGGAGCGGCGTCCCCCAGTAGCGCTCGCGCGACAGCGCCCAGTCGACGTTGTTCTCGAGCCATTTGCCGAAGCGGCCGTGCTTGATGTGGAACGGGTACCACTCGATCGACTCGTTCGCGGCGAGCAGCGCGTCGCGGCGCGCCGTCGTGCGGATGTACCACTCGGCCTTGGCGTAGTAGAGGAGCGGCGTGTCGCAGCGCCAGCAGTGCGGGTACGCGTGCTCGTACTGCTCCGCGCGGTAGACGAGTCCGCGCGACTCGAGGTCGTCGACCAGGTCCGGGTCGGCGTCCTTCACGAAGCGGCCGGCGTACGGCCCGATGCGCTCGTCGTAGGTCCCGTCCGCGCGCACCGGGTTGATCACGTTCAGCCCGTACTGCTCGCCGAGGCGGAAGTCGTCCTCCCCGAACGCGATCGCGGTATGGACGAGCCCGGTGCCGTCGTCGGCCGAGACGAAGTCCGCCGCAAGGATCGTGTGACCGCGCTCCCCGTACTCGGAGCCCGGGATGAAGGTGAACGGCGGGTCGTACGCGGCGCCCTCCATCTCGCGCCCGGGGAAGCGGTCGAGCACCTCCGCGTCGTCGCCCAGCACCGGGGCGACACGGGTCTCGGCCAGCACGTAGACCTGCTCGC
Source organism: uncultured Solirubrobacterales bacterium (assembly GCA_963768885.1). GTDB lineage: Bacteria > Actinomycetota > Thermoleophilia > Solirubrobacterales > JBBDJG01 > DASRIA01. The sequence goes on along the minus strand of CAVYJN010000003.1, from coordinate 7,062 downwards.
CCTGCCGTGCGCGCACGTAGGTGAGGTCCGGGTCCATCGCGACCGCCGCATTCGAGACAAGGGTCCACGGGGTCGTCGTCCAAACGAGCAGCTGGTCGGAGCCGATCAGCGGCCCGCCGGGCCGCGCGACCGGGAAGCGCACGTAGACGGAGGGGTCGACCACGTCGTGGTAGCCGAGCGCGACCTCGTGCGAGGACAGCGCGGTCCCGCAGCGCGGGCAGTAGGGGACCACCTTGTGCCCCTCGTAGAGGAGGTCCTCGTCCCAGATCCTGCGCAGCGCCCACCAGACCGACTCGATGTACTCGTTGTCGAGGGTGACGTAGGCGTCGTCGAGGTCGATCCAGAACGCGATCCGCTCGGTCAGGCGGTTCCACTCCTCCACGTAGGAGAAAACGGACTCACGGCACCGCCGGTTGAACTCCTCGATGCCGAGCGCCTCGATCTCGTGCTTGGAGTGGATCCCGAGCTGGCGCTCGACCTCGAGCTCGACCGGGAGCCCGTGACAGTCCCAGCCGGCCTTGCGCGGCACGTGGTGCCCGGTCATCGTCTTGTAGCGCGGGAAGATGTCCTTGAACACCCGCGAGAGCACGTGATGGGACCCAGGGGCGCCGTTCGCGGTCGGCGGTCCCTCGTAGAAGACGTAGAGCGGCGCCCCCTCGCGCCGGCGCAGGCTCTCGTGGAAGACGTCGCGTTCCTTCCAGCGCGCGAGGATCTGCTCCTCGAGGGCCGGGAAGCTCTGGTTGGTGTCCACCGGGCGGTAGGGCGCCATGGCGGGTGATTCTAGGGTGGGCCTATGCCGCGCGTTCGAGCTTCCGGCAAAGCGGGCCAGCTCGCGCTTCTCGCCGTCGTCGAGGACGGTGAACGTGTCCCGCACCCGGCGCGCGTGGCCGGGGAACAGCTCGTCGACGAGCGCGCGGCCGGGAGATGTGAGCGCGATGTTGAGCGCCCGGCGGTCGCGTGGGTCGGTCTCGCGCCGGATCAGCCCGCGCTGCTCGAGCGCCGAGGTGACCTCGCTGGCGTTCGCCTTGCTCAGGCCGAGGCGCTGCCGCAGCGCCCGCAGGCCGAGCTCGCCATCGGCGGACTCGATCACGACCAGCATCGCGAAGGCGGTGCGAGAGAGCCCGCGGCGCTCGAGCTCGTGGCCGAGCTTGCGGGTGACGCGGGTCTCGGCACGGACCAGGGCGTCGAGCGCGCGGTGCGCGAGCGGGTCCTGGAGCAAGGTCGAGAGGTCGCCCACGGTGGAGGTGAAGCTATGCGGCGGTCCGGACGAGAAGCCGCTGAACGAGCCGCTGAGCTACTCGAGGTTCCCCTTCGCCATCTTCGCGAGGTCGAGCGCCTCGTCGAGGATCGCCTCGTCGACACCCTGCTCGCGTGCGACCTCACGGATGGTCCGCCCGCTCGCGGCCGCTTCCTTCACGATCTCGCCGGCGCGGTCGTAGCCGATGTGGGGGTTGAGTGCGGTCGCCGTGATCAGGTTCGACTCCGCGTGGCGCGTCGTCATCTCGCGATTCACCTCGATGCCGGCGATGCACTTGTCGGCGAACAGGGTGACCGTGTTCGACAGGAGACGGATCTGGTCGAGCAGGTTGCGGGCGATCAGCGGCACGCGCACGTTCAGCTCGAAGTTGCCCTGCGTGCCGGCGACCGTGATCGCGGCGTCGTTGCCGATCACCTGCGCGCTCACCTGGAGCACGACCTCGGGTATCACGGGGTTGACCTTGCCCGGCATGATCGAGCTGCCCTTCTGGAGCTCCGGCAGGAACAGCTCGGCGAGGCCCGCGCGCGGCCCGGAGCCCATCCATGCGATGTCGTTGGCGATCTTGGTGAGCGAGACCGCGAGCACCTTCAGTGCGCCCGAGAGCTCGACCAGGGCGTCGCGGTTGCCCTGCGCCTCGAAGGGATGCTCGGGCGGGCGGATCTCGAGGCCGGTGTCGCGCGCGAGGCGCTCGCGCACCCGTTGCGCGAACTGCGCGTGCGTGTTGAGGCCGGTCCCGGTCGCCGTCCCCCCGAGCGGGATCTGCGCAACGCGCGGGAGCACGCCCTCGATGCGCTCCCGGCCGAGCCGGATCTGGGCAGCGTAGCCGCCGAACTCGTGTCCGAGCGTCACGGGGACCGCGTCCATCAGGTGGGTGCGGCCGGTCTTGACGACGTCGGAGAACCGGTCGGCCTTCGCCTGCAGCGCGGTCTCCAGGTGCTCGAGCGCCGGCAGCAGCTGCGCGCGCACCTCGCCGAGCGCCGCGAGGTGCACCGCCGACGGGAACACGTCGTTGGAGGACTGCCCCATGTTGACGTGGTCGTTGGGATGGACACCGCCTTCGGCGATGTTGGCGATCACCTCGTTCGCGTTCATGTTCGAGGAGGTGCCCGAGCCCGTCTGGAAGACGTCGACCGGGAACTGCTCGTCGTGTTCGCCGGCGGCCACCTCGTCGCCGGCGGATGCGACCCGTTCCGCGATGTCGGCCCCGAGCAGGCCGAGCTCGGCGTTGACCCGCGCGGCGGCTGCCTTGATGCGCCCGAGCCAGCGGATCACCGGGGCGGGCACCGGCTCGCCGGAGACGGGGAAGTTGTCGACGGCTTTGCGCGTCTCCGCGCCCCAGAGCTCTTCTGCCACGGTCATGCATTCCTCCTGTAGCGGGTCACCTCCAAACAGCCTAGTCCCCTGTGGCGGGAGGAGTGGATCATCGGCACACATCACCACCCGGGGCCGAGATAGGTTGGGCGCTGCGGTGACCGTCGTCCTCTGGCACATCGAGCTCTCGCACTACAACGAGAAGGCGAGGTGGGCGCTCGACTACAAGCGGATCCCGCACGAGCGCCGCGTGCCGATGCCGGGTTTGCACGGCTTCCGCGCGATGGTGCTGACGCGCGGCGCGCAGCGCAGGCTGCCCGTGATGAAGCTCGACGGCAGGCGCATCGGGGACTCGACGGCGATCATCGCGGCGCTCGAGGAGTACGCGCCCGAGCCGCCGCTCTACCCCGGCGATGCCGCGGAGCGCGCCCGCGCGCTCGAGCTCGAGGACTGGTTCGACGAGCAGCTCGCGCCCCCGCTGCGGCGCTTCGTCTGGTACCACACGCTGCCCGACACGGACGCCACGGCGGCCTCGCTCTTCACGAGCCCCAGCCCGGTGCGGGAGCGACTGCTGCGTGCGACGGCCCCGCTGATCCGGCCCGCCGTGCGCCGCGACTACGACGTGACCGAGGAGGCGGCCGGGCGGGCACGGGGGCAGATCGTGGCCGCGATGGACCGCGTCGAGGCCGAGCTGCAGCCGTCGGGCTACCTCGTCGGCGACGGGTTCACGGTCGCGGACCTGACGGCCGCGTCACTCTTCACCCCGGTGCTCGCGCCGCCCCAGCGACCGTATGTGCCGCACACGATGGCGCCGGCGATCCTGGAGCTGCGCGAGGAGCTCGAGTCGCGGCCCGGGGGCGAGTGGCTCGCCGAGATGTACGCGCGCCACCGGGGCGAGTCGGCGGAGATCGTCACGACGGCAGCCCCGGCAGGCTCAGTAGCTCGATGACGGAGTAGGCGATGAGCACGCCGCCGATCGCGATCAGGAAGTAGCGCGCGGTGCGGACCGGGAAGTGGCCGCTGATCCCGAGGATGAAGAGGACCGACGCGAGGATGACGGTGACGCGCACGTAGCGGTCCGAGTTGTTCCCTGCCATGCTCGCCGCCTCGAACTGCGCGTGTGCGCGCGTTCTCAGCCTGCGAGCCTGAGCCTCCTCCGGGATGCGGTACTGCGGCATGAGGGTCGGGTCGCGGCGCGCGTCCGGGTTGGTGAGCGGTCGGGTCGCGAGCCAGGCCCTGAAAGCCTCGCGATAGCCGGGCCGCAGCCGCTTGACTGCCAGGCGAAACGCCCGGCGATCCTTTGTCACGTACGCCGTGAACACCGCATCGAACGCGACCGAGTCGAAGGTGCGCAACTGGAGCGCCTCCTGCTTGGCCGTGTCGGCCTTGGCCTGGGTCTCCTGGGAGTCCGCGAGCAGGTCGGACGACCTCGTGCTCCACTCTGCCGCGCAATAGCCCGACCACGCGGCCACGAGCGCGACGAGTGACAGCATCACGGCCTCGATGATCACGAGCCGGTCGTGCCCGGCGGATCCGTGCGCGCTGTGCTCGCGCTTTCGGTCCGCGAGTTCCTGGCCGACGTCTGCTGTCGAAAGGTCCGGCACCTTCCCCCTCCGGGCGCTGCTGGCGCCGCAAGGATGTCACGGCGCGGGTCCGGGCGACGCCCGACGCCTCCCGGCAATTCGTCGAGGTCAAGGCTGAGCTGCCCGGCCACGCCATTACGCTCTTGGCCGTGGAACTTCGCACGTTCCTCAAGTGGGCCGTGGCAGGGCTTCTCGCCTTGCTGGTTGCGATCCAGCTCGTCCCCTACGGTCGCGACCACACGAACCCGGCGGGCGGGCGCGCGATCGCGTGGGACAGCCCGCGCACGGAAAAGCTGATGACCGACGCGTGCATGGACTGTCACAGCAACCTCACGAAGTGGCCGTGGTACTCGAACGTCGCACCGATCTCGTGGCTCGTGCAGAGGGACGTCGAGGAGGGTCGCGACCACGTCAACCTCTCGACCGGCGAGGCGGAGCTCGAGGAGATGATCGAGAGCATCCGCAGCGGATCGATGCCGCCCTGGCAGTACAAGCCAACGCACCCTGGGTCACGGCTGTCCGCACAGGAGAAGCAGGACCTGATCCGCGGCCTCGAGGCGACGTTCGGTTCCGCGAGAGGCTGACGCGGAGGGAGGGGCGCTAGAGAGCGGCGCGCACCAGCCGCCGCCCGCTGCCCGTCGTCACCTCGAAGGCCGCGAGATCGACTCGCGGAATCGCCGTCGCGGTCTGGACGTCGGCCGTCCCTTCGTAGCCGGCTCGCCAGGTCCCGGCGACCTCTCGCCGTCCGTCGTGGGAGTAGACGATCAGCTTGCAGCGCGTGTTCGGCGGCACGCCCCCCAGGCGCACGCGAACGCCCGTGCCCCAGGGCTCCGTCCGCATGCCGAACGAAGCGGTCACGCCGGTGCGGGCGCTGGTCGCCGAGATCGAGGCGGCGCTCTCGCTCGGACCGGTCACTTCACTGCTCGGGGTGCCGAGCACGATCACGCCCGCCGTGACGGCGGCAAGCGCGACGGCGCCTGCAGCCGCACCGAGCCGGCGGCGCCGGACGCGCCGCGCCGCGCGCATGCGGGCGACCAGACGGTCGGACGCGCCGGGTGACGGGGAGGGGTCCGGCTCCAGCAAGTCCTCCATGCGCACGTGCGAGAGCAGGCCCGGCATCGCCGCGAGCCCGGCGAGCTCGTCGCGGCACGGCGCACACCCGGCGAGGTGCGCGTCGACGGCCGCCCGCTCGACCGGATCGAGCGCGCCCAGGACGTAGGCGCCGAGCGAAAGGCGCTCGAGCGAGTCGCAGCCGGCGCTCATCCGCCCCAACCTCGTTCCTCGAGAGCCGCGCGCAGCGCGCGGAGCCCGTAATAGGTGCGGGACTTCACCGTGCCCGGCGCCACGCCGAGCACGACCGCCGCCTCCGCCACCGAGCGGCCCCGGAAATACGTCTCCACGAGCGCCTCGCGATGGTCGTGCGAGAGCCCCCGAAGGGCTTCCGTGATCTGCGAGGCCTCGAGCGCGCGGTCGAGCTGTCCGGCCACTGCGACATCGGGGAGGTCGGCCTCCGTCTCCTCGCGCCTCGCCGCGCGGGCGCGGTGCTCGTCGATCGCGAGGTTGTGGGCGACCGTGAAGAGCCACGACCGAAGCGAGGACGGGTCACCTTCGAGTGAGCCTGCCCTGCGCCACGCTCGCAACAGCGTCTCCTGCACGACGTCCTCGGCGCGCTGCGGGTCGCCGGTGAGCCGGGTCACGTAGCCGAGCAACGCGGGGCCGTGCTCGGCTTGCAGAGCCCGCACCAGCTCTTCCTCGTCGTCCGTTTGCCGGCGTTTGCGCAATGCCATCTCACTTGACACGTCCGAGCAGCACATCTGGTTCACACATTGAACCGCCGAGGCCTGCCGCACGTGTCGGTAGTGGAGCACCCGATTCCGCTGAAAGGAGCGTCGATGAAACGTCCTGTCGCACTGATCCTGATGGCAGCCGCGGTGGTGGCGCTGGTCGCTGCCGGCTGCGGGAGCAAGAACTACGGCGCGAGCACCCAGTCGAGCACCCAGGCGGCGGGCGCCTCCGGCACCCTGTCGGTCGGGAGCACCGACCTGGGGAACGTGCTCGTGGGCCCCAACGGCCGCACCGTCTACCTGTTCGAGAAGGACAAGAGCGGCAAGAGCGCCTGCACGGGAGGCTGCGCGGCCGCATGGCCGCCGCTCACCGCGACCGGGAAGCCGAGCGCCGGCTCCGGCGTCGACGCCGCGATGCTGTCGGTGACCAAGCGCCCCGACGGGAAGAGCCAGGTGGTCTACGCGGGCCACCCGCTCTACTACTACGCGTCCGACACGAAGGCGGGCGACACGACCGGTCAGCAGGTCGACGCGTTCGGCGCCGAGTGGTACGTGGTCTCGGCCACCGGCGGCAAGGTGGAGAAGAGCAGCGACTCTGCAGGTGGTGGGTCCGCGCAGGGCGGCAGCCGCTACTGAGCGCCGCGAGCCCCGCGGTGTCCAACTGCGGGGCTCGCCACCGTCTTCCGGAGAGCTTCTCCGTCTACCTCGCGGTGGGGCGCTCCTCTTCACCGAAGATGATGAGGCCGTACACGACGTACACGCACAGCGCGAAGACGCCGAGCGACCACCACGGGTAGGCCCCGCCGATCGACAGCAGGGCGCCGATCGCGCCGAGGCTGCCGGCGATGATCCCGATCACCCGGCCGTAGGTATTGCCCGCCATCAGCGAGAAGCCCGCGGTGAGCTGGATCACCCCGAGGATGATCAGAACCCAGCCCAGGGTGTTGAGGTTCGTGAGTATGAACCTCGTGTCGTTGACGAAGACATTGGCATCGTCCAGGGCGCCGATGCCATAGATGATGTTGATGGTGCCGACGATCAGCAGCATGGATGGCTGCGAACACGACGCGGCCTGCACCTCTCATTTGCTGCTCCTTTCTAGAGCTGTCCCTGCCAGCCTAATGGC
>CAVYJN010000002.1:0-30312 GCA_963768885.1 uncultured Solirubrobacterales bacterium | reverse complement strand
GCGGACTCGAAGCTGAACGGCCGGTCCGCGCGCGCCGGCGCGAGCACGACGCGCAGCCCCGTGAGGGGGTCGATGCGAAGCTCGGGGGACGCCACTCAGGCCGGGGGTTTGCCCGCGCCGGGGCCGGCGGTCGCCTCGAGGAAGGGCTTGAACAGCTCGATCGGCACGGGGAAGATCGTCGTGGAGTTGTTCTCGGCGCCGATCTCGATCAGCGTCTGGAGGAACCGCAGCTGGATCGCGACGGGGTGCTTGCCGATCGTCTCGGCGGCCTGCGACAGCTTGTCGGCCGCCTGGAACTCGCCCTCGGCCGCGATGATCTTCGCGCGCCGCTCGCGCTCGGCCTCCGCCTGGCGCGCCATCGCCCGCTGCATGGTCTGCGGGATCTCGACGTCCTTGATCTCGACGGTCGTGACCTTGATGCCCCAGGGCTCGGTCTGGTCGTCGATGATGCGCTGCAGCTCGTCGTTGAGCCGGTCGCGCTCGGAGAGCAGCGTGTCCAGCTCGGCGCGGCCGAGCACCGCTCGCAGGGTCGTCTGGGCGATCTGCGAGGTCGCCATCAGGTAGTTCTCGACCTGCACGATCGACGCGCTCGCGTCGACCACGCGGAAGTAGCAGACGGCGTTCACCGAGGCGGGCACGTTGTCGCGCGTGATCACCTCCTGCGGCGGGATGTTGAGCGTCACCGTGCGCAGGTCGACCCGCACCATCTTGTCGATGAACGGGATCAGCAGGATCAGGCCCGGGCCCTTCTGGGCGATCAGGCGCCCGAGCCGGAAGATCACGCCGCGCTCGTACTCGCGCAGGACCCTGATCGCGGCCGCGAGCAGGATCACGGCGAAGAAGACGAGGATCCCGAGGATCGTCAGGGCGACGGCCATCGCGCCCTAATGTACTGCGTCGCCGCCAGAATCCTGCTCGGGCGAGACCGTCAGCGTCAGCCCGTCGATCTGCTCGACCACCACCCGGTCGCCCTCCGCCAGCGCCGTGTCGCTGCGCGCCCGCCAGAGGGCGCCCTGCACGAACACGTGACCGAGCGGGTCAAGGGGGGACCGCACGACGCCGTGGGCCCCGATCAGCTCCTCCGCGCCGGTGTGGACCTCGCGGTGGCGCGCCTGCACCGCCTTGCCGGCCATCCACACGAAGAAGCCCCCGAGCAGCGCGGCCGTGAAGATCACGATCGGGACCGAGATGTCGAACGCCTCGCTGTCGGTGTCGAACAGCAGCAGCCCCCCGAACACGAGCGCGACGATCCCCCCGGCCGCGAGCGCGCCGTGGCTGATCACGAACGCCTCCGCGACGAACAGGCCGAAGGCGAGCGCGATCAGCAGCAGGCCGGCGACGTTGATCGGCAGCTGCGCGAGGCCGAACATCGCAAGGATCAGCGACACGGCGCCGAGCGTGCCGGGCAGGATCATGCCCGGGTTGAACAGCTCGATCCCGATCAGGATCGCCCCGAGCGTGAGCAGCAGGAAGACGGTGTTCGGGTTGACCAGCAGCTCGAGCGCGCGGAACTTGAAGGGCACGTCGCGTGACTCCACCTGCGCGTCCGCGGTGACGAGCCGCTGGGCCTTCGGGCCCTTGACCCGGTAGCCGTCGAGCTCGCGCACGAGCGCGTCCTGGTCGGGAGCCACCAGGTCGACGAGGTTGCGGCGTGCGGCCTCGGTCGCCGTGACGTTCACCGCGTCGTGCACCATGCGCGCGGCAAGGTCGCCGTTGCGATCGTGTCCTTCGGCGAGCGCGCGCACGTATGCGGCAGCGTCGTTGCGAACCTTGCGGCCCAGCACCTCGTCCTGCTCGCCGCCGCCGAGCGAGATCGGAGTGGCCGATCCGATGTTGGTCTCGGGCGCCATCGCGGCGACGTCCGCCGCCTGCGTGATGAACAGGCCGGCCGAGGCGGCCCGCGCGCCGTCCGGGGAGACGTAGACGACCACGGGCATCGGCGCGGCCAGGATGTCCTTCACGATCTCGCGGGTCGAGTCGTCGAGGCCGCCCGGGGTGTCGAGCCGGAGGATCACGATGTCCGCGCCGGCGTCCTCGGCGTCCTTCAGGGCCTGGTCCACCCACGCGGCCGACGCGGGGTTGATCGTCAGGTCGAGCGCGACCGACTGGACGAGCGGGCGGTCCCCGGAGCCGCTGGGCTGACCTGCCGCGAGCCCGGTGACCAGCGCAAAGGCCGCCACGGCGATCGCGATCGCACTCTTACGCATGACGGCAGCATTATCCCCCGGCGCCCTTGCGCGCCCCCGCGATCGCGTACTCCCGCACGTCGTCGGCCAGGGCGGCCTCGGAGGCATAGCCCCCGGGCTTCGTGTAGATGCGCTCGCCGTCGCTGTCGTAGAAGGTCGTCGTGGGGAAGTTCCGGGCGAGTCCGAGCAGCTCCGCGATGTCGCTGTCGGGATCGAGGTAGCTCGGATAGGGCACGGGGATCTCCTCGAGGAACTTCTGGGCGGGCTCGCGCGCGTCCTCCGAGTTGACGGCGAAGAACGCGACCCGCTTGCCGTGCTTGGTCACCTGCTGCTGGAAGAACGGGAACTCGTGCCGGCAGGGCCCGCACCACGACGCCCACTTGTTGACGACGACGGGATGTCCTCGCAGCCGGGCGAGCTGGCGCCGGAACGCCGTCGGGCCGCCCTCGACCAGCGCCGAGGGTTGCGAGTAGAGGCGCGCAAGCGGCGCGGGCGCGCCTGCGAGCGCACGGCGGAAGTCGGCCGGCTTTGCGGTGCTGCGCGGCTCGTCGGATCCGCACGCGCCGGCGAAGAGCGCGAGCGTCACGGCGCATGCGAGCGGCAATGTGAGTCGTGACTTCATGGTCGAGGACGGGCCCGGATGCGAGGGCGCTGAACGCACGTCGTGTGCTCAGACCGGCACGGGAAGGCGAAAATACCGCACGAAAACAGGCTCAGCGCCGTCATCATGCGACATCGGACGCCGGCACTGCTTTAATACACCTGTACCGTGCCCGAGGGCGGAAGAGTCCGTTCCGGGCCATGGAGACTGCCGTCGGGATCAATACTCGGCGACGGCAACCAGGGACGAGCGTTGCAGCCGCCGTTGGCCGTCTGACGGCGTCCATCACCCAACAAGCCTCGATATGGCTGACACCACCGAAGTGGCCGTGAAGGTCGCGCCTGTTCCATCGCGTGAGCAGCTCGAACGTGTGGAGAAATTCACACGCGAGCCGTTCGCGCCGGATGCGGACGCCCTGCGACCCGGCACCGCACGCCGCCGTGCGCTCGACATGGCGCTGGCGGAGATCGAGGCCGGGCTCGAGAGCCCGAGCGTCGAGTGGCGCCAGCAGTACTCGATGCTGCTCGGCCTCGAGCGGCTGCTGGCCGACGAGGAGCCGAAGCTCGTCGACGGGACGGTGCTCTCCGCGCACCAGGTCGACGCCCTCTCCGGCACCCTCACCGCGTTGATCGCGGAGGCCGAGCGCCAGAACGGCAACGGCGCGGTCCCGCTGGAGCTCGAGGACTTCGAGGAGGAGGAGCCCGACGAGGAGGAGCCCGACGAGGACGAGGAGGACGAGGAGCCCGCCGACTGGGTCGATCCCGAGGAGGGCGAGAACGGCGTCGCCTCGTTCCCCGAGGAAGAGGAGCAGCTCGCCGAGCAGCCCGAGGACCCGGGCGCGGCCCGCCGCTTCTGGTTCGAGCACGCGACGGGCGCGGGCAAGACCGTGGCGGCACTCGGCTTCGTCGAGGCATCGCGCACCGGCGGCACGCTGATCCTGACCCACCGCCGCAACCTCGTCGAGCAGTTCCTCGGCGAGCTGAAGGACCGCGGGTACTCGAACCGCATCTCGCCGCCGCTGCTGCGCAACCAGGATCGTGCGGACGGCCTCGTCACGGTCGAGACCTATCAATGGTTCGTGCGCAACGCGGGGAACATCTCCGACGCCTACACGATCGTGATCTGCGACGAGGCGCACACCGCGCTCGGCGAGAAGACCAGCGCGTCGATCCGTAGCTGGCAGGGACCGGTCTTCATCGGCATGACCGCGACCGGCGCGCTGATCGCGCGCCACGTGACCGACCTGTTCCCCACGCAGACGAGCCGCTTCGACCTCGCGCAGGCGGCCCGGCGCGGGGTGATCGCGCCGCTGCGGTGTGTGCGCATACCGCCCGCCGGCGACGTGCGCACGCTCGCCAAGGTGCCCTTGCGCAAGGGCGAGGTGGACCAGGACTTCGACCAGGAGGAGCTGGCCGCGCTGCTGGACCAGGGCCCGTTCAACGCCGCCGTGGCCGACCTCTACCGCGTGCGCTTCAAGCACCTGCCGGGCATCGTCTACAGCGCGGGCGTCAAGCACGCCCACAACGTCGCGAAGGCGTTCAAGGACGCCGGCATGAAGGCCGAGGCAGTATCGGGCGAGACGCCCAAGCGCGAGCTCGCGCGAATCCTCGCGGCGTTCGAGCGCGGCGAGATCGACGTGCTCGTCAACGCGATGCTGCTCGCCGAGGGGTGGAACTCCCCGCGCGCGACGGTCTGCATGCACCTCGCGCCGACCGCGTCCAAGCGCGTGTACCAGCAGCGGGTCGGGCGCGTGACGCGACGCCATCCGGGCAAGGAGGCGGGAATCGTCGTGGACTTCGTCCATCCGGCGACCACGCACGACGAGCCGATCGTCACGCTGCACAAGCTTCTCGACCGCGACGTCTACCGCGGCGGTGCGATCGTCGTAGGCCCGGTGCGGCGCGGCCGCGGGCGCCGGCTGCGCGTCGAGCGCCGGATCGTGCCGGTCACGAACGACCCCGAGCGCCGGCTGCGCGTATTCGAGCGCGAGCTGTGGCGGATCGCCGTCGAATACCTCTTCCCGGACGAGCAGCACGCCTGGGCGGCGCTTGCCGGAGCGCGGGTCGCGTCCAACGGCTGGCGTCGCGCGAAGACCACGATCCACCACGACGCCGGCGGAGAGCTGCGTCGCCGCTTCCTGCTCAGCTGCATCCAGCGAAACCGCAACGCCCAGCTGCGCCAGCGCGCGCTCTCGGAGATCGCGGTGCGTCGCGACCCGGAGGGCTTCGACCAGGCGGTCGACATCGTCGGCACGTGGTCGCGTGAGGAGCGCCGCGAGGGCGCGCGGATCCTGTTGCAGGCGCTCGCGGAGCGCCGGATCGGCCGTCGTGACCAGGCGCAGGCGTGGCTGTGGCGGCTCGCGGAGTACTCCCGCGAGGTGCACGAGGAGTACGCGGTGCAGCGCTGGCCGGAGACCAAGCGCCTGCTCGGGCTGCTCGTGAACTCGTCCGGCCCTGCCCACGGCCGCAACGCCCGCCGCCTCGTGCACGCCGCGCGCAAGCACGACCGCAGGCTCGCCGCCGCTCTGCTCGCCGCCGCGCTGGCACACACGCCCGAGGCCGAGGAGGTCCTGCGAGGGGCACGCAACCGGATGGCGCGCAAGCCCTCGGCGCTGGCCCGCGAGCTCGTCCGCAACTTCCCGAAGGGCAAGCGCCGCGGCAAGAAGCAGCGCGGGGACCGCGACGGCGCATCACGCCGTGCGGCGGCCCGCGCGGCGAACGGCGCCGCCGAGGCGGACGAGGAGATGGCGCCCGACGATCTCGAGCTCGAGGAGCTCGAGGTGGACGCTGTCGAGACCCCGTCGAACGGCGCCAACCGCAAGCGCTCCCGCGGCAAGCGCACCGCCAAGTCCCTCGAGGACTCCGAAGCCGCCTAGCCGACCCGCCTCAGGCGCGCTTCGCGGGCCGCTCGAGGTGGACCTCTCCCGCGTCGAGGCGTACCGGCTCGGCGTCCGGGGCGGTGAACACGACCAGCGCGCCGTCGTCGTCGATGCCGCGTGCCTCCCCCGTCATCGTCGTCGAGCCACCCTTCCAGCTGATATTGCGCCCGTAGAGCGCGTCGCGCTCGCGAAACGCCTCGATCACGCGCGCGGGCGTCTCGAGCGCGCCGACCCAGTCCGCGAGCCCGGCGAGCAGGCGCTCGAGCGCGGCATCCCGCGACACGGGCGCGCCGGTGGCGATCCGCAGCGACGTGGCGATCTCACGCAGCGCGGGGTCCATCTCCTCCGGGCCGGTATCGACGTTCAGTCCGATGCCCACGACGGCCCATCGTTCCTGCGGGCGCGCCTCGATCAGGATGCCCGCGACCTTGCGTTCGTCGATCCAGACGTCGTTGGGCCATTTCACCCGGCACAGCACGCCGGCCACCCCCTCGCACGCGTCGCAAACGGCGAGCGCGGCAGCGAGCGGCAGGAGGTCCATCGCGCCGTCGGTGAGGCGGCACACCACCGACAGCGTCAGCGCACGCCCCGGCGGGGCCGACCAGGTACGGCCCTGGCGCCCGCGCCCGGCGGTCTGCTGCTCCGCGACGACGGTCGTGCCGTGCGGAGCGCCTCCCAGCGCGAGCTCGCGCGCGCGGTCGTTGGTCGACCCGGTGACGTCGAGGTGGACGAGCGGGCCGCCCAGCGCCGCGCTTCCCGGTCGGGGAACGAGGCGACTCAGTGGTCGTCGCACGGCTGAAGCAGGAGCTGCGCGTCGACTCCGACGCCGAGCGCGCCGGCGGCCCGGCCCTGGTTGACGGCGACCGCCATGCGGCCCGAGGAGTCCTCGATGATCACGGCGCGCCCGGAGCCCACCTCGCCGAACGTGTGGGCGTAGGTCGCTTCGCCGGTGCGCCGCGGCGACAGCACCTCGATGCACTGGCCCGGCTCGAAGCCCGCGGCGCGCATGTCGACGGCCGTCAGGTTCAGCTGGAGATTGCCGAACCGGTCGATCGCGACGACGTGTGCCTGCGCACGTCCCGCGGATACGGCCGGCGCGGGAAGCTCGAGCACTTCGAGCGAGCCGGCATCGACCGCTGTTCCCGCCGTCTCGAGCGCCGCGCCGAGCGCGAGGTTGGCCGCGACGGGCGCGAACAGGTCACGGCCGTGGAAGGTCGCCGACACGGGATCAAGCCGGTGCCGGCTTTCCCCGATGTCGAACGCGGCCGTGACTCCACCGCACGCCTCGGCCGCGGGCCACAGCAGACCGTTGTCGGGTCCGACGAGGACGTTGCCGTCCGCGCAGCGCAGCGCGACCGCTCGCCGATCGCCGCCCACGCCCGGGTCGACGACCGCGAGATGGACGCCCCGGGGCATGAACCGGATCGCGTTGCGCAGCGCGAGCGCGCCGCCGCGCACGTCGTGACGGGGCACCTCGTGCGTCACGTCGATCACCACGACGCCGGGCGCGATGCGCTGCATCACCCCGTGGCAGACGCCGACGAACTCGTCGCCGTGGCCGTAGTCGGTGAGAAAGGAGATGGGCTGCATCTAGGAGGTCGTCACCGCCGCGAGAGCATCGCTCAGCAGCGCGTCGACCAACCCGTCGATGTCGTGGCGCTGTGCCTCGACGTGGACCTCGAGCCCGTGTTCGCGCAGGGTCTCGCTCGTCACCGGGCCGATCGAGACGACCCGCGCCGAGCGTGGGAAGCGGTCGGGCCCTCCGATCGCCTCGAGCAGGAACCGCACGGTCGAGGAGCTGGTGAAGGTCACGTATTCGGCCGCTGCGAGTAGATCGAGCCGGCGCTCGTCGAGTTGCTCGCGAACCGTCTCGTAAAGCGCGGCGACGGTCACGCTCGCCCCGGCCTGCTCGAGCTCGCGCGGCAGGACGTCACGCGCCTCGGCGGCGCGCGCAATCAGGACGCGCTTGCCCTCCACGCGGCGCGCGATCAGCTCCTCGGCGAGCGACTCGGCGATCGAGCGGGCGGGGACGAGGTCGGCCACGATCCCGTGGTCGCGCAGGGCGCCGGCGGTTCCGGGCCCGATCGCCGCGACGCTCACTCCGGCAAGCGCGCGGGAATCGAGGCCCGCGTCGAAGATCGCCCGCATCAGGAGCTCGGCGCCGTTGGGGCTCGTGAGGGCGAGGAGGTCGTACCCGCCGGCGGCGAGCGTGTCGACCGCCTCCCGCACCTCGTCGCGGTCGATGCGGGGCACGATGCGGATCGCGGGCACCTCGGCCACCTCCGCGCCGAGGTCCTCGAGGCGCGCGGCCAGTCCGCTCGCCTGCGCGCGGGCGCGCGTGACCGCCACCCGCTTTCCGTGCAGCGGTGCGCGCCCGACCCAGGCCAGCCGCTCGTGCAACGCGGTCGCCGGTCCCACGACCGTCACGGCGGGCGGCTTGATCGCGGCCTCCGCCGCGAGGTCGGCGATCTGTGCCAGCGTTCCGGTGACGGACCGCTGTGCCGGCTGCGTCCCGCGCTCGATGACCGCGGCCGGCTCGTCGCCGCTGCGCCCGTTTCGCTGAAGTGCGGCGGCGACGTCGGGCAGGGCGCGCACGCCCATGTAGAACACCAGCGTGCCGGGGAATGCCGCGAGCGCAGCCCAGTCGATCGCGCTCTCCGGCTTGCCCGGGTCCTCGTGCGCCGTCACGAACGCGACGGCCGAGGCCTCGTCGCGGTGGGTGACGGGGATGCCCGCGTACGCCGGCGCGGCGACACCGGCGGTGACCCCCGGAACGACCTCGAAGCTCACGCCGGCTTCGGCAAGCGCCTCGGCCTCCTCGCCGCCGCGCCCGAAGACGAACGGATCACCACCCTTCAGCCGCACGACGCGCCTGCCCGCGCTCCCGTTCTCCACGAGCAGCCGGTTGATCTCCTCCTGCGGCAATGTGGGCTTGCCGGGCTCCTTTCCCACGTATACGAGCTCCGCGCCCTCGCGCGCGCCGTCGAGCAGGCGCGTGGGCACGAGCCGGTCGTAGAGGATCACGTCGGCGGTCGAGATCAGCTCCACGGCCCGGACGGTCGCGAGCCCGGGGTCGCCCGGCCCCGCGCCGACGAGGTACACGATTCCCTGGTTCGCGCTCACGGGGCGAGCGTACCGGCCGCCCGCGCGAGCAGCTCACCGGCGCCGGCGGCGAGCATCCGCTGCGCGAGCGCCGCCCCGGCCGCCGCGGGATCGTCCGCGCCGCCCATGACGCGATCGGTGATCCACTCGGAGCCGTCGGGGAGCCCCGCGTAGGCGTGCACCACGACTCGCTCCCCTGTTACCAGCGCGTGTGCGCCGACCGGGGTGTCACAGGTCGCGTCGAGCCCCTCGACCGCGGCGCGCTCGGCGTCGAGGCGCGCGCGCGCCGTCGCGTCGGCAAGCGGCTCCAGCAGGCGCAGCGACGCGTCGCCGGTGCGCGCCTCGAGCGCGAGCAGACCCTGGCCGGGCGCCGGCACGAACGTGTCGGGGTCGAGCGTCGCCCCGACCGCGTCCTCGCGGCCGAGGCGCCGCAGTCCGGCGAGCGCGAGCACCGCGGCGTCGCACTCGCCGTCGGCGAGCTTGCGCAGGCGGGTGTCGACGTTGCCGCGCAGGGGACGATCTCGACATCGCCGCGCAGCGCGAGCAGCAGTGACCGCCGGCGCAGGCTCGAGGTGCCGACGCGCGCCCCCGCGGGGAGCGCATCGAGGGACGCGGCTCCCACGAGCGCGTCACGCGGGTCCTCGCCGGCCGGCACGCAGGCGATCTCGAGCCCGCCGGGCAGCTCGCCCGGCAGGTCCTTCGCGCTGTGCACGGCGACGTCGATGTCGCCCGCCAGCAGCGCATCCTCGATCTCCTTCACGAACCGCGTCTTGTCACCGGTGTCGCTGCCCGGCCGGTCCCCGCTGGTGGTGATGTGGACGAGTTCGGGCTCGATGCCCGGGTGCGCCTTCCTCAGAAGGGCGGCGACGTGGTCGGCCTGGGCGCGCGCGAGCGCGCTGCCGCGCGTCCCGATGCGCAGCGTGTTCAGCGCCGTTGCTGGCGTCGCCCGGCCCGGATCGGGGTGACCTCGGCGCTGTCCTCGGACTTGCCCCCGGGCTGCTCTGCCTGCATGCTTTCGAACGCCGACCGCTGCTCGACCTCGAGTCCGAACAGCTCTCGCAGGGCCTGCACGTAGGCGTAGGTGCGCCGGTCCTCGCCGCGGGCCTTGAGGTTCAGCGTCGGCTGGTGCAGCAGGCGCTTCACGATCGCTCCGGCGACCAGCTCGAGCCGGTCGCGGTCGGCGTCGCTCAGCGACTCCCAGCGCCCGCTGTTCTCGGCCAGAACCTGGCGGGCGACCTCGTCGCCGCGCTCGTAGAGAGCCGCGATCGTCGGCACGACGTCGAGCGTTCCGACCCAGCGCTCGAAGCGCTCGAGCTCGTGCTCCACCAGGGCCTCGGCGCGCCGCGTCTCCGCTTCGCGGCCGGAGAGCCTGCGCTCGACCAGCCGCTGTAGGTCGTCGATGTCCTGGAGGAACACTCCCTCGATGTCCCGCACGCCGGGCTCGATGTCGCGCGGCACAGCGATGTCGATCATCAGCAGGGGGCGTCCGCCGCGGGCCTCCATCACGGACTCGAGCTCCGCGCGCTCGACGATGTGATGGGGCGAGCCGGTGGCGGACACGACGATGTCCGCGCGCGTCAGCTCCATGGGGAGCGACTCGAACCGCACGGCGTTGCCGCCGAAGCGCTGGGCGAGGCCGATCGCACGGTCGTAATGGCGGTTGGCCACGAACACCGACGACACGCCTCGCTCGGTCAGGGCGCGCGCGGTCAGCTCGCCGGTCTCACCGGCACCGATCACCACGACGCGGCGCCCGGAGAGGTCGCCGAGGGTCTCCTGCGCGAGCTCGACCGCCGCGGAGCTGACCGAGACGCTGCTGCTGTTCAGGGTCGTGTCGGTGCGCACGCGCTTGCCCGCCGCGAGCGCCTCGCGGAAGAGCCGGTTCATGACCGCGCTGGTGGTGCTCTCGACCAGCGCAAGCTCGTAAGCCCGCTTGACCTGACCCTGGATCTCGGCCTCTCCGACGATCATCGCGTCGAGCCCGGCGGTGACCCGGAACAGGTGTCGCGCGGCGTCCCCGTTGCGCAGCGAGTACAGGTGGGAGACGAGCTCGGTGGGCCGGATGTCGGCCTGGCGCGCGAGGATCCCGAGCGCGGTCGTCTCGGCGCCGACGTCGTCGCCCACGACCATGTACAGCTCGGTGCGGTTGCACGTCGAGAGCGCGACCGCCTCGTCGATCCCGTCGGCCGACATGAGCTCGCGCAGGACGCTCACGGCACGCCCCTCAGGCAGCGCGACGCGCTCGCGCAGCTCGACCGGCGCGGTCTTGTGGGAGACGCCGATGACCAGCAGGCCGTTCACGTGGTGCTTCCGTTCACGAGCCCTGCATTCTCGATCACGAGGGGCTGGAAGCGCAGCTTGCACTCGGGCTTGGTCCCCTCCAGCATCGCGCGGTGCGCCTCGGGCGAGGTATAGGCGGGCCCCTCGTCGATGCACGTCTGCACCCAGGCCTCGATCCGCTCCACGTCTCCCGATCTCACCATGTCCATGAAGTCGGAGTACACCATGCGCTCGAACAGGACCTTGCGCTCGTCGGGACTCGGGTACATCGCCTTGAGCTCCTCGCGCAGCGAGCCGAGCAACTGGAGCGCGACGGCGTACTCGTCACCGTAGCACTGCGCCAACGAGATCCGGATGCGGCGCGCCAGCGCGGGGCTGGCGCCGCCGGTCGACACGGCGATCGCGAGGTCGCCGTGGCGGACGATCGAGGGCAGGATGAAGTTGCAGAGGTGCGTCACGTCCACGACGTTGCAGAGCATCTGCCGCGCCTCGGCGTCCTCGAACACGCGGACGTTGGTGTCGTTGTTCTCCGTCGCCGCGATCACGAGGAAAGTGTCCTCGAGGTCTGCGCTCTCGTAGGCGCGCTGCTCCAGGTCGATCCTTCCCTCCTGCGCCCAGCGCCGGACCGCGTCGGTCGAGGTGAGGGAGACCACCTTCACGCGCGCGCCCGCGTTCAGAAGGCCCGCGATCTTGCCCTCCCCGATCTTTCCCGCGCCGACCACGACGGCACGCCGCCCTGCGATGTCGAGGATCGCCGGGTAGTAGGGACGCGTCTCCCAGCGCCGGCCGCGCTTCCCCCAGCGCGCCAGGAGCGCGCGCACGCGGTCGATCGGCTCGGCCGGCTCCTTGCTGGATCGCAGCCGCGCGAACGCGCTGCGGATGCGACCGGGGCGGGCGCTCGCCTGTGCCATCAGGAGCGCTCCTTGAGCCGGCGCTCGGCCAGCTGCGTGAGCGCGTGCAACTCGCGCTCGATGCGCTGGAGGCGGCTTCCCATGATCGCGACGTACACGAGGATCAGGGTCACGAAGACCCCGTATGCGCCGGCCACGTACTTGCCGGCCTCGTCGAGCGGGAGAGCGGGCATCCTCGCTTGCTCCTCAGTCCGGCTTGGCCGGGACGGTGGCGACGGGAGGCGCCGCGGCGCCACCGCCCGCGGGCTCCTCCTCGAGCAGCCGGCGCAGTCGCCGCAGCTGGCCGCGCGCGTGCTTGGAGGTGAGCTCCAGCTTCACCAGCGTGATGTACAGGAGCGCCATGCCCGCGAGCGAGACCAGGAACGTGAGGCGCATCTCGCCGGGCATGTCTCCCGCGGTCTGGTTGAGGACACGTGGGTGCACGAGGCTCTCGGCGAGTCGCACCGCGATGAAGTTGATCGGCACGAAGGCCCCCGCGGTGATCGCGAACACCGATGCGTAGCGCGCGCGGCGGTCGGGGTCCTCGATCGAGTAGCGCAGGGGGTAGTACGTCACGTAGAGCAGGAAGACGATCAGGAAGCTGACCAGCGTGGGCTCGTCCCACACCCACCACTTGCCCCAGGCCGCCTTCGCCCAGATGGCCCCGGTGATCAGGACTCCCACTCCGAAGATCACGCTCATGTGGATCGCGACGTACGAGCGGTAGTCCCACCGCTCGTCGCGGGTGCGCAGGTGCATGGCCCCGAGCACCCCGGCGACCACCCAGCCGATCAGCGCCACCATCGCGAGCGGGACGTGCACGTAGAAGATCTTCTGCACGAAGCCCTGATCGGCATCGTTTGGCGCGTAGAAGAAGACGAGGGCGATCGCAGTGGCAAGCACCACCGTCGAGGCGAGCGCAAGCTCCCTGAGTCCCCTGCCAAAAAGCGTCGAGTCCAGGTCAATCCTCCATGAGGAAATCGAATACGGCGTATGCCAGCAACCCGAAGATCAGATCATAGAGGGCCAGCACAGCCAGCCATTTCCCCAATTCGGATGTGTCGATGGGAAGTGACAGGAGTCCCTTGGTGGCCGAGGCGGCGCCGATCACCAACGGCACGGTGAGAGGCAGCAGCAGGAGGGGGAGGAGCAGGTCCCTCGCGCGCGTGTGGACGGCGATCGAGGCCAGCAGGGCGCCCACCACGGCGAGCCCGATGTCCGCGAGCAGCGCCACCAGGAGCAGGCGGGGGAGGGCCTCCCAGAACCCGTCGGTGATGAAGAACAGCGCGAAGACCGGAAGCGCGATCACCTCGAGCGCCAGCAGGTACGCGAGCAGTGCGCCGGTCTTCGCGACGAGCAGCGACGTGCGTTCGATCGGAGCCATCAGGATGCCGTCGAAGCCGCCCTGCTCGCGCTCGGCGACGAACAGGCGGTTGATCCCCAGGATCGCCGCGAACAGCAGCGTGACCCACAGCACACCTGACGCCAGCTCCCCCTGGAGGCGGTCGCGGTCCAGCCCGAAATGGAAGATCACGAACGTGGTCACGGCGAAGATCGCCATGGACGGCACCGACTCCTTGGTGCGCAGCTCGACCACCAGGTCCTTTCGCAGGATCGTCGCGACCGCTCTCACGCCATCCCTCCGTAGACGCCGCGCACGTCGGTCGCCGAGATCCGGCCGGCCGGTGCGTCCGCGTACACCCGTCCGTCACGCAGCGCAAGGACCCGGTCGGCTTCGGCGAGGCCATGCTCGAGGTCGTGGGTGACGAGCACCCGCGTGGCGCCCGCGCGTGCTCCGATCAGGTCGTCGACCATCGCGGCGGCTTCGGGGTCGAGGTGCGCGCGCGGCTCGTCGAGGAGCAGCAGCGAGGGTGCGTGCAGCACGGCGCGACAGACCGCGAGGCGCTGGGCCATGCCGCGGGACAGGTTGCGCACCGGGTCGTCGGCGCGCCGCGACATGCCGGTGACCTCGAGCAGGTGCGCGATTCGCGCTTCCGGCTCCGAAACGTCGTAGAGCCGTGCATAGAAGCGCAGGTTCTCGCGTCCCGACAGGTCGCGGTACAGGAGCGGGTCGTGGGTCAGGAACCCCACGAGCGGGCGCGCGCGATATGCCTCGCGCGGCAGGTCGAAGCCGAGTACGCGAACCTTCCCCCCGTGCGGGACGAGCAGTGTCGCGAGCATGCGCAGCAGGGTCGTCTTGCCGGCGCCGTTCGGACCGAACACGGAGAGCGTCTGCCCGGCTTCGAGTTGCGTGCTCACGTCGCGCAATGCCTCGCGCTCGCCGTATCGGCGCACGACCTCTCGCAGGTCCACGGCGTGCTCGATCACGTGGTCGCCCGCCGGGTCCGCCGACCGGGCCTGCTCAATCCGCATGGGAATCGCGACCCGCCCCGCGTTTCAGCAATGCGACGGCGTGAGGCAGTGCAGGGCCTATCTCGGCGCCGATCTGCCCGATGCTCTTCGGGCTCCCGGGGAAGTTGACGATCAGGGTCTGGCGGCGGATGCCCGCAACCGCGCGCGACAGCATCCACTTGTCCGTGTGCGGTCGCGACGCCGAGCGCATCGCCTCCGCGATCCCGGCCGCCTCGCGGTCGATCACGGCACGGGTTGCCTCCGGCGTCACGTCATCCGGGGAGAAGCCCGTCCCGCCGGTGGTCAGCACCAAGTCGCAGACGTCGCTGTCCGCGTAGTGCCGCAACGCCCACTCGATCTTGTGGCGATCGTCTGCGACGATCTCGGTGGCCGCGACGTCGGCACCGAGGCCACGCGCGAACTCGACCAGCGCCGGGCCGCTCTCGTCTACCCCCTGTCCTCGACTCAGGGAGGTGCTGATGGTGATGATCGCGGCGCGCATGCGCGGGCAAAGATTACGGTTCCCGCGACCAGTCCTCCTTGCCCCCGCTCTTCTGCAAGAGGACCACCTCCTCGATCGCGACCCCCCGCTCGATTCCCTTGACCATGTCGTACGTCGTGAGCGCGGCGATTGCGCAGGCGGTAAGAGCTTCCATCTCCACGCCCGTCCTCGCGGTGGTCCGGGCTTCCGCGGTGAGCGTGATGGTCCCGCCGGCAGCGTCGATCTCGGCGTCGACGTCGACGAACGAGATCGGGAGCGGGTGCGCCAGCGGTATCAGTTCGTGGGTCCGCTTCGCGGCCTGGATGCCGGCGATCCGGGCCGTTGCCAGCACGTCTCCCTTCGGCGCGTCTCCACGCATGACCAGCGCGGCGGTCTCGGGACTCATCCTGACCGTCGCGCGTGCGAGCGCTCGCCGATCGGTCTCCTGCTTGGCGCCCACGTCGACCATGCGCGCCCGGCCGGCCTCATCGAGATGAGACAGCTTCGGTTCTTCCGCCACGCCCGAAACGTAGCGGGTTGGCGATAATCGGCCGCTTGGGAGAGCAGCTCGTCATAGCGACCCGGTTCCGTGGACCCCCGGACTCGGCGAACGGCGGCTATGTGTGCGGAGTGCTTGCCCGGCGGATCGGCGCCGCGGCTGAGGTGAACCTCCGCAAGCCGCCTCCGCTCGAGCGGCCGTTGGAGCTGGAGATCGAGAACTCCAGCGTCCGGCTGATGGACGGTGACGTGCTGGTCGCGGATGCCACCGCGTCGGAGGTGAGCATCTCCGTCCCGGACGCCCCGTCGATGACCAGCACCCGGACGGCGGTCGACGAGTACGTCGGCTTTCACGAGCATCCGTTCCCAGGTTGCTTCACCTGTGGACCGCACCGCGATCACCACGACGGTCTGAACATCTTCCCGGGGAAGGTCAACGGCTCGGACCTCGTCGCCACGCCATGGACACCCGACCCCTCGCTGCCCGCAGAGGATGGACACGTCACAAGCGAGGTGATGTGGGCGGCACTCGACTGTCCGACGGGCTTCGGATGCCACTTCGTCAGAGGGGCCAGGCCGGCTGTGCTCGCTCGCCTGAGGGCTCACGTGGTGCGGCCCGCCAGGATCGGGTGCCCGCACATCGTGATCGGATGGCCGATCGGAACGGACGGCCGAAAGCGCGAGGGCGGTTCGGCGATCTTCACGGTCGACGGTGAGCTCGTGGCATCCGCCGCCGGATTGTGGATTGAGCTGAAGTAGGGCTTAGGGCACGATGAGGTGAAACGAAACCTCATCGGACGCTGCGCCGGTCGAGTCGAAGGTGTGGACTGCAAATTGACCGCCAGTGCATGAACCGCCAGCGGCTCCACGGACCTCGGCAGAACCTCCATGGTCGGACGAGTTTCCGAACTCGGGAGTGGCAACTGCCGCGACTGTTGTCACATCGATCCCCAGCGCGGGGTCAATCGTCAAGCAGTAGATGCCGGTAGTCGACGCAGGTTTCGTAACCGAGCCTGTAAAGCCGCTGGTTCGCTGCGCCATGTAGTTGTCCGAGCTGTCGTTGACGGCGGCATAGGCCCTGGCCGTTCCCTGCGGCCCGGTGGCGCCTGTTGCGCCGGGTTGGCCTGATGGCCCAGTTGGTCCGGTCTCGCCGTCAATGCCGGACGCTCCTGGCGCCCCTGATGGTCCAGCTTGTCCGGGCGGTCCCGCGGGTCCGATCGGTCCGCGCTGCCCTCGTGCGTTCTTCTTCGGTGCGAGCTTGAGTGCTCGCTTCGCCCGCTTGTCCGCGCGCTTCGATGTCTTCAACGCCCTCTTCACCGTTTGGATGGGCGACGGGGCACCAATCGCGGGTAGTGACAGAGCGTGAGAAGGGCCACGAGGGCGATTGCAGCAGCGACGTGCGAGCGTCTCATCGACCATCGCTATTCCCGCGAAAGGCGCAGCTGGTCACCTCGCTTCGACGGATGTCCGAGTCAGCGGCTAACTACCGACGCAGCGAGCGCCGCACGACTCGCAACAGTGGGAGTGCGCCCTCGCGCAAGCCGTCCGCGCGCTGGCTGTCGCGGCCGTAGATGATCCGCGCGGATGAACGGATCGCCTTCCCGAGCACGTCGTCGTACGGATGCCACCACGCATCTCGCATGCGCGACGGCTCCCACGACACGAGCTTGATGTTGACGCACTCGTAGAAGCCGAACTTGGAGTGGGAACGGCCGAGGCCCGACTCCTTGACTCCACCCCACGAGCACTGGCAAGCCCCGTGCGAGTACGAATGGTCGTTGATCCAGACCATGCCCGACTGGATCTGACGCGCGATTAGCTCGCCCTTGTCGCGGTCGCGCGTCCAGACCGACGCGCCGAGGCCGAACTGCGAGTCGTTCGCGAGGGCGATCGCCTCCTCCTCGCCGGCGACGGTGACGATCGGGAGAACAGGGCCGAAGATCTCCTCGCGCATGATCCGCATGTCGTGCGTCACGTCCGTCAGGACGATCGGAGCGATGAAGTGCCCGGAGAGACCATCCGGCTCGGTGGGCCCGCCGCATCTCACCGTCGCGCCCGACTTCACGGCGTCGTCCACGAGGTCCATCACGAGATCGAACTGCTCCTTCGAGACCATCGGTCCGATCTCGGTCTTCCAGTCGAGCGGGTCGCCGACCCGTAGGCGGCTCGCCTCACGCACGACGCCGTCGATGAAGCGGTCTGCCACATCGGC
This sequence comes from uncultured Solirubrobacterales bacterium, assembly GCA_963768885.1. Lineage (GTDB taxonomy): Bacteria > Actinomycetota > Thermoleophilia > Solirubrobacterales > JBBDJG01 > DASRIA01. Next base: position 12,832 of record CAVYJN010000002.1, on the reverse strand, counting down.
CACCACGTAGGTTCGCTCGATTCCCGAGCAGGTCTGACCGGCGTTCGAGAAGCCGCCCCAGACGGCGCCCGAGATGGCGTGAGGCAGGTTCGCGTCGGCGCAGACGATCTGAGGGTCCTTGCCGCCGAGCTCGAGCACCGACCCCTTCATGCGCCGTGCGCATTCCTCGCCCACCCGACGGCCGACCTCCACGGATCCCGTGAAGAAGATCTTTCCAGCGGTCGACTCCACCAGCGCCTGGCCCACCGCTCCGCCGCCGTGCACGGTCTGCACGAGACCCTCGGGGAAGCCGGCACGCTCGAACACGTCCTGGATGCGCTCGCCGATGAGCGGCGTCAGGGAGGCGGGCTTCAGCACGACGCCGTTCCCGGCCATCAGCGCAATCGCAACCTCGCCGAAGGGAATCGACCACGGATAGTTCCAGGGGGCGATCACGCCCACTACGCCGATGGGCTCGTACACGAACTTGCTCTTCTTCTGCTTGAGCAGCAGCTGCGGGTGCGGGATCCGCTCGTCAGCGAGGATGCGCGGGCCGTGCGTCGCACACCAGTGCAGCGCGTCGATCGTGGGGACCAGCTCCATCGTGTAGGACTCGAGCCGTGGCTTTCCCTGCTCGCGCGAGATGAGCTCCGCGATCTCGTCGGAATGGTCGAGCAGCACTTGCGCGGCGCGCCGGAGGTAGCGCGCGCGATCGGCAAGCGACAGCTGGGCCCAGAAGGGCTGGACGGTCGCCACGTCATCGACCACGGACTGCACCTGGTCGGGCGTGATCGTCGGGACCGATCCGACCCGCTCCCCGGTCGTGGGGCTGTGGGAGTCCAGCTTGCCCCCGGAGGCGCCGTCGCCGGAAGCGTTCGCGTCGGTCGTGTCCGTCCTGACGGCCATCAGCTGTCCTCCTCGTGAGCGGTCGCGGGCGATTCTACCCCGCGCCCACCGTGCCTCAGACGAGGCTCAACGCGCGCGCAGGATGAAGATGCGGCTCGAGATCCGCGGGTTACCGCGCTGGTCGACCTCGTTGATGACGACCTTCGCCTTGAAGCGCTTGAGCCGCCTCGCGAGACGGCGCTTGCTCTTGGAGAAGCGCACGTTGATCTTGCGCTTCTTGTTCGCGCCGATCGTGAACCGCTTCGAGCCGAGCGTGACGAGTTTCTTGCTCCTGCGCTTCACCGGTTCCGCTGTCGTGATCCTCATGCGGCCCTTGCACGTCCGGCTGCCGGCACACGCGAGTCGGATCCCGACGATGCCCCGCCGCGACATCTTCACCCCGGCTCCGGAGATCAGCACGAGCGAGTCGATGATGATGCGGCGCGGCGCCACCGGCGTATTCGGAGGGACGCCGTTGTCGCCGGGTACCGAGACCCTGAACGGGAACGTGGCGACCATCTCGTTGCGGCCGAGGTCCGTACCGCGCACCTCGAACACATGGTCGCCGTCGGGAAGTGGCCCCGCCGTGTAAGGCGATCCGCAACTGGAGAATGCGCTGCCGTCCAGCGAGCACTCGGTCCTCACGTTCGGCTCGTTCGCGCTGAATTCGAATGTCGGCGTCGATGTGGCGACCGGGCTCGCGGGTCCCGAGATCGTCAGCGTGGGCGGGTTCATGTCCACGATGAACGTCACCTCGGCGACGCCGCCCGCCCCGATGTCGTCCTGCGCATACACCCTGAACACCCACTCGCCTTCCGTCGGGGCAGCGAAGCCTTGGTTCGGAGCACAGCTCGACCATGTGACCTGGTCCGGCGGTGTCTCGACCGGCGCGATGGCGCAGTTGAACTGGACGGGGCTCTCATCTGCCTCGAAGTTGAAGCTCGGAGCAGTGTTACCCGGCGGACCGAGAGGGCCGGCGAGGATGGTCGTCGTCGGAAAGAAGCCGTCATCGTTGATCTCACACTCCTCCGGCGGAACCACGTCGGCGCGGTCGGAGGTGACGCTGTCGGATCCCTCGCCGCACCGCACGCGCTTGTCTCGGACACCGTCTTGAACGTTGATGGTGTCGTTGCCCGTGAATCCGTCGACGACGTCCGCTCCGTTCCCACCGGTCAGCGTGTCGTCACCGGCGCGCCCGTAGATCTCGGCCGGTGTGAAGGCGTTCACTACCACCGCGTCGTCACCGTCCCCGACGTTCACGTAGATCAGCCCGATGGGCGGGTCGGCCGTGCAGACCACTGCCCCGCCGTCCGCGCTGCAGCCGTTTCCGGGCGAGATGGAAGCGGTCTCGTCCGAGAGCCTGTAGGAGTCTCCGCTTTGGGTGACGGTCACGTTGTTGACCTCGGCTGGCGCGACCGCCTGGAAAAAGAGCGTCGTTCCGTCCACCCGGGCGGTTCCGGCCATGGCCGTCGGCGCTGCGAGCAGCACGACGACGAGGGCTGCAACCAGAGCGATTGCCTGGCGCGTTGCCCTGCGGACATGCGAAAGCGCGGCCGACCCCTGCCTGCTGCATCTACTTCCCATCGGCCCGTCCAGGGTAGTGCCTAATCGGCCGATTTGCGCTGTTTCCGCCGGATCTCGGCGAGTCGCTCGCGCAGCGTGACCTCGAATCCCCGCTCGGTGGGCTGGTAGTAGCGGCGATCCTCCAGGCCCTCCGGGAGAAGGGACTGCTCCGACACTCCCTCCGGGAGGCTGTGCGGATACTCGTAGCCGACGCCGCGGCCAAGCTCCTTCGCGCCGGGATAGTGGGCGTCCTGGAGATACGGGGGTGGGTCCGCAGCGCCGTCCCGCCGCACGTCCCCGCGCGCACGCGACAGCGCGACGGTGCTGGCGTTCGACTTCGGCGCCAGCGCGAGGTACGCGGCGGCCTGGCTCAGGTTCAGCGCAGCCTCAGGCAACCCCACGTGCTCGACGGCGTGCGCGGCCGCCACCGCGACGACGAGCGCCTGGGGGTCGGCGTTCCCGACGTCCTCGGAGGCGAGCACGATCATGCGGCGCGCGATGAAGCGCGCGTCCTCGCCTCCTTCGAGCATCACGGCCAGGTAGTACAGGGATGCGTCGACGTCCGATCCGCGCGTCGCCTTGATCCATGCCGAGATGTAGTCGTAGTGCTTGTCCCCGGACTTGTCGTAGAGCACCGCCTTCTTCTGCATGGCGTCCTCGGCGAGCTGCACGTCGACGGCGCGCCCGAGGCGTCGCGCCGTGTCGGTCGCCAGCTCGAGGGCGTTGTACGCCGCCCGCGCGTCGCCGCCCGAGCGCGCCGCCAGGAACTCGAGTGCCTCGTCGGGCACGGGCGGGGGAGCAGGGACGCCGCGCTCGGAGTCATGCAAGGCGCGGCGCAGCAGCTCTGTCACCTGCTCCGCGCCGAGCGGCCGCAGCTCGTATATCTGGGAGCGTGACAGCAGCGCCGAGTTGACCTCGAAGTAGGGGTTCTCGGTGGTAGCGCCGATCAGGACGACGAGCCCGTCCTCGACTGCCGGCAGGAGCGCGTCCTGCTGGGCCTTGTTGAAGCGGTGGATCTCGTCGAGGAAGAAGATCGTCCCCGCCCCGGTGCCGCGGCGGCGCTCGACGGCGCGCTCGATGACCGCGCGCACCTCCGCACGCCCGGCGTTCACGGCGCTCGCCTCCTCGAACGCGGCACCGGCGTGGGTGGCGGCGATCCGCGCCAGCGTCGTCTTCCCGCTGCCCGGTGGGCCGTAGAGGATCATCGAGTGCAGCTCCCCGGTCTCGATCGCCGTGCGCAGCGCCGAGCCGGCAGCCAGCACGTGTTCCTGCCCGATAAAGTCGCCGAGGTCCCGCGGGCGCATGCGGGCGGCCAGCGGCTCGTCCTCGTGCGGGACCGAAGTGCGGCGCTGCGCGCTGTCGTCGGTGTCGAAAAGCCTCTCCAAGGCGCTCAGTATCCCCAATGGAATACGCCCTGCTCGCTGTCTGGTGCTTCCTCGTCGCCCTGGCCGGGGGACTGGTGGGCCTCGTGCTGGGCAACATCCGGCTGCCCGCGGTGCTGCTGCTCGCCTCCTCGCCCGGGGCTGGGACCGGGGCGAACATCGGGATCAGCGCCGTGGCTGCTGCGAGCGCGTCGGTCGCACACCTGCGTGCGGGCCGCGTCAACTGGCGCCTGTTCGCGTGGATGGCGCCGCCCTCGATCGCGGGGGCGGTCATCGGCGGCTACGTCTCCGGCGTGCTCCCCGAGGACATCCTGCTGTTCTCGATCGCCGCCGTCCTGTTCTACAGCGCGCTCGAGTTGCTGCGCAAGCCCCACCCCGCGCCGCGCCCCGAAGGCGAGAGCGCACTCGACATTCCCGCCGCTGTCGCGAGCGGCGCGGTGATCGGGCTGCTCGGCGGGATCGTCGGCCTGATCCTCGGGTCGCTGCGCGTGCCCGCCCTCGTGCGTCTCGTTGGAGAGGAGCCCGCCCGTGCGGTCGGCACCAACGTCACGATCGGGTTCTGCGTGGGCGTCGCGGGCGTGATCGGGCACCTGCCCTCCGACCCGCCGGACTGGGGCGTGCTCGCCGTTGGCGCCGCGGCGTCGATCCCCGGCGCGCTGCTGGGGTCGCGCCTCACCGGAAGGCTCTCCGACGCGGCGCTGATGCGCGCCATCGGCGTGATCCTGGTCGTGGCCGCTTCCTCCATGGTGATAAAGGCGCTCGCGTAGCATCTGTGGGGTGAGCGCGAACGGCGACACCCCGAAAGTGCGTCTCGGCGGCATGGCACTGCGCAACGGCCTGCTGGTGCACGGACCCGATCACTGGGCGGTCGCATTTCGCACGCCCGACGGGCGGCTCGGCGTCGAGTCGGGTGAGAAGCCTCGCCTGCGTGGAAGCTGGACGGAGCTGCCGGGGCTGCGCGGGCTCGCGCGCCTCGGCGAGGCCTTCGCGCTGCTACCCGTGATCAAGCGGCGCGTGCCGGAGGTGCAGCTTCCGTTCGAGGACGCGAAGGTGCTCGCCGCGATGATGGGCTCGTCGATGCTGACGGCCGCCGCCCGGCGCGGGGGCGGGCGCACGGCCGGCAACGAGCTGCTGGGCGCGGCGCTCGGAATGGCGCCCACGGCACTGGCCCTGCGCGACTCGCAGCTTGCCGCCTACCACGGGGTCGAGCACAAGGCGATCGCGGGCTACGAGCAGGACATCGACGCCGCACTTGCCTCCAAGGAGCACGATCGCTGCGGCTCGAACCTCGTCGCGCCGCTGATCCTCTCCACGGTCGCGGGGAGCGTGTTGCTGCGCTCTGTGCTCGGCCTGCGCGGGCCGCTTGCGAGCGCGACCGCGACACTCGCGGGAGTCGCGGTCTCGGTCGAGATGTTCGCCTGGTCGGAGCGCCACCGCGAGACGGCGCTGGCCCAGGCCTTCCGCCGGCCGGGATACGAGATGCAACGTCTCTTCGCGACACGCGAGCCGACCGCGGAGCAGCTCGACGTCGGACGCGCGGCGCTCGCCGAGATCCTGCGCCGTGAGGCGCCGGCGCCCGCGTAGAACATCCCATCAATTGGACGCGCAATCCCCGCGCGCCGCGATTACTCTGATTTCGGGCCGAGGCACCCTCCTCCGGGTGCAGGTTGATTCGCACCCGACTCCCGGGTGCTGGACGGATTGGAGCACGGATGCTTCCGCTGGGGATCACCATCATGGACAAGTTCGAGACGTGGGCTCTGACGTGGATGCCCATCATCCTCATGCTCGCGCTCGTGTACCTGATCTGGCGCAGCCTCAAGATGATGCCGCGGACCAAGCCGCAGCAGATCAAGCCCGAGTCCTCGGGTGGGGTCGGTTGGGACGACGTCGCGGGTTGCGACGAGGCCAAGCACGAGCTCCGCGAGGTCGTCGAGTTCCTGCGTGACTCGCGTCGCTTCAAGAAGCTCGGCGCGCGGGTGCCCAAGGGCATCCTTCTCCACGGCCCGCCCGGCACCGGCAAGACGCTGCTCGCGAAGGCCGTCGCCCAGGAGTCCGGCGCACACTTCTTCAGCCAGTCGGCGAGCTCGTTCGTGGAGATGTTCGCGGGACTCGGCGCGGCACGGATCAGGCGCCTGTTCGCGATCGCCAAGAAGCACACGCCGGCGATCATCTTCATCGACGAGATCGACGCGGTCGGTCTCAAGCGCGGCTTCGACCTCTCCCGCGAGAAGGACCAGACCCTCAACCAGCTGCTGGTCGAGATGGACGGCTTCGCGGAGCGCGGCGACCTGATCGTGATCGCGGCCTCCAATCGCGTCGACGGGCTCGACCCGGCGCTGATGCGACCGGGCCGCTTCGACCGCCAGGTGCTGGTCTCCCCGCCGGATCTGCGGGGTCGTGAGCAGATCCTGAAGGTGCACAGCCGCTCGATGCCCGTCGCCGACGTGGATCTTTCGATCGTCGCGCGGCGCACCTCCGGCCTGACGGGCGCCGACCTCGCCAACCTCTGCAACGAGGCGGCGATCTTCGCGGGCCGTGAGGGGCGCGAGGTGATCCTCCAGATCGACTTCGACTCCGCGCTCGAGCGCGTGGTCGCCGGACTTCAGACCCGCCGGGTGATCACGCCGCACGAGAAGAAGGTGATCGCCTACCACGAGGCGGGCCACGCGCTGATCGCCGAGCTGCTGCCGTCCGTCGCGAGGGCGCACAAGATCTCGATCGTGCCGCGCGGCCAAGCCCTCGGCTACACGCTCAACCTGCCCGAGGAGGACCGCTACCTGATGTCGCGGGAGGACCTGCTCGACTACATGAAGATGCTGCTCGGCGGGTACGTCACTGAGCAGCTCGTCTTCGAGCGCGTGACGACGGGGGCGTCGGACGACCTCCGGCGCGTCGCCGAGGTCAGCCGCTCGATGATCGAGCAGTACGGGATGGGCAGCAAGCTGCTCGCCCACCTCGAGGGCACGGGGAGCGAGAAGACCTCGCAGGCGATGCTCGAGTCGCGCGACAACGAGCAGCAGATGCTGATCGACGAGGCGCAGTTCGAGGCGCGCATGCTGGTGGCCGACAACCGCGACCTGATCGACCGCATCGCCGAGACGCTGCTTGCGAAGGAGTCGATCGAGCGAGCGGAGATCGAGGAGATCGTGGCCGCCGTCAACGCAAGTCGCTACGAAGACGCCTCGCTGGAGCCGATCGTCACCCTGCCCTCGATCGCCGCGGGTGCGGAGCCCGAGGCCGACGCGCAGCCCGCTCCCGCGGGCGAAAGCGTGCCGCCGCCGGTGAACCGCCGCAGGCAGAGCGACCGCCGCAGCGTGGCGCCACCGCCGGGTGGCGCGGTGCCGGCGCCGGTTCACAGCCGACGCCCGTAGCCGAACCTCGGCAGTCACTAGACTGCGCCCGATGTTCGAGTCGATCGATCACGTCGGCGTGGCCGTCGAGGACCTCGAAGCCGCCGTCGCCCTGTATTCCGACACGTTCGGGATGCCGGTCCAGCATCGCGAGACCGTCGACGAGCAAGGCGTCGAGGCGGTGCTGCTGGGCATCGGCGACTCGCACGTCGAGCTGCTTGCGCCGCTCGGCGACGATACGCCGGTCGGCAAGTTCCTGGCCAAGAAGGGCCCCGGCATCCACCACACCGCATACCGCTGCGCCGACGTCGCGAGCGCGATCGAGGAGTGCCGCTCGCGCGGCCTGCGGCTGATCGACGAGCGCCCGCGGCGCGGCATCCGCGACAGCCTCGTGGCCTTCATCCATCCGGCCTCCACCGGGGGCGTGCTGACCGAGCTCGTGCAGCCCGCCGAGGGAGCGCACTGACGTGGCCCGCGACGGGGGCGAGGCGCGCCGGGTCGAGGTCGGTTTCACGGGCGGCCAGGTGATCCTCATGCGTCTCGACGAGCGCTCGCACGATCAGCTGCGCCGGGCGGTGCAGGAGGGTAAGCAGCGCTGGTACGAGGTCGAGACGGTGGACGGCGTGGTCGGGCTCGACCTCGGGCAGGTCTCCTTCCTGAAGCTCGAGTCCGCGGAGCACAAGGTCGGCTTCTCGGGTCTGTAGAAGGTGCGCCCGTCGCGGACAGCCATGCTGCTCGGGGCGCTCGGCCTCCTGGGCGCCGCGCTGTGGTGGCGACGCAACCCATCCGCTTGCCCGTACAACCAGCGCTTCTGGGTCCAGGCGCCGCACCCGGGCATCACGCGTGGGCGACTGATGGAGGCGCTCGCGCTCGCTCCCGACGAGCGCGTGCTGGAGATCGGTCCCGGCACGGGCTACTACACCTTCGAGATCGCGGCGGCTCTCCCGCAGGGCCAGCTCGACATCTTCGACATCCAGCAGGAGATGCTCCAGCACGTGATGAGGGAGGCCAACCGGCGCGGCGTCACGAACGTGCTGCCGACGCACGGTGACGCCCGCGAGCTGCCCTTCGCCGACGACTCCTTCGACGCGGCCGTGCTGGTCACGGTGCTCGGGGAGATCCCGGACCAGGAGCAGGCACTGAGCGAGGTTGCGCGCGTGCTTCGTCCGGGCGGGCGGCTCGTGGTCGGAGAGATGTTCGGCGACCCGCACATGGTTACCTCGGGCAAGCTGCGCGATCGCGCGCGCGGCGCCGGCCTCGGCTTCGAGCGGCGGGTGGGCAACCCCCTCGCCTTCTTCGAGCGCTTCGAGACGCCGCCCACCGAGTCGACCGTCTGACGCACCGCGGCCTGTCCGCCCTGGCTGAACTCGACCGCCGCCTCCTGGTGCTGCTGCGCACGCGGCTGCGGACCCCCGGGCGTGACCGCGCCGCGGTCGCATACGCGCGCATGGGCGAGTCGGGCGGCCTGTGGATCGCGCTCGCGCTCGCGGGGGCGGTGGTCGACTCGCGCCGCCGTGGGCGGTGGCTGGCCGCGGCCGCAACCGTTCCGTTCACCCTCGTCCTGAACTACCTGGTGAAGCGCGCGGTTGGGCGGGAGCGGCCCCGGATCGCCGGACTCGACCCGGTCGGCCGCGTCCCCGTGTCGAGATCCTTCCCGTCCGCGCATGCGGCGACTTCCTTCGCGGGTGCGGTGCGGATCGCCGCGCTCGCCCCCGGCATGCGCGCGCCCCTGTTCGCCGCCGCCGCGCTGATGGCCCTCACCCGCCCGTACCTCGGCGTGCACTATCCGGGCGACATCGTGGCGGGCGCGGCTTTCGGCCTGATCGTGGGCGCCGTCGCGGAGGCCGCTTCATGAAGGTCGGCATCGTGGGCCTGCCCAACGCCGGCAAGTCGACCCTGTTCAACGCGCTCGCCAAGGCCGGCGCCGAGGCGGCCGAGTACCCCTTCACGACGGTCGATCCGAACGTCGCGGTTGTTCCGGTGCCGGACGAGCGACTGGAGCGGCTCGGCGACGTCCTCGGAATCGCGCGCCGCGTGCCCGAGCATCTCGAGATCGTCGACATCGCGGGACTCGTGCGCGGCGCGCACAAGGGCGAGGGACTCGGCAACCGGTTCCTCGGGCACATCCGCGACGTCGACGCGATCGTCCACGTCGTGCGCGCGTTCGAGCATCCGCAGGTCGCGCACCCGCACGGAGAGGTCGACCCGGCAGACGATCTCGCCACCGTCGAGGCCGAGCTGATGCTTGCCGACCTCGAGAGCGCCGAGCGCAGGATCGAGACGGCCACGAAGGGCGCTCGCCGCGGCGACAAGGAGGCGATCGCCGAGCGCGAGGTGCTCGAGCGCGCGATCGCGGAGCTGTCGGCCGGCCGGCCCGCTCCACGCGAGGCGGGCCTGCTCACCTCGAAGCCCGTGCTGGTCGTCGCCAACGTCGGCGAGGGAGACGCGATGCCCGCGGCGCTCGCGGAACGCGGTGCCGTCGCGGTGGTGGCGCGCGACGAGGCCGAGCTCGCCGAGATGGACGACGTGGAGGCCGCCGCGATGCGGGCCGAGCTCGGCATCGACGAGGGGGCGCTCCAGCTGATCGTGCGCGAGGCGTACCGGCTGCTCGGCCTGATCACGTTCTTCACCGCTGTGGGCGGCACCGAGATCCGCGCGCGCAGCCTGCGCGAGGGGAGCACGGCGCAAGAGGCGGCGGGCCGTGTCCACACCGACATGCAGCGCGGCTTCGTGCGCGCCGACGTGATCGGCTGGGAGGATCTGATCGAAGCCGGCTCGTTCGCCACGGCGCGCGATGCCGGGCGGCTGCGGACGGAGGGCCGGGACTACGTCGTCGCCGACGGCGACGTGGTCACGATCAAGTTCAGCCCCTGAGGGCTCAGCCGATCGCCGGCGGCGCGACGCGCAGCGGCGGCCCGGCTGCCCAGCCCGCCTTCACGCGATAGATCCCCGCCGTCCCGACGTGGATCCGGTAGGCCCCGTCGATCACGGGGAACTTGCCGCGCTTCTGCCAGCCGTCCTTCGTGCGCTGCTCGAGCGTGACGGAGTCGAGCTTCGTCCCGTCGATCGTGCCGTGCAGCGCCACCAGCGGCCGCACCCCGCGCAGCGTGCGCGCCTCCGCGCCCGCGCTTCGCAGCGTGCGGACGCGCCGCACGTAGAACCACGTGTCGCGCAGCCCCATGCGCGCGCGGATCTGGGGGCCGGTGACCACGGTCGAGCCGCGCGAGCCCCTGATGCGCGCCTTCACGACACGCGGCGACACGCCGCGCTCGAGCACCTTGAAGCTGCGCAGGCGGCCCTTCACCCACCCGCCGAGCTTGCTCGCGAGGCCGGACCGGGAGAACGAATAGGGGCCCCACCGGTGGTAGGGCGACGAGTCGTCGTAGGGATCCTCCACGCCCTTCAGCCAAGGCTTGGGGGAGCCCTTCGTGAAGACGTTCTCGACGTTCTCGGTACGCCCGCCCGAGGTGGAGAAGAAGAACGTCGTCGCGACGTCGCCGCCGTAGGTGACGACCTCGCCCCTGGTCGACTCGACGGCCGAGTTCGTCGCGGGCGTCTCCGCGAGATAACCGCGGTACATCTGGCTGCGCGTGTCCGCGTACTGGTCGAAGCCCTTGCCGTTCACGTTCGAGGCGAGCGCGTACGAGCGCGCGGCGAGTGCCTGCGCCTGGAGCGCGGCGGCCGGCCATGAAGCCGGGCTCTCACCGGGAACTACTCCCATCAGGTAGCTCTCCAGCCCGACCGCGTTGATCGCGTTCAGGCCCGGCCCGGACGCCGTGCGGATCTCGAGCTGGTCGCGGTAGAGACCGTCGCGCACGCCGTTGTCGGCGCGGCCGAGCAGCCGCACGTGCTTTCCGCCGGTCACGCGCAAGACGTCGGCGACGACCTCGAGCCGCCTCCCGGAGGCGCTGCGCAGCACGACGTTGTTGCCCTCGCGCGTCGCCTTGTAGACCGAGTCCTCGTTGAGGCCGCGGTCGCCGGCCTGCGTCGCGTGACGGATGTAGACGGTCGAGCGGTTCGGCTGGAGCAGCACGCGCATGCCCCCTCCGCCCACCGAGCCGATCGTGGTGTTGCGGTAGTAGTGGCCGATGATGTCGCGGTAGCTCGCGCCGTGCTTGGCGTACCCGTAGGCCCCCCACTGGCTCATGCCGATCCCGTGGCCCCATCCGGCCCCGCGCACGGACCAGCGCTCCGCCGCCCCGGCCCCTGCGGGCCAGGCCGCGGCCGCGATCAGAACGGTGAATATGACGGCACGCTTGAACATCGGTGTTCGAGCCTTACTAACGCGGGTGGAGCCCCTAAGTCGCGCTGGCAGACCCAGGATAGGGCCCAGTATCGCTGCCATGCGGGCACCCCGCGCCGATCCTCTAGATTGACAATCGACATGCTCGCCGATCCCTTGAGCCCTCTCCCGGTGGCCGCAGGATGTCCGTAGCGGCGCAGCCGCGCGAGCGGGACGTCGTCGCGAACGTCCCGAAGCGGCTGTTCATCGGGGGTCGATGGGTCGACGCATCCGGAGGCGCCACGCTCCCGGTCGAGGACCCCTCGACGGGCGAGACGATCGCGCAAGTCGCCGACGCCACCCCCGACGACGCGCTCTCCGCGCTCACCGCCGCGCACGAGCGCCAGGCGGAATGGCGCGAGCATCCCCCGCGTGAGCGTGGCGAGATCCTGCGGCGCGCCTACGAGGGGATGGTCGAGCGCGCCGACGACCTCGCGCTGCTGATGACGCTCGAGATGGGCAAGCCGGTCGCCGAGTCGAGGACGGAGGTCACCTACGCCGCCGAGTTCTTCCGCTGGTTCGCGGAGCAGGCGGTGCGGATCGACGGCCGCTACCAGGTCGCCCCGAACGGGCAGGGACGGCTGCTCGTGATGCAGCAGCCCGTCGGGCCGGCGTACATGATCACGCCGTGGAACTTCCCGGCCGCGATGGCCACGCGCAAGATCGGCCCGGCCGTCGCCGCGGGCTGCACGATGATCCTGAAGCCGGCAAGCGCCACGCCCCTGAGCGCGCTCGCGGTCGCGCAGGTCCTCGAGGAAGCCGGCCTGCCGGGCGGTGTGCTGAACGTGCTCACCAGCTCCAGCTCGAGCGACGTCTCGAAGCCGATCCTGTCCGACTTCCGCCTGCGCAAGCTGAGCTTCACCGGGTCGACCGAGGTCGGCCGCAAGCTCATGGAGCAGGCCGCCGGCCAGATCCTGCGCGTGTCGATGGAGCTTGGGGGCAACGCGCCCTTCATCGTGTTCGAGGACGCCGATCTCGACGCGGCGGTCGAGGGCGCGATGATCGCGAAGATGCGCAACATCGGCGAGGCATGCACGGCGGCCAACCGGTTCTACGTGGCCGAGTCGGTGGCCGAGCGGTTCACCGAGGAGCTCGGGCGGCGCATGGCCTCGCTGAAGGTCGGGCGCGGCACCGAGGACGACGTCAAGGTCGGGCCGCTGATCAACGACGAGCAACGCCAGAAGGTCGAGGAGCTCGTCGAGGACGCGCTTTCGAAGGGTGCCAGGAAGATCGCGGCCGGGGAGTCTCCGAACGGCCGCGGCTACTTCTACGCGCCGACGGTCCTCGGTGACATCCCGGACGACGCGCGCCTGCTGAAGGAGGAGATCTTCGGCCCGGTCGCGCCGGTCAAGCGCTTGCGAGCGACGACGAGGCGATCAGCGCCGCAA
>CAVYJN010000001.1:0-19306 GCA_963768885.1 uncultured Solirubrobacterales bacterium | reverse complement strand
CGTCGGGCTCTTCGTAGCCGTGCCGATCATCTCCGCCGTGGTGATCCTCACCGAGGAGATCTGGGTCCGCGAGATCGAGGCCGCGCACGACGATCGGGCGACCTGGACCTTGCCCTGCCCTCGGCCGACAAGCGCTCCCCGAGCGCCCCGATCCGGGGCGGCCGTCCGAGCTCGCCGCCGAGCGCGAGCGCTACTAGCCGGCCCGCCGCAGCGCGATCCCCAGCCGGGAGCCGTCGATGCTGGCGGTTTCCGTGTGCGTGCCCGCCGGCTGGGCGCCGTCGAACGCGAGATTCGCGGCGAGCGTCTCGCCGTCCACGACGTAGTCCGCGTGGCGTCGCACCGCGTCGAGCAGCGCGTCGTCTCCGCTCAGGATCAGGTCGATCCGGTCCTCGACCTGAAGCCGCGCCCTTGCGGGCGTTCTGGATCGCGTGCACGACTTCGCGTGCGGCGCCCTCGCGGCGCAGCTCCTCGTCGAGGTCGAGCATCAGCGCGACCGCGTAGTTGGCCTGGCGCTCGAGCTGATAACCCTCGCGCGGGAGCATCACGAGCGAGAGATCGTCCGGCCCGAGGCGCTCCTCCTCGCCGCCGACCTCGACCGTGACCTCGTCCCCCCGATCGAGCGCGGCCGCCGTCGCTGCCGCGTCGAGCTGCGCGATCGCGCGCGCGACCTCCGGCATGCGCGAGCCGAAGCGCGGTCCGCACGCGCGGAAATTGGGCTTGACCTCGTAGGAGGCGAGCTCCTCGGCCTCGTCCACGTAGGAGATGCGCTTCACGTTCAGCTCCTCGAGGACCTGGTCCTCCAGGCGCTCGATCGCGGCACGCTCGCGCGGGTCGGCGACCACGACCGCCTCGCGCAACGGCTGACGGACCTTGACCTTCGCCTGACTGCGAGCCGCGCGGCCGAGCTCGACCGTGCGCCGGGTGACGGCCATGTCGAACTCGAGCTCCCTGTCCATCAGGTCCCCGTCGGCCTCGGGGAAGTCGCAGAGGTGCACCGAGGGCTCCGCGCCGTCGAGGTTCTCGTAGATCTCGTCGGCGACGAACGGCGTGAACGGCGCGAGCAGCTTCGCGACCGTGACGAGCGACTGGTGGATGTTCAGGTACGCGCTGCGCTTGTCCTCCACCTCGCCCTCGTCACCGCGCCAGAAGCGGCGCCGGCTGCGGCGCACGTACCAGTTCGAGAGATCGTCCACGAAGGTCGCGATCGAGCGGCCCGCCGACGTCGTGTCGTAGGCGTCGAGGCCCTCCCGCACCGCGGCGATCGTCCCCTGCAGGCGCGACAACACCCAGCGGTCGAGCGCAGGGCGGCGGCCCGGCTCGACCGTGACGGCGGCGTGCTCGAAGCCGTCGACGTTCGCGTACAGCACATAGAAGCTGTAGGTGTTCCACAGGGTCAGCAGGAACTTGCGCACGCTCTCGCCGACGGTGTCGACGGAGAAGCGGTAGCCGGACCACGGCTGCTGCGAGGTGAAGTAGTACCAGCGGAAGGCGTCCGCCCCGTGGCGGTTGATCACGTCCCAGGGCGCGACGACGTTGCCGCGGCTCTTCGACATCTTCTGGCCCTGGGGATCGAGGATCAGCCCGAGGCACAGGACGTTGCGGTAGCTCGACCCGCCGAACAGCAGCGTCGACTCCGCCAGCAGCGAGTAGAACCACCCGCGCGTCTGGTCGAGCGCCTCGCAGATGAAGTCGGCGGGGAAGCGCTCCTTGAAGAGCTCCTCGTTCTCGAACGGGTAGTGGAACTGCGCGAACGGCATCACTACCGAGTCGAACCACGCGTCGATCACCTCGGGCACGCGGCGCATCGTCGACCCGCACTCCGCGCAATCGATGGTGACCTCGTCGATGTAGGGACGGTGGAGGTCGTCGGGCACCTCACCGGCCAGCTCCTTCAGCTCCGCGATCGATCCGATGCAGCGCGCGTGGCCCTCCTCGCAGCACCAGACCGGGAGCGGCGTCCCAGTAGCGCTCGCGCGACAGCGCCCAGTCGACGTTGTTCTCGAGCCATTTGCCGAAGCGGCCGTGCTTGATGTGGAACGGGTACCACTCAATCGACTCGTTCGCGGCGAGCAGCGCGTCGCGGCGCGTCGTGCGGATGTACCACTCGGCCTTGGCGTAGTAGAGGAGCGGCGTGTCGCAGCGCCAGCAGTGCGGGTACGCGTGCTCGTACTGCTCCGCGCGGTAGACGAGTCCGCGCGACTCGAGGTCGTCGACCAGGTCCGGGTCGGCGTCCTTGACGAAGCGGCCGGCGTACGGCCCGATGCGCTCGTCGTAGGTCCCGTCCGCGCGCACCGGGTTGACCACGTTCAGCCCGTACTGCTCGCCGAGGCGGAAGTCGTCCTCCCCGAACGCGATCGCGGTATGGACGAGCCCGGTGCCGTCGTCGGCCGAGACGAAGTCCGCCGCAAGGATCGTGTGACCGCGCTCCCCGTACTCGGAGCCCGGGATGAAGGTGAACGGCGGGTCGTACGCGGCGCCCTCCATCTCGCGCCCGGGGAAGCGGTCGAGCACCTCCGCGTCGTCGCCCAGCACCGGGGCGGCGCGGGTTTCGGCCAGCACGTAGACCTGCTCGCCCTGCCGTGCGCGCACGTAGGTGAGGTCCGGGTCCATCGCGACCGCCGCATTCGAGACAAGGGTCCACGGGGTCGTCGTCCAAACGAGCAGTTGGTCGGAGCCGATCAGCGGCCCGCCGGGCCGCGCGACCGGGAAGCGCACGTAGACGGAGGGGTCGACCACGTCGTGGTAGCCGAGCGCGACCTCGTGCGAGGACAGCGCGGTCCCGCAGCGCGGGCGGTCGGGGACCACCTTGTGCCCCTCGTAGAGGAGGTCCTCGTCCCAGATCCTGCGCAGCGCCCACCAGACCGACTCGATGTACTCGTTGTCGAGGGTGACGTAGGCGTCGTCGAGGTCGATCCAGAACGCGATCCGCTCGGTCAGGCGGTTCCACTCCTCCACGTAGGAGAAAACGGACTCACGGCACCGCCGGTTGAACTCCTCGATGCCGAGCGCCTCGATCTCGTGCTTCGAGTGGATCCCGAGCTGGCGCTCGACCTCGAGCTCGACCGGGAGCCCGTGACAGTCCCAGCCGGCCTTGCGCGGCACGTGGTGCCCGGTCATCGTCTTGTAGCGCGGGAAGATGTCCTTGAACACCCGCGAGAGCACGTGATGGGACCCAGGGGCGCCGTTCGCGGTGGGCGATCCACTTCGAGAACGTAGAGCGGCGCCCCCCTCGCGCCGGCGCAGGCTCTCGTGGAAGACGTCGCGTTCCTTCCAGCGCGCGAGGATCTGCTCCTCGAGGGCCGGGAAGCTCTGGTTGGTGTCCACCGGGCGGTAGGGCGCCATGGCGGGTGATTCTAGGGTGGGGGGCGTCGCTCCCGGTGGGGGTGTGCGGCTGAGGTGGGTGAGCCGTGGATGCCAGGCGCCGCGCGAGCCGTGAAGGCGCACCGGTGGTGCGCCGAGCGGGTGGGGTGGCGCCTGGCGCCGCGGATCGGCCGCTCAGACGTGCATCCCTAGCGAGAGAGGCGCTCTCGCGCGCGTCGAGCTTCCGGCAAAGGCGGGCCAGCTCGCGCTTCTCGCCGTCGTCGAGGACGGTGAACGTATCCCGCACCCGGCGCGCGTGGCCGGGGAACAGCTCGTCGACGAGCGCGCGGCCGAGAGATGTGAGCGCGATGTTGAGCGCCCGGCGGTCGCGTGGGTCGGTCTCGCGCCGGATCAGCCCGCGCTGCTCGAGCGCAGAGGTGACCTCGCTGGCGTTCGCCTTGCTCAGGCCGAGGCGCTGCCGCAGCGCCCGCAGGCCAAGCTCGCCATCGGCGGACTCGATGACCAGCATCGCGAAGGCGGTGCGGACCCCGCGGGCGCTCGAGCTCGTGGCCGAGCTTGCGGGGTGACGCGGGTCTCGGCACGAACCAGGGCGTCGAGCGCGCGGTGCGCGAGCGGGTCCTGGAGCAAGGTCGAGAGGTCGCCCACGGTGGAGGTGAAGCTATGCGGCGGTCCGGACGAGAAGCCGCTGAACGAGCCGCTGAGCTACTCGAGGTTCCCCTTCGCCATCTTCGCGGGTCGAGCGCCGCGTCGAGCTCGCCTCGTCAACGCCCTGTTCTCGCGTGCGACCTCGCGGACCGTGCGGCCCGCTCGCGGCCGCTTCCTTCGCGATGCTCGGCCGCGCGGTCGTAGCCGATCTCCGGGTTGAGTGCGGTGGCGGTGGTGAGGCTGAGCTCACGTGCCGCAACCGTCATCTCGCGATTCACCTCGATGCCGGCGATGCACTTGTCGGCGAACAGAGTGACCGTGTTCGACAGGAGACGGATCTGGTCGAGCAGGTTGCGGGCGATCAGCGGCACGCGCACGTTCAGCTCGAAGTTGCCCTGCGTGCCGGCGACCGTGATCGCGGCGTCGTTGCCGATCACCTGCGCGCTCACCTGGAGCACGACCTCGGGTATCACCGGGTTGACCTTCCCGGCATGATCGAGCTGCCCTTGCTGGAGCTCCGGCAGGAACAGCTCGGCGAGGCCCGCGCGCGGCCCGGAGCCCATCCATGCGGATGTCGTTGGCGATCTTGGTGAGCGAGACCGCGAGCGCCTTCAGTGCGCCCGAGAGCTCGACCAGGGCGTCGCGGTTGCCCTGCGCCTCGAAGGGATGCTCGGGCGCCTGCGCGAGCTCGAGGCCGGTCTCGCGCGCGAGGCGCTCGCGCACCCGCTGCGCGAACTGCGCGTGCGTGTTGAGCCCGGTGCCCGGTCGCGGTCCGCCCAGCGGGATCTGCGCAACGCGCGGGAGCACGCCCGCGATGCGCTCCCTGCCGAGCCGGATCTGGGCAGCGTAGCCGCCGAACTCCTGTCCGAGGCGTCACGGGGACCGCGTCCATCAGGTGGGTGCGGCCGATCTTGACGACGTCGGCGAACGCGGTCGGCCTTGCGCCTGAGCGCGGCTCTCCAGCGCGCTCGAGCGCCGGCAGCAGATCGCGCGCGCACCTCGCCGAGCGGCCGCGAGTGCACCGCCGATCGGGAACACGTCGTTGGAGGACTGCCCCATGTTGACGTGGTCGTTGGGGTGGACACGCGCCGTGCCGCAGCTGATGCGCGTTGGCGATCACCTCGTTCGCGTTCATGTTGCGAGGAGGTGCCCGAGCCCGTCTGGAAGACGTCGACCGGGAACTGCTCGTCGTGCTCGCCGGCGGCCACCTCGTCGCCGGCGGATGCGACCCGTTCCGCGATGTCGACCCGAGCAGACCGAGCTCGGCGTTGACCCGCGCGGCGGCTGCCTTGATGCGCCCGAGCCAGCGGATCACCGGGGCGGGCACCGGCTCGCCGGAGACGGGGAAGTTGTCGACGGCTTTGCGCGTCTCCGCGCCCAGAGCTCTTCTGCCACGGTCATGCATTCCTCCTGTAGCTGGTCACCTCCAAACAGCCTAGTCCCCTGTGGCGGGAGGAGTGGATCATCGGCACACATCACCACCCGGGGCCGAGATAGGTTGGGCGCTGCGGTGACCGTCGTCCTCTGGCACATCGAGCTCTCGCACTACAACGAGAAGGCGCGCTGGGCGCTCGACTACAAGGGCATCCCGCACGAGCGCCGCGTGCCGATGCCCGGCCTGCACGGCTGACGCGCGCTGCTGCTGACGCGCGGCGCGCAGCGGCGGCTGCCGGTGATGGAGCTCGACGGCCGGCGCATCGGCGACTCGACCGCGATCATCGCCGCGCTCGAGGAGTACCGGCCCGACCCGCCGCTGTACCCGGCCGACGATGCCGAGCGCGCCCGCGCGCTCGAGCTCGAGGACTGGTTCGACGAGCAGCTCGCGCCGGCGCTGCGGCGCTTCGTCTGGTACCACACGCTGCCGGACCCCGACGTGACGGCGCGCACGCTCTTCACGAGGCGGCCAGCCCGGTGCGCGAGCGGACTGCTGCGCGCGACAGCGCCCCGGTCCGCGCCCGTCGTGCGGCGCGACTACGCCGTCACCGACGAGGCGCCGCCCGCGCACGCGACCGATCGTGGTCGCGGCGATGGACCGGCTCGAGGCCGAGCTCGGCCCGTCCGGCTACCTCGTCGGCGACCGCTTCAGCGTCGCCGACCTCACGGCCGCGTCGCTCTTCACCCCGTGCTCGCGCCGCCCGAGCGGCCGTACCGTGCCGCACACGATGGCGCCGGCGATCCAGGAGCTGCGCGACGAGCTGAGTCGCGGCCCGGGGGCGAGTGGATCGCCGAGATGTACGCGCGCCACCGCGGGCGAGTCGGCGGAGATCGTCACGACGGCAGCCCCGGCAGGCTCAGTAGCTCGATGGAGTAGGCGATGAGCACGCCGCCGATCGCGATCAGGAAGTAGCGCGCGGTGCGGACCGGGAAGTGGCCGCTGATCCCGAGGATGAAGAGGACCGACGCGAGGATGACGGTGACGCGCACGTAGCGGTCCGAGTTGTTCCCTGCCACGCTCGCCGCCTCGAACTGCGCGTGTGCGTGCGTTCTCAGCCTGCGGGCCTGAGCCTCCTCCGGGATGCGGTACCCGCGGCATGAGGGTCGGGTCGCGGCGCGCGTCCGGGTTGGTGAGCGGTCGGGTCGCGAGCCAGGCCCTGAACGCCTCGCGATATAGCCGGGCCCGCAGCCGCTTTACTGCCAGGCGAAACGCCCGGCGGTCCTTGGTCACGTACGCCGTGAACACCGCATCGAACGCGACCGAGTCGAACGTGCGCAACTGGAGCGCCTCCTGCTTGGCCGCGTCGGCCTGGCCTGGGTCTCCTGGGAGTCCGCGAGCAGGTCGGACGATCCTTGCGCTCCACTCTGCCGCGCAATAGCCCGACCACGCGGCCACGAGCGCGACGAGTGACAGCATCACGGCCTCGATGATCACGAGCCGGTCGTCCTGGCGGATCTGTGCGCGCTGTGCTCGCGCTTTCGGTCCGCGAGTTCCTGGCCGACGTCTGCTGTCGAAAGGTCCTGCACCTCTCCCCTCCGGGCGCTGCTGGCGCCGTAAGGATGTCACGGCGCGGGTCCGGGCGACGCCCGACGCCTCCCTGGAACTTCGTCGAGGTCAAGGCTGAGCTGCCCGGCCACGCCATTACGCTCTTGGCCGTGGAACTTCGCACGTTCCTCAAGTGGGCCGTGGCAGGGCTTCTCGCCTTGCTGGTTGCGATCCAACTCGTCCCTTACGGCCGCGACCACACGAACCCGGCGGGCGGGCGCGCGATCGCGTGGGACAGCCCGCGCACGGAAAAGCTGATGACCGACGCGTGCATGGACTGTCACAGCAACCTCACGAAGTGGCCGTGGTACTCGAACGTCGCACCGATCTCGTGGCTCGTGCAGAGGGACGTCGAGGAGGGTCGCGACCATGTCAACCTCTCGACCGGCGAGGCGGAGCTCGAGGAGATGATCGAGAGCATCCGCAGCGGATCGATGCCGCCCTGGCAGTACAAGCCAACGCACCCTGGGTCACGGCTGTCCGCACAGGAGAAGCAGGACCTGATCCGCGGCCTCGAGGCGACGTTCGGTTCCGCGAGAGGCTGACGCGGAGGGAGGGGCGCTAGAGAGCGGCGCGCACCAGCCGCCGCCCGCTGCCCGTCGTCACCTCGAAGGCCGCGAGATCGACTCGCGGAATCGCCGTCGCGGTCCGGACGTCGGCCGTCCCTTCGTAGCCGGCTCGCCAGGTCCCGGCGACCTCTCGCCGTCCGTCGTGGGAGTAGACGATCAGCTTGCAGCGCGTGTTCGGCGGCACGCCCCCCAGGCGCACGCGAACGCCCGTGCCCCAGGGCTCCGTCCGCATGCCGAACGAAGCGGTCACGCCGGTGCGGGCGCTGGTCGCCGAGATCGAGGCGGCGCTCTCGCTCGGACCGGTCACCTCACTGCTCGGGGTGCCGAGCACGATCACGCCCGCCGTGACGGCGGCAAGCGCGACGGCGCCTGCAGCCGCACCGAGCCGGCGGCGCCGGACGCGCCGCGCCGCGCGCATGCGGGCGACCAGACGGTCGGACGCGCCGGGTGACGGGGTGGGGTCCGGCTCCAGCAAGTCCTCCATGCGCACGTGCGAGAGCAGGCCCGGCATCGCCGCGAGCCCGGCGAGCTCGTCGCGGCACGGCGCACACCCGGCGAGGTGCGCGTCGACGGCCGCCCGCTCGACCGGATCGAGCGCGCCCAGGACGTAGGCGCCGAGCGAAAGGCGCTCGAGCGAGTCGCAGCCGGCGCTCATCCGCCCCAACCTCGTTCCTCGAGAGCCGCGCGCAGCGCGCGGAGCCCGTAATAGGTGCGGGACTTCACCGTGCCCGGCGCCACGCCGAGCACGACCGCCGCCTCCGCCACCGAGCGGCCCCGGAAATACGTCTCCACGAGCGCCTCGCGATGGTCGTGCGAGAGCCCCCGAAGGGCTTCCGTGATCTGCGAGGCCTCGAGCGCGCGGTCGAGCTGTCCGGCCACTGCGACATCGGGGAGGTCGGCCTCCGCCTCCTCGCGCCTCGCCGCGCGGGCGCGGTGCTCGTCGATCGCGAGGTTGTGGGCGACCGTGAAGAGCCACGACCGAAGCGAGGACGGGTCACCTTCGAGTGAGCCTGCCCTGCGCCACGCTCGCAACAGCGTCTCCTGCACGACGTCCTCGGCGCGCTGCGGGTCGCCGGTGAGCCGGGTCACGTAGCCGAGCAACGCGGGGCCGTGCTCGGCTTGCAGAGCCCGCACCAGCTCTTCCTCGTCGTACGTTTGCCGGCGTTTGCGCAATGCCATCTCACTTGACACGTCCAAGCAGGACATCTGGTTCACATTGAACCGCCGAGGCCTGCCGGCCGTGTCGGTAGTCGAGAACCTGATTCTGCTGAAGGAGCGCCGATGAAACGTCCTGTCGCACTGATCTTGATGGCAGCAGCGGTGGTGGCGCTGGTCGCTGCCGGCTGCGGGAGCAAGAACTACGGCGCGAGCACCCAGTCGAGCACCCAGGCAGCGGGCGCCTCCGGCACCCTGTCGGTCGGGAGCACCGACCTGGGGAACGTGCTCGTGGGCCCCAACGGCCGCACCGTCTACCTGTTCGAGAAGGACAAGAGCGGTACGAGCGCCTGCACGGGAGGCTGCGCGGCCGCATGGCCGCCGCTCACCGCGACCGGGAAGCCGAGCGCCGGCTCCGGCGTCGACGCCGCGATGCTGTCGGTGACCAAGCGCCCCGACGGGAAGAGCCAGGTGGTCTACGCGGGCCACCCGCTCTACTACTACGCGTCCGACACGAAGGCGGGCGACACGACCGGTCAGCAGGTCGACGCATTCGGCGCCGAGTGGTACGTCGTCTCGGCCACCGGCGGCAAGGTGGAGAAGAGCAGCGACTCTGCAGGTGGTGGGCCCGCGCAGGGCGGCAGCCGCTACTGACCGCCGCGAGCCCCGCGGTGTCCAGCTGCGGGGCTCGCCACCGTCTTCCGGAGCTTCTCCGTCTACCTCGCGGTCGGGCGCTCCTCTTCACCGAAGATGATCAGGCCGTACACGATGTACACGCACAGCGCGAAGACGCCGAGCGACCACCACGGGTAGGCCCCGCCGATCGACAGGAGGGCGCCGATCGCGCCGATGCTGCCGGCGATGATCCCGATCACCCGGCCGTATGTATTGCCCGCCATCAGCGAAAAGCCCGCGGTGAGCTGGATCACCCCGAGGATGATCAGAACCCATCCCAGGGTGCTGAGGTTCGTGAGTATGAACCTCGTGTCGTTGACGAAGACGTTGGCATCGTCCAGTGCGCCGATGCCATAGATGATGTTGATGGTGCCGACGATCAGCAGCATGGTTGCTGCGAACACGACGCGGCCTGCACCTCTCATTTGTTGCTCCTTTCTAGAGCTGTCCCTGCCAGCCTAATGGCCCCTGCTTGATCGCGGGAGCGCGCGGGTCACAGATGAATCGCGCCTCCCATTGCGACGCTGAACCGCCGAGGACCGACTGCCTCTCGCCGGCAGCAGGCCGAGAGCGAGCTGGGCGGGGATGTGAAGCTTCGTCGCGCCGACCAGATCCGGGCCGGAGCCACCGCGGCGGGCGCAGAGCCCGAGGCCGTGGACGCAGTCATCGGGTAGGAGGACGCCCAGCTCAACGCCCTCAAGAACCGGGGCGGATGCGCTGCTCTGGAGAGTTCGTCCAGGCCTTGGGCGACCCAACCAGCCATCCACACGAACATTACGCCTTTACATCGGTCCGCAAACGCAACAGCCGGCCCAGGCCGGCGAGCGCCTTCAGGGCGACCCGGTCGCGGGTGCGCCCGGGGGCGAGTGTGTCGGGGTACTCCAGTATCAGCATCGACAGGTATAGCGGGATCCGCGGGTCCTTACCTCCCTTGACGTTTCGCGCTCGCATCAACCGGTACATGTGCTCGATGAACTGCTCGAAGCGTGCCGCCGGGCGATGAACGTTGCGTACCCGGACAGTGGCCTTCGTTCGATTCTTGAACGTGTGAACCGTCGCCGGGGGCACCGATGCGGATTGCCCCGGCGTAAGCGTCGTCCAGGAGCCGCCGCGCATCACGTCCAGAGCGCCCTCGAGGACCTCGTAGGCCTCCGTCAGGCCGGCGTGTACGTGCGGGGGCGGCGAGACCGATCCGGGAGGCAGCGTGAAGATCATCTCAACGAACTCGCCTCCGCTCTCTGCCGCGGCAGCGGTCACCTCGTAGACGCTGCCGTCGGGCATCTCGAAGCGGTCCCCTGTCCTCGCCACAGCGTTGTGCCCTCCTCGACCCGTCAATACGACATAGGGTATGCGTTTCCGCAAACCGCTCGCGACCGATTTATCCGTTATTGGACATTCTCTGGACGATGATCATCCTCTTTGCGTGGGTGATCTGGATCTGCAGCGGGTCAGCGACTGAGATCACGCATGCCAAGGACCTTCAGTAAGGGTCCCTACGTTCAGCGAGTGTTCGAACATCGCGGCAATTCTCGATCGAGCAGCCCGTCCAGGTTTCTGGTGACGGAATGACGGACGTGGCCGCGACCACCGGGCAACGCGCCAGCGCGGCGGGGATCGTGCTGCTGACCCTGGCGACGGGGCAGTTCGTGATGGCCCTCGATTCCTCGGTGATGAATACGGCGATCGCGACAGTCGCGAAGGACGTCGGGACGACCGTGACCGGCGTCCAGACGGCGATCACGTTCTACACGCTGGTGATGGCGTCTTTCATGATCACGGGCGGGAAGGTCGGTCAGATCCTCGGCCGGAAGCGGGCGTTTGCGATCGGGTGCGTCGTCTACGCGTGCGGTTCGCTCACGACAGCGCTGTCGCAGAACTTGACGACGCTGATGATCGGCTGGTCGTTCCTCGAGGGCATGGGCGCGGTGCTGATCATGCCGGCGATCGTGGCGCTCGTCGCGTCGAACTTCGGAAAGGCCGATCGTCCGCGCGCGTACGGGCTCGTTGCCTCGGCGGCTGCGATCGCGGTGGCGTCGGGGCCGCTGATCGGCGGCGCGTTGACGACCTACGCCTCGTGGCGGTGGGTGTTCGCCGGCGAGGTCGTGATCGTGCTCGTCATCCTGTTGTTGGCACGGCGCATGAATGACACGCCGGCCGAGGCAGGCGCCCGACTCGACCTGGTCGGCACCGCGCTGTCCGCGGCCGGGCTCGGTGCCATCGTGTTCGGCATCCTGAAGGCGGGGACGTGGGGCTTCGTGCAGGCCAAGCCGGAAGCTCCCGAGTGGTTCGGGCTCTCACCGGTGATCTGGCTCGTCCTCGCGGGCGGTGTAACGCTCGCCGTTTTCGTGTGGTGGGAGAACCGCCGCATCGAGCGCGGCGAGGGGGCGCTGATCGAGCCGGCGATGCTGCGCAACATCCAGCTGCGGGGCGGGGTCACGTCGTTCTTCTTCATGTTCCTGGTCCAGGCCGGCCTCTTCTTCACCGTTCCGCTGTTCCTGTCGGTCGCGCTCGGGATCTCGGCGGTCGAGACGGGCGTCCGCCTGCTTCCGCTGTCGCTGTCGTTGCTGCTATTCGCCGCCGGCATCCCCAGGCTGCTCCCGGATGTGTCGCCACGGCGGGTGGTCCGCCTCGGGTTCATGACGCTGTTCGCCGGCCTCGTGCTCCTCGTTGGCCTGCTCGACGTCGGTGCCGGACCGGAGATCGTGACCTGGCCGTTGCTGCTCGCCGGTGCCGGGCTCGGCGCGATGGCCTCGCAGCTCGGCGCCGTGACGGTGTCAGCGGTACCCGAGGAGAAGAGCGGCGAAGTGGGTGGGATTCAGAACACGGGCAGCCAACTCGGCGCGTCGATCGGCACCGCACTCGCCGGCGCCGTGCTCATCTCCGTGCTGACCACGTCCTACCTCACGGGCATCCAAGACAACCCGGACGTCCCCGACAGCGTCACGTCGCAGGCACAGACGAAACTAGCGGGTGGGGCGCCGTTCATCTCCGACGCCGACCTCGAGACCGCGCTCTCAGATGCGAACGTGCCCCCCACCACGGCCGACGCGATCGTGAAGACGAACGAGCAGAGCCGCATCGACGGGCTGCGCGTCGCCGTGTCGGTCCTGGCACTCCTCGCGCTCGTCGCCCTCCCATTTACCCGGGGCATCCCAACGATCCAACCCGGAAGCCAATCAAAGTCCCGCTCACCCCCGACAGAGGCGGCCGTATGAACGAGTCCAGCGACTCGTCGGGAACGATCGGCTCCTCGTCGGTGAAGGAGTCGTAGGTGTCGGCTCGAATCGTGCAGGCTTCAGCCACGGCGACAAGCTCGTTCGGGTCCGCGATAGCGTGCGTGCAATCCGCCCCCGACGGTGGCCGACATGACCCACCAATCCGATACATCCCCGCCCGAGCGAGCTCCCGCGCACACGCCTGAACCCGCCGCGAGCCCCGAGCCGAAACGGCGACACCGGGGGCTCGTGTGGACTCTGATCGCGCTCGCGTCGGTGCTGCTGATCTTCTCGATGGCCGCGAACTGGGTGCAGCGCGAGGCGCTCGACACAAGCGAGGTCGAGAACACGACCGACCACGCCAGACCCCGTCAGTAGCTGACGGCGCAGTACTTCGTCTCGAGGTACTCCTGGATGCCCTCGTAGCCACCCTCGCGGCCGACGCCCGAGTGCTTGATGCCCCCGAACGGGGCGGAGGGATTGGAGACCATCCCCTGGTTGAGGCCGATCATGCCGTACTCGAGCTGCTCCATCACGCGCATCGCGCGCCCGAGGTCGCGCGTGTAGAGGTAGGCGACGAGGCCGTACTCGGTGTCGTTTGCGGCGCTGATCGCCTCGTCGTCGCTCGCGAAGCGCTTGACCGGCGCGACCGGGCCGAAGATCTCCTCCTTGAGCAGGCGCGCGTCGTCCGGGATGTCACCCAGGACCGTCGGCGCGTAGAAGTAGCCGCGGCCGTTCGGAGACTCCCCGGCCGCGACCTTCCTGGCACCCTTCGAAAGCGCGTCCTCGACGAGCTCCTCGACCTTCTGGCGTTGCTCGTCGTTGATCAGCGGCCCGACCTTGACGTCGTCCTCGGTGCCGCGGCCGACCTTCAGCGAGGCCATGCGCCGCCCCAGCTCCTCGGTGAACCGCTCGGCCACCGACTCGGCCACGTAGAACCGGTTGGCCGCCGTGCATGCCTCGCCGATGTTGCGCATCTTCGCGATCATCGCGCCCTCGACCGCCGCGTCGAGATCGGCGTCCTCGAACACGATGAAGGGAGCGTTGCCCCCGAGCTCCATCGACACGCGCAGGATCTGGCCGGCGGCCTGCTCCATGAGCTTGCGGCCGACCTCGGTCGACCCGGTGAAGCTCAGCTTGCGCAGGCGGAAGTCGGACAGGATCGGCTTCGAGACGTCGCTCGAGCTGGAGCTGGTGAGCACGTTCAGCACACCGCCCGGCAGGCCGGCCTCCTCGAGGATCTGCGCGACCGCGAGCGCGCTCAGGGGCGTGGCGCTTGCCGGCTTCAGGATCATCGTGCAGCCCGCGGCGACGGCCGGGCCGATCTTGCGCGTGGCCATCGCGGCGGGGAAGTTCCACGGCGTGATCATGTACGCCGGCCCGACGGGCTGCTGCATCACGAGCAGCCGTCCCTGCCCGTTCGGGGCGACCTGGTAGCGGCCGTCGATCCGCACCGCCTGCTCCGCGAACCAGCGGAAGAACTCGGCGGCGTAGGTGACCTCCGTCCTGGACTCGGCGACCGGCTTGCCCATCTCGAGCGTCATCAGCAGTGCGAGGTCGTCGGCGCGCTCGACCATCCCCTCGTAGGCGCGCCGCAGGATCTCGCCACGCTCACGCGGGGGATGCTCGCGCCATTCCGCCTGGCGCTCGTGCGCGGCGGTGAGCGCGGAGAGCGCGTCGTCGGGGGTGGCGTCGGCGACCTGCGCGATCGTCTCGCCCGTCGAGGGGTCCTCGACCGGGAGCGTGGCGCCTCCGGATGCGTCGACCCATCGACCCCCGATGAACAGCCGCTTCGGGACGTTCGCGACGACGTCCCGCTCGCGCGGCTGCGCCGCTACGGACATCCTGCGGCCACCGGGAGAGGGCTCAAGGGATCGGCGAGCATGTCGATTGTCAATCTAGAGGATCGGCGCGGGGTGCCCGCATGGCAGCGATACTGGGCCCTATCCTGGGTCTGCCAGCGCGACTTAGGGGCTCCACCCGCGTTAGTAAGGCTCGAACACCGATGTTCAAGCGTGCCGTCATATTCACCGTTCTGATCGCGGCCGCGGCCTGGCCCGCAGGGGCCGGGGCGGCGGAGCGCTGGTCCGTGCGCGGGGCCGGATGGGGCCACGGGATCGGCATGAGCCAGTGGGGGGCCTACGGGTACGCCAAGCACGGCGCGAGCTACCGCGACATCATCGGCCACTACTACCGCAACACCACGATCGGCTCGGTGGGCGGAGGGGGCATGCGCGTGCTGCTCCAGCCCAACCGCTCGACCGTCTACATCCGTCACGCGACGCAGGCCGGCGACCGCGGCCTCAACGAGGACTCGGTCTACAAGGCGACGCGCGAGGGCAACAACGTCGTGCTGCGCAGCGCCTCCGGGAGGCGGCTCGAGGTCGTCGCCGACGTCTTGCGCGTGACCGGCGGAAAGCACGTGCGGCTGCTCGGCCGCGCCGACAACGGCGTGCGCGACGGTCTCTACCGCGACCAGCTCGAGATCCGCACGGCGTCCGGGCCGGGCCTGAACGCGATCAACGCGGTCGGGCTGGAGAGCTACCTGATGGGAGTAGTTCCCGGTGAGAGCCCGGCTTCATGGCCGGCCGCCGCGCTCCAGGCGCAGGCACTCGCCGCGCGCTCGTACGCGCTCGCCTCGAACGTGAACGGCAAGGGCTTCGACCAGTACGCGGACACGCGCAGCCAGATGTACCGCGGTTATCTCGCGGAGACGCCCGCGACGAACTCGGCCGTCGAGTCGACCAGGGGCGAGGTCGTCACCTACGGCGGCGACATCGCGACGACCTTCTTCTTCTCCACCTCGGGCGGGCGTACCGAGAACGTCGAGAACGTCTTCACGAAGGGCTCCCCCAAGCCTTGGCTGAAGGGCGTGGAGGACCCCTACGACGACTCCTCGCCCTACCACCGGTGGGGCCCCTATTCGTTCTCCCGGTCCGGCCTCGCGAGCAAGCTCGGCGGGTGGGTGAAGGGCCGCCTGCGCAGCTTCAAGGTGCTCGAGCGCGGCGTGTCGCCGCGTGTCGTGAAGGCGCGTATCAGGGGCTCGCGCGGCTCGACCGTGGTCACCGGCCCCCAGATCCGGGCGCGCATGGGGCTGCGCGACACGTGGTTCTACGTGCGGCGCGTCCGCACGCTGCGAAGCGCGGGCGCGGAGGCGCGCACGCTGCGCGGGGTGCGGCCGCTGGTGGCGCTGCACGGCACGATCGACGGGACGAAGCTCGACTCCGTCACGCTCGAGCAGCGCACGAAGGACGGCTGGCAGAAGCGCGGCAAGTTCCCCGTGATCGACGGGGCCTACCGGATCCACGTCGGGACGGCGGGGATCTATCGCGTGAAGGCGGGCTGGGCAGCCGGGCCGCCGCTGCGCGTCGCGCCGCCGGCGATCGGCTGAGCCCTCAGGGGCTGAACTTGATCGTGACCACGTCGCCGTCGGCGACGACGTAGTCCCGGCCCTCCGTCCGCAGCCGCCCGGCATCGCGCGCCGTGGCGAACGAGCCGGCTTCGATCAGATCCTCCCAGCCGATCACGTCGGCGCGCACGAAGCCGCGCTGCATGTCGGTGTGGACGCGGCCCGCCGCCTCATGCGCCGTGCTCCCCTCGCGCAGGCTGCGCGCGCGGACCTCGGTGCCGCCCACAGCCGTGAAGAACGTGATCAGGCCGAGCAGCCGGTACGCCTCGCGCACGATCAGCTGGAGCGCCCCCTCGTCGATGCCGAGCTCGGCCCGCATCGCGGCGGCCTCCACGTCGTCCATCTCGGCGAGCTCGGCCTCGTCGCGCGCCACCACCGCGACGGCACCGCGTTCCGCGAGCGCCGCGGGCATCGCGTCTCCCTCGCCGACGTTGGCGACGACCAGCACGGGCTTCGAGGTGAGCAGGCCCGCCTCGCGTGGAGCGGGCCGGCCGGCCGACAGCTCCGCGATCGCGCGCTCGAGCACCTCGCGCTCGGCGATCGCCTCCTTGTCGCCGCCGCGAGCGCCCTTCGTGGCCGTCTCGATCCTGCGCTCGGCGCTCTCGAGGTCGGCAAGCATCAGCTCGGCCTCGACGGTGGCGAGATCGTCTGCCGGGTCGACCTCTCCGTGCGGGTGCGCGACCTGCGGATGCTCGAACGCGCGCACGACGTGGACGATCGCGTCGACGTCGCGGATGTGCCCGAGGAACCGGTTGCCGAGTCCCTCGCCCTTGTGCGCGCCGCGCACGAGTCCCGCGATGTCGACGATCTCGAGATGCTCGGGCACGCGGCGCGCGATTCCGAGGACGTCGCCGAGCCGCTCCAGTCGCTCGTCCGGCACCGGAACAACCGCGACGTTCGGATCGACCGTCGTGAAGGGGTACTCGGCCGCCTCGGCGCCGGCCTTGGCGAGCGCGTTGAACAGGGTCGACTTGCCGGCGTTGGGCAGCCCCACGATGCCGACCTTCATGAAGCGGCCTCCGCGACGGCGCCCACGATCAGGCCGAAAGCCGCGCCCGCCACGATGTCGCCCGGATAGTGCACGCCGAGGTACGGGCGGGTGAGGGCCATCAGCGCGGCGGCGGCGAACAGGGGCGCGCGCATGCCGGGGGCGAGCGCGGCGATCCGCACCGCACCCGCGAAGGAAGTCGCCGCATGCGCGGACGGGAAGGATCTCGACACGGGGACGCGGCCGACCGGGTCGAGTCCGGCGATCCGGGGCCGCTCCCGCCCCACCGCGCGCTTCACCAGGTAGTTCAGGACGAGGGTGAGCGGAACGGTTGCGGCCGCGGCCAGCCACCGCCCACGGCGGCGCGAGTCGACCACCGCCCCCGCGAGCGCGAGCGCGATCCACAGGCCGCCCGACTCGCCCATGCGCGCGTATGCGACCGCGGCGCGGTCACGCCCGGGGGTCCGCAGCCGCGTGCGCAGCAGCACCAGCAGGCGGCGGTCGAGTTCAGCCAGGGCGGACAGGCCGCGATGCGTCAGACGGTCGACTCGGTGGGCGGCGTCTCGAAGCGCTCGAAGAAGGCGAGGGGGTTGCCCACCCGCCGCTCGAAGCCGAGGCCGGCGCCGCGCGCGCGATCGCGCAGCTTGCCCGAGGTAACCATGTGCGGGTCGCCGAACATCTCTCCGACCACGAGCCGCCCGCCCGGACGAAGCACCCGCGCAACCTCGCTCAGTGCCTGCTCCTGGTCCGGGATCTCCCCGAGCACCGTGACCAGCACGGCCGCGTCGAAGGAGTCGTCGGCGAAGGGCAGCTCGCGGGCGTCACCGTGCGTCGGCAGCACGTTCGTGACGCCGCGCCGGTTGGCCTCCCTCATCACGTGCTGGAGCATCTCCTGCTGGATGTCGAAGATGTCGAGCTGGCCCTGCGGGAGCGCCGCCGCGATCTCGAAGGTGTAGTAGCCCGTGCCGGGACCGATCTCCAGCACGCGCTCGTCGGGAGCGAGCGCGAGCGCCTCCATCAGTCGTCCACGCGTGATGCCCGGGTGCGGCGCCTGGACCCAGAAGCGCTGGTTGTACGGGCAAGCGGATGGGTTGCGTCGCCACCACAACGCGGCGCCCAGGAGGCCGAGCGCCCCGAGCAGCATGGCTGTCCGCGACGGGCGCACCTTCTACAGACCCGAGAAGCCGACCTTGTGCTCCGCGGACTCGAGCTTCAGGAAGGAGACCTGCCCGAGGTCGAGCCCGACCACGCCGTCCACCGTCTCGACCTCGTACCAGGGCTGCTTACCCTCCTGCACCGCCCGGCGCAGCTGATCGTGCGAGCGCTCGTCGAGACGCATGAGGATCACCTGGCCGCCCGTGAAACCGACCTCGACCCGGCGCGCCTCGCCCCCGTCGCGGGCCACGTCAGTGCGCTCCCTCGGCGGGCTGCACGAGCTCGGTCAGCACGCCCCCGGTGGAGGCCGGATGGATGAAGGCCACGAGGCTGTCGCGGATGCCGCGCCGCGGGCGCTCGTCGATCAGCCGCAGGCCGCGCGAGCGGCACTCCTCGATCGCGCTCGCGACGTCGGCGCAGCGGTATGCGGTGTGGTGGATGCCGGGGCCCTTCTTGGCCAGGAACTTGCCGACCGGCGTATCGTCGCCGAGCGGCGCAAGCAGCTCGACGTGCGAGTCGCCGATGCCCAGCAGCACCGCCTCGACGCCTTGCTCGTCGACGGTCTCGCGATGCTGGACCGGCATCCCGAACGTGTCGGAATACAGGGCGACGGCGGCTTCGAGGTCCTCGACGGCCACGCCGACGTGATCGATCGACTCGAACATCGGGCGCAGTCTAGTGACTGCCGAGGTTCGGCTACGGGCGTCGGCTGTGAACCGGCGCCGGCACCGCGCCACCCGGCGGTGGCGCCACGCTGCGGCGGTCGCTCTGCCTGCGGCGGTTCACCGGCGGCGGCACGCTTTCGCCCGCGGGAGCGGGCTGCGCGTCGGCCTCGGGCTCCGCACCCGCGGCGATCGAGGGCAGGGTGACGATCGGCTCCAGCGAGGCGTCTTCGTAGCGACTTGCGTTGACGGCGGCCACGATCTCCTCGATCTCCGCTCGCTCGATCGACTCCTTCGCAAGCAGCGTCTCGGCGATGCGGTCGATCAGGTCGCGGTTGTCGGCCACCAGCATGCGCGCCTCGAACTGCGCCTCGTCGATCAGCATCT
This sequence comes from uncultured Solirubrobacterales bacterium, assembly GCA_963768885.1. Classification (GTDB taxonomy): domain Bacteria; phylum Actinomycetota; class Thermoleophilia; order Solirubrobacterales; family JBBDJG01; genus DASRIA01. The sequence goes on along the minus strand of CAVYJN010000001.1, from coordinate 145 downwards.
GCTGCTCGTTGTCGCGCGACTCGAGCATCGCCTGCGAGGTCTTCTCGCTCCCCGTGCCCTCGAGGTGGGCGAGCAGCTTGCTGCCCATCCCGTACTGCTCGATCATCGAGCGGTTGACCTCGGCGACGCGCCGGAGGTCGTCCGA